>JACYUE010000001.1 GCA_014841595.1 Oxalobacteraceae sp. CFBP 8761 | reverse complement strand
CGCAGGAAGCGGCAACGCAGGAAGCCCTGGCGCAGGCGCAGTTACAAGCACGCCAGCGCGCCGAAGATGCCGCGCAACGCGTGGTGCAGGAGGCGGCCGAGCGCCAGCGCACCGAGGAACTGGCACAGCACAAGCTGGCCGAGGAACAGGCTCGCCTACAAGCCGCCGAACGCAAGCGCGCCGAGGACCTGGCGCAGCGCAGGCTCGCCGAGGACCGCGCACGTCAGCAAGCGGCCGAGCAGGCGCGTGTGGACGCCGAGCGGCTGACACGGGGCGCTGCCGAAGAAGCCGCCCGTCAGGCAGCGCAGCGCTTGCAGGCGCAGGCTTCCGGACCGGCTGCGGGGGAAGGCGCAGGACCAGCCGCTGGCGGCGCTGCCGCCGCGCGCACGGACGGCATTGGCGCTGGTGCTGGCGTCGGCGTGGGCAGCGGGGCGGGCATGCAACCCGGGCCGGGCGCCATGGCTGGCCTGCCAGGCAATCGCGCACGCGAGTTGCTGCGTGGGGTGACGATCCCGAATGTGGACGCCTCCGGCTTGCCGCGCGACCGGCCGGCCGGCAACCGCCGCGTGGTGGCCGACGGCGGCGAGCGCGATGCGCCGCTGCGCTTGTACGTTGACAGCGTGCGCCAGAAACTCGAGCGCAACGCGGTGCTCGGCGGCGCGCGCCTGTCGCTGCGCGAGGTACGCATCGATCCCCTGGTGAGCGTCTCGCTGCGCAGTGACGGCAGCATCGACGAGATCACCATCGTGCGTTCGAGCGGCCGCGCCGACATGGACGATGCCGTGCGCCGCTTCGTGCGCCTGAACGCGCGCTACGCTGCGTTTCCGCCGAATGTCGCCGCGAACTTCGATGTGATCGAGATCCGCCGTATCTGGCGCTTTGCCGAGGGACTCAAGCTCGTCGAAGAGATGCGCTGACGCCATCCGGCCGATCGCCATGGCGTCACTCTTGCAGCTCGGCCGATTCCACCACCCGCGCTTGCAGCGGCCCTGTCGCGTGCAGCAGACACTGGACGACATGACGGACATTTGCCGCCGCCAGGTGTGGGCCGATCGGCAAGCTCAACAGGGACGATGCCATCGCGTCAGCGATGGGGCACGACGCATCTGCTGCCAGCCGGGCGTAGGCAGGTTGCCGGTGGATCGGCACCGGGTAGTGCACGGCAGTCGGGACGCCGGCATGCTCCAGGATGGCGCGCACCTGCTCGCGCTGCTCGACCAGCACGGCATAACCCGCATAGGCGCTGGTGCGGTCGGAGCGGCAGCCAATGACAGGCAAATGCGGCTGCAGCATCTCGTCGTACGCAGCCGCGATGCGGCGGCGCTGCCTGATGTCCCAATCGAACCGTTCCAGCCTGGCCAGCACGATCGCGCATTGGAGCGTCTCCATGCACGCGTCGTGGCCAAAACGGTGATGCGCATGGCGCCGCGCCTGACTGTGCATGCGGATGTCGCGCATCGCGCTGGCGAGCACATCGTCGTTGGTGAACAGGGCGCCGCCATCGCCATAGCAACCGAGAGGGTTGGTCGGGAAAAAGCTCGTGCAGCCGATCGTGGACAGATTACCACTCTGGCGCCCGCGGTAGGTCGCGCCAAAACTCTGTGCGCCGTCTTCGACCACGGCCAGCCCATGGCGGGCGGCGACGCCATTGATGGCGTCCATTTCGGGCGGCTGGCCGTACAGCGAGACCGGGATGATCGCGCGCGTGGCCGGTGTGATCGCTCGTTCGATCAGCTGCGGATCGAGCGTGCACGTGGAACGATCGATGTCGGCGAACACGGGCCTGGCGCCGACCAGCACGATCGCCTTGGCTGCTGCACTGGCGGCAAACGGCGTGGTGATGATGTCGTCACCTGGCCCGACGCCAATGGCCATCAGGGCGATCGCCAGTGCCGTGGTGCCAGACGACGCGGTGACGCAATGGCGCGCGCCCGTGTAATCGGCCAGACGTTGCTCCAGTTCGGCGACTTCAGGTCCCATGTTGCGCTGGCCATGGTTGAAAACAGCCTGGATGCGGCTGTTGATCAGGCTGCGCGCCGTCTCGTCCTGCGATCGCGGGTCGATGGATTGCATGCGCTGTCCCTGGCCTTAAGCCTGCACGACGTTGGGCGAGCGGTTCGGGAACACACCGCGCGTATCCACGATCAGGCTGGCGTTCTGGCGCACGAGTTCATAGTCGAAGGCGCTGTGGCCAGTGGCCAGCAGCACCACGTCATACGAGGCGAGCGACGTCGGCGTAAGTTCGACGCTGGACAGGTCGAAGTGGTGCTCGCGCATGCGCGGGAATACCGGCACATGGGGGTCGGAATACTCAACCACGGCGCCACGCGCGCGCAGCAATTCCATCAGTGCCACCGAGGGTGACTCGCGCATGTCTTCGACGTCTTTCTTGTAGGCGATACCCAGCACCAGGATGCGGCTGCCCATGACGGCGCGGCTGCGGCTGTTCAGCGCGTCGGCCACCTTGGCGATCACCCAGGCCGGCATGTCGCTGTTGATCTCGCCGGCCAGTTCGATGAAACGGGTGTGCAGTCCGAACTGGCGGGCCTTCCAGGTGAGATAGAACGGGTCGATCGGGATGCAGTGCCCGCCCAGGCCCGGGCCGGGATAATAGGCGGTAAAGCCGAACGGCTTGGTGGCGGCGGCCCGGATGACTTCGTGGATGTCGATGTCCATGCGGTCGGCGATGATTTTCATCTCGTTGACCAGCCCGATATTGACGGCGCGGTGAATGTTTTCCAGCAGCTTGGTCAACTCGGCTGCGCGGGTCGAGCTGACCGGGACAACGGTGTCGATCGCCTGCCGGTACAGGGCCAGGCCGGCTTCCAGGCAGGCGTCGGTGGAGCCGCCGCAAATCTTGGGGATGGTCCGGGTGTGGTAGTCGGGGTTGCCGGGGTCTTCGCGTTCGGGCGAGAACACGAGGAACACATCGTGGCCGACGCGCAGGCCGCGCGCTTCCAGGCGGGGCCGGAGTTCTTCTTCGGTGGTGCCGGGATAGGTGGTGCTTTCAAGTGACAGCAACTGCCCGGGGCGCATATGGGGCAGCAGCGACTCGACGGTGCCGATCACGTACGACAAATCGGGCTCGCGGTGGGCGGTGAGCGGCGTGGGGACGCAGATGATCAGCGCATCGGCTTCGACCACGCGCGAAAAGTCGCTGCTGGCGACCAGCCCGGCGGCGCGCGCCGCAGCGATTGTCGGCCCCTTGATATGGGCGATGTAGCTCTCGCCCCGGTTGAGCTGGTCGACCTTGGCGGCGTCGATGTCGATCCCCAGTACGTGAAAGCCTTCGGCCGCATAGCGCAGCGCGAGTGGCAGCCCGACGTAGCCAAGGCCAATGATGCCAATTACGGCGTGGCGCTCACGCAGCCGGGTCAGCAGCTGCTCCAGGTGAACTGATTGGATATCGTCTCGCATGGGTTCCTCGACAGTGACAGTGGCAGATACGGGTAAGAATAAAACCGGCAATTTCTTGGGCCGATGGTGCAGCAGCGTGTTATTGCACCTGTTCTGCCTGAATCAACGCCGGCATGACAGAATTTGAATCAACTGACTCATGGTGGGGGAGAATTCGAATAAAGAAATGCGAAAATAAATAACTCTACCGAAAGAAAAAACGATTGAATTCGACACCATGTCTTCCGCGAAAGGCCACCAGGCAGTACGGCATATCGAGAAGCCATGGCAATCACTTCGTTGCTTGAAAAACCAGCTTCTGCACTCTAAGAAATTGATTCAAGAAACCATCAAAAGAATGCGCGCTGATTACTCCGACATACGGATCGAATCATCATGAATTTGATTGCCGGTTATTTGCGAGTTGATTATCCAATCCTGGCTGCATGGCGGGATTGAGGTCACTCAACAGCGCTCAGGGATAGTAGCGATCGAGCGTGGTTAAAACGGTTTGGGGGAAGTAGAAATAGAATTAGGGAATTAAATTTCTAATTCCCTATATCTTGAATGAAGATTCAAGTGGAGGAGGGTAACGTTCCCGGCTCGGCAAGCCGGGAACGCAAAGCAATGTATTACGCGCCCGGCCGGCCCGGCCGCGGCTGCGGCGCCATTGGCGGCACCGTGATCGTCTCGTTCAGGCGCAGGAACTTGAAGCCGGCCAGCATCTGGCCCGGCTTGCCGGCGCGCGCGTTGTCCGCTTCGCGTGCCGCCACCCGCGCCATGTACGACGCGAACGTTTCTTCGCGCACCTTCGGCGCCGACGAATGCAGGAAGTGCCGCTCGCCGTTTGGCCCCAGCACCACCAGGCCCACGTGCGAGGCCCAGTACTCGCCGTTACGGGTCGAGATCACGTTGACGAAGTCGCCTTCCTGCAACCCGTCGAGGATGGCGCCCACGCCGTCTTTCGGCACGTAGGTCTGGCGGCTCGTTTCGACGGGGATGTCGCGCACCGTGTTGTGGCGCGTACGCAGGAAGCGCGCGCGGTCGACGCGCATGTCGTAGCCGGGGCCATTCGGGCCGGCCAGGTCGGCGCTGATGTCCGTGACCAGCCAGCGGTTGGCCACGTTCCAGTCCAGCTCGGTGTAATGGTTGCGCGTGGCCACGCCGATCACGCCGTCGCGGTAGCGGATCCGCTGCAGCATCCAGAAGAACTCTTCCCATGATTGCGACAGCGCCATCGCATACGTGTGTTCCGCAAAGACGACGCAATCGCTTTGTTCGAGACTGTACATCGGCAAGCTGTCGTGGATCTCGAACGGGAACTCGCCCAGCAGGTTCAGCGAATACGGCTGGCCGATGTTCTGGCGGCCGATCGCGGCGATGCGCTTGCGCAGGTCGGGCTGCGCGCTCTGCATGTGCGGAATGTACTGGCCGGTCTCGAACGGCGTCATCTTGTAGATCGGCTTGTCCAGCAGGGCCGCCAGCGGCGTGGGTGGCGGTGGCGCACCTGGAATCGGCGGCGTGGCGGCAGGGGGGCTGGCGCAGCCGGTCAGGACGGCGCTGGCAAGAAGCAGGCAGGCAAGGCGCATGGCGGTCATCTCGGGAGAAGGGAAAGTATCACGCTAATCCGGCGTGTGCGTTGGGGATAATGAATTCTGCGCATCTACCCATAACCTGAGCGACCCGCCGGAAACATGCATTCCTCCCAGTTATACGAAAGCGAACACAAGTGATTATTCATGATGGCAATCCATCATCAATACTCGGCACAAGCATTTAAAAATTTGCCTTACTTTACCAAGAATCGCACCCTTCCCAGGAGAGAGATGATGTTCAAGCAGAAGCCGCTTGCCGCGGCCGTATCGATGGCCGTCTGGAGCCTTGCCACGTTGCCAGTGCTGGCGCAGGCGCAAGCGCAGGACCAGGAGACCCCAGCCGCAGTGCCGATGCAGACCGTGGAAGTGACGGGCATTCGCGCCTCGCTGGCCCGGTCGCTGGCGGTCAAGCGCGATGCGTCGGCCAACGTCGAGGTCATCACGGCCGAAGACGTCGGCAAGATGCCTGACAAAAACCTGGCCGATTCGCTGCAGCGCCTGGCCGGCGTGGCCGTGCGCACCGACTATGACGAGGCCGAAAAGGTGTCGATGCGCGGCACCAACCCGGACATGTCGCTGATCATCTTCAATGGCCATGCCGTCAGCAGCGCCGACTGGTACGTGGCCGACCAGGGCTCGAGCTCGCGCTCGACCAGCCTGTCCCTGATGCCATCGCACGTGCTGCAGCAGGCGGTCGTCTACAAGACATCCCAGGCCAATATCGTCGATGGCGGCCTGGCCGGCACCATCAACGTCTCCACGCGCAAGCCCTTGTCGGCCAAGGAGAACCTGTCGGGTGTGATCAGCGTCGGCGCCAGCTATGCCGATCTGCCAGGCCGCTACGCACCGGACATGAACGGCTCGGTCAACTGGAAGAACGAGGCCGGCACCTTCGGCGTTCTGGCCGCGCTGTTTGCCGAAAAGCGCTACGTGCGGCGCGATTCGGTCTCGCGGTTCGCTTACGGCACCAACAGCGGCTGGGACGTGATCAACACCAGCACCATGAAAGGCATCACCGATGCATCGCTCGCCGGCACCGGTTACACGGCAGCAGACCTGAACGGCGTGCGCCTGCCGGGCTCGATGAGCTCGGAGTTCGTCGAATCCGTACGCGACCGCAAGGGCGGCATGCTGTCGCTGCAATTCAAGCCGAACCGCGATCTCGACGTGACGCTCACGGGCTTTCATTCGTCCATGGATGCCGACAATCACGGCCGCCTGACATCGAGCGCCATCTACTCGATGCTGCTCGGGAAGAACGCGCCGCTGGGCAGCACCGTGGCCACCGCCGCCAACACCAGTTCGAACGGACAGCAGGTGTTCGCGCAGATCCGCAATCCGGTTATCGTCAACGAGACCACCGTGTATGGCAACCAGCTCAAGGTACTGAAGGCCGCCGACATCGTGTTCCCCGACGGGACCACGCCGCAGTACGTCGGCAACTCGGAAGGCTTCTACCGCGATGGCGCCAAGGCCGAGAGCTCGTTCCTCGACCTGGACGCCAAGTACCGTGTCAACGACGACCTCACGATCAAGACGCTGCTCTCGAGCACGCGCGGCGTGGGCACGACCGAACTCGACCAGGGCTTGACGCTGGCCCGCTACGGCACCGGCATCTCGTACGCGCTCGGCAGCCTGCATGACGCGCCGTTCGTCCAGTACCAGAACGCCGGCGGCAACCAGCCCGGCCTGAACGCCGACGGCAGCGGCTACACCATCGTCGACCGCGCCGCCTCGGGCGTGCGCACCGTCGACAAGGAATGGAGCGCGCAATTCGACGCCGAATACCGCGTCGACCGCGGCATCTTCCAGTCGCTGGAAAGCGGCGTGCGCTTCTCGGATCACAAGCGTACCAGCGCGCGCCGTGGCCCGGCCTTCCGCAACGGCATCACGCTCAACCCGGTCACGGGCCGCGTTACGTCGAATACGCCGACGCCAACCACCGGCTGGCAAGCATTCCCGGGTGACTTCGGCGATGGCCTGGATGGCCCGACCGGCTGGGACAACACCGGTTTCACCTACACGCCGGAAGCGATCAAGGAGTACATCGCGGCCAACACCAAGGTCACGAGCGACGCCTTCGAACGCCGCGTGAGTTCCGAGATCGACATGCAGGAACGCCAGAGCGCGGCCTACCTGATGGCCAATCTGGAACGTGATCGCTGGTCGGGTAACGTCGGCGTGCGCTTTTCGCGCACTGAAGTGAAAGCCAATATCGCCACGCCGATTCCCGCTGGCGCCTGCCAGCGCGTCGCACCGGGCCAGGCGCCCGTGACCTGCGCCGCCTATCCGGGCGCGATCACCGATGCCGGCGACGCCACCGCGTTCTTCGATGGCACGCCGTTCAATCCACTGGCCGGTATCCTGTATTACAAGACGCCGACCAAGCGCACTTTCGACAATTGGCTGCCAAGCCTGAACGTGCGCTATGACATGGGCAACGACATGCTGGCGCGCTTTGGCGCGAGCCGCACGATCGGGCGTCAGAACTACAACCTGCTGGGCAGCGGCTTCGGCACGCCCGGTTGCGACGCCAATGGCTGCCGCGTGACGGGCCCGAATCCCGACCTCGAACCGCAAACGGCCGACAACGTCGACCTGTCGTGGTCGTGGTACTTCGCACCGCGCTCGATCATCGCGCTGAGCGTGTTCCATTCGTCGATCGATGGCTATCCGAAAACGGGCGCCGTGGGCAGCACCACGATCGACCTGCAGGATCCGCGCGACCAGACCGTCAAGTCCTTCTTCATCAACACCGCCTCGCAGCAAGGCGCGAAGATCAATGGCATCGAGCTGCAGTACGAGCAGCCGTTCGGCCAGACCAACTTCGGCTTCACGTCGAACGTCAGCCGCGCCAAGACGAAGGTCGACGATGGCCGGCCGATGGTGGGCGCGTCCGAATGGACCGGCAACCTGGGTCTGTACTACGAAGACCGCAAGCTGTCGGCACGCCTGGTCGCAAACTACCGCGGCGAGTACGTCAACAGCACGACCGCGCCGGCGCCAACGGCCAACAGCCAGGGCCTGACCGTGATCAACGGCGTGGCGATGCCGACCGCGCCGACCTACGCCGATGCAGTGACAACGCTGGCGCTGTCGGCCAACTACTACTTCACCGACAACCTGGAGCTCGCGTTCAGCGCGACCAACCTGACCAACGCCAAACGCGCGCAATATCGCTACAGCGAAGAAGAGCAGCAAAAGCTCGACGTCAGCGGTCGCCAGTATTATCTGAACCTGCGCTACAAGTTCTGATCGCTGCATGCGGCAAAAAGAGGGGGGGGGCTGCGGCCCCCTTTTTGCATGCGTTTGTCGAGCTCATCCGTATTGACGCCCAAAGTGTGCGGCATCTAACGGTGAAAATTGGGTGCAGCCGTTAAGATGCTCCTGTCTGAGTGAGGGACGCGCGAAGTAATTCGCAGCCATCCGACACCTCAACAGGTTAGCCGGTCGCCTCGAGGATCGGCACCAATTTCATGACCGGTGCGGGCCTTGTGTCTGCACCGGGCAGCAAGGAAGCGGAGGTTGCCATGTACGATGTCAAGCATCCAGCCATGCACCTGGTGCGCGAATATCTCGCGCGCCGCTCGCGCGATCCGAAGCCGCCCCCGGCGCCAGAAGAAATCCGGCGCCAGCTTGGCTGGGCGACGTTGATCCCGGCGGCGCTCAAGATTGCCCCGACCGGCAACTAGCCTTTGCACACGTTTTCGCGTCGACGTCCTGTCAAGGACGCGGCGCATAGTTCAACCAAGGAGACCGTTATGACCAGCAGAATCGGAAGCAAGCACATCGCCCAACATCGCGGCAAGGCAGAACGCATCGAGATCAAGCGCACCAATATCGCACGTGAAGCCGTACGCCAGGCTGAAGCACGCGCCAAGTACCGCAACGTGCCAAAAGGCCTGATCAAGCGCCAGGAAGCCGCCAGCGCTGCCTGATGGCACCTGCGCTGCACACTGAACCCGCCATCACGGCGGGTTTTTTTTCGCCTGTATGTTGGTCACGGGCGTCGACTCGCCATTCGCCGGTATGGATTCGCCATTCGCCGAAAACCACTTCCGCCAGCGTGCCGACCCTTGATATCGTGATCCCTATTCGATCACAAGGAGGTCCGCACCATGCAATCCGAAGAATCCTATCGCTGGCGCAAGCAAATCGTCTGGGGCTTGCTGCTCATCGTCGTCGGCGCCGTCGTGCTGCTCGATCGCCTGTACTACATCAACGCCGAAGACTATTGGCACTACGCGCCGCTGCTGCTCGTTGCCGTCGGCATCAGCCAGACCATCGGCTACCCGAGCCCCAAGGAATTCGGCAATGGCTTGTGGACGGTGTTTGCCGGCCTGTGGTTGTTTGCGGTGCTCGAGAATGCATTCGGCCTGACGTTCCGTAACAGCTGGCCGCTGTTCATCCTGATGTGGGGCATCAAGCTGGTGCTCGACCCGTTCATCGCCCGTCGTTTTCTCAATAACCAGAAGGTGGGCCGCCATGAAAAATGATCGCTTGCCCAGGGGCGTGACGGGCCAGGTCGTACTTGGCGTGCTCGTCATTGGCATGGGCCTCTTGTTCCTGCTCGATAACCTCGGCCTGGTTGACATGCACCGCGCGTTTTCCTTCTGGCCGATGCTGTTCGTGATCGTCGGCACAGTCAAGCTGTGCGACACGCGCAGCCAGGGTGGCACGCTGCTCGGCGCTGCGCTGGTTGGCGTGGGCATCCTGATGATGCTGGACCGGCTCGATATCATCAACTTCAGTGTGCGCACCATGTGGCCGCTGATCCTGATTGGCCTGGGTGGATTCCTCGTTGCCAAGGCGCTGCGCAACCGCGGCCTGCCGGGCAGCGGCGCCGGCAGCCTGGGCGCCGGGATGCTCGATGATACGGGCAGCGGCGAGACCGTCGACATCACGGCAATCCTGGGCGGCTATGAGCGCCGTGTGGCCACACAGGATTTTCGTGGCGGTGAAATCACGGCGGTCATGGGCGGGTGCGAACTCGATATGCGCGGTGCTTCGATCCGTGGCGAGGCGGTGATCAATGTGTTCGCGTTCTGGGGCGGCGTGACCATCAAGTGCCCTCCCGACTGGACCGTGATCCTGCTCGGTACGCCGATCCTGGGCGGCTTCGAAGAAAAGACCGCCGTACCACCCGATGGCAGCAAGCGCCTCGTCATTCGCGGCTACGCGATCATGGGCGGTGTGGAAATCCGCAACTGATGGGCCGGATGTTCTGGGCCGGGCGCAGCGCCGCGCTGTATCTGGCGGCCTGGCTGATGCTGGGGCTGATGCTCGCGGGCCTGCTGAACGCGGCCATCGGCGCTGGGATCGTGGCCAGCCTGCTATTCGCGCTGCCGCTGATGCTGGTGTATGCGAGCGTGTGCGGCTATTCGAGCTACTACCTGTGCCGCGCCTATCCGCTGGCAACCAAGTCGCTGCGCTCGGTGCTGGTCGTGTTCTTTGTCACGGCCGCCAGCGCTGCCTTGCTGTGGTGCGCAGCGGCGGTGGCGTGGGCGGCATTGTGGCGCTGGCTGGCGCCGTCGATGGGCGGCGTGCTGCTCTCGCCACCCGTCGCCGCGGTGATGTTCGGCGTCGGCGTGCTGCTGTACGGGATGACGGCGTGCGCGCATTATCTGGCGCTGGAGTTCGAACGCGCGCGCCGGCTGGAAACACGCGAACTCCAATTGAAGCTGCTGGCGCAGGACGCCGAACTGCGCATGCTGCGCACGCAGATCGACCCGCACTTTTTATTCAACAGCCTCAATTCGATCAGCGCGCTCACCAGCATCGATGCCGACGCCGCGCGCGACATGACCTTGCAACTGGCCGGCTTCTTTCGCCACACGCTGGGACTTGAGGCGCACCGCAAGGTTCTGCTGTCTGACGAAGTTGAACTGACGCAGCGATTTCTGGCGATCGAGCAGGTGCGCTTCGGCCCGCGCCTGACGTTCGCGTGCGAGATGGCGGATGACGCGGCGCGCTGTCTGCTGCCACCGATGATCCTGCAGCCGCTGGTCGAGAACGCGGTCAAGCACGGCATCGGCCAGCTGCCACAGGGCGGCGTGGTGCGCGTGCAGGCAGCGCGCGCCGGCTCGCAACTGAAGCTGCGGGTCGAGAACGATGTCGATCCGGACGGCGGGCCAGCGGGCAAGGGCGTCGGCGTCGGCCTGGCGAACGTGCGCCAGCGCCTGCACGCCGTGTATGGCATCGACGCGAGCGTGCATGCGATGCGCGATGGGGCGATTTTTCGGGTGGACCTGATCCTGCCCGCAGACATGGGAGACTGACAGCATGCGGGTTCTGATCGTGGACGATGAACATCTGGCGCGCGCCGTGCTGCGCGAATACCTGACGACGCACGCCGACGTCGAGATCGTCGGCGAATGTGCCAACGGCTTCGAGGCAGTCAAGGCCATTGCGGAGCTCGACCCCGAACTGGTGTTCCTCGACATCCAGATGCCCAAGCTCGACGGCTTCGAGGTGGTCGAACTGGCCGGCAGCAAGCCGCACTACATCTTTGCCACCGCCTACGACCAGTTTGCGCTGCGTGCGTTTGAGGTGCATGCAATCGACTACCTGCTCAAGCCGTTTTCACGCGCGCGCCTTGGCGAAGCGCTGGCGCAGGCGCGTCTGCGAAACGCCCGGCCGGCGCAGATCGAGGCGGTGGTAAAGGAGGCAGCGGCGCGCCACACGCCGCTCGAGCGCATACTGATTCGCGACGGCGCCCGCGTACACGTGGTGCCAACAGCGAGCGTGGATTGCATCGAGGCACAGGACGATTACGTCGCGGTCTGCGCGGACGGCAGGCAGTACCTCAAGCTTGGCAGCCTGGCCGAACTTGAGGCGCAGCTCGATCCCGCCGTCTTCGTGCGCATCCATCGTTCGCATATCGTCAACCTGGGCGCGATCGCGCGCATCGAACCGGTGAGCAAGGACAATCACTGCGCCGTGCTGAAAAACGGCGTGAAGCTGCCCATCAGCCGCAGCGGCTACCAGCGCATCCGCGAATTGCTGGCATAAGCGCCTAGCGCGAGTTGTGTGCGCCGAGCTCCCACCAGGCCGGCATCAGCGCGCGGATGCCCGGCTGGGCGAAGCGGTCGTCGATCAGCCAGACCACGCCACGATCCTGCTCGGTGCGGATCACGCGGCCGGCTGCCTGCACCACTTTCTGGATGCCGGGGTACAGGTACGTGTAGTCGTAGCCGGCACCAAACAGCGTCTGCATCCGCTCGCGCAGTTGCTCGTTGACGGGATTCACCTGCGGCAGGCCAAGCGTGGCGACAAACGCGCCGATCAGGCGCTCGCCCGGCAGGTCGACCCCTTCGCCGAACGCGCCGCCCAGCACCGCAAAGCCCACGCCCGCGCCACCGATGGCGAAGCGGTCGATGAAGCCCTGGCGCGCGGTCTCGCTCATGCGGCGTTCCTGGCGCCAGGCCGTCACGCCCGGATCCAGCCGGGCCAGTGCGCCCGCCACCTGGTCCATGTAATCGAAGCTGCTGAAGAACGCCAGGTAGTTGCCGGGGCGTTCATGGAACTGGCGTGCGATCAGTTCGGCGATCGGCTGCACCGACGCAGCGCGCGCCTGGTAGCGGGTCGAGATGCCTTTGGCGACATGTACGTCGAGCTGGCTGGCCGTGAACGGTGAATCGACCTCGACCCAGGCCGTGTCGGCCGGTAGACCGAGCGTGTCGGTGCAGTATTGCCAGGTGCCGAGCGTACCGGAGAACAGCGTGCTCGAATGCGACGCGGCAAAGCGCGGTCCGAGAAACGGCGCCGGCACCACATTGCGGATGCAGATCGTCGAATCGCGCAAGGTAGGGCGGTCGGCGTCGCGCGACAGGTCCACCAGCGAGTGCGGCCCGAACGACTCAGCCAGGCGCGTAAATTGCAGCGCGTCGAAGTGGAAGCGCTGCAGGTCGGGGTCGAGCGGACCGGGGAACGCGGCCAGATGTTCGTTGATGGTGCTGGACGCATCCTGCAGCGCGTCGACCAGTTTCGCCGGCATCGACTCGAGCAGCTGGTACGGCGCGGGCGCGCCCTTGTCGACATTGGTCCAGGCGCGCCCGACGCGCTCGAGCGCTTTCTTGATCGCGGGAGGTGCGACGGCGCGGGCGGCGCGCAGCAGTTCGCGGTCGATCTCGGCGCTGTACATCGAGCGTGCGCGGTTGACCAGGTTGTGGGCTTCGTCGACCAGCACGCTCGCCTTCCAGCCGTTGGCCTGCGCCAGTGCGTACAGCATCGCGCCGCCGTCGAAATAATAGTTGTAGTCGCCAACGATCATGTCGACCCAGCGCGTCATCTCGCTGCCCAGGTAGTACGGGCAGACGTCGTGCTCCAGCGCGACGGTGCGCAGCGCTTCGCGGTCCAGCACCAGGACCTCGGCCGCAGCGGCGCGCGCGGCCGGCAGGCGGTCATAGAAGCCGCGCGCCAGCGGGCATGCCTCGCCATGGCACGCTTTATCCGGATGCTCGCAGGCCTTGTCGCGCGCGGTCAGTTCGAGCACGCGCAGTGGTGTAGCCGTGGCGCTGCATAGTTTGGCCGCGCCATCGAGCGCCAGGCGCCGGCCTGGCGTCTTCGCGGCCAGGAAGAACACCTTGTCGATGCCTTGCTGCGGCATGGCCTTCAAGGTCGGGAACAGGCTGCCGACTGTCTTGCCGATGCCGGTCGGCGCTTGCGCGAGCAGGCAGCGTCCGCTCGTGTTGGCGCGGTAGATACTCTCGGCCAGGTGGCGCTGGCCGGGCCGGAAGTCGGCATGCGGAAAGCGCAACTGAGTCAGCGCATCGTTGCGCGCGGCGCGGTGCGCGCTCTCCTGCGCAGCCCAGCTCGAGAAGCGTTCGCACAGGCCCGCAAAATGGGTCTGCAGCCAGGCGCTGTCGCGCTGCTCGCGCAGCACGGTTTCGACGCCGCTGCCGATGTCGTAGTAGACCAAGGCCAGGTTGACCACATCCAGACCGCGCTCCTGGCACAGCAAATGGCCATACACGCGTACCTGCGCCCAGTGCAGGTGGCGGTGGTTGTCGGGGATGGACTCGGGGCGGCCGCGGTGCGTTTTGATCTCTTCGATGAGGTTCTCGTTTTCGTCGTAGCCGTCGGCGCGGCCGCGCACGCGCAAGCCGTTCCATTCGCCGGACAGCGGCAGCTCGGCGCGGTAGCCGTCGCCCCGGCGCGCGGCAACGACGGCGTGGCCGGCGATGCCTTCCTGGGCGCTGGGCGAGGGTGTGAAGCGCAGGTCGAGGTCACCCGCCTTGGCGGTGAACTCGCACAGTGCGCGCACGGCGATCGTGTAGGCGGGTTGCGTGGTGCCGGTCAAATCAGGCCGCCATCTCGGGCGCCAGATCCCAGACCAAGTAGCAGACGGCCACCGGCATCGCATGCGCGGCGCAGTACTCGATCCAGCGCTGCTGGTTGTCCTGCAGGCGGTCGCCCGGGCCTTTCACTTCGATCATCGTGTAGCGGTTTTCGAGGGGGAAGAACTGGATCAGGTCGGGAAAGCCGGTGCGGTTTTCGCGCACGTCGGCCAGGATCCGCTCGCACCACTTGCGCAGGTGGGCAGCCGGGATGCAGTCCAGGGCCAGTTCGACCAGCTCGAGGCTGATGCCGTCCCAGTGCACAAAGGGCGACTGCAGGCCGGCCTTGTCGCGGTAGGTCGCGCGGATGGTGTCGCGGTAGGCGCCGGAATCGAGTTCGTCGAAGCAGGCAGTAAATTCGGCCAGGCGGCGCGCGTAGAAGTCGGCGCTGTACAGATCGGCCGGCCCGCGGTGGAACGGGTGGAAGAAGGCGCCGGGGATGGCGGCGAAGATCGCGCGCCAGCACAGCAGGCCAAACAGCGTATTGGCCAGCGCGTTTTCGACGTAGAACACGGGCGCCTGTTCTTGCGCCAGATGGTCGCGCACCGCGCCCTCGACCCAGCGCTCGCCGTTCGGCGGCGCCAGGCACAGGTCGATGCGCTGCACCTCGGTTTTCGGCAGCCGGCCCAGGCGCGCGTGACCCAGGCGGCGCGCCAGGCGCGGCGCGATGCGGGCCAGGTGCTGGCGCTCGGCGTCGTTCTCGGGGGTGGCCTGGGCCTCAGTCAACAGGGCCCAGGCGTCGTCGAAGCGCTCGTGTTTTTCGAGAACCCGGATGGCGCGGCCCCGCGCGCCGGGGTAGCGGCAGCGGGCGTAGGCGGCAAAAGCGCCATCCCAGTCCTTTTGTTTCTCGTAGTGCTGGCCGATCTGGAACACGAGCTTTTCGCGCCGGCTGGCCAGCCAGTCGTTGTCGAACGCATGCTCGGGAAGGTCGCGCACGACCTCCTCGACGGCCTCGCCGGCGGCGAAGCGCTCGCGGCATGCGTGCAGCAGAATGTAGTGGTCGATGTCGGCGCGCTGGCGGAAACCGCGCGAGGCTGGCGAGATGTCGACCTGCTCGTAGCGGAAGAGGCCCAGGTCGGACAGCACGAAATCGGTCCAGCCCTGGCGCAGGTTGCCAAAGAAAACTAGCCGCAGGCGGTCGCACAGGGGCTTGACGTGGATGCGCCAGGCGACGTCGGGGCAGTCGCCGTACCAGCCGGAAAAACGGCGGGGATCGGCGCAGTCGGCCCGCAAGGCCTCGAGCAGATCGCCCTTGCGCGCGCTTTTCTGGCGCAGGTGCGGGAAGGCCTGGGCGACTTCGGGCTTGGAGAGCAGGTCGAACAGTTCGTCGAGTGAGAGTTCGGGATCGGCTTCGATCCAGCCGGTGCCCAGCAGGTGACCGGCCGCCTCGACGGGGCAGCCGATCTCGGCGTAGCGGAGTTTACTGGCGCGAAACAGCGTGCCTTTTCGCATGACCATGCGCACGAACAGCGCGCGCGCCGCATGCGGCAGGGCAGGGAAGGCGGCCAGGAACGCATGCTCTTGCGCGTCGAGCAGGTCGGCATAGCGTTCGCCGATCCAGTCGAGAACGCGCTGGAAGTTGTCCAGATAATAAAACTCGTTTTCCAACAACCTGATCATGACCACCCGCGTTACTGTTCTTATGTACAGTATAAGCCCGCGTGGACAGGGAATCCAGCAGTTTCGGGCGCGATCGTCCCGCGCGCTGCTAGCGCGTTGGCCGTGGACGACAGGCGTCGCCGTTGCAGCGATCCGGGTTCATCTCCGGGTCGGGCAGGGCGTGGCCATTGGCGTGATAGATGACGGCCGAGATCAGGGCGACATCGCTGTCGGGCGTCTCGGTTACCCGCGCCGGTCCGGCATGTTTCGTTGGCCGCGCGGCCTGGCGCGGCACGCTGGCGCGCGTCTGGAACGTCGGCACCGGGGTCTTGGCCGCGCTGCGTTCGGGCGCAGCAGCCGTGTGCGTGGGTTTGGCGGGTGCTCGCCCTCCGTTCGCCGGTCGCAACAGGCGCAGCGGTGGCTCCGGCGGTGGCAGGACGTGCGCCGTGCTGGCTGCGGGCGCTGGTGCTGATACTGGCGGCAGCGCTGGTGCAGCGTCGACGATGATGGCCGCCGCCAGCGGCGCAGCAGGTTCGTCGGCCACGATCGCGCGCGCCGCGATCCCTGCGTGCGTCGGCTCGACCCTGTGCGGCGTGTCCTGCCCCGCCGCCAGCCAAGCCAGGGCGCCCGTCAACCCCAGTGCGACCAGCACGGCGCCGCCATACCAGGCCACCCTCACGCCCGTGCCGCCGGGCGCGGCACGGCGCACCGGCTCGCGTTCGAGCCTGGCGAGAATGCTGTCTTCGTTGCCGCCGTGCCGCGCCGATGACATCAGATCGGGCCGCAGATGCGGTTGCGTGGGGTTCGCTTGATGTTCGTCTGATGAACGCACGGCAGCACTCCTAAGATGGGTTTTTTCCAGTTCCGATTAGAAACAATCCTGGAGGTACCGATGCTGATCTTTATCGCGCTTCTGTACGTTTGTGGCGCATCCGGCCTGATCTGGCTGGCCGTTTTCCCGACAGGTCGCGCATTGGCAACGCGCGGCATCGGCCGCTTGCGCGCGCTGGCGCGGCATGCCGGCGCCTGGGGGCACGCGGGCGGGCGGGCGCTGGGCGCCGCGCGCGATGCGGCCGCGCTCACGCTGCGCGAGCGCCTGCTGCGCTTCCTGCGCCGGCATCGGGTCGTGTTCGCCATTGTCGTGCCGGTGATCCTGATTCCCTCTCTGCTGGCGCTGGCGCTGAGCAATCCCGCCATGCTGCCCGTGTATCAGGGCAGCGCCGCCATGCCGGATGAACAGGTGGCGGCGCTGCTGGCTGGCGAACAGCTCTCGCCCCCGGTGGCGCTGCCGCCCGACGTGTTTACGACCGCCGAAGTCGAGCTGATACGGCCGATGCTGGTGGGCGCGAGCCGCAATTGGGGCTTGCTGCACCCTGACTTCAGCGCGCGCCTGCTATTGGCCTTCAAGATCATGAAGGAGCAGCACGGTTACGAGATGGCGCTGCTCGAAGGCTACCGCAGCCCGGCGCGCCAGGATGCGCTGGCCGCCAGTGGCAGCAATGTCACCAACGCGCGCGCGTTTCAGAGCTGGCACCAGTACGGCCTGGCGGGCGACTGCGCGTTCCTGCGCGACGGCAAGCTGGTGATTTCCGAAAAAGACCCGTGGGCCATGCGCGGCTACCAGGCCTACGGACAGGTGGCCGAGTCGCTCGGCCTGACCTGGGGCGGGCGCTGGAAGATGATGGATTTTGGCCACACCGAGCTGCGCCTGCGCGGGGTGATGCGGCGCTGAGCCTGCGGGCGCCGGCGATGCACCAAGTCCACCGTGTTGCGCCCGCTCAAGCGACGGCAGCCATGCGCGTGCGAGCATTTCCTGTGAGACTCTTTTTTCAACGGACCTGGGCCCCGCCATGGCGCGATTCTGGAACTTCCTGACCAGCAGCCGCATGCTGATCCTGATCGGTGTGCTCGCCATCGCGGCGCTGCTGGTGCTTGGCGCCGTGGCGCTGGACATCGCCATCGTCTGGGCCGCCATCGTGGGCCTGGCCTTGCTTGGTTGCTGGGGCGCCGGCTGGATGATCCGGCGCGCCTGGCGCGCGCGCGAAGGCGCCCGGCTAGCGTCGGCCATCGCCGAGGGCGAGGCCGGTGGTCACGCCACGGACGATGCGATGGACGACAACGGCAAGGGCGACGTTGCCGTGCTGCGCAAGAATCTGCTCGATGCGGTCAGCACCATCAAGACGTCCAAGCTGGGCCTGACGCGGGGCGCGGCGGCGCTGTACGAACTGCCGTGGTATATGGTCATCGGCAACCCGGCGGCCGGCAAGAGCAGCGCCATCGTGCGCTCGGGGCTGACGTTTCCGATCCCCGGCAACAAGGCGGTCCAGGGTGTGGGCGGGACCCGCAATTGCGACTGGTTCTTTACCACCGACGGCATCCTGCTCGACACGGCCGGGCGCTATTCCGTGCAGGAAGACGATCGCGACGAGTGGTTCGGTTTTCTCGACCTGCTGCGCCGCCATCGCCACCGTGCCCCGGTCAACGGCATCCTGATCGCGGTCAGCGTGGCCGAACTGATGGCCGGCCCGGCCACGGCATCGCACGAACTGGCCAAGAACCTGCGCACCCGCATGCAGGAGCTGACCGAGCGCCTGGGCGTGCATCCGCCCGTGTATGTCGTGTTTACCAAGGTCGACCTGGTGGCGGGCTTCGTGGACTTTTTCCATGGCAGCGAACGGGCCGAGCGCGAGCGCATCTGGGGCGCCACGCTGCGCTATAACCGCCGCAGTGCGCCGCAGGACGTGCTGGCCTTTTTTGACGACGAGTTCGAAGCGCTCGTCGATGGCCTGAAAGAAATGAGCCTGGCCGGCATGGGCGCCAACCGCAGCACCCTGATGCGCCCCGGCGTGTTCACGTTCCCCCTCGAATTTGCGGCGATCAGAACGCCGCTGCGCGCCTTTCTGGCCACGCTGTTCGACGAAAACACCTACCAGTTCAAACCCGTGTTTCGCGGCTTTTACTTCACCAGCGCGCTGCAGGAAGGCAGCGTGCAAGACCTGTCGAGCCAGCGCGTGGCCAGCCGCTTCGATCTGGCGCTGGGCAATCGTGAAGGCGCGGTGGCCGAGCCGGCAGCCGGGCAGTCGGGCTACTTTTTGCTGGACCTGTTTCGCAAGGTGATCTTCGCCGACCGCGACCTGGTCAGGCGCTACACGCATCCGGCGGCGGCGCGCTGGAAGCTGGGTGTGTTTTTCGCGGCCACGATTCTGCTGGGTTGCGCGATGGGGGGCTGGTCCTGGGCCTACATGGGCAACCGCCAGCTGGTGGCCAATGTGCAGGCCGACCTCGACAAGGTGACGAGGCTGCAGGCTGGCCGCATCGACCTGCAGTCGCGGCTAGAAGCGCTCGACATCCTGCAGGACCGCATCGAGCTGCTCGATGGCTACAGCCAGGACAAGCCGTGGGCGCTGGGCTTCGGCCTGTACCAGGGCGGGCAGCTGTCGCGCAAGCTGCGCGACGAATACTTTGCCGGCGTGCGCGCGGTGATGGTCGAACCGGTGACCGGCGCGCTCGAGATCATGCTGACGGAAGTGAACAACAATGCGGCCAGCCTCGATCCGGCGCGCCAGGCGGCCACGCCGGCGGTCCGGCCCGGCCAGCCGTATCAGGACGCGTCGCCCACCAGCGTCGGCGACGCCTACAACGCGCTCAAGACCTACCTGATGCTGGGCGATAAAACGCACGCCGAGCCGGGGCACCTGAACGACCAGCTCACGCGCTACTGGCGCGGCTGGCTGGAAGCGCACCGCGGCGCGATGCCGCGCGAGCAGATGATCCGCAGCGCCGAACGCCTGCTCAGCTTCCACCTGGCTAATATCGATGACCCGGCCTGGCCACAGATGACGCTCAAGCTGGGCCTGCTCGACACTACGCGCGAGCACCTGCGCCGCGTGGTGCGCGGCACGCCGGCGCGCGAGCGCGTGTACGCCGACATCCGCACGCGCGCAGCCACGCGCTTCCCGGCGGTGACGGTGGCGCGCATCGTCGGCGAACAGGACAGCGCGCTGGTGGCCGGCAGCCACGCGGTCAGCGGCGCGTTCACCCGCGCGGCGTGGGACAAGTTCGTGCTGGGCGCGATCCGCGAGGCCTCGAACCGCGAACTCAATACCGTCGACTGGGTGCTCAAGACCACGGCGCGTGACGACCTGACGCTCGAGGGCAGCCCGGAGCAGATCCAGAAGGCGCTGATCGACCTGTACAAGGCTGACTATGCACGCGAATGGGTCAAGTTCGTGCAGGGCGTGGCGATCACCGACCTGCGCGGCTTCGACGCCAGCGTGCAGGCGATGAATCGGCTGGGCGACCCGCAGACGTCGCCCATCGCCAGGCTGCTGCGCACGATCCATGAAGAGACCGCCTGGGACAATCCGGGCGGGTTGCGCCAGCCTGCGAGCAAGACCGAACGGGGCGTCGCCGAGTGGATCAAGCAGAAGATCCTGCGCCGGGCGCCGTCCGATGCACGCACGCTGGCCGACGCCATCGACCCGGCCGAATTGACCGGCGGGCCGCAAAGCGCCGGCCCGATCGGCCGCGAATTTGCCGGCGTGGCGCGCCTGGTTGGCGCGAAGGAGAAGGAGGCATCGCTGATGACGGGCTACCTCGACGCGCTGTCGCGCCTGCGCACGCGCCTGAATACGCTGAAGAACCAGGGCGACCCGGGGCCGGGCGCCAAGCAGTTCATGCAGCAGACACTCGAAGGGACCGGCTCGGAACTGGCCGAGGCGCTGCGCTACGTCGACGAGCAGATGCTCACCGGGATGAGCGAGAGCCAGAAAAGCGCGCTGCGGCCACTGCTCGTGCGGCCGCTGACGCAGACCTTCGCGATGATCGTGCTGCCGTCCGAGGCCGAGATCAACAAGACCTGGCAGGCGCAGGTCGTCGAGCCGTTCACGCGCACGCTGGCGGCCAAGTATCCGTTCGCGCAAGGCGCAAGCATCGAGGCCACGCCGGGCGAGATCGGCCAGGTGTTCGGGCCCGACGGCGCGGTGGCCAAATTCGTGGGCACGGCCATGGGCCCGCTCGTGGTGCGGCGCGGCGACGTGCTGGCCGCGCGCACCTGGGCCGACATCGGCATTTCGCTCGCGCCGCAGGCGGTGGCCGCGTTCCCGGCCTGGATCGCGCCGCTGTCGAACAACGGCGTGGCGGCCGGCACGGTGGCGCAGACCGTGTTCCAGGTACTGCCGCTCACGGCGCCCGGCACGCTCGAATACACGCTCGAGATCGATGGCCAGCAACTCCGTTACCGCAACACCCCGGCCAGCTGGAGCAATATGGTGCATCCGGGGCCGCAGGGCGTATCGGGGGCACGCGTGTCGGCCGTGACGTTCGATGGCCGCACGGTGGAACTGTTCAACCAGCCGGGCCAGTTCGGCCTGCAGCGCCTGTTCGAGTCGGCGCAGCGCACCAAGAAGGACGACGGCGTGTTCGAGCTGCGCTGGAGCAGCAACAATGTGACGGTGGCGGTGGACCTGAAGATCGTCAGCAGTCCGCAGGCGGGCGGAGGCGGGGGCGGGCAGGCCCAGGGCCAGGGTTTTCGTGGCATGCGCCTGCCGCCGGCAATCGTTGGCCGCTTCGATGCGGCGGCGCCTGCACTGGCCAGTACGGGAGGCCAGTGATGCGCGCCGACCGGATCGGTTACTTCGGCAAGCTGCCCGCGCGCGCCGACTTCGTCAAGCTGGCGCACGAACCGGCCACGATCGGGATGCTCGACGCCTGGCTGGCGCAGGTGATGACCCTGCTGCCGTCCGATGCGCGCTGGCGGGTGCACTACGACGCCATGGCGCCGGTGAGCTTCGCCCTCGTCGGCCCGGCGCGCCACCATGCTGTGGCCGGGCATCTGCTGGCCAGCCGCGACCAGTCGGGCCGGCGCTTTCCGTTTCTGGCCACGCGCACGCTGACGGTGGCCGATCCGGCCGCGTTCGTGGCGCACTGTCCCGTCGCTTTTGCCCCGCTGTGGACGTTTTTGCAGGAGATCTGCCCGAACGTGCTGGCAGATGCCGATCCCACGGCGTCGCTGCAGGCGATCGCCGACAGCGCGATTGGCCTGGGGGATGTGGGCGCCTGCCCGGCCTGGATCGACGCCGGCACGGTGGGTTCGCTCGACGCGCTGCTGGGCAACTGCGGTGTCGCGCGGCTGGTGCTGGCGCTCGGTTTGCTGCTGCAGCCCGTGATGCGCAGCCCGCCCCGCACGCTCGACAAGAGTCTCGTGCTGCCGCTGCCGGCCGACCCGGCGGCGCGCTATCCGGTGGCGGCGTTCTGGCTCGGACTGATCGCGCCATTCCTGCGGCGCGCCGGGTTCGACCTGGCGCTGTTCATCACGCACCAGGACGGGCGGCCGGTGCTGGTGGTGGGCTTTTGCGCCGCGCTGGCCGACACGCTGCGCGCCATGATCGATCCGCTGGTAGGCGCCGACCTGCAGGTGCGCCTGCAGCACACGGCCTGGATCGACGAGCAGCTGCAGCTCGAGCTCGACGTGCGCGCGCTGGCCAGCCAGCTGGCCCAGCCCGACCTGCCGCTGGCGCTGGCGCGCACGCTGTTCATGACAACCTTCATCGGAGCCTGACGTGATACTTCGCACACTGATCCTGAGGTTGTGCCTGACCGGCCTGGCGGGCCTGCAGCACGGCGCAGCGCAGGCCCAGACCCAGGCCGACGCCCCGGTGCTGGTGACCGGCACCGTGGCCGACGAGGCGACTAAGTCCGCGCTGCTGGAACGCCTGCGCGGCGTCTACGGCGCCGCGCGTGTGGTCGACCAGCTGTCGGTCGGCACCGTGTCGACGCCCGCCAACTGGAACACGTATGTCGGCCGGCTGATCGGTCCGAACCTGCGCCTGGTGAAAGGCGGCCAGCTGCACATCGACGGCAACAGCGTCAGCATGCGCGGCGATGTGGCCAGCGAGGAGCAGCGTCAGAAGATCGCGGGCGATATCGCGGCGAGCCTGAATCCCACCTATACCGTCAACAACGGCTTGCGGGTCCAGGTGTCGCAGCAGGTGGTACTCGATGCGGCGCTGGCCGACCGCATCATCGAATTCGAATCGGGCAAGGCGACACTGACGCCTACCGGCATCGCCGTGCTGGACGGGATGACCGTCGCGCTGCGCAAGATCAAGGGCGTCAAGGTCGGCGTCATCGGCCACACCGACAACGCCGGTTCGCGCGCCGGCAACCTGTCACTGAGCCAGGCGCGGGCCGAAGCAGTCAAGGCATATGTGGTGGCCCAGGGCATTGCGGCCGACTCGATCGCGGTGTCCGGCGAGGGGCCAGACCGGCCGGTGGCGGACAACCGCACGCCGGAAGGGAAGGCGCGCAACCGGCGCATCGAGTTCAAGGTACTCCAGTAAAGCGCCCCGGCCTCACGGCCGGGTTCGTTCACGCTTTACGGCAATGTGATCGTCACGTTCGCCGCTCTCGGCGGCAGCGTCACCAGATCGTTGTAATGTGCCAGCGCATAGCCGGTGTCGTTGCCCAGCACGGTCCGGAAGCCCACGTACGCGCCCAGCCCGGCCACCGTAAACACCGCGCCCAGCACCCACAGCGACAGGTCGCTGCGCACGCGGTTGACCACCTGGTCCGGCCGTTCGGCATGCGGCGCGAAGCCCCGCGTCCGGCCGCGCATGCGGGCGATCTCGTCGCCCAGGCGCGCCACCAGGTAGTCGAGCTTGTCCTTGCCGTCGAGCGCGTAACGGCCCTGGAAACCCAGCAGCAGGCACATATGGAAAACCTCGAGCGCCTCGACCTGCTGTGCCCCGCGCGCGCGCAGGTCGTCGAGCCGGTGGAAGAAATGCTCGCCCGCGAGCTGGTCGCCGAACACCCGCAGCTGCAGGGGCCGGGTCTCCCATGCGTCGCGCACGTCGAAGGTCGAGCGCAGGATGATTTCGTCGACCGCCGAGCAGAATGCGTACTTGGCGGCCAGGATGTCGTCGGCCGCGATCCCCAGTGCCTTGGCATTGCGGTCGACGTCCATCAGAAAGCTCGTCATGTTGTCGGCAAACGCGACCTTGTCCTGCGGCCCGCACCCGGTCTTGAGCAGGAACAGCGCGTAGAACCCCTCGTACATGATGTCGCTGAGGCGTTGCGTGCGGGTGGCGTGCTCGCCCGTATCGCCTTTGGGCGCGGCGCGGCGCTCGATGAACGCGCTCATGCCGACACCGCGATCAGTTCGAGACGCAGTTCGCGCAGCCCGTTGGGCACGTACACCGACATCGCCTGCGACTTGAGCATGGCCTCGTACAGCGCCCCACGCACGTCGAGGACGAAGTAGACCATGTCGGGCCGCACGGGAATCGCGCTGGGCACCTGCGGCGCGTGCAGCAGTCTGACGCCCGGCAGCGCCGACAGCACGCAGCGGTCGACGTCTTCGGGCGCGCCGACCTTGAATTGCAGCGGCACGGTTTCGACCAGGCGCAGTGCCGGCATGTCGGCAGCCACGGCAAGATACAGCGTGGTCTGCGGGGTGATGCGGCCCGAATCGAGTGCGCCTTGGTAGTACGACGGGCGGTCGTGGTGCAGCGCGATGGTGAAGTAGCGCGACGAGATCACGGTGTCGAGGAGGTCGCGGATGATGCCGTCCAGGCGCGCGAACGGCGGACCCGGATCGGCGTGGACATACGCGGGCAGGTCGTCCAGCCGGTAGCTGCGCGAATAGGTCATCAGGCCACCCGCCAGGTGCAGCAGTGCGCCATACAGGCGCTCGGGATGCAGCTCGCGGTGGTGCAGGTAATGGGCCAGCGCCGCATAGCCGGCGCTGGCCGTGTGCAGCAGCCAGAACGACGACACGTCGCCGCCGCGGATCTCGACCACGTTGCGGCTCGGTTCGCGCAGGTCGCCATACAGCGCGGTCACCTTGGCCAGCAGCTTTTCCATCAGCCGCGCCAGCGCGCCGTGCAGGCCCAGGCCCGGGCCGGCCACCGCGTCGATCGACAGGCTCGGCGGAATGAAGCCGGGATCGGGCTCGAAGCCGCCGGTGGCCACGCGGCGCAGCCGCAGCAGCGGAAAGCTCTCGTAGGCTTCGAGTGCGTCGCCATCGGCCACCAGCCGCAGCGTCTTGCGCAGATAGGTGACCGGGGCTTCGGCGGCGCTGCTGTACAGGTCATGCGTGTCGCGGTCATGCCGGGAAAAACGCAGCGTGTCTTCCTGCTCGTGCAAGCCGTCGCCGGTGCCGGCGCCGATCGCGCAGTTCTCGCCATGCGCGCGCAGCGCCGGCAGGGCGGCGTGGTAGGTGACGGTCTGCATCTCGGGCGGCAGGTCGGCCAGGCGCACCTGGGGCGGCAGGATGTCGCCATCGGGTGCCCGGTACACCTCGCCCTCGGGGAACAGCAGCGAGAGTTCCTCGATGCGCAGCACGTCGTTCCTGAGCGCGTCCAGGTCGATCGTCATCCTGCGCACGCCCCAGCAATACGGATGCAGCGCGCACGCGGTCTGGTTCAGGCGCGCATCGTGGTAGCGCTCCTGCTGCTGGAAATGCTGGGGCCGCAGGAACAATCCTTCGTCCCACAAGACCTTGGATGGCATGCTCACGGCGGCCTCGCTTGGTGTCCGAAAATGTTTAGCTTGCAGGAAAGTTTTCGACGTTTATTGACAGCGCACAGACCCCAGCGTACTCCCGCCACTAACGGTGCCACTGGCCACACTCATCGCACAGGCATGCAGACCAATGTTGACGCCGTTACGCTCGGCCTCCACGCTGCTGACCGTCGTGCGCCAATGGCCGGCCGCGGGGTTGTGGAACAGCGCCACGATGCCGACGTGGCCCGCTTCGCGTGCCACCTTCTCGGTCACTTCGTAGCGCTGCCCCGGCACCAGCATGATTTCGCGGACATCGACCAGGTCGGCGCCGAGCCGCTCACGTTCCTGTTGCGGGTCGAGGAAGGCGGCGTAGGGCGCTTCTTCGAAGGCGTCTTTCTGGCGCAGCTTGTAGAGACGCACCGCGAGCGCCAGCGGCTGGCCGCGCTCGTTGACGTTCAGGCGTGTGGCTGCGTGCAGCCGCAGTGGCACGTTACGGGGCGGCTGTTGTGATTCGGGCAGCCCGGCCGGCTTGCGCAGGCCCACCGCGCCCAACGCCGCACTGGCGAACGAACCGTGCGGGGCGTTGCCGCAGCCGGCCAGCGCTGCGGTGAACGTGAACGCGAGCATCAACAGCGCGCAGCGGTGGGTTGGGGTCATCCGGTTCTCCTGTGCAGTTTCTTGAACGCCAGCGTTGGATTGAATCCGTTTCCCGCCCGCATACGCTGCGCCAGCGCAAGGCGTCGCCCGTTCGCGCACCGATCCCACATCTGTTTGCTGAATGCACGCGCTGTTGACCGTGCACAACTGCACACGGGTGCCGATGCGAATAATGGTGGCTTGTTTATCCACCGGAGCCGAACATGATTCGCCAACGACTGTTACCCATGCTGATCGGCGTTGCCGTCCTGGCCGGGTGCGCCACCGACGGAACGGGCACCAGTACGAACACCCCGCGCGCTGCCGTGTCCGGGAACATCTACGTGCAGGCCGACGCGGCGCTGGCGGCGCACCAGCACGAAAAAGCGATTGCATTGCTCAAGTCTGCCAGCGTGGCCCATCCCGTCGACAAGAAACCGTGGGTGCGCATGGCGCAGATCCGGTTCGACGCGAGCCAGTATGGCGAGGCAATCAGCAATGCGCAGGAAGCCCTGGCGCGCGACCCCAACGACACGCTGGCCTACAGCATCCTGGCCGTCAGCGGCCTGCGCGTGGCCAGCAAGGCACTGGCCGACCTGACCCGCAAGAACAATCTGCAGGGGTCGGTGCGCAGCGAGGCGCAGGACCTGGCCAGGCTACTGCGCACCAGTCTGGGCGAAGAAGTACTGGTCAGTACGCGACCGGCCGCGCGCCCACCGGTGCGCAAGCCGTCCACCCAGACGGCGGCGGCGCCGTCGCGGCCTGCACCTGCCCCAGCGGGCGGCAGCCCGTTCGACGTCCTGAAATAACGCGGCATTTCTCACCAGTGGCCGGCCATGCCGGCCATCCCATTTCCCCACTGGAGTCGATATGGCCAAGAACGAAAGCGTACAAAAACGGTTGCAGAAAGTGCGCGCGCCGCGTGTGCAGATGACGTATGACGTCGAGATCGGCGATGCAACCGAGAACAAGGAGCTGCCGTTCGTGGTCGGTGTGGTCGGTGATTTCGGAACCGATCCCCAGGTCGACAAGAAACGCCTGAAGGACCGCACATTCGTCAATGTCGATGCGAGCAATTTCGACGAGGTGCTCGGGGGCGTGGCGCCGGTGGCGAGCTTCAAGGTAGAAAACCACCTGTCGCGGGAAGGCGGCGAGTTCGGCGTGCAGCTTCAGTTTCGCGAGATGGCAGATTTTCGGCCCGAATCGGTGGTGCGCCAGGTAGCGCCGCTGGCCAGGCTGCTCGAGGCGCGCACCAGGCTGGCCGATTTGCGCAACAAGCTGGCCGGAAACGACAAGCTCGAAGATATCCTGACCGACGTGCTTGGCAACACCGAAAAGCTCGACAGCCTGCGCAAGCAGCAGGGCGACACCGGCAAGGAGAGTTGAGATGGCCGCAGTCCTCGAATCAACGGGCGCACAGCCGGGCGCCCCCGAACTGGATCCGTCACTGCTCGACCAGATCGTCGAACAGAGCCGCGTGGCCACGTCCAGCAGCGAGCATGTGCGGGCGCGCGACCTGATCTCGGAGCTGGTCGGCCAGGTCATGCAGGGCACGATGGTGATGTCGTCGAACCTGTCGGCCACGATCGACGCCCGGCTCGCGGAGCTCGACCGCATGATCTCCGACCAGTTATCCAGCGTGATGCACGCGCCCGAATTCCAGAAGCTCGAGCGCAGCTGGACGGGCCTGCAATATCTGGTCAAGAACAGCACGACGGGCGCGAACCTGCAGATCCGCATGCTCAACGCGTCCAAGCGCGAGCTGGTGAAAGACTTCCAGTCGGCCATGGAATTCGATCAGAGCACGATGTTCAAGAAAATCTACGAAGAAGAATTCGGCACCTTCGGCGGCGCACCGTACGGCACCCTGATCGGCGACTTCGAGATCACGCGCCAGCCCGAAGACATCTATTTTCTCGAGCAGATGTCGCACGTGGCCGCTGCCAGCCACGCGCCGTTCATCACGTCATCCAGCTCCGAACTGTTCGGCGTCGAAAGCTTCGGCGACCTGGGCAAGCCGCGCGATCTGGCCAAGGTGTTCGACACCGTCGAATACGCGAAGTGGAAGGCGTTCCGCGAATCGGAAGACGCGCGCTATGTCGGCCTGACGCTGCCGCGCTTCCTGGGCCGGCTGCCGTACCACCCGGCCGACGGCATGACCACCGAAGGCTTCAATTATGTCGAAGACGTCGACGGCAGCGACCATTCCCGCTACCTGTGGTGCAACGCGGCGTATGCGTTCGGTGCGCGCCTGACGCGTGCATTCGAGGATTACGGCTGGTGCGCGGCGATCCGCGGCGTCGAGGGCGGTGGGCTGGTCGAAAACCTGCCGACTCACACGTTCAAGACCGACGAGGGCGAGGTGGCGCTCAAGTGCCCGACCGAAGTGGCGATCACGGACCGCCGCGAAAAGGAAATGTCGGACCTGGGCTTCATCTCGCTCGTGCATTGCAAGAACACGTCGTACGCCGCGTTTTTTGGGGCGCAGTCGGCGCAGAAGGCGCGCAAGTACAACAACGAGGCGGCCAATGCGAACGCGGTGCTGTCGTCGCAACTTCAATACATCTTTGCTGTGTCGCGTATAGCGCATTACATGAAATCCATGATGCGCGACAAGATCGGCAGCTTCGCGGCAGCGTCCAATGTCGAGGATTACCTGAACCGCTGGCTGACGCAATACGTCCTGCTCGACGATAACGCGAGCCAGGACCAGAAAGCGCAGTTCCCGCTGCGCGAAGCCAGCGTGCAGGTATCCGAGGTGCCGGGCCGGCCCGGCGTGTACCGCGCCGTGTCGTTCCTGCGACCGCATTTCCAGCTCGACGAGCTGTCCGTTTCGCTCCGTTTGGTCGCGGAGTTGCCGCAATCGACCAAGAACTGACTGCTGTAACCAACTTGTTGTTCAACCGACGTTTCAATCACACTTGGAGTAGAACATGGCAATTGACGTGTACCTGCAGATCGACGGGATCAAAGGCGAGTCGCAGGATGACCGGCACAAGGACTGGATCGAGTGCACCTCGGTGAACTGGGGCGTGAGCCAGCCCCGGTCGGCCACGGCATCCACCGGCGGCGGTCACACCGCCGAACGCTGCGAGCATCAGGAAATCGCGCTGACCAAGCTCGCCGACCTGGCCTCGCCCATCCTGTTGCAAACCTGCTCGGCAGGCAAAACCATCCCCAAGGCCAAGCTGGAATTCATGCGCGCCGATGGCCAGGGCGAGCGCATCAAGTACTTCGAGATCGAGCTTGAAAACGTGCTGATCGGCGGTGTCCAGCCAAGCGTTGCCGAAGGCAGCATCATCCACGAAGCAGTGGGCCTGAAGTTCTCGAAGATCAAGTGGAAATACACCCAGCAAAAGGTGACCGGCGGCGCCGGCGGCAACACCTCGGGCGGCTGGGACCTGGCGGCCAACAAGATCGTCTGAGCGGCGCCCGCCGCTTTCCACGCGGCGGCTGCGCGCCGCCGCGTGTTCGTTGTAATTACCCCCCCTCGGAGACACCATGAAAGGCTGTACGCCTGGGCTGCTCGACCGCCTCATGGACGAGCGCCGCGATCTTGGGGCCGGCGCGCCGGCCGGCATCGAGCGCGTCAAGGACAGCATCGCGCGTGACCTCGAAGCCTTGCTCAATACCCGCCTCGCGCTCGATCCCGCCCACCTGGCCGGCTACCCGCATGCGCGCGCATCCTTGCTCAATTACGGCCTGATCGACTTCGCCGGGTTTTGCCTGACCAGCAGCCTTGATCGCGACGCCGTCTGCGCCAGCATCGAAGAAGCGCTTGCCTCGCATGAGCCACGCCTGTCCGACGTGCGCGCCGCGTTTGCGCCGGACGCGGGCGACGTCAACCGCCTGCAGTTTGTCATTCATGCCCGTCTGGCGCTGGGCGGCCAGGACGGGACGATCAACTTCAACGCCGTTCTGCAACCGTCGTCGCTGCACTACGACGTCAACCGTACCGTCCGGCCTGCCAAGGCCGCGAACCCACCCGACCAGGAGGCACGATGGACATCAACCTCAAGACGCTGATCTCGAAGCTCAACGACACCACGCGCGCGGCGGCCACGCGCGCCGCCAGCATCTGCGTCGGGCTGGGCCAGTACGAAGTCGACGTCGAGCATCTGTTTCTTGGCCTGATCGAGCAGCCGGGCAGCGACCTGACCGCGATCGCGCGCCACTGCGATATCAGCCTCACGGGCCTCGAAGCCGACCTGCGCCGCGAAGTGGCGCGCTTTGCCACCGGCAGCGCACGCACGCCCGTGTTTTCACGCCATCTGCCGCTGCTGTTCGAGCACGCCTGGCTGATCGCGTCGCTCGGCGCCGGCGGGCCGTCCCGGATTCGCAGCAGCCATCTGATACTGGCGCTGTTGACCGAGCCGTCGCTGGCGCAACTGGCGCAGCGTGCCTCGCCGCTGTTTGCGCGCTTTCCGCTGGACCGCCTGAAGCACGATCTCGAGCGCCTGACGCGCGGCTCGGTAGAGCAAACGGAGCTGGCGGCGGAAAGCAGCGAGCCCGGGCCGGATGCTGCATCCGAGCTGGCGCAGTCTGCGGGCCGCGCCACGCCGGCGCTCGATCAGTACACGACGTGCCTGACGGCGCGTGCGCGCGACGGCAAGGTCGACCCGGTCATCGGGCGCGACATGGAGATCCGCCAGGCCATCGACATCCTGATGCGGCGGCGCCAGAACAACCCGATCCTGACGGGCGAAGCAGGTGTCGGCAAAACGGCCGTCGTCGAGGGCCTGGCGCTGCGCATTGCACTGGGTGACGTGCCGGACGTGCTCAAGGGCGCCGAGATCCACACGCTCGACATGGGCTTGCTGCAGGCCGGCGCCAGCGTGAAGGGCGAATTCGAAAACCGCCTCAAGAATGTCATCCACGAGATCAAGCAGAGCCCCCACGCGATCATCCTCTTCATCGACGAAGCGCACACGATGATCGGTGCCGGCGGCGCGGCCGGCCAGAACGATGCGGCCAACCTGCTCAAGCCCGCACTGGCGCGGGGCGAGCTGCGCACGATCGCCGCGACCACCTGGGGCGAATACAAGAAATACTTCGAAAAGGATGCGGCGCTCGCGCGGCGCTTCCAGGTGATCAAGGTCGAGGAGCCCGACGAAGACACGGCGGCTGCGATGCTGCGCGCGATGACGCCGCTGATGGAGCAGCACTTCGGTGTGCGCATCTATGACGAGGCCATCACCGAGGCGGTGCGCCTGTCGCACCGCTACATCAGCGGGCGCCAGTTGCCGGACAAGGCCATCAGTGTGCTGGACACGGCGTGCGCCAGGGTGGCGCTGGGCCAGAGCGCGACGCCGGCATTGCTGGAAGATTGCGGACGCCGCATCGAGCGCTTGGACGCCCGCGTCAAAGCCCTGAGTCGCGACGCCAGCGCCGGGGACGACCACGCGCAAGTGCTGGCGTCGCTGGGCGAAGAGCGCGCCAGTGCAGCGGCCGAGCAGGTCGCGCTGCAAAGTCGTTGGACCGACGAACAGGTGCTGGCGGGCCAGATCGGCACCCTGCGCGCGGAACTCGAAGGGGCGGGACCAAACGCAGCGGGGGACGGCAGCGTGCAACTGCGCGCGCTGGGCGAGCGTCTGCGATCCCTGCAGGGCGATGCGCCGCTGGTGCCGGTGCAGGTCGACGGGCACACGGTTGCCGCCATCGTCGCCGCCTGGACCGGCATCCCGCTCGGGCGCATGGTCAAGGATGAAATCCGCACCGTCGTCAATCTGCAGGCGATGCTCGACGAGCGCATCCTGGGCCAGCGCCACGCGAGCAGTGTCGTGGCCCAGCGCGTGCGCACCGCGCGCGCCAACCTCGACGATCCGAACAAGCCCAAGGGCGTGTTTTTGTTTGTCGGCACCTCGGGCGTGGGCAAGACCGAAACGGCGCTGGCGCTGGCCGACATCCTGTACGGCGGCGAGCGCAAGCTCATCACGATCAATATGAGCGAATACCAGGAAGCGCACAGCGTCTCCGGCCTGAAAGGCTCGCCGCCCGGCTATGTCGGCTACGGCGAGGGCGGCGTGCTGACCGAAGCGGTGCGGCGCAATCCGTACAGCGTCGTGCTGCTCGACGAAGCCGAGAAAGCGCACCCGGACGTGCTCGAACTGTTCTACCAGGTCTTCGACAAGGGTGTGATGGACGATGCCGAAGGCCGCGTCATCGACTTTCGCAACACGATCATCATCCTGACGTCGAACGTCGGCGCCAGCCAGCTGATGGCTGCCTGCCTGAACAAGCCGGCGGCCGACCTGCCCACGCCCGACGCGCTGGCCGACCTCCTGCGCCCGAGCCTGATGAAGCATTTCAAGCCGGCTTTCCTGGGCCGCTTGAGCGTGGTGCCGTTCTACCCGATCGGCGACGAGGTGCTGGCCAATATCATCCGTCTGAAGCTTGCGCGCATCGGTGCGCGCGTGCTCGAGAACCACAAGGCCAGCTTCGAATACGACGACGCCCTGGTGGCGGCAGTGCTCAGCCGCTGCACCGAAGTCGATTCCGGCGCGCGCAATATCGACAACATCCTGGGCGGCACGCTGCTGCCCGAGATCGCCGACAGCGTGCTGGCGCGGATGATGGAAGGCGGCGCCATCGCCCGCGTGAAGGTCGGCGCCACCCGCGCCGGCAAGTTCAAATACCTGATCGAACCGGTCCAGGCTTGATTGCAGACTTGATTCCAAGGAGACGCCATGCTCGCTATCGACCTGTTGCTCACACCAATCACGCCGGACAATCCGTGCGGCGCCGACCTGGCCTTCGCGCCCGAAGTCGACGAGATCGCCCGCGCGCGCCTGGCCGACGATCCGTCGCTGGAGCAGGGCGCCTGGGTCACGGCGCTCAAGGAAGCCGACTGGAAGTTCGTCGGCAAACGCTGCGCCGCCCTGCTCGAAACGCGCAGCAAGGACTTGCAACTGGCCGCCTGGCTGGCCGAGGCCAGCACCCGTACCGGCGGCATGCGCGGCCTGGCCGATGGCCTGGGCCTGGTGGCCGCGCTGTGCGCGCGCTACTGGGACGGCGTGCATCCGCAGGCCGACGAAGACGGCGTCGAGCGGCGCATCGGCATCCTGGGCTGGCTGGCCAGCCGCGTGGCGCCGCTGGCCAAGGGGGTCGCGCTGGACGAGAGCGGCACCCTGACGCTGCAGGCATGGGAAGTGGCGCGCGCACGAGGGCCGGACGCGGTGGCCGAACTGGAGGCGCTGCGTGCACGCAGCAAGCCGGCGTTTGTGCAGGCGTTGCTGGCTGATTGTGAAGCGTGCGTCGCGGCGCTTGGCGAACTGGAACGGGTCGTCGATGCGCAACTGGGCAACGACGGTCCCAGCTGCAGCTCGGCCCGCACGGCGCTGCGCGACGTCATCGACCTGATCTCACCAGGCTTGCCGCTAGCGGTGACAAGCGCTGCGTCATCGACGGCAGGGCAGGGCGGCGCCATCGCCGTGGCCCGGCCGGCGCACATCGACGGACCGGTCGGGCACCGCGATCAGGCGCTGGCGCAGCTGCGCCAGGTCGCCGATTTCTTCCGGCGCACGGAGCCACACAGCCCCGTTGCGTATCTGGCGGAAAAAGCGGCGCGCTGGGGCGAGCAGCCATTGCATACCTGGCTGCGTTCGGTGATCAAGGATGAGGTGTCGCTGGCGCGGCTGGAAGATTTGCTGGGAATCGACGACCAGGCGGACCAGCCGATGAAACACCCGGCGCCCTGAGGGGCCGGGTTGTTGGCGGGGGGACTTACCTGCGCTTACTCGGGTTTGTCCTGCTTGCCGCCGCCCGGTGTGACGATGGTGCTGGCGCGTTCGAACTGCGCTTCGACCGTCTGCACCGCCTGCCGCGTGGCTGCCGTTACCTGCTCGTAGCCCTTGAAGGCATTGTCGATCGCCGCCTTCATGATCTGGACCGCGTTCTCGGACCCCGGCTTGACGTTCTGCGTGACGTCATAGATCAGCGCCGACAACGTGTTCTTCGCTTCGACGGCGTGCGCATCGGCCGCGCCGCGGAACTCGTTATGCATGTCGTCGATGATGGCTTTCAACTGCGTCGTGTACTCGGCCGCGTTGGTGACGCCGGCGGCTGGCTGCATGCGCGCCGCGAGCGACTCGTACGCGGCCTTTGGATTGCCGGCCTGGGCGACGTCACGGCTCGCCTGCATCGTGCTGTCCATCGTGCTCTTGATGGCGTTCATGTTCAGGGCGACGACCTGCTCGACGCCCTTGACGGTCTTGCCGGCCAGCGCATTGAAGGTCTGCATCTGCAGGTCGAACAGGGTTTTCGTGGCGTTGGCAAACTGTTCCGGGCTGGTAAACATAAGGTGTCTCCTCAGTGGGTAAGCTGTTTTTGAAAGCTGAACAATGACAGACAAACGACGTCTGCCGGATTCATTATTTAACAACGATGGGTTTTTCGCAACGCGCGTCACGATAGGGGCCGGTCGCCTTGACCCAGCCTTCACCCAGCGGCGTCGGCGAACAGGCCAGCGCGCCCGTGAGCTTGCTGCGCCATTGGTAATACGGCGCCGGCGCAGCCAGGCTGGAAGAGATAACGACGAGGAGCACCGTCCCGAGGACGGCAGAGCGAAGAATCTGCATGCCGCCCATGCTCGGCCGTTCCGGCGCGCAAGTCAAGCCTGCACTTGTCCTTCCCACCGTGGGAAGGTGTAAGCTGGTGCGTGAACGACAACCGGAGTGCACCGTGCAAGCGACCCCATCGAGCATGAATATCGGCGACGCCGCCCGCGCATCGGGCGTCACGGCCAAGATGATCCGCCATTACGAATCGATCGGCCTGGTGCCGGCGCCACGCCGCACCGGCGCCGGCTATCGCCTCTACAACGAGCGCGAGGTGCGCGTGCTGCAATTCATCCATCGCGGGCGGGCACTGGGCTTTTCGCTGGACCAGATCAGGAACCTGCTGGCGCTGTGGGAAGACAAGGGTCGGGCCAGTGCCGACGTGCGCGCGCTGGCGCAGACGCATATCGAGGAACTGGACCGCAAGATCGCGGAGATGGCGGCAATGCGCCGCACGCTTGTGAGCCTGGCAGCATCGTGCCATGGCGATGCGCGCTCGGCCTGCCCGATCCTCGATGATCTGGCGACGCACTGACACTGCGGCAAATGGAAGGGTTAACGCAAAACGCCGTAACCCTGTTTCAAAGGCCACGGCGTTTTGCGGGACACGGGGTCCACAAACTCACTACATTTTTTGGTGCCCACGGAGGGACTCGAACCCCCACACCTTGCGGCACATGGACCTGAACCATGCGCGTCTACCAATTCCGCCACGTGGGCACTGCAACTGCTGACAACGATATTACAGACTGCTTACTACGAGATAGACTTTTGGTGCCCACGGAGGGACTCGAACCCCCACACCTTGCGGCACATGGACCTGAACCATGCGCGTCTACCAATTCCGCCACGTGGGCACTGGGACTACTCAACAACGATACTGCTTGCTACCTTGCATACTACTTGAGACCTTTGGTGCCCACGGAGGGACTCGAACCCCCACACCTTGCGGCACATGGACCTGAACCATGCGCGTCTACCAATTCCGCCACGTGGGCACTGCAACTACACGAACTTTACAACCGATGAACTTTTTGGTGCCCACGGAGGGACTCGAACCCCCACACCTCGCGGCACATGGACCTGAACCATGCGCGTCTACCAATTCCGCCACGTGGGCACTGCAAGAACATCTCTGCTACAATAGCAGGGTTTGTCATTTTCCGCCAGATCAACTATTCGTGAAACATCGCTGACCGGCGCATCAAACATCCTCTGCTACCACTGCTTTTCATCGCCCCGGCGTTGTCGCCGTTGCTGAAGAGAGCGAGATTATAGCGGATCATTTTCAATAGTCAAAGACCCAAGGTGAAGTTCTCGACAAGGACTCACGTGCAAGTACCCCGCGCAGGCTTTCCGCGCATGCATCCCGTGACGGGCGCAGGTCGTTGGCGCACATCATGTTAGGCGAATCGGATAGACCTCCGTTACACTACGCCTGTCATGGTGTCAATTAACCACGCTGCCGCCCTTATGTGATGTGCGGCGCTCTACTGGCCAAAGAAAAAAGAATCGATTTGAAGCAACCTACTCATACCATTCCAAGCCGCGAGGAAATCCTCGCTGTCTTCCGCGACGCCGCTGAATCGCTCGATGCAGCCGCCCTGGCACATGCCCTTGATGTTCAGCCCGCAGCGCAGGAAGTCCTCGGCCGCCGCCTGAACGCGATGGAGCGTGACGGCCAGATCCGTTCCGACCGCAGCGGTACCTATATGCTGGCTGATCATTCCGCCTTCGTGGCCGGCAAGGTCAGCGCGCATCGCGACGGTTTTGGCTTCGTGATTCCCGATGAACCGGGTCCCGACTTGTTCCTGTCCGACCGCGAAATGCAGAAAGTGCTGCACGGCGACCGCGTCATGGCGCGCGTGACGGGCATGGACCGCCGCGGCCGTCCGGAAGGCTCGATCGTCGAAGTCGTCCAGCGCGCGAACACGCACATCATCGGGCGCCTGCTCAATGAAGAGGACGCATGGATCGTCTCGCCCGAAGACCAGCGCATCGCCCAGGACGTGATCGTCACCGGCCCGACCGGCAATGCCCGTGCAGGGCAGATCGTCAGTGTCGAACTGCTGGAGCAGCCTGGCCGCTTCCAGAAGCCGACCGGCCGCATCGTCGAAGTGCTCGGTGAGCTCGATGACCCGGGCATGGAAATCGAAATCGCCGTGCGCAAGTTCGGTGTCCCGCACATCTTCTCGCCGGCTGCGCTCAAGCAGGCCGCGCGCCTGCCGAACGAAGTCATCGATGCCGACCTGGCCAACCGCGTGGATCTGCGCGACGTGCCACTGGTGACGATCGACGGCGAAGACGCACGCGACTTCGACGATGCCGTCTACTGCGAACCGGTGACGATCAAGGGCGTGAACAGTTTCCGCCTGCTGGTCGCGATTGCCGACGTCAGCCATTACGTCAAGCCGAACGAGGCGCTCGACGCCGACGCGATCGAACGCTCGACCTCGGTCTACTTCCCGCGCCGCGTGATCCCGATGCTGCCCGAGAAACTGTCGAACGGCCTGTGCTCGCTGAATCCGGCGGTCGACCGTTGCACGCTGGTGTGCGACATGGTGGTGTCGCAGGATGGCGAAGTCACTGCGTACCAGTTCTACCCGGCCGTGATGCACTCGGCTGCGCGCATGACCTATAACGAAGTGGCCGACATCCTGGCTGACGCCAACGGTGAGCAAGCCAAGAAGCGTCCAGGCATCGTGCCGCACCTGCAGCACCTGAACCAGGTGTTCCGCGCGCTGCTCAAGGCGCGCCAGGAGCGCGGTGCGATCGACTTCGAAACCACCGAAACGTATATCGTCTGCAACGCGCTGGGCAAGATCGAGAAGATCATCCCGCGTACCCGCAACGATGCGCACCGCCTGATCGAAGAGTGCATGTTGTCGGCCAACGTGTGCGCCGCTGATTTCCTGCTGCGCCACAAGCACCCGGGCACGTTCCGCATTCACGCGACGCCGACCGAAGAAAAGCTGAACCAGCTTCGCACCTTCCTCAAGCAGGTCGGCCTGAATCTGGCCGGCGGCAACAAGCCGAGCGCGCGCGACTACGCTGCCGTGATGCAGCAGATCAAGGAGCGGCCGGATGCGCAACTGCTGCAGACGATGATGCTGCGCTCGATGCAGCAGGCCGTCTACAGCCCGGACAACGTCGGCCACTTCGGCCTGGCGTTCGAGGCGTACGCGCACTTCACCAGCCCGATTCGCCGCTATCCCGATCTGCTGACGCACCGCGCGATCAAGGCGATCCTGCTTGGCAAGAAGTACGAGCCGAAAGGCATCGACCTGGCCAAGCTGAACACGACGCAGTCGAACTCGGCCCGCAAGCAGGCCGCGAAAGACAAGGCGGACGGCAAGGCGCCGAAGAACGAAAAAGACCTGACCATCTGGGACGCCCTGGGCGTGCACTGCTCGGCGAACGAACGCCGCGCTGACGAAGCGTCGCGCGACGTCGAGAACTGGCTCAAGTGCTTCTTCATGCAGGACAAGATCGGCGAAGAGTACACCGGCACCATCGCTGGCGTAACCACCTTCGGCATCTTCGTGCAGCTCGATGAGCTGTTCGTCGAAGGCCTGGTGCACGTTACCGAACTGGGCGCCGATTACTTCCAGTACGACGAAGCGCGCCATGTGCTGCGCGGCGAGCGTACGGGCCAGAGCTATGGCTTGACCGACAAGGTGACCGTCAAGGTCGCACGCGTCGACCTGGAATCGCGCAAGATCGACCTGACGCTGGCGTCCGCGCCGGGCGCCGAGTCGTCGGGTGACGATGCCGGCCGCGAGCGCAATCAGGGCGGCCGCAACAAGGAACAGCGCAGCAACGAGCCACGCACGAACGATGGTCGTCAGAACAATGGCGGTGGCAACAATAATGGCGGTGGTAACGGCAACAACAACGGCAACGGCAATAGCAACGGTGGCAACGGTGGCAACGGCAAGCGTTCGCGCGGTGGTCGTTCGCGTGGTCCGAAGCCAGGCAACAACGGCGGCAATAACGAGCAAGGTCGTCCACAGCAGTCGCCACTCGAGATTGCGCGTCCGCTTGGTCAGGATGGCATCGAGCCGCAACAGGCCAAGCCGAAATCGCGCAAAGCCCGTCAGAAGGCCAAGGCAGCCGAGCGCGCCGCGGCAGCAGCAGCGGCGCCAATGACGACAGCGACGCCGCAGGCACCAGTGCAAGCATCAAAGCCGGCACCAGCGCCAGTGCAGGCGCAGAAACCAGCGCCTGTTGCAGCACCAGCACCAGCACCGGTTGCACCAGCACCAGCACCGGTCGCGCCGCCAAAGCCTGCCGAAGCAATCGCGGCCCCAGTGCCAGCGCGCAAGCCACGTGCAGCCAAGGCCGTCGTCAACGACGTGGTCGCGGCTGCACCAGCCCCTGCGCCAGCGCCGGTTGCCGACGCCAAGCCAGTGAAAACTGCAGCAAAGAAAGCTGTCGCGAAAGCGCCAGCCGTTGCGGCTCCAGCTGCAGCTGCACCAGTCGTGGCAGCGCCAGCGGTCAAGGCGCCAGCCAAAAAAGCTGCTGCCAAGACGGCTGCCGTGAAAGCGCCAGTCGCCGCAGCAGCAGTCGACGTGCCGGCCAAAGCAGCAGCGGTCAAGGCGCCAGCGAAAAAGGCAGCAGTCAAGGCGCCAGCCAAGTCAGTCGCAGTCAAGGCGCCGGTCGAAACCGTTGCTGTCAAGGCGCCGGTCAAGGCAGCGGCAGTCAAGGCTCCAGCCAAGGCCGCAGCAGTCAAAGCGCCAGCCAAGGCAGCAGCAAGCAAGGCCCCGGCCGAACCAGTCGCAGCCAAAGCACCGGCCAAGAAGGCGGCAGCTGCCCCACGCAAGCCCGCAGCCAAGGCTGTCGCTGAGCCGGCTGCGCCGAAGGCTGTCAAGGCTCCGGCCAAGACCGCAGTGAAGACCGCAGCAAAGACCGCAGCCAAAACCAGCAAGAAGTAAGTCCCTGAAAGTATTTGAAAAGTAGCAAATGAAAAATAAAATGATGTTCGGCTTCCACGCCGTGACTTCGCGACTACGTCACGAGGCCCAGTCGGTGGAAGAAATCTTCGTCGATGCCGAGCGCAACGACGGCCGCATGAAGGACCTGATCGCCCACGCCAAGGCAGCCGGCGTGCGCGTGATGCCCGTCGAGGCAGCGCGCCTTGACAAGATCACCGGCACCCGCCGTCACCAGGGCGTGATCGCGTTTGCCAGCCAGCTCGCGCTGGCGCGCAATCTCGATGAGCTGCTGGACGCCATCGAAGGTCCGCCATTGCTGCTGATCCTGGACGGCATCACCGATCCGCACAACCTGGGCGCCTGCCTGCGCGTGGCCGACGGTGTCGGCGCGCACGCGGTCATCGTGCCGAAGGATCGTGCGGTCGGCCTGAACGCCACCGCCGCCAAGGTCGCCAGCGGCGCCGCCGAGACGGTCCCGTACATCACGGTGACCAACCTGGCGCGCACGATGCGCGAGCTGAAGGAGCGCGACATTCTCCTGATCGGCACCACGGACGACGCCGACAAGGGTCTGTACGAAGCCGACTTCTCGGGCCCGGCCGCGCTGGTCATGGGTTCGGAAGGCGAGGGCATGCGCCGCCTGACGCGCGAGACCTGCGATGTGCTGGTCAGCATCCCGATGTTCGGTTCGGTCGAAAGCCTGAACGTGTCAGTGGCCTCGGGCGTCTGCCTGTATGAAGCACGCCGCCAGCGTATTGGCCGCGACAGCTGATTGTTCTTCATGCCCGGATGGCTGCGCTCGCGGCAATCCGGGCAGTTTCATCCCTCCGCAGCACCAAATCCCCACCCAGCAACGCTCTTCCCGAACCGGCGACGAAACACGCCAGGCCATCCTGCGCCAACGACGGTGGTAAACTCGCTTCGAACAACTGAACCGTTTGGCATAACAAGGAAACGCATGACGAATGAAATGGTGGCGGTACTCGATCCGGTCGAGCTGCGTGTGCTGGCCGTACTGGCCGAAAAAGAAGGTCTGACGCCCGATAATTATCCGATGTCGCTCAATGCGATCGTCAATGGCTGCAACCAGTTGTCAAGCCGCGATCCGGTCATGCAGATCAGCGAAGCGGTCGTGCTCGATACGCTGCAGCGCCTGGCCGAGCGCAAGCTCGTGAACGCCATTTCGCAGGCCGGTGCGCGCGTCGTCAAGTACGAGCACCGCATGCGCATCAAGTGGACGCTCGAGCAGGACAAGCTGGCCGTGCTCACGATCCTGATGCTGCGTGGCCTGCAGACCGCCGGCGAGATCCGCACCCGCAGCGGGCGCCTGCACGAATTTAAGACCGTGGCCGATGTCGAAACGGCGCTGCAATTTTTGATCGACAAATACCCGCCGCTGGTCGTGAAACTCGAGCGCGCGCCGGGCACCAAGGAATCGCGTTATGGCCAGCTGCTGGGTGGTGAGATCACCATCGTCGCGGGCAGCGAGCAGACGTCCAGCAGCGCGAGCAACCTGACCCAGGGTGGTCGCATCGCGCAGCTCGAAGAAGAAGTCGCCGCGCTGCGCGGCGAGATGGAAGACCTCAAGGGCCAGTTCGAGGCGTTTCGCCAGCAGTTCCAGTAACCGGCTCGAACGCCAGTTCGATCATCGCTTCGTCGCTCCAGTCCGGGTCATTCAGAGCGACGCGGAAATTGCGCTCCTCGACCGGCAGATCTTTCGTGCGATCCCCTTCACGCAAGGTGGCACGCGCAAGGGTCGCTGGGGTGTCGAATTGAAAACCCTCACGCTCGGCATTGAAGAAGTTGCACCAGTTGGGCGTCAGCAGCACGCTGTTGACGAACAGCGTGCGCATCAGGCCGAGCTCCTCCTTGCCGATCGCGACCATTACGTGGCATTCAAGCCGCAGGTCGCCAAGGCGCCGCACGTTCTCTGGCAGGCCAGGCGATCGCACCAGCGGCGTCACACGATACATGCGTCGCTTGCGATTGAGCACCAGTTCGCTGTCCGCCGCCGAAGCGGCGCTGCTGCGCGGCACGATTGTCTCCAGCGCATCGTTCAGGGTCAGTGGCAGCAAGAAGCCATCCCTCCCTTCCAGGCGCAGCGCCATTGGCGCCTCACCCGGCTTGCGCGTCTTGTCGGTCCAGGCGCGCCGCTCGACCCGGAAGCGCAATGCCTCGGCGTTTGGTGCCATGCGGTGATGGCGCTCGAAGGCGTCCAGGCCCGCGACGATCGCCGTGTACTTGCGCACTTCCGGCTTGCGGATTGCGTTGATGTGGATGGACTCCGGGCTGTCCGGCCGCGTCTCGGCTGCGCTGGCGCTGACGTTGACACCGACCAGCATCGCGAGCATCAGGATGGAAGGAAGCCGCATCACGTTCAACCCTCGTCACGCCAGCGGCGCAGGCGAATCGCGCCGTAGATCATGGCGCAACCGGCGGCGGCCGCAATCCAGACACCCGGCGTGAGCAGCGTGGCATACGACGTGCCCAGTAGCAGCGGCCCATCCAGCCCGGCCTGTTGCTGCTGCGCCAGCGCCTCTCCATTGACTTCGCCGAACCAGATCCCGGGGAACACGCCCAGTAGCACCCGCGCCACGATCTCTTCGCCGAACCACTTGACGTTCATCGACACCCCGGCAAAACGCCCGGCCAGGAAATCGAACCAGGCCAGGATCGCAAGCGCCACCAGCGGCGCGCCGACGGCCCACAGGAACACGCGCGACTTTGCCCAGCTCGATACCAGCAGGAGCCAGCCGACCGTCGGCAACGCCCACAGGATGTACAGCGGCAGGAAGCTGATCAGATACACCGGCGCCAGGTAAAAGTCGACGTTGGCCAGTACCGGTGCGATCAGGTTGATACCCTTGATGGCGCCGCCCAGCAGGCCGATCACCAGCAGGATCAATGACGCGGCGATGCCGATCGCGATCGTCGCCAGCGGCGCGACCAGCAGCGCCGTTGCGACCTTCGACAGTACGGTCTGCGCATCGGACATCGGCAGCGACTTCCAGAACAGGATGCTGCGGTCGCGCCGGTCGTCGTACAGCGCCGCCATGCAGTAGAAGAACACGACCACCGGCAGCACGAAGAACAGCGGCGCCGTGATCACCAGGTAGCTCGACGCAGCAGCAGTGGCCAGCTTGGCCAGCACCGCGGGCGGCAAGCCATTGACCGTCATGACTTGTTCGCCGCTGACCTGCATGTGGAACGACGGGTTGGCGATGATGGCGTACAGGAAGCCGCCACCGAACAGCAGCACGATCACGGCGGCCACGACCAGCGGCGCCCAGAAGAAGGCGCCCTTGTGTTCCCACAGTTCGCGCCGGATCAGCCATTTCATGGTGCTCATTGGCGTAGTCATGCGTAGGTTCCTTTCATGGTGGCGACGAACAGGTCGGCCACGCTCGGGTTGCGGACTTCGCCGAGTGCGGCCAGCTGGGTGCGGGACAGGCCGCCCGCGCGCAGTGCGTCGAACAGCATCACGGATTTGCCGAACACGGTGCGCTCGTCGATCGGTTGCAGCGCTCTGGCCGCCGCCACCTTGTCGCTGCCCACCATGACTTCGACGTAGCGCTCGCCGATTTCTTCCATCGAGGCGGCCAGCGCGATCTTGCCGTCACGGATGAACAGCAGGTCGGTCAGGATGTGCTCGACTTCCTCGACCTGGTGCGTCGTGATGACGATCGTCTTGTGCTCGTCAAAATAGTCTTCGAGCAGGTTCTGATAAAACGCCTTGCGGTAGATGATGTCCAGCCCGAGCGTCGGCTCGTCCAGCACCAGCAGCTTCGCGTCGATCGCCATCACGAGCGCCAGGTGCAGTTGCACGATCATGCCCTTGGACATTTCCTTGACCTTCATCGTCGGCGTCAGCTTGGTGTTGGCGATGTAGCGTTCGGCCTTGCTGCGGTCGAAGCGCGGGTGCACGCCCGCCACGAAGTCGATCGCATCCTTCACGCGCAGCCAGCGCGGCAGGATGGCGACGTCGGCGATGAAGCAGACGTCCTTCATCAGCTCGTCGCGCTGGGTGCGCGGATCGAGCCCAAGCACCGACAGTTCGCCTTCGCACTGGATCAGGCCAAGGGCCGCCTTGAGCGTCGTCGTCTTGCCCGAGCCGTTGGGGCCGATCAGGCCGACGATGCGGCCGGCGGCGATCTCGATGTCGATGTTGTCGACGGCGATCCGCTTGCCGTAGTGCTTGCTCAAGCCCCGCGCGGAAATGACGGCGCTCATGCGGCACCTCCGTGGTCCGCGTTGGTCAGCAGCTCCTTGACGTCCAGCCCCAGGCGGCGGATGCGCTCGAGCATCGCCGGCCACTCTTCACTGATGAAACGTGCGCGCTCGCTTGCCAGCAGTTTCTCGCTGGCGCCTTCGGTGACATACATGCCAATTCCCCTTCGTTTTTCCACCAGGTTCTCGTCGACCAGTTCCTGATAGGCCTTCGATACGGTGATTGGGTTGAGTTGATAGTCGGCCGCAATCTGGCGTACCGAGGGCAGGGCGTCGCCAGCCTTGAGATCGCCGTCGAGCATCATGCCAACGACGCGCTCCTTGAGCTGGCGGTAAATCGGGGTCTTATCGTTCCAGCCGACGGTCATCTAGGGCCTCCGTGGTGGTTCGGTGCGGCGTCATCGTGATGCACATGCCTGCCTCCTCATGGTGGTGTGTTGAAGTGGTGTTGTAGTTGAGTATAACAGTGGGCGCGCAAAGGTCAACATGCAGACGCGAGATCATGCGCGGCGGGTAGAGCGTGGAAGGATCTTAGAGAATGGCGCCGTCGATGTCGTGGCGCACGAGGCTGCCATCCGGGTACAACGCGATCCAGCCGCCGCGGGCGGGTACCTCGTCGAGTTCCCAGTCCGGCAGCACGTAACGCAGCTTGTCGCCGTGCGCGTGCACGGCGGGCCGGTGCGTGTGCCCGTGAATGATGACGTCGGCATCGAGCGAGGCAAACACATCGGCCACAGCCTCGGGCGTCACGTCCATCGTCTCGTACGATTTGCCCGTGTGGGCTTCGCGCGAGCCTTCACGCAGTCCGGCGATGATGCCCTTGCGCTGCGCCAGTGGCATGCCGAGGAATTGTGCCTGCCATTCCGGGGCGCGCACTTGCGCGCGGAACGCCATGTACTTTGTGTCGAGCGTGCACTGCGCGTCGCCATGCACGAGTGCGATGCGGCGCGTGCCGGCTTCGATGACATGGGGTTCTTGCAGCAGGGTCAGATGGGCGGCGTGTGCAAAGCCTTCCCCAACGAGGAAGTCGCGGTTGCCCGCCATCCAGAAGACCATCACGCCGGCATCGGCGACGGCGCGGATCGCCGTGATGATGGTCTGGTGGAATGGATCGGCAACGTCATCGTCGCCGGCCCAGTATTCGAAGATATCGCCGAGCAGATACAACTGCTCGGCATGCACCGCGCGCTCGGCCAGGAAGCGCAAAAATGCTTCCAGCGTGCGCGGGTGTGAGACCTGCAGGTGCAGGTCGGAGATGAACAGCGCGAACGGGCGCGCAGGCAGCGTCATTGGCGTACTCAAGACGACGACTGATGCTGGTGCGCGCCGCGCATTACAGGACTTCGATTTTCTCGATGATGACTGGGTCGACCGGCACGTCGGAGTGCATGCCGCCGCGGCTGGTCTTGACATTGTTCAGCGTGTCGACGATGTCCTGGCCTTCGGTGACTTTACCGAACACGGCGTAACCCCAGCCGTCCTGGCCCGGGTAGTCGAGGAAAGCATTGTTCTTGGTGTTGATGAAGAACTGGGCCGATGCCGAATGCGGATCCGAGGTACGGGCCATGGCCAGCGTGTACTTGTCGTTCTTCAGGCCGTTCTTGGCTTCGTTCTCGACGGTTGCCGGGGTCGGCTTTTGCTTCATGCCTGGCTCGAAACCGCCGCCCTGGATCATGAAGTCCTTGATCACGCGGTGGAAGATCGTGTTGCTGAAGTGGCCCTTGTTGACGTAGTCGATGAAGTTGGCAACGGTCTTCGGTGCTTTATCAGCGTCCAGTTCAGCGGTGATGTTGCCCTGGTTGGTGGTGATGAGAATCGTCGTCATGTGGTGTCCTTGTTGTTGGTTGATGGGCATGCGCGCCGGATGCAGGCGCGGCGGAACCGTTATTTTACTAGCTTGTCGCCTTTGAGCTGCGTCACGGACGTAATCTTGATCGGCACGACGGGCACGTTCTGCATGCCGCGCACGTCGTCGACCACGACGGCCTTGATCTTGTCGACCGTCTCCTGGCCCTTGACCACCTTGCCGAACACGGTATAACCCGAGCCGCCGACAAACGGAAAATCGATGCCCGAATTGTCGGCCACGTTGATGAACCATTGCGAGGTGGCGCTGTCAGGATTGTCTTCGCGTGCCATCGAAATCGTGTACGGCTGGTTCGACAGGCCATTGTTCGATTCGTTCTTGATCGGTTTGAGCGTCTTGCGGCCTTCGAACTTTTCGTTCATGCCGCCGCCCTGGATCATGAAGCCCTCGATCACGCGATGGAAGATCGTGCCGTTATAGGCGCCCGACTTGGCATAGGCCGCGAAGTTGGCCACCGTCTTGGGGGCTTTCTCCTGATCGAGTTCGACGACGATCTCGCCCATGCTGGTCTTGATCGAATACTGCGGCATGTCGGCCGCCAGCGCGCTGCCAGAGAACAGCACGCCGCAGGCGAGGGCAGCGGTGGCGCCGGCCACGCGCACGAGGGCGAAGCGGCGGTTGAATGACGATGACATCTGGCTTCCTCTGATGGACCGCGCACGTGGCGCTGTCAAGGGTTGTCCCAAAAATAAAGCTGGTCCGTATGGGGCCAGCCGGGTTTTTATCAATGCTATACTTTCCTTGAAGCGCACAAGAGAAGCGCTTACAAACAACGTCCCATTCTATCAAATAAGAATAACACCGAGGCCCCAGGCGCACCCCACGCCGCACCCGTCCGGCTGGCGCGCATGCAATGCCGCGCCGGGATGGTCGTTGCGGTGCCGGCGAGCGTTTGCCATCCTCGTGCGAACCGAAAATTCAATGAGCCAACTCAAGATTTACAACACGCTGGCGCGTGACAAGCAGGTTTTCGTCCCGAAGGTCGCCGGCAAGGTCGGCATGTATGTCTGCGGCATGACTGTCTACGATTACTGCCACGTTGGCCACGCACGCATGATGATGGCGTTCGACGTCGTGTACCGCTGGTTGCTGGCGTCCGGCTACGAGGTCGAGTACGTGCGCAACATCACCGATATCGACGACAAGATCATCAAGCGCGCCGTCGAGAATGGCGAAACAATCGGCGCACTGACGAGCCGCTTCGTCGGGTACATGGATGAAGACACGGCTGCCCTGGGCATCCTGCCACCGACCGTCGTGCCGCGCGCCACCGAGTACGTGCCGCAGATGCTGTCGATCATCGGCAAGCTCGAGCAAAACGGCCTGGCCTATCAAACGGCCGACGGCGACGTCAATTACGCCGTGCGCGGCTTCGACGGCTACGGCAAGCTGTCGGGCAAATCGCTCGACGACCTGCGCGCCGGCGAGCGTGTCGATGTCAACACCGGCAAGCGCGATCCGCTCGATTTCGTGCTGTGGAAAGCCGCGAAAGAATCCGAGCCCGCCGAGGCTAAATGGGATTCGCAGTGGGGCCAGGGCCGGCCGGGCTGGCACATCGAATGCTCGGCCATGTCGTGCGCGACGCTGGGCGAACACTTCGACATCCATGGCGGCGGCGCCGATCTGCAGTTTCCGCACCACGAAAACGAGATCGCCCAGTCTGAAGGCGCGTTCGGCGCGCCGATGGTCAACTACTGGATCCACAACGGGTTCGTGCGCGTCGATAACGAAAAGATGTCCAAGTCGCTGGGCAACTTCTTCACGATCCGCGACGTGCTCAAGAAGTACGACGCCGAAGTCGTGCGCTTCTTTATCCTGCGCGCCCACTACCGCAGCCCGCTCAATTATTCCGACGTCCATATCGACGACGCGAAGGCAGCACTGACCCGCCTGTACACGGCGCTGAACGGCATTGAGTTGGGCAACGAGCCAGTCGCCGTCGACTGGGACGAAGCCCACGCCCGACGCGTGCGCGACGCGATGGACGACGACTTCAACACGCCGCTGGCAGTGGCAGCACTGTTCGATCTGGCCGGCGACGTCAACCGCACCCGGTCGACCGATGCGGCACGCCAGCTCAAGGCGCTTGCCGCCGTGCTCGGCCTGCTCGAACGATCGCCGCAGGCGTTCCTGCAGGCGGGTAGCCCCGATGCGGGCGAGGGTAGCCTGGACGAAGCAGCGATCCAGGATGCGATCGCCCGCCGCGCAGCCGCCAAGGCCGCGCGCGACTTCGCTGGCGCCGACGCCATTCGCAAGCAGTTGACGGAGGCGGGCATCGTCCTGGAAGACAAGGCCGACGGAACGACCTGGCGCCGCACATAATGCCAGCGAACAAGGACAAGTCGGGCAGCGTGGCTGCATTGGCAGGCACGTCGCCGGCGCACGATGCGCTCGCCGTGCCGATCTACTGGGCCGAGGCCAAGCGCGAACTGATGCAGCGCGATCGCATCATGAACAAGCTGATCCCGCAGTTCGGCGACCTGCATCTGCGCGGCCAGCCCGATCCGTTCACGACACTCGCGCGCTCGATCGTCGGTCAGCAAGTCACGCCGAAAGCAGCCGACCTGGCCTGGGGCAAGCTGCTGGCCGTCTGCCCAACGCTGGGCCCGAGCCAGATCATCAAGCTGGGCGCAGTCCAGTTGTCCGGCTGCGGCCTGTCCAAACGCAAGACCGAATACATCCTCGACCTGGCCGACCATTTCAAGGCCAAGCGGGTGCACGCCGACCTGTGGTCCGAAATGGATGACGAGGCCGTCATTGCCGAGCTGATCCGGATTCGCGGCATCAGCCGCTGGACAGCCGAGATGTTTTTGATATTTAATCTGCTGCGGCCGAACGTCCTGCCACTGGACGATCCCGGCCTGATCCAGGGCATCAGCCAAAACTATTTCTCTGGCGAACCTGTTTCGCGCAGCGATGCGCGCGAGGTGTCGGCCAACTGGGAACCCTGGCGCACGGTGGCGACCTGGTATTTGTGGCGCAGCCTGGACCCGGTCGCCCCTGCGGCCTGAGCTCCCGATCCGCCCGACACGCCACCGGCTTACGGTAGAATAGCGCCCTGATCCGCCGCGCAGCCTCAGAGCACGGCCAAGACATTACCCCGGAGTGACAATGACTAAATTAACTTTCCTCGATTTCGAGCAGCCGATCGCCGAGCTCGATTCCAAGATTGAAGAGCTGCGGTTCGTACAAGATGATTCCGCTGTCGATATCTCCGAGGAGATCGATCGCCTGGACAAGAAAAGCCAGCAGCTCACCAAAGACATCTACGCCAAGCTGACTCCGTGGCAAGTGTCGAAGATTTCGCGTCACCCGCAGCGTCCGTACACGATGGACTATGTGAATTCGATCTTCACCGATTTCCATGAACTGCACGGCGACCGCACCTTTGCCGACGACCAGTCGATCATTGGCGGCCTGGCCCGTTTCAATGGCCAGCCCTGCATGGTCATCGGCCACCAGAAGGGCCGCGACACCAAAGAGCGCGCGATGCGCAACTTCGGCATGCCCAAGCCCGAAGGCTATCGCAAGGCCATGCGCCTGATGAAGCTGGCCGAAAAATTCGGCCTGCCGATCTTTACTTTTGTCGACACCCCGGGCGCATTCCCCGGCATCGAAGCGGAAGAGCGCGGCCAGTCCGAAGCCATCGGTCACAACCTGTACGTGATGGCCGAACTGAAGGTGCCACTGATCGCCACCATCATCGGTGAAGGCGGTTCCGGCGGCGCACTGGCCATTGCCGTTGGCGACGCTGTGCTGATCCTGCAATACGCGACCTACTCGGTCATTTCGCCGGAAGGCTGCGCATCGATCCTGTGGAAGACGTCCGAGCGCGCGGCCGATGCCGCCGATGCACTGGGCCTGACCGCGCACCGCCTGAAGGCGATGGGCCTGGTCGACAAGATCGTCAACGAGCCACTGGGTGGCGCGCACCGCGATCCGAAACAGATGGCGCAACTGCTCAAGCGCGCACTGGCCGACACGCTGCGCCAGTTCCAGGGCATGAAGACCAAGGACCTGCTGGAAGCCCGTCACGCCAAGTTGATGGCGTATGGCAAGTTCAAGGAAACGCTGCCGCGCGAAGAGTAAGCAACAAAAGTAAGCGAGTCTCAACAGTGAGCAGAACCAATCGCGGTACCGATCCAACCGGATCGGTACCCGCAGCATGCAATGAGGCGCTCGCGCGCCTGTCCACCACCTACGCGCCCACCTCGATCGCGATCGCCTGCAGCGGCGGCCTCGATTCGATGGTCTTGCTACACCTGGCTCACGCCTGGTGCGCGCAGCAGGGCATTCCGCTGTTTGCCTTCCATGTCCACCACGGCCTGAGCCCGAATGCCGACGCCTGGCTTGCGCACTGCGAACGCAGCTGCGCCGCGCTGGGTGTGCCATTTGACCACCGTCGTGTGACGATTCCGGTCGACGGTTCCGGCGTGGAAGCCGCTGCACGCCGCCCACGCTATGCGGCGCTGGGGGACATGTGCCGCGTGCATGGCGCGACGCTGCTGCTGACCGCGCATCACCTCGACGATCAGGCTGAAACTGTGCTGCTGCAATTGCTGCGCGGCTCGGGGCCTGCGGGCTTGTCCGGCATGGAAGCGGCCAATCGCTCGCCGAACCTGCTGGGCGACGACGTCACCGTGATGGCACGCCCGCTGCTGACGCAATCGCGCGCGGCGCTCGAGGCCTATGCCGCGACGCACGCTTTGCGGTGGGTCGAGGATGAATCGAACCAGGATGCGCGCTATGCACGCAACGCGCTGCGCCATCAGGTAATGCCTGCGCTAGCCGCGAACTTCCCCGGCTTCCAGGCGCGCCTGGCGCGCGGTGCCGCGCACGTCGCGTCGGCCCAGCGCATGCTCGAAGAGCTGGCGGCGCAGGACCTGGCCGCCTGTCTGGATGGCGATGCGGTCGATCTGGCGGTGCTCGGCGCGCTCAGCGCCGACCGCATCGACAACTGCATGCGCCATCTGTTCGCCGTGCGTGGGCTGGCGATGCCGTCGACGGCGTGGCTCGCCGAGATGGTCTGGCAATTGTTCTCGGCGCGCGAGGATGCGCAGTTGAAGGTCACGCATCCCGACTGCCACATCCGCCGCCACCGCGGCAAGCTGTACCTGACGCCGCACTTGCCGGAACTGGAAGGCATGCGCGATCCGGACGACCTCGGCATCTTCGTCAAGGAAGGGCAGCGCTTCCGCTGGCAGGGCGAAGCGTCGATCGCGTTTCCGGCCTACGGCGGCGTGCTGCACTTCGTGCCGGCCGCCCGCGGCTTCGATGCCGCCTGGCTGCGCGCGCTGCCGTTGATGATCGATTTCCGCAAGGGCGGCGAGCGCCTCAAGACAGCGGCCAACCGCCCCACGCGCGGCTTGAAGGCGCATTTTCAGGCGCTGGGCGTGCCGGCCTGGGAGCGCGAGCGCCTGCCCACCGTCAGCCGTGGCCGTGAGCTGTTGTTCGCCGCCGGCATCGGGATGGATTGCGCGCATGTGCTGGAAGGCGGCGAGGACAGGATCGAATTGCGCTGGGAAGCGAACACGGCCTGACGCGTCCTGTCGGCTGCGTTGCGAAAAGCATTAGGTTATGTTCTTTTCGTATAGCTTTTCCGCCAACGAGCCTTGTGATGCCGCGCTGCACCATGCTAGAGTAAGGGTCCCTTTTTGATCCTTACCCTAGCTGGAACCCTTCCTGATATGGCTTTAATTGTCCACAAATACGGCGGGACGTCGATGGGATCGACGGACCGTATCAAGAATGTCGCGGCCCGTGTGGCCAAGTGGCACGACGCAGGTCACCAGATCGTCGTCGTGCCGTCCGCCATGTCGGGCGAAACCAATCGCCTGATCGGTCTGGCCAAGCAGATCATGGACCAGCCCGATCCACGCGAACTGGACATGATTGCCTCGACCGGCGAGCAAGTGTCCGTGGGCCTTCTGGCCATGGCGCTACTTGCCATCGGCAAGGACGCGGTCTCGTACACTGGCTGGCAGGCAGGCATCCGCACCGACTCGTCATTCACGAAGGCGCGCATCCAGTCGATCGACGACACGCGCGTGCTGCGCGACCTGGCCAACGGCAAGATCGTCATCATCACGGGCTTCCAGGGCATGGACGAGGACGGCAACATCTCGACCCTCGGCCGTGGCGGTTCGGACACCTCGGCGGTGGCGATTGCGGCCGCGCTGAAGGCCGACGAATGCCTGATCTATACCGACGTCGACGGCGTCTACACGACCGATCCGCGCGTGGTCGACGAGGCGCGCCGCCTGTCGAAGATTACCTTCGAAGAAATGCTCGAGCTGGCGTCGCTGGGCTCGAAAGTGCTGCAAACCCGCTCGGTGGAGTTTGCAGGCAACTACCAGGTGCCGACGCGCGTGCTGTCGTCACTGACCGATCCCCTGATGCCCCTGGCCGAAGAAGCCAGCTCCGGCACCCTGATTTCGTTTGAGGAAGAAAGCAATATGGAACAAGCCGTCATCTCCGGCATCGCCTTCAATCGCGATGAAGCAAAGATCACCGTCCTGGGCGTGCCGGACAAGCCAGGTGTCGCATTCCACATCCTGGGTCCGATCGCCGAAGCCAATATCGAAGTCGACATGATCATCCAGAACCAGTCGGTGGACGGCAAGACCGACTTCACCTTCACGGTTTCGCGCAACGACTATGTGCAGGCAATGAAGGTGCTGGAAGACCAGAAGGACATCCTGGGCGCGGCCAAGATCGTCGGCGACGCCAAGGTCTCGAAGGTCTCGGCCGTGGGCGTGGGCATGCGCAGCCACGTCGGCGTGGCCTCGGACATGTTCCGCACGCTGTCGGAAGAGGGCATCAACATCCAGATGATCTCGACGTCGGAGATCAAGATCTCTGTGCTGATCGACGAGAAGTACATGGAACTGGCCGTGCGCGCCCTGCACAAGTCGTTTAATCTCGAACAAAGTTAAGCCAGTTTGCAATTTTTTGGGTGTGTTTTCTTGACCAAATGAGCACCAACCCTTAAGATGCTTGCACTCAGCGCTGACGGAAACGTTGGTACTGATTGGAGACGTGGCCGAGTGGCCGAAGGCACATCCCTGCTAAGGATGCATACGGCTTATACCTGTATCGTGGGTTCGAATCCCACCGTCTCCGCCAGAAAAAAGCAAAAAGCTCCCGCAAGGGAGCTTTTTCCGTTAACACCTCCCGGAGACGAGGGGGCCATCTGCATGGCCCCCGCGTGGGATTCGAAGGGCTGCCCATACTTGGGCAGCCCTCTCCGAATCGTCCATCTGCTGTGCGCAACGCGCACAGCGCAGCGCGCCGTGGGCGCGCTTCCCATTCACACTTCCGCAGTAAAGCATGCGCCCCAACCCCTCAGCTCGCGCAACGCGCGGCGTCCGCAGCCATCTGCCCAGGCCGAGCCCGTATCGCAACGTCAGACCAGACCCCGCCGCCAGACCCCCGCCGCTATCAGCCGCGCCTGTATGCCCCATTCACGCGGATTTGCCGACGTCTCGCGATCTGAACTCACCTCGGCAACCAAGGCTTGCTATTCGTCTCATTTGAACTATACTTCCGTATCAAAGGAGGCAAAGCATGTCGAACGCTAAAGCAGTCGCAACGCTCCCTGCAGACCACCACGCAGAGACAGGCAAACCTGCCCGCGCAGGAATGCAAAACGTGGTCATCGGCACAGAGCGGACAGCCTCACCGGCGCGGGCCGGCACCCATGTCGCCGAGGCCATTCCCCTCTACCGGTCAGATCCCCAGGCGCGTATTGCGGTCATCCGCCACGGTATCCCTGCCGCAATGATCAGCAGTCTCTCGGGCCGGATGGGCATGAGCAAGGAAACCCTGCTGTCCAGCCTGGGTCTATCGCGGGCGACAATCAGTCGCAAGGAAAAAGACGCTGCCTTGCTGTCGAAGGACGAATCCGAGCGCGTCCTGGGTGTCGAAACCCTGATCGGCATGGTGCAGGCCATGGTCGAGCAATCCGGCGATCCGGCCGGCTTCAATGCCGCGCGCTGGGTATCGGAATGGCTGACGAAGCCATTGCCGGCCCTGGCCGGCGAGACGCCTGCAAGCTATATGGATACCTTCGAGGGGCAAAAGCTGGTGGCAGAGTTGCTGGCGATGAGCCAGAGCGGGGCCTACGCTTGACGAAGCAGGTCTGGCGCATCGCCGTCGAGGCGCCTGCCTACAGCGCCAACGACTTGCGCGGAACCGGCGCGAAGATGACGGGCGGGCGCTGGAACAGCAAGGGTACGCCCATCGTCTATGCTGCTGACAGCATTGCGCTCGCGACCCTGGAAACTGTTCACTACCTGAGTAGTGGCGGGCTGCCTTTCAACCGCTATCTGGTGCGGATCGATATTCCGGATACCGTGTGGGCCGTGCGTCAGGTTCTTGATCCACTTCCAGGCGGGTGGGATGCCGTTCCGTCCGGGATGGCCTCCAGGCAGGCTAGTGATGCCTGGGTCGCGGCAGGTGCCACGGCGCTGCTGCTGGTGCCCTCGGTGATCGTGCCTGACGAATATAACGTCCTGATCAATCCACAGCACAGGGATGCCGGTGCCATTGCGGCGACGACCTTGAGGCGGTGGAACTATGACCCGCGGTTTTTCCCGTGACAAAACTGAGCGCGATCCACGATGACCTTGTTCACGCTGCACATCCGTGACGCCGGCGCCGCCGATGAGGCATTCTTCGCCAGCCTGTACCGGAGCACACGCGACGACTTGCTGGCGTTGCCGGTCGCCCCTTCGGTGATCGGTGGCCTGATCGCCATGCAGCACCGGCTGCAAGTGGCTGGCTACCGCAACAGCTATCCGCAGGCCGTGTGTCAGGTGCTGGAACGGGATGGCGTGGCGGTGGGGCGCCTGGTCACTGCAGCCGTCGATGGCGTCATCCGGGTGGTGGACATCGCGGTGTTGCCTTCTGCACGCCGCACGGGTGTGGCAGCCGACGCCTTGCGTCGCCTGCAGGCGCAGGCGGCGGGGGCAGGGCACGCAGTGGTGCTGTCGGTGCGCCAGGATAATGTGGCCGCGCGCCATCTGTACGAGGCCCTGGGATTCGCCGTGGACAGCGAAGACACGATGCGCCTGGAGCTGCGCTGGCACGCGCAGACCGGCGTCCAGCCGCCGCCAGACAACAGCAGGGCCTGCACGTAGCGGGTGTGCTCAGTGCGCGCCTGCGCTCAGACCACCCACAGGCCAGCACCTGCAAACTGGGCGTCGACCACGCTGTCCTGGTTCAGCCAGGTGGCGATCAGCTCGGCCCGCGTGTGGTTCGTCAGGTAGTTCTCCCAGCTCGCCTGGCCGCCTGCCGCACCCGCGTTCAGGCCCGAGTTGTCGTACAGCGCCTGGACGAAGGCAGCATCGTTGATGCTGTCGTAACGCAGTTTGAATTCGGTGGTGGCGATGAAGTCCTGCACCAGCTGCGCCCCGTCGATGTCACGCCCTAGCCACCACTGGAAGCCCCCCAGGTCGCCGGCGCGGTCCAGCACCGTCTGGTACAACAGGCCGAGTTGCTTCACCTTTGCCGGCCCGTCCTGCAGGAAGCCGAGGTCCAGCGTGCCGTCGCTGAAGTCGCCGATATCGATACCGCTTAGTTGGTCGAGATTGCCGCTCGCCTTGTGCTCCACATTCAGGCGGCCATCCTCATCGATGATGAACTTGTAGTCAGCGGTCTTGCCGGCATAGACCCCGATATCGTCGCCGTCGTCGACAATCCAGTCCGTCTCGCGCACGACGGCGCCTGTGCCGATTCGATAGCCGTCCGCCGTGTTCCAGGCACGCTCGTGCTCGGCGCTTTGCGCGATCGCAACCAGCACGTCGGCGCGGCTGATGGCCGGGGTAGTAGCGCTGCCGGTCAGCTGGCCGAGCCAGTAGGTGAGACCCCCGCCATCGGGCGTGCGGTTAAAGGCGTTGCCATACACCGCTTCGATGAAGCCGGCATCGGACAAGGCGCTGCCGCTGGCGGCCAGCCATTCGGGCGATGCGAGGACGCGCGCGGCCACGGTGCCAATTGTGACGCCGTCCTGCGCCCAGTAGGCCAGGCCGCCCAGGTCGGGGGCGCGGCCCAGGGCGGCGTGGTACAGCAGCGAGATTGACGACAGCATCGGCTTGTCGGCGCCGAGAAAAGCCAGTTCCGTGGCCGAGGCGTTCAGTTCGGCCAATGTCAGCCGTTCTGTCTGGCCCGGTGCGAACAGCGCCGTTTCATGGCGCGCCGTCAGGGCGCCGCCGGCCGTGAGGTAGAACTCCCATGCGCCTTGCGTGCTGCGCCCGCCTTGGAGCACGTTGTTGCCGGCGCCGCCGGCGAGGCGGTCGTTGCCGATGCCGCCTGCCAGAATGTCGTTGCCCGAACCGCCATCGAGCAGGTCATCGCCGCCCGCGCTGCCGATGATGTCGTTGCCACCGCCGCCCAGGAGCACGTCGTCGTCGGCGCCCAGCAAGATGTTTTGGATGGCATCGTCGCCCGTTACAAAGTTGCGCCCGGCACCGCCGCGTACCGTGACGGCGCCGACGATGGCGGCGAAGTCGACGTTGTTCAGTTGCAGCGTGCTGCCCGCAGGCAGACCGGTGGCGTCGATGACCAGGCCGATCGCGGTGGCGTTCTGGCCGCCGCCCACCGGCGTGGTCGAACTTCCGTTGATCAGGATGGTCGGCGGCGAGTTCAAGCCCGGTGCTGCGGACAACACGATGGTCTGGCTCTGCAGCAGCGTGCCCGGCGCCAGGCTGTCGAGGAAGCCGGCGCCGTTGCCGGTCATGCCCGACTGGGCGCTGGAACCGTCTTCGGTCTGGTTCGCGATGCGGCGGATCAGGTCCAGCAGGGCTTGCTGGCTGGTGAGCAGCCCCGATGGCCCTTCGGCCCGCATGCCGGTGCCGACCGGAAGGCTGACCATCAGTTCGGTACGTGGACCCGTACCGGTGCCCAGGCCCAGCGGGATGTCGGCCAGGTTGCCATTCGGGGTGGCCGGATCGTCGCTGCGGGTGCCGGTAATGATGGGGACCGTCAGCGCCTGGCCGGGCAGTCCGGTGACCGGATCGACCGGCAGTATGTCGGTTTGCACCGCCACCCCATCGATCGTGTCCGACGCGGGCGGGTTGGTCGGCGGAATGACCGGTGGGGTGGTCTGCACCGCGTAGTTGGGCGAGGACGCATTGCCCGCACCGGGATTGCCGGCCAGATCGGCCACGTTGGCCAGACTGACCGCAATGACGTTGGATGCTGCGCGAATGTTGGCATCCGGCGTGAAGGTCGCGCGCCAGGTCATGCCAGCATCGAGCGTGGTGAACGTGCCCAGGGCGCCGTTGGGGGCCGTGACCGCCGACGCGTTAAAGCCACCGACGATCTCGTTGAACGCAATCGTCAGTTGCGCCGTCTCGCCAGCGCGCAGGTCGACGTCCGAGAGCGTGACCATCGCCGTCGGCGCCAGCGTGTCGACCGCGTAGTTGCTGCTGGTTGCGTTGCCGGCGCCGCTGTTGCCCACGGCGTTTTCGATCCCCGCATAGTCCAGCGTCAGCACGTTGCTGGCCGCAGTGGCGCCCGGGTTCGGGGTCAGGGTCGCGGTCCAGGTGATGCCGTCGTTTGAACTCAGCGCCGCTAACGTCCCGTTGGGCACGGTGACGTTGGCAGCGGTGAAGCCCGTCACCGACTGGTCGAAGACGAACGTGACGGTGGCGGTGTCGCCGATCCTGAGCGCGGTGTCGTCGATGGCGATGGGCTGGGCCAGCACAGGGCCCGCAGTGTCGACTGCGTAATTGCCGCTCTGCGCGCTGCCTGCCCCGGCGTTGCCCGCCAGGTCGGTCAGGCCGGTATAGTCCAGCGTCAGCACGTTGCCGGGCGCGCTCGTGCCGGCGGTGGGGGTCAGCGTTGCGGTCCAGGTGATGCCGCCGTCGGCCGATTGCAGTTGTTGCAGAACCCCGTTGGGCACGGTCACGTCCGCCAGGCTGAAGCCGCTCACCGCTTCGGTGAACGTGAAGGTGACGTTGGCGGTGTTCCCGCTGGTGAGTGTTGTATCCGAAATCGAGATGCTCGAGGCCAGCGACGGCCGCACGGTGTCGACCTCGTAGTTGCCACTGCTGGCGGTGCCGGTGCCGGTGTTGCCGGCCAGGTCCGTGAGGCCGGTATAGTCCAGCGTCAGCGTGTTGGTGGCGTCGCTGCTGGCGCTGGCAGGCGCGAGCGTTGCGGTCCACGTGATGCCACCGTCGCTGCTCGTCAATGCCGACAGCGTGCCGTTGGGGATGGTGACGTCTGCGCTGGTGAACCCGGTCACGGCCTCGTTAAAGGTGAAGGTGACGGTGGCGCTCGAGCCGATCGCGAGCGTGGTGTCGGAGATCGTGATGGCGGACGCGAGGGTTGGGCGTGCCGTGTCGACCGCGTAGTTGGTGCTGGTGGCGGCGCCGGTGCCGGCATTGCCGGCCAGGTCGCTCACGCCGGCATAGTTCAGCGTCAGCGTATTGGTGGCATCGGTGACGATGTCGAGCGGGGTCAGCGTAGCGGTCCAGATCTGGCCACCGTCGGCCGACATCAGGTTCGACAAGGCGCCGTTGGCGACCGTCACATCGCTCGCGGTGAAGTCCTGCACGGCTTCGCTGAAGCGGAACGTGACGGTGGCCGTGTCGCCGGCCTTGAGCGCGGTGTCGGTCAGCTCGATGGCGCCCGACAGCGTTGGCGCGCTTTGGTCGACGGTGTAGTTCTGGCCGGTGGTGTAGCCGCCCGCGATGGGCTGGCCACTGCCGCTCTGGATGCCGGTGCCGCTGGCGTTGAGGTCCAGGCGCAGCACACCGTCGCCGGTGATGTCGTTGACGGTGACGGTCCAGCTGGCGCCGCTGCCGGAGACCGCACCGATGTTGGCAGTGACGCTGCCGCCTGCCACGAGCGTGAAGTCGCTTGCGTCAACGCCGGTGACGCTGTCCGAGAACGTGACCGCATACACGACGCTGGTGGCGTTGGTCAGCTCGCTACCCACGCGCACGATGCTCGTGACGGCAGGCACAAGGGCGTCGACCAGGATGCCGGCAGTTGCCCCGACGGCGTTGAGCGTGGTGGCCGCCGCATTGCCAGCCGTGTCACGGATCGTGCCACCGTTGAACGACAGCGGCCCATTCATCGCGATACCGTCGGCGTCGGCGTTGCCCGCAACGACCGTGTAGCGGAAGGTGAGGGCAGTGCCGCCCGAACCGCTCACGTAACCGGCCTGCACCGTGCCGCCATTGTCGAGGGCGAGGGGAAGCGACGGCGTGCCGTTGGTGGTGTCGACCGTCACCGCCTCATTGAAGTTGACGGTGAATTCCAGCGGATCGCCCGCGCCATAGGTGGCCGACGCCGGCACCAACACCGACGTGGCGGCAGGGGACGTGTAGTCGAAGGTATAGCTCTGGCCACTCGTATAGCCGGGTGCGGCATTGCCGGCGCTGTCGGCGATGCCGGTGCCCGCGTTCTTCAGATCCAGGCGCAGCGTGCCGTCGCCGCTGATGTCGCTGACGGTGACGGTATAGGCAGTCCCGCTGCCGGTGACGCTGGCAACGGTGCCGGTCGCGGCGCCCGTGCCGGTCAGCTGGAAGTCGCCAGCGCCAACGCCGGTGACGCTGCTGTCAAAGGTGACCGCGTACTGGACGCTGGTGGCATTGCTGGTCGCGGTGCCGATGCGGTTGATCGAGGTCACAGCGGGCGCCAGGGTGTCGAAGGTCAGCGCTGGCGTAACGCTGGCGCCGCCGCCGCTGTTGCCGGCGGTGTCGGTCCAGGCAGCGCCGGCGACGCTGATGCTGGCCGCGCCGCTGTTCGTACTGGCGGTCGGCGTGAAGGTGGCGCTACGGGTCGCGCCGCTGCCCGAGATGGCGCTCAGGGTGCCGCCGCTGACCTGTACGTCGCCAACGCTGCCGTCCCAGGTGAACGTTGCGCCGGGGTCTTCGCTGAATGTGAACGTGATGGTGGCTGTTTCACCGGCCTTGAGCGCCGCGCTGCTGCTGGTGATTGCCAGCGTGGGCGCGGTACGGTCCAGCGTGATGCCGAGGCCGGTGCTGAGCGTGCTGACCAGGCCGCCGCTGGCCGACGTGACCGTGGAATACACATTGTAATTGCCGTCAGCCAGGCTGGCGACATCGATGCCGTTGACGGTCCAGACGCCATTGTTGACCGTCGCCGTCCCCGTGGCGTCGGTGCCGGCGTCGTAGGTTGCATTGCCGTTGCTGTCAACGAACACCCGCACCGTGCTGCTGCTGTCGCCCGCGGCGCTGGTGCCGCTGAAGCTCAGCGTGCCGGCGTTGGTGATGTTGTCGCTCTGCGAGACGCCGGTGTCGACGGCGGCGTTGCCTGAGAGGTCGGGGGCGCCAGGCGTGGAGGGCGCGACGTTGACGGTGATGGTGCGGGTGGCCGTGGCGGCGCCGTCGCTGACCTGGATGGTGAACGTGTCGTTGCCGGCGAAGCCGGCATTCGGCTGGTAGGTCAGGGTGCCGCCCGGCGTGATGCTGGTGCCTCCGCTCGCTTGCGTGCTGGGTGAAAAGAACAGCGTCCCGTTCGTGGGGCCGCTGTTCTGGGTCCAGGTCAGCGTCTGGGCGCTGTCGGTATCGCTCACGCGCAGCAGGCTGGAGAAATCGGTGGCGCCCGCGTTGGTTGTCAGCGCCAGCGGGGTATTCGCGCCCACGAAGGATGGCGCGGTATTCGGGGGCGGCGCGGTGCTGACATTGGCCACGGTGATGCTGTTGAAGTTGAGGTTGGCCGGCTCATTGATCTGCGTATCCGGCCCGGTGGCGACGATTTTCCAGGTGATGGTGATCGATGCGACCGCATTGTCCGCAAACGAGGCCCCGCCGTTCAGGATCGAACTCGCCGAAAACACATTGGTATTGCCGGGAATGTACGATCCACTCAGGACATGGCTGCCGTTGGTCTGGCCGCCGACATCCCTGGTGATGATCGACAAAGCGCTGAAGCCCTGGAAATTTTCAAAGAACGAGAACGCCAGGTCCTTGAAGGTCAATGTGCTGACGCCCGCGCTGCCGCCGACCTTGATCGTGATGCTGCCGCTGGTATCGGGCGTGATCTGGTCGGCGGTGTACATGAGGGTGCCGTCGACGCCAATGCCGTTGCTGATATCGAATTTGTCGGAGAATCTGACGAAACCGGCGCCGCCCGAATTGGGCGGGCTGTCGGCGCCGCCAAAATCGTAGGTGCCATCGGCCAGGCCGTTAACGGCCAGAAGGCCGGAATAGTTGCTGAGCGATAGCGTCGGCAGCGGATTACCGGCAGCGATTGCGCCGCTCGAGCGCTCGAGCGTCCAGTTGCCGCCCAGCGCGGTAGCGCCCGTCAGATCGGTGGACGCGGCAACGTCGGCGCCGGTGGCGCTGGCCAGTGCATCGACGAATGCGGCGCCGGCCGTGCCTGCGCCGACCGAGCAGCCATACAGCAGGATATCGGCGTCGGCATGCAGGGCCTGCCGGATCGTTGCGAGGTCATCGGCGTGGCCGGACAGGTTGTCGCGGCGCAGTTGCAGCGCGCCGAGCGAGACAGCGCCTGCCCCGCCATGCGACACGATGTGGAGCGCGTCGATCCCGCTGCGGCCTTTCAGTATGGCCGCCATGCCGGCCAGACCGTCCTGTCCAGGATCGAGCACATGCACCTCGGCGCCGGGCGCCAGACCGGCCAGCAGCAACTGGTAATCGGCGACGTCGGCCTCGACGAAGACGATGACGTTGGGCGCCAGCGGCAACGCGGCGTCGGACGGGAACAGCGAGAACGCGTCTGGATGGTTCATGGCGTGGAGATGAGAAACATCGAAAGGGAACCGCTGCGGCCGGGCGCCGCCAGCCAGTGCCGAGGCTACGGTCGCGGGGGATACACGCCCACCAGCGCGATGATGCATCGCACGGGCAGATACGGCTGCATATTGTTGTGCGCTTGGCTACCGCCGGCAGCCGACAGCGCCATCGGGTGCATGGCGACGTTTGGCGTGGGCGCAAACCCCCTGGTGTCCATCGGATTGCGGCCCGCCTTCGGCGTTTTGGTCCAGACGGCGCCGGTCGGATCGCTCGACGTTCCCTGATTGTCCAGCGCCTGGGGAACGTGCGTATGCGCTGGCATCTGGGCCGCCAGCAGCGTCACGGCCGCCTCGCCACCTTGCGTGCCCAATGGCCTTGGCGTCAGACCGGGGCCGGCGCCCTGGTGCATCGGCACGCGCCCGCTCAGGTTGGGCAGGGCGAACGTCGTGCTGCCATCGCCGCCATAGACCGCCCCGATCACGCTGAACAGCACGGAGTTCTGCTGGATGGCCATGAGCTGGCCGTTGCAGTCGGCCCAACCTTCAGGGGCATATGTGCCGCTGAAAATGCGTACTTCTCCGATGTAGGGATCCATGGCTGTCTCCTTATGGGTGCGGTGGGTAGATACCTTGTATCGCGATGCAGAAACTGATCGTCATGTAGGGCTGCATATTCTCGTGTGCCTGCGAGCCGCCTGCCGTGCTCACGGCACGGGCGCCCATCGCGACGTCGGGGGCGCCTGCCGCATAGGTATCGGCGCTTTGAGGCCAGACATTGCCCTGTGGCGGGATCAGCGTCGCTGTCTCTCCGGATGCCTGTACCGCATGGGCATGAATGGGCATCTCGTTGACAGTGAGCGTATGGCTGGCCTCACCGGCTGCCGCGCCCAGAGGATAGGTCGACGACAGGTGCAAGGGGACACGGCCGCGCAGGTCGGGCAAGCCGAACACGGTGACGCCATTGCCGCCATAGTTGACGCCGAGCAGCGAGAAAAGGGCCTGATTCTGTTGGACCGGCAACAACTGGCCCTGGCAGGCAAGCCAGCCACGGGGAATCAGGCCGAATGAAAATGACCTGATTTCGCCCAGGAAGGGTTCAGCCATGAATGATTCTCCTGTTGTGTGCTGTGACGATCAGGCCGGGGACGGGAACATCCCGTGGATCGCAATGATGAATGTCAGCGCCATACACGGCATGAGGTTATCGTGAGACTGGTTGCCGCCCGTGGAGGCAATGGTGGCGGGGGACATTGCAACGAGGGGGGCGGCGGCCGCCGGTTTCTCGAATACCTGCTTTGCTGCCCATACATTGTTGGTGGGCAGAGGCTGATTTCCTGGCGCCGACTGGGCGGCGGGAAGATGGCCATGCGCCGGCATCTGCGATGCCAGCAAGGTCACGCTTTCGGCGCCGCTTCTCTGACCCAGTACGTAATTGCTTCCACGACTATTTCCCGTGCTGATTGGCACCCGGCCGCGCATGTCGGGCACCCCGAACGTGGTCGCGCCGTCGCCGCCATACGTCGTGCCGAGCAAGCTGAACAATGCTGGGTTATCCGATATCTGCAGCAGTTGGCCATTGCACATTGCCCAACCCTGAGGCGCATAGCCCCCGGCAAACATCCGGATCTCGCCCATGTATTGATCGGACATCGTGTCTCCTTGTTGTGGAAATGAATTCGCAATACAAGAAATACTACGGCGGCGCATGCACTGCGGCGCATTCGGCTTGGCTTTGGAAAATTCTACATCAAGGTTAGTTGCCATTACGCGGTCAATTTTAATTGTTGCGTCTGCGCGAAATTATCTGTAATCGGTCATTTTTTTAATGTGCCGCAAATGGCGATTTTTAAATGGTGGTATGTCGAGATGATTGGGAATTGAATATCCATTCTCCATCCACTATAAAAAATATCGATATAGATTTAAATCAAGATTGCGTACATTTTTTAATGAAAGAGCATAATTTTTCGCTCAGCAATTTGTTATGGCCATGGCCGGTCGGCGATCGGTTTTGCAAATGACGTGCAGTTTCCGGCATCGGTGCGTACCCGGATTTCATGGCAGCGCGCAGCAGGATCGGCGTGGCGCCGTTAAAATGTTGGATGCAGCAATTGCTGGTTCAACAGTTTTAGGGAGTCCTCGCATGACCGTTTCAGCCACTCCCGCAGTGTCCGTCAACAAAATCCGCGTCGGCATCGTCGGCGCCGGTACCTGGGCCGAATATGGCCACATCCCCTCGCTCGCCTTGCTGCCCGAGTTCGAACTGACGGCCGTCTACAGCCGCAGTGCCGACAAGGCCCAAGCACTGGCCGCGCGCCATGGCATTGCCAATCCCGTCACCTCGCTGCACGCGCTCGTCGAGCATCCCGAGGTCGACCTGGTGCTGGTGCTGAACCAGGCGCCGCAGCACGAGGCAGCCATCCGCGCCGCCATCGCGGCCGGCAAGGACGTGTATTCGGAATGGCCACTGACCACCAGCACTGCCGTCTCGGCCGAGCTGGCAGCGCTGGCCGAGCAAGCCGGTGTGCGCCACGTCGTGGGCTTGCAGCGCCGCCTGTCGCCGGGCTACCGCTACATGAGCGATCTGCTGGCCGAAGGCTATATCGGCGAATTGCGTTCGGTGCGGATGCATGTCAGCGTCGACGCGTTCGGTGCGCGCCGCATGGGGTATCTGGCCTACACGGTGCCGACCGAGAATTTCTCGGACCTGCTGCCGATCTTCGGCGGCCACTTCCTCGACATCCTGTTCAAGCATTTCGGCTTCCCGCGCACGCTGAATGCGTTGACGGCCAACCAGATCAAGCAGGTAACGGTCGTCGATACTGGCGAGACGCTGCCGCGTACCAATCCCGACCAGGTGCTCGTGACCGGCACCTTCGCCAACGGCGCCGTGCTGACGGTGCAGCTCGAGGCGGGCAAGCGCAATAACGCCGGCGTGCAGATCGATCTGACAGGAACTGAAGGCGACCTGCGCATCACCAACGCGACCAGCTTCGGCCCCTCGGTCAATCTGATCGAAGGCGCGCGGGGCGACGCCCAGCCGTTGCAGGCGTTGCCCGTGCCGGCGCAGTACGACTGGTTGCCGGAGCATGCTCTCGGCGGCAGCGTGGCCGAGCTCGCCCATCTGTATGCGGCCTATGCCCGTGACGTGCAGGACGGCACGCAGTTGGCGCCGACCTTCCTTGATGCCGTCAAGATGCATGCGGTGATCGACGCGATCATCGCGTCCGACCGCAGCGGCAGCCGGGTCGATCTGAACATCTGATCCGCCAGCCTGCACCTTTTCACTTATTTCAACGTTCGCAGCAGCGGTGCATGGGTCAACCATGCGTCGCCGCTGCGGCGTTCGCCATTGCATTACCCATGACATCAGATACCTTGACGCACCCCGACAAACTCCATGATCAACCCGTCGCCCCGAAGCTGCCACTGACCTCACTGCTGGCGCTGACGATGGTCAGCTTTGTCGTCATCCTCACCGAAGTCCTGCCCGCCGGGCTGCTGCCGCAGCTTGCTGCCAGCCTGGACAGTTCGCAGTCCGTGATGGGGCAGCTGATCAGCATCTACGCACTGGGCTCGGTCCTGGCCGCGATCCCGCTGGCGGCCGCCACGCAAGGCGTTGGCCGCCGCACCTTGCTGCTTACGTCGCTGGCCGGCTTCGTGATTGCCAACACGATCACCGCGCTGTCCACCAGCCTGGTGCTGATCTTTGTCGCCCGCTTCCTGGGCGGCGTGGCGGCCGGCCTGGCCTGGGCCATGCTGGTCGGCTACGCAGCGCGCATGGTCGCGCCGCAGCACAAGGGCAGGGCAATCGCCATTGCGATGGCGGGCACGCCGCTGGCGCTGACGGTCGGCATCCCGCTCGGCACCTATGTCGGCAACCTGGTTGGCTGGCGCATCGCGTTCGGCGCACTCAGTGCGCTGGCGGCGCTGCTGATGCTGTGGATCGTGCTGCGGCTGCCGGCGCTGCGCGCCATTCCCGGCCAACAACGCCAGAGCGTGGCACAGGTGTTCGCACTGCCCGGCGTGCGCACCGTGCTGGCGGTGCTGCTGTTGTACGTCGTCACGCACAACCTGCTGTACACGTATATCGCGCCGCTCGTGACGCTGGCCGGACTGGCGCCGCGCGTGGATTTCCTGCTCGCGCTGTTCGGCGGCGCCGCGTTGCTGAGCCTGCTGCTGGTGGGGACGCTGGTCGACCGCTGGCTGCGCCAACTGGTCATGGCCAGCACGGGGCTGTTCTTGCTGGCGTGCGTCATGTTGGCGCTGTGGCCCGGCGTGCAGGCGGTGGTGTACGTGGCGATTGCCATCTGGGGACTGGCATTCGGCGGCGCCGCGACCTTGTTCGTGACATCGCTGTCGAATGCATCGGGACCGGGCCAGGACGTGGCGCAGTCGATGATGACGACGGTCTGGAATCTCGCGATCTTCGCCGGCAGCGTGGTGGGCGGCATGTTGCTGGGCCACTTCGGCGCAGCGTCGTTCGCCTGGGCTGCCACGGCGACGCTGTGCGCAACCCTGCTGATCATCTGGCGCAGCCGTGCGCAGTGTTACTGGCGGGGCGCCGCGGCGCGCGCCCCTGGTGGGTCCCGGTAATTTCTTGCTGGCCTATTTGCCCACGCCGTTCTTGATTTCGGGATCCGTGGTGGCAATCAGCTCGAACACGGGTGAGGGCGATTTGCCGGTCGACTGCTTGCTGAACACGAGAATCACGCCGCGTGTGGTGTGGGGAGCCACCGGAATGACCATGAACCGGTTGGCGTCAAACAGGCAGGCGCTCGGCAGGGGATCGGCGCTCACCGACAGGGTGCGCGCCACGCCCGCATACAGCGTGACACTGCGGTCAAGCCGGTCACCCGTCAGGTGCGTGTGCTGCAGAATGGCCTCGATATCAGGCTGGAACAGCATGACGCCATTGGCGTCGCCCCCGCCACGCCTGGCGTCGAGGTCCTTGGGGGAGATCTTTTCCCAATACTGCTCGCTGCCAGCCTGCGCGTAATAGAACACGTTTTCCACGCTGCCGTCGTCGGGAATGACGGGCACCACGAAGAAGATGGGGGCACTGCCTGGCACGGATGCGGCAATGGAGACCGGCGCTGCTGTTGTCATGGTGCGATCCTGGTTAGAACTGCTTTAAGAAATGCCGGCGATTGCGGCCGGTAGCCGCCTTGCGTCAGCGTTTGCACATCGGCGCCGGTGACGGCGCCTTCCCCTGCACATGCTCGTGCCACCAGCCAGGCTTCGCGCACGAAACCCGCCTGGCCAGTGTCGATGGCCGGCTGCAAGGCGCTGCGCGCCGCCTTGCACTGGGCGGCCGGGTAGGGCCCGCTCAAGGCACTGGCGCCGGCCTCGGCCTGCAACAGCAGCATGACGGCCCGTGCCTGCAGCTCCCGGCCCTGCCACAGATACGGGTATTGCGTCATCAGGCCGCGGATGTCCTGGGCCGCCGCGCTTGCCACGGCGCGCGCTTTGGCCCAGTCGCGTGCCCGCAGCGCTTGCCCGGCGAGCACGAGGCGCGCCTGCACGGCGCTCTGGCGCCACTCGCGCATGGCCTGGCTGGCCTGGTCGTGATCTGCGATGCGGCGCTCCAATGCGGCCAGCCCGGCGGCGATGGGCATGCCGGCGTCCGCCTGCGCCAGCAGCAGGGCGCTGTCGGCCAGCAGGCTCTCGGCCTGCCAGAAGGCGTTGCCGGCGCCAGCGACCAGCGCCTGGCGCATCCAGTGCGCCCCCGCCTGTCTGGCCGCGATGGCGTCAAGGGGCCGGCCCAGCGCCTGCAAGGCTTCGGCGCGCCGGCTCTCGATGACGCCCAGGTCGCGCAGCCGCACTGCTTCGCCGGGGCGTGCCTGTTGCAGTCGCTGCTGGACGCCACGGGCGGTGTCGTACAGTGCCAGCGCGCGCCGGCTGCCGCCTTTCAGATGCGCCAGCTGGCCCAGCCAGGCGCGCGCGCTGGCAACCGCGTCCTGCGCGTCGATATCGTCCGGATGGTCGGCCAGCACCGCCAGCTTGAGCGCGAGCGATTGCTCGAAGCCGTGCTGCGCATCAGCCCAGCGGCCGCGCCGCATCGCGATCGAACTCAGGCTGCCGAGCGCATAGCCGAGCTCGGCCCTGGCCTGGGGATGCGCCGGCGCGGCGGCCAGCCAGGCCTGGCTGGCCGTCCGATAGCGGTTCATTTGCGTGGTGGCATCACCCAGGCGGCCGGCGTCATAGGCGATCTGGCCCAGCCAGAACGCGCTGGCGCCCAGCGTCTTGTAGTACTCGCCAGGATCGATGCCCGGCGCCCGCCCCATGGCCGCGAGCAGGGCCCAGGCGCGCGCCAGCGCCGTGCCTGCCATCGCGAGCTGCTGTGTTCCCCGGCTGCTGTTGACTTCGCCGATCACGACGAGCGCTTTGGCACGCTGCAGGGTGTCGGCCGGCAGCTCGTCCCGGACATCCTGCGGATTGAGCACCTGCAAGCCTTGTTCACCGATGCTGCCGAGCAGATCGAGTTTGCCGATCGGGCGCAACTGGTCGGCAAGCTCACCCAGCATGAACGTGGCCAGGCGCCGGCTCTGGCGCTCGCGTGCGGTCACGGTGTCGGCCAGCTGTGCGTTGTGCACGGCTACCAGGGCGGCGGTCAACGCCAGCGCCAGTGCGCCGACCAGTGCAGCCACGCGCCAGCGCGCCAGCGCCGTGAGACGCGCCTGGGAGCGCGTCACGAAGTCGTGCTCGTCACGTCCGAACAGTTGCGGCGCGGCGCGCACCGCATCGCGCGATTGCCACAGCAACGGCACCCGCGGCAACAGGCATGTCCTGGCACGGCCACTGTCCAGCCAGCGGCGCACCCATGGCCCGAGCTCGGCGCGGGCGCTCAGCGTCGCCCGGTGCTGGGCAATCCAGGCAGTGACCCGTGGCCACCGGCGCAGCAAGGCTTCGTGCGCCACGCGAAAGCCGATTTCTCCGCCGCCGAGGCGGTCGGCCACCAGCAGGCGCGCCTCGATCAGCGCATCGACCAATGCCCGCTCATGCACGTCGGCCAGGCTGGCGCCGGTGACCGAGCGGCTGCTGGGCGAGGCGTCGTCGGTCGACACGGTGACCAGACGCGGCAGCAGGCGCGACAGCGCCGCTTGCTGGGCGACTGGCAAGGCCGCCAGGATCGCCTCGGCCCGGCTGCCGATGGCGCCTTCCAGGCCGCCCAGCGCATCGTAGGCGGCCCAGGTCAGTTCGTCGCCCGGCGCACGCGCCAGGTACAGGGCCTGCAGCGTGTATTGCAGCAGCGGCAAGGCGTCGCCGGCCTGCATCGCATCGGCGCACAGGCGGTCGTCGAGCCGGTTCAGGCTGCTCGCATCGCTGCCGTAGGTCAGGTTGGCCGCGCGCGCGGGCAGGCGGATCATCTGCATGATGGCCTGGGCGTCGGGCGGGGCCAGGTCCATGTGTGCGCCGTGCTCCTTGTCATGCATGAACAGGCGATGGGACGACAGGCTGGGATACACATCGTTGCGGCACACGGCCAGCACCAGCACCAGGCTGCTGCGTACCAGCCGCCCGATACAGCCGAGAAAATCCTGCAGGCCCGCTGCGATGGCCGGGCCGAACATGCCTTCCAGGCGGTCCAGTACCAGCAGCGGCAGGCCCTGATTGCCGGCGCGCCGCGCCTGCAAACCGATCCGCAGCAGCCGCAGCACCTCGTCCGGCTCGGCGCGCAGCAACGCCGCCAGCGAGGCAATGCTGTGGCCCGACAGCAGCGCGACATTGCCGATCTCCCAATCGAGCAGGGCGCCGGCCAGCGCCTGCCAGGGACCGGTCTCGTCGAGCGCGCCCAGGTCCAGTACCGTCGCAGTACAGGCCCGCACGCGCGTATCGCCGGGCACGCAAGCGGCAAGCATGGCGGGGATGAGGCCGGCCCGTACCAGCGATGTCTTGCCGGAGCCGCTGGGACCCAGCAGCACGACCAGCGCATGGCCCCGCGCCTGCTGCTCACCGAGACGCCGATGCAATTGCCTGATGGCGTCGTCACGGCCGAAATACACGGCCGCGTGTTCCGTGCCAAATGGTTCCAGTCCCCGAAACGGCGACGCGCCGCGCCATGCGCCGCTCAGGCTGCGCGGCCCGCCGTCGGACAATACACGGATCGGGGCGATCATCCGGTAGCCCTGCTTGCGGATCGTTTCGATGTAGCGGGGGCTGGCGGCGGCGTCCTGCAACGCCCGGCGCAGGCCGGCAATCGCCTTGTGCACCTGGTTGTCGCCCTGCACCTGGCCAGGCCAGCAGGCATCGAGCAGGGTATCCGCTGTCACGACCTCGCCGCTCCGACGGCACAGTTCTGCCAGGACGGCCATCGGCCGTGGCTCCAGTGCGACCATGTCGTCGCCGCGCACGATCCGGTGCGCCGTCACGTCGATCGTCCAGTCGCCAAGCAGGAAGCGGCCGCCGTCGATCAGTGGGTCACTCTCTCGCAGCGCACGTAATTCCGGTGGTGATGCGTGGTTCAAGATCACTCCCTGAGGGTGGGTGAAGCGCATCCCGGTCGGCCGGGGCAGGCGGGCCAGAGCCCGCCGACTTTGTAGGCCGTCAATATCTCACGTGAAAGATGGTTTTGTATACCTGACAATCTTTCAGTTGCACTGATGGCCGTTATCTGGTTGGACGCCGCAATCGCTGGCTGCGCACGCCCGGGGGGCGGCAGGTTGCTACGGTCGCTTTGATAAGCAAAATCAATGACTTGCCGTATCTGAAGGCGCGGGAAGGTAACCGGAAGGCAGCCATGCCGGGGTTGGCATAGGATCGGTTGGCACAGTGCGTACAGCGCGCGCAACAGGAGAGCACGATGAATCCCCCCGCATTGTCACTCATTACCGGAGCGCCGGCCGTGGGCAATGCGCCACGGCCATGCTCCGATGACGCCGTCCGCGAGACCTTGCAGCATGTGCTGACCAGCAAGCGATTTTCCAAGGCGCGCCGCTGCACGGCGCTGCTCGCCTATCTGGTCGAGCGCGCGCTGCTGTGCGACGACACGGCTGCGTCGCCGCCGGAACACGAGATCGGCGTTGCCGTGTTCGGCCGCGATCCCGCATCGTATTTCCCCGCAGACGATCCCATCGTCCGTGTCCAGGCGGGACGCCTGCGCCTGCGCCTGACGGCGTATTACGCGGACGAAGGCGCCGCCGATACCTTGCGCATCACGGTGCCGCAAGGCCGTTACCATGCCCGCATCGCACTGGCCGACAACGGGGCGGCGGGTCCCTTGGGCCTCGTCCCCGCGCCGCTGTTGCTGTTCAGCCCACTCATCTGCCTGTGCGCCGACGCGCAGGCCGTGCACTTCACCGCAGGCCTGAACGACGAACTGGGATTCCGGCTGTACCGTGAACTGCATTCGCTCAGCCTGGCAAGCGGGGACCGCGCGTCGCCGCCAGCCGGGCATCCCCGCGCCCTCTACCTGCTCGAGGGCGCGGTGCGTCAGGACGCTTTGCTGCTGCGGGTATCGCTGATCCTGCGACAGGGGGCAGGAGGGGCAGGAGGGGCAGTGTTGTGGTATGCGCAGTTCGACCGCGCCCATGGCAGCGACCTTGGCAGCGACAACGCCATCGGCAACCAGGAGCAGATGGCCGCGCGCTGCGTGGCCGCGCTACAGGAATACCTGCCACGCTGCCTTTCCCTTCGGGCTCTGTAAGGCAATGGCGAGGTACCGGCCCATGCTGGCCATCGTGGTCAGTCACGCGCATCTGGTGGGCAGGGCCATGGATCTGCGCTTTATTCCCAGTCTCGAGACGACGGCGCTGATGCTGCGTGAAGGCCTGCTGCTGCGCCATACGCCGGATGGCGCCGAACTATGGTGCGATGCCGCGCAGGCGTCGGCGGCAGCGCAGCGGTTCGTCGTGCTGCCGCTGGTGTTCCAGGTATTCACGCGCAACGCCCGTGTGCAATCCTGCACCCACTGGCCGGTGGCACGCCCCCTGCGCTATGTCTGCGCCGAGGGGAAGGCGCAGATGCAGGCGGAGACCCTGGCTGGCTCGGGCGCGTCCCGCCGCCCCTTGCTGTCGGTCGAGATCGACCACCGTCCGGCGCGTGATGGTGCCTGCGCCATGTACCGGATCGCACTGGCGGCGAAACGGCATGACTGAAGGCCGGGACTACCGGTGAACCGCTTCATCACCATTAACGTGCGAATGGGGCGATTGGTATGAGGACGACCCACGATTAGCGCCGTGCTCAACGATGCGACAGTCAGTTGGCATAGCCGCTATAGTCTGCGTTATCAAAATTACCAATAAGGTCAACCCCATGTCTACAGTCACCACGGCCAGCGCAGGCTATGTCCGTCCGCCAGGCGTGCTCCACACGATCCTGCTTGCCGGCAGCGTGTCGCTGTTCCTCGGCGCATTGCTCAGCGATTACACCTACTACAACACCTACCAGATCCAGTGGAGCAATTTTGCCTCGTGGCTCAACGCCGGTGCCTTGCTGTTCGCAGGGCTGGCGCTCGTGTTCGCGCTGGTCAATCTGCTGCGCGCCAGGCCAATGGCCGGTCGGCCGTTGAACTACTTCGTGCTGCTGCTGCTGACCTTTGTAATCGGTCTAGTCAATGCGTTTCAGCATGCCAAGGATGCCTGGGCGCTCATGCCGACCGGCCTGTTGCTGTCGGTCATCGTCTTTATCCTGATTTGCATTACCGCTGTCATAGGCCTTAACCCACGTTCGGGAGGACTGAAATGAATCGCTCGAGCGCACTTGCCCTGTTCAGCATGACCCTGCTGGCCAGCGCCTGCAGTAACGAAGCCAATACCAACCTGGCCAGCGGCCCGGATCCGAAACTGCCGGCGCCCGAGCGCGGCCTGTTTCCGAGCATGAAGATTGCCGAGCCTACCCCATGGGGCGATCAGAAGCCGACCGTGCCGGAGGGTTACAGCATCACGGCGATCGCGACCGACCTGAAGATCCCGCGCCAGATGCTGGTGCTGCCAAACGGCGATATCCTGGTGGCGGAAGGGCGTGGCGGCAGCGCTGCCAAGCTCAAGCCGAAAGACGTCATTGCCGGCTACATCAAGGCGCAGGGCAATACCAAGGTCAAGGGCGGCAATCGCCTGACGCTGCTGCGCGATGCGGACGGTGATGGCCAGTACGAGCTCAAGACCGTGTTCGCCGAGAACCTGAATGCCCCATACGGCCTGGCGTTTGCCAACAACAAGCTGTACGTGGCGAACCAGGATGCGGTCGTCACCTTTGATTACCAGCCGGGTCAGACCAAGGCTGCCGCAGAACCGGTGACGCTCACCCAGCTGCCCGCCGAGATCAACCACCACTGGACGAAAGCGATGACCATCAGCCCCGATGGCCGCTATGTCTACGTCGGTATCGGTTCGAACAGCAACATCACCGAGCGCGGTATGGAAGCCGAAGTCGACCGTGCAATGGTCTGGCAGATCGACGTGACGACGGGCGCCCACAAGCCGTACGCCACCGGCCTGCGCAACCCGACGGCGCTGGCGATGAACCCGGAAACGGGCCAGCTGTGGTCAGTCGTAAACGAGCGCGACGAGCTGGGTCCGGACCTGGTGCCGGATTACCTGACCTCGGTGAAAGAGGGCGGTTTCTACGGCTGGCCGTACAGCTACTGGGGCCAGAACGTCGACCCGCGCGTGATGCCGCCGAACCCGAAAAAGGTGGCGGCTGCCATCAAGCCGGACTATGGCCTTGGCTCGCACGTCGCGGCGCTGGGTCTGCACTTCTCGCTGCCGACGATGGGTGCAAAATTTGCCAATGGCGCGTTCGTTGGCGAACACGGCAGCTGGAACCGCGACAATCCGGTTGGCTACAAAGTGATCTTCGTGCCGTTCGCGAATGGCCGTCCGGCCGGCGCAGCGATCGACTTCGCCACGGGCTTCCGGGATGCCAACGGCAAGACACGTGGCCGTCCGGTCGGTGTCACGGTCGATCCGCGCGGCGCGCTGATCATCGCCGACGACCTGGCCAACACGGTGTGGCGCGTGGTGCCGAACCGCTGATCGGCATCTGGAGCAACCGCCGCAGCGCGAATGATGCCAACCCTGGCGTCATTCGCGCTGCGGCTTTTTTTCGCCCTCTATTTCTTCCATGCGCAACGCGACGTTTCCATTGCGCCCATGTCTTCCTCGAACCTGATCGTCTTCCTGTCCCGGGCACGCAGATAGGTGAATTCGTTGATGAGCGCGCCCTGGGTCGCGACGGTGTACGTGCCACCGTTCTTGCCCGGTTCTTTCCAGAGCGTCGTGAACTCGAACGGTCTGCCTGGCGACATTTCCACTGAACTCGTCTTGAGCGCCCGCAGCGGGATCGGCTTGCTGCCGCGCTGGTAGCGCACGGCGGCGCGTGCGTGTTCGGACTGCGGGAAGTCGAACTGAAGCCGGATTGGCGTCGCGGCGTCGACCGAGACCAGGCAGCGAAACTCGGTGGCCTGCGCCTTCACAGGGTTGGCGAGCAAGCCGGCGAACAGCAGTGCGGTCAGATGCTTCATCGGGAGAATTGTCATGGCGGGTTGGATTGCCCCGTTGGGGCGATGATTCAGCATACCGCATACCGAACAACACGCTGCATATTGCCATCTCTACTGAGAATGGTTTATCATTATCGACTCAGCGGGTGTTGCCGCTTGCGCCGTTCATGACAAGGTTTTTCTGATGACATTCAAGCTCCTTCCTGTTGCCCATGCACTTGCTCTGGCAACCCTCGGTTCGACGTTGGCCCACGCCGCCGACCCGGCGATCGTCATGGGCGAGGTGCGCGTCAGCGCCCAGCGCGATGCGGGCGCCTTGCGCTCGAGCCGCGTCCTGACATCGGTCGACGTGCTGGGTGCCGACAAGATCGAAGACAAGAACGTGACCAATAGCTGGGAGCTGGTTGGTCAGTTGCCCGGTGTGCAGCTGACCGAAACGCGGATGGGCGCCGAGTCGGGCAAGGCGAGTTTTCGGGCATTCAATGGCGAAGGCTATATCAATGGGATCAAGGTGCTGATCGACGGCATCCCAAGCAATGTCAACAGCGGCAACCAGCGCTTCATCGACATGATCTTCCCGCTCGAAGTCGACTATATCGAAGTGGTGCGCGGCACGAACGACCCGCGCTATGGCCTGCACAATATCGGCGGCAACCTGAACATCGGCACGCGTCAGGGCGGCAATTACTTTGACAGCCGGTTTACCTACGGCAGCTTCAATACGCGCGAAGTGCAGGCCGCATATGGCCGCGAAGCCGACGGCTTTGCGCAAAACTATTTCGTGGCCAGGCAATTGACTGACAGCTACCGCGCGAACGGCGACTCGAACAAATACACGGTCGGCGGCAAGTGGTTCGTCACGTCGGACGACAAGGCGGTCACGGCCGGCCTGGTCGTGCGCACCTACCAGCACACGTCGGGCGAGCCGGGTTTTCTCACCGCAGCCGAGCTGGCTGCCGACCGCCGCCAGTCGCCGCGCAAGAACGCCAACGACAAGACCGACCGCGACATGCACCATGCCAGCGCGCACCTTGACTGGCACATCACGCCGAACGCATTCCTCAGCAACAAGCTGTACTACAACGAGTACAAGGATGACCGCCGCGTCACCTTCACCAGCAATCCCGAAGGCAACGCACCGCGCCAGCGCCGTCTATGGGATGAAGAGCAGCTCGGTTTCATGAGCACCCTGACGTGGCGTGCGAACGAGCGCGTTACGGTCGATGGCGGTGTCAATACCGAGCGCCAGGACAACGGCTACCGCCGCCTGCGCTACAACTTCGCGATCCCGACGGACTTCACGACGCCGGCCCGCATCCAGAACGATGACCGCTACAAGTTCAACAACGTCGGCGCCTATGTGCAGGCGGTGATCAAGGCGACCGACACCATCCAGCTCGTGCCGGGCTACCGGGTAGATCGCTTCACGGGCAACCAGCCGCTGGCGGGTGGCGCGAGCGCAGGGCTGCAGGATTACGGCTGGATCAAGCAGCCCAAGTTCAGCATGGTCTGGAGTCCGGCGACGGACATCAGCGTGTATGGCAACTGGGGCCGCACGTTCCAGATCCTGACGGGTTCCGTGGGCCCGGCCTATCTGGTGCCGGGCCAGGCGCCGTTTGACGCGTCGGTCAATACCGGCAAGGAAGTCGGCGTCAAGCTCAAGCCGACTGCCCGCAGCGACCTGCGCCTGGCGATCTGGCGCCAGGATGCCACCGGCGAAGTGGCGAACATGCCGGCCACCGGCACCACGGTCGGGCTGGGCGAGACGCGCCGTGAAGGCCTCGACTTCCAGCTCTCGGGCAAGGTCACCGACAAGCTCGAGCTGTCGCTCTCGCACTCGTTGCAAAAAGCGGAAGTGCTCAAAGCCACGGGCGCGAATGGCGTCTCGCTGGCCGGCAAGGAAGTGTTCTCGACGCCGCGCCACATCACCAATGTGAGCCTGGACTACAAGCATTCGGACACCTGGCGCTTCGGCCTGCAGGGCCGCTCGCAGGGCAGCTACTACATCGACAATCCGAACGAGCAGGGCAAGTTCGGCGGCTTCGTGCTGTTCGACGCCAATGTGCGCTACGCAATCTCGGCGCGCACCAGCATCGATGTCCAGATCAAGAACATTGCGGACCGCAATTACGAATACGCGTGGTACGACAACTTCTTCTGGCCGGCAACCCAGGCACAGCCGATGTTCTCGTCCGGTAATGGCCGGGCTGCGTATATTTCACTGAACGTGAAGTTGTAGGTCGCTCAGACCAGCTGCTCCGAGGGGATGATGTGCACGCCCGGGCGCGCCTGCAGCGCGGCATCGATCAGGGCGTGCGCAATGCGCGGGGCAGGGTTGATGCGCCAGCGCCGCGGCAGTACGGGCCCGAGCAGCCCCAATACCACGCCGGACACGCGTTCACCCAGGCGTTGTTCCTGGCGCTCTCCGCCAATCAGGCCCGGTCGCACATGGGTCAGCGACGTGAATCCCAGCCCGGCCAGATCGCGTTCGAGTTCGCCCTTGACGCGGTTATAGAAAAAGCGTGCGTCGGGATCGGCGCCGATGGCCGAGTTCAGCACATTGCACGGCGTCCCGTGCTGGCGCGCGAGGCTTGCCACGGCCAGCGGGTAATCATGGTCCACACGCCGGAATGCAGCTTGCGAACCGGCGCTGCGCATCGTCGTGCCCAGCGTGCAGATGACGGCGTCGGCCTGCCACCAGACCGCGTCCGGCGGCAAGGCGTCGAAGTCGACCACCGGTGCCTGCAGTTTCGGGTGCACTGGCAGCGGGCGCCGCGTCGGCGCCACCACCGACGTAACCTTCGGGTCGGCCAGCGCCATCTCCAGCACGTGGCTTCCAACCAGTCCGCTCGATCCAACCAGCAGCAGTTTCATGGGATGTCCTTGGTCGCAAACGTAAACGGCGCGAGGCCGGCGTCGTGGCCGGCCTCGCGCTTGAAGCCGGGCCTGCGTGGCAGGCCCGGGCACCGGCTTATTTGGCCAGTGCTTCTTCGTAGCGGCGTTCGACTTCCGCCCAGTTGATGATGTTGAAGAAGGCCGCGATGTAGTCAGGGCGCTTGTTCTGGTATTGCAGGTAGTACGCGTGTTCCCACACGTCCAGGCCCAGGATCGGCGTGCCGCCCGACATGCCGGCGAACTGGCCCATCAGCGGGCTGTCCTGGTTGGCGCTGCTTTCGACCAGCAGCTTGCCGTCCTTGCCGACGGTCAGCCAGGCCCAGCCGCTACCGAAGCGGGTCTGCGCCGCCTTGGTGAAGGCATCCTTGAATTTCTCGTAGCCACCCAGGTCGTCTTCGATCGCCTGTGCGACCTTGCCCGTTGGCTTGCCGCCTTCCGGGGTCAGCACGGTCCAGAACAGCGAGTGGTTGGCGTGACCGCCGCCATTGTTGCGCACGGCGCCCTGGACGGCTTGCGGCAGGCTGCCGATGTCGGCGATCAGCTGTTCGACCGGCATCTCGGCAACGCCGGCTTCGCCCAGCGCGTTGTTGACGTTGGTGATGTAGGCCTGATGGTGCTTCGTATGGTGGATTTCCATCGTGCGCGAATCGAAATGCGGCTCGAGGGCATCGTAGGCGTAAGGCAGTGGTGGCAATGCGTATGGCATGATCATTCTCCGTTCAGATGGTTGGGAACGCTGTTCCGGTATGAAGCGAGGCACCAGGGCCATGTTCGTCACGGCCCGGCGTCGTGCATGTGCTGGTCAACCTGGGATGGGCAACGCACACCCCGGGGCACCCGCCGAAACGTGTTCAGCGTGCGCCCTGACTTGTCCAGAATACCAGCATCTGCAATTGGCTGCCGCGCAGGGTGAGCGCGAAGGCAATTATCAGCGTGCCGGCCGGATCTCGGTACTCTGCATCATCGTGTTGCGCCAGCCGTCGTTCTGCAACTGCCAGACGCGGACATAGCGCCCGCGAAACTCGCGCGCACCGCTGACTGGCTGCAGATCGGCCTGCATGCGACCGCGGACGATGGCCGTGTGGCCGCTGTCGAGCAACTGGATTTCCATGCTCACGTTGCTGTACGAGCGAAACTCGTATTCATCGCGCGCCAGCACTTGCATGAATTCGCTGCGGGTGCGCACGCGGCCATTGGTTTCGACGTGATAGTAGTCGGTGGCGATCAGATCGCGCAGGGCGTCGACATCCCGGGTGGCGACGGCCTCGGCAAGGTGCCGCTCAGCATCGCGCAGTGCAATCACCAATGGCGACTGCGCATTGGTAACGGCAACGCCAGGCGCGGCGCCCCGCAGTGGGACGTGCGCCGTCGCTGCGCCCGTGACAAGCAGACATGACAGGAATAGAGCGGACGGCAAGGCGCGCATGATGACTGGTCCAGAGAAACTGTATGTCAGTATATAAAGTCTGCCATGCGACGAATGTAACGAAATGTTTCAATGGAGGGCCGATGTTGCACGTATTGCTGTTGTCGCGGCGACAATAAGACTACACTGACGTGCCGGCACGATCGACCGGTAACTTACCGGAGCACTTCATGACGATGGCAGGGGGCGGGGACGTCCACACGAACAATGGCGCACTGCGCGCGTCGATGGGTATCGATGCCGTGCGCGTGGCGCTGGCAACGGCGATGATTCTGCTGGTGCCGCTGGCCGGGATGCAGTTCGCGCACGGCGTCCAGTGGACGGGCTTGGATTTCGCGGTGGCCGCAGTGTTGCTGGCCAGCGCTGGCTGGACGTGTCTGCGCACGGGCCGCCGTGTCGCGCGTCTGGCCGTGTGGCAGCGCTTTGCCGTCATTGGCGCGCTGGCGCTGGTGTTTGCCGCGCTGTGGGTCGAACTCGCGGTGGGCGTGCTGTTCAACTTGGGCAGCTAACCCGGGCAAACTTCGCGCGTGTGTTGACCTTCCCGTAGTGGGAAGGTTTATTCTTGTCGGATGGATGCCAACACGACCCCTCCCTTACCGCCGCCGGTCACACTGCTGATCGATGGCATGACCTGCGCCTCATGCGTGGCACGCGTCGAAAAAGCCCTGGCACAGGTATCTGGCGTCACGGGCGCCAGTGTCAACCTGGCCACCGAAAAGGCCCGCATCGACGGCGCTGCGCCAGCGGCAGCCCTGTTGGCCGCCGTCGAAGGGGCCGGTTACGCGGCCCGCATCGAGACGGCTGACGCGCCGACTGTGCCCGTCAAGACCGGCGCCGCCACCTGGTGGCCGGTCGCCATCGGCGCGCTCTTGTCCATCCCGCTGGTGTTGCCGATGTTCCTGGCGCCGTTCGGCATCGACGCGATGCTGCCAGGCTGGGTGCAGTGGCTGCTGGCCACGCCCGTGCAATTCTGGCTCGGCGCGCGTTTCTACCGCGCCGGTTGGGGTGCGCTGCGCGCCGGCGCCGGCAATATGGACTTGCTGGTTGCGATCGGCACGAGCGCCGCCTACGGCCTGTCGCTGTACCTGCTGCTGACGCAGAGCGGGCATGCAGCGTCCCACCTGTACTTCGAGTCGTCGGCCGTCGTCATCACGCTGGTACTGCTCGGTAAATGGCTGGAAGGCCGTGCCCGCCGCCAGACCATCGAGGCACTGGGCGCGCTGGAGCAACTGCAGCCCGCCGACGCCCTCGTGCGCCGCGACGGCGCCGATGTCCGCGTGCCGTTGGCGGCCTTGCGCGTGGGTGACGTCATGGTGGTCAAGCCGGGCGAGCGGGTACCCGCCGATGGCGTCGTGCTCGAGGGCCTGAGCCACGTCGACGAATCGCTGCTGACCGGTGAGAGCCTGCCGCAGGCCAAGGGCCCGCTTGACGCTGTCGTGGGCGGCGCCGTCAACGCCGACGGCCTGTTGCTGGTGCGCGCCAGCGCCGTCGGCAGTGCAACGACGCTTGCGCAGATCATCCGCATGGTCGAAGACGCACAGGCCGCCAAGGCGCCGATCCAGCGCCTGGTCGACCGGGTCAGCGCGGTGTTCGTGCCGGTGGTGCTCGCCATTGCGCTCGTCACGCTGCTGGCCTGGGGTGTGGGTACGGGTGACTGGCAGGGCGCGCTGCTCAACGCGGTAGCCGTCATGGTGATTGCCTGTCCGTGCGCGCTGGGCCTGGCCACACCGACAGCGATCATGGTAGGGACCGGCGTGGCCGCGCGCCACGGCATCCTGATCAAGGACGCCGAAGCGCTGGAAACAGCGCACGCCGTCGACGTCGTCGTGTTCGACAAGACCGGCACCCTGACCGAGGGCCGCCCGCAATTGCTGGCGCTGGAAGGGCCAGACACGACGCGCCTGCTCACGCTGGCCGCCGCGGTCCAGCAAACGAGCGCCCATCCGCTGGCGCGCGCCGTGCTGGACGAAGCGGCGCGGCGCGCGTTGCCCGTGCCGGACGCGACCGATGCGCGCGCGCTGCCGGGTCGTGGCGTGCAAGCCGACGTCGCCGGCGCGACGATCCTGCTTGGCAACCGGCGCCTGATGAACGACCTTGGCGTACCGGCGGGCGGGGCAGAGGCACATGAAGCGGCCGGGCGCACCGTGTCCTGGCTGGCCGAGCGGCGCGGCGACGCCGTCACCGTGCTTGGCCTGCTCGCGTTCGGCGACCAGCTCAAGCCCCGCGCGCAGGACGCCGTCGCAAGGATGGTCGCGCGTGGTATTACTCCGGTGCTGCTGACCGGCGACAGCGCCGGCGCCGCGCAGGGCGTGGCGCGCGCGCTCGGCATCAAGCGCGTGCATGCCGAGGTGCTGCCGGCCGACAAGGCCGACGTCATCTCGGCGCTGCGTCAGGCTGGCAGCACGGTCGCCATGATCGGCGACGGCATCAACGATGCGCCGGCGCTGGCCGCTGCCGACGTCGGCATGGCCATGGCAACCGGGACCGACGTCGCGATGCACAGCGCCGGCATCACGCTGATGCGGGGCGATCCGATGCTGGTGGCCGACGCGCTCGACGTCTCGCAGCGTACCTGGCGCAAGATTCGCCAGAATCTTGGCTGGGCCTTCGTCTATAACCTGATCGGCGTGCCGCTGGCCGCCTTCGGCCTGCTCAATCCGGTGCTGGCCGGCGCCGCGATGGCGCTCAGTTCGGTCAGCGTCGTGGCCAACGCCTTGCTGCTGCGCCGCTGGCACGCCGCACCACATGCCACTTCAACCCCCACCACCGGGGCGCCCGTGCCCGTGCCCCCAACCAAAGGAGAAATTCCCATGTACGAATTGACTGTTGCCGACATGACCTGCAAGCACTGCGTTGGCCGCGTGACCGCCGCCGTCCACGCCGTCGACCCGGCCGCCACGGTGAACATCGATCTGGCCAGCGGCAAGGTCCGCATCGACAGCGCCGCCGATCTGGCCCCGCTGGCGGCGGCCATTGACGGCGCCGGCTATCCGGTGACGGCCGGCGTTTGAAGCAGGCCGGTCACACGGCCCAATGCGTTTCCTGGACGATAAGCGGATAAATACACCCCCAAACAATATTCATTTAGGCTATATTTTGTAGAAAGAACAATACCGAACACTGTGCATCTCCGACCGACCTCGTCAGCGGAATCCTCATGAGAGATGGTGTACTCGCAGAACCGATCGACCTGGTCAAGCATCCGCCCGGTGGCGCCCAGTTGCGCTGGGCCGTGCTGGTGCTGGGGGCGCTGGGGCTGCTGTTTGCGGTCCTGGTGCCGGCAGCCGGCGTGCCCTTGCCACATGCGCCGGAATTCCTGCCGATCTATCTGTCGACACTGATCGCCAGTAATTTCGTCACCGGCATCCTGCTGCTCGGTCATGTCCACACCCGGCGCTCGCTCGCGCTGGGCGTCCTTGCGCTCGGCTATCTGTTCACGGCGCTGATCGCCGGCGCCCACATGCTCACGTTTCACGGCCTACTCGGCGACGAGGGCGTGCTCGGCGGAAATCTTCAGACCTCCGCCTGGCTGCACGCGGCCTGGCACGCGCTGTATCCGCTGTTCGTGCTCGGCTACTCGCGCAGCGCGCGCGGACGCCTGGCCGGGGCGCCGCTGCCGCCACACTTCATGCGCATCGGCGCGCTGCTGACCGCGCTGTTCGTGTCGCTGCTGGTGTTGGTGGGCACGACCGGTGCGCCGTATCTGCCCAGACTGATCGAGGGCACGCGTACCTTGCCGCTCTACCATGGCATCTCGGCGGCGATACTGGCGCTGTCGGTCTACGTGCTGTACGCCACGGTGCAAAAGCGCCCGCGTACCGTGCTCGATGTCTGGCTGACCGTGGCGATGGCGGCCTGGGTGTTCGAAGTGGGCCTGTCCTGCGTGTTCAATACTGGCCTCTACGACCTCGGTTTCTATGCCGGGCGGCTGTACGGGCTGTCCACGTCGCTGTTCGTGCTGGGCGCGCTGGCGATCGACAATATCGCGCTGCACGCGCGCCTGCACGCAACCTTCCAGGAAATGATCGAGACGCGCGCGCACGCCCAGTGGCAAAGCCTGCTCGGCACCGTGCTGCGCCAATTGCCCGACGGCGTCCTGATCGTCGACGCCCAGGGCCGCTGCGTGATGGCCAACGACCAGGCGAAGCAGATGGCGCGCCACTTCGGCGCTGACGGCGTGGGGGGCATGCTCGACCTGATCTGCGAACCGGTGGCGCGCGCGATCGGCGGCCGGGCGTTTCGCGACGCCATGATCGAGAGCGTGCAGGGCGGCGCGAGACGGGTGTACGCGGTCAGTGGCGCGCCGCTGCGCGAGAGCGCCGCCGAACTGGCCTCCGCCGTGATCGTGATCGACGACATCACCGAGCGCACCGAGGCCAGTGCGGCGCTGGCTCGGGCGCTGGACCAGACCCGCTACCTGATCGAGAACACCCCGCTGGCCGTGATCGAATGGGACCGCGACCTCGTGATCACGCTGTGGAACCGCCGCGCCGAAGAATTGTTCGGCTGGCCCGCAGGCGATGCCATCGGCCAGCGGATCGACCGCATCGGCATGATCCACGAGGGCGATGCCGACCAGGTCGACACGATGATCGCGCGCCTGATCGACTCCGGCACGCGCTATGCCAAGTCGGCCAACCGCAACCGCACCCGCGACGGGCGTGCGCTGTGCTGTGAATGGTACAACTCGGTGCTGGTCGACGAGGCGGGCGAGATCCAGACCGTGTTTTCGCTGGTGCTGGACGTGTCCGAGCGTGAAGCGGCGATGCACAGCCTGCGCGAAGCCGACGGGCGCAAGGATGTCTATATCGCGACACTGGCGCACGAGCTGCGCAATCCGCTCGCACCGATTGCGAATGCGGCCTCGCTCCTGCGCAGCAAGGCGCTGGCGCCGGAACGCATCGAATGGATCGCCGCCATGGTGGGGCGCCAGACCGACCAGATGGCGCGCCTGCTCGACGACCTGCTGGACGTGTCGCGCATCAGCCGCGGCAAGATCGAATTGCGCCGCGTGCGCATCGACCTGGGCCGGTTGCTGCGCGAAACACTGCAAACGAGCATGCCGCTGATCGAGGCCGGGCGCCACCAGGTGGCGTTGCGGGTGGCCGACGAACCGCTCTGGGTCGACGCCGATCCGCTGCGCCTGACACAGGTGTTCGCCAACCTGATCACGAATGCGGCCAAGTACACGCCGCCCGGCGGCGGTCTCGAACTGGGCTTGCGGCGCGAAGACGACCAGGCCGTGGCGTGGGTGGCCGACAGTGGCGTGGGGCTGGCACCCGACATGCTCGAACGCGTGTTCGATCCGTTCGTGCAGGCCGGCAGTGCCAGTCACCTGGCGCAGGGCGGCCTGGGGATCGGGCTGTCGCTGGCCAAGGGCTTCGTCGAGCTGCATGGCGGCAGCATCCGGGCCGACAGCGACGGACCGGGCCGCGGCGCGACCTTCCTGGTGCGCCTGCACCTGTGCGAGGAGCCGGCCATGGCGCCGGGCGACGCGCTCCCGGTGCCGGACGGCGCTGCGCTGGGCAAGCACATCCTGGTGGCCGACGACAATGTGGATGCAGCGGAATCGCTGGCCTGGCTGCTGCGTTCCGAAGGCGCGACCGTGATGGTGGCCCACGATGGCGCAGAAGCGCTGCGCCTGCACCGCGAACGGCCGGCCCGGATCGCGGTACTCGACCTGGGCATGCCACACATGGATGGGCTGGAACTGGCGGGCGTGCTGGCGCAGGATGCACCGCGCCCTTACCTGGTGGCCGTGACGGGGCGCGGCAGAAAGGAAGACCGCGCCGCCTCGCTGGCGGCCGGTTTCGACGAGCACTTCACGAAGCCGGTCGCGCCGCAGCAGCTGATTGCGCTGCTGCGCGAGGTACCTGAGGTACCTGAGGCGCCCGAGGCACCAGCAGCGGGCTAGTGGTGCTCGTGCCCCGTCATGTCCTTCGCGCCGGGCTTGCGTGCATCCATGGCCTGGCCGGCCGGCGCCGGCGCGGGGCGGGCATCCGGCGCGCGTGGCGCTGGCGGTAGCGCCTCGGCGCCGTCGCCCGTCCATTCGCGCGCCACCGTGCCGGCCGGATGCCGGTACCAGCCAGGATCGCCGTAGTCGCCGCGCTTGAGACCTTCGCGCACCTTGAGCACCGTGAACATGCCGCCCATTTCCAGGTTGCCGAACGGGCCGTCGCCGCTCATCATCGGCAGCGTGTTGGCCGGCAGCGGCATCTTCATGTCGCCCATCGAGCCGCCCTTGTCGCCCATGACCATATAGCCGGGCACCAGCTTGTTGATCTTCTCGGCCACGCCCTGATGGTCAACGCCAATGAGCGTTGGCACGTCATGGCCCATCGCGTTCATGGTGTGGTGCGATTTGTGGCAGTGGAAGGCCCAGTCGCCCGGCGCATCGGCCACGAACTCGATGGCGCGCATCTGGCCGACGGCGACGTCGGTCGTCACCTCGGGCCAGCGCGCCGACTTCGGCACCCAGCCGCCATCGGTGCCAGCGACCTCGAAGCGGTGTCCGTGCAGGTGGATCGGGTGGTTCGTCATCGTCAGGTTGCCCACGCGGATGCGCACCTTGTCGCCCAGGCGCGCGACCATCGGGTCCAGGCCCGGGAACACGCGGCTGTTGATGGTCCACAGATTGAAGTCGAGCATCGTGTTGGTGCGCGGCGTATAGCTGCCCGGTTCGATGTCGTACGACGACAGCAACATCACGTAGTCGCGATCGACGGCATGCTGGCGCGGGTTCTTCGGGTGCGTGACCCAGAAACCCATCATCCCCATCGCCATCTGCTGCATCTCGTCGGCGTGCGGGTGGTACATGAAGGTGCCCGCATGGCGCGCGACGAATTCGTAGACGAAGGTCTTGCCGGGCTGGATGCCGGGCTGGGTCAGTCCCGTCACGCCATCCATCCCGCACGGCAGCAACTGGCCGTGCCAGTGCACGCTGGTGTGTTCGGGCAGCCTGTTGGTGACAAAGATGCGCACCCGGTCACCCTCGACCACTTCGATGGTCGGGCCCGGGCTCTGGCCGTTGTAGCCCCACAGGTTGGCCTGCATGCCGGGCGCGAATTCGCGCACGACCGGTTCGGCCACCAGGTGGAATTCCTTGACGCCGTCCTTCATGCGCCATGGCAGCGTCCAGCCATTGAGCGTGACGACGGGGTTGTACGGGCGCCCGCCCGTCGGGGCCAGCGGCGCGGCGGTGGCGCTCGACGTGTGGGTCGGCGCTTCCGGCAGCGACGCCGCGCCGGCACGGCTCACGAGCGAGGCGCCCAGTGCCGTGATGCCGGCGCCGGCGCCGGTCAGGAACGATCTGCGGTTGGTCATTGTGGGGTGTCCTTCTTGTCAGTGGGCGATGGCGCCGGCAGGCGCATGCCGATGGCGGTTTCCAGGTCGACCTGGGCCAGCCAGAAATCCTTCAGCGCTTCGATGGTGGCGTGCACCGCGCCAGCCTGTTCGCGCGCGTCGGCCAGCAGCTCGAACGGGCTGGCCAGCATGCCGTTGTAGCGCAGCAGCGTCTCGTCCGCGATCTGCTTGCGCAGCGGGATCACCTGGTCGCGGTAGTGGCGCGCCACGTCATAGCTGGCGCGGTAGCCGAGGTAGCCCGCGCGCGCTTCGCTGCGGGCGTTGACCGCGACGGCCGCGACCTGGCCAAGCGACTGCATGTACACCGCTTCGGCGCGCGCCACGCGGGCGCCGCCCCAGTCGAACAGCGGCAGCTCCAGGCCAATCTCGTAGCCATCGCTCTTTGGCTCGCCTGTCTCGCGCTTGTCCGCATAGCCCAGGTCGAGCACATTGACAAAGCGCGTGGTGCGCGTGAGGCCCAGGTCGGCAGCGGTGCCGCTGGCGGCGGCGCGCGCGGCTTGCACGTCCAGGCGCTGGCTCAGCGCCGTGCGCTCGATGCCGGCCAGTTCGGCGGGCGCCGCCGGCAGGTCGGGCAAGCGCTCGGGCAGCTTGTAGAGCGCCTGCTTGCCCCACAGGCCGAGCTGGCGCGTCAGATGTTCGCGCGCGGCGTTGGCCTCGCGGTCGGCGCGCAGTACACCGGCGCCGGCTTCGGCGTGGAAGGCCGACTCGCGCGCCAGGTCCAGCGCACTGGCATTGCCGGCCTGGGTCATGCGCGCCATCAGTGCGCTTGATGCGTCGGCGGCGTCGGCCACCTGACGCGCATAGGTCAGAGCCTGGCGCGCCGCCACGGCCTCGATCCAGGCGCGCCGGGTGGCGTTGACGTGGTGCTCGATGGCGGCGGCCACGCGCAGCGTTGTTTCGTCAAGGCGCCGCGCAGCCATGCGCTGGCGCAGCGGCATGGTGAGCAGGCCCGCCAGGTCGATCGAGACCGAGCGCTCGGTTTCCCGGTTGCCGCCGCCATCCATGCGCGAGAATCCGAAGCCCGGATTGCGCAGGCGCGCGGCCTGGGCCACGTCGGCCTGCGCGATGCCGGCCTCCCAGTAGGTGGCCTGCAGGCCGGGATGGTTCAGCGCGGCGATGCGTACGGCGGCGTCCTGCGTCAGCGGCGCCTGCAGCAACGTGTCGATTTCGGCCTGCAAGGCCTGGCGGTCGGCATCGCTGCGCAGCAGGCGCGCATCCACGCCCGTGCGCGCCTGCGCTGCAGCGGCGCTGGCCTCGAAGGCGCGCTCGGGCGTGACGCTGGCGCAGCCAGCCAGCAGCAGGCCCAGGCTTACGGCAAGTGTCGCATGCCATGAAATGGGACTTGCCATCAGTGGTGCTCCTTGTGCTCTGGCTGTGCAGGGGTATGGTGATGCGCGTGCGGATCGGGCGCCGGTTTGCCGTGCCCGGCATGCGCGTCATGGCCGGGCTGGGCCGCCACGATGCGGTTGTGTTCCTGCCAGGCGCGATCAGGCGTGGTCGTGGCGGCGGCGCGTGCCGGTGGCACATACGCCGGCTGGTAGCGGGTTTCCGGGACGGCGGCGTGCGGGTCGGTGGCGTTCGCGGCCGGCGTGGCCCCGTGGCCGCTCTGCGCTGCGGCAGGCATCAGGGCGCTGGCCAGCACGCAGGCCAGCAGCAGCTGTGGTCGGGTAAAGGTCGACATGGTTCCTCGTTCGGTGAAATGCAGTGGTGCCGCGCCAGCGTGGCGCGGTGATGTGCTGATTCAGGCGAGCGGGAAGCGGGGAGGCCGTTCGGGCAGGGCGAGGTCGACGGCCTCGGGGCGGCCGGTGGCTGCCTCGATCAGCCGGGTGGACAAGGTCTGTGGCGCGGCGGGAATCGTTGGTGCGCCCGCCATGGCGGCGCCGATGCAACAGGCGGCGCAGGCGCTGCACCGCTCCTGGTCGTGGTCAGTCGGCGCATGGTCGGTGGCCTTGGCAACCTGCGGGCCCGCATCGTGGCAGTGACCCGCCCCGGCATCCATCTGGTGCGGCGCGGTCACGGCGGTGACGGCGCCGTGCTGCATGGCTGTATGTGTGCACGCCAGCATGCCTGCCGAAGCGATGCCCTGGAAGGGAATCGCCAGCAGCAGCAGCCACACGAGCGCGCGGCGCAGGCAGACATGGACGGTTGAATTCACGCGGTAATTCTAGCATGGCGTCCGCGCAACACTGCTGTCATGAAGGCCGCCGGAAACCTTGCCGGGCAAGGGGCGTGGCTGATAGCATGCCAGGTTGATTCAATGACAATTCAGGGACGAGGGCAAGCATGGTGTTGATCGAGCGGCTGCTCGCTCTGCGACGCAGGAAGAATCAGGAAGAAGTAGCCGGCAGGGCGGCCGAAGTCATCGCGCACGTTCTGTTCGATGTTGGTGCCGACCGTTTCCTGAACGGCAGCATGCTGCTCGATCGTCAGTTCCGCCTGCGTTTCTACGCGGTGCTGCCGCCGGCGGCCGACGACATGCTGGCGGCCATCGCGCTGTGCGACTTGCCCGAAGCGCGGCACATGCGCAGTTGCATGGCTGACGTGGCCTTCGATGCCCACGTCGTCGCGTGTCATACGCAGGGCCTGGCCAATGGCTTGATGCGCGAATTGCTCGCTTGTTCGGCCGAACTGCGGGCGCTGCCCGAGCGGCGCATCGGCGGCGTGTTCGCCTTCCGCTAGCTGCGGCGCGGGAATTTGTGCGCGCTGCAGCGCGCCGTGGCGGTATGCTGGCGTTACTTGTCGCCACTGACGCAAAGGTCCCATCCATGTCGCATGCCGCCTGCTTCCTGAACCGCCCGGCCATGCCGCGCACCTCCCCGGTACTTTCATGAGTGTTCGTAACCTGCAGCACCTGTTCGCGCCGCGATCGGTAGCGCTGATCGGCGCCTCGGCGCGCCCGGGCAGCATGGGCGCCACGCTGCTGGCCAATCTGCAAGGCGGCGGCTTCAAGGGCAAGCTGTTTGCCGTCAATCCCAAATACACGCAGTTGGGCGACTTGCCGTGTTACGCCACTGTGGCCGACTTGCCCGAGGCGCCCGACCTGGCCGTCATCTGCACGCCGGCCGCCACCGTGCCGCAACTGGTGCGCCAGCTGGGCGAGCGCGGCACGCGCGCCGCCGTGGTGCTCACCAGCGGCCTGGCGCGCGGGCGCGATGCCCGCGGGCGCAGCCTGCGCCAGGCCACGCTCGACGCGGCGCACCCCTATCTGCTGCGTCTTCTGGGCGCGAACAGCGCGGGCCTGCTGGTCCCTGGCCTCGGCCTGAACGCCAGCGTGGCCCACAGCGGCGCACTGCCGGGACGGATTGCTTTCGTCTCGCAGTCCGGGTCACTGATGACGGGCGTACTCGATTGGGCGCGCACACGCGGCATCGGCTTTTCGCACTTCATCTCGCTGGGCGACTCGGCCGACGTCGACCTGGGTGACGTGCTCGATCACCTGGCCAGCGATGGCAATGCCGGCGCGATCCTGCTGTATGTCGACCAGCTGCGCTACGCGCGCAAATTCATGTCGGCCGCGCGCGCCGCCGCGCGCAGCAAGCCGGTGATCGTGCTCAAGTCGCGCAGCGATACCGACGGCGCCCGGCCGGCGGCCAGCGAAAGCGGGGCGCTGGCCACCGAGGACGACGTGTTCGACGCCGCGATCCGGCGCGCCGGCATGCTGCGCGTGCACACGACCGAGCAGCTGTTCGCGGCGGTCGAGACGCTGGCCTACGCGCGCGTGTTGCATGGCGAGCGCCTGGCCATCCTCAGCAACGGCCTCGGACCGGGCGTGCTGGCGCGCGACGCGCTGCGCTACGGCGGCGGCGTGGCGGCGACGCTGTCACCCGAATCGATCATGCGGCTCGACGCCGTGCTGCCGGCCGGCTGGAATGGCGCGCAGCCCGGCAATCCAGTGCGTGCCAGCCCGGTCAACCTGCTGGGCGGCGCGCCGCCCGAGCGTTACGCGGCGGCGCTCGACGTGCTGCTGGCCGACCCGCAGGTCGACGCGGTGCTGATCGTGCATTCGCCGACCGCGACCGTCGACAGCCGCGACGTGGCCAATGCGATTGCGCCGCTGGCGCGCGCCGCGTCACGCCCGATCCTGTCGTGCTGGCTGGGCGGCGCCTCGGTCGTCGCCGCGCGCGCGATTGCAGCCGAGGCGCGCATGCCCACGTACCGCACGCCCGAAGACGGCGTCAACGGCTTCCTGCAACTGGTGAACTACCGGCGTAACCAGAATCTGCTGATGGAAGTGCCGCCGTCGATGGCCGGCCATATGGCGCCCGATCGCAGCGCCGCACGTGCGCTGGTGCGCGAGGCGATCGCCGCCAAGCGCCTGCTGCTGTCCGACCCCGAAACCAAGGCGATCCTGCGCGCGTACGGCCTGGCGCTGGTTGAAACGCGCGCCGCCAGCGACGCCGACGCGGCCGTGGCGGCGGCGCGTGCGGTCGGGTTCCCGGTGGCCGTCAAGATTCTCACGCCCGACGTCATGCACAAGTCCGATGTGGGCGGCGTGACGCTTGATCTCGATTCGGAAGACGCCGTGCGCGCTGCCGCGCTGCGCATGCGCGCGCGCCTGGGCGAGCTGTTCCCGCAGGCGCGCTTCGACGGCTTTTCGGTGCAGGCCATGTGCCGCCGCACGCACGGCCACGAACTGATCGTGGGCGCCGCGCTCGACCCGGTGTTCGGGCCGGTGCTGGTGTTTGGCCAGGGTGGTGTGGCGGTCGAGGTGCTCGATGATTATTCGGTCGGCCTGCCGCCGCTCAACCTGGTGCTGGCGCGCGACCTGGTCGACCGCACGCGCGTGGCGCGCCTCCTGGCCGGGTACCGCAACCGGCCGGCCGCCAATCTCGACGCCGTGCTGGCGGTGCTGATCCAGGTGTCGCGGCTGATCTCCGATATTCCCGAAATCGTCGAACTGGACATCAACCCGCTCGTGGTCGACAGCCGCGGCGTGATCGTGCTCGACGCGCGCATGCGGCTGGCGCTGGCCGACCGCTCGGGCAGCACGCTCGACCGGCTGGCGATCCGGCCCTATCCGCGCGAACTGGAAGAGACGATCGAGTGGCAGGGCGCGCCGCTGCTGCTGCGCCCGATCCGCCCCGAAGACGGCCCGGCGCACCTGGCGTTCTTCGACGCGCTCACGCCCGACGACGTACGCTACCGGATGTTCGTGCGCATCCGCGAGCTGCAGCCGTCGCAACTGGCGCGCTTCACGCAGATCGACTACGACCGCGAGATGGCCTTCATCGCCACCCGCAAGAACGCGGACGGGGTGTTCGAGACGCTGGCGGTCGCCCGTGTCGTGGCCGATCCCGACAACACGAGCGCCGAATTCGCCGTCACCGTGCGCTCGGACCTCAAAGGAATGGGGCTAGGGCGCATCATGATGGAAAAGCTGATCCGGTATTGTCGCGCGCGCGGCACCGGCGAGATCGTCGGCGAAGCGCTGCCACAGAATTCGCGCATCGTCGCGATGGTGAAAAAACTGGGCTTCGAGGTGACGATCGATCGTGAGGACGGCACCCGAAATATGCGCCTCGCATTACGTTAATCGTTTCGCGCGCCATGTGACATTCGGAGGATTTTGGGCTGTGCTGCGGTGGTAAGGTGGCGGTGTTTGTCGCCCTGTCACGTCGTGACGATTCGTACCGCCTATTGTCAACAGGGCCCGACCCTGCTCCTGTGATGTCCCGACTCGGTTTGTTGTTGTGCGCTCCGTACGCCTTGTTCATCCTGGCCTGCGTCGGTATTGTGTCGCTCGGTGCTGGCGACGATGCGTCGCAGTTGATCTTCCTGCAGTTGCCGATTGCCGCCCAGCTGGTCGTGGTGCAGGCGCTGGGCCTTGGCCGCGCCCTGGAATTCTTGTCGTGGCCCGACGCGTATGGCCTGTTCGTCACGCCAGCCTTCGTGCTGTTGTATGCCGCCGGCGCGCTGTGTGAGCGGGGCCTGGCGCGCCGGCGCGGGCTGGCGCCCGCGCGCAGCGGCGCCTGATTCGGGCACGGCGCAATGCCGGCTCGGAACGCGTGACAAAACCTGTTACTTCCTTTGGCGGCAGCATGGCCGTACAGTGCGCTTTACCGACCGTCTGCTTTCGGCCAATAGCGGACATATCCTAACGTCGAAGGCATGCGTGGTTTGATGAAAAAGTTCGCCCTTGGAGCTTCAATATTGCTCGGTATGTTGATCAGCAGCGGCGTGTCTGCATCGCGTATTCCGACCTGTGATCGACCGAGCAGCCAGCCAAATTTGGGTGCTTGCTCTTACGACGATCTTGTCGCTGCGGAAAATGAGATGGAATCTGTCTATCGGAGTGTTGTTGCAAAATACGCAAGCAATTCGCTGTTCTTAGAACGGCTTGCCCACGCTCAAAACTCCTGGTTGACTTTTAGAGAGGACGATTGGAAAGCACAGTTTGCATGCCCCGAGTTCAACACGCAGCTATGCTGGGGGGCGAAAGCGTTCATCTACGTAAATGAACGTAGAACGAAGCTGACGAAGGAGCGAGAGCAGAGTCTGCGAAGTCTGCTGGAGAATGGTCCAGGCCGCTAAGCTAGTTGCTATCGCCGATAAGACAGTCTGCTTCCGGCCAGAAGCGGAAGTTCCTGAAAGTCCGTGGTTCGCAAGCATCTCAACATGTTATGCTCGTCTCAATGGTCAGTTTTGCTCTTAAGTACATCGGAGGAGTAAGCAATGAACGTACACGCAATTGGTCTGACGATCACTGTAGTTTTTATTGCCTATGCCGTCTTTAGGTTGTGGAAGGCTATTGATTCACCGGATGGCGAGCGTTACTTGAAGCGCCGTGTGCAAGGACCTTTTGTGCCGCTGAATCCAGAGGAGCCAACTCGCGATACGGCACGTAAGCTCGACAGTTGAGTGTCGGCTTTGGGTCAATTCCGGCCGGTCGCGGCCACCTCTAACTTTTAAGCCTGACAACCGCTACGCTGGCCTGAACGGCAGCGTTGGGTCGGTACCGGCCTGTCGCATCCATCCCTAGATTTTCACCTTGGCGACCTGCTATTCTGGCCTGAACGGCTAGGTTTGGTCAGAACCGGACCTTCGCCAAGCGACATCATTCGGCTTGACATAGGATCGTAGGGCAGCAATGCCCGTTCTGGGTCGGAACCAGCCGGTCGTGACAATCCGAGAAATTTTCCGCCCGGCAAGCTGCTATCGTGCTCCCACAGGCCGGGTTCGGCCAAAAGCGGACACTAGTAGAGACGGCCATAAAGCTAACACTTTGGATTATCAAAACATGCCAGCGTTCACTGATCACACCCCTCGAGAAATTCTCACAGCTTCCGCAATAGTGTTTGTTTGGGCCATTTTTTTCGCAGCCGGTGCGTTCGCGGGTTACGGTGCCGTTCGAGACTCATATTACGGAACGAGCCCGTCGCAAAACGTTGACGGTAAAGTCAGCAGGACTTTCGTCCAGTAGGCAACTATTGCGTCCGCTTTGGGTCGGTACCGGCCTCTCGCAGCCCCGACCCACAGCCTTGATCCTGTATGTTGCAAAGATGAAATACCTGTGTCAGTCTTATTGGCTGTTACGCCATTTTCCACTCTTTAGGAAAGCCTAGTTGTGAACAAGATCGTTCAAGAAGCAACGCTGTATTACAAGACACTCCCGCTGTCCGGCCGCGTGCTGGTCCACGCCACAATCATCGTTGTAGTGCTAAATTTGGCAGTCAAAGTTGGCGAAACAGTTGGACGCGCGTTTTATTATTTCACACACTAAAACCTGAAACAGTGAAACGTGCTCAAATGACTTAGCTTCAAGACCGGATGTCGGCTTTGGGTCGAAACCGGCCTGACAACGACTGGCCGATTCCGGCACAAAGCGGCATTAGCAATCGACTATCCTTCCTGATGATGTGTCCGCCCAATCGTAGGGAAGTCCAACGTCATACAGAACAGCAGAGCGAAGCGCCGTCATTGCCGTTGACAGCAGACCCAGTGGGCACGTCATGTGAGACGTAGGTAACGCGTGGCGCCATTCTTCGGGTTGACCAGCATGCGGCGCAAGTGCTTTCTGTTGATCTCGAACGGAAGCGCCGCTTCGAGCCGGTCAACGAATGGCTGGAACTCTGGGCTCTCGTACGGCATGGGGAAGATCAGGGATGGTGCGACCGACAATGCTCGACGGTGAAAATTCAACATAATGTCACATGTGCCGCGCTTCCAACTGGCCAATGGCTCGGGAAAGTCGTTCGAAAACTCGCGCCAATTGAAGTGGTATGCAATATATAAAGTGAGCGGCCCCACCTTCTGTTTTGGCCATCGTTCATCCGACAGCGCGAACTCGATCGCGTCCTCTAGGCATTCGGCGCCAAGCTCCCAGCCCTGGCTTGAATCATGTGGGTTGCGCTCCATGCCGAATCGCCGACGAGCCTCATCGAGGCAGGCAGTGGCCACTGCTGTTTCTGTCCACTCGCTGGGCGGGTCGACCCTCAGCGTTATCGACGGGTTGAGTTGGACGTCTGCAGCCATACTTGTCAGCATTTCCCGGATTTTTCGAAGCGCCTCGCGGGGCTTGCCTTTGGTGGCCTGGTGGAAACTGACAGATTTCGGGAGCTGGTAGAAGACGGCTTCGAACATGGCGGCAGATTGGTAGATGTTGATTTTATTGTAACCCAGTTCTGATTCGTCGCTTCCCGATGTCTGGCTCATCAACGGTGAAGATCCGCGTTGGCAAGCGGGTTTGATGATTATGCGAAGCATGCCTGGCGTCATTGGTAGCAAGTTGAAGTTTCGCACAAGCTGCCGTTGAATAAATCGCATGCAGGCAAAAGTAAACGTCACCAGAGCCTCATAGGCTACTCAGTGTCCGCTTAGGGTCGAAACCAGCCTGACAGCGACCGGCCGATTTCGGCCAAAAGCGGACCTACATAATTCTCGTATTTACCCAAGATGAAAATTCGTACAGCTGCGACTGAGGACCTAGAGCGTATCGTTCATTTGTTTGGACAGCTCGGATATTCAACTGAACCGGACCAAGTAGAGAAACAGCTCCATGCGCTGCGCTGCGGTTCCTTGGGACAGGCATTTGTAGCGGAGGACCGCGGCAGCACTGTTGGAGTCGCGATAGTGCACATCATGAAGCCGTTACATGTCGAAGGCTCATGGGCTCTACTATCTGCTTTGGTGGTCGATGAAAAATGCAGGAGTTCGGGCGTAGGAGCACACTTATTGACCGCTGTAGAGCGATTTGCAATGCAGCACGGCTGTTCACAAATCGAATTGTCCAGCAGCACCGCGCGAACTCGAGCGCACATGTTCTATGAGCGAAGCGGCTATGAAGAAAAGCGCATGCGTTTCGTTAAATTTTTGTTGTGACTTCGGCGTCCGCTTCGGGTCGGTACCGGCCTGTCGTGCCAGGCAGGAATCGGCCAGAAGCGGCCCTCTGTCGCTAGCTTTTTAATGTCTTTGATGGCCAAGACTGTTCTTCCGAACAATCGTTTCACTATGGGTGTTTGTACGTTGATAACAGCCATCGGCGCAATTCCTTAGATGCGGGAAAATGATGAAAGACGAAGCGCAGTCAGGCTACAAGCCCGTACAGGAAGATGTGCTAAAGACTATGGGCCTTGCGGTAATCGCGGGACAAAGTGTCAAGCACCTGCTAAGCACTTGCCTGACGTTCCCATTACACGGCGAGACCCTGCAGACTGCAGACCAGGTTCAGACAATGCTTGAGCGACGTTCGAAAGCAACTTTGGGGCAGTTGCTCAATGCGCTACGAACGCGGGTGGATCTGCATCCCACTTTTGACGACCAGTTGGGTCGCTTCCTCGAATATCGCAATATCATCACGCATCGGTTACATGACATGCCCGGCGGTTTTGACCTGCATTCTGATGAAGGACGGGCAAGACTAAAGGATTTCCTGCTTCAGTACATGGATGATGGTCATATCGTCAGCATGGTATTGATAGGCGTGTTGCGTGAATGGGCGCGTCAAGAGGACATCGATCTTCCCAACGAACACCATCTAAGCCAGCGAATGCATGACTACCTTGACGCCAATGTCGTGCCATTCCTGGAGGTCTTAATCAGGCCTAAAGAGCGAGACACGTAGCCAAAATTCACAAATGCGGATTAACGTGTTGCATCTAGCCAGGTGCCAACACGGATTGGTGGCCACCGGCCAAGAGCGGACGCTTAGCGGTGGCTTCCAGTCTCCACCCAACACACTTACTTCGACACGGATAAATGGCAACCTTGCTTGAAAATGGCGGAACAGTTGAGTTATGGGGCGGTTGGTCAGTAAGCCTACCACCTGCATACCATGAGCGGAATAGCGATGGTTCGTGGTCGGCTTGGGGCGCAGACTAGGCAGTCGATGTGCACATCATCGAAGCTGGTGGACATTCAAACAGCCAGCCTGTGTCACCTGAGGAAATGCTTGGCAAAGGGCCGCCAGTCGACGTCAATGGGAATGGCTGGGTGGGCAGTGTTGAGAGTTTGCAGGAGACAGACAACGGGAGCGATGTCTACCGTCTTGCAGCAAACCTAGCAGCAACAAATACCTCCATGTCTTTCTGGGTTTCGTATTTCGAAACTCACCAGCAGCCTTTCGCCGAAGAACTCATGCGTAACGTTGCGCACAGCAGGTAGAGGGAAGGTCCGCTTAGGGTCGATAGCGGACCGACGCAGCGTTAGTCCGGCACTAACATAGCGGCCACGTTCGTACGGACTAATGCCATAGCGCTAGCACTACTTCCTGGAGATCTGTGGTCGCTTATAGCAGATCATCTTCTGGCCCATCACCGATCGCCGAAAGGCGGACGCTTTCATATCGATGATCACGCGGCCCTGGCTGGGATCCGGTTTAGTCCTCAAGACCGGAATGCCATGGGAGTACCTGCCGCGCGAACTCGGCTGCGGCCTGGCGATCGCGGCAAACGCGTAAGCAAACACCATCTGCTGGTGGATGAGCATGGGCCTTTGCCAGTCGCTCAGATCTCAGCCGGGCAAGTACACGACTCGCGTTCCCTATCCCGCTGTAGCGTCCGTCCCAGCAGTGAAAGGATGAGCAGGCCGTGCCCGAAGACGCCCAAGTGAGCTGCATGCCGATCAAGCGTATGCTTCGAGAACCCATCCGGCTTGGTTGGACCATCGGGGCATTACCAGATCGAATCGCGCGGCATGGCCTAGAGTCGCGCGAACGGATCGGCCGATGGCAGCGGGTCGTCGAGCGCACCTTGGGTTTGCTACACTGCGCTCGCTGACTGCGCAGACGACATGAGCGACGGGCAGACATCCATCAGGCGTTTCTCTCGCTTGCCTGCTCGCTCGTTTGTTGGCGGTATGTCGAGCGGCGTTGTCAGGCGCTCTTAACGCCGAAATCGCACGTCCTCGCTCACCACGGGCGCATTGCCTTTGGGCTTCTTCGGTTTTTTGGGCTTCTTGACGATCTGACCCTTTGCATCCGTCTGCGGCACGCGATGCTCGGGCGCATAGCCCGGCTCTTCCACGCGTTCGAGCGTCTGGCGCGTAAGCACTTCGATTGCCGCCAGTTGCTCGACTTCGTCGGCGCACACCAGCGACACCGCTTCGCCGCTCGCGCCCTTGCGGCCCGTGCGCCCGGTGCGGTGCACGTAGTCCTCGGCCACGATCGGCAAATCCACATTGATCACCGCAGGCAGGTCGTCGATGTCGATGCCGCGCGCGGCGACGTCGGTGGCGATCAGCACGCGCACCTCGCCGGCCTTGAAACGATCGAGCGCGCGCAGACGGGCCGGCTGCGGTTTGTCGCCGTGGATCGAGTCCACCGGGATGCCTTTGGATTCGAGCAGGCCGACCAGTTCATCGACCCCCTTGCGGGTACGGGCGAAGGCCAGCACCTGCGTCCAGTCGCGCCGTTCGAGCAGGTGCACGAACAGCGCGGCCTTGCGTTTCTTGTCGACCGGGATGACCCACTGGCGGATCGCAGCGACGGTCGTGTTGCGCGGCGTTGCCTCGATACGCACCGGTTCGCGCAGCATCTGGTTCGACAGCGCGCGGATCGGGTCCGAGAACGTTGCCGAGAACAGCAGCGTCTGGCGCTTCTTCGGCAGCAGTTTCAGGATGTTGTCGAGCTCGCGCGCAAAGCCCAGGTCGAGCATGCGGTCGGCTTCGTCCAGCACCAGCGTTTTCACTTCGTTGAAGTGCACCGCATTCTGGCGGTGCAGGTCGAGCAGGCGCCCCGGCGTGGCGACGAGTAGGTCCACGCCCTTGCGCAGCGTCATCATCTGCGGATTGATGCTCACGCCGCCATAAGCGACCATCGAGCGCAGCGGCAGGCCCTCGGCATAGGTGCGCACGCTTTCGTGCACCTGCTCGGCCAGTTCGCGGGTCGGCACCAGGATCAGCGCGCGCGCCGCGTTGTTGCCGACCTTGCCGCCCATGACGAGACGCTGCAGGATCGGCAGCGTGAAGCCGGCGGTCTTGCCGGTGCCGGTCTGGGCGGCGGCCATCACGTCGTTGCCAGCCAGGATGGCGGGAATCGCCTGCTCCTGGACGGCGGTGGGCGTGTGGTAGGCGAGGGCGTCCAGGGTGCGGACGATCGGCTCGATCAGGCCGAGGGAAGCAAACGACATGGGCAGGACACCTTGCGACAAAAATGGACAGGCCGCAGTGTAACCTGCCGGCGCTGGCATGGCGATCATTGGCACGCCGCCAGAGCGGCGTGCCAAGCTCATTCGTGCAGGATCAGGACGACGCTGGCGTGTGCGGGGCGCCTTGCGCGACCGGGGCGATGGGCTGGGCCGGCGCATTGTGTTCGCGGCAGCCGCCCAGCATCAGGCAGGCGATGGTCAGTACTGCGGCGGAATAAGTGCGTAGTTGCATGATGAATCCTCCGGGTAGCAGACCCCCATCATACGCCGTACCGGCGCGCGCTGGCGCAGTTCCGGTTGTGCGCTGGCCCCTACGACAGGATGTCCTTCCTGACGGGAATATAGCGATACGTTGCGTGGCCGACAGGCCCGTCGCAGTGTTCACGCAGCGCCGTGGCATCGAGCATGACCCAGTCGCGCCGATGGGCCTGGCCAAGCACCCGATGCCGCGACAGATCGAAGCAGCGCAGCACCAGATGATCGGGCACCAGCAGCACGCGCGCAGGATCGGCGCGCATCCAGTGCCATGCGCTCGACTCTTGCTGCGCCAGCGGCGCCAGATAACTGAAATGCACCATGGGCCGGTCTGTAAACAGCAGGAACTGCTCCTTGAATTCGAGCATGCCGACTTGCATCCCAGGCCCGATCTGGCGCTCGAGTTCCTGCAGAACGGCGCGCGGCGTGCGATGCGGGTCGAGGGTTGGCCACAGCCAGAAGGCGATGCTCAGCCAGGTCAGCAGGCTGGCCAGCGCAAGTTGCTCGAACAGGGCGCGCTTGCGTAGCAGCAGGGGGATGCCGGTCAACGCCAGCCCCAGCAGCAGCACACCGGGCGCCAGTGCTGCGACGGCCCCGGCGTAGTCGTCGGCCCGGGCTGGCAGCCGGTGGGGCGCCAGCCAGGCGACGCCCGCCAGCGCTATCAGCAGCACGCCCATCAGCACGACCACTGCGCGCAACAGCACCGCAGCGGCGCGGCGGCCCGCGGCCGGCGTCTGTTCCCAGACGCAGGCGAGCGCCAGCGCGCACATCGGCAGCGCGGGCAGGATGTAGACCTCGCGCTTGCCGGGACTGAGCGAAAAGAACAGCAGCACGAGTGCAACCCAGCTCAGCAGGACGCGCAGCGCTGCATCATGCGACCACAGGTCGATGATGCCGCGTAGCCGCAGTACGAACAGCACGACCAGCGGAAACCACATCGTCGGCAAGGCAGTCGTCAGGTAGTAGTGCCACGGCTGGATGTGGTGCCACGCATTGGCGTAGCGCTCGGCGGTCTGCCTGAACAGGATGTTGTCGCGGTAGGCCAGCAGTTCGGGGCTGTGCACGCGCTCGACCGTGAGCCACATCGGCGCCAGCCACAGCGCGAGCGTGGCCAGCATCAGGACGGGGCCCCACCACGCGCGCAGGCGCCAGGCCTGGTGCCCGGATTCATCAAAGCGGCGGCGCCAGATGGCCAGCGGGATCAGCATCAGTGCCGGGAGAAATCCAACACCCTTGGTCATGACGCCCAGTGCCATCGCCACCCAGCTGGCGGCATACCAGCCCCAGGCGGGCCCGGTCAGAAAGTGGCGAACCAGCCCATAGCAGCCGAGCATGATCCAGAAGCACAGCACCGCATCGATCTGCGCACCCTTGGCTTGCAACAGGAACTGCGGCGTGAACACGAGGATCAGCACGGCCGAGCGCGCGACGTGGTCGCCCCACAAGCGGCGCCCCAGGTCGAACACCAGCCACAGCGTCCCCAGCCCCGCCAGCGCACTGGGCAGCAGAAAGGCGATTTTCAGCTGTCCGGTCAGCTGATAGAACAGGGCGATCAGCCACATGAAGACAGGCGGCTTGTCCGGATAGAATTCGCCGCCCCGCGTGGGAAACAGCCACTGGCCCGATTCCACCATTTCGCGTGCGACCTGGGCAAAGCGGGGCTCATCGGCTGGCCAGGGCGCCCGCAGCCCGATGCCCGCGAACAGCGCAATGAGCGTCAGTCCGACGAGCCACGGCCACCAGCTTGGCGCCTGATCAAGGTTGCCGGTGTGCGGGCGTGGCATGCATTTGTCCCCGGATGTGCTGCAAACGCTGCTTGAAGCCATGATGGTAGAGGTACAGCGCGAGCGCCGTGGACAGCGCCAGCGTCAGCAGACCGAGCCAAAGCTGCTGTTCGTCGTGCAAGGCCAGGCCTGCGCCCGCAAAGCTGAACAGCAGCATTTGCGGCAGGTAGCCCAGCAGACTGCCCCAGAACACCGCCGGCATGCTCAGCCGGGCCAGTCCCACGGCGATATTGGTCGCCAGGTTGCTGCCGACCGGCATCAGCCGCAGCGTGCAGATCCACAGCCAGGTGTCGCGGGCCAGCAGTTGGCGGATGATGGCGACCCAGTCGCCGTAGCGGGTACTGGCCCAGGCAGTGCCGATGTGGCGCACGCAGCAAATTGCCAGCAGGGCGCCGAAGCCGGTCAAAAGAGTGCTCAGCAACGCGCCCGGCACGCCACCGATGACGCAGCCGCAGGCGAAGGCGAGCACCTGGCGCGGACCGCCAAGCGCCGTGTAGACGATGCCGGTAACCGCGAGCACGGGCCAGGCGACGGCCCAGTGCCGCTCGAACAGGCGGTTGAGCAGATCCAGTTCGGTAAATGACCCCCACCACTGGAAATGCAGCGACACGAAGCCGAGCGTCAGTACGCCCGTCAGCAGCAGCGGTTTGACCAGCAGGGCCAGTGCGGGTTTCAATGCCGCACTTCCATGCGGTCGATCAGCGGCAGCTTGCTGCGGTGGATCAGCCAGCTGACGCCCCACATGTCGACGATGCCCACCCACAGCCGGTTCCAGGCCGTGTATTTCGACACGCCGGCCGTGCGGTGGCGATGGCGCACCGGCACGATGGCGATCACGCCGCCCAGGCGCTTGACCAGCGCCGGCACGAACCGGTGCATGTGGTCGAAATAAGGCAGACACAGCCAGGTGGCGCGCGGCACGAGCTTCAGGCCGCAGCCGGTATCGGGCACCCCGTCGTCCAGGATGCGGCGGCGTACGGCGTTGGCAATGCGCGACTGGATTTTTTTCCAGCGCGTGTCGCGCCGGTCGGTGCGATAGCCGGCAATGCAAAAATGCCGGTGGGTTTCGCTCAGGGTGAGTCCCTGTGCCACCAGCGCCGGAATATCGGCCGGGTCGTTCTGGCAGTCACCGTCGATGGTGACGAGAAAACGCCCGGTGGCGTGCCGTGCGGCGGTCCACAGGGCCGTGCTCTGGCCGGCACTGGTTGCGTGGCGGATCAGCCGCGCCGGCATGCCCCATCGCAGGCAATGCTGCAGGAATACGGCGCCCGTGTCGTCGCTGCTGCCATCGTCCACCAGCACGACCTCGTGCGTCAGATGCCCGGCCAGGGCGTGGTGGATTTCGTCCACCAGATAGCCGATATTGCCGGCCTCATCCTTTGCCGGAATCAGGACCGACACCAGCCACGTATGCTCGTCGTTCGCTTCGTCAGCCATATCGCGCAACCTCTCCAAAAAGAGCGCAGCACACATACTGCGCACCATGTTCTGCAAGAATTCTGGATAACGACGTCTGATGTTGCTGGTTACGGATGAGCTGTCAATACAGGCCAGTGTACGAGTTCGTGATCACATTGGAAAGGAATAGTTGATGGCAAGCGCCCTGGGTCGGGAAGGCTGTCGCGAGAGCGTCAGAAGCTGTATGACACGCTGGCGCGCAGCACGGGGAAGAACTTGTGGTCGGCCAGTTCGTTCGTCAGGCGCGCTTCTTCGACGGCGACGTCACGGACCAGCACGGCGCACACGGCCTGCGACGTGCGGCAGCCGCGGCTGATCAGGTCGACCTGGCCCTTGCCCTGGTAGAAGGCGCCGAGATCGGCGCTGACGTTCCAGCGCTTGTTCGGCGTGAGGGCATTGCCCCAGCCGATGCCGAAGTAGGGCGCCGCCTTGCGGAAGTCGACGTTGCCATCGAGCGTGCCGACGTCTGCCGCACTGTAGCTCTGACCATTGATGAGGTAGCGCCCGTTGCTGTTCGGCCGCGCCTTGGCCGTCACTTCATTGCCGTTGTAGACCACGCCGGCGGTGAGGCGCAACGGCGTGTCGGCGAATGCATACCAGTCGAACAGGGCGTCGAACGTTTGCAGCTTGGCGTCGCCGTCATAATCGATGCTGCCCGAACGCTTGTCGAAGTCGTGCTTGTAGTAATTGATGCCGAAACGGCCATTGAGCGTGCGTTCCATCGGCACGACCAGATGGACGCCCGCGCCGGTCGTGCCCAGGGTGGCGGTGACGCCCACGCCGATCTCGGCGTGGGCGGATGCGGCGGCGACAGTGGCGGCAATGGTTGCGGCAATGGCAATGACGTTACGTGGGATGGACATCTCGACGACCTCTCTATCAAAAAGCGGAAAGGCGCGATTGTACGGCCAGGGCCCGTCGGCATACTCAGCAAATTTGTAATGCGGCGCGTTGGCAACACTGGTCCGCACCCGACGGGGAATGCCGCCAAGGCCGGTTTCGTCGGCCCAGCCGTGGCTTCGTCGCATAATGCTGTCTTGCGAACCATGGCGTGCCTATGCTGGCGCCATTCTTCAACGCTTGAAAGCCCATCATGATGTCGAGTTTTTTCCACCACGGTCGCCTGGTCCTTGCCTGGAGCGCGGTGTACCTGGCGCTGTGTATCTTCATCAGCGACACCGTTCTGCACGATATCGATCTGAATATCGAGGGGTATGTGGCGCTGCTCGGGTTTGCGCTGGTCGGCTGGGTGCTGCTGATCGCGTTCTCGCACACCCGCCGCGTGCGGCTGCTGGCCGGCACCGTGAATGCGGCCACGCTGGCAAACCGCCAGCGGCGCCAGATCGAGATCCCGTTCGAGGCCGGTGAAGCATTCGACATGATCGACGCCGCCATCCGCGAACTGCCGGGCGTGACCGCCGTCGACAGCGCCCGCGACAGTCTGCAGGTGCGCGCCAAGGTCGAGCGCACCGATCTGTATGGTGGCAATGCATCGGCCGGCGCGGCGCTGGCCCGCCTGTCGACCTGGCGCAACCAGATCCGCGCGACGATCACACCGAATGGCGACGCGGCCGGCAGCGTGACCTTGATCTGCGAACCGGAAGACCCGGCCTGGATCGACTGGTTCCTGGTCGACCAGGGCAGCAACCTGGAAAACGCCGACGCCATCGTGCGCGCCATCACGCGCCGCATCGCCGAGCGGCGCCGCCTCGAAACACAGGCCGTGCGCGAGAGCGCGACCGAGAAGGAATTGACGGTAGCGCGCCTGAACCTGCTGCACGCCCAGGTCGAGCCGCATTTTTTATACAACACGCTGGCCAGCGCCCAGGTGCTCACGCGCACCGATCCGGCGCGCGCCGACGCCATGCTGGGTAACCTGATCCAGTACCTGCGCCACTCGCTGCCGCGTACTGAGGATGCGCCGTCGACGCTGGGCGAAGAGCTGGAACGGGCGCGTGCCTACCTCGACATCCTGGCCATCCGCATGGGGCCGCGTCTGGCGCTGCAGGTCGACGTGCCGGACGAACTGCGCCGGCTCGTGTTTCCGCCGATGATGCTGCAGACGCTGGTCGAGAACGCCATCAAGCACGGGCTCGAACCCAAGCCGGGCGGCGGCACCGTCTGGATTCTGGCGCGCGCTATCGACAATGCCGCGGCCGTCACGGTGGCCGACGACGGCCGCGGCTTCTCGCTCGAGACGGCCGGCACCGGCATCGGCCTGCGCAATGTGCGCGAGCGCCTGCGGCTCGGCTACGGCAGCATGGCGAGCTTTGCCATCGTGGCCAATTTCCCGAGCGGCGTCGCCGCTACCATCACGGTGCCGCTGGCGCTGCAGGGCGCAGGGGTGCGGTCTGGAGTACAACCATGACCCGTTGCGTGATTGCCGAAGATGAACTGCTGCTGCAGGAAGAGCTGGTCAAGCTGCTGAGCGAGGTATGGCCGGACCTCGAGATCGTCGCCGCCTGCGACGATGGCGGCAGCGCGCTCGACGCCATTGCCAGCTACCGGCCCGAGGTTGCGTTCCTCGACATCCGCATGCCGGGGCTGTCGGGTCTCGAGGTAGCCTCGAGCGTGCTGGCGGCGGGGTTGCGCACCGAGATCGTGTTCGTGACTGCGTATGATCAGTACGCGCTCGACGCCTTTGATCGGGGTGCCGTCGATTACCTGCTCAAGCCGGTCGGGCGCGAACGCCTGGCCGCGACCGTGGCCCGGCTGCGCGATCGGTTGGCGCGCGGTGTGGCGGATACGACACAGCTGGCGGCGCTGCTGGCGCGCTTGCAGAGCGTTGCGCCGCCGGCACCGCGCGCCCAGCCGCTGGTCTGGCTGACGGCCAGCCGCGGCGTCGAGACGCGCCTGATCCTGGTCGACGACGTGGCGTATTTCCAGTCAGATTCCAAATACACGGTGGTCATGACGGCCGAGGGCGAATCGCTGCTGCGCAAGCCCATCCGTGACCTGCTCGAAGTGCTCGACCCGGCCATGTTCCGGCAGGTGCACCGCTCGACGATCGTCAATCTGCGGGCCGTGGCGGGCGTCACGCGCGACGACAGCGGCAAGGGCGTCATCCGCCTGCGCAACCGGCCCGAGACGCTGACAGTCAGTCAGCCGTTCATGGCGCTCTTTCGTCACATGTAGGGACAGGTCAGCGCGCGCGACGTTGCCGTAGTAAAATCTCAGATGGCCATCAGGCCGGCGTTGTTGCCGGTTGGGGCATCAAGAAGGAGGCAAGCTTGCGTAGCGATATCGTGATCGTGGGTGGCGGCGCTGGCGGTCTGGAGCTGGCATGCAAACTGGGCCGTAAACTCGGCCCGACAAAGGTGACGCTGGTCGACAGCCGCCTGTACCACATCTGGAAACCGTCGCTGCATGAAGTCGCGGCGGGCACCCTGGACATCCACCAGGAAGGTCTGTCGTACGCGATGCTCGCGCACGACAATGGATTCAATTTCGTGCTCGGTCCAATGACCGGGCTGGACGAGGCCGGCCAGGCGATCGAGATCGGGGCCGTGTATTCGGCCACCGAACACGACGAAGTGCTGCCGGCGCGTCGCCTGGCGTACACGTCGCTCGTGATCGCGATCGGCAGCACCTCGAACTACTTCGGTGTGCCGGGCGCGCAGGAACACTCGATTTCGCTGAATGCCACCGAAGACGCCGAACGCTTCCGCCTGCGCATGCTGCGCCTGATGCTGGCGGTCGAGCAGCAGCGCGAAGAGGGTCGTGAAACGGGCCTGGACGTCGTCATCATCGGTGGCGGCGCCACCGGCGTCGAGCTGGCCGCCGAACTGCGCGAAGCGTCGGGCGCGTATGCGCGCTACGGTTTTGCACGGATGGACGTCAAGCGCGACGTGCGCATCACCATTCTCGAAGGCGCGCCGCGCATCCTGGCGCCGCTTCCCGAGCGCGTGTCGAATGCGGCGCTGGGCCTGCTGAACAAGCGCGGCATCCGCGTCGTCAGCGATTGCCGCGTCACGGCGATCGAGAGCGACAAGGTGCTCGACGCCAATGGCAACGTGTACCCGGCCGACCTGTGCGTGTGGGCGGCGGGTATCCGCGCTCCAGAGATGCTCGGCAAGCTGGGCCTGCAGACTGCACGCGGCGGCGGTCTGGATGTCGATTCGCATCTGCGCGTCAAGGGTACGCAAGCCATCTGGTCGCTGGGCGACTGCGCGGTCTGCATCGACGGCAACGGCTTGCCGGTGCCGCCACGCGCGCAGGCAGCGCACCAGCAGGCCGATTATCTCGTCACGACCTTCCTGCGCATGGACAAGGGCCAGCCGGCCTTGACCGAGCCCTACGAATACCGCGACTACGGTTCGCTCGTGTCGGTTGGTCAGAACACCAGTGTCGGTAGCCTGATGGGTTCGCTTCGCGGCGCGAGCTGGTTCGTGCAGGGCGGCATCGCGCGCCTGATGTACGCCAGCCTGCACCTGATGCACCACCGCGCCGTGATGGGCATTACCCGCACGGGCTTGCTGGCAGTGGCGCGCTTCCTGATCCGGCGCAGCACGCCGCTGGTCAAGCTGCACTGACGGGATCGTCATCAGGCGACAAACAACAACGGCGGCCAGTGGCCGCCGTTGTTGTTTTTAAATACCCTGCCGCTGTCTAGGCCGGCAATTCGCGCGGCAGCGTCATTTGCAGCATGGCGCCGCCTTGCTCGGTGCGCACCAGGATCAGGTTGCCACCGAGCGTGCGGGCGCGTTCGCGCAGCAGGCGCAGGCCATGGCGTTCACCGGCGGCCAGCGGATCGGCGCCGGGACCGACGCCATCGTCGCGCACCGTCAGCATGGCCATCTCGCCATCGTCATCCAGGATCACGTCCACGCGCGTGGCCTGCGCGTGCGCCGCGGCGTTGCGCAAACCTTCCTCGGCGCAGCGCAGCAGCAGCACGGCATGCTCGCGCGACCAGGCGCCGTCTTCTTCGGGCAGGCTGGCTTGCGCCTGGATGCCATGCTCGGCGCCGAATTCGGGCACCAGCTCGGCCAGCGCGGTGCGCAACCCCAGAAATTCGAGCTTGTCGTTCCACAGCGCGAGCTGCATCTGGCGGTTGGTCTCGATGACGCCTCCGAGCAGAAGCTTCATTTGCGCGGCGCGGTCGCGCAGTGCTTTGTCTTCGGCCGGCAGGCGCTGGGTAAGCAGGGCGAGGTGCATCGTCAGGGCCGTCATCGACGAACCCAGACTGTCGTGCAACTGGCGCGCAAGCTGGCGACGCTCCTGATCCCAGCTGTTGGCCAGCCAGGACACCATGTCGGAGAGTTCAGCAGTGCGCGCCGCGACCAGGCGTTCCAGCTCCGGGTCGGGATGCGGTGGGACCGGTTCAGTCATCAGGGTCTCAATTAAATGTTTCCCAAATCATACAACAATTGTCATTTATCCGTCGCGCATTGGGTGCCGCAAGAGCGGTTCGTTATGTTCTCACCGAGTGTGAAGTCGCGAACAGTGTGGATGGTGCGTCAGGCGCACTCTGGCAATGTGGCCAACGAGTCATCATTCAACCAACAATACGGGGGTAACACCATGACCAAAGCAACGACCAAAAAGACGAGCGGCCCGCAGGATGCGCTGGAACTGTTGAAAAGCCAGCATGACGAAGTGAAAGACATGTTCGACAAGTACGAAGAACTCGGTGAGCGCGCCAATGTCAGCAAGAAAAAGCTGGCCAATGAGATCTGCGAAGCCCTGATCATGCACACGTCGATCGAGGAAGAAATCTTCTACCCGGCGCTGCGTGAAACGTCCAAGGAAATGGAAGACATGCTCGACGAAGCCTTCGTCGAACACGCGTCGGCCAAGGACCTGATCGCACAAGTGCAAGAGGGGGAGCCGGAGGACGATTACTACGATGCCAAGGTCAAGGTGCTGGGCGAATACGTGTCGCACCACGTCGAAGAGGAAGAGGAAGAAATGTTCCCGAAAGTGCGCAAGCTCGACCTCGACCTGGAAGCCATGGGCGCTGAGATGGCCGCCCGTCGCGACGAAATTCTCGCTACGGTGTAAACCGTCGTTAGCAGACTGGCCGGCCTCCCCGGGGCCGGCTTTTTTACGTTTGTGCCATTTAGCCAAGAATTCGGCCATGCGGGCAGTCAAGAGGTTCGCTGCCGCACATACGTGCTATTGCTGGTATGCGATAGTGAAAGCTAGCCGGTTCCATCGAGGACGGGGGCGTTATATAAGAGAGGACACACCATGAATATCGATACGATCGTAAATGAGCAGTTCCGTGGCAAGAGTTTCCGTGAGCTGGCCGACGCGCCATTGTCGGCACTGCGCGGCATCGGCGAGCAGCAGGCCAATGCATTGGCCGATACGCTGGGCGTGAAGACCATCGGCGATCTGGCGAGCCTGCAGGCGGTCAGCTTCGCTGTCGCGATCAAGGCACTGGCCGGCAGCGAAATGCAGTCGAGCAAGGACAAGGCCGAAGAGACCTTGCTCGATGACGCTGTCGAAATGACGTTCCCGGCCAGCGATCCGATTTCGGTCGACGCCGGTATCACCCGCATCGAAGTACCGCCCGAGATGGTCGACGCAGGCCGCGATCACCAGAATGCTCGTTCGATCGAAGAAACGAGCACCATTCGCGATTGCCCGCCAGCCGAAAAGCGTTAAGCACACGGCAGGGCAGGATGGAGCAGGTCACGGAACGCAGGTTCCGTGGCCTGTTTTTTTATTGGCGCAGCCGATGCAAAAGCAAACCGGGGCGCTCGCTTGCGCGAGAGCCCCGGTTCTTAGTCAGCTGAAAGCAGGTGACGTGTCAGCGATGTGGTGTCGCCAGCTCGGGCGTTGGCGCTGGCACCGGCGCACCGGTGGTTTTGGACGCCGCCTGGCGATTGGCCGCCGGCGAGCAGAAACGGTTCTTGCCAGCGCGCTTGGCTTCGTACAGCGCGTAATCGGCGATATTGATCAGGGCGTCGACCGATTCGGCATCGTCCGGATAGATACTGATGCCGATCGACGTGGACAGGCGCAGCGTCAGGTCGTTGATGAAGAATGGCTCGGACAGGGATTCAACCAGCTTGGCCGCCGGGCCCTGCGCGTCGACCAGACCATGGATATCGCCCAGCACGACCATGAATTCATCGCCACCAAGGCGGGCAACGGTGTCTTCCTTGCGTGAGCTGGCGAGCAATCGTTGCGACACGGCTTTCAGGATCTCGTCGCCATACGCGTGACCATAGGTATCGTTGATCGCCTTGAAACCATCCAGGTCGAGATACATGATCGCGGCCTTGGCATGGGTACGGTTGGCGTGCTGCAACGCCGTTTCGATGCGGTCTTCCAGCAGGCGACGGTTCGGCAGGCCGGTGAGGGCATCGTGCAGTGCGAGTTCTTGCTGGGCCTTCGAGTACTGGGCCAGCTCTTTGTAGAGCAGGCGTACCTCGAGCATGTTGTGGATGCGCTTGTGCACCTCGAGCAGGTCGAATGGCTTGCTGATGAAGTCGCGGGCGCCGGCTTCGAGCGCTGCAATCTTGAAACTTGGCTGGGCCGTCAGAGCCAGAACCGGCAGATACCCACCCTGTTCAATTTCCTTGAGGCCCTTCATGACCTGGAAACCATTCAGACCTGGCATTTGCAGGTCGAGCAGAATCAGATCGTAATTGTGTTCGCGATGGAGCGGGCATACCTGCTCCGGCAGCATGGTCGAGCTGACGCAGGTGTAGCCTTCTTCGCGCAATATCTCTTCCATCAGCTCGATATTGTCGGGCGAATCGTCTACCACCAGGACTTTGGCGTTCAAAATGTCTTGTCTGCTCGGCATGCTTATCTCTTTATCGAAACTGGGCGGCGCCCCATTTCGGGGTGGAATCTAACGATACCTTACCTCTAATTAGTGTATCAAGGACCATAAAATTTCTTGTAGGACAGCGCCGCGTCAGAAGGTAGGAACATCATCGACTAGGGCCGCGACCGTTTTCGGCGAGCATCGGGACAGCGGGGGGCGTGCTGACCATGCCGATTGCCGCCATCAATTCGCTCTGTTCGACCGGTTTGGACACATGGGCCGAGAAGCCGGCCTCGAGCGCCTTCAGGCGGTCTTCGGAGCGTGCAAACGCCGTCAGCGCGATGGCCGGAATCAGGCCGCCGGCGTCGCGCGGCAGGGCCCGGACCCAGGCGAGAAACTCGAGGCCATTCACATCGGGCATGCCGAGGTCGCTGATCAACAGGTCGGGCGGGCTCGCGCGCAGCTGCGCCATGGCGTCCTGTGCGCTGCCGGCCAGTCGCACCTTGGCATGGCAATCGGACAGGATGCGGGCGATCAGCTCGCGCGCGTCGCGGTCATCGTCCACTACCAGCACCGACATGCCGCGCATGTCGCGCACCACGGCCTCGGGCGCCGCCTCCGGGGCGGCAGGCAAGGTGGCTTGCGCCATGTCCGGCAGCGAGCCGGCGTCGCTGCCGGCTGGCCGCGACGAGCGTGGCATGCTCGACAGCGCCGCCGGCAGTTCGATCGTGAAGCTCGCGCCCTGGCCAGGGCCCGCACTGTCGGCGCGCACGGTACCGCCATGCTGTTCGATCAGGTGTTTCACGATCGACAAGCCCAGGCCCAGGCCGCCATGGCTGCGTGTCATCGAGGCATCACCCTGGCGGAAACGCTCGAACACGTGCGTGATGAATTCGGGCGCGATGCCCGAGCCGGTATCGCGGATCGTGATGGCCACCTGGTCATCGTGATACCCCAGTTCGATCGTGACCAGTCCGTCGCGGGGTGTGAACTTGATCGCATTCGACAGCAGATTCCAGACCACTTGCTGGAGCCGCCCCGGGTCGCCGGCGACGGACGGGATGGCGACGCCTTCGGGATAGCGCCGCTCGATGCGGATGCCCTTGGCGTCGGCTGCCGGGCGCACCGTTTCGATGGCCGCGTCGATGAAGCTGCCCGGGGCCAGCGTCTGCATGTCGAGCAGCACTTTGCCGGACGTGATGCGGCTCATGTCGAGCAGGTCTTCGATCAGCTGCGCCTGGGCGCGCGCATTGCGCTCGATCGTCGACAGACCGCGCTGCAGGTCGGCGCCATCGCGGCTGCCGCGCCGCAGCACCTGCGACCAGCCGAGAATGGCTGACAGCGGCGTGCGCAGTTCGTGCGACAGCGTGGCCAAAAATTCATCCTTCATCTGGCTGGTGCGCTCGGCTTCGGCGCGTGCTTCGCGCTCGTTCTCGAGCAGCACCTTGCGTTCTTCAGCCGCGCGGCTGGCCACTTCATACAGGCGGATGTTGTCGACCGCGATCGCAGCCTGCGCCGCGATGCCGCTGACGATGCGTTCACTGCGTTCGGTAAACACGTTGGGTTCAGGGTGCCCGAAGAACAGCGTGCCGAGCAGTTCGCCCGAGCGCGCCATGACTGGCACGGTCAGGTAGCTGCGCACCGACGGTTGGCCGCTCGGCAAGCCGAAGTGCAGCGCGCTGCTGGCCTGGACCGGATCGGCTGTCAGGTCGGCCACGCGCTGCAGGCTTGTCGTGCGCAGGCCAGGGCCGAACAGTGCGCTGGCGCCCGGTTCGGCGAAGTCCTGGAACTGGGCCGACGCGGTGCCCGACAGCGTGTGCAGCGAATACAGCGTGCCTTCGCCATCCGGGCCATAGTGGACGAAAGCGGCAAAGCGCGCGCCGCAGACGCCGCCGGCGACATCGGTGGCGGCCTGCATCACGGCGCGCAGATCGCGCGTCGAGGCCAGCATGCTGCCCGTGCTGTTGAGCAGTTCGAGCACGTGCGATTCGTCGCGCAGCGCCTGCTCGGCGCGCTTGACCTGGTCGACGTCGGTATTCGTGCCGAACCAGCGCACCACGCGGCCGTCGCGGTCATGCACGGCTTCGACCCGCGTCAGGAACCAGCGGAAATTCCCGTCGGCGCCGCGGATCGGAAATTCCATCTCGAACGCCGTGCCGGTGCGCACCGATTCATCCCAATGTTCGAGCACGGCAGGCAACACCGCCGGGTCGTACACTTTTTTCCAGCCCCAGCCGGTCGATTCTTCGGGCGTGATGCCCGTGTATTCGTACCAGCGCTCGTTGAACCAGACGATCGAGCCGTCCGGATCGGCCATCCACGCCAGTTGGGGAATGGTGTTGGCCAGTGCGCGCAATTCTTCTTCGCTCTGGCGCAGGTGGTCGTCGGCCGCGCGGCGGGCGCTGATGTCCTGGGCCATGCCCGTCATGCCCAGCACGCCGCCGCCGTCGACGGCGCTGGCGTAATCGGGCCGACCGACCAGGGCAACGCAGTGCGCGGCGCCGCCAGCCAGATTGCCGCGCGGGAGCAGCCGGCATTCGAGATCGAGGTCAGTGCCCTGCGAGAAGGCGGCCAGCACGGCGCGCCGCACGACCTTGCGGTCTTCGGGTTGCAGCCGCTCGCGCAGGCTCGGCCACGCCAGCGCAACATCGGCGGGCAAGCCGAGGATCTCGGCCGCGCGCTCACCGAACGTGACGCGATCGGTAGCCGCATCCCAGCGCCAGTCGCCCAGGCGCCCGGCCGCGATCGCCAGTTGCAGGCGGTTGTTGTTGTCGATGAGCGCCTGCTGGTCGAGCTTGCGCGCCGTGATGTCCTGGAAGTACAGGGTCAGGCCTTCGGGGGACGGATAGACCCGCATGTCGAGCCAGGCATTCAGGCGGCGGTAATAGAATTCGCGATTGACGGTAACGCGCTGCTCCATTGCGCGCACGCAATCAAGGGCGACCGTCGTGCCGTGCAGGTCCTCGAACTCATCCCACAGCCTGGCCCCGACCAGGTCGCCACGCCGCTTGTTGAGCGGCTCGACCATTTGCAGGGCGCGGCCATTGATATAGGTGATGTTCCAGTCGCGGTCCACCGCACAAAAGCCATCCGTGAGGCTTTCGAGCATGTTTTCCATGCGCTCGGTGGCGCGCTGGAGCGCCTCTTGCGCGGCGACCAGATCCTGGCCGGACACGTCGCGGGCAATGCTCATGCCGGCCTCCGGAGGAAGCGCGCGATGGGGCGGACGTGTTGTGATGAAGAGTTCATGCCGGGGTTGCCATGCGCCCGAAGCCGGGCAGGATGCGTTTCATTGTAGACCAGCCGGGCGGGTCCGACTCACACTTTGTGAATGCGGACCGTTTCGCCCGTCGGTCAGCGTCGGCCCGGCTGACGCACTACCTTGGCCAGCGCATCCTGCAGCTGGTCGATTTCATAGGGTTTCTGCAGCGACTGGTACGGGAACTCGAGGTGCCGCAGCAGCGTATCGCCGTAGCCCGACGCGAAGATGATCGACAGCGCCGGGTCGTCGCTGATGGCGCGCTGCACCAGTTCGACGCCGGACATGCCGGGCAGGCTGACGTCGGAAAACAGCACGTCGTAGCGCTGGCTCGCCAGCAGCGCCAGGGCATCGTCGGGATGCGCCACGCCATCGGCTTCGTGACCGAAGGCCTTGAGCATCTCGCACACCAGGTATTGCGAGTCGACATTGTCTTCGACGACCAGGATGCGCAGGCCAGCGTCATCGACCGCTTCCTGGGCCGGCTGCACGGTGGCAGGAGCCAGCGCAATCTGCACGCCGCGCACGGTCCCGGTTTCGTCGCGCACCGGGGACAGGCGCAGGTCAAAACGGTTGTCTGCGTTGCCGTCGAGGCGGCGGAAGGTCAGGGCGGTGTCGGCCAGCACGCCGGCCTCACCACGCCAGGCTGCGGCCAGCGCCGCACCGGCAGCAGCCAGTGGCGGCGGCATGACCGGCGGGACCGAGCCACCGGGTACACGACCATAGCCAGGGCCGGCCAGGGCTGCGTAGGCCTCATTGAACACGAGGACCGTTTCCGGTCCCCATACCAGCAGGGTCGGGAGCGGCGAATTGAGCAGCAGATCGCTGCACAACCGCAGCGGCAACGGCCAGCGGGCGGCATCGCCCAGGGCGGTCGTGCTCCAGTCGTAGGAAGCGGTGCTCCGGGCGGAAAGGTCGAGGTCGGGCATGGATTGTTGTAAAAACGAAAATATTGGCGGCATCCTACACCAAACAGGATGCACCTGCTCGGGCAACCGTGCGCGCAAAAAAAAGCCCGCTTCGTAGGAAGCGGGCTAAATCTATTTCCTAGGAGGAGAATAGAGGAGACAGTGCAATCATGCTGCATTGCGTCAAATCAGTCCAATTTATATTTCCAATACCTGTCATTGCTTTAATCAATATCCCGGGAACGTTGTCAAGAACTGCGTTGTGGTGTGTGCGCACTTGGTGCGGGCGAGAAAATGTTCTACGATGGCAACTATGCCACCTTCTTCGTTGTATGTTTGCGCCTTTGCCGCACTGTTGTCGACCGCATATTCCCTTGATGCAAGCGCGCAGGACGATTCGGGCGCGCTGCCGTGGGCAGATTACTCGCTCGAACAATTATCCGATATCGCCGTGACGTCCGTATCGCGCCAGAGCGAGCCGCTGGCGCGCGCAGCGGCGTCGGTATTCGTGATCAGCGCCACGGACATCGCACGCTCGGGCGCGACCACGCTGCCCGAAGTGCTGCGGCTGGCGCCGAATCTCCAGGTCGCCCGTGTGAATACCCATGAATACGCGATCAGCGCCCGCGGATTCCTGTCGACCCAGGCCAACAAGCTGCTTGTCATGATCGATGGCCGCAGCGTGTATTCGCCGCTGTTTTCCGGCGTGGTCTGGGAAATGCAGGATGTGGCGCTGGAAGACGTCGCGCGCATCGAGGTGGTCAGCGGGCCGGGCGGTACGGTGTGGGGTACGAATGCCGTCAACGGGGTGATCAATATCATCACACGCAGCGCGGCCGAGACCCACGGCGGCGTGGTCACGGCGTATGCGGGGCCGGACGAGCGTGGCGCCGGTGTGCGCTACGGCGGGCAGTTCGAGAACGGACCGCACTGGCGCGTGTACGCCAGACAAGCCCGGATCGAGGCCGATCGGAGCGGGCCGGCTGAAGGCGCCGACAATCGCATGGCGCGCGAGCAGGCCGGTTTTCGTCTCGACTGGGAAGGCAGCGAGCACGATGTAACGCTCAGCGGAGACGTGTATGACGGGCGCTTGCGCAACACGTCCCTGTTATCGAGCGGGACGATGTCCGGCGCCAATCTGCGGGCAGAGGTCCAGCGCGATCTTGCCGACGCCGGCAAGTTGCGCATGCATGCCTGGCTCGATCACACGCGCCGCAGCAAGCCGGGCGTTGGGATGCAGCAGATCGACACGGTCGACGTCGAAGCCCAGCATCTGGTGCGCTTCGGTGCGCATGGCGTCACCTGGGGCGGCGGGTACCGCAACAGCCGTGACCGGATCGACGGCGGGCCCGTGTTGCGTTTCACGCCGGCGCGCCGCAATCTGCGCTGGTCGCACCTGTTCGTCCAGGATGAGTTGGCCCTGACGCCGGCGCTGCGCGCCGTGGCCGGGATGCGCGTCGAACACAATGTCTATACGGGCAGCGAGTTGCTGCCCAATCTGCGGCTCGCTTGGGACGCGAACGACCATGCGACGCTGTGGGCGGCCCTGTCGCGCACGGTGCGTGCACCGTCGCGCATCGACCGTGATCTGTTTGTCATTAATCCGGCCTCGCCGCGCCAGTTTTTGATTGCCGGCGGCGCCGACACGCTCGCGGAAACGGCGCGTGTGGCCGAACTGGGGTTCCGCGCCCAACCCATGCCGACGCTGTCGTATTCGGCCACGCTGTTCTATACCGACTTCGAGCGGCTGCGCTCGCTCGAGCCGGCAACACCCGGCGTAAGGTTACCGTACGTCATCAACAGCCTGGGCAAGGGCAATTTGCGTGGCATCGAATTCTGGGCCAGCTGGCAGGCCGCGCGCGGCTGGCGCCTGCACGCCGGCGGCGTGCTGCAGGACGTCGACGTGGGTCGCGAGCCGGCCAGTCGCGACACCACGGGGTTGTCCTTCCTGGGTGGCAATGACCCCAACCTGACCTGGACCTTGCGCAGCGCGCACGATCTGAGCGAACGCGTCTGGGCGGATTTTTCACTTCGTTACGTCGCACGGCTGCCGCAGCTGGCCGTGCCAAGTTATCATGAGCTCGACGCGCGGATCGCGTGGCAAGTGCGTCCCGATCTCGAGCTCGCCCTTGCCGGACGCAACCTGTTGCATGCCCGCCACGCCGAATTCGTCGCGGCAGGCAGCCGCCAGTTGCTCGAGCGCACGGTGTTTGCCAGCGCCACGCTGCGTTTTTGACGTGCGAATGGATTTCATGACTATCAATCAACCAGCTTGTCCGAAGCGCCGCAGGGCGTGCCTGGCCTTGATGCTGCCGCTGCTGGCCGGCCTCAGCCTTGGCCTGCCTGCGCACGCGATCGTGGTCGAGACTGCGCCCGTACTCGAACGCCGCGTCAAGGCCGCTTTCCTGTACAAGTTTTTGGGCTACGCCGATTTCCCGGCCGGCTCGTTCGCCGATGCGACGACGCCGGTGAGCATTGGCGTGGTCGGTGCCGACGACATGGCGGCCGAGCTGACCCGGATTGCCGCGGGCCGTCTGGTGGCCGGGCGCATGATCACGGTGCGCGCGCTGCGCGAGCAGGATCTGGCACAGCCGCTGCACGTGTTGTTTGTCGCCGGCCAGGATGATGCGCGCGCCGCACGCCTGCTGCGCGCCGCCAATGCGCAGCTGACCGTGACCGAATGCGAAGGCGGACTGCGCAGTGGCAGCGTCATCAACTTCACGATCATCGACGATCGGGTTCGTTTCGACGTCTCGCTTGACGCGGCCGAAAAGAAGAATGTAAAGCTCAGTTCGCGCCTGCTGACGGTAGCGAACCGTGTGCAAAAAGGAGCCACCTGATGTCTATGCACGATACCGGCTCCGTGCGCAGCAAATTGATCCTCATGGCGGTGTCCACCACCGCAGTGGCGTTGCTGTGCGCGGGTATCGCCATGCTGTTGCTCGACCTGCGCACCTTCCAGCGCTACTGGATCGACGACCTCACCACCCAGGCCGACATCGTCGCCAGCGTGACCGCACCGGCGGTCTCGTTCAACGACCCGGCCGACGTGGCGCAGAGCCTGACCCTGTTGCGGGTACGCCCGCAGATCGTGGCCGCGGCCGTGTTTACTGCGAATGGCACGCGCTTTGCCACCTACGTGCGCACCGGCGTCAAGGCCAATCTGCCCGAGCAACCCGAGCCGGCGGGCTACCGCATCGAGCGCGGCGAAGTCGTCCTGTACCACGACATCGTCGAAAACGGCGAGCGGGTCGGCACCGTCTACCTGCGTTCGCGCTACGGCGTGCTGGACCGGGCCCTGAGCTATGGCGCGATCCTGGGCGGCGTGCTGCTGGGCGCGCTCGTGATCGCCGCCATCGTGGCCTCGCGCCTGCAGGCCTCGATCACACGGCCGCTCGAAGCGGTGACCGATATCGCGCGCCAGGTCATGCTGCGGCGCGACTTCAGCCTGCGCGTGCCGGGCCACCAGAAGGGCGAGATCGGCGTGCTGGTCGAAGCCTTCAACGACATGCTGGCCGAGATCGGCCGCCGCTCGGACGCGCTGCAGACCGCCAACCGCACGCTCGAGCATGAAATGGACGTGCGCCAGAAGGCCGAGGGCGCGCTGATCCTGGCCGACCGCCGCAAGGACGAATTCCTGGCGACGCTGGCGCACGAACTGCGCAATCCGCTGGCGCCGATCCGCACAGGCCTGGATATCCTGCGCATTCGCAGCGGCGATGCCCAGGCCACACAGCGCGCGACCGACATCATGGAACGCCAGCTGCGCCAGATGGTGCGGCTGGTGGACGACCTGCTGGACGTCTCGCGCATCAATACCGGCAAGTTCACGATCAAGATGGGCCGCGTGGAACTCAAGGCCGTCGTCAACGATGCGCTCGAAGTGGTGCGCTCGTACATCGAGCTGCACGGCCACGAACTGGTGCTCGAATTGCCCGATCGCCCCGTGTTTCTGCACGGCGACGCGACGCGCCTGGCCCAGGTGCTGTCGAACCTGCTCAACAATGCGGCCAAGTACACCAACCGGGGCGGGCGCGTCGTGCTGAAGGGCGAAGTGGACGAGAACACCCTGATCCTCGAAGTGGCCGATACCGGCATCGGCCTGGCGCCGGAGATGCTCGACTCGGTGTTCGACATGTTCGTTCAGGTCGACTCGACGCTCGAGCGCAGCAATGCCGGCCTGGGCGTGGGCCTGTCGCTGGCGCGCAAGCTCGTCGAACTGCATGGGGGCACGATCACCGCGCACAGCGAAGGCCTCGGCCATGGCAGCCGCTTCGTGGTGCGCCTGCCGATCGTCGTCGAACCGGAGCCGCCCACCAAGCCGACCCCGGCCGCCTTCATCAGCGCCGAAAGCTACCGCATCCTGCTGGCCGACGACAACGTCGACTTCGTCAACAGCATCGGCGCGCTGCTCACGGCCATGGGGCACAGCGTGGTCATCACGCACAACGGGCCCGATGCGCTGGCCGCGGCCGCGCGATTCTGCCCGGATTACGCCTTTTTGGATATCGGTCTGCCGCACATGTCCGGTTACGACTTGGCGCGCGGGATCCGCAAGCTGCCCACTGGCGCGCTGACCGTGCTGATTGCCGTCACGGGGTGGGGCCAGGAGAAAGACCGCCAGCTGGCGTTCGAGTCCGGCTTTGACCACCACATGGTCAAGCCGGTGCGCTTCGAGCAGATCGAAGAGATTCTGGGTAGCCGCAGCATCATCAAGAAGCTGCGTACCTGAGCGTGATGCGTCGTCTGGCGGGGCAGGGCAAGCCTGTCCTCCGGATGACGCGGTGATGTTGTCGCAACCTAAAAGGCGCAGTCAGTGTTATCTGTTGATGACGCTGATAGCAATGCGGAACAATTGTTCCGGCAAAATAATTCGCTGTCCATCCAACGCCCAGCGCCAGCCTAGGTAATTGGGCAGGTAGCGCGACGCCACGCCGCGAAAGCCCTGTAGCCAGGTCTTGAAACGCTGATGGTAGGCATTCACGTTCTGCACATGGATAGCAAGATTGCCCAGTCGCCTCGCACGCACACCGGCGCGCAGGTTGACCGTCTCGTGCGCGATCCTGTGCTTGCGTGCAAAGGCGCGGTAGGCGGCATGGCTATCACTGACCAGCAACGCCTGCTTGTCGAGCCTGGGCAGCAAGTTACGATCGAGTTGCGCAGACGTGAGTGCACCGCGGCCAGTCACGGCATCGACCGTGCGCCCTTCGCGGTCGCGCGCGACCAGGATGCAGTCCAGTTCGCTGGAAATGCCCGGTTTGGCAGCGCGGCCGCCGCGATGGCGCGGTGCCCGGTCAAGTGTGCGTGAACCTTTTTGTGATTCGAGCAGAAATGTTTCGTCGGCCTCGACAATGCCATTGAGGACTGCGGGCCGGTCGAGCTTGACCCAATGCAGGAAACGGTGGCGCCATCGAAAGGCCGTGTTGCGGTGTACGCTGACCCGGTCTGCCGCCTTGCGTACGGGGAGTGAATCGAGCAGCGTCTGAGAATAAGCGAGCCATTTGGCCTTGAGCCTCAGCCGCGCCAGCGGGGTACCGGTCAGGTCGTTAAAAGTGCGGCCGCAAGCGCAGCAGCGATAGCGCTGCAAGTCGTTGGCGAACCCGTGCCGGTAGCAACGCTCGTTGCCGCATCTGGGGCAGCAGCGGCCTGGCGCTCTGGATTCACTGATGAGTGCGACTACCTGATCAAGCCCGGCTGCAGGGTGCAGGGCATCAAGCACCTGCCGGCGCTGCGGCTGATTCAGCGAAGGCAGTTTTGCAAACCAGCCCTTGAAACGCGGCGCTTTCATGATCGACTCTTGACGCTGTGGACAGGGGTTGGACCACTGGGCTGCTCGTCAGTTCAAGCTAGTCTCTATTTAACGCTGACTGCGCCACGTAAAAAAACCAGGACGCAAAGAAAAATGGCTCAGAATTTCTTCTGAGCCATTCTCTTGAAACTTTGGTGCGGCTGGCAGGAATCGAACCCACGACCCCTTGGTTCGTAGCCAAGTACTCTATCCAGCTGAGCTACAGCCGCCCGAAGCACGCATTATAGCAGCATGTATCGGATTGGCAAAGTCTGCCGTGTTTCAATGTGCTCGCGTATAGGTAATGTCTTCGGTCATCTAGAAGCAGCAGAAACTGTCACGCAAAAGAAAAATGGCTCAGAATTTCTTCTGAGCCATTCTCTTTGAAACTTTGGTGCGGCTGGCAGGAATCGAACCCACGACCCCTTGGTTCGTAGCCAAGTACTCTATCCAGCTGAGCTACAGCCGCCCGAGGCACGCATTATAGCGGTGTGTGGCGATCTTGGCAAACACGTATCGGGAGATTGTTTTGCCGGCGTCGACGCAACATCAGATTCGTCGCAGCGTATCGATGATGACCGCATCGTTGGGATTGCCCAGCATTGTCTCCAGCAGTGCCATCGGCACCAGGTGCACGGCCTGGCTTTCCCAGCCCATCAGCGCCGGATTGCCGCCCAGGCGCCGCGCCAGGTAGTAGCGCGTGAGCGTCTGCGTGCGCCGGCAGTCGATCAGGTGCCGGACGATCTGCACGCGCAGGCCCGATTCCTCGAATGCTTCGCGGATGGCGGTTGCCTGCAGGCTGATGTCCGGGTCGACACGGCCCTTGGGGAAGGTGGCGTCGTAACCACCGAAGGCGTTCGAGGGCGCGACGGCCCACACGCGGCCATCGTCTTCCACGATCACGACGCCTGCAGCGGGCGCAAACCCCTTTGGCACGACAAAGGGCGGCTCGTCGATGACGGCCTGGCCAGGGACCGTTTGCCAGTCGGCGTTGGTGGCCGGAATGTCGAGCCATGGTGCAAACGGCACATCGTTCAGCGATGGGGGCAGGGCGCCGAGCGGAATCACGGTGGCGATGCTTGCCGGGTCATCCCAGGTAGCGATGGCCGTTGGCGTCGAAGGGTGCGCGAGACGTACCGGCGCACCGTGCTCATCGGGTTGAGGATGGAAGGTGGTCATCGTCGGGAAGTTTGTTGGGAGTAGCGTGTAACACGAGCCCAAATGCAATAAGGGCACTTCTTGCGAAGTGCCCTTATCTTGAAAAGGTTTGGTGCGGCTGGCAGGAATCGAACCCACGACCCCTTGGTTCGTAGCCAAGTACTCTATCCAGCTGAGCTACAGCCGCCCAATGCGAGCATTATAGCGGGCAGTGAGCATCTTGGCAAAGGGTGATTATGCGCATGTGATGCTGATTCATCTGCCAGGTCAGGAGGGCGCTGGTGGAAGCCATATTCCGCCAGCCATGTCCATCAGTCTGCAACAAATACAGCGACCAAGAAAAAAGCCAGATCTCGCGATCTGGCCTTTCGTATCTTCTGGTGCGGCTGGCAGGAATCGAACCCACGACCCCTTGGTTCGTAGCCAAGTACTCTATCCAGCTGAGCTACAGCCGCCCGAGGCACGCATTATAGCAGCGGCATTTTATTTCTGGAAGACTCAAATTATTTCACGGCAACAAAGACCTCTGGTAGATTGGTTGCAGCGCAAATCGATCGGATGACCATGCCAGGTTTTACCTGGGCTGCCTGTAGCGGCCTGTTTCGTTTCACCTTCTTCCTGCTGCTGGCGCTGGCGTTGCCGGCCGACGCCAACCAGCGCAACCTGCGCTTCGAGCGCCTGTCGGTCGAAGAAGGCTTGTCCCAGCACTCGGTCATGAGCATTTTGCAGGACCGCCAGGGATTCATCTGGTTCGGCACCCAGGCCGGCCTGCATCGCTACGACGGCTACCGGATCGTCATCTACCGCAACGACGCCAACGATCCTGCCAGCATCCCCGACAACTTCATCTCGGCTTCGTACGAAGATCCGGATGGGCGCCTCTGGTTCGGCACGAAAGGTGGGCTGGCACGGCACGATCCGGCGACCGGCCGGTTCGAGCGGTTTGCGCTCACCCAGCCGGGCCGCACCGTCAAGCGTTCGGTGGTGGCGATCGTGCCGGGGCCCGATGGCGCGCTGTGGCTCGCGACCAATGACGGCGTGGTGCGCTTCGACCCGCACACGGGCCAGCAGCACAACCATGTATCCGATCCGGACAACCCGGCGAGCCTGCGCGACAACCGCGTCAATGCACTCGCATTCGACGGGCGCGGGGCGCTGTGGGTTGGCACCGCCGCAGGCCTGGACCGGCTCGACCCGGCGAGCGGCCAGGTCACGCGCTTCACGATGGCGCCGCCCGATGACGCCGAACGCAATGCCGTGCTGGCGCTGTCGATGGGACCGCGCGAGACGCTGTGGATCGGTACCGCGGCGGGCCTCGAGGCCTGGCGCATCGACGGCGATGTGCCGCAGCGGCGTCAGATCGGCGCTGCGGACGGGATGCGCGATGCGCGCATCCGCACGCTGTACCACGACAGCGGTGCGCAGCTATGGGTCGGTACCTCGGCCGATGGCCTGAAGTGGCTCGATCCGTCCAGCGGCCGGTTCACCGGCTACCGCCATCTGCCACAGGATCGGCACAGCCTGTCCGACAACATGGTCTCGGCGCTGCTGGTCGACCGCACCGGTACGCTGTGGGTCGGCACGTATTTTGGCGGGATCAATCGCACCGATCTTGCCAGCGGGGGCTTTGCGCGCTTTGGCGAGACGGAAGGGATGGGGCGCGCCAGGGTGCGGGCCATTGTCGACGACCCGGCCGGGCGCCTGTGGCTGGGCACCAGCGGCGATGGCCTGATGCTGCTCGACCCGGCCACGCGCACGACCCGGCGCTTCGGCACCGATGCGTTCACGGGCACGGTCGTCACTGCGCTGGCGCAGGCCGGGGGGCGGCTCTGGATCGGCACCCCCACCGGCCTGGCGTGGCGCGACGCGCGCGGGCGCATGGGGCGTGTCGAATTGGGCCAGAGTCCGGGCGCCAATCATATACAGGCGCTGCGCGAGGGCCGCGACGGCACGCTGTGGGTCATGACGCGCGATGGCCTGTCGGCAGTCGCGCCTGGTGCCACCACCGTGCGCCACTGGCGCAATGTGCCGGGTGACGCCACGAGCCTGGGCGACAACTATGGCTTTGCCCTGGTCGAAGACCGGCGCGGGGTGCTGTGGATCGGCACCGAATCGGGCCTGGAGCGCTTTGACCCCGCCAGCGGCACGTTCAGCCGCTTTCGCCATGACCAGCACGATGGCGCGAGCCTGCGCCACAGTCGTGTGTATCATCTGCTCGAGTCCAAGGACGGCCACCTGTGGGTCGGCACCGCAGGGGGCCTGCACCGGATGGTGCAGGCTGGCGGACGCACCTCGTTTCGCTACTATCCTTTCAGCAGCCAGGATGCGCAGTCGATCGGCGCCATCCTCGAAGACAACGCCGGCATCATCTGGGCCAGCACGACCGCCGGCATCACGCGCGTCGACCCGGTCACCGGCCAGACCAAGAGTTATAACGCCAAGGATGGCTTGATCGACGGTGCCTATTTCGTCGGCGCCGGCCGGCGCGGCGCCGACGGGCAGCTGCACTTTGGCGGCGTGAGCGGCGTCACGTCATTCAACCCGGCCGACGTGCATGACAATCCCTTCCCGCCAACCGTTGCCATCACCGACCTGCAGGTATTGAACCGCTCGCGCGGCATCCACAACCTGGCGGCGCAACGGGAGATCACGCTGTCGCACCGCGACACCGTGATCTCGCTCGAGTTCGCGGCGCTGCACTACGCCGACCCGATGGGCAACCTGTACGCCTACCAGCTCGAAGGCTTCGACGCCAACTGGGTCAATACCGGCGCGGGGCGGCGCTTTGCCACCTATACCAATCTCGATCCCGGCCAATACGTGTTCCGGGTCCGGGCCAGCAACAAGGATGGCGTCTGGAGCAAGGAGGCAGCCACGCTCGCGATCACGGTCACGCCGCCATACTGGAAGACATGGTGGTTCCGCACGCTGGCCGTGGCGCTCGTGGTGACGCTGTCGTACCTCGCCTACCGGCTGCGCATTGGCGCGCTCGTGACGCGCCAGGGCTTGCTCGCGCGCGAAGTCGACGCCCGCACCGGCGAGCTGCTGCTGCAGAAAGAAGCGGCCGAGCGCGGCAAGCGCGAGGTCGAACGTCAGAAGGAATCGGTCGAGCGTGCACACCGCAACATCGCGCTGCTGTCGGAGATGGGGCGCATGCTGACCACGAACCTCGACCACGAGGCGATCATGCTGACGCTGTACCAGCACGTCAAGGCGCTGATGGATGCACCGTTGTTTGCCGTCGCGCTGCGCCAGCGCGAGCGCGGCGTGCTCGAGCTGCCGTTCGCGATGGCGTTCGGCCGGCGCGAGGCGCCGCGCGAGCTGGCCTTCGATCCGGCCGGGCACCTGCTGGCGCGCTGCGTGAACGAGAACCGCGCATTCTTGCTGACGGATGTCGACGCCGAACTGCGGGCCTGCCTGCCCGACGCGCCTGACCTGGCTGCTGCAGTGGCGCTGGCCGCACCGGCGGCTGCACTCCCGATGCCGGGCTCGTTGCTATGCGTGCCGGTGACGGCGGGTGAGCGCGTGCTGGGCGCACTGACGGTGCAAAGCCTGGAGGCAAGCGCCTACGGCCAGGTCCACCTCGACATGCTCGGTACGCTGGCGGCCTATGTCGGCGTGGCCATGGACAATGCCGAAGCCTACGCGCGCCTGAAGGAAACCCAGGTGCAACTGGCGGCGCAGGAGCGGCTGGCGTCACTGGGTTCGCTCGTGGCCGGCGTGGCGCACGAACTCAATACGCCGATCGGCAACAGCCTTCTCATGGCCAGCACGCTGCAGGAACGCACGCACGCGGTGGCGGCGCAGTTCGAGGCCACCACGCTCAAGCGGTCCGACCTGGCCGATTACATGGGCGCGGCGCGCGACGCGTCGCAGCTGATCGTGCGCAGCCTGCACAATGCGGCCGAACTGGTGAGCAGCTTCCGCCAGGTCTCGGTCGACCAGGCCAGTGCCCAGCGGCGCCGGTTCGACCTGGCCCAGGCCTGCCATGAAATCGGCGCGACCCTGATGAATACGGTGCGCCTGAGCGGGCACCGGCTCGACATCGATGTGCCGGCCGGGATTGTCATGGACAGTTTTCCTGGCCCGCTGGGCCAGGTGATCATCAACTTCGTCAACAACGCAATGCTGCACGCGTTCGACGGCCCGGGCGGCGTGATGACGCTGACGGCGCTGGAAACCGACGGCCAGGTCACGCTCACGTTCCGCGACGACGGCCGCGGCATCGACCCGGCCTACCTGGGCCGGATCTTCGATCCGTTCTTCACGACGCGCATGGGCCAGGGTGGCACCGGTCTGGGACTGAACATCGTCTACAACATCGTCACGACGCTGATGGGTGGGACGATCCGCGTCGTGAGCCTGCCGGACGCCGGGACGGCCTTCCTGCTCGAACTGCCGCAGAAAGCGCCCGAGGCCCTGGCGGCCACGGTCAGCGCCGCTGTTTAAACGACGTTGGTTGGCGTGCCGGCATGCCACGCTTCGATATTATCGACCAGCATGTCGGCCAGCGTCTGCATTGCGCCAAAGCTGGCCCACGCGATGTGCGGCGTGAGCAGAAAGTGCGGCAGGCGCAGGCGCAGCAGCGGATTGTTCGAACCGGGCGGCTCTTCGCTCAGGACATCGAAGCCGGCGGCGATGCGGCCTTCCATCAGCACGTTCGCCAGCGCCGCCTCGTCGACCAGGCCGCCGCGCGCCGTGTTGATCAGGAGCGCGCCGGGCTGCATCAGAGCGAGTTCGCGCGCGCCGATCATGTGGCGCGTCGCGTCAGTCAGCGGTACGTGCAGGCTCACCACCTGCGACGTCGCCAGCAACTCGTCCAGCGGCAGCGCCGTGACGTCCGTATCGGTGATCGGCGAGCGCGAGGTGGCGACGACCTCCATGCCGAAAGCGCGCGCGATGCTGGCCACTTGCCGGCCCAGCGCGCCGTAGCCGACGATGCCCAGGCGCGTGCCGGCCAGGTCGCCGATCGGGTGGTCGAGCAGGCAAAAGCGGCTCGAGGTTTCCCACTTGCCCGCCTCGACGTCGGCCGCGTAGGCGCGCAGATTGCGGCGCAGCGCCAGAATCAAGGTGAAGCAGTGCTCGGGCACCGATACCAGCGAATAATTGCGGATATTGGCCACCACGATGCCGGCCGCGCGGCAGGCTGCCAGATCAACGTTGTCGGTGCCGGTCGCGGCGACGGCGACCATCTTCAGGTCGGGCAGTCGCGCGATGGCGTCGGCCCGCAACGGCACCTTGTTGGTGATGGCGACGGTGGCGCCGGCCAGGCGTGCCACGACGTCATCGACCGCGGTGGCGGCATGGTCTTGCCAGGTATGCTCGAAGGCGGGTATGCGTACGTTGGCGCGCAGGCTGTCACGGTCGAGAAAAACGATTCGCTGCATGGTGTCCCTTCGCGGTTGGCGGCTTGCAGTAATCATAACAGCCCCTGTCAGCGTGAGTTGCCGTACAGTCCGCGGCGCGCCACGGGACTACGCTGGCACGATCGAATTTCCCAGGGATTGCCATGACGGACGCGCTCAAAGCCTATAAAGCCAAACGCAATTTCGATATCACGACCGAGCCGGCCGACGGCGGGAAGGCGGGGCAGGACGTGCTTACCTTCGTGATCCAGAAGCACTGGGCCAGCCGCCTGCACTACGATTTCCGGCTCGAGCTCGACGGCACGATGAAAAGCTGGGCCGTGCCAAAAGGCCCCAGCTACGACACGCACGACAAGCGGATGGCCGTGGAGGTCGAGGACCACCCGATCTCGTACTCGGACTTCGAAGGCACGATCCCGGCCAAGCAGTACGGCGCCGGCAAGGTGATCATCTGGGACAAGGGCACCTGGGAGCCGCTGGAAGACCCGCGCGCTGGCTTTGCCAAAGGCAGCATCAAGTTCGCGCTGTACGGTCACAAGATGCACGGCCGCTGGACGCTGGTACGGATGAAGGGCCGTGGCGAAAAACAGCCGCCATGGTTGCTGATCAAGGAGAAGGACGATTACGCGCGCCCGGCAGCCGAATTCTCGCTGGTCGATGAACTGCCCGACAGCGTGAAGGCATTGCCGATGCCGAAGCGGGCGGCGCAGAAGGTCGAAGCGCTGCGCGAGGACGTGAAGGCGGCGCCTGCAAAGAAGGCACCCGCCAAAAAAGCACCCGCCAAAAAAACGGCAGCAAAGAAGGCACCGGCAAAGCGCGCGGCGACGCAAGACGCCACGTCGCCGCTGCCCGCCAAATTCTCGCCTGAACTGGCCACGCTCGTCGATGCGCCGCCGCCCGACCCCGAAAACTGGCTGTTCGAAGTCAAGTTCGACGGCTACCGGATGCTCGCGCGCATCGAGGGGGGCATGGTGCGTCTCATCACACGCAATGCGAACGACTGGACCGACAAGCTCATGCCCCTGAAGGAAGAGCTGGAGCGCATGGCGCTGCCCGACGGCTGGTACGACGGCGAAATCGTCGTGCACGACGACGATGGCAAGCCCGATTTTGGCCTGCTGCAGGCGGCATTCGACGGCAACGGCGCCGTCGACATCGATTACTTCCTGTTCGACATTCCGTACTTCGACGGCCACGACCTGCGCGAGATGCCGCTGGTCGACCGCCGCACGGTGCTCGAACAGGTGCTCAAGAAGGCCAAATCCGACAAGGTGCGGTTCTCTGCCGAATTCGGCGCCAAGCCGGATGAACTGATCGTCGCCGCCTGCAAGATCGGTCTCGAAGGCGTGATCGGCAAGCGGCGCGACGCCCGCTATGTGTCGCGCCGTTCGCCCGACTGGATCAAGTTGAAATGCGGCCGGCGCCAGGAATTCGTCATCGGCGGCTTCACCGACCCGAAAGGCGCGCGCACCGGCATCGGTGCGCTGCTGCTCGGGGTCCATGACGAAGACGGCGTGCTGCGCTATGCCGGCAACGTCGGCTCGGGTTTCAACCACGCGACCCTGACCAGCATCGCGGAACAACTCGAGGCGCTGCGCACCGACGCGAGCCCGTTCCCGCCGCGCGCCGTGCCGGGGCGCGCGCACCACTGGGTCAAGCCGGTGCTGGTAGCGGAAGTGAGTTTCTCGGACTGGACGAGCGGCGGCGCCGTGCGCCATCCCGTGTTCCAGGGGCTGCGCAAGGACAAACCGGCCAGGAACATCACCCGTGAGCAGGCACTTCCGGTAGAAGACGTCACAGATGACGAGCCGGTGGCCGCACAGGGCAAGCTGCCGGCATCGCTGAAGATCACCAACGGCGAGCGCGTGATCGACAAGGCGTCGGGCGCCACCAAGCTGGCGCTGGTGCGCTATTACGCGCTGGTGGGCGAGTTGATGATGGAACATCTGAAAGGCCGCCCGGTGTCGCTCGTGCGTGCGCCCGAGGGCGTGGGCGGCGAGCTGTTTTTCCAGAAGCACGTCGACGTGCGCAAGATGACTGGCCTGCGCGACCTGGACCAGGCGCTCGACCCGGAGCATCCGCCCATGCTCGAAGTGGCCACGCCGCCGGGCATCCTGTCGTCAGCGCAGTGGAACGTGGTGGAGATCCATACCCAGAACGCGTTCAAAGGCAGTTACCAGAAACCGAACCGGATGGTGTTCGACCTCGATCCGGGCGACGGCATCAAGTGGCCCGAGATGCAGGAAGCAGCGCAGCTGATGCACGCCTTCCTGGACGAACTGGGTTTGCCGGCGTTCCTGAAAACCAGCGGCGGCAAGGGCTTGCACGTCGTGGTGCCGATCAAGGGTAATCACGACTGGGACACCGTCAAGCGCTTCTCTCAGGCGATCGTGCACCACATGGCACAAACGCTGCCCGAGCGTTTTGCCTTCAAGAGCGGGCCGAAAAACCGGGTCGGCAAAATCTTCATCGATTACCTGCGCAACGGGCAGGGGGCGACGACGGTGGCCGCATGGTCGGCGCGTTCGCGCCCGGGGCTGGGGATTTCAGTGCCGCTGGGCTGGGATGAGCTGGACACGCTGACATCGAGCGACCAGTGGACGATCGCCAATGTGCATGAGCGGCTGGATGTGGGAAATACGCCGTGGCAGAACTATGCCACGGCGGCCAGGACACTGACCAAGGCGATGAAGCAGCTCGGGTTCGTGCCCTGAGGGTGAAGGTGAGCTCGGTGCGCTAGGCCTCGTTCCTGAAGATGCCGCGCACGTTCATGGCCAGCAGCGCGACCTGCAGCGCAATGAGCGCCCAGGCTTCGTCGTGCCAGCCCCAGATGATCCACAGCACGTTACTGAAGATGAACGTCCAGAAGCCCAGGATGCGGCGCTCGGCGCGCTTGGCGCCGACCAGGTAGGCGGCAATCAGGCTGACGGCCATTGCAGGCCATTGGAGAAAGTCGATGAATCCGTCCATCCTCACGCCGCCTTCTTGCGCGCAGGCGCCTTGGTTGCGGACTTGGCCGCCGCCTTCTTCGCTGCTGGCTTGGCCGCTGCCTTGGTGGCAGTGGCACGGGCCCCTGACGTAGCCGCCTTGCGCGCACGTGGAGGCGGCTGGTCGTCCCCGCTATCCTCGTCGTCGACCGGTTTGCGCGACTTGCGTGGCGGCGGATCGTCGTCGTCGTCATCGTCGTCAAGCGCGGCCAGCGCTGCCTTGGCCGGCTTCTTGCCAAGGCTGGCCTGGAGCAGGGCAACCAGGTCGATGACCTTGCCGGTGGTGCGCTTTTCCTTCTCGGGCTCGGGCTGGGTGATCGTTTTGGTCTGCTTGGCCTTGATCTTCTTCTTGACCAGGGCCAGCACATCTTCGCGGTAACTGTCGTGGTATTGCGCCGGCGCCCAGTCTTCGCTCATGCCCTCGACCAGGGCCATCGCCATCTTGAGTTCCTTGACGGTGACGGACGCCGTTTTCGAATTGGGCGACGGGATCTTGAGTTCACCCGCGTCGCGCATCTCGTCCGGGTAGCGCAGCGTATTGAGCACGATCGTGTCGCCCACGCAGATCAGCGCCGCCAGATGCTGCTTGACGCGGATGACCACGTGCGCGATGCCGATCTTGCCCGCTTCGCGCAGCGTCTCGCGCAAGAGCGCATAGACTTTCGCGCCGCCCTTGCCGGGCGCCAGGTAATACGGCTGGTCGTAGTAGATCAGCGGCACATCGCCAGCGTCGACGAAGGCCTGGATGTCGATCGTCTGCGTCGCTTCCGGATTGGCCCGGCGCAGGTCTTCGTCCGACAGCACGACGTACTCGCCATCCTCGTACTCATAGCCCTTGACGATGTCGTCCCACACGACTTCCTTGCCATTGCCCTTGTTGTAGCGTTTGAACCCGACCGGCGAAAAATCACGCCGGTCGAGCATCGTCAGGTCGAGCCCCTTGGTTTCGACCGCGGGATACATATCGACCGGAATGTGGACCAGTCCGAAACTGATCGCGCCCTTCCACATGCTGCGTGCCATTGCCTGCTCCTCGCTCTGGGTCTGTTATTCGCCGACGACGCCGGTCACCGGCAACACGATGCCCGTGATGTAGCCCGAGCACACGGGCGAGGCCAGGAACACGTAGGCCGGCGACAGTTCTTCAGGCTGGGCCGGGCGCCGGTAGTCGGTGCTGGCGCCGAATTCGGTGATGTCGTCCGGGCCCTTGTCGGCCGGGTTCAGCGGCGTCCAGACGGGGCCTGGCGCCACCGCGTTTACGCGGATGCCCTGGTCGAGCAGGCTACCGGCCAGCGACATCGTGAATGCGTGGATTGCACCCTTGGTCGACGAATAGTCGATCAGCTTGGCCGAGCCTTTCAGACCGGTGACCGAGCCCGTATTGATGATCGACGCGCCGCGCTTGAGGTGCGGCACGACGGCCTTGGCCATGTGGAAGTAGCCGAAGATATTGGTGCGGAAGGTCTCTTCAAAACGCTCTTCGGTGATATCGAGGATCGAATCGGCGTGTTCCTGGAATGCGGCGTTATTGACCAGGACATCCAGCCGGCCAAACGCAGCGACCACCTGCTGCACCGCGTCGTTGCAGAATGCCGGATCCTTGACGTCGCCCGCGATCGTGATGCAGCGGCGGCCTTCGGCCTCGATCCAGCGCTTGGTTTCTGCCGCATCGACATCTTCGTTCAGATACATGACGGCGACATCGGCGCCTTCGCGTGCGAACAGCACCGCGACCGCGCGCCCGATGCCCGAGTCGGCGCCGGTAACGATCGCAGCCATGCCATCGAGCTTGCCGCTACCCTTGTAGCCCTCGGCCATGAACTTCGGTTTGCTTTCCATATCGGCTTCGAGGCCCGGCTTGGCCAGGTGCTGCGCCGGCATCGGCGGCGCCGGCTGGTCGACGCCGGTCTGGACGGCTTCTTTACTCTCGGATTCATTCTTCCTGGCGTCGCGCGCGTCCTGTTCTTGCTGAATGGCGCGCTGCTTTGCTGCCACGTCGTCTTGATGTGCCATGGTGGTTCTCCCGTGAGTGTGGTTTCGTTCGCAAGAGTATTCGGCGCGCACCATGGTGCGACGGTGCGCTCCCACACACAGGACGACAATTGCTATGCTTGGCACGCCCGCTTATGGCAAACTTGCCTTGCAGCCATGCCGACAGGGTGCGGCTGGACCTACCTCTGGAGAATCACCATGCATCAAGAAGACGGCGCGCACGAAGACTTTACCTGCGTCTTCGTCAATCCCGTCGGCCAGCGCCGCGCCGATTTCCAGCACGGCTGCGACGGCATGTTCGCCAATCTGCGCGTGGCGGCAGGGGCCGAGCAGGCGCGCGCGCTGCTGGCGCGCGAACCGGCCGACCTGCTCGTGCTGGACCTCGAACGCTGCGACCTCGCCATCGACCTGGCAGCGCTGGGCGCCCTGGTCGCCGAGCGCGCCGGCGCACCGGTGCTGGTGCTGTGTCCTTTCACGAACGCGCGCTGGCTGCCGGCGCTGATGGCGTTCGGTCCGCTCGACTACGCCATCGGCCCGCTGCGCGCGCAGCAGACCCGCGCGCTGCTGGCGGCGCGCATGCGCACCGGATTCAGTGTGGTGGCGCCTGGCGCGTCCACCCCATCGGAAGCCGAGCTGCGCACGCTGCTGGCACTGCGTACTGTCTGTCAGCAGGCATTGATCGATGCCGACGACAGCGTACGCTTTGCCGAGCGCCTGTGCGCAGCGCTGGCCGGCTGGCCCGGCGTCGTGCATGCGGCGCTGTTTCAGCATCGCGATGGCGACCTGCATCTCGAGGCCGAGCAGGGCGTGGACGGCCTGCACCTGTCGGCGCTGCTCGCGCACGATGGCCGCTTGCTGCAATCGCCACTGCGCCATGCGTTCCCCGGCCTGCTGGCGGCGGCAACAGGGGAATTCACGCTGCTCGATACGCTCGACAAGGCCGGCGAGCCGGCGCTGGCGGCGCGCCTTGATACCTTTGGCGCGCGCATGGTTGTCGGGGTGCCGATCCCCGCGCCGGGTCCGGGCGGGCCCATGGGCTCCCTGTGCCTGCTGTTCGGCGACGCACGGCCTTTTTCGTCAGCGCAGTTGCAGGCACTGGACGACGTCGCCGGGCTGGCCGCGCATGGCCTGCGCATGGCCGAGATCACGCGCGAGAACGAGGCGCTGCTGGCCCGCATCACGCATCTTGCCACGACCGATGCCCTGACCGACCTGGCCAACCGCCGCCACGGCGAAGGCTTGCTGGAACAGGAAATCAAGCGCGCACGCCGCTACCGGCTGCCGCTGGCGCTGATCGTCTTCGACATCGACCGCTTCAGCCAGATCAACGACACCTTCGGCCACCCGGTGGGCGACCTGGTGCTGCGTACGGTGGCCGACACGGCAAGTGCGCTGCTGCGCGCGAGCGACGTGCTGGTGCGCTCGGGCGGCGAAGAATTCCAGGTGATCGCGTCGCACACAAGCGCGATTGACGCGCTGAAGATGGCCGAGAAGCTGCGCGCGGCGATCGAGCAGGTCGAAATACCCGGGTGTGACCACGTCACGGTCAGCCTCGGCGTGGCCCAGTTGGGCGAGGGCGAGAGCGGCGACTCGATGGCGGTGCGTACCCACGCCGCATTGGCGCGTGCCAAGCGCGCCGGTCGCAACTGCATCGAGCTGGCGATGTCCTGACGCGTTCGGGTGCGACGCGCACCTTTGCGGTGCGCGTCGCTTGCAAAATAGACGTCCCACGCCACGTCAAGACGCTGGCACGCATCGTGCTGTTTCATCAAGCATGCGCGATTGCACCCCTTCCGATCCATCCACGGTCTTCCCCGCCTGGCAAGCCAGTCTGGCGCTGGGCTTCGTGCGCGATGGCGACACGACACGCCTCGTGCGCCGCACGCACCGCGGCCCGCTGCGTGTGCAGAAGGCGCTGTATCCGGAAGGCCCCGGCGCCTGCCACGTGATCGTCGTGCACCCGCCAGGTGGCGTGGTCGGGGGCGACCGGCTCGAGATCGACGTCGACGCCGGCCCCGCTTGCAGCGTGCTGGCCACCAGTCCCGGCGCGGCCAAGTGGTACCGCGCCAACGGCCGCGTGTCGCAGCAGGCGGTACGCCTGCGGGTTGGCGCGGGCGCCGCCATCGAATGGCTGCCGCAGGAAACCATCTTCTATGACGCAGCCAGCGTCGACCTCGACCACGAGGTCGATCTCGCTGCCGGCAGCACCTATATCGGCAGCGAAGTCCTGTGCTTCGGCCGCGTGGCCGCCGGCGAAGCGTTTACGCGCGGACGGATCCGCCAGCGCACGCGCATTCGCCAGGAGGGTCGTCTGCTGTGGTGGGAGCAGGGCATCCTGACCCCGGATGGCATCGCCAGCCCCCTCGGCATGCGCGGCCATGCGGTGTGCGCGACCTTGCTTGCTGTCGGCCGGCCCGTGCCCGCCGCGCTGCAGGCGCACGTGCGCGCGCTCGACCCGCAGCTGGCGTCGAGCCAGGTGAAGTCGGTGTTCGTTGTGCGTTATCTCGGCGACGACGGCGAGGCGGCGCGCGCCGTCATGGCGCAGGTGTGGGCTTTGCTGCGCCCCCATCTGCTCGACCGCCCGGCGTGCCCGCCGCGCATCTGGCTTACCTAGACTGGCTCACTTGATACGGAACCGCCCATGGACCTGACGCCCCGCGAAAAAGACAAGCTGCTGATCTTTACTGCTGCGTTGCTCGCCGAACGCCGGCGTGCGCGCGGCCTCAAGCTGAATTACCCGGAAGCCGTGGCCCTGATCACGGCCGCGATCATGGAAGGCGCGCGCGATGGCCGCAGCGTGGCCGAGCTGATGAGCGAAGGCACGACGATCCTCGCGCGCGGCGACGTGATGGAGGGCGTGCCAGAAATGATCCCCGATATTCAGGTCGAGGCCACGTTCCCGGACGGGACCAAGCTCGTGACCGTCCACCATCCGATTCCTTAGCCGGAGCCCAGCGTGATCCCAGGCGAATACTTTCTTGACGACGGCGATATCGAACTCAACGTCGGTCGGCGCACGCTGACCGTGGTTGTGGCCAATGCGGGCGACCGGCCGGTGCAGGTCGGCTCGCATTATCATTTTTATGAAGTCAATCCCGCGTTGCAGTTCGAGCGCGACAGCACGCTCGGCATGCGGCTGAACATCGCGGCCGGCACCGCCGTGCGCTTCGAGCCAGGCCAGCGCCGCACGGTGGAACTGGTCGACCTGGCGGGCGAGCGGATCGTGCATGGTTTCCAGGGCCGCGTGTCGGGGCCGTTGCCTGCGGTCGTACCTTTCACACCAGGGGAGGCATGATGGTCACGCTCAGCCGCCAGGCCTACGCCGACATGTATGGCCCGACCACGGGCGACCGGATCCGCCTGGCCGACACCGACCTCGTGATCGAGATCGAACGCGACTTCGCGACCTACGGCGAAGAGGTCAAGTTCGGCGGCGGCAAAGTGATCCGCGACGGCATGGGCCAGTCGCAGCGTCTGCGCGAGGGCGTGATGGACACCGTCATCACCAACGCCGTCATCATCGACCACTGGGGCATCGTCAAGGCCGACATCGGGATCAAGGATGGCCTGATTGCCGCCATCGGCAAGGCCGGCAACCCGGATATCCAGCCGAATGTCACGATGGCCATCGGCGGTGCCACCGAGATCATCGCCGGCGAAGGCATGATCGTCACGGCCGGTGGTGTCGACACGCACATCCATTTCATCTGCCCGCAGCAGATCGATGAAGCGCTGTACTCGGGCATCACGACGATGCTGGGCGGCGGCACCGGGCCCGCCGTCGGCACGGCCGCCACGACCTGCACGCCGGGCGCCTGGCACATTCATTCGATGCTGCAGGCGGCCGACGCGTTCCCGATGAATCTGGGCTTTTTTGGCAAGGGCAACGTCAGCCAGCCCGGCCCGCTCGAAGAGCAGGTCCATGCCGGCGCCGTGGGCCTGAAGCTGCACGAAGACTGGGGCAGCACGCCCGCCGCGATCGACAATTGCCTGTCGGTGGCCGAACGGCTGGACGTGCAGGTGGCGCTGCATTCCGACACGCTCAACGAGGCAGGCTTTCTGGAGTCGACCGTGGCGGCGTTCAAGGGCCGCACGATCCACACCTTCCACACCGAGGGTGCCGGCGGTGGCCATGCGCCGGACATCATCGCGGCCGTGGGCTACGACAACGTGCTGCCGTCGTCGACCAATCCCACGCGCCCGTTCACGGTCAATACGCTCGACGAGCACCTGGACATGCTGATGGTCTGCCACCACCTCGACCCGGCGATTGCCGAGGACGTGGCGTTTGCAGAATCGCGCATCCGGCGCGAGACGATCGCCGCCGAGGACATCCTGCACGACCTGGGCGCGATCTCGATGATGTCGTCGGACTCGCAGGCGATGGGGCGCGTGGGCGAGACGATCATGCGCACCTGGCAGACGGCGCACAAGATGAAGGTGCAGCGCGGCGCTTTGGACGGCGACTCGTCACGCAACGACAATGCCCGCGTCAAGCGCTACATCGCCAAGTACACGATCAATCCCGCCATCACGCACGGCATCGCGCACGTCGTCGGCTCGCTCGAGGTGGGAAAGATCGCCGACATCGTGCTGTGGCGGCCCGCCTTCTTTGGCGTCAAGCCGTCGATGGTCGTCAAGGGCGGGATGATCGCGGCGAGCCTGATGGGCGACCCGAATGCCTCGATCCCGACGCCGCAGCCGGTGCATTACCGGCCCATGTTCGGCGCGTTTGGCGGCGGCCTGCGCAAGTCGTTCACGTTTGTTTCACAAAGCGCGTTCGAGGCCGGCATCGCGCGCACGCTGGGACTGACCAAGACGACGATCGCCGTGCGCGGCACGCGCGGCCTGCGCAAGCGCGACATGATCCACAACGGCGCCACGCCGCACATGGAAGTCGATCCCGAAACCTATGAAGTGCGGGCCGACGGCCGCCTGCTCGTGTGCGAAGCGGCCAGCATGCTGCCGCTGGCGCAGCGTTACTTTCTGTTCTAGAGGCCATCCATGATTTCACTGCATACCCGCATCCTTGTTGCCGACGTCGTGCACGACACGCTGGTGCTGCCGTTCGAACAACGGGAGCGCTGCCGCCAGCGCGCACGCCTGGCCTCGGGCGAAGAGGTCGCGCTGTTCCTCGTGCGCGGCACGGTGCTGCGCGATGGCGACCTGCTGCTGGGCGAAGGCGGGCGTGTCGTACGCGTCGAGGCCGCGCTGGAGCCGACGTATGTCGTGCGCTGCAGCGACGCGACGCTGCTGGCCCGCTGCGCCTTTCACCTGGGGAACCGTCACACGCAGACGCAGGTGGGCCCCGGCTGGCTGCGCATCCGTGTCGATCCGGTGCTGCGCGAGATGGTCGCGGGGCTGGGTGCCGACGTCAGTGAAGAACTGGCCAGATTCGAGCCGGAGGCGGGCGCGTATGGCGGCGGCCACGGTCACCATCATGAGCAGGGGCCGGGCGGCTTGCTGGCGCCGGTGCCGCTGCGCCAGAAGATTCACCGGCCGTCGGACGTTGCGCCAATAGCACCGGATCCGACATGAACGCCGCCAGCCTGTTGCACCTGCTGCAGTTTGCCAGCCCGGCCTTGCCGATCGGCGGCTACAGCTATTCGCAGGGCCTCGAAGCGGCGCTCGAAGAAGGCCTGGTCACGGACGCCGACAGCGCTCGCGCGTGGATCGTGCGCTACCTCGATGACGTCGTGGCGCGTTGGGATGCGCCCGTGTTGTGGCGTCTTTTGAAAGCATTTGCCGCGCGCGATGACGAGACGATTGCGCACTGGGGCGGGTGCTTCCTGGCGTCGCGCGACACGGCCGAACTGCGCGCCGAATCGGTCCAGATGGGCTATTCGCTGAGTCGCCTGATCGCGGAGCTGGGCGTGGCCGACACGCGCGCGCTCGGCGAGGACGTCACGCTGCCGCTGGCGTTTGCCTGCGCGGTGGACGGACTCGATATTCCGCATGAAGAAGCGCTGCTGGCGATGGTGTTTGCGTGGGTTGAAAACCAGGTGCTGGTGTGCGTCAAGTCGGTGCCGCTGGGGCAGGTGGCCGGCCAGCGCCTGCTGCTGTCGCTGCGGCCCGAGATCGAGCGCGCCGTTGAACTGGCGCGGCGTTTGCCGGACGACGAATTGTCGAACTGGGCACCTGGCCTGTCGATGCTGTCGATGCGCCACGAAGTGCAGCATGGCCGCTTGTACCGGTCGTGATCATTGTTGATGAAGGAGCAAGCATGACAACATCCAATCCGCTGCGGGTCGGGATCGGCGGGCCGGTTGGCTCGGGCAAGACCGCGCTGTGCGAGCTGCTGTGCCGCCACATGCGCGACGCGTACGACATGGCCGTGATCACCAACGATATCTACACGCGCGAAGACATGGACATCCTGCTGCGCGCCGGCGCGCTCGCGCCCGAGCGCCTGATGGGCGTGGAGACGGGCGGCTGCCCGCACACGGCGATCCGCGAAGACGCGTCGATCAACCTGGAAGCCATCGCGCGCCTGCAGGCCGATTTTCCGCACCTGGAGCTGGTGCTGGTCGAATCGGGTGGCGACAATCTGGCCGCGACCTTCAGTCCGGAGCTGTCCGACCTGACGCTGTACGTGATCGACGTCGCCGGCGGCGAAAAGATCCCGCGCAAGGGCGGGCCGGGCATCACGCGCTCGGACCTCCTGATCATCAACAAGACCGATCTGGCGCCGCACGTCGGGGCGGACCTGGCGGTGATGGCGAGCGATGCACGGCGCCAGCGTGGCGAGCGGCCCTTCGTGTTTACCAATCTGCGCACGGGCGAAGGCGTGCAGGACGTGGTGGCGTTCATCCGCGAGCAGGGCCTGCTCGACGCAGTCCACCAATAACACCAGGGAGATAACCATGACGACAAGTTTGCGCGCGCTGCACCACACCATCCGCCACCACCAGGCCCGCGCGGGCGTGGCCGTGACCGCCCTGACACTGGCGCTGCCGGCGGCCGCGCATCCCGGACACGCGCCCGACAGTGGCTTCGTGGCTGGCCTGCTGCACCCGGTGACGGGCGTCGACCATCTGCTGGCGCTGCTCGCGGTTGGCCTCTGGAGCCGCCAGCAGCACCGCTACCTGCTCGCACCGACGTTCCTCGTGATGATGGCGCTGGGTGCGGCCAGCAGCGGCGGCGTCGCGTTGCCGGCTCTCGAACTGTCGATCGCGGCGACCGTGCTGCTGCTGGGCGGGTTGGCGGCATATGCGCCACGACTGCAGCAGCGGCAAATGGCGGTACTTACCGTCGGCGCCTGCGCGTTCGTGCATGGACTCGCGCACGGGAATGAACTGACCGGCATGGCCAGCGGCGCCGGCTTCATCCTGGCCAGCGCCGGGCTGATGCTGCTGGGCGCGATTCCGGGCGAGCGCCTGCGCCGGCCACTGGCTGCGGCCATCGGCGCGGCGGGCATCTGGCTGGTGGCGCTGGCCCGTTGAAGTATGCGTCCTGAGGCTCGGCCTGGGCTGGTAATCATGCTACGCTAGCGTTCTTTTCACCTCCGGCCGTCCCGGCCAGGACTTTCCATGCTTGAGTGGTTGCGCCCGTACCGGCGCGCCGCGCTGCCGGGCGATATCAGCGCCGGCATCGTGGTGGCGATGATGATGATCCCGCAGGGCATGGCCTACGCCCTGGTGGCGGGCCTGCCGCCGGCGGTCGGCATCTATGCCAGCATCGTCCCGCCCTTGCTGTATGCGCTGTTCGGTACCAGCACCACGCAATCGGTCGGGCCGATGGCGATCATTTCCCTGATGACGGCGTCCACGCTGGCGCCACTGGCCACGCCGGGCACGGCGCTGTATGGCGTGCTGGCCGCGCAACTGGCCCTGTTGTCCGGCCTGGTCCTGCTGCTGTGCGGGCTGCTGCGCATCGGCTTTCTCGCCAACTTCTTTTCGCGACCCGTGATGAGCGGCTTCACCATCGGCTCGGCGATCGTCATCGCGTGGGGGCAGTTGCGCACGCTGGTGGGCGGCCCCATCGAGATCGGCATGACGCCGCACTGGCCAAGCATCCTGCTGGGCGTCGGTTCGCTCGTGCTGCTGTTGGCCGCGCGCAGTCACCTGGCGCCGCTGCTGCGCCGGCTGCGCGTGCCGGCAGCGGCGGCCGACGTCGGGTCCAAGCTGGCGCCGATTGCCGTCGTGCTGGGCGCGATGGCGCTCGTGCAGCAGCTGGGTCTTGTGCAGATGGGGGTGGCGACGACGGGCGCCGTGCCGACCGGTTTGCCGGGGCTGAACCTGGCGACGTCGTCGCAGCACTGGCAAGCGCTGCTCCAACCGGCGCTCTTGATTGGCTTCATGGTGTTCCTGATCAGCATGTCGGGCGCGCAGGCGCTGGCGCTCAAGCGGGGCGGCGAAAAACTGGTCAGCAACCGCGAACTGGTGGGCCTGGGCGCGGCCAACGTCGGCAGCGCGCTGACCGGCGGCTTTCCCGTCACCGGCAGTCTGTCGCGTTCGGCCGTCAATTTCGCGGCCGGCGCCAACACGCAACTGGCCAGCATGATCACCGCCGGCCTGCTGGCGCTGGCGCTCGTGCTGCCCACCGGCTGGCTCGCACTGCTGCCGCTGCCCACACTGGCCGCAACAATCATCGTTGCGGTGCTCGGGATGCTCGACCTGTCGACGCTGCGCACCGCCTGGCGCTACGACCGCGCCGATGCGCTGGCGCTGCTGGCTACCGCCGGCGGGGTGCTGCTGCTGGGCGTCGAAGCCGGCGTGCTGGTGGGCGTGGCGCTGTCGATGGTCGTGCTGATCTGGCGCGCCAGCCGGCCGCATATCGCGGTGCTGGGCCGCATCCATGGCACCGAACACTTCCGCAACGTGGAGCGCTATTCGGCCGAGACGACGCCGGGGCTGTTGATGCTGCGGGTCGATGCCGGCCTGTTCTTCGGCAATGTGGATGCGGTCAACGAGCGCATCGACGAAGAACTCGTCGCCCATCCGGGGACGCGCCATCTGGTGCTGGTGCTGTCGGCCGTGAATGCGATCGACACGTCGGCGCTGTTCGGGCTCGAAGAGCTGATCAGTTCGCTACGCCAGCGCGGGGTGCTGCTGCACCTGGCGGAAGTGAAGGGGCCGGTCATGGACCGGCTCAAGGAAAGCGACTTGTTGGGCAAACTCGATGGCCAGGTGTTCCTGAGCGCCGCCATTGCGTGGGACCAGCTGGCGGGTTCGCCGCCGCGGGACTGAGCCCGCGGCGTTCAGGCCCGCTTGCGCTGCGCGGATTGCTCGTCGCGTGGCGGCGCCAGCACGATCGGCGCAGCATTCTCCGGGTACAGCGCCTGGCTGCCGACGTAGACGGCGCGGATGGCGTCCATGTCGCGCTCGACGTCACCGGTCGGTGTCATCGTGTCGACCAGGCTCAGCTCTTTCTTGCCATAGTCAAAACGCACCAGCACCATCGGCACATTGGCCGTGACAGCGAGGTGGTAGAAGCCGCTTTTCCAGTTGGGACGATAGGCGCGCGTGCCTTCCGGCGTGATGCCGATCCAGAACGATGGCGCGGCGAGCATGGTGTCAGCCAGCTGGCGCGTCGCGCCCATCGGCGCGCGGCGGTCGACCGGGACGCCGCCCCAGTGGCGCATCAGGCGGCCCATCGGTCCCCGGAACAGCGTGTCCTTGGCCAGCCACTTGAACTGCGTGCCCATGGCCCACGTGGCCAGCAGGCCGATCGGGAAATCCCAGTTCGACGTATGCGGATAGATGACGCAAACACCGTGCGGCCCTGGCAACGGTTTGAAGAACACCTTCCAGCCGAAGCACTGCAGTACACGCAGCGCCGCGCGCTGGCGCAGGGTGGGCAGGGCTGCAGGGCGCAGCAAGTAGTCGGTCATCGGGTCTCCGGAGGGTGGCGTCAGTCATCTGCAACGGCTGCAGTTCTTACGCTCGATAAAATCAAGCGTGCGATTCTAGCCCGGCCCGGAAGGGGGAACAAGCAAAATAGTGGTGACGGGTATGCGCTGTGGTTATCATGTCGTTGTCCGATTCACCACACCATGAATAGAAAAACACCATTGCTATGACCATGGCTATCACGATTTATCACAATGCCCGCTGCGGCACGTCGCGCAACACGCTGGCCGCCATCCGCGACGCCTGTCATGAACCGCAGATCATCGACTATCTGGCCAACCCGCCGACACGTGACACGCTGACCCGCTTGATTGCCGATGCAGGCATCACGGTGCGGGAGGCCGTGCGCAGCAAGGAAGCGGTCTTCACCGAATTGGGGCTGGACCAGCCGGGCACCAGCGACGCTGCGCTGCTGGACGCGATGGTCGCGCATCCGATTCTGATCGAGCGGCCATTTGTCGTGACACCCAAGGGTGTGCGACTGTGCCGGCCATTCACGCGCGTCAGCGAGATCCTGTAGGCAGGCCGCCCACGATCACCGGCATGTACGTGTCCAGGAATTCGGCGGGCATGCGGCGCGGCCGGCCGCTCGAGAGTTCGATGCAGACCAGGTCCCAGCGCCCGCGCAGCACCGTGGCACCATCGCTGTCGCGCACGAGCTGGAAGCGCCGTTCCATCGACAGCTTGCCGTCGCCGCCAACGAGCCAGGTGGCCAGGCGCAGCGCTTCGCCGACGAACGTCGGCAGCAGGTAATCGTATTCGCCGCGCCGGATCGCCATCGCCCGGTCGAGGCGCCGGTAGTCGTCGAGTGACAGGCCGAGGCTGTCGGAGTGCGCCCAGCCGGCCTGCTCGCACCAGCGCACGTACACGGCATTGTTGGTGTGGTTCAGGCCATCGATGTCGCCGGCCTGCGGCGTCACCGCCAGGATGAACGGTTGCGGATAATCCCAGTCCAATGTGTTGTCTCCGTAAGCGGCAGAGCGCCGCAAGCGGCCATTTTACGGCAGGGCAGCGTGACGGTGGACGGCGACTGTGCGGCCTGTCAGTGGCTCAGTCGGGTTTGAACACTACCCGGGTCGGGCATCGGACCGTGCCAGCGAAGCCGCCACCACCGGCCTTGTCGAACAGCGCTGCGCCGCCAGCCTGGGCGCCGAACGGGCTCGGCCTGATGTCGCCGCCGGTGCGACACCAGGTGCGCCCGCCCAGGCGGAAGCGGTACACGACAACCCCGTCCGGCGCCGTATAACTTTCCGATATCAGCGTGCGCGAGGTGTCCACGCGGGCATTGCCGACGGCCTCCGCGAAGCGCTGCCATTTGCTGTCGCCCGGATCGAGCGGCGCCAGTTTCCCCTTGCGCAGCTCGTGGTCGATCGCGCCCGCCGTGCGTTTGCCGCGGCTGGCCAGGCTGTCGTCGCCTGGGGCGGTGGTGTCTTGTGCTGAGGCGGACGGGGTGGGGAAGGGATCTGCAGCAGGTTCGCTCGTGGCCGCAGGCGGCGCAGTGTCAGCAGGCGCTGGCGTGAGCGGTTGTGGCGCCACTGTCGGCGCGGCAGGAACGGCGCGCGCAGGAATTGCCTGCGTTGCGCACGGTCGTGGTGACGCTGCGGCAGCGGGTGCAGCGGGTGCAGCGGGGGCAGTGGAAGGACGGGAAGGCGCAGGCGCCAACACCGCTACCACGATGAATTCACGGGGCGCCGACACAACCGCCGGCAGCACCCGTACGCCGGTCGCCTGCAACCACCACCAGCCCAGCAGCAGGTGCAGACCCAGCGTGACCGCAAGCGGCCAGCCGGGCCTGCGGCGCGGCGTCAGGACCCCGGCAGCCAGCATGTGGCGATCAGCCTTTTGGTGCGTTCAGCTTTGCCTTGATCGCCACGCAGCGCTGATCGTCCTGCAGCGTGTCGAGCAGCGTGCGGCGCGTGAACGCCGACAGGTCAGTCATCGTGGCTGCCGCGCGGCTCAGGCGCGCCACGCTTTTCGGCGTGCAGGTCGCCGGGATCATCGTGCCGGCATACGCGCGCATGAAGACCGGGCCGCCCGTCTTGTCCACCTGCGGCAGGCGTGCCAGGCGCGCATCGGCATCGCGCTCATTGAGCGCGCCCTGTTCAGCCGGGAAGATGCTGCCCATCGCGGTGCGGATACGCGAGAACGGCAACGCCGTCTTCTGGTCTTCGATCTGCTTGACCCAGTCCGCCTTGACGGCGGCGTCAGGGCGCACGACCGTGGCTGCCACGGCCGCGATCTGGCCGGCGTCCGACTTGTCACGTGCGGACTCCTGCGCGATCAGGTCGAACGCGCCCGGGTGGTTGTACCGGTTCAGGCGCGCGATGATCGACCAGCGCTGTGGCTGACCCACCGGCACGCCCGCGGCGTCGACCTTGCCATCGAGGATGCCGGCCAGGCGCGCCAGCGCGTCCGGGCTGCTGGCAACGCTCACGTACTGGTTGAACCAGCGGCGCTGGAAGTCGGCGTTGCCCTTGTTGGCAAGTACGCCGTCCCACGCCATTTTTTCCAGTGCCAGCGTGGTCTGGCGCGTGTAGGCGTTATCCAGGTTCATCGCATTGAGGTAGGCCTTCGACTCGCTGACCTTGCCCAGCACGTCGCCCAGCAGCGTGTAATCCTTCTCGAGCGGCGCATTGTTCAGCGCCACGGTGAGGAAGTCATTCAGTGGCATTTCGGCGTCGCGCACGCCATCCCACAGGCTCTGCCACAGCATCGCGCGCAGCAGCGGATCGTCGACCTTGGCCAGGCTGGTGCGCGCGGTGGCGAACGAGCGCTTGTCCAGCTTGACCTTGGCATAGCCCCAGTCCTGGTAGTTCGGGTAGACCAGATCCGGGCACGCCGTGCCGTTCATGTCCGGCACCGCGGTCTTGGCGCCCGTGTAGGTGACGGGAACGTTTTTCACGAGCGTCAGCTTGCCGCCGTCGATCTTGAAGGCGCCGATCTGCACGCGCTGTTCGCGCAGCGTCGGCAGCTCTTTCGATGGCGCGGTCTGCGTCAGCGTGAAGTTGCGGATCTTGCCGCCGCTGCAGCTGTAGTTCGCGGCGATGGTGTTCACGCCGGCGTTGTACAGCCATTGTTTGGTCCAGCCGGACAGGTCGCGGCCTGCTGCTTCGCCCAGGCTGCCGATGAAATCGTCGAGCGTCGCGTTCTTCCACGAGTACTTGACCAGGTAGTTGTGCACGCCCTTGCGGAACACGTCTTCGCCCAGCAGGTGGCGCAGCTGCTTGAGCGTCGAGCCGCCTTTCGAATAGGTGATCGCATCGATATTGTCGAAGGCGTTGCTCGACGACGGCACCGGCACTTCGATCGGATGCGTGCTGGCGGTCTGGTCCTGGATATAGGCGCGCTGCTTGCCGCTCTGGTAGAACTTCTGCCACGAATCCTTGAACTCGGTCGATTCGACCGTCGCCAGCACGCCCATGAAGGATGCGAAGCTTTCGTTCAGCCACAGGCCGTTCCACCACTTCATGGTCACCAGATTGCCGAACCACTGGTGCGCCATCTCGTGCATGATCACTTCGGTCAGCGATTGCTTCTGCTCGGCCGTCATATTGGCCACGCCATAGCGCGCTTCGGCGAACGTGATCGCGCCGGCGTTTTCCATCGCGCCGTACAGGAAGTCCGGCACGATCAGCTGGTCGTACTTCTCGAACGGATACGGGACGCCGAAGTATTCTTCGAAGAAGCCGAGGCCGGCCTTGGTCTGGCGGAACCAGTCTGCCGGGACCACCAGCTTGGCCAGCGACTGGCGCGCGAACAGGCGCATCGGGTACTTGCCGCTGTTGTCTTCCCAGACCTGGTACGGGCCGGCGTGCAGCGAGAAGTTGTACGGGCTGAGTCGCTTGGTGGTCTTGAAGGTCCAGTGGCGGTTCGCGCCACGCTCGTCGATCTTCGTCTCGCGCGTGGTCGTGACCACGTGCCAGTCGCGCGGCGCGGTAACCGACACCGTGTAGCTGGCCTTCAGGTCGGGCTGGTCGAACACGGCGAACATCTGCTGGGCGGCGACCGGCTCGAAGTGCGAATAGGTGTAGACGCGGCCATCGGCCGGATCGACCATGCGGTGCAGGCCTTCGCCATTGGTGCTGTGCAGGCGCTCGTAATCGATGACGACCGTATTGCGGCCCTTGGCCAGGCTGGCCGCGTCGAGCGTGACGAACCACTTGTTGTAGCGCGTGGCGACGGGCTTGCCGTTGACGCTGACCGATTTGACGGTGGCGTCCTTCAGGTCGAGCGTGACCGGCGCGTCGGCATCCTTCAGGTCGAACGTGACGGTCGTGGTGCCGGCAAAGGTTTCCTTGCCGGTCAGCGTGAAGTCCAGCACATAGTCCACGTTCGATACACGCGCGGAGCGGGCAAAGGCGTCGACCTGCGACAGGAATGGCGTCTCGGCGCGCGCGCCCTGAGCCGCCGGCGCAGCGTGGACGGCGCCGCTGAAGGAGATGGCGGAAGCGATGGCAAGCGCCATGGCGCGGTGTGCTGGAACGTTCACTGAAAATCCTCTCTCGGTAGGCGCATCGACACGTGCGCGCAGTAACAATCTAACAATCGCGCAAGAATATCACTAACGTTCGTGGCTGGACACTCATTATGATGATCCTTTTTCCACGCATGCATATGGCATACATATGCTCCATTCAAGCGTCAATACGAAAAAAAACAGGACCCGCAGGTCCTGTTCGAAGAAGCGCCGCCCCTCGCCGGCGATAGCGGGCGAGGGCGCGGAGAAAGGGATGCTTACACCGTGGCCGGCAGCGCCGGATAATCGGTGTAGCCGGTCGCGCCCGGATAGTAGAACGTGTCCGGGTTCGGCTTGTTGAGCGGTGCGTTCAGCTGCAGGCGTTCCACCAGGTCCGGGTTGGCGATGTACAGCTGGCCCCACGAGACGGCATCGGCCGTGCCGCTGGCGATCAGTTCCTCGGCCTTTTCCTTGCTCAGCTGCTGGTTCGCGATCCAGACGCCGCCGAATTCTTTCTTGATCATCGGGCCCAGTTCATCCGGGCTCTGGCCTTCGCGGGTGAAGATGAACGCGATCTTGCGGCGACCCAGTTCACGCGCGACGTAGCCGAAGGTCTCAGCCGGCGTCGAGTCGCCCATATCGTGCGAGTCGCGTGCCGGCGCCAGGTGCATGCCGACGCGGTCGGCGCCCCAGACGTCGATGCAGGCATCGGTTACTTCCAGCAGCAGGCGCGCGCGGTTCTCGATCGAACCGCCGTACGCGTCGGTGCGCTGGTTGGTCGAGTCTTGCAGAAACTGGTCGAGCAGGTAGCCATTGGCGCCGTGGATTTCCACGCCGTCGAAGCCGGCCAGCTTGGCATTCTCGGCGCCCTTGCGGTAGGCCGATACGATGCCCGGAATTTCTTCGATGTCCAGCGCGCGCGGGGTGACATATTCACGCTTCGGGCGCAGCAGGCTCACGTGGCCGTCTGGCTTGATCGCCGATGGCGCCACCGGCAGTTGGCCGTCCAGGAACGACGGGTCGGAGATGCGGCCGACGTGCCACAGCTGCAGAAAGATGCGGCCGCCGGCAGCGTGCACGGCGTCAGTCACGAGCTTCCAGCCTTCGACCTGCTCATCGGACCAGATGCCTGGCGTGTCGGCGTAACCGACACCCATCGGGGTGACCGACGTGGCTTCGGACAGGATCAGGCCCGCCGAAGCGCGCTGCACATAGTATTCGGCCATCAGGGCATTGGGGACACGGCCGGCATCGGCGCGCGAGCGGGTCAGCGGCGCCATGACAATGCGGTTTGGCCATTCGAGGGCGCCGACCTTGATCGGATCAAACATGGTAGTCATCTGGTTTTCCTAAATTGCGTCGTTCAATTGGGCGAGGAAGGCCGCAATGGCTTCCTCGTTGCGATGATAAAAAACCCACTGGCCGACCCGGCGCGTGCCCACCAGGCCCGTGCGCTGCAGCGTGGCCAGGTGCGCCGACACGGTCGATTGCGACAGGCCGGTGCGCTGGTCGATCAGCTTGCAGCACACACCCATCTCGAGCGGGTGTTCCTGCTCGCTGAAGTGCAACTGCGGATCTTTCAGCCAGTGCAGGATCTGGCGCCGCACCGGGTTGGCCAGGGCCTTGTGGATCGCGTCGATATCCATCGGGTGGTTCCTTTATATCGGGATCTTTCGATCCGAATATCGTCATCTTACGATATTCAAAAAAAGTCTGCTGGCGGGGGTCCGATTTTTGCTGCCGGGTGCTGCCTACGCCATCTGGACCGGCGCGCTGCGACTGTTGCCGAACGCGCTGATCATCAGCGGCATCGTGAAGCTCAGCCCTGTTCGCGTCCGAACAGCGGGTTTGTGCGGGTGAGGTAATACCACTCGGTGTTGGCGGCAGCGCTGGCGGCCGGGAACAGGATACGGCCGCCGAATTCGGCGGTGACGGGCGTGCCGTCGGCGCGGGTGCCGATCAGTTCACCTTCTTCAACCGGATCGAAGCTTTTCCAGGGACGCACGAACGCGTCATCCGCGTGCAGCTTGTCGTGCACGACCACCATCGACAGCGCTTCCATGGCATCGAAATCCACGGGCACCGGGTCGGGCGCCGCAATCAAACCCAGGTGCGCCAGCGTATTCATGATCGCGCGGTATGCCACATCGGGCGCGGCCGGATCGTCGTGCTGGCCGGCTTCGAGCGTCAGCGCGTAGCCACCCGTGCTGCGCATGTATTCGGTGGTGCCCACGCCATAACGCAACACCGTTTCCAGTTCGTCGGCACTGCGGCTGCGGCGCTGCACGCCGTCGCCATAGGTCGCCAGCCAGCCATCGACAAAGCGACGCACGCCCAGGCGGCGCGCCCACGCGCGTTCTTTTTCGGCGTGGCGGAACGGCTGCAGCGTGCCGTCATTGTCGAGCGGACCAACCATCACGAACGGCTCGCCCGTGGCGGCAAACGAATGGATATCGAGCAGCACGTCGTGCTGGCCGAGCAGGGGGCACAGCCAGTTCGCGATCTGGTCTTCGAAATCCTGTGGATTGGCTTTCGGGAACAGGTCGCGGTTCAGGTTGCGGTCGCCATTGCGCGTGACCTGCTGGTACGCCAGCGGATTGACGATTGGCACGAATGTCACGCTGCCGGCAGCAATGTGCAGCGCGCCGCTGTCGATCTCGTCCATCACGCGCCGGATGGCTTTGGTGCCGCATACCTCGTTGCCGTGGGTCGCGCCCATGATGATGACGCGCGGGCCTGGCTGCAGGCCGGTGTAGTTGATCGATTTGAACTGGAACTGGCGGGGCGAAGTCATGGGCGGTGTGAGTGAAGAGAAAATGGGTGGCGGTATTTTATCGGTAAATGCCAGCATTGACGCATGCTGGCTGCATCAGCCCCGCGCCTCGATCACGCCAAACCCCGCCGGCGCATCGCCCAGATACGCCAGCACCGCATGCGCCTGGATATTTGCATCGAACTGCGCATTGGCCGCGATCGTCGCGCGCAGGCCCGGCACGATGTCGGGTGTGTGCGGCTGACGGTATGCCCTGATCAGCAGCGCCACCAGATCGGCCGGCGCGTCGGCGCGGCGCAGGCGCGCTTCGATGATGGCAAGTAACGCGCGCTGCATGCGCGGCGTCGGATTGCGGATCTCGCCGAACACATAGGGCGTGTTGGTGATGGCCGCGCAGATGATGGTTTCCATCCGCTCAGCCTTGAGGTCGGACGGGATGTCGAAGTACGCCTTGTTCCAGCGGGTGTACGGGGAAGCGTGCCCGCGCGGGAAGCGGTCGGCGTTTTCCAGCCCCAGCGCATAGCTGGCGCGGGCGAGCAGGTCGCCCAGGGTGTCTAGCAGTGCCATGGCAGGCTGTGTTGCGCTTGTGTCATCCCGAGAGTGTAGCGCATGCCTGCCAGGTACGTAGGGTGGCCGCTGACAACGCGCTTATGCGAAACGCCCGGCCCGAAAATCCTCGACCGCCTGATGCAGCTCGGCCTGGGTATTCATCACGAACGGTCCGTACTGCGCAATGGGTTCGCTCAAAGGGCGGCCGGCCAGTACCAGCAGGCGCGTGGGTGCGATCGCCTTGATCCGCACGCCGTCGGCGCCGGCGGCATTGTCGAGGATCGCCATGCGCGTTTGCGGCACGCCTTTTCCGTCGATGACGGCTTCACCGCGAAACACATAGACGAACGCATTGTGTCCGGCCGGAATCGGCTGCTCGAACGTCACCCCGGCCGGGATCTCGAGGTCGAGATACAGCGGCTCGGTATGCGCCCGCTGCACTGCGCCCTCGACGCCATGCGTGCGGCCGGCGATCACCTGCACGGTCACGCCGTCAGGCGTTGTCAGGCGCGGCACTTCCTCGAGCGGGATGTCGCGATACCACGGCGCCGTCATCTTGTCGCTCGCGGGCAGGTTGAGCCAGAGCTGGAAGCCTTCCATCAGGCCGGCGTTCTGCTCCGGCATCTCGGAGTGAATCACCCCGCGGCCGGCCGTCATCCACTGCACGCCGCCATCGGTGACCAGGCCTTCGTTGCCGGCGCTGTCGCGGTGACGCATGCGCCCGGCCAGCATGTAGGTGATGGTCTCGAAGCCCCGGTGCGGGTGCTCGGGAAAGCCAGCGATGTAGTCGCCCGGCTTGTCGCTGCCGAAGGCATCGAGCATCAGGAACGGGTCCAGGCGGCGCTGCAGGGGACCAGTCAGGATGCGGTTGATGCGTACGCCCGCGCCGTCCATCACGAACTGGCCGTTGATGAGGCGCTCGACGCCACGGCTTTTTGCGAGGGGCGCCGTGGTGACTGGCTGCGTGACGGTAGTGGTCAATCTGTTCTCCTGGTGGTTGGACCGCCTGATGGCGGCCGGGTTTTACCGGTATTACGCCAGCGCCGCTTCAACGGCGGCATTGGCCGCTGCCTGGCCCGCAGCGACGGCGTCCGGCCCCATTGCCATGCCCGACGAGTAGATATAGGTCTGGTCGACCAGGCCCAAAAAGCCCAGCAGCGCGCGCATCTGCGGCACTTGCGGATCCTGTGCCTCTTCGTAGACACCACCGCGCGCTGCAGCCACGTAGACCTTCTTGTTCTTGAGCAGGCCTTCCGGACCGGTCTCGGTATAGCGGAACGTCACGCCAGCGCGGGCGATGGCGTCGAACCAGCTTTTCAGCTGCGCCGGCATCGAGAAGTTGTACATCGGCGCACCCAGCACGATCACGTCGGCCGCCTGCGCTTCGAGGATCAGCGCGTCGTCCTGCTCCACGCGCGCCAGTTGCGCCGCGCTGCGCTGGTCACCCGGCGTGAACAGCGCGCCCAGTGCGGCGCCGTCGAGCAGCGGGACCGGGGCGGCGCCCAGGTCGCGGCGCACGACGGTCGCGCCCGGGTTGGCGGCGACGAGCTTGTCGACGATCTGTTGCGTGACGCGGGTCGATTCGGAGGCGTCGCCGCGGATGCTCGAGGTGATGTGCAGGATGTTCATGGTGGTGGTCCCTTCGTGGTTGGAGTAGCGATGGGTCTACTTTAGTCTTTCCAAAAACAATGCGAAAGCTCGTAAAATGGATAACATTATTCTGCTGATGGGACAATCATGGACGTCGAACCGAATGACCTGCTGCTGTTTGCACGTATCGTCGAGGCGGGAAGCTTCACGCGCGCAGCCGATCGCGTCAATTTGCCGAAGTCGACCGTGTCGCGCCGCCTGGCGCTGCTCGAGACGACCCTGGGCGAGCGGCTGCTGCAACGCACGACGCGCAAGCTGGTGGTGACGGAATTCGGCGCCAGCCTGTATGAGCACGCGCGGCGCCTGGCCGACGAAGTGGAGGCGGCTGGCGCGCTGGCCCAGCACCGCCAGGGCGAGCCGAGCGGCAAGCTGCGCATCTCGGCGCCGGGCGACTTCGCCAATAGCACCCTGAATCACGTGATCGCGCGCTTTCTCGAGCGCTACCCGGCCGTGACGCTCGAGATGGACCTGACGCCGCGCCGGGTCGACCTGGTGGCCGAGAATTTCGACATTGCCATCCGCATGGGCGATTTGCCGGACGACGCCACGCTCAGCGCGCGCCCGTTCATCCTCGAGCAGCCGGGCCTGTTCGCATCGCCCGCCTACCTGGCGCGGCACGGCATTCCCGAGCATCCGGACGACCTGGCCACGCACGACGTGCTGTGCATCCTGAGCCGCAGCGGCGGCCCGATGCCATGGACGCTGATTCGCGGGAAAGTGCGCTGGCAGCGCGCGCTGTCAAGCCGGCTGACAGCCAATTCACCCGACCTGCTGGCGCGCATCGCTGCGCGCGGCGCCGGGATCGCGCTCAGCTCGACGCTGTTTGCCGAACCGTATATGCAGACGGGGGAACTGGTGCGGGTGCTGCCGGAGTGGGAGATGCCAACCGCGAATGGCTGGGCCGTGTTCCCGAGCCGCAAGCTGATGCCGGCCAAGACGCGCGCATTCCTGGCGATGATGGAAGAGACCTGTACGGCCCACGGCCATGGGCCGGAGCAGATCGCTGCGGCCTTCAGGGCGAAGGCCGCATTGGAGAAGGGTGCGCCGGACGTTGCCTGAGCGCGAACGATCAGCGCAGGGGCCGGTTGCCCATCACGTCACCCAGGCGCACCTTGCCTTCGGGCGCCCAGGCCGGATTGAAGCGGATCGCGCCTTTCTGGAACAGCATCACGACGGTGGAGCCGAGCAGGAAGCGGCCCATCTCATCGCCTTTTTTCAGCGTGACCTGGCCCGGCTCGTACTGCCAGTCGCAGATGCGCGCCATGCGCGGCGGATTGACGACGCCATGCCAGACAGTCGCCATGCTGCCGACGATGGTCGCGCCCACGAGCGTCATCACGAATGGCCCGAATTCGTCGCTGTCGAACACGCACACGACGCGCTCGTTACGCGCGAACAGCCCCGGCACGCCCCGCGCCGTCGTCGGGTTCACCGAGAACAGCTTGCCCGGCACATAGATCATGCGCGTCAGACGGCCGTCGCAGGGCATGTGGATGCGGTGGTAATCCTTCGGGCTCAGGTAGACGTTGGCGAAGTGGCCGTGCTGGAAGTGCGCCGCCAGCGTCTGGTCGCCGCCGACCAGTTCGGCCGTGGTGAATTTGTGGCCCTTGGCCTGGAAAATCTGATGGTCATCGATGTCGCCGAACTGGCTGATCGCGCCGTCGACCGGGCACACGTAATCGGCCTGTGCCAAAGGGCGCACGCCATCGCGCAGGGCGCGGGTGAAAAACTCGTTGAAACTCGGGTAGCTGGCGATGTCCGGATTGGCTGCTTCGCTCATGTCGACGCCGTATTTGCCCACGAACCAACGGATCAGGCCAGTCGTCATCGACCCACCACGGTGGCCGGCAACGCGGCCGGCGAGGTTGGTCATTGCCTGCTTCGGCATCACATATTGGGGCAGGACTTTGAGTCTGGACACGGTCGATCGCCTTTCGCGGAAAAGTGCGCATTATAGCTGGGCATGTCAGACGGAAATTCTGTTGCCGCTTTTAACACTGTTGAGACGAGTGTACCGCAGGTCGCCGGGGGATGGCGGACAGTGCAAGCATGCGCTTCCCTGTTATTTATAAGTTCCATTAGCTAGCAATATGGGATGCGCTGCAGTCGAATAAAAACTTCTATATTTACGTTTACACTCTGCTACGAAGTGGCATATTCTGGCCCGGTCTGTTCAATAACCTGGAGAAGCCGCCGTGACGAATCTGCCAACGCACTACACCGTGTCCCTGTTGATCGCTGCAAGTCTGCCGCTACCGGCAGCTGCCCAGACTGAACCTGGCATCCCGCAGGTGGACATCCGGGGCAGCGCTGCCGGCTACGATGCGCGTCGCGACGACACCGCCACCCGCATCATCATCAAGCGCGACCAACTCACGCGCTACGGCGACCGCTCGATCCTGGATGCGCTGCGGCGCGTACCCGGGGTGACGATCGACGGCAGCAGTGGCCAGGGCGGGACGATCCAGCTACGTGGACTGGGCGCCGGCTACACGCAGGTACTGATCAACGGCGAACGGGCCCCCGGCAACTTCAGCTTCGACACGCTGTCGCCCGAGGTGGTCGAGCGCATCGAGGTGCTGCGCGCCGCGACGGCAGACCTGTCGACGCAGGCGGTGGCCGGCACGGTCAACATCGTCCTGCGCCACGTGGCCAAGACCAGGGAGCGCGAGCTCAAGCTGGGCATGCTCGGTTCGGATGTGTTCAAGGGGCCGACTGCGTCCCTGCAACTGAGCGACCGGCGCGAGGGCTTCGCCTGGTCGCTGGCCGGCGATGGCGTGAGCGAACGGTTCGATCGCGTCAATGGGATGGTGCTGGAGAACACGGGAACCGACGGCGCCCTCGACCTGCTGCGCACGACGGCGACCGATGAACGTGGCCGCATGCGACGCCTGAACCTGACGCCGCGCCTGGAGTGGACACTGGCTGGCGGCGACAAGATCACGTCCGAGACGTTCGTGAACGTGACCCGGTTTCGCAACCGCGGCCATGCCCTTGTCACCACGCTGATCGGCGGCCCGCCACCTGCGCCCGATCTGGTCACGCACTACCGCGCCGATGACGAAACGGCGCGCACCGACCTGCGCTGGAGCAGGGGCTTTCCGTCCGGCGCCAGCATCGAAGCCAAGCTTGGCCTGACGGGTGAGCGCAGCGAGAATGTGGGATTGCGCGATGGGCGCGACGCTGCCGGCAATCCCGAGACCGATGGCCGCATCAATGGTGCGCGGCGTGACCGCGGCATCAATTCGACCGGCAAGGCGATGCGCAAACTCGGCAGCGGTCACGCGCTTGCCACTGGCTGGGACGGCAGCGTCACGTGGAGCGACGAGACGCGCATCGAACAGGATCGCGTGCGCGCGTTTCCGTCCGGGCTGGCGCTGGACGAAACGTTCGAGGCGCGCGTGACCCGGTTGGCCATGTACGCCCAGGACGAGTGGGACATCACGCCGCACTGGTCGATGTACCTGGGACTGCGCTGGGAGGGCATCCGCACGCGCGCATCCGGCAATTCGTTTGCCTCGACCCGCACGGGCTCCGGCGTCTGGAGCCCGGTCATGCAGACCTTATGGAAGATCCCGGGCCGCAAGGGCGACCAGGTGCGCTTCGCACTCACGCGCACCTACAAGGAGCCGGCGTTGTGGAACCTGCTGCCGCGTCGGCAAGCCTTTGAGAACAACAGCGCCACCGAAGCCGACTTCCAGGGCAATCGAACCTCAGGCCCGAACTGGCGTGGGGCGTCGACGCCGCTTACGAACACTACTGGGCCGAGAACGCGATGGTGTCGATCGCCACTTCGCTGCGCCGGATCGATGACTACACGAGCAACCGCATCTACTTTGACGGTTACCGCTGGATCTTCACGCCGGTGAACGACGGCCGCGCCGAGACCCGCTCAGCGGAGCTCGAAACGAAGTTTCCGCTCAAGTCCCTGTTCGCGGACGCGCCGGAGATCGACGTGCGGGCGGGCGTGGCACGTCACTGGTCGCGCGTCGAATCGGTACCGGGCCCCGATAACCGTCTCGAACGGCAAACGCCCTTGTCGGCCAACTTTGGGATCGATTACCGCCGGGGCGCGCTGACGCTTGGCAGCAGCGTGGCGCACAAGCGCGACGGGCTGGTTCGCGTGACGGCCAATCGCGGTTACTACACCGCGCCGCGCACTGACCTGGACGCGTACGCCGCATGGCGCATCGACGCCAAGCGCTTGCTGCGGCTGTCGCTGGCCAATCTGCTGCGCGAAAATGAAGGATTCGAGCCGTCGTACGCCGACCCGGTGACAGGCCTGGAAAGACGCCGCTTCTATTTCGCCGGCCCGCTGCGCGCCACGCTTACGTATCAGCTGGCGTTTTGATGCTGAAATCCCTGAAGTAGCGCCAAAAAAAGCGGGGGTCAGGTCTGACATTCGGACACGAGCTCAGCATAAAGCCGGGGGTCAGGTCTGACATTCGTACACGAGCTCAGCACTGTTCTTGAAAAAGACAATAAGTTTCGCACTGGTATCTCAAGGCACGTCAAAATTGCACGATCATCATTCAATCAACTGCTTAAAGCTGAGGTCGTGTCTGAATGTCAGACCTGACCCCGGCTTTGTAATGCTGGGGTCGTGTCCAAATGTCAGACCTGACCCCGGCTTTTGGCCTGGTCCGGGTCCATATTATGGTGGCGGAAGTAGCGCCACGCGACGATCAGCGCCAGCAGTTGCATGAATGCGCACAGGTAGAAGCTGCTGCCGACGCGCCAGTCCGATTGCGGCAGGTGGCTGACCGCGCTGAGGATGCCTGTGCCGAGCAGCGGCGTGATGATGACGGCTAGACTGCCGATCGACTGCAGGGAGCCCATCAACTCGCCCTGCTGGTCGGGCGGCGAGGATTTCGAGACGAGCCCTTGCAGCGCCGGGCCGGCGGCGTAGGCGAGGACGTTGCACATGATGAAGACGTACATCATCCAGCCTTCGGTCGCCAGGCCGTAGGCGGCATACGCCATGGCGCCCGAGCCCAGGCCCAGGAGGGCCAGGCGCGGCTCGCCAAAGCGCCGGATCAGGATGCCCAGCAGCCCGGCCTGCACGATGACCGACGTCAGGCCCACGCAGAACAGGGCGATGCCGTTGTCGCGCGGCGTCCAGTCGAAGCGGAAGGTGGTGTACAGCACCCAGGTCGATTGCAGCATCATCTGCGCGAAGGTGGCCAGGAATACCGCGACGACGAGGCCGCGGATGTCCTGGCGCCGCACGAGGCGCATCAGCGCCGTGAACGGGTTCAGGCGCGCCCACGCGAAGGGCGGGCGGGCGCCGGGTGCCAGCGACTCGGGCACGAAGAAGTAGCCGTACACGAGGTTCGCGCCGGACAGCGCGGCGGCGACGTAGAACGGCAGGTGCAGGTTGGTTTCGCCCAGCACGCCGCCAAGCATGGGGCCGCAGATGAAGCCCAGGCCGAAGGCGGCGCCGATCTTGCCGAAGCTCTTGGCGCGGTTTTCGCGGGTCGAGATGTCGGATGCGTAGGCTGACGCCACCGACATGCTGGCCGACGACATGCCGCCGATGACGCGGCCCAGGAACAACCAGGCCAGGCTGGGCGCCCAGGCGGTGACGAGAAAGTTCAGGCACATGCCGCCCATTGAATACAGCAGCACGGGGCGGCGGCCGACGCGGTCGCTCAGCGCACCGAGCGCCGGCATGAACAGAAATTGCAGCAGCCCGAACACGGTGGCCAGCACGCCGTACCAGAGGGCGCGCATGTCGGCGCCTTCGACAAACTGCCCGACCAGCAGCGGCAGCACGGGCACGATCAGGCCAATGCCGAGCATGTCGATGAACACGCAGACCAGCACGAAATTGAGGTTGCCGCTGGACGCTTGCGGCACGGTGGTCGTACTGGTCATGGACACCTCGGCGGTTGGCTGTCGCCTATCTTAGCATTGCGGCAACGCCTGCATGCCGATAGCAACCGATAGCAACCGATAGCAACCGCTAGACACCGCTCCACTCGGCCGCGAACTGCGCGCGGAACGTCATCAGCTGTTCGAGGCGTTCGCGGCCCACGGCGCGCGCAGCTTCCGTCTGCATCAGGTCCGGCAGCTTGTCGAGCTTGACGACGATGTGGTCGAGTGCATAGCGGCGATCGTCGTGCGCGCGCTGGTCGCCCAGCGGATCGGTCGGATGCGCCAGGCCGCTTTCCATGCGCCCCGCGATGTAGAACATGCGCGCCAATCCGACCAGGCCCAGGCCGTCGAGGCGGTCGGCATCCTGCACGATCTTGGCCTCGATCGTGGTGGCGGGAATCGCCGCCGAAAAGCTGTGCGCTTCGATGGCATGGGCGACCGCATCGAGTTTCTCGGGCGGGAAGCCCAGCAGCGCGAGCAACGCGCGCGCCAGTTCGGCCGATTGGCGCGACGCCTGGTTACGCGCGGGGTCGTTCTTCGGCAGGTTCACCAGGTCGTGCAGATAGCTGGCCGCCAGCACCACCAGACGGTCGGCTTCCGGGTAGTGCGCGAGCAGCGCCTGGGCGTTGCGCCAGACGCGGTCGAGGTGGGCGCCATCGTGGGCGCCGTCGGTGCCGGCATCCTGCGCCGCCAGCGCAATGAGTCGTGTGCGCCAGGCGGCGAAATCGGTCGGAGTACGTTCTAGCATGTTGATGTTTCCGGTAAAAGAGGCGGCACGGCGCGCTGCGAGAGCGCATCGGCCTCGATATTCTTGTGGCGCGGGATCCAGCGCAATTGCGCCTGTGGCAGGCGCGCGAGCAGGGCGCAGGCGCGGTCGCGGTAGTCGCGCAGGCTCGGGGCACTTGCGCTGGCGGGGCCATTCACGTCGTCGATGACGACCTGGCTGTCGCCGACCACCAGCACATCGTGCGCGCCGTGCGAGACGGCGGCGTCCAGCACGGCGATCAGGGCCAGGTACTCCGCTTCGCTGCTGTTACCGTAGCCGGCGTCGTGCGAAATGGCGACGCGCACGCCGCCAGGGCCTTCGAGCACGGCGCCGATGCCGCAGCGACCGGGATTCGGGCGCGCCGAGCCGTCGAACCAGGCCCGCCATGCCGTCTTGCCAGCTCCCGCGCCCCGCGTGCGCGCTGCGCTGGCCAGCGCTGCGCGTCGGTCTGACTGCTGCGCCGCATGCAGGCGCAGCGCCGCGCGTTCGGCCAGCAGGTGCGCCAGGCCAGCCACACCAGCGCTGTGCGTGAGTGTGCGGGTGAGGGCCTCAAGCTCGCTCAGGCCGGCGCGTGCCATCAGGCGCCCGCTGGCCGCCAGTTCGGTCTTGAATGCGGCAGCGCGCAGAAGGCTCAGGTCGTTCATGGCGAGAGCATAACCGATCTTGATTCGTTGACAGAAGTTAAGACTTTTGAAACACTGGATCGGTGCTGTCCAACCTGAGGAGAAGCGATGCGTCCGTCCCGTCATGCAGTCCGATTGTCCCTGTTCGCCGTGCTGGTCGGCGCCGTATCGATGCCGTTGCAGGTCAGCGCACAGGTTGCGGCGAAAGCGTCGCTGAAACAGGTCAAGCACGTCAAGCGCTACACGATCGAGCAGTTCATGGCGACGACGTCCGTGACCGGCGCCTCGTTCAGCAAGGACGAGCGGCAGATCCTGTTCAGCAGTAACGCGTCCGGCATCTTCAACGCGTACACGCTGCCCGTAAGCGGCGGCACGCCGCGCGCGCTGACCACGTCCACCGTCGATTCCACCTATGCGGTGGGCTACTTCTACAACGACGACCGCATCCTGTTCACGCGCGACACCGGGGGCGACGAGCAGAATCACCTGTACGTGCTCGAACCGGGCGGCAAGGAACGCGACCTGACGCCCGGCAAACTGAAGGCCTCGTTCGCCGGCTGGAAGCCCGACGGCAGCGGCTTCTACGTCGCCACCAACGAGCGCGATCCGAAGTTCTTCGACATCTACCTGTACGACGTGGGCAGCTACGACCGCACGATGGTGTACCAGAACGACAGCGGTATGAATGTCTCGGACATCAGCCGCGACGGCAACTGGCTCGCGTTCGACAAGTCCAGCACCACGTCCGACAGTGACGTCTACGTGTACCACCTGCCGACACGCACAATGAAGCACATCACGCCGCACACGGCGCCGGCCAGCCATTCGGCGGCCACGTTCGATCCGCAATCGAAGCGCCTGCTGTTCACCACCAATGCCGGCGGCGAGTTCACGCGCATCGCCGCTTACGATCTGGCCAGTGGCGCGACGAGCGACCTCGAGAAAGCCGACTGGGACCTGCTCGACACCAGCTACTCGCGCAACGGCGCCAACCGGGTCAGCATCGTCAACCGCGACGGCAGCATCGACGTGCGCGTGTTCGACGCCGCCGGCAAACCGGTCACGCTACCGAAACTGCCGGGCGGCGAGATGCGCCAGGTGACGTTTTCGGCCAGTGGCCGCCTGATGGCGTTCTATCTGAATGGCGACCGCTCGCCGAACAACCTGTACGTGCATGACTTTGCCAGCAAGAAGACCACCCAGCTCACGCGCAGCCTGAACCCGGCCATCGATCCGAACGACCTGGTGGAAGCCGAAGTCGTGCGCTTCAAATCGTTCGACGGAACCGTGATCCCGTCGATCTACTACAAGCCGAAAGGCGCAGCGCCGAATGCGAAGGTGCCGGCGGTGGTGTACGTGCACGGTGGGCCGGGCGGACAGACGATGCGCGGCTACAGCGCGCAGATCCAGTACCTGGTCAATCACGGCTATGCGGTCCTGGGCATCAACAACCGCGGCAGCTCGGGCTATGGCAAGACGTTTTTCCGCGCGGACGATCGCAAGCACGGCATGGAGCCGCTGTGGGATTGCATCGAAGCGAAAACCTGGCTGGCCAGCCAGTCGTACATCGATCCCGAGCGCATCGGCATCATGGGTGGCAGCTACGGCGGCTACATGACGCTGGCAGCGCTGGCGTTCCGGCCCGAGGCGTTCAAGGTCGGCATCGACATCTTTGGCGTGAGTAACTGGGTGCGCACGCTCGAGAGCATTCCGCCGTATTGGGAAGCGCAGCGCAAGGCGCTGTATGACGAGATCGGCGACCCGGTCAAGGACAAGGCATTTCTGGTCGAGACGTCGCCGCTGTTCCACGCGCACCGCATCATCAAGCCGCTGATGGTGATCCAGGGCGCGAACGATCCGCGCGTGATCCGGCCCGAGAGCGACGAAATCGTGGAAGCGGTCCGCAAGAACAAGGTCGACGTCGAGTATGTCGTGTTCGATGACGAAGGCCATGGTTTCTCGAAGAAGAAAAACCAGACCGAGGCCAGCGCGAAGATCCTGGCGTTTCTGGACAAGCACCTGAAACGCCAGGAGATGAATTAACAGCGTGGATCAACGGCGATAAGGATTGTCCGGACGGCTGTCATGGCGGTTGCGCACGCCATCGCCATCGCGGTCGCGGTCGTGACGGTTGCGGATGCCGTCATTGTCGCGATCTCGGTCGCGGTAGTTCGGGACGCCGTCGCGATCGAAGTCCGGTCCGCGCCCGCGGCCGTTGCCGTGATGCCGATCCCGATCACGGTGGTCGCGATAGCCGCGGTCGCGGTCATAGCCGTCATGGCCGCGCACATACACTGGCTGCGGGCCGTAGTGGTGGCCCGGGCCGCGGTTCCAGCGCGACGGTTCCATCACCCAGCGGTTGCCGCGATGGTGCCAGCTCGGCGGCGCATACACGTAACCGGGGCGCGCAACGACGTAGTGGCCGGGCACCCAGTCATGGCGGTGACCGCGCCATTCCCAGTAGCCGGGCGCCCAGACGTGGCCGCGACGCGGGCCAGGAATGCGCTCGTAGATGGGGGCGGGCGGGGCGTTGCTGATCACGACCGAGACATGTGGCTGGGCCTGTGCAGACAGCGGGATGGTGGCAGCCGCGCCAATGGCGATCAGGGCTGCAAGAATAAACGGGGATTTCATGGTCGTCTCCAGATCCGTAAGCGGATAAGCGGAATATAGCAATCCGGGATCGGTGACGCGAAGCCTGAAGCAAGTTATTACATCTGACACAGATTGGTGGCGTTTGCCGTCCACCTGGCCGCCGCGCGCCGCCCTTTGGCGGCGCCACGACGACCGACCGCGTTCACAGCCGGCTCGCTGCGGTGACGGTGTCCAGTGCCAGCAACTGCGACTTCTCGGCGTTGCTCAGGCGCTTGGCGGTGACAGTTACGGTGGCGACCTTGGCGCCGCTGGCAATGGCTGCGCTGCTGGCATTGAAAGAGGTGGCGTTGGCGTCCGATACCTTGGCCAGATAGCCGACAGGAACGGCGATCAGGGCGGCGGCGATGAAGACGGCTTCCATGTGTTTGAGGACGTTCATTTTGCTTCTCCTTGGTGGTTGAGTGGTGTGTCGATGTGTGTACTGTAGGCGTGTCCCCGCGGGGCTTCCAACGGCGTGCGACGAGCCGCAGAAAACGGGGGGTGAGCTGCATCAGGGCGGCCCTGACCATGCGCTTGCAGCGTTACTCCGCTCAGCGGTTTCACCAGCCCTCCGCTAGTCCTGCGCAAGGGCGCATGGGCGCCACGCTACCGACTGGACTCGTGCATGACCGGCCCCTTCGCCACCCTGACCCGCAACATCGCCGCGTCACGCACGGCGCGGCGGCGTGCCCGCAATCTGCGCCGGGGCTGGACCATCTCGCTTGGTTCCGCCTCGGCCTGGGCCGCGCTGGTGCTGGTGATGGGCGGCGCGGTCGCGCTGGCGCTGCACGCGCGTGCCTTGCCGAACGATGCGCACGACCTCCCTGGCGCCCAGGCGCTGGCAGCGCTGCAGCCGCTGGCGCCGGGCCTGGAGCTCGTCGTGCCGACCGACAGCGGCGTGTCGCTGACGCAGCGCGGCGCACTGGCGCTCGTCATTGCCAGCGGCATGCAGGCAGGCCCGGCGGTCCGGGTCGACCTGTGCACACAGATGCTTGATCCGGCGAATGGACGGCTGCTGCCGCTGCGCGTCGGTTATCCGTTCGGCGAAGCGGCCGCGCTCGCCCGGAGTAGCAATGGACCAGCACGCAGCGTGCTGCTCGCGCGTGACGGTTCCGGCATGCCGCGCATCGATATCACAGGCAATGCGGGCGCTGGCCTGGCGATCGCCTGGAATGCCGGCTTCGGGACTGCCAGCTGGATCGGCGACGCATCGGGCGGGGTCGCCACGCATGCGCGCCACGGCCAGGCCGCGCTGGGCGGCGCGGGCTGGCTGCTGTGGCGCGGCGAAGCGCTGCGCTTCACGCGCCGGCCGAGCGGCGCCTGCCCGCAGGCCGGTGAACTGGTGCTGCAGCATTTTCAGCCTGGTCAGCAGGGGGCTACGACGGCGCTGGTGCAGGCCTTTCCGGCATCCGGCGCGCCGGTCACGCTGCGCTTGCGTCCCGGCGTCTGGACCGTGCCGCTGGTCCCGGGCGCCGGCCTGGAAGACCAGTCGCTGTTCGAGGCGTTGCGAGCGCGCGGGCTGCTGCGCCTTGGCCGCGACGGCTTGATCGAACTGGCGCCGCGCGACTTGCTTGCCTGGCTTCAGGCCGACGAATCCGTACGCGCGCCGCTGCCCGGCTGGCAACATTTTCAACTCGACGCCGGCGACCGGCGCCTGCTCGAACGTTTGCATCACCGCGCCGACGGCGCCTTCGTGCGCGAGCAGGTGCGCGTATTTAACAGCGAACGGCGGCTGGTGGCGTGGCGCGTGCGGCCCGGCGCAACGGCAGTCTGGCAAGCGGCGGTGGCAGGCAGCCCGGCCGTGCGCGAGGCCGGCTTGCCACTGGCGGCGATGCGCCTGTTCGCGCAGTTGCCGCAAGACTGGGCGCCGTGGAATCGTGTCGGCGGCTGGGAGGGCGGGCGGCGTGACAGCCTCGTGATCCTCAATACACGAGCAGAAGGCAAGCCGCTGGAGCTGCTGGTTGCCGGCCGTGTGCGCAGTGTGCTGGGCGCCACGGTGGCGGCCCGTGGCGTCTGCGACGGGCGCGCCTGTCCGGAGGCGGGCGCCGTGGCCCACCTGGTGCTGTCGCCGTCGCCGGGCGCGACGGCGGTCAAAGTCGAGATCGAGCCGCTCGACCTGGCGAGATTGTCCGGCGGCGCCGACGCCGCCTACCGCCATCTGAAGGTCGAACGAGGCGTGCTCGCATGGCAGGCGCTGCCTGCTGGCAGCCGCAGCGTGCGACCCGCCGGCGCCGCAGTACGCCTGGTCGACCGCAACGGTGACGCTCTGTGGCAGGATGGCGCGCCGTCGGTCCGGGCCACGCTGGCCGGCCTGGCGCCGCTGCTGGGCGTGCATCGCCAGCACGACGGCAGCGTGGCCGGCATGCTGGCGCGCCTGGGTGGGAGCGACCATGCGGCGAGCCTGACGCTCGATCTGACGCTGCAAGCCCGGGCCCAGGTGATGCTCGACTGCATTGGCCAGCAGGGTGGCCAGTGGGATGGGCGCGTTTGCCGTGGCGCCCAGCCCGCGCCCGCCGAGCGGCGCGCCGGCCTGGTGCTGCTCGACGCCGGCACGGGCGACATCCTGGCCGCCGCATCGAGTGGTGGAAATAGTGCTGCGCCTGACAACTGGCCCGAGGTGCGCGACTTTGACCGTGCCGATCCGGCGCGCAGCCCGCTGCGGATCGCCGCATTTCAGCATGACGGCGGCGCCCACCGCGCGCCCGGCTCGACGTTCAAGGTGATCACCGCGCTCGGGCTCGAGCAGGCCGCGCGCGGCGACAAACAGCTCGACGCGCTGCTGGGCGGTGTGCCGTTGCCGCAGGTCGACCGTATCGCGGGCGATGGCGGCTACGACTTTCGCACCGATGCGCCCAGCTACCCGGCGGGCGGCACGCGTGCCCGCATCACCAATTTCCGCGACCAGATCACCGGTGCTCGCGCCGCAGACGGTCGCCTGGGGCTGGCCGGCGCGATGGCGCACAGTGTCAATACTTGGTTCGCCTGGACCGGTGAGCTGAGCGACCGCACGCTGCTCGGCCAGCCCGATGGCGGCATGCCTGGCGCTACCGCGCTGGAGCCGGGGGCGCTGGACGCCGCGCGGCCGGTGGCCGCGATGGCGGCGCGCCTGGGCTTTGGCCAGCCGTTGCGGCTCGATGGCGGCTTGCTGCCGCCGGACTATCGTTGGGGCGACTGGGATGCGCTGTCGGGGTCCGCGTCGCAGCTCGATCCGGTCCACAGCCGGCATGAACTGCGCCAGATGGCAATCGGCCTGCGCATGCAGACCACGCCCCTGCAGATGGCGCTGGTGGCCGCGAGCGTCGGCGAAGGGCGCAGCGTGACACCGCGCCTGCTGCTGGCGCTCGACGGCCGCGATGCAGCATCCGGCCAGGGCGCGCCTCTTGGAGTACGGCTGGACCGCGTACGCGCCGGCATGAAGGGCGTGATCGATTACGGCACGGCGGCCGGTGCATTCCGCGCTCCGGCATTCGCTGCGCTGCGCCCCGGCCTGTATGGCAAGACAGGCACCGCGCCGGTTGGCAATGACGAGCTGGCCACGGTCTGGTTCATGGGTTATCTGGAACCGGGCAGCTTGCCGGGCCAGACCCGCCGGCTGGCATTTGCCGCCTTTGTCAGCCACTCGGCGCTGACGGGCGGTGGCCATGCGGCGCCGGTGGTGGCGGCCCTGCTGGCATCCATGGCCGGGCAGTCGTTGGAAAAGAGGCACAAATAGGGGTCTCCATCGCGCCTGAATGCTGTAGTTGTATGGCATCATCTATTTCACTGTGCAACACGTGCGCAGCGAAATCGAGGACGAGGAAGGTATGCGTTTACCGGGCACCCGGTATCAGGAGCACGGCTGGGAGCAGGTCCGCAAGTTGCTGGGTCAGTGTTCCCTGCAGGCGCTCGCCCGCATCGACCCCGTCAGCCTGCAGGGCGCCGATACGGACGGGTCGCTGGCCGCGTATGTCGAGGCAGTCGCACCGATCCTGCACGCGGGTGGCAGCCGCGCGCATGCCCCCGGCAACAGCTATGGCGAGACGACCGCCGAACTGGCCCTGAGCCTCGTCTACGAATTGCAGGCGCGGCCCGCCGACTGGGCCGCACTGTGCACGGCCGTGGCCACCGAAGCTGCGCGCATCGGCCCGTTCTGGACGCAACCTGGCGGCGAAGCGCTGCTGCGCAAGAAATTCAATGACCTGTATGCGGTGTTGCGCGACAAGGTCGACAGCGATCACTATCAGGTGGCGTGCGGCCGGCCCTGCAGCCCGAACCGCATGTACGCCTACCGGATGCTCGACACGGCCTACCACGACATCGCGCGCCTGTTCGAGAGCTGGCGCGAACACGCGGCGCAGGTCGGCGCGATCCTGGGTCGCAGCGTCGAGGCGATGCCGATCGAAGTGCGCCAGCTGCGCTCGATCGGCGACTGCAAGCCCGAATGGATCATGCGCTGGAGCGAGAGCCTGGAAGCGCGCACCGGCGCACCCGGGCCGTTGCACACGCGCTCGAAACGCTTCGCCAGCCTGAAGAGCAGTCCCGAGAAGATCGGCGCAATGCTGCGCGAAATCGGCGAGTACGACGCGCTGTCGGCCAACCGCGACAGCGACTGGTTGCAGGACGCCAGCGCGGCCGATGCCTGGCTCGACGATTACTGGCGCGTGCTGAACGAGTCCGAACAGGGCAGTACGCCGGGCCCGGACCAGATCCTCGAAGCGCGCCAGGAAGCACTGGACATCGACCTGGATTCAGATCCTGACATCGACGCGCCAGTGACTGCACCACTGACCTCCATCGCGCCCTGCGTTTCACTGCCCCCCAACTACCTGGTAGTGGCAGCGACGGTCGAGGACCGCGCCAGCTGGGCGGCGCGCCGGTTGGCGCAGGACAGCTTGCCGGTACGCCTCGCGGTGTACCTCAAGCTGCTCGGGCCATTCGACGACTGTTACCCTTCCGAATGGTGCGACCCCGCCACGGGCGAATTGCCGACGATGGGCCAGCTGGCTCAGCTGGACGGCGTCTCGCTGCCAACCCTGCGCAAGCGGCGCGACGCCGCGATACTGCGTCTGAACGAGGTGGCTGGACTACAGGAGGAACAACGATGGGCATGACGAACCTGGATCGCAAACTGCAGGCCGGCGCGCTGCTGGCGCGCCGCGTGGAAGGCGATGGCCTGATGCTGGCCGACGCCGTCCTGCTGCAGGCACTTAGCGGCAGCCGGCCGCTGACGCAGGGCGAACGCGCGGCGCTGCAAGCGTCGCCCCTGACGCTGCGCCGCATGCGCCATCTGGCCGATGTGCGCCGCACGCAGCACATGACCTGGACCGGCAGCGCGGGGTGCTTGCGCGCCGCCGACAGCGGCGCCCCGCTGGAGATGCTGCGCACGGATGACCGGATGTGGCGCCTGCACTTCGTCGACCAGGGCGGCGTGCCCGGCGTGGTGGTGCAACTCGATCTGGACGCGCCGGGCGCCGCGCAATTGCTGGCAACACGCGCGACGATCGCCGTGCGCGACGGCGCTGGCAGCATGATCGTGCAGGCCAGCCTGGACGCGGACGGCGAGTGCGAAGGCCCGTGGCCGTTTGCGGCGTCCCCGTCGGTCCATTTTCAACGGCATGGCGCGCGCTTTGATGTGATGCCCGTGCCCCCATCCACATAGTGCAGTTCCCGAATTCGCTCAAGGATAACGATGTTAGGTTCACTGTTCAGGAATCCCCTGCGACGCCTGCCACGGCAGGACGCGTTCGACGCGACCCTGCTTGGCAGCGTGGCAATCGCGTTGCCGGCGCCAGCCGGGATCACCATTCCTGCGCCGTGCGCTGCCGTGCTGGTCGACCGCGGTGGCCGTAGCCGGCGCCTGGCATCGGGCAGCCGCATCGCAGTGCTGGAAGGGGAAACCGCCTGGTGCGTGCATCCAGGGCCGTACACCTGTGACCTCGTCCCGTTTGCCGGCGCGCCCGAGATCGGCCTGCGCGTGAGCTTTGCCGTCGACGCCAGCGATCCGCGCGCCACGCACCAGCGTTTCGACCTGTTCCTGGCCAGTGAGGCGGGCAGCGCGGTCGATCTCGCGGGCTTTGGCGCGCTGGCGCAAACGGCGCTGCAGCGCGAGCTGGCCCAGGGCAATCTCGAACTGCCACCCTGCACGACGCTCGAAGAATGGAACACGTTCCGGTCCGGCTTCAACCAGTTGATGTACACGCGTTTCGGTGTGACGGTCGACGATTGCGTGCCGGTCGACCTTGGCGCGACGCACGATTACCCGGCGCTGCTCGAAGCACGGCTGGCGGCGCAGGCCGTCCCAGTGACTGCGGCAGCAACGGTCGAACCAGCGGCTGCAATGCCAGCCGAAGCATTCGTGCCGGGCTGCGAAGATGCCCGCGCATTGCGGCGCCTGTTCCTGGAGTTGCCGTGCCTGATGTGCGCAGTGCGCATGGCCGTGCTGCCGGCCGATCAGGGGCGCTTCCGCCAGCACCAGGAGTTGCTGCGCCGGCTCGACCTGGTCAGCCTGTCAGTTGGCACGATGCCGGCGCTCGAACTGGCTGCGCCGGGCCAGCCATTGGCCCTCGAGGAGCAGCTGCGCCGCGCGCGCCACAGCCGCCGCGCCGCCGCCGCGCTCGATGAAGCGTGGGCGCTGCTGGCGCGCATGAAAGTGGCTGGTGAAGGGCCGCTCGACGTGCTGTTCGACGAGGCCGACCGCATCGTTGCCAATCTCGAGCTTGAAACTGGCGCACGCCGCGTCACGCACGTGCAGGACGAGGTGACGGCATGACGACGCCTGTGTTCGAAGCAAGCTGCCGGACCATCCTGCCCGACGGCAGCATGCTGACGATTACCGCCACGCGCCGCCCGCGCGCGGGCCGCGCCGATGTCAAGTGCAGCGTGCCCGGCGCACCGGCGCAGGCCGAGCGGATGCAGCAGGTAGTGCGCCTGGCGCGCCATACCGAGCCGCGCTACGACAGCCGCGACCAGGTGGTGCTCAGCGCCGACCGCGCGTTCGATCAGGCCACGCGCGACTGGGAACTGGCCGCCGTGCTGGCCGACCGCATCGTGCGCGGCGTGTTTCAGGCAGCGCGACCCGTGGTGGCCAATGGCTGGTCCGACGCCTGGCATCTGGGACGGATCGACGGCCGCGCCCTGGTCAATGTGCCCGGCGGCGTGCTGGCCGGTGGCCCGGACGGCTTGCCGCACCTGGGCGCGCTGACCGGCCAGCCCGATCCGGGTGCAGCGACAGCGAGCGCGCGCGCCTGGTTCCCGCTGCACAGCGGCGGTGACCACGATGATCTCGGCTGGGTCGACGTGAGCGTGCGGCCACTGGCCGGCGCCATGGAGACTGACGACGATGCCATCAGCGTGCCCGACCTGGACGCGCTGCGCCAGGGCCAGGCGCGGGCCGTGCTGGCCGGCGCCCGTCACTTCGACGGCCGCGGCCAGGGCCAGTGGAAAACCACGGTGCGCTTTGGCGAGACGGGTTTTTCGGGCGACTCGTATGGTCTGGCGCTGGTGATGGCTGACCGCATCGCGCGCGGCCGTGAATTCATGGCGCGGGGCAGGGTGATCGCCACCGGCACGTCGGGCGCCTGGCATGCAGGCAAGGTCGAGACCGTGGACGCGCTGGCGCCGAAGTGCGCGCTGATCCTGCGCGAAGCGGGGCCGGGCGACCGCATCCTGCTGCCCAAGGCATGGGAAACAGCGCTGCCGCAGGGCATGCGCGAAGCGTTGCGTGCGCGCGGCGCGAGCCTCGCGTGTGTTGAGCGCATCGGCATCATTTGAGATCACGGGTTTTGACATCGCGGGCGTGCGCGAGCGCACCGCGGCCGCAGACAGTGCGCTGCTAGAATCAGCAGGTTCGTCGGCAGGTTCGTCGACAGGTTCGACAGCGGGTTGGCAAGCAGAAGGCAAGAGAGAAAACGGAGTCAGCTATGTTGCACATGTTCGGAGTAAACGGCGCCAGCTGCCCGCGGTGCGAGCGCAAGAATGGGGTCGATGCACGCTACTGTGCGGGCTGTGGCGTGATCCTGGGCGCGCCGCGCAGCAAGCCGGTACTGGTCGAGAACCGCTGGGTGCCCGCGCCCGATGAACTGGCCGTGTTCTTTGGCCTGCGTGAATTGTCCGGGCTGTTCGTCAAGACGCTGCGCGTGCCGGCCACGGCGCGCGGCTTCATCCTGCAGGGCGACAAGGCGACCGAGGTACCGCAGGGCGAATACGAACTCGAAGGCTTCTTCACGCGCCTGAACCATCTGCTGCGCGACCAGCACGCCGAAATCCTCGTCACGCGCACGACGGCGCTGCCGGTGCCATTTGAGTTCGACGACATACTCACCTGCGAGCAGCTTGCCATTTCGGTGCGCTTCACGGTCAGCATCAAAATTGAAAACGTCCCGGCCTTTGCGCGCCACTTCATGACCACGCCCGGCACCATCGGCACGCCCGAGTTGCGCGAACTGCTCGCGCACCCGGTGCGCCAGCTGGCGCTGGAATTCATCGGCGCGCGCTCGATCCGCGAGATGGCGGCAGGCGGCGCGCTGCGCGAAGAACTCGACGAACGCCTGCAGGGCGGCCTCAAGCTCCTGCTGGCCGACTACGGCCTGGCCGTGACGAGCGTGCAGACGGTGGAGCTGCGCCACGACAAATATGACGCCAACCGGGCGCGCGTGGGCAGCATGTGGCTTGCGGCCGACGAGCAGCACGTGCAACTGGCGCACAAGCGTCACCTGGACGAGCTGTACACGGCCGAAGAATGGCAGGGCATCAAGCGCAGCGAAGAAGAAGCGCGCCTGCGCATCCGCCGCGCCGAGCTGCGCCAGGACGACGCGATCGCACGTGCCGAGATGTCGCTGCAGGGCGCCGACCGCGCACATGGCGTGCGCGCACGCCAGATCGAATTGTATGGCCGCATCCTCGAAGCCACCTCGCGCGAGCAGGCAATGGCTCAGGGCGCTGGCCAGGTGCTGGCCGAGCTGCAGCACGAGGCCGCGCAGAAAGGGGCGCAGCGCGCGGACGAAGCGGCGCAGTGGCAGCACCTGCGTGCGCTGGCCGGCGTGCACATGCGCGCCGAAGTCGCCAGCGCCCAGCAGGAAGCGCAGCATGCGCGCCAGTCGGCGCAGCAGCGTTTCTCGCAGCAGCTGCTGCAGCAGCAGATCCGCCACAAGATCGACCAGGCGCGCCTGATCGAGGACGCAACGCGCCAGCGCGACGAACTGATTCGCCTGCGCGAGAGCGAAGCTGAAGCGGCGCGCCGCCTGCGCGACATCGACGAAGCCGAGTATCAGGCGCGTTACCAGGCGCTCAAACTTGCCAACGACGCGCGCCTGCGCGAGGCCGGCCGCACGCAGGAATGGGAAGACGAACAGGCGCGCCAGCGCATCGAGGGCGCGCGGCGCGGCGCCGGCAAGCTCGATGCCGAGGCCCAGCAGGACAAACTGCAGCGCACGATCGAGCTTGAAGCATTGCAGGCACGCTCGCTGCAGGACGTAACGCTGCACGCCGACGAACGCCGCGCCGGCCTGGGCGAGGCGGCGCGCGCGGGCGAGCGGGCGCACGAGATCGCGCTTGCACGCCTGGCGATGGAGCGCGCCGCAGCGCTGGGCGCGATGGACGACACAGCCAAGCTTGCGCTGGCCGACGCCGCCAATGCCGTCGTGCTGGCCGATTACCTCAAAACGCGCGTGCATGCCGACATGGATGCCGACCAGTTGACGGCGCTGGCCGGCGTGGCCGGCGCCGGCAAGGTCGAGCTGGGCGAAGCAGCGCGCGCGGCGGCGCAGCTGGTGCGCGACGAACAGGCGCGCCGCGAACACGAAGTGGACAAGGACCGGCGCCATCAGCTCGACCTCTTGCGACTGCAGAATGACGTGAACAAGGCTGCCTTGCATGCGCAAGCCGGTGTGGCGGGCGCGCGCCAGTGCGTGCACGGTCATGCCCTGCAACGCGACGATCGCGTGTGCGCCGCTTGCGGCGGGGCGCCGTCTGCCTGATCGATCAATGCAAACAGCCATCGACAAGATCCGCGAACTGCGCGCACTGCACGACGACGGCCTGCTGAGCCGGCAAGAGTTCGAGCTGCGCAAGAACGCGATCCTCGACGCGGCCTACCAGCCGGGCGAGCGGCCTGCGGATCCGGATGCGCTGTACGACGCGTCCTCGTCCACGCCTGCTGCGCGTCCCGGCACCGAAATCGGCCTGATGACGGGCCAGGAAATCGGCCCGCAAAACCGGCGCTACCGGCTCGAACGCCTGATCGCGCATGGCGGCATGGGCCAGGTGTGGCAGGCGACCGATCTGGCCACGCACGCCGAGCTGGGACACAGCGCCCAGGTGGCGCTGAAGATCCTGCCGGCCCATGCGACGTCCGCCGCCAGCCACGCCAAGCTGCTGATCCAGGAAGCCACGCGCGCGCGGCGCCTGGCGCACGAACACATCGTCCGGGTCTACGAATGGGCGCAGGACCCGGCCACGTCGAGCTTTTTCCTGATCATGGAATACCTCGAAGGCGAGGACCTCGACGCCGTGCTGGCGCGCGAAGGCCGCCTGCCATTGGCGCGCGTGCTGGCCCTGCTCGACCCGGTCGCTGCTGCGCTGGATTATGCGTGGGAACGGCATCATCTGGTCCACCGCGACATCAAGCCCGGCAATGTGTTTGTCACGACCAAGGGCGACGTCAAGCTGCTCGACTTCGGCATCGCGGCGCGCGCGCGGGCCAGCGGCCCGGCGTCGAAGCTCGATGCACCGGCCACGTCCGGCACGGCCGGCTACCGCGCGCCGGAAGCGGTGATCGAAGGGCGCACGCCAGAACCCACACTGGACGTGTATGCGGTTTCGGTCATGATCCACCAACTGCTCACCGGCGTGCTGCCTGGTGAGCCGGGTGGCACCGTGCCCGAAACGCTGGGCGCGCGCCAGTGGGAAGTGCTGCGCGCCGGTTTCGGGCGTGATCCGGCGGTGCGCCCGGCCAGCGTGCACGCGCTGCTGGCGGCGATCCGCGCGGCGGCCGGGCCATCGGCCGTCGAACTGGCGGCGCAGGACGCCCGCGAGCGCATCGAGCAGGAACGCGTGGCGCGCGAACTGGCTGCGCGGCGCGCGATCGAGGCCGAGGCGGCCGCCGTCATCAAGGCGCAGCAGGACGAGCAGCGCCGCGTTCAGCTGCGCGAGCAGCAGCGGCGCGAGCGGCTCGAGGCCGAACAGGCACGCCTGGCGCGCAAGGAATCGCTGCGCCAGCAACTGCTGGCACGGCGCGATGAAGAAGTCGCCAAGACCCAGGCGGCCAAGGAAGAAGCAGCGCGCAAGGCCGCGCAACTGAAGGCTGCGGCAGCCTATCTGGCGCAGCAGAAAAAGGCGCGCGAGGATGCTGCTGCGGGCACGGTGAGCGAGCCTGTCAGCCAGGAACGGGCGCCCGACGCAGCGGCGGCCGTGGCAGTGGCAGATGTCCCGACGGCGGCGGCGCCGGTCGCCGACACCGGCATCCTGCGCGACGCCTTCATTGACGGTAGTGGCAGTGGTCCGGCGATGGTGCTGATCCAGACGGGGCGCTTCCAGATGGGCTCGCCCGAGCACGAGCGGCGCATCGCGATGGCAGCCGGTTCGCAGAAGAACTGGATCGCGCGTGAAACGCCGCAGCACTGGATCGGCATCGAGCGCCCGTTTGCGATGGGCCGCTATCCGGTGACGGTGGGCGAGTGGCGCGTCTTCGCGCAGGCAAGCAGCTGGCAGCCGGCCGGCGAGGTCGACTGGGCCGCGCCTGGCTTCCCGCAGACCGACGACCATCCGGTGGTCGGCGTGACGTGGTTCGACGCGCTGCAATACGTGGCGTGGCTGAGCGCAGCGACGGGCAAGCGCTATCGCCTGCCAAGCGAAGCCGAATGGGAATACGCGTGCCGTGCCGGCACGAAGACCGCGTTCAACACGGGCGACACGATCGCCACGACGCAAGCCAACTTCGATGGCACGTTCACGTACAACGGCGGGCCGCGCGGCGAATTCCGGCATGGCACCACGAAGGTCGATACCTTCGCACCGAACGCCTGGGGCCTGCACGACATGCACGGCAATGTCTGGGAATGGGTACAGGACGTGGTGCACGAGAATTACGACGGCGCGCCGGGCGATGGCAGCGCCTGGGAAACGGGCGGCGACCAGGTGCGCCGCATCCTGCGCGGCGGCTCGTGGCTGTACAACCCGCGCTACCTGCGCTCGGCGCTGCGCAACGGTTTCTCGGCCGTGCTGTCCAACGATATCGTCGGCCTGCGCGTCGTGCGCGAACTGATGTAGACAAGACTGGAAGGCGCCGGGCGATCCGGTGTACAGTCAGGCATTCCCTTCCTTTCTACGACACCTGCCATGGCCATCGCGCACCTGTTTCGATCCCACGATAAAGACCTGGGCGGCGGTTTTACCGTGCGCCGCCTGTTGCCCGCTGCGGCCCGCCAATCGATCGGCCCGTTCCTGTTTTTCGACCACATGGGACCGGTGGAAGCGCCGGCCGGCGCCCGCCACGATGTGCGGCCGCATCCGCACATCGGGCTGGCCACGGTCACCTACCTGTTCGAAGGCGCGATCATGCACCGCGACAGCCTGGGCACCGAGCAGCGCATCGAGCCGGGCGCCGTCAACTGGATGACGGCCGGCAGCGGCATCGTGCATTCCGAGCGCACGCCTGAAGATCTGCTCGATCGCACGCGCCGCACGCACGGCCTGCAACTGTGGGCGGCGCTGCCGCGCGAGCACGAAGAAACGCCGGCTGCGTTCAGCCACACACCGGCCGACCGGATTCCCGAGATTGCACTGCCCGGCGCCACGGTGCGGCTGCTGGTGGGCAGTGCGTTCGGTCAGACGTCGCCCGTGCCGACCTTCAGCCAGACGCTCTACCTTGACGTACAACTGGCGCCCGGCGCGGCCATCGAGCTGGACGACTTGCCCGACGAAACCGCGCTGTATGCACCGTTCGGTACGATCGAGATTGACGGCGAGCCCGTGGCCGCCAACACGATGGCGATGCTCGAGCCGGGGGCGGCGGTGCGGGTGAGCGCCGCTGCCGGCGCGCGCTTTGTCGTAATCGGCGGGGCACCGCTCGACGGCAAGCGCTTCATTTTCTGGAACTTCGTGTCGAGCAGCCGCGAGCGCATCGAACAGGCAGCGCGCGACTGGGAACACGACCGTTTTGTGCCGTTGGCTGGCGACAATGAACGCATCCCGTTGCCGCAGTGGCCGCCAACCTGGCGCCGCGACTGACCTTGCCGCGCGGCTAACGCGCGCCCGTTCGGTGCGGGCGGGCGTAATCTGGGATCACCCTTTGTGTGTCAATACGAATGAGGTGATGTCATGAAAATTCCTGAACACCTGCGTGCGCCGGCGATCGTGTTCGCCCTGCAGGCCGTGTTGCTGGCCGGTGCGGCGCTGGTCTTTCTGGTGCTGGTGCCGTCGTACGGCTGATCAGGCGCTGAGAGCCGCAGCAGGCAGGGTGCGGCGGTCGACGCTGCGCCGGTCGGTGCGCGCCTCGGGATAGGCATTGGGGACAAAGCGCGCCGCCATGCCGATGCCGGGTTGTTGCACCCGATCGAGTGTGCCACTGGTAGCCAGCGGCGCGTCGCGTCCGCTTGCGCGGTCACGTTGCCAAAAGCCGCCATTACGGTGGAACAGCAGCGGCAGGGCGACGGCGCGCGGCATTGTCACCGACTGGGTGCCAGCGCTGGCGCCGTTGAGCGCGGCCTGGCCAGCAGGCGGCACGGCGTCCGGCGCCATCAGATAAAAACACTCGGCGCGGGCGCCCGCGTCGAGCCGGTGCAGCACGACCGCATGCGCCAGCAGCGCCGTCACTTCGAGCGTGACGATCCCCTTGATGCTTGCCGTCAGTTCAATGCGCATGCCCAGGCGCAGCTGCACCGGCATGTGCTTCCCGGGCCAGACGCCGTCGAGCAGCAAGCCATAGCGCGACACGTCTTCGATCTCGAACCCGGCGCGGCTGCGGCGGATGATGGCGTGGCGCCCCGACAGCCGGCGCGTCAGGCCACCGATGTCCATGCCGGTTTCGCCATGGTGGGCCAGCAGTACGTCGGCATCGGGTGCGTCGTGCTCGAAGCGACCCAGCATGAATTCGTCCAGCGCGAACAGGCGCACGTGGCGCTGCGTGGCCGAATCGGCTTCGGCGTGCACGAGGCACGCGCTGTCGGTCAGGCACGGGTGCGCGGCAGGCTGGGCCGGCAGGTCGATCTCGATCAGGTCTTCGTCCCAGGCAATGGTGGTCATGCCCATGTCGATCTTGCCGCTGCCATTGCCGCCGTCCAGGTTCAGGTGGGCGATGGAGGCATTGCGGGCCACGACGTCGATGTCGATCCGGCCGCCACCCGGTGCATTAACGCGGGCGATGCCGGCGTCGTCGGCCGTGACGCGCACGTTCTTGTGCGTGGCGAGGAAGGTCTGGTGGATTTCGCCCAGGCTGGCATCCTGGCGCGGCACCAGGATCACCGGCGAGCAGGTCCAGGTGCGGCTCGCGTCGGGCGCATGCACGTGGCGGCTATGCAGCTCGATTTCGATGCGATATTGGCCATGTTCGAGGCCACGCGATGAGAATTCGAGAAACAGCGGCCGCCAGTCGCCGCGCGAGGTGCGCTGGAAGCAGTAGCTCTCGCCGCCGTGCAGGCGCAGCGCCGAGTGCACGAGCATGCGCACGTCGGGCGCGCAATCCATTGGCATGCCGCGCAGCTCAAGGCGCAGCGCCTGGCGGCCACCGGCTGCACGCGGATCGAACCCGCTGATGTGCAATTGCGGACGCTGCAGGCTCGACGGTTCAGGTACCGGCGAGGTTGCCGAAACGACCGTATCACGGCGCGTGCGCACGGCGCTGATCGTGTCGAAACTGGCCGGCAAGCCATCGACCACCGGATGCGCGGACTGCGGCAACGGCGCGGCATGTGCCTGATACGCGCCGGCCGCAGCCTCGGGCTGGGCATGCCCGTGCGCGCACCGCACCTCGCCGGGGGCGACCCAGACGGTGCAGTGCGGATGCGCGGGATTGCAGCAGCGATTCATGTCAGATCGATCAGTTCAGTAGGTTCGAAAACGGTATTGCAAGCTTACGCTGTTTTCAGCAGGCACGGCGCACCGAGCTCGTTGATTATCAACATTATTTATCTACAGCATCAGAACATTTTGTCATCTTTCCAACGTTCAATAACCCGCAGCGTTGTCGTCCAGCGGCAAGGCGGTTTCATCGGCGTGACGGGGCAGGGGGCGCAGCACGAGCGCCGTCAGATTATCCGGTTGCAGACCAGCCGGCGGATCGTTCTCCATCATGTCGAACAGGCGTTCGACGAGCGTCACGGCCGCTGGCGCATCGCCCAGCAGTGTGGGCCAGCGCGCGACAAACGCATCTGGCTGGGCGCACGACCAGAACCCGTCGGTGGCCAGCAGATACGCTGCGTCAGCCCGCATTGGCAGCGCGCGGCGATCGGGCAGGTGGGCCAGCCAGCATGGCAGGTTCGCGGGCGTGAGGGCAAACAAGCCATCGGACAGACGCGACGGATCGGCAAAGGCATTGCCTAGAATGAACGCCTGAGCAATCTGCGGCGCGTGGCGGCCATGGACTTCGCGCCACCAGTCGGCTTCGCCAAGCCGGCCGGCAAGTGCGGCGCCGGTGGCCGGTACGTGGTCGACCGTCAGCACCGTGGCCTGCTGCGCATCGAGTTCATACAGTCGCGAGTCGCCCACCTGGTACAGCAGCGGTGCGCCGCCGGGCGGCAGTTCGAGCAGCGTCAGCGTCGTGCCGGGCCGGCCCGTCGCGCCCGTGCCATCGGCAAACTGCGCCTGCAGCTTGGCGTGCAGGACATCGAGGTGAGCCGTCAACGCGTCGAGCGTCGTACACGGCGCCATGGCGACAAGGCCGGCAGCAAGTGCTTCGGCCGCTTCGCGCCCATGGCCATGGCCGCCCATCCCGTCGAGCACCGCCAGTCGGCCATGGCCGGCTGGCCACCCTGCAATGGTCGTGATGACCGGCAGCTGGTCGTGCAGATGGCAGGCGCGGCCGTCGAAATCGATGACGACGAGATTGTCCTGGTTTTCGCTGCGGATGGCGGGCCCGACGCCGACACGGCTCGTCACGGCGACGTCGAAGGAGGGGGCAAAGCGAAAATCGGCAAGCGTCGGCGGCATGGGGTGAGGGCGTAATCGTGTGATGACACTGAGTGATGCCACTGTACTACTGTTTGTTGGCAAGTCATGCGCTGAACAGATGCCCTTATCCGCGCCAACCACGGGCAATGAACCTGCAGCCCGATATACCTGTCATGGTATATTTACATTCCCAACGCCACCTTTTTGAAACGCGCCATGGAAGTGCGCCCCCTTGACTCTGCCGACGTGCCAGTCCTGGTGCCGGCCATGGCAGCGCTGCTGCGTAGCCTGGCACTGCAATTCGTTGTGCACGAATCAACGCCGCTTGGGGCCGCGGCATTCCTGGCCGAGAATGACGAGCACGGCATCCGCGGCTACCTGGCGCGGGGGCATGCCTGTCATGTGGCGCTCGATGGCGACCAGCTGGCCGGCTTCATCGCCATCCGTGACAACAGCCATCTGTTTCACTTGTTTGTCGGCACAGCCTGGCAGCGGCAGGGACTGGCGCGGCGCTTGTGGCACGTGGCGCGCGCCGCCGCCATCGCGCGCGGCGGGGACGGCAATTTCACGGTCAACGCGTCGAACTACGCCGTGCCGGCATATGAACGGCTTGGCTTCGTGCGGGTGGCGCCGACCCAGTGCGTCAAGGGACTCTCGTTCAATCCGATGCTCCTCGCCTGGGCGGGGGATTGAGCGGCTTGTACCTTCGTCGCGCAACCAGCAGGTGACGCGCTGTGCACTTTCAGTATATATTGCCTCGCGACAAAAGTTTTCGTTTTGGCAGCAGGTTACAATGGCAGTCGGTCCGTATCGATCGGGCGTGAGCGACGCATTGCTGCGCCGTGCTCGGCGAGTTTTGATGATGATGATCCTGAATAACCTGATCCGCAAACTTCCTGCAAACGTCCTGCCCAAGGCAGCATGGGAGACATTGGCATGAGCGCGACTGCGCCATCAATGCCTTCCATTTCACGCGCATTCGGCAAAACCCTGATGACCACCATGGGCATGACCGTGGTGGGATTCATCTCATCCGTCATTACCGCGCGCATATTGGGGCCGGAAGGGCGTGGCCTGCTGTCGGCAGCCATCCTGGTCTGTTCGCTGGCTGCCGGTGTCGCGCAGTGCGGCATGGGCAGCAGTTATCTGTATCACTTCGGCGCGGCGCGGCAGTTTCCTTATCTGCGCTTCCTTCTCCTGTCGCTGCTGAGCATCAGCATCTTTGCCACTGCGCTGGCCGCCGCCGGGCTGCAATTGAGCGATGCGGTGCAACTGCACCGCTTCATGTGGCTGATCCTGGCGTTTGCGGCATTCATGGCAAGCCAGACCTATCTTTACACGCTCACACAACTCCATTCGGATCTTCATTTTTTCAACATCCTGCGCTTCACGCAGGTGTTCGGGAATCTGGTCCTGATGCTGCCATTGGTGTTGTGGTTCGACGTGGTGACCTTTGAACAGATACTGGCCACGCAATTGCTGATGCTGATCGGCGTCACGGTCATGGGGCTGTGGTGGGCGCGCAAGCACCGGATCTGGGAATTGAAAACCGATGTCAAGGCGCCGGTACAGCCCTGGGGCGTCTTGCGCTATGGTTTTCACCAGCAGGGCATCGGCTTGTTGAGCCTGTTTCTGGTCAATTTCGACAAGCTGTTTCTGCTTAATCGCGGCACCATCCGCGAATACGGTTTCTACGCGCTGGCATTCACGACGTCGCGCCTGATCGGCGCTGTGCAGGAATCGGCGTCGGTCGCGTTGTTCTCGCGCTTTGCCGGCCGGGATGAGCAAGCGCTGAGCCAGGCGGTGCGCAACACGTTCCGCGTCACTTTCGTGCCGCTGATGGTGCTGGCCGCGATTGGCGGCGCGTTATCGCCCTGGCTGCTCAATCTTATCTACGGCAAATCGTTTGCGGCGATGACGATGCCGTTCGCGATCCTGCTGTTCGAATGCGTGATCGGCGGCGCCAGCTGGACGCTGGCGCAACGTTTCACCGCCGCCGGACAACCGGGGCTGGTGCTGGCGCGCCAGATCATCGCCGTGGTCCCGGTGCTGATCGCCATACCGTTTCTGCCGCAGGAAAATACGTATGTCTGGCTGGCGGGGCTGATGCTGGCGGGGGCGTGCCTGCGCCTGATCACGACGATCATTCTCGGGGTGCGCCGGCTCAATGAGCCGATGCCCGACTTCATCCCGACCCGCGGCGACCTTGCCATCCTGCGCCGGGTGGTGACGCGTGCCAAGTAACTTGATTTTTCGGGAGTAGCCTTGAATAACCACCGTTCGATGATGCTGGATCTGCAAAACAAGCATGACACCATCCATGATTTGCTGAAGGGCAGAGACTTTCATTACATCGATATTCCGATGCACGACAATATCGGTGATCTCTTGATCATGCAGGGCACGCTGGCGTTCTTCAAGAAGAAGCGCCTGTCTCCGCGCACGATATCGACGTCGTGGGCATTCGATCCGTCATGGGTCAAGCCGCGCGATATCCTGGTGTTTCACGGTGGCGGCAATTTCGGCGACCTGTACGCAAACATCAACGAAATACGCGAAGAGATCATCACGCGCTTCCCGGATAACCGCATCGTGATGTTGCCGCAAACGGTGTTTTTTGAGAGTGAAGCGACCCGTGACCGGTCGGTTGCCGTGTTTCGGCGGCATGCCGATGTCCACATTTTTGTTCGAGATAAAGTGTCGCAGCAGATTGCGAATCTGTTTTCGGACAATGTGTATCTGGCGCCCGATATGGCGCACCACCTGTATCCGGTCGCCAGCGTCGGTAACGGCAGCGGCGTGCTGCGCATCGAGCGCGTGGACACGGAAAAGCCGGTCGTGCCGGCGTCGCTGAAAGACGCGCAATTCAACACCCGCACCGACTGGATCGAGGTCGTGGGCAAGGAAAAGCGACTGATCGACTTTGCCTGGCGCATTCAGGGCGCCTTCATCAAGCGCGGCTGGCAAATCTGCAAGAAGCTGGTCGGGCCATGGTACTGGATACCGGTCGCACAGCGCTTTTCGTCCAGGGCCGTGGCGCTGTTCGCCCGCCATGACCATATCGTCACGGACCGCCTGCACGGCCACATCCTGGCGTGCCTGATGGACAAGCACCACACCGTGATCGACAACAGTTACGGCAAGAATTCCACGTACATCGACGAATGGACGGTCCACAGCGATCTGGTGCGACTGGTGAAGGTCTGACGCATGCCCGCTTTTTCCAAGGATAGTACCTGATGACCACCTCCGCCCCGACTGTCCTGATCGTCGACGATGAAGCCAAGAGCCGCGACCGGCTGGCCTGCCTGCTGGCGCCCGGAGGCTATGACACGACCAGCGCCGCCAGCGGTGAAGAAGCATTGTCCTCGGTCGCCTGCGAAGCGCCGGACCTGATCCTGATTGCGCAGACGATGCCGGGCATCGACGGCTGCCAGGTGGCCAGCATCCTCAAGGCCGATCCGGCGACCGAGAATATCCCGATCATCATGGTTACCGGCGTGGAAGACATCGGCACGCGCCAGGCGGGACTGGAGGCGGGGGCCGAGGAATTCCTGAGCAAACCTGTCGATCCCACGGAGCTCGGATTGCGGGTGCGCAATCTGCTGCGCCTGAAGGACATGGGCGACCTGGAAGACCAGGTGCTTGTGCTCGAGCAGAAAATCGCTGCCCGCACGGCCGACCTGCTGCGCTTTCGCACGGCGATGAATGCGACGCCGGACGCCCTCATGCTGGTCAGCCGCGACACGATGCACTTCGTCGAGGTCAACGACACCACCTGCGCCATGCTGGGCTACACGCGCGCCGAGATGCTGACCCTGGGGCCGGTGGCGCTGGGCGCGGCGACGCACGATGAACTCGAGGCGATGTTCGAGCCGACGCCGGGTGGCCGGATCAAGCCCCGACTGAGCGAGGTCACGCTGCACTGCAAGAATGGCGGGTTGGTGGATGTGGAGATCCACCGCCAGGCCCTGTTGTCCGGGAATGACTGGATCATCGTCAGCGTGGTGCGCGACATCACGGAGCGTAGAGTCGCGCAGCAAATTTTGCAGTACCAGGCCAGCCACGACGTGCTCACCGGGCTGCCTAACCGGGCCTGGTTCTACGAGGCGCTCCACAGCACTGTGCGGGCGACGCACAGTGCCAGTCCCCGTGTTGCGGTGGTCTTTCTCGATCTCGATCGCTTCAAGAATGTCAACGACACGCTCGGTCACGCCATGGGCGACGAATTGCTGGTGCAGTTCAGCGCCCGTCTGGCCACCTGCGTCGGCGAACGCGATACCGTCGCACGCCTGGGCGGGGATGAATTCGGCCTGATCCTGATGCTCGACCAAGACCCGGCGCACGCGGCCACCGTGGCCGGCCGGATCGCCGAGGTGCTGTATCCGCCGTTTAACCTGCGCGGCTTCGAGGTGATTGTCACGGCCAGCGTCGGCATCACGGTGCATCCGCAAGATGGCGCCGATCCCGAGGTGCTGATCAAGTACGCCGACACGGCCATGTACGAGGCCAAGCAGGCCGGGCGCGACACCTACCGCTTCTTCACGGCCCAGATGAACGCCGATGCGTTGCAGCGCCAGGACCTCGAGCACGCGCTGCGCAAGGCGGTCGAGAACGAGGAGTTCGAACTGTATTACCAGCCCAAGTTGCAGCTCGGTGCGGACACCATTGTCGGTGTGGAAGCGCTGCTGCGCTGGGACCGGCCCGGTCATGGGCTGGTGTCGCCGGGCCTGTTCGTGCCGGTGCTGGAAGAGACGGGACTGATCGTGCGCGTCGGCCGCTGGGTGATCGACACGGCCTGCCGCCAGATCAAGGCCTGGACGCTTCAGAAGACGGGGCCAATGCAGGTGTCAGTCAATATCGCGGGGCGCCAGTTCGCCGAGGGCGACCTCGAAGGCGACGTGATGCGCGCCCTGGCGGAGCATGACGTGCCAGCCGCAATGCTGGAACTGGAACTGACCGAGACGTCGCTGATGATCAACACCGAGCGCACGATGCAATGCCTGAGCAACCTGCGCGCACGCGGCATCCAGGTCTCGGTCGATGATTTCGGCACCGGTTATTCGAGCCTGGCCTATCTGCGCCGTTTCCCGATTGACAAGCTCAAGATCGATATTGCGTTCATTCGCGACGTGACCACCAATGCCGAAGACGCCGCCATCGTCAACGCGATCATCACGATGGCCCACAGTCTGAACGTGCAGGTCGTCGCCGAAGGCGTCGAGACGCCGGCGCAGAAGACCTTCCTGCTGGCGCACGGGTGCGACCAGATCCAGGGCTACCTGGTCAGCCGCCCGCTGCCGGCGAACCTGGTCACGTCGCTGATGGCGCTGCACGCTGCCAGGGTTCCGGCGTCTGCCGCCGCGTGACGGGAGACGGCCGGGCGCGGTGGTAATTGTTGAATAAGTGACGCCATCGGACTGGCTATACTGAGCGGATATGAACCGCGCCTCTTCGCGTTACCGTTTCACCGACCCCCGCAGCGCGGGCCTGGCGGCCACGCTGCTCGTGCACGGGCTGTTGATCCTGGGGTGGCAGATGGCGCGCACGTTGCCGGCCCCGGTTGCGGGTGACGATGCGGCGATGCTGTGGCTGCGGGTGCCAGCGCCAGCACCGCGCATCGTTGTCGGGCAGCCGGTCCAGCGTGAGGCTGCGCCGACGCCGACGCGTAGTACGCGTCCGCGGCCGGTGCCTGTGGCACAGGCAGAGACGCCGGCACAAATTCCTGTACCGACAACGGTGACCACGTCAGCGCCCGATGCGCCGCCAGCGCCGGTTGAACCGGCCATCCCCAGCACCGCCGCCATCATGGACAGCGCACGCCGCAGTATCGGCGACATCGATCGGGCACTGCGCAAGGAACGCCAGCCAACGATCGTGCTGCCGCCGGACAGCCCGCAACTGCGCCTGCGCCGCGGCATCGAGCATGCGCGCGAGATGGCGCCGCCGCGCCTGTGGGAGGCGCCGCGCGTCGTTGAACTGGTCAACAACACGGGCGATGGCGCGCGGCGCACCCGCGTGATTACCGCAAACGGCACTTACTGCCTGACGGACCGCGCGCCGACCACCGACGTCGAGATGTTCGAAAAGCACGGCAAGCAGCGCTACACGACCTGTCCGAAGGATGAAGAACCGGCCCGGCGGCAGGAATGGCGCACTGCGCGTGATTGAGCCGTGTACCGGCAACGCTGACGATGGCGTTGCTGCTCGCGCGCGGCGCACTGACGGACACGGTTGACCTGATAACAGGTTGTGGAAGCGGCGTCTACGCCGAAGCGAACGCGCGGCGCCTGGTTGAGCTCATTGCTGTTTTGGGCGACATACATCCTTGTAGGCTTCGGCATAGGGCTTGTCGAAGCAATGTTCGAGTCCTTCGACGACATCGATATTGATGGGCCAACGAATTCTTTTCTTTGTTCCATCGTCGAAGTCCGCCTCCATGTAGCCGTCAATCACAGGCGGCACACCCACGCCTGTGGGCGGTGGGACTGCAGCAAGCGTTGCCCGAGCCCGCTGCAGCGCAGAGCGGTCCCTGCGCAGAAAGGCAATGGTTGCATCGACGTATGGATTCCAACCGGCCTTGTCGTCTTTTGCAGGCTTGTAGGCGTTTTTCATCAAGGCGATCGCTTCGGCATACTGCCCGGCATCGGCCCGCACCTGGGCTTCATGCCAGAACAATAGCCCGGCGTGTTTGTGATGCGCGTTCCGGTAATCGCGCACCAGGTCGGCGGCAATCAGGAGGCAGCCAGGTGTCGCCGCCAACGCTCGCCATCCTCCCGCCATATCCTGATCAAATTCGTTCTCGTCCAGGGAAAGCAGGCGGGCACGGTCATGTCCACAGTTGTCCGATGAAATTTCTTCGGCATCGACGACGTTGCAGAAGGTCGTGAGGGCACAAAGACATAGTGCAGTGAAGGTTCGATTCAGCATGGGCAGGTTCATTGTCCGAAACATCGCATTATTTTCAGGAATTTACCATTGGAAGGAGGCGATGACGAGGAATACCCTCTGCGCATGAGTTTGGTGTTTACCTTGGAGAACATGATAAAAAAGGCAATAATCAGCGCTTCGACACCGTACGGTCCACGTGATGACATTGCTTTCAAAGATGGCCGCCAATGCGCGCTACAGTGCTGCCCTTTCCACTATCCAGAGTGCCGGCCTGACGCTGACCGGCTCTGCAGGTGATGATCAATTGACGGGATCAGCGCTGGATGACACCATCTTCGGCGAAGCCGGCAACGATACCCTCGACGGCGGCGCCGGCAACGATACGCTCGACGGCGGTGCCGGCAACGATACCCTCATCGGCGGCGAAGGCGGCGGCGCCGACATCCTGCGGGGCGGCGATGGCGACGACTGGCTTCTTGTCAGCATGAACTGGCGTCGCCCTGATGCAGCGTCCCGGGTGAGCGAAACCGTGCTCGACGGCGGAGCCGGCAACGACAGCCTGCATGCCAGTCCTGAGGTCAAGAGCGTACTGGGCGGTAGTGGGGACGATCGCGTCGTCGTGTACTACAGCGGCCAGCTCACCGGCATCGCGCCGTTGTCAATCGATACCGGCGATGGCAACGACACGATCAGGATCGACGACGCTCTGGTCGAGCGCCCCGTGACGATCCGTGGCGGGGCTGGCAGCGATACGGTGTTCGTCGCGTCGAGCTTCGCACCACCTGTGGTGACGGTGCTCGATTTCGAGGCCGGGGCCGGCGGCGACGTGCTCGACCTGTCTGACCTCTTCCATCGGATTGCAGGCAACCCGTTCGGCGCCGTCGGTGGGCTGCGCCTGGTGCAGGACGGCAGCCGGGTGCTGGTGCGGACCGATGACGATGGCGCGGCTGGCCCCGGCGTATTCATCACACGCATCATTCTCGAGAATGTGCTGGCTACACAGCTGGGCGACGCCAATTTCGCGGGCGGCTGGCACCCGGACGGGTCCACACGCGGCATCACGCTCGAAGGCGACGGTATGTCGACCCGCCTGTTTGGTGGCCGTCTGGACGACGTTCTGCACGGCAGCGCCATTGACGAGCACATCTACGGCGACGATGGCGATGACCGGATCGACGGTGGCGCAGGCAACGACTTCATGTATGGCGGCGATGGCAGCGACATCCTGCGGGGGAGCGCCGGCAACGACCGCCTCGATGGCGGGCTTGGCCTGGACACCGCGTTATACACAGGGCCGCGCGCGGCCTATGAGGTAGTCAGAAAAAGCAGCGGTGCAGACTGGCAGGTCAGGGAGCTTGACGGCAAGCGTGGCGAGGGTGTCGACAACACTGCCGCCCTGGAACGCCTGCTGTTCGCCGATGGTGCAATGGCGCTCGACTTGTCGGGCACGGCTGGCCAGGCGTACCGCATCTACCGGGCCGCCTTCGACCGCGTACCGGACGAGGTGGGCCTGGGCTTCTGGATCGCAGCCCTCGACGCTGGCAGCGCGCTCGACACGGTGGCGCACGGTTTTGTCGCATCCGCCGAGTTTCGCGACGTGTATGGCACTGCGCCGACCAACGTCGACATCATCGGCCGGTTGTACCGCAATATCCTGGACCGAGAACCGGAGCAGGCCGGCTTTGACTTCTGGGTCGCGGTGCTCGATTCCGGACGCGGCGACCTGGCTGGCGTGCTGGCGTCGTTCAGCGAGAGTGCCGAGAACGTCAATGCTGTCACGCCGCTGATCGCCCAGGGCATCGACTACCAGCCCTGGGGATGAACACGGCTGCGCAGCCAACCAGGCGTAATCAACGGCTTTTTCTTCGTGAATCCTGGGGAAAATGGTTGAATTCTCACTGCCCCAAAGGGCACGATGACTGGATCGCGTCAGGTGGCTTTGTCCAACCTGACCGCCGTGAACCAGATCAGCGCACCCGCGCACAGCCCCAGGATTGCAGGCGGTAACCAGTTCCAGCTAAGCCAGGCCAGGACAACGATTAGTGGAACGACGAGAGCGAGCGCTTTTCCGCTGGCGCTGATGGTGATTTTTTGCCCGCAGTTCGGGCACGCGCCATGTTTGACACGCTTTTGACCGTCGGATTCCGTAAAGATGCCGAGTCTGGATTGGCAGTTTGGACATCGAAGTTGCATGGTCTGGGCGCGGAAATAAGAGAAAAGAGGAAATTCAATGATAAGCGAGGTTTGACGTGATCGTCTGAACAGCTGCTCATGGCCGACGCAAACCGTTCAAGTCAGCATAGCAAATTAACGTTCGTCCGCGCGCCGCAGCCACAGGCTGCTGGCCCATCCTTCGACATCCTGGCCATCGAGCGTAGCGCGCACCTGCCACCAGTCGCCATCGCGGCGCCCGGTCGCAATCACGCGCGCACCGCCCGGCACCACCAGCAGGCGCTCGGCGCCGATGCCGCCTGCAACGCGCAGATTGAGCGCATCGCGCACGCGGTAGGGCGCGCCGGCCACGGGCACGTCGGTTGCCGGCAGTGGCGCCTCGGCCAGTTCGGCGGGCTGCGGCAGCGTGCCCGGTGCGCCGAACAATGCCAGCAGCAGTGCGCCGCCGGCCGCCGTACCGGCGGCCAGCACGCCCAGCGCGCGGGCGTTGGGCCGGCGCCACCAACTGCGCGGCGTGAGCCACGCGCAGGCGCACAGCGTCAGCACGAGGGCCGCGCCGAACGCGCCAATGTACGTGGCAAAATGCGCCGCGACGTGGGTCGACGATGGCATGCTGGCCTCAGGCGTCGAAGCGCAGCACGTAGTGGCCGGCCACCAGGTGATGGCCCGATGGGATCAGGTAAGGCGCTTCCTGCGTGGCCGCGTCGATCTGCGCCACCAGGGCCAGTCCGGCGTCGAGGTGATACAACGCCTGGCTGGGCGACAGGCGCACGACGCGCAGGCCATCGCCCGATGCTTCCCAGCTGAAGGCGCTGCGCGACAGGCCGAGCCGGTCAGCGCTGGCGGTGGCGCCGTCGGCCTGGCGCACGAACTGCGGCGCATCGAGCACGCGCAGTGCTGCCAGTGACGGCATGCCGCGTCCGAACGTCAGGCGTGAGCCGCCTGCCGCCGGTTGCGACGGGCCTTGCGGCAGCACCAGAAGGGCGCTGTAGCGCTCCGCCATCGACTGCGGCGCGGCGAGCAGGCCGATGCTGGCTCCATCCATCGGCGAGAACTGCGACGGCACGGCAATCCGCTGGCGACCGGCCGGGGTGATTGCATGCAGTTCGTCCGCATCGTCGATGGCGAAGCGGATCACGTTGTCCTTGCCTGGCGCAGCCGGTACGAGTTGCGCATCGAGACCCACTTCGAGCGCCTGCGCACCCGTGTCGCGGTAGCGGCTCAGGCGCGGCAGGGCCAGCGCGGCCAGCGTGATGCGATGGCGCGCGACGGGCGCGTAGGTGGTGTCCGTTTCCGGCGTCGGTGCGGGCGCCGGTGTGGCCACGGGCGCTGGCGCTGCCAGCGGCATCGCGGTCAGGTCGGCCGGTGGCGTGCTGCTGCGTGATTTCCAGACGGCGGGACTGCGCTGGGGCGCGGTGGCTGGGGCTGCAGGCGCAGCAGCCGCGGACACCGGTGGCTTCAGGCCTGCGCCAGCGCGACTGATTTTGAGTAGCAGGCGCTGGGCGCTCGCGCCCTTGCCGCGCAGGACGTAGTAGCCATTGGTGGCATCGAAGACGCAGTCGAAACTGTCTTTCGGGCGCACCTGCAGCTCGAGGGGCGCTTCCGGTCCGTCGTTCACGAGGAGCAAGCCGCCGTCCGGACCGAACGGCCAGCCCGGCACGGCGAACGTGGCATTGGCTGGGTCCATGCCCACCAGGGTCAGGCGCTGGTTCGGGTAGATCGCACACACGGGCTGCCAGATCGCGCTGTCACGCGAAGCGGTCACCGTGTATTGCACCTGTTCGCCCGGTGCCGGCAGGTAGACGGCGTGGCCGAACTTGACCTGTACTTCGCCGGGCGCGATGCGCTCGTCGCCCGAAATGAAATAGCGCACCTCATCGCCGCCGAGCAGGTCGCCGAAATCCTTCTGGTGCAGCGCGGCCAGCGACTGCGCCAGGTCGCGCACGCGCGCGCCGCGGGTGAGGTGCCGGTCGTCGTCGACGTCGTCCTGCGGCAGCATCAGCGTCACGTGCGAGAAGCAGCGCGTTGCGGCGCGGCCGCGCAGTTCGCGCGGCGAGCGTTCGAGCAGGTCGCGCAGCAGCGCGCGGCGCGAGAACAGCGACAGGCCGGGCGCCTGCCACAGCGCGTCGGCATTGAACACGTCTTCTACCTTGCCCAGGACTTCGTGTTGGACATAGACCGGCATGATTGAATCTCCTCGTTGAATGGGGTGCTTGCCATGCCAAACGCTAGCAGGGGGCAGATGAAAAACAGCAGATGCGAGCCGCCGGCCGACAGGAAACTCATCGGCTGGCCCATGATCGGGAACATCGCCAGGTTGGTGCCCCACGACAGCAGCAGGTGGCCGGCGACGAACGCGGCGCCACCGCACAGCGCGAAGCACTGGAAGCGCCCCAGCCAGGCGCGCCGGAAATCGTTGGCTGCCAAGGCGCGAGCCCAGGCGCCGGCGGCAACGCGCACCAGCGCCACCAGGAACAACGCCTGCAACGTCCACAGCGCCAGGCCGGCGGCCAGGCCGTGGCGCTGCAGCAGGAAGGCCGGCGCGAAGTCATCCTGGATCGCAGGGATCGCCAGCGCGTCGCCGGCCGCACCGCCCAGCGCAGCAAGTCCGAGCGCGCTGTCGGCGCCCAGCCAGCCGCCCTGGGCGATGGCGCGGGCGCCGAGCAGCATCTGCTGGCCCGTGTGCGGATGGACGGTGGGTGCGCTCCAGACCTGAAACCGCTCGGGATAAAAGCCCAGCGCGCCAAGGAAGGCGCCGCTGCTGCGCAGCGCGGCGCCGCCGGCTACCAGCAGGCAGACGGCGACAGTGACCGTGACAAGGGCGGCGCGCCGGCCACGGCTCGCGCACCAGACCAGCGCCATCGCGCCGCTCCAGACCAGCAGCAGCACCAGTGGCGAATAATCGTCGACCCGCACCAGCGCAACCCCCAGCAGGAACACGAACAGCAGCACGGGCGCGGCCATGCGCAGCCAGAAGCGCCAGTTGCGCTGCTGGTGCGTCGCGCCGCCCGCGACCAGTGCCAGGCAGTGGGCGCTGAGCGCGGCCAGCGCGAACTTCGCGAACTCGAACGGCTGGATGTCGAACACGCCCGTCTCGCTGCCGAAGCAGACCTGCAGCAGCACGCCGACCAGCGCGATCCCGGCGAGAACCAGCAGCACGCGTTCGGTGACGGGGCGCGACAGGTTGTTGCGGCCGACGGAGGACAAGAGCAGCAGTGTGCCCGGCAAGCCGAGGCCCAGCAACGCAGTGGAGTTCTGGAAGTGCCGCAGCCAGGCGGTGTCGCTCGCGCCCAGGCCCATCTCGAGCTGCACCAGCAGACCGGCGCCCAGCAGCAGGACGGCGGCAGCGGTCAACAAGCTGATGCGTGCTTGAAAACGCAGGGCCAGCCATAGCGTGGCCCAGGCCAGCAGCAGCGAGACGCCCACGCCGGGTGCGCCGCTGCTGCGTTGTGCCACCAGCAGCAGTGTGGCGCTGGCGGCGATCAGCGCCGCAGCCACCGGCATGGCGACACGTGCGCGATCCGCGCGCTGGCGCAGCAGGGGCAGTACGCTGGCCGCACCCAGCAGCAGCACGCCAAGCGCGGCGGCCCAGGCCAGCGGCGTGGGGGCAGGCAGCGCGAACAGCGTGCGTTCCTGCCACTGCCAGCGCACGGCGTCGGGCAACTGGACCTGCGGCGCGTCTGACAGCGCGACCTGCCCCGATGGTGTCAAGTGCAGCATGTCGCCATTTTGCGCCAGCGTGAAAACAGTGCGGCCGACGGCGAAGGCATCCGTGGTTGCCAGCGGCTGGTCGCGCTGGGCAGCGTCTTCCCACCCGTTCGCAGTCGAGATGAGCACCGGCTGGTCGCCCCGTACCGAGAGCGCGATACGGCCATCCGGCAGGCGCCCCAGCGACGCAGTCCCCGCCTCGAACGTGCTGCTGGCCAGCCGGTTGCCGCAATACAGCAGGCCGCCCAGGCTGACGGGCCGCGCCAGGCCCAGGGAGTGCGGCGTGACGCGGTTCCACAACGCGAGCGCACGGCTGGCGAGAGGGGCATCGGGACAGGCCGGTTGCAGTGCGCCGTCCTGCAGCAGCGTGGCGCCGTCGTAGCGCCAGGATCGCTCGCCGTTCGACAGCGTCACGCTGCCGGCATCGTGCGCCAGCACGGTAAAGCGCGCAGCGCCAGCCTGGATCTGCTGGCCACGTTCCAGCGGGACGTCGCTGGTGCGCACGCGCGCGTCGCCACGGCGCAGCACGATGGGCTGGACCGGTTCCAGATTGCGCAGCCACCAGGCGCCGGCGATATCGCGGCGCAAGGTCAGCTGGCGCGCGGCGGCGCGCGGCGCGCCCAGTTCCGCACGGCCGAGCACAATCGATGCGCCCGGCTGAAGGGTCACCGCAATCTCGCGCGGCAGCCAGGCGACAGGTGCGCGCAAGATGGCCAGCAGCTGCACGGCGCACAACAGCGCGAGCAGAATTGAAGCCGTCACGGCGCCAAAAAACATGCGCGGGTGACTGGATTTCATGCTGCGCTCCTGGCTGGCGGGGCGCCAAGCAGGCTGGTCGCTTGCCCAAGCAGGCGGCTGATCTCCAGTGCGTGCTGCGGCCGCTCGGCAGGGCTGTCGGCCAGCAGGCGGCGCAGCAGCGCCAGGCCCGGCACGGCGGCCTGGCCCAGGCGGTTGGCAAACAGCGTCGCTTCATCGAGTTGCAGCACGGGCGGGCGCGCCTGGTACGCGGCCAGCAGGGTGGCAGCACCATCGCGGCCATGCGTTTGCCAGGCCTGGCCGCAGGTGCTGCTGTAACGCAGCAGGCGGCCGCAGACGAGGTAATAGAAAAGGGCGCCCAGGGCGAAATAGTCGGTGCGCGCTTCGGTGGCGTAGCCATCTGCGTCGGCGTCCGGGAAGAACTGCTCCGGCGCCTGCCAGTTGGCGGTGCCGGCATAGGTATGGGCGCGCAGGTCGTCCAGGCGCCGGTTGGTGCCAAAGTCGGCCAGCTTGAGCGTGTCGGTGGCACGGTCGAGCAACAGGTTGCCCGGTTTCAGGTCGAGGTAGCGCCAGCCGTTGGCGTGGACCTTGGCCAGCGCCTGATTGACCTGGCCGGTCCAGGCCAGGGCGCGGGCCGGGGCGATCGTGTGACCGGCAGCGATGTGCTCCGCCAAGTAAGCGGCCAGGTCGCCATCAAGCAATTCCAGGGCCAGTGCCGGCAGGCCCAGATGCTCACCGCTGTCGAGCAGGCGCACGATGTGGCGGCCGTCCCACGGCGCGAGGCTGCGCAGGAATGCGATCTCGGTGTTGGCGCTGTCCAGCCAGCGGATGCGCAGTGCGGCCGGTGCTCGCGCCATCTGGTCGAGGTTGACGAGCTTGAGGGCGACGGCCCCGATGGCATGCAGGCTGTCGGCGCGCCAGACAACGCCATAGGCCGCGCCAGCCAGCGGTTCGCGCAAGCGATATTGGCCGCCGCTGAGCGAAATGACGGTGCCTGCGTCGTACATGGTATCCCCCGAGCATGGCGCGAGGCGCCGATGCAGAATCACAGCGGAGGGAAGGAGAAAAGACTGCAAAAGCGGGGGCACAAACAAAAGCGGGGGGCAGGTCTGACATTCGGACACGACCTCGACAGTCGCGTAGCCGGACATCGGGCCTGGCTGGAAAAATGGCCACGCTAATGCTGGGCAAGACACCATTGGAAGTGGCTAAGGCTGAGGTCGTGTCTGAATGTCAGACCTGACCCCGGCTGTGGGAAAAAGCGGGGGCCAGGAAAAAGCGGGGGTCAGGTCTGACATTCGGACACGATCTCGACAGTCGCGTAGTCGGACATCGGGCCTGGCTGGAAAAAAGGCCACGCTAATGCTGGACAAGACACCGTTGGAAGTGGATAAGGCTGAGGTCGTGTCTGAATGTCAGACCTGACCCCGGCTGTGCCGTCTGTGGGCAAAGAAAAAGCCGCGCGGTGCGCGGCTTTCGGGGTTAGCGGCCGTAGCCGCGACGGTCATCGCGGTCCCAGCGGTCGTGGCGATCGTAACGGTCGCGGCGGTCATGACGGTCCCAGCCGCGGCCGCCGTCACGGTATTCGACGTAGACCGGACGTGGCTGTACGTACACAGGACGCGATTCCACGTACACCGGGCGTGGCTGGACATACACAGGGCGCTGCTGGACGTAGACCGGACGCTGCTGGACGTAGGTCGGTTGCGACTGGTAATACCCGCCGCGATTATCGTAATAGTTACCGCGATCGCCGTAGTGGCGACGGTCATCGCGCGAGTGGACCGAGTTGCCCACTGCCGCGCCGATCACACCGCCGGCCACCGCGCCGCCGGTACCGCCGACTGTGTGGCCAACAACTGCACCGAGCACGGCGCCGATGGCCGTATTGGTACCACGATCGCCGGCCATTGCCGCCGGCGATACGGCGACGGCGGCCAGCAGCACAGCACCAAAGGTCTTCGATTTGAACATGGCTTTTTCCTTTTTGCCCCAGCGGAGATCGGAATGATGTTCTCGCTCACCGGGTAAGAATCACTATATTCTTGGTTTTGAATAGTGCCATCTGCTAATACAGATTTTTACAAGTGATGCTCGGTCTGTAACATCCTCGCTTGCATCTCGGCCCATGTGCCCCATGTAGCTTCTATTGCTTTTCATCTATTTCCCTCATGCGTCCAAGCCGAAGCTTTTTCGTCGTTCTCTTTTTGATGGTCATGCTGCTGGTGTATATCGGCGTGCGCCTGTTGCCCGACCTGGCCTTTGGCATGGTCGGCAACCTTGTTTCAGGACTACTGCTATGCCTGCTGGGGATCCTGGTGCCGGTCGGGCTGATGTCGGCGTCGATGCGCCGGCGCCGCTGGTCCGATGCTGTGGCATGGGTCGGCTTGCTGTCGATGGGTCTGTTCTCGTCGCTGCTGGTGGCGACGGTGCTGCGCGACCTGGTGCTGCTGGCGCTGATCGTCATTGGCGCAGCAACGGCCCCGGTGCTGTACATCAGCGCGCTGGCGGTGCCGCTGGTCGCGCTGGTGGTGACGCTGATCGGCTACGCCAACGCGCGCCGCGTCGCGCGCATCGTGAAAGTCGATGTGCCGATCCGTGACTTGCCGGAAGCGCTGCACGGCTACACGATTGCGCAGATTTCTGACGTGCATGTGGGCCCGACCATCAAACGCGCCTACCTGAACGCCATCGTCGATAAAGTCAACGCGCTGGAAGCCGATGCAATTGCCGTTACGGGCGACCTGGTCGACGGCAGCGTGCAGCGGCTGGCGCCGCACACCGAACCCCTGAGCCGCCTGCGCGCGGGCGACGGCGTGTATTTCGTGACCGGCAACCACGAGTACTATTCGGGCGCGCTCGAGTGGATTGCCGAAGTGCGGCGCCTGGGGTTGAATGTGCTGATGAACCAGCACGTGATCGTGCACAAGGGCGACGCGCGCCTGATGATTGCAGGCGTGGCCGACTATCACGCCCACCATTTCCACCCCGAGCACAAGAGCGATCCGCAACGCGCCGCGGCCGGTGCGCCGGCCGGCGTCGGTGCGCGCGTGCTGCTCGCGCACCAGCCGCGCAGCGCGACGGCGGCGGCCGCGGCAGGGTTCGATCTGCAACTGTCGGGTCATACGCACGGCGGTCAGTTCTTCCCGTGGAACCTGTTCGTGCCGCTACAGCAACCGTTCGTGGCTGGCTTGAACCGGGTGCGCGAGATGTGGGTGTACACGAGCCGTGGCACGGGCTACTGGGGCCCGCCGAAGCGCTTCGGGGCGCCGTCAGAAATCACGTTGGTGCGCCTGGTGACGGCCTGACAGTCGAACTTCGCCCCGGCCTCTCCATCAGGAAAGTCGGGGCAAAACCTTGCCAGATGCGCTATTGTTTGAATCCTTTCAATACCGCAAGGATTCACGCATGAACTTCCCCGGTCGCCATCTTCGCCGTCTTCCCATCCTGGGCGCCATCGCTGGCGCGCTGATCGTTCCCGCGGCCCTGGCCGCCAGTCCCGGCAACGATCCTGCTGCGCTGGTCATGATCCGCGACGCGGCGATGACGAGCGACTACGCCTGGCAACGCACGGAAGACATGACCGACCTGATCGGCCCGCGCCTGTCGGGTTCGCCTGGCGCGGCGGCGGCGGTAACCCAGGTTGCCGACGCCATGCGCAAGCTGGGCGCGAAGGTGACGCTGCAGCCGGTGAAGGTGCCGCACTGGGTGCGCGGGATCGAGACGGGCGAACTGGTCGATTACACGGGCCGCCCGGCAGGCATCACGCAGCGCATCGTGCTGACCGCGCTGGGCGGCTCGGGCGCCACGCCGGTCGAAGGCCTCGTCGCGCCGGTGCTCGTGCTCAATAGTTTCGAGGAACTCAAGGCGCGCTCCGCCGAGGTCAAGGGCAAGATCGTGCTGTTCGATGTCGCCTTCGACCAGCACATGGCCGACCGCGGCCTGGCCGGCCCGGCCTATGGTGCGGGCTCGAACTACCGCCGCAACGGTCCGCGCCTGGCGGCCGAGCTGGGTGCTGTCGGCGCACTGGTGCGTTCGGTCGGTGGCGCAGCTTACCGTTTGCCGCACACGGGTTCGTCCGGCCTGTCGGACGACGCGCGCATCCCGGCAGCGGCCGTGACGGCGGAAGACGCCATGCTGATGGCGCGCCTGGCCAAGCGCGGCCCGGTCAAGCTCAAACTCGTGCTGACGCCGAAGAACCTGCCCGACGCCGACAGCTTCAATGTGATCGCCGATCTGCCGGGCACGGAAAAGCCGGAAGAAATCGTCATCGTCTCGGGGCACCTCGATTCGTGGGACTTGTCGCCCGGTGCGCACGATGACGCCGCCGCCGTGGCCAGCGCGATGGCCGTGTTCGACGTCCTGAAAAAACTCGATTACCGGCCGCGCCGCACGATCCGCTTCATCGCGTGGATGAACGAAGAAAACGGCATGCGCGGCGCGAGCACCTACCTTGCCGCCGAACAGGCGAACACCGCCAGGCACTTCGGCGCGATCGAAAGTGACAATGGCGTTGGCCGCCCGTTCGGCCTGCGCGCCAGCGTCACGCCGCAGTCGGTCAAGCTGTTCGCGCCCCTGCAAGCGGCCCTGCAGCCGATCGGCGCCGGCGTGTTCCAGCGCCAGGACGTGCTGGCGACGGGCGACCTGGCCGGCCTGGAACGCGCAGGCGTGCCAAGCTTCGCGCCGATCGTCGACACGGCGAACTATTTCGACATCCACCACACGCCGGCCGATACGCTGGACAAGGTCGATCCCGACAGCCTGCGCCGCAACGTCGCGCTGATGGCGGCCACGGCCTGGTATCTGGCCAATATGGAGCAGCCAATCGGCCGCTCCAGCGTGCCGGCGCCGTGACGCGGGTCAGGTTGCAGGTCAGTCCTCGGTTCAGCCCGCGGTTCAGGCCGCCGTACTGATCCGCCGCACCGCGCGCGCATGCCCGCGGTACGGCCGGCCGTAGATGGTCTGGATGCCACTGGCGAAATTCTGCCCCCAGACCAGCTGGGCGCGCGTGGCGTGCGGCTCGCTGGACCAGTACCAGTCGCGCTGGAATGATTCACGCAGATTCGCAAACAGCAGCGCCAGCTCGCGCCGCGTGGGCAGGGCGCCGCCCTGGCTGGCGGCCCAGTCGGCGGCCGTGGGCCAGCTGACGTCGGCGCTGTCGCCTGGCAGCAAGACCAGGTGGTAGTCGGGGTCGTCTTTGCCCAGGATGAGACCAGCGTATTCTTCACCCTCTTGCAGCAGGCCCCGGATTTGCATGTATTCGCCCATGGATTCACCTCACGTGTGGTAGCAATCCGGTAAGACTGGCGAACACGACGTTTGGTTGCATCCCGGGTTCGATCCAGATCAGACAACTGACGGGTTCCAGGATATTCATACCGCCGGACTGTGCGGCGGGATGGCTCAGGCGTCGCTGTCGATGGGTTGCGCCACCTCAGGTCCACCGGCGCCGGCGCGATTGACCTGCGTGCTGACTTCGTGCCAGGCAAACGCGTCCGGGGGCAGGGCGGCCGAGCGGGCCAGCGCCAATGCCTCTTCGCTCGACAGCGCCGGATCGAGCCAGCGCTCGGCGTCCTGCGCGTCCAGCACCACCGGCCGCCGGTCGTGGATATCGAGCATGCCGCCGGAGGCATCGTCGGTCACGATGACAAAGCCGGCTTCGGCGCGGTTTTCGGTGAAACTGCCAAAGTTCGCCAGCGCCAGCATGAACAGCGGCGCGCCATCCTTGCGGTGGATATGCCACGGCTGCTTGCTGCCTTTTTCGCCCGTCCACTCGTACCAGCCCGAAGCAGGCACGAGCGCGCGCCCTGATTTGAGCAGGCCGCGCCAGTAGCGGTTGTCCAGCTTGTCCATACGCGCGTTGATGGTCACCGGGACCTTGCCCTTGGCCCAGCGCGCCTGGTAGCTCCAGTACACGTCGTCCACGCGCCGTTCACCGTCCTGCAGATGCAGCACAGGGCGATAGGTGCCCGGTGGCACGTTATAGGCCGGTTCGGATTCGCTGTCATACACGGCGTCGAGCCAGCCGATGACGCTGGCGTAGTAACGGGCCGTTTGGCTTTGGTCAAGTCGTCCACACATGGAAATCATGGTAGCGCAACGCGGCCGGGCGCGTCGCACTGCGTTTGCCGACGCGCGACGCGTGTGGCATTTGGCCGCAGCACGCCGCAATGGTATGCTCAGGAATACAACGATTGATGAGGAGCAGGTATGGCAGCAGGTTGGTGGACAGTATTGAGAACGGTTCCCTGGAGCGACGTCATCAGCGCAGCGCCGCAGGTGGCAAATGGCGCGCGGCGGCTGTGGGACACGGTCAACCGCAACCGGCAGGGCATGCCCGACGAGCCAATGGGCGTGGCGCCCGGGATGGCAGGGCAAGAAGAAGACGTGTTCGATATCCTGATCCGCAGCGTCGAGCGCAATGATGCCGAAATCACCGATCTGCGTAACCAGATGCGTTCGGCGTCCGAGATTATCGCCAATCTGGCCGACCAGAATGCGCAGCTCATCGCCAAGATGGATGCCCAGCGCCAGAAGATGACGTGGATGGGCGCGACCGCAGCGCTGTCTGGCCTGCTGTCGGTCGTGGCGCTCGTGCTCGTGGCCGTGCGTACCTAGTCGACAAAGGCTGTCATGAAAGTCGTCCTGATTTGCGCAACGCTGTTCATCTTCTTCTCGATGCTGATGAACAGCGCGCGCAAGCGCGGCAAGCTCGGCGATAACGCCAACCGCGCCGTGACCGGCCTGGCCACGTCGATGCGCATCTTCGTCTACGGCCTGCTGTGCTGCGTCGTGATTCTCTGCTGCGCCATGGCCTGGCACATGCTCGGCCAGCAAGCCTGACGGGGTGACGACGCCAACGCCGGGTTTGGCAATCGGACTCGTATCGCGCGTGCTCGATCTCGTCGATTGCGGCGTGATCGTGCTCGACGCGCAGGCCTGTATCGTCCACTGGAATGGCTGGCTGGTGCAGCGCTGCGGGCGCGGCGCGGCACGCGTCGTGGGCCATCCCCTGATCGAGGTGTTTCCCGTTCTGCGCGGCTCGTGCGTCGAAGCCGCCGTGCAGGCGGCGCTGACCGACGGTACGGTCACCACCCATGTGCCCGACGCCGGCAACCGCAACCCTTTTCCTCTACGGCCGGCCGGCAGCTTCGACGGCGATCTGATCGACCAGGCGGTGGCAGTCACGCCGTTCGACGACGTGGGCCAACGGTTTTGCCTTATTGAAATCCGCGACATCAGCGATACCGCCGAACGCGAGCGCCGTCTGCTGGAGCACGCCGAGGCCATGCGGGCGCGCTCGTTCATCGACGGCCTGACCGGCATCGCCAACCGCCGCCAGTTCGACGCCACGCTGGCGCGCGAGCTGCGGCGCGCCCGGCGTGGCGACACCCCACTCGCGCTGCTGATGTTCGATATCGATACGTTCAAGGCCTATAACGACCATTTCGGTCACCAGGACGGCGACACGTGCCTGATCCGCGTGGCACAGGAGATTGCAGGCATCCTGAAGCGGCCCGCCGATCTGGCCGCGCGCTATGGTGGCGAAGAATTCGCGGCGATCCTGCCCGACACCACGCTTGAACAGGCGCGGGCGATGGCCGAGCGCATTCGCGCCCACATCGCTGCGTTGAACCTGCCGCACGCCCCGGCCGCGGTCTACCGCCACGTGACGGTCAGCGTGGGTGTGGCCGCGTTCGGGCCCGGCCGCCAGACTGACGAAGCCACGCTGATCGACGCTGCGGACGCGGCGCTGTATGCCGCCAAGGATGGCGGCCGCAACTGCGTCGTGGCCGATGGCGACACTAGACCGGCAGCGGCATCTTCTCCAGCAGCTTGTCCAGCGTGACAGGATACTCGCGCACCCGCACGCCAGTGGCGTTGTAGACCGCATTGGCAATCGCTGCCGCCACGCCGCACAGCCCCAGTTCACCCACACCCTTGGCCTTCATCGGCGACGAATACTCGTCTTCTTCATCGAGGAAGATCACGTCCTGATGCGGGATGTCGGCATGCACGGGCACCTCGTAGGTCGCCATGTCGTGGTTGGCAAAGAAGCCCAGGCGCTTGTCGACCACCAGGTGCTCCATCAGCGCGCCGCCCACACCCATCGTCATCGAGCCAATGACCTGGCTGCGTGCCGACTTCGGATTCAAGATGCGGCCTGCCGCGCAGACGGCCAGCATGCGCCGCACGCGCGTCTCGCCCGTGACTGAATCGACCGCGACTTCGACGAAATGCGCGCCGAAGGTGGAGAGCTGGTTCTTTTTTGCCAGCTCGCCGAATTCGATGACATCTTCGGCCACCAGTTCGCCCCCCTCGGCCGCCTTGGCCAGCGGCTGGCTGGCGCCGCCAGCGCGCACGGTGCCGTCGGCAAACACCGGGTCCGTCATGGTCAACCTGGCGGCAATCTGTTCGCGCAGCTTGACGCAGGCCGCGTACACGCCGGCCGTTGCACTGTTGGCGCCGAACTGGCCGCCCGAGCCGGCGGACACGGGAAAGTCCGAGTCGCCCAGCTTCACCTTCACGCGCTCGAGCGGCAAGCCCAGCATTTCGGCGGCCGTCTGCGCGATGATCGTGTAGCTGCCGGTACCGATGTCGGTCATGTCCGTTTCGACGGTCAGGATGCCATCCGTGCCAAGGCGCACGCGGGCGGCCGACTTGACCACGGGGCTGTTGCGAAAGGCCGCCGCGACGCCGTGGCCGATCAGCCACTGGCCCTCACGGACCTGGGCCGGTTTGGCATTGCGCGCCTTCCAGCCGAAGCGTTCGGCCCCGGTGCGCAGGCAGTCGACCAGACGCCGCTCGGAAAACGGACGGTTCGGCTTTTCCGGGTCGACCTTCGTGTCGTTCAGGATGCGCAGCTGCACCGGGTCCATCCCGAGCTTCTCGGCCAGTTCATCCATCGCGATTTCCAGGGCCATCAGGCCCGGCGCCTCGCCTGGCGCGCGCATCGAATTGCTCTCTGGCAGATCCAGCACGGCCAGGCGGGTCGTCGTCATCCGGTGCGCACCCGCGTACAGCAGGCGCGTTTGCTGCGTGGCGACCTCGGGCCGGCCACCCGGGAGGTTGCCGTTCCATGTTTCATGGCCGATGGCCTGGATGCGGCCATCGCGGCCCACGCCGATACGCAGCCGCTGGATCGTCTTCGGCCGGTGCGTCGTGTTGTTGAAGATCTGGTGGCGCTGCAAGGCCACCTTCACGGGGCGGCCGGCGGCGCGGGCACCCAGCGCGGCCAGCACCGCGTCGGTGCGCAGGAACAGCTTGCCGCCGAAGCCGCCGCCAATGTAAGGCGAGACGACGCGCACCTTGTCCTTGTTGATGTTGAGTGTCTTGGCCAGATCGGTGCGGCACCAGTCGACCATCTGGGTCGACGTCCACACCGTGAGCTTGTCGCCGTCCCAGCGCGCGGTGGTCGCATGCGGTTCCATCATCGCGTGCGCCTGGTCGGGCGTCGTGTAGGTGGCGTCGAGCTTGACGGGGGCACTGTCGAACATGCGTTCGAAGTCGCCAACGCGGGTGTCGGGCGGATAGTCACGCTCGGGCTTGGGCGGCACGCCCGTGTCCTTGACGCTGGCCAGATCGAAGCTGCCCTTGGCCTCGCGGTAGCTGATCCTGACCAGATGGGCGGCGGCGCGCGCCTGCTCGAACGTCTCGGCCACCACGAGGGCGACGGCCTGATGGTAGTGCATGACCTCGGGCCCGCCCAGGAGCAGGGCGGTGTTCTTCTGTCCCTTGCCCAGTGTGCCGGCGTTGGCTGCGGTAACCACCGCCAGCACACCGGGCGCGCGGCGGGCGGCTGCATCGTCAATACTCGCGATCGTGCCCTTGGCGATTGTGGCGCCGACCATCACGCCGTGGGCGGCGCCCGGTACGGCGGCGTGGTGTTCATAGGCATACGGTGCCTGGCCGGTGCACTTGAGCGGGCCATCGACACGGTCGTACGGCTTGCCGACGTGGCGCAGCGTGTCGATGGGATTGGTAGTAGCGGGGGTATTGAATTTCATGGGCTCGGCCTTTGTTCGCCTCCGCATGGCGCGGGGGAGGGGTTCGGTGCACCGGAAAAAAGAGGGGAGCGCCTCGTGGCCGCCAGGGACGGGGCCACGAGGGCAAGGTGGCGAACGGCATCATGCCGCCGCCACGGGCACTTCAAAAGACCATCAAACCGACAGTGGCATCTTTTCGATCAGCTTGTCGAGCGTGATCGGATACTCGCGCACACGCACGCCGGTCGCGTTGTAGATTGCGTTGGCAACGGCCGCAGCAACACCGCACAGACCCAGCTCGCCGATGCCCTTGGCCTTCATTGGCGATGAGATTTCATCTTCTTCCTTCAGGAAGATGACTTCCTGGTGCGGCACGTCGGCGTGCACCGGCACCTCGTAGGTCGCCATGTCGTGGTTGGCGAAGAAGCCCAGGCGCTTGTCGACCACCAGGTGCTCCATCAGCGCGCCGCCGATACCCATCGTCATGCCGCCGATGACCTGGCTGCGTGCCTGCATCGGGTTCAGGATACGGCCTGCTGCGCACACGGCCAGCATGCGGCGCACGCGCGTTTCGCCCGTGACCGAATCGACCGCGACTTCGACGAAGTGCGCGCCGAACGTCGACAGCTGGTTTTTCTTGTCCAGACCGCCGGTGAATTCGATCGTGTCTTCGCCCACCAGCTCACCACCCGCCGCTGCCTTGATCAGTGGCTGGCTGTTGCCGCCCACGCGCACGGTGCCGTCGACGAATTCGGCGTCGGCTTCCTTCACGCCCAGCTTGGCCGCGACCTGCTCGCGCAGCTTGACGCAGGCTGCGTACACGCCCGAGGTCGCGCTATTGGCGCCCCACTGGCCACCCGAACCCGACGATGCCGGGAAGTCCGAGTCGCCCAGGCGCACATCGATACGGTCCAGCGGCACGCCCAGCATTTCGGCCGTGGTCTGCGCAATGATCGTGTAGCTGCCGGTACCGATATCGGTCATGTCGGTTTCCACCGTCACGCGACCATCCGTGCCCAGCTTGACGCGCGCGCCCGATTTCATCACCGGGCTGTTACGGAAGGCAGACGCCACGCCATGGCCGATCAGCCAGCGGCCTTCACGGACCTGGCCCGGCTTGGCATTGCGCTTGGCCCAGCCGAACTTGTCGGCGCCCATGCGCATGCACTCGATGTAGCGGCGCTCCGAAAACTTGCGGATCGGCTTTTCCGGATCGACCTTGGTGTCGTTCAGGATGCGGAACTGGACCGGGTCCATGTTCAGCTTTTCGGCCATCTCGTCCATCGCCACTTCGAGCGCCATCATGCCCGGCGCTTCGCCCGGTGCGCGCATCGCATTGCCTTCGGGCAGATCGAGCTCGGCCACGCGGGTGGTGGTCATGCGATCGGCGCCGGCGTACAGCAGACGCGTTTGCGCCGTCGCCACTTCGGCGCTGCCTTTTGGCAGGTTGCCGTTCCAGGTTTCGTGGCCGATGGCCATGATGCGGCCGTCACGACCGGCGCCGATGCGGATGCGCTGGATCGTTGCCGGGCGGTGCGTCGTGTTGTTGAAGATCAGGTGACGATGCAGCGAGACCTTGACTGGCCGTTTGGCCGCGCGCGCGCCCAGGGCTGCCAGCAGTGCATCGGCGCGCAGGAACAGCTTCGAGCCGAAGCCGCCGCCGACATACGGCGAGACCACGCGCACTTTTTCTTTCGGGATGGCCAGCGTCTTTGCCAGGTCGCTGCGGCACCAGGCGATCATCTGGTTCGACGTGTAGACCGTGACCTTGTCGCCTTCCCAGAAGGCGGTCGAGGCATGCGGCTCCATCATCGCGTGCGACTGGTCCGGCGTGTGGTAGGTGGCGTCGAGCTTGACAGGCGAGGTCTCGAAACCGCGCGCGAAGTTGCCCGTCTTGGTATCCGGCGGATCCTGTTCGCCGGTCGGTTTGACGGCGTTGCCTTTTTCGGCGTCCAGGTCGAAGCGACCCTTCTGGACCGTGTAGTTGACCTTGACCAGGCCGGCGGCGGCGCGCGCCTGCTCGAACGTTTCCGCCACCACCAGCGCGACGGCCTGGTGATAGTGCTGGATGTTCGGGCCGGCCAGCAGGTGGGCGGTGTTCATGTCGCCCTTGCCCAGTTTGCCGGCGTTCTCGGCCGTGACAACAGCCAGTACGCCCGGTGCGCGGCGCGCAGCCTCGATGTCGATCGATGCGATGCGGCCTTTAGCGATACCGGAGCCCACGACGAAGCCTTGGGCGGCGTTCGGTACTTCCTTGTGATGCTCGTACGCGTACGGTGCGGTGCCGGTGGTCTTGAGTTTGCCGTCGATGCGGTTGGTCGGCTGACCGACATAGCGCATGCGGTCAATCGGATTGGTGGTTGCTGGAGTCAGGAATTTCATGGCTTAGGCTTTCTTTGCGTCTTGCATTGCTGCGGCCAAAATACGGTGAACCAAAGGAACCTTGAAGGCATTCTCTTCGGTGGTCTTGGCGCCGGCCATCAGGCGGTCGGCCACGGCCTTGGCGCCCGCGCCCATCTGCTGCTCGGCGGCTTCGACGCGCCATGGCTTGTGGGCCACGCCGCCAACAGCCACGCGGCCGCTGCCGTCCGGCAGGATCACGGTGGCAACCGACACCAGCGCGAACGCATACGATGCGCGGTCACGGACTTTCTTGTACGCGTGCACGCCGCCCAGCGGCTTCGGCAGCGTCACATACGTGATCAGCTCACCTGGTTCCAGCACCGTTTCGATGTGCGGGGTGTTGCCCGGCAGGCGGTGGAAATCGGCGATCGGGATCGTGCGCTTGCTGCCATCGGCGCGCACGGTTTCGACCTCGGCATCCAGCAGGCGCATGGCAACCGCCATGTCGCTCGGGTGCGTGGCGATGCAGGCGTCGCTCGTGCCGACCACGGCCAGGTTGCGCGTGAAGCCGCCGATGGCGGCGCAACCGCTGCCCGGCTGGCGTTTGTTGCACTTTTGCGCGGTGTCGTAGAAGTACGAGCAGCGGGTGCGCTGCAGCAGGTTGCCCGACGTCGTTGCCTTGTTGCGCAACTGGGTCGACGCGCCCGACAGCAGGGCGCGCGACAGCACGGCGTAGTCCTTGCGCACGCGCGGGTCGGATGCCAGATCGGTGTTGCGCACGAAGGCGCCGATGCGCAGGCCGCCGTTGGCAGTGGGCTCGATCTTGTCGAAGCCCAGTTTATTGACGTCGACCAGGGCGCCCGGCGTTTCGATCTCGAGCTTCATCAGGTCGAGCAGGTTGGTGCCGCCGGCGATGAAACGTGCGCCTGGTGTGCGGGCCACGGTCTGCGCTGCCTGTGCAGGCGTGGTGGCGCGTTGGTAAGTAAAGACCTTCATGCTTTGACCCCTCCCACTTCCTTGATGGCATCGATGATGTTGGAGTAGGCGCCACATCGGCAGATATTGCCGCTCATGCGCTCACGGATTTCTTCCACGGTCATCTGTGGCTTGGCGTTGAGGTCGGCCGTGACGTGGCTCGGCATGCCGGCGCGAATTTCTTCGATCACCGACACGCTGGCACAGATCTGGCCCGGGGTACAGTACCCGCACTGGTAGCCGTCGTGCTTGACGAAGGCAGCCTGCATCGGGTGCAGTTTGTCCGGCGTGCCGAGACCTTCGATCGTCGTGATCTTGGCGCCGTCGTGCATGATCGCCAGCGACAGGCACGAGTTGATGCGGCGGCCATCCATGATGATGGTGCAGGCGCCGCACTGGCCCTGGTCGCAGCCTTTTTTCGAGCCGGTCAGGTGCAGATGCTCACGCAGCGCGTCGAGCAGCGTCGTGCGCGTGTCGAGTTCGAGCGTGACATCCTTGCCGTTGACGTTGAAGGAGACGCCGACCTTGACCGGCTCCGGGTTGGCGGCCGGGGCGTTGGCGGCCGTTTGCGCGTTTGCGCCCGGCATTGCCACGGCCGAGGCCGATACCGCGCCGGCGATCAATACATCGCGCCGGGACAGCTTGATTTCCCTGAATTGTTCCATGTTTGGAAGTTCCTTCTATACAGTACGTTGTTCACCGTGGCGTTGGCGTCGATACGAGGGCGCCACCCAGGCGAAAAGAAATGACAAGTTAATGCGTTGATTTTATGTCAGCTCGCGTGAAGGCCGCGCTCCCTTGAAACCTGAAGCACTTTGGTGTAATAGCCATGTTGAGAGTATGTGTTTATATCCGGCGGCGTAGCTCAGCCACTAACACCCGAGTTGCTCCACGTAGTACAATCCGGGCGGCGCGGGCATGGCGAAATTGGTAGACGCATCAGACTTAAAATCTGCCGCCGTGAGGCGTGCCGGTTCGATTCCGGCTGCCCGCACCACGAATGATCCCGGCGCTCCACAGCGCCGATGCACGAACCCTGGCGCGCAACCCCCAACCATCCAGGCAGGGCAAGCGCAGCTCAGCGGTCTCGTCTGTATGGTGTAGCATGCCATGCGGCACCTCAATGCCGCCGCCGCACCACGACACTCCCCAGCACGACATGCAAGGACCCGAATTGAATATCACGATCAACGACGAATTGCGCTCTTTCGTCGATCCACTCAGCCCGATCGAACAAGCCGCGCTCGAGCGCAGCCTCTTGGCCGAAGGTTGCCGCGATGCATTGGTACTCTGGCGCGATACGCTGATCGACGGCCACAATCGCTATGAACTGTGCCAGAAGCACGGCATCCCGTTCCGCACCGTCCACAACAACACGTTCGAATCGATCGAAGACGTCATGCTGTGGATGATCGATAACCACCTGGCGCGCCGCAGCGTATCGGACTTCCAGCGCGGCGTGCTGGCGCTGAAGAAGAAAGAGATCGTCTCGGCCCGCGTGGCCGAGCGTCCCGCCGATGAGGGTAGCGATGCCGACGCGGCGCTTGACCCTGCCTCGCCGCCATGGAATACGCGCGAAGATGTCGCGCGTGCGGCGCGTGTGTCGAGCAATACGATCAGCCAGATCGAGCGCATCCAGAAGGCCGCCACCCCCGAGCTGCGCGAAGCGGTGCGCACCGGCACCATCTCGATCAATGCCGCCGCCAATGTGGCGCAGCTGCCCGAATCGGCGCAACTGGCCGCCGTGGCCGGCGGACGCAAGGAATTGCAGCAGGCCGCGCGCCAGGTGCGCGAACAGAAAAGTGCGGCCCGCCCGCGCAAAGAGAAAGAAGTGATCGATCCGGCCGACGAGCTGGTCACGCTGCGCAGCGAACGCGCGGCGATGAAAGATCGCCTGGCCACGCTGCTGACCGAAAACGAACGCCTCAAACAACGCCTCGTCAACGCCGGTCTCGGCGCCGACTGAACCTCGCCACGCCCTGAAGGAGTCCGCCCGTATGCCCACGTCACGTTCGTTCACGCCGGCATTGCTCGGCTTGCTCCTGATCGGCGCCGCTGCGCCATCGTTTGCCGTTGCGCCCAGGAAGACACCGATCGTCGCTACCAGCGCGCAAGCTGCGCCGAGCGCGGCCACGGTCGCGCGCTGGAAGGCTGCGGCCGAGCGCGTGACGATCATGCGCGACAAGTGGGGCATTCCGCACGTGTTTGGCCGCACCGATGCCGATACCGTGTTCGGCACGCTGTACGCACAGGCCGAGGACGACTTCAACCGCATCGAGCTCAATTACATCAATGCGATGGGGCGCCTGGCCGAAGTCGAGGGCGAGGCCGAGATCTGGCGCGATCTGCGCATGAAGCTGTACGTGCAGCCGGCCGCCATGCAGGCGCAATATGCCGCCAGTCCGGCCTGGCTGCAGAACCTGATGAAGGCGTTTGCCGATGGCCTGAACTACTACCTGTACACGCATCCCGAGGTCAAGCCGAAGCTCCTGACCCATTTCGAGCCGTGGATGGCGCTCACGTTCAGCGAAGGCAGTATCGGTGGCGACATCGAATCGATCGAGCTGGCCGACCTGGCCGCGTTCTATGGCAAGCGCCCGGCAGTGGCGCAACTGAATGCGCAATTGGATCTCAAACGCCACGACCCGCGCGGCTTCGCCCCCGAACCGCGCGGCTCGAACGGCTTTGCCATCGCGCCGAAACTGAGCGCCAATGGCCGCGCGCTGTTGATGATCAACCCGCACACATCGTTCTACTTCCGCCCCGAAGTGCACATGATCAGCGAAGAGGGCCTGAATGCCTATGGCGCCGTGACCTGGGGCCAGTTCTTCATCTACCAGGGCTTCAACGACAAGCTGGGCTGGATGCACACGTCCGGCGGTGGCGACGTCATCGACGAATACCTGGAAACGGTCGTCGACCGTAACGGCGAGTACTTCTATAAATACGGCAAGCACGAAGCGCCGATGCGCAAGGTCGCGATTGCGCTGCCGTACAAGATGCCGGATGGGACGATGGCCAGCCGCAGCGTCACCGCCTACTTCACGCACCACGGCCCGGTCGTGCGCGCCGAGGGCGGCAAGTGGGTGTCGGTCAAGCTGATGGACGACCCGCTCAATGCGCTGACCCAGTCGTATACCCGCACCAAGGCGCGCGACTACAGCGCGTTCTACAAGGCCATGGAGCTTCGCACCAATTCGTCCAACAACACCGTGTATGCCGATGCGAAGGGCAATATCGCTTACTTCCACGGCAACTTCATCCCGAAACGCGACCCGCGCGTGGACTGGACCCGTCCGGTGGACGGCAGCAATCCCGCCAACGAATGGCAGCGCCTGCACGAGATCGACGAGACCATAACGCTGTTCAACCCGGCCAGCGGCTACATCTTCAATACCAACAACTGGCCCTGCACGGCAGCTGGCGTGAGCAGTCCCAAGTGTGCGAGCTACCCGTCGTATATGTGGTCGCTGCCCGAGAATGCGCGTGGCCGCAATGCCGCGCGCGTATTCAAGGAGGCCAAGGGGCTCGACATCGACAGCCTGATCGCGGCCTCGTACGACACGCGCCTGCAGGCGTTCGAGCCGCTCGTGCCGGCCGTCATTGCCGACTACGACGCCTTGCCGCCGGAAGACCCGCGCAAGGCGGCGCTGGCCGAACAGATCGACGCGCTGCGCAGCTGGAACATGCGCTACGCCATCGACTCGGTCCCCACGTCGCTGGCCGTGTATTGGGGCCAGGACCTGGTGGCGCAGCACGGCGCACGCGCAAAACTGGAGACGATCCCGCCGGTCGACTACATCGCCCAGCGCCTGACCCCGGCGGACCGGCTCGACGGCTTGCTGCGCGCGTCGGAGAAACTGACGGCCGACTTCGGCGACTGGCGCACGCCATGGGGCGAGATCAACCGCTTCCAGCGCCTGTCGGGCGCGGTCGACCAGCAATACGACGACAGCAAGCCCAGCATTCCCGTACCGTTCACATCGGCCAACTGGGGTTCGCTGGCATCGTTCGGCATGACGGCCAAACAGACGACAAAGCGCATCTATGGTGACCGCGGCAACAGCTTTGTCGCTGCCGTCGAGTTCGGCCCGAAGGTGCGCGCCAAGAGCATCCTGGCCGGCGGCCAGAGCAGCGATCCCCGTTCGCCGCACTTTAACGATCAGGCCGCCATGTATGCGCGCGGCGAGTTCAAGGACGTGCTGTTCTACAAGGAAGATATCGAGCGCAATCTCGAGCGGAAATACCATCCGGGCAATTGACGATGGGGCCGCGATTGGCTGGCGGCGTACGTTGCCGGCACGCTATAATCGCAGCCTTCGTCGCATTGGATAGACAGGCAGGACAGGGCAGTGGCCAAACTTTATTTCAGGTACTCGGCGATGAACGCCGGCAAATCGACGGCCCTGTTACAGGTCGCGCACAACTACGAAGAGCAGGGCCAGCAGGTCAAGCTCTACACGGCAGCCATCGACAACCGCTACGGCGTTGGCGTGATCACGTCGCGCCTGGGCGCGCAGCGGCCGGCCGAAGTCTTTCACGCAGACACCAACTTTCTTGACCAGGTCGAGAACGTGGCCTGCCTGCTGGTGGACGAGTCGCAATTCTTGACAGCGGCCCAGGTCAGCCAGCTGCACCAGCTGGCCCAGCTGCGCGGCGTGCCCGTGATCTGCTACGGCCTGCGCAGCGATTTTCGCGGCGAGCCATTCCCCGGCTCGGCCTATCTGCTGGCGCTGGCCGACGATATCGAGGAAATCAAGAACATCTGCACCTGCGGCAAGAAGGCGACGATGAATATCCGCGTCGACGAGCAGGGCCGCCGTATCCGCGAAGGCGAGCAGGTCAGTATCGGCGGCAACGAAAGCTACCGCCAGGCGTGCGGGCGCTGCTTCTACGCACGCTGACGCGATGCTCGGCGGCTGCAGCGCCTGGCTTCCCGCCGCCGCCTGCGCCATGGCGGCATCATCGCTCGACATCCTCATCTATCTGATGCCGTCGGCCGCGCTGGCGTTCCTGCTGTGGATCGCCTCGGCCGCGCACCCTGTCTTTTTCGTGTTCACCGCTGCCGGCACACTGTGCCACGAACTGGCCCATTTCTCCGTGGGCCTGCTCACCAATGCCGAACCGGTCGGGATGAGCGTGCTGCCGCGCCGCATCAAGCGGGCCAAGGGCAGCAAGGCAGGTGGGCACAACTGGGAACTGGGCTCGGTCACGTTTGCCAACCTGCGCTGGTACAACGCGGCGCCGGCTGCGCTGGCGCCGCTCCTGGTGCTGTTCGTGCCGCTGGGCGTGGCCTGGTGGCGCACGCGTCGTGGGCTGGCCTTCGAGCCGGTCGACCTGGCGTTGATGGTGTTTCTCGCGCCGCAGTTCCTGTCGTTCTGGCCGTCGCCTGTCGACTGGAAGCTTGCTGCGCGGTCGTGGCCATGGGCGCCGCTGCTGGTCCTGGTCGGTTTGCTCTGGTATTACGGCGACACGCTATTGATGCTTGTCAAAGGGTAAATACAGGGAGCGTGGGCAGGCTTACGGCAACCTTAATTGTCAGTATTTGCGGTGCCGCAAACGGGTCAGGCTGCCGCTTGCGCGCCGATCTACCTGTAGAATGAAACGAAAAGCGCGGTATGGCAGGTTTGCCTTGCGCCATGCCGCAACCGCAACAGGAATCCCGTTCGGAGAATCGCAGAATGAAGAAGCACGTGCTCCTCGCCGCCATGGCGTTTGCCATGTCCGCCCATGTGGTGACCGCGCAGCCCGAGAAATCCGCTGCCGTCGCAACGCCACCGGCTCCGGCCAAGCCCGCCGATTCGGCGAAGTCTGCTGCCAAGCCCGCCGGCAAATCCGCCACCCCGGCCATTCCAGCCGACATGAAGCCGATCGCCGCCCAGACCCAGGCCGCGCTGTGGGCCTCGCGCGTGCTGGGCCGCTACCACTACAGCCCGGTCCCTCTCGACGACGCCATGTCGGCCAAGATTTTCGATAAATACTTCGAAGGCCTCGACAGCGAAAAACTGTACTTCGTGCAGGCTGACCTCGACAGCTTCGGCGCCCTGCGCACGAAGATGGACGACGCCATCAACAACGAAGACCTGAGCGCGCCATTCTCGATCTACAACATGTATCAGAAGCGCTTCGGCGAACGCATGGCGTACGCGCGTAGTCTGCTCAAGGGCAACTTCGACTTCTCGACCGAAGAAACGATGCAGCTGGACCGCGAAAAAGCATCGTGGGCCAAGAGCGAAGATGAAATCCACGATCTGTGGCGCAAGCGCGTCAAGAACGACTGGCTGCGCCTCAAGCTTGCCGGCAAGGACGATAAATCGATCCGCGAAACGCTCGACAAGCGCTACGAGAACTACGTCAACCGCATTGGCAAGCTGAACAACGAAGACGTGTTCCAGATGTTCATGAACGCGTATGCCACCGCCATCGAGCCGCACACCAACTATCTTGGCCCGCGCTCGGCCGACAACTTCGATATCGCGATGCGCCTGTCGCTCGAAGGCATCGGCTGCGTGCTGCAGTCGCGCGATGACTACACGATCATCCGCGAAGTCGTGCCTGGCAGCCCGGCTGAAAAGTCCGGCAAGCTCAAGGTTGGCGACCGCATCGTCGGCGTCGCACAGGGCAATGCACCGTTCACCGACGTGCTCGGCTGGCGTCTGGACGACGTCGTCGCGCTGGTACGCGGCGAAAAGGGCACCACGGTCCGTCTGGACGTGATTCCGGGCGACGGCGGCGTCGACGCCAAGCACGTCAGCGTGTCGATGGTCCGCAACAAGATCAGCATGGAAGAGCAGGCTGCCAAGAAGTCGATCATCAAGGTCAAGGAAAACGGCGTCGAGCGCCGCATCGGCGTGATCGCACTGCCGACCTTCTATCAAGACTTCGAAGGCCGCCGCAAGGGTGAAAAAGACTTCCGCAGCGCCACGCGCGACGTCGAGCGCATCCTGGTCGAGCTCAAGAAAGAAAAAGTCGATAACGTCCTGATCGACCTGCGCAACAACGGTGGCGGTTCGCTGACCGAGGCTGTCGAACTGACGGGCCTGTTCATCGACAAGGGCCCGGTCGTCATGCAGCGCACGGCAGAAGGCCGCGTCGAAGTCGAAAGCGACGTCAAGGCCGGGCTGGCGTGGGATGGCCCGATGGGCGTACTGATCAACCGTGGTTCGGCCTCGGCGTCCGAGATTTTCGCGGCGGCGATCCAGGATTACGGTCGCGGTCTCGTCATTGGCGAGCCGAGCTTCGGCAAGGGCACGGTCCAGACGCTGATCGACCTCGACCGCTTCGCACCGGGTGAAAAAGCCCGCTACGGCGAGCTGAAGATGACGATCGCCCAGTTCTTCCGTATCAATGGCGGCACCACGCAGCTGCGCGGCGTGACGCCGGACATCAAGCTGCCGGTCATGACCGACCTCGACAGCTTTGGCGAATCGTCGTACGACAATGCGCTGCCATGGGTGGCGATCAAGCCGGCTACCTACATGCCGGCGGGCGACCTGAAAGAACTGGTGGCGCCGCTGCAGCAACGGCATGAAGCGCGTATTGCCAAGGACAAGGACTTCCAGTTCCTGCAAGAAGACATTGCCGAAGTGCTCAAGCTGCGCAAGGAAAACGTGATTTCGCTGAACGAGACCATCCGCCGCAAGGAGCGCGATACGCAGGATGCCCGCTCGAAGCTGCGTGAAGCCCGCCTGGGCGGCACGTCGGCGACGCCGGACGAACCTGTCAGCGGTCCGGGCAGCAAGGAAAAGCGCGCCGAAGCGCCGGATCCGACCAAGGCCAAGAAGTCGGTGGTCGCCGTGCGCGGTGCGCCACGTCAGGATGACGGTCTGCAGGCAGACGAGCGCAATCTGCAGTTAGAGCTGGCAGCAGAGAAGGCGGCCAAGGATGCCAAGGACGTCATGCTGCAAGAGGCGGCCAACATCCTCGCCGATGAAGTGGGCATGCTCAAAACGGATATGCGGATGGCGTCGCGCGTGATGCCGTACATGGTCGTCGCGCCGGCCGGCGGGGCTGTCAGCGCCACCGTCAAGTAAGCGTCACAATCAGCGCGACAACGTCGCGCCACGCAAACAAGGCTGCATTCTTTCGGATGCAGCCTTTTTTATTTGCACTACAAATGGCCCAGTCAGGTAGTGACAAAATAATACGAGAATTGTCATAAAAATATCAACATTGCTTCATGGGTGATCATCGATTCTATTTTGTTTGTGGAATGAAATCTATGTTGTTCATCCTAACAAATTTTGATTTGTTGGGATGAATAAGCTATGGAATGATGTAAATATGGTATGCACGATTTGATTTCGACTAAGAGTTGGCTTTCCGTAACGCATGCTAGGATGACTTCGTGCTTGTAAAAAGAATAATCTTTAATTTCCTAGGAGTTACTTTCATGTCAATTCGCCACCTTGTTGTTGCTTCGCTTCTGATCTCCGCCGGCGCGGCCCAGGCCGATGTCGTGTCGTCGACTTCGCAGCCTGCGTTCCAGAACGGCTGGACTACGGGTAATGGTTCCAGTGTCATTGGCTCCGGCGTATTCGGTAGCGGTGTCAGCCTGGTTGGCGGCATTGCACACAATGCCAATACGGATCTGACATCGGTTCTGGTCGGCAAAGCAAGCGCCAGCCTGTCGCAATCGGATGCCCAGAAACTGTTTGTACAGCAAGGCATCGACGCCAGCTACGTGCTGAGCGCCGGTAACGGCTTGCTGGCAGCCCGCTTCGGTAACTCCGCAGCAGTCATCAACGATGGCGACGGCGTCAAGATCGTGCAAGGGCAGACCGGTCAGAGCAGCAGCGGCGCAACGTCGCCAGTGGCTGGCGGCGCGGCCGGCGGCGGCGCGGCAGTTGGTGGCGGTAGTGGCTCCGGTACCGGTTCCGCAGGCGGCTCGACTGGCGGGGGCTCGACTGGCGGCGGTTCGGCTGGCGTTGGCGCCAGCAATGGCAGCGCCCCGGCAAGCGGTGGCGGTGCGAGCGGTGGTAGCGCGCCAGTTGCCGGTGGTAGCGGCAGCGTCGACATCAGCCTGCCGCCTGTCACGGACGAGACCGGCGATAGCAATGCGACCCAGCCAGTGACGGAGCCGGTTGCAGCGGTGCCGGTCGCTGCCGATCCGAGCCTGATCCTGCCAAATGAGATCAACGAAGTGCCTGAGCCAGGTACGATCGCGTTGATGCTGGCCGGTCTGGCTGGCGTGGGCATGATCGGTCGCCGTCGCAAGGCCAAATAAGTCTCTTGATGTGGCATGCAGGGCAGTCTTGATGGCTGCTCGATCACCATGGCGCCAGCCTCGTCTGGCGCCATTTGCATATTGGTGCCTTCGACGTGGTGCCAGGTTTGTCAGCCTGGAATGCTCGGAACCGGTGTTTTGATATGGTTTCGGCATGGTCCAGCAGCAGGACTGACGCCAAAAGCCGACACATTTTAATTCCTTGAGTCAATTTTTATTCTTTCTGGCATAGAATCTACGCTGCAAGAATTAGACCAAGGAACGGTATGGCACGGCCAGAGAAAGTGCGTCTCGGCGAAGTATTGATGCAGCAAAAGCTGTTGAGTGAAGAACAACTCCAGCAAGCCCTTGCGGATCAGAAGCGCACGGGTCGCAAACTCGGGCGCGTTTTCGTCGAGAGCGGCTTTGTCACCGAGGATCAGATTTCAGGCGCACTGGCGCGCCAGCTCGACATCCCGTACATCAACCTCAAGTTCTACAACATCAATGCCGACCTGGTGCGGCTATTGCCCGAGACGGCCGCGCGTCGTTTTCGCGCACTGGTGCTGGAAGACCGGGGCGACGCCATGCTGGTGGGCGTATCAGACCCCACCGACCTGTTTGCCTACGATGAGATTGCGCGCCTGATCAAGAAGGGCGTCGAGCTGGCCGTGGTCAACGAGACCGAAGTGCTGGGCGCGATCGACCGCATCTACCGCCGCACCGGCGAGATCACGGGTCTGGCCCGCGAAGTCGAGGCCGACCTGGGCGACGTGTCCATCGACTTCGGCGCGCTGGCGGCCAACCCGGGCCTCGAAGAAGCGCCGATCGTCAAGCTGCTGCAATCGGTGTTCGACGATGCTGCCCAGGTGCGTGCATCGGACATCCACATCGAACCGCAGGACGGGCGCCTGCAAATTCGCTTCCGCATCGACGGCGTGCTGCATCTGCAGACCGAGGCCGACCTGAAGGTGGCCACGCCGCTGGCGCTGCGCCTCAAGCTGATGGCCGACCTGGACATTTCCGAAAAACGGTTGCCGCAGGATGGCCGCTTTGCCGTCAAGGTGCGCAACCAGCGTATCGACGTGCGTATCTCGACGATGCCGACGCAGTACGGCGAATCGGTCGTCATGCGTCTGCTGAACCAGGGCGGCACCAATCTGCGCCTGGACGCGATCGGCATGCCGGCACGCCTGGTCGAGCGTTTCCGCGCGATTGTCGCGCGCCCGAACGGGCTGGTGCTGGTGACCGGGCCGACCGGTAGCGGCAAGACGACGACGCTCTACAGCGCGCTGGCCGAACTCAATTCGGTCGAGAAAAAACTGATCACGGTCGAGGACCCGGTCGAGTACCGCCTGTCGGGCATCAACCAGGTGCAGGTCAACGACAAGATCGAACTGTCCTTCGCGCGCGTGCTGCGCTCGGCACTGCGCCAAGACCCGGACATCGTGCTGGTGGGCGAGATGCGCGACCAGGAAACGGCGCAGATCGGCCTGCGCGCCGCAATGACGGGTCACCTGGTGCTCTCGACGCTGCACACGAACGATGCCGCCAGCACGCCGCTGCGCCTGATGGACATGGGCGTGCCGCGCTACATGGTCGGTGGCTCGCTGCAGGCCGTGCTGGCCCAGCGCCTGGTGCGCGTGATCTGCGAGAGCTGCACGGTCGACTACCAGCCGGCCGCAAACGAGGTCGAGTGGCTGCGCTCCGAACTGAAGGAACTCGCCGCGACCACGCGCTTCTTCCACGGCAAAGGCTGCTCGCATTGCAATGGCACCGGCTACCGGGGCCGTACCGGCGTCTACGAATTGCTGGAAATGACGCGCGCCGTGACCGAGGCCGTCAACCATCCCGATCCGGCACACTTCCTGAAAGTGGCCCAGGCCGAGATGCGCGGCGACACGCTGCGCCGCCATGCGGTAAGCCTGGCCGTGCAGGGACGCTCGACGATCTCCGAGGCGATGCGGGTCAGTAATCAGTTCGACGATTGAGCCGGGGACCGATAAACGATGCCATTTTTCGCCTATAAAGGCCGCGACGGACGCGGCGTGTTGCTCCAGGGCGTGCTCGAAGGCGCCGACAGCGGCGCCGTCGCCGACCAGCTGTTCGGCAGCGGCGTGACGCCGCTCGAGATCAGCGTGACCAAGCGCCGCGCGACCAGTGGTGGCGCCGGGAGCAGCAGCGTGGGCTGGCGCGAGCGCCTGTTCGAGAAAAAGGTCACGTCGATGGACGTGCAACTGTTCAGCCGCCAGATCTACACGCTGCTGAAATCGGGCGTGCCGATCATGCGCGGGCTGGCCGGGCTGCAGGAGTCAGCCATCAGCCCGGCGTTCGCGCGCATCATCAAGGACCTGCGCGAGTCACTCGACGCCGGCCGTGAGCTGTCCATCGCGATGGGCCGTCACCCGCTCGTCTTTACGCCGTTCTACCTGTCGATGGTGAAGGTCGGTGAAATGACGGGGCGCCTGGAAGAAGTATTCCTGCGTCTGTTCGACCACCTCGAGTTCGATCGCGACATGCGCGAGCGCGTCAAGACGGCGCTGCGCTATCCGACCTTTGTCGTGATCGCCATGGTGCTGGCGATGGTCGTCGTGAATATTTTCGTGATCCCCAAGTTTGCCTCGGTGTTCGCGTCGTTTGGTGCCGAACTGCCCCTGATGACGCGCGTCCTGCTGACGACCTCGCAATTCACCATTGCGTGGTGGCCGGCGCTCGCCGGCGTGACTGTTGCATCCATTGTCGGCTTCAAGGCATGGACCCGCACGGTAAATGGCCGGCTGGTCTGGGACCGCGTCAAGCTGCGCCTGCCCATTGCCGGCAAGATCATCCACAAAGGGACGATGGCGCGTTTCGCGCGCAGCTTCGCGCTGTCGCTGCGCAGCGGCGTACCGATCGTGCAGGCATTGACGGTGGTGTCGCAGACGGCGGACAACGCCTACCTCAGTTCGCGCATCGACCAGATGCGCGACGGCGTTGAGCGCGGGGAGAGCATCCTGCGCACGTCAACCGCTGCGAACGTGTTTACGCCGATCGTGCTGCAGATGATCGCCGTGGGCGAGGAAACCGGTTCGATCGATGACTTGATGGACGAGATCGCCCTGATGTACGAGCGCGAAGTCGACTACGAGCTCAAGACACTCTCGAGCCAGATAGAGCCAATCCTGATCACCTTCCTGGGTGTCATGGTGCTGATACTGGCGCTGGGTATTTTCCTGCCAATCTGGGATCTGGGACAGGCGGCATTGCATCCGAAATAACACAGGGTCGCAGCCGAGTGTTGCGTAATGGCACCAAAATAAGGCTTGCCGGGCGGAAAAGTCGCACTAGCTCAAAATACTTTGTGGAAAGTTCTTCCTGGATATCGAAATTTCCTAGGGTCAATGTAGAATTCTTTATGCGCTCTCTGCCGTCAGGCCTGGATGAGGGCGAAGATATCAGGAGGATCGGTCCACGGCGTGCCTTGGTGCACCGGTCCTCGATCAACCAGTCGAAAGGAATTTTTTCCTTTCAATCATACGGAGAGTAGCGATGAACAAAGGTTTCAACAAAGGCGCGCAAGGCGGTTTCACCCTGATCGAACTGATCGTCGTGATCGTCATCCTGGGCATTCTGGCAGCAACGGCGCTGCCGAAATTCGCCAGCCTGAGCGGCGATGCCCGTGCAGCGTCGCTGCAGGGCGCCCGCGGTGCCCTGAGCGCAGCGTCGTCGATGTTGCGTGGCAAATTCCTGATTACCAATGCCACCGACATCGTTGTCGAAGGCGAGACCATCAAGATGGTCAATGGCTACCCAAGCGTGGCCACCATTGGCGCGGCAGCGGGTCTGAGCGACAAGGACTACAAGCCGGCAATCAATGGTCAGACCGTCACGTTCACGCCGTTGAACATGCCGGCAGCCCTGGATAACACCTGCAACGTGCGCTACACCGAAGCGACCGCCGCTGTCCCGGCACCGGTCATCCAGGTGATCAGCACCAAGTGCGAATGATCCTTGTGAGCTGATCGAGAAAGCGCTGCTGCGGCAGCGCTTTTTTTATGGCGCAGCCCTCGTCAGCGCTGGATGGCACCAGGCGTGGAAAGCGGGAGCGGCGAAATCGGTGGCTTGCTAGCCACACGCCGGAAATAACTTCACTTACCGTGCGTCTTTTTGTAATTGCCCTCAATCACTCTTGTCTATAATCAAGAAATTGTCGGTAACGACCCATAGTGCGACCAGATTGCGGCCTGCATGCGTTTGTTTAAGAAATCCAAGAAAAAAATTGGCTGGCTGAGTTTTGCCATCGCTGGCGACAATGTGTTCGTTGCGAGCGTGGCGAAGACGCCTGGCGCCCAGGCGACTGTGCTCGCCGTCCAGGCGGCCACCGGTGTATCGCGCGATACGATCGACAAGCTGGCAGGCGACGCGCAGGCAGCGGGGCGCCATTGCACCACGCTGCTCACCGGCGGCGACTACCAGATCCTCAACGTCGAAGCGCCCAGCGTGCCGCGCGAAGAAATGAAAACGGCGATGCGCTGGCGCCTGAAAGACGTCCTCGACTTTCCCGCCGCCGAAGCGACCATCGACGTGCTCGACATTGCGCTGGACGCCAACTCGCGCGCGCAGCAATCGGTGTTCGTCATCGCGGCGAAAAACAGCATCATTGCGCCGCGCCAGAAACTGTTCCTGGATGCCAAGGTCGAACTGGCCGCCATCGATATCCCGGAAATGGCCCAGCGCAATGTGTCGGCCATGCTCGAGCCGGAAGGCCGTGGCATCGCCATGCTGTCGTTTGGCGTTGATGGCAGTCTGCTGACGGTGTCGTACCGCGGCGAGCTGTACCTGTCGCGCCGCTTCGATGTCACGCTGGCGCAATTGCTCGAACCGGACCACGACCGCAAGCATGCGAGCTTCGACAAGATCACGCTCGAGCTGCAGCGCTCGCTCGACCATTTCGAGCGCCAGTATTCGTTCATCAGCATCGCCAAGCTCATTCTTGGCCCATCGGCCGTGACGGGGCTCGACGAATACCTGTCCAGCAATCTGTACACGCCGGTAGAAACGCTGAACCTGGCCACCCTGTTCGACCTGTCACGCACGCCCGAGCTGGCCGACCTGGCCCAGCAGCAACGCTTCTTCCTGGCCATCGGCGCCGCGCTGCGGGACGGGGAGGGCGCATGACCCAGCAAATCAATCTGTTCAATCCGGCGTTCCAGCCGCAAAAGCACGTGCTGTCGGCAGCGCAGCTGGCGCTGGCCGCCGGCGTGATCGTCGTCGGCATCGCCGGCCTGGCGCTCATGGGGAGCATGCGGACGGCCGAACTGCAGCGGCAGGCGGATGCCGGTGCGGTGCAGCTCGACAAGCGGCAAGCACGCCTGGCCTCGGTCAACACCGAATTCGTGCCGCGCGCGAAAGACGCGACGATGGCGGACCAGCTCCTTGGCGCCGACCGCAAGCTGGCCGCCATGCGCCATGTATCGGGCGCTCTGGCACGGGGCGAACTGGGTGACACGAACGGCTTCGGCGGCTACTTCAAGGCGCTCGCGCGCCAGAGCATGCCGGGTCTGTGGCTGACCGGCGTGACAGTCGACGCGGGCGGCGCCCAGATCGGCATCCGCGGCCGTGCCATGGACCCGGCCATGGTGCCTGGCTACCTGAATCGCCTGACGAGCGAGCCCCTGATGCAGGGCAAGTCGTTCGCCAGCCTGCAAATCGGCGAAGCGGCGGCGCTGCCAGTGCCAGCAGCCGTGCCCGGTGCGGACGGCCAGCCCGTCACCCGCGCCGCACCGTATGTCGAATTCAGCCTGCAGTCGGTCGCCGAGGAGCCACGGCCATGAGCGCGTCGATCAAGCAGCGCGTGCTCCAACTTGCGGCTCGGATCGACGCCCTGTCGCTGCGCGAGCGCGGCATGGTGTTCGGCGCCACCATCGCCGTGCTGGCATTTGCCGGGCACACGTTCGTGCTGGCGCCGCAGGACGCAAAACAGGCAGCGCTGCGCACGCAGATCGAGCAGCAGCAGGCCGCGAGTGCCGCCATCGATGGCGAGATCACGGCGCGTGTGGAGGGTTCCCGGATCGACCCCGACGCCCAGGCACGCACGCGCCTGAACACGATGCAGCAAGAGATGGGGCAACTGGGCAGCGAGCTGCTGGCGCTCGAACACGGCCTGGTGCCGCCCGAGCGCATGGGACCACTGGTCGAAAGCATTCTGCGCGCCAACGGCCGCCTCAAGCTCGTCTCGATGCGGACGTTGCCGGCCGAACCGCTGGCCGCACCGGGCGCTACTACCGCCCCGGCTGCCGCAGCAGACGCTGCGCCTGCAGCGGGGGGCGACGTGCCGTTGCTGTACCGGCACGGCGTCGAAGTCACGGTGCGCGGCAACTACCTCGACATGGTCGACTACATGAGCACACTCGACGCGATGCCGACGCGGATGTTCTGGGGCCGCGCCCAGCTCGACGTCGAAACCTATCCAACCGCGCGCCTGACGCTCACGCTGCATACGCTCAGCCTGGACCGACAATGGATGAAGCTGTGAAGAACCTGACCAAGACCGTGCTGACCTGCCTCGCGCTGTGCCAGCTGCCTGCCGTCGCGCAGCCGTTGCAGGACCCGACCCGCCCGCCGGCCGGCATGGACCGGATCGCGCTCGATCCGGCCGTGCAGCGCGACGTCCCGCGCCTGCAATCAGTGCTGATCGCGCCGCATGCGGGCGGGCGCCACGTCGCCGTCATCGACGGCGAGACGCTGCGCCTGGGCGAGTTTTACAAGGGCGCGCGGATCACGAGTATCAAGCCTGGCGAGGTCATCCTCATGCGCGGCAACGCGCGCCAGGTGCTGCGCATGGATGCACCGCTGTCCGGCATGACGCCGGTTGCCCGCTAACCGATGAAGTACCCACCCACCATGACACCCAAGTTTGTAATGGCGCCGCGCGCGCTGGCCGTGGCGCTTGCCGTCACCGTGCTCCTCGGCGGCTGCCAGAGCGCGCCACAGAACGCCACCTATGACGCGATCACGAAAGAGCTGACCAAAGCCAGCACCCAGCAGGGCGCCCGCCCTGCGGTGGACGATGCGGTGGCCAATGCGCTGCTGCCACCGGCAGCGACGCTCGCCAGCCAGTTGCCCAAGGCGCGCCCGGCGCTGGAAGAGCGCTTCAACGTCGCCTTCAACAACGTCCCGGCGCAGCAGTTCTTCCGCTCGATCGTGGCCGGCACCCGCTACAACATGCTGGTGCACCCGGACGTGACAGGCAATATCAGCGCCAACCTGAAGGACGTGACGCTGGTCGAAACGCTGGAAGCGGTGCGCGACATGTACGGCTACGACTACAAGATCGACGGCGCCCGCATCGCGATCCGCCCGCTGACGATGCAGACCCGGATGTTCCATGTGAACTACCTGACGGCGCAGCGCAGCGGCACGTCCAACCTGCGCGTGTCGTCCACGTCGGTAGCCGACGCCGGCAATGGCAACAACAATAACAATGGTGGCGGCAACAACGGCAGCCAGAACAACGGCAACAACAACGGCAATAACGGCAACAACAACGGTAACAACGGCAACAACAACGGTAACAACGGCAACGGCCAGACCCAGACCAACAGCACCGATGTGCGCACGCGCTCGGACAACGATTTCTGGGGCGACCTGAAGCTGTCGATTGCCGCCATCGTCGGCTCGACCGAAGGCGGTCGCAGTGTCGTCGTCAGCCCGCAATCGGGCGTGCTCGTGATCCGCGCGATGCCGGACGAATTGCGCAACGTCGACGCCTACCTGAAGGCCACCCAGCTGTCGGTCGACCGCCAGGTCATCCTGGAAGCCAAGATCCTCGAGGTCGAACTCAACGACAGCTTCCAGAGCGGCATCAACTGGGCCTCGTTCGCATCGTTCCGCGGCTCGCACCCGAACCGCGTTTCCGGTGGCCTGATCTCGCCCGGCGCCAACCTGGCGCCACTGCCGTACACGGGCGGCCAGCCGCCTGTCATCAACAGCGGCCAGGGCCTCGCGGCCAGCACCGGCTTCTCGCTGTCGAATGCTGCCACGGCGGCCGGTTCGTTGTTCGGCTTCGCCTTCCAGACGAATAACTTCGCGGCGCTGATCACGTTCCTCGAGTCGCAGGGCAGCGTGCACGTGCTGTCGAGTCCCCGCATTGCGGCGGTCAACAACCAGAAGGCCGTGCTCAAGATCGGCACCGATGAATTCTTCGTCACCGGCGTGACCAACAACATCACGACCGGCGACAACGGCAGCATCGTCAGCCCGAGCGTGACGGTGCAGCCGTTCTTCTCCGGCGTCGTGCTCGACGTGACACCGCAGATCGACGCCAACGGCAACATCCTGCTCCACGTGCACCCGTCGGTCAGCCAGGTGACCACCGTCAACAAGGATGTCGACCTGGGCTCGGGCGGCACGCTGCGCTTGCCGCTGGCGGCATCGAGCACGTCGGAACTCGACAGCATCGTGCGCGGCCGCAACGGGCAGGTGGTTGCCATCGGTGGCTTGATGCGCCAGGCATCCACCGGCGACACCGACCAGCTGCCGGGCGCGGACAAGATCCCGCTGCTCGGTAACCTGTTCCGCAACAAGAACCGGACCAACCAGAAGCGCGAGCTGGTCGTGCTGATCAAGCCGACCATCGTCGAAGGCGCCAGCGACTGGAGCGAAGACATGATGGACGCGAGCCGCCGCATCGAGCAGCTCGATCCACGCAGCCGTGCTTCCGGCTGGGGCGTTGACTGATGTACGCGGCGCACTTTGGCCTGCGCGAGCTGCCGTTCGGGATCACGCCGGACACCAGCTTTTTCTTCGGCAGCCCGCGCTCGCAGGAAGCGCTCAACACGCTCCTGGTGGCGGCGCGCAGCGGCGAAGGCTTCATCAAGATCACGGGTGAAGTCGGCACCGGCAAGACACTGTTGTGCCGCAAGTTCATGGCGACGCTGGGGGAAGGGTTCGTCACGGCCTACATCCCGAACCCGTATCTCGAACCGCGCACCTTGATGCTGGCGCTGGCCGACGAACTGGAGATCGTGCTCGAGCGTGATGTCGACCAGCACCAGCTGCTCAAGGCAATCAACCTGCGCCTGCTGCAACTGGCCGCGCAGGACCTGCGCGTCGTGCTGTGCCTGGACGAAGCGCAGGCGATTCCCGTCGACAGCCTGGAAGCCCTGCGGCTGCTGACCAACCTGGAAACGGAAAAGCGCAAGCTGCTGCAGATCGTCCTGTTCGGGCAGCCCGAACTCAATCGCAAGCTGCAACTGGACTCGATCCGCCAGCTGGCACAGCGCATCACGTTCCACTACCACCTGGGACCATTGAATCGCGACGACATCGATTTCTACGTGGCGCACCGGCTGCGCGTGGCCGGTTTCACCGGCGCGCGGCTGTTTTCCAGCGCCGCGATCCGCAGCCTGTACAGGGCCAGCGGGGGCGTGCCGCGCCTGGTCAACATCATGGCGCACAAGGCGATGATGCTCAGTTACGGCCAGGGTAAGCAGCAGGTCGCGGGAGGCCATGTTGCCATCGCCGCGCGTGACACGGTGGGCGTGGGGCGCGCGATCCGCCAGTGGCTGACGGGCGGCGCGATCATCATGGGCGCCCTCGGCGTGTTTGCCTGGGTGGTGGCGCCATGAGCCTGATTAACAAGATGCTCAAGGACCTCGACGCGCGCGCCGGCCAGCCTGGCGCGGCGCCGCTGCCGGCCGACGTGCGGCCCGTGGCTGCACCGGAGCGGCGCGGACCGGCGCTGCGTGCGGCGCTGGTCGGTGGCGCGCTGCTGGCGGTCGGCGCAGGTGTCGCCGGCTGGAAGACGATGCAGACGGCGCCTGCGCCGACACCGGCGCCTGCCGTGCTGGCCGCTGCGCCAGTCCCGGCACGCACGGCGGTGGTGGTGGACATGCCGGCGGCAGCGCCGGTGCAGGTGGTCGATGTGGCGCCAGCTGCGCCGGTGCCGGCACCGGAACCAGAGCCGGCACCGGAACCAGCACCGGCACCGGCAGCCAGGCGTGCCGCGCCGGTCGCTGCGGCACCAACCGCCAGGCCCGCGCCACGCACGGTCTCCGTGGTGCAGAATGCACCGGCTGCGCCGGCAGCCGGTCGCACCGACACGCCATCGCAACGGGCCGAAAACGCCTACCGGCGCGCGCTCGCTGTGCTCGAAGACGGCCGCGTGACCGAGGCGATCGCCACGCTGCAGGCGGGCCTGCAGATCGATCCGCGCCACGAAGCAGCGCGCCAGACGCTGGTCGGCCTGCTGATCGAGGCTGGCCGTCCGGACGATGCGATGCGCCAGTTGCAGGCCGCGCTCGCGCTCGACGCGCGCCAGCCGGCGCTGGCGATGCTGCTGGCACGCCTGCAGCTCGAACGGGGCGGGCCGGCCATCGATACCCTGATGCGCACGCTGCCCTATGCGGCGGGCAATGGCGAGTACCACGCATTCCTGGCCGGTGTGCTGCAGCGCGAAGGTCGTGTCCATGAAGCGGCCGACCATTACCAGGCCGCGCTCAAGCGCTCGCCCGGCAATGGCGTCTGGTGGATGGGCCTGGGCATCGCGCTGCAGGCCGACAAGCGCGACGCCGAAAGCCGCGCTGCCTTCACGCAGGCCCAGGCCAGCGGGACGCTGTCGCCTGAACTGCAGGCCTTCGTCGAGCGTCGGCTGGGCCAACTCGGTCGTTGAGGCCGCCGTCGGGGAGGGCGGGCATGGTAAAGTGTCATGCCTGCGCAGGTACCCCTGCGCAGCTCCCCGGTCAACGAGCGTGACCCAATAACAGTACCCCGGGTGTCCATGAACTTGTTCGAACATTTGGCCTTGCTGGCCGTGCTGGTGCTTGCGGCGGGCTTCCTGTCGCTCACCGAGATCTCGCTGGCAGGCGCCCGCAAAATCAAACTCAAATTGCTGGCCGAGGCGGGCGACGACCGTGCCCGCAAGGTCATGGCACTGCAGGCGCATTCGGCCGACTTCTTCGCCGCCTCGCAGCTCGGCCTGAACGCCATTGCGATCCTCGGCGGTATTCTGGGCGAAGGGGCGCTGCGCCCGTTCTTCCTCGAGTGGCTGTCCGTGGTCTACACGGGCCCGGGGCGCGAGAACATCGCCTTCACGCTGTCGTTCGTGTTCGTCACCACGCTGTTCGTGCTGTTCTCGGACCTGATGCCCAAACGCCTGGCCCTGATCTCGCCCGAGACGACGGCGATGGCGGTGATCCGCCCGGTGCTGTTCGTCATCCGCCTGTTCAAACCGTTCTCGTGGACGCTGAACGTGATCGCCAACGGCTTGTTCAAGCTCTTCGGCATCAACATGACGCGCGAAGACCGCATCACGTTCGATGAAATTTCGGCCGTGGTCGAAGCGGGCGCGCAGGCCGGCGTGCTGCAAAAGCAGGAGCAGCACTTCATCGAGAACGTGTTCGAACTCGAGTCGCGCGCCGTGACGTCGACGATGACGACGCGAGAAAACATCGTGTTCTTCGACCTGACCGAGCCCGAAGAAAGCGTGCGCCAGAAGATCGCTGCGCATTCGTTGTCGAAATTCCCTGTCTGCGATGGCGTGATCGACCGCGTGGTCGGCTATGTCGACACCCGCGACATCCTGGTGCGCCTCTTGAACAACCAGTCGCACTTCCACCTGAGCGAATCGACGATCCGTACGGTCTTGATCATCCCCGACAGCCTGACGCTGTCCGAGCTGCTGGACCGCTTCCGCTCCAGCAAGGAGACCTTCGCGGTCGTGATCAACGAGTATGCGTTCGTCGTCGGCGTGATCACGCTGTCGGACATCATGGTGACGGTGATGGGGCGCTGGGGCAGCCCGCTGGAAGCGGACCAGCAAACGATGCAGCGCGAAGACGGCTCGTGGCTGATCGACGGCAGCACGCCGGTGGCCGAGATGAAGCGCGTGATCGACCTGCAGTCGCTGCCCGAAGAAGAGCGCTACGAAACGGCAGCCGGCTTCATGATGTTCATGCTGCGCAAGGTGCCCAAGCAGACCGACAGCGTCGAGTACGAAGGCATGCGTTTCGAGGTACTCGACGTCGACCATCACCGCATCGACCAGATACTGGTCAAGCGCCTCGACCCGGGGCAGAAGGCGCTCGGGGCGGCGACGCCTGCCGCCCACTAGGTATCGGCGAAACTGCGCTTACGACTGCGCCTACAACCGTGCGAGACGCTCCAGCGCAAGCTGCAGCGTCTCGTCTTTTTTCGCGAAGCAGAAACGCACCACGTGCGATTCCTTCGGCTGGCTGTAGAACGCCGAAACAGGAATGGCGGCGACCTTGATCTCGCGCGTGAGCCATTCGGCAAACTCCGCTTCACTCAGGCTCGAGATCGCGTCGTAGCGCACGCACTGGAAGTAGGTGCCGTCCGATGGCAGCAGCGTGAAGCGCGACGCCGCCAGCCCCTCGCGGAACAGGTCGCGCTTGGCCTGGTAGAACGCCGGCAGGTCGCGCCACGGCGCCGGGTCCTGCAGGTAGGCGGCAATCGCGTGCTGCATCGGCGCGTTGACGCAAAAGACGTTGTACTGGTGGACCTTGCGAAACTCGATCATCAACGCAGCCGGTGCGGCCACGTAACCGATCTTCCAGCCGGTCACGTGGAACGTCTTGCCGAAGCTCGAGACGACGAATGCGCGTTCGGCCAGCGCCGGGTGGCGCGCCACCGATGCATGCGGCTCGCCGTCGAACACCATGTGTTCATACACTTCGTCCGACAGCACCAGGATCTGCGTGTCCTGCACGATCGCCACTAGGGCCTCGAGATCGGCCTGGCGCAGGATCGTGCCGGTCGGGTTGTGCGGCGTGTTGATGACGACCATGCGTGTGCGCGGCGTGACCGCTGCCCGCACGTCGTTCCATTCAACGCGGTAGCCATCGGCGTCCAGCCGCATCGTCACCGGCACCACGACGCCACCTGCCAGCGCAATGGCCGGCGCATAGCAATCGTAGGCCGGCTCGATGACGATCACCTCGTCGCCCGGGTGCACGACGGCCAGGATCGCCGACTGGATCGCCTGGCTGGCGCCGGCGGTGACGGTGATCTCGCTGTTGGCGTCGTAGCGCTGGCCGTAGGTGGTTTCGATCTTGGCCGCAATCGCCTGGCGCAGTGCCGGCAGGCCGGTCATTGGCGGGTACTGGTTATGCCCGGCGCGCATCGCGTCGGTCACCAGGTCGACCAGCGCCGGGTCGCACGCGAAATCGGGGAAACCCTGGCCCAGGTTGACGGCGCCATGGTCGATGGCCAGTTGCGACATGCGGGTGAACACGGTGGTGCCGACGTGCGGCAGGCGGGAGACCAGCGGTGGAAGGCTCATGAATGCATCCTGATCGAAAGCAAATGGGATAAAACCTTATTCTAGCGTGCCTTCTGCCCTGGCCTGGCGCCACGTGGCGACCCACACCTCGGGCAGCATGATGCGAAACAGGCCCGCCTGCGTCGTCTTGCGTCCCAGCTTGAGCAGCGCCTTGTCCTTGCTGATCAGGATCGACGCGCCGGCGTCGCGTGCGAGCTCCATAAATTTCTGGTCGTCGCGGTCGGTACACACGGGCAGGCGGATCGCTTTCGAATCGACGTCAACGAGGCGCAGCAGCGCGTCGAAGCGGGCGGCGGCGGCCAGGCGGCTGTCGTCGTCCAGCGGCAGGTGCTGGTAGTGCAGCACGGCCAGGTATTCGGCGCGGCAGTCGGCGCGTGTGATGGCGTCGATCTCCTTCGATTCGATGGCGGCAAGCAGGTCGGCCCAGCGCGGATCGTGGAACACGAACAGGTCGAGCAGCACATTGGTGTCGATGACGATGGTTGGGGCTGGAGCGGTTATCATGTCGGTTGTTTATTTATGGAAAAGTTTCGTACGGCCATGCTGATTGTCCTGTCTCCCGCCAAGTCCCTCGATCTCGAATCGCCCCTGACCACGCCGCACCAGTCCACCCCCGACTTCATTGCCCACGCGGGCGAACTGATCGAAGTCCTGCGCGGCCATTCGCCCGCCTCGATCAGCGAACTGATGGACCTGTCCGACGCGCTGTCGATGCTCAACGTCGGGCGCTACGCCCACTGGGATGCCGATCATGGACAAGCGCGGCCGGCGATCATGTCGTTCAATGGCGACGTGTACACCGGCTTCGATGCGCGCACGTTGAACACGGAGGCGCTGACGTTTGCCCAGCGCCATGTGCGCATCCTGTCGGGCCTGTACGGCGTACTGCGCCCGCTCGACCAGATGCATCCGTATCGCCTGGAAATGGGTACCCGGCTGGCCACCCCGCGCGGCAAGGACCTGTATGCGTTCTGGGGCGAGACGATCACCACCGCCCTGAATCAGCAACTGGCCGTAAACGGCTCGACGGCGCTGGTGAATCTGGCCTCGACCGAGTACTTCAAGTCGGTCAAGCCCAGGCTGCTGGCCGCGCCCGTCATCGAGCCCGTGTTCCAGGACTGGAAAAATGGCAACTACAAGATCATCTCGTTCTACGCCAAGCGCGCGCGCGGGATGATGGCGCGCTATGCCACCGAGAACGGCATCACCGATCCGGAGGGGCTCAAGGACTTCGATGTCGACGGCTATGCCTTCGAGCCGGCGGCTTCAAGCGAGCGCGCGTGGGTGTTCCGGCGCCGCATCGCAGTGTAGAGCAGACACGACAAAGGCGCCGCGTGGCGCCTTTGTTCTTTGACGGACCCGGCGCTTACTGCACCGCATCCTTCGGCGCCGCCTTGGCACCACCTTTGGACCAGAACTTCCACCACGGCGCATCGCCGCGTGCGTTCGGGTTCAGGAAGTAGCTGTCCGGATAGTTCAGCGCGAACACACGCTGCGTATCGTCGCGCAGCAGCGGCATGCCGAGCTTGTCGTACGCGCGGATCATGATGAACAGCGCTTCTTCACGCGCCGGAGCGTCGGTGTAGTTGGTCACCGCATCCTGGGCACGATTGAGCGCCGCCAGGTACGAGCCGCGGCGGTAGTAATAATTCGCCACGTGCACTTCGTACTGGGCCATCGCATTGATCAAGTAGCTCATGCGCTCGGTTGCGTCGGCCGCGTACTTGCTGTTCGGGTACTTGTCGACCAGCGCCTTGAACGCCGCGAACGCTTCACGCGTTGCACGCGGATCGCGCTCGGTCGGGTCCTGCGAGTACACGAAGCTGAAGAACCCGAGCTGATCGTTGAAATTGATCAGGCCACGCAGGTAGTACATGTAGTCGACCTGGGGGTGGTTCGGGTGCAGCTTGATGAAGCGCTCGACCGCCGCCAGCGCTTGCGCCTGGTCAGCCGACTTGTAGTGGGCGTACGCCACTTCCATTTGCGCTTGTGTTGCGTACACGCCGAATGGGAAGTTGGTTTCGAGCCGCTGGAACAACGGGATTGCGGCTTCGTAGTGCCCACCTGCCATCTCTTCGCGCGCCTCAGCGTATAATTTCTCCGCCGACCAGTTTTTGGACTCGTCCTTGGCCTTAGGCAGCATACTGCATGCCGACAGACCGACGAGGGCGCAAGTAGCGACCAACACAGACAATTTTTTTTGCATAGCTTTTTGCAAGAAATGTTTTACCTAGATTCAACGAACGGCTGATTATAGCCGATGGGACTCACGTGATATTAACTCCTGCGCCGAATCCGGCGGATTTACCGATTGACCCTGATTTTGACGATGAACTGGAGATCGGGTTCGTCCCGTTGCCAGGCACCGATCTGTCGCCCATTACCCTGGCGCTGCAAGAGGAACACTGCGGCCAGCGCCTCGACAAGGTAGTGGCCGGCCTCGTGCCGCAGTTCTCGCGCAGCCGCCTGCAGCAATGGTTTGAAAGCGGCCACATCACGGTTGACGGTAAACCGGCCCGGGGCAAGGACACGGCCTATGGCGATGAAGCCATTGTCGTCGTGCCACAAGCTGCGCCTGAAGACACGGCGTTCGCGCCGGAAGCGATGGATCTCACCATCGTGTACGAAGACGACGACATCATGGTCGTCAACAAGCCGGCGGGCCTCGTCGTGCACCCGGGTTCGGGCAACTGGACCGGCACGCTGCTCAACGGCTTGCTGCACCACTGCCCGCAACTGGTCGGCGTGCCGCGCGCCGGCATCGTCCACCGTCTCGACAAGGATACCAGTGGCCTGATGGTCGTCGGTAAAACGCTCGCCGCGCAAACCGACCTCGTGCGCCAGTTGCAGGCACGCACCGTCAAGCGCGAATACTTCGCGCTGGTGTGGGGCACGCCGCGCCTGTCGGGCACGATCGACAGCCCGATGGGGCGCGATGCCAAAGACCGCGTCAAGATGGCGGTCTCGAGCAGCCCGTTCGCCAAGCCGGCGATCACCCATTACGAGCGTGTCATTTCGGGCGAGCTCGATCGGCGTCCCGTCACGCTGGTGCGCTGCCGCCTGGAAACAGGTCGCACCCACCAGATTCGCGTGCACATGCAGTCGCTGGGCTTTTCGCTCGTCGGCGACGCGGTGTATGGCAAGCGGCACCTGACGCCCGTGTTCCCGCGCCAGGCGCTGCAGGCGCGCCGCCTGGGTCTCGTGCATCCGGCCACCGGTGAGCAATGCGAATGGACCGTGCCGCTGGCCGACGATTTCGCCGAGCTGATCGCGCGTGCGGGCATCGAAGAGCCGGAACTGGGTGAGTTCGGCACGGCGATCGATGATGCCGCCGACGACGACAACGGCGTCGTCACCTACCGCGCATGAGCACGCTGGACCGGTCAGCGCTGGTCTGGCCCGATTGGCCTGACTTGCCGGCAACCGTCGGCGCGCTGGCGACCAGCCGCGATGGCGGCGTCTCCGTCGGTCCGTACGATGACGGCAAGGGCGGTGGGGGCCTGAATCTGGGCCTTCACGTGAACGACGCGCCTGAGGCGGTCGCCGCCAACCGCGCCTTGCTGCAAGACTGGCTGCCGGGCCGCCCGGCCTGGATCGCCCAGGTGCATGGCGCCGACGTCGTTGACGCCGGCACCGTGGGTCCAGGCCAGCCCGTGCGCACGGGCGACGCCAGCATCGCAACGATGCCTGGCGTCGTCTGCGGCATCATGACTGCCGATTGCCTGCCCGTGCTGTTTGCCGACTTGGATGGCAAGGTGGTGGGCGCAGCGCACGCTGGCTGGCGCGGGTTGGCTGGTGGCGTGCTGGGCGCCACCGTGCGCGCGATGCGTGCGGCCGGCGCGGGCGAGATCACAGCGTGGATGGGGCCGGCGATCGGTCCCGCCGCGTTCGAGGTTGGCGACGACGTAGTGGCGGCATTTGCCGCGACGCTGCCGGGCGACGCAACACGTGCCTGTTTCTCTGCCTACCCGGGTCGCCCCGGTAAATACCTCGCTGACATGTTCACGCTCGCACGTTTGATGCTGGCGCGTGACGGTGTCGAACGCGTGCATGGTGGCGGGCTGTGTACGGCCAGTGCGCCGGAGCGCTTTTATTCCTATCGCCGCGATGGCGTGACCGGCCGCCAGGCTAGCCTCATTTGGCTCAAATAGATCCGGCGCGCGATGCGGTACGGCTCAGTCGCCATCACCGCCGCCGTCATCCATGTCGTCCGAAGGCGATTCACGCCGCGTACCAACGTTACGCCGTGACTGCGGCGTTTGCCTGCCTACGCGGCGGCGTCTCGCGCCAGTGATATAAAAAAGTATGGATAATGGCAGTGCGCAATAAAACACGAAGGTCATGATGCCGCCCACGACGGTCGGCTCAGTTGCTGCCATGAGCACCACGACATAGATCCAGGCAATGGCAACAATCCACATGCTGTAGTTCCCGGTTGTCGTACTTGGTTGAAGAGACGCAATTCTAACAACGGATGCCCACATGAACATGCCTGATCCACAAGCGCTTGCCGCCGCCTGGTTGTCCCAATGGTCCGATCCTGCCGCCTGGCAGCCCTGGATGACGATGATGTCCACCATGCCGGCCATGCCGACGATGCCCGCGCCGGGCGGCACCAGTCCGCTGGCCGGCTTCCTCAAGGATGCCGGCGCCGGCATCGACACGGCCCGCATGGAAGCGATCCGTGACGATTATCTCAAGAAAGCAACGCAGCTGTGGCAAGACGTCATGTTGGGCAAGACGCCCGAACTGAGCGACCGGCGCTTCGCTGCAGCCGAATGGCGCAATAATCCGCTGTCGGCGTTCTCGGCCGCTTCGTACCTGCTGAACGCCGAATGCATGATGGCCATGGCCGATGCGATCGAGGTTGGCCCGCGCGAGCGCCAGAAGCTGCGCTTCTCGGTCCAGCAAATGATCGACGCGATGTCGCCGGCCAACTTCCTGGCCACGAATCCGGAAGCGCAGCAGCAGATGATCGAGACCCAGGGCGAAAGCCTGACCAAAGGCCTGACCAATATGCTGACCGACATGCAGAAGGGCCGCATTTCGCAATCGGACGAAACAGCCTTCGAAGTGGGCCGCAATGTTGGCAACACGGCTGGTCAGGTCGTGTTTGAAAACGACTTGTTCCAGCTGATCCAGTACACGCCAACCACGGCGAACGTGCACAGCGTGCCGCTGGTCATGATCCCGCCGTGCATCAACAAGTTCTACATCCTCGACCTGCAGCCCGAAAATTCACTGGTGCGCTACGTGGTGGAGCAGGGCCATACCGTGTTCATGGTGTCCTGGCGTAATCCGGACCGCAGCCAGTCGCACCTGCGCTGGGACGATTACGTCGAAGACGGCGCGATCCGCGCGCTTGACGTTGTCGCCGAGATCACCGGGCAAGAAAAAGCGCACGTGTTCGGCTTCTGTGTCGGCGGCACCATCGCCGCCATGGCGCTGGCCGTGCTGGCCGCACGCGGCCGCCAGCCGGCCGCCAGCCTGTCGCTGCTGACCACGCTGCTGGATTTTTCGGACGCCGGCGTGCTCGAGGTGTTCATCGACGAAACCCAGGTGGCGCTGCGCGAGCAGAAGCTCGCTGCCGGCGGCCTGATGCCGGGCCGCGACCTGGCGACGACCTTCTCGTCGCTGCGCCCGAACGATCTGGTCTGGAACTATGTCCAGCAAAACTATCTGAAGGGCAAGGAACCGCCGGCATTCGATCTGCTGTACTGGAACGCCGACAGCACCAATTTGCCAGGGCCGATGTTCTGCTGGTACTTGCGCAATATGTACCTGGAGAACAAGCTCAAGCACCCGGGCGCGCTGACGGTGTGCGGCGTGCCGGTCAACCTGGGCGCCATCGACGCGCCGGTGTTCGTCTACGGCTCGAAGGAAGACCATATCGTGCCATGGACGGCGGCATTCGCCTCGATGCAGTTGCTCAACCCCGGCAATCCGAAGGCGAACCGCTTCGTACTGGGTGCATCGGGCCATATCGCCGGTGTCATCAACCCGGCCTCGAAAAACAAGCGCAGTTACTGGGCCAACGACAAGGGCGGCAAGTCGCGGCCAAAGACGGATGGCGCGTGGTTCGAGAGTGCTGCAGAGCACAAAGGCAGTTGGTGGCCAGAGTGGGCAAAATTTCTGGCGGAGAACGGCGGCGCGCAAATGCCGGCCCCAGGCGTCGCTGGCAGCAGCGACTATCCACCGTCCGAGCCTGCGCCGGGGCGCTATGTGCAGGTCAGGGGCGACTGACCGTCAGCGGCGCGTATTGACATAAAAGCCATACTTGTGATGCATCTGGTAATTGCTGCAACCGCCACAATTGCATGGTAAGGTGTCTGTTATCCCCCACGGTCGATCCGGCCGTGGGTCGGGTGGAGACGGGCCGGCCACGCTGGCCAGAATAATCATAAGTGCGCGGCTTACGAAGCGGCGCCGCAAACCATGGAACCAGAGATGAGCAGTGTGAAGAAGAGTGCAGAACGCCTGATCAAGAAATACCCGAACCGTCGTCTGTACGACACGCAGACCAGTTCCTACATCACGCTGTCGGACGTCAAGCAATTGGTGCTCGACGCTGACGATTTCACGGTGGTCGATGCCAAGAGCAGCGAAGACCTGACGCGCGCGATCCTGCTCCAGATCATTCTCGAAGAAGAAGCCAACGGCGTGCCGATGTTTTCGAGCTCGGTGCTCTCGCAAATCATCCGCTACTACGGCCACGCGATGCAGGGCATGATGGGCTCGTACCTGGAGAAGAACGTCCAGGCCTTCACCGACATCCAGCACAAATTCACCAGCAACGCCGCCGGCGCCATCGAGGGCAAGCCATTCAGCCCCGAGATGTGGACCCAGTTCATGAACGTCCAAGGTCCGATGATGCAGGGCATGATGAACAACTACATCGACCAGAGCAAGAACCTGTTCATCCAGATGCAGGAACAGATGCAGAGCCAGAGCAAGGCGATGTTCGGTGTGTTTCCATTCCCGGGCATGACGCCCCCGCCGACCGACAAGAAATAAACCACCTGGTATTGCGGCAGCAGGGTCTCACCTTCGAGGCCCGGTTCAGGTACAATCGCGGATTGCCCAAACACTTTTCCGCTGCCCATGACTGAACTTCGTCGTAGTCCTTCCGCCAACTCTAGCAGCCTGGCTGCCGCAGCCAAGGCGCCTGGCGTCATCATTCCGGCGCCCATGCCCGGCGTGATCGCGCCGAAGGTCGGCTTTGTCTCGCTTGGCTGCCCGAAAGCGCTGGTCGATTCCGAGCAGATCCTGACCCAGTTACGCGCCGAAGGCTACCAGACCGCCAACTCGTACGACGGTGCGGATCTCGTGATCGTCAATACCTGTGGCTTCATCGACGCTGCCGTGCAGGAGTCGCTCGACGCCATCGGCGAAGCGCTGGCCGAAAACGGCAAGGTGATCGTCACCGGCTGCCTGGGCGCCAAGAAGGATGCTGCCGGCGACGACATCATCACCAAGGTGCACCCGAAGGTGCTGGCCGTGACCGGCCCGCATGCACTGGCCGAGGTGATGGACTCGGTCCACCTGCACCTGCCGAAACCGCACGATCCGTTCATCGACCTGGTGCCGGACCACGGCGTGAAACTCACGCCGAAGCACTATGCCTACCTGAAGATTTCCGAAGGCTGCAACCACCGCTGCAGCTTCTGCATCATCCCGTCGATGCGCGGCGATCTGGTCTCGCGCCGCATCGACGAAGTGCTGGTCGAAGCCGAGAACCTGTTCAAGTCGGGCGTCAAGGAACTGCTCGTGATCTCGCAGGACACCAGTGCCTACGGCGTGGACGTCAAGTTCCGCACCGGCTTCTGGAATGGCCGCCCGATCAAGACGCACATGACGCAGCTGGTCGAAGCGCTGGGCCAGCTCGCGCGCCAGTACGACGCCTGGGTGCGCCTGCACTACGTCTATCCGTACCCGCACGTCGACCATGCGATCCCGTTCATGGGCGATGGCCACGTGCTGCCGTACCTCGACATCCCGATGCAGCACGCGCACCCGGATGTCCTGAAGCGCATGAAGCGCCCGGCCAGCGGCGAGCGCAACCTCGAGCGCATCCTGAAATGGCGTTCGATGAATCCGGACCTGACGATCCGTTCGACCTTCATCGCCGGCTTCCCGGGCGAGACCGAGGCCGAATTCGAGTACCTGCTCGACTTCCTGAAAGAAGCGCAGATCGACCGTCTGGGTTGCTTTGCCTATTCGCCGGTCGAAGGCGCGACCGCGAACCTGCTCGACAATCCGGTGCCGGAAGAAGTGCGTGAAGAGCGCCGCGCGCGCGTCATGCTGCTGCAAGAAGAGATCTCGGCCAAGCGCCTGCAGGCCAAGGTCGGCAAGACGCTGCGCGTGCTGATCGACGAAGTGGGCGCCCGCGAAGCGATCGGCCGTTCGAGCGCCGATGCGCCCGAGATCGATGGCGTCGTGCACATCAAGCGGCCACTCGTGCCGGGCAAGAGCAAACTGGTCGTCGGCCAGTTCGCCGATGTCGTCATCACAAAGGCCGATGCGCACGATTTGTGGGCCAATCCAGTCTAAGCGGCTGAGCTCATGAGCGCCAAGTCGATCCAGACCACGCTGGTGCATAGCGACTATGTCGCACCGGCGGGGTTCGATGCTTTCCCGCCGGCCACGCACCGCGCGTCGACCGTGCTGTTTGCGAACACGGCGGCGATGCGCGCGAGTCAGTGGAAAGACAAGAGCGCCTATACCTACGGCTTGCACGGCACGCCGACCACGTTCACGCTCGAAGGCAAGCTGGCCGAGATCGAGGGCGGCAATCACTGCCTGCTCACGCCGTCGGGCCTGGCCGCCATCGCGATGGTCGACTTTGCGCTGCTCAAAAGCGGCGACGATGTGCTGTTGCCCGAGAACGTCTACAACCCGAACCGTGAACTGGGCCGCTGGCTCAGCGCCGATTTCGGCGTCACCGCGCGCTACTACGATCCGATGATCGGCGCCGGCATCGCCGCGCTGATCCAGCCGAACACCAAGCTGCTGTGGGCCGAAGCGCCAGGCTCGGTGTCGATGGAAGTGCCGGATCTGCCGGCGCTGTGCCATGCGGCGCACGCGCGGGGCGTGCTGGTGGCGCTTGATAACACGTGGTCGGCAGGTCTGGCGCTGCGCGGGTTCGATCTTGGCGCCGACATCGTCATGCATGCGCTGACCAAGTACCAGTCGGGCGGCGCCGACCTGTTGATGGGCGCCGTGATCACGCGCGACCGGGCGCTCAACGACCGGCTGGCGCTGGCGCACATGCGCCTGGGCCTGGGCGTGAGCCCCGACGATGCGTATCTGGTGCAGCGCGGCTTGCCGACGATGAAGATGCGCTTCGAGCGGCACGACGCCAGCGCACGCGAGCTGGCCGCCTGGTTCAAGGGGCGGCCCGAGATCGCAAAGGTGCTGCATCCGGCATTCGAGGATTGCCCGGGCCATGCGTTCTGGCAGCGCGATTTCACGGGCGCGGGTGGTTTGTTCTCGGTGGTATTCGACGCACGCTTCGACGAGGCGCAGGTCGATCGCATGGTCGATGCGCTGACGCTGTTCGGCATCGGCTACAGCTGGGGCGGACCCAACAGCCTCGTGATGCCATATCGGATCAGCAGCTTGCGGGATCAGTGGGATGGCGGGGTACTGGTGCGCTTCAATGTGGGGCTGGAAGACCCGGCCGACCTGATCGCCGATCTGGCCCAGGCTTTTGACGCGTTATGACATGAAAAATGGGGCCACTGGCCCCATTTTTTTACACCGGCATCGCACGGTTGTTGTTCAAGTCAATGAAGCCGCGGATCAGGCGATACGCTTTCCAGATCCACGCCACGGGCCACACCACCCACGCGGCAGGGATGCCGATAATGGTGGCGAACAGCACCGCGCCAACCGCCATCCAGACCACGTACCACCAGAACGAGCGGATCATCCACGTGTGGTGGGTGTAGACCATGGTGCCGGCTGTGTCCGGGCGCTTCACGTAGTTGACGATCACCGGCACGATCGACAGCATGCCGAGCGAAAAGAAGAACGTCAGCGCGTGGATCACATACAGGATGCGCGCCCAGTGCTTGTTGTCTTCGACGCCTCGTTCCAGAATCAGTTCTTGCGACATACCGTCTCCTCGTGCGGGGACATCCCCCTTTGTTGCCATTGTAGCAGCACCACCTGCGGTCGCTGGCGCCGCCTTACCCGGTGTGCTGGCGCACCCATGCAGTCAGGCGCACCGCATCCATCGCGCCGGACTGGCGCGCGATCTCGCGGCCACCTTTGAACAGCGCCAGTGTCGGGATGCTGCGGATCGCGAAGCGCGCCGACAGATCCTGTGCACGCTCGGTGTCCACTTTCAGCAGGCGCACGGCCGGCTCGAGTTGCCCGGCCGCCTGGGCATACGCCGGCGCCATCATCTTGCACGGGCCGCACCATTCGGCCCAGAAGTCCACCAGCACGGGAATATCGTTGCGGCCGATATGACGCTCGAAGCGCGCGCTGTCGACGTCCAGCGGACGTCCCGTGAACAGGGGCTGCGCGCATTTGCCGCAGGTTGGCGCGTCCTGCAGGCGCGACTGCGGCATGCGGTTGACGGCGTCGCAGTGGGGGCAAACGATGTGGGTTGGTTCGGTCATGCTGGCGTCCTCCGGTCGATATGATGCCGTTATTGTAAGCGGGGCCCGGCCTTGACGTCGCCCGGACGTTGCCAGCGCTGCCATGCGCCGCTTGCCGCCTTCGCTCGCTAGAATGATTGCAATAATATAAATGAGACGATCGTATGCCTGAGCAGAATACGCCCGGCAACCTGCTGGTCGGCTGCGCTGGCTGGAGCCTTGGGAGCAAGGACTTCGCCGCGTTTCCGGCAGAGGGCAGCCACCTTGAGCGCTATGCCGCCGTGTTTCCGGCGGTGGAAATCAATTCGTCGTTCTACCGGCCGCACAAACCCGAGACGTATGCGCGCTGGGCCGCCAGCGTGCCCGAGCACTTCCGCTTCGCTGTCAAGGTGCCGCGCGCGATCACGCATGACGCCCGTCTGCGGGATGTCGATGCATTGCTCGACCGGTTCCAGGGCGAAGTCGGCATGCTGGGCGACAAGCTCGGCTGCCTGCTGGTCCAGCTGCCGCCACGCTTTGGCTTTGATGACGTGCTGGCACATGCGTTCTTCGGGCAAGTGCGTGAGCGTTTCGGGTGCAGCATTGCGTTCGAAGCGCGGCACGCGAGCTGGTTTTCGGAGGCTGCCACGGCGACGCTGCGCGAGTGCGGGGTAGTGCGCGTCATCGCAGATCCTGCCGCCGGCCAGCCAGGGGAGCACGAGCCGACAAGCGACGCCCACGTCTACGTGCGCCTGCACGGCGCGCCGCGCATCTATTATTCGGCCTATCCGGGCGACGAGATCGCCCGCTGGCGTCACCGTCTCGATCGCGATGTCGCGGCGGGACGCACGGTGTGGTGTATCTTCGACAATACAGCCGAGGGCGCGGCCGTGCCCAATGCGCTCGAACTGATGGGGCACGAAGTGGGTCCGTCGGGTGACCGGGGCAGGGTAGAATCAGCGAATCCAAACGTCACCGCGCTATCCGAGTGAACTCATCCACCGCCGTCCAGTCAGAGCCGGGCACGATTGCAGGCCCGCAGCCTGCTGCCGTGCCTATGCGGGTCGAGTGCCCGCCAGGCGCCTGCGTCTGCGACCGGGCGCGCGTGCTGGCCGACCCGCATCTGGATCAGCGACCGCTGACGATCACGCGCCAGCAAGAACTCAAGCTGATCGAGCGGATCGAACGCGTCGACAGTCTGGCTGATCTGCAGCACGTGCAGGGGCTGATCCACAAGAACATCGGCGCAACGCTGCACATCGCACCGGGGCCAAACGAAGTGCGCAGCGTGCGCGGCATCGTGATCGTGCTCGAAGACCGCCCTGGTCTGTGCAAGAAGGTGCGGCAATCCGTGCCGGCCGCAGTGCGGCGCTGCCTGACCACGCGGCCCGAGATTGCCTGGGCCATCCTTGATGCGCACGATCTATTTGGCAGTTAATCGCTGATCGCAGCGAGACAGTACGAAAGAGAGATGACATGTTCGACGAATGCACCTGGCTTCACACGCCACCCGAATGCCGGATCGACCACGACACGTTAAAGGTCATCACCAGCGAGAACACGGACTTCTGGCGCATCACCCAATACGATTTCATTCATGATAACGGCCACTTCTTTGGCAGGCCCGTCGATCATGCATTTACCGCCCAACTACATGTGCGCGCGGACTTCCAGTCCTTGTACGACCAGGCCGGCTTGATGGTGAGAATCGACGAGACCCGCTGGATCAAGATCGGTGTGGAGTACTCGGATGATCAGCTAATGCTCAGCACCGTGCTGACCGATGAAAAGTCAGACTGGGCGGTGATGCCTGCACCGTCCATCAGCGACGGCTTCTGGATCCGTGTGACGGTTAGTGCCGGCACTGTCAGGGCACAGTATTCGGTCGATGGGATCGTGTGGCCAATGCTACGCCTGGCACCGTTTCCCGTCGCGGATCGTTACGTCGTCGGCCCCATGTGCTGCACGCCGCAACGTGGTGGCCTGGAGGTACTGTTCAGCAAGTTCTCGGTACAACCGGCACTGCAAAAAGAGTTGCACGATCTGTCCTAAGCGCAGCGCCGTGCCACAGCCGGGGTCAGGTCTGACATTCGGACACGACCTCAGCCTTAGGCCAGTCCAAGGCAGAGCCGGGGTCAGGTCTGACATTCGGACACGACCTCAGCCTTGGGCTAATCGACCGGCGTCATGACAAGTATCAGCATAGCCCGTTGCCAGCTGGTTCCGCTTACCTCATTGTCGAGATCGTGTCCGAATGTCAGACCTGACCCCCGCTTTTCTGCATGACCCCCGCTTTTCTGCAGAGATCGTGTCCGAATGTCAGACCTGACCCCCGCTTTTCTGCATGAAAAAAAACCGGCATCGGCCGGCTTTGTTGGGGATTACCTGCGGTATGGGAAATGCGATCCGATATGGCCGCCCCAGCCCCGGCCGCGGTGGCCGCGCCAGCTGCTGCGGCCGAAGTCGAAACCCAGTCCGATCGAGATCGGCGGATACCAGTAGTTTGGCTGCTCGACATACACCGGCTGTGGCACGTACACCGGCTGTTGCTGGATATACACTGGTTGCTGCTGGACATACACCGGTTGCTGCGGCGTGTAGTAAGGCGTCGAATAGCTCGTCGCAGGCACAGGCGTCGAGGTGACGGTGCTGCCTCCCGACGATGCCACGCGCGCACCGGTACCGATTGGCACGGGTGTCACGGACACGACACGCCACTGGCTCGGATCTCCCGGTTGGGCGTAGCCTTGATTGCTGTAGTAGGGGCCTGGCGCGGCGCAACCGGCCAGCGCGCCCAGAGACACGATAATGATGGCAAGATTTTTCATGGCGCTCCTCCTGATCAAGCCATCATACGAGCTCGCGCACAAGGCGGCGCACGGTTTTACACGCTGTTACAGCGTGCAAACAACCGCTACACATGCTTGGCTGCGCATCAAGCCAGGATCGTCAGCAACCCGTCCAGCCCGGAAAAATTCAACGCCACATCGGCCTGCGTGCGCACGACCGGCTTGGCGCGAAACGCCACTGACAGCCCGGCAATGCCCATCATGCTGAGGTCGTTGGCGCCGTCTCCCATCACGACTGCCTGCGACGGCGAGATACCCAGTTCAGCACACACGCGCTCGACGGTACGTTTCTTTTCTTCCGCATCGACGATCCCGCCGACGACGCGGCCGGTCAGCTTGCCATCCGCTATCTCGAGCACGTTCGCGTGTGTGTAGTCCAGCCCCAGGCGCGCGCCGAGACGCTCGGTGAAGAACGTGAACCCACCCGACACCAGCAGCGTCTTGATGCCGGCCGCCTGCACGGCTTTGAGCATTGTTTCGCCACCCGGCGAGATGCGCAGGCGCTCGTCGTACACCCGCTGCAGCGCGCCCGCGTCCAGCCCCGCCAGCAAGGCCACGCGGCGCCTGAGGCTTTCCGAGAAATCGAGCTCGCCCCGCATCGCTGCCTCGGTGATCTCGGACACTTGCGGCTTGAGGCCCTGCATGTCGGCGATTTCGTCGATGCACTCGATCGTGATCAGCGTCGAATCCATGTCCATCGCCACCAGACGCACGTCGGCCAGCGAGCGGCCAGCGGCGATGAAGGTGGCGTCCACGCCCGCCTCGAACGCAGCAGCGTCGACACGGGCTTTCAGGTCGGCGTCGAACGCTACACCTTCACAGCGCAACGCATGCGCACCCAGGCCCGTGGTGCGCTGCGGATTGGCCAGTTGCGCCAGGCGTGCCAGTGTGGCGGGATCGGCCTGCGGGCCTTGCAGCACCAGATTCATCGTCGTGTTCATGCGAGTAGTTGTTTGATGGTCTGTTTGATCTGGTTCACGCGCGCCGACAGGTCAGGCATGCTGGCCGTGATGCGCAGCTTGTCCTGGCCGGCCAGCTTGACGTGGCGGTTCTTCTGGATCAGCGTGATGATCCTGATTGGATCGATCGGCGGCTTTTCCATGAACTGCAGACTGGCCGCTTCGCCGTGGGCGTCGATCTTGACGATGCCCACGGCCTTGGCGGCGATGCGCAACCGGTGCGTCTCGACCAGCGCCTTCACGGGCTCGGGCAGCTTGCCGAAGCGGTCGATCAGCTCCTCTTGCATGCTGTCGATACGGTCCGCGCTTTCGCAGTTGGCCAGGCGCTTGTAGATCGACAGGCGCTCGTGCACGTCGCCGCAGTAGTCGGCCGGGAGCAGGGCGGGCACGTGCAGATTGATCTCGGTGGTCGACGACAGCGGTGCAGCCAGGTCGGGTTCCTTGCCGGCCTTGAGCGAGCGCACCGCCTCGTTGAGCATGTCCGAATACAGCTGGAAGCCGATCTCCAGCATCTCGCCGGACTGGTTCTCGCCCAGTACTTCGCCCGCGCCCCGGATTTCCAGGTCGTGCATCGCCAGGTAAAAGCCGCTGCCCAGTTCTTCCATCTGCTGGATGGCGTCCAGGCGGCGCTGCGATTGCTTGGTCAGGTTCTGCACGTCGCTCACCAGGAGGTACGCATATGCCTGGTGGTGCGAGCGGCCCACGCGCCCGCGCAGCTGGTGCAGCTGCGCCAGGCCGAACTTGTCGGCGCGGTGCATGATGATCGTGTTCGCGGTGGGCACGTCGATGCCGGTCTCGATGATGGTCGTGCACAGCAGGATGTTGAAGCGCTGCGCCACGAAGTCGCGCATGACTTTTTCCAGGTCGCGCTCGTGCATCTGGCCGTGGGCCACGCCGATGCGGGCCTCGGGCAGCAGCTCCTGCAGCATCGCGCGGCGGTTCTCGATGGTGTCCACTTCGTTGTGCAGGAAGTAGATCTGGCCGCCGCGCTTGAGTTCACGCAGGCAGGCCTCGCGGATGATCGAGCCGTCTTCGCTCCGTACGAAGGTTTTGATCGCCAAGCGCTTTTGCGGCGCGGTGGCGATGATCGAAAAGTCGCGCAGGCCTTCCAGCGCCATGCCTAGCGTGCGTGGGATCGGCGTGGCGGTCAGCGTCAGCACGTCGACTTCGGCGCGCAGCGATTTCAGCGCTTCTTTCTGGCGCACGCCAAAGCGGTGTTCTTCGTCGATGATCACCAGGCCCAGACGTGTGAACTTCACGTCGGGCGAGAGCAGCTTGTGGGTGCCGATGACGATGTCGAGCGTGCCGTCGGCCATGCCCTTGATCGCGTTGTTGATCTCCTTGCCGGTGCGAAAGCGCGACAGCTCGGCGATCTTCACAGGCCAGTCGGCAAAGCGGTCGGCGAAGGTCTGTGCATGCTGCTCGGCCAGCAGTGTCGTCGGTGCCAGAATCGCGACCTGCTTGCCACCCATGACGGCGATGAAGGCGGCGCGCAGCGCGACCTCGGTCTTGCCGAAGCCGACGTCGCCGCACACCAGGCGGTCCATCGGGCGGCCCGACGTCATGTCCTTGATGACGTTGTGGATCGCCTCAGCCTGGTCGGGCGTCTCTTCGAAGCCGAAGCTCTGCGAGAAGTTTTCGTAGTCGACATTCGAATACTCGAACGCATGGCCCTGGCGCAGCGCGCGGCGCGCGTACAGGTTCAGGAGTTCGGCGGCGGTGTCGCGCACCTGCTCGGCGGCCTTGCGCTTGGCCTTTTCCCACTGGCCCGAGCCGAGCGAGTGCAGCGGCGCGTCTTCGGCCGCCGTGCCCGAGTAGCGCGCGATCACGTGCAGCTGCGACACCGGCACGTACAGCTTCGTGTCTTTCGCGTATTCCAGGTGCAGGAATTCGGTCTCGCCTTCGCCCAGGTCCATGCTGGTCAGGCCCATGTAGCGCCCGATGCCGTGGTTGATGTGCACGACCGGGTCGCCGATCTTGAGCTCGGACAAGTCGCGTACCATCGACTCGACCTGGCTGGTCGCTTCCTGCTTCTTCTTGCCGGCGCGCCGGCCCGAACCGGCATACAGCTCGGTCTCGGTGATGAACACCAGGTGGCCGGCGCCCGCATCGAGCAGCTCGAACCCGGCCTGCAGTGGCGCCACGCCCAGCGCCAGGCGGGCGTCGCTGGCGCGGAAGCCCTCGAAGCCTTCGACCGGTACCAGATCGAGCCGGTATTCGCTGAAGTACTGCTGCAGCGTTTCGCGCCGGCCGGCCGAATCGGCGCAGATCATCACGCGCGTGTCGCTGCGCTCCAGGTACGTGCGAAGGCTGGCCAGCGGATCGTCGAGGCGGCGGTTGACGGCGACGTCGGGAATCGGCGCCGACAGTTCGGAGGCCGGTGCCAGCGGATCGCGCGCGATGTTCCAGCGGCCATGCGGCTTGATACAGGTGAAGAACTGCTCGGCGCTCAGGAACAGTTCGGTCGGCTCCAGGATCGGTCGCTCACGGTCGCTTTTCAGGAAGCGGTAGCGCGACTCGGTGTCCATCCAAAAGCGGTTGATGGCGCCCTCGATATCGCCGACCAGTGCCAGCGACGCGCCGTCGGGCAGGTAATCCAGCAGCGTCGACGTGGTGTCGAAGAACAGCGGCAGGTAGTACTCGATACCCGCCGCGGCGATGCCGTTGCCGATGTCGCGATAAATTGGCGAGCGTGACGGGTCGCCCTCGAAGCGCTCGCGCCAGCGGCCGCGAAAGCCGGTTCTTGCCGCTTCGTCCATCGGGAATTCGCGGCCTGGCAGCAGGCGCACTTCGCGTACCGGGTACAACGAGCGCTGGGTATCGGCATCGAACGTGCGGATCGATTCGATCTCGTCGCCAAACAGGTCAAGCCGGTAGGGCAGGGCGGAGCCCATCGGGAACAGGTCGATCAGGCCGCCGCGCACCGAGTACTCGCCCGGCGACATCACCTGCGACACGTGCGTATAACCGGCCAGCGTCAGCTGCGCCTTGAGGCGTGCTTCGTCGAGGCGCTCGCCCTGGCGGAAGAAGAACGTGTAGGCCGCCAGGAACGACGGCGGCGCCAGGCGCACCAGCGCCGTGGTCGCCGGCACCATCAGCACGTCGCACTGGCCATTGCGGATTTCGTGCAGCGTGGCCAGGCGTTCGGACACCAGGTCCTGGTGCGGCGAGAACGCATCGTACGGCAGCGTTTCCCAGTCCGGCAGCAGGTGGCAGGCCAGCTTGCCATCGGCGAACCACGGGATTTCATCGAGCAGCCGCTGGCCGTCGCTGGCATTGGCCACGACGACGGTGAGCATCTGGCCCTGGGCCTTGAGAGCAAGGGCGGCAACCGCCAGCGCGTAGGCGTCGGACGAACCGTGAAGGAGCGGCAGGACGAAACGATGGCCTGCTTTGGGGAGGTGTTTCTCGAGGTCGAAAGGCATGCCGCGTGCTTGAGATATCCGTGAAAAATGCGCTGGAAAGTGGTGGCCAATTATAGTCGAACGCGTGCTTACCCGCCGCGCCGAGTGGAGATCGACAGCTTGTCCTGACGCCGGATCACGGGCATGATTGCGCTAACATAAAAATGACGGAGACACGATGCGCCCAGCCTTTGCTGCCTTGCCCCTGATTGTTTCATGCCTGCTGAGTGCAGCAGTCGGCGCGGCGCCGCCAGCGCCGGTAGTCCTGCTGGGCGATGCGCCGCGACCCGGTGTCGAGATCGTGGCGCTGGCGCCCGATACCACGCACCCGCTGGAAGGCGAGATGGTCACCGCCGACGCCGCGCTGCGCACGACTTTCAACGACAGCGCCATCGAACTCGCGCGCAGCAAGCGGACCGACGGCGGCGCCGCGCTCACGCTGCAATGGCGCAAGATCTGGAAAAGCGGCGTGGCCTTGCAGACGGCCCCGCAGGACCTGCGGCCATTTATCGCGCGCGGCACGCTGGCGTTCGACCTGAAGGTCGATGCGCTCGACGCCGGTGGCCTCATGGTCAAGGTCGGGTGCGGTCCGTCGTGCGAGCGCCAGGTGCCGTACGTGCTGCCGGGGCGCGCCGCCCAGGGCAAGGGCTGGCAGCGTGTCGTACTCGCACTGTCGTGCTTCGCGCGCGATGGCGACGATTTCTCGCAGGTGGCCCGGCCGTTTGCGCTGGAAGGCACCGGTAGCGGCCAGGTCAGCATCGCCAATGTGGCCATCGCACCGGGCGGCACGCCGAATATGGCATGCGCAGATTGGCGCACGGTCGCCGTCACGCCCGCCAAACTCGACGAAGCCTGGTCGATCGACTGGTGGCTGCCCCGCCATCGCCAGAAACTGGACGAGGCGCAGCAGATGGTGCGAGCAGCGCGCAGCCCGCAACTGGTCTTCATCGGCGACTCGATCACACAGGGCTGGGAGAAGGAAGGGATGCCGATCTGGCAGACGCACTATGCGCGCTACGATGCGCTGGACCTCGGTTTTGGGGGCGATCGCACCGAAAACGTCTTGTGGCGATTGCAGAATGGCGCCGTCGACGGGCTCGATCCGAAGGTGGCGGTGCTGATGATCGGCACCAACAACACGGGACTGCGCGGCGATTTCCCGGCCAATACCGTGGCGGGCATCCGCCGCAATCTCGACGAGCTTCGCCAACGGCTGCCGCGCACGCGCATCCTGTTGGTGGCGATCTTCCCGCGCGACGCGACGCCCGAGAGCCCGCTCCGGCGCATCAACGAGTCGATCAATGCGCAATTGCCATCACTGGCCGATGGCAATCGCATCGTGTTCCTGGACGTGAACCGCGCCTTCCTCACGCCGGACGGCACCTTGAGCAAAACCATCATGCCCGACTTGCTGCATCCGAACGAAGCAGGCTACGCGATCTGGGCGAAGGCGATGCAGCCTGAACTCGACCGCCTGATGGCGCTGTCGCGGCTCTAGGAACCCTCAACAACGCGCCGGTTCGCGACGCCAAACGGCACGTGCACCATCGGGATCCTGCCGCCCGGGCCGGATTTGAGATGCGTGAGCTGGTCATCAAAAAAGATGTGCGGCTTGAACACCGACAGCACGCGCGCCTTGTCCATCCCGCCCAGGAAAAACGTCTCGTCGGCCGAGACGCCCCAGCTGCCCAGCGTCGTGACGACGCGCTCGTGCGCCGGGGCACTGCGCGCCGTGATGATGGCGATACGCACGATGCGGCGGTAGTCCGGGTCGGCCTGCTGGGCATCGTGCTCGAGCTGCTGCAGCATGGCCAGCTTTCGAAACATGCCGGCCAGTGGGCCAGGTTGGTGCGGGCGCGCCATGTGCAGGGTTTCGTGGGCGTGGAATTCGCCCAGGTCGTTGTTGCGCTTGTAGACCGTTTCGGACTCATCGTCGGCGATGACGCCGTCGAAGTCGAACGCCACCCGCAGCTCGATGTCGTCTTCCTCGTCGGCGATCGCCGATGGCAGCACCAGACCAGCGGGGTAATCGACGGCAATGGCGCTCTTGACGTCCTCTTCGTTCGCGGACAGGAACAGGGCCGTGTTGAATGCCGGCAGATACGGGTAGGGCGATTTGCCGCTCATGAACACGGCGCGCGAAATGTCCAGCCCATAGTGGGCGATCGAACGCATCACGCGCAGACCCGTTTCTGGCGAATTGCGCGAGAACAGCACCACTTCGACGGGCGCCTGCTGCGGAAAGCACCGGTTGATGCTCAGGAAGCGCCGGATGAACGGGAACGCGACCCCGCGCGCCAGGATCACGTCGCGCTGGCACGCCTGGTGGTTGCGGTAGGCTTCCGGCCCTTCGTCCAGATAGACCTGGTGCGAGTCGGACAGGTCGAACAGCGCGCTGGAGGCAACGCCGATCACGAGTTTTTCTTCGATGGGAAAGGGCATTCAGGCGTCCTGCTGGTCGGCGTTGTCGGTGTCGTTGAAGGTGTCGTAGACCTGCCGCAGGTCCTCAGGCAAGGCAGCCACGGCGGCCACGAATGCCGGCTGGCCGCCCCCGGCCAGCATGTGCAGCTTGGCCAGGCGGTCGGCCTCGCCCAGCGCGGCGGGCAGACTGGTGGACACGGTCGCGGCATCGCCCAGATGCGCGATGGCGTGGCCGATGGCCGGTGGCAGTTCCCACTGGCCAGCAATCCCGGCCGAGATCAGGCGCGCGGCGTGCACCAGACGCAGGCCGAAAGCATCGCTGTCGGGCAGGCCGCCGGCCGGCAGCAGGCCATCGATCACGCGCAGGGCGACGACCAGGCCGACATTGTGCATCAGCCCTGCCAGGTAAGCTTCGAACGGATCGGCGCCATGGCCAGGTGCCAGCAGGCTCGCCGCCTGCGCGCATTTCTCGGACTGGTTCCACAATTGCGGTGCGACGAGGCGTGCCAGGCGGCTGGTCTGCAGGCTGATAATCCGGCGAAACGCAACGCGCGCCAGCAGCATGCGCAAGCCGTTCTGGCCAAGCAGCAGCAACGCACCCTCCAGATTACGCACCGGCGTGCCGGGCTGGTAATAAGGGCTGTTGACTTCGCGGATGACTTCCGCAACCAGGACGGTATCCTGCGCCACCTGGCGTGCAAGGTCAGCCGACGAGGCGGAATCACTCCGCAGGCTGCGCAGCACTTGCGGGATCACGGCCGGGACGCGCGGGACGAGGGTGCTTGCGGTGTGCGGATCGCGTACGAGCCGCGCCAGTTCGTCGAGCACCAGGGTTTCGTCGCCTGCTGCGCCCGTCACGTGTGGACCGGCCAACCAGTGAAAAAAGGCGAGATCCAGATCGAGTGCAGTCGAATCGTCGGCGAGTGGCGTGATTGCCGCATCGGACGGCGGCAAGGTAGGCGGGGCGGGAGGATGGGCCACAGGCCCTGCGGGCGCGGCACCAAACAGGCGAGCGAGCCAGCGCTTCATGGGGAGGACATCGGGAAAGGTGTGGGCATGGAGCGATTCTACCGCGCCAGCCCGATACACGACCGGCGACCCGGCCATGCGTGAATGAAATTACTTCCTGGTGTCCGAGCTGGTCGTTGTGTGACCAGTGTTGGTTGGCGTGTTGGCAGTGCCAGTGGCCATTGGCGCACCGCCATTGGTGCCATCGGTTGGGGTGATGCCCATTTGTGCATCGACCGTCGCGTTGCCGGTCGAGCCGGCAGCCGTGGTGCCCATCGAGGATGAACCGCTGCTGCTGGTGCCCATGGTGTCGGTGGTATTGCAACCGGCCAGTGCGAGAGCCATGATGCCGCCAATGAGTGCAGTGTGAAGAGTTTTCATCGCGTTGCTCCTTGAGAGTGGAATGACGTGGTCAGGTGCGGCCACCCGCGGGTGACCGACTGACTACCCACGCGCACGGTGTGCCGCTGTGGGTTCGTGCTTCTGCTGCTTCTTCTGGATCAGCGGCCGGTGGCCGAGTTGGTGACTGGCTCGTTGTTGCTGGTGGTGCCCGAGGCGCTGTTCACGCCGGTAGCACCGGTGGCGCCCGAATTCCAGCTACCCTGACCTGCGGTGGTGCTTGGGGTCTGCACCGAGCCGGTGGTCGACATCGTGCTGCTCGAGCCCGACATGCTGTCGGTCGTCTTGCTTGGCGTATCGCATGCTGCCAGGCCAAAAGCCATCATGCCTGCGATCAGTGCGGTTCCGAGGGTGCGTGTCATGGTTGTCTCCGTGATGATTAAGTTGTTTTATCATCAAGCAACCGCGGGTTCACACGAATAGGAACGGAGAGTTCATTCTTGTAGGACGACACGCCCAGCGCACGTCAGCGCAGGCGTCAGTGCAGGGCTCAGTACAGGGGTCAATGAACTTCTGCGTCGTGCGTAGCCAGCCAGGCCAGCAGCTCAGGGGCTGGTAACGGTCTGCTGTAGAAATAGCCTTGTACCTTATCGCACAGGTGATTGCGGACCACGTCCAGCTGAGACTGCGTTTCGATGCCCTCGGCCACCGTGGTCATCCCCAGGCTGCGGGCGACCTTGACGGTGGCTTCGATCAGCACGCGATGGTGGGCGCTGGTATCGGCCTGGCAGACGAACGAGCGATCGATCTTGACCGTGTCCACCGGCAGCAGGTGCAAACTCGACAGCGATGAATAACCGGTACCGAAGTCGTCGAGCGCCAGCTGGATGCCCAGCGCCTTCAGGTCGTGCAGGCGCTGCTGGATATCCTGGTCCTGGGCGGCCAGGCTTTCGGTCACTTCCAGCTGCAGGCAGCCCGGCGGCATGCCGGTGTCGCGCAGGATCCGGCGTACGCCGTCGATCCAGCCCGGTTGCGCCAGCTGCGCGCGCGACAGGTTCACGGCCATCAGGCCAGGGGCACGGTCGCCCAGGCGCGCGCGCCAGTCGAGAAAATCGCGACAGGCGCGTTCGAGGACGAAGTCGCCCAGCATGCCGATCAGGCCGCATTCCTCGGCCACTTCAATGAAGTCGATCGGCGGCACGATGCCGCGCACCGGATGGCGCCAGCGTACCAGCGCCTCGACTCCGGCGGCGTAATCGACACCGCCGCACGGCAGCAGGCGCACGACCGGCTGGTACACGACGAACAGCTGTTCTTCGACCAGGGCCTGACGCAGTTCGGCTTCGATGCCGGCGCGGCGCGCAGCGCGTTCGCGCATGCTTGGCGCGAATACCACGTGGCGGTTGCCGCCGGCCCGCTTGGCCTCGACCATCGCGATGCCGGCGTCGCGCAGCACGTCGTCCGGCTCGCGCAGTGCGATCTCCGGGTCGTCCTGGCTCCAGGCCAGGCCCACGCTGGCGCCGCAGACGATGTCGTGGCCATCCACCAGATACGGGTGGGCCAGTGCGTCGAGCAGGCGCAGCGCGATGCGCTCGGCGTCGGCGCGTCCGCGCAGGCCGTCGAGCAGGACGACGAATTCGTCTCCACCCGTGCGGGCTGCCAGCTGGCCGGCCTGCGTGCCTGGTTCAATACGGCCCAGCGCCGGGCGCAGCGCGCCGCGCAGGCGGTCGGCCATGTGCATCAGCAGATGGTCGCCGACGGCCTGGCCCAGGCTGTCGTTGAGCTGGCGGAAGCGGTCGCAGTTCAGGGTCAGCACCGCGAAGCCGACGTCGGACACCGGCTGCGCCAGCAGGTGCTGCAGCGCGTCGCGCACCGCTTCGCGGTTGGGCATGCGGGTCAGGTTGTCGGTGCGCGCGGCGTTGCGCAGGCGGCGCGACAGCACCTCTTGCTCGCGCTGCACTTCGAACGTGGCGTCGGCCACGGTCGCCATCAGGCGTTCGGGGTCGAGCTTCATCAGGTTGAGTGCCAGTACCTGCAGGCTGCCGCTGGCGGCGTGCGGCACGCCCACCGGCAGGCGCAGGCCTTCGCAGATCATGCCGGACGGTTCGAGAAATGCCTCGACCATCGACGCCAGGTGCGGTGCCACGGGCGCGAGCACGTCGAACAGGTTGTCCAGGCCCTGCGCGGTGGCCAGCGGCATCAGGAGCCGCGACGCCATCGGGTTGAGCATGTCGACCGTGCCGTCGAGCGAGGTCTGGGCCAGGCCGATCGGCGCCCGGTACAGGAACTGCACCAGCGCTTCGTAGGCATCGACCGCCTCATGCTGCACTTTAGGCTCCATCGAGCGCCTCCTGGGGAGTAGCAACGGCGGCTTCGGGTTGCCAGGCCAGGGCGCGGTTGCGGCCTGCGCGCTTGGCGGTGTACAGGGCCTGGTCGGCTTGCTTGATGAGCAGGTCGACGCCGCCATGGCCGTCGAGGGCGACTGCCACGCCGGCGCTGATCGTGCACACGATCGCCTGGCCGTCGAAGCTCTTGGCGTCCAGCGCGACGCGCGCGCACAGGCGTTCGGCCAGATCCAGCGCATGTGCCAGGTCGGTCGACGGCAGCAGCACGGCGAATTCCTCGCCGCCGATGCGCGCCACGACGTCGACTTCGCGGAAGAAGTCGAGCAGGATCGCCGCCAGGTGCTGCAGCACGGCATCGCCGCCCGGATGTCCGAAGCGGTCGTTGATGGCCTTGAAGTGGTCGGCGTCGAGGATGATCATCGCCGTCGGCCGCGGCGCGGCGCGGCTGCGTTCGAACTCCTGGCTGGCGGCGTCGAACAGCGCGCGGCGGTTGGCCAGGCCAGTGAGGTGGTCGCTGAATGCTTCGCGCCGGCGCCGCTCGGCGATGTCGCGCTTGTCGGTCACGTCGCGCAGGATCAGGCAGTAGGCCGGGCCTTCTTCGCACGGCAGGCCAGGTGCGCCATCGGCGGCGTCACGATCGGCTTCCGGCAGCGGTGCGATCATCACGCTGCCCCAGAATGCGCTGCCGTCGGCGCGCAGCAGGCGGCTTTCGTCCAGCGCCCAGCCATCGGCATCGGCTTCGCGCAGGCGGTCCAGTGCGCGCTCGGGCGTGATCGCATCTTCCGGATAGAACATCGTGTAGCTCTGGCCCTCGGTGTCCGGGCCGAAGCCGGTTACGCGGCCGATGCTCGGGTTCCATTCGCACAGGCGGCCCTGGGAGTCCAGGCTGGCCAATGCGTAATCGGTGATACCTGTCAGGACCGCATTGAGCCAGGCGTCGTTCTGCCGCTGGCGGCATTCGCGTCGTACCTGCTCGGTGATGTCGTCGATGACGGCCATGATGCGGCTGGCATCGAGCCGGAGCAGCGTGATCGACAGGATCTGCGGCATGCGCTTGCTGCAGCCGCTGCCGGCATGCAGGTGCACGTGCATGCCGTCGCAGATCTTGCCGCTCTGGACCGTGCTTTGCTGGCACAGATTGCGCAGGTCGGGTGCGATGTCCTCGAGCGCGACGAACAGGTTATCGAGTCCGCCATTGCGCGAGTGCGGCATCAGCAGTTGGGCCGCGATCGGGTTGATCATGGCGATCTCACCGTCGGCGTCGAGCTGGACCAGCCCAACCGGCGCGAGATACAGGAACTGGATCAGCGCCTCGTATTCCGCGCTGAGTTGGGCGAGGTCGTCAGTCATTTTGGCTGCCGCTTGACCAGGACGTAGCGCGTCGCGCTGCCCGGGGTGGACAGCAGGCGCAACGCGACTTTGACGGGACGCATGCGCAGCGTCAGCACGTAGTCGATGGTTTCGTCGAGGGCACTGTTCTGTTCCAGCGCGTCATCGAAACGCTGCGCCACCATGAAGTTGTTCATGCACGGTGCGACGTTCGTAAACAGCGGGTGGCCCAGGACGCGCTGAGGCGACAGGCCTGCGGCTTGCGACTCGAACGCGTTGTAGCGGGTGACCTCGGTGTTCGCGTCGAAACCGATGACGCCGAAATCGAGCTGGTCCAGTTCTTCGGAAGAACACGCGTCGAGTCGGCTGGCCATCTCGGGAAAGTCAAAGGCAAAAATCATGAATTGGATGCCGACGCGCGGCCATTGGATGTTGGTCATTGATGTTGCCATGTGCAATAAACCCGTGTCAATTGCCCGATTGCAACAATTCACTATTTAATTGCGAGAATGTGTGTTTCACCACAGTCGCCGGCAAATTGACAGCCTTGTGTTTCAACGTCACCATGCCTTCCTCTTCATGTTCTCACATTTCATGACACACAAACCGGATGATGCGGCCTGCTGGTGGCGGGACGGGACCAGCCTGCAGCGCGTGGTCGCCGACCTGCTGGGCGCCGAACTGGCGGCGCTGCGGCCCGGCAGGCAGACGCTGGCGCAGCCCTGGCCGGCGTCGCTCGATCTGCGCGGCGATCTGGGCGCCGATTCCCTCGAGCTGATGGGACTGGCGTCGGCGCTGGAAACCCAATTGCACCTGCAGGGGGCGGCCGACGCGCCATTGCTGGTGCAAACGCGCCTGGCAGACTGGCTGGACGCGGCGCGCGCCGGCCTGGAAGCTGACGGGAGTGCGCTGACGTTTCGCACTTCAGGCAGCAGCGGCGCCCCCAAGCCATGCACGCATCCGCTGGCCTTGTTGTGGCAAGAGGTCGAGGCGCTCGCCCAATTGCTGCCCGGCCGCCGGCGCATCGTCAGCCTGGTGGCGGCGCACCATATCTATGGCTTCCTGTTTACTGTCCTGCTGCCGCGCCGCCTGGGTATCGACGTGTGCGACCTGCGCGGCCATGCGCCGGCGGCGCTGGCGGCCCAGTTGAGGGCGGGCGATCTCGTCATCGGGCATCCCGATCTGTGGCGCGCGTTCGGCCAGGCTGCCGGGCCGCTGGCGCCGGACGTGGTCGGTGTGACGTCGACGGCGCCGTGCCCGCCCGAGGTGGCCCGGGCGGCGCTCGGCACGGGGTTGGCGCGGCTGGTGCAGGTGTATGGCAGCTCGGAGACCGCCGGCGTCGGCTGGCGCGACGAACCGGAGGGCGGCTATCTGCTGTTCCCGTACTGGTCGCGCACTGGCCAGGGCGATGGCCTGACGCGCCAGTGTCCGGACGGGACGCGCCAGCCAGCCTTGTTGCAGGACCGGTTGGCGTGGCGCGACGACGGGCGTTTTCAGCCGGACGGGCGCATCGACCAGGCGGTGCAGGTCGGCGGCGTCAATGTGTTCCCGGGTTATGTTGCCGATGTGCTGCGGCTGCATCCGGCCGTGCTGGAGGCGAGCGTACGCCGCATGCGGCCTGATGAAGGGGAGCGGCTCAAGGCCTTCGTGGTGGTGCGTGACGGCGTCACGCTTGACGCCGGTTTGCAGACCAGTTTGCATGCCTGGCTGAGCGAGCGCCTGACGGCGCCCGAATGCCCGGGGGCCTATTCATTCGGACCGCGCCTGCCGCGTGGGGCGAGCGGCAAGCTGGCCGACTGGATCATCGACAGCGACGTCTAGCGGCGTGCGCGGGCCTACAGCGCGACGAAGCTTTCGAAGCCGCCAAAGAACATGCGCTTGACGTCGAACGGTACGCCGCCCGGTTGCATCATGGCGGCCAGGCGCGGATCGTTCATGACCTTTTCGTTGACCGCGTCGCGGTGGGCGCGCGATTCATAGACGGCCCAGGCGAGGATCACCGTTTCGCCTTCTTCGAGTTGTACACTTCGCGGGAACGACGTGTGTTCGCCGGACGGGACATCGTCCGCGATCCATTCACGGTATTCGAGCGCGCCATGCTCGCGCCAGACGGCGCCGGCCAGCTGCGCCTGGGCGCGATATGCTTCGATGCTGGAGGTGGGAAGCGGAAGGACAAAACCATCGACATATGCCATGTGGATCTCCCTGGACAGTTGGATGCGCGGAGCGCGCCTGTGACCCACCAGTACACGGTCCACGATGTTCCCGCCAGTGGTGGCGGGAACATCAGGCTACCACACGCTGTTGTCGGGGGGCGGTGCTTGCGGGGGTTGTTGCGGGGGCAGTGGTGGCGGCTGCGGTGCTTGCGGTGCCGGCTGCGGTGATTGCTGCGGTGATTGCAGCGGCGGCTGCACCGGCGGCGACGGGGGCGCGACATTGGGCAGGGCCTCGAGCGGCGACGGTCCCTCGAGCGGCGCGTCGTCGAGCGGCTGCTGGAATTCGTCCATGGGCGCAGCCGGCGGCGCGACTGCGATGTCGATGGTGCGGGTCTCGGCCGCATCGGCGTATTCGGGATAGATCCAGTCGCGGCCATCGTTGACCAGGTCCTCCGGCGGCGTGCGCTCCTGCGGTGGCACCTTGGCCAGCGCCACACGCATGTAGTCGATCCAGATCGGCATGGCCAGCGTCGAGCCGAATTCACGGCCGCCCAGCGAGCGCGGTTCGTCGTAGCCCATCCACGATACCGCCACTACCTTGCCCGCGTAGCCGGCGAACCAGCCGTCAATGGCATCGTTCGTGGTGCCGGTCTTGCCGGCCAGGTCGGTGCGGCCGAGCTGCTTGGCCGAGCCGGCGGCAGTGCCGAAGCGGGCCACATCGCGCAGCATGCTGTCGACGACGAAGGCATTCCTCGCCGTGATGACGCGGTTGGCTTCCTGCGGACCCTGCGACGGCGGCACATCGGCAATCACGCTGCCATTGCCGTCGACGATGCGCTGGATCAGGTAGGGCTTGACGCGGTAGCCGCCGTTGGCAAACACCGAGTACGCGCCGGCCAGCTGCAGCGGCGTGACGGCGCCCGTGCCCAGCGCCATCGTGTAGTTGCGCGGGTGGCGGGCCAGGTCGAAGCCGAAGTGCTCGAGATACTGGTGCGCGAAATCGACCGACACCGCGCGCAGCACGCGCACCGTTGGCACGTTCTTCGACTTGACGAGCGCCTGACGCAGCGTGACTTCGCCGTCGAACACACCGTCGTCGTTCTGCGGGCGCCACGGATTGTCTTCGCTGGCGCCGGGCAGTTCGATCGGCGCATCGAGAATGCGGGTGGTGGGTGAGTAGCCTTTTTCAAGGGCGGCCGAATACACGAATGGCTTGATGCTCGATCCCGGCTGGCGCCACGCCTGCGTCACGTGGTTGAACTTGTGCAGGTTGTAGTCGAAGCCGCCGACCAGCGCGTGGTAGGCGCCCGTGTCGGCGTCGATCGCGACGAACGCCGCCTCGACTTGCGGCACCTGCACGATGGCCCAGTCGCCGGCCTTGTCCTTGCTGACGCGGATGACGGCGCCCGGCGTGATCCGCAGCGACTCGCGCGCCGTCGGCTGCAGGCCCGGGCTGGCGAACTTCAGACCGGCGCCCTTGACGACGACGTCTTCGCCGGACAGCAGCGTCACCCGCACCTGGCTCGGGCTGGCCGCCAGCACGACACCGGCCAGCAAGCCGTCGCTGGAGCGGCGCGCCTGCAGCGCATCGGCAATGGCTTCGTCGCGCTGCTCGGGGTCCTGCGGCAGCTCGACGCGCGCCTCGGGGCCCCGGTAGCCATGGCGGCCATCGTAGGCCAGCACGTTGCGGCGCACCGATTCGTATGCGGCCTTTTGCTCGGCCGCGCGAATCGTTGTCGTGACCACGATGCCGCGCGTGTAGGCTTCTTCGCCGAACTGTTCGTAGACCGCCTGGCGCGCCAGCTCCGCGACATACTGGGCCGGCGTGTCGAATTTCTGGCCGGCGTCGCGCTTGACGCGCAGCGGTTCGGCGAGGGCCGCGGTGTACTGCGCCTGGGTGATCGTTCCCAGTTCGAGCAGGCGCTTGAGGATGGCGTGCTGGCGCGCCGCGGCGCGTTTCGGGTTCGACACGGGATTGGTACGCGCCGGATTCTGCGGCAGGCCGGCCAGCATCGCCGTCTCGGCCAGCGACAGCTGATCGAGCGTCTTGCCGAAGTAGCTGCGCGCAGCGCTCGAAAAACCATACGAGCGCTGGCCCAGGTAGATCTGGTTCATGTACAGCTCGAGGATCTGGTCCTTGGTCAGCGAACCTTCGATCTTGTAGGCCAGGGCGACTTCGGTCAGCTTGCGCGAGAGGGTCTTTTCGTTGGTGAGGAAGAAGTTGCGGGCGACCTGCATCGTGATGGTCGATGCGCCCTGGCGGAAGCCGCCGCGCAGGTTGGCACGGGCCGCGCCCATCGCGCGGATGAAGTCGATGCCGCCGTGTTCATAGAAGCGCGTGTCCTCGATCGCGAGCACGGCGCTTTTCATCATCGTGGGGATTTTCGCGATCGGGACAAAGTCGCGGTGCTCGACGCCGAACTGGCCGATCAGTACATTGTCTTGCGTGTAGATGCGCAGCGGGATCTTGGGACGGTAGTCGGTGACGGCATCGATCGGCGGCACCTTGGCGCTGATCGCGCTCCACACGCCGATGGCCAGGCCGGCCGCGATCAGCACCAGCGCGGCGAAAAAGATCAGCACGTACGCGTACGCGCGCTTCATGCCCAGCAGGGTTTTTCCGGACTGTTGGTTGGTCGCTTTCAATGCCGAACTCTCACTTTAAAACTTGCTGCGGACCACGTGACGGGCCAGGATCGGGCGATTATAGTCCGCTTTCAGCGCGCGCTTTCTTTCCGTACGTGCATGTGCGATATTCCTGCTTTCGGTTCGTCCGCAGCGGCGAGCTACGCCCGCAACCAAGGACACCATGCCGCCCGATTCAAGTTTTAAACCCTATATTCCCGCTCATGCCCAACTGGCCGAAATGACGCCGCGCGCTCTGATCATGGGCGTCATCCTCGGCATGATCTTCGGCGCGTCGTCGCTCTATCTGGTGCTCAAGGTCGGGCTGACCGTCAGCGCGTCGATCCCGGTGGCGGTCATCGCCATCACGCTGTTCGGCGTGGCCAGGCAGCTCGGCGCGCGCGAATCGACGATCCTGGAAAACAGCATCGCGCAGACGGCCGGTTCGGCCGGCGAATCGCTGGCCTTCGGCCTGGGCGTGACCATGCCGGCGATCCTGATCCTGGGCTTCGACCTGGAAATCTCGCGCGTGCTGCTGGTGGGCGTGCTCGGCGGCCTGCTGGGCATCCTGATGATGATTCCGCTGCGCCGCACGCTGATCGTCGATCAGCACCGCGAACTGAAATACCCGGAAGGCACGGCCTGCGCCGAAGTGCTCAAGGCTGCGGCCACCGACGTCTCGCGCGACGCGGCAGGCGAAGTACGCATTGCCGGCAGCGACGCAGTCCGCATCGCCAAGCGCCGCGCGCTGTTGATCTTCGGCGGCTTTGGCATCGGCATCCTGTACAAGACGCTCAGCGTGTCGTTCAAGGGCTGGCGCGACACGGTCAACTTCGAGTTCGGCGCGCCGCTCAAGACCGGCAGCATCGGCGCCGAGATCTCTCCCGAGCTGGTGGGCGTGGGCTACATCATCGGGCCGCGCATCGCCTTCACGATGGCGGCCGGCGGCGTGCTGGCGTCGCTGATGCTGGTCCCGATGATCAAGTTCTTCGGCGAGCTGGCCAGCACGCCGCTCTCGCCCGGCACGATCCCGATCCGCGACATGACGGGCGACGATATCCGTAGCGCCTATATTCTCTACATCGGCGCCGGCGCCGTCGCCACGGGCGGCCTGATCTCGCTGGCGCGCTCGCTGCCGACGATCTGGAATGGCTTGCGCGGCGGCCTGGCGGGCATGAAGAATGGCAGCAGCGCCGATGCGTCGCTGCGCACCGACCGCGACATCCCGATGAAGTGGGTCGTCATCGGTTGCCTCGCGATTGTCGCCGTGATTTCGCTGGCCGCGCCGCTGCACATGAACGTGCTCGGTGCGGTGCTGATCCTGGTATTCGGCTTTCTGTTCGCGACCGTGTCGTCGCGGCTGGTCGGCGAGATCGGGTCGTCGTCCAATCCCATTTCGGGGATGGCCGTGGCCACGCTGCTGTTTACCTGCCTGATCTTCCTGCTGATGGGCTGGACGGGCGGCCAGTACTATGTGACCGCGCTGTCGGTCGGCGCCATCGTCTGCATCGCCGCCAGCAATGCCGGCACGACGTCGCAGGATCTGAAGACCGGCTACCTGGTCGGCTCCACGCCGCGCATGCAGCAGTACGCGATCCTGTGCGGCGCGTTTGCATCGGCGCTGATCCTGGGGCCGGTGCTGCTCAAGCTGAACGACGCGGGCACCGTCTACGTGCCGGCAGCGCAGGTGGCGCCTGGCTTGACGGTCGATGCGTCGAAGCTGACCGACACCGGCACGCTGCATGGTCCGCAAGCCGACACGGACAAGAACACCTATAAGGTCTGGCACAAGACCGACACGGTCGGCGGCCCGGCCGGCAAGTACTTCGTCGACAACGCAGGCAAGGCCGTGTACCTGGTCGACCCGGGCATCAACGGCCACCACAAGACGCGGCCCGACGGCACCGAAGTGAAGAAATACGATGCGCCGAAAGCGGTGCTGATGTCGTACATCATCAAGGGCATCCTGGACCGCGAGCTGCCGTGGACGCTCGTGCTGTTTGGCGTGATGATCGCGATCGTGCTGGAAATGGCGGGGATCGCATCGCTGGCGTTTTCGGTGGGCGTCTACCTGCCGCTGGTGGCGACGCTGCCGATCGCCATTGGCGGCACGGTGCGCTGGCTGGCAGACCGCCGCAACAACAAGCTGCCGCAGAATGTGGGCCTGAACGAAGAAGAACGCCAGGCAGCAAACGACCGCAGCTCGGGCGTGCTGCTGGCATCGGGCTATATCGCTGGCGGCGCGCTGGCCGGGATCATCATCGCGATCACGGCGGGCGTGCTGACCGACTTCGACGCCGCCGCGGCGCGCTGGGCCGAAGCCTACAACCCGTTCTTCGCCGGCGACAGCGCCAACGTGCTGAGCATGCTGCCATATGCGGTAATCGTCGGCCTGCTGTTCTGGGTGGCGCGTGAAAAGCCAGTGAAGTAGGACGGACCGGGGCGCGCAGCCGCCAAGTCAACAGCTGGGGTCAGGTCTGACATTCGGACACGACCTCAGCCTTGGACACTTCCAAAGCCGTGTTGCCAGTATTAGCAAGGCAACAGCTGGGGTCAGGTCTGACATTCGGACACGGCCTCAGCCTTAGACACTTCCAAAGCCGCGTTGCCAGTATTGGCATGGCTACGGACCAGCTAGTTCCGAGTCCCCGACTGTCGAGATCGTGTCCAAATGTCAGACCTGACCCCGGCTGTTGGTTGAGATCGTGTCCGAATGTCAGACCTGACCCCGGCTGTTGGTTGAGATCGTGTCCGAATGTCAGACCTGACCCCGGCTTTTTGACCGCGCTTTTGCCTCCAAGCGATGTGAGGTGGTTGAAACGAAAACGGCGGCCCGCAGGCCGCCGTTTTTGTTCGTGCGTAGCGCTGTTACTTCACGCCGTGCATCAGCTTCTGGATCACCGGTGCCAGCAGCACCAGCAGGATGCCGCCGCCCAGCAGCGACAGCAGGCCGAAGTTGTAGCCGTCGAGCGCCGATGCCACCGTCATGCCGGTTTCACCCGAGACGTGCGAGGCGAAGATGCCTGACAGGTTGTTGCCGATACCGGTCGACAGGAACCAGCCGCCCATGCCCAGGCCGACGAGGCGGGTAGGGGCCAGCTTGGTGACCATCGACAGGCCGATTGGCGACAGGCACAGCTCACCGACCGACTGGATCACGTAGACGGCGAACAGTGTCCAGAACGGGATCTTGCCGTTACCGTCGATCAGCTGCGACAGGGCGTAGACCAGCAGGCCGAACGCGATACCGTTGAAGATCAGGCCCAGGCCGAATTTGCGCGGGATCGATGGGTTGGCGTTGCGCTTGCCCAGCCAGACCCAGACGGCAGCGATGATCGGTGCGAAGACGATGATGGCCACCGAGTTCACCGACTGGAACCAGGCGACAGGGAAGGTCCAGCCGTTCAGGTCGCGGTCGACGATGTTATCGGCCAGGAAGGTGAACGAGCTGCCGGCCTGCTCGAAGAAGCACCAGAACAGGACGTTGAAGAAGAAGATGATCATCATCGCCCAGGTCTTGTCGCGGGCGACTTTGCCTTCGCGGATACCTTCGATGATCAGCATCGCGGCCAGGCCGATGAACAGGACCGTCAGCAGGATCTGCAGGTTGGCGGCGCCTGCTTGCAGCAGCATGTAGACGATCGGGATCACGATCAGCGAACCGACGATGACGACGGCCAGGCGCTTTGGGCTGGCCAGTTCGCCGACCGGTGCGCCGATGCCCTGGAGCGTCTTGCGGCCGATGAAGAACCAGACCAGCGAGATCAGCATGCCGATGCCCGAGGCCAGGAACACGATCTTGTACGCTGGCATGGCGGCGGTGCCGAACACTTTTTCAGCCAGCAGCTGGGTCAGGATCGGTGCAAAGAATGCGCCGACGTTGATGCCCATGTAGAAGATGGTGAAGCCGGAATCGCGACGGGTGTCGTTCAGCGCGTACAGCTGGCCAACCATGGCCGAGATGTTCGGTTTGAACATGCCGTTACCGACGATGATGGTCGCCAGGCCCAGCTTGAACACGTCCTGGTTCGGAATCGAAATCATGAACAGGCCGGCTGCCATGAAGATGGCGCCGACCAGGATCGAGCGTTGATAACCGATGACGCGGTCGGCCACATAGCCGCCGAAGACGGCGCCGGCATACACCAGCGCGAGGTAGGAACCGTAGGTGAGGTTGGCACTGGCCTGGCCAGCCGCGTCGCCGGCATAGAACTGGCCGACGATGTAGAGGACGAGTGCCCAACGAATGCCATAAAAAGCGAAGCGCTCCCAGAATTCCGTCATGAACAGCATCCACAGCGGTGCTGGATGGCCCATGATCTGCTTGAACTCTGGAAGAGGTCCCCGAGCTGGGGTAGTAGCTGCACCGCTCATGCGGTTCCTCCCGAAAATGTAATGACAAGGTAATTGTTATATGGCGCTATTCGACGGGCGAACGTTCCAATAGGCACGCATTCTAGTGCATATCCTGCATCATACGAAGCTTTTTTGCCGGTGCGCCAACGGGTCCCGAACATGGTGCACTGCACCCTGTTTTGGGGCGCGCATGCGCCATCGGATTGGCGTATATTGCTGTACAGGACGGTCAGATTATTGGCAGTCCGCATCACAGAATCGAACGAGGACATCAGACCATGACGCAAGCAGCAAGTGAATTACCCGTAGTAGATACCGAGTTGTCCCCCGAAAGCCGGCAGGTCGTCGACACGCTGATTTCGCCGGAAGGCCAGCTCGAAGTGCTGTCCAAATCCGAAGTCAGCAAGCTGCTCGACACCGGCCGCACCGGCCTGTACGACGTGTTTCGCAAATGTGCGCTTGCAGTACTCAATAGCGGCAGCGACATCGACGACGGCAAGGAACTGCTCGAGCGGTACGCGAGCTTCGACATCAGCATCCTGCAGCGCGAGCGCGGCATCAAGCTCGATATCCGCGGCGCGCCGGCCAGCGCGTTCGTCGATGGCAAAATGATCCGCGGGATTCACGAGCACCTGTTCGCCGTACTGCGCGACATCGTGTTCGTCAATTTCGACGTCACCGACAACCCGAAGTTCGACCTGACCCGCACTGACGGCATCACCGATGCCGTATTCCACATCCTGCGCAACGCCAATGTGCTGCAGGCGCAGCGCAATCCCAATCTGGTCGTGTGCTGGGGCGGCCACTCGATTTCGCGCATCGAGTACAACTACACGAAGAAGGTCGGCTACGCGCTCGGCCTGCGCGAACTCGATATCTGCACCGGCTGCGGCCCGGGCGCGATGAAGGGGCCGATGAAAGGTGCCACGATTGGCCATTCGAAGCAGCGCCTGTCGGGCGGTCGTTATCTGGGCATTTCGGAGCCGGGCATCATCGCGGCCGAGTCCCCGAACCCGATCGTCAATGACCTGGTGATCATGCCGGACATCGAAAAGCGCCTCGAAGCCTTCGTGCGCACGGGCCACGGTATCGTGGTGTTCCCGGGCGGTGCGGGCACGGCCGAAGAAATCCTGTACATCCTCGGTATCTTGCTGCATCCCGATAACGCCGAGATCCCGTTCCCGCTGATCTTCACCGGCCCGGCATCGTCGCGCGACTACTTCACGCAGATCGACGCCTTCCTGGCGCTGACGCTGGGCGAGGCGGCGCAGAAGCGCTACCAGATCATCATCGACGATCCGGATGCGGTAGCCGTCGCAATGGTCAAGGGCATCAGCGAAGTGCGGGCCTTCCGCAAGGCGCACAGCGACGCCTACTATTACAACTGGCGCCTGAAGATCGACCACGAATTCCAGAAGCCGTTCCGCCCGACGCACGAGAACATGCGCAACCTCGACCTGCACCGGGGTATCCCGACGCACCTGCTGGCGGCCAATCTGCGCCGGGCATTTTCGGGCGTGGTGGCCGGGAATGTGAAGGAAGAGGGGATCCGCGCGATCGAGCAATTCGGGAAGTACGAGATCCGTGGCGAAGCCGCGATCATGGGGCCGATGGATGCGCTGCTGGCGTCGTTCGTCGAACAAAGCCGCATGAAGTTGCCGGGCAAGGCTTATACGCCTTGCTACACGATCGTGCAGTAAGCAAAAAAAAGGCCGCCCGAAGGCGGCCTTTTTCATTCAAGCGTCAACGCCCGGTTACTCAGTCTTCCTTGCGCAAGTGCGGGAACAGCAGCACGTCGCGGATGTTCGGCGAATCGGTAATCAGCATCATCAGGCGATCGATGCCGATGCCGCAACCACCTGCCGGCGGCATGCCGTATTCCAGCGCGCGGATGTAGTCGGCGTCGTAGAACATCGCCTCTTCATCGCCCGCATCCTTGGCCTCGACCTGCGCCAGGAAGCGCGCTGCCTGGTCTTCGGGATCGTTCAGCTCCGAGAAGCCGTTGGCGATCTCGCGGCCGACCATGAACAGCTCGAAGCGTTCGGTCACGCCGGCGCGGGTGTCCGATGCGCGCGCCAGTGGCGAGACTTCGGCCGGGTAGTCGACGATGAAGGTCGGCTCCCACAGCTGCGCTTCGGCGGTTTCTTCGAACAGCGCCAGTTGCAGCGCGCCCAGGCCGGCGGTGGCGAATGGCTTGACGCCGAACTTCTTCAGTTCGGTCTTGATGAACTCGGCGTCGTTCAGCTGCTCCGGCGTGTAGCCCGGCGCGTACTTGTCGATCGCCTCGATGATGGTCAGGCGCTGGAACGGCTTGGACAGGTCCAGCTCACGGCCACCGTACGACAGCACGGCGCTGCCATGCGCGTCGACCGCGGCCTGGCGGATCACCTGTTCGGTGAAGTTCATGATCCACTTGTAGTCGGTGTACGCCGCATAGAATTCCATCATCGTGAATTCAGGGTTGTGGCGGACCGAGACGCCTTCGTTGCGGAAGTTGCGGTTCACTTCGAACACGCGGTCGAACCCGCCGACCACCAGGCGCTTGAGGTACAGCTCCGGTGCGATGCGCAGGTACATTTCCATGTCCAGCGCATTGTGGTGCGTGACGAACGGCTTGGCCGCGGCGCCGCCCGGGATCGGGTGCAGCATCGGCGTTTCGACTTCCATGAAGCCGTTGTCTTCCATGAAGCGGCGCATCGACGACATCGCGGCGGTGCGCGCCTTGAACGTGCGACGCGTGTCTTCGTTCATGATCAGGTCGACGTAACGCTGGCGGTACTTCGTTTCCTGGTCGGCCAGGCCGTGGAACTTGTCCGGCAGCGGACGGATCGCCTTCGTGATCAGGCGCAGCTGGCTGACCTTGACCGTGAGTTCGTCGACCTTGGTCTTGAACAGCGTGCCTTCGACGCCCAGAATGTCGCCCAAATCATAACTGCGCAGTTCGTCCATCGCGGCTTCGCCGGCGCTGTCGAGCGTGATGTAGATCTGGATGCGGCCGCTGGCCGACGGGCCCGAGCTGTCCTGCAGCGTGGCGAACGCCGCTTTCTTGCCTGCTTCGCGGCGCAGCATCATGCGGCCTGCCAGCACCACCGGGATCGGCTCGGCTTCGAGTTCTTCGCGCGTTTTTTCGCCATACGCCTGGACCAGGTCGGCCGCCTTGTGCTGAGGGACGAAGTCGTTCGGGAATGCGACGCCTTTCTCGCGGATCGCCGCCAGCTTGACGCGGCGCTCGGCCATGATCTTGTTTTCGTCGGCGCCTGGCAATGGTGCCTGTTCTTGATTCTCGGTGGTCATAGTGGTGGTGGTTGATATTGGTTGAGCATGCCGCCGGTACGGCGCGCAGTAATTAAGACAGCGAGAGCAGCGCTTCAACGTCCAGCTGCGTGAAGTCGTTGACGATCGCAATGACGTTATCAAATTCGGCAAACGCCTCGGCGGGCAGCGTGGTGGTCAGCACCACGGCGCGCATGCCCGCGCGGCGCGCGGCTTCCACGCCCAGCGGCGCATCTTCGAACACGATGCAGTGCGCTGGCAGTACGCTGCAGCGGTCGGCGGCCTTGAGGAACACGTCAGGGTGCGGTTTGCCGCGCGGGACATCCACGGTACCGACGACGACGGCATCGAACTTGCGCTGCAGGTCCATCTCGTCGAGGATGAAACGGGCGCTGCCTGGCGACGCCGACGTGGCCACCGCCAGGGCCCAGCCCTGTTCGCGTGCGCGGTCGATGAAGGCGTCGAAGCCGTCGATCGTGCGCCGGTGCGGGCCATACAGCTCGCGGTACAGCACTTCCTTTTCGTGGTTCAGCTTGGCCAGTGCGTCGTCGTCCAGCTCTGCGCCCAGATAGTGGCGCAGGATTTCCTTGCCCTGGCGGCCGGCCGTGTCGCGAAAGAACGCATCGGGCTCGATGGTTTGGCCCCGCCGCGCAAAGAACGTGATCCACGCACGGGTGTGGAAGTCCATGTTGTCGACGATGGTGCCATCCATGTCGAAGATCAGCGCGCGGGCGGGTGTCGTCATGCGATGAAAGCCTTTATACGTTTTGCTTCAGGGACGCCGAGATGAAATCATCAAGATCGCCGTCGAGGACGTTCTTGGTGTTGCCGGTCTCGAAGCCAGTACGCAAATCCTTGATGCGCGACTGGTCCAGCACGTAAGAACGGATCTGGTGGCCCCAGCCGACGTCGGTCTTGGAGTCTTCGAGCTTCTGCTGCTCGCTCATGCGGTTGCGCAGTTCGAGTTCGTACAGCTTGGCGCGCAGCATGTCCCAGGCTTCGGCCTTGTTGCGGTGCTGCGAGCGGTCGTTCTGGCACTGGACCACGATGCCCGACGGGCCGTGCGTCAGGCGCACTGCGGAGTCGGTCTTGTTGATGTGCTGACCACCGGCGCCGGACGCGCGGTAGGTATCGATGCGCACGTCGGCCGGATTGATTTCGATCTCGATCGAATCGTCGACTTCGGGGTACACGAACAGCGAGGTGAACGACGTGTGGCGACCGTTGGCCGAGTCGAACGGCGACTTGCGCACGAGGCGGTGCACGCCCGTTTCGGTGCGAAGGTGGCCATACGCGTATTCGCCGTCGACCTTGATGGTGGCGGTCTTGATGCCCGCGACTTCACCGTCGGACTGCTCGAGGATCTCGGCCTTGAAGCCCTTGCGTTCGCAGTAGCGCAGGTATTGACGCAGCAGCATCGAGGCCCAGTCCTGCGCCTCGGTGCCGCCGGCGCCGGCCTGGATGTCGATGAAGCAGCTGGCGTGGTCCATCGGATTGGAGAACATCCGGCGGAATTCCATGGCCTCGATGATCTTCTGGATCGCCTCGACGTCGCCCGCGACGGCTTCCATCGTGTCTTCGTCGCCTTCTTCGCGCGCCATCTGGAACAGGTCCAGGGCGTCGGCGAGATCGGCCTTGGCTTTTTCGAGTGTCAGCACGACGCCCTCGAGCGCCTTCTTTTCTTTGCCCATTTCCTGGGCGCGCTTCTGGTCATTCCAGATCGCCGGGTCTTCCAGCTCCTGGTTGACCTGTTCTAGTTTCTCTGACTTCTTATCGAAGTCAAAGATACCTCCGAAGTTCGGCCTCACGACCCGTCAGGTCGTTCAGCAGGGCGGAAATGGCGTTGATGCGTTCGGCTTCCATGATATCGGCAGTCTCAATGTGGGTTGAATCGAACCGGGGATTATACCCGACGCGTAGCCCCAATGTAGCGCTATGGCTTGCCCGGCGGCAGGGCAAGGGGTACCATCGCGCGGTCTCGTTACCCGGATTACCCATGAACCGCTCCCTGCGTTATCAGATCGGCACCGCGCTCGTCACCACCTTCGCTCCATTGCTGTTCAATGCTCCTGCCTATGCGGCCAAAGCGCCCGCCGGCGCCACCGCCGTCCTGGCCGTGCTGGAAACGTCCGACCTGCACGCCAACGTCGTCGGCTACGACTATTACAAGCTGGCTGCCGAGCCCTCGATCGGCGTCGATCGCACCGCCACGCTGATCCGGCAGGCGCGCAAGGAATTCGCCAACACGCTGTTGCTCGACAACGGCGACACGATCCAGGGCACGGCGTTCGCCGACTACCAGGCACTGGTCAAACCGCCCGCTTGCAACGAGGTGCTGGGCATCTACAAGATCATGAATGCGCTGGGCTATGAAGGCGGCACGGTTGGCAACCACGAATTCAACTACGGACTGCCGTTCCTGAACCGGATCACGGGCAGCCAGTTCCAGGTCAAGGGCGTCGACAAGGGCCCGCGCTGCGCCGGTCCGGCGTTCCCGATCGTGCTGGCCAACGTGAACAGCCTGCAAACAAAAGCGCCGCTGTTTGCGCCATACCGGATCATCGACAAGAAGATCACGGCGCGCGGCCCCGATGGCAAGCCGGTCGAAACGCTGGTAAAGGTCGGCATCATCGGCTTCACGCCGCCTGACATCATGGCGTGGGACAAGCGCTGGCTGGAAGGCCGCGTGGTCACCGCCGGCGTGCGCGAAACGGCGGAAAAATACATCCCCGAGATGCGCAAGAAAGGCGCGCAGCTGATCGTGGCGCTGTCGCACGGTGGCCTGGACGACAGCCCGTATTCGCCGGCCATGGAAAACGCCAACTGGCATCTGGCCAAGGTGCCGGGCATCGACGTCATGCTGATGGGGCACGCGCACCAGCTGTTCCCGAATGCCGACAGCACGGTCCCGCAATTTAACCTGCCGGGCGTGGACAAGGTGCGAGGGCTGGTGCACGGCGTGCCGACCGTGATGCCGAGCCAGTGGGGCAAGCACCTGGGCGTGGTCCAGCTGCACCTGACCTATGACGGCAAGACCTGGGCGGTCGACAAGGACAAGACCGCCGTGCAGGCACGCGCCACGCAAACGGGACCCAAGACCTTTGTCGAACCGGATGCTGAAGTAGCCGCCCTGGTGCGCGCCGAGCACGAGGCGACGATCGCGTACGTGAAAACGCCGGTGGGGCGCTCGGCGTTTCGCATGACGAGTTATTTCGCTGACGTGGGCGACCCGTCGGCGCTTGAAGTCGTCAACCGCGCGCAGGCCGAGTACGTGAGCAACTACGTCAAGACCAACCTGCCGCAGTACGCCGGCGTGCCGGTGCTGTCGGTGTCGGCGCCGTTCAAGGCGGGGTTTCCGAGCGTGACGGATTACACCGACGTGCCGGCCGGCGACCTGGCGCTGAACAACGCGGCCGACCTGTACCTGTTCCCGAACTCGCTGTATGCGGTGAAGGTCGATGGCGCAGGTCTGAAGGCGTGGCTGGAGACGGCGGCGCAGCGTTTCAACACGATCGACCCGGCGGTAGCCGCGCCGCAGGAGCTGGTCAACACGCGCTTCCCGAGTTTTAACTTCGACACGATCACGTCAAAGGATGTCAGCTACGAGATCGACGTGACCAGGAAGCCGGGCGAGCGCATTGTGAACCTGACGTATCTGGGTAAACCGGTGGCGCCGGCGCAGGCGTTCCTGGTTGCGACCAACAACTACCGCGCCAGTGGCGGTGGCGGCTTCCCGGGACTCGATGGCAGCAATGTCGTCATCGCGTCGCCCGACAATAACCGCGACATCCTGATCGCGCACATCCGCGCAGCGAAAGAACTGACGCGCGCGTCGCATGGCGCGGCGCGCAGCTGGCGGTTTGCACGGGTCGAGACGAAGGGGCAGGTGGTATTCCATTCGGCGCCAGGCCTGGAAGGGCTGGCACGCGAAGCGGGGCTCGGCAATGTCAGCCAGGTAAAGGCCGACGATGGCAGCGGCAAGGGGACGGCGTTGTACGCGGTTGAGCTGTCGAAGTAAGCCGTTTTGCCTTCATAAATGCCGGCCCGAGGGCCGGCATTTTTTTCAGTGCACCGGCTTTTTCTCGTCCTGCACCAGCACGAACGGGCTCACGACCGATGCCCACAGCGTCGCATCCGTCGCCAGCCAGGCTTGCGCCTGCTCGTCGCTGACCTTGGCCACCTGGCCATCGCCCATCCAGCGCGTGATGCTGTCACGGTCGTCGTGCGCGATGCGCAGTGCGACATCGATCAGGTCCAGTGTGCTCGACACCCACACCACGCTGCCGCTGGCAAAGTGGCGTTGCAGCTCGCTCCAGGCGACGCGGCCGGTCTCGCGGTTGATCTTGTCGTGCAGTTCGGTGTCGTTCTCGGGTTTGGTCTTCATGTGCATGGTCATCTGGTCAAAGAATCTCGACCGCAGGTTGCGGCGAACCCGCCCATGTTAAACGATAGGTGTGCGCCTTGCGCACGTTGCCCACCAGCGCCGGGCGGAAGCACGCCAGGCACGTGCCGCCGGCCTGGCGCACGCTGGGGAAGATCACGCCGAGCGAACCGGCGGCCAGCAACTCGTTGGCCAGAGCCTGCGAGGCCACGTAGCTGGCCGGGTCGAGGCAATCGTCGAAAGCGGCGATGCCGCGCAGGTCGTGGAAGGTCGCGCTGAAGTCGGCCAGCAGGCACTGGTAGCTGACGCTGTCATCGAAACGGTTGATTTCGGCGTATTCGACGGTCTTGTGAAAGATGACTTCGGCCAGCGACGTGGCCGCATCGAACCCGCAGTACCAGGCGCCACGTTCGCCGTCGTTGAAACGGCTGCCTTCCGGGCGCGCATACGTAAACGCAGCGTTGATGATCCGGAAGTTCGGCACGCCGAACACCAGTTCGTCCATGCCGATGCCAGGGGCCTGGCCGGATTCGGCGCGCAGGCGTTCATTGGTGGCGTTATCCAGGTCGAACAGGTCGCGCAGCGCGTCGTCGCTGTCGGCCAGGGGGGCGAGCACCGAGTCTTCGACATCGGCGAAGCGCGACGGGATCAGGCGGCAGGTATCGAGCTGGCGCAGCAGCGTCAGCCTTGGCGTGACGTGCGAGCTCACAGGCCGCCGCGCCTGGCGTCGAGCAGCTTGCGCACGGTTTGCATCGCCAGCAGGCCGCCGGCCTGCATGAAGGCGAGCGGCGTGCGGCCGACAAAAATCGGGTTGGTGTTGGGCAGGCGCACCCATTCGTCGGCGAGCTTGTCGCCATACAGGATGTGCAGGCTTTTGTAGATGCCGAGCAGGTACGAGATGCGTGTGATGCGGTCGACTTCGAGCACCCGGTCGGGGTTTTTCTTCCAGTCGTAGAACGACGACGATGACAGGCCGCCGAGCAGCTCGCGCGCATCGTCGTCACGCAGGCCCCAGGCGGCGGCAAGCCGGAAAAAGCCCGTCAGGGCCGAACGCGACAAACGCTCGCGCTCGGCCTTGGATGTCAGGTCGACCAGCGTCGCCGGCTCGAAACGGCTCTTGGGGTAGGCATAGGCAAGGCTCATGATTCCTCCGGTTTTGGAGTATTTATACTCCAATTCGGGATCGATCGCAAGCCCCGTACGGCTGGCGCACGATCGACTCAGTCGGCGCCAACCGCGGTGACGATCGCGCCAGCGCCGGCGCTGAGCATCCAGCCCGTCATCAAGAGATAGAACATCAGCAGCGTAAACAACACCGAGACGCGGCGGGCATCCAGGCCCGCAAACAGCGGCTTCTTGTCGTAGGCGACGCCAACGAAGTAGGCGCCGAACACGGTGGCGAGGTAGTGCACGGCGCCGAACGTCTCGCCCAGTTCGCCCTTGCGCGGATGGTCGATCAGCAGGTGCGACAGGATCACCAGCACCAGGTACGGAATCGAGGCGGCCAGCGGCGGCAGGTACAGGCCGAAGCGCTCGACGAAGGTGCGCACGGCAGGGCGCTTGCGCGCCAGCAGCGGCAGGAACAGGTTGTGGATCAGGCCCGAAATCAGGATGACCTTGAGCAGCACGGCCTTGTGCAGGCTTTCCTCGCCAAAACCCAGGTTGTGCAGATTGGTTTCGGCCTGGCGGTTATTTTGCAGGAAGAACTCGGGCGACTGGATCTGCAGGATTCGCTGGAACCAGCTGATTTCTTCCAGTGCAGCCACGGCCACCAGACCGGTCAGGCCAAGCAGCACCAGCACTTCGAGCCGCATGCCGCCGTTCTTCCAGCGGTCCACCGCCACGTAGCCGAGCAAGCCCGATGTGAGCGAGAACGCCAGGAACTGCATCCATTCGACGATGCCATCCTCGACCAGCAGGCGCGAGAGCTCATGCGGATTGCCCGACCATGCCAGTGCCAGCAGCAGAATGAAAGCGTTGATGATGGTGGCCGAAATGATGACCGGATGTTTGTACCAGGGATGATTGACTGCTAACTTATTGACCACCAACTTGCTCCTTCAGAGACGTAAAATGTTCAGCCGCGATTGGCTGCAGCGCGGGGCCCGGTGCGGAATCGGGATCGCTATGACTTGATGGGCTGCGATCAGCGACGCGGCGCCCCCTGCGGCGCAGCGCGCCGGCCAGCAGCGCCGCAATGGCCCAGCCAAACAGCAGCGGGTCGAGCAGGGCGTCCCACAGATTTCCGCTTGGCAGGCGCAGCACCGAGAACAGGACGACCGCGCCCAGCACCGCTGCCGCAGTCCCGCGTGCATGATGCCGCACGATCGCCAGTGCGCAGGCGCCGGCCAGGATGACCGCGACGAGCGGCGCCAGGACGCTGCCGAAACCGGCGTAATAGTAACCGCTCGTGAGAAAGCCGACTGCGTCGACGTACAGCAGCGTTCCGGCCACGGCCAGCACCCCTGCCAGCGATGGCGGCATGGCCGCGCTGCGGCGGGCGCCGTTCCAGCGCTCCGTCAGGCGGACCAGGCAGCAGCCTACCAGCAGGCCGCTCGGATACTGGAACGCCAGACCCAGGTACCAGGCGGGCGACAGGTTGCCGGGCAGCGCCATCAGGGCCAGTGTGCCGCCAAGGATGGCAGCCACCCCGGTGCGCGACAGCGGCGCCGCACCGCGCCACAGCGCGCAGGCCACGGTGGCGGCGACAATCGCCCAGCCAATGCGGCCGTACACGATCTGGCTTGCGAGATCCGGCAGTGTCATCTAGGTGGAACCTTCCGGTTGAATACGGTAGCGATGGTGCGCAATCGCCTGGCGCTGCCAGGTGTAGGTAATGTGCAGTTCGTTGCCGACCTGCTGCATCGACGGGTACGAAAATTCGTCGCCGGCCGGCCCCTTGGCGATGTCGGCGATCGTGCGCCAGCTGCGCATGTCGTCCGAGATCGACAGGCGCAGGATGCTGCGCGCCGACGCGCCGCCTTCGACGTGATTATGCAGCATCAGGAACTGGCCGCTGGAAAGGCGTATCGCGGCGACCGACGTGCTGTAATTGGGCAGGTCGAGCGCCGGCAGATCGCGCCAGGTGGCGCCGCCATCGAGACTTGCCGCATGCTGGACCAGTTGCTGTTCGCTGTCGTCGCGCATCACGGCGCGCACTTCGTTCTTCGAGATGGCCACGAGGGCCGGCTGCAGCGTCGTGGTGCTGTTACCGATGCGCGCCAGCGTGGTCGGGTTGCCGTCGGCGTCGAACGCCATCAGCATCGGGTACTTGTTGCCGATCTCGAAATACACGGGGAGCCACCAGCCGCCATCGCTCAGCATCAGCGGTGCGGTGCGCACCAGCGCGCTGGTGTTGAACAGGGGCGAGGTCGGCAGGATCCGGCGCACGTGGAAGGTAGCGCCCTGGTCGTTCGACACCAGGTGCGCAATGCGCGCGGCGGCCCAGCCGCCCAGGCCCGTGGCCACCACGTACAGGTGGATCTTGCCGGCGCGGTCGGTCCAGGCGACGGGGTTGCCGATGCGGCGCACGCCGAAACCCAGTTCGGCGCCCAGCGTATCGCGGCTGGCGACCATCCTTGGCGCGCTCCACGCACCGTGGGCCCAGGTCGAGGCAAAGACTTTGACATCCGGACCGCTCTCGCGGCTGCCGGCCCACCAGAACGCGAGCATGCGATTGCCTGGCAGGGCGGCCAGCGTGCTGGCGTGGGCCGATGGCATGCCGCGCGGCGCGGGGATGTGGGCGTGCGAGAGTTCGGTGAGCGTCACGCGGCCAGGGCTCGCCGTGGTCACGGTGGGCATGGCAGCTGCACCAGACGCGCCGCGCCAGCGCAGCGCCTCCGCGGCGATCACGAGCACCAGCACGGCAAGCAGCAGGCCGCCGAGAAGGATCGCATGATGTCTAGGCGGCCGGGGGATCGCGGACTTCTCCATTCGCTTCCAGTCGAAGAACCCGGCAAGTGCGTTGCGCACGGGGTTCGGGCAATGAATTTTTCACCGGTAAAGTCATGCCAATGTCGCGGGCGCCAGCGTACGATCGTGACCGGGAAAAGGCGCTATCCTACCGTAAAGCAGCGAGAAAGAACATTGGGCGCTGATAAAAGACGCGTCGTTACGCGCCGAAACGACGCGACGATTCGCATCCCGCGCGTCGTCGGTAACACCGCCTATACTGGCCTTTTTGACCGTTCGGGTATTGCCGCATGCGCACCATACTGACGCCATTGCTGACTGCTTCCGTTCTTGCGTGCGCTCTGCTTGCAACCGGTTGCGCGCACCATAATCCCTATTACGACGCCGCCAAAACCCATCATCGCGTCGAAGGCTTTGCGAACAATTATCCAGCCAACCCTGCGTATCAGCGGCCGCCGCGCGGCTTCTTCGAGGGCTGGGCGGCGCGGATCGCCAACTGGACCGAGGACGCCGCCGTGCGTGCACCGCTTGCGCCGATCGCGCCGGTGGCGCCCGACCTGGCCTTCATTCACGCCAATCACAGCGAACCGGCGCTGACCTGGATCGGCCACGCAACGTTCCTGTTCCAGAGCGGAACCGGCGTGAACATCCTGATCGACCCCGTGTTCGACGAGCGTGCTTCGCCGCTGCCGTTCGCGGGACCCAGGCGCCATCAGGCGCCCGGTGTGGCGCTGGCCGACTTGCCGCGCATCGACGTCATCCTGCTCAGTCATTCTCACTACGACCACTTGTCGAAGGCGTCGCTGCGCGCGCTGTACCGCCAGCCGGGCGGGCCGCCGCTGCTGGTGGCGCCGCTGGGCGTCGATATCTGGCTCGCGAAGAACGTGACGGGGGGCGACCGCTCGCGCATCGTCAAGCTCGACTGGTGGGAAAAGACGGCATACCGGGGGCTGGAACTGCACCTGCTGCCGGTGCATCACTGGTCGGCCCGCTCGCTGTGGGACCGCAACGCGACACTGTGGGGCGGCTTTGCCGTCACGCGCCCGGGGTTTGCATTCTTCTTCTCGGGTGACCTGGGCTATTCGAAGGACATCGGCGACATCGCCGCGCGCTTCGGTGGCTTCGATCTCGCGGCCATCGGCATCGGGGCCTACCAGCCGCTGTGGTACCGCAATTCGCACGTGAGTCCCGACGAGGCGGTGCGCATCCACCGTGAGCTGCGCGTCAAGCGCAGCGTGGGCATGCATTGGGGGACCTATCCGATGGGGCAGGAGCGCCTCGACCAGGCGCCGCGCGACCTGGCACTGGCGCGCGCGGCGCAGGGTGTGGCGGACGATGCGTTCTTCGTGATGCGGCACGGGCAAACGTACAGGCCACCCATCGCGCCGTGAGTGGCGGCGGGGTGCTCATGCCCCTGGGTCAAGGCTGGGCGCGCAGGGTCAGCTTGAGAATCTCGCCGGGTTGCCAGAGCCGCATGCGCGGGCCCCAGCCACCGGCACCGCGGCTGACCACAAGCTGCATGTGGCCGATGCGGTACCAGCCCACCAGATAGGGAAACTCGCGCTGGGCCAGATACGTGAATGGCCAGACTTGGCCGCCGTGGGTATGCCCGGACAGCATCAGGTCGATGTCCTTTTGCGCAGCGCGCTCGATTAGTAGAGGGTCGGGGATGTGCGAGAGCAGGATCGTCGCACCGTCCAGCCGTTTGGGCAGCATGCGTTCGAGACCGGCATTCACGTCGCGCCCACCGCGCCGGGCGCGCCCGATATCGTCCAGGCCCGCCAGGTGCAGGCCTGGTGCGATCTCGACGTGCTGGTCGCGCAGCCACTTGACGCCGCCGGCTGCGAACTCGTGGATCGTGCCGCCGGCGTCGCCATAGTATTCATGGTTGCCAGTAATGGCCCAGACGCCCATGGCGGGCCGCAGCCGTTTGAGGACAGGTGCGAGCTGGGCGTCGTTGATCGGTTCATCTTCAACCTGGTCGCCCAGCATCACGACGGCATCCGGATCGAGGGCATTGATCTGGTCGACCCGCGCGCCGAGCCACTCCGCACGGCGCTGGGCCCCAAGGTGCGTATCGCTGATTGCCACCAGCACGGTGCCATCGAGCGCCTTGGGCAGGCCGGGCAGGGTGACTTCCTGCTCGACGATGGCCGGCGCGCGCATCGCCTGAAAAATCGCAAAGGCGCTGACCGAGACGCCCGCGATCGCGCCAACGGCCAGAATGCGCGGCGCCCAGGTCCGCAGCCAGAAGCCAAAACCTGTGATGATGTCGGCCAGCAGCAGATACTGCGTCATACAGAACAGCACGCCAAGCCACGTCATCGAGAACTGCCCCGGCCACCAGAGCCAGTCCAGCGCCGCATCCCCGAGTTGCACGCCCCACAGATAAAACGCCCACAGAAGCACAGCGCCCACCCACCAGACACGCGCCGGCACGCGCGCACGAACCGGCCCCAGCGCATACAGGCGATGCGCCACGTAAAAATGCATCAGTGAGCCGAGAAAATTAATAATGATCGAAAACATGCATGCTCCCGCCAGCAGCCAGCCAGCGCACAGGGAATGAGAGGGGAATGGCCAAACCGGCAAACCGGCTCATCATAGCGAACACGCCAGGATCATGTCGCCTGTAAGTATCCCGCCCGCAAATAGTTATCAAACAATTCGACTCTGACCCTAATTGTTAGGCGGACTCTGCAGTAAACGTAACAATGAGGGTCAGAGTCGAATTATTGGGCAATTGCCTCAATTCGAGCGTGCTGCAATTGGGGTCAGAGTCGAATTATTTTGCAATTGCTCAGGTGCTCGGCCCAAGCGGTCAGGCGGATTCGGCGTGCTCGACCAGTAGCTGGACTTTGGTGACGCCGTTGTATTCGTTGGCGTCGAGGCGGAAGGCGACGCGGGCGCGGTCGCTCAGGCTGTCGGTGTGGCCGAACCAGATGGCGTCGTAGCGGCGGCCGTTCTTTTCAAGCTGCAGCTTCAGGTGACGCTCTTTCAGGATGCGCTGGCTGACGACGCGGAACTCGTCGCAGAAGACCGGTGGCGCGAAGCCCTGGCCCCAGACCTGGCCGTCCATCAGTTCGATGAACTGGGTCGAATAGAACTCGTCTTCGAGAGGACCGTCGGTTTCGATGATGCGTTCGAGCTGCGCTTCGGTCAGCCATGCCTGGCCGACGGCTTCGAAGGCCTGGCAGAAGGTGTCGAAATTGTCGTGCCGCAGCGACAGGCCGGCGGCCATCGCGTGGCCGCCGAACTTGTCGATCAGGCCCGGCACGCGCTTGGACACCAGGTCCAGCGCGTCGCGCAAGTGAAAGCCCGGAATCGAGCGGCCCGAGCCCTTGATCATGCCGTCGCCGGCTGGCGCGAAGGTGAATGTCGGGCGGTAGAATTTCTCTTTCAGGCGCGAGGCGACGATGCCGATCACGCCCTGGTGCCAGCCTTCGTCGAACACGGTGATCGTGCTGGCGCCGGTTGGCTCGAACGTGTCCAGGTGCAGCAGCGCGGTGTCCTGCATCTCGGCTTCGATTTCGCGGCGCTTGAGATTGATTTCGTTCAGTTGCTGGGCGATGGCCCAGGCGCGGCCTTCGTCGTCGGTGGTCAGGCATTCGATGCCGAGCGCCATGTCCTGCAGGCGGCCGGCCGCGTTCAGGCGCGGGCCGACGGCAAAGCCCAGGTCGAACGGCGTGGCGCAGCGCGCCTCACGGCCGGCCACCCGGAACAGCGCCGCCACGCCAACATGCATGCGGCCCGCGCGCATGCGCTTCAAGCCTTGTGCAACGAGGATGCGGTTGTTGGCATCGAGCTTGACGACGTCGGCCACCGTGCCCAGCGCGACCAGGTCGAGCAGGCTGTCGAGCTTGGGCTGCGTCTGTGCGTCGAATACGCCGCGCCGGCGCAATTCGGCGCGCAGGGCCAGCAGTACGTAGAACACCACGCCCACGCCGGCCAGGTTCTTGCTCGGGAAGCCGCACTCGGGCTGGTTCGGGTTGACGATCACGCGCGCCGCCGGCAGCACGTCCCCCGGCAAGTGGTGGTCGGTGACGACGACGTCGATGCCCAACTGGTTTGCCGCGAGCACGCCGTCGACGCTGGCGATGCCGTTGTCGACCGTGACGATGATGTCGGGCGCTTTTTCGCGCGCGGTGAGTGCGACAATTTCGGGCGTCAGGCCATAGCCGTATTCGAAGCGGTTCGGGACGATGTAGTCGACCTGCGCGCCCATCGCGCGCAGACCGCGCAGGGCGACCGCGCAGGCGGTGGCCCCATCGCAATCGTAGTCGGCGACGATCGTCATGCGCTTGCCGGCGCCGATGGCGTCGGCCAGGAACGCGGCGGCGGCGTCGATGTGCTTCAGGCCGGACGGCGGCGACAGGGCCGCCAGCTCGCTCGAAAGCTCACGCGCATCGAGCAGGCCGCGCGACGCGTAGATGCGGGCCAGCACGGGGTGCACGCCATCCTGGCGCAGCAGTTCGGAGGTGCGGAACGGGCAAGGGCGGGTGGAAAGTCGGGTCTTCAGGGTCAATGTCTGTCTCGGTCGGGTTATTTCAGTGCGCTCACCAGTGTTCTCACTTCAGTGCGTCGAGCGTCGGGCTGCGCCAGAATTTGCGCTGCGCCAGCGCGCTCGTCGTCGTCTCCAGCAGGCCTTCGCGGCTGCTCAGCACCAGCGTCAGCTTGCTCACGCGGCCCGCCTTGACGGCAGCCAGCAGCGGTGCGAACAGCGTATCTTCCAGTTGCTGCATCACCTGCAGCCAGACGCCCCAGTCGGCTGCCTGCGCCGCTTCGGCCAGCGGGCCGACCACCAGCGTGCGGTCGGTTGACAGCAGGTCGGCCAACCGGTCGAGCGTCTCGAACCGCTGATCGCCGAGCGCACCGAGCCAGCTCGGCACGGCAACACTGGCCAGCGGCTGCGTCGCTGCGGGCGCCGTCCGGCCCGCGCCCCACATCCAGAACGCGTTCACGATCGGCAGCCGCTGCGTTTCGCGCGCGGCGTTTACCGGATGCGCATGCCACGCCATCTGGACTTCGTTCTGCAGGCGCCGGTAGGCCAGCGCCGGCTGCCCCTTCGGCATGAAATCCGTCAGGTCCATGTTCACGACCGTATCGGGCGTGGCGGTCTCGAAACCGGTCCAGTCGTCGGCGCGCAAAAACCATGTCTGCGCATCGCCGTAGCGCAGCGCATGACCAATGCTCTCGCAGAGTTCGGCCGCCGTGGCGAACAGCGCGCGGCTGTCGTCATCGGCCAGCGGTACCTGGCGCGTATCGGCCATCGTCAGGTGCGTGCGCGCAATCTGGATATGACCGGGGGACACGATGTACCAGTTGCCACCATTGGGATCCAGCCCGAAGCCGCGCATGGCGGCAACGGCCACGTCGACGCTGCCCGCGGCGCCCACGCCGAGCGCGCGCGCCAGCCAGGTTTCATGGGACAGGGCATGGGTATGTTCGGCCGTCCGCGTGCGCGTGGCGCTCGACGTGCGTGAGAGCAGCAGCGCCAGCGCCGGCGTGTTCATCGCGCGGATCAGGTCGGGAGCAAATTCGGGAAGCGGCAGAGCGAACGGCAGGACGAGCGTAATATGAGCCATCCCGCTATTCTAGGGCAAATCGCCGCCGCCAGCGGATCGCCATCCCGTTTCTGCTCCGCATGCCCACTGGAATGCCCTAGTGGGTTTTTGATAATTGCGCCACAATCCCGTTTTGTCTGGCAAACTGCCGGGCTGATGCAGCCCGGCGCTGCGCTACTAATACAAAAACACAGCGGATCGGTCGACACGGACAGCATGAGCATCACCCACAAACTCCCCTACGAATGGCAGATCGGCCTGCGCTACACGCGCGCCGGCAAGCGCAGCGGCCGCAACAGCTTCATCTCCTTCATTTCGATGGCCTCGGTGGCCGGCATCGCCCTCGGCGTGGCCGCGCTGATCGTCGTGCTGTCCGTGATGAACGGCTTCCAGAAGGAAGTCACCAACCGCATGCTGTCGATGCTGGCCCACGTCGAGATTTTCGACAGCCGCGGCGCGCTGCCCGACTGGCGCGCCACCAGCCTGCAGGCGCTGCGCAACCCCGAGGTCAAGGCCGCCGCGCCGTTCATCGACGCGCAATCGATGCTGCTGGTCGATGGCGTCATGAAGCCGGCGCTGCTGCGCGGCGTGGCGCCCGTCGAAGAGGCGCAGGTATCCGACATCACGCGCCAGATGAAGGCCGGCAGCTTCGAATCACTGCGCGCCGGCTCGTTCAACGTCGTGCTGGGCCGCGCGCTGGCCAAGTCGCTGGGCGTCGATGTGGGCGACCGCGTGACGCTGCTCGTGGCCAGCAGCGGCATCCTGGGCGGCGCCAGCACGCCGGGCGAGAACCCGCTGCCGCGCACGCGCGCGCTGACCGTGTCCGGCATTTTCGAAGCCGGCCATTTCGAGTTCGATTCCACGCTCGCCCTGATCAATATCGACGACGCCCAGGTGGCGACAGGCGCCACGGCACCGGCCGGCATCCGCCTGCGCCTGCAAGACCTGCACCAGGCGCCACGCGTGGCCTATGAACTGCAGCGCTCGATGCCGGGTGAATTGATCATGCGCGACTGGACCAAGGTCAACACCGTCTGGTTCGCGGCCGTGCAGTCGCAGAAGAACATGATGTTCATTATCCTGACGATGATCGTGGCGGTGGCCGCGTTCAACCTGGTCTCGACGCTCGTCATGACCGTCAAGGACAAGCAGTCCGACATCGCCATCCTGCGCACGCTGGGCGCCTCGCCACGCGCGATCATGAAAATCTTCATGGTGCAGGGCACGCTCGTGGGCCTGCTGGGCGGCCTGCTCGGCGTGGGCCTGGGCGTGCTGGTGGCGCTCAATGTCGACGTCATCGTGCCGGCCATCGAGCGCGTCTCGGGCGTGCACTTCCTGTCGCAAGAGGTGTATCTGATCAGCGAGATGCCGTCCGAACTGCTGTGGGCCGACGTTGGCTGGATCGGCGGCGTGGCCGTGCTGCTGTCGTTCCTGGCCACGATCTACCCAAGCTGGGCCGCCTCGCGCGTGAAACCGGCAGAGGCACTGCGCTATGAGTAACCGCGCCTGTGTCGTCCGCCCCGATTCCAATCTGAAGCACGAAAATTCATGAGCACCATCCACAAACTGCCGTACGAGTGGCAGGTCGGCCTGCGCTACACGCGCGCTGGCAAGAGCAGCGGTCGCAGCAGCTTCATTTCGTTCATCTCGCTCATTTCCGTGGCCGGCATCGCGCTCGGCGTCGCGGCCCTGATCATCGTGCTGTCGGTGATGAACGGCTTCCAGAAGCAGGTCACCGACCGCATGCTGTCGGTGCTGGCCCACATCGAGGTGTTCGATGCATCGGGCAGCATGCCGGATTGGCAGGCCAAGGCGAAAGAGGCGGCGCAGAATCCGGCCGTACTGGGCTCGGCCCCCTTCGTCGAAACCCAGGGCCTGCTGGTGCGCGACGGGATCATGCGCCCGTCGATCGTGCGCGGCGTGCTGCCCGGCGTCGAAGACAATGTGTCGACGGTGGCAAAGCAGATCCGCGCCGGCAGCTTCGATGCCCTGAAGCCCGGCAGCTTCAATATCGTGCTCGGTTATGCGCTGGCGCGCGCGCTGGGCGTGGGCATGGGCGACAAGGTCACCATGGTGCTGGCCCAGGGCCAGGTCACGCCGGCCGGCATGGTGCCGCGCACGCGCAGCTTCACGGTGGCCGGCATCTTCGAGGCCGGGCACTTCGACTTCGATGCGGCGCTGTCGTTCGTGCACATCGAGGATGCGCAGCGGCTCGAGCGCCAGCAGGCGCCATCGGGCCTGCGCCTGCGCATCGCGAACATGCGCGAAGCGCCGCAAGTTGCGGCCGAATTGAAGGCCTCGATGAAGGGCGACCTGGTCGTGCGCGACTGGCCCAAGCTCAACGCCAACTGGTACGCTGCGGTGCAGACCGAAAAAAAGATGATGTTCATCATTCTGACGCTGATTATCGCGGTGGCCGCCTTCAACCTGGTGTCGAGCCTCGTGATGACGGTGACCGAGAAGCAGGCCGACATCGCGATCCTGCGCACGCTGGGCGCCTCGCCCGGCTCGATCATGAAAATCTTCATGGTGCAGGGCGCGGTCGTCGGTGTGCTCGGCACGCTCGCGGGCGTGGCCATGGGCGTGGGCGTGAGCAAGAACATCGGTGTCATCGTGCCGTTCATCGAACGCTTGCTGGGCGTGGAGTTCTTGTCCAAGGATATCTATTTGATCAGTACCGTGCCGTCCGAGCTGTACACGCCGGACGTCGTCACCATCGGCATCGTGTCGGTGGTGCTGGCCTTTGCGGCCACGATCTACCCAAGCTGGGCCGCCTCGCGCGTGAAGCCGGCAGAGGCGCTACGCTATGAATAATCTGATGAACGATTCAATGAACCACGTGAACAACACCAACGACGTACCCGTGCTGGCCTGCCGTGGCCTGGGCAAGACCTTCAACCAGGGTGATGCCATCGTGCGCGTCATCGACGGCATCGACTTTGCCGTCTATCGTGGCGAGCGCGTGGCGATTGTCGGCGCGTCCGGCTCGGGCAAGTCGACGCTGCTGCACCTGCTCGGCGGCCTGGATACGCCGAGCAGCGGCACGGTCAGCCTGCGCGGCGAGGATTTTGCGAGCCTGTCCGAATCGCGGCGCGGCGAACTGCGCAACACGGCGCTGGGCTTCGTCTACCAGTTCCACCACCTGCTGCCTGAATTCACGGCGCTCGACAACGTCATGATGCCGCTCCTGATTCGGCGCATGCCTCGCGCCGAGGCGCTGACGCTGGCGCAGGCTATCCTCGAACGCGTGGGCCTGGGCAAACGCGTCATGCACCGCCCGGGCGAATTGTCCGGCGGCGAGCGCCAGCGGGTCGCGCTGGCGCGCGCGCTGGTCACGCAACCGGCCTGCGTGCTGGCCGATGAACCGACCGGCAACCTCGATCACACGACCGCGCAGATCATCTTCGACCTGATGCTCGAACTGTCGCGCACCCTGGGCACCGCCTTCGTGATCGTCACGCACGACATGGAACTGGCGCGCCGCTGCGACCGCGTGCTGCGCATGACCGAGCACGGGCTGCAGGCTGCAGAGGGCTGACGCCATGTGGATCGATACGCACGTTCACCTCGACGCCCGCGAATACGGCGGCGATGGCGCTGGCGTGGCGCGCAGGGCCGACGCGGCCGGCGTCTCGATGATCGTCATCATGGCGGTCGAGCGGGGCAATTTCGATACCGTTGCCGCGCTGGCCGCGGGCAGCCCGAACGCCTGCTATGCGCTGGGCATCCACCCGATGTGCGTGCCGCAGGCACACGATGACGACCTGGCGTACCTGCGCACGCGCGTCGAAGCGGCGATGGGCGATCCGCGCTTCGTGGGCATCGGTGAAATCGGCCTGGATTTCTTCATCCCCGAACTCACCACGCCCGAGATGCGCGAGAAGCAGGCGCGGTTCTTCCGCGAACAGCTGCGCATTGCGCGCGACTTCGGCTTGCCAGTGATGACCCATGTGCGCCGCTCGCAGGACCAGGTGCTCAAGCACTTGCGCCAGATCCGCCCGCCGAGCGGCATCGCGCATGCCTTCAATGGCAGCTTCCAGCAGGCGCAGAATTTCATCGACCTCGGGCTGCACCTGGGCTTCGGCGGCAACCTGACCTTTACGCGTGCGCTGCAGATCCGGCGCCTCGCCACGGAGTTGCCGCTCGACTGGATCGTGCTGGAAACTGACTCACCCGACATCGCCCCCAGCTGGATTCATCCGGGCCGCAACAGCCCCGAGAATTTGCCGGGCATCGGCGCGGCGCTGGCCGAATTGCGCGGCGTGGACACGAATGTCGTGCGCATCGCTGCCCATCGCGCCTCGTTGGCCGCCATCCCGCGCCTGGCCGGCTTGTGCGCTGCCGTCTAGCCAGGCGGCCCTGCGAAGTTCCCGAAACGGCGCCTGGCATCTGTGACACCTGACAAAACGCCATCAGTACGGCGTGCCAAGATGTGCTTCCCCGCGAAGCGCATTGGATGGACAGGAGATTCACGTGGACAACGCCAGCGAATTCCTGCGCATGCTGCAGAACGACCGTTCGCTATCGGGAGCGCACCGGCCCATCCGGCTGCGTCTCGGCCATGCTGATCATCCACTTGCCACCATCCTGTTGCCGCAACGTGTCACGGGCAGCGAAGCCATTTGCGGTGGCCTCGAGTACACCGTCACCTGCGTTGCGTCCACACCGCGCCTGCCGCTCAAGGAACTGATCGCGCTGCCGGCCGAAGTCGCGCTTGTCACCGATCGTGGCGGCTTGCGCGGCGTGTGCGGCATCGTGGCCGAAGCACGCGCCGGCGATTTCGACGGTGGCCTGGGCGTGTACCAGCTGGTGATCCGCGACGCGCTGGCGATCATGGAAAAGCGCATCAACAGCCGCGTGTTTCGCTACCAGAACGAACTCGAGATCGTGCAGGTGCTGTTCGATGAATGGCGCCTGTCGAACAGCGTGCTGGCCAGCGCCTTCGATTACGAACTCGATCCGCTGTTCGACCCGCGCCAGTTTCCGCCGCGCGAGCAGACCATGCAATACAACGAGTCCGACGCCGCCTTCGTGCGCCGCCTGCTGCGCCGGCGTGGCGTGGCCTGGACCTTCCGCCCCGGCCACGCGCGCAGCAGGACGGCGGGCAGCGAACGCGACGCGTCACCTGCCCACACGCTGGTGCTGTTCAACGATCCCAGCACGCTGCCCCGTAATAGCGCCGGCGCCGTGCGCTACCACCAGGGCGGCGCCAGCGAAGAGCGCGACACGATCGTGTCATGGTGCGCCGCGCGCCGCCTGCAGGCTGGCAGCACGACGCGGCACAGCTGGGATTATCGCAATCCGCTGGGCACCAGCTTCATGACGGCCACCGCGCGTGGCATGGCCGACCAGGGGCCCAGCGGCAATGGGCTGGCCGCCAGCCTGGACGACTACCAGGTCGAGATGCCCCATGCCGGCAACGATGTCGAAGACCACTGGCGCCTGGGGCAGCTGCGCATGAACCGGCACGAGCTCGACACCAAATGCTTTCATGGCGCGGGCACCGTGCGCGACCTGCGCGCCGGCGAGTGGTTCACCCTTGGCGGCCATCCCGAGATCGACACGCACCCGCCCGCCGAACGCGACTTCGTCATCACCGCACTGCAGGTCGAGGCCGAGAACAACCTGCCGGCTGACGTTGCGCAGCGCGTGCGGCGGCTGATGGGAACGGCGCTCACTGGCGCCGACTGCGCGTTTGCGGCGTCGGTGCTGGCGTCAGTGGCCGGGGCTGCGCTGGCGCATGCGCCCGCATCTTCGGCTGCATCCGGCGCCATACGCGTGCGGGCCAGCTTCGACGCCGTGCGGCGCGGCATTCCGCTGGCCCCCGGGTTCGACCCGCGTACCGACCTGCCGCATCCGCAACTGCAAAGCGCCATCGTGACCGGTCCGCCTGGCGAAGAAGTCCATTGCGATGCGCTGGGCCGCGTCAAGATCCGCTTTCCCGGCATGCGCACGGACGACCACCGGCACGCACATGGGGCGGGGGCGTCGGGTACGCCCGCCGACTCGGCCTGGGTGCGCGTCGCGTCCAACTGGGCCGGGGCTGGCGCTGGCAGCCAGCAGCAATCGGGCACGCTTGGCATGCCGCGCGTGGGCACCGAGGTCCTGGTGGCGTTCATGGGCGGCGATCCCGACCGGCCCGTGATCCTGTCACAGCTGTACAACGAGCGTTCGCAGCCACCCGCGCTCAGCCGCGCGGGTGGCTTGCCGGGCAACCGCTACCTGGCCGGCATGCGCAGCCGTGAGATTGGCGGCGCGCGTGGCGGGCAGTTGCTGTTCGACGATACACCGGGCCAGATCGGCGTGCAGCTGGCGAGCGACCACGCGGCTGCCGAACTCAATCTGGGCTGGCTGTCCGATCCTCGCTCGAGTGGCACGGCCAGGGCACGCGGTGAGGGCGCCGAGCTTCGCAGCAGCAAGGCCGTTGCCGTGCGCGGCGGCGAAGGCATCCTGCTCAGTGCCGGCGGCAGCGACGCCGATGGTGGCGCCCAGTTGGAACGCGGCGCGCTGGTCGGCATCGCCGAGGTGATGCACGGCGTGCTCGATGAACTGGGCCGGCTGGCGGGCGCGCACGGCGAAGAGCATGCGGCCAGCCCGCGCCTGGCCGAGCTCACCGAGCGCCTGCGCCGCTGGCACGACGGTTCGAATGTGGCCCCAGGCCTGGCGCAGGGCGGCGCACCGATGGTGGCGGTGAGCGCGCCGGCCGGGGTGGTGCTGGCCAGCGATGACGCCATCGCGCTGGCCGCGCGCACCAAGATCGACATCGTCTCGACCGGCGACACCGAACTGGCGGCCGGGCGCAGCTTGTTTTTGCGGGCGTCGCGTGCGCTCAGCCTGTTCGCGTATGACCTGGGCATGAAACTGATTGCGGCGCGCGGCGACATCGTCGTCGAAACGCACAAGGGCGATATCGAGATCAAGTCGTCCAACCGGATTCGCCTGATCGCCGCCACCGGCATCGAGCTCGAAGCGCCGTCGGTCAAGGTGGTGTCGCAGGGCACGCAAACCGACTGGCACGGCGGCGCGATCACCCACCAGAGCAGCGGCAACCACGTCATCAAGGCCGCCAGCGTCGACTACCTCACAGGCGGTGGCGGCATGCCGGCTGGCCTGCGGCTGCCGGCCACCATCCTCGAAACCGATGAGCGCGTGGTGGTCGTCGACCGCCAGACCAACCTGCCGGCCAGGGGGCAGCGCTATATCGCGCAGCACGAGGACGGCACCCGCATCGAAGGCATTACCGACGATGAAGGCCGCACGGGCATCCTTCACAGCTACGCCATGGGCGACATCGAATTCCGTCTGCTGGCCGATGACCAGTCCAGCGATCCGACGCCCGCCAGCACGGACAGAGCATGAGCGAGCCGACCCGGCCCATTCACCAGCCCACCGTCGAGCGCGACGGCAGCCTGGTGGCCCACACGGTCGCCACGCCAGTTGCATTCAAGGTGCGCGCGCGCGTGACGATCGGATCGCGCAAGGTCATTCCCGTCATTTTCGTTCCCGGCAGCATGGGCTCGAACCTGCGGGCGCGTGCCAGTTTGAACAAGCGTGACGACGACGCGCTGCGCGCGGGCGAGCCCGCATGGCGCCCACCGAATCACCTCGCCGGCAAATACCGCGAGGCCGACGTATGGGAAACACGCGCGCCTGCACTGCGCCAGCGCATCCTCGATCCCGCCATCCTCGAGGTGGATCCTGACGGCGAACTCGACTTCCCGCTCTGCGGCCTGGAGCCGGACGTCATGCGCGAGCGGGGCTGGGGAGAAATCCACGCCGACTCGTACGGCGCGCTGCTGGTCGACCTGCAACGCAACCTGGACAAGACGTTCCAGCTCTCGCCCCAGGGGGCGCGCCTGGTGCGCCTGCACTGGAAGCGGGTGATGCAGTGCGACCCCGAACGCTGGGGCGTGCGGCAGATCGAGCATGTCACCGAAGCCGAACTCGAACACTACGCCGGCTACCAGTATCCGGTCTATGCCTTCGGCTACAACTGGCTGGCGTCGTGCGACGTCGCGGCAAAACGCCTGCGCGCACGGATCGACGGGATACGCGCCTTCTGGACCAACCGCAAGCATGCATGCCGCCACGTGATCCTGGTGACCCACTCGATGGGCGGACTGGTCGCGCGTGCCTGCGCACGCCTGAGCGAAGGGGCAGGCGGCGCCTCGGACATCGCCGGCATCGTGCACGCCGTGATGCCGGCGCTGGGCGCCCCGGTTGCGTACCGGCGCATGGCCTGCGGCACCGAGGCAGGCAACTTTACCAACGGGCCACTGGCCAATTTTGCGGCGTCCGGGTTCGCCGATATCGCCGGCGACACGAGCGCCAAGACGATGCCGGTGATGGCGGTGGCGCCCGGCCTGCTGCAACTGCTGCCGAATCATCTTTATCCGGCGCCGTGGCTGGTGATCAAAACGTTGCGTGGCGTGAACGCGCACGAGGATCTGCGCGACATGGTGTCGCTACCGGATGGCAATCCCTACGATATGTATCGGGACATGACGTCGTGGCACCGGATGATCGACCCGGCGTTGGCGGACCCGGCGCAGCGCTACGCCAAGCTGCATGGGGGGCCGGTCAAGAAAATTCTCGATGCAATCAACGAGGCGGAGCGCTTTCATCGCCAGGTTCTGGGCGTCGAAGGGAAGGGCGGCAAGAGCACGCCGTACTATCACCGCCACTCCTACGCTTTTTACGGCGCGGACAAAACGCTGAAAGCGTATGGCAAGATTCGCTGGGTGGCGCGCATGCCCTCGACGTCGCCAGCCGTGCTCACGACCGCCAACGTGCGGGCGGCAAAGCTGGTCGCCGATGGTGGGAAAGGCAGTGCCGACACGCGCGAGGTGGAAACCGCGAACGGTGTCCGGCTGCGCTTTGTCTTGTGGCCGCAGGACGAACAAGGCGATGAAACCGTGCCGCTGCAATCCGGCGCAGGGGCGGCAGCGCACGTGCGCGGAGCGTTCTCACCAACGGGTTTTCGGCACCAGGACAGTTTCCAGCACGAAGACATGCTGCTGCTGACGCGCCATCTCATCGTCAAGATCGTTCAGGAAGTCCGATGAAGCGGCTGAAGAGCCGCCATGTGCGTTGGGTCGGTATAGCGATGGCGTCAGCCCTGACGCTGGTGTCCTTTCTCGCGAACTCGTTCCAGACCGACGAGGATAGGCAAAAGGTGGCAAAGATGACCGGCACGATGAAGACCGTCTGCGTGGGCCGTTTCCTGATCGACCTTCCCGCCGAGGCGACGGTGCGTCTGCGACGTGGCTTCGTCGGCGGTTACGACGTTGTCAGCACCGATCGTGAAACGGACGACGACTTCACGGAACGTCTTGGCGCACTGGAAAACACGCTGCTTGACGGGAAAGACGAGTACGGCAAGCTGGAGTCGGCGAAGGACTTGCTGTCTGCGACGGGGCAGGGCAAGGTGTTCGTACACAACCGGCGCCCGGCCCAGACCATCGAAAACGGTCATGTCGTGGCGATTGAAGACGTGGACGTGCTTGGCCTGTTGAGACTACCCCACGTCAGCATCGACGCGCAGGCGCAGGGCATGGCGCCGGGCAGCGGGGACGGACTGGCACGCGTGCTGCGCCGGTTTCGCGCGATGCAGCCCGGCGAGATACCGCGCGAGCCGGGGTTTTGTCTTGACCATGCCATCGTGCTCGATCCGTACGACGACGCGGACACGGAAAGCGTCGTGCTGTTCGCCGGCCTGCCGGGCCATCCTGACGTGAGTATCGTGCTCTCGTCGATGGCAGGGGTGACGCCCGCCCCGCGCCTGCTCGAACGGCATGCGATCACGGTCGACCGCCGTCCGCTGTTCATGCAGCTTGCGTTCTCGCATCTGCGTGAAGCGGCGCGCGCCATCAATGGCCTTGACGGCGACGAACTGGTCATGCGGGTGCGCGAACCCAATTTCACGACCGGCTATTCGTTTCAGTGGGAAATGCCCGGGCGCCAGGCGGATGTCAACATGCCGTTCATGACACTGGAACTGGCCGCCGGCACCAATCCGGCCAGTGGCGGCAAGCCGGTGCAGTCGACGTTGTCCGAGGGGGCGCTGATCGATCTGTGGGACCGGATCGCCGGCAGTCTCCGGCTGCGGCCGACCGCAATCCAGGCGCCAGCGGCTGTCGAAGCGCCGGCCACTGCGCTCGGCGCCATCGCGCTCGCCGGTGACAGTTGTCCGCACACGGGCTGGTGGCAGTGTACCGAGGTCAACGCCCGCGTGCGTGTCTACAACGGGCAACGCCAGTTCATCGCCGAAGGCAAGCGCATGCCGCAAGCGCTGCTGCTGCCGCAACCAACCGTCTGGCAGCGGGTCAGGGGTTTGCAGCCGAGCTATGAAAGCCGAAGCCTGACCCGGTGGCGTCTGGCGGACAAGCGCCACCGTCCCCGTGCCCCGGTTCAGATCATGCCAGCGCCTGCTGAGACCGGGTTAGCCATCCCGGGTCATGCAAGCAGTCTCGCCCCCGCCTTTGAGCCTGACCTTGCCCCCGTCATTGCGCCTGATCTTGCGTCCGGCCTTACGCCAGACCCGGACATCATGCCCCACGACGACGCCCTGATCGGCAGCGTCGCGCAAAGCAGTGCAGCCTGCCCGGCCAGCGGATGGTGGCGCTGTGACGACAGCGAGGCGCTCGATGGCACGCGCTGGTTTGCCGCCGGCAGCCAGCTGCCACGTGCATCGTTCGCACAACGCGTCCGCCGGCACAGCAGCTGGACACTGGTGCGGATTGCAAGCGAGCCTTGAGTGCATCGATCCGATCCGGACAGCCGCTTGACGCGGAAACACGAAGGAGATGTCATGGACGACCCGGTGACGCGCCAGAAAGACTGGATGGTCCGCCCGACCGCCGTGGCGACGGCCAGGTTCATCGTCGCTGCAATGGCGATCGGGCGCAAGTCGGGCGTCAGCCGCCCGGCCGCCTGACCGACGCTTGTTCTCTAACCCATGCGCAGCGCCATCCTTGCCTTCACCGCAGGCGCTGCCTGGCTCCAGACCCGGCCCGCATTGCCGGAACCAGCCAGCCTCGCAGCCTGCTTGGCCACTGCCATCGTCGTTTGCGTGATCCTGCGCGGCTTCCCCCGCAAGCTGATTGCCGGCCTGCTGCTCGGCGCCTGCTGGGCAGCCGTCCTTGCCCACACTGCGCTGGGCGACGCATTGCCGCTTGCGGACGAAGGCCGCGAGATCGCCGTGACCGGCGTCATCGCGAGCCTGCCGCATCGCTTCGACGGTGGCGTGCGTTTCCAGTTCGACGTCGCGCACGTCGACACGCCCGGTGCGACCGTGCCGCCCAAAATCATCCTGTCCTGGTACAGCGCGAGCGCCGCCGATCCGGCGTTCGTGCAGCCGGGCGAACGCTGGCGCCTTGTCGTGCGCCTGCAGCGCCCGCACGGCAACGCCAATCCGCACGGCTTCGATTACGAGGCATGGTTGCTGGAACAGGGCGTCCGCGCGACGGGCTACGTGCGCCCGGCCGGCCCGCGCAATGCCCGCCTGGCGGCATGGACGCCGGACGCCGGTTATGCGCTGGAGCGGGCTCGGGGCTGGCTACGCAGCCGCATCCTGGCGGTCCTGAACGGCAAGCCGTATGCGGGCGTGATCGTTGCGCTGGTGATCGGTGACCAGCGTGGTATCGACCAGGCGTCGTGGGACGTGTTCAACCGCACCGGGATCAGCCACCTCGTCTCGATCTCCGGCCTGCACATCACGATGCTGGCGGGCCTGGCTGCGTGGGCGACGTCGTGGCTGTGGCGCTGCTCACTGTTCACCGGTGCGAACCTGCCATTGCACCTTCCCGCCCAGAAGGCGGCCGCGCTGGCGGGCGCCCTGGTAGCGCTGCTGTACGTGCTGCTGGCAGGCTTCGGCGTGCCGGCCCAGCGCACTTTCTACATGCTGGCGGTGGTCGCGCTCGCGCTGTGGTGCGGGCGCATCACCTCGATGTCACACGTGCTGTGCCTGGCGCTGGGCGTGGCCGTGCTGCGCGATCCATGGGCGATGCTGTGGCCGGGTTTCTGGCTGTCGTTCGGGGCGGTGGCGGCGATCCTGTATGCGTGCAGTGGCCGCCTGGGTACGTCCACGCGCGGCTGGCGCGCCGGTCTCGTGGTGGCGGCGCGCACCCAATGGGCCGTCACGCTGGGCCTGGCGCCGCTTACGCTGCTGCTGTTCGGGCAGGTGTCGCTGGTCAGCCCCCTCGCCAACGCGGTGGCGATTCCCGTCATCAGCCTGTTCGTCACGCCGCTGGCGTTGGCCGGCAGCGTGCTGCCGTCGCCGCTGGCCGATCTGGTGCTGGGCAGCGCGCACCTGGCGATCGTCGTACTGGTGTGGCCCCTGACGTGGATGTCCGCGCCCGCACTGGCCGTATGGACCGCGCCCGCGCCAACACCGTGGATCCTCGTGCTGGCCCTGGCCGGCACCGCATGGATGCTGGCGCCGCGCGGGTGGCCACAGCGCTGGGCGGGCCTGGCCGCGTGGACGCCGCTGCTGACCCACATGCCGGCCGCGCCAGCGGCAGGGCGGTTCGACATCACGGCGTTTGATGTCGGCCAGGGCATGGCCCTGCTGGTCGAAACGCAGCACCATCGCCTGCTATACGATACCGGCCCGCTGTACGCGCCCGGCGCAAGCGGCGCCACGCGCGTGATCCTGCCTTACCTGCGCGGCCGGGGCATCGGCCGGCTCGATGCACTGGTGATTTCTCACAGCGACCTCGATCACATCGGCGGCGCCGAGGCAGTGTTGCAGACCGTGCGGGTAGGGCAGTTGATCTCGTCACTGCCCGATGACCACCGGCTGCTCGGCAAGGCCACGCACCCGGCCCGCTGCAGCGCCGGCCAGGCCTGGCACTGGGACGGCGTGCGCTTCGAGATGCTCGCGCCAGATAGCGCCAGCTACGCCAACCCGCGCCTGAAAAGCAATGCGCGCAGTTGCGTGCTGCGCATCAGCGCGGGCGGCAAGGCGATCCTGCTGGCCGGCGATATCGAAGCGGCACAGGAAGCCGCGCTGCTGGACACTGACGCTGACCGTCTGCGCGCCGACGTGCTGCTGGCGCCGCACCATGGCAGCGGCACCTCGTCGAGCGCAGCGTTCCTGCAAGCGGTGGCGCCGACAGTCGGGATTTTCCAGGTAGGTCATCGCAATCGGTATCGCCACCCGCAAAAGCTCATCTACGGGCGCTATGGCGCCATGGGCATCGAGCGCATTCGCACCGATGAGCGGGGCGCCGTCACGCTGGCGTTCGGGGCCAGCCTGGAAGTGGCAACCTACCGTGCGACCCACGCCCGCTATTGGTACGGGCGTTGAGCCGCAGACGTCATCGTCCGGCCGCAGGCAGCGTGATCGTCACCTGCAAGCCCCCGCCATCGCGATTGGCCACCACGATCTCGCCGTCATGTGCCTGCACCACGCGCTGCGCAATGGCCAGTCCAAGCCCATGCCCGTCGACACCGGTGCGCGACGCGCCGGAGCGGAAGAACGGCTGGAAGATCGCGGAAAGATCTTCGGGCGCGATGCCCGGCCCCCGGTCGCACACCTCGACCCGTGCCACGCCATCCACGGCGCGCACGGACACCGCCACGACGCCGCCCGGCGCGCCATGTCTGGCTGCATTGCGCACCACGTTCTCGAGCGCGCTCCAGAGCAGGTCCGGGTCGCCGCTGACGTTGACGCTGTCGTCGGCGTCGAAGTCGACGCGCAGTGCCGCGCCGTGATCGTCGGCGGCCCGGGCCTGGCCGGCCTCGAAGCGCGCATCGGCGACAAGACCATCGACCAGCTCCACCAGATCCACCGGCTCGCGCCGCAGCACGTCGGGCGACGCTTCCAGGCGCGACAGCGTCAAGAGTTCGCCGATCAGCTTGTCCATGCGGTTGCTTTCGCGCTCGATGCGTTCGAGCGTGATGCCGATCTTGTCCGGCTGCTGGTGCGCCAGGCCCAGCGCCGCCTGCATCCGCGCCAGCGGCGAGCGCAGTTCATGCGAGACGTCGTGCAGCAGCCGGCGCTGGCCATCCATCAGCGCGCGCAGGCGTGCGCTCATGCGGTCGAAGTCGCGGCCCAGGTCGACCAGTTCGTCGCCGCCCTTGGCGCCGGGACCGAAGCGTGGCGCCAGATCACCGGCGGCAGCGGCCTCGAAGGCGCTGCGCAGGGCACGGATGGGGCGCGAGAAATACCAGGCCAGCAGCGCCGCGAACAGCAGGCTGGCCAGCACGGTGGCGCCGATCACGACGCTTTGGCCGATACGGCGCCGCGGGCCGGGACCGGGCCCGAGGCCAGGCGTCAGCGTATCAGGGCCGATACCGTCGCGCAGCCCGTCCTGACGACCGGCGTCGCGGCCGATCTGGCGCCCGAAGCCACGCGACACAAACGCGATGTACTGCTCGCCGCCCGGGCCGACCAGGCGCCGCGCGCCGCGCCACACGGCACTGTCGCCAGCCTGGGCGCCATCGCGCAGTTCACGTTCGACTGCATGCATCAGTTCGGCCGGCACCGCGCGGCCCAGCAGTTCGTGGCGCGCCGCGTCGAGCACGAACAGTTGTGGGCGCCGCATGTCGGGCAGCAGGCTGCGCAGGGCGGGCAAGCCGCCGTGGCGCAGCGTGGCGGCGGCGGCGTCGAGCGCGATCGCTGCCGGTGGGCCGCTGTCGAGCACGGGCGTGGCGCGCTGGCGCGCCTGATCGCGCAGCCAGAACACGCCGCCCACGCCGATGGTTGCGGCCACCTGCGCCAGCAGGATGCACAGGAAGAACTTCCAGAACAACCGGCCCATGCTACTCCTTGATCAACTGGTAGCCCTGGCGGTAGATCGTCTGCAGGCACGAGCGGCCGTCGGCCAACGGCCCCAGCTTGTGCCGCAGGCTGCTCAGGTGGACGTCGATATTGCGGTCGAACCGCGCCAGCGGCCGGCCCAGGCCCTGTTCGGACAAATCGTTCTTGCTGACCGGGCGGCCGGCATTGCGGGCCAGGACTTCGAGCAGATTGAATTCGGTGCTGGTCAGGTCAAGGTGCTGGCCGTCCCAGGTAGCGCGGCGCTGTTCGGGCAGCATCGTCAGCTTGCCGACGCTGAGCACGACCCCGGCGCCGCTCTCTGGCACGGCCTGGGTGCGGCGCAGGATGGCGCGTACGCGCGCCGTCAGTTCACGTGGCGTGCACGGCTTGGCCACGTAATCGTCGGCCCCCAGTTCGAGGCCCAGAATACGGTCGGCGTCGTCACCGCGCGCCGTGAGCATCAGCACCGGCATGCGGCTGCCGGCGCGGATCTGGCGCAGCGCTTCGATGCCGCCCGCGCCGGGCATCATGACATCCAGGACCGCGATGGCGTAGCCGCCGGTCAGCGCGGCGCGCGCGCCGTCCTCGCCATTGTGCATGCAGGTGACGGAAAAGCCTTCCTGTTCGAGGTATTCGGCAAACATGCCGACCAGTTCGACGTCGTCGTCGATGAGTAAAACGTGATTCATGGCGACAGGATAGCGCAGCAGGTCGGCGCCGTCTGCGGTGCTTTACGCGGATTTACCTGGCTTAGACGCGCTTTACACGCCGCCGCCACACAATGGCCGCTCTGATAACACGAGAGGTCTTCGATGACACGACCAGCTTCCCCGCGCTCCACACTATCCCGATTGCGCGCCGCGACAGCGTTCTCCGTCTGCCTGCTGACCGCGCCCACGGTCCTGGCCCAGCCGATGCCGCCACCGGACGGTCCTGGGCGCGACGGCCCGCCGTTCGGTCAATGGCACGAGCGCGACGGCGAAGCCGGCCCGTTCGGCATGCCGCCATTCCTGCGCGGCCTGAACCTGAGCGAAGCGCAGAACGAGCGCGTCTTCACGATCCTGCACGGCCAGGCGCCCCGGCGGCGCGCGCTGGACCTTGCCGGGCGCAAGGCCGACGCGGTGCTGCGCGCGGTGGCCCGTGCACCGGAATTCGACGGGGCCGCAGCATCCGCCGCCGCGCAGGCGCTGGGCCAGGCGATCGCCGACCAGGAGCTGCTGCGGCTGCAGACACGCGCCATGCTCAAGGCAGTGCTCACGCCACAACAGCGTGCGCAGCTTGACGCGCCGCGTGGCAGGGACCGCAAAGCCGATCATGAACAACACGATATCCATGAGGGAGACCGCAGAAAATGACCGCAGCACGCCATCATCAAGACACCGAGCAGCACGCCGACCACGACGCTGACCACCACCGGGGCCTCGCTGCCGACGTTGCCCGCATGCTGACCCGGTCAGCCACCCGGCGCCAGTCGCTGCGCTGGCTGTTTGTCGGCGCGGGCAGTGCGGTCTTGCCGCTTGCCGGCTGCGGCGGCGTCAGCGCCGATGATGGCTTCGGGTTGTCCAGTTCCACCACAACCACGGGCGCCGCCAGCACGGGCAGCGGCAGCGCAGTGTGTTCGGTGATTCCCGAAGAAACCGGCGGCCCCTACCCGGGCGACGGCACCAACGCCAATGCCAATGGCGTAGCCAATGCGCTGGTCCTGTCGGGCATCGTGCGCAGCGATATCCGGACCAGCGTGGCCGGGGCCAGCGGCGTGGCGGCCGGTGTGCCGCTGACGATCCGTTTGAGGATCGAGAACGTGGCGCAGGGCTGCGCGGCGACCGCCGGCGCCACGGTCTACCTGTGGCACTGCACGCGCGAAGGGGGTTACTCGATGTACAGCAGCGGCATCGTGAGCGAGAACTACCTGCGCGGCGTGCAGGAAGCCGACAGCGAAGGCTACGTCACGTTCACGACCATCTTCCCCGGTTGCTACGACGGGCGGATGCCGCACGTGCACTTCGAGGTCTATCCGTCGCTGGCCAAGGCGACGAACGCCGCGAACCGCATCAAGACATCGCAGTTCACCTTCCCGCTGGCGATTGCCAATGAGGCCTATACCAGCAGCGGCTATGCGAGCAGCATCGGCAATCTGGCGCGGATGAGCTTCGCGCTCGACAACGTGTTCAGCGACGGGACGGCGCTGCAGATGGCGAGCGTCACGGGCACGGCCAGCCAGGGCTACAGCGCCACGCTGACAGTCGGCGTAAATTGGTGAATACGCTCTAAACGCGCTCCCAAGATCGGGGCCGGGGCCGGAGACGCCATTACAATGGGCCGCATAATTTGGCCACCATCACCGGCCACCATCCCTGACCACCATCGCTGACCATGCCCAAACCGCTGCTGCACTTCGCCCACGGGAACAGCTACCCGGCTGGCACCTACAACCGCCTGCTGGCGCAGCTTGCCGAACACTACGACGTGCGCACGCTGGACATGCATGGCCACGATCCGCGCTACCCGGTGGGCGATGGCTGGAACACGCTGACCGACGAGCTGATCGCGCACCTCGAAGGCTACGGCCAGCCGGCGATCCTTGTTGGCCATTCGCTGGGCGGCGCGCTGTCGACGATGGCGGCGCGGCGCCGGCCCGATCTGGTGCGTTGTGTGGTGATGCTCGATTCACCCGTGGTGGCCGGCTGGCGCGCGCTGGTCTGGCGCCTGGCCAAGCTGGCGGGGTGGGGCGCACGGCTGTCGCCGGCGCGCTTTTCGTACAAGCGGCGCGAGCACTGGCCGGACCGTGACGCCGCCTTCCGCCACTTCCACGCGAAGTCGATCTTCCAGGCCTGGGCGCCGGGCGCGCTCGACGACTACATGGAGCATGGCCTGGCGCCGCATCCCGACGGCGTCACGCTGCGCTTCCGGCGCGACGTCGAATCCGCCATTTACCAGTCCCTGCCGCACCACATGGGCGCCGTGATCCGCGCGCCGTTCCCGGTGCCCGTCGGCTTCATCGCCGGCACCATGTCTGAAGAGATGCGGCAGGCAGGACTCGCCTCCACGCGCAAGCTGGTGGGCGAGCACCTGGCCATGATCGAAGGCGGTCATCTGTATCCGCTCGAAAAACCGGCCGAAACGGCGCGGCTGGTCCACGCGATGATCAAGCGTCTGCTTGGCGGCACCAAGGCGGCAGGGTAGCAAATCAATCGTTGTCAAAGCCTCACGGCCAGCGCCTTTTCGCGTAAAATCGCGTGATTTTCTCCCTGCTGGAAACCCACAAATGACTATCAAGAGCGACAACTGGATCCGCCGCATGGCGCAAAGCACTGGCATGATCGAGCCATTCGAGCCGCAGCAGGTGCGCGAGCAGGATGGCCGCCGGATCATCTCGTTCGGCACCTCGTCGTACGGCTATGACATCCGCTGCGCCGATGAATTCAAGGTCTTCACCAACATCAACAGCACGATCGTCGACCCGAAGAACTTCGACTCGAACTCGTTCGTCGACATCAAGAGCGACGTCTGCATCATCCCGCCGAATTCGTTCGCGCTGGCGCGCACGATCGAATACTTCCGCATCCCGCGCAACGTGCTGACGATCTGCCTGGGCAAATCGACCTACGCGCGCTGCGGCATCATCGTCAATGTCACCCCGTTTGAACCCGAATGGGAAGGCTACGTGACGCTCGAGTTCTCGAACACGACGCCGCTGCCCGCGAAGATCTACGCGGGCGAAGGTTGCGCGCAGGTGCTGTTCTTCGAAAGCGATGAAGTCTGCGAAACGTCGTACAAGGACCGTGACGGCAAGTACCAGGGCCAGATCGGCGTGACACTGCCGAAAGCCTGAGCAACTGCACCACCATTCTGTATTCGGTCGGGGCAGACTGACCGCCGCAAGGCGGCCACACATGCACCGTACTCCACGGGCCTGACACCCGGTCAGGCCTGCGCTGCCGCCCCGTCACCGCCAAGCCGCATCCCCCATCTGTCTGCACCCTGCGCGTTCCGGGCACGCCTGCGCGCGCTGTTTCGATCTACAATAAATCACACAGTGATTTTTAGTTTCGCTGTGCAAAACTAAAATCATGGAGACCGTGTTGATGAAAACGCAGCTTGCACCCTGCACGTCCCGCCGCTTTGCCGCGCGGGTAGTACCGTCACTCACCGCCGTCCTGGCGCTGTCCGCCTGTGGTGGAGACGACGACGATGCTGTCGCACCGCCGCTGGCGACCACGCCGCCGGTTGCCATCCAGCCCGAACCACTCCGCCCGCAAGACGGGCGCACCTATGCGGTCATCGAAAGCAACCTGCCATTTAACAGCATGGCGAATGCGCCGGAGACCGACCGCTGGTGGGGCGTGCTGAACAAGGCCGGTTACCAGATCGAAGTGCCGAAAAACTGGAACGGCATGCTGGTCATGTACGCCCACGGCTATGGCGGCACGGGCCCGTCGCTGGAAGTGGCGCCGCCAGCGCTGCGCCGCCACCTGATCGGCCAGGGCTATGCGTGGGCCGCATCGAGCTACAGCACGAACTACTACGACGTGCGCGCCGGCGTCGAAGACACGAACGCGCTGGCGCTGGCTTTCCGTGACATCGCCGGCAAGAACGGCCGCACGCTGGCAGCGCCGAGCAAAACGTACATCATTGGTAATTCGATGGGTGGCCATGTCACGGCGGCTGCGGTGGATGAGGAAAACATCGAGACGGCCATCAACAAGATCCGCTACCACGGTGCGGTGCCGATGTGCGGCGTGCTGGGCGACACGGAGCTCTACGATTATTTTGCCGCCTATCAGACTGCCGCCATGGTGGAGGCCGGCATGCCGGCCACGCGCTGGCCGCCGGCCGACTGGGCGAGCATTGGCCCGCAGGTGCGGGCGAAGATGTTCTCCAGCTTCCCGGGTGGCAGCACGCCCACTGCGCCGGCCGTGCCGACCGCGCAAGGCCTGCGATTGAAGCAGATCGTTGCCAGCCTCAGTGGCGGCACGCGTCCACTGTTCGACTATGCCTATGCCAGCGCGTACCAGGCCACGGTCTGGGGCACGTTCGGGCGCGACGGCAAGATGCAGGGCATCCTTCTCGATGACGTCGTGACGACCAATGACATCTTCTTCCAGCTCGATGCCGACCCTGCCATCAGCGCCGACGAGGTCGCCTACAACGCGAGCATCTTCCGCGTGCCTGCCACATCGGGTGCGAACCGGCTGCGCCGCGACGGCTTGCGCTGGGTGCCCAAGACGAACGCCCGGATCACTGTGCCGGTGGTGACCATCCACACGCTGGGCGACCTGTACGTGCCGTTCAAGATGGAGCAGATCTACAAGCGCCGCGCCGATGCGCTGGGCACGTCGAACCTGCTGGTCCAGCGCGCCATCCGCGGGATCGCCCACTGCGACTTCACGATCGCCGAACAGGCATCCGCGTTCGACGCGATGGTCAAATGGGAGCAGAAGGGCGTCAAGCCCGAGGGTGACGACGTGCTGACGCCGTCCATCGTGGCCGATCCTCAGTACGGCTGCAAATTCACCGACAACACGCCGTCGGTGGACGACAGCCGTGCGTTGCTGGCCACGCGGGCCGCGTTGCCGCAGTGCGCGCCGCGCTGAACACGCACGCTTGATGCAACAACGCCAGCCGATTGGCTGGCGTTGTCTTGACTGGCAGGCTGGCCTGACGGCGCAGCCTTCAGGATCAGTCGTCCTGCTGCACGCAGTCGACGAAGTAGCCGCGCTTGCCATCGACTTCACGCTTGACCAGGCCGTGCACGTCGGTCTCGAAGCCCGGGAAGCGCTCGTTGAAGTCACGTGCAAAGCGCAGGTAATCGACGATCGTGCGGTTGAAGCGCTCGCCCGGGATCAGCAGCGGGATGCCCGGCGGGTACGGCGTCAGCAGGATCGCGGTGATGCGGCCTTCGAGTTCGTCGATTGCCACGCGCTCGATCTTGCGGTGTGCCATGTGCGCGAACGCGTCCGACGGCTTCATCGCCGGGATCATGTCCGACAGGTACATCTCGGTCGTCAGGCGCGCCACGTCGTGCGACTTGTAGAACGTGTGGATCTCGGTGCACAGGTCGCGCAGGCCGTGCATTTCGTAGCGCGGGTTGGCCGCGGCGAACTGCGGCATCGCACGCCACATCTGCGCGTTGCGGTCGTAATCGTCCTTGAACTGCTGCAGCGCCGTGACCAGCGTGTTCCAGCGGCCCTTGGTGATCCCGATCGTAAACATGATGAAGAACGAGTACAGGCCGCACTTCTCGATGATGACGCCGTGTTCGGCCAGGTACTTGGTGACGATCGAGGCCGGGATGCCGGTCTCGCCGAACTGGCCCGACAGGTTCAGGCCCGGCGTGACGATGGTCGCCTTGATCGGGTCGAGCATATTGAAGCCCGGGGCCAGGTCGCCAAAACCGTGCCACGATTCTTCGGCGCGGATCATCCAGTCGTCCTGCGTGCCGATGCCTTCTTCCGAGAACTTGTCCGGACCCCAGACCTGGAACCACCAGTCGGTGCCGAAGTCCTGATCGACCTTCTTCATCGCGCGGCGGAAGTCCAGCGCTTCCAGGATCGACTCTTCGACCAGCGCGGTGCCGCCTGGCGCTTCCATCATCGCAGCGGCGACGTCGCACGAAGCGATGATCGAGTACTGCGGCGAGGTCGACGTGTGCATCAGGTACGCTTCGTTGAAGGCGTCCTGGTCGAGCTTGACCGACTGCGATTCGCGCACCAGCACTTGCGAAGCCTGTGACAGGCCGGCCAGCAGCTTGTGCGTCGACTGGGTCGAGAAGATCATCGACTCTTTCGCGCGCGGACGGTTCTGGCCGATCGCGTGCATGTTCTTGTAGAAGTCGTGGAACGTCGCGTGCGGCAGCCACGCTTCGTCGAAGTGCAGCGTGTCGATTTTACCGTCCAGCATTTCGCGCAGCGTCTCGACGTTGTAGACCACGCCGTCGTAGGTCGACTGGGTGATGGTCAGGATGCGCGGCTTCTTGTTGACGGCTTCGCGCGCGAACGGATTGGCTTCGATCTTGCGGGCAATCGATTCGGGCGTGAATTCGGACAGCGGGATCGGACCGATGATGCCTAGGTTGTTCCGGGTTGGCATCAGGAACACGGGAATCGCGCCGCACATGATGATCGAGTGCAGGATCGACTTGTGGCAGTTGCGGTCGACGACGACGATGTCGCCCGGCGCGACGGTCGAGTGCCAGACCATCTTGTTCGAGGTCGAGGTGCCGTTGGTCACGAAGTAGCAATGGTCGGCGCCATAGATGCGCGCGGCGTTGCGTTCGGACTTGGCGATCGGGCCCGTGTGGTCCAGCAGCTGGCCGAGTTCCTCGACCGCGTTGCAGACGTCGGCGCGCAGCATGTTCTCACCGAAGAACTGGTGGAACATCTGGCCGATCGGCGACTTCAGGAAGGCGACGCCGCCCGAGTGGCCAGGGCAATGCCATGAATACGAACCGTCGTAGGCGTAGTTCACCAGCGCGCGGAAGAATGGCGGCGCCAGGCTGTCCAGATACGCCTTGGCTTCGCGGATGATGTGACGCGCGACGAATTCGGGCGTGTCTTCGAACATGTGAATGAAGCCGTGCAGCTCCTTGAGCACATCGTTCGGGATGTGGCGGCTGGTGCGGGTTTCGCCATAGATATAGATCGGGATGTCCGCGTTCTTGTGGCGGATTTCCTTGACGAAGGCGCGCAGGCCGACCAGCGCCGAATCGGTGTCTTCCAGCGAGCCGCTGCCGAATTCCTCGTCATCGATCGACAGCACGAATGCCGATGCGCGCGACTGCTGCTGGGCGAACTGGGACAGGTCGCCATAGCTGGTCACGCCAACGACCTCCATGCCTTCTTGTTCCATCGCTGCCGCGAGGGCGCGAATGCCAAGGCCGGAGGTGTTCTCCGAGCGGAAGTCCTCGTCGATGATGACGATGGGGAAACGAAATTTCATGGACAGCTCCAAAGCGAAGCGCCGTGGGGAGCGGCCGCGCCATCCCGGATCATTCCGAAGTGGAGCAGGGCCGCCGCGCACGGCACCGTAGAAAATGAGTAGCGGATTTTCGCAGAAATTGCGGGCTCCGGTGCAGGTTTTTTTGCCGGCATTGATGCCAGCTTGTTTGCTACATTAACCACTCACGCAGTTCAGTGTCGCACCCTAGCTGTCCAGATGGCGCCCGGCGCGCCTAACCCCCTCGGTCAGCAGCGCGGCAGCCAGCGCCGCGCCCAGCGGCACGGGCGACAATGCCGTCGTAGTCCCTTCCAGAAACGCGAACAGACCGAGCGTGATGCCGAAGGTGGCGACGGCGCCGGTCAGCGTCAGCAGCCACGTGCGGCGCGCCAGTAGCGTGATCGCGGCCAGTGAAATTGCGATCTGCTGCGCCACCGACGCTGCCGCCCACTGGCGCTGGCGGTGCAGCGCTTCTTCGGAGCGCCGGTTCCAGTCGCGCGACGACGCCTCCCAGCGCTCTGCTTCCTTGCGGATGACGTCTTTCTCGAGGCGATAGCGCTCGGCCTGCTGGGTGTAGCGGCCAGCATCGACGCCGGGCAGCGTGGCGGCCAGTTCGGCCAGATTCTGGCGGCTCGACTTGGCCTGGTAATGGGCCCAGGCGTTGGCCGCACTGGTCTTTTCCATTGCAGCCGTCGTCTTGAACAGGCTCGCGTCGTTGTGCGACGAGGTGCCGAGAAAGGCAAACAGCGTGCCGATCGTGGCCAGCACCGCGATCAGGACAGCGACGCGGCCGGCGAAGCCGTCACCGCCGCGCGAACCAGGGGGGCGGAGCGCGCTGCTCATGGCGCGCCCTTGCTGGCGCTGCGTTGGTAAGTGACGTAGGCGTAATCGAATCCGGGCGCGTCGTCGCGCTGCGGCTGATGGTGCGTCTCGCGCGCGGTCTCTATCCACACGGCAGGGTCGATCGGCGGGAAGAACGTGTCGCAGGTGAAGCGGTGATCGATGTGCGTAACGATCATGGCGTCGGCCTGGTCGATTGCGGCATTGAAGATCTGCGCGCCCCCGATGATGCTGGCTGGCGCACCGTCCAGCAGCGCGATGGCGGCATCGAGCGATGGGGCGCGCTCGGCGCCGTCATGCGACCAGTCGGCATTGCGCGTAATGACGATATTGCGCCGGCCCGGCAGCGGGCGGCCGATCGAGTCGAACGTCTTGCGGCCCATGATCACCGGTTTGCCGAGCGTGACGCGCTTGAAGTGTGCGAGGTCGTTCGGCAGGTGCCATGGCATGCGGTTGTCGATACCGATGCCATTGTCCCGGTCGATGGCAACGACCAGGGTCAGGTGCGCGGTCATGGCAGGGGGCGCGTGACGGTCGCGGCGTTGGAAACTGGCATCAGAGGGTCCTGTGGTGTCTGAAGGTATCAAGACCTTGCATCATACCAATCTTTATACCGTTAATCGACAGCAGGTGCAGCAATCTGCACGGTATGCGCTGTACTGACAACAGGTTGGCGTCGCCGGGAGGGGTAACCATATCAAGCGGCTCGCGATTGATCGGCCAATCCGGGCATGCAGGCTGCGTCGGGAAAACAGTAATAAAAAGTAAGCAGTATGTACCGTCCCCGAGCGCCGGGGTAATGTCAGCGCCTAGTTGGTACCGGGCGCAAGCGGCACCTGGTGCGCATGTCTTTGCATGTGAAACCCCGAGTAAACGGCTTTCATCGACTATCCAGGTCGTCTGTCAAGAACAGCACGTGGACGCGAAACGAAGATGGTTTGCGAAGCGGAAATTTACGTTGCTAGTTGTAATTTATATATTTTGCTGCGTCGCGTCAAAACTAATGACTTTGAAGCTTAATTAGCATATAGTCTATTTATGTTATTGATGTGCATCAAATGATGCAAACATTATTTTGCTTTAGTCCTTGATGAAGTCGGTTTCATTTTCTTATTTTTGAGTGGTACGCGTTTCGCTGCGCTGCAGCAAACAATTGGATAGGGACGCAAATCCTGCCTCTGCGGCCGCAAAGGAGCGGTATCGGGTAGCTGAGGCATCTGCGCAAGCAGCTCTTTGCGCCGTTATCGTGGTCGCAAGCGTTCTCAGTAGGTGCTCGCAAGATGACATACCTGCTGGCTGAAATTTGCGCACCTTATTCAATTCATGATGATTGGATCTGTCACGATGAAAAACCTCGACCCTGCTACCGTTGTTGGCGAACACGATAAACATCGATCGCTGGATGCCGCTGGCGAACTTGGGTCACTGCTCAAGAAGAGTAGTGCGCAATCGTCGGCTCGGTACTGGCTGCCGTTCTTCATCAATCTGCTTAAGATCGCCGACATCGCCGTCCTGCTGCTCGCCGGCTTTGGCGGCTTCTTCGTACGGTTCGGCTTCGATGCCAGACTGACGACGGCTGGCCACCTCTTTATTTACCTGAGCACGCTCGTCATCATTGTGTCGCTGCACTGCGCGCAGGCCTATCGCGAGCGCGAGATCCTGTCACTCAATGCCCTCCTGAGTAAGTTGGGTCTGGGCTTCTTCGGTGGTCTTTCGCTGATCATGATCGTCGGCTACCTGTCCGGTACCTTGCCGGAGTTTTCGCGCGTCTGGGTAGCAACCAGTGCCTGCGCCTGGTTCGTGCTGCTGCTTGCAAATCGCCTCATCCTCACACGGATGATTTACCGTGCGCGCTTGGCAAACATGCTCGACGAGTCGATCATCGTCGTCGGCGCCAACGAGCGCGCTGAACTGATTGTCAATGCGATCAAGCGAAACAGCCACGCGAACATCCGCGTGCTGGGCGTGTTCGACGACCGCGTCGAGCGGGGCATTCCGGAATCGCTGCGCCAGCACATGCTGGGTTCGACATGCACGATGCTCGATTACATCCGCACAAATCCCGTTGACCGTGTCGTGGTAGCGCTACCCTGGCTCGCGACCGAGCGTGTCGAAGCGTTGCTCAAGAAACTGCGCACAGTGCCTGTCAGGATTGACCTGGTGCCCAACAACGTCGTCTGGCAATTCCCGTCCATTAATATGGAACGCTTGGCAGGCGTTCCAGTCCTGACGATCGCCAACAGCCGCATCGGTGAGCAGATGGGCCGTCTGAAGCGGATCGAAGACCTCGTGATCTCCAGCATACTGCTCGCCCTGGTCAGCCCCGTGTTGGCAATCATCGCTCTCGCGATCAAGTTCGACAGTCCCGGCCCGGTCATATTCAAGCAGCGGCGCCATGGTTTCAACAATCAGGAATTCGAAGTCTGGAAGTTCCGCTCCATGAAGTTCGACGACTGCGCCAGCGCGGAAGTCAAGCAGGCAACGCGTTTCGACAGCCGGGTCACGCGTGTCGGCAGCTTCCTGCGCCGCAGCAGCCTGGACGAGCTGCCACAGCTTTTCAATGTGTTGTTCGGGCATATGTCGATCGTCGGTCCGCGGCCCCATGCGATCAAGCACAACCTGGAATTCGGCGCAATCATTTCGGAATACTACGCGCGTCACAACGTCAAGCCAGGCATCACAGGTTGGGCGCAAGTGAACGGATTTCGTGGAGAGACCGATACGCTGGACAAGATGCAGCGCCGTGTCGAGCACGACCTGCACTATATAGAGCACTGGTCACTCGCACTGGATTTGAAGATCCTCGTCATGACGGCATTTTCCGTCTGGTTCCACAAGACGGCGTATTGACATGTGCCGTGGATGGGGAGCGCGTGATTCTGCCAGGTCTGTCTCGACCCCGGCCGCGCCGGTTCGATCAAGGCCGGACTGAGCTCCCAACCCGTCGTTGCCAAGCGCGCGTAACGAACACGTGTCAGTCGTGTTATGTAGTAGAATTGCAACTTATCCTGATAAAAAGACATGTTTGCCCGTTGGGCTCATTCAGTCTTTGGACACTGTTTGAAAGTGCACGGCGTGCATGTTTTGCAAGCGAGCGGGAAGAAGCGTGAAACATATTATTTGGGATTGGATTCTTCTTGTACTTACTGCGAATCTGCGAACGTCATGTTGAGTCCGTCGCATCGCGAGCAATGCGACGGCTGCCAGTCAGCCGCCTGTGTTCCAGGCTGACAGGGGCGGGTTGCATAGCGCTGATTTATTCCCTGTCCAGCATGCCGGCAGTGTCGGGCACTCTGCAGCCGTTCGTCACTGCCCGTATACAACATGACGATAACCTGTTTCGCGCGTCGGACGATGAATCGGCACGGTCGGGTGCGCGTTCCGACACTTACCGGAGTGCCGGCGGTGGCGTGCGTTTTGAGCGTCCTGTCAGTCGTCAGTTGTTCAGCGGCGTTGCAGACTTCGCGTCCGTGAAATTTGATCGCAATAGCCAGCTGGACTATCTCCGCAAAGACATCCGCGGTGACTGGCAATGGTTCGTTGCATCACGTTTCGATGGCCATGTCGGCGGCTATTACCGGCAAGAGCTGGCGTCGTTTGCCGATTTTGACGTCGTCCAGCGCAATCTGCGGATCAGCAAGAGGCGTTATGCGGACGGTCGATGGCAGTTTCATCCGAGCTGGCAGTTGCGTGGTGAGGTCTCGAAAGAGGAGAACTCCTATGAGCTGGCCTCGCAGCGCGCCAGTGATCGCGTCGAGGATTCCTGGGTAGCAGGTGTGGACTATCTGGCGCGCAGTGGCAGTACAGCCGGGTTCCAGTTGCGCCGTTTGCAAGGAAATTATCCCAACGCGGTGATGGCTGGCGGCGTGGGCTCCTTGATCAATGGCTATGTCCAGGATGAGGCAAAGATCAACGTGCTGTGGATGGCGACAGGCAGCACGCAGGTCTCGTTTCTCGGCGGGTGGGTGAAACGCAAGCAAGAATCAGCGTTCGATCGTGATGACAGCGGGACGAATGCACGCATGGTTATCAACTGGTCACCAGCAAGTCGCGTGAAAGTCGTCGCCCAAGGCTGGCGTGAATTTACCGCCATTGACGGCGCCCTTATCGACAGCGCATTGACGAAGGGCGCGAGTGCGCTCGTGACCTGGGAATTCTCCGCAAAAATCAATGGTGAGGTGGATTGGAAGACCGAAACGCGCGAATTTACACCCTATACCGGGACGGCCCAGGTGATGGCGTCCCCGTTGGCTAGCGACAGCCGTGATACAGCCTCCGTGGGACTTGTCTACAAGCCGCTGCGTAACATCACGGTGAAGGCGAGTGTATTCCGCGACCAGCGCAATGGTAGTCTTGCAGCCGGCACGAACAGCTACAAGGCCAACGGCGCCTCGCTGAGCGCTGTCCTGCAATTTCATTGACCGATGACAGGGATGGAAGCGCGGCATCAAGCTTGTACGCCATGACCTGGCATGAACCACCAATCCGAATTGCACTATCGACACTTTTGTAAATGAAATGAGCTCAATATGAAACGAATCTTGCTTGGTATGTTCGCTGTCGTTCTGGCGTGGAGCATGGGAGCGGCACGTGCCGATGAAATGGTGCTCGGCGGCGGCGACGTCGTCAAGATTTCCGTGTTTGGCAATCCTGATCTGGGCGTGGAGACACGTGTCAGTGAGTCGGGCTTCATCACCGTACCGCTGGTGGGGCAAGTTGCCGTTGGTGGATTGTCGAGCGCCGCTGCAGAAGCGAAAATTGCCTCCATGCTGGAGCGCGGCGGCTTCGTGAAGAAGCCGCAAGTCAACCTCCTGATCACGGCGCTGACCAGCCAGCAGGTATCGGTACTCGGTCAGGTCAAGAACGCCGGTCGCTATCCCATCGAAGGTCGCCGCACTGTACTTGACTTGCTGGCGCTTGCCGGCGGCATCGGCATTGATGGTGGCGACATCGTGACTGTGGTGCGCACGCGTGACGGCAAAATTTACAAGGAGCAGGTCGATACAGCGGAACTGGTCCGTAATACTGATATGGCATCGAATCTGGATGTGCAGGGTGGCGACACGATCTTCGTGGAGCGTGCGCCGCGCTTCTACATCTACGGCGAAGTCCAGAGACCGGGCATGCTGCGCCTTGAGCGTCAGATGACTGTTCTGCAGGCGCTGTCGGCCGGCGGCGGCCTGACCCCGCGCGGTACCGAGCGCGGCCTGCGCATCAAGCGCCGCGACGAATTTGGCAAGCTGCAGACCATTGATGTCAGGGGCGATGACCTGTTGAAGCCTGACGATGTCGTGTACGTCAAGGAAAGTTTGTTCTAAGCCCAATGTCATTCAGTCCCGGAGCGCGCCGCGCGCGCTCCATTGCATGTTTTGAAAGCCATCATGAATCCAACTGTGTTGTTACTCGCCTTGCGCGCCCGCTACAAGATCATCCTGCTCACGCTGGCCATGACTATTCTTGGCGCCGTGGTGATCAGTCTGATCCAGCCCAAGAAGTACGTGGCAGGCGTGTCGATGGTCGTCAATTACAAGGGAGTCGATCCGGTAACCGGGCTGAGCGCGCCAGCACAGCTGATGCCTGGATATATTGCGACCCAAGTCGATATCATCCGAAGCAAGAGTGTCGCTCTAAAAGTCGTCGATGATCTCAAACTGGCCAGCGGCCCCGGTGTGCAAGCCAATTTCGAGGCGGCGACTGGCGGGCGTGGTACCCTGCGCGACTGGCTGGCCGAGTCGCTGCTAGGTAGCCTGGACGTGGTGCCAGCACGCGAGAGCAGTGTCTTGACGATCAACGTTCGCGGCACTGATCCGCAATATGTGTCGATGGTGGCCAATGCCTTTGCGAACGCGTATCTCGACGTCAGTGTGCAGCTCAAGACCGATCCGGTGCAACGGGCCAGCGGTTACATTACGTCCCAGATCAAGACCCTGCGCGACCGCTATGAAACGGCACAGGCGCGTCTGTCCAAGTACCAGAAGGACAACGACATTTACAGCGCTGACAACCGACTGGATGTTGAGACGACACGTCTGAACGAACTGTCGAACCAGCTCGTCACGGTCCAGAGCCAGAGCATGGATGCAGATTCACGCCGCCGGCAGGTTGAAAACAACGCCGGCAATTCGCCCGACGTGATGAACAATCCGTTGATCCAGAATCTTCAAGGCAGCCTGTCGCTGGCCGAAGCCAAGTTTGCCGACACCGCACAGCGTTTGTCGCCGAATCATCCTCAATACATGGCCGCCAAATCGGAAGTGGACAAACTGCGCTCGAACTTGCAGGCGCAGATGCGCATCTCGTCCGGCAGCGTCATCGCTTCCGCCGACATCAGCCAGCGCCGTGAAGGCGAATTACGCGCCGCAGTGGCGGCGCAGAAGGCGAAAGTGCAAACCCTGAACGGCGCGCGCGATTCCTTCAACCTGTTGACCAACGAAGTGGAAAATGCGCGCCGCGCTTACGAGTCGGCAAGTGCCCGCCTGAACCTGATCAGTCTGGAAGGCGAGTCCAAGCAGGCCGATATCGCCGTGCTGACGGCGGCCACGCCGCCGCTGCATGCATCTGGTCCACGTCTGTTGCTGAGTATTGCCCTGGCGCTCGTCGTCGGCACCGTTCTTGGCCTGGGTGCTGTCCTGGTCCTGGAACTGCTGGACGCGCGCGTGCGATCGGCGTCGCATCTGGTCAGCGCGTTCGATCTGCCGCTGCTCGGCGTGATCAAGAAGCCCCGTGCAGCATCCCGCAGGAACGTATCCCCAGGATCGTCGGGCAGCGGTCGCGCGGGCAAACTGGGGCGCTCGGCAATCCCGGCGCCTCGGCCTAATGTATAGCATGGAGCGTTGATTATGAATTCCACCAACCCACCCGAAGCATTCGTTACTGATCCGGGCCGCGATGAGCGCCCGGCCAGCCGCCATACAGACGATTCCATCGGCGCCATCTTGATCCGCAGTGGCCGTCTATCGGCGCTCGATGCCGACAAGGTGATGCGTTTTTCGCTGGCGCGCAATATGCGCTTTGGCGACGCCGCCGTTGAAATGGGCGTGCTCACGGCCGCCGACATCGAGTTGGCGCTGTCGCACCAGTACGACTACGATTACCTTCTGCCGGGGGAGAGCGCCATCAGTGCAGACGTCATCGCCGCTTACGAGCCATTCACCGCTCGCGTTGAATCGCTGCGCGCGTTACGTAACCAGCTGATGTGGCGCTGGTTCGACACGGGGGCCGACCGCCGCGCCCTTGCAATCACGAGCGCCGAATCCGGCGATGGCCGGAGTTTTCTCGCGGCGAACCTGGCTGTGGTGTTTTCGCAGCAGCATCAGCGCACGCTCTTGATCGACGCCGACTTGCGTTCACCGCGTCAGCACACGCTGTTCGCACTGGAAAACCGCGACGGCCTGTCGGCCATGCTGGCGGGCCGCAGCGGCAGGGACGCTATTCAGCGTGTCCCTGCGCTGGCAGACCTGTCGGTTCTGACCACCGGTGCGCTGCCGCCGAATCCTTCGGAATTGCTGGGTCTCCCGTCATTCGGGCGCCTGCTGCGCGAATTGGCTGCTGACTATGACGTGATTTTGATCGACACCCCATCCGGCGAAATGTACTCCGATGCTCAGCTCATCGCCAGCCGCGCCGGGGCAGCCGTGATCGTTGCGCATCAGGACCAAAGCCAACTGAAAAAGATGCGCGAGCTAGTCGCACTATTGGGCGATGCCCGCGTGCATCTGGTGGGAACCGTTCTTAACGAGTATTGACGGTGCGGATTGCCTATTTGATTCTGGCGCACGACCGTCCGGCGCATCTGGAGCGGCTGGTGCAGCGTCTGACGGCGCCAGGCGTCGCGTTTTTTGTACACATCGACGCCAAGGCGGATCAGAGCCATTTCGCTTCCCTGGCGCCGGCGGTGACGTTCTGCACGCGCCGCATCAATGGCGCATGGGGCGATATGTCACTCGTCGAGGCCACGCTCGAATTGATGAAGGTAGCGATGTCCGCATCGCATACCTTCGAGCGCTTCGTGCTGCTCAGCGGCGCTTGCTACCCGCTGCAGACCCCCGGCTACATCGACGCCTTCCTCGCACGCCATCGCGGCACAGAATTCATTGAGGTATTTCCACTGCCGGACGTGACGTATAACAAGCCGATCGAACGGATTACGCGCCTGTGGATACGCAAGGGCAAGCCGCTGGCGCGCCTGCGCTGGCCGCTGCAGCGCGTCCTCAACCGCATTTTGCCGCTGCGCGACTACAAGACAGTATTCGAGGGCAAGGAGCTGGTCACTGGATCGCAGTGGTGGTGCCTGAGCGGTGAGGCAGTACAGCACGTGCTCGATGTCACGGCAAACCAGCCGGCGATCTACCGATTCTGCAAGTTCGTCGACTGTCCCGATGAATTTTATTTTCAGGTCATCCTTTGGAATTCGCGGTTCAGGGCCAGCATCAGCCATAGTTTGACGTATACCGACTGGATGCCCGGGAAAACCGGCCCCGAGCTGATCGACGCCAGTCATTTGCCGACGTTTGCAGAACCGGTCATTCTCGATTCAGTCAACAACAACTGCCCCAACGAAAAGCGCGAAGTGCTCTTCGCGCGCAAGTCATCCAACTCGCCGGCCACCGTGCTCGACGCCATCGATGGCTTTGCGGCGCAACGCCACGCCCATCCAGGCGCTCGTCCGGACGAGGCGACATATAGGGTCCAGAATGGCCAAATTTGATATTTTGCTGCCCGTGAAAAACGGGAAAGCGTTTTTGGCTGAAGCCATCGACAGCGTTCGTGCTCAAACCTTCACCGATTGGCGGCTGCTCGTGCTGGACCATGGCTCGACCGATGGCAGCCGCGAGATGGCCGAGGCTTATCATGCACGCGATCCGCGTATCCAATTGCATTCGTTCCCGCATGCACAAGGTTTGTCCGGCCTGCTGAACTGCGGCCTTGACATTGCAGATTGCGAGTTTGTGATGAGACATGATGCCGACGACATCTGCTTGCCTGAGCGCATGGCGGTGACGCTGGCTGCGTTCGAAGCACGACCGGACTGCGCCGCCGTTGGCGGACAGGCGGATGTGATCGACGCCGCAGGTAACAAGATCGGGGACATGAGCGTTCCGGTAGGCAGCGCGCGCGTCAGCGCCGCGAGCCTATTCCGCAATCCCGTCATCCATCCGGCGGCGGCGCTGCGCTTCGACGAGGTCCGGAAGCTTGGTGTGCGCTACGGAGTCGACATGCTGAAGGTTCTTCCCGAGCACCAGCGCCTCGAGGTGCCAGGGCTTGCCGAGGATTACTTCTTGTTCGGGCAGTTGGCGGTCATGGGGAAGGTGACGAACCTGCCGCAAAAGCTGCTTCGCTACCGCTGGCACGGCAACAACGTCAGCGCCGCCCGCTACGTCGAACAGATGGAGATGTCTCTGGCAATTTCGCGCTCGTTGACGCGTTCGTTCTGCACGATGCACGACATTCCCTGGTTCGACCCGGCGCCGTTCTGCAACCATGGCGGCATCCTGTTCGACGTCGGCGGCCAAATGAATTTTGATGTCGAATACGCCAGGATGGCCGATGCCCTGCGCCGCGGCTTCGGCCCATCTGTCGAGCTGGAGCGCGAGCTCTCTTATCGCAAGACGATCTCGACCCGAAATGGGGCGGCGCTGCTATGGCGTTACAACCGTTTTCGTACTGCGCATGTTCCGGAAACGAATGACTGGAGCGCGGTTCGTGGCTGGCTAATCCGGCGCCTGCCCGGCAAGCGCCGACTCAGTGTCGCCCCAGAATTGGCTTGATGATGTCTATTAACTCGTTTATGGCTCACAAATAATGGGTGCCCGGATCAAAAATCCGTTTCAGGCGCCAGTATGGCTCATGGCGGCGATTGTCATATTGTGCCTCTTGATCGGCGCAGCCATTCCTGTGTTTACCGATGCCGTGGGAGATCATCCTGGTCGCCTCGTTGCCTTGCCTGCTGTGTTGCTGCTTGGCGTGCTGCTGGTGTACGACTATAAAAAGCTGTTGATACTGATTCTCCTGTTCCGTTCCGTTGGAGACCGTGTCCTGGAGTCGACGCAAGTTGGTATCGGTGATACTCGCATGGGTATTGGCGGGCTCATTAACCTCGTCGTTATCCTGATTACCTGCATGCTTGTGATGGAGAAGCCCAAGGAATTCCCGACCAAACTGGCGCGGTTCTGGTTCCCGGTATTGGTCATGATGGCCGTTGGCGTTGTGATCTCCTATGAGAAAGCAAATGCGGTCAAACAATACCTCGGCATCCTGTCCAATTTTGCGATGTTTATCATTGCCGTCTACATGGTGCGCTCCATTGACGACTTCAACAAAGCCATTCGGCTGGTGCTGTGGTCGTCGGCAATCCCCACGCTATATGCATTCGTCGATATCGCACTGAATGTGGGTACAAGCAACTTCCGTCTGGAATCTACCTTTACACACCCGAACATTCTGGCCTTCTATGTCGCGCTGATGCTGGTTCTGTGCTTGTACATGCTCAAGAGCCCGCTTTTCAACATCACGCCGACTGGCCGCGTTGTGGTTTGCTGTTATCTGCCGCTGTTGCTGATTCAACTGCTGCTGACCCAGACTCGCAGCGCTTGGCTGTCCTGTTTGTTGATCTTCGTACTGTACGCATTGTTGTTCGAGCGTAAATACCTGCTGTACTTGCTCGTATTGCCACTCGTCGTCGTGTTCGTTCCGTCCATTCAGGATCGTTTGATGGACTTGAATCAGGGTAATGAAGTGGTCCGCTATGCACCACTGAATTCCTTTGCTTGGCGCCAGTTGCTCTGGAAAGCGGCAATCGGGTGGATGGAGCCAATGAGGTTGATCTACGGCTACGGATTGGATGGGTTCGGTCATTTTGCGGGAACGTTTTTCCCGATGGACCGAACGGTCAGATGGGATGCCCACAATGTGTATGTTCAATTTCTTTTCGAAACGGGAGTGATCGGCTTGGCGTGCTACTTGTGGCTATATGCACGCGTTCTTTGGACGCTGAGGTCGTTCGCCCGTATGGACCGCGTATCCGGCTTTCTGCTGCTGGCAGTGGTGGTTCAATATTTGATAGTTTCCTACTCCGACAACATGTTCCGTTATCTGGTGTTTAACTGGTACTTCTGGTTCACGGTGGGCGCAGCCTGCTCGCTCGTGCACCTGTATTCCCTGGACCGCAACAGCGGGTCCGTCAATGAAGGCCGAGCATGAAGATTGCATATTTGGTGAACCAGTATCCCAAAATTAGTCACAGTTTTATCCGACGCGAGATCCTTGCGCTGGAGCGTCAAGGTTACGACGTGCAAAGATTGGCGATGAGAGGTTGGGCCGACGAACTGCGCGATGAAGAAGACGTGCGCGAACGCGCCGTTACCCGTTACGTCCTGCAGGATGGAGCATTCGCCATGGGCATGGACGTCGTGCGCATGGCGCTCACGCGGCCGGGGCGTCTGCTCAAGGCACTGGCATTGGCATGCAAGATCGGCATGCGGTCCGACCGGCCACTGCCTCTGCACCTGATTTACTTGGCGGAAGCATGCCGGATCGTGCCCTGGATGGCGGCCCATGGCGCGCGCCATCTGCATGCTCACTTCGGCACCAACTCAACTGAGGTGGCGATGCTCGCCAATATTCTTGGCGGTCCGTCCTACAGTTTTACCGTGCACGGTCCGGAAGAGTTCGACAAGCCGGAATTCCTGTGGCTGGCGGAAAAAATTCGCCGTTCGGCATTCGTCGTCGGCGTCAGCTCATTCGGCCGCAGCCAGCTGTTCCGCTGGGCAGCCGCAACGGACTGGCCGAAGGTGCAAGTGGTTCATTGCGGCATCGATCCAGATTTCCATGCGGTGCCTGTGCGCCCGATTCCCGCTGCGCCACGATTGGTCTGTGTCGGTCGTCTGTGCGAGCAGAAGGGGCAGATGTTGCTCGTACACGCGGTGAAGGCAGTCGTTGCCAGAGGCCTGGCGATTCACCTGGTGCTCGCCGGAGACGGCGAGATGCGCCCGGCGATCGAAGCCTTGATCGCCGAGTCCGGCTTGCAGGATCACATCAGCATCACAGGCTGGATCGATGGAGACAGGGTACGTGAGGAAATGCTGTCAGCACGTGCCCTGGTGCTGCCAAGCTTTGCCGAAGGCTTGCCTGTGGTCGTGATGGAAGCGATGGCGCTGCGCCGCCCGGTACTTTCAACATTCATCGCTGGCATTCCGGAACTGGTACGGACCGGCGAGACGGGTTGGTTGTTTCCGGCCGGAGATGTGGACGAGCTTTCCAAGATGCTGGAAGTCTGCCTGTCCACCTCGCCCGAACAGCTGCAGGCGATGGGCGAAGCCGGCTATCGCCGTGTGCTGGAACGCCACGCGATCGATACCGAGGCAGCCAAGCTGTCGCGTTTGATCAACGCCACGTTGGCCTGATGGCGGCATTTCATCGTGCAAAAATGCGGTGCTGAGTACTGTTGGTTTTTGTGGCGAACGTGAAGCGACCTCCCGGGGGTGCCGGAGGTCGCTTTAAGTGAAACGTTCCCGTTCATGGTGTACTGCGTGTTGACGGGTGGGTCTTACAGGGGGGGCAGTATCAGCAATCAGGGCTTGCCGTAATTCATTGGAAGGAATTGCAGGCGATTCCAGGGAAAGCCTTTCAGCACGTTGTATTCGGCTGTGCCGTTAAACAGGGCATTGTACGGATTTGGCTGGCCGAGGGCAGTGTACGATTTTGGATTCTGCGCGCGCAGACTGACCGATCCAGCTTTGTCCCAGACCACGAAACCATATTTTTGTGCTGCCTTGGCAATCGTCTTGGCAACCGGGTGAATATTGAGTGCATCGACATTGATGCTTGGGTCGAGGCGGAAACGTTGACCTTCGGCGATACGGTTTGGTACGTTGTTCGGGTTGTAGCCATCAGAACGTTGTGCCGGCCAAGAGAAGACGTTCCAGCTCGCAAGTTCAACCAGCGAGATGCCGATTGCGTGGCGAATTTCGCCCCGCTGGAGCTCTTCAGCAGTGATTTGACCGCCGAGAAATGGCAAGCCGGTTGCGGTGGTGCCGTAACTTCCTGGGAAGATACCGCTGCTCTTGGAGGCGTTCTGAAGACGACCGCCCCAGCACGCTTGCCACACGCCGCCTTGATTGCGGGTCAGCCAGAACTCCCAAATGGTATCGGTGGATGGCTGATATACCGTCATCTCGCTGTCGGTGCCAACTGCCGGTTGCGCGTGGGTTGGCATGGGAACGGCAGACCACTGCTGTACCAGGCCCGGGTCGGTGTACCGTTTGTTCTGACAATCCCAGAATCGCACTGCGGCTGTAGGGGTATTCGCCGGCGCTACATATACCGGGCTTGCATAGGAAGTGGTGTTGATGGTGACATTGCCGTAATACGCTTTGATCTGACGCTCGACATCAGCCGTGAACATTGCCGAGTTGGGGTGAAGGGTAACGTTCGTGGGAATTACTTGGTACCAGAAGCTCGTCGGCGCAAAGATCGCATCGGTCGGAAGTGGATTGACAGCCGCAACCACGGTGCGCTTCGGCTCGTTCGAAACTTTGAACTCGATCAGCGAGTAGCCCCAGTTCGTTGCGCGTTGCGTACCCACCATGCGCACGAAACGTGCGTTTGTGGCGGGAAAGTCAATTCTCTCTGCGCCACCGAGGCCAGTCTTCGTACTGAACACGGTCGTCCAGGCACTGCCATTGGTGGATACTTGAAGGCTGTATGCGCGGGCGAACGCTGTTTCCCAATCAAGCAGGACGCTGTTAAAACTCTGTACCGAGCCGAGGTCGATTTGGATCCACTCTGTATTGGAAAATGTTGACGACCAACGCGTTTTCGGATCACCGTCAACGACACTTGCAGGCACCATGGTGCTCGTTTGAAACGAAGACGCCATGGCAGGTCTGTTTGCTGCAAGATTGATGGATTGCGCATTTACATTTCCAATCCCGAGCGCGGCAGCAACAAGCGTCATGCCGCCGTAAGCATGTATGCGTTTCAGAATTGGACTTTGTTGAAAATTGTTCATCATTTACTCGTTGAATTAGTGACCAGTGGAAATCTTAATGCATATAGGGAATAAAATTTCACCCAAAGAACATATTTGTGTGAAATTTGGAGAACCGTTGGTTTAAGAAAACAATTCCGCACAGTAATGGTGCGTAATGAGGCTTTATTGTTAAGACTGTTGAGGTAAACTCAATTCCCGGCTATTCGTAATGATCTTGGCTAGACGTTTTACCCATTTAAATTCGAGGCCTGAAATAAGTGACTAGATGGAATTCTTGGTATGGACGGTATTCAAATTATCGTTACCAATTGGTAACGGTACGTGGCATGTATTTAGTAATGACATGCTGGCGGAGCAGTAATGACACTCTCCCGCAACGCTTTTAAAACGGCTTCAATGTAATGACAATAAATGACACTAATATCCGAAGCGGCGTGATCGCATATTTGCTACTAGTGCACGGCAATCCCCTGCACCTGCAGCGATTGATTAATCGCCTGCGGTCAGATGGGGCAATGTTCTTTGTACATGTGGACAAGAAAACGGATCTCAACGCGTTCATTCATCTGCAGTCGGACGATGTCAGGGTGTTACCACGGGATGAGACGGTCGCGGTCCATTGGGGTGACTTTTCTCAGGTGGAGGCGATTCTTAGCTTGATGAAAACTGCCTGCGCAGCAGGCAACTTCGATCGCTTTGTATTACTCAGCGGCGTCGATTACCCGCTATGGCCGACGGCGGACATCAACGCCTTCTTTGCAGCTCATCGCACTGTTGAATTTATCAGCATGGTGCCGATGCCGTGCGAGGCGGCGGGTAAGCCATTGGCACGCCTGACGACCTACAAGGTGCGCCCAACACTGTCACTGCTGCAAAGCCTGGCAATACGCGTCCTGCTCAAGGCACGCATCATGCCCCGTCAACGTAATCTTCAGCGCGCACTGGGCAACCTGACGCCATATGGTGGCTCGACCTGGTGGGCACTCACGAGGGCTGCTTGCGATTATCTGCTCCAATTCGAAGATCGTAATCCGGCACTGGTGCAGTTCTTCAAAGGTACGCAGTACGCTGATGAGACATTCCTGCACACGATTTTGGGAAACTCGCCATTCTTGGCCCACGTTAGACGGAACTTGACTTATACCGACTGGAGCGCTGGTGGCGCCAGTCCTGCCAACATGTCGATCAGCCATGTGGACTACTTCCTTTCCACTCGGCGGTTTAGTGAAGAAAACGTCTACGGTGGCGGACCAATGATATTCGCGCGCAAATTCAATGATGGTGATGGTGAGCTGGTGCGGTTGATGGATAGGCAATTATGCAATGTCGCGCTGTCGACTTTCGCGCTGGCAGAGTGCGAGTCGACGTCGGCGGCGCGACCACTGCCTTCGTTGTCGTGATCAGGCGCTGTGTTGCGAGGGCACAGTGCGTCATGCACGCTGGCTTCCGACTGCGAAGAGCGATTCGAATGAACTCCCGCGGCCAAATGCGTGAGCGGAATACGCGTTTGTTCAGAACGTGTAAAATTAGACAAGATTCCTGGATGAAACATGCCTGGACTGTTGATCGTTGTGACCCGACGCTGCGCAACGGCGATTGCCAAGTCACTCATAAGGGCTGCATCACTGGTCGTGCTCCCAGCAATCGGTGCTCGTACACCGCAAGGGATCTATTAATTTATAGCAATATTATTATGTCAAGTAGGGTTGTAACTCATGATTAGCTGGTTGCAAAATAAACGCAGCAGGCTGCACTTGCGCTGGAAGAAGCTCATTTTGCATGCAACTCTGGAAATGAATTGGAGACGCTATGGTCGCAGGCCTGGGTGTGCAAACGATGTCAAGGCTGGGGTTGTCGTTTCCCTGACGTCCTATCCACCACGCTTTAGCACGCTCCACTGGACGCTGAAATCGCTGCTGTCGCAATCCTATGCGGCAGATCGGGTCGTGCTGTGGATCGCTCATGCGGATATGGCGCTGCTACCACCGGCAGTCACCCGTCTGCAGCGAGCCGGCCTGGAAATTATCGCCTGCGACGATACCAAGTCATACAAAAAAATGATACCGCTGTTGCAGCAGGGATGTGCAAGCGCGATCGTGACAGCAGACGACGATGTGTTTTACTGGCGTGACTGGTTGCAGCAGTTAGTTCAGGCGCGCGTTCCGGGCAAGCTTGAGGTCATTTGCCACCGGATGCATCGCATCAGACTTGACGCGAACGGGCTACCTGTCTCCTACAACGAATGGGAGTTTGAAACCAGCAATGCAGAATCAAGCCCTTTGAATTTCCCGACCGGTATCGGCGGCGTGCTATATCCCGCCAATGTGTTCGGACCTGAAATACTCAATGTTCCTGCCTTCACCGCGCTGTGTCCACGTGGTGACGATATCTGGTTCTGGTGGATGGCGAGCATGAATGGCGCTACCTTCAAACGCGTCGCCGAGCACCATGAAGTGCATTGCTGGGACGGTTCGCAAGATGTCGCGCTCTGGAAAGATAATCTCGTCGGTAAGTTTAACGATGACCAGATTCGCGCAATGATCGCCGCATACGGTTTTGGTGCAGAAAGAAAAACAGCATGATGTCTGCGATGTCTAATGCGCGCTGGCTGACGCTGTCGCAGGGTTCACGGGTCATCATGCAGCTGATTTCCCTGTTTGTCTTGTCAAGGCTGTTGCAACCTTCCGAGTATGGATTACTGGCGATGGCGACTGTTGCAACCAACTTCGCCTTCCTGCTCCGAGACATGGGAACGGCTGCAGCTGTGGTCCAGAAGGAAAACCTCACGGAGGAGACGACCAGTTCAGTTTTCTGGTTGAACGTCGGGATGGGCGTGTTTTTGACGCTGGCCCTGATCATTGCCTCGCCACTTCTGGCAGCCTATTTCCGGATCGACCGACTTGCTCCCGTCCTTTGCCTGCTGTCGATCGTGTTCCCGATCACGAGCGCCAGCGCTGTTCATCAGGCTTTGCTTGAGCGCCGTTCGGGGTTTCAAACGGTGGCACGAATTGAAATCATCTCCTCGTTAGTCGGACTGACAGTGGCGATCACCCTGGCGTTCCTTGGCTATGGCGTCTACAGCTTGGTGTGGAACACCCTGGCATCGGCAATATGTTCTTCAGTACAGTTGTGGACGACCAGCCCATGGCGTCCGAAAAAAATCTGGAACAACGCGGAGCTGCGCTCGCTCTGGGGGTTCAGCGGCAATTTGACAGGCTTTAACTTCATCAATTTTTTTGCGCGCAATGCGGACAGCATGGTGATCGGCAGGGTACTGGGGTCGATACAGTTGGGTATTTATGCTCAAGCCTACAAAGTCATGATGTTTCCGTTGCAGAGCATGAGCTACGTTGTTGGCAGAGCACTCTTCCCGGTAATGAGCCGTCAGCAAACTGAGCGGGAAAAAATGGGGCAGCTGTATTTCCGCTCGATTCGGCTGATTGCGACGTTAACTGCGCCCATGATGGCAGGACTTTGGCTATTGCGTGAGCCGTTCGTGCTGATCGCGCTGGGAGACCAATGGGGCAAGGTACCGATGGTTCTGGCATGGCTGGCACCGGTCGGATTTTTACAATCATTGATTTCGACCACAGGCTCGGTCTTCATGGCGACAGGTCGGACAGATCTCATGATGCGTCTTGGATTGCTGGGTTCTGTCCTGCAGGTCGGCAGCTTTCTGATTGGCGTGCAGTGGGGGATTGAAGGAGTTGCTTGCTGTTATTTGATCGCGAACGTGTTGAACGGAATTCCTCATTTTTATTTTGCAACGAAACAGCTCAATTCCAGCTTGATGGGTTTGTTCAGGGAGATATGGCAGCCGGTGCTGTTTGCACTGTTGATGACGGCTGCGTTGTATCCATTATTCTCCTTCCTGTCAGGGACCAGCCTTGCCGCACTGATTGTATTTGCCGTGACTACGCTGGCCGGCGCCATCATTTACGGTGCATTGATCGTGATATTTTCTAAAGACGTCGTGCAAAGTTGTAAAAAAATGATCGGCATGAAAACTGCGTAGACCTTGAATTCAAGACGTACCTAATCATGTGCAAATTTATCGAGAAACGACATCTATGGAAAATCTGGTAACAGTCTATATACCCACGAAAAATCGTTTGCAATTGCTGCAGCGTGCCGTCAATTCGGTGCTGTCGCAAACGCACCGGAATATTGAGTTGATTATCGTGTCTGATGGCTCAACGGATGGTACGTGCGATTATGTGAATGGGCTGGAGGGGCCACAATTAGTCAAGCTGATCCACAATGACACATCGATCGGTGCATGTGCTGCCCGCAATCAGGCGATCGAAATTGCAACTGGCAATTTTATTACTGGCCTCGATGACGATGATATTTTTCTGCCGCATCGGCTGGAAACGTTTTTGTCCGAATGGCTGCGTCTCGAGCAGAAAGGGGAGCATTTCTCGTGCCTGTTCGACCGCCGCATTGTCAATGTCGGCGAACAAGTCTGGTTATGGGATAAGGAAGCACTGGTAACACCGGAGCAGATCGTGAAAACGAATGCCGTTGGCAACCAGGTGTTTACTACGCCTCAACGGATGAAAGATGCCGGCTCCTTTGACGCGGATTTGCCAGCGTGGCAGGATTGGGATATGTGGGTCCGACTCATCAAGACTGCCGGCCCGGCGCGCAGCATCCAGGCCAATACCTACGTCATGGATATTTCACACGAGTTCGAGCGTATCACGCAGAGGTCGTCGGAAAAGATCCTGCGAGCTGCTCGTATGTTTTATCAGAAACATTGCAGTCACGACGACCTGGCGGGAATACTCTATTCGTTGGTCGGCTACCAGCAGGTGCGGCTGACTCTGGGCGACATCGGTGTCATGTTGCGTAGCAGGTACTCGAAGTTTGCATTGCAAAAGATGCGTAAAGGCGAGTTTACGATGTCATTAGGCAGCTCTATTCTTTGAAGTCGGGCGGCAGTCTCAGCCGCACCAGGCAACCGATTCTCGCGAAATACCGCCAATCACGGCGAGACGTTGCTCACGTCCCCCGTCTGTCCTCTCGGTGGCCGGTAGCGAGCTATCGCGGACCCGCAGGTATCGTCGCGGGCCCAAGCGGTACTGCTTCGTTCAAACCCTCCAGCAAGAACGCGACATTCTGCAGGCGCATGGTGCGCCGTACCGTTGGATTTTGGGCATCCACACTCAGGGGAGCGCCAATCCTGCTCTGGTGGCCATATAAAAGAAGCAACAAGCCTAGCGCTGCGCTGTCGAGACGGCAATCGGCCATCAGTTCGACGTGAATGTGACGCCGCTGCAAAGTCATGCGCGCGAGCGCGGCTCGTAAATCGGCCAGTGCAGCATCGTGCCACGCTCCGTCCAGAGTCAGCGTGTAGTGATGCCCATCATCCCGCTCCGACAGCACCTGCGCCGTTGTAGCGGCACGGGCATTGCGCAAAGCAATGGCGCCGGGCAGGGCGCGAGTGATCAGGAGGCGCACCAGCGCTGTACCGTCATTCCAGTAGCGACGCCATAGCGCCGGTTCTTCCTTGATGCGCCATAACCATTCCAGGCCGAACCGGCCAACGCCAACCGGCGCGCGGCTGATGGTGCCCGCAACGAAATTGACCACTGCGCCAAGATGGCTGATCAGTGGTGTATGCAGGGCCGCGAGATTGTGTTCTATCCACGCCTGGCCGCGCTTGGCACCCAAGGCAACTACCAGCAGGTCAGCGTTGCTAGCATTAATTTGCTCGATGACGGCCGGTGTGCTCATGTCTGCCAGTGTGCCAAAGCCAGGTGAGTACGCGCCCACGCAGCGCATGCTGCCCTGCTCGGCGTTCAGAACGTCGGCCGCCTGTTGCGCCACGCCGTCGGGACCACCAAAGAAATAAACCTTGAGTGGCATGGTGTGTTGCGCGCGCAATTGCTCAAAGACCGTTGCGCCGGCAACGCGGCTGGTAAACGGTAGGCCCAACAGGCGCGCCAGCCAGACGACTGGCATGCCGTCGGCCAGCGACAGGGAAGAGCGCAGTACCGAGTCCCGGAATTCCGGGTCCTGCCCGCTTGTGATCAGGAAATTCAAATTAGGCGTCGAGAAAAAGCAGCGCTCGCCATGACGGGCACGCTTGAGCAGCAACTGCACGGTTTGTTCGGTATCGATTGCATCGAACGGAAGTCCTAGCACACAATAAACCCGGCGCGCAAAGTCGGTTTCAACGGGCGCACCGTCATGAGGTGCTGTCAGAATATTATTCGCTATCACGTTTGGACCTCACCCAGGCGACCTGGCGCCGGAACAGAAAGCGAAAATACAGTGGTATTTTCGCCAAGACATAGACGACGGCAAGGCCGAGTTCTTTACCACTGAGTACGGCACGCCCGTGGTGCCACCAGGCCATCAAAATTGCCGCACCCAGCGCTGCGCCGGCTAGTACGGCCAACACCAGCGGCCCAGCCGGGCCGCCAAACAATGCCAGCAACAAACTCAGCACTCCCAGCCCGCACACCAGCAGTACCAGCAATGCCAGTGGCGGCACGCACAGATCTAGTCCAAAGGCAAACAGACTGAGGCTGGCACGGCGCAACCCGGCAAGCAGCGTAGCAGGAGCCGTGCTGGCAATCATGCTCAGATGCCCGTGCTCCCAGCGTGTACGCTGGCTTTGCACACCTTCGGTACTCGTCGGGAAGTAACTGTATACCAGGGCATGGGGGCAGAACATCGGCGCACTGCCAGCAAGCGCCAGGTCCATTCCCAGTTTCATGTCTTCAACGATATGGCCGGTGGCCAAGCTGGCCTTGGCAATCGTCTGCCAGGGAAAGGCCATCCCGGTACCCATCAGCTGACAAGGCCAGCCCCGGCGGAACCAACCGAGCGGGCGGACCTTGTTTTTGACGAGCCAGGCAAATTCGGCGATCTTTTTCAGCGCGCTGCTGCCGGTAGGAAGGTACATCAGGTAGAGCGCCTGGACCGGCCGTCCATGCTGCGCTGCCAGGCCTGCCACGCGCTCGATCGTGCCCTCGCCAACGATGCAGTCAGCATCAATGATCACTACCACGTCGGGTGGTGAAGCCGACAGCGCCTGCACGCCGAAGTCCAGCGCGTAGCCTTTGCCGCGCAATTGCGCATGGCTGCGTTCGACCACGTCGGCACCGGCCAGTCGTGCGACATCTGCAGTACGGTCGCTGCAGTTGTCGGCAACCACCAGAATACGATCGCCAGGCGTCAGCTGTGGCTGCACGCTGGCGAGGGTCGCGAGCAAGCCCGCCTCTTCATTGTGGGCAGGTATCAATACCGCGACGCGTGGACGCGGGCCGGGCAGTGCAGACGCGGGGCGCACTGGAAACATTGCCAGGAGTACTTGTGCAAGCAGCACCAGTATCGGTATCAGAACGACACATAGCAGCACGAGCAGAGCGAGCGAAAACGCAGATATCAAAACGATCCTTCCTGGGGGTTACGAACGGGAATGTACATAGCGACAAGCGCAGGGTGCTCACTCGGCACCTCAAATAGCCTGGCCAACGGCCACCCGCAGTGCGCCGTTCGGTATGATTCTGATTTTAAGCAATATGGTAAGCGCAATTTTTGTGGCGACAATGTTTTTTTGCAAACTTTTCTGCTGAAGCGTGTTGTGGTTGCGCCTGCGATGCGTTAGTCAACGCGTGATCAGGTCGCCAGCACCGGTTGCGAGGTGCTTCGGTTTCGCTATCCAGATCTCGCATGGCTCTAACGAGGCGTCGACCGTGACCGCGCCAACGCGGCACTATTTCATCAGTGTTCGTTTGTCACGGGTGCCATGATGATGCGGGCTGGAGCGCCCACTGCAGTACTGCCGTCTGGCATATCGTGCAGTACGACGGACATTGCGCCGATGCGGCAATTATTGCCGATTGTTATTCCACCAAGTATCTGCGCGTAAGCACCGAGCTCAACGTTATCACCCAAGACCGGGACTGGACCGTCGACATGGCGATTGCCGATCGTATTGCCTTGCCGCAAGGTGCAATTGGCGCCAATCTTCGCATCGGGATGAACGAAAATACCGCCAAAATGCCAGATGCGTAATCCGGGACCGATCGAGGCAGATTTGGGAAGGCTAACACCAGTCACAGTCTCGATCAGGCGAAACATCAACCAGTACAGGGGCATGCGCCATTTCTTGCCAAACCCGGCCGGACGTCCATCGAGGCTACGTCCTCGTCGATATAGCCAGATGGCCCAAATCGATTGCTCACGCAAGAACGGTCGCCGCATGTTATATCGCAGCAGATCGCAATCCCAGTCATGCCTATCCTGCATCAGATCCCCAGTAAACAAAATTTTCTACGTGGCAGTATTGTAGCGAACTTTCGACTATTTGCACTTTTGGCAACTGTGTGCGCTTGATCGCGCGCGTGCTACAACTACCCGTTTTGTGTAGAGGAAGCGTCAGGGTGCCAGCACCAGATTGGCGCGAACCGACGAGGCGCCCTTTGTTCCGCTCGTCGCGATCAAGGTCACCTTGGCGCTGGCTGGCCACGTGAGATTCACCGATTGTCCATCTTTCAGATCTTTGCTGTCGAAGGTAATCTGTCCGTTGGTGTTAAGTTGCATGCGCAGCGCAGCGCCCCCAGTTGCGCTGACCGAAAACGTGAGCTTAGCTCCCGCCTTTGGCACGGCCCATGAAACGCGCGTCATGCCGGTATTGTTGGAATTGACATACACGGTTTTCGTTATCGTTGCATCGAACACCAAGCGCTGCGTGGCGGTGTCGTAGCTTGCTGCAGCGGTGCCGGCTTGTTGTTGCCAGGGGCCGCGCATCGACAGAATATTCATGTTTCGTTGCGCCTTGATCGCAGCGGACGCATCATTGCCTTTGGCGTCGATCCAGGCTTGCGCGCTCGTCACTTGCCGAAGGCCGGCACGTATTGTGTCGAGCTGGCTGGCGATCTTGTTGTCCCAGCCAGTGCGCATCAGGTGAAAGCCTGCATCGTTTTCGACGTATATGACAAATGGTGTACCGTCATTTCGGTCAACCACGTAGGCGCCGTACACCTTGAGCGTTTCGGCGATCTTCCTCAGTTTTGGGTCGTCGATTGCGCCGGTGTCAAAGCCGGGTGGCAGCATCAGCAGTGCGCCCTCTGGAATGGCGCCGGTATTGGTTGTCAGCGTGTTGTCGGCCGATGTAGCCGGAAAGATATACGCCGGGCCATTCACGCCATTCGACAACGCGTTATGGGCCAGCGATAGTGCCAGGGCATGGTGGTAGACAGGCAAGCCATCCTTGATTTCATGCTTGCGTATCAGACCAGCCGACGCCGGGACGCCCACGGCGCGGGCACCCTGGTAATAATGAGCAGGATCACCCCAGCCCGTGCCCGCGAGATTGCTCCATGAATAGAGCGCAGCGGTCCAGCGTCCATCATTCTGCTTGAGTTGCCAGAAGGAGTGGATCGTATTCGTGACCGGATCGACAATATCCGCATGACCATCCGTGCCTGTAGCCGGCAACACGCCGGCAGGCCAGCGGGGTAGCGTGATCACCCGCGCGGCGCCATTGTCAGGATCGGAAACGGTGTTCGTGGCGGTATCGCTGGAGCCGCGACCGACAACCGTCATTGGCTTGTCAGACGATGACGCAAGGAAGACGCCAGTGGAATAAGCGCCCGACGTAACGGTGGGAAAATACCTGGACCTGGGTATGACAAATGTTCCAAACACGGGTTTAACGGGCCGTACATTCCACAACGAAGTGGCGGAGTAAGGACGCAAATAGGTGCCATGCGCGGATGCATTGGTATCTGCTGCGCCAGGCTGTACTGCTACCGTTGCGGTTTGCGCATCCACGGCAGCGTGACCGTCGCAAGCTGCGATCGATGCACAGATCATGGGCGGGATGATGCGCCGGATCATCGTGCTTGATAAAAATGTCATGTCGACCTTTCGAAGATGCTTCATGGACGGCTCACGCGCTTTGCCGAAGCCGGCCGCCGTCAGACTGCCACCGGCGCCCTGATCCCCGGATGCGGGTCATACCCCGTGATCTCGAAATCCTCGAAGCGGTAGTCGAACAGCGAGTCCGGCTTGCGCTTGATGACCAGTTGCGGCAACGCGCGCGTCTCGCGCGACAGTTGCAGGTCGACCTGCTCCATGTGGTTGGCGTACAGGTGGCAATCGCCCCCGGTCCAGATGAAGTCGCCCACCTCCAGGCCCGCCTGCTGCGCCATCATGTGCGTCAGGATCGCATATGAGGCGATATTGAATGGCACGCCCAAAAAGATGTCGGCGCTGCGCTGGTACAACTGGCACGACAGCTTTCCGTCGGCCACGTAGAACTGGAACAGCGCATGGCAGGGCGGCAGCTTCATCGACGGCACGTCGGCCACGTTCCAGGCCGAGACAATCATGCGGCGCGAATCGGGCGTGGTGCGGATCTGCTCGAGCACTTGCGCGATCTGGTCGATGTGTTCGCCCGTGGGCGTTGGCCAGTTGCGCCACTGGTAACCGTACACGGGCCCCAGATTGCCGTCGGCGTCGGCCCATTCGTCCCAGATCGATACGCCGTTTTCCTTCAGGTAGGCGATGTTGGTCGAGCCCTGGAGGAACCAGATCAGTTCATGGATGATCGACTTCAGGTGCACTTTCTTGGTCGTCAGGAGCGGAAAGCCTTCCTGCAGATTGAAGCGCATCTGGTAGCCGAACACGGAGCGGGTGCCGGTGCCGGTGCGGTCGGTTTTGGTGGCGCCATGCTGCTGGACATGGCGCATGAAGTCGAGATATTGGCGCATTGCGGATCGTGTAATGAAGGGACTGACAACCCGTCATTCTATCATCCGGTGCAGATGGGGGCGCTGGCGCCTGCCACGACGGGCGCTGCCAGCCGGTCGGCAAAGCGCTGCAAGGCCAGGCGCAGTGCGTCGTCGGACATCGCCAGCAGGTTGTCACCCACGTAAATTTCGACGACGCTGGTATCGGGCAGTGCGCCGTGAGCGGCGCGGTTGTACATCCAGATACCATGCTCGGCCGCCAGCCCGTCGCGGATCGCCAGTGCGGCGTCGCGGGATACGGGCAGGTGAAGATGCAGCATATTCGCCTGGGGCGCGGCCGGATTCACGCGGATTGCCGGGTGCGCGCGCAGCGCGGCATACAGAAACTGGGTGCGCCTGAAATAGTCGGGCATCGCCGCCAGGCGCGCGTCGAAGTCCATCGCGGCCGCCACCACGTACGGCGAGCGATGGATCACGTTGCCACCCTGGCGCCGGAACCATTCGGCGCAGCGCGCCACGAACTCGCGGCTGCCGGCCAGCATCGCGCCGCCCAGGCCACCGAGGCCCTTGTACAGCGACACATACACCGAATCGAAGCCGGCCGCAATCTGCGCCGCGCTGCGCCCGTACCCGGCCGCCGCTTCCCACAGGCGCGCGCCGTCCATGTGCAGGTGGATGCCGCGCTCACGGCAGCCGCGCTTGATCGCCTCGAGTTCGTCCCATGGCGAGAGCTGCCCGCCGATCTCACGCATCGGGATCTCCAGGCCCACGGCGCCCAGGCGGTCCGGCACGTCCAGCAGATCGCTGGCCGTCCATGGCCGGTGCCGGTCACCCACGGGCAGTGCCTGAAAGTGGTCCAGCAACTGGTAGTTGGCGCGTTCGTGGACGAAGATGTGCGAGGTCGGGTGCAGCGCCACCATGCGGCTGGCGCGCTCGAGGCAGGCCAGGCGCAGCGCCGTCACCTGCGCCATCGTGCCGCTGACGCAGAACACGGCGGCCTCGAAGCCGAGCGTGGCCGCCACCTTCGCTTCGAACGACTGAATCAGGTCGCCATTGCCATACACGTCGTGATCGATGTCGTGCTGCTCGCACCAGGCGGCCATCGCTGCAAAATGTTCCGCAGGACGGCGCTGGCGATGGCCGGGGAAGATCGTGTGGCAGCGGCGCTGCAGGGCGGATTCTGACAAGGTGCACTCCGAAAGACAGGAACGCTACTCTACACCGCGCGAGGTCGACACAGGAAGCGCCCGGCCGGGTGGCCGGGCGCAAGACGCTTGATTGGCCGAACGTCAGCCGTGGGTCAGCGCCGCGCGGCGCGGGGCTGGTGCCGGTGCATCGTAGCCGAGGCTCGGGCCGTCTTCGGCCAGGCGGAAGCTGCGCACCGAACGGGCGAGGGCATCGGCCTGCTCGTGCATGGCCTGCGCCGCGGCGCTGGCTTCTTCGACCAGTGCCGCGTTCTGCTGCGTGGTCGTGTCCATCTCGACCACGGCGCGGTTGATTTCCTCGATGCCCTGGGTCTGTTCCTGGCTGGCGTTGCTGATTTCGGCCATGATGGCAGTAACGCGCTGCACGCTCGTCAGCACTTCCTGCATCGTGGTGCCGGCCTGCGCCACCAGCGCGCTGCCGGCGCCGACTTCATGGTTCGATGCGTCGATCAGACCCTTGATCTCCTTGGCGGCAGCGGCCGAGCGCTGCGCCAGGTTGCGCACTTCGGACGCCACGACCGCGAAACCGCGACCCTGTTCGCCGGCGCGCGCCGCTTCCACGGCTGCATTGAGTGCCAGGATATTGGTCTGGAACGCGATGCCATCGATGACGCTCGTGATGTCCGAAATCTTGCGCGAGGCGACCGTGATCGAATCCATGCGGGCGACCACTTGCGACACCGTGTCGCCGCCTTTCTGGGCCACGTTCGACGCAGTCTGGGCAAATTCGTTGGCCTGGCGCGCATTGTCCGCGTTCTGGCGCACGGTCGTGGTCAGCTCGTCCATCGACGACGCGGTGGTGGCCAGGCTGGCGGCCTGTTCTTCGGTACGGCTGCACAGGTCCAGGTTGCCGGTTGAAATTTGCTGCGAGGCGGCCGCAATGTGCTCGGCACCGTCGCGTACCTTGCCGACCACGCCCGACAGGCTCTCGCCGATGTCGTTGATCGCTACGGTCAGGCGACCGATTTCGTCATTGTTGCTGGGCGCGATCCGGGCGGTCAAGTCGCCGCCGGCGATGCGGCGGGCCACTTCTTCGACTTCGGCCAGCGGGCGCGTCACCGTCGCACGCACCAGCAGGTACAGCAGCGTGGCCAGTACGGCCAGCGCGGCAATGCCGAACAGGATGAAGCGGTTACGCAGCTGGGTGGCGGCGGCGGTGATCTCGTCGATATACGTGCCACCGGCGATGACCCAGTTCCAGTCCTTCATGTGCGTGTACGCCGCAAATTTCTCGCGCGCGCCGGTTTCACCGGGGTTCTGCCAGTCGTAGCGGACCGTGCCTTCCTTCTTCTCCAGCATCTCCTTGACGAACTCGTTACCGTTGGCCGACTTGCTGTCGAGGATGTTCTTGCCTTCGCTCTTCGGGTGCACGAGCAGGTCGCCGTAGGTCTTGCCGGGCGCTGCCGACAGCACGTAGAAGTAGCCGCTGTCACCGACCTTGATCGCATTGATGCGCTCCTTGAGGAAGGCGATGTCCTGGCTGATGTTCACGCCCACGTAGAGTGCGCCGACGACCTTGCCGGCGGCGTCGCGCACCGGCTCGTACTGGGTGATGAACTGCTTGCCGAATAGAGGGGCCAGGCCGACATAGGTACGGCCGGCGCGCAGCGCGGCGTAGGCCGGTGCGGTCTTGTCGAGGGCCGTGCCGACGGCGCGGTCGCCGTTTTCCTTCTTGACGGACGTGGTCACGCGCACGAAGTCGTCGCCGGCAACGGCGAACACGGTGGCGTTGGCGCCGGTGCGCTCGGTGAAGCTGTCGGGGACGGCGAAGTCGAGGTTCAGCGCCTTGCCGTCAAGGCTCAGCGTCGGCACCTGGCGGCCGCCGATGTCCACGGTGGCCGCTTCGTCGAGCGCATACGCGCCCGGCAGGCCGGCGCTGAAGATGCGCCCGAAGCTGACGGCCTGGCTCGACACGGTCTTGTTGAACAGTTCGACCGTGTTGGCCACGCCTTTGAGTTCACTGGAAACGCTCTCCATGGCGCGCTGTTCCAGCATGCTCGATGTCGACAGCGTGATCGTGCCGATCAGCACGGCGATGATGACCCCTGCCAGGGCGAAGGTGACGGCGCTGATGCGGGTGCCGACATTCCAGCTGGCTAAACTAAATTTTTGGTTGCTCATGAAAGTCGAGTGATGATGGAGGGTATAACTCCGGATCATACGCCCCAACCTTTTCTAATGGCAATATTTAGTGAGTTTTGGCAGTCATTGAGGTGCCTGGATGCAACGGAATGTGACGGGAAGTCACGGTTCGGTCACCGACACCCGCAATACTCCGGTCGATCCTGTCACGCTGCCACGGGTGCATGCGCCTGGAACTGCAGCGCGGCGAGGTTCGCATATACACCGCGCAGGGCGACCAGTTCGTGGTGCGTGCCCATCTCGACGATCCTGCCGCCATCGAGCACGACGATGCGGTCGGCGCGCTGCACCGTGGCCAGGCGGTGGGCGATGATGATCGTGGTACGCCCGATCATGGCCGCTTCAAGCGCCCGCTGCACGAGGCGTTCGGATTCGGCATCGAGCGCACTGGTGGCTTCGTCGAGCAGCAGCAGCGGTGGGTTTTTCAGCAAAGCGCGCGCAATCGCGATGCGCTGGCGCTGGCCGCCCGACAAGCGCACACCGCGTTCGCCCAGGAACGAACGGTAGCCTTCCGGCAGGCGCTCGATGAATTCGTGGGCGGCTGCCATGCGCGCCGCCGCAATCACTTCCTCGTCGGTGGCGTCGGGGCGGCCGTAGCGGATGTTTTCCATCGCGTCGAGCGAGAACACGACCGTATCCTGCGGCACGATGCCCACCGCGCTGCGCAGCGTCTGCAGCGTCAGGTCGCGCACGTCGACGCCGTCGAGGCGGATGCTGCCCGATTGCGGATCGTAAAAGCGCAGCAGCAGCTGGAACAGCGTGGTCTTGCCGGCGCCGGACGGGCCGACGACAGCCACCGTCTCGCCGGGCTGGATCTCGAGCGCCAGGTGCGACAGCGCCGCTTCCTGCAGGCGGGATGGATAAGCGAAGGTCACGCCATCGAGCGTGACACGCGCGCCGTTGGCGGTGCGCGCGGGCAGCGTGGCCGGGTGCAGCGGGTCCTGGATGTCCGAACGGGCGCCCAGCAGTTCGAGCAGGCGCTCGGTGGCGCCGGCGGCGCGCTGGGCGTCGCCCATTACTTCGGACAAGGCCCCGACCGAGCCGGCGACGATGCCGGCGTACAGGATGAACTGCCCCAGTTCGCCCCCGGTCATGGTCCCGGCAATCACGGCATGCGCGCCCAGCCACAGCACGAACACGATCGCCCCGAAGATCAGCACGATCGCCAGCAGCGTGAGTGTCGCCCGCGCGCGGATGCGGCGCATGGCGGTGGTGAACGCGCTTTCGACTTCGACGCCAAAGCGCCCGGCTTCATAGCCCTCGCGCGTAAAGGCCTGCACGGTCGGCATGGCGTTGAGGATTTCACCGGCCACGGCCGACGCATCGGCGATGCGGTCCTGCGAATCGCGCGATAGCTTGCGCACGCGGCGGCCGAACAGCACGATCGGCAGCACGACCAGCACCAGCAGGCCCAGAATGATGGACGTCAGGCGCGGACTCGTGATGAACAGCATGACCAGGCCACCGATGAACAGCAGCGTGTTGCGCAGTGCGAGCGAGATGCTGGTGCCGACGATTGCCTGGATCAGCGTCGTGTCGGTGGTCAGGCGCGACAGCACTTCGCCGGTGCGCGTGGTCTCGAAAAATTCGGGACTCTGGCGCACCACGTGGCGGTACACGGCGCTGCGAATATCCGCCGTCACGCGCTCGCCGAGCCACGAGACCATGTAGAAGCGCGCGGCCGTGGCTACCGCCAGCACGGCGGCCACGCCGAACAGTGCCAAAAAGGTCGCGTTGACATTCTCGATGCCGCGCGCAGTGGCTGACGCGCCGAAGCCCAGGTCGATCATCTGCTTGAACGCCGCCGGAATGGCCAGCGTGGCGCCCGCCGCGAACAGCAGCGCAATGCCGGCCAGGATGAACTGGCGGCGGTACGGCGCCATGAACGGGATCAAGCCCTTGAGGGTCGAGAGGCTGCTCTTGCGTGAACTGTCTGCGTCGGGGGAGGCGGTGGAGCTGGTGGTACGCGTGGTCATCGTGTCTTCGTGGGATTCTTATAATTTCATTGGCTGCACATAGCCGGTCATCTCGAGGTAGCCGCGGCCGACGCGGCGGCCGTTCTGCTGGATCGTGACCGCGCCTTCCCAGTACACGGCGCCCGTCGAGCGGCGCGAATCGAGTTCCTGGTCGTTCTGCAGCGGGACGATCTGCCAGACCTGGTCGCCGGTGGTGATCGTGGTGGCGATCGGGTAGGTCGCCTGCGTGCGCGGGGACGTCCACAGCGTCTTCGGCGTGAACGTGATCTGCTCGGGCGCGTAATGCGTGACCTTGCCCGCCTTGTCGCGCCGGGTGGCGTGCGCCCATAGTTTACCACCTTGCTTGTCGCGGATCTGGAAAGCCATCAGCGCGCCGCCATCGTCGAGGTTGGCGCCGACCCAGTTCCAGCCCACGGCGTCGGGCTGCAGGGCTTCGCTCGACCACTCGTGATCGAGCCAGGCGCTCCCGGTAACGGCCGTAGAGGCCATCCCGGCACGGCCCACGCTGCCCGTGACGGCCAGTTGCGGTTCGCTGTAGTAGTAGCTGGCATGCTGCGCACTCGGGCCCTTGCGCGAATACCCGCCCTGGCCCTGCGCCAGGACCGGCTGCGTGGGACGCAGGCGCAGTTCCAGCGTGAGCTGGTTCGAGCGGATCGTCACGCGGTAGGTGCCATCCTGGTCGCGCACCATGCGCCAGTCATCGAGTTTCAGGTCGGTGTTGCCGGCCCGCGCCCAGGCCAGGCCGAAGCCTTCACGGGCGCTGCGCTGGTCGTGCACGAGGCGCCCGACCGCCGGGTCGGACAGCGCCGCGTGGCCGATCACCAGCTGGCGCGGCGTGAAGTGGCTTGGATTGGCGCCGTCGACGCCCGTGCGGCTGCGAAAGAACGTGACCTGAAACCCCAGCGGGCGCTTGTCGGGCGTCTCGACCCAGCCAGTGACATACCACCATTCGGTGCGAAACTCGGGATGCGCGCCATAGTCGCGCGGGAACGTCAGCGCCGCGCCGGGCGTGACGGGGGCAAACACGGGCGGTTCGGCGCGCGCTGGCAGCGCCAGCAGCGACAACAGTAGATACAGGATGAAACGCATTACCAATCCTCTCTGACAGCGCGCACCGGACCGCCCGACAAGGCCTGGCGGCCTGACACGAGCGCGGTGGCGACGGACGCGATCACCAGCACCGCGGCCACGCTGCCCAGCAGTGGCCAGGGCAGGTGCAGGCCCATGGTCCAGTGGAACGACTGCGGGTTGATCACGAAAACCAGGATCAGGCTGATGGTCAGCCCGAGCACGAAACCGGCGATGACGCCCAGGCCGGTGAGCAGGCCACCTTCGAAGGCGAGCAGCTGCAGGACCTGGCGCCGCGTGACGCCGACGTGGCGCAGCATACCGAATTCTCGCGCCCGTGCCAAAGTCTGGGCCGAAAAACTGGCGGCGATGCCTGACAGCCCGATCGCGATCGCGATCGCCTCCAGCAAGTACGTGACGGCGAAACTGCGGTCGAAAATTTTCAGGCTCGCCGCGCGGATGTCGCCCGGGCGCATGAAGGTGAGCGCCGCGCCGAATGGCAGCGCGCGCAAACGCGTTTCCAGTGTGGCCGCGTCGACCCCATCTGCGGTCCACAGCGCCGCGTCGGTGACAGCGCCTTCGCCGGTCAGCTTGCGGTAGTCGGCCAGCTGGATGACAACCGAGCCGCTCTGGTTGGCGTAATCGCGCCAGGCGCCGGCCACGAAGAACGGCGTCTCCGCGCCGCCCAGCGGCAGGCGCAGCGTCTGGCCGACGCGCGCGCCGTACAGGTCGAGCAGCGCCTCGGACACCCAGGCCGGCCGCGCGCCGGCAGGAATGGGCGCGCTGTCGCCCACCAGATACAACAGGCGCGCCGGATCGCGCACGTCGATGTCGCGCGCGATGACGACGACCGGCGGCCGCTCGGGCGCCAGCGACACGCGCCGCGTGCGCAGGAACTGGATCTGCTGCACGCCGGGCAGCGCCGTCAAGGCAGCCTGCTGCGCCGGACTCAGGTAACCGGTGCCGCCGGCATCCAGCGTGCGCACATACAGGTCGGCCGGCAGGATGTGGCCCATCCAGTCGTCGACCGAGACCCGGAAGCTCGAGACCATGATCCCCATCGCCACCATCAGGCTGAAACTGGCCAGGATGCCGCCCAGCGCAATCGAAGCCTGGCCCGGCGCATTGGCCAGGCGCCCCAGCGACAGCGCCAGCACCGGCATCGGATGCCGTTTTTTGGACAGCCACCCTTCGAGTGCGCGGAACGTGACGGCAGCAAAGCGGGGCATCAGGCCGATGCCGCCAATTAGCAGCAGCGCGATTGCCAGGTAGCCAAACAGCGGCAACTCGAACACGGGCGGCGCGAACGCGAACAGCGCGGCGATTGCCAGGCACGCAAGCGATGGCCAGACGCGCGCCAGGCGTGACAGCGGTGCTTCGTCGGCGCCGGATTTGATTGCCACGGCCGGCCGCGCGCGCGCCGCTTCCCATGCCGGCGCCAGGCAACCGAGCAGGGCCACGCCCAGGCCCAGGCCGAAGAAGACGACCGCGGCGCCGGGCGTGAACGCGACCTGCGGGCGAATGCCAGGGAAATAGCCGGCGCCCAGGTCGCCGCCAAAATAATGCAGGGCGGTGGCGGCCAGCGCGTAGCCGGCGCCGATGCCGAGCAGGCTGCCGGCCACGCCCAGGCTCGCGCCTTCAAGCAGCACCTGGCGCAGAAGCTGACCCCGTTCGAAGCCCAGCACGCGCAGCAGCGCGAACTGGCTGCGCCGGCGCATGACCGACAGGGCCTGGGTCGAGAACACGAGGAAGGCGCCGGTGAACAGTGCGACCAGCGCCAGCACCGTCAGATTGACGCGGTAGGCGCGGCTCATGTTGGACGTGCGGCTTTCCTGGTCGGCGTCGTTGGGCTGGCCGACCGTGAAGCGGCCCGGCCAGGTGCGCTCGAGATCGGCTGCCAGAGCGCGCTGGAACGCGGCGCGGTCGACGCCGCTGCGCAGCTTGAGGTCCACACGCGAGAGCTTGCCCACGCGTTCCAGGCGCCATTGCAAGGCGCCGATGTCCATCACGGCCAGACGCTGGCCGCTGCGCGCCCGCTGTACGGGGCCGGCCACGCGCAGCGTGATGACGCCGGTGCCGGCGCGCAGATTCAGGGTGTTGCCACGCCGCTTGCCCAGCCACGCCTCGGCGGACGGCGACAGGAACAGCGCATCGTCGGCCAGCACGTCCAGCATGCGGCCATTGCCCGGCACGCCGGTCAGGTCGGGCGAAATGAAGCCGGCGCGAAAGGCATCGATGCCGATGATGCGCAATGGCGTGTCCTGGCCCGGCACGCCGGCCTGCACCTCGAGAATGGGTGCGGCCACCGCGACGTCCGGATGGCTGGCCAGCTGCGGGTACACGGCTTCGTCAAACAGCAGTTCGCGCCCCTGGACCTGGATGTCGGCCTGGCCCGACAGGCTCTTGACGGCGGCCGAGAATTCATTGAAGGCGGCCGCATTGATCAGGTGGATGGCAAAACCCATCGACACGCCAACGGCAATCGCCGCAATCGCCACCAGTGCGCGCACCGGGTGCGCACGCCACTCGCCGAGCAGCAGCCAGCGCGTGAGCCGGCTCAACCTGGGCATTCGACCGCCAGTGTGTCGGCCATGCGGCGCGCCTTGATGCGCGCGACGGCTTTTGCATCATCGCTGCTCTTGGCCAGGTCCTCATTGGCCCAGCGTGCCTGCAGACGCAGCTTGTCGCAGCGCTTGCGCAGGGCCAGCGCTGCGCGGCCGGCGCGCCCGAATTCATGCGCGTCACGCGCAGCCTGCACGGCGCGTGCCCCGTCGATGGCCGCCAGCGCGGCGCGGGCCGCGGCGAGGCGCGCGGTCTGCACCGGATCGGGCGCCGGGGCGGGCGGCAGCGCAAGGGGCGCACCGGCGCCAGGGCAGGGGCGGTCGGTGTAACTCACGTGCGTTCCCTCATGACATTTGTAGACCGTGCCTGCCGTGGCCAGCCGGCACAGGGCGCAGCACGTCGCACACAGCACAATGCACCACAGGCAACGCATGGCAGGCTCCCGGTCATAGTATTTTCCCGGGATTCATGATGCCCAGCGGGTCGAGCGCGGTTTTGATGGCACGCATCATGCCAAGTTCGACCGGCGACTTGGTGCGCGCCAGTTCGTCGCGTTTCAGCGCGCCGATGCCGTGCTCGGCCGAAATCGAACCGGCAAACGCGACCACCGCGTCGTGCACGATGCGGTTCACGGCATCCTGCTGCAGCAGAAACGTGTCGTGCGCAATGCCCGGTGGCGGCGCGACGTTGTAGTGCAGGTTGCCGTCGCCCAGGTGGCCGAACGTGACCAGCACGCAGCCGGGAAACGCGCGGTCGAGTGCGGCGTCGGTGTGCGCGATGAAATCCGGGATTGTCGAGACCGGCAACGAGATGTCGTGCTTGATGTTCTTGCCGGCCGCCGCCTGCGCCAGCGGGATGTGTTCACGCAGGCGCCACAGGCCAAGCGCTTGCTGGCTGGACGTGGCCACGACGGCGTCGCGCGCGATGCCATCTCCCAGCGCGGCGCCGATGCCGGATTCGAGCAGCGCCTGGGCATGCGCTTCGGATTCATTGCTCGACAATTCGACGAGCGCATAGTGCGGGTGGCGCGCGGCAAATGGCTGCGGCAGGGCGGGAAATTGTTGTGCGACCAGATCCATGCAGACGGCCGACATCAGCTCGAAACCCGTCAGCGCCGCACCGCAGCGCGCTTGCAGCAGGTTCAGCAGCGCCAGCGCCTGGCGCGGCGAGTCCAGTGCAACCAGGGCTGTGCGCATGCCGCGCGGCGCCGGGAACAGTTTCAGCACGGCCGCCGTGATGACGCCCAGCGTGCCTTCGGCGCCGATGAACAGGTCGCGCAGCGCGTAGCCCGTGTTGTCCTTGCGCAGGCCGCGCAAGCCGTCCCAGACTGCGCCCTGGGCATTGACGACTTCGAGGCCCAGGCACAGGTCGCGCGTGTTCCCGTAACGCAGCACCGCTGTCCCGCCGGCATTGGTCGACAGATTGCCCCCAATCGTGCACGACCCCTCGGCCGCCAGCGACAGCGGATACAGCATGCCGGCCCCTGCGGCGGCGGCCTGGATGTCGGCCAGGATGCAGCCAGCCTCAACCGTGATGGTGCGGTTGGCCGCGTCGATCGCGCGGATACGGTTCAGGCGGCGCAGCGACAGCACGATGGCGTCGCCCGACGTATCGGGCACGCTGCCCATGACCAGGCCCGTACGGCCGCCTTGCGGGACGATGGGGACGCCGGCGCTGGCACACAGGCGCACGACGGCGGCCACCTGATCGGTGTCCAGCGGCAGCGCGACGGCGCGCGCGCGGCCACTGTAGCGACCGCGCCAGTCGGCCAGGTAGCCCGCCATCTCGGCATCCATCGTGATGACGTGGTCGACGCCCACGATGGACCGCAGCCCTTGCAGGAAGGCGGCCGCTGACTGGTCAACCATGCGGGACTTTGACCTTGTCCAGCAATTCCTTGGCCATGCGCTGCGCTTCTTTCTTGAACGGGCGCAGGTACAGCAGGGCGCAGACGTAGAACACGACCACCAGCACGACTTCACCGATGGCCATCTGGCGCGACAGCGGGTTGGTGTCGGCCCAGGCCCGCACGGCGCCTTCGGCAAAGTAAATCAGGATCAGCATCGACGCCCATTGCAGCGTGTACAGGTCGCGCTTGACCACGCCGCGCAGTGGCAGCAGCAACGGCAGCGCTTTCAGGGCCAGCAGCCAGCTGCCCGGCTGGAGCGGTGCGACGAACGCTTCCCACGCCACCAGCCAGGCGATCAGCCAGACCAGGCTGAGCACCGCGCCGATATGAAAGACTCTGCCTTTGCCCATTATTGACCTTCGTGCAGTTTGAGCGCCGCGGTTGCCAGGCGGCGACCGAGCGCGATCGACAAGGCGCGCTCGTCCTCGGTGATGGCACGCTTGCCATCGACGCCGGCCCAGTGGGTGGCGCCATACGGGCTGCCGCCGCTGGCGGTGTTCATCAGTTCGGGATGCGTGTACGGCAAGCCCATCACGAGCATGCCATGGTGCAGCAGCGGAATCATCATCGACAGCAGCGTTGCTTCCTGCCCGCCGTGCAGGCTGCCGGTGGACGTGAACACGACGGCGGGCTTGCCCGACAGCGTGCCATTGACCCATTCGGCGGCGGTGCCGTCGAGGAAGTACTTCATGCTCGAGGCCATATTGCCAAAGCGCGTGGGCGAGCCCAGCGCCAGGCCCGCGCATTCGGCCAGGTCGGCCGCCTCGACATATGGCGCGCCATCCTCGGGGATGGACGGTGCAGTCGCTTCGGCCACCGATGACACGGTGGGCACGGTGCGCAGGCGCGCCTCGGCGCCGGGGACGCTGTCGACGCCCTGCGCGATCAGTTCTGCCAGTTTGCGCGTGGCGCCGTGGCGGGAGTAGTACAAAACCAGGATGCTCAAAGGATTCGTGTTCATCCTTGGTATTATAGTGCGCTTTGTTGAAGTGACATGCCCGGGTTGACGCCCAATTCGCGGCCTGAATCGGGTATTTCCATGGCCATGCCGAACCAACCGCCGCAGCATCCTTCCCACGCCGTTACCGACAGCGCCGATGGCAGCCTCGAGGGCAGCCTCGAACGTAGCCTGACGCGGGCCGAGGCCAAGGATCTGGTGCGCTTTGCGCTGCGCCGCCTGCGCGAAGAGCGTCTGCCGCAAGTTGCCGGCAGCCTGACGTTTACGACCACGCTGGCCCTGGTGCCGCTGCTGACGATCGTGCTGGCCATTTTCACGATGTTCCCCGCGTTCGGTCAGGTGCGCACGATGGTCGATGCCTGGTTCGTGCAGAACCTGATGCCGCCGGCCATTGCCAGCACGATCAGTGGCAATCTGACGCAGTTTGCCAGCAAGGCCAAGGGCCTGTCGGCGCTGGGCGCGGTGGCGCTGCTGTTTACGACGGCCGCGACCATGAGCCTGATCGAGCGGGTCTTCAACCAGATCTGGGGCGTGCGCCAGCCCCGTCCATGGACCCAGCGCCTGCTGGTGTACTGGGCCTTGATCACGCTGGGTCCGATCCTGTTCGGCGCCTCGCTCAGTTTCACTTCCCAGCTGGTTGACGTTACCGGCGGGCTGGAGCGCGATGCCAGCGTGCTGGCCACGCTCGCCTTTACCCTGGCCTCGATTGCCGCGACGACAGGTGGCTACACGCTGCTGTACGTGGCGGTGCCGAATCGCCATGTCGCCTGGCGCGACGCCTTCTGGGGCGCGCTCGCCGCCGCCATTGCGTTCGAAGTCGCCAAGCGCGTGTTTGGCCTCTTCATCCGCCAGTTTCCGACCTACGCCATCATCTACGGCGCGCTGGCCGCGCTGCCGTTGTTCCTGGTCTGGATCTATGTCACGTGGATGATCACGCTAGTGGGGGCCTTGCTGACGGCGGCACTGCCGGTCGTGAAATACGAACGCTGGTGGTACCAGGCCGCGCCCGGCGGCGCCTTCGTCGACGCGATGTCGGTGCTCAAGGTCCTGCACGGCAGCGCCAAGCTGAGTGGCACGGCGCTCGTGTCCGGCAGCACCATCCGCCATCACACGCGCATCGGTTACAACGAACTGGCACGCCTGCTGCACCGCATGGTGGCCGAGGGCTGGGTCGGGCGCGTGCACGACCAGGCGCCGGCGAAGATCAGCTGGCGCCACACCAAGCGCGCCAGCCAGGAGCACTGGGTGCTGCTGGCCGACCCGGACACGCTGCGCCTGGCCGACGTGTACCGCCTGTTCGTGTTCGACTTCGCGGTGGAGGAGGCCGTGCAGCGCGAAGAAGAGGCCAGCCCCGATACCGCCCTGTCGCTCGACACCGGCGCGCTGGCGCGCCGGGTCGAAGAGGCGGTCGAGGCCGGGCTGAACGAAACCCTGCGCGAGCATTTCGGCGACGCCGACGCCGACGTCGACGCGGTTGCCGGGCCGGTCAGCTGATCAGCCGGTCCGCCTGCGCCAGCAGCGCGTTCGACACAGCCTCGGGCGCTTCCTGCATCATCGCGTGGCCCGTATCGACCGTGACGATCGTTGCATGCGCGATCGCCTCGGTCAGCAATGCCGCCTTGCGCGGCGGCGTCATCTTGTCCTGCGTTCCCTGCACGAACACGACCGGACAGGTGATGGTGGCAGCAGCCGTCATGCCGTTGGTGTACGCATTGCACGCGGCCAGATCGGTGTGCAGCAGCGGTTCGTCGCTACCGGCTGCCAGCCGCTGCATGAGCTCGCGCGCCGCGTTGGCAATCGACGGGGCGCTTGATGCCGCATGCGACCAGGCCACGACCATGTCGATGGCCGCCTGCTCATCGTCGAGGGCAGTGGCGAGCAGGGTGTCGGCCACCTTCATCGGGAACGTGGCGCCCAGCAAGGCCAGGCCGGCGGCGCGCTGGGGCGCCCGGGACGCCGCTTCCAGCACGATCAGCGAGCCCATGCTGTGGCCGGCAAGCAGGGCGCGTTTCACGCCCGCAGCGTCCAGTAAGGCCAGCAACCAGTCGGCCAGCGCCTCGACCGAGCGCAGGGCCGGCCCGCTGCTATGCCCATGGCCGGGCAGGTCAGGCGCCAGCACGGCGAAACCGCGTGCGGCCAGCGTCCGGCTTTGCTGCGTCCACACCGCGTGGTCGTTCAGGGCGCCGTGCACCAGCACGACCGTGGGCAGTGCGGGGTCGAACGCGCTGTCGCCGGTATGGCAAAAGGCGGTATGGTCGCCAATCGTGAGTTGCATGTCAGTTAGCCTGTGTTGATGGAAGCCAGCCATCCTAGCAGCGATGGCCGTTTGCGCAATCTGCACTGCACCATTCTGCCGCCGCGTTCGCACCATGAGGTGGCGCAATGCTGGATTTTTTACCGGGCATAGGCTACAGTCGGCGTTATGCCTTATACAAATTTATCCAACAGCAGTATTGACCGCGCGGGGGTGGCCAGCATGAAAGTTTCGGAAATCCTGCAAGTGAAGGGCAATATCCTGTACACCGTGACGCCCGACCAGCCCCTGGTCGAGGCCGTAACCACGATGTCCGAGAACGATATCGGCTCGCTCGTCGTGATGGAATACGGCGACCTGGTGGGCATGCTGACGTTCCGCGAAGTGCTCAAGACGCTGCACGCCAATGGCGGCGCGGTGGGCGCCGGCACGGTGCGCCGTCACATGGACGACAGCCCGATCACCGTCACGCCGGATACCGAGGTCAACGAGGTGCGCCGCATCATGCTCGAAAAGCATGCGCGCTACCTGCCGGTGATGGACGCGCGCACGTTGCTGGGCGTGATCTCGTTCTACGACGTGGCGCGCGCGGTGCTGGAAGCGCAAAGTTTTGAGAACCGCATGCTCAAGGCCTATATCCGCGACTGGCCAGCCGAGCAGAACGCTCCGGACTGACCGCGCCAACGGTCACGCCGCGTGCGTGACCGACTCATCGGCCAGCCAGGCCAGCAGCGCCTCCGGCGACAACGGCCGCGAATACAGAAAGCCCTGGGCCAGCGGACAACCGAGCTCGCGCAGGATCTGCGCCTGGCGCTCGTCCTCCACCCCTTCTGCAATCACCGACAGGCCCAGGTTGCGGCCCAGCTGCACCACCATCTGCGCGATGCTGCTGCCGCGCGCCGAGCCGGTAATCTCGGTAACGAACGTGCGGTCGATCTTGAGCCGGTCCACCTGCAGCCGCTGCAGGTGCGACAGCGATGAAAACCCGGTGCCGAAATCGTCGATCGCGATCGACACGCCGGTGCGCTTGACGTGCGCCAGCTTTTCGACGAGCGCAGCGGGCTCTTCCATCGCCATCGATTCCGTGATTTCCAGCTCAATGAAGTCAGGCGGTGCGCCCGTATCGTCGAGCGCGCGGCGCAGCATGTCGAGAAAGTGTGGATGCCGTAACTGTACCTGAGAGACATTGACTGACATCGTGAATGTCGTGTGGCCGGCAGAGCGCAGGCGCAGCAGTTCGGTGCAGGCCTGGCGCAGCACCCATTCGCCGATCTCGACGATCAGGCCGGAATATTCGGCAATCGGGATGAAGCGGTCGGGCGAGACCAACCGGCCGTCTGGCTGGCGCCAGCGCAGCAACGCCTCGGCGCCAACAGCGCGGTTACTGGCCAGATCGATCTGCGGCTGGTAATCGAGGAACAGTTCGCCGCGCTGGAAGCCGCTGCGCAGCGCATGCATCATGCGCACCCGCTCGCGAATTTCAACGCCCATGCTGCGCGAAAAATAACAGTGGCCGGTGCGCTGCTGCAGCTTGGCGCGCTTGAGCGCGATGTCGCCATCCTTGAGTGCATCGGCGCCGCTGCCGTCGTGTTCGCGCAGGCGGACGAGGCCCAGCGTCGACGATACCTGCACGTCCTGACCGTCGATGTGGAACGCGTGCAGAAACAGCGTCTGCAGCGCGGCTGGCTGGACCACCTCGGCACTGCCCAGCACGCTGAAAATGTCGCCGCCGATGCGCCCGATATGCAGCGAAGGTGCGAGGCCCGGCGCCAGGCACGTGCACAGGCGCCGGGCGACGGCGGCCAGCAGCAGGTCGCCGAAGCGGTGCCCGAGCGCGTCGTTGGTTTCGGCGAAGTGGTCGATGTCGACCAGTGCCAGCACGGCGTCGTTGTCGGCCCCGGCAGCGAGCGTGGCATCGATCAGTTCGATCATCCGCGTGCGGTTCGGCAGGCCGGTGAGCGGATCGTGGAACGCCGACTTGTTCAGGTCGGTCACCAGTTCGCAATTGTCCAGGCTGACGGCCACCATGCCGCAAAAGACCTGTAGCAGGCGCGTCTCGACGTCGCTGATCGCGCGTTCGAGCGGCAGGCAAGCCACGAAATCGCGCCCGGCCTTGCCAGGGAAGAACAAGGTCAGCATGCCGTCGTCGGTCGTGCACCCGCGCTGCGCCAGCGTGCGTTCGGCGGCCAGCGCGAGCCGGGTGACATACGGATCGTCGTACTGCGCGCCGAGTTCGCAGCCTTCGAGATCGCGGCTGTCGCCGCTGGCGGCGACCACGAACAGCGGTCCGAAGGCGCCGGTTCCGGTGCCATCGCCAAACTCCCGCGTGCACAATATGCCATCGACTGGCTGCCCGACCAGGCCGGCAGCCTGGGCCAGGATGCCATACGCCACGTCGCGCACGCCGTGCAGCGCCATCAGTTGCGCGCAGGCGGCGACGATGCGCTCCATGCCGACCCGGTTCGCGTCGAGTGCGCAGAGTTGCTCGTACGAGCGGATGGCGGCGGCTACAGCGGTGTAGAGCTTGGTGCGGGTCAGTTCCGACTTGGTGCGGTAATCGTTGATGTCGTAGCCGCGGATCGCCTCCATCTCGGGCGCGTAACCGGGCTGGCCGGTGCGCAGAATGATGCGCACGTCGCGCAAGCCCAGTTCGTCGCGGATGCGGCGCACCAGTTGCAGGCCGGCGTCGGCGCGCTCCATCACGACGTCCAGCAGAATGACGGCGATATCGCTTTCCCGGCTCAGCAGCGCGAACGCTTGCGCGGCCGAGTAGGCGTGCAGGAACGCCAGCGGACGGCCTTGCATGACGACGTTGTCCAGCGCAAAGGTGGTCGTCGAATGGACATCGGCGTCATCGTCGACGACCAGGATGCGCCACGGTAGCCGTCTGCTGTCGTCGACGGCATCGACTTCGTCGGCAAAAACGAGGTCATCTGTCACGGGGTCATCCTGCGTTGGATCGGAGGGCGGCGTCGAAGCTGGCATGTGCTACGTCTCCAGGGAGGCTTGGCATGTATACGTGAAGTATATAGGCATTTGTAAATAGGAAAGGAAACCAGCAGTTGCTCAACAGAGAATATATTTTGGTAAATATATCCTGATAGAAACATTTTGGCGAGAGTGGATTGCAGATTGTCGGTTTCTGCTTGCCGGATCGCCTGTTAAAATGCTCTTTCGATCAAATCGCACACCCTCATATCCATGTCCGGCAATACATTTGGCAAGCTGTTTTCCGTTACCACTTTCGGCGAGTCGCACGGTCCCGCGATCGGTTGCGTCATCGATGGCTGCCCACCCGGCATGGCACTGACCGAAGCCGATATCCAGGCCGACCTCGACCGCCGCAAGCCGGGCACGTCGCGTCACGTCACGCAGCGCCAGGAGCCTGACCGCGTCGAGATCCTGTCCGGCGTCTACCAGGGCGTCACGACGGGCACCCCGATCGCGCTGCTGATCCGCAACGAAGACCAGCGCAGCAAGGATTACGGCAATATCGCCGAGAGCTTCCGTCCCGGCCATGCCGACTACACGTACTGGCACAAGTACGGCGTGCGCGATCCGCGCGGCGGCGGGCGTTCATCGGCGCGCCTGACGGCGCCGGTGGTGGGCGCCGGCGCCGTCGCCAGAAAGTGGCTGCGCGAGCAGTATGGGACCGAATTCATGGGCTGCATGCGCGCGCTGGGCGACATCGACGTACCGTTCGACGGCTGGGAGCACGTGCACGCCAATCCGTTCTTCGCTGCGACGGGCGACGCCGCCCTGCTGACGCGCATGGAAGATGCCATGGACCAGCTGCGCCGCGATGGCGATTCGATCGGTGCGCGCATCGACGTCGTCGCGCGGGGCGTGCCGGTGGGCTGGGGCCAGCCGATCTACGACAAGCTCGACGCCGACATTGCCTACGCGATGATGGGCATCAATGCCGTCAAGGGCGTCGAAATCGGCGCCGGGTTTGCCTCGGTGGCGCAGCGCGGTTCCGAGCACGGCGACGAACTGACGCAAGAAGGGTTTGTCGGCAACCATGCCGGTGGGGTGCTGGGCGGGATCTCGACGGGGCAGGACATCACGGTGTCGCTCGCGATCAAGCCGACCTCGTCGATCCGCGTGCCACGCCGCTCGATCGACAAGGAAGGCAATCCGGCGCTGGTGGAAACGTTCGGTCGCCACGACCCGTGCGTGGGCATCCGCGCCACACCCATTGCCGAAGCGATGCTGGCGCTGGTGCTGATCGATCACGCCTTGATGCACCGCGCGCAGTGCGGCGATGTGAAGGTCGCCACGCCCCGCTTGACGTAACCGTCGTGGACTGCGGCGGCGCGCTCAGGCGCGGGTCGCGATCACGTCCATCTGATGGCGGCGCTCGACCGTGCGCACGACCAGCGTGCGCAAGTCGTTGAGCAGCGCAAATTCTGTCTGGCTCAGGATCACCTGCGGATAGGTGTCGTCCCAGTCGCCATAAATGAAGCCGGCGGGCTGGCCGTGCGCGCACAGCGGAATCACGATGAAGCAGCGCGCCTCCGACAGCGTGTCTTTCCACCAACCCGGCAGCTTGGCCGCGAACTTGGTGTCGTGCGCATTCTCGATGAAGATCACGCGGTCGCTTGCCAGCGCGGCGTGGAACACGTTCGCCTCGTAGGTGTCGTCGAAGGTCAGATCCGGCTGCAGGGCCTTGGCGGTTTCGCCGAGCGCCAGGCGCGCCGTGTAGCGTCCTTCGCGCCGGTTGCGCACGAACGCAAACGAGCGCGAGAATGACAGCCCCTCGTGCATCGTTTCCAGCGCCAGCGACATCATCTGGCCGGCGGTCGCGTTCAGGCCCGCGTCGCGCATGTCGGCCACGCCACCCATCAGGATCTGGTTGCCGGCAATGCGGTCGCGCCTGGCTGCGGCCAGGCGCGCGCGTTTCTCTGCCGGCCGGGCCAGCGGCGCGATCGACAGATCGGCCGCCGCTTCGATCCGGGCCTTGTCGATCGATGCCAGGATGCCGGCCGGCGAGATGCCCAGCATCGGTGCGAACTGCTCGGCCAGTTCGGCCACCTTGTCGGCGCCGGCGTCGTCGTCCGCCCATAGTGCATCGGCGGCGCGCGTCGACATCGTGCCCAGCGCGGCCAGCCAGTCATCGTGCTCAAAGCGTTCACCCCGTTCGCCCGGTTCGACGCGGCGCATGCCGGCCACCAGGTTGCCGGGCAGGCCCCAATGGGCGGCGGTGGCGCGGCCGAGCTCTTCGAGGTGCAGACCAAGCACGTCACAGGCCGCTGCCGTGTCGTCGCCGCCGGCCGCGCCGGCCTGGATCAGGGTCCAGCGCTCGGGCATGTAGAACGTGACCATCATGCGGCCCAGCGAGTGCAGGATCGAGCAGACCACTGCTTCTTCGGGATTGCGCACCTGCGCGCCGCTGGCCAGTTGCTGCGCCACCATCCCGGCCAGCACGGCTTTTTCCATCTCGATGTGCGCGATCTCGGTGTCCGGCGTGCTACGGCCGAGCTCTTCGATCAGTTTCAGTCCCAGCGCCAGATGGCCGATGCTTTCGGTGCCGAGTACCAGCACGGCCTTGGAAATCGTGTTGACGTGCTGGCCGAACGCCGCGTACATGCTGCTGTTGGCCAGGCGCAGGACCTTCTGGGTCAGCACGGGGTCGGACAACACGGTCTGCGTCATCGAGAAATCGCGTTCGTCCTCGCCGCGCATCGACGCCAGGATGGCATTGATGGCCTTGGTGAAGCCGGGCATGTCGCCCTGGCGGCGGATGCGTTCCCACAGCAGGGCGAGAGTGGCTTGCGCTTTCGCCGAGCGCGCGGTGGTGATTGGTGTGGTCATGGTTTCCCTGTCCGGGTGTCGGCCGGCAGTAGAGCGGTATAGAGGTTTTCCTTGAGGGCCGTCACGGCCACGTTGGCCGGCATCGGCTTGCCCGTCAGGTAACCCTGGACATAGTGGCAACCCTGTTCGTCCAGCCAGGACAGCTGGTCTTCGGTCTCGACGCCTTCGGCCACGACGGCCAGGCTCAGGTGGCGGGCCAGGTCGAGCACGACTTTGCAGATGGCCGCGTCCTTGTGCGAGCCGGGCAGGTCCTTGACGAATGCACGGTCGATCTTGAGCACCGAAATCGGGAAGCGCTTCAGGTACGCCAGCGACGAGTAGCCGGTGCCGAAATCGTCGATGGCAATGCGGACGTTGCGCTCGACCATTTTTTCCATGACCGCTTCGGCGTGGACCGGGTCGACCATCAGCGTGCCTTCGGTGATTTCGAGCACCAGCTGGTGGCCCTGGGCGCCGGACATCGCCAGCGCGTCGTCGAGCACCGACAGGAAGCGGTCGCTGCGGAACTGGCGCGGGCTGATGTTGACCGAGATGTACAGCTCGCGGCCCGCCACTTCCTGGAACTGGCGGATCTGCATGCACGCCGCCTTCAGCGCCCAGGCGCCCAGCAGGTTGATCAGGCCGTTGTTTTCGGCGATCGGGATGAAGCGCACCGGCGGCACCATGCCGAGCGTCGGGTGCTTCCAGCGCATCAGTGTCTCGAAGCCTTCGATCACTTTCGTGCGGGCGTCGACGATTGGCTGGTAGTAGAGCAGGAACTCGCCTTCGCGCACGGCCTTGAACATGGCCGCCTCGAGCGAGATGTCGTGCTCGGGCGGGCCCTGGTCGCGCGGGCTGTAGACGACCGTGCGGCCCTTGCCGGTTTCCTTCGCGCGCGACAGCGCGGCGTCGGCCAGCGTGACCAGGCGCACTTCGTCTTCGGCGTGGTCCGGGTACACCGTCACCCCAATCGAGGCCCCCAGGTAGATCGTGTGGCAATCCGTCTCGAACGGCGACTGCAAGGTGGCCATCAGGCGCCCCGTGACGAGCTTGATCTGGGCATCGGTGAAGGTGCCGGGCAGCACGGCGACGAATTCATCGCCACCGACGCGCGCCAGCGTATCGCTGTCGCGCAAGACCCGGCGCAGGCGCGTGGCAGCCATCTGCAGTACGGCGTCGCCCAGCGGGTGGCCCAGGCCATCGTTGACTTTCTTGAACCCGTCCATGCCGATCGCGACGACCGAGAAACCCTGGCCCGACCGGCGCGCATTTGAAATCACCACGCGGATGCGGTCGGCCAGCAGCAGGCGGTTCGGCAATTCGGTCAGCGCGTCGTGGGTCGCCATGTGACGCAGCCGCTCCTCGGTCGCGTGCTGCGCCGACATGTCGCGCCCGATCACGAGGATTTGCGCATCGTCGCCCGTCGTCAGTTGGGCAATGCGCAGTTCGAACCAGATGTCACGCTCGCCGCTGCGAAAGCGCGCCTCGACCAGCGCTGCTTCGTGCGCTGTCGCGGCGCCGTCCAGTGCGTGGCGCAAGGCGGCCTGGTCGACGTCGTGCACGAGCGCCACCAGCGAACAGCCGGACGCATACCCGTGCAGGCGCTGGGCGCGGGTGCCTGCTGCGCGGATCGTTCCGCAGGGCGCGACCCGGAACACGGCGTCGCCCGCACTTTCCAGCAGACCGTCGAGCAGCGTCGCCGGCGGCAGGTGCGCCGTCGGCGGATGGGAAGCTGCGGAGGGTGGGGTCAGCATGGTCGGTCAGGGCTCTCGTGTCGCGGCATGGTCAAGCCATGCCGATATCATCTTGTTATCCGTGCCGGGCAACAAACCAGGAACGAGTCTATCACTGAAAAATTCCGTACTGCATCAGAATGAGCAACGTACGATGCGTTCGCTTCCACGTCTGCGCGTGCGCGCATCCGGACGTTGAGGCGCGCAACTGCCAACGTCGTCACACGCTGGCCTGCCACCTGTGTATTGTCGCCGATTATTGCTGAGTAGAAAATATCTATCGCTCGATTTAGTGCCTTAATGCAACCAGATTTGTGTCATCGTGACACATTCATGCGTTGGAGCAGGGCGCTTGCGTGATTCGGTGCGCCGGGGAGGGAGGCGCGACCGCGGGCAGGCTGGCCGCTGCAGAGCGTCAGCGACTGCGCGTTGGCAGCGTCGACCAAGAATTATTTCGGCCAGGGCCGGGACAAACCACGTTGTGCCTGTGATAATGCTGGCTTACAAGCTTCATCGACCGTGTCGAGCCCCGCCATGAACCAAGATCCGCGCTTTCCGAACCTTTTCATCCTGAATCACCCGCTGATCCTGCACAAGCTGTCGCACATGCGCGAGCACGACACGTCGACGCGCACGTTCCGCGAACTGCTGCGCGAAATCACGCTGCTGATGGGCTACGAGATCACGCGCGACCTGCCACTGACGACGCGCCAGATCCGCACGCCGCTGGTGACGATCGATGCGCCGGTCATCGCCGGCAAGAAGCTGGCGGTGGTGCCGATCCTGCGCGCCGGCATCGGCATGAGCGACGGCCTGCTCGAACTGGTGCCGTCGGCGCGCGTCGGCCACATCGGGGTATTCCGCGATCCCGATACGCATGAGCCGGTCGAGTACATGGTCCGCTTGCCGGACACGACCGATCGCACGTTCATCCTGTGCGATCCGATGATTGCTACCGGCAACTCGGCGGTGCACGCGATCGACGTGCTGAAAAAGCGCGGCGTGCCGGACGAGCAGATCCTGTTCCTGGCGCTGGTCGCCGCGCCCGAAGGGATCCAGGTGGTGCAGGACGCGCATCCGGACGTCAAGATCTACGTCGCTTCGCTGGATTCGCACCTGAACGAACACGCCTACATCATCCCGGGCCTGGGCGATGCGGGTGACCGTATCTTTGGCACCAAGTAAGGCCGGCATGACCATGACGCAGCCGGCTGACCAGCAATTCTTCGCCCGCCTGGCCGAACTGAACGACAAGTTCGCGGCGCGCCTGCCATCCACGTTCGGGCGCCTGGCGCAGTTGTCGCAAGAGCTTGCACCGGCCGGCGCACCCGGGTTCGACCCCGCCGGGCCGGCGGGCGAGCTGCAGGCGATGCTCCATACGCTGGCCGGTTCGGCGGCGACCTTCGGTTTTCGCGGCCTGGGCCACCACGCGCGCCTGCTCGAACAGCGCCTGCGCGTGCTGCGTGCATTCGATGCCGTCGCTGCGGGCGAATGGCAAGCCTGGCGCGCCGAGCTCGACGACTATATAGCCGCCGCCCTGCGCGACCCCAAGGCGCTGACCTGAAACACGGGGAGCGCAAGTCGCGCGCGCAATTGTCGAGCAGACCGGAATTTGATTAAGCGCAAACAAATCAAACGTCCTTGCCTCTATTCTTTGCTGCATACCGAATTAAAAAATCGTGTTGTCAAATTTATTGACATTAGGAATCGTGGGGCTACTTACGTATTTTTATTCAACGAATAGGGCATGCGCGAGAAATATTCGGTATAATGTGGGATCGTTGGGTTCGAGGTAGTAGTGCAGTCTGTCTGTCATTTCTTTCTTGCTTCTTCAAACGATCTAAAACGGGCGCAAGCCCAACTAACCGAAATAGGAAATTGTAATGGCAACTGGCATCGTTAAATGGTTCAATGACTCGAAGGGCTTCGGCTTCATCACCCCTGATGAAGGCGGCGAAGATCTGTTCGCGCACTTCTCGGCTATCCAGAGCAACGGCTTCAAGTCGCTGCAGGAAAACCAGCGCGTCTCGTTCGACGTGACCACCGGCCCTAAGGGCAAGCAAGCCTCGAACATCCAGCCTCTGTAATCGCCTAACAGGCGTTGCGAGACCAAAATCCCCGGAACTGCCGGGGATTTTTTTCGTCCGTACCTTTTGTTGTTACCCTTCCTCGCGCAGGGTGAGGCGTCAGCGTTGGCGCCAGTAGTCGGGCGCCGCGTAACTGCGGCGCAGGAAATCGACGAAGGCGCGGATACGCAGCGGCAAGTGGCGGCGCTGCGCGAACACGGCGTGGATGTCATTGCCGGGCGCTGCGAAGGCGTCCAGCACAGTGCACAGTTCGCCGCTGGCGATCTGTTCACCCACTTCCCACATCGAGCGCCACGCCAGGCCCTTGCCGGCCAGCGCCCAGGCGTGCAGTACGGCGCCGTCGTTGCACACCATATTCCCGCTGACTTTGTGCGTGACGGGTTTGCCGTTCTCGAGAAAAGTCCAGCCGGGCTGGCTGCCTTCGCTGCTGATTGCCAGGCAGTTATGGCGCGCCAGGTCGCCCGGTGTGCGCGGCGTGCCATGACGCTTCAGGTAGGCGGGAGCGGCAACCAGCACGCGGCCGTTGTCGGCCAGTTTCACGCCCACCAGGTTCGAGTCGCCCAGGCGGGCGATCCGGATGGCCACGTCGACGCCGTCGCCGATCAGGTCGATGACGCGGTCATTCAGGTTCAGGTTGACCGTGACGTCGCGGTGCTCGGCCAGGAACGACGGCAGCAGGGGTGCCACGTGCTGGCGGCCGAAGCCGGCCGGGGCCGAGACCGTCAGGTGGCCTGACGCGCGGCCGCTGCGCTCCGAGATCGCCGACTCCGCCTCGTTGACCTCGACCAGGATGCGCTGGCAATCCTCCAGAAACGCCACGCCCTCGTCGGTCAGCACGAGCTTGCGCGTGGTCCGGCGCAGCAGTTTGACGCCCAGCCGGGCCTCGAGCGCGTCGAGCCGGCGCCCGATCATCGCCGGTGCAATGCCCTCGGCGCGCGCCGCGCCCGACAGGCTGCCGCGCGCCACGACCTCGACAAAGGTTGCCATCTGGGTGAACTTGCTCATGCCAGCGATCCAGTTGTGTAGTTTGATTTAATACAAAAACACACAGATGAAGTGCGTATTTGTCTCGTTTAGCGTTACGCGGGTGAATATACTGGATGCCAACAGGAACGCCAAGCGGGGCCAGTCCCGGTGCAGCGTCGCACGTGATTTTCATTCATCTTCAGGAGTCGATATGTCCCTCAGCATCCCCCAAGGCATGGAAATTTCCGGCACGATCCAGCCGGCCTACGAGCAGATCCTGACGCCGGACGCGCTGGCGCTGGTGGCCACGCTCACACGCGCGTTCGAGCCGCGGCGCCAGGCCTTGCTGGCCGCGCGTGCCGAGCGGGCAGAGCGCCTGGACGCCGGCGAGCGCCCGGATTTCCTGCCCGAGACCGCTGCCATCCGCGACGGTGACTGGCGCATCGCCCCGATTCCCGCTGCGCTGCATTGCCGTCGGGTCGAGATCACGGGGCCGGTGGAGCGCAAGATGGTCATCAACGCGCTGAACTCGGGCGCCGACAGCTACATGACCGACTTCGAGGATTCGAACACGCCCAACTGGGATAACCAGATCAGCGGCCAGATCAATCTGTTCGATGCGATCCGCAAGACCATTTCGCTCGAACAGAACGGCAAGTCGTACCGGCTCAATGACAAGGTCGCCACGCTGCTGGTGCGCCCGCGCGGCTGGCATCTCGATGAAAAACACGTGCTGGTCGACGGCAAGCGCGTCTCGGGCGGCATCTTCGATTTCGCGCTGTACATGGTCCATAACGCGAAAGAATTGCTGGCACGGGGCGCCGGCCCGTATTTCTACCTGCCCAAGCTCGAATCGCACCTGGAGGCGCGGCTGTGGAACGACATCTTCGTCATGACGCAAGATCTGCTCGGTATCCCGCAGGGGACAATCAAGGCGACGGTGCTGATCGAAACCATCCTGGCCGCGTTCGAGATGGACGAAATCCTGTACGAGCTGCGCGAGCACAGCGCCGGCCTGAACGCGGGCCGCTGGGATTACATTTTCTCGTGCATCAAGAAGTTCAAGCGCGACAGCGATTTCTGCCTGGCCGACCGCGCCAAAGTGACGATGACGGCGCCGTTCATGCGCGCCTACGCGCTGCTGCTGCTCAAGACCTGCCACGCACGGGGCGCGCCGGCCATCGGCGGCATGGCCGCGCTGATTCCGATCAAGAACGACCCGGAGAAAAACGAGGTCGCGATGGGCGGCGTGCGCAACGACAAGGCGCGCGATGCGACCGATGGCTATGACGGCGGCTGGGTCGCGCATCCGGGGCTGGTGGGCCTGGCGATGGAAGAATTCACCAAGGTGCTGGGCGAGCGGCCGAACCAGTTCGACAAGCAGCGGCCCGATGTTGTCGTGACTGCTGAGCAATTGCTCGACTTCAAGCCGGAAGCGCCGATCACCGAAGCGGGCCTGCGCTACAACATCAACGTCGGCATCCACTACCTGGGCGCCTGGCTGGCCGGCAATGGCTGCGTGCCGATCCACAATCTGATGGAAGACGCTGCGACGGCAGAAATCAGCCGCTCGCAGGTGTGGCAGTGGATCCGGTCCGCCAAGGGCGTGCTGGAAGACGGCCGCAAGGTCACGGCCGACATGGTGCGCGCGATGATTCCGGAAGAACTGGAAAAAGTAAAGCTGGTGGCAGCCGATGGGACGCATGCAAGCTACGAGCGCGCCGCCACCATCTTTGAACAGATGTCGACAGCGGAAGCGTTCGCGGAATTTTTGACGCTGCCGCTGTACGAAGAAATCTGACGCCGCGTCAGAACGTATTTTTCCACGCCCGCAGCGCCGTGAATACCTCGAGCGGCGCTGCACCTTCAGCCACACGCCCTGCGGCAACCAGGCTGCGCACGATCGGCGCGCTCGTCGTGCGCAGGAATGGGTTGGTGGCTTTTTCCAGCGCAATGGTCGAGGGAATGGTCGGCTGGCCGGCGGCGCGGCTGGCGCCGTCAGCTTCCACGCGCGCAGCAAGCGCCGTGTTGCCGCCATCCACGGCCTGCGCAAACGCCAGGTTGGACATCGTGTATTCATGCGCGCAATACACCAGCGTCTCATCGGGCAGCGCCGCTAGTTGCGTCAGCGACGCATCCATCTGCGCCGGCGTGCCCTCGAACAGGCGTCCGCAGCCGGCGCCAAACAACGTGTCGCCGCAGAACAGCCACGGCGCGTCCGCGTCTCGTCGCACATAGGCAATGTGCCCCAGCGTATGGCCCGGTACATCCAGCACGTCGAGCGCTAGACGAATGCCCGGCACCGTGATGCAATCGCCCTGCACCAGCGGGTCGGTGACGAGGTCGATGCCGTCGTTCTTCGGGCCGAAGACCGGCACATCCCATTCGGCCAGCAGGGCGGGCACGCCACCGATATGGTCAGCATGATGATGGGTGAGTAGAATGGCAGTCAGGCGCAGGTTGTGCGCGGCCAGCGCCGCGCGCACCGGTGCTGCGTCGCCCGGATCGACGATGGCTGCATGCGTGCCGTCGTGAACCAGCCAGAGGTAATTGTCTTTGAAGGCCGGCACTGTCAGTACCGACAGGGCCGGCTGCCGTGGAGGTGTCATGGTCATGTGTATGGTCAAGAGGTGGCATGGATAGCGCTGCCGAGAAATCCATTATAGCGCTCGACAACTGGCTCCAATCGCCAGCCGGCGCGTACGTGCGCGCGTTCGAGCAGGCCTGCCTCGAAGAACTGACGGCGGATATTTTCGGCTACAACGCGCTGCAGATCGGCGTGCCGCAGCTCGATGCGCTGGCCGCCAGCCGCATGCCCAACCGGTGGCAGGTGGCCACGCGCACGTCGAATGCCGACGAGCTTGCGTTCGCCTCAAACGGCCGCCAGATCGCTGCCGCAGCCGACTTCGCCGAGCTGCCGTTTGCGTCAAGCAGCATCGATCTGGTGGTGCTGCCGCACGTCCTCGAGTTCGCTGCAGAGCCGCACCAGGTGTTACGCGAAGTCGAGCGCATCCTGATTCCCGAGGGGCAGGTCATCATCTGCGGCTTCAATCCGGCCAGCCTGTGGGGCATGCGCCAGGGCATCGGGCGTGTTACCCGCAATGGCTACTTGCCGGACACGGGCGAATTCATTTCTATGCCGCGCCTGAAAGACTGGCTAAAATTGCTCAATCTGAGCGCGACGCGCAGCCACTTCGGCTGTTACGCACCACCATGCCGCACCGCCCATTGGCTGAGCCGCTTTGCGATGATGGAATCGGCTGGCGGGCGCTGGTGGCCGTATCTTGGCGCCGTCTACGTCGTGCATGCGATCAAGCGCGTCAAGGGGATGCATCTGATTGGCCCCGCATGGAACAAAAAAACCAGCAATCGACCGGCGGCAGTGCCGGCGGCAAACCGGATCGAACGAATTGAAAGTGAATAGCAGGGCATGAGCGAAACAATGCACGACGCAAAAAGCGAAACGAACAACGACACTAACCCGACCCGGGTCGAGATTTTCAGCGACGGCGCCTGCAAGGGCAATCCGGGCACGGGCGGCTGGGGCGCGCTCCTGGTATCGAACGGGCACGAGAAAGAAATCTTTGGCGGCGAACCGAACACCACCAACAACCGCATGGAATTGCGCGCCGTGATCGAGGCGCTGGGCGTGCTGAACCGGCCATGCGAAGTCGTTCTGCACACCGACAGCCAGTACGTCCAGAAAGGCATCTCCGAGTGGATCCACGGCTGGAAGGCGCGTGGCTGGAAGACGGCCGCGAAAGAGCCCGTGAAAAACGAAGACCTGTGGAAGGCCCTCGACCTGGCCCAGCAGCAGCACGCCGTCGAATGGCGCTGGGTGCGCGGCCACAATGGCCACCCTGGCAATGAGCGGGCCGACGTGCTGGCCAACAAGGGCGCGGCATCGGTACGGCGGTAATCAGTCCGGCGCTGCGCAGCACGCCGCCGCAGTTGTTATACTGCGCCCGCACCCACTTTGAAGAATTGCACCATGCGTCAGATCGTTCTCGATACCGAAACCACAGGCCTGAATCCCCGCACCGGCGACCGCGTCATCGAAGTCGGCTGCGTTGAAATTTTCAACCGCAAGCTGACCGGCAATAACTACCACTGCTACATCAACCCCGAGCGCGAGTCGGACGAGGGCGCACTGGCCGTGCATGGCCTGACCACCGAGTTCCTGAGCGACAAACCGAAGTTCCACGAGATTGCGCACGAGCTGCGTGACTTCATCCAGGGCGCCCAGGTCATCATTCATAACGCGCCGTTCGACCTGGGTTTTTTGAACGCCGAATTCACGCGCATGGGCCTGCCGCCGTTCGTCCAGTATTGCGACGGCGTCATCGACACGCTGGTGCAGGCGAAAGAGCTGCACCCCGGCAAGCGCAACTCGCTCGATGCGTTGTGCGACCGCTACGATATCTCGAATGCGCACCGCAAGCTGCACGGCGCTCTGCTCGACTCGGAGTTGCTGGCCGATGTGTATCTGGCGATGACGCGCGGCCAGAATTCGCTGACCATGGATGTCGAAGAAGAAACCAGCAACGACGGTGAAGCGCTCGAGATCGTCCCGCTGGGCGAGATCATCGTCGTGACGGCCAGCAGCGATGAACTGGCCGAGCACGATACGGTGCTGGCTGGCCTGGATAAAAGTGTGAAGGGCAACTGCGTCTGGCGGACTTACGGGGCCTGATCGTGCTGCGCAGGGGTGACGCCAAGAAAATTCTGTGCCATAATATGCCTCGCTTCGGGAGGTTAGCTCAGGGGTAGAGCACTGCATTCACACTGCAGGGGTCGCAAGTTCGAAACTTGCACTTCCCACCAAGAATTTGCAAGGCCAGCAGAGATGCTGGCCTTGTTCGTTTCCGCGCCAGTTATACAGTGCGCCGCCCGCATGCACACAGTCGATTGCCATTTGGCATAATTTATCCGCTGTGGCATAATACGGCCTCGCTGGGAGGTTAGCTCAGGGGTAGAGCACTGCATTCACACTGCAGGGGTCGCAAGTTCGAAACTTGCACTTCCCACCAACGAATATGGTTGACCAAAAAAGGCTTGCACTTCACCGTGCAAGCCTTTTTTGCATTGTGCTCCGATCTGCGCTGCAAAGCGATCAGCTGGCCCGCTTACCGTCACGCACATTTTTGACATGAGTTATTGTCAAAAAAACGCGGTCAAACAGGCCGCGGGACGGTCTGAATTCAATCGCGCAAGTCGTTTCGCCCTGTACACTTGTCGTACAACTACCCGACATGCGCTGTGTCTGAGCACGTGCGGGCATCCGAAACATTCAAGCAGCGAAGCTTTCATGGTGAATGGGCATTACCAACCCTTGCTGGTCGTCGTCTCGATCCTGGTCGGCATACTGGCGTCGTATACCGCCCTGAGTCTGGTCATGCGCGTCAGACAGGCACAGGGGCGCGCACGGTATGTCTGGATTACTGGCGGGGCCATGGCCATGGGCAGCGGCATCTGGGCGATGCACTTTGTCGGGATGCAGGCGTTTCGCCTCCCGCTGCCGATCGGCTTCGACACGACGACGACCTTCGTCTCGTGGCTGTTGCCGGTCGTCGCGTCCGGCCTCGCGCTCTGGCAAGTGCGGCACCGCACGGTTCGGCCGCGGCATCTTGCTGCCGGTGCGTTGCTGATGGGCCTTGCCATCAACGCCATGCACTACGCCGGCATGGCCAGCATGCAGATGCATCCTGCAATCACCTACTCGCCATGGCTGTTCGGGCTGTCGGTCGCCATCGCGATCGGCGCGTCGGCGCTGGCGCTGCAGATCGGCATGCGCATGGAGGAGGGGGCTCGCTCGCGCCGCACGCTGCAACTGGTGGCCAGCGTCGTCATGGGCGGCGCAATTGCCGGCATGCATTACACCGGCATGGCCGCCGCACGTTTCGCACCCGGCAGTGTCTGTGGCGCCGCACTGGTGGGCGTCGACCAGGATTACCTGGCGGCGATGGTGACGATCACGACGGTGCTGCTGCTGAGTATCACACTGCTCGCGACAATCTTCGATGCACGTCTCGAAGAGCGCAACCAGACCATCGCCGCCTCGCTCGTGGCCGCGGCCGAGCGCCAGAAGCTGTTCCTGATCGAGCAGCAGGCGCGACTCGATGCGGAAAACGTCAGTCAGATGAAGGATGATTTTCTGGCCACCCTGTCGCATGAGTTGCGCACACCGCTCAACGCCATGCTCGGCTGGTCGCAATTGCTGCTGCAAGGCGGGCGCGACGATGCTTCGCTCAAGCGCGGCCTGTGCACGATCGAACGCAATGCACGTGCGCAGTCCGAACTCATCGAAGACATGCTCGACATGAGCCGCCTGCTGGCCGGCAAGGTGCGCATCGATCACGTGCCGCTCCAACCCCACGACTTCATCAACACCGCGCTCGACACGACGCGGCCCGCGGCTCTGGCACGCCAGGTAACGCTGATCAGCGATCTCGATGCCGGGGCAGGGCGCATCCTTGGTGACAGCGGCCGCATGCAGCAGGTGATGGTGAACCTGCTGTCCAATGCGATCAAGTTCAGTGAACCGGGCGGTGTCGTGACCGTGACGCTGCGCACCCTGGAAGACGCCAGTGAGATCACGGTGCAGGATACCGGCGCCGGCATCCCGGCCGCGTTCCTGCCATTCGTGTTCGACCGGTTCCGCCAAGCTGATGGATCGTCTTCACGGCGTCATGGGGGGCTGGGTCTGGGGCTGGCCATTGCGCGCCAGCTGATTGACTTGCAGGGTGGCGCGCTGAGCGTGGCCAGCGCGGGTGAAGGGCAGGGGGCGGCCTTCACGCTGCGCATGCCGTTCGCAAGCAGCTGTGCCCCGGCGCCTGCCGCAGCGGTGCCTGTGCCAGGGTTGCCGCTGACGGCGCTGGCGCTACAGGGCTTGACGGTGCTGGTGATCGACGATGCGCTCGACTCGCTCGAACTGGTGCAGGCAGTGCTGGCGCCCAGCCAGGCCAGGATACTGACCGCCACCGGTGCCCAGGAAGCGCTGCGCCTGATCGCGCAGCACCGGCCCGACCTGATCATCAGCGACATCGGCATGCCGGTCGTCGATGGATTCGAGTTCATCCGCAAGGTGCGCGCCTTGCCGGACCGCCTGGTCGCCAGCGTGCCAGTGATCGCGCTGACGGCGTTTTCGCGCAAGGAAGACGAACAGAAAGTGCTGGCGGCGGGGTTCGATGAATTTCTGGCCAAGCCGCTGGTGCCGGCGGCGCTGCTGCAGACCGTGGCGGCGGTCAACGCACGCCGCGCGCCGCTGCCGGTCTAGCCTCAGGCCGCCATACCCGGCAACACCAGGTCGAGCTGCAGGGCGCCTTCCGGGCGGCGCAGGCCGGCCACGATATACGCGCGGTTGCGGCCTGCTTCCTTGCCCTTGTACATGGCGCGATCGGCCAGGGCGATGGCTTGCTGCCAATCCATCGATGGCGCGGGCGCGTCGTCCTCACCCGCGGCAAACGGCAGCGCAACGGCGCCGGCCGTGGCACTGATGGCCAGCAGCGTGCCGTCGGCCAGCAGCACCGGCGCGCTGGCGAGCGCGTCGAGGATGCGCTGCACCAGCAGTGGCCGCTGCGCCGGCGTGACGCCCTGCGAATACACGAGGAATTCTTCGCCGCCCCAGCGCAACACCATGTCCGACTCGCGCAGCGTGGCGCGCAGGCGCTTGCCCACTTCGACCAGCACGGCGTCGCCGGCGGCGTGGCCGTAATCGTCGTTGATGCGTTTGAAATGATCGATATCGAGCAGCGTGAAGCAGTCCGCGGCATCCGGTTGCGGCGCCGCTTCCCCGGTGCGGCTGCGCATGCGGTCTTGGAACGAGCGCCGGTTGTGCAGTCCCGTGAGCGGGTCATGCGCCGAATAGTGGGCCAGCTCGGCGTTCAATTCCGACAGGCGCTGGCCCGTGCGTTCCGATTTGCGATACAGCCATAGCACGCCCGAGCACAGCAGCAGAGCCAGCGCGGCGCCCAGCGAGGCGGCCGTCTGGATCACCGTGCGGTGACGCAGTTCAGCATCCTTCGCGGCGTTTTCCAGGCGCAGGCTGTCGATCTGGGCAACGCGTTCGCGTGACTTGAATTGCTCTTGCAACGCCGAGATCGCCTTGTTGCGGTCATTCAGCGCCAGTTGCTGCACGACCTTTTCGCGCTCCCGCAGCGTGGCGAGGGCTTCCTTGAAACGGCCGGCCCGCTCCAGCGCCTGGCTTTTCTCGTCCAGGATGCGGCCCAGCGTGGACAGGGCACCCGCCTGGCGCATGGCGGCGCTGACCTCGTCGACGAGGCGCATGCCTTCCTGATAGCGCCGCTGGCCGAACAGCGCAAAGCCGAGGTTCGCGGTTGCCATCTGCAGGCTGATTCTGTCTTCGCTGTCTCTGGCAGGGATCAAGGCGGCGCGCGCGGCTGTTTCGGCCTGGCCGTAGCGGCCCAGCTTGAGGTAGGCGTTGGCAATATTGCCCAGCACATTGGCCTCGACTGACAGCAGTTGATGCGTTTGCGCAAGCCCGAGCGCCCGCTCGAGCGCGACCAGGCCGGCTTCGGGCTGGCCTTGCGTGATCAGCGCGCGGCCTTCAAGGAACGACGCCGCCGCATCCAGTCGCGGCGGCAGGCTTGCCTTGCTGGCGCGTACTTCGCGCAGCGTCTCGAGCGCGCGCACGGGATCACGCGCATTGACGTACATGCGCGCCATGGCCAGCAGGATGTCGGCTTTGCGCGGGCTCCACAGATCGGGGTGGTTGTTGACCAGTTCGAGCGCGGGCAGGAAGCGCTGCAGCGCGCGATCGTACTGGCCGACGGCGCTGAAGGCGGCGCCCTGCAGTGCATCGAACCCGGCCTTGAACTCCAGGCTGTCGAGATCGCGGTAGCGGGCGCCCAGCGTTTCCAGCAAGCCCAGCGCGCCAGCGGGATCATTGTTTTCAATCAGCCGATACACGCGGCCCAGGCTGGCCAGTGCCAGGTTGCGCGGATCGTGCGCAGTGGTGGCCAGCTTGATGATCTGTTCGTTGGTCTCGTACGCGTCGCGGTAATTGCCGCCATCGACCTGCACCCGGCGCAACAGAAACAGATAGCGGATCCGCACTGCATAGGGCGCGCCGGCGATCAGTGCCGGGCCTTCCTGCACCAACAGGGTGCGGGCCTGTGCATGATGTTGTTCCGCGATGACGGCAATGTCGTCGAGGCGCGACGCCGGGTTCGGCGCTGCCAGTGCGCCGCCAAGCACCAGGGTGAAGCCGCAGGCCACCATTGCGCGGCGCATTCCAGGCCGCAGTCCGGGCCGCCTCGACGCGTGCGCGGGCAGTCCGGTAATCAAGTGTCTTGGGGTGACATTCATGGCGGGGGAACAGCGGTGTCCAAACGGCGGGAGGCGGCCCATATGAGCTGGGGCGGTGGCTAGCATCCATTATCGAATGTTGCACTTGGGAAATCAAGGACGCTCGATGCGGGCGCGCTGTTTACGCAACGCTCCGTTGGATTTGCCAGCGGGCACGTAAATTGCACCCGTTTCAGCAGATTGCTTTGATTCGAGACAACATTCTGGTTATATTGGCACACCTGCGAAAAAGCTGGAGATGACAGGTACAAGCAGCGGCGGTTTCAGGTCAGGCAAGCCGGCCCACCAGGCAGGATCCCGGGAAAGCGCCCGCCCATCAGGCAGGCGCAGGAATGACAAGACGCGGGACCACACCATTATTTGATTGGAGAACACGTAGTGAGTATTTTTAGAACCAAGAATCTGGATGCGATGATCGCCGCAAGCGCCAAGCCGGGCGGCCTCAAGAAAGTGCTCGGCCCGACCGACCTGATCCTGCTCGGCATCGGCGCCATCGTCGGCACCGGTATCTTCGTGCTGACCGGCACCGGCGCCGTCACGGCCGGTCCCGGCCTGTCGCTGTCGTTCGTCATCGCGGCCATGGCATGCTGCTTCGCCGCGCTGTGCTACGCCGAATTCGCCTCGACCGTCCCGGTCGCCGGTTCCATCTATACCTACAGCTACGCCACGCTGGGCGAATTCGTCGCCTGGATGATCGGCTGGGACTTGCTGCTCGAATACGGCCTGGCTACCTCGACCGTTGCGGTCGGCTGGTCGGGGTATTTCCAGTCGCTGCTGTCCGGCTTTGGCGTCGTACTGCCTGACGCGCTGACCGCTGCGCCTGGCGCGCGGCCCGGCGTCGAGACCCTGTTCAACCTGCCGGCGTTCCTGATCATGATGGCCATCACGTTCCTGCTGTCGCTCGGCATGCGCGAGTCGGCCCGTCTGAACAACGTGATGGTGATCATCAAGATCAGCGTCGTGCTGCTGTTCATCGCGGTCGGTGTGGGCCACGTCAAGCCGGAGAACTGGCAGCCGTACATGCCATACGGCATGACGGGCGTGATGAGCGCTGCCGCACTGGTGTTCTTCGCCTTCATCGGCTTCGACGCCGTTACGTCGGCGGCCGAGGAAGTCAAGAATCCGGCGCGCGACCTGCCGATCGGCATCATCGGTTCGCTGATCATCTGCACCATCCTGTATGTCGTGGTCGCTGCGATCATGACCGGTATCGTGCCGCACATGGACTTCAAGGGTGTCGACCATCCGGTGTCGCTGGCGCTGCAAGTGGCCGGTGAAGACTGGGTCGCCGGCTTCGTCGACCTGGCCGCGATCCTGGGCATGAGCACCGTGATGCTGGTGATGGCATATGGCCAGACCCGCATCCTGTTCGCGATGTCGCGTGACGGCCTGATGCCGGCGCGCCTGTCGAAAGTGCACCCGAAATACGGCACGCCATTCTTTGCAACCTGGCTGGTGGGCATCATCTTTGGTCTGATCGCTGCCGTGGTGCCGCTGACGGTGCTGGCCGAGCTGGTCAATATCGGCACGCTGGCCGCCTTCACGCTGGTCTCGATTGCCGTGATCGTGCTGCGCAAGAAGCGTCCTGACCTGCCACGTGCGTTCCGTTGCCCGGCCGTGCCGCTGATCCCGATCCTGGCGATCATCTTCTGCCTGGTCCTGATGTCGTTCCTGAGCTGGCATACCTGGGTCGCGTTCGCGATCTGGCTGACCATCGGCGCGGCCGTCTACTTTGGCTATGCACGCAAGCACTCGCTGCTGAATAACACGCCACAGTAAGCTGTTTTGCGCCCCTGCCAGCGCGGGGGCTTCATGGTAGGCTCTCGTTGGCGACGCTGTCATGGCGTCATGTGAACGAACAGCAAAGGGAACAACCATGAGTGCCATCGTGCTGGGTGGGGGCGACGCCCTCCTGATCGTCGACCCGCAGGTCGACTTCCTTCCCGGCGGCAGCCTGGGCGTCCCGCAAGGCGACGCCGTGCTGGCCCCGATCAATCGCCTGATCGACCTGTATCGCGCGCATGCGCTGCCGGTGTACGTGTCGCGCGACTGGCATCCTGCATTGCATTGTTCGTTTGCCGAGCAGGGCGGGCCGTGGCCCGTGCACTGTGTTGCGGGCAGCGATGGTGCACGCTTTGCCGAGGCGCTGCAGCTCGATGACGCCGTGGTCGTTTCCAAAGCCACCACCGTGGATGTCGATGCCTACTCGGCCTTCAACGGTACCGGCCTGGCCGAGACGCTGCGTGAGCACGGCATCCGGCGTCTGACTGTGTGCGGATTGGCAACGGATTATTGCGTGCTCAATACGGTCGTCGATGGACTGACGGCAGGGTTCGAGGTGCTACTCGTAACGGAAGCAATACGTGCCGTGGACGTCAGCACAGGTGATGGCGAGCGCGCGTTGACACGCATGCTCGATGCCGGGGCAATGCCGGTACAACTGTCAGGCGGTGGCCTGGTTACAGATCAGGTTGAAGCCCTGGCGCTGGGTGCAGCCGCATAATGACCTGCGTCACTCAATAATATTTTTGTAATCCCTATCTTACAGGCCGACAGCACGCCTACCGATTCTCTCGACATGCCTGAGCACGGATAATGCGGTACCGTCCATAGAACGCATTTCAAGAATCGAGACATGAGCCCAATGCTGTTAGCCGACGCGCCAGGCGTCCAGAGTGCCCCGCTGCCTACCGGCCAGGGTGCCAGGAATCTGTACTTCTCGCTGTATGCCGACCCGGCAGCGCAGCCTGAAGCCGCCAAGTCGTTCATCGACGACCAGCTCGCGCTCGCGCGCGAACTGCCGGTCGATCTGCCATCGAACATGAATGACCTGCAAGGGTGGATCGAAGAGCGCGCCGAGATCGTCGGGCAGGAATACCGCGACTACCTGGCTGCGCGCAAGAACGGCGCGCCCCGCCGCTATTTCAGCACCCGTGCCCATGCGCTGTACTTCATCAAGGGCGTGGCCCCGACCAAGCTGGTCGACGGCGCCTGGCTATATGGCCTGGTGCGCCAGTGGGACGACGTTGCCTTCCACCCGCTGATCAAGACGTATCTCGAAGAGCTGGGTGATGGCTTGCCGGACAAGAACCACGTGACGCTGTACCGCAAGCTGCTGGCCACGCACGGCTGCGACAGCTGGGCAGGCTTGAGCGACAGCCATTTCCTGCAGGGCGCACTGCAACTCGCGTTGGGTCACAACGCCGAACATTACCTGCCGGAGATCATCGGCTACAACCTCGGTTACGAACAATTGCCGTTGCACCTGCTGATCACGTCCTACGAGCTCAACGAACTGGGCATCGACCCGTATTACTTCACGCTGCACGTGACGGTCGACAACGCCGGCAGCGGCCATGCCCGCAAGGCCGTGCAATCGGTGCATGACCTGATGCCGCGCGTGGGTGACCGTGACGCGTTCTGGCAACGCGTCGTCAACGGCTACCGCCTTAACGACCTGGGTGCGAGCACGACGTCGGTGATTGGCGAATTCGATCTGCAGGAAGAACTGGTCGACATCATGGCGGCCAAGAGCGTGGTCGGCAAGAACATGCACTCGGATTACTGCCGCGTGGCCGGGCGTTCGGTCAATGACTGGTTGACCGAACCAGCGCAGATCCCGGCATTCCTGGCCGCGCTCGAAGAAGCTGGCTGGATCAAGCGCGGCGAGCAAGTCGAGCACAGCCGCTTCTGGCGTCTGGTGGAAGGCGAGCGCGCCGAGATGTTCGGTGTGTTCAATGCCTACGAACTGCAAGTGCTGCGCGACTGGATCACGAGCCACCCTGACGGCGGGCAGGCGGCCGGACCACGCGTGCTGACTGCTCGTGCGCGCCAGCGTACCCTCGACCAGCACGGCCTGGGCACCGAGCGCGGAACCGCATTCCCCGTGCGTGGCCTGATCCGCCGCCACACAGGCGCCGATGCGCAAGATACCGGCAACGAGCTGCGTGTGCTGGAGCAGCAGGTTGCTTCGAGCAGCGGCAAGCAGGAAGCAATGGCGCTGCTGGCGCGCCTGCTGTCGCCGGAAGTGCACCACACCACGGTGGGCCTGATGGCCACCCGGATGTACACGCAACTGTTCGACGCCTGAGGCGTCCGCATAGTGCACAAAGCGGCCGGTACACGTAGAGAGCGTGTGCCGGCCGTCGCTTCATCAACACCATAACAAGGGAACACCAACGTGCAAATCCTGGAACAACGCTTTCTGCGCGGACCGAACGTCCACGCCGATTCACCCTGCCTGCTGTCCGTCGTCGACCTGGAAGACCTGTACGGCCTCTCGACCCGCGATATCCCCGGCTTCAACAATACGCTGCTGGGCCTGCTGCCAGCGCTGGGCGGCGCGCGCCTGTCCGATGGGGCCCTTGGCGGTTTTGCGCAACGCTTGGCGGCTGGCACGTACCTGGGCCGGGTGATCGAAACTGTCACTCTTGAATTGCAGTCGCTGGCCGGCGCGCCTGCCACCTTCGGCCGTACGCGCCCGGTGAATGGCCATCCAGGCCAGTTCCGCGTGGTTGTCGCGTACACCTGCGAAAAGCTGGCCGAGCCGGCATTCGATCTGGCGGTGGACCTGGTCACGGCGCTGGCACGCGGCGAAGCGTTTGCGCTCGAACCGCGCCTGGAAGAACTGCGCGGCATCGCCGGGCGCTATGCAATCGGCACCAGCACGGCGGCTGTACTGGCGGCGGCGCACGAGCGTGGCATCCCGACCCAGCGCATCACCGAAGAGGCGAACCTGTTCCTGCTGGGCTGGGGTGTGCGGCAAAAGCGGTTGCAAGCAACGACCACTGGCGAGACCAGCTTCATCGCCGTGAAGATCGCCAGCGACAAGCAGTTGACCAAAGCGTTGTTGAAGGAAGCCGGCGTGCCGGTGCCCGAGGGCGATGTGGTCACGACCGCCGAAGCCGCGCAGCGCGTGGCGCGGCGCCTGGGTGTGCCAGTCACGCTCAAGCCGCTCGACGGCAACCAGGGCAAGGGGGTCACGGTGGCCTGCGCGACACCGGAAGACGTGGCCCTGGCGTTCGAATTTGCCCGTGGCTTCGGCCGGCGCGTGATCGTCGAGCGCCATGTCGAAGGACGCGATTACCGCGTGCTCGTGGCCTGCGGGCGCGTGGCAGCCGCCTCGTGCCGCCGCCCGGCGCACGTGGTCGGCGACGGCAACCTGACGGTGCGCCAGCTGGTCGAGATCGAAAACGCCAACCCCGCGCGCGGCGCGGGCCACGCGACCATCCTGACCCGCATCACGCTCGACGACCATGCGAACGACATGCTGGCGCGCCAGGGCTTCGACGTGGACAGCGTGCTGCCGGTGGGCGTCACCGCCGAACTGCGCGGCAATGCGAACCTGTCGACCGGCGGCACCGCCGAAGACGTGACCGACCAGTTGCCGGAATCGACTCGCCTGCTGTGCGTTCGGGCCGCCGCCAAAATTGGGCTGGACGTGGCCGGCATCGACATCGTGTGCCAGGACATCGCGCAGCCGCTCGCAGCGCAGCGGGGCGCCGTGATTGAAGTGAACGCCGCGCCGGGCATCCGCATGCACCAGTACCCGAGCGCGGGCGAACCGCGCGACGCGGGCGACGCCATCGTCGAAGGTTTGATGGGCAATACCGACGGGCGCATTCCCGTCATCGCGCTGACCGGTACCAATGGCAAGACCACCACCACGTTGCTGGTGGCCCACGCGGCGCGCATGGCGGGCAAGGTGACAGGCGTGACGACCACCGAGGGTGTCTTCATCGACGGCAAGCAGGTGGTGAAGGGCGATTGCACCGGCTACTGGTCGGCGCGCACGGTACTGGGCGCACCGGAAGTCGAGGTCGCGGTGCTGGAGACGGCGCGTGGCGGCATCCTCAAACGCGGTCTCGCGTTCGATCGCTGCGACGTCGCAATCGTGCTGAACATCGCGGCCGACCACCTCGGCCTGGATGGCGTCGACACGATCGAAGATCTGGCGCAGGTGAAAGCGGTGGTAGCGCAGTCGGCCTCGAAGGCGGTAGTGCTCAATGCTGAAGATGCGCTGTGCGTGCAGATGGCGCGCCGCGTTAAGCCGGGCGCCGAAGTGCTGTTCTTCTCGATGGATCCGGAAAGCCCGGTGATGCTCAAGCACCTGGAAGACGGCGGCCGCGGCGCGTATCTGCAGGATGGGGCGGTGGTGCTGGCCGATGGCCATAGCCAGCAAGCGGTGCTGCGGGTGGAGAGCATGCCGATCTCGTTCGGCGGCCTGGCACGCTTCAACATTGCCAATGCACTGGCGGCCGCCGCCGGCCTGATGGCTGCCAACTTCAACCATCTGCACATCGCCGCCGGGCTGTCGACGTTCGTCTCGAACGGCCGCACGAATCCGCTGCGCACCAACATGTTCGACGTGCGCGGCGTGACGGTCATCGTCGACTACGCGCACAACCCGGCCGCCTACGCCGCCATGGCCGACATGGCGCGCGGCATGCTGCCCGGTCAACTGATCGGCATCGTGACGGCGCCTGGCGACCGCCGCGACACTGACCTGGAGCAGGTTGGCCGCGTCTGTGGCGAGCGTTTCGACGAGCTGGTGGTCTACGAATCGCAAAGCCGCGGCCGCGAACCGGGTGAAGCGGTCGACCTGATCCTGTCCGGCGCCGAAGAAGTGGTCGGCATCAGCGACACGCTGCACCGTGAGCTGGAAGTCGGCAACGCCATCCGCCTCGGCCTGAGCCTGTGCAACCCAGGCGACGTCCTGATCTTCGCCTGCGGCTCCTCCCTGCAAGTCTTCATCGACGCCATCCGGGTGACCGACCCCGAAAGCGCCGCCCTGATCGCCGCCCAAACGGCCTAACCCGAAGATCACGAACAATTAGGGTCAGAGTAGAATTATTGAGCAATTGCTCCGGATTTAAACAGACTCAACTGACTGAGTCCGTCCAACTCGGAAAAGTTATCAAACAATTCGACACTGACCCTAATTGTTCATTTTCTAATGGCAAATCTGAGGCAAATGATTTAATGAGGGTCAGAGTAGAATTGTTGGGCAATTTCTCCCAAACTAAGCGTGCTCAGCCCATGAAGGATTGCTGATTCGAAAAAGTTGTCAAAGAATTCGACACTGACCCTAATTGTTCAGTTTCTTCGGGTAGCGTCGTCGTGCAATGATGAATTGGGGTCAGTGTCGAATTGTTGGGTAATTGATTTGTGTGCACTGACGGTGCGCGAAAAAAACGGCCCTTTTGGGGCCGTTTGTCGTTGGGGCTCAGATTGCGGCGGCTTCGATTTTGTTGGCCAGGTCCGGACGGGTGGGGCGGAGGGCTTCCGTGAGTTCGGAGATCGATGAACCGCATCCAAAGACGAGGACGTCGCCGGGCACGCAGCGTGCCAGGCCCAGTCGGATAGCGCAGTGGACGTCGTGCTCGATCTGCAGGTGGTCTGGCGCGATCTTCGCCAGCTGGGCGCCGCGGGCGATGAGTCTTGCCGATTCACCCTTGGCGCGGCCGCGCGCTTCGCTGTCGTAGACGACCAGTTCGTCGAAGCCGGCGGCGCAGGTACGGCCAATGTCGATCAGGTCGGCGTCGCGGCGGTCGCCCGGGGCGGCCACGACGCCGACCAGGCGGCCGGCGGTCATGGCGCGCGCCATCTCGGCCAGCGCAGCGTAGGCGGCGCAGTTGTGGGCGTAGTCGACGACGACCGTCACGCCGTCGACATCGTACAGGTTCGAGCGCAGCGGATTGTGCTTGCTGTCCGAAACGAACCCGCGCAAGCCGGCGGCGATGTCGTGGTTGCTGAACCCGCTGGCCATCAGCGCTGCCGCTGCTGCCATTCCGTTGGCGATGTTGTAGCGCGCACGACCGCCGAGTGAGACGGGCATGTCGCGCACATCGAGCAAGGCTTCGTGTCGCACGCCCCCGGCCAGCACGATCGTCGAATCCTGCAGGTAGACGCCGCGGCCACCGTGTTCAATGTGCGGTACCAGAATCGGGTCTTCGGCGTCCAGCGCGAAATAGATGATCTCGACGCCGTCGGCCAGCGTGTCCGCCATCTTCACGCAATGGGCGTCTTCGGCATTGAGCACCACCGCGCGCGTTGCCCTGGCCGCCACCACCGCCTTGACCCGCGCCAGATCCTCGATCGTGTCGATGCCATCCAGCCCCAGGTGATCAGCCGAAACATTCAGCACCACCGCCACGTCGCAGCGGTCGTAGGCCAGTCCCCGCTTGAGAATGCCGCCGCGCGCTGTTTCCAGCACCGCGAAATCGACCTCGGGCGAACCCAGCACGCTGCGCGCCGAATGGTAGCCGGTGCAGTCGCCTTCATAGGCCAGCTGCCCGTCCAGGTACACACCGCTGGTCGTCGTGACGCCGGTGCGCAGACCAGTCAGGCGCACTACGTGTTCGATCAACAGGCTGGTGGTGGTCTTGCCATTGGTGCCCGTCACGGCGACCACGGGAATGCGGCCGTCGTCGGCGCCGAACAGGGCCTGGACGATGGCGTCACCGGCATCGCGCGCCTCGCCGCGGCTCGGATACTGGTGCATCCGGATCCCCGGCGCGGCATTGACTTCGATGACCCCGCCGCGCTGATCGCGCAAGGGCAGGGCGATATCGTCGCAGATGATGTCGATGCCCGCGATGTCCAGGCCAATCGTGCGCGCGGCGCGGATGCAGATGTCGCGCGTCTCTTCCGGCAGCAGATCGGTCACGTCTTCGGCGGTGCCGCCGGTGGACAGGTTGGCGTTGCCGCGCAAGTCGGCGCCGATGCCTGCCGTGAGCACCGTATCGAGCTCGTAGCCCTGGCTGGCCAGCGTCTCGACGGCCAGTGCATCGAGCGGAATCCTGGTGAGGATATTCGTGTGCCCGTCACCCCGGGCCGGATTGCGGTTTTCGCGTTCGACCAGCGCGCGGATCGTCGAATGGCCATCGCCCGTCACGCCGGGCGGGCGCCGCCACGATGCCGCGGCGATGCGGCCGCCCGTGACCAGCACGCGGTAGTCGCGTCCCTCTAGGCGCTGCTCGACAATCACGCGGCGGCTGTGTCGCCGCGCATGCTCGAATGCCCGTTCGACGCTGTCCGGCGTGGCGCAATCGACCGTCACGCCCTTGCCCTGATTCGCGTCCAGTGGTTTGACCACCACCGCGCAGCCCAGGCGGCGTGCGACCCGCTGGGCCGCCTCGCTCGTCGTCACGACTTCGCCACGCGGTACCGGTACGCCGGCCTGCGCGAGCAGCGTCTTGGTCAGGTGCTTGTCGCTGGCGATGCTCACCGCAATCGAATTGGTGGCACCGGTAATCGTCGCCTGCAAGCGCTTCTGGCGGCTGCCCCAGCCCAGCTGGAACAGGTTCGCGTCATCCGTCAGACGGCGCAATGGAATGCCACGCCGCTGCGCCGCATCGAGCACGGCGCCGGTGCTGGTGCCGATCGCATGCTCTAGAGCGATCTCGCGCAGCGCCGCCACAGCGGCATCGAGATCGAACGGTTCATCGCGCGTCAGCGCAGTCAGCAGCTTGATGCCGGTGCGCAGCGCTTCGCTGGCCACCTGCTCGACGCCATAGCCGCACACGATGCGGCGGCGCTGCTCGTCACCGAGTATTGGCAGCGTCGCGCCGTGTTCGCCCGGGATGCCTGCCAGACGCTGAAGTTCAATGATGGCCGGTTCCAGCGCATCGACGGGCAGGGCATCGTCCGACAAGCGCACGGCCGCCGCCGCGGGCAGCCCCGGCAGCAGCGCCAGCAGGCGCGCACCGAAGCCGCGCCCCTTCGTAGTCATATTGTCGATGACGGCCATCAGGCACGGCGTCTCGGCGTACAGGTTCGGGCCCCGCAGCAGGCGCTTTTCGATGACCTTCATGAGAGGGGCGTGCGCTTCGTGACGATCTGCAGGAAGTCCAGCAGCGACGCGGGAATGCGCCTGCCTACCTGTTCATCGCCAATCGGCAGCGAATACTTGGCGCCAGCGGGCAGCAGGTGCAGGCGCACGTCGATCAGTTCCGGGATGGCCCGGTCCTTGATCTCGGCGACGTTGCTGCTCATCGAGCGGCCGTCGACGACAGTCACCGCGCCTTCGCCCAGCACCTCGATGCCCACGCCGCGCTCGATCACGAGCGCCGTGTCTTCATCGATGCCGATGCCTTGCAGGTACGGGTTCTGCGCGACGATCGACAGCAGGCGCGACAAACGCTGGCGCTCCGAGAAGTGCTGGTCGACGACGACGCGGTGCAGAAAGCCCAGGCCGGCGCCCAGGCTGACCGAGCCTTTTTCGGGCAGCAGGTCGGTGCGGCCCTGCGCGAGCATGTGGCCCGACATCGCCGATGCACCGGCGCTGGTGCCGCCGATGGTGGCGCCGCGCACCTTCAGTGCGGCGTGCATTTCGGCGTCCAGCGCCGTGCCACCGATCAGCGCGAGCAGGCGTTTCTGGTCACCACCCGTCATGAAGATGCCATCGGCTTCGGCAACCTGGCGCACGAAGTTCTCGTCGTTGGCGTCGTCGCGGCTCGTGATTTCGAGGTGGCTGTGCCGGGTCACGCCCAGTGCGCCGAAGGCATCATCGTAGATGTGCCACATCGTGTCGGCGATCTGGCTGGCGGCCGTGATCACGACGATGCGGGCGTCGACGCCGCCGGCCAGCTCGACAAAGCGCGACAGGATCTGCATGTCGTGCTGGCGGTCCTCGTGGCCGCCGATGATGACGAGGTGGCCGTTGCGCGGTACGTTCATTTCCTGGTTCATCGTTGTACCATTTTCGAAGTGGGCATATCACTGTTACTGAAAGCGCCGGCGTCCGTGCGGCTGACCGCAATCAGGCCGACCTTGATGTCCGGGGTGAACAACGCCACACCGCGCTGCAGCGCGGCCGCCAGCGGAATGCCATCGGCAATCCAGCCGTACACGGTGCGTGCCAGCAGATGGCGCACGATCTGCTCACCGATGCCGGTTGCGGCGACAGCGCCTTCCGGGCCGGCAAAAAAGCCGCTGCCGATGATCGGCGCGTCACCGACGCGACCCAGCAGGGCCGGCGCCGAGCCGCCGCTCGAACAGGCCACGGCAAAGTGGCCATCCGCGCCGCGTACGACGGCGCCTACGGTGTCGCATGCCACGCCTTCGGGCAAGCGCATGGGCGTATTGTAATTCCAGTAGCGGTCGATCAGGTCGCGATCGAGGCCAGGCATCACCGGCATCGAGCCGGCCAGTTGCGCCAGCAGCTTGCGGTGCGCCGTGCGCTGGCGTTCCGTGACCGGGGCGGCGTCCGGCATGCCGATCGTGCGTGCGAAGCGGCTGGCGCCTTCGCCGACGAGCAACCAGTGCGGCGTGTCGGCCACCGCGTGCGCCAGGCGCACCGGATTCTTCACCGACTGCACGCAGGCGACGGCGCCAAGGCGGCCGCGCGTGTCCATGATCGCCGCGTCCATTTCGACCGTGGCGCCATCCAGGCCCAGTACGGAGCCGCTGCCGGCATTGAAGCGGCCATCGTCTTCCATCGTGGCTACGGCGCCGATGGCGGCGTCGAGTGCGTCGCCGTTGATTTCCAGTTGCGCCAGGGCGCGGCGCGCGGCGAGCACGCAACCGTCTTCATGGTCGCGCGACGTGCCGGCGCCGCCGTGTACAACGACGGCGCCAGCGTGGGGGGTATTGCTCATGCGGTCAATCTTTCTGCTTTATTGTTGTCGTGGCCAGCGTGCAGCACCGGCAGTGCATTGCCGGGCGATTATCCGGTGTTCACCAGAGACGCCATATCGGTACGCCTGCCGCCTCCCTGTAAGAGCTTGCTTACAGCGGGAAGCGGGGAAGCGATACTTGACGGAATCTGTTACCATACCGCCCCTTCAAGATAAAGGTTCCTATGGTGCACGCTTGCGGCGTTGACTTCGGCACGTCAAATTCCACGGTCGGCTGGTATCGGCCCGGCATGATGCAATCCGCCCCGACGGCGCTGTTGACCCTCGAGGACGGCAAGCCCACGCTGCCATCGGTGGTGTTCTTCAATGCCGACGACGACCGCGTGAGCTATGGCCGCGCTGCGCTTGCCGAATATCTCGAAGGCTACGAAGGCCGCCTGATGCGCTCACTCAAAAGCCTGCTGGGCACGAGCCTGATCGATGGCCAGACCGAGGTCGCGGGCCGTTCGGTCTCGTTCCGTTCGCTGCTGGCCCAGTTCATCGGCGAGGTCAAGCACCGCGCCGAAACACAGGCCGGCCAGCCGTTCCAGAGCGCCGTGTTCGGCCGCCCCGTGTTCTTCATCGACGACGACGCCCAGGCCGACCAGCTGGCCGAGGATACACTGCTCGACGTGGCGCGCTCGGTGGGCTTTCGCGACATCGGCTTCCAGTACGAGCCGATCGCCGCCGCCTTCGATTACGAATCGCGCATCGACCGCGAAGAACTGGTCCTGATCGCCGACATCGGCGGCGGTACGTCCGACTTTTCGCTGGTGCGCCTGGGGCCCGAGCGCGCGGGCCGGCCCGACCGCCGCGACGACATCCTGGCCAACGGCGGCGTGCATATCGGCGGCACCGATTTCGACAAGTACCTGAGCCTGGCGAGCGTCATGCCGCTGCTCGGCTACGGCAGCAAGCTGCGTTCGGGCGCCGAAATCCCGTCGAGCTACTACTTCAATCTGGCCACCTGGCACACGATCAACCAGGCCTATACGCGCAAGAGCGTGACGCAGCTGGCCGACCTGGCACGCGACGCCGCCGAACCGGCCCGCATCGCGCGCCTGCAAAACCTGATCGAAGACCGCGCCGGTCACTGGCTGGCGATGCAGGTCGAGGGCGCCAAGATTGCGCTGTCCGACACCGACATGGTCAATCTGCAGCTCGATCGCCTGTCGCCGCCCGAGTCGCTGGATATCGCGCGTGCCCAGTTCGAAGGGGCGATCGCGCAGCTGGTCGAGCAGGTCGCCACCACCGTCGGCAAGCTGTTCGCCGATGCTGGCGTGCGCCCTAGCGATGTCGACACGGTCTTTTTCACCGGTGGTTCGAGCGGCGTGGGCTTGCTGCGCGCGCGGATTGGTGCGATGGTGCCGGATGCGCGCCGCGTCGAGGGCGACCTGTTCGGCAGCATCGGCACCGGCCTGGCGCTCGATGCGCTGCGCAAGTTCGGCTGACACCCCGCTGGAAAAGCACACAAAGGAGCAAGGATGAGTATGTTCGACCGACCGCTGGTGATGCTCGACTTCGAGACCACCGGCCTGTCGCCTGACATGGGCGACCGCATCACGGAAGTGGCGGCACTGCGCATCGTTGGCGGCGAAGTGACCGAGCGTTATGTCTCGCTCGTCAACTGCGGCGTGCGCGTGCCGTCGTTCATCACGGCCCTCACCGGCATCACCCAGCAGATGGTCGACAGCGCACCGCCTTCGCACCAGGTCGTCCCCGAGCTGCTCGACTTCATCGGCGGCGACGTCCTGTCGGCGCACAACGCCAGCTTCGACGAAAAGTTTTTGAAGGCCGAAGGTGCGCGCCTGGGCCGCACGACGCAGCACGTGGGCCTCGTGTGCTCGCTGAAACTGTCGCGCCGCCTGTTCCCGGGCCTGGTCAGCTACAAGCTGGGCCAGCTGTCGAGCCAGCTCGGCATTCCCTTTGTCGGCACCGCCCACCGGGCCGAGGCCGACGCCCAGGTCGCCGCCGACGTGCTGCTGCATGCTGCGCGGCATCTCGGGCGCACCTGCGGCATCGATCGCGTCGAGCCGAGTCTGCTGGTGTCGATCAACAAAGTCGCTGCCGCCAAGATCCCGGTATTTCTCGAAAAATACGCGGCCACCGTGCGCGAACGCCGGATGGCTGCCGAGGCGCATTGCAGCTGATGGCAACTGATGGCAACTGACCTTGCCTGACATCCTGATTGTGCGCTCGCAAACCGCGTAGCCCCGATCTACTTAAACTTTTGGCAATGGAATCGGCTGCGCCTGCGGCCGTTCGCACGACTTGCCGAAAGGATCTGGATGAGCTCCGACCATGCCGCCCGCGCCGGCGCCGCGACGTTCTCCTGGTATCGCCGCGCTGCCTGGCAAGGCAATCCGTATGCCCAGTTCAACCTGGCCCAGCTCTACCTGCGCGGCCACGGCGTCGAGCGCGACGATGCGCAGGCCGCCGCCTGGCTGGCGCGCGCGGCCTCGCACGGCCTGGCCTATGCCCAGAACCATCTCGGCGCCTTGCACTACAGCGGCCGGGGCGTGCCGCCCGACCACGCGCTCGCTGCGCGCTGGTTCCGTCGCGCAGCGCAGCAGGGCGATCGCTCGGCGCAATACAATCTCGGCCTGCTGTACCGCAAGGGCCGCGGCGTGACGCTGTCGCATCCCACTGCACTGAGCTGGTTCTACCGGGCGGCCGAGCAGGGCATGGCGCGCGCGCAGGCGCAGCTGGCGCACGGCTATCTGCATGGGCTGGGCGTTACGGTCAGTCATCCGCTGGCGATGGCGTGGTACCGCAAGGCCGCCTTGCAGGGGCACGTCGCGGCGCAGGTCCAGCTGGCGCATATGTACGCGCGCGGCCTGGGCGTGACAGCCAGCAGCGCGCGCGCCCTGTACTGGTACCGCCATGCGGCAGGCGCCGGCAATCCCGTGGCCAGGCGCGCCCTTGGCCTGATGTAGCCGCCGCGGGCGGGCGGTTTGCACTGTTCTCGTTTCGCGCTATGATGCCCTGCGGCCACAAGCCGACCTCATCATTCACAGACCGAGAACAACATGCACATGAAACTTGCCACGCTTGCCGCCGTGTTGGCCACGACCTTCAGCGCCAATCCGGCGCTCGCACAAAGCTGTTCCACCAAGGGCACCGGGCCGACCTATCCGGTGACGAAGAAAGTCGACCAGACGGACAACTACCACGGCACCGTCGTCGCCGATCCTTACCGCTGGCTCGAAGACGCCAACAGCGCCGAAACGAAGATGTGGGTCGACGCCCAGAACAAGGTCACCCAGGCTTACCTGGCCGCGATCCCGCAACGCGAAGCGATCCGCCAGCGCCTGACGCAGTTGTGGAACTACGAGCGTTACAGCGTGCCGGGCAAGGAGGGTGGCCGCTACTTCTACACGCGCAACGATGGCCTGCAGAACCAGGCAGTCCTGTACACGCTGAAAAACCTGAATGACGAGCCGCGCCTGCTGCTCGACCCGAACAAGCTGGCCGCAGACGGCACCGTCGCCCTGGCCGGCACCGAAGTCAGCCCCGACGGCAAGCTGCTGGCGTACAGCATTGCCGCGTCGGGCTCGGACTGGAACGAGATCAAGCTGCGCGACATCGAGACCGGCAAGGACTTGCCGGACCATATCAAGTGGGTCAAATTCTCGAGCACCGCCTGGACCAAGGACGGCAAGGGCTTCTTCTACAGCCGCTACGACGAGCCGAAGGAAGCGACCAAGCTGGCCGACGTCAACTACTTCCAGAAGCTGTACTACCACCGCATCGGCACGCCGCAAAGCGCCGACACGCTGGTGTATGACCGCGCCGACCAGAAGGAATGGGGCTTCGGCGGCCAGACCACGGACGATGGCCGTTACCTGATCATCACCACCACCAAGGGCACGGCGCCGAAGTACCGCGTGTCGTACAAGGACCTGTCGAAGCCGGACGCGAAAGTGGTCGACCTGATCGACAACTTCGACGCCGGCTACGACTTCATCGACAACGTCGGCAGCGTGTTCTACTTCAGCACCGACCGCAAGGCGCCCAAAAAGCGCGTGATCGCGATCGACGTCAGCAAGCCTGCGGAATCGAACTGGAAAGAGGTCGTTGCCGAGAGTCCCGACACGCTGACCGGCGCCGACATCGTCAACAACCAGCTGGTGCTCGAGTACCTGAAGGATGCCCGCAGCGTCGTGCGCGTCGTCTCGCTCGACGGCAAGCCGGTGCGCGAGATCGCATTGCCGGGGATCGGCACTGTCGCCGGCCTGTCGGGCAAGCGTGGCGACACCGAGACCTTCTACTCGTTCACAAGCTTCACCAGCCCGACCACGATCTACCGCCTGAACATGACCACCGGCCAGAGCACCGTGTTCCGCCAGCCGAAGGTCGCGTTCAATCCGGCCGACTATGAAACGCGCCAGCAGTTCTACACGAGCCGCGACGGCACCAGGGTCCCGATGTTCATCGTGTCGAAGAAGGGCCTGAAAATGAACGGCCAGAACCCGACCTACCTGTACGGCTATGGCGGCTTCAACATCTCGCTGACGCCGGGCTTCTCACCGGCCAACCTGGCGTGGATGGAAATGGGCGGCGTGTATGTCGTGGCCAATCTGCGCGGCGGCGGCGAATACGGCGAAGCCTGGCACCAGGCCGGCACCAAGCTGCAAAAGCAGAACGTGTTCGACGACTTCATCGGCGCGGCCGAGTGGCTGGTCGAGAACAAGGTCACGTCGCCACAGAAGCTGGCCATTGGCGGTGGCAGCAACGGGGGGCTGCTGGTTGGCGCGGCCACGACGCAGCGCCCGGACCTGTTCGCGGCGGCGATTCCGTCGGTGGGCGTGATGGACATGCTGCGCTTCCACAAATTCACGATCGGCTGGGCCTGGACCTCGGACTACGGCTCGTCCGAGAACCCGGACGAATTCAAGGCGCTGGTCAAGTATTCGCCGCTGCACAACCTGAAGGCCGGTACCTGCTACCCGGCGACGATGGTGACGACGGCCGATCACGATGACCGCGTGGTCCCGGCGCACAGCTTCAAGTACGCCGCCGCTGCCCAGGCGGCGCAGGCCGGCAGCGCGCCAATCCTGATCCGCATCGACACCAAGGCGGGTCACGGTGCGGGCAAGCCGACCAGCAAGCAGATCGAGGAAGTGGCAGATCGCTGGGGCTTCCTGTCGCGCGAGCTGCACATGAATGACGCGGCCGTGACGGCCGCCGGCGCCAAGTAACCCCAGGCGCATGCAAACATGGCCGCCGGAGCGATCCGGCGGCCATGTTGTTTTGTGTGTCTGTCGCCTGGTGTTTCTACTAGCGGTGCACGACCACCAGCACGGCCTTGGCCTCGGTCTTGCCCGTATTGCGGATCACATGATTCTGGTCGGCCGGGTAGCGCGCCGTCGCGCCGTGGCGCACCTTTTTCTTCTCCGGTCCCACTTCCAGCTCCACGGTCCCCGTGATCACTGTCAGGTGTTCGCCCGTCCCCGGATCGTGCGCCTGCGACGCCAGTTCGCCACCGGGCGCCAGGGTCAGCTCATACCATTCATACTTGCCGGCCAAATCCATCGGGCCGAGGATGCGCAGCGAATAGCCGGCGTGCGCGCCGGGCAGGGTGGGGATTTCGTGCGCGTCCACCAGCCGGATGAGTTCCGTCGGGCGCACGTCGGACGACAGCAGTTCGCTAATCTGCACGCCCAGTGCATTGGCCAAGCGCCAGGTGATGGCGATGGTGGGGTTGGCTTTTTCGCGTTCGATCTGCGACAGCATCGATTTCGAGACGCCGGCAATGCGCGACAGGTCTTCCAGCGTCAGGCCACGGGCCAGGCGCAGGCGTTGCAGTGTGGCGCCGACTTCGGGTGGCGCGTTGTTGGTTGAAATTGTATTCATTGCCGCATAAGGTGTTGAGGACCGGCTTGCCAAGTCGATTGGGCGCGGGTAATATCCACTATATTGAATCTTTGTTCGATATACAGGATAAGTCTTCTACATCGAACAAACCCACGGTACAGCATCCGCCAACTGCCGGTCAAGCCGGACCATCCACGGAACAGGAAAAACACCATGAGCGACCAGACTTTCTACAACGGCCTGCAGCAAAAACTCGACACCTTGCGTAGCGACGGCCTGTTCAAGCCGGAACGCGTACTGGCTTCGCGCCAGGGCGCCGAAGTGGTCGCGCAGGATGGCCGCACCCTGATCAATATGTGCGCCAACAATTACCTGGGCCTGGCGGGCGATCCGGAAACCCAGCAAGCCGCCGCCGCCGCACTGGAAAAATACGGCTACGGCCTGTCGTCAGTGCGCTTCATCTGCGGCACCCAGACCGTGCACAAGGAACTGGAAGCGGCGCTGTCGACATTTCTGGGCACCGAAGACACGATTCTGTACGCCGCCGCGTTCGACGCCAACGGCGGCGTGTTCGAGCCGCTGTTCGACGAGAACGACGCGATCATCTCTGACGCGCTGAACCACGCGTCGATCATCGACGGCGTGCGCCTGTGCAAGGCGGCGCGCTACCGCTACGCCAACAACGACATGGCGGATCTCGAAAAGCAGCTGATCGCGGCCACCGAAGCGGGCAAGCGCCACAAGATCATCGTCACCGACGGCGTGTTCTCGATGGACGGCACGATCGCCCAGCTGGACAAGATCGTCGCACTGGCCGAGCAATACGGTGCGCTGACGATGATCGACGAGTGCCACGCATCGGGCTTCATGGGCGCGACCGGTCGCGGCACGCACGAACACTGCGGCGTGATCGGCAAGATCGACATCATCACCGGTACGCTGGGCAAGGCCCTGGGCGGCGCGATGGGCGGTTTCACGTCGGGCAAGAAAGAAGTGATCGAGACGCTGCGCCAGAAATCGCGCCCGTACCTGTTCTCGAACACGCTCGCGCCGATGATTGCCGGCGCCTCGCTCGCGGTACTCGAGCGCATCTCGAAGTCGACCGAACTGCGTGACCGCCTGATGGAGAACACCGCGTACTTCCGCGCCGAGATCGAGCGCATCGGCTTTACCATCAAGCCGGGCACGCACCCGGTGGTGCCGGTGATGCTGTTCGACGCACCAGTCGCGCAGAAATTCGCGGCGCGCATGTTCGAGCTGGGCGTGCTGCTGTCGGGTTTCTTCTATCCGGTGGTGCCGATGGGCCAGGCGCGCGTGCGCGTGCAACTGTCGGCGGCGCACACCCGCGAACAGCTGGACATCGTGCTCAAGGCATTCGAACAAGCCGGCCGCGAGCTGGGCATCATCAAGCAACAATAAATAATAAATACATAGGCAAGGAAACACAGCATGGAACGCATCCTCATCATCGGCGCCAACGGCCAGATCGGCAGTGAACTGGTCAGCGCGCTGGCCGAGCGCCACGGCGCGCAGAACGTCATCGCGTCGGACATCGGCGAGAACAACCTGTACGGCGCGGCGCGCTACACCCGCCTGAACGTGCTGGACAACGACGCGCTGGCAAGCCTGATCGCCGACGAAGACATCACCCAGGTCTACCAGCTGGCCGCCATGCTGTCGGCCACCGGCGAAAAAGCGCCACTCAAGGCCTGGAGCCTGAACATGGATGGCCTGCTCAACATCCTCGAAATCGCGCGCGAGCGCGGCGACGTCGGCAAGCCACTGAAAGTCTTCTGGCCCTCGTCGATCGCCGCCTTCGGCCCGAACACGCCGGGCGAACAGACGCCGCAGTTCACAATCATGGACCCGACCACGATCTACGGCATCAGCAAGCTGGCCGGCGAGCGTCTGTGCGAGTACTATCACAGCAAGTATGGCGTGGACGTGCGCAGCATTCGCTACCCGGGCATCATCAGCTACAAGTCGCCACCGGGCGGCGGCACCACCGATTACGCGATCGCGATCTTCCATGCGGCGCTGCGCGACGAGACCTACGAATGCTTCCTCGGCCCCGAGACCACGCTGCCGATGATCTACATGCCCGACGCGATCCGCGCCACCATCGAACTGATGGAAGCACCCGCCGAACAGGTCGCGATCCGTTCGTCGTACAACGTGGCCGGCGTCTCGTTCAACCCGCGTGAACTGGCCGCCGCAATCCAGAAAGCGCGGCCTGATTTCGCCATCGCCTACGCGCCGGACAGCCGCCAGCAGATCGCCGACTCGTGGCCCAAAAGCCTGGACGACAGCCGCGCGACCGCGGACTGGGGCTGGCAATCGCGCATCGGCATCGACGAAATGGTCGATTCGATGCTGGCCAATATCGACGTCGGCATCAAGGCAGCAGCGTAAGACCTCGCCTTAAAATAAAAAAGCAGGAGACACAAGATGGACATGAGCGTGTTTGATTTGTTCAAGATCGGCATCGGCCCGTCGAGTTCCCACACGGTGGGCCCGATGGTCGCGGCGCGCCGCTTTCTGCTCGAGAGCGGCATGCTGGACGAGGCGGTTGGCGTCGAGGCGCACCTGTACGGTTCGCTGGCGCTGACCGGCGTCGGCCATGCCACCGACAAGGCCGTGATCCTGGGCCTGATGGGCGAGACGCCGCAGGAGCTCGATCCGGCCTCGGTCGACGACAAGCTCGATCTCGCCGCGCTCGATGGACAGATCGCACTGCTGGGCATCAAGACCGTGCCGTTCGACGCCCGTGTCCACCTGGTCTGGCACAAAGCGTCGACGCTGCCCGAACACCCGAACGGCATGCGCTTCGTGCTGCAGCTGCGCGATGGCAGCATCATCGAACGCATCTATTATTCGGTCGGCGGCGGCTTCATCACGGCGGCCGGCGAAGCGCAGGCGCGCGCCGCGGAACCCGTCGGCACGCCGGTGCCGTACCCGTTCGACACAATGGTCCAGCTGCTCGAGCATGGCCGTACGCACGGCCTGACGATCCCGCACATGCTGCGCGCGAACGAGCGTGTGCGCATGAGCGACGCCGACCTCGATGCCGGCCTGGACCGCCTGTGGCGCGTGATGCGCGACTGTATCTGCCAGGGCCTGAAGACGGAAGGGCGCCTGCCGGGCGGCCTGAATGTGCGCCGCCGCGCGGCCGCCCTGTGGAAGCAGGCGCAGGAAACCCAGCCGCAGAACGCCTTGCCGCACGACGCCGTGCAGCAGGTCAGCCTGTACGCGATGGCAGTCAACGAAGAAAACGCCGCCGGTGGCCGTGTCGTTACGGCGCCGACCAACGGCGCAGCCGGCATCATCCCGGCCGTGCTGCGCTACTACGCCGAAGACTGCCGCCCGATCGATCCGCAGCGCGGCGTGCGCGACTTTCTGCTCACGTCGGCTGCGATCGGCATGCTGTGCAAGAAGAACGCGTCGATCTCGGGCGCCGAAGTGGGTTGCCAGGGCGAGGTTGGCGTGGCGTGCGCGATGGCGGCAGCGGGCCTCGTTGCGGCGCTGGGCGGCACCAACGAGCAGATCGAGAATGCGGCCGAAATCGGCATCGAACACCATCTGGGCATGACCTGTGACCCGATCGGCGGCCTGGTGCAGATCCCGTGCATCGAGCGCAACGGCATGGGCGCGATCAAGGCGATCACGGCGGCGTCGCTGGCGCTCAAGGGCGATGGCGTGCACTTCGTGAGCCTGGACAGCGTGATCGAGACGATGCGCCAGACGGGCGCGGACATGCAGGTCAAGTACAAGGAAACGTCGCTGGGCGGCCTGGCGATCCACGTCGTGACGGTCAATCACGCCGCGTGCTGATTTACATCGGTTCGGCAATGGCGCAGTCAGCATTACGTATTGATGACTCTGATTGCGATGTGCAGCAATTGTTCTGGTGAACGTACTCTCTCGCCATCCAGAGCCCAGCGCCAACCCAGATAGTTGGCGAGATAGCGCGACGCCACACCGCGAAAGCCCCGCAACCAATCCTTGAAGCGCTGATGATAGGCATTCACGTTTTGCACGTGAATTGCCAGGCTGCCCAGGCGCCTGGCCCGTACCCCGGAATGCAGATTGACGGTCTCGTGCGTGATCCCGTGCTTGCGTGCAAAAGCCCTGTAGGCGACATGGCTGTCGCTGACCAGAAAGGACTGGGGATCGAGTCTGGGCAGCAAGTCGCGTTCGAGCTGCACGGCCGTCAATGCGCCGCGCCCCGTGACGGCATCGACCGTGCGTCCGTTGCGGTCACGTGCCACCAGAATGCAGTCGAGTTCTCCGGAAATGCCGGGCCTGGCGGCGCGGCCACCCCGCCGCCGCGCGGGCCGGTCGAGCGCACGCGAACCTTTCTGCGATTCAAGCAGAAAGGTTTCATCGGCTTCGACGATACCATTCAGGATCTTCGGCCGGTCGAGCTTGATCCAATGCAGGAAGCGGTGGCGCCAGCGGAAAGCCGTGTTGCGGTGCACGCCAACCAGGTCTGCCGCCTTGCGTACAGGCAGTGAATCGAGCAGAACTTGTGAATAGGCGAGCCACTTGGCCTTGTGCCTGAGCCTCGCCAGAGGCGTGCCGGTGAGGTCATTGAAGGTGCGTCCGCAATCGCAGCACCGGAAGCGTTGCAGGTCGTTGGCGAACCCGTGCCGGTTACAGCGCACGCTGCCACAGCGGGGGCAACAGCGGCCCGGCGACCTGGCGTGCGCGATGAGTGCGACGACCTGGTCGAGCCCGGCGGCAGGATGCAAGGCATCCAGCACCTGCCGGCGCTGCGGGACGTTCAGCAATGGCAAGTTGGCGAACCAACGCGTGAAACGGGGTGCTTTCATGCTCGACTCCTGGCGCTGACGACAGGGGTTGGACCACGAAAATGCACATCAGTTCATAGCTCGGCACTATTTAACGTTGACTGCGCCTCGGCAATCGTTGGGCGGCCAGGGCATCGGCCGCCCAATTTTATTGGGTGACATGACTTTTTTGCAGCACAGCATACAATTTCTCTGGCTCCCACTATAATTGACGATCCACCCGAGCCAACTGGATTTACAACCGTATGCACTATGTGTCCACCCGCGCGACGAGCGCGTCCGCAGCACGCAATCCCGAGAACTTCTGTGACATCCTGCTCGGCGGCCTCGCCCCGGACGGCGGCCTGTACCTGCCGGCCGAGTACCCGCAGGTCACGAGCGCCGAGCTCGACGCGTGGCGCACGCTGTCGTACGCCGATCTGGCGTTCGAGATCCTGCGCAAGTTCGCCACCGATATCCCGGATGCCGACCTCAAGGCCATCACGACGCGCACTTACACGCCTGCCGTGTACTGCAACGCCCGTGCCGGCGAGTCCGCTGCCGAGATCACCCCGCTGCGCGTGCTGGAAGACGGCCGCAATGGCAAGCTGATCCTGCAAGCGCTGTCGAATGGCCCGACGCTGGCGTTCAAGGACATGGCGATGCAGCTGCTCGGCAACCTGTTCGAATATGCGCTGGCCAAAAACAGCGATGAACTGAATATCTTCGGCGCCACCTCGGGCGACACCGGCAGCGCGGCCGAATACGCGATGCGCGGCAAGAAGGGCGTGCGCGTGTTCATGCTGTCGCCGCACGGGCGCATGAGCGCGTTCCAGACCGCGCAGATGTTCAGCCTGCAAGACCCGAACATCTTCAATATCGCCGTGAAAGGCAACTTTGACGATTGCCAGGACCTGGTCAAGGCCGTCTCGAACGACCTCACGTTCAAGGCGCGCCAGAAGATCGGCACCGTCAATTCGATCAACTGGGCGCGCGTCGTGGCCCAGGTGGTGTACTACTTCCGCGGCTACCTGGCCGCCACCACGAGCAACGACCAGAAGGTCTCGTTCACCGTCCCGTCTGGTAACTTCGGCAATATCTGCGCCGGCCACATCGCCCGCATGATGGGCCTGCCGATCGACAAGCTGGTGGCCGCCACCAACGAGAATGACGTGCTCGACGAATTCTTCCGCACCGGCGTGTATCGCGTGCGCAAGGCGGCCGAGACGTTCCACACGAGCAGCCCGTCGATGGACATTTCGAAGGCGTCGAACTTCGAGCGCTTCGTGTATGACCTGGTCGGGCGCGACGCCGAGCGTACGCACGCCTTGTTCCGCAAGGTCGACACGCATGGCGGCTTCGACCTGTCCGGCAAGCCGGGCAGCGATGGCGACGAATTCAAGCAGGTGGCGCGCTTCGGCTTCGCCTCGGGCCGCTCGACGCACAACGACCGCCTCGACACGATCCGCGATGTGGCCGACGACTACGACATCACCATCGACACCCACACGGCCGACGGTATCAAGGTCGCGCGCGAGCACATGGCGCCGCGCGTGCCGATGATCGTGCTGGAAACCGCACTGGCCGCCAAATTCAACGAGACGATCCTCGAAGCGCTGGGCACCGATGCCGAGCGTCCGGCCGGTTTCGACGACATCGAGGCGCTGCCGCAGCGCTACGTCGTGATGCCTGCGGATGTCGCGCAAATGAAGGCGTACATCGCCGATCACACGGGGCTGTAACATGAACGCACCAGGACAACGACCGCCGATGCTGACGGTGCGCGAGGCGCTGGACGTGCTGCTTGCCGCCGCGCGCCCCGTGACGGCCATCGAAACAATCCCCACGCTGGACGCCAACGGCCGCGTGCTGGCAGAAGACCAGCTGGCCACCATCGACGTGCCATCGGCCGACAACACGCAGATGGATGGCTACGCCGTGCGCGCCGCCGATTGCGCGAGCGGCGAGGCGACGTTGCGCGTGGCCCAGCGCATCCCGGCCGGCCACGTCGGCCAGCCACTCGAACCCGGTACGGCAGCGCGCATCTTCACCGGCGCCCTGATTCCGCCGGGCGCCGACGCCGTCGTCATGCAGGAGCAGTGCGAGGCCGCGGGCGACAATGTGACCGTGCGCCACGCGCCGGCCGATGGCGAGTGGATTCGCCGCAAGGGTGAAGACATCGGCGCCGGCAGCGTGATCCTGACGGCCGGTACCCGCTTGCGCAGCCAGGAGCTCGGGCTTGCCGCTTCGGTGGGCCTGGCCGCGCTGCCCGTGCACCGGCGCCTGCGTGTGGCCGTGTTCTTCACGGGCGATGAACTGGCGATGCCGGGCGAGGTGGCGGCGCAGGATCTGGCACCAGGCGCGATCTACAACTCGAACCGCTTCACGCTGCGCGCGCTGCTGGAAAACTTTGGCTGCGAGATCACCGACTTCGGCATCGTGCCCGATACGCTGGCCGCGACGCGCGCCACGCTGCGCGACGCCGCGCAGGCGCATGACCTGATCATCACGTCGGGCGGTGTGTCGGTGGGCGAAGAAGACCATATCAAGCCGGCCGTCGAGGCGGAGGGGCGGCTGTCGATGTGGCAGATCGCCGTCAAGCCGGGTAAACCGCTGGCGTTCGGTGAAGTACGCCGCGAGGCAGGGGGCGATGAGGGTGACGCGTTCTTCATCGGCTTGCCGGGCAATCCCGTATCGAGCTTCGTCACCTTCCTGCTGTTCGTGCGGCCGTTTCTGCTGCGCCTGCAGGGCGTGCATGGTCCGGTCGAACCGCGCGGTTATCTGGTGCGCGCCGATTTCGACCTGCCCAAGGGCGACCGCCGCAACGAATTCCTGCGGGCGCGCTTCAATGCAGGTGGTGGCCTTGAACTGTTTGCAAATCAGGGTTCCGGCGTGCTGACGTCGACCGTCTGGGGCGATGGCCTCATCGACAACCCGCCGGGCAATGCGATTGCCGCGGGCGACCTGGTGCGCTTCATTCCGTTCGCCGAACTACAGCATTAGGATTGTCATGAAGATCAACGTGAAGTATTTTGCCGCGCTGCGTGAAACAGTCGGTACGGGGCAGGAACAGCTGGACCTGCCGCCTGACGTGGCGACCGTGGGCGCGGTGCGCGAATTGCTGCGCGCGCGCGGTGGCGTCTGGGCCGAGGCGCTGGCGCCTGAGCGCGCGGTGCGCATGGCCCATCAGCAGGTGATGTGCGACGGCGCCACGCCCGTGGCGGCCGGCGCCGAAGTGGCGTTCTTCCCGCCCGTGACGGGCGGGTAAGCTTTCACAAAGTCAGATCGCGGCGATCGACTGCTCGGCCAGCGCCATCAGTTTGGCGCAATTGCTGTTGCGGGCCGCGAAGTCCTTCCAGGCCGTGTTGCGCGCGACTTCCTGCCAGCCGCGCAGCGCGTCAGGATTGAGGTCGACCACGCGCGCGCCGACGCCGCGATACACGGTCGCGACTTCAGCATCGTCCATGCGCGCCGAATTCATCGCGAACTTTTCCAGATCGGCGCCCACCGTCATGACGGCCTGCTGCTGCGCCTTGGTCAGACGCTCGAACACGGTGCGCGACATCAGTAGCGGCTCGAACATGAACCAGTACGAACCGCCGCGCGCTGTCGTCAGCGAACGGGCTGTCTCCTGCAGACGGAACGAGATCAGCGACGTGGATGACGTGAGCGCCGCATCGAGGGCGCCGCTGCGCATGGCGTTGTAGATCTCGTTGGACGGCATGTTGACGACCGTGGCGCCCGCGTTCTGCAGCAGCATGTCCATTTCGCGCGAGCCGCCGCGCACTTTCAGCCCGCGCGCATCGTCGGGGGTGATGATCGGGTCGCCGCGCGACGCCACGCCGCCCGCCTGCCAGATCCAGCTGACGATGACCAGACCCTGTTCGCCAAGGATGCGCGACAGTTCACGCCCGACGGGTGCATTGCGCCAGCCATAGCCCTGTTCGTACGACGTGACGAGTGCCGGCATCAGGCCAATATTGGCTTCCGGCGCCTCGGCACCCGCGTACGACAGTGGCACCAGCGCCATGTCGAGTTTCCCGCTGCGCAGCGCGCCGAATTGTGCGCCCGGCTGCATCATGGTCGAGTCCGGATAGATCGAGAACTTCACGCCGCCGCGCGTGCGCTTTTCGACCTCGGACGCGAACATGCGGCACAGGCGGTCGCGAAAGTCGCCCCGCGCGATGCTGCCGCCGGGGAACTGGTGCGAGATCTTGAGATTGTTGGGTTGGGCCCACGCCGAGCCCATCCAGAGTGGGCTGGTGGCGAGCGCCCCGAGTACTGTCCTGCGCGTAGCGAACGATTCGATTTCTACCGACATATACATCCTCCAAGATGTTGTAACGGACTGCCGGGCGAATCGTGGCGTGCCTCGTCGGTGCGGGCGTCATCGTTCGCAGCTGGCTAGGACAAGAATATGCCTGCTGCGCGGCATGTCAAGCGGAATATTGCAGATCTGACAAATGGAACATTCTGGAGGAATCGCCTGGCCGGTGGTATCAGCGCGCCTGCTCATCCTTGCAGACCGCGCAGGCGATGCCGCGGCTGGCCTGGCGCCAGCGTGAGGCGACAAAGATCGCTGCCGCCGCGGCCGACCAGGCCAGCGTGCCGGGCCAGGTGGCAGCCAGGGTGTCGCCGCGCATCAGGTCGACGGCGGCAAGCAGCAGAAACATCGTGCCGGCGGCCAGCAGGAACTGGCCGATCCAATAGGTAGCAGGGCGCATGGAAAACTCCTTTCAACGACGGTCGAAAAAGCGGCGCAGGATGCCGGCCAGGGCCAGCGGCTGGTCGATCATCAGGAAGTGCCGGGACGGCGCGATGGGCACCACCTCGACCGAGGGGATGCCCTCGACCAGGCTGCGGTAGTGCGCGACCTTGTCATCTGCCGTCATCGTGTCCTGCGCCCCATCGTACTGGTAAAACGGCGCCACCACCAGCACCGGCGCGGTGATCTTTTCCAGGCCCGGGCGCAGGTCGAGCGCCAGCGCGTCGGCCACGTAGGCGCCGACGGCGGCGCGGTCGCTGCGCAGCAGCAGTGGCGTGATGTCGTCGGCCTTGCCGATGTCGAGCACGCCCTGGCCGCGCATGTACTGGCGCTGCTGGGCGGCCCAGGCGTTGGGGTCGGCCACGGCCATCGTGTCGCGCACCCGCTGCGCCGCTTGTGGGCGCTGCGCGGGCGGCATGTTCTCGGTACCGGGGAACACCGGCAGGCCGTCGAGCGCCACGACGCCCCCGATGCCGTTGCCTACATCCTGCGCGACGGCGTAGGCGAGCGTGCCGCCCAGGCTGTGACCGACGAGGATCGGCTTGTTCAGCTTGCGCTGCGCGATTAATCCTTCCAGTGCGGCGCGGGCGCCTTCAAAGGGTTCGCCAGTTGGGCCCGGGCGGCCGTCGAAGCCGGGCAGCGTCACGACATACAGCGTGAACTCGTCCTTGAACTGGCGGATCACTTCCTGCCATACCCATGGGCCGCTGGCCAGGCCAGGAATCAGGATTACCGGGCGGCCCTTGCTGCCATGGCGCTCGACCAGCAGCGCGCCGGATTCAAAGGTTTCGGCCGGCTTGATGCTGGCGGCAAAGCGGTTCGCGCTCTGGGGTGCCGTGGCCGCAGACTGTGCTTGGGCGGCGGCAAAGGGGGCGGCGCCGAGCGCCAGAGTCAACAACAGTGCAGCTTTCATGCGGTCTCCTGATCAGGTGTGAAGATGGCTTCGACCGGCAGGCCGAACAGCCGGGAAATGGCAAAGGCAAGGGGCAGGCTGGGATCGTAACGGCCCGTCTCGATCGCGTTGACGCTCTGGCGCGAGACGTCCAGCCGCTCGGCCAGATCGGCCTGGCTCCAGCCCTGCGTGGCGCGCAGTTCGCGGATACGGTTTTTCATCGCGTCTGCAGTTTCTCGTGCACCGAGCGTACCAGGCAAACGAGCATGGTCGCGCCGCACAGCACCATCCACACGGCGAACATCGACATACGCGGATAGCCGGCGGTCTCCAGAAAACCGTAGCTGAAGGTGAGGCCGGCGGTCAGGCCGGCGGCCAGCGCAAACGATTCGAGCAAAAAGCTGCGCAGGTATTCGTCGACCCGGCCCAGGTGACGCGCGATCGCCCACAGCGCCAGGCAAAAGCCGATCATCGGCGAGAGCAGCACCAGGATGCGCAGCAGGCCGTCGTCCATTGGCCTGCCGAAGCGGATGGAGGCCATCAGCAACACCGCATAGACCAGGAACGCGCCGGCCATCTCGCGCAGGTACGCCGTGTGAACCCGCTTCTCGTGCTTGCTCGCAGCCATCTGGTGCCTCTCGTGGTTAGTAAAGGATGCTTTACATCGTAGGCCCGCTATTTTGGGATGTCAAGCATCCTTTACAGCGTTTTTCGGGGTGGGAAGTCGACTACAATGCGGGTCCCGCTTTTTCTCGTTCGTCACCATGACCCAGCCCGCCAATTCTGCCGTTTCGCCCCGTGTCGTCGTGATCGGCGGCGGTCCTGCAGGCCTGATGGCGGCCGAGACGTTGGCCGCAGCGGGCGTGCAGGTCGACGTCTGCGATGCGATGGCCAGTGTCGGCCGCAAGTTCCTGCTGGCCGGGAAGGGCGGCATGAACATCACGCACTCGGAACCGTATGCCGATTTCGTGCAGCGCTACCGCGACCGCGCCGTGCACGTGAACGGCTGGCTCGAAGGGTTCGATGCCGACGCCGTGCGCGCCTGGATCCACGACCTTGGCATCGAGACCTTTGTCGGCACGTCGGGCCGTGTATTCCCGCTCGAAATGAAGGCCGCGCCGCTGCTGCGCGCGTGGCTGCACCGCCTGAAGGACAGCGGCGTGCGCTTTCACATGCGCCAGCGCTGGCTCGGCTGGCAGGATGGCCGCCTGCGCTTTGCCACGCCGGACGGCGAACGACTGGTCGACGCCGACGCGACGATTCTGGCGCTGGGCGGCGCGAGCTGGGCGCGCCTGGGCTCGGACGGCGCCTGGGTCCCGCTGCTGCGCGAGCGTGGTGTCGAAGTCGCGCCGCTGGCGCCGGCCAACTGCGGTTTTGACACCGGCTGGAGCGCGCATTTCAGCAGCCGCTTTGCCGGCGCGCCGCTGTTGACGGTGGCGGCCGGCGTGCGCGGTGCCGACGGCGCCATCGCCTGGCGCAAGGGCCAGCTGGTCGTCACGGAAGGCGGCGTCGAAGGCAGTCTGGTGTATGCGTTGTCGGCGCCGCTACGTGACGCGATTGCGCGCGATGGCAAGGCCACGCTGTGGCTCGACCTGGCGCCGGATCACAGTGCTGAACGGGTGTTTGAGGAGGTGACGCGCGGGCGGGGTTCGCGCTCGATGTCGAGCCACTTGCAAAGCCGGCTCGGCATCAAGGGCGTCAAGGCAGGCCTGCTGCATGAGTGCCTGTCAAAGGCCAATTACGCCGATCCGGCGCGGCTGGCCACGGCGATCAAGGCGCTGCCGGTGACGCTGCTGCGCGCGCGCCCGATCGACGAGGCGATCAGCAGCGCGGGCGGCGTGCAATTCGATGCGATGGTCGGCCAGAGCGCGATGCTGCGCGCGCTGCCCGGCGTGTTCGTCGCCGGCGAAATGGTGGACTGGGAAGCGCCCACCGGCGGCTACCTGCTGACGGCCTGCTTTGCCAGCGGACGTGCGGCGGGGCGGGACGTGCTGGCCTGGCTGGATGCTGCACAGCGGTGACATTCCGTGAATTATTCGGGGCGCATGCTTGGTAAGATAAGCGCTTCATCAGCGTTCCGCGCCACGTCCATTTCATGAACTCCTTTCGCGTACTGACGCTCGCAGTTGTTCTCGCCGTTGCGCATGTCGCCGGCGCCCCGAGCGCCCGTGCAGGCATCGGCTGCGGCCAGCCATGTCGTGGCCTGGTGCTCGAAGCGCAGGCGCTGGAGGGGCGCGCCCGCTACCAGGAAGCGCTGGCAAAGTACAAGGCGGCCGAACAGGCCGATCCCACCGCCTCGATCCCGCTGTCGCTGGCGGCGGGCCTCGTGCTGAAACTCTCGACGGTGGCGCCGCAGGACAAGGCGCCGCAGCTGCGCGACATGGCGCGCGCGCTGGCCGAGCGGGCGACGCTGCTGGCGGCCGACGATCCGGTCGCGCAAGAAGTCCTGCGCATGCTGGACGATCCGGCGCCGCCGCCGCTGCATCAGCCCAATGCCAGGGCGGCGAAACTGATGGCCGAAGGCGAGGCGGCATTTGCGCGCCAGGACATCAAGGCCGCGCTGGCAAAGTACGAGGCGACGATGCTGGCCGATCCGCAGTATTCCAGCGCCTGGGTCGCCGCCGGCAACTGTCATTATGTGCAACGGGACTGGAAGGGCGCCGAGGCGCTCTTTCGTCAGGCGACCCTGATCGAGCCGCACAATGCGCAGGCCTGGCGCTACTTGTCCGATGCGCTGTTCTACCAGGACAAACGGGGCACGGCCGAGGCGATGCTGTACAAGGCCATCGAGGCCGACCCGTCACAGCGGCCCAACTGGAGCAAGCTGGCCAGGTATCGGGCCGGCGCCGGCTTGCCACTGAAGGCGCTGAGCCTGCGCCGTGGCGTACGCGTGGCGGAAAACGCGGACGGCAAATACGTGATCAGTCTCGATTCGCAAACGGATGGGGAGAAGACGCCCGATCATGCGTTCCGGCTGGCGCTGGGCATGAACGAGGTTGCGCTGCGCACCGACGACAAGGACAAGCGCAAGTCGGCGTTCGAGATCGAGCTCGAAACGTGGCGTCGGGCCTTGAAGAGCGCCGATGAGGCCGAGGCAAATAGCGGCGCAGGCATCACTGATCCGGGCCTGTTGCAGATGCGGGCGCTGGCGCGCGAAGGACAGCTCGAACCGGCGATCCTGCTGCTGATGTTCAGACAGGCGTACCGGCCGGCGCTGGGGGCGTGGATGGCCGCGAATCCGGGCGGGGTCAAGTATTTCATCGACCGCTATGGCGTGATGCCTTGAGCATCCTGCAGCCGGGCGCTGGCATCCCGGGCCGGCGGGTATAGTCGACACCATGCCTTCTTCTTCCCGTTATCCGAACACGCCGGACGGCCGCTACTTTGTCGTCAAGGGGCGCCTCTGGCGCAGCAGCAATCCGCATCTGGCGCCGGACGAGCGCCAGCAATTGGTGAATCAGTTGATGGACGCACGGCGGCAGGTCGGGGCAGCGCTCAAGGTGAACGATGATGCAGCCGAGCGCGCGGCCCGCGTCGCTGTCGATGAGGTCAAGCGGGCGCTGGGAGAGCGTGGGCCGGTCTGGTGGAGTGATGGCGCGCCGGATTACAACCGGCGCATGGCGGTCAATACGCCGTATGCGGCGTGGTTCGAGGCGCTGGACGGGGTGGAGTCCAAGTCCAGGTCTTCGCACGCTCGCGCGTGACGGTCAGTCAGTAACCTTGCCGCGCAGTGCCTTGGTCTGGCTGCTGCGCGTCTTGCCGTCGAGCCGCCGCAGTTGCGAGCCGCGTGTTGGCCGGGTGGGACGGCGGATGACCGGCACGATCGCGGCCTTGTCGACCAGTTCCTGCAGGCGCCGCAGCGCGTCTTCCTTGTTCTGTTCCAGGCTGCGCGACTGTTGCGCCTTCAAAACCAGCACGCCTTCATGCGAGATGCGCGTGTCGCGCAGCGCCAGCAACCGCTCCTTGACCGGCTGTGGCAGCGACGACGCCGGAATGTCGAAGCGCGCATGCACGGCGCACGAGACCTTGTTGACGTTCTGCCCGCCCGGACCCTGGGCCCGGATTGCGCTGAATTCGACTTCGGCTGGATTGACATGTGGGGTGAGGGCGGCCATCTCGGTCCTGGTTGCATGATGTGCCGTGCAGGTTCGCAGCAGCAGGCGCATTGTAAGCGTTGACGCGCCGGCCTGCTGCCTGCAGTGTCTTCGACGCGCAAAATGGGCGCGCGGCCAGCAACGATTGTCAAAAGCGACGACAATACCGGCCTACTTTCATTTGCACGGTCCCTGTCATGTCCAATCCTTCCACTCTGTCGATGGCGCCCCGCGTCGATCTCAATGTGCGCCCGCTTGGCGTGGCGTTGTTCCTGCTCGTGCTTGGCGCGTGGTATCTCGCGCAGGCGGTGAGCGGCCGCCAGTCGGCGCTGTATATCGTCGGCGCGCTGCTCGGCGTGGCGCTGTACCACGCGGCGTTCGGCTTCACGTCGGCCTGGCGCGTGTTCATCGCCGATGGCCGTGGCGCCGGCCTGCGCGCGCAGATGGTCATGCTGGCCGTCGGCGTGGCGCTGTTCTTCCCGGCGCTGGCTGCCGGCACGCTGTTCGGCAACCCGGTGACGGGCCTGGTGCAGCCGGCCGGCACATCGGTGATCTTCGGCGCGTTCATTTTCGGCATCGGCATGCAGCTGGGTGGCGGTTGCGCCTCCGGCACGCTGTATACGGTCGGTGGCGGCAGCACGCGCATGATCGTCACGCTGCTGTTCTTCATCATCGGTTCGCTGATCGGCACGGCGCACATGCCGTTCTGGACCTCGATGCCGCAACTGGCGCCGCTGTCGGCCGTCAAGGAACTGGGCCTGGCGCCGGCGCTGGCGCTGAACTGGGGCATCTTCGCGCTGATCGCGTTCATCACGATCGTCGTCGAAAAGCGCCGCCACGGCAAACTGGTCCCGGCGCAGGTGCAGCCGCCGCATCGCTCGCCATGGCTGCATGGCCCGTGGCCGCTGCTGGCCGGTGCGCTCGCGCTCGTGGTGCTCAACTTCGCAACGCTGGCGCTGTCCGGCCGTCCGTGGGGCGTGACGTCGGCCTTCGCCCTGTGGGGCGCGAAAGCGGCCGCAGTGATGGGCATCGACACGGCCAGCTGGACCTACTGGTCCACGAAAGCCAACGCCGCCGCACTGGCCTCGCCGATCTCGCAAGACGTAACGTCGGTGATGGACATCGGTATCGTGCTGGGCGCGATGCTGGCAGCGGCGCTGGCCGGCCGCTACGCCCCAGTCTGGCGCCTGCCGCTGCGCTCGCTGATCGCGGCCATCGTCGGCGGCCTGCTGCTGGGCTACGGCGCCCGCCTGGCCTACGGCTGCAATATCGGCGCGTACTTCAGCGGCATCCTGTCGGGCAGCCTGCACGGCTGGCTGTGGCTGGTCGTCGCCTTCATCGGCAACGTCGTCGGCACCCGCCTGCGCCCCTTCTTCGGCCTCGAAGTCGAGCGCCTGAAACCCACCGCCTGCTGAGCAAACGCAGGGTCAGTGTCGATTTATTAGCCAATTGATTAACTGAAGTTGTCAAACAATTCGACTCTGATCCTAATTATCCAATAGACAATTGCCCAACAATTGGGGTCAGAGTCGAATTATTGAGCAACTGATTTACTGAAGTTGTCAAACAATTCGACACTGACCCTATTTGTTTGGCGGTTATTCTTGGTAGGTGACGCTGCCGCTGCCCGTGCGGCTGGTGCTGCGTTCGGCGGGGTTGCCGCAGACTTCGACGTCGCCGCTGCCGCTCAGGGTGATGCGGATGGTGTCGCGGGCCTGGACGACGCTGTCGCCGGAGCCGGTCTGGCTCAGCGTGACTTCGCTGGCGCGCAGGTGTTCGGCGTCGAGGCGGCCGGAGCCTGTCGTGTCGGCTTCCAGAGCACGGGCAGTGCCGGAGACCGTGATGCTGCCCGAGCCCATCAGGCGGGTGTCGACGCGGTCCATGGCGGCGCCGCCATTGACGTCGAGGTCGCCGCTGCCGGTCAAGCCGACCGTGGCGTCGCGGTAGCGGCCATTGAAGCGCACGCTGCCCGAGCCATTGAGCTGGACTGCGATGGCGTCGCCCGAAAAGCCGTTGATCGTGCTGTCGCCGCTGCCTTCGATCGTCACCGATGTCAGTACCGGCAGCACCAGCTCGACCACCAGCGGTTCGCGGTGGCGCAGCACCATGCCGCGGATGCCGATGCGCAGGACCTTGCCGTCGCCCGTGACCTCGACATTGCCCAGCATGCGCTGCTCGCCGCTGACCCGCAGCATCGGCGTGGCGCCGTAGCGCAGGTTCAGGTCGATGGGGCCGTCGAGTTCGACGATCTCCACGCCGGCCGGTACCGGGCGCGTGTCCTGGGCGACGGCGCGGCCTTCGGCGGCGCTGACCGTGCCGCTGGCCTTGAGCATGCTGTAGCTTAGCGCGACGAGCACCGCTGCCAGCAGCAGCAGGCTGAAACCCACTTTCATCAATGAGCGCATGGCGGTTATCCCTTCAACAACGACATGTTCATGTTCACGTAGCGGCGGATGCCGGCGATCGTGTACTTGCTGAACACCAGCGACAACAGGAACAGCGCAATGCCGCCGAGGATCAGCCCGCACCCGAGCACCACCTGCGTCGTGCGCGAATCGGGATCGAGGTCGGTTGTGATCTGGATGCGGCGTTCGGCCACCGCTTCAGCGCCGCGCAGCACGCGCGAGCGCTTGTCACGATTGTCGCTGACGACGTCGGCGGCCTGTCCATCGTCGCCCGCCTCGGGCCGCAAATCCGGCCTCAGCACCGGCTCTTCATACACCTGGATGCCATGCTCGCCGATCGACACCCGGGTCTGCGTTTCGCTTGCGCCGTCGTCGTTCGTCATTTCGAGGCGGCTCAACGGGGCGCTCAGCACCAGCTCGTTCGAGCCGGCCAGGCCACTGGCGGTGACGGCAATGCCTGACACATAGACACCAAACGCCGACACGTACAGCGCCATCAGCAGCGACGCAAACACCGCCGCCGGAATCAGCATGAACAGGTTGAACACCAGCAGGCCGAAGCCCGACACCATGGTGCGCGCCACGGAGCCCGCTGGCGGCGCCGGCTTGTGCGCCAGCTGCGCGAAATGGGCATTGGTGCGCAGCGTCAGGGCGACGTCACGCGGGTCGCCCAGCTCGCGGGCCACATCCGGTTCAAGCCGCCCGAGCGCTGCGCCGTCGACGAAGCGCTGTTCGTACCAGGCGAGCGTCTTGGCCTGCACGTCGGGCGGGAGTCCCATCAACGCGCGCTTGAGCGCATCGAGGTAGTCGAGCTTGGAGAAAAAGTAAGCCATACGATGTGTGCCGGCCTAGTGATGACCGAGGACCGGGATCGCACCGATCGCGCTGGCCGTGCCGGGGGCCCCGCCGCCGATCAGTTCGGGCATGACGAGTACGAGCGTGCTGGCCGCCACGAGAAGCAGCAGGGCGACCGTTCGCAGTCCGAGTCGGGGTGTCATGGTGATGTCCATCAGGCGTGTTTCGATGGTGCTACTCTATGGCGCCGGCCGCCGCTGCACCATCGCCGTGCGACAGGCTGCGCTTTTCGCGGGGCAGGGCGCCATAGGCGAGGATGGCCGTCGCCGCCCCCTGACCGCTGCGCACCGCCGTCTCCAGTGTCGCCGGGTAGTCGCTGGCCGTGTAGTCGCCCGCCAGCACCACGCCCGGGAGTGGCGTGACGTTGCCTGGCCGGACCAGGCCGGGCGCGCAGGTGAACGTGGCGCGCTTCTCGGTAATCAGCTGGGTCCAGACCGGCGCTGCCAGTTCGGGCCGGCCGAAGTCGCGCGCCAGCTGCGCCGCAATGGCGCCAGCGAGCGTCTCACGCGGCAGCGCTGCAGCCTCGGCGGCGGCGCTGACGACGACAGCGAACACGCCATCCTGGCCCGGGTCGAGCTGGGCACGGTCGAACACGAACTGGCCCCAGCGGCCTGCCTGCGGATCGTCCAGCAACGCGCAGAACGGCAGGTCCAGGCGCGTGCCCGGTGCATATTGCAGGTAGCAGGTCGCGATCGGCTCGTACGTGAAACCATCCAGTTGCGCACCAAGCGCGGCGCAGTCGGCAAACGGCGCCAGCAGCGTGGCGCTGGTGCTCGCGGGCGTGGCCAGCACGACGGCATCGACGCGCTCCTCGCCCGCGCCCGTTGTCAGGCACCAGCCATCGCTATCCACGTTGCGCGCGATCGCCGCAACCTTGACGCCAGCGCGCACTGTGTGACCTTCATGCGCAAGCCAGGCACCGGCAGGCTCCGGAAACAGCGCGCCCATGGCCACGCGCGGCAACAGCATGTCGGATGCCGCGCGCCGGCTGGCGCCCAGGCTGTCGCGCAGGACCGCCAAAAATACATTCGCTGACGCGCGCTCGGGCGGCGTATTGAGCGCCGCGATGCACAGCGGACGCCACATCAGTGTGGTGAGTCGCTCGGTCTGGTCGAAGCGTTCGAGCAGTTCGGCCACCGTGCAATCGACGTCCAGCGCCCAGCCCATCCAGCGCCCGGCGCTGTTGAAACGGGCCAGTGCGAGCTTGTCGGCGCGGGTCAGGCCGTTGGCGCGCAGCAGCGCGAACGCCAGGTGCAGCGGCGCGGGCAGGCGTGATGCAACGAAATCCATGCCGGCGCCGCCGGGCGGATAGCGCATTTGCACCGGCAGGCGCAGCAGCGCCGCATCGGGATCGACGCCCACCTGACGCAGCATGCGCAGCGATTCGGCGTAAGCGCCCAGCAGGATGTGCTGGCCGTTGTCCAGCGTCAGGCCGCGTACGTCGACCCCGCGGGCGCGCCCGCCAAGGGTGCGCGCTGCTTCAAACAGGATGACGTCCGCGCCCTTGCGCGCCAGCGTTACCGCTGCTGCGCAGCCGGCCCAGCCGGCGCCGACGACTGCAACGCGCAGTCTAGGTGCGGACATACGTCTTCCACGCCAGCCACAGCTTGCGCAGCGGCGTGAGCGAGATGCGCTGGTTCAGCACGTGGTAGCCGTCGCGCTGGATTTCATCGAGCAGCGTGCGGTAGATCGACGCCATCATGAGTCCCGGACGCTGGGCGCGCCGGTCTTCCTTTGGCAGCAGGGCCAGTGCTTCGTCATAGATGGCTTGCGCGCGCTTGGCCTGGAACGCCATCAGCGCTTCGAATTTCTCGCTGTGCTGGAGCTTGAGCAGGTCGTTCGCCGTGACGCCGAACTGCTGGAGTTCGTTGACCGGCAGGTAGATACGGCCCTTGCGCGCGTCGTCGCCCACGTCGCGAATGATGTTCGTCAGCTGGAACGCGAGGCCCAGTTTTTCGGCGTACGCCAGCGTCTGCGGATTGGTGTAGCCGAAAATGCTGGCCGACAGGATGCCCACGACACCCGCCACGTGCCAGCAATAGCGCTGCAGGCCGGGGTAATCGAGATAGCGGCTCTGGTCGAGGTCCATCTCCATGCCGTTGACGATCGCCTGCAGGTGCTGTTCTTCCAGCTTGTAGACCGCGATATGGGGCTGCAGCGCCAGCATCACCGGATGCGTCGGCGTGCCCGCATACATCTTCGAGACCTCGGTGCGCCACCACGCCAGCTTGATGCGCGCGACGGAACCGTCGGTGGCTTCGTCAACCGTATCGTCCACCTCGCGGCAAAAAGCGTACAACGCCGTGATCGCGCGCCGGCGTTCGGGCGGCAGGAACAGGAAGCTGTAGTAGAAACTGGAGCCGCTTTGAACGGTCTTTTGCTGGCAGTATTCGTCTGGAGACATGAAAATCGTCGTGGAGTGCTGGTTGGGCGGCTGCGGCACGGCTGTGCCGTCAGGCGAGCATTCTAGCAGGGTAGACAGCGCAGCCGGCGATGTGCGCCGTGACTTTTACATGCGCAGCGCGCCCCAGCCGACGGCAACCCAGTCCGCGGTGCCCAAGGTCGGGCGGCGCCGGTACACATCGTAGCCGGCGCGCTCGATCCGGTCGAGGATGCGCAGGCCGCCCTGGACGATCATGCGCAGCTCCCAGCCGATGCGGCCCGGCAGCCGCCTGGCCAGCGGCGCGCCCGACAGCATCAACGCGCGGGCACGCTCGACCTCGAAGCGCATCAGGGCCTGGAACGGTGCATCGACGACGCCTGCCTTCAGCGCCGTTTCGCTGACCTTATACCGCGCCAGGTCTTCCAGCGGCAGGTAGATCCGGCCCTTGGTCAGATCGATTGCGACGTCCTGGATGAAGTTAATCAGTTGCAGCGCGCTGCAGATGGCATCCGAGTCGCGCAGGTTGACCGCGTCGTCGGCCTCGTACAGGGCCAGCATCAGGCGCCCGACCGGGTTGGCCGAGCGGCGGCAATAGTCGAGCAGGCTCGCGTATTCCTGGTAGCGCGGCGTCACGACATCCTGCCGGAACGCCGACAGCAGGTCGCGCATCGGCCCGACCGACAGCCGGTACTGCGCCACGACATGCGCCAGCCGGGCGAACATCGGCTCATCGGGAACGCTGCCAGCCTCGATGCGGTCCAACTGCTGGTCGTAGGCTTGCAGCGCCGCCAGCCGTTCGCCAGGCGTGGCGTCGCCTTCGTCGGCCAGATCGTCGGCACTGCGCGCAAAGGCATAGATTGCCTCGACCGCCGGCACCAGGCGGCGCGGCAGCAGGATCGACGCAACAGGAAAGTTCTCGTAGTGATTGACGGCCATGTTTAGAGGGAAGACGCTAAAGTCGTCACATTGTCTATTTGCATGATTATAATTGCTGAATTACAAACTGGCGCCAACGCAGCACTCCACGCGCCGCCAGCTTCGGCTTGAGACGCCGCATGCCCAGTCAAAGGATCACCACCGTGTTTGTCCGATTTTCTTCCCCCATCCTGCGGGCGGCCGTGCTCGCCTTCTGCGCCGCCGGCGCCCTCGCCGCGTGCTCGAAGCCGGCGCCGCCGCTTGAGGATATCCGTCCGGTGCGGGTGATCCAGCTGGTGGCAGATGCGGGCGCCGAGCGGTCGCAGTTTGCAGGCGACGTGCGGCCGCGCTACGAGTCGCAACTGGGCTTCCGGGTGGGCGGCAAGATCATCGAACGCAAGGTGGACGTGGGCGCGACCGTCAAGCGCGGCACGGTGCTGATGCGGCTCGACCCGCAAGACATCCGGCTGGCCGAAACCCAGGCCCGCGCCACGCTGCGCGCCGCCGACACCGAGCGCGAACTGGCCGCTGCCGATTACCAGCGTCACGTCAATCTGCGCTCCCAGAATTTCGTCAGCCAGGCCGTGCTCGACGCCAAGCAAAGCGCGCTCAAGGCGGCCCAGTCCAATGTCGATGCAGCGCGCGCCGGCTTGCGCGGCCAGTCGAACCAGGCCGATTACACGACCCTGGTTGCCGACGTCGATGGCGTCGTCACGGCCATCGATGCCGAAGTGGGGCAGGTCGTCCAGGCCGGCACGCCGGTGGTGCGCGTGGCCCGCACCACGGAGAAGGAAGTCGTCATCGGCATCCCCGAAAACAAAGTGGACGGATTGCGCCAGTCGGCCGACGTGGTCGTACGCCTGTGGGCCGATGCAGAGCAGACCATCCCGGGCAAGATCCGCGAAATCGCGCCAATGGCCGACGCCGCAACCCGCACTTACACCGTGAAGGTCGCGCTGCCCGCCCGCGCCGATGCGCGCCTGGGGATGAGCGCGACGGTGGAGCTGGCCACGGGCGCGGCAACCAACGGCGGCCTGCGCGTACCGTTGAGCGCGCTGGTCAACAACAAGGGCGCGAGCAGCGTCTGGGTCGTCGAAAACGGCGCCGTCAAGCTCGTGCCGGTGCAGGTGGCCGGCCAGGTCGAGAACGACGTGCTGGTATCGGGCGCCGTGCGCGCCGGCCAGAACGTGGTCACGGCCGGCGTGAACCTGCTCAAGCCGGGCCAGAAGGTGCGCATCCTCACCGCCGATGTCGCGCGCCGGGCGGACGCCGAAGCGGCCATGACGGCCAACGGCGGGGCCGCACGATGAAAGGCTTCAACCTGTCGCGCTGGGCGCTGGAACACATCCCGCTCACGCGCTTCCTGATCGCCGCCTGCCTGCTGTTCGGTATCCTGAGCTACTTCGAACTGGGCCAGGACGAAGACCCGCCCTTCACGTTCCGCGCGATGGTCGTGCGCGCCGTGTGGCCGGGTGCAACGGCGCTGCAGATGGCCGAGCAGGTCACCGATCCGCTCGAGCGCAAGCTGCAGGAGACGCCGTACGTCAAGAGCATCCGCAGTTTTTCCAAGCCGGGCGAAACCACGATCCTGATCGAGCTGCGTGAATCGACGCCGCCCAAGGAAACGACGGCCGCGTGGTACCAGGTGCGCAAGAAAATCGGCGACATCACTGCCACGCTGCCGCAGGGCGTGATCGGCCCATTCTTCAACGACGAATTCGGCGACACCTACGGGTCGATCTTCGCATTGTCGGGCGATGGTTTCACCTATGGCGAAATGCGCGACTACGCCGACTTCGTGCGCCAGCAACTGCTGCGCGTGCCGCTGGTGGCCAAGGTCGAGCAGTTCGGCGTGCAGAACGAAAAAGTGTATATCGCGTTCTCCAGCAAGAAATTCGCCCAGCTGGGCGTGCCGTTCGAGCAGATCGTGAACCAGATCGCCACGCAGAATGCGGTCGAGGCCAGCGGCGTGCTGGTCACGCCCACGGACAATCTGTCGGTGCGGGTAACGGGCGCGCTCGGCACGCTTGACCAGATCGAAGCGCTGCAACTGCGCGCTGGCGGCACCACGTTCCGCCTCGGCGACTTCGCCACCGTCAAACGCGGCTACCAGGACCCGCCGGCCGACAAGATGCGCTTTAACGGCAAGGAAGTGATCGGCCTGGGCGTGTCGATGGAAAAGGGCGGCAATATCATCACGATGGGCAAGGGGCTGGCCGAGACAGTGGCGCGCATCCGTGCGCAGCTGCCGGTCGGGATCGAGCTCGAACGGGTGGCCGACCAGCCGCAGGCCGTCAAGGAATCGGTCGGCGAGTTCGTCAAGGTGCTGATCGAGGCGGTCGTCATCGTGCTGGTCGTGTCGTTCCTGGCGCTCGGTCTGCACAGCAAGCCCAAATGGCGTATCGATATCTATCCGGGCCTGGTGGTGGCGCTGTCGATCCCGCTCGTGCTGGCGATCACGTTCCTGGCCATGCGCATGCTCGACATCTCGCTGCACAAGATTTCGCTCGGCGCGCTGATCATCGCGCTGGGCCTGCTGGTGGACGACGCCATCATTGCCGTCGAAATGATGGTGCGCAAAATGGAAGAGGGCATGTCGCGCTTCGAGGCCGCCACCTTCGCCTACACATCGACGGCCATGCCGATGTTGACCGGGACGCTGATCACGGCGGCGGGCTTCCTCCCGATCGGCCTGGCCGAATCGGCCGCCGGCGAGTACACGTTCACGATGTTCTCGGTCAATGGACTGGCGCTGCTGATCTCGTGGGTGGTGGCGGTGATGTTCACGCCCTATATCGGCTTCATGCTGCTGAAGGTCAAGCCGCACGTCCATGGCGAGAGTGGCCACGAAGTCTTCGATTCCCCGGCCTACCGGCGCTTCCGGCGCATCGTGACCTGGTGCGTCGAGTGGCGCAAGACCACCATCGCGCTGACGCTTGCCGTGTTCGCGCTGGGTATCTTCGGCTTCACGTTCATCGAGAAGCAGTTCTTCCCGGATTCGAGCCGGCCCGAGCTGATGGTCGAACTCTGGTCGCCCGAGGGCACGAGCTTTGCCGCCAACGAAGCGACCGTCAAGCGCTTCGAGGCGTTTCTGGCGCAGCAGCAGGGCGTGCGCAGCGTGACGAGCTATGTCGGCACCGGCAGCCCGCGTTTCTATCTGCCGCTGGACCAGATTTTCCCGCAGTCGAACGTCTCGCAGGTGGTCGTGCTGCCGGTCGATACCAAGGCGCGCGACGCGCTGCGCCTGAAGATCGTCGACATCTTCAGGCACGATTTCCCCGAAGTGCGCGGGCGCGTCAGGCTGCTGGCCAACGGCCCGCCGGTGCCGTACCCGGTGCAGTTCCAGGTGCTGGGGCCGGACATCGGCGTCGTGCGCGGGATCGCCGACCAGGTCAGGGCGACGCTGCTGGCCAATCCGAACACGCTGGGCGTGAACGATAACTGGAACGAATCGATCAAGGTGCTGCGCCTCGACCTGGACCAGGACAAGCTGCGCGCGCTGGGCGTGACGTCGCAGGCCGTGCGGCGCGCGGTCAACACGACGCTCACCGGCACGACGGTCGGCCAGTTCCGCGAATCGAACCGCCTGATCGACATGGTCGTGCGCCAGCCACTGGAAGAGCGCTCGACCATCACGCGGCTGTCGGAAACGCTGGTGCCGACCACCGGCGGGCAGGCCGTGACGATCGGCCAGGTGGCGCGCGTGCGCTTCGTCTGGGAGCCGGGCGTCGTCTGGCGTGAAGGCCGCGAGTGGGCCATCATGGTCCAGGCTGACGTGGTCGACGGTATCCAGGGGCCGACCGTGACCGCGCAAGTCGACAAGCAGTTGCGCGCGCTGCGTGCCAGGCTGCCGGCCGGCTACGCCCTGACAATCGAAGGGGCCGCCGCCGACAGCTCGGAAGCCGAGGCATCCATCGCAGCCAATGTGCCGCTGGTGCTGTTCATCGTGTTTGCGCTGCTGATGCTGCAGCTGCACAGCTTCTCGCGCTCGCTGCTCGTGTTTTTGACCGGCCCGCTGGGCGTGGCGGGCGCCGCGATGGCGCTGCTGATCCTCGACCGGCCCTTTGGCTTTGTCGCGAATCTGGGCGTGATCGCACTGTTCGGCATGATCATCCGTAACTCGGTGATCCTGGTCGACCAGATCGAGCAGGATATTGCCACCGGTAGCCATCCGTGGGATGCGATCATCGAAGCAGCCGTGCGCCGCTGCCGGCCGATCCTGCTGACGGCCGCCGCGGCGGCGCTGGCGATGATCCCGTTGTCGCGCTCGACGTTCTGGGGGCCGATGGCGGTGGCCATCATGGGCGGCCTGATGGTGGCGACGGCATTGACGCTGTTATTCCTGCCGGCCTTGTACGCGGCGTGGTTCCGCGTCAAAAAGCCGGCAGGGGCAGGCATCGAATGAAAGCACGTACCCCCGCACTGGAAAAAATGATGCCCAATAGTGTCAGAAATTCCAGTAAAATAATCGATTGAAGTTGTAGCCCCTAAACAATGGAGTGCAGGGCGGCCGGGTTCTACTGTCGGGCGCCCTTTGTTTTTGAGGCGATATTGCAATCCTGAGCGAGGATGGCGAAATTGGTAGACGCACCAGGTTTAGGTCCTGACGCCAGCAATGGTGTGGGGGTTCGAGTCCCCCTCCTCGCACCACGAATAATTATTTTTTTGGACGATTTTTACAATGGCAACTGCAGTCGAAACCCTGGGTAAACTCGAACGTCGCTTGACGATCTCTTTTCCGGTCGCTGACGTCCGCACTGAAGTCGAGAAGCGCCTGAAACAGCAGGCCAAGACCGCCAAGGCGCCTGGCTTCCGTCCGGGCAAAGTGCCGCTCAAGATGGTCGCTGCCCAGTACGGCTACCAGATCGAATCGGACGTGCTCAACGACAAAGTTGGCCGCGCATTCAACGAAGCCGCTGTCGCCAACGAACTGCGCGTTGCCGGTTTCCCGAAAATCGAGCCAAAAGACGACGCCCCTGAAGGCGTCCTCGAATTCAACGCGACTTTCGAAGTCTATCCTGAAGTCGTCATTGGCGACCTGGCAGCCGTTGAAGTCGAAACCGTCGTGACCGAAGTGTCCGACACCGAAATCGACAAGACCATCGACATCCTGCGCAAGCAGCGTGTGCACTATCACACCAAGGGCGAAGAAGGCGAACACGGCACCGGCGGCGAGCCAGTCGCAGCCGAAGGTGACCGCGTCACCGTCGACTTCGTCGGCACGCTGGACGGCGTCGAATTCGACGGCGGCAAGGCTGAAGGCTATGCCTTCGTGCTGGGCGAAGGCCGCATGCTGCCTGAGTTCGAAGCCGCAACGATCGGCCTGAAAGTCGGCGAAGCCAAGACCTTCCCACTGGCGTTCCCAGAGGACTACCATGGCAAGGACGTCGCCGGTAAAACCGCCGAGTTCACCATCACGCTCAAAGCACTCGAGTGGGCGCACATGCCTGCCGTCGACACCGAATTCGCCCAGTCGCTGGGAATCGAAGACGGCTCGATCGACAAGATGCGCGAAGACATCAAGGTGAACCTGGAGCGCGAAGTGCGCGCCCGCGTCAAGGCCCGCAACAAGGAAGCCGTGATGGACGCACTGGTCAAGGCCACCGAACTGGACGTGCCGACCGTGATGGTCGAGCAGGATTCGGAGCGTCTGGCCGAAATGACCCGCCAGGACATGGCACAGCGCGGCATGGACGTGGCCAAGCTGCCATTCCCGTCCGAGATGTTCAAGGACAAGGCCGAGCGCCGCGTGCGTCTGGGTCTGATCCTGTCGCAACTGGTTGCTGACAACGATCTGCAAGCCACGCAAGATCAGGTGAAAGCCCAGATCGAAGATTTCTCGCAGAGCTACGAAGACCCGAAAGAAGTCCTGAAGTACTACTTCAGCGACCGTCGTCGCCTCGGTGAAGTCGAAGCCCTTGTATTGGAAGAAAACGTCGTCAACTACGTACTTGGCAAGGCCAAGGTCTCGAACAAGACCGTCGCTTTCGATGAACTGATGGGCAGCGTCCCACAGGCTTAAGGAAAGCAGGCCGGCCCCTCGAGGCCGGCTTTTTTCAATGGCCCATTTGACCAACCCCTAACAAGGAACGAGACAGGTATGATGCACAATCCAGCACTGGATACACAGGCACTCGGCTTGGTGCCGATGGTTGTCGAGCAAAGTGGTCGTGGCGAACGCGCCTACGACATTTACTCGCGCCTCTTGAAAGAACGCGTGATTTTCCTGGTCGGTCCGGTCAACGACCAGATGGCCAACCTGATCGTCGCCCAGATGCTGTTTTTGGAAAGCGAAAATCCTGACAAGGATATCTCGCTCTACATCAACTCGCCGGGTGGCTCGGTCTCGGCCGGCCTCGCGATCCTCGACACGATGAACTTCATCAAGCCCGACGTCTCGACGCTGTGCACGGGTCTGGCGGCCTCGATGGGCGCCTTCCTGCTGGCAGCCGGCGCCAAGGGCAAGCGTTTCTCGCTGCCGAACTCGCGCGTCATGATTCACCAGCCATCGGGCGGTTCACAGGGCATGGCCTCGGATATCGAAATCCAGGCGAAAGAAATCCTGTATCTGCGCGAGCGTCTGGCCCGCATCATGTCCGATAACACCGGCCAGAGCATCGAGCAGATCCACCGTGACACCGACCGTGACCGCTTCATGTCGGCCGAAGAGTCGGTGGAGTATGGGCTGATCGACAAGGTCCTCACGCACCGCGGTTAAGAAATTGCCCGAGCATCCAGCGCGATGTTGGAAAAAAACGCCCGGACGCGAACACGTTCGGGCGTTTGTTTTTTATTTCGGGTAGCATGTTCGCATGCGCACCAGTTGCGCCCTTGGATTCGCCCTTGTTGCGTTTCCGGTTAAGCGTTATATTCATAGCAATTCAATAGAGTCCTGCCCCCATGTCAGAGAAAAAATCCTCCAGCGGCGAAAAACTGTTGTACTGCTCGTTCTGTGGAAAGAGCCAGCACGAAGTCAAAAAGCTGATCGCAGGACCGTCCGTGTTCATCTGCGATGAATGCATCGACTTGTGCAACGACATCATCCGCGATGAAACCTCGAACGTCGAAACGGTCACGGGCGCCAAGTCCGACCTGCCGACGCCCCTTGAAATCACCGAACTGCTCGACCAGTATGTGATCGGTCAACAAACGGCCAAGCGCATCCTGTCGGTGGCGGTGTACAACCACTACAAGCGCCTCAAGCACCTGGGCAAGAAAGACGAAGTCGAACTGGCCAAGAGCAACATCCTGCTGGTCGGTCCTACCGGCTCCGGCAAGACGCTGCTGGCCCAGACGCTCGCACGCATGCTGAACGTGCCGTTCGTGATTGCCGATGCGACGACGCTGACCGAAGCCGGCTATGTCGGTGAAGACGTCGAGAACATCATCCAGAAGCTGCTGCAAAGCTGCAACTACGAAGTGGAAAAGGCCCAGCGCGGCATCGTCTACATCGACGAGATCGACAAGATCTCGCGCAAGTCCGACAACCCGTCGATCACCCGTGACGTGTCAGGCGAGGGCGTCCAGCAGGCATTGCTCAAGCTGATCGAAGGCACGATGGCATCGGTGCCGCCACAGGGCGGACGCAAGCACCCGAACCAGGACTTCGTCCAGATCGACACGACCAACATCATGTTCATCTGCGGCGGCGCATTCGATGGCCTGGCCAAGGTGATCCAGAACCGCTCGGTCAAGAGCGGCATCGGCTTCGGCGCCACGGTCAAGAGTCTCGATTCCGGCTACAACGCCGAGATCCTGCTCGAAGCCGAACCTGAAGACCTGATCAAGTTCGGCCTGATTCCCGAGCTGGTCGGCCGTCTGCCGGTGGTGGCTGCATTGTCCGAGCTGACCGAAGAAGCGCTGATCCAGATTCTGATCGAGCCGAAGAATGCCTTGATCAAGCAATATTCGAAATTGCTGGAAATGGAAGGCGCCGAGCTGGAGATTCGTCCGGCAGCGCTGCATGCGATTGCAAAGAAAGCGCTGGCCCGTAAAACCGGTGCGCGTGGCCTGCGTTCTATTCTCGAACATGCGCTTCTCGACGTGATGTATGAATTGCCAGGCCAGTCAAATGTCGTGAAAGTCGTGATCGATGAAAATACGATCACGAACGGCGCGAAACCTTTGCTGATTTACAGCGAAACGGCAAAAGCGTCGGGAGAAAACTGAAAAAAATCCGTCGGCAAGCGACAAATTGCTTGCCGCACGGATTCAACTCGGTACAATCAATCTCAATAAGAGAGCCCGGCTTCATTCGAAAAGCCACTCGCGGTACGCCGTGCGGTGGCTTTTTCATTTTCCGAGGGTTTTTTATTGGAACGGCTATATGCTCTGACAAGTAAGATTTCTTTTACTTACAGAATATATTTTTACCGGACGGTCTTGTGTTTTGGCTGTCCAGCGCCCAAGTTCAGAACACGCTTTTTATAAGGTATGCCATGACAACTTCGAAATTAACCGAGCAAACGACGCTGCCACTTCTGCCGTTGCGCGATGTGGTTGTGTTCCCGCATATGGTGATACCTCTGTTCGTTGGCCGCCCTAAATCGATCAAGGCTCTGGAAGCCGCGATGGAGCAGGGCAAAAGCATCATGCTGGCCGCCCAGAAGGCCGCCGCCAAGGACGAACCGTCCGCCGCAGACATCTACGAGATCGGCTGCGTCGCCAATATTCTGCAGATGCTGAAACTGCCCGACGGTACCGTCAAGGTGTTGGTCGAGGGTTCGCAGCGCGCCCGTATCGATACGATCAACGACGGCGCCACGCACTTCACCGCGCAACTGACGCCGGTCGAATCGGAAATCGGCGACGACTCCGAAGTCGAGGCCATGCGCCGCGCGATCGTCCAGCAGTTCGACCAGTACGTGAAACTCAACAAAAAGATTCCACCAGAAATCCTGGCCTCGCTCGCCGGCATCGATGACGCAGGCCGCCTGGCCGATACCGTCGCTGCACACCTGCCGCTCAAGCTCGAGCAGAAGCAGGTGATCCTGGAGATCTTCAACGTCGCCAAGCGCCTCGAGCATCTGCTCGGCCAGCTGGAAGGTGAACTGGACATCCTGCAGGTCGAGAAACGCATCCGTGGCCGCGTCAAGCGCCAGATGGAAAAGTCGCAGCGCGAGTACTACTTGAACGAGCAGGTCAAGGCGATTCAGAAAGAACTGGGCGAGGGCGAAGAGGGCGCCGACATCGAGGAACTCGAAAAGAAAGTCGTCGCCGCCAAGATGCCGAAAGAAGCCATGGAAAAAGCCCAGGCCGAAATTCGCAAGCTCAAGCTGATGTCGCCGATGTCGGCCGAAGCCACCGTCGTGCGCAACTACATCGACACCTTGGTGTCGCTGCCATGGCGCAAGAAGTCGAAGGTCGCGATCGATCTGGCCAGTGCCGAAGCCGTGCTTGAACAAGATCACTACGGCCTGGACAAGATCAAGGAACGCATCCTGGAATACCTCGCAGTGCAACAGCGCGTCGACAAGCTGAAAGCGCCGATCCTGTGCTTCGTCGGTCCTCCGGGCGTCGGCAAGACGTCGCTTGGCCAGTCCATCGCCCGCGCGACGAACCGCAAGTTCGTGCGCATGGCCCTGGGTGGCGTGCGTGACGAAGCGGAGATCCGTGGCCACCGCCGCACGTACATCGGTTCGATGCCGGGCAAGGTGCTGCAATCGCTGGCGAAAGTCGGCGTGCGCAACCCGCTGTTCCTGCTCGACGAGATCGACAAGATGGGCGCCGATTTCCGTGGCGATCCGTCGTCGGCCCTGCTCGAGGTGCTGGACCCGGAACAGAATCACACGTTCTCGGACCATTACCTGGAAGTGGACTTCGATCTGTCGGACGTGATGTTCGTGGCGACGTCGAACTCGTACAACATTCCGCCGGCGCTGCTGGACCGCATGGAAGTCATTCGCCTGTCGGGTTACACCGAAGACGAAAAGACCAGCATCGCGCTGCGCTATCTGTTGCCAAAGCAGTTGAAGAACAACGGCTTGAAGGAAGAGGAAATCAAGGTCGAAGAGACCGCGATCCGCGACATCATCCGTTACTACACCCGCGAAGCCGGCGTGCGTTCGCTCGAGCGCGAGGTGTCGAAGATTTGCCGCAAGGTCGTCAAGATGCTGCTGCTGAAAAAGCCAGGCACGGGCGCCGACAAGCGCGTTATCGTCAACGGCAAGAACCTGGACAAGTTCTTGGGCGTGCGCCGTTATGACTTTGGCGTTGCCGAGAAAGATAACCAGGTCGGCCAGGTGGTTGGTCTGGCGTGGACCGAAGTCGGTGGCGATCTGCTGACGATCGAAGCTGTCAACGTGCCCGGCAAGGGCGCCATCATCCGCACCGGTACGCTGGGCGACGTGATGAAGGAGTCGATCGAAGCTGCCCGCACGGTGGTGCGCAGCCGCGCCGCACGCCTCGGTATCAAGAACGAGGCGTTCGAGAAGGCCGACATCCACATCCACGTGCCAGAAGGTGCGACACCGAAGGATGGTCCGTCGGCCGGTATCGGCATGACGACGGCGCTGGTCTCGGCCTTCACGGGCATCCCGGTGCGCGCCGATGTGGCAATGACGGGCGAGATCACGCTGCGCGGTGAAGTCCTGCCGATCGGTGGCCTGAAAGAGAAACTGCTGGCGGCGCATCGCGGTGGCATCAAGACGGTGTTGATTCCTGAGCAAAACGTGAAGGACCTGGCCGAGATTCCGGACAACGTCAAGAACAAGCTCGAGATCGTACCGGTGCGCTGGATCGAAAAAGTGCTGGAGATCGCACTGGAGCGCCAGCCACAGCCGTTGGTGGACGATCCTGCGGTGGCCGTTGCGCCAGCGCCGGTGGAAGCCAAGCCGGAAGTAGTCAAGCACTAAGACAGTACCGGGCTGCTGGTCAGCTCCCTGAAACAGGCGCCCATGTGGCGCCTGTTTTTTTTGGGGCTCAGTCAGCGTTATCTGTTGATGACACTGATAGCGATACTAAGCAATTGTTCTGGCGAAAAAATTCGCGCACCATCCAGCGCCCAGCGCCAGCCAAGATAATTGGGTAGATAGCGCGACGCCACGCCCCGAAAGCCCTGCAGCCACGCCTTGAAGCGCTGGTGGTAGGCGTTCACGTTCTGCACATGGATGGCAAGGCTGCCTGGGCGCCTCACACGCACCCCGGCGCGCACATTGATCGTCTCGTGCGCGATCCTGTGCTTGCGTGCAAAGGCGCGGTAAGCGGGATGGCCATCACTGACCAGCAAGGCCTGCCTGTCTAGCCTGGGTAGCAAGTCACGGTCGAGTTGCGCAGCCGTGAGCGCTCCGCGGCCGGTCACGGAATCAATGGTGCGCCCCTCGCGATCGCGCGCAACCAGGATGCAGTCCAGTTCACCGGAAATGCCCCGTTTGGCAGCGTGGCCGCCGCGACGGCGCGCTGGCCGATCAAGCGTGCGCGAACCTTTCTGTGACTCGAGCAGAAATGTTTCGTCAGCTTCGACGATGCCATTAAGGGCTACGGGCCGGTCGAGCTTGACCCAATGCAGGAAGCGGTGGCGCCAGCGAAAGGCGGTATTGCGGTGTACGCCGACCCGGTCTGCGGCCTTGCGTACGGGCAGTGAATCGAGCAGCACTTGCGAATACGCGAGCCATTTACCCTTTAGCCTCAGCCGCGCCAGTGGCGTACCGGTCAGGTCGTTAAAGGTGCGGCCGCAGGCGCAGCAGCGGTAGCGCTGCAAGTCATTGGCGAAACCGTGCCGGTAGCAGCGCTCGTTGCCGCATCTGGGGCAGCAGCGACCTGGCGCTCTGACCTCACTGATGAGCGCGACCACTTGATCGAGTCCGGCTGCAGGATGCAGGGCATCGAGCACTTGCCGCCGCTGCGGCTGATTCAGTAAAGGCAGTTTTGCGAACCAACCCTTGAAGCGTGGCGCTTTCATGATCGACTCCTGACACTGGGGACAGGGTTGGACCATTGGAGTGCTCGTCAGTTCGAAGCTGGTCTCTATTTAACGTTGACTGCGCCCCTTTTTTTTGCGTCGTCGTATTGGCGCGCCATATGCCACAGATGAACCTGCGTTGAACCGGGCTCGCTTGACAGCGCCATGTTGCCCTTGTTTAATACGGCCTGCACTTTTGCAGCAGCGGCGCGTGTGCGTCACGAACGGGAAACGAGGGAACGAGTGAACAAGACAGAACTGATCGAAGAAATCGCGAAGTCCGCGGACATTACCAAGGCATCGGCAGCGCGTGCCCTCGACGCCGTGATCGACGCCGTGACCGAGACCCTGAAAAAGAACGACAGCGTCACGCTGGTCGGCTTTGGCACCTTCACGGTCGGCGAGCGCGCTGCACGCACGGGCCGCGATCCGCGCACCAAGGAGCCCATCAAAATCAAGGCTGCACGCGTCCCGAAATTTAAGGCTGGTAAAGCGCTGAAAGATGCTGTAAACTAATGCCTTCTTCGCGGTGACAAGCGAAGGAAAGCAGCAGGGGTTGTTGTGTAGTCCCTGATGTTCGTTGGTGTGTTTTTTGCTGGAGCGGTAGTTCAGTTGGTTAGAATACCGGCCTGTCACGCCGGGGGTCGCGGGTTCGAGTCCCGTCCGCTCCGCCACAAAAAACGCACAGACAGTATGTCTGGAGCGGTAGTTCAGTTGGTTAGAATACCGGCCTGTCACGCCGGGGGTCGCGGGTTCGAGTCCCGTCCGCTCCGCCAGAATTCGAGTAGTATGGAGTGCCCTTCAGGGTAGCTCCGCCAGAAGAGGCGAACGCGAGTTCGCCTTTTTTTTTAACTTGTGCTGTTATTGCATTCTCAACCTTGAATGGCTGACCATGTTTGAATTTATTCGGAACAACAAGCGTTGGATGTACGGGATCCTGCTTCTTTTGATCGTCCCATCGTTCGTGTTTGTCGGGATGGAGAGTTACCAGAGTAACGATGCCGGGACCCACGTCGCCACCGTTGGCGGCGAAAAGATCTCGCGCCAGGAATGGGAAGATGCGCAGCGTCGTCAGATCGATCAGGCACGCCAGATGATGGGCGCCCAGTTCGACCAGAAGATGTTCGAGACCGCCGAAGCCAAGAAAACGATCCTCAATAATCTGGTCGGCGAACGCGCCATCAGTACCGAGATCGCCCGCTCGCACATGAATGTCAGCGATGCAACACTGCAGAAGACCATCATGGAGATCCAGCAGTTCCGCCAGCCGGACGGTGGCTTCGACATGGAAGGCTACAAGGCCGCCCTGGCAGCGCAAGGCATGACGCCGGCGATGTTCGACCAGCGCCTGCGCCGTGACCTCACCGTGCAGCAGCTGACCGGTTCGATCCAGGCCACCGCATTTGCACCGCGCAGCGTCGCAACGCGCCTGTCGAACATCAACGATCAGGAACGTGAAGTGCAGGAGATCGTGTTCCCGATTGCGACCTATCTGCCGCAGGTGAAAGTTTCCGATGCGATGGTCAAGGCGTACTACGACAAGAACGCAACGCTGTTCCAGATTCCTGAGCAGGTCAAGGCCGAGTACGTCGTCTTCAACGCCGCTACCGTCGAAAACCAGGTGCAGGTGTCGGATGCCGAAATCAGCGACTTCTACAACAAGAACCTCAAGAACTACACGACGCCCGAGCAGCGCAGCGCCAGCCACATCCTGATCACGGTGGCCAAGGACGCCAAGCCAGCCGATCAGGCTGCAGCGAAGACGAAAGCGGAAGCCGTGCTGGCGCAAGTGCGCGCAGCGCCGGCCAATTTTGCCGCCATTGCCAAGGCCAACTCGCAGGATCCGGGCTCGGCGCAGGCTGGCGGCGATCTGGGCGTGGTTGAAAAGGGCCTGTTCGTCAAGTCGGTTGAAGATTCGATCTACGCGTTGAAAGAGGGCGAGACGAGCGGCCTGGTGCAGTCGGAATTCGGCTGGCACATCATCAAGCTCAATTCGATCAAGCCGGCGACGCAAAAGTCGCTGGACACGGCGCGTGAGCAGATTGCAGGCGACCTCAAGAAGCAGAAGATGGCTGCCAAGTACACCGAACTGGCTGGCGTCTTTACCGAGACCGCGTATGACCAGTCGGATAGCCTGAAGCCGGTGGCCGACAAGCTCAAGCTGCAGATCCAGACCGTCGACAACCTGACCCGTACGCCAAATCCGGCGCTGGGCGATGCACCGTTCAACAACGCCAAGTTCCTGACGGCGCTGTTCGGCAACGACGCATTGAAGAACAAGCGCAATACCGAAGCAGTGGAAGTCGCGCCAAGCGTGCTGGTGGCAGGCCGCGTCGTTGAACTGCGTCCGGCGGCCAAGCGTCCGCTGTCCGAGGTCGAGGCGCAGATTCGTCAGCGCGTGACGATCGAGGAAGCAGTGCGCCTGGCACGGCAGGCAGGCGAAGCCAAGCTGGCGGCAGCCAAGGCGGCAGGCGACGCAACCGGTTTCGGCGCACCAGTGGTCGTCTCGCGGACCAAGCAGCCGACGATCAACCAGCCCGGTGCGATTGCCGTGCTCAAGGCTGACGCCACCAAGCTGCCGGCGTATGTCGGTGTCGATGTGCCGGGCCAGGGTTACGCCGTCTATCGAATCAACAAGGTCTCGCAGCCGGCGCAGCTCGACGCGGCGCGCCGCAAGCAGGAAGCGGACCAGATCGGCAACATGATGGGCCAGCAGCAGATGGTCGATTACGTCGAAGCGCTGAAGGTCAAGGCCAAGGCCAAGGTAACGGCCACGCCGTCGCAGCTGGGCACGAATACCGACGCGCAGTAAGTCGTCGCCTGTTCGGTCTTCACTGAAAAAGCCCGGTTGCGCAAGCAGCCGGGCTTTTTTGCGATGTGCTTAACCGACCCGGCGGATGGCATCTGGAACACTGGACGGATCAGCTACTCTCCATCATGAAGGGACTTCCAATGACCACTGCCACCACGAGCCGTCAGCGCGCTCAGGATCTCGTCGCGCGCATGACGGAGGACGAAAAATTTGCCTGGCTGTCCGGCCCGATGGCCATTCCTCTGACGGACGAGCTCAAAGCGCAGGGCGCCATCGGTTCGGCTGCGTTCTACCCGGGCGTCCCACGGCTGGGCATCCCTGCCATGCAGCAGGCCGACGCTAGTCTCGGGATCAGCAATATCGGCGGCGTGCGCCCTGGTGACCATGCGACGGGATTGCCCAGCTCGCTGTTGCTGGGCGCCACCTTCAACCGCCAGCTCGCACACGACAGCGGCGCGCTGGTCGGACGCGAAGCGCGGGCCAAGGGCTTCAATGTGCAGCTTGCAGGTGGCGCGAACCTGATCCGCGAACCACGCGGTGGCCGCAATTTCGAATACATCAGCGAGGACCCGCTGCTCACCGGCGAGCTGGCCGGCCACTCGGTTGCCGGCATCCAGGCGCAGCGCGTGGTGTCGACCGTCAAGCATTTCGTCGCCAATGGCCAGGAAACCGGGCGCGTGATGGTCAGCGCGAACCTGGCCGAAGCGGCGTTGCGCGAATCCGACCTGCTGGCGTTCCAGATCGCGATAGCGATCGGCAAGCCTGGCGCCGTCATGCCCGGCTATAACCTGGTCAATGGTCACTATGCGTCCGAGAACGCCTTCCTGCTGCAGCAGGTGCTCAAGGATGAATGGGGTTACGCCGGCTGGGTCATGTCGGACTGGGGCGCCACGCATTCGACCGTCAAGGCGGCACTCGCAGGCCTCGACGTGCAATCGGGCGCCAATCTCGACAATGCGCATTACTTCGGCCAGGCCCTGCGCGATGCGGTGCGCGAGGGCCAGGTGCCGCAGGCGCGCATCGACGATATGGTCGCACGCATCCTCACAGGCCTGATCAGTGTCGGCGCGCTCGATCAAGCGTTGCCTGACGACCGCATGCAGCCGGTCGACTTCAGCCAGCACAAGCTGATCGCGCAGCGCCAGGCCGAAGAAGGCATCGTGCTGCTCACGAACCGGAACGCCACGCTGCCGCTGCCGCAGCGCCTGGCCCGGTTGCTGGTGGTCGGCGAGCATGCCGACCATGGCGTGCTGTGTGGCGGCGGTTCATCGGCCGTAACGCCCATCGGCAGCCTGCAGCTGCCCGGCACCAGCATCATGGGGATGGACGTGGCCAAGGTCGTCCAGCCGTCGTCGCTCGTCAACGCGATCGAAGAAGAAAGCGGCGCCCGCGACGTCGTGTTCGTCGACGGCACCGATCGGCAACAGGTGCTGGACGCCGCGCGCAACGCCGATGCGGTGATCGTGTTCGCGCAGGAGTGGCGCTCGGAAGGCCTCGACGCCGTGGGCCTCGCACTGCCCGACGACCAGGATGCGCTGATCGAGGCCATTGCCGGCGTCAACCCGGCGACGATCGTCGTCATCCAGTCGGGCGGCCCCGTCACGATGCCGTGGCGCGACCGCGTGGCCGCGATCCTGGCCGCATGGTACCCGGGATCGGGCGGCGGGCCGGCCGTGGCGGGCGTGCTGTTCGGGCGCGTCAATCCATCGGGCCGCTTGCCTGTGACGTTCCCGGCCAGCGAGTCGCAGTTGCCGCGCCCCGAACAGATCGATCCGGAAACCACGACGTCCAACCCGGCCACGCCGCGCAAGGGCGGCATCATCCCGCTCGATTACGATCTTGAAGGGTCGGATGTCGGTTATCGGTGGTTCACGCGTGAAGGGCATCAGCCGCTGTTCCCGTTCGGGTTCGGCCTGTCGTACACGACGTTTGAACTGGCCGGTCTGCGCGTCAGCGTTGACGGGCGGTATAGCGCGAGCGTTGAGGTGGCCAATACCGGCGCGTGCACGGGCGCAGTCGTGGTGCAGATCTACGTCGACAAGCAGGGCGCCGACGGCTTTGTCAGGCGCCTGGCAGGCTTCACCAAAACAACCCTGGCAGCCGGCGAACGCGCTACCGTCGAACTCGACCTTGAGCCGCGCATCCTTGCACGCTACCGGGTGGGCGGCGACAGGCCGGGCTTCGTCATCGAGCCCGGCGTCTACCGTGTGTGGGCGGCGCAGCACGCGCGCGACGACACGCTCTGGCGGGATGTCGCGATCGACGAGCTGCGTCGGATCGCGCCGTAGCCTCAGGCGGGCACGTCGTGCAGGCGGCGCGCCGCGTCCAGGAAATCCCTGGTGCCAATATCGGCCAGTTGCACCACCTGCGCCTGCGGATACTGCACGAAGTTGCGGTCGATCGAGCGCAGGTAGGCCGGGTCATAGTGCTGCACCAGCAGCTCGTCGACCAGCGCCGGCAGCGCGCCGCCTTGCGCCATCGCCTGCCAGTCAGCGATCTTGGCGCGGCCATGTACCAATGTCAGGTGCGTCAGCTGATCGGCCAGCACGGAAGGATCGGCGCAGAAGTGCTGATAGTCTTCCATCAGCAAACGCACGCGCGCGGGGCGCGCCAGTTGCAGGTCGATGCAGGGCGCGGCGCGCATGCGCACCATCACGGCATCCGGCACGCGCAGGTTGCCGACCTTCTTGCTCTCGGCTTCGACGAACACGGGGCGGGCCAGGTCGAAGCTGCGCAGCTTGGCCAGCACCAGCGTCTCGAACATCTTTTGGCTTGGCTGTGGTTCGTTCGGCAAGTGACCCAGCACCGAGCCGCGGTGCGCGGCCAGTTGCTCCAGGTCGAGTACCTGCGCGCCGATGCCGTCGAGCGTTTCGAGCAGGCGACTCTTGCCGCTGCCGGTAGGGCCGCAGACGACGCGGAAATCGACGGCAGGCGGCTCGGCCAGCGCCGCGCTGACCCAGGCCCGGTAATTCTTGTAGCCGCCCTCGAGCTGCGCCACGGGCCAGCCGATGCGCGCCATGATCAGTGCCATCGCGCCGCTGCGGTTACCGCCGCGCCAGCAGTACACCAGCGGACGCCAGTCGCGCGGCTTGTCGTGAAACAGCGTGTCGATGTGGTGCGCGATATTGCGCGCGATGATCGGCGCGCCGGCTTTCTTGGCGTCGAAAGCGCTGGTCTGCTTGTACAGCGTGCCGACCAGGATGCGTTCATCGTTGTTCAGCACCGGGCAGTTGATCGCACCGGGGATATGGTCGAGTGCGAATTCGGCTTCGCTGCGCACGTCGATGATCGCGTCGAATTCACCGAGGCGCGGGAGCAGGGCGTCGAACCCTGCGACTTCCGGGTACTTCATGGCTGCTTCACCATTTTTTCAAACGTCGGCCAGATATTGTTTAGGATGATGGGATGCGCCTGCGCGGTCGGATGCAGGCGGTCTTGCTGGAACAGGGCAGGTTTGTCGGCCACGCCTTCAAGCATGAACGGCACCAGCGGCGATTTGGTCGACGTCGCCACGGTCTTGAACATGCCGAAGAAGCGCTCGGTGTAGGCGCGCCCGTAGTTGGGCGGCATGCGCATGCCCACCAGCAGCACGCGCGCTTTCTGCGCCTGCGCTGCGGCGATCATTGCGCGCAGGTTCGCTTCGGCTGACGGCACGGGCAAGCCGCGCAGCCCGTCGTTGGCGCCCAGTTCGATCACGACCAGGTCCGGCTTGTGCTGGCCCAGCAGGGCAGGCAGGCGCGCCTTGCCGCCACTGGTGGTCTCGCCGCTGATGCTGGCGTTGACGACCCTGGCGTCGATTTTTTCGCTCTTCATTTTCTGTTCGAGCAGTGCGACCCAGCCGGCGCCACGGGCGATGCCGTATTCGGCCGACAGGCTGTCGCCCACCACGAGTACGGTTTTTGGTGCAGAATAAGCGTTCGCCGTCGCCGCCAGGGACAGACTCAACCCCAGTGCAGCGCCGACAATTAATTTACCGAGAACTGCGTTCTTAAGAAAAGCAAGCATGCGTGATCATCCCGAGGCATTCAAAAATGACGTCACTGACGTCGATGTAATGACAGGCCGGCCGCCCGCGATCCAGGTCAGTGGCTTGTCGAAGAAGGTCGCTGACGCCAGCGGCGAGCTGACCATCCTGCAAGAGATTGATTTTACCGTGCAACCGGCAGAGACGCTCGCGCTCGTCGGCGCTTCCGGCTCCGGCAAGTCGACGCTGCTGGGCCTGCTGGCAGGCCTGGACACGCCATCGTCCGGCACCGTGCGCCTGGATGGCACCGATATCTTCGCGCTCGATGAAGACGGCCGCGCCGCGTTCCGCAAGGCCAAGCTGGGCTTCGTGTTCCAGTCGTTCCAGCTGCTCACGCACCTGAACGCGCTCGAGAACGTGATGCTGCCGCTCGAATTGCGGGGCGAATCCGGTGCGCGCGAGAAGGCGGCCGACATGCTGGGCCGCGTCGGCCTGGGCAGCCGCCTGAAGCACTATCCCAAGTTTTTGTCGGGCGGTGAGCAGCAGCGCGTTGCGCTGGCGCGCGCTTTTGTCACGCAGCCGCCGCTGCTGTTTGCCGACGAGCCCACCGGCAGCCTCGATGCCGCCACCGGCGAATCGATCATCGGACTGATGTTCGAACTCAATCGCGAACGCGGCTCGACGCTGGTGCTGGTCACGCACGATCCGGGCATGGCCGCACGTTGCGGCCGGACGATCACGATCGCCGCGGGCCGCCTCGTCAAATAATTAATCAGCTGCCTGCGCGCACCTGCGCGTTGAGCACCTTGCGCACGGCCGCTGGCAGCTCGCCGGCGGTCAGGCCGATCGGCCCCACGCCATCTTCGACCAGCGCGTCGGCCGCGGCGCCATGCAACCAGGCCGCCGCCGCTGCCGCTTCCTTGCCCGGCCAGCCTTGCGCGAGCAGGGCGCCGCAGATCCCTGCCAGCACGTCACCACTGCCCGCCGTGGCCAGCCCCGCGTTGCCGGTCGGGTTGATCAGCACTGCGCCATCGGGCCCGGCGATCACGGTGCCGGACCCTTTGAGAATCACGACCGCATGCATGCGCTGTGCGAGTTCACGCGCGCTGGCCAGGCGGTCGGCCTGCACCACCGACACCGTCATGCCCAGCATTCGGGCCGCTTCCAGCGGATGCGGCGTGAGCACGGCCGGTGCGCTTCGCTGGGCCAGGCGCGTCTGCAGGTCGGGGCTGGCGCCGATGAGGTTCAGCGCATCGGCGTCGAGCACCAGCGGGCAGTCGCTGTCGAGCGCCTTGGCCACCAGCCGGATCGCGTCGACCGAATCGCCCATGCCCGGCCCTAGCACCAGCGTACGGCCAAACAGATCCAGGTCGTCGGCCGCGCGGAACATGATTTCGGGCTGGCTGCTGTCGTAGCCGGGCGGCGTGTTGAGCGCCGCGACATACACGCGCCCCGCGCCGGCATACAGCGCGCCGCGCGCGGCCAGTACCGGTGCACCGGCCATGCCGTGCGCGCCACCGATCACGGCGACGTCGCCAAAGCTGCCCTTGTGCGAGTTCTGGCGGCGCGCCGCGAAGCAGTGCGCAAACGATGGCAGCCCGTTCATGGCTGCCGTCGTGGTCGTTGCTGCCGCATCCACGCCGAGCGCGTCTACATGCACGACGCCTGCATGATCGCGCCCGTCGGCCGTGTGCAGGCCCGGCTTGTCGGCGATGAACGTGATCGTGTGCGTGGCGCGCACCGCGATGCCGTCCGGGCCGATGACGGCGCCCGTGTCGGCGTCCAGGCCACTCGGCACGTCCAGCGCCAGGATCGGGCAGCGCAGACCGTCGAGGCCCGCAACGACCTCGCGGTATTCGCCGGTGAGCGCGCGCGTCAGGCCGATCCCGAACAAGCCGTCGACGACGAGCGCCCACTGGCCATCGGGCGGCAGCATGTCGAGCCAGCCGACCGTGCCGGAACGCGCGCGCTCGTAGGCCGCGGCGGTTTCGCTCGAGGCGTCGTCGTTACCGTCGCCCGGCAAGTGCAGGACGGTGGCGTTGACACCGGCTTCGGCCAGGTTGGCCGCCACCTCCAGCGCATCGCCGCCATTGTTGCCGGGGCCGGCCAGCACCAGCACCGGCGCGCCACGCAGGCCATCCGGAGATGCACCCGCTGATGCGCGCAATAACTCGAGCGCATAGTCGGCGGCGGCCTTGCCGGCGCGGGTCATCAAGGTGCCCGGCGCCAGCGTGCTGCTGGCCGCGTGTTCGATGGCGCGCAGCTGCGCGACGGTGTAGAGAGGGTATGCCATGGTCGTTTGCGTGAATGAGAATGCGACCATTGTCGTGCATTCGCGCCAACGTTGGCGCGCCGTCCGCACTACAATGGCTGCCATCATCTGGTCAGCACAGGGAGTGAGTATGGATTGGCAGTTCTGGATCGACCGTGGCGGCACATTCACCGATATCGTGGGGCGCCGCCCGGATGGGCAACTCGTCACGCACAAGCTCCTGTCCGAGCACCCCGAACAGTACCGCGACGCGGCCGTTGCCGGCATCCGTCACCTGCTGGGCGTTGCCGCGGGCGCGCCGCTGCCGGCAGCCGGCATCGAGGCGGTCAAAATGGGCACGACCGTGGCCACCAATGCGCTGCTCGAGCGCAAGGGCGAGCCGACCGTGCTGGCCATCACGCGCGGCTACCGCGACGCGCTGCGCATCGCCTACCAGAACCGGCCCCGCCTGTTCGACCGCCACATCGTGCTGCCCGAGCTGCTGTATGCGCAGGTGATCGAAATCGATGAACGCGTCGGCGCGCACGGCGACATCGTGCAGCCGCTCGATGAAGCAGCTACCCAGGCCAGCCTGCAGGCGGCGTTCGACGCCGGCCTGCGCTCGCTGGCCATCGTCTTCATGCACGGCTACCGCTACACGGCGCACGAGGCGGCAGTGGCCCGCATCGCGCGCGCGATCGGCTTCACGCAGGTGTCGGTTTCGCATGAAGTGAGCCCGATGATGAAGCTCGTCGCGCGTGGCGACACGACGGTGGTCGACGCCTATCTGTCGCCGATCCTGCGCCGCTATGTCGACCAGGTGGCCGACGAACTGCCCGGCGTGAACCTGCAGTTCATGCAGTCCAATGGCGGCCTGACCGATGCGCGCGCGTTCCAGGGCAAGGACAGCATCCTGTCCGGCCCCGCCGGCGGCATCGTCGGCATGGTGCGCGCGAGCCGGCAGGCCGGCTTCGAGCGCGTGATCGGCTTCGACATGGGCGGCACCTCGACCGATGTATCCCATTTTGCGGGCGAATTCGAGCGCGTGTTCGAAACCCAGGTTGCCGGCGTGCGCATGCGCGCGCCGATGATGAGCATCCATACTGTCGCTGCCGGCGGCGGTTCAATCCTGCACTTCGACGGCAGCCGCTATCGCGTGGGGCCGGACAGCGCCGGCGCCAATCCCGGCCCGGCCAGCTACCGGCGCGGCGGCCCGCTCGCCGTCACCGACTGCAACGTCATGCTCGGCAAGGTGCAGCCCGATTATTTCCCGCACCTGTTCGGCCAGCGCGGCGATGAAGCATTGGACGTCGCCGCCGTGCGCCGCGGTTTCGATGCGCTGGCGAACGAGATTGGCGCCGCGACGGGTGAACGGCCCGCGCCGGAAGCGGTGGCCGAAGGTTTCATCGCGATCGCAGTAGGCAATATGGCCAACGCGATCAAGCAGATCTCGGTGCAGCGCGGCCATGACGTCACCGACTACGTGCTCACCAGTTTTGGCGGCGCCGGCGGCCAGCACGCGTGCCTCGTGGCCGATGCCCTGGGCATGCAGACGGTGTTCATCCACTCGCTGGCGGGCGTGCTGTCGGCGTATGGCATGGGGCTGGCCGACCAGAGCGCGATGCGCGAGCAGGCCGTCGAAGAGCGGCTGGTCGATGCGGTACTGCCGGCGCTGGCCGGGCGTCTCGGCGTCCTGGGTGAGGCCGCGCGCGCGCAGTTGCAGGCGCAGGGTGTCGCGCCCGCTCGCATCACGCTCGTCGAACGCGTGCACCTGCGCTACGAAGGCACCGACTCGGCGCTGGTCGTGCTTGCGGGCGACATGGCAGCGATGACGGCGCAGTTTGAACAAGCCTATAAACGCCGCTATTCGTTCCTGATGCCGGCGCGCGCGCTGATCGTCGAGGCGGTGTCGGTCGAGGCCATCGGCCAGTCCGATGCGCCGCCGGAGCAGTTGGTGGCCTCCACCGCGCAGGTCGGGGAATCTGCCCCACAGGATGTCGCGCGCATGTACAGCGCGGGCCGCTGGCACGATACCGGTGTCTATGCCCGCGGCGCGCTGCAGCCGGGACATGCGGTGCGCGGGCCGGCGATCATCGCCGAAGACAATGCGACCACGGTCGTCGAGCCGGGCTGGGAAGCGCGCGTGACGCCGTATGGCCATCTGGTGCTGCAGCGCGTGGAAGCCCTGCCCGAACGGCGCGCGATCGGCACCACGGCCGATCCGGTGATGCTCGAGATCTTCAACAACCTGTTCATGTCGATCGCCGAGCAGATGGGCCTGCGTCTGCAGAACACGGCGCACTCGGTCAACATCAAGGAACGGCTCGACTTCAGCTGCGCGATCTTCGACCAGAATGGCAACCTGGTGGCCAACGCACCGCACATGCCGGTGCACCTGGGTTCGATGGGCGAGAGCATCAAGACCGTGATGCGCGAGAACGCTGGCCGCATGCATGCAGGCGACGTGTACATCCTGAACGACCCGTACAACGGCGGCACGCACCTGCCCGACGTGACGGTGATCTCGCCCGTGTTCGACGAAGCGGGCGGCGAGATCCTGTTCTATGTCGGCTCGCGCGGCCACCACGCCGACATCGGCGGCACCACGCCAGGCTCGATGCCGCCCGACTCGAGCCACATCGAGCAGGAGGGCGTCCTGATCAACAATTTCAGGTTGATTGACGGTCAGGACGGCGTGCTGCGCGAAGACGCGGCGCGCGCGCTGCTGGTGGGTGCGCGCTACCCGGCGCGCAATCCCGACCAGAACCTGGCCGACCTGCGCGCGCAGGTGGCCGCGAACCAGAAAGGCGTCGAAGAGCTGCACAAAATGGTCGCGCACTTTGGCCTGGACGTCGTACGCGCCTACATGGGCCACGTGCAGGACAATGCCGAAGAGGCTGTGCGGCGCGTGATCTCGGCGCTCAAGGATGGCAGCTTCCACTACCAGCTCGATAACGGCGCGCACATCGACGTCGCGATTCGCGTGGACGCTGCGGCGCGCAGTGCGGAAATCGACTTCACCGGCACGTCCGGCCAGCTGCCGAACAACTTCAATGCCCCGTCGGCCGTGTGCATGGCCGCCGTGCTGTATGTGTTCCGCACGCTGGTCGACGATGAGATTCCGCTGAACGCCGGATGTTTGAAACCGCTGAAGGTGATCATTCCGCCCGGCTCGATGCTCAATCCGCATTATCCGGCGTCGGTCGTGTCGGGCAATGTCGAAACGTCGACCTGCATCACCAATGCGCTGTATGGCGCGCTGGGCGTGATGGCGGCGGCGCAGGGCACGATGAACAACTTCACGTTCGGCAATGAGCGCTATCAGTATTACGAGACCATCTCGGGCGGCTCCGGCGCGGGCGACGGTTTCGACGGCACCGACGTGGTCCAGACCAATATGACCAACTCGCGCCTGACGGATCCCGAGATCCTGGAATTCCGCTTTCCCGTGCGACTTGAGCGTTATGAAATTCGTCCGAATTCGGGCGGGGCGGGGCGCTGGCATGGTGGGAATGGCGGCGTTCGCCGGGTGCGCTTTTTAGAGCCGATGACGGCGGCGATCCTGTCGAACAACCGGATTCACGCACCGTTCGGCATGGCCGGTGGCGGCGAGGCAGCGCGCGGCAAAAACAGCGTCGAGCGTGCCGATGGCCGCATCGAGCAGGTAGGCCATATCGGCAAGATCGACATGGCCGCGGGCGACGTGTTCGTCATCGAGACGCCGGGCGGCGGCGGTTACGGCAAGCCCTAGGATGGGGCGGCATATTGTGGCGCGCCCGCGCGCCCTGTATGCTGCACCAGCACCGATTTTCACCACATTATTCACCCTATGAGAGAAACCATGAAACGTGTACTGACCTGCTCCGCCCTGGTGGCGGCAATGCTGCTGACGGTCACCGCCTGCAAGCGCGCCGAAGCACCGGCCACCCCTGCTGCTGCCAGCGCTGACAGCACCGCCAGCGCCACTGCGCCGGCCGTCGCCTCCCAACAGATCGACACCGTCGTCGGCACCGGCAAGGAAGCCACGGCCGGCGCGACCGCTGTCGTCAACTACACCGGCTGGCTGTACGAGCCGGCGGCGCCGCAGCAGCGCGGCAAGGAGTTCGATTCGTCGATCGGTCGCGAGCCGTTCAAGTTCCAGCTCGGCGCCGGCCAGGTCATCAAGGGATGGGATGTGGGCGTGCAGGGCATGAAAGTCGGCGGCAAGCGCACGCTGATCGTGCCGGCCGACATGGGCTATGGCGCCGGCGGCGCGGGTCCGATTCCGCCAAACGCCACGCTGGTGTTCGAGGTCGAACTGCTCGACGTCCTTTAATTCGCAGCCGGTGCCTTTGCCGGTGCCGGTGCTTTCTCCAGCGCCGGTGCTGTCTCCAGTGCTGGCGCCGGTGTCAACGGCGGCGCCACTGTCGTCCGGCGCGGTGGCGTTGCCACCGCATCCTGTTTGGCGCCCGGCGCTTCGCGATCCCGGATCCGGTACCACGCAAGACCCAGCAGCTCATAGGTTGCATACCACGAGCGCCGCATGCCTTCCGCGCTTGGCAGCCACGCATCGAATCCGTAGTGCGGGTTGTAGACGAACATGGTCGGCGCTTCGACCACCTCAAGGCCTTCGCGCTCGAACACATTGCGCGCGCGGTGCATGTGCATCGCATCGGTCACCAGCAAAATTCGTTTGATCCCCGCCGGGCGCAGCAGCACATTGCTGTAGATGGCATTCTCGCCCGTGTCGCGCGAACGCCGTTCGATCCACTTGACCGGCACCCCGAAATCCTCGCGCAGCGCCCTGGCCATCGCATCAGCCTTGGTGTATCCCATGTCGATTCTGGCCGGATCGACGCCACTGCCGCCATTGCCGCCCGTGACCAGAATTGGCAGGCCGGTGCGTCGCTGCAGGTGCGCGCCGTAGCGCAGGCGCGCCAGCGCGGTATGGTCGGGGATGTCGCGGTTGTCGTATTCGCCCGCGCTGCGCAACCGGCCCGCTGCCAGGACGACGATGGCCTGGGCGCCGGCGCTCTCGGGCCGCGCCAGCGGCTTGGTCATCTGCTCCAGCGGTCCGACCAGGAAGCTCGATCCCGCGTGACTCGACATGAAGGTCAGCAGGGCGAGCCCGGTACCGGCGACGATGCGCCCGGCTCTGGGCCGGAAACGCCACAGCAACAAACCCAGCGCGATGATCAGGAACAGGCTGGTGGGAGGCAGGAAGAGGTTGCGGGGAAGGGCGTTGATTAGGTCGAGCAAAATGGAAGGCGATCGGGCCGCTGTAGTAACAATGACATCGACAGTAGACCGTAACTTGTGCAGTGCGTCAAGTTTGCAGGCCTAGGCTCGATAGCCGGCGTTGAGCACGTACAGTTCGAGAGGCATGGCGACGATGGCGAGCAGCATGGGCAGCATCCACACCAGCTTCCGTGTCCGGCTCATGCGCGGCTGCTGTTGCCGGCGCGTGCGATACGCCCGATAACCGGCATACGCGCCCAGCGGCGGCAGGATGAAGATCGGGATGGCGAGCCAGAAGGTCAAGGCCGACAGCAGCGTCAGAGCGAGAGAGAGCAATGCCATGGCAGGTGGTCGTGGTGAGGTTGCAGGATCATTCGAAGCGCGGCTGCATTGCGGGGTCGGTCCTGCACGAGCGTTGCCGGCGTTCCCAAAGCGGCGGATGACTGTCCCGGGGATCCGCCACCAGCACCGCGGGCCGCAATTGCACATATCTGAGCACGGCGTCGCAGTTGCGCTGCGCGGCGGCGTGCTGGTACAGGGCAACGGCGAGCGCTTCCTCGCCGCGCTGTTCCAGCAACAATCCATACCGGTAGAACGCGGTCGGGTGGCGCGCTCCCATGGCGCGCTCGTACAGGAGCGCCGCTTCATCGTCAGCCTGCGGCTGCGCCCGCAGCGTATCGAGCAGGACGCCGAGGGCAGTTTCGGCCCGCCCGTCGCTACGGCCCAGTGCCTTGCGGTACAGTGCTGCTGCCTCGACGTCGTCCTGCACATTGCCGAGCCCCAGCTCGTACGTGCGGCCCAGCAGGTACAACCCGGATGGGTCATCCCGCGCCGCAGCGCGCGCCAGCCAGCCGGCAGCGGTATGGCGTTCATCGTCGTTTACTGCGCTGCGCATCAGCATGGTGCCGAGTCGTATCTGGGCGTCAGGCAGGCCACCATCGGCGGCTTGCGTCAGCCAGTAAGTGGCCAGTTCGGGGTCGAGGTCGTTGCCCAGGCCATGTTGATAACTCCAGGCCAGGTTGGCCTGCGCCCAGCCATGCCCCTGTGCGGCCGCCTGTGCGTACCACCAGGTTGCCTTCTGCCGATCGCGCTGTACGCCGGCGCCGCGCAGGTACAGGACGCCCAGATTGTTCTGTGCATGCGCATTGCCGGCCCGCGCCGCCCTTTCGTACCAGAGCGCGGCTTGTGCGAGATCGGTCTTGACGTGGGTGCCGCGCTCGTACCAGGTGCCGAGCCGGTTCTGGGCCGCCGGATCGCCGCCGGTCGCCTGCGCCGTAGTGGCCACCAGCAGCGACGCGTCGGACGCCGGGAATGTGCCGGTGTATGACCATTTGAATTGCGTCTTGAGCCAGCCGCTCGGCACCTCGCCCGTGGATACCACCGCGTGATAGGTGCAACCGCGCGTGTTGTCGAGCGCAGCCTCGTCCAGGTCGGCCCGGCCCGCAGAACCGGTCACGCGCGCTTCGAGGAGATAGCCTTTTTCGTGGATGCGTAATTCGAGCGTGGTCGTGCCGCTGGCGTGCTGCGCCAGCGCGGCGGCAGGCCAGACGGGGCGCTGGCAGGCGTACAAATCGAATTTAAGTGCCGACTGCGCGTCGGCGGCGCGTGCGATGCCCGACCCGGTGATGGCAGTCGCGCCGATGGCAAGGTAGAGCAGGACGGCTTGCATGCAGGTCATGAGCACGGCGTTCAGCCGGCCGCGATCCCGTACTTGCGCCGTGCTGCCTGGTATTCCTCGGTCAGCGTGGCCAGCCTTGGATGCTGCGCATCCTGGGCCCGGATGCCATCCAGCAGCCCGGCCGCGGTCTGGCCCAGTGGATGGTCCCAGCCCAGTTCGTTGATCTGGCGAAGAATGCCGCCGGCGGTGGCTGCCATCACCTGCAGGTTGTGCGGCGCCAGGTGCAGCGCTTCGCGCAGCGTCTGGACCGCGCCGCGCACGTCGCCCATATTGCGTTTTTCGTCGGCCACGCCCAGCAGGATCTGCGCCTGCGCCTTGAGCTGCTGGTCCATGTTTTCCAGCAGGTCGGCGCGGCCGGCATTCACGAAGACCGTCATTGCCTGGTCGGGCGAGACCCCGCTGCTGGCGTCATTCACCACGGTCAGCATCACGCCGGCGGCCTGCTCGTCGAGCCGGTGTGCCAGGCAGGCGCGCGCCAGTTCGAGTTTGAGGCTGGAGGACAGCGCATTGTTGGCGCGCACCGCCGACACGGCGTTCTGCAGGCCGGCCACGGCCGCGCCGCTATTGCCGGTCTTGTCGTGCAGGAGCGCGTTGGCATAGGCGTGGCAGGCATCGTAGCCCGGGGCCGCGCGCAGCGTGCGTTCGAGGTCGCGGATCGCGCCGCTGGCCTGCAGCAGGTCGCCACGCGCCACCAGCGTCTTGACCAGGCTGACGTGGTCTTCGGGATCGCGAAACGCCGAGTAGCGCGCCTTGCCCACGACCTGGCGGAACGACGTCTCGGCCACGGCCATGTCGCCCGTGGTCAGCGCGAGCTCGCCCAGTTTGCGCAGGCGCCCCACGACGTGCGGCGAGATGGCGACCGCATCGGCCAGCACGCTCTGGGCCAGTGCCGGCTCGCCGTCCGCTTCGAGGCAGTGCGCGAGCAGGTCGTAGGCAGACATCAGGCGCGGGTTGGCCACCAGCAGTTCTTCGAGGATCGCGCGGGCGTCATCAATCTGATCCAGCGCGAGCATCGTGCGCGCCAGGCCCAGCACCGCCCAGCCCAGCGGGCGTTGGGCCAGCACATCGCGGTAGACAGCAGCAGCTTCGGCATGTTCGCCCAGCGTCGTGTGTAGTTCGGCGCGCACGCGCGCGAGGTCGGCCGCGAAGCGCGGCTGCGCCTGGGCGTCGCTGGCGCACGCGACGATCGCCTCGCGCAGCCTGCCTTGCGCCGCCAGTTGCCAGGCGGGGAGCAGGGCGGTGCGACGATCGAGCGCGCGCTTGATGCGCGTGCTGATCAAGTCGACCGTGAACGGTTTGAGCAGGTAGTCAGTGGGGGCCAGTTCGGCAGCGCTGACGACCTTGGCGCGCTCGGCCTCGGACGTGAGCATGATGAAGATGGTCGACGGTGTGATGAGGCGATGCTGGCGCAGGTCTTCCAGCAGTTGCTGGCCGTCCTGGCCTTCGCCGGCGCCGCTGGCCAGGTCGTATTCGCACAGGATGATGTCGAACGCGCGTTGCTGCAATTGGCGGATCGCCGTGTTGGCATTGACCGCGTGTTCGATCTTCGTGATGCCGGCCAGGCCCAGCATGTTTTGCAGGCTGGTGCGCATGCCCGGATTGGGATCGACCACCAGCACCGCCAGGTTCGCGTTTTCTTGCATCGTCGCTCTCGTCGCTCTTGTCTGCTCTGGCCGCGTACGCCGGACGGCGCACATCGCAAGATTGTCCACCGTTAAGATACCGGCAAGTGCCGAATCGATCAAGGAAACCAGTGCGCTGCGTGCGCGGGGTGCCAGCCGGTCGTCGATGACGGCCCGGCCAGAGGGGCGAGGCTGTATAATACCGGCCTATCTTCCACCCTAGCAGCGACGCTGCATCAACCGACTGTCCAAGCCATGTTGATTCTGCCGGGTTCCAATGCCCTGTCCGCCTTCCGTAGCCAACGCCTCCTGAGCCAACTGCAAGCTGTCGCCCCGTCGATCGCCGCCGTCCAGGGCCGTTTCTACCATTTCATCGACACCAGCGCGCCACTGTCCATCGACGATACGTCGCGCCTGTCGGCCATGCTCACCTATGGCGAGCCTGCGCCGGAAACCCTGTACGAAGGCGTCACCGAAGCATTCTTCGTCATCCCGCGCCTGGGCACCATTTCGCCGTGGGCCTCGAAAGCGACCGATATCGCCCGCAACTGCGGCATGGGCCATGTCCACCGCATCGAGCGCGGCATCGGCTATACCGTCGTGCTCAAGACCGGCATCCTCGGCAGCAGCTTCGGCGCGCCCAAGAAGCTGGCGGACGACGAGCTGCAGGCGGTGATCGGCCTGCTCCACGACCGCATGACCGATACCGTCCTGCGCAATGCCGACGACGCGCAGCACCTGTTCAATGAACTCGAGGGCAAGCAGCTCGAGAGCATCGACGTGCTGGGTCTTGGCCGCGCCGCACTGGTGCGCGCCAACACCGAACTCGGTCTGGCGATGTCGGACGACGAAGTCGATTACCTGAACGACGCGTTCACGAAGGCGCAGCGCAACCCGACCGACGTCGAGCTGATGATGTTCGCGCAGGCGAACTCGGAGCACTGCCGCCACAAGATCTTCAATGCCGACTGGGTCATCGACGGCGAGAAGCAGAGCATCTCGCTGTTCGGCATGATCAAGAACACGCACCAGCTGAACCCGCGCGGCACCGTCGTCGCCTACAGCGACAACTCGTCGATCATCGAAGGCGCGACCGTCACCCGGTTCTTCCCGCGCGATGGCGAAGAATACGGCCCGTCGACGGAGCTCGTGCACACCCTGATGAAGGTCGAGACGCACAATCACCCGACCGCGATCTCGCCATTCCCGGGCGCCTCCACCGGCGCCGGAGGCGAAATCCGCGACGAAGGCGCAACGGGCCGCGGCGCCAAGCCGAAGGCAGGCCTGGCCGGCTTCACGGTCTCGAACCTGGTGATTCCCGATGCCGTGCGGCCGTGGGAAAACGCGTCGGACGTGACGGGCCAGGTGCGCTCGGATGCCCTGTACGGCAAGCCGGAACGCATCGCCTCGCCACTGCAGATCATGATCGAAGGTCCGATCGGCGGCGCCGCGTTTTCCAATGAATTTGGCCGGCCGGTCCTGGGCGGCTACTTCCGCACCTATGAACAGAACGTCGGCGCAGCCGGCGCGGTCTACGGCTATCACAAGCCGATCATGATCGCCGGCGGCATCGGCAGCATCTCGGCCGCGCACACGCACAAGGACGACATCCCGGTCGGCAGCCTGCTGATCCAGCTGGGCGGCCCTGGCATGCGCATCGGCATGGGCGGCAGCGCCGCGTCGTCGATGGCCACCGGCACCAACACGGCCGACCTGGACTTCGACTCGGTCCAGCGCGGCAATCCGGAGATGGAACGCCGCGCACAGGAAGTCATCAACGGCTGCTGGCAGCTGGGCGCGCACAATCCGATCATCTCGATCCACGACGTGGGCGCGGGCGGCCTGTCGAATGCGTTCCCGGAAATCGTCAACGACGCCAAGCGCGGCGCGATCTTCAATCTGCGCAAGGTGCCGCTTGAAGAAAGCGGCCTGGCGCCTAAAGAAATCTGGTCCAACGAATCGCAGGAACGCTACGTGCTGGCGATCGCGCCCGAGAGCCTGGCGAAGTTCGCCGCGCTGTGCGAGCGTGAGCGTTGCCCGTTTGCCGTCGTCGGTACCGCGACCGAAGAGCGTCAGCTGCGCCTGCTCGACGAAGAGCAGGCCGGTGGCCCGAATGCGTCGCCCGTTGACATGCCGATGGACGTCCTGCTCGGCAAACCGCCGAAGATGACGCGCGACGTGCAGCATGTGCAGAACACCTTCCCGCCGGTGGACCTGACGGGCATCGAGCTGGTGGAAGCGGCGCGCCGCGTGCTGCAGAATCCCACCGTGGGCGACAAATCGTTCCTGATCACGATCGGCGACCGCACGGTTGGCGGCATGACGGTGCGCGACCAGATGGTCGGCCCGTGGCAGGTGCCGGTGGCCGATTGCGCCGTCACGGCAATGGCCTACGACGGCTTCCTCGGCGAAGCGATGGCGATGGGCGAGCGTACGCCGCTGGCCGTGATCGACGCTGCCGCATCGGGCCGGATGGCCGTGGCCGAGTCGATCATGAATATCGCGGCCGCCGCGATCGACGATATCTCGGACATCAAGCTGTCGGCCAACTGGATGGCGGCCTGCGGCCAGCCGGGCCAGGACGCCGCACTGTTCGACACCGTGAAAGCGGTCGGCATGGAACTGTGCCCGGCGTTGGGCGTGTCGATCCCGGTCGGCAAGGATTCGCTGTCGATGCGCACGACCTGGAACGACGCTGGCGCCGCTAAGGCCGTGATCTCGCCGGTATCGCTGATCGTTTCGGCATTCGCACCCGTGGCCGATATCCGCCGCTCGCTGACGCCCCAACTGCGGACGGACGCGGGCGAGACGGCGCTGATCCTGGTCGACCTGGGGCGCGGCAAGAATCGCCTGGGCGCCTCGATCCTGGCGCAAGTCACGCAGCAGTTGGGTGACTCGGTGCCGGACGTCGATTCGCCGGACGACCTGAAAGCGCTGTTCGGCGCAATTCAGGCGCTGAACAAGGACGGCAAGCTGCTTGCTTACCACGACCGCTCGGACGGCGGCCTGTTCGCGACGCTGGCCGAGATGGCCTTTGCCGGTCGCACCGGCGTGTCGGTCAACCTCGACATCCTGACGATGGAGAGCGAGCACGCGGCTGACTGGGGCGACGCCAAGAACTGGACCGGCCAGGTGGCCGAGCGCCGCAACGAAATGACGCTGCGCGCGCTGTTCAGTGAAGAACTGGGCGCCGTCTTCCAGGTGCGCATGGACGACAAGACGGCTGTCATGAACGTGCTGCGCGAAGCCGGTCTCGGTGCGTGCAGCCACATCATCGGCAAACTGAACGACCGTGGCGCGATCGAATTCACGCGCGACGCGAAAGTCATCTACAACGAAAAACGCAGCAGCCTGCACCGCCTGTGGAGCGAGACCAGCTGGCGCATCGCGCGCCTGCGCGACAATCCGGCGTGCGCGGACGCCGAATACGATCGCCTGCTGGACGAGCACGATATCGGCATGACGCCGAAGATCAGCTTCAACCTGGACGAGGATGTTGCTGCGCCGTTCATCGCGACCGGCAAGCGTCCGCGCGTGGCGATCCTGCGCGAGCAGGGCGTCAACTCGCACATCGAGACGGCCTGGGTCATGCACCAGGCGGGCTTCGCTGCCGTCGACGTGCACATGAGCGACCTGATCGCCGGCCGCGCCAAGCTGGACGACTTCCATGGCGTGATCGCCGTGGGCGGCTTCTCGTACGGCGACGTGCTGGGCGCCGGCGAAGGCTGGGCCAAGACCATCCTGTTCAATCCGCAGCTGTCGGACCAGTTCGCCCGCTTCTTCGCGCGCCAGGACACCTTCGGCCTGGGCGTCTGCAACGGCTGCCAGATGATGAGCAACCTGAAGTCGATCATCCCGGGTGCGCAGGCATGGCCGAAGTTCACCCGCAACAAGTCGGAGCAATTCGAAGCGCGCTTTGGCATGGTTGAAGTGCTGGATTCGCCATCGATCTTCTTCCAGGGCATGGCCGGCACCCACGCGCCGATCGCCATCGCGCACGGCGAAGGCTTCGCCGACTTCTCGCTGACGGGCGACTACGACGCATCGATCAAGGCGATGCGCTTCGTCGACAACCGCGGCCAGGCCACCGAAACGTACCCGTTCAACCCGAACGGCTCGCCGGGTGGACTGACGTCGGTGACGACGGCCGATGGCCGCTTCACGGTCCTGATGCCACACGCCGAGCGCGTCTTCCGCGCCTCGGTGCATTCGTGGGCACCGGAATCCTGGGGCGACGAATCGCCATGGATGCGAATGTTCCGCAACGCACGCAAGTGGGTCGGCTGATCGGCTGACTGAAATGAAAAACGCCTCCTCGGAGGCGTTTTTTTTTGCGCCGTAGCACAGCCGGCACAGCCGGGGTCAGGTCTGACATTCGGACACGACCTCAGCTTTAGCCACTTCTCAGCCGGGGTCACAGCTGGGGTCAGGTCTGACATTCGGACACGACCTCAGCTTTAGCCACTTCCAATGATGGCTTGTTCAGAGTCAGCATGGACGATGCCAGCGAACCCGGACCGGTTGACTGTCGAGTTCGTGTCCAATTGTCAGACCCGACCCCCAGCTTTGGTAAGTTATATGTCGAGGTCGTGTCCGAATGTCAGACCTGACCCCGGCTTTTGAGGCTCTTGAAGTGAATTTGGACGCGTGGGTGGCATCGTCGCTCATCTTATGAGGCGTTGAGCACGAAGATGACGTCGTCGTTGCTTGACGGCGCAGGGCGCCAACCCAGTCGCGTGTAGAACTGCGCGGCTCTGGTGCGTGCGCCGGTGCTCAGTGTCACGCGTCTGAACCCCAGCGAGAACAGCCACCCAGATGCCGTTGCCAGCAATTCCTTGCCCAGTCCTTGTCCCTCGAAACGCGGATCGACGAACAGGGCCCAGATTGACCCGTCGATCTTGTTGGCGTAGCTGAATGCGACGATCTCGTCATCGACCAGCGCCACCCAGCCGCGACCATGCTTTTCCAGAAAATCGGCATACATCTGCGGCGTGATTCTCGTGGGGTCGCGCAAGACGTTCTCGGTCACCGCCAGGCGGATGCGGGTCATGTGCGGTATATCGTTGTACGCCGCTTCACGAAATACGGGATGCATAAACGCCAGCCTCCAAATAAAAAGAGCGCACCCTTGGGTGCGCTCTTTGCGGTCCAGCCAGGCAGCGAATTACTGCACTTTGGCTTTCTTGACCAGGGTCTCGCGATAGGCTGCCAGCTGACGCTGCTGCAGACCTTCGGTGACTTGCTGCTTGACTTCTTCCAGCGCCGGCACCTTGGCTGCGCGCACGTCTTCCAGCTTGATGACGTGGAAACCGAACTGCGATTTCACAGGCGTTTCGGTGATGGCGCCTTTTTGCAGGGCGACCATGGCCTTCGAGAACTCAGGCACGTAGGTGGCCGCGCTGGCCCAGCCCAGATCGCCGCCGTTCTGTGCGCTGCCGTCTTTCGACTGCTTGGCCAGTTCGTCGAACTTGCCGCCGGCTTTCAGCTTGGCGATGATGCCCTTGGCATCGGCTTCGGAGTCGACCAGGATGTGACGTGCGTGGTATTCCTTGTCGCCGATCAGCGCTTTCTGCTTGTCATACTCGGCTTTGACGTCGGTATCCTTGACCGGGTTCTTCTTTACGTAATCCGCCAGCATCGCGTTGATGATGATGCTTTGACGGGCGTTGTCGATGGCCGACTTGACGTCGGCGCGGGCGCCGATGTTCTGCTTGTCGGCTTCCTGGATCAATACTTCACGGCTGATCAGGTCTTTCTTGATCGCTTCGCGCAGGTCAGGGGAGTCCGCAGCGCGGCCCTGGGCCACGACCTGCTTGACCAGCTGGTCGACCCGAGCTTGCGGGATTGCCTTGCCATTGACGGTAGCGGCGTTCTGCGCGAGGGCAGGCACGGCAACGACTGCAATCATGGCGAACAACAGGCTGGCTGGCTTCAAAATCATCGTTGAGATCCTATATAAACTCGAAAAGTATCGCCGCAGGCGACGAATGCCGGCGTGCAGTGTGCGCGCCGGCGACAATACATCTTACTGCACCTTTGCCTTCTTGACCATTTGCTCCTGGAAGTCACGCAGCTTCTCTTGCGCGAGCGTCTCGGAGATCTGTGGCTTGACCTGCTCCATCGGTGGCAGCTTGGTCGCGCGGGTGTCGTCCAGCTTGATCACGTGGAAACCGGCATTGGTCTTGACCGGCACGTCGGTGATCGCGCCCTTGGCGAGCTTGGTGAAGCCGGCCGCGAATTCTGGCGGCATCGTGTTCGGGGTGACCCAGTCCAGATCACCGCCGGTGTTGGCAGTGCCGGTGTCTTTCGAGGTCTTGGCGACGTCTTCGAACTTGGCGCCGCCCTTGATCTTGGCAATCGCTGCCTTGGCTTCGGCTTCGGTCGTCATCAGGATGTGGCGGACGTGGTATTCCTTGTCGCCCGTTTCTGCCTTGACCTTGTCGTAGGCGGCCTTGATCTCGGCATCGGTCACCGGGTTCTTGGCGATGTAATCGCGGGCCAGTGCGTTGACGACGATCGACTGGCGGGCGCTGTCCATGGCTTCGCGCACTTCAGGCTTCTTGTCCCAGCCTTGCTTGACGGCTTCTTGCATCAGCACTTCGCGCGCGATCAGGTCGTTCTTGACGGCTTCGCGCAGCTCTGGCGAATCCTTGCCCTGGTTCTGGGCAACGACCTGCTTGACGACGGCGTCGGCGCGTGCCGAAGGAATCGCCTTGCCGTTGACCACTGCGATGTTCTGGGCAAAGGCCGGAGCCGATGCGATGGCAACGAGGGCTAACAGCAGGCGAGCGGGCTTAAAGGTCATGTGTATTCCTGTGACGGGTTTTAACTGGACAAGAGAAGTTCAGGTGGTGTACTTATCTGTTCGATTGTCGGGCAAATTTCTTAAAACTACCTGAAAACCCGCTTTCAGGTCAGCTCGGAAGGCGCGATGGCGTTGATGGCCAGAGCGTGGATTTCCGCCTTGTTGATCATATCGTGCACGGCATCATACACAAGACGATGGCGCATGACCAGCTTGAGGCCTTCGAACCGCGACGACACGATTTTGACCGAATAATGGCTGCCGCCGGAGGCCGCGCCAGCGTGGCCTGCGTGCAGGTGCGAGTCGTCGCTGATCTCGAGCAGGGTAGGGGCCAGCTCGGCTTCGAGCTGGGCGCGCATGCGTGGTTCGCGATCGCTTTTGTCTGTCAGAGTGGTCATGCGTCTTCCTCCTTGATGTATTTGTAGAGCATCATCGTTTGAATCATGATGAAGGCAAAGAATATGGCGGTAAAGCCGAACAGCTTGAAGCTGACCCAGGCGCCGGTATCGTTATGGAAGACCACGAACGCCATCAGCAGGTTCAGCAAACCCATCGCGACGAAGAACGCCATCCAGATGTAGCCAATGCGGTTCCAGAACGGCTCGGGCAGTTTCATGTTCGGCTCCATCACCGAGCGGATCAGGTTCTTGCGATAAAACACTTGCGCGATGAACAGACCCAGTGCGAATGCCCAGTACAGGATCGTCGGCTTCCACTTGATGAACAGGTCGTCGTGGAAATAGATCGTGGCGCCGCCGGCGACGAGGATCACGCCCAGCGTCAGCCACATCGCATTGTCGACCTTGCGCCCGCGCGCCAGCAGGTAACCGACCTGGCACACGGTGGCGATGATGGCCACGGCAGTGGCCAGCAGGATCGCCGACTGTGACGGCGGCACGCCGCCGCCGGCAATCAGGGGGCCGAGATACTCGACGGCCATGCGATGCGCCCAGGCCTGGTTGCTGTCGCCATACTTATAGACGCCGAAGAACAGCAGGACCGGGAAAAAGTCGAACAGGAATTTCATCGTGCAATCACTCTCAGGCCGGGTCGAACCGCATCGAAGCGGAATTGATGCAATAGCGCAGGCCGGTTGGCGGCGGACCGTCCGGGAACACGTGGCCCAGGTGCGCGTCGCAGACGCCGCAAATGACTTCGGTGCGCACCATGCCGTGGGTACGGTCGGTTTTCTCGATCACATTGGCCGGATCGAGTGCACGGAAGTAGCTTGGCCAGCCGCAGCCCGAGTCGAACTTGGTGTCCGATTCGAACAGTGGCGTGTTGCAGCAGACGCAGCTGTAAATGCCATGCTCGTGGTGGTCCCAGAACTTGCCCGTAAAGGCGCGTTCGGTGGCCGCATGGCGCGTGACTTCGTATTCCATTGGATCGAGCTGGTTACGCCACTCGGCGTCGGTCTTGGTGACTTTGTCGGTCATGATGTGGTTTCCTCGTGTCTCGTTGGTGTGTTTATGAAGAGCAGCTCACTTCGAGATGCGCGGCCCAATCGGGCGGCAGCTCGGCGTAGGCAGCATTGTCGGGTTGTTCGTCGAACGGGCGCTCGAGCACGGCCAGCAGCTTGTGCACGCCGCTGAAATCGCCGATCTGGGCCTGTTCGATGGCCGTCTGGGCCAGGTAGTTGCGCAGGATGTACTTGGGATTGACCAGGTTCATCGCAGCGCGCCGGGTAGCGTCCACGCTGTGTTCGTTGCGCAGGCGGGTGCGGTAGATCGTGGCCCAGGCGTCGAACGAAGCGCGGTCGATGAACAGATCGCGCAGCGGTTCATCCTGCCCGGGCGCGGCCACCTGCAGGTCGCCAAGCAGGCGGAAAAACAGCGTGAAGTCGGCGTGGTTCGCCTGCAGCAGCTCGATCGTGTCTTCGAACAGCTTGGCGTCGCCGTCCTGGCTGTCTTGCAGGCCCAGCTTGCCGTGCATCAGGATATCCATCTGACGGCCGAATTCGGGCCGATATACGGCGAGGGCTTCTTCGGCCACCTCGGGTTCGCCGATCAGCGGCAGCAGGGCATTGCCCAGCGCATAGCAGTTCCAGTGGCCGACCGGCACCTGGTTGGCATACGAATAGCGCCCGCCCTGGTCCGTGTGGTTGCAGATGTGGCGCGCGTCGAACGCTTCCATGAAGCCGAACGGGCCATAGTCGAGCGTCAGGCCCAGGATCGACATATTGTCGGTGTTCATGACGCCGTGCATGAAGCCCACGGCCTGCCAGTGCGCAATCATGCGCGCGGTGCGGCGCGTGACTTCGGCCAGCAGCGCCGCATAGGGATTGGCTTCACCCGCGAGTTCGGGATAGAACTGCCCGATGACGTAGTCGGCAAGCACGCGCAGCTCGTCCTGGCGGTCATGCGATGCCCAGTGCTCGAACGAGCCGAAGCGAACAAACGTCGGCGCCATGCGCGCCACGACGGCGGCCGTTTCGAGCGTTTCGCGGGCGATGCCTTGCGGCGAGCCGGTCAGGGACAGCGCGCGCGTGGTCGGGATGCCCAGCGCCGCCATCGCTTCGGAACACAAAAACTCGCGGATCGACGAGCGCAGCACGGCGCGGCCGTCACCCATGCGGGAATACGGCGTGCGCCCTGCGCCCTTGAGCTGGATTTCCATCGGCCCGGCGGGAGTGGCGATGTCGCCCAGCGTGATCGCGCGGCCGTCGCCGAGCTGGCCGGCCCAGACACCGAACTGGTGGCCGGAATACACGGCGGCAAGCGGTTGCGAACGCGGCGCCACCTTGTTGCCGGTGAAGACCTCGACAAAATCAGGGCGCGCGAGATCCTCGACAGTCAGCCCGATCAGGGCGGCCGCAGGTTGGCTGGCCGCGATGAAATGCGGCGCAGGCAATGGCGTGGGCATCAGGCGCGTGTAAAACGCTGGCGGCAATTCGGCGAAAGAATTGTTCAGTGCAAGTTCATCGGCAGTGATGGCAGTCCTCGTTGGCGTGGTCGGCAATGAAACGATTTTACCCGACCGTGATATTACGCGTGATCGGGCATACCGGTTCACGCGCGTTACACCCTGTAACGACGCCGGCCGGGCAGCACCTGAGCGATGCGGCGCTGCATCATCGAATTGCATTGACGCCGCGCCGCATCGCACACGACACTTTCGACGTTGCTGCTGAGTGTTATGACCCTACGATTCCGGAGCCCACATGCCTGATTACCCGATGAGTCCCCTGCAAGGCCAGATGATGGATGCACCGTTGCTGGTTTCCGGCATCATCGAATTCGCCGCGCGCCATTATGGCGATGGCGACATCGTCTCGCGCCGCGTCGAGGGCGACCTGCACCGCTACACCTGGCGCGATGCGGCCGCCCGCTCGCGCCAGTTGGCCAATGCGCTGGACAGCCTTGGCATCGCCATGGGCGACCGGGTGGCCACGCTGGCCTGGAACGGCTACCGGCACCTGGAACTGTATTACGGCGTCTCGGGTTCCGGCGCCGTGCTGCACACGATCAATCCCCGTCTGCACGCAGAACAGATCGCCTATATCGTCAACCACGCCGACGATCAGGTGCTGTTCTTCGACCTGACCTTCCTGCCGATTGTCGCCGCGCTGGCGCGCACCTGCACGGGCGTCAAGGCCTGGGTGGCCCTGTGCGACAGCGCGGCGCTGCCACGTGACAGTGGGATTGACACGCTGCTGTGCTACGAAGACCTGATCGGCGCGCACAGCGATGTCTATGCGTGGCCGCAGTTCGACGAACGCTCGGCCGCCAGCCTGTGCTACACGTCCGGCACGACCGGCAATCCGAAAGGTGCGCTGTATTCGCACCGCTCGACGGTCCTGCACGCGTACGCCTCGGCCATGCCGAACGCGCTCAATGTATCGTCGCGCGACGTCGTGCTGCCGGTGGTGCCGATGTTCCATGTGAACGCGTGGGGGTTGCCGTACTCGGTGCCGCTGTCGGGCGCCAAGCTCGTGTTTCCAGGCCCGGCGCTCGATGGGCGCTCGCTGTACGACCTGTTCGAAGGCGAGGGCGTGACGTTCTCGGCGGGTGTGCCCACGGTCTGGTTGGGCCTGGTCAACCACGTGATCGAGCATGATCTGACGTTCTCCACGTTCCGCCGCACGGTGATCGGCGGTTCTGCCTGCCCGCCGGCGCTGATGGACACGCTGATGGACCGTTTCGGCATCGAGGTCGTGCATGCCTGGGGCATGACCGAGATGTCGCCGCTGGGCACAGCGTGCACATTGAACAGCGCGCATCAGGCACTGTCACCGGAGGCGCAGCGCGCCGTGCTGCGCAAGCAGGGCCACGCCATCTATGGGGTCGACATGAAAATTGTCGACGACGCTGGCGCCGAACTGGCCTGGGATGGCGTGACGTATGGCCATCTGCTGGTGAAGGGGCCGTGGGTCGTCTCCGGCTACTTCCGCGAGGAGGGCGGCAATGTGCTGGTCGATGGCTGGTTCCCGACAGGCGACGTCGCCACCATCGACGCCGACGGTTATCTGGCGATCACGGACCGCAGCAAGGATGTGATCAAATCCGGCGGCGAATGGATCGGCACCATCGACCTGGAAAACGTGGCGATGGCGCATCCGGCCGTGCTGCAGGCCGCCTGCATCGGCGTCGCGCACCCGAAATGGGACGAGCGCCCGCTGCTGGTGGTCGTGCGCCGGCCCGGCATGGACGTCACGCGCGACGCGTTGATCAGCTGGTTCGACGGCAAGGTCGCGCGCTGGTGGACGCCGGACGACGTCGTGTTCGCCGACAGCTTGCCCGTTGGCGGCACCGGCAAGATCCAGAAGAACCGGTTGCGCGAGACGTATGCCCGGCATCGTCTGCCATCGGCGCAGAGCCGCGAAACATAGTTGTGCGACGCAGTTTGGGGCGGGCGGGTAAAGTTGTGTCACTTTTAACAATCTTCTACTCACAGGAATTCCCATGCGCCTGCTTATCGCCCTCATTTTCCCGTGGCTGACGTTCTTCACGATCGGTCGTCCTATTGCCGGCGTCATCTGCCTGATCCTGCAAATCACGCTGGTCGGCTGGCTGCCTGCCGCGATCTGGGCCGTGTACGCGCTGAACGAGTACAAGACCGACAAGAAGATCGCCGAGGCGAGCCAGCGCGGCCAATTCTGAACGGGTAATCACCAGCCTGGCGTGCCCGAATAACACGTTCGTTCGTTTATTTGCGGTATAGTTGGCGGCTCGGTCATTCCCACTTTCAGGAGACGAAATCGACATGAGCGCCGACTACCAGGTGCACGGCAGCGTTGCCGTCATCACGCTGAACAATCCCCCCGTCAACGGCCTTGGCCTGGCGACCCGCACGGCAGCCGTTGCCGGCATCCACCAGGCTGAAGCCGATCCGGCCGTCACGGCCATCGTGATCACCGGCGCCGGCAAGGCGTTCTCGGGCGGCGCTGACATCCGTGAATTCACGTCCCCCAAAGCGCTCACCGAGCCCACGCTGCATACGCTGATCGCGACCGCAGAGGGCGCTGCCAAGCCGGTCGTTGCCGCAATCCACAGCGTGTGCATGGGCGGCGGCCTTGAGTTGGCGCTGGGCTGCCATTACCGCGTCGCGGCGCCCGGTGCGCAGATCGCGCTGCCGGAAGTCAAGCTGGGCCTGTTGCCGGGCGCGGGCGGCACGCAGCGCCTGCCGCGCATGCTTGGCCTGGAAAAGGCCCTCGACATGATCCTCACTGGCGCGCCAGTGTTGTCAGACAAACTGGCCGGGACGGCGCTGTTCGATCGTGTTTTCGATGCGGACGTCGACCTGCTGTCGGCTGCCATTGCGTTTGCCGAATCCATTGCCGCCGTGCGCCCGCTGCCCAAAGTGCGCGACTGCGCCGTCGCCCACCCTGACGCCGCCGGCTTCCTGGCAGCGGCGCGTGCCCGCGTCGATGCAATGGCCGGGCCATTTCCGGCGCCGCGCGAGTGCGTCGAGACAGTCGCCGCGTCGGTCACCGCCGATTCGTTCGAGGCCGGTTTGCAGTTCGAGCGCGAACGCTTCATGTACCTGACCACGACGCCCGAATCGAAGGCGCTGCGCCACGCATTCTTTGCCGAGCGCGCCGCCGGCAAGGTGCCGGGTGTGCCTCCCGACATGCGCCCGCGCCCGATCGCCAGCGCCGCCGTGGTGGGCGCCGGCACGATGGGCGCCGGCATCGCGATGACCTTCGCCAATGCCGGCATCCCGGTGACGATCCTCGAGACGAAGCAGGAAGCGCTCGACAAGGGCCTGGCCGGCATCCGCACCGTGTACGAACGCAGCGTCACCAAGGGCAAGCTCACGGCCGACAAACTGGCGCAGCGCATGGCCTCCATCACCGGCACGCTGTCGTATGATGCGCTGGCGCAGGCCGACATCGTCGTCGAAGCCGTGTTCGAGGACATGGGCGTCAAGGAGCTGGTGTTCCGCGAACTCGACAAACTGATGAAGCCGGGCGCAATCCTGGCCACCAATACTTCGTCGCTCGACGTGAATCGCATTGCCGCATTCACGGGCCGGCCACAGGATGTGATCGGCCTGCATTTCTTCAGCCCCGCGCATGTGATGAAGCTGCTCGAAATCGTGCGCGGTACGCAGACCGGGGCCGATGTGCTGGTCACGGCGCTGGCGCTGGCGAAAAAACTCAGGAAGACGGGTGTGGTCTCTGGCGTCTGCGATGGTTTCATCGGCAACCGCATGCTCGAGCAGTATCTGCGCCAGGCCTACTTTCTGCTGGAAGAAGGCGCGCTGCCGGAACAGGTCGACCGCGCGATCGAGGCGTTCGGCTTCGCGATGGGCCCATTCCGGATGAGCGACCTGGCCGGCAACGACATCGGCTGGCATATCCGCAAGCGGCGTGCGATCGAGTCACCGGACTTTGCCTATTCTAAGCTGCCGGACCGCTTGTGCGAGGGGGGCCGCTTCGGGCAAAAGACGGGCGCCGGCTGGTATGACTACCAGTCGGGCGCACGGGCGGCCACGCCCTCAGACACCGTCGACACGATGGTGACGCAGTACTCGGACGAGATCGGGGTCGCGCGCCGCGCCATTGCGGACGCTGAAATCGTCGAGCGGCTCGTGTACGCGCTGGTCAATGAGGGCGCGAAGATTCTCGAAGAAGGCATCGCACTGCGGGCATCGGACATCGACATGGTCTACCTGAGCGGCTACGGCTTCCCGCTGCACCGTGGCGGGCCGATGCTGTATGCCGACATGGTCGGGTTGCCGGCCGTGCTGGCGGCAATCGAAGGCTTTGCCCGTGGGCGCAATGGGGAGGCGTGGACGCCAGCGCCGCTGCTGGTGCAACTGGCCGCGGCGAATGGCGCGTTCAACGCCTGAAGATAAAACGGCTTGATGCGGGGACGGCGCTGCCTTCCACGCATCAAGCAGACAACAAAACGACTAGTCGTTCGCGTAGATATTGTTGTCCTTGGTCTCCCGCACGAACAGCGCACCGATCACGAACGTGGTCATGGCGATGATGATCGGGTACCACAGGCCGTAGTAGATATCACCCTTGAACGCCACCAGCGCGAAAGCCGTCGTCGGCAACAGCCCGCCGAACCAGCCATTCCCGATGTGATACGGCAGCGACATCGACGTGTAGCGGATCCGGGTCGGGAACATCTCGACCAGCATCGCCGCGATCGGGCCATACACCATCGTCACGTACAGCACGAGGATGAACAGCAGCACGACCAGCATCGGCTTGTTGATCGCGGCCGGATCGGCTTTCTCCGGATAACCCGCGCTGGCCAGCGCCCCGTTGACCTCTTTCTTGAGCGCCGCTTCGCTGGCCTTCGAGGCATCGTTGAAGTTCAGGTTATCCGGCGTCATGACGGCGTTGAACGACTTGAACTCGGTCGTGCCGATCTTGATCGTGGCGACGGTGCCGGCTGGCGCATCGATGCGGTTGTAGCTGACCGAGGCGGCCGTCAGCATGCGCGTGGCGATATCGCACGATGACGGGAACTTGCGCGTGCCCGTTGCATCGATCTGGAAGCTGCAGGTCGCTGGATCGGCCACGACGAACACGGGCGCGGTGCGCAGCGCCGTTTCCAGTGCCGGATTGCCGTAGTGCGTGATCGCCTTGAAGATCGGGAAGTAGGTCGCTGCCGCAATCGCGCAGCCGCCCAGAATGATCCACTTGCGGCCAATCTTGTCCGACAGCGCGCCAAAGATGATGAAGAACGGCGTGGCCAGCAGCAGGGCGATCGCGATCAGGATGTTGGCCGTCGGGTCGGCAATCTTGAGCGTCTTGGTCAGGAAGAACAGCGCGTAGAACTGGCCCGTGTACCAGACCACGGCCTGGCCCATCGTCAGGCCGAGCAGCGCCAGCAGGGCGATCTTGGCGTTCTTCGGTTTCAAAAAGGCTTCCGACAGCGGCGCTTTCGACGTCTTGCCCTCAGCTTTCATCTTGGCAAACGCCGGCGACTCGTTCATCGACAGGCGGATCCAGACCGAAATCCCCAGCAGCACGACCGAGATCAGGAACGGAATGCGCCAGCCCCAGGCCTGGAATTCTTCTTCGCCGATCAGCGTGCGGGTACCGAGGATGACCAGCAGCGACAGGAACAGGCCGATCGTTGCAGTGGTCTGGATGAATGCCGTGAAGAGACCGCGCTTGCCGTGTGGCGCATGCTCGGCCACGTAGGTTGCCGCGCCGCCGTACTCGCCGCCCAGCGCCAGGCCCTGCAGGATGCGCAGCGTGACGAGAATGATCGGCGCGGCGATGCCGATCTGTGCGTAGCTGGGCAGGATGCCGACGAGGAAGGTCGATGCGCCCATCAGCAGGATCGTGATCAGGAACGTGTACTTGCGGCCGATCATGTCGCCCAGGCGGCCGAACACGAGCGCGCCGAATGGTCGCACGATGAAGCCGGCGGCAAACGCCAGCAACGCAAAGATGAAGGTGGTGTTGGGGTCGCCAATGAAGAACTGCTTGGCGATGATCGTGGCGAGCGAACCGTAGAGGTAAAAATCGTACCATTCGAACACGGTGCCGAGCGAGGAAGCGGCAATGACCTTGCGCTCTTCCTTGGTCAGGCCGGCGGTGGTGGTGGGAGGTGGTACGGCGCCGACAGTATTGCCGGGTGTGATGGCCATGGCGTGTCTCCGTTCATTGTTTTGTGTTTAAGCGGAAAGGCTGATTGTTGGTCAGCCAACGCAATGTGCGCCTCGAACCTTACGCGAATCTTGCAAAAAGGGTGATCGGATCCCCTTGGTGTAAATATGTTTTTTGTACGGTTTTGGCGAACGGTCATGCGGTCGCTATACTGGTTGCGAAGGGCAGGCAATGCTGCCCACGATGCATACAACAGGAGAACGAATGATCAAGCACATCGTCATGTGGAAGCTGAAGGAAGAGGCCGAAGGCGCGGACCGCGCAACCAATGCACGCGAGATGAAACGCCGGCTCGACGAATGCGCCGCGATCGTCCCAGGCATCATCACGTTCGAAGTCACACTGGCCCAGCCCGACCTCGAAGCGACCTACGATATCGTGCTGTATTCCGAATTTGCCGACCGCGCAGCGCTGGAGGCGTATGTCGCCCACCCGGTGCACCAGGCTGTGGTGCCCTTCATCGGCGCGATCCGCGAAGGCCGCCAGTGCATGGATTACGAAGTCTGACCCCGCCGTTCTGACCGGAGGCCATATGCGCACCACGCAGCAACTGTTTTCACTGGAGGGCAAGACCGCCATCGTCACCGGCGGCTCGCGCGGGCTCGGCCTGCAGATGGCGCAGGCGCTGGGCGAGCAGGGCGCGCGCCTGATCCTCACGTCGCGCAAGCAGGAAGAACTCGACGCCGCCGTCGCCCGGCTGCACGATCTGGGCATCGAGGCGAGCTGCTTTGCGGGCGACCTGTCCGACCCGGCGCACGCAACAAGTCTGGTCGAGACGGCCCTGGCGCGCCTGGGTCACGTCGATATCCTGATCAACAATGCCGGCGCTACCTGGGGCGCACCGGCCGAGGATTATCCGCTCGAGGCGTGGGACAAGGTCATGAACCTGAACGTGCGCTCGGTATTCCTCGTGGCGCAGGCCGTCGGCAAGCTGTCGATGATCCCACGCCGCTACGGGCGCATCGTCAATATCGCGTCGATTGCCGGCCTGTCGGGCAACCCGCCGGATGCCATGCAGACCATCGCCTACAACACGTCCAAGGGTGCGGTCATCAACTTCACGCGCACGCTGGCAGGCGAATGGGGCCGCCATGGCATCACGGTCAATGCGATCGCGCCCGGCTTTTTCCCATCCAAGATGACCAAGGGCGTGCTGGCCGCCTACGGCGCCGAAGGCCTGGCAGCCGCTGCGCCGCTGGGCCGGTTGGGCGACGACGAAGACCTGAAAGGCGCGGTGGTGCTGTTCGCCTCCGACGCCGGCAAGCACATCACGGGACAAATACTGGCGGTCGATGGCGGCGTGACTGCTGTCTGACGGTTGTCTCAACGTTCGGTCAAAGGACATGACGATGGATGATTTCAAAGGCAAGGTCGCGGTCATCACGGGCGCGGCCAGTGGCATGGGCCGCGAGTTCGCCACCATGGCGGCCAGCCTAGGCATGAAGCTGGTGCTGGGCGACGTGCAGCGCAAGCCGCTCGAGAAAGCTGCCGAGGAACTGATGGACGGCGGTGCCGAGGTCATCGCGATGGTGTGCGACGTGCGCAAGAGCGCGCACGTGCAGGAGCTGGCCGATTCGGCGATGGCGCGCTTCGGCGCGGTGCACCTGGTGTTCAACAATGCGGGCGTTGGCGCTGGTGGCCTGATCTGGGAAAATTCGAAGGAAGACTGGGAGTGGGTGCTGGGCGTGAACCTGTACGGCGTCGTCAACGGCGTGCGTGCGTTCATCCCCGTGATGCTGGAATGCGCGGCCAAGGATCCTGCGTACCGGGGCTATGTCGTCAACACGGCGTCGATGGCGGGGCTGATCAATTCACCGGCGCTGGGCCTGTACAACGTGTCCAAGCATGCGGTGGTGGCCCTGACCGAAACGCTGTATCACGACCTCAAGCTGGTCGATGCGCCGATCGGCACGTCGGTGCTGTGCCCGTACTTCATCCCGACGCAGATCGCACAGTCGCACCGGCACCGGCCGGACGAACTGCGCACCGACGAGATCATGACAGCCAGCCAGCTGGCGGCGCAGGCGCTGACCGAAAAAGCCGTTGGCTCGGGCAAGGTGTCCGCGGCGCAGGTGGCGCAGCTGACGTTCGACGCCATCCGCGCCGAGCGATTCTATGTGTTTTCGCATCCGCAGGCGCTGGGCTCCGTGGCCGAGCATGCCGATGCGCTGGTGCATGGCCGGCAGCCGCCCGACCCGTATGCAGCCACGCCGCACCTTCGCGACATCCTGAAGGCGGGCCTGAAGGGCCGCCGCTAAGCGGCCAAACGTTTACTGCGTCAGGCTTCGACCTGCTCGCCCGGCACCACGACGCGCTCGTGCAGGTCAGGCGCGCCGTTGACGTACAGCTTGACGACCGTCGACGTGCGCGTGCCGTACTCCTCGGACTCGATGCAGACCGACGACAGCATCCGCTCCATCTCGAGTGGCACGCCCGTCTCGGGTAACCGCAGATCGGGTGCACGGGTCGTGTCGGCCAGCATTTCAAAGTACGCGTCTTCCGGCGCGCCCTGGCACAAGAGGCTCGCGAACTGTGCTTTCGTGCGCAGCACCTTCGGCCACGGCGCGTCGAGCAGACCGTTCGAGATGCCGTAGATCCGGCCGCGTTCGAGCGGCTGGCCGTTGCGCGGGTCGTGCTGTCCGCGGTTCGAGTACCAGTACAGCGTCTCGCCGTCGCCCAGCACCAGGTTGTAGCCGTTGTAGTTGTCCGGCTGCGCCGCGAGCTGCGCGACGTAGGCGCCCGCATCGAGCTCGCCTGCCAGGTAGTCAGCCACCAGCGCGCCGCGTGTCGGCGCATCGGGCTGACGTTCGCCCGGGCTGCGGATATTGGTCAGCGCGGCAAAGCGCGGGCCGTTCGGCCCCGTGAGCGACACGCCCATCCAGCTGCCGCCGCCTTGCAGGTCGCGTCCGGCGATCACGTGCGGATGTTCGGGCCAGGGCGCGGCGGGCAGGGTCGGGCGGTCATAGAATTCATCGCGGTTGGCAGCGGCAATCACGGGCACGCCAGGGACGACGTGCCATGCAAAGACGATCAGGCACATGGCGGCAACTCCGTAAATACTTCGACACGGCGCGGGCCGGCGAGCAGGGATTCGAATCCGGCTTCGTCGACGGCGCGCGCGAGCGCGACGTCAAAGCCAAAGGGGACGGACGGGTAGACTTCCATCCAGGTTTGCCGGCCATCCTGGTTGCCGGGCCTGCGCTTGAGCTGTACGCTCACGCCTTCGCTGGCGACGAGGGCTGCCTGCATCGCGCGCACCAGCGGGGCCAGTTGCGCGGTGTCGGCGTCGCGCACCTTGTAATACACGTACAGGTCGGAGACGGACAAATCGGCCATCGTCAGTCGTCGATCGCGTCGAGGCTGTACGGCATCGGCAGAAAACTAACGCGCGCGCCGGTGGCCGAACCCAGGCGCACGTCTTCCGTCAGCTGCGCCAGCTTGATTTCGACGAGCGCGTCGGCGCCGCCGATGCCGTTGGGTGCGACGTTGACGACCATGCCGCATGGCTGGCTCGGGTCGAGCAACGAAAAGACTTCGTCGCCGGCGCGTGCACCCGCGTCGTCAATACGGGCCAGCGCAGCGCGGCGCTTGATCTTGCCGAGGTACTTGGTGCGTGCGACGATTTCCTGGCCTGGATAGCAGCCCTTCTTGAAATTGACGCCACCGAGCAGCTCCAGATTGATCATCTGCGGGACGAACTGTTCCTGCGTGGCGGGGCCCACCTGCGGCTCGGCCGCGTGGATCGTCGCCAGTTGCCAGGCCTGGTCGCCGCCGACGGCAAGCTGCGTGCCCAATGCGGACAGTGCAGCACTTGCCGTCTCGGCGGACGTGAGCCACAGGTAGCGCGGCGCGCCGAACGCATCGTTCAGGCGCAGCACGGTGCCGAACGCACCATCCGTCTTGGTCATCGGCGTGGCCGGCAGCGTTGGCACGATCTGGCCGAGCGCCGCTTGCGCGCGCGCGCCGCCCAGGCCGAGCACCGTGGCGAATGGCGCCGCTTCGGTTGCATCGACAAGTTTGGCCTTCGAGCGCATGACGAACATCGACAGCCGTTTCTGCAGCGGCGCCTGGATCGCGCGCGGCAGTTGCAGGTAGACGGCATCGACGTCGCGCCACATCAGGAAGCTTGCCTGCAGGCGGCCCTTCGGCGTGCAGAAGCCCGCGAAGCGCACGTCCGTTGCCGTCAGGTGCTCGACGTCGTTGGTCAGTTGCGTATGCAGGAATTTGGCAGCGTCGTCACCGCTCACGGCGATCAGGCCCTGGTCGCGTACCGTCGCGATGAAGCCGGCGGTGACGTCGTCGAGCGTGAGCTGCGGGCCAGTCTCGATGGCCTGCGCGGCGACCGCGAGCTGGTCGTGACCGGATGCTGGCGAAGGCGTGTTCTGGATGTCTGTCTGGGTCGTCATCAAAATCCGCTTATATTTAGGCAATTAGGCTTTATCATTACGGCCTCATTATAGAGTTGTGTGGAAAATCGCGCCGGGCGCGGTCCATTTCGCACGTTGACCGCGCAAAGACATGGCACTGATAAAAAAATTACTCGTTACCGGCGTCATCGTTTCCGTCGCCGCCGCCAGCGGCTTTGCCTGGTGGACCAAGCAGGCCTTGCCCGTCCCCGGTGCCCCGATTGAATTTTCGATCAACCCCGGCAGTGGCGTGGCCGCCAGCGCGCAGCAGATGGCCGCCGCCGGCGTGCCCGTCAACCCGACGCTGTTCGTGCTGCTGGCGCGCCTGACGGGCGACGCGGGCCGCATCAAGGCTGGTAGCTATGAACTCAAGCCGAACACATCGCCGCGCCGCCTGCTGTCGCAACTGGTGCGCGGCGAATTCGCGCAAGAAGCCGTGACGATCATCGAAGGCTGGAGCTTCAAGCAGATGCGCCAGGCGATCAGCAGCCACACGCGCCTGAAGCACGATACCGTCAAGCTGACCGACGCCGAACTGATGGCGAAAATCTCGACCGAGTACAAGGATCCGGAAGGCCTGTTCTTCCCCGATACCTATCTGTTCGCGAAGGGCTCGTCCGAGATCGAGATCTACCGCCGCGCGCACCAGGCCATGCTGGATCACCTGAACGAAGCCTGGGAAAAGCGCAACAAGGATCTGCCGTACAAGACGCCGTACGAGGCGCTGATCATGGCCTCGATCGTCGAGAAGGAAACGGGGCAGAAGAGCGAACGCACGATGATTGCCGGCGTGTTCGTCAACCGCCTGCGCACCGGGATGCTGCTGCAGACCGATCCGACCGTCATCTACGGCATGGGCGACGCGTTCGTCGGCAAGATCGGCAAGAAGGACCTGCTGACCGACACGCCGTACAATACCTATACGCGCGGCGGCTTGCCGCCCACGCCGATCTCGCTGCCCGGCCTGCAATCGCTGCAGGCGGCGCTCGCGCCGGCCGAGACGCCGGCGCTGTATTTCGTCTCGCGCGGCGACGGCACCAGCCAGTTCTCCAGCAATCTGCCGGACCATAACCGCGCCGTGAATCGCTACCAGCGCGGGATCACCACCCAATGACAGAAAGTTGTTCCATGCAGGGCAAGTTCATCACGTTCGAAGGCATCGACGGCGCCGGAAAATCGACCCATATCGGTTTCGTCACCGATTTTCTCGCAACGCATGGCAAGACCGTCGTCGCCTCGCGCGAGCCGGGCGGCACGCCGCTGGGCGAAAAGCTGCGCGACGTGCTGCTGCACGAAACGATGCATCTGGAGACCGAGGCGCTGCTGATGTTCGCCAGCCGCCGCGAACATATCGCGCAGGTGATTGCGCCGCAGCTGGCGCAGGGTCACTGGGTGCTGTCGGACCGGTTCACCGATGCCAGTTTCGCGTACCAGAGCGGTGGCCGCGGCCTGTCGCGCGAGAAGATGGAAGCACTCGAGGCATGGGTGCATCCAGCGCTGCAGCCGGACCTGACGCTGCTGTTCGACGTGCCGCTGGAAGTAGCGCGCGAACGGCTTGCGGCTTCGCGCACGCTCGACAAGTTCGAGCGCGAGCAGGCTGAATTCTTTGGCCGGTGCCGCGCCGAGTATCTGCGCCGCGCGGCGCAGTTCCCGGGGCGCTTCGTCGTCGTCGATTCGACGCGCAGCATCGAGGCGATCCAGCGCGAACTCGCGGATGTCCTGGAGCGCCTGCTGTGACGATGTATCCGTGGCAGGGCGCCGCCTGGACGCAATTGCAGGCGCTGCGCGCGCGCATGCCGCACGCGATCCTGTTCCACGGCCCGGCCGGCACCGGCAAGGCCGATTTCATCGAAGCGTTTGCCCAGGCGCTGCTGTGCGAGAACGCCCGGCCTGACGGCCAGGCTTGCGGCGTCTGCGCATCGTGCGGCTGGTTTGCCCAGCACAACCATCCCGATTACCGCCGCGTGCGGCCCGAAGCACTCGAGGACGAACCGGGCGCGGGCGACGAGGAAGGCGACGGCGATCGTAAATCGAAGTCGACCAAGGCGCCGTCGAAAGAAATCAAGATCGAGCAGATCCGCGCGCTGGCCGACTTCATGAATATCTCGACGCACCGCCAGGGCTTGCGCGTCGTGGTGCTATATCCGGCCGAGGCGCTGAATACACCGGCCTCGAACGCGCTGCTCAAGACGCTGGAAGAACCGCCACCGGGCACCGTGTTCCTGCTGTCGTCCAATAGCCTGGACCGGCTGCTGCCGACGATCCTGTCGCGCTGCCGCAAGTTCGCGCTGCCGATGCCGTCGCACGATGACGCGCTGGCGTGGCTCAACGCGCAAAGCGTGCCGGATGCCGACAGCTGGCTGCGCGAGCAGGGCGGCGCACCGCTGGCGGCGCTGGCCGCATCGGCGCACGGCAGCCGCGAAGAACTCGACGTGCTGCTCGCGTTTCTGGCGCGCCCGGCGCCGGATGCGGCGCTGCGCGCGGCCGACAAGCTGGCCAAGGCCGAGTTGCCGGCATTGGTGGCGTGGACCCAGCGCTGGCTGTACGATGTGTTTTCGTACAAATTGTCGGGCAAGATCCGCTACTACCCGCGCTACCAGAAAGAGCTGGCGGCGCTGGCCGGCCGGGCGCAGACGAACAACCTGCTGCGCGCGATCAAGGCCATGAACGAGCGGCGCGCAGTGGCCGATCATCCGCTGTCGGCAAAATTATTTGTCGAGGACATGCTGCTTGAGTACACTGGCTGCTGTACATGAGAGGACCACGATGAGCGCCAATCCGCCAGATGCAACCGCAGCCCAGGCCCCGCGGCCGTCCGTGCTGTCGCTGGCGATCAAGGAAAAGGCAGCGCTCTATGCGGCCTACATGCCGTTCCTGCGCAACGGCGGCATGTTCGTCCCGACCACCAAGCCCTACCAGATCGGCGACGAGATCTACCTGATCCTGGCGCTGATGGACGACCCGAACAAATACCCGATTGCCGGCACCGTCGCCTGGATCACGCCGGCGGGCGCCAATAACAACAAGGCGCAAGGCATCGGCGTGCATTTCCCGGCCGATGAATCGGGCCAGCGCGCCCGCCAGCGCATCGAAGAAATTCTCGGCGCCGCGCTGCGTTCGTCGCGCGCCACCCATACTCTGTAACTCACCAAATTCTGTCACTAACCCATCCCTGCTGCATGCCTTCCTACGTCCATCGCCTGGCACGACGCGACGACCTGCCGGTCATCGTCGATATCTATAATTCCACCATCGCCTCGCGCGACGTGACGGCCGATACCGAACCGGTATCGGTGCAGTCGCGCGAAGCCTGGTTCAACGAGCACACGCCCGACCGGCGCCCGCTGTGGGTGATTCACGATGCGCTCGATACGAGCGAACAGCCGGCCGTCATTGGCTGGCTGTCGTACTCGAACTTCTATGGCCGCCCGGCGTATTCGGGCACGGCGGAAGTCTCGATCTATATCGCCGAAAGCGCGCGCGGCCAGGGCCTGGGGCGCTACTGCCTGGAGCTGGCAATCGCGTTCGCGCCCGAGGTCAAGGTGCACACGCTGCTGGGCTTCATCTTTGGCCACAATGCGCCGAGCCTGGCGCTGTTCGGTAAGTACGGGTTCGAGACCTGGGCCAACTTCCCGCGCGTGGCGAACCTCGACGGCATCGAGCGAGATCTGATCATTCTGGGCAAGCGGGTGGCCTGAGCGCGTAGGCTGCGCCCATGCTGCGGCCGGGCGCCTCGCGTACAATGGCGGGATGTTTATCGATTCCCACTGCCACATCAATTTTCCGGAACTGGCCGCCCGCATGCCCGAGGTGCTGGCCAAGATGGCCGAGAACCAGGTCACGCACGCCCTGTGCGTGTCGGTCGACCTGCCGGACTTTCCGCAAGTGCTCGCGCTGGCCGAGCAGTATCCGCATATTTTTGCCTCGGTCGGCGTGCATCCCGACTACGAGGAGACCCCTGAGCCGACCGTGCAGCAGCTGGTCGACCTGGCGGACCATCCGAAGATCGTCGCCATCGGCGAGACGGGCCTGGATTACTACCGCCTCAAGGGTGACCTCGAATGGCAGCGCGAGCGATTTCGCGTGCATATCCGCGCGTCGCGTGAGACGCGTAAACCTCTGATCATCCATACGCGCGCCGCCAGTGAAGACACGATCCGCCTGATGAAGGAAGAGGGCGCCGGCACCGACGCCGGTGGCGTGGCGGGCGTGATGCATTGTTTCACCGAGTCGCTGGAAGTGGCGCAGGCGGCGATGGAGCAGGGCTTCTATATCTCGTTCTCGGGCATCGTCACGTTTAAAAGCGCCAAGGATCTGCAGGCAGTGGCGCTGGCCGTGCCGCTCGAGCGTATGCTGATCGAGACCGATTCGCCGTACCTGGCGCCAGTGCCGTTTCGCGGGCGCATGAACGAGCCGGGGTATGTGGCGCACGTGGCCGAGTACATCGCCACGCTCAAGGGCGTGTCGCTGCGCGATGTCGCGGCGCAGACGAGCGAGAACTTCTTCAACCTGTTCCAGACAGCTAGGAGCTGACGCATGCGGATTGTTCGTTCGATGGCGCGCATGTGCGCGGCCGGTGTGCTGAGTGTGGTGGCCGTCGATGCCATCGCTGCCCAGGCGCCCAATGAAAAGCAGGTGTCGTCGTTCTTCCGCGCCGTGCAGATGGACGATGCAAGCACCGTGCGCAAGATGGTCGGCACGATCGTCAACGCGAACGAACTCAATCCGCTGGGTGGCGAACCGGCGCTGGTACTGGCGATCCGCGAAGGCTCGACGGCGGTCGTGCAGGATCTGCTGGCGCATCCGGGCACCGATCTGGAACGCAAGGCAGTCAACGGCAACACGGCACTGATGATGGCAGCGTTCAAGCGTGATGGCGACACCGTGCGCGCGCTGCTGGACAAGGGCGCAAAGGTCAACCAGCCCGGCTGGACAGCGCTGCATTACGCAGCCGCCAGCGGCGACGCCGCGATCGCGCAACTGCTGATCGAGCGTGGCGCGCAGGTCAATGCACTGTCGCCGCGACCGTCCGGCGCCGTGACGCCGTTGATGATGGCGGCGCGCGAGGGACAGGATGGGATCGTGCGCCTGTTGCTGGCCAAGGGCGCGAACGCGGGCCTGAAGAATACAGAAGGCTTCACCGCTGCCCAGCTGGCAAAGCAGGCCGGGCACGACAAACTGGCCGGACTGCTGTCCGGCCGGTAAAGAGTGGCGAATGGCGTCCGGATTGAATTGGACGTCATTTGCCCCTCACCTCGACAGATTGCGCGCAGGAAAGAGTATCCATAATAGTCCTACGGTCCCACAACACAGGACGACGAGGATAATCATGCTGAACGAACGCGAAATCGAAAGCTGCTACCTGGGGCAGTTCATTCCAGTCCACTACCATCACAATATGCTGATGGACCAGAACCGGATGCACAGCTTCAAGTCCGCCATCCACTACTCGGTATTCCCCGGCGCCAAGGTGCTGGAACTGGGCGGCGGCACGGGCGTGCTGTCGTTCTTCGCGGCGCAGAAAGCATCGAAAGTCTATTGCGTCGAATACAACCCGGACATGGTGCGCGAAGCGCGCCGTTTCCTGGCCATGAACCCGAACGGCCACAAAGTCGAAGTCGTCCACGCCGACGCATTCGATTACCTGCCACCGGAGCCGGTCGATGTCGTCATCTGCGAAATGATCCACGTCGGCATGCTGCGTGAAAAACAGGTCGAAGTGATCGAATCGTTCAAGCGCCGCTACCTGGCCAAATTCGGCGGCCCGCTGCCACTGTTCATGCCGGAAGCCGTCATCATGGCTGTCCAGCCGCTCCAGCAGGAATACGACTTCGACGGCTTCTACGCCCCGATCGTCCAGTTCCAGGAAACCGGCGTCGTCCAGCCCGGCACGATCGAGCTGTCGCAGCCCGCCGTCTACAGCATCATCGACTTCGGCCAACCGGTCGACAGCCTGATCGCCTGGGAAGGCTCGGTCCTGATCGAACAGTCCGGCACCCTGAACGCCATGCGCTTCGTGACGAAAAACGTCCTGGCCATCGTGCAGGAGCAAGCCACCACGATCGACTGGCTGAACCACTACATGACGCTGCCACTCTACACGCCCATTACCGTCAAAGCCGGCGACCTGCTGCGCCTGTCCTTCGCCTACCGCGCCGGCGGCTCGATCCCGTCCCTGCAAGCCTCGATCCAGGCCGACGTCGTCACCCAATCCGTCACCGAACAAATCCCCGAATACGCCTAACCCCCAACCAGGGTCAGTGTCGAATTGTTTGACAACTTCAGTAAATCAGTTGCTCAATAATTTTACTCTGACCCCAATTGATGGGTCATTGCTCGACGGATAAATAGGGTCAGTGTCGAATTGTTTGCCAACTTCAGTAAATCAGTTGCTCAATAATTCGACACTGACCCTAATTGTTTGGATTGAGCCTTATGGCTATTGCCTGGGCCGTTTATCGGGGTGTGCGACCGTTCGTGCCGGGGAAATGACCGTGCGTCGGATGAGGGTGGCCTGTTGAAGATGGTGGCCGGTAAAGTGCCTTCATGTTCAACGTGGAGGCAATATGCTGAGTTTTCTGGTGTGGGTGCTGCTGTTGATGGTGTGCTGGCCGATTGCATTGCTGGCGCTGCTGATCTATCCGGTCGTGTGGCTTTTGCTGCTGCCGTTCAGGCTGCTGGGGATCGGTGTTGATGCCGTGTTCAATCTGCTCAAAGCCATCGTCATGCTGCCGGCGCGGGTATTGAGGCAGCAACCGGGTTGCTGATGACGTTATGGCATGACTGAGTGTTGGGCAATTAACAGACGCGTCGAGCGCGATCTTCTACTGTGAAGATGCTCGCTTTCATTCGAAAGCAAACATTAAATAGAGGAAATAATATGCGCCTGGATATCTATCGCCGAGCTGAACATGATGGCAAGTTTTCGTACCTGGCCGTCCCGGAATCGAAAAGCATTCCTGAAGAAGCCACCAACACCGACTGGGAAGTCGAAGCCCAGGGCTACGAGGTGGAAGACAACACCGATGCGATCAAGGATTTCGACATCGAACACCTGAGCGACCAGATCGCTGAAAAAGGGTACGCGATCACGTCGGTGACGCACTAAGATTTCCCCGGCGGGCCCTCATGCCCGTCAACTCTCCTCCATCGGCAAGCGCGCAATTCGCCCCTTGCCGATGCGCCGGCATCTCTCCCTGTGAACCTGGCCCGCCCGCAACGGCCCCATAGCCGTTGTGGTATTCTGCGTCCTTGATCAAGCAAGCCAGCCACGCGATGGACTGGGATGGAGGATGGTATGAAGTGGGTTGTCGTCGGTTTTTACGTGTTATCGATCCTGCACATCCATTTCCGCGGCCGAGTCCGTCTACCGTTTCGTCGCCAGATTTTCGATCACTCGTCGTTCATGGCGCCGATCAATATCTTCATGCACAAGTTTTCGCGCGTACCCAATGCGCCGTTTACACCGCTCTCCGAATTTCCCGAACTGGCCCGCCTGCAAGAGAACTGGCCGATCATCCGCGCCGAAGCCGAGAGCATGCTCGCGCTCAAAAAGATCAAGGCTGCCGAGCAGAACGATGACGCCGGTTTCAATTCCTTCTTCAAGAATGGCTGGAAGCGTTTCTACCTGAAATGGTATGACGCCAGCCACCCGTCGGCCGAGCGCCTGTGCCCGCAGACCTATGCGCTGCTGCAGTCGATCCCGTCCGTCAAGGCCGCGATGTTCGCCGAGCTGCCACCTGGCGGCAAGCTCAATCCGCACCGCGATCCGTTTGCCGGCTCGATGCGCTATCACCTGGGCCTGGCCACGCCAAACGATGACCGCTGCTTCATCGAAGTCGATGGCGAGCGCCACAGCTGGCGCGATGGCCAGGGCGTCGTGTTTGACGAAACCTATATCCACTGGGCGATCAATGGCAGCGACAGCGACCGCATCATCCTGTTCTGCGATGTCGAGCGCCCGATGCGCTATCGCTGGATGCAGAGCGTGAATCGCTGGCTCGGCCGCAACCTGATGACGGCCGCCGCATCGCCCAACGAAACGGGCGACCAGGTGGGCCTGGTCAGCAAGCTGTTCCGCATTTCGTTCTACATGGGCCAGTACCGCCGCCGTTTCAAGGCTTGGAACAAGACCGCGTACAACATCACGCGCGTGGCGCTGGTCATCGCACTAGCCGCATTCATTTACTGGATCTGACGTACGCCAACCGCGCCGATAATCAGACGACACGTCAGAGACGACACGTCAGAGACGACACGTCAGAGACGACACGACAAGCCATTGTAGCGAAACAGGCATCTTTGCCGATCTCGCTACAATGGCTTTTCTGTTTTCACCTATCGGAGAAGTCCATGGCAAAAGTACTGGTTCTGTATTACTCGACCTACGGTCACATTGAAACGATGGCCAATGCAGTGGCGGAAGGCGCACGCGGCGCCGGTGCAACGGTCGACGTGAAGCGCGTCCCTGAAACCGTCCCCGAAGACATCGCCAAGAACGGCCACTTCAAGCTGGAGCAGTCTGCGCCCATCGCGAAGGTAGATGAGCTGGAGCACTACGACGCGATCATCATCGGCGCACCAACGCGCTACGGCCGCATGCCGAGCCAGATGGCGGCCTTCCTCGACCAGACCGGCGGCCTGTGGGCACGTGGCGCCCTGAACGGCAAAGTCGGCGGCGCCTTCACATCGACGGCCACCCAGCACGGCGGCCAGGAAACCACGCTGTTTTCGATCATCACGAATCTGATGAACCTGGGCCTGACCATCGTCGGTCTGCCATACAGCTACCAGCAGCAGATGACGCTCGACGAAGTCGCCGGCGGCAGCCCGTACGGTGCAACGACGATTGCCGGCGGCAAGGGCGAGCGTCAACCAAGCGAGATCGACCTGGGCGGTGCGCGCCACCAGGGCAAGCTGATCGCCGAGACCGCCGCCAAGCTGTTCGGCTGATCGGGCGGGCGCCATCACCATGACCGATCTCTCCGCATTCCCCATCACGCAGCAATGGCCGGCGCAGCATCCGGACCGGCTGCAGCTGTACTCGATGCCAACGCCCAATGGGGTCAAGATTCCGATCATGCTGGAAGAGGTCGGCATGCCGTACGAAGTGCACAAGGTCGACTTCGCGAAGGACGAACAGCATTCGCCGGCCTTCCTGTCGCTCAACCCGAACAACAAGATCCCGGCGATCATCGATCCGGCCGGCCCCGGTGGCCAGCCGCTGCCGCTGTTCGAGTCGGGCGCCATCCTGATCTACCTGGCGGACAAGTCCGGCAAGCTCATGCCTCAGGACCCGGCCGCGCGCTATCAGGTCATCCAGTGGGTGATGTTCCAGATCGGCAGCGTGGGGCCGATGTTTGGCCAGCTCGGTTTTTTCCATAAGTTTGCCGGCAAGGACTATGAGGACAAGCGCCCCCGCGACCGCTACGCCGACGAGTCACGCCGCCTGCTGGGCGTGATCGAGGGCCAACTGGCGCAGCATGCCTGGATCGCGGGCGACGAATTCACGATCGCCGATATCGCGATCTTCCCCTGGATCAATGGCCTGCTGAATTTCTACGAAGCAGGGGATCTGGTCGGCATCGAGAACTGCCCGCACGTGTCGGCCGCGCTCGCTACATTCCTCGCGCGCCCAACCGTGCAAAAAGGGCTCAAGATCCCGGCATGATCAAGCCGGCAAATCCGCCTCAGTAAGGACTGGCCGTGGGCCGTACGATCAGCTCGCTGACATCCACGTCGGCCGGCTGATCGATCGCGAACCCGATCGCCCGTGCAATGGCTTCCGGCTTGATCGCCACCTTGCGAAACTCGCGCATCGCGGCGCGCGCAGCAGAGTCCGAGATCGACTCGGCCAGGTCCGACTCCACGACGCCAGGCGACACCAGCGTGACGCGGATCGCGCCGCCGACCTCTTGCCGCAAGCCCTCGGTGATCGCTGCCACGGCGAACTTGGTGGCGCAATACACTGCCGCTGTCGGGCTGACCGCATAGGCACCGATCGACGCGATATTGATGATCTGACCACTGCCACGCGTCTGCATGCCGGGCAGCACGGCAGCAATCCCGTGCAACACGCCGCGGATGTTCACGTCGATCATCTGGTTCCATTCATCGATCTTCAAAGCGTCGAGTTTCGACAGCGGCATGACGCCCGCATTATTGACGAGGACATCGATCCGGCCATGGCAGTCGAGCGCGAAGTCGGCGAACGCCGTCATGCTTTCCATGCTGGTGACGTCGAGCCGGGCGACGTCGGCAGCACCGCCTGCAGCGCGGATGGCGCCTGCCAGCGCCACCAGCTGCTCGACGCGGCGCGCGCCAAGGACGACGCGGTGCCCCTGTGCGGCGAGAAAACGGGCGGTGGCTTCACCGATGCCGCTGCTGGCGCCCGTAATGAGGATGACTTTCGATGCGTGTTCCATGCTGTGCTCCCTGGTGTGTTGACAGTGGCGCAAGTATGGGCATCGGGCGTGGCGTTGCCCATGCCGAAACCTCGGCATCGATTGCACGATCCTCCGGAAATGAACAACGGCGCCCGCAGGCGCCGTTTGGTTGACAACAATAAGCCGGCAGCAGCCGGTCAGGCCCGCGGCCGCTGGCGATGGAACGTCAATGGCGTGTACGACACGGCCGATGGTGGCGGCTGCTTCAGGATGTTCGAGCGCATCGCGCCCACCACGTGCATCTCGCACGGTTTGCAGTCAAAGCGCAGCGTGTAGCGGTCTTCGCCGCTGACCAGCGTCATCGGCTCGGCCTTCACCTGGCCCTGCACGCCTTGCACGCCCTTGGCCTGCTTCGGGCACAGGTTGAACGAGAAGCGGAGGCAGTGCTTGGTGATCATCAAGGAGACTTCGCCGGCTTCTTCGTGCGACTCGTACGCGGCATCGATCAGCTGCACGCCATGCTTCTGGTAGAACGCGCGTGCCTTGTCGTTGTAGACATTGGCCAGGTAGCTCAGCTGCACGTCCGGATACACCGGCGGCGGCGTGGTCGCCGACTTGCGCTCGGGCCGCTGCCAGGCCGCCAGGCGCGCCGCTTCGTGCGCCGCGATGGCGTCGCGGCGCAGCGCATTGATCGCCGCGCTCGGCACGAACCACGGCTGGCTCAGCTTGAGCTCGACGTGACCGGCTTCGAACATGGTGTTGCCCAGCTTGGCCAGGCTCGAACGCAGCGAGGCATCTGCCTGCGCGGCCTGCGTCGCCGGCTGCAGGGCAATCGCCGCCGCTGCATGCGATGCGATGCCGTCCTCGTCGATGATGTCCAGGCGCAGTCCATCCGGCTGTTCGCTGAGCACCAGTTCCAGCGCAACCTTGCGCTCGGACGATTTCTTGTTGAGCGTCGCTTCCCAACCGTGGTCGCGGTTGCGATGGATGACAGTGCCGACCTTCAAGCCCGCCAGCGTCTGCATCGGCTCATTCGGATACACGCGCCAGCGCTGGCCATCGGCCTCGTCGCCCAGCTTGTCCGCCTTGTTGGCCTGGATGCCGACGGTGTCGCGTTTGTACATATAGTTCAGGCCGTCGCCGTTGGCCATCGGCGCGCCCGTCACGACGTCGAAGCTGTCGCCATTCAGGCGCGCCACGATGCCCAGCTCCACGCCCACGTATTTCGGCGAATCGAACGCGCCGATGTCGGTCAGGCGGCCCTGCGCAAAGTACTCGGTATGGCCGCGGTGGAAGTTCTTGTCGACATCCGGCGTGAACATGACGCGCGTGCGGCCGCTCGAGGCGCGCACGAATTCCGGCCGCTGGTCCAGCAGTTCGTCGAGCAGCAACCGGTAGTGGGCCGTGATGTTTTTCACGTAACCCATGTCCTTGTAGCGGCCTTCGATCTTGAACGAGCGGATGCCCGCATCGACCAGCGCGCCCAGGTTGCGGCTCTGATCGTTGTCTTTCATCGACAACAGGTGCTTGTCGAACGCAACCACGCGGCCCTGACCATCACTGAGCGTGTAGGGCAGGCGGCAATTCTGCGAGCAGTCGCCCCGGTTCGCCGAGCGGCCGTTGTCGGCGTGCGAGATATAGCACTGGCCCGAGTACGCCACGCACAACGCACCGTGCACGAAGTATTCGAGCGGTGTGTCGGTTACCTGATGGATTTTGCGGATCTGCTCGACCGTCAATTCGCGCGCCAGCACCAGCTGCGAAAAACCGACGTCGGCGAGGAATTTCGCTTTCTCTGGCCCACGGATATCGCACTGGGTACTGGCATGCAGCTGGATCGGCGGGAGGTCGAGTTCAAGCAAGCCCATGTCCTGGATGATCAGCGCATCGACGCCGGCCTCGTACAGCTGCCAGATCTGCTTGCGTGCCAGCTCGAGTTCACTGTCGTGCATGATCGTGTTCATGGTCACGAAGATGCGCGCCCGGTAGGCGTGCGCGAACTGCACCAGCCCGGCAATGTCCTCGAGCGGGTTGCTGGCATTATGCCGCGCCCCGAATGCCGGGCCGCCGATATAGACGGCATCGGCGCCGTGCAGGATCGCCTCGCGCCCGATCTCGGCGGTTTTGGCGGGCGAGAGCAGTTCAAGCTCGTGGGCTAGCAATGACATGGGGAATCCTTCGATGCGAAGACCGGGATTATAGCCAGTCGGCGCGCTGCCGTCATGTGCCGCGACGTTGCAGCGCCGGTCGACGCGAGAGGATGTTAGCGCAATCCCAAGCGTTGCTGTGCTAACATCAAGCCCATTTCCCTGGCCTTGAAAACAATCCTGACATGAGTAAAGTGACGCTCGACAGCATCCGTGAAGCGATGGAACACGGTAAGCCAACGATGGTGGACGTCGCCAAACTGGCCGGCGTGTCCGCCATGACGGTCTCGCGCGTCATGAACGGGAAAACCCTGGTGCGTGAGAGCACTCGGCGCAAGGTTGCCGATGCGGTCGCTGCACTGAACTATACGCCGAACCAGGAAGCGCGCAATCTGGCCGGTTCCAAGCCGATTCGCGTCGGTTTCTTGTACAGCAACCCGAGTGCCGCGTACCTGAGCGAATTTCTCGTCGGCCTGCTGAACCAGTCGGGCCTGAACAACGTGCAATTGTTCGTCGAGAAGTGCGAAGCGGGCAACCACGAAACCGAACACACGCAGCGCCTGATCGACAACGGGCTGGATGGCGTGATCCTGCCGCCACCCCTGTGCGACAGCGAAGCCGTGCTGGGTTGCGTGGAACGCGCCGGCATTCCCGCCGTCGTCGTTGCCTGCGGTTCGCCCGCACCGGGCCTGGGCGCCGTCAGCATCGACGACTACGATGCCGCCCACTACATGACGCGCCACCTGATCGCCCTCGGCCACCAGCGCATCGGCTTCATCGTCGGCCACCCGAACCAGAGCGCTAGCGCGCGCCGTCTCGACGGCTACCGCGCCGCGATCGCGGAAATGAACGCCGACGCGGCCGATGAACTGGTGGTGCAGGGGATGTTCACCTACCGCTCGGGCCTGGACGCGGCCGAGCAGTTGCTCGCGCTCGCCGAGCGACCGACAGCGATCTTCGCCAGCAACGACGACATGGCTGCCGCCACGGTCGCTGTCGCGCACCGCCTGGCGCTGGACGTGCCGGGCGACCTCACCGTGACCGGTTTCGACGATACCGCGCTGGCCACGACCATCTGGCCCGAACTGACGACGGTGCGCCAGCCGATTGCCGAGATGGCGCGTGAAGCGGTGCAGGCGCTGGTGCGGCGTGTGCGCGCAATGCGCGAAGAAGAACCGGCCGAGCCGGAGCAGACGCGGATGGACTTCGTTCTGGTGCGGCGCCAGTCCGACGCCGCGCCACGCGTGCGCCCGCCAGCACGCCTGCCTGCTGCTGCGCGGACCCTCTGATCAAGATGCCGTCCTGGCCCCGCCGTGGGCCGGGGCCAGCACGCAGCAACGATTTCTGTACCCGTCTCTCCCGCCTGCAAGCTTTCCAATAATTCGTTGACAACCGTCCGAGCAGAAGTTTAGACTGCAATGGTTGCGCTAACAATTCTGTTAAAGGATTGTTGTGACGCACATTAAAATAATCAAAAAGCATCAGGAGACCACCATGCCAGACCCGCACACCCGGCTGCCCGCCGGCGTGGCTGCAGCCACGCTGCGCCGCGCGCCTTCCCGTCACACCTCCTGAGTACCGGTCTGTCCCGGTTGCCCGCGCCACGCTGCTTTGCATCCGTCTGCGCGCCCGCCAAGACCCATCACCACGAACGAGAGAGAACATGACCGCATCTTCGCTACCCGATGACATCGCGTCGGCCCTGCTGGTTGGCCGCGTCTGGCGCCCGGCGCCGATCGACGGCCCGGCAGTCGTCGCCGTGCGCGCCGGCCGCCTGATCGACATCACCCACCACGCGGCCACCGTCGCCGACCTGTTCGAGCGCGATGCCGCCGACATGCTGGCGATCGTCAGGAGCGCGGCGGGCGAGGACCTGGGCGACGCTGCCAGCCTGCTGCAGGCCGCGCTGGACGGTGGCCTGGGCGAGGGCGGCGTCGGGCTGCTCGCGCCATGCGACCTGCAGGCCATCAAGGCCGCCGGCGTGACGTTTGCCGTCAGCCTGCTCGAGCGCGTCATCGAAGAACAGGCCAAGGGCGATCCTGCCCGCGCCTCTGCCTTGCGCACGGAGCTGCAGGCCACCATCGGCACCAACCTGGCCGAGATGGTGCCGGGTTCCAGCGCCGCGATGCGCCTGAAAACGGAGCTGAGCGCGCGCGGCCTGTGGTCGCAGTACATGGAAGTGGGCATCGGCCCGGACGCCGAAGTCTTCACCAAATCGCAGCCGATGTCGTCGCTGGGCCATGGCGCGGTGGTCGGCCTGCACCCGTCGTCGCACTGGAACAACCCGGAACCCGAGATCGTGCTGGCCGTGAACAGCCGCGCCGAAATCGTTGGCGCCGCACTGGGCAACGACGTCAACCTGCGCGACATTGAAGGGCGCAGCGCGCTCCTGCTGGGCAAGGCCAAGGACAACAACGGCTCGTGCGCCATCGGCCCGTTCGTGCGCCTCTTCGACGGCGACTTCACGCTCGACACGCTGCGCGGCTGCGAAGTGGGCATGCTGATCGAGGGCGCGGACGACGGCTTCACGCTGGCCGGCTCGAGCCGCATGCGCGAGATCAGCCGCGACCCGCTCGATCTGGTGGCCCAGACCTGCGGCGCGCATCACCAGTATCCGGATGGCTTCATGCTGTTTCTGGGGACGATGTTCTCGCCGATCAAGGACCGCGGCGCGGCCGGTGGCGGCTTTACGCACCACCCGGGCGACAAGGTCACCATCTCGACCCCGGCGCTGGGCGCCCTGGTCAACACGGTCGGCCGCAGCGACACCATTACGCCATGGACTTTCGGCGTGCGCGCGCTGTACCAGAACCTGGCCCGGCGCGACCTGCTGGCAGGCCGTCCAGCATGACCCCTCCTGACGGCGCGCTGCACGTTTCGCTTCCCGATCCGCTTCAAGATAACCACGAGTTCACGATGCACGATTCAACACCAGATTCCACCCCCGCCGCGCTGGTCTACGCGACCTATCCCGACCTGCGCGACAAGCGCGTCGTCATCACCGGTGGCGGTACCGGCATCGGCAGCGAACTGGTGACGGCATTTGCCGGCCAGGGCGCGCAGGTCTGGTTCCTCGACATCGCCAGGGAAGCATCGACGGCGCTGGCCGACGCGCTGGCCGGTTCCGCGCACAAGCCACGCTTTTTGCCGTGCGACCTGACCGACCTCGATGCGCTGGCCGCGACCTTTGCCGCCATCGAAGCCGATGCTGGTGGCATCGACATCCTGCTCAATAACGCCGCCAACGACGACCGCCACGGCATCGACGACGTCACGCCCGACTACTGGGAAAGCCGGATGGCGGTCAATCTGCGCCACACCTATTTCTGCAGCCAGGCGGCGGTCGCGATGATGCGCCGCCAGGGCAGTGGCGTGATCCTCAATTTCGGCTCGATCTCGTGGTACCTCGCGTCGAACCAGCTGTCGCTGTACATGATGGCCAAGGCGGCGATCGAGGCGATGAGCCGCGGCCTGGCGCGCGACCTCGGCGCCGAGAACATCCGCGTCAATACTGTCATCCCGGGCGCCGTACGCACGCCGCGCCAGCAGGCGCTGTGGCACACGCCGGAAGAAGAAGCGCGCATTCTGGCCGGCCAGTGCCTGCCGCAGCGCGTCGAGATGCAGGACGTGGCGGCGCTGTCGCTGTTCCTGGCCTCGAACAACGCGCGCCGCTGCAGCGGCCGCGAATACTTCGTCGACGCTGGCTGGTACGGCGCATGAGCGGCGCCGTGCACTGCCTGTGGGACGTCAAGGCCACGCTGGGCGAGGGCGCCTTGTGGGACGCGGTCCGGCGCAAGATCTGGTTCGTCGACATCAAGGGCCGCCGCATCCACTGCTGCGATGAAGACGGCGGCGCGCGCCAGAGCTGGGATGCGCCGTCGCAGATCGGCTTTCTCGCGCCGAGCGACGATGGTGGCATGGTGTGCGGGCTCGAAGATGGCCTGTACCGCTTTGCCGAGAACGACGGCGCGTTCATCGCGCTGGCCCGCGTCGAAGCCGACCTGCCGGGCAACCGCTTCAACGATGGCCACGTCGATGCAGCCGGGCGTCTGTGGTTTGGCTCGATGGACAATGGCGAGAGCGAGGCCACCGGCACGCTGTACCGCTTCGACGGCGCCGGCCAGCCGGCGCGCGCAATGGACGCCGGCTATATCATCACCAATGGCCCGGCCATCAGCCCGGACGCGAGCACGCTGTACCACACCGACACGTTGGCACGCACCATCTACGCGTTCGACCTGGGCCCGGACGGCGCGATCAGGGGCAAACGCCTGTTCGTCACGCAAGAAGGCAGCGGCCATCCGGACGGCATGGCAGTCGACGCCGAAGGGCACCTTTGGGTAGCCGTCTTCGGCGGCTGGCGCATCGACCGCTACGATCCGCAAGGACGCAAGGTCGGTGAGGTGCGCTTCCCGTGCGCGAACATCACCAAGCCGGCCTTTGGCGGCGACGATCTGCGCACCGTGTATGCCACCACCGCGCGCAAGGGTTTGAGCGAGGCCGATCTGCTGGCGCAGCCGCTGGCCGGTGGCCTGTTCACGTTCCGCGCCGATGCGCCGGGCCTGCCGCAACATGCGTTGCACCTGTAACGCGCACTGGAGAATCACCGCATGACCAAGCAATCCACCTTCCGTTTCCGCTCGCAGGACTGGTTTGACAATCCGGAGCGGATCGACATGACGGCACTGTACCTCGAGCGCTTCATGAACTACGGGATCACGCCCGACGAACTGCGCTCGGGCAAACCGATCATCGGCATCGCCCAGAGCGGCAGCGACATCACGCCGTGCAACCGGATCCACCTGGAACTCGTCAAGCGCGTGCGCGACGGCATCCGTGATGCCGGCGGCATCCCGATGGAATTCCCGCTGCACCCGATCTTTGAAAACTGCCGCCGCCCGACCGCGGCGCTGGACCGCAACCTGGCCTACCTCGGCCTGGTCGAGATCCTGCATGGTTACCCGATCGATGCGGTGGTGCTGACGACCGGCTGCGACAAGACCACGCCGGCCCAGCTGATGGCCGTGTCGACCGTCGACATGCCGGCCATCGTGCTGTCGGGCGGGCCGATGCTCGACGGCTGGTTCGACGGTGAACTGGTGGGCTCGGGCGCGGCGATCTGGAAGGCGCGCCGTCAACTGGCCGCCGGCTCGATCGACGAACAGAAATTCATGAATATCGCCACCGCCTCGGCGCCGTCGGCCGGCCATTGCAACACGATGGGCACGGCCTCCACGATGAACGCCGTGGCCGAAGCGCTGGGCATGTCGCTGACCGGTTGCGCCGCGATTCCCGCGCCGTACCGCGAGCGCGGCCAGATGGCGTACGAGACGGGCCGGCGCATCGTCGGCCTGGCGATGGAAGACGTGCGCCCGTCAAACATCCTGACGCGCGACGCGTTCCTCGATGCGATCGTCGTCAACGCGGCCATCGGCGGCTCGAGCAATGCGCAGCCGCACATCATGGCCATGGCGCGCCATGCGGGCGTGGAGATCACGACCGAGGACTGGATGACCTACGGTTACGAAGTGCCGCTGCTGCTGAACATGCAGCCTGCCGGCAAATACCTGGGCGAGCGCTTCCACCGCGCCGGCGGCGTGCCGGCCGTGATGTGGGAACTCGATCAGGCGGGCCTGTTGCGCTCGGACCGTTTGACGGTGACCGGCAAAACGCTGGCCCAGAACATCGACATGCACCAGACGATGGACCGCGAGATGATCCGCCCATTCGCCGATCCGCTCAAGGAAAACGCAGGCTTCCTGGTCCTGAAGGGCAACCTGTTCGATTTCGCGATCATGAAGACGAGCGTGATTTCGCCGAGCTTTCGCGAACGCTACCTGGCCACGCCGGGCGCGGAGAACTGCTTCGAGTGCAAGGTCGTCGTGTTCGACGGCTCGGACGATTACCATGCGCGCATCAATGACCCTGAACTGGGTATCGACGAGCAGACGATGCTGGTTATCCGCGGCGCGGGCCCGATCGGCTGGCCCGGTTCGGCCGAAGTCGTCAACATGCAACCGCCCGATGCGCTGATCAAGCGCGGCATCAACAACCTGCCGACGCTGGGCGATGGTCGCCAGTCGGGCACCTCGGACAGTCCGTCGATCCTGAATGCGTCACCCGAAAGCGCGGCCGGCGGCAATCTGGCGCTGCTGCACACGGGCGACATCGTGCGCGTGGACCTGGTGCACGGCCGCTGCGACGTGCTGCTGTCGGACGCCGAACTCGAGGCGCGCAAGCTCGATACGCCGCCCGCGATCCCGCCAAGCCAGACCCCGTGGCAAGAGATCTACCGCGCGACGGTGGGCCAGCTGCACACGGGCGCCTGCATGGAACTGGCCTTGCCGTACCGGGCCGTGGCCGGCGCGATGCCGCGGCATAACCACTAAACGGCAGTTTGTACGATGACTAAAAGTGGCATTCATAGCCATTCTTGAGCAGAATGTCGGAACTTCGCCTGGACGGTACTGTCCACGCGTCGAAAATAACTGGAGACAAGCATGAAAAAACTCATCACGGCAGTCGGCATCGGTTGCGCAATGCTGTTCGCATCGGCCCCTGCCATGGCCGACGCCAAGAATCCGAAGATCGGCTTTTCGATCGACGACGTGCGCCTGGAGCGCTGGACCCGTGACCGCGACTACTTCATCGGCGCGGCCGAAAAGCTCGGCGCCAAGGTCTACGTGCAGTCGGCCGACGCCAGCGAGCAGCGCCAGATCGCCCAGATCGAGAACTTGATCTCGCGCGGCGTGGACGTCCTGGTCATCGTGCCATACAACGCGACGGTGCTGAACAACGCGATCCGCGAAGCGAAAAAAGCCAAGATCAAGGTGCTGTCGTACGACCGCCTGATCCTCAACGCCGATGTCGACGCCTACATCTCGTTCGACAACAAGGCCGTCGGCGAACTGCAGGCGCAGTCGATCGTCGCGCTCAAGCCGAAGGGCAGCTACTACCTGCTGGGCGGCGCGCCGACTGACAACAACGCCAAGATCCTGCGCGAAGGCCAGATGAAGGTGCTGCAGCCGCTGATCGACAAGGGCGACATCAAGGTCGTCGGCCGCCAGTGGGTCAAGGACTGGAGCCCGTCCGAAGCGATGGCGATCATCGAGAATGCGCTGACCGCCAACGGCAACAAGATCGACGCCGTCGTGGCCTCGAACGACGCCACCGCCGGTGGCGCGATCCAGGCGCTGGCCTCGCAGAAGCTGGCCGGCAAGGTCCCGGTCTCGGGCCAGGACGCCGACCTGGCCGCCGTGCGCCGCGTGATCGCCGGCACGCAGTCGATGACGGTCTACAAGCCGCTGCGCAATATCGCCACCAGCGCCGCGACGCTGGCCGTGCAACTGGTGCGCAATGAAAAGCCGGCCTACAACGCGCAGCTGAATAACGGCTTCAAGCCCGTCAACACCATCCTGCTCAAGCCGATCCTGCTGAACAAGGCCAACGTCGACATGCTGGTCAAGGACGGCTTCTACACCCAGGGCCAGCTGGCCGGCAAATAAGCCGGCGTCACGCTGCTACAGCGTCCGCGCCTGCGGGCGCACCGGCTGGCGAGCCTCGCCGGCCGGTGGTCCAACGTCTTGAAACGAGTCTTTCGATGGCCGGCTATCTGCTTGAAATGAAGGGAATCGCCAAGCGATTCAACGGGGTGCCCGCGCTCGATGGCATCGACCTGGCGATCCGCCCGGGCGAGTGCATCGGCCTGTGCGGCGAGAACGGCGCCGGCAAATCGACGCTGATGAAGGTGCTGTCGGCCGTCTATCCGCACGGGACCTGGGAGGGCGAGATCGTGCTGGATGGCCAGCTACTCCGGGCGCGCTCGGTGCGCGAGACTGAGGACGCCGGCATCATCATCATCCACCAGGAACTGATGCTCGTGCCCGAACTGAGCGTGGCCGAGAATATTTTTCTGGGTAATGAGATCACGCTGCCCGGCGGGCGCATGGATTATCCGGCCATGAACCAGAAGGCTGCCGAGATCCTGCGCGGCCTGAAACTGCCGGATGTGAACGTGGTGCTGCCGGTGAAGCACTACGGCGGCGGGCACCAGCAGCTGATCGAGATCGGCAAGGCCCTGAACAAGAACGCGCGCCTGTTGATCCTCGACGAGCCGTCGGCATCGCTGACGGCGTCGGAGATCGCGGTCCTGCTCGACATCATCCGCGACCTGAAAAGCCGGGGCGTCGCCTGCGTCTACATCTCGCACAAGCTCGAAGAAGTCGCGGCCATCTGCGACACCGTCGTCGTCATCCGCGACGGCAAGCATATCGCCACCACGCCGATGGAAGCGATGAGCGTCGAGCGCATCATCAACCAGATGTGCGGCCGCGAGATGAGCCAGATGTATCCGTCGCTGCCGCATCCGGTGGGCGAGGTGGTCATGGAGGCGCGCCACATCACGTGCTACGACCCGGAGCAGCCGGGTCGCAAGAAGGTCGACGACGTGTCGTTCCAGGTGCGGCGCGGCGAAATTCTCGGCATCGCCGGGATCGTCGGGGCCGGGCGCACGGAACTCGTGACGGCCATCTTTGGTGCGTACCCGGGCAAGCATGAAGGCGAAGTCTGGCTCGAGGGCCGCAAGGTCGATACGTCCGAACCCCTGAAAGCCATCCGTGCCGGCTTCGCGCTGGTGCCCGAAGACCGCAAGCACCACGGCATCGTGCGCGACCTGTCGGTGGGCGAGAACATCACGCTGTCGGTCCTGCCGCGCTTTTCGCACGCGAGCCGCATCGACGACCACGAAGAAGCGGGCGCCGTGAGCGAGCAAATCAGCCGGCTGGCGCTCAAGACCGCGACGCCGGCCCTGGCCATCACGTCGCTTTCGGGCGGCAACCAGCAAAAGGCGGTGCTGGCCAAGATGCTGCTGACTGGCCCGAAAGTGCTGATCCTGGATGAACCGACGCGCGGCGTGGACGTTGGCGCCAAGTTCGAAATCTACAAACTGATGCTGGAACTGGCGGCGCAGGGGATCGCGATCATCATGGTCTCGTCCGAACTGGCCGAAGTCCTGGGCGTGTCCGACCGCGTGCTGGTGATGAAGGAAGGGCGCCTGAACGGCGACTTCGTCAACCAGGACCTGAACCAGGAAACGGTGCTGGCCGCCGCGCTGGGCCAGGCCGCCGCCGCGCCATCGATCCCACATCACGCATGACAACCACAATCACACAATGACCACGATGACGTTCAAACGGATTTTCACGCAGTACAAGATTCTGGCGCTGCTGGTGGCGATCGCGCTGATCTGGGCCTTCTTCAGCTGGAAGACGGACGGCGGCTTTACCTCGGCGCGCAACCTGTCGAACCTGATGCGCCAGATGTCGGTGACCGGTATCCTCGCCTGCGGCATGGTGTTCGTCATCATCGCCGGCGAAATCGACCTGTCCATCGGCTCGCTGCTGGGTCTGCTGGGCGGGATGGCCGCCGTGCTCGATGTCACGCATGGCTTGCCGCTGCCGCTGTCGGTCCTCATCGTGCTCGGTGCGGGCCTGTTGTGCGGGTTCCTGAACGGGTACCTGACGGCGTATGCGGGCATACCGTCCTTTATTGTCGGCCTGGGCGGGATGCTGGCGTACCGCGGGGTCGTGCTGGGGCTGACCGGCGGCGCCACCGTGGCGCCCGTGTCGCCTGGCATGGAGCAGCTGGGCCAGGCGTACCTGCCGCCGCTGTGGGGCAGTATCCTGGGCGTGGCCCTGTTCGTGCTGACATGCGTGCTGGTCTGGCGCCAGCGTGCGAGCCAGGCGCGCCACAAGCTGCCGGTCATTCCGATGTGGCGCTCGGCGCTGCGCGTGGTGATTGCGGGCGCAGTTCTGGCTGGCCTGATCTCGACCTTCAACAGCTACGAAGGCATTCCGCTGCCGGTGCTGATCCTGCTGGTGCTGCTGGGTGTGTTCAGCTACATCGCACGGCAGACCGTGTTCGGCCGCCGCATCTACGCGGTGGGCAGCAATATGGAAGCGACGCGCCTGTCCGGCATTGACGTGCGCAAGGTGAAGCTGTGGATCTTCGGCCTGATGGGCCTGATGTGCGCGCTGGCTGGCCTGATCAACACGGCGCGCCTGGCGGCCGGTTCGCCGTCGGCCGGGGTGTCGGCCGAGCTCGACGTGATCGCTGCCTGTTTCATCGGCGGCACCTCGATGCGCGGCGGCGCCGGCACCGTGCATGGCGCCCTGGTCGGCGCCCTCGTGATGGCAAGCCTGGACAATGGCATGTCGATGCTGGATGTGGATGCGTACTGGCAAATGATCGTCAAGGGCTTGATTCTGACACTGGCCGTGTGGCTGGATGTCGCGACGCGCGGCAACACGCGTTAAGCTTCATTGGATTTATCGCTGTCAGCGCACCAATTGTCCGATGTGAGCCACGCGCTTTGGCGCGTTTTTGATCGCTGTTAAATCGGACAATCGTGCGCGCGCCATCCGCCGGATCTTTTCCTACACTCGACTGAACATGTAGCGTTTTTTGTTCAGTCGGGGGATGCGATGAAAACCCATAGTGGCGCGAGGAGAACGTTTCTAAAAACAGGTATCGGGGTCACTGTCTTACAGTGTTTTCCCGGCCTGGCGGCCGCGCAGGCGAGTAGTGGGCCGCGGCTTGAATGGAAACAGTTCAAGACCACCAATCAATATCCGGCCTTCGTCAATGCCATTGCGACGATGCGCGCCAACGCCAGTCAGGCCAGCCCCGGCTCACTGTCTTACTGGTCCAATGTGCATGTCAACACCTGTCCGCACGGCGTGCCCTATTTCATTTCATGGCACCGCGGGTATCTGTATCACTTCGAGCAGCAATTGCGTACCGTGTCCGGCAATCCGAACCTGACTCTGCCGTATTGGGACTATTATGCGTACGCGACCTTGCCAGCGGAGTTTACCGATACGGCGCCCGGCAATCCGCTGTATGTGCCCAGGCAGAGTTCGAACGTTCGCAGCGCACTGAGCCTGGCGCCATTCGCGTCGGCGGTGCGCAATTTTCAGCGTGGCAAGAGCAACGCGTTCGAGCCGAGCATCGAAGACGTGCACAATCCCATCCATGATCTGATCGGCGGCGTCATGAGCACGATGCAGTCGCCGCTCGATCCCATCTTTTTCCTGCATCACGCCAGTGTCGACCGCTTGACGCATGCATGGTCGCTGCTAACGGGCAAGACCATGCCCAAGTCAGCGAATCCGTATTCGTCGACCAACAGCGATGTCTATTGGGCAGGCAACCATGTGTATGCGAGCGGTCTGAGCATCGAGCGCTACAAGACCAGAATCCCCGGCTGGCTGGGCACGACGTATGCGTCCAACGCTGTACCGACGACGCTGCCACCGGTCCCTGCCGTTTCTGCGGCCCGTGCAGCGCTGCTGGAGCGGCCGCCGTTCCAGTCGTTCAGGACGGTGGCAGGGCGCCGCCTGTCGAGCACACGGCGGTCAGTGAGTGGCGTGGCGCAAGTGCCTTTCGATGAGCAATCGGTATCGGTGCTGCTGCGGCTGGGGAAAAGCGATGCGGCCGAACTTGCACGGGTCGTTGCGCTGTGCCGTGATGTTGGTGAGCTGGATTCCAAGTCCGATTCTCTTTCCAATTCTCGACAGATGCCGGGCACGATCAAGCTGGTGTTTGACAACCTGGCCGTCGGCACGGCCGCGAAGAAGGGCGGCTTTTTCTATGCGCTGTATCTCGACCTGCCGGCCGTGGTTGCGTCGCAGGCGGAGCGTGAGGCGTCGCTCATCGGCACACTGGGCGCATTCCAGATCGCCGCCGCAGCGCACCACGGCACGCCACGGATCGAATTCGATGTGTCGTACTTGCTGGCGCGGCAAGACCGCGTCAATTTCAGCGAGCTCGCGTTGTCCTGGGTGCGTGTCGACGGCGATCGTCCGCCGGCCGGCAAGGCCATCCTGGCCAGCGAGATCCGGGTCGAACTCGCGTTCGCCCCGGACGATGCGCATATGTTGTCCGGAGATGCCGAGGATATCGAACGGCAGCATTTGTAGACGTAGAAGCGGACGCAGACGCTGACCATGGCCGCGGTGTTGGTCCCGCAACCCTGGTCAGCGTTCGTGGTGCTTACGCAGGCAGCTTCAGCTCGCCATTGACCAGGCGGGCGATCCGCAGCGGATTGCCGTCCTTGAGCGCATCGGGCAGCAGGCCAGCCGGCACGTCCTGGTAACAAACGGGGCGCAGGAAGCGTTCGATGGCAGTCGCGCCCACCGAGGTGCTGCGTGGATCGGTGGTGGCCGGGAACGGGCCGCCGTGCACCATCGCATGCGCCACCTCGACGCCGGTCGGGAAGCCATTGAACAGGATGCGGCCGACCTTGCGTTCCAGCAGCGGCAACAGGGCGCCGGCCAGTGCATGGTCGCTCGCGACTGCATGCACGGTGGCCGTCAGCTGGCCTTCCAGGTGGCGCGTCACTGCCAGCAGCTCTCCTTCATCCTGGCACGCGATCAGCAGCGAGACCGGGCCGAAGATTTCTTCTTCCAGCGCCGGATTGGCCAGGAAGGTGGCGGCGTCGCACTCGTACAGCGCCGCCTTCGCCGCGCAGCCCGCGCCTTCGCTGCTGCCGTGCGCGACGAGCGTCACGCCCGCGATACCGGCGCGCATACCCACCGCGTCCGTATAGGCAGTATGGATGCCCGCGGTGAGCATCGTGCCCGCCGGCTTGAGTTGCAGCGCTGCCGCTGCCGCAGTGCGGAACGCGTCGAGCTGCGGCCCGGCCACGCCGATCACCAGGCCCGGGTTGGTGCAGAACTGGCCGACGCCCATCGTCAGCGAGTCGACGAACGCGCCTGCCAGCGCGGCGCCGCCGGTGGCCAGCGCGCCCGGCAGCAGGTAGACCGGATTGATGCTGCTCATCTCGGCGTAGACGGGAATCGGTTCCTTGCGGCGGCTGGCGATCTGCGCCAAGGCCAGCCCGCCTGCGCGCGAACCGGTAAAGCCGACCGCACGGATTGCCGGATGGCTCACGAGGTCGCCGCCGATCATGTTGCCTTCGCCGATCAGCAGCGAGAACACGCCTTCGGGCATGCCGCAGTCGAGCGCTGCCTGCAACACAGCCTTGCCGACCAGCTCGGACGTGCCCAGGTGCGCATTGTGCGCCTTGACGACGACCGGGCAGCCGGCGGCGAGCGCCGAAGCGGTGTCGCCACCGGCGACGGAAAACGCGAGCGGGAAGTTGCTGGCGCCGAATACGGCGACCGGGCCGACGGGAATCTTGCGCATGCGCAGGTCGGCGCGCGGCGGCGTGCGCTCGGGCAGGGCCGAGTCGAGCGTCGCTTCAAGGAACAAGCCGTCGCGCACGACCTTGGCGAACAGGCGCAACTGGCCGACGGTGCGGCCACGCTCGCCTTCGAGGCGCGCCGTCGGCAAGCCGCTTTCCTGGCTGGCGCGCTCAATCAGTGCCGGACCCAGATCCAAAATGCGCTGCGCGATCGTTTCAAGAAAATTGGCGCGCTCTTCCAGGCTCAGCGCGCGGTACGGTTCGACGGCGGCGTCGGCCAGCAGGCAGGCCTGGGCCAGGTCGTCGGGCGAGGCAAGACCGAACGCGGGTTCGAGCTCCTGCTTCGTGCCCGGGTTGTAGGCACGCACGGTGCCGGCTGCGCCGCGCACGATGCGTGCGCCAATGATCATTTCTCCGCTGATGTTCATGCAATCTCCTGTGTTGAATTCGTATAGGTCGCCAATGTTATACGCAATCATGCCTGCGTGGAGATGTTGGGCGAGATCCTGCTTCCTATCCTGAAAATTATTTGTTAGCGCGAACATTCTGCTTGCCAGCGTCGTCTGTATTGTTTAGCATGGTTTGCATCAAGCTAATAGTCGCCACCCACAGGCGACACATAAGAACAATCAGGAGACACCATGCCTTCCACGTACGCGCGCCAGCTTGGCGTGTTCGTGGGCGCGGTCGCGGCCATCGTCGTCGGGGCCGCTGCCACGGCCACGGCCACCGTCACGGACACAGCGACCGCGGCGTCATCATCCGGCGCTGAGGTATCAGCGACTGTATCGACTGCATCGACTGCATCGACCGTCGCCTATGCTTGGGACAGCGTCGCCATCGGTGGCGGTGGCTTCGTGACGGCCGTCGTGCCAAGCCGCAGCGAGCCGGACGTCGCCTATGCGCGCACCGATGTTGGCGGCGCCTACCGCTGGAGCGCAAAAGAGGGCTGCTGGTATCCGCTGCTCGACTGGGTCGGCGAAGACCAGACGGGCTTCCTGGGCATCGATGCACTCGCCGTCGATCCGCACAACGCCGGCAATATCTGGCTGCTGGCCGGTATCGCCTACCTGAACGGCGGCCGCACCGCCATCCTGCGCTCGACCGACTATGGCAAGACCTTCGACGTCGTCGATGTCACCGCCCAGTTCAAAACCCACGGCAATGGCTTCGGCCGGCAAAACGGCGAGCGGCTCGCTGTCGATCCGGGATCGAATCAATCGACGAATACACGCCTGTACCTCGGCTCACGCCGCAACGGCCTGTTTGCCAGTAACGACGCCGGCAAGACCTGGCAGAGAAACGACGCGCTGCCCGTCACGACGACGCCGAACGACGTCGGCCTGAACATCGTGCTGCCCGATCCCGCCAGCGTAAAAGATGGACACGCGCGCCGCGTGTTCGTCGGCGTCTCGCGCTTCGGCAGCGTCGGCCCCAACCTGTACCGCAGCGACGATGCCGGCGCGAGCTTCCAGCCGGTGACAGGCGGACCGGCCGGCCTGATGCCCCAGCGTGCCGCGCTCGATGGCGCAGGCAACCTGTATATCGCGTACGCCGACGGCGCCGGTCCGCATCCGGACAAGAGCGGTAACGAACCGATGCAACGGGGCCAGGTCTGGCGCTACAAGATCGCCACGGGTGCCTGGGCCGACGTCACGCCGGCCGGCTGGACGCGCCCGTTCGCCGGCATCAGCGTCGACCCGGTCAACCCGCGCCGCCTTGTCGTCTCGACCATCAACACGTTTATTCCACAAGGCGACGCCAAAGGCGACCGCATCCTGGTGTCGAACGACGCCGGCGCCACCTGGACCGACGTCATCGCGCGTGGCTTCCGGCGCGACGCCGCCGGCGTGCCGTGGCTCGAAGGGCATGCGATTCACTGGGCCGGGCCGGTCGAATTCGATCCCCGCGACTCCCGCGCGGTCTGGGTCACGTCCGGCAACGGCATCTTCCGCACCGCGAACATCGACGCCGTCCCGGCCACCTGGACGTTCACGGTCAAGGGGCTGGAAGAGACGGTGCCGCTCGGCCTGGTGAGCATGCCGGGCGCACCGCTGGTATCCGCCATCGGCGACTACGACGGCTTCGTGCACGACGATCCGGCGCGCCATGGCCGCATCCACAAGCCCGAAATCGGTACCACGACGGGCCTGGACGCGGCGGCGCGCCGGCCCGGCACCCTGGTGCGGGTTGGCGACGCGATGCTGGTCACGCGCGACGGTGGCGCCACCTGGAACAAGACACCGACGATGCAGGGCAAGCGGGGCCAGATTGCCATCTCGGCCGATGGCGCAACGCTCGTGCACACGCCGCAGGACTCGACGACCTCGTTCCGCTCCGGCGACACGGGCGCCACCTGGACCCCGGTCGCCGGCCTGACGGGCAACCGGATGCGCGCCGTGGCCGATCCGGTGCGGGCGAACGTGTTCTACGCGTATGATGACAAAGCCCTGGTGGCCAGCAGTGACAGCGGCGCCACGTTCACGGCGCGCGCCAGTCTGCCTTCGGGCGGCTCGCGCCTGATCCGCGCGGCGCCCGAACGGGAAGGCGACTTGTGGGCCCCGCTCAAGCAGGGGGGCCTTGCGCGCTCGATCGATGGCGGCGCCAGCTTCAAGCCGGTATTCGATATCGACTATTGCGGCGCGGTCGGCTTCGGCAAGGCTGCACCGGGCAAAACGTATCCGACGGTGTTCATCTGGGGCAGTGTCAAGGGCGTGCGCGGGATCTACCGCTCGCTCGACACGGGCGCCACCTGGCAGCGCATCAACGATGACGCGCACCAGTACGGCGGCCCTGGCGACGGCCACTTCATCGTCGGTGACATGAACCGCTTCGGCGTTGTCTACATGAGCACTGCCGGACGCGGCATCGTGCACGGAAAGCCTGTTACCCAATGACCTTGAATCACACGCTGCGCGTGGCGCTTGCCGCCACCAGCCTTGGCTTCGGCCTGACCTTTGCCGGCGCCGCGCTGGCCGCTCCCGACCTCGTCTTGCGCTACCACGCGCCCGCGCAGGACAACGACACCGGCTGGGAGAAGGAAGCCCTCCCGATCGGCAATGGCCGCATCGGCGCCATGGTGTTCGGCCAGCCGGGCCGCGAACACCTGCAGTTCAACGACATCACCCTCTGGACCGGCGACGACAGGACGATGGGCGCTTTTCAACCTTTCGGCGACGTGCTGGTCGACCTGCCAGCCCATGCGAGCGGTGTGACCAACTACCGCCGCACGCTCGACATGGTGCGTGGCGTGCACATGGTCACTTACACGCACGACGGCGTGAACTACAAACGCGAAGCCTGGGCCAGCTATCCGGCGCAGGTGATCGTGCTGCGCCTGTCGGCCGACAAGCCGGGCCGCTACACGGGCAGCGTCGCATTGACCGACCGCCACGGCGCCCACCTGGCCGTCAGCGGCAACCGCCTGTACGCGGCGGGCACGCTGGCCGGCTTCGTGCTGCCCGACCAGGCCCCGAGCACGAACGTGATGTCGTATGCGAGCCAGGTCCAGGTGCTCAACGACGGCGGCAAGCTGGCCGTCGACGGCAAGCGGATCGGCTTTGCGAATGCAAATTCGGTCACGCTGGTGTTGGGCGCCGGCACCAGCTTCGTGATGGATCCGGCGCGCCGCTTTGAAGGCGGCCATCCGCTCGCACGCGTGACGCAGCAGGTGAGCACGGCCGCCGCGCGCCCCGTCGACGAGCTGCGCGTCGAGCACGAGCGCGATCTGGGCGGCCTGCTCAAGCGCGTCGAGCTCGATCTGGGCCCGACACTCGCCGAGCGCCGCGCGCTGCCGACCGACGCGCGCCTGTTGGCCTACACGCGCGAAGGCGGCGACCCCGAACTCGAAGCGCAGTATTTCCAGTATGGCCGCTACCTGCTCACCGCCAGTTCGCGCGGCTCGCTGCCGGCCAATCTGCAGGGCCTGTGGAACAACAGCTATGCGCCGCCATGGAGTGCGGACTACCACACCAACATCAACGTCCAGATGAATTACTGGCCGGCCGAGGTGACCAACCTCTCCGAACTGGCCGAACCGTTCTTCGGCTTCGTGAATGGCCTGGCGCCGGTCTGGCGTCAGCAGACGGCGCAGGAATTCAAGGGCAAGGATGGCGCGCCGATTCGCGGCTGGACACTGCGCACCGAATCGAACCCGTTTGGCGCGATGGGCTACCTGTGGAACAAGACGGGCAACGCCTGGTACGCCCAGCACTTCTGGGAACATTACGCCTTCACGCGCGACGAACGCTTCCTGCGCGAGACGGCTTATCCAATGATGAAGGAGGCTGCCGCGTTCTGGCAGGACTACCTGAAGGTGCTGCCCGACGGACGCCTGGTGGCGCCGCAAGGCTGGTCGCCCGAGCACGGCCCGGTCGAAGACGGCGTCGCCTACGACCAGCAGATCGTCTGGGACCTCTTTAACAACACGATCGAAGCGGCCGGCATCCTGGACATCGATCCCGAACTGCGCGCCGAGTTGACCAATCTGCGCGACCGCCTGGCCGGCCCGCGCATCGGCAGCTGGGGCCAGCTGCTCGAGTGGCTGGACGAAAAACACGATCCGGTGCTCGATACGCCGCATGACACGCACCGCCACGTGTCGCACCTGTTCGCACTGTTCCCGGGGCGCCAGATCGGGCCTGTCAAAACGCCTGAGCTGGCCGCTGCGGCCAAACGCACGCTCGAAGCGCGCGGCGACGCCGGCACCGGCTGGTCGATGGCGTGGAAGATGGCGTTCTGGGCCCGCCTGCACGACGGCGAACGCGCCCACCGCATGCTGCGCGGCGTGCTGGCCGCGCCCGGCGCCCGCGCCGCCGAGCAGGGCGGCATCTTCTCGGAACATAACAATGCGGGCGGTACCTACCCGAACCTGCTGGACGCGCACCCGCCATTCCAGATCGACGGCAATTTCGGCGCCACCGCCGCGATGGCTGAAATGCTCGTGCAATCGCACGCAGGTGAAATCCAGGTCTTGCCCGGGTTGCCGAAAGCCTGGGCCACGGGCTCGGTCAAGGGCTTGCGCGCGCGCGGCGGCTTTGAAGTCGACATCGTCTGGCGCAAGGGACTGCTGAAGAACGTCACCGTGCGCGCCCTGTCGAACGACGGCAAGGTCAAGCTGCGCTACGGCGCCTGGGTGACCGAAGTCGAACTCAAACAAGGGCAGAGCCGCACTGTGTCTGCCTCGCTGTTCAAATAAAAAACGACACCACGAAGGAGACAACCCGCATGAAGCTGAACCAGATCGCTCGCAGCCTGACGCATCTCGCGCCACTGTGCCTGGCCTTGACGGCGCACGGCGTGCTGGCCGCGCCCCAGCTGCCGCGCCTCGAGAGCAAGGACGGCCGCCACGCCCTGATCGTCGACGGCGCGCCGTTCACGATGCTGGCGGGCCAGGCCCACAACTCCAGCAATTACCCGGCGGCCTTGCCGAAGGTCTGGGCCGCGCTGAAGGACGCGGGCGCCAATACGCTCGAGATGCCGATCGCGTGGGAGCAGATCGAACCGAAAGAGGGCAGCTACGACTTCAGCTTCCTCGACACGCTGGTCAAGCAGGCGCGCGACAACAAGATCCGGCTCGTGATCGTCTGGTTCGGCACCTGGAAGAACACGGGGCCCGGCTACCTGCCCGAGTGGGTCAAGTTCGACAACGCGCGCTTTCCGCGCATGAAGGACAAGGACGGCAAGACCGTCTACAGCCATTCGCCGTTTGGCGAAGAGACGCTGGCGCTGGACCGCCGCGCATTCGTGCGCATGATGGAGCACATCAAGAAGATCGACAGTGCGCACCGCACCGTGATCATGGTGCAGGTCGAGAACGAGGTGGGCACCTACGGCTTCGAGCGCGACTTCGGCGCGCGCGCGCAGGCCGCGTTCGCGCAGCCAGTGCCGGCCGCCGTCGTGGCGCGCCAGACGCCGAAGGTCCAGGGCGTCACGAGTGGCACCTGGACCCAGGTGTACGGCGACTACGCCGCCCAGTACTTCCATTCCTGGGCGATTGCCAGCTACATCGAGTCGATCGCCAAGGCCGGCCGCGCGGTCTACGACTTGCCGATGTTCGTCAACAATGCGCTGCGCGAACCGGCGCTGGACGGCAAACCGGCAGCACTGTGGAAGGACGGCGGGGGCTTCGCCAGTGGCGGGCCAACCTATGACGTCCTCGACATTTATAAAGTGGCCGCTCCTCATATTGACTTCGCTGCGCCGGACATCTACATGCCGGAATCGAAAAAAGTCACGGCGGTCCTCAAGTCGTTCCAGCGGCCCGACAACCCATTGATGATCCCGGAAATGGGCAACGCGCCCGGCTACGCGCGCTATGTGTACCAGGCCCTGGGCATGGGCGCGATCGGTGTGGCGCCGTTCGGCCTGGATTACGCCGACTACAGCAACTACCCACTGGGCGCCAAGCACACCGACAAGCGGATGGTCGAACCATTCGCCAAGGTGTACGGCGTGTTCGCGCCGATGACGCGCCAGTGGGCGCGCTGGGCCTTCGAAGGCCGTACCTACGGCGTGGCCGAGGGCGACGACCGCGCCGCGCAGACGGTGGCCATGCAGGGCTGGACGGCGAACGTGTCGTTCCGCGAGTTTCAGTTCGGCGAGCGCCAGTACCTGAAGGACAAGAACGAGTACCAGTCGGGCACCGAGCAGCCGGGTGGCGGCGTCGCGTTCGCGCAGATCGGCGACAACGAATTCGTCATCGTCGGCCAGCAGGCGCGCGTGAAGCTCTCCGGCAGCGGCGCCAACTACGGCAAGCCGTCGATGCTGGCACGGGTCGAAGAAGGGCGCTTCGACGCGAATGGCACATGGGTCATGGAGCGCAACTGGAATGGCGACCAGACCGATTACGGCCTGAACTTGCCGGCCACGCCGACCGTCCTCAAGGTCCGGCTGGGCACCTATACCGAGTAGGCATAACAAGTAATAAACATAAAAAGTACACAACAGGAGATCGACAAATGCGTATGACACAAGTGGCGGCCGCAGTAGTGATGCTGGCGGCAACCGGGGCCGATGCTGGCACCTTCCAACAGACCGCGACCGGTATCGAAGTGCGTCCAGACAGCGGCGCCAAGGTGGTGCGGCTGAACCTCATGAGCGACAACATCGTCCAGGTGGTCAAGCTTGACCAGGCCGACAAGACGCTCACGCCATCCCTGATGACGGTGGCCAAACCGTGCGCCAGCAGCTGCGCTTTCACCGTCACGCCGGGCAAGGACACGGTCCAGCTCAAGGCCGGCAAGATCGCCGCCACCGTGTCGCTCAAGGATGGCCAGGTTGCCTTCTTCGATGCCAACGGCAAGCGCTTCCTGGCGCAGGCTTCCGAATCGATGCAGCCCGTGAACGTGGGCGGCAAGCCGTTCGTGGCGATCAAGCAGGGCTTCAACCACGGCACGAAGGATGCGTATTACGGCCTGGGCCAGCACCAGAACAACCAGATGAACTACAACGGCGAAGACGTGCTGCTCCAGCAGCACAATATGATCGCCGCGGTGCCGTTCGTCGTGTCCGACAAGGGTTATGGCGTCCTGTGGGACAACAATTCGATCTCGCGTTTCGGCGACCAGACGCCGTACGACCTGATGTCGCGTGACCTGGTGCTGCGCGGCGTCGATGGCAAGAGCGAAGGCCTGACGGCCCGCTACTACATCGGCGGCAAGCTGGCGCTGACGCGACAAGAGAAAGACATCGATTATCAGTACCTGAAGGACCTCGACGAGAACTGGCCGAAAGAGCTCGGCCCGCACAAGGACCTGAAGGACGTGCGCGTGGTCTGGGAAGGCACGATGAGCAGCGACAAGCCGGGCGTGCACAAGATGCAGCTGTACTCGTCGGACTACACGACGCTGACCGTCGACGGCAAGCAGGTCATGGATGTCTGGCGCATGGGCTGGAACCCGTGGTACCACAACTTCGAAGTCAAGTTCGCGAAGAACAAGCCGGTCAAGCTGCACCTGGAGTGGAAGCCATCGGGCGGCATGGTCGCGATCACCCACAACAATCCGTTGCCGGCGCCGGAGCGCCATTCGCTGACGCTGTCGTCCGAGATCGCCGAAGCGATCAACTACTACGTGATCAGCGGCGACAACATGGACCGCGCGATTGCCGGCTACCGCCACCTGACCGGCCAGCAGCCGATGATGCCGAAATGGTCGTACGGCTTCTGGCAATCGCGCCAGCGCTACGAGACGCAGCAGCAGCTGCTCGATACAGTGACCGAGTACCGCAAGCGCGGCTGGCCGCTCGATAACATCGTACAGGACTGGTTCTACTGGCCCGAAGACGGCTGGGGTTCGCACGATTTCGACCAGAAGCGCTTCCCGGACCCGAAGGGCATGGTCGACGCGGTGCACAAGCAGAACGCGCGCATCATGCTGTCGGTGTGGGGCAAGTTCTACGCCAATACCGACAACTACAAGGAGCTCGAGTCCAAGGGCTATATGTGGACCAAGAACGTCGAGAACGGCTCGCGCGACTGGGTCGGCAAGGGTTACCTGAACAGCCACTACGATCCGTATACCAAGGAAGCGCGCGACATCTACTACCGCCAGCTGAAGACGAAACTGGTCGACCTGGGCTTCGACGCCTGGTGGATGGACAATACCGAGCCTGACGTTCTGTCCAACAGCCGCCTGGAAGACTTCAAGGAACTGATCGGCCCGACCGTGTATGGCGCCGGCGAAATCACGTTCAATCCGTACAGCCTGGTGAGCACGGGCGCAATGGCCGATGGCCTGGCGCGCGACCAGCCGGACAAGCGCCAGTTCATCCTGTCGCGCTCAGGCTTTGCCGGCATCCAGCGCAATTCGGTGGCAGTGTGGAGCGGCGACACGGTCGGCCGCTGGAACAACCTGTTCGACCAGATCGCATCGGGCACGAACATGTCGATGTCGGGCATCCCGAACTGGACCCACGATATCGGCGGCTACGCGCAGGAAGTGCGCTACCAGACGGGCGACGTGGGCTCGGCCCAGGAAAACCGCGTCACCTCGCGCGCCGAAGCCAATCCGGAAGACATGAAGGAATGGCGTGAGCTGAACCAGCGCTGGTTCCAGTTCGGCGCCTTCACGCCGCTGTTCCGCTCGCACGGTGAAGTGGTCAAGCGCGAGATCTACAATATCGCCAATGGCGATGACACCATGCGCGACAACATGGTGTGGTACCTGAAGCTGCGCTATCGCCTGATGCCGTACATTTACACGATGGCGGCCGACACGCACTACGGTTCGGGCACGATGATGCGTGGCCTGGTGATGGACTTCCCGCACGACGAGAAGGTCAAGAACATCAAGGACCAGTATATGTTCGGCCCATCGTTCCTGGTGGCGCCGGTGTACGCGTACAAGGCCACGTCGCGCCAGGTGTACCTGCCGGCGGGCGCGGACTGGTATGACTTCCATACGGGCGAGCGCTTCAAGGGCGGGGCCACGCGCACCGTGCAGGCACCGCGTGAGCGCATGCCGCTGTTCGTCAAGGCCGGCTCAGTTATCACGGCGGGCCCGGTGACGCAGTACGTCGACGAGAAGCCGGATGCGCCGGTCACGCTGTTCGTGTACGCGGGTGCCAATGGCGAAGCCACGCTGTACGAAGATGATGGCGTGACCAATGCCTACGAGCGTGGTGAGGCCAGCCGCATCCGCATCGCCTACGACGACAAGACAGGCGTCGTGCAGATCGGCGAGCGCGCCGGCCAGTACAAGGGCATGCCGATGAAGCGCGAGTTCAAGGTGCGCGTCATCAAGCCGGGCGTGTCGACGGCGGAGAATCTGGACGCGGCCGACAAGACCGTGGTCTATGACGGCAAGCCGGTGACCATCAAGCTGTAATCATTACGGCGCTTATCAACAGCCGGGTGCCAGCATGCACCCGGCTTTTTTCATACTGACATCCATGAAAAATCTCGCGTATTCACTTGCACTGGCCGCCTTGCTGCATCTTGCGCCCGCTGGCGCTGCCAACCAGATCGCGGCGGATCATCCTAACCTGGCCTATACGGGCCGCGTGGACATGACCGATGTGAAGGCGCCCGTTCTGAGCTGGCCCGGTACGTCGATTGCCGGCAACTTTACCGGGACGTCGCTCGCGATCGTGCTCGACGACCAGCACGGCAAAAATTACTTCAATGTGTTCGTCGATGGCGACACCGCGCGGCCCGTCATTCTGCAGCTGGAGAAGGGCAGCAAGACCTATCTGGTCGCCAATGGCCTGGCAGCGGGCGCGCACCGTTTTCTGCTGACCAAACGCACCGAGGGCGAGGAGGGCGCCACCGTCTTCAAGGGCATCGAGCTCGATGACAAGGCGACGCTGGCGCCGCCGCCCCCACGGCCGACGCGCAGGATCGAGTTCTTCGGCGATTCGATCACGAGCGGCATGGGCAACGAAGCGCCCGATGATGGGCGGGACGATCTGGGCAAGGACAAGAACAACTACCAATCGTATGCGTCAATCGCAGCGCGCCAGCTCGGCGCCGAAGCGCACATCACGTCGCAAAGCGGCATCGGCGTGATGATCAGCTGGTTCCCGTTCACGATGCCGGATTTTTATGACCAGATCAATGCCGTCGGCGACAACGACAGCCGCTGGGACTTCAAGCGCTGGACGCCTGACGTCGTCGTCATCAACCTGATGCAGAACGACAGCTGGCTGATCGGGCGCGATCACAAGCTGCAGCCGGAACCGACGGATGCGCAGCGGATCGCGGCGTACCAGGCGTTCGTTGCCCGCGTGCGCGCGCTGTATCCGAAAGCGTACATCGTCTGCGCGCTGGGGAGCATGGACGCGACCCGTGCCGGTTCCGTGTGGCCGGGCTACGTCAAGTCGGCGGTGGCGAACCTGCGCGCATCAGGTGACGCGCGCATCGATACGCTGTTCTTCCCGTTCACCGGCTACGGCCAGCATCCGCGCGTCAAACAGCATCAGGCCAATGCGGACTTGCTGACCGCGTTCGTGCGAAAAAAACTGGGTTGGACGGGGACCAAATAACGGTGCAGTGCCTGTCATGCCACGAGTGAGAACGTCGCAGTCTCGCCTGCGCGGATCGTCGTTTGCAGATGCGTCGTTCCCGCCATGCGGGCCAGCACATGATCGAGGCAGTAGGTTGCGAGGTGGATCCGGGCCTCGTCCGGCTGGAAGTGATCCCATAGCACGCTGAATCTGAAGTCAGTATTGCGTTCGTCGCTGGTGGCAGTTGCCTGTTGCCCGGCCGATGTCGATGCCTGCACCTCGAATGCCGCATGGAGGCGTGGCCTGGCGCGGATTTCAGCGGCCATCGTGTCGGAGATCGAAAAATCGGTCTGGGTCGATGGCGGCTCGTCAGGGAACAGTTCCTCGAACGTCTTGCCGGCATCGCCCTTCGCGTCATGCTGGTTCAGGTGGACGCGGACGATGTCTCCCGGCTGCAGGGGATGGTCGATCAACCAGGTCAAATGGCCGCAGCTGCCTTCTTCGTAACGACCGCCCATCGCATCGATGGTTGCTTTCAATGCCCGGTCGAGCGCCCCATGCACGGACACATTCATGAGGCGCGCTGAGGCCAGATTGATTGTCGTAATGCGCACGTTATTGACGTCAACAGCAATATGGGGCATGGCGCTGGTTGTTTGATTCGGCAATCAACTCTAGCATGATAAGCGGGACGCGTTTCGAGCCCGCTTATGCTGTCCCAGGAATGCCGCGGTGAGGCAGGCCTGGGCTCACGGCGGTGTGGCATACGGCCAGGCCGCATCCTTGTTGACTTTGCCGTTGACCTCGACGTTGTAGAAGCTTGCTGTTCCCTTCTGGGGACAGTTTGAGTGCACGCTGGAAGGCGTCACCGCACGAGTGCATCGGTGCGCCTTGTGGCACAAGCTTGCGGTAGCCTGAGTAGCCGGGGTCAGTAGCCGGGGTCAGGTCTGACATTTGGACACGAACTCTTCCTAGTACCTTCAACCAGGCATCATTAAACAGGCATCTTGTTAAGCCCGTGCCTGAATGTCGGACCTGACCCCGCCGGTGTGGTCGAAGTCCTCGAAGTGCTGTACAACCCGGCCCACGCCTGAATCGATCTCCAGGAGATGCAGTTCGATGAGGTGCTGCTTTTCAAGCAATACGACTCGGCCACCGACATGCCATGCCATGCGCCCCACGCGGCATTCACCCATCCTGCCACGCCGACCGATACTCCTCCCCGTGAGAGTATCGAGAACCGTTGCCTTTTCATCTTCGACTCACAGGGTCCACGCTAAATGAACACCATCGAATTCTGGTTCGATTTCGGCAGCAACTATAGTTACCTGAGCATGATGCGGATACGGCGCGCGGCGGCCGCTGCCAACCTGGGTGTCGAGCTGAAGCCGTTCATGCTCGGCCCGATCTTCAAGTCGTTGGGGTGGGGGACGTCGCCATTCGTGCTGCAGACGCTGAAAGGGGATTACGTATGGCGTGACATGCGCCGCCAGTGCGTCAAATACGGCTTGCGCTGGCAGCGCCCTTCCGTATTTCCCCGTAATGCGCTGCTTGCCGCGCGCATCGCACTACAGGGCGAAGGCACATGCTGGCTTGAAGGTTTCTGTGAACAGGTCATGCTGGCCAATTTCGCGGACGACCGCGACATTGGCGACGAGGCGGTGCTGGCCGGGATTCTCGCAGGACTTGGCGCTGACAGTGCAGAGATCATTGCGGCAGCGAAAACGGATGCGTGCAAGGCCGCGCTGCGTGCTCGTACAGCTGATGCCCAGGCCCGCGGCATCTTTGGCGCACCCATGTTTTTCGTTGGCGACGAGATGTTCTGGGGGAATGACCGTCTCGAGGATGCGATCGCTTACGGAAAATAGCCGGGGTCAGGTCTGACATTTGGACACGGACTCTACCCTAGTACGTTTGAAAAGGTATCCGTCAACAGACTTCTTGTTAAGCTCGTGTCCGAATGTCAGACCTGACCCCGCTGGTGCTGTTCTTTCCAGAGACCTCGTCACGGCATTGTCGGCCACAGGATGGGACGAATAAGACCGCGCACAGCGGTGCAAGCGTGCCGTCGCGGCCAGCACAACATGCTAATATGACCACGTTTAATGGGATGTGGGTAGGCATGTGCGTCCCATCCTGTACCTCTTTACATGGTCGTGGAATGGCAAACGTCAAGGCTCTCGAATCGCAGTATGCAGTGGCTTCAGGTGTGGCGGGGCAGCCCGATGGGCGCGCCCGTTTGACGGTCCCGCTGTAACCGGGGTGGACACCGTCTTCCCCCAAGAGCGCCTGCTCCAGGTCCTCGACATCGTATCCGCCCTGGCTGGCCTCGACAGCGTCGACGACGTGGTGCAGTTGTCGCTGGACCGCCTTCCCGGAATTCTGCCGCTCGACCCATCCGCGCTGTCCTTGATCGTCCACGGGCTGGTCCAGCCTGACCAGGACGCGCCATCTGCACAGCAGATCGAGCAGGCCCTGTGCGCCGGCGCTACCACGCACACGCACGCATTCACACCGCACGAGCGCGAACTGCTGCACCACGTCTGCGTCGCCATGGGCGCGGCCCTGGCACGCATTGGCCAGGCGCGCGCTGGCAACGCGTTGCGTGAACGAGTCGCAAAACTTGAACAGCGCTGCGCCCCGCGCGCCCTGGCGCCGGACCGAGCATGGGCCGTGAGCCTGGAGCCACTGTGCATCATCGATGCCAATGGCTATGTCGAGTTGGCCAATCCGGCGTGGCAGACGGTGCTGGGCTGGACCGAAGCCGAGATGTCCAGCCAGCCATTCACGGCGTTCGTGCACCGCGACGACCTCGCGGCGACGCAGGCGGCCTGGATCAAGGCGAGTGAGCGGGGTCAGGCGGTCGTGCGTTTCGAGAACCGCTACCGCACGAGTGGCGGTGTCTGGCGCTGGCTGTCATGGGTTGCCGTGCCGGAGGACGGCAAGGTGTACTGCGCCGCACGCGACGTCACCGACGAAAAGCAGCAGCGCGAAGCGTTGATACTGCGCACGCGCGAACGTGACGTGCTTGCGGCTGTGTTCCAGGCCACCAATCTGCTGTTGCAGGTGATCGATGCAGACTACCGCTTCCTGGCGATCAACCAGGCCAGCGTCGATGACTACTGGCGCCTGATCAAGCGCCGTGTCGCGGTTGGCGATTGCCTGACCGACGTGCTGGCCGACCGGCCAGAGCAACTGCAGGCAGTTCTGGCGCTGTGGGACCGCGCGCTGGGCGGCGAGGCGTTCTCGCTGCAGCAGACGTCCGGCCAGGCCGCACCCGAACAGCGCACCAGTGAAATGCGTTTCGAGATCTTGCGCGATCACGAGGGCAAGCAGATCGGCGCCTTCATGACGGCACTGGACGTGACCGAGTGGCATGAGCAGCAGCAAGCGCTGGTCGAAACCCAGGAGGCGTTGCGGCAGTCCCAGAAACTCGAAGCGATCGGTCAGCTCACGGGTGGTGTGGCGCACGACTTCAACAACGTCCTGGCGGTGATCAAGTCGAGCATCGAGCTGCTGCGCCGGGTACAGCTTGGCGACGAGCGCCGCCAGCGCTTCATGGATTCGATTTCCAGCGCAGTCACGCGCGGCGCCCGCCTGACCGGTCAGCTGCTTGCCTTTGCACGCCGGCAGGCCCTGCAGCCGGCCGTGTTCGACGTCGGGAACAGCACGCGCGCGATCGGGGAAATGATCGGGAGCCTGACCGGCGTCGGGGTCGAGGTCGTGCTCGACTTGCCCGACCAGGCCTGTTTCGTCAACGCGGACCAGAGTCAGTTCGATACTGCGCTGGTCAATCTCGCCGTCAATGCGCGCGACGCGATGCAGTCGCGCGGAACGCTGTCGGTCAAGGTCGCGTCGGTCGAGGGCTTGCCGCAGGACGGCCTGCAACCGGCAATCAGCGGCATGTTCGTGGCCGTGTCGCTGCATGACACCGGCGCTGGCATCGCGCCGGAAAATCTTGAAAAGATTTTCGAGCCGTTTTTCACGACCAAAGGCGTCGGCCACGGCACCGGCCTGGGGCTGTCACAGGTGTTCGGCTTTGCGCGCCAGTCGGGCGGCGATGTGCGGGTCGTGAGTACGCCAGGTGCAGGCACGACCTTCACGCTGTACCTGCCGTGTGCAGCGCAAGCGCTTGCTGGCGGCAGCACACCGGGCGTCCAGCACGCGCTGCCCGGCGGCGGGGGACTGCGCATCCTGGCGGTCGAGGACAATCCCGAATTGCGCGCGATGGTCGAGAGCTCGCTGCACGAACTTGGCTACGCAACGACCATCGTGACCAGTGCGGAGCAGGCGCTGGCATTGCTGCGCGATGATGCCGAACCTTACGCGGCCGTGTTTTCCGATGTTGTCCTGCCGGGCATGACCGGGATCGACCTGGGGCGCGCACTGGCACGCCTGCAGATCGACATCCCCGTCGTGCTCACCAGTGGCTACAGCCACGTTCTGGCGCAGGAAACGGACCACGGATTCCTGCTGCTGCCCAAGCCGTACGCGCTGGACGATCTTGCGCGTCTTCTGCACGAGGCCGTGCTCCGGCGCGACCGCGCTGCAAGCGTTGCCAAGGTCAGTACGACGCATGCCATGACCCTCGTCGAAACCGTCTTTGGCCAGCCGCCGCGCGCGCCCGACGAAGGGGTCGAGCGCGTACGGCTGGCGGAGCTGGCGGCCCTGCACATCATGGATACCGAAGAAGAAGCGGCCTATGACGAGCTGACACACCTGGCCAGCACGTTCTGCCAGACGCCGATCGCGCTGGTCTCGCTGATCGACGACAAGCGTCAATGGTTCAAGGCGCGCGTGGGACTGCAGGCCCGTGAAACACCGCGCGAACACGCGTTCTGCAGCCACGCGATCGAGCAACCGGAGCAGGTCATGCAGGTCGTGGATGCGACGCTCGATGCGCGCTTCGTCGGCAATCCCCTGGTGACGGGCGATCCCGGCATCCGTTTTTATGCCGGCGCGCCGCTGGTGACGTCAACCGGTCAGGCGCTGGGTACGCTGTGCGTGATCGATACCGAGCCGCGCAAGCTGACCGTCCATCAGCTCGACGCGCTGCGCCTGCTCGCTGCACGCGTCATCGAGCGTCTCGAGGCCCGGCGCGTCGAGTTGAGCCTGGGCGCACCGCGCGACAGCGAGCGCTAACGCGCCGCCTCAAGTTGCAGCAGGTAGACATCGTTCTCGCGCAGCGGCAACGCGGTGGCAAACACGCCATCGCGCCCGATCGTCACCGCTTGCTGCTTCAACGGCTTGCCGGTCGCCGTCGCCTTCAATGCCGCGACCTGCGGCCGCGTCAGCTGCTTGGGCGAGCCCATGCCGATATACGCGGTGAACGCATCGTTCTGCTTGTAGCCCACCTGCGAGACCGTCATCGTGTAAGCGCCCGGCTTCAGGCCGCGCATCGCCACCTTGACCTGGCCTTTCGATTTCGCAGGCAAGTCCTTGATGAAGTACTGCTGGTTGTTGATCCCCGCCGGCAGCGTGTGCGAGTAATCCCACAGCAGCACCTGGGCGTTACCCTTGTCGTCGAGCGTCGCCGTCGAATCCTGGTCGGCGTTCTTCAGTTCGCGATCGCCCAGCTGGTTGAGGAACTGGTAGGCAAAATAGGCTGGCTTCTTGATCCCCTGCGTGTTCATCAAACCGAAGCCGCCATGAAACGCTTCGAAGCGCGGCCCGGCTTCTTCAAAAATGTCGGTAAACACCCAGTACGACATCGACTGCACGGCGCCAGTGCTCTGCTTGAGCTTTCTCAGGATGTAGGCCGGCTGGTGGTAGCTGTCGTGGGTCGGATCGGACGGCGTGTACGACGAGCTCCATTCGGTGTAGTGCAACTCGAGCTTCGGCATGCTGGAGGCCGCAATCTCCTTGCGGTTCTTGAGCACATCGTGGGTCACGGCCATCGGGTCGGGACTCAGGACCGTGCCGGTGGTGCCGAATTCGTCGAGGAAGCCCTGGTTCACGCCGTACGAGTGGGTGGAGACGAAATCGAGCGGGACCCCGTTCTTGCTGGCGTACCCGATCATCTCGGGAATCCAGGCCGCGCCGGCAGTGCCCGGGCCGCCCACGCGGTACGACGCGTCGACGCTCTTGACGGCGCGCGCGGCGTGCGCGTACAGCTTGAAGTACTCGTCCTGCGTGCCGGCCCAGAAGCCGTCCAGGTTCGGTTCGTTCCAGACTTCAAAGTACCAGCTCGCCACTTCGGCCTTGCCGTAGCGCTCGGTCCAGTGTGTGGTGAGCGCCTTGATCAGGCGTTCCCACTGGGCGTAGTCGCGCGGCGGCGTGACATTGCCGCGCCACCAGAAGATGGTCTTGGTGCCGCTGGCCATCGCGGACGGCATGAAGCCCAGTTCCACGAACGGTTTGATGCCGATGCTGAGCAGATAGTCAAACAGCGCATCGACATACTGGAAGTTGTACTGCTCCTTGCCCTGCGCGTCGATGCGGAACACGGCCATGTCGTCGCTCAGCAGGCCATGCATGCGGATGTAGCGAAAGCCGGTGTCCTTGCGCAGTTCGGCCAGCTGCTGCTGCCAGTCGGCGCGCAGGCCCTCATTGGCGCGGCCGGCGCCAACCGACAGGTTGAACATGCGATCGAGCTGGCCCTTGACCTGGGTGACGTCGACGTCGATGACACGTTGCTGCGCATGGACCACGGCTGGCAGGGCAAGCAGCGTCGCCAGCGTCATGGTGGTAATCGTGTGCTTCATGGGGTCTTTTCTCCGGATGGGGGCGAGGGGCAGATGGGCGTGCGATGCGCTTGCGCCCGAAATGCCTTCGGTGTGCAGCCATAATCGAGCTTGAACAGCTTGTTGAAATACGAGACGTGGTTGTAGCCGACCGTGTAGGCGATGTCGGTGATGCTGGCCGAATCGCGTTCGGCCAGCAGGCGCGCTGCTTCGGTCAGGCGCAACCGGTTCAGGTAACCGGTGAACGTGCAACCCAGTTCAGCCTTGAGCACATCGTTGACCTTGTTGCGGTTCACGCCGGCGCCATGCGCAACCGCGCCCAGCTCGAGCTCCGCATCCGCGAAACGGCTGGCGATCGCGTACAGGATCGCCGACCTCTCGCGGTCGCGCTGCGGGTCAAGCGAGTGCTGCTGGCAGGGCACGGGCGGTCAGTCTTTCAGTCGGTGGTCGCGCAGGACCGCAATCAGCGCGCCCCGGCGGCAAACTCGCGCGCCGGCAGGCGCACCGTCACCGTCGATACCGGCGCGTCGGCCGCCGTCGACAGGATCACGCGGTAGTCGCCGGCCGCGATCTTCCAGCGGTTGCTGGCACCGTCGAACACGGCCAGCGTGCGCGGATCGATCGTGACTTCGCTGGTGCGGCTTGCGCCGGCGTCCAGTGCCAGCTTGTCCCAGCCACCAAGACGTTTCGGTGCTTCCCAGCCGGCGCCCACTTTCGACACGTACACCTGCGGCACTGCCTTGCCGGCGCGCGCGCCGCTGTTGGCCACGTTGAAGCGCACGCGGATGCTGCCGTTTGTCGCGTCGGCCTTCAGGTTCGTGTAGGTGAAGCTCGTGTACGACAAGCCGTGACCGAATGCGAACAGCGGCTTGTGGCCTTTCAGGTCGAACCACTTGTAGCCGACGGCGGCGCCCTCGATGTCGTAGTCGACGTCGAAGCGCGTGTCCTTCGGCAGGTCGATGCCATCGATCTTTGGGCGCGGCAGCTGGTTCTCGGCCAGCGGGAAGGTTTGCGGCAGGCGGCCCGACGCATCGACTTCGCCCGTCAGCACGCGCGCGATGGCTTCGGCGCCGTTCGTGCCCGGATACCAGGCCTCGACCACCCCGGCCACATCGTTCACCCATGGCATGGTGACTGGCGTGCCCGTTTGCAGCACGACGACGGTGCGGGGATTGGCCTTGGCCACCGCTGCAATCAGTGCGTCCTGGTTGTTCGGCAGCGCCAGCGTGGGCACGTCGGCCGCTTCGGACGTCCACTGCGTCGCGAACACCAGCACCACGTCGGCACCCGCCGCGACTTTCGCGGCTGCGGCGGCATCCTTGCCATCGTGCCAGGTCATTCTGGCCTTGGTGCGCGCCGCCAGCGCCTTCATCGGCGAGCCTGGCAGGTAGACCATCGGGCCTGGCCAGGCGGCCGGGCCTTCGTTCGGCACGGCCATGCCGCCGCGCGGGTAGACCTGCGCCGAGCCGCCGCCCGACAGCACGCCCTTGTTGGCGTGCCCGCCGATGATGGCGATGCGCTGCACGTTCTTTGCCAGCGGCAGTACGTTGCCCGTGTTCTTGAGCAGGACGATCGCTTCTTCGGCATCAAGCTGCGAAATCTTGCCGTGCGCGGTGTAGTCGATCTCTTTGGCCTGGACCTTGACCGGGTGATCCAGCGCGCCGTGCGCGCCCAGCGCCCACAGGATGCGGGCGACCATGTCGTCCAGACGGGCCTGCGGGATGTGGCCGTTTTCGACGGCTTCCTTCAGCGCGCCGTCGAAGTAGGGCGACTTGTCGAACGGATAGCCCGACTGCTGGTCCAGGCCTGCCAGCGCGGCCGGGATCGTCGAGTGGGCCGCGCCCCAGTCGGACATCACGTAACCCTTGTAGCCCCAGTCGCCCTTGAGCACCTTGTTCAGCAGGTGGTCGTTCTCGCAGCCATACGGCCCGTTGATGCGGTTGTACGAGCACATGACCGAGCCCGGGTCACCCCGTTCGATGGCGATCTGGAATGCCAGCAGGTCGGACATGCGGCCCGCAGCATCGTTGATCTTGACATTCAGGTGGTTGCGGCCTGTCTCCTGGTCGTTGTACGCGTAGTGCTTGAGCGTCGAGACGACATGGTTGGACTGCACGCCGCGAATCTGTTCGCCGGCCATGATCCCGGCCAGCAGCGGGTCTTCGCCCGTGTACTCGAAGTTGCGGCCATTGCGCGGCTCGCGCGCCAGGTTCACGCTCCCGCCCAGCATCACGTTGAAGCCCGACAGGCGCGCTTCCTTGCCGATCATCGCGGCGCCCTCGAACGCCAGCTGCGGATTCCAGGTGGCGGCGGTGGCAATCCCCGCCGGCAGCGACGTGCGCTCGCGCGCGTCCTTGCCCGGCTGCGAGGCCACGCCGATGCCGGCGTCGGTCAGCCACTGCGGCGTGATGCCCAGGCGCTCGATGCCCTTGATGAAACCGGCCGACTGGGGCAGCGCGCCCTCGGGCGCTTTCTGGCCCTTGAATTCGGTGCCGAAGTAGCCGAACACCATGCCGATTTTTTCATCGAGCGTCATCTGGGCCACCAGTTTGGCGGCGCGCTCTTGCGCGGCATCCGGTGCGGTATTTGGCGCACCGTGCGCCGCACCAAAGGCGAGGGCGGCGGCGAGGGCGATGGCCGAGCGGCCGAAGGGCAAAGCTGGGTGCATGTGTGTGTCTCCTAGTGTGTCTGTTTTTGTATTGGTACGTTGTTACCGCGGCGTGAGCCTACCACCACGCACTGTAGATCGCGATCAGCGCGATGCAGATGACGGTCGCGCCAAACGCGAACCCCGGCTGCACCTTGAACATCGACGCTTCGACCTCGACGCCCTTGCTCTGCTCGAGGCCGGCCTTTGGCCACAGCTTGCTGATGATGACCATGCCGATGATGACGACGACGAACACGATCGCCATCCGGTCGACGAAAGGAATCTCGTAGACGCCGGCGCTGTTCGGCACGGCGAAACCGATCGGCGCCAGGAACGACAGGTCCATCAGACCGGGCAAAAACTTGAGGATGATCGAGCCAAGAAAGCCGCCGACCGTGGCAAACATCGCTGCGCTGGCCGTGGCCGGTCGCCAGAAGAAGCCCATCAGGAACATGGCCAGGATGCCGGGCGAGACGAAGCCCGTGTATTCCTGGATGTACTGGAAGCCGCCTTTCTTGTCGATGCCCATGAACGGCGCGATCAGCACCGCCAGCAGCATGGCCACGACCACGGTCACGCGGCCGATCCAGACCATGCGCTGTTCGGAGATGCCCTGGTTGAAGGCTTTCTTGTGGATGTCGAAGGTGTAGATGGTGGCGATGCTGTTGGCCTTGCCGGCCAGCGAAGCGACCACCGCAGCCGTCAGCGCGGCAAACGCGATGCCTTTCAGGCCTGTCGGCAGCAGCGTAAGCAGCACCGGGTAAGCGCGGTCCGGATTGACGTCCGCGCCCACGCCCATCGATGCCCCCAGCACGCCCTGCTGGTGCAGCACGAACGCCGCGATGCCCGGCAGGACGACGATCACGGGCATCAGCAGCTTGAGGCCGGCCGCGAACAGGATGCCCTTGCGGGCCGTGTGCAGGTCGGCGCCCAGTGCGCGCTGGATGATGTACTGGTTGCAGCCCCAGTAGTTCAGGTTCACGATCAGCATGCCGCCGATCAGGATCGACACGCCTGGCAGGTCAAGGTAGTTCGGGTTGTCGCGCGTGAGCACCATGTCGAAGTGATCGGGCGCCACGCCCAGCAGGTGGTTGAAGCCGGCCATCACGCCGCCGCCGCCATTGTTCTGCGCAACCAGGTCGAGTGCCAGCCAGGTCGTCACGAGGCCGCCGAGCACCAGGCACAGGACCTGGATCACGTCGGTGTAGCCAATGACCTTCATGCCACCCAGCGTGATGATGACGGCGAATACGGCCAGGAACACCATGCAGGTCCAGACATCAATGCCGGCGATGGCGCCGATGGCCAGCGCGCCCAGGTACAGGATCGAGGTCAGGTTGACGATGACGTACAGTGACAGCCAGAACAGCGCCATGACGGTGGCAACGGTGCTGCCGTAACGCTGTTCGAGAAATTGGGGCATCGTGTAGATGCGGTTACGGCGGTATATCGGCATGAAGAAGACCGCCACCAGGATCAGCGTGAAGGCGCCCATCAGCTCATAGACGGCGATTGCCATGCCCATCTTGAAGCCCGAGCCGCTCATGCCGATGAACTGCTCGGCCGAGATGTTCGACGCGATCATCGAGGCGCCGATCGCCCACCAGGTCAGCGAGCCTTCGGCCAGGAAGTAGTCGTGCGAGGCGGAGGCCGAACGCTGCTTGCGCTTGTAGACCCAGAAGCCGTAGCCGGCCACGATGATGAAGTAGACAAAAAAGACGAACGTGTCCAGCGACGAGAAAGTCGAGCTTTGCATTGGTCGGGTTTTCCTGGAAAAGCAAAAAGCCCGCTGACCTGCCGCGCGGGGCGGCAGGTCAGCGTGCGTCGGGATTACATCAGCATCGACTTAGAACGACACGCCCAGACGCACGCTGTAGCGGGGACCACTGACGAACCATGCACGGCCCTTGTCGCCGATGTGGTGCGTCATGATCTGCTTGTACTTCGCGTCCGTCAGGTTGGTGCCTTGGAAGTCGAGGCGGAAGTTCTCGTTGAACTTGTAGCTGACGCCGCCATCGAGCTGACCGTAGTCGTCGGCCCAGATCGGCAAGCCCCAGGCAATCACGTTCTGGCCGAAGGTCGGGCTGTCCGGATTGGTGTCGACGCCGTTGGTGCCGTTGGTGCCATTGTTGTTGTTACCCAGCAGGCTCTTCGAGCGCCAGCTGTAGGCCAGACGCGCCGACCATGGGCCCTTGTCGTACAGCAGCGCCAGGTTGTACGAGTTGCGCGACAGGTATTCCAGCGGCAGGTCGCCGAAGGTACGGCCATCGGTGTCGCAACCGTTCAGGTTCAGGTTCAGGTTGGCCGCGCCGCTCACGTTCGAGCAGTACTGCGAGAAAACCGGGCTGTACAGGTCGCGCTTGCTCTTGACGTGGGTGTAGTTGGCCTGCACGCCGAAGCCCGACAGCCAGCCTGGCAGCTTGTCGAAGTACTGCTGGTATGCCATCTCGATACCGCGCGCCGAACCGCGTGCGCCGTTGACGGGCGTCGCCACATTGAAATCGATTACACGGCCGGCCGAGTCGGTCAGCTGGTAGGACGAATTCTGCTTGACGATGATGTCCTTCAGGCGCTTGTCGAACACGGCGAAGGTCAGCGAACCGGCCTGGGCGAAGTACCACTCTGCGGTCAGGTCCATGTTGCGCGAGGTGACCGGGCGCAGCAGTGGATTGCCGACGGATTCGCCGGTATGGGCCACGGACGTCACATTGGTGACCTGGGCGGCGCCGGTGCCACTGGTCGTGCTCTGGACACTCTGGCCGAGGGTGGTGTACGCCTGCAACTGGCCGAAGTCAGGGCGTGACATGCCCTTGCCCAGTGCGAAGCGGAACTGCAGCTGGTCGCTCGCCTTCATGCGCAGGTTCAGACTCGGCAGCCAGTTGTGGTAGGTGTTCTCGTAATCCTGGCGACCGGCAAACGGCGCGATGGTCGGTACTGCCAGGCCAGTGGTGCCGCCTGGCGGGATGATGAAGGTCGAGTTGTACACGGTGTAGCCGAACGACTTGTTGTCGGTCTTCACATAGCGCACGCCGATGTTACCGTCGATCGGCATCTTCAGGTCATCAAACGCAAAGCGCAGCTGCGTGTAGAGTGCCTTGGTTTTCTCGGACTGCTCGTTGTCGCCCGATGGGTTGGCTTCGCCGAAGGCGGCTGCTTTCCACGGATCGCAGCTGTTGCCGGCCTGCGCGCACAAGATGTCGTGGTAGCTGTGCAGCTGGGTGTAGGAGTCCGGGTAGCCGGCCGTCAGCGACTGCGCCGGGAACACGACGGCAGGGACACTTGCGTCGCCATTGAAGAAGTTCTTGAACTGGTTGACCGTCGTCGGTGCATTGAAACGCGGATCGCTCAGCGTTGCCAGCTGGTTGATCTGCCATGGCATCATCCAGCGCTGCGAAATGGCCGACCAGTTGTAGTTCGGGTTCGAATTGATGGTCTTGGCATCGCGGTCGGTGAAGCGCACGCCGACGCGGATGTCGCGCAGGATCGGATGGTCGAAGTCGTACTTGACGTCGCCTTTCCATGCGGTCTGCTCGGTGATGCTGCGGTCGCGGTGTTCCTGGGTGAAGGCCCAGAAGTAGTTGTTCGGGTCGCTCAGACCGGCGGTCTGGGCCGCATCGAACATCAGTTTCGGGTAGCTGCCGGTCAGGTCCAGGTTTTGCTGCTGCATGATCGTGCCCAGCGCCACGGTCGAGTCGAGCCCTTCCGACTTCGCCTTGACGTGCTGGACGTCCGACGTCAGCGTCCAGTTGGTCGCTGGCTTCCACTCGACGTTCCAGGCGACGTCGGTGGTCGACGAATCGCGGTTCGACGTGCGGGTATCGTTGCCGAACTCGATGCCGTCATTGGTCGGGTTCGACAGGATGCCACTCATGAACGCGCCGTTGGCGTCGTACACGCCGTTGGTCACGCGCAGATTGGTCGGATTGCCTTCGGCCGAGAACAGCGCGTTCTCGTCCCACTGCATCTTGTACTTCGATTTGAAGTAGGTCAGGTGGCTGCGCAGCGTGTTGTCCAGCTTCCACTGCAGCGCGGCGTAGGCGCCCTGGCGCTTGCGCTCGAAGTCCAGCGTGCGCCACTGGGCGCCTTTCGGAATCCATACTGTGCGGCCCGGCTCGGCATTGGCCACCGGGTAGTACGGCTCGACCTGGAAGGCGTCGGTGCGGGTGTTGCTCTCGGAATTGGCGTAGTTGACCAGCACGCCGAATTCGCCGATGCCGGTTTTCCAGCGGTTCGAATACATGAACGAGCCGGCCGGGTCCTTCTTCTTGTTCAGTTCGGTGTACGTGCCTTCGACGCTGCCCGAAATGCGCTGGCCCTTGATGTCGAACGGCAGTGCCGTGCGCAGGTTGACCAGGCCGGAGATGCCGCCTTCGATCTGCTCGGCGGACGGGTTCTTGTAGACGTCGACGCCGGCCATCAGCTCTGGCGGGACGTCCTCGAAGCTCAGTGCGCGGCCGCCGTTGGACGAGAACGAGTCGCGGCCATTGAGTTCCGAGCGCACCCAGGTCAGGCCACGGATCGATACGCCCGAACCTTCGACCGAGAAGTGCTCCGGGTCGGAGCGCGACATGGTGCGGTCGATGGTGACGCCCGGGATGCGTTGCAGGACTTCGGTGATCGACTTGTCGGGCAGTTTGCCGATGTCGTCGGCGACGATCGAATCGACGACCTCGTCCGAATTCTTCTTGAGTTGCTGTGCGCTGTTGAGTGCGGCGCGCTGACCCGTGATGGTCACGACCTGTGCTTCGGCAGGGGCCGGGGCGGCTTCCTGGGCAAACGCTGCGGACAACCAGCACAGGTGTGCCACGCCCACGGCAATCGCCGATCGATTCAGATGCTTCATTCTGTTGTCTCCGTCTTTGTTGTGAAGAGCCCATCTGCCGGGACTCTCTGCTGGAAATACCTTGCTCGTCAGGGGCGTAGGGGCGGCGTCCATGCAAGCTGTAAAATAATATAACACTAAATGTTATGCGCAACCATTTTTTGTTAAGGCCTGTTGGTAAATACCATTTTTGCTACATAGCACTTGACGCGGTCGCGTCGTTTGATGTGAATAGGGTAGGGCGCCAGCCAGAAAATACACGCCCAGTGACACCGTGGATGACAGCGATTTGTGCTGTGAAAATCTGAAATTTGACGTGTGTCTGCAACGCGCGCGAAGGCAGGCTACACTAGCCTTGCCCTATGGTTGCGACCCGCCGGAAAGCGGGCACGAAACAGTCAGGATGTCGATAAATCCGTCAATTTGGCGGCCAGACAGCCTTTACATTCGCCGTTGACGAAAAAATTTGTCATATAAGCGGGTCAAAACTCACGGAAAATCACCCTTTACGAACGGCTGTGCGTAAAATACTTATTCAAGTAGTTCCGCATTTCCGCTATATTTTCAGTTGTATCTCTAAGTCAATGGATATTGCAATGATCTATATCAAACAAACAGCGCTTACCCTGCGCAATGCAGCCATCGTGGCGACCGCTGTATTCGCCCTGGCCGCGTGCCAGAAGAAGGAAGCGACCGCTCCGGTGCAGACGCCTGATGTGGCTGGTCCGAATGGCGCTGCCATTGACCCGCACGCAGGCCTGAAATCCGAATCGGCCACCGCCCCTGCGGCAGTGGCTGAAACCGGTCCTGCCGAAGGCGGTACCGCGATCGGCGGCATGGTTGCCGGTCAGGATGCAGAATCGAACAAACCCCGCGACAGCGGTGCTTCAGAACCAACGGGTGGCGATGGCGCCACCACGCAGGCAGCGACGCCGCCGGCAAAATAATTGCCGGCGAGTCCAACGGCGCGCACACCGGCGCATGGTGGCGTCGGTAACGGTCAGGATGGAAACAAAGCCAGGGCGACGACCCTGGCTGACCCCATTCTGATGTGCGCAATCCATTACTAGCAGGAGAATCTAGATGGGCATGAACAGAAGGCAGTTCCTCCGCGCAAGCGGTGCGGGACTCGCCGCCTCCACCATCGTCGCGCTCGGCTTCTCGCCGTTGCCGGCGATGGCAGAGACGCGGCACTATAAATTGGCGAAAGCCAAGGAGACGCGCAACACGTGTCCGTACTGCTCGGTGGGCTGCGGCCTGCTGATGTACAGTCTGGGCGACGGCGCAAAGAACGTCACCTCGGACATCATCCACATTGAAGGCGACCCGGATCACCCGGTCAATCGCGGTACGCTGTGCCCGAAAGGCGCCGGCTTGCTCGACTTCATCCATTCGCCTAACCGTCTCAAGTTCCCGGAAATCCGTGAACCTGGCACCAACGAATGGAAACGCGTTTCGTGGGATGAGGCGATGACGCGCCTGGCTGGCCTGATGAAGGCTGACCGCGATGCGAACTTCATTCCGACCAACGCCGAAGGCCAGCTGGTCAATCGCTGGACGAGCACGGGTATGCTGTGCGCGTCCGCGTCGAGCAACGAAACGGGCTACATCACGCACAAAGCGATGCGTTCGATGGGCATGCTCGTATTCGATAACCAGGCTCGCGTTTGACACGGACCTACGGTGGCCGGTCTGGCCCCGACGTTCGGACGAGGAGCGATGACCAACCATTGGGTTGACATCAAGAATGCCGATGTTGTACTGATCATGGGCGGCAATGCCGCTGAAGCACACCCATGCGGTTTTAAATGGGTAATCGAAGCAAAGCATCACAATAAAGCCAAGCTGGTCGTGGTCGACCCGCGCTTTACGCGTTCGGCCGCCATGAGCGACTATTACGCGCCGATCCGCGCTGGCTCGGACATCGCCTTCCTGGGCGGCGTCCTGAACTATCTGCTGACCAACAACAAGATCCAGACCGAATACGTCCGGAGCTATACCAACGCCCCGTTCATCGTGAACGAAGGCTTTGACTTCCAGGATGGCCTGTTCTCGGGCTACGACGAAGCCAAGCGTCGCTACAGCAATGAAAGCTGGGGCTACGAAATGGGTGACGACGGTTACGCCAAGGTCGATCCGACCATGGAACACCCGCGTTGCGTGCTGCAGGTGATGAAGCGCCACTATTCGCGCTACACCCCTGAGCAGGTCAGCAAGATCACCGGTACCCCGGTCAAGCAATTCCTGAAGGTCTGCGAATACATCGCGTCGACTGCCCAGCCAGGCCGTGCGATGACGATCCTGTACGCACTGGGCTGGACCCAGCACAGCCAGGGTAGCCAGATCATCCGTACCGGCGCGATCATGCAGCTGCTGTTGGGTAACGTCGGTATCGCCGGCGGTGGCCTGAATGCACTGCGCGGTCACTCGAACATCCAGGGTCTGACCGACCTGGGTCTGCTGTCGAACTCGCTGCCAGGCTATCTGTCGCTGGCAACCGACAAAGAGCAGGACCTCGAGACCTACTACAAGCCGCGCGCACTGAAGCCTCTGCGTCCGAACCAGATGAGCTACTGGCAGAACTATCCCAAGTTCTTCGTCAGCCTGCAAAAAGCCTGGTGGGGCGATGCCGCGACCAAAGAGAACAACTGGGCCTTCGACTACTTGCCGAAAATCGACAAGCTGTACGACGTGCTGCAGGCGTTTGAATTGATGGGTCAAGGTAAATTGAACGGTTACATCTGCCAGGGTTTCAATCCGGTTGGATCGTTCCCGAACAAGAAGAAGATCATCGCCGGTCTGTCCAAGCTGAAGTTCCTGGTGACGATGGATCCGCTGAACACCGAAACGTCCGAGTTCTGGAAGAACTTCGGCGAGTCGAACGACGTCGATCCAAGCAAGATCCAGACGACCGTGTTCCGCCTGCCGACCACGTGCTTCGCCGAAGAAGACGGTTCGCTGTCGAACTCGAGCCGCTGGCTGCAGTGGCACTGGAAGGGCGCCGAAGCGCCGTACGAGTGCAAGCCGGACATCGAGATCATCGCCGACCTGTTCTCGCGCATGAAGAACCTCTATCTGAAAGATGGCGGTGCCTTCTCGGATCCGATCACCAAGCTATCGTGGCCGTACAAGATTCCGCACAGCCCTTCTGCCGAAGAGCTGGCCAAGGAATTCAACGGCAAGGCGCTGGCCGATATCTATGACGCAAAAGATCCGACCAAGCTCATCCTGAAGGCAGGCGAGCAGGTGCCGGGCTTTGGCGTGCTGCGCGACGATGGCAGCACCGCGAGCGGTTGCTGGGTGTATGCCGGCGCATGGACGCAGGCGGGTAACCAGATGGCGCGCCGTGACAATGCAGACCCGTACAACATCGGACAAACGCTGGGTTGGGCCTGGGCCTGGCCGGCGAACCGCCGCGTGCTGTACAACGCTGCGTCGACCGATCCAAAGACGGGCAAGCCGTGGAATCCTGCGCTGAACCTGATCTCGTGGAACGGTACGGCCTGGACTGGTTCGGATATTCCGGACATCCGTCCTGACGCCGATCCGGCCGAAGAAAACCGTACGCAGCCGTTCATCATGACGTCCGAAGGTGTGGCGCGTCTGTTCGCACCAACCGGCATGGCCGAAGGTCCGCTGCCGGAGCACTACGAGCCGTTCGAGTCGCCGTTCCCGGTCAATCCGATGCACCCGAAAAACCCGCTTGCCCGCGCCAATCCGGCGGCCCGCGTGTTCAAGGGCGACATGGAAGCGTTCGGTACGGCCAAGGACTTCCCGTACGTCGCGACCAGCTACCGCTTGACCGAGCACTTCCACTACTGGACCAAGAACGTTGTTTCCAACGCGATTATCCAGCCACAGCAGTTCGTGGAAATCGGTGAAGAGCTGGCCAAGGCCAAGGGCATCACGAATGGCGATATGGTCAAGGTGTCGTCGATGCGCGGCTTCATCAAGGCCAAGTGCCTGGTGACCAAGCGTATTCCGCAACTCGATTGCGATGGCATGAAGGTCGATACAGTGGGTCTGCCGAACCACTGGGGCTTTGTCGGTGTGGCCAAGCCGGGCTTCCTGGTCAATACGCTGACCCCATTCGTGGGCGATGCAAATACCCAGACCCCGGAATTCAAGTCGTTCCTGGTCAATATCGAAAGGGTCTAAACAATGTCTTCATTACAATCTCTCGATATTGCGGCGCGTTCGGCAACCACCACGCAGTCGCCGGTGGCCCGTACGCACAAGCCCGAAGTGGCCAAGCTGATCGACGTGTCCAGCTGCATCGGCTGCAAGGCATGCCAGGTGGCGTGCATGCAGTGGAACGATCTGCGCGATGAAATCGGCGAAAACCACGGTACTTACGACAACCCGATCGACCTGACGCCACAGTCGTGGACCGTCATGAAGTTCTCGGAAGTCGTGACCAAGTCCGAGGAAGAGGGGGATCGTCTGGAGTGGCTGATCCGCAAGGACGGCTGCATGCACTGCGACGAGCCAGGCTGCCTGAAGGCCTGCCCGGCCCCGGGTGCGATCGTCAAGTACACGAACGGTATCGTTGATTTCATCAGCGAGAACTGCATCGGTTGCGGCTATTGCGTCGCCGGTTGCCCGTTCGACGTGCCACGCATCAGCAAGGTGGACTCGAAGGCCTACAAGTGCTCACTGTGCGCCGACCGCGTTGCAGTGAACATGGAACCGGCCTGCGTGAAGATCTGTCCAACTGGCGCCATCCGTTTTGGCACCAAAGAAGACATGATCGAGTACGCAGGTGACCGCGTGGTCGACCTGAAGGAACGTGGTTACAAGAACGCCGGTTTGTACAACCCGGCTGGTGTGGGCGGCACGCACGTGATGTACGTGCTGCAGCACGCGGACAAGCCGAATCTGTATGCCGGCCTGCCCGAGAATCCGACCATCAGCCCGACCGTGGCGCTGTGGAAGGGTATCGCGAAGCCGCTGGGTGTGGCTGCGATGGTCGGTGCCGCTGTGGCCGGCTTCTTCCACTACATGAAGGTTGGCCCGATCGAGACGCACCACGACGAACCCGATGTTCAGCCGACGCCTGGTCCCGACCAGCGCGACGACGAACGGGTATAAGGAGAAGACCATGTTTATCACTCGCTATCGCGACATGACGCGCATGAACCACTGGGCCGTGGCCCTGTTGTTCATCTGCGCCGGATTGACTGGCCTTGCCCTGTTCCATCCGTCGATGTACTTCTTCTCCACGCTGTTTGGTGGTGGACAGTGGACGCGTATCCTGCATCCGTTCTTCGGCTTGCTGATGGTGCTGGGTTTCGTGTTCCTGTTCTTCGCCGTCGTGCGTGACAACTTCTGGACCAAGACCGATACGGCCTGGGTCAAGAAAGCGCCGGAACTCCTCAAGGGTAACGAGCACGCGATGCCGCCTGTACACAAGTACAATGCGGGCCAGAAAGCCGTGTTCTGGATCTTTGCCGTGAGCCTGGTGCTGCTGTTGATCACCGGCTTCATGTTCTGGCAACCATGGTTCGCGGACTTCTTCCCGATTCCGCTGCGTCGTTTCGCGATGCTGGTGCACGCGGCTGCGGCCCTGGCACTGGTGCTGAGCGTGATCATGCACGTGTACGCCGCCATCTGGGTCAAGGGCTCGTTCCGCGCCATGACCCGTGGCACGGTGCACGAGGACTGGGCCAAGGCGCACCACCCGCTGTGGTACAAGGAAGTGGCAGAGGACGCCAAGCGCAACAAGCGCTAACGTAGTATTGTTCGGCTAAGCTGGCTGTCGAGACCGTCGTTTCCGCCACCGCGGGAACGACGGTCTTTCCACTAACGGGGGCAGTAAATGGGCCCCGGCCGATCGGATTGACCATCGCAAGAACCGAATAGGAAGCATCCTTTCCATGAGCATTACCAAAGCCTCAAAGCTGCTCAGCCCCGAAGAAATCGCTGTCCGGGCTGGCGAGCAAATGCCGTATATCCAACTCCCGGTGCGCCGCGAGTTGTTCTCCGCCCGTGCGACCCGTCTGCGCCAGCTGGCGCCGGGGCACGCGATGCACGACTTCTTGCTGTTTGCCGCCGAACTTGCCGCCGTGCAGCACGACGTGTTGCAGGACTACCCGACCGTCACGTTGCCGACGCTGGACGACCTGGCCGCCGCCGCGCGCGCCGCCCAGGCGCCGGTGCCGGCGCCGCTGTGGCCGCGCGATCCGGTCTGGCGCAGCGCAATGCGCCGCATGCTGGAGCTGCTGGTCCCTCGTCTGGCGGGCAGCCCGGCGCAAGCCGCCGTGCAGAACCTGCTGGCTGCGGGCGACGACCATCTCGAAGGCCAGGCCGAACTGCTGCTGCAAGGCGCGGCGGGCCTGGACATGAGCGCCGCACCGCTGGTAGCGGCCGGTCTGCAGGTGTACTGGACGAATATGGTCCTGGCGATCCAGGAAGCGTATGGCGCCGCGCGCCAGCAGCCGTACGGCCGCACGCTCGACATGACGACCTGCCCGTGCTGCGGCAGCCTGCCAACGTCGTCGATCACGCGCGTTGACCAGACCGGCAGCAACTTCCGCTATCTGCACTGCTCGCTGTGCTCCGCGCAGTGGCACATGGTGCGGGTCAAGTGCAGCCACTGCGAAAGCACCAAGGGCATCCACTACCATTCACTCGAGGCGCTGGCCACGGATGGCGCGGTGCAGGATGCGTCGCAGGCGTCGGTGCAAGCCGAAACGTGCGACGAGTGCCATCACTACATCAAGATCGTGCGCATGGAGCGTGAGCTCAATGTCGATCCGGTGGCGGACGACCTGGCGTCGCTGACGCTGGACATCCTGGTGTCCGAAGCGGGCTACGAGGCGCATGGCGTGAACCTGCTGCTGCTGTCGGGCGGCGAGGAAGCACCGGGCGAACCGGCCATCGCACCACCATCGAACCGGAGTAATTGATCATGTCGCTCAACGAGTCCGTGGTCCACGGCTCGAAGGCGACAGTCAAGGAGTTGCCTTCGATCGATAAACTGCTGCGCTTGCCATCGGTGCAGGCGCAGCTGTCTGCCCACGGCCACACGCTGGTCGCCGGGCAGGCACGCGCGCTGGTCGACGACCTGCGCGCACAGGCGCTGGCCGGCGTGCTTGCGGCAAGCGCAGTAACGCCCGATGCGTTGGGCGAAGCGCTGGCCGAGCGCATCGCTGCGCGCATTGCGCCGCGCATGCGCCGCGTGATCAACCTGACCGGTACGGTCATCCATACCAATCTGGGCCGCTCCGTGCTGCCGGACGTGGCGATCCGCCACCTGACGGCCATGATGGCCGGCCCGAACAATCTCGAATACAACCTCGACAGCGGCTCACGGGGCGATCGCGACAGCATCGTCGAAGGCTTGCTGTGCGAAATCACCGGCGCCGAAGCGGCGACGGTCGTCAACAACAACGCTGCGGCGGTATTGCTGTCGCTGGCCGCCCTGAGCGGCGGGCGCGAAGCGATCATCTCGCGCGGCGAACTGGTGGAAATCGGCGGCGCGTTCCGCATGCCGGACGTGATGGACAGCGCCGGCGCGCGCATGGTCGAAGTGGGCACCACCAACCGCACGCACCTGGCGGACTACGAACGCGCGATCACCGAGCGCACGGCGATGCTGATCAAGGTCCACACCAGCAACTACATGGTGCAGGGCTTTACCAGTGCGGTGACTGAAGCCGAACTGGCGCCATTGGCCCGCGCCCGCGGCGTGGCGCTGGTGTCGGACCTGGGCAGCGGCTCGCTGATCGACATGGGCAAGTACGGCTTGCCGCAGGAACCGACGCCGCAGCAGATGCTGGCGGATGGCTGCGACGTGGTCATGTTCTCGGGCGACAAATTGCTGGGCGGCCCGCAGGCGGGCCTGATCGTCGGCACGCGCGAACACATCGGACGCATCCGCAAGTTTCCGATGAAGCGCGCGCTGCGGCTGTCCAAGCTGCCGCTGGCGGCGCTGGAAGCGACCTTGCAGCTGTACCTGCAACCCGAACTGCTCGTGCGCGAATTGCCGACGCTGCGCTGGCTGACCCGCACAGAGGAGCAGGTGGCGGTGGCCGCAAACGCGATCCTGGAGCCGCTGCGCGCTGCGCTGGCGCCGCGCTATACGGTCACGCTCGAACCGATGCTGAGCCAGATCGGCTCGGGCTCGCTGCCGATCGACCGCCTGCCATCGTGCGGGTTGGCGATCGCGCCGGTGCTGTCCGGCAAACGTGGCATGGGCACCGCGCTCGACGCGCTGTCGGACGCGCTGCGCGGCTTGCCGGCGCCCATCATCGGCCGGATTGCCGACGACCGGGTGCTGCTCGATTGCCGCTGCGTCGACGATCCAGGCGAGGTCATCAATCAATTGGCTGGCCTGCGCCTGGCCATCATCGGAGAAGCCCCATGATTGTCGGCACAGCAGGTCACATCGACCACGGCAAGACGGCGCTGGTGCGCGCGTTGACGGGCATCGACGCCGACCGGCTGCCGGAAGAAAAACGGCGCGGCATCACCATCGAACTCGGTTACGCCTGGATGCCGCTGGAAGACGGCCGCCGCATCGGTTTTGTCGACGTGCCGGGTCACGAAAAGCTCGTACGCACGATGGTGGCCGGCGCCAGCGGCATCGACTTCGGCTTGCTGCTCATCGCAGCGGACGACGGCCCGATGCCGCAGACGATCGAGCATGCGACGATCCTGTCGCTGCTGGGCGTGCGCCGTGGCGCGGCCGTGATCACCAAGATCGACCGCGTGGAGCCGGCGCGCGTCGCCGAGACCGAAGCCCGTGTACGTGCACTGCTGGCCAGCAGCGGGCTGCATGCGTATCCGGTGCTGCACGTTTCGAGCGTGCGCGGTGACGGTATCGACAACTTGCGCGCGGATCTCGTCGACGCGCTGGCGCACGCGCCAGGTGACGGCGTGGAGGGCGCGGGTTTCCGCATGGGCCTGGACCGTGCCTTCACGCTGGATGGCGTCGGCACCGTGGTGGCGGGCAGCGTCTCGGCGGGCGGCGTGACGATTGGCGACACGTTGTCGCTGGCGGGCTCGCCGGACGATACCTACCGCGTGCGCAGCCTGCAGGTACACAGCCGCGCGGCGCAGGCGGCCCAGGCGGGCCAGCGCTGCGCCGTGGGCCTGGCGGGCCTGGAACGCACGGATGAACTGCGTGGCCAGGTGCTGTGCGATCCGGCCATTGCGCTCACCACGCAGCGGATCGATGTCTGGCTGCAGGTCGCCGCCACCGAAGACAAGGCGCTGCGCTCGGGTACGCTCGTGCATCTGCACGCGGCCACCCAGGATTGCCTGGCGACGGTGGCCGTGCTGGGCCAGCCGTCCATCGCCCCGGGTGCCGGCGCGCCGGCCCAGCTGGTGCTGCACAAGCCGGCCAATGTCTGGCATGGCGACCGTTTCATACTGCGCGACGCGTCGGCGGTGCGCACGGTGGCCGGTGGCCAGGTGCTCGATCCACTGGGCCCGATCCGTTACCGGCAGACGCCCGAGCGCCTTGCGTATCTGGATACCCAGCGCGCGATTGATCCGCTGACCCGACTGCAGGGCGCGCTGGCGCAGGCGCAGTACGGCGTCAATGGCGCCACCTGGCTGCGCAGCAGTGGCCTGGCGCGCTGGCCGTTCGATCTGGCAAGCGTGCCCGACATCGTCGTGGGCGCTGGCGGCGAGTGGCTGATCGCCCGCGCGCGCCTGGATGAAGCGCAGGCCGGTCTGCTGGCGGCCTTGCGCGATTTCCACGACAAGTATCCCGATGAAATCGGCCCCGACGTACAGCGCGCGCGCCGTCTGGCCGCGCCACGCATGCCCGAGGCCCTTTGGCTGCAGCTCACAGGCCACATGATCGAGGCCGGCGTGCTCGCGCGCCGGAATGGCTTCCTGCATTTGCCGGAGCACGGTGTCGCCTTGCGCGCGGCCGAACAGATCGTGGCCGAACACGCGCTGCCCATGCTGCGCGAAGGGCGCTTCGATCCGCCGTGGGTACGCGACATCGCGTTGCAGGCACGGTTGCCCGAAGCGCAGGTCCGCCAGGTGCTGGGCCGCATGGCGCGTGGCGGCGACGTGTACCAGGTGGTCAAGGATTTGTTCTATCACCCGGCCGTGATGTACGAACTGGCGGCGCTGGCACGCAAGCTCGCTGCGGAAGAAGCCGGTGGCCAGGTTACGGCCGCGCGTTTTCGCGACCTGACGGGCCTGGGGCGCAAGCGCGCGATCCAGATCCTGGAGTTCTTCGATCGCATTGGATTGCTGCGCCGCGTGGGCGACGCGCATCTGCTGCGGCCGGGAACGTTGCTGTTTTCAGAGAAAACGCTGTGACCCTGACGCAATTTTCCAGTACAAGGTAAAATCCCGGCTCAACGGAAGGAAATCGTCCCTGGTGGGGCGGCTGGGCTTCAAACCCAGTTGGTGGCGCCATGCGTCGCCGGGTGGGTTCGACTCCCGCATCCTTCCGCCATCCTTTCTGTTGTTGTTCCTGTTCTACACACTCCTATGATCATCCTCGGCTTCGACTATCCGGACGACTGCTATTTCGACCTCGACAACGATATGTGGTGCCGCCCGGTGGGTGACGGCCGCATGCAGGTGGGCGTGAGCGCGTTCGGTGTGCAGATCAGCGGCAACCATTTCTATATGTGCCGGCCCAAGCCGGTGGGGAACGAGGTCGAGCAGGGCAAGACGGTGGGTGTCGTCGAGCTCAGCAAGACGGTCGTGACGATCAAGACGCCAGTCTCCGGGTCGATCGTCGAGATCAACACGGCGCTCGAGGAAACGCCCGAACTGATCCATCAGGACCCGTACGGTGCCGGCTGGATTTCCGTGATTCAGGCCACCAACTGGGAACGCGACCGCTCTCGGCTGGCGCATGGCGCCGATCTGGTTGAGCAGGCCGAGCGGCGCATGCGGCTCGAGCCGGTCGATGACTGGATCAAGCCGTGAATCCAGCCCAGGCGGGTCTGGCGATCATGGTCTGGTCGTGCGACCTGACCCGGCCCGAAGCGTTGACGACGCCGTTCATGACGGCGCAGGCCGCAGCGGCGCTCGACATGCCCGTCAAGATGTTGTTCACGAACCAGTCGGTCGCGTGGCTGCTGCGCCAACATAGCGCACGTCTGACCGGCTTCGGTGCTGACCGCTGGACGGTTGCGCGGCACCTGGATGCGACGGTTGACCTGGGCGTTGAGATCCGCGCCTGCAGCCAGGCGCTCAGCGCACTTGGCGCGGACCTCGCTGCGCTGTCGCCCCAATGTGCTGGCGTCGAAGGCATGGTGACGTTTGTCGAGCAGGGCAGCGCGCCCGGCTGGCGCATGCTGGTGTTCTAAGCCGTCAGCATTCCGGTTTCTTCAGGCCGCAGCGTCAACACCGCCACGCCGGTCCTTGTGACTGCCACCGTGTGCTCGAACTGCGCCGACAGCGAGCCGTCGCGCGTCACCACTGTCCAGCCGTCGTCTTCGGTGCGCACGCTGCGACCACCGCGATTGAGCATCGGCTCAATCGTAAACACCATGCCTTCGACCAGCTTCAGGCCCGTACCCTTGGCGCCGAAGTGCAGCACCTGCGGTTCTTCGTGCATCTCGCGCCCGATGCCGTGGCCGCAATACTCTCGCACGACTGAACAGCCATTGCGCTTCGCATGGCGCTCGATCGCTGCGCCGATGTCACCCAGGCGCGCACCCGGCCGCACGGCGCGGATGCCTTTCCACAGCGCTTCATAGGTCGTCTGCACGAGGCGCTTGGCCGCCAGGTCGACCGCGCCGACCAGATACGTCTTGCTGGAGTCAGCAATGAAGCCGTCTTTTTCGAGCGTGATGTCGAAGTTGACGATGTCACCGTCCTTGAGTACATCGCGCGTGTTGGGCACGCCGTGGCAGACTACGTGGTTGATCGAGGCATTGAGCACGAAGCCGTAGTCGTACTGACCCTTGCTGGCCGGCCGCGCGTGCAGCTCGTCGACAATGAAGCGCTCGACGAGCGTATCGACATCGAGGGTGGTCATGCCCGCGAGGGTCAAGCCATCGAGCATGCCGAATACCGACGCCAGCAGGCGTCCCGATTCGGCCATCAGTGCCAGTTCATGCGGCTGCTTGGTCATGCGACGCGCAACCCCGTGACGAGTGGCGGCACCGCCACGCCGGCGGCCGCCAGTTCGCGCGCCATGATCTCGTTGAAGCTGAGCGATGGATTGGTTTCGGCCAGCATGCCGACCTTCAGCCAGAATGCGGCCTGTGCGTTGATGGAGCGGCACGACACCTTGGTGGCGAGCCGGACCTGATCGTGCAGGTCGCCGTCGATATTGACAATGCCCATGGGCATACTCCTTAAATGAATCGTATACGAAGTATATATTAAATCGCCGGTGGAGCCAAGGGAAACCGGTCACTGCACAGCCGGGGTCATGCACAGCCGGGGTCAGGTCTGACATTCAGACACGGCCTCAGCGTGAGCCACGTCCAATCGTGTATCGATCAGCCTTGGCATAGCCCAATGCCGGCGAGTTTCGACTATCCAGCTGTCGAGATCGTGTCCGAATGTCAGACCTGACCCCCCGCTTTTACAGTGCAGAATATGCGAGGCAAAAAAAGCGCCGGGCTGCGAGCCCGGCGCCTTCGTTACATCAGAGCGAACATTACAGCGAGCGCAGGAACGCCAGCAACGCCTCGCGTTCCACCGTCGCCAGCTTCTCGAAGCGCTTGCGTGCGGCGGCGGCTTCGCCGTCGTGCCACAGGATCGCTTCGCTCAGGGTGCGCGCGCGGCCGTCATGCAGGTAGCCGACCTTGCCATCCTTGCCCATCACCTTGTCGCTGTAACCGATGCCCCACAGCGGCGCGGTGCGCCACATGCTGCCGGTGGCTTGGCCCTCGACGTAGTTGTCTGCCAGCCCCGGCCCCATATCGTGCAGCAGCAGGTCGGTGTACGGCCGGATGGTCTGGTCGCGCAGCTCCGCGAACTGGTGCTTTGCCCCGGTCTTCATCGACGCCGTGTGGCAGGCCACGCAGCGCATCGTTTCGAACAGCTTCTGGCCCGTGGCAACCTGGCGTGTGTCGACCCGGTGCTCGTCAAGTGGCGCGACGCCTTTCGGGAACCCGCTGGCCAGGCTGCGCTGGGCCGGTACGGCCAGCAGCGCCAGGTAGTTCGAGATCGACTGCAGCTCCGCGTCCGAGATCCCGCGCTGGCGGGGCGCCGTGGCGCATGCGGCCGGGTTGGCGTCGCAAGACAGGCTCGGGTAGACGGGCGACGTCACCGCCATGTCGGCCAGCAGCGCCGACGCGGCCTGGTGGCGTAGCGTGGCCTTCGACGCTTTCCAGCCGAAGCGTCCCAGGCGCACGGCGCCGGTTTCGGGATCGAACACGAAGTTGGCCGTACCGCGCACGCCGTCGCCATCCGGGCTCGAGCGCACCCGCGCCAGGATGTTGGCTTCGGGAATCGCCTCGAGCAGACCGGTGCCGATCATCGGCTGGGCCGCACGCAGCGAGACGGTCTCCGGCACCGGGCCATCGAATGCGATTTTGGGCTTGCGCAGTTCGACGTTCGTGCCGTCCGCCAGCTGGACCACGCGGGTGTCGAAGCCGGCCACGCGCACGCCGGTGCCCCAGTTCTGCGGGGTGCCGTTGCCGGAGACCGCATTCATCTGCACCGTGGTGCCATAGGTCGGATGCGGCAGTTGCTGGCCCTGCGGACCAACCCGCGCCACGCGCACCGCCATCCCGTCGAGGCGCTGGTTGATCGCCGCCGGGGCCGGGCTGCGGCCATTGCCGACGTGGCAGGCGATACAAGCCGACTGGTTGAAGCGGCCGCCCTGCAGACCCACTGCCGCCGCGTAGCGGTCGTTGCCCGGTTCATTGTGCTCACCGGTGGTGAAGTTGGTGTGGAGCAGGCGCCGGCCTTCGACGAAGCGCTGCATGTTCTGCATGCCGACGTTGTTGTGCGGCTGCTGGAACATGAACAGGCCATTGTCGCTGTAGTTGTACGACACCGAGCCCAGGCCGCCCGACAGTACGTCGTCCGGCAGCGGCACCGAGTTCAGGCGCGGCTGCACCCCGTACCATGGGCGCAGGCCCTGGCCGACGACGTAGCTCCATTCCTGCGAGTAGTAGCGGATGCCGCCCGTGTCACCCAGCGCGCCCAATGCCTCGCGTGTGGTGAAGTACGATGGCGAGACTTCGATGATGTCGCCCTTGACGAGCGGCCGGCCCGGCACGCTGCGGCCGGTCCTGAAGCCTTCACTATTGAGCTCGCTGTGGCCCGGGTAGTCCTTGACCAGCAGGGTGCAGCCGCCATTGATGCCGTTGGCGCTGGCCAGCCGGTTATTCTGCGGATAGGGCGTCGGCTTGCAGATCGGGATATCGTTGTTGACCAGTTCGCCGGGCCGCATCCAGCCGTAGCCGGTCGAATGGGGCTCGTCAAACTGGCGGAAAAAGGCGACGCCGCCCTTGAGGAAGTCGACCGTCGTGTACTGGTTCACGACCAGCGTCGGTTGCGTGACGCCCGCAACACGGCTGTTGTCGATGATCTCGACGCCCCAGGTACGGTTCTTGTGATACTGCGGGACGAACGTCAGGTAGTTGCCCGGGCCCTTGTCAACGGGCAGGCCGCTGGCCGGATCGATCGTGTCGTTCGGGCCGTAGCCGATCTCGTTCCACTCTTCGCCGCGCTCGCGGCCATGGCGCGCCAGGCCACGGGCGCCGAAGCGCGTCACCAGCGTGCCGTCCGCCAGCGTAAATTGCAGCGATTCGATCGGCTCGGCCGTGCCCGGCAGTGGGCTCAGGGCAGCGCCATTGGCCGGGAACGCCACTGCCGACGTCGGTGCATCGGGCAGCGTATTGTCGCTGCCCGGCGTCTTGAACTCGACTTCAAACAGCGAGTAACCGTATTGCGTCGCGCGCGCGACACCCTGCAGGCGCAGGTAACGGGCGCGAAAACCCAGATTGAAGAATTCCTCGACGCCACCTTTGCCGGTGCCGACATGGCGCAGCTGCGTCCATGCCACGCCGTCGTTCGACGTGAGCACCGTATACACCTTGCCGTACGATTGTTCCCAGTTCAGCTTCATGTAGCCGATTGCGGCAGGCGCGCCGAAATCGAAATTGATCCAGGCGCCGTCCTCGGGCCGGCTCGACCAGCGCGTACCCGGCTTGCCGTCGATGGCCATGCCGGCCGCCATGCCGCCGTTCTCCGGCGTCGACGACGTCGCAGCGACTGGCTTGATGGCGACGCCGGGACGGGTCAGGTCAACCGGCAGTTCCGGCGCCGGCTGGCTGGGGCTGGGCGTCGGTGCTGCCGGGGTGCCGGCAAACGCCTGGAGTTCGAGGATCGAATAGCCATACTGGCCGGCGCGCTTGACGCCCTTCATGCGCAGGTAGCGGCCCTGGCCATTCAGTCCCGTGAAATCCTCCGTACCCCCGACACTGTCGGTGACGCTCTTGATCGTGGTCCAGCTGCCGCCGTCTTCGGACACCTGCAACAGATAGGCGCTCGCATGGGCGGCTTCCCAGTCGATGCGCACACGGGTGATCGTCTGTGTCACACCGTAGTCGAGGGTCAACGATTCATCGTCAGTGAAGCGGCTGCCCCAGCGGGTCGTGTTGTCGTGGTCGATCGCCGCCGGGCCGTCGAGATCAGGCCGCTCGGCCGAGCTGGCCTGGGCCTTGACCGGAGTCAGCGCGGTCTCGGTGCTGGCGGACACGCCGGCCACGGTCCTGAACAGGCTGGCGCTGGCGTTCTGCATGACGGCAACAGGCGACTCCGCCGTGCCGCCGCCGCAACCCGCCAGCAGTAGCGGGAGCAGCAGGATGGGTGCAAGTGGCACGCCGGGCATGCGGATGCGGCGTGACGACTGCCCGCGAGGCAGTTGATCCATGGTGAAACTCCTTCGTATGAACGTCGATGGGTGAACTTCAAACTGCTTTCCGCATGCCCCGACCATCTACGCCGACCGGGATCGTTATAATTGCTCTATGGCAATTATTGACCATAAGGTAACCGACCGGTTGAAGACGTGTCAAGGAATCTGCGCCGATGTGACAGTTCCACGCCTGTCGTCTCCAATAAATACCGTCCAGGCCCGTCGCATTTCTCCAAAAACCAATCGTGCGCGACCTGCCAATTCGTACAATTGCGAATTAGCCCGTTCAACTGGGCAATACTTTTGTAAGCGGAGAGACGATGGGGCGATTATTTTCATGGGCGAAGGCGCGTCCAGCGCAGTGGGCGCTGCTGGCAGCACTTGTGGCTTGTTACCCCGCGAGCCTGCTCCTGCCGCTTTCATGGGGCCGTGAAGCCGGCGTTCTGGAGAACCTGCAGGTGCTGGTATTGCTGAGTGGCTTCGTGCTGGCGGTGGTCGTCTTCATACGGCGTCGCCCGGAACGCACGGCGATGCTGGCGCTGTGGGCCGCGCCCGTCTGGTTGCTGCTGGCGGGCCGTGAGCTCAGCTGGGGCCGCGCCTGGCGCGCCGTGCCCGGGTTCGATGCGGCGGGCAGGGCGCTGCCACCGGAGCCGCTGTGGTTCCAGCCGCTGGTCTGGCCCGGCGCGGCGTTGCTCATCGGCTGGCTTGTCTACAGCGCATGGCATTACCGCATCGACGAGGTGGTGCGCGTGGCGTTCGTGCGCAGCGCGCCCTGGCTGCTGCTGTTCGTGGCGCTTGGCGCCGCCGTGGGGTCGACCTGCGCCGAGGGGCATATGTCATGCCATATCGATCTGATCGCGTCACGGTCACAGGTCTTCGAAGAACTGGTCGAGCTGCTGGCCTACGTGGCGCTGTGCAGTCTGCAAGCGGTTGTCCTGCGACACCGGGTGCCGGCCATGGGTCCACGCCATGAGCACGGCGTCGATGCGCGCGCTGCTCGCGCAAAAGAGGTGCGCTGAACCGGTTTTGCTGGTGGCGCGCATGTGGCTCGCTTGGCAAGTAGGACAAATTGCCCGTTGGTCGCGCCGCCGTTTTCCTCTAGCATGATGGGTTCTGTGAAATGACCACCTGCCTGCAGCGGTCGCCCGATCATGTCGAATTCAAAAGTTGTCGAAATCCCGCCAGCCGCCCTGGCCATTCCTGATGTCGCTACTGGCGTCGTTATTGGCGCCTCGCCCGCTGGTGGCCTGGCGCAGCGCGCCGGCCAGTACTGGGCGCTGACCAAACCGCGCGTGACGCTGCTGACCGTGTTCTGCGCCGTGATCGGCAGCCTGCTGGCCACCGATGGCGCACCCTCCTGGTCCGTGTTGCTCTACAGCGCTGCCGGCATCTGGCTGCTCGCCGGCGCCGCCTTTGCCGTCAATTGTCTGCTGGAAGCGCAGGTCGATGCGCGGATGACCCGCACGGCGCGCCGGGCCACCGCGCGCGGCGACCTGGGGCCAGCCCCGACGGTCGTGTTTTCGCTGGTGCTGGGCGGTGCCGGCGCGGCCTTGCTGTACACGCAGGTCAATCCGCTGACGATGTGGCTGACACTGGCCACGTTTGTCGGCTACGCCTTCATCTATACCTTGCTGCTGAAACCGGCCACGCCGCAGAACATCGTGATCGGCGGGTTTGCCGGCGCCATGCCGCCGGCGCTCGGCTGGGCGGCGGTGGCCAATGGCGTACCGCTCGAGGCATGGTTGCTGGTGCTGATTATCTTCCTGTGGACGCCGCCGCATTTCTGGGCGCTGGCGATGGCGCGGCGCGACGACTACGCGCGCTCCGGCCTGCCGATGCTGCCGATCACCCACGGCATGGCCCACACGGGCCAGCAGGTATGGCGCTACAGCGTGGCGCTGGCGGTCGGGACTGCGCTGCCATGGGCGGTGGGCATGAGCGGGCTGTTCTATCTGGCGTGCGCGTGCGCGCTGAACGCCGTGTTCCTGCGCCATGGCTGGCTGGTTCACAAGCACTACAGCGACGCGATCGCGCGCAAGGCATTTGCCTGGTCGATCGTGTATCTGGCGCTGCTGTTCGGCGCGCTGCTGGCCGACCATTACCTGACCTTGCTGATGGCGGTTTGAGCCACGTTGGGTTCGTCATCGAACAGAAGCGGAGAACGCTAACATCTTAAGCTGTTCCCATGACAGCTCGATACCACTCCGCCCCCACGACGAGGATGCGCAGCAATCCGGCGCCTCTACCCCTTCCAACCTTTCCGGGCGAGCGCCGCAAGATCGCGCGCCCCACAGCCTTGCTGCCCGAGGACGTGCGCGACAGCGCCGACCTGGCCCGCCTGATTGAACAACTTGGCTGTGGCGACGACCTGATCGTCGTATCCAACCGCGCACCGTGCGTGCATTCGCAGACCGGTGACGGCGTCAATGCCCAGCGGCCCGCCGGCGGCCTGGTGACGGCGCTCGAAGCCGTGCTGTCCAAAGAAGGCGGCTGCTGGATCGCCCATGGCAGCGGCACGGCCGACCGTGCCACGGTCGACGCCAACGACCACGTCCTGCCCGAGCATCTCGATGCGCCTTACCGGCTGCGCCGCTTGTGGCTCAGCGATGCCGAAGTGGCCGGCTACTACGATGGCCTGGCCAACGAGGCGTTGTGGCCACTGTGCCACCGCACCGGCGTCGCGCCGACCTTCCGCCTCGACGACTGGTCGCATTACGTGGCCGTCAACCGCCGCTTTGCCGACGCTGTGATTGCCGAAGCCGCAAGCGAGCGGCCGGTGGTGCTGGTGCAGGATTACCACCTGGCGCTGGTGCCGCAGATGGTGCGTGAGCGGTTGCCGGACGCCGTCATCATCCTGTTCTGGCACATTCCTTTCCCCACCCCGCAGGTACTGGCCACGTTCCCATGGGCGCAGCAGATGATGTCGGGCTTGCTCGCCAGCACCGTGATGGGCCTGCAAACGCCGGCCGATCTGACCAACTTCAGCCTGGCGCGTGCTGCCATTCCCGGGGCCCAAGGCCGCGGCGCGGCACACGCCGGCGCCTATCCGATCTCGATCGCGTGGCCGGCGAGGAATGATGTGGCCACACCTGGCGTGCGTGACGCGGTAGGCAGCCAGTTCGGCATCGCGCCTGGCGTACGACTGCTGGTCGGTGTCGATCGCATGGATTACACGAAAGGCTTGAGCGAGCGCCTGCAGGCGTTCGAGCTGCTGCTCGAGCGGCGGCCCGACTTGCGCGGGCAAGTAACGCTGCTGCAGATCGGCGCGCCATGCCGCTCGGCACTGGCCGCCTACCAAACGATCACGCGCGACGTGGGTGCGCTCACGCAGCGGATCAACGCACGCTTTGGCAAGGACGACTGGCAGCCGGTCGTGCTGCACGCGCAGAGCGCGGATGCAGCCACCGTGACGGCCTGCTACCGCGCGGCCGACGTATGCCTGGTCACGAGTCTGCATGACGGGATGAACCTGGTGGCGAAGGAATTCGTGGCGGCCCGTACCGACCTGCGCGGCGCACTGGTGCTGAGCAGTCAGGCTGGCGCTGCCGCCGAATTGCACCAGGCTTTGATCGTCGATCCGCGTGACATCGCCGGCATGGCGCGCGCCATTGAACGTGCGCTGGACATGCCGCCGGATGAGCAGACCCGGCGCCTGCGCGCGATGCGCGGTGTCGTCAGTCAATACACGGTGTTCCGCTGGGCGGCGCAGCTGCTGGTGGATGGGATGCGCATCGCTGCGGCGCGCCGGATGGTTCGCAGCCACGTTCATGTAACGTAATCTGGCGGGGCGTCGCTGGCCGCCCCCGACGACGCTCAAGTCGTCGTCAGGGGCACTTCCATCTCGCACGTCACGGCCAGCAGCGTGTCGCCAAATCCGCCGCGTGCCCGGGCATCGAGCCTGGCGCTGGTGAACACGCGTGGCAGCGCGCTCCAGGCGAAGCGGGCGCCCGACAGTTCCAGCGCCCGCACCAGCAGCACGTCTTCATGGCAGGCCACTGCCGCAAAACCCCCGGCCGCCTGGTAGGCCAGTGCGCACACGCCCAGGTTCGCCCCGTGAATGTGACGGTGATCTTCGCGGTCGTGGTAGGTGCGGGCGAAATGCTCGCGCAGCAGTTGCGCCTTGTCCGCATGGGGCGACCAGTCGTCGACCGCCACCGAGCCACAGACGACTTCGGCGCCCAGCGTGACCTGCACGGCCAGCCATTGCGGCGAGACGCGCGTGTCGGCATCGGTGAACGCAAGCCAGCGCGCCTCTGCTGCAATCAGGTGCAGCGCGCCGGCAGCACGCGCGCTGCCCACCTGGCGCGCGGAGATCTCCAAGGCGTCGAGCCGGCAACCGGCCAGCGCGAACGCCGTCTGCCATTCGCGGACGATCGCGGCGGTGCCGTCCTCGCAGGCATCGAGCACGACGCACACGATGACGGGTTCGCCGGCCAGTTGCGGATGCGTCGCTGCCCGCAGGACGGCCTGCAGGCAGGCGCCGAGGCATGCTTCTTCGTTATGGGCGGGGATGGCGACGCCGATCATGCGCGTTCTCCCTGTACTCCCTGCAGCGGCGCTACCGGGCGCCAGACGTCGAGCACGAACGCCTCGTCGCGATGGTGCAGCGAGCGGCGCAGGCCGGGCAGCGCGTCGGCGAGATCGTGCACGGTCGCCGTCGGCGTGATGCGGTCGTCGAAGTCGTGGAGGTAGTGGCACAGCACGAGTTCACCGTCCGGCGCCAGGTTGGCCGCAGCACCCGCCAGCATCGAGGCGATCGCGTCTTCGTCGAAGTAATAAAGCAGTTCGCTGAGCACGATCAGGTCGAAGGTGTCGTCCAGTGGCCAGTCGGCCGGCAGGCGGCGCGCCTCGAAGCGGATGCCGCGCGTGGCAGCGTCGGGGACGCGGCGCCGTGCGGCGTCCAGCGCACTGGTGGCGCCGTCGCACGCCAGCAGGCACTCGCAACGTCCGGCCAGCGCCACGCTCATTTCACCGTTGCCGCAGCCAGGCTCGAACGCGCTGCGGTAACGCGGCTTGCCCAGGCTGGCGAGCAGGATCGCGCGTTTGCGCTGTTCATACCAGGCGCCGCGCACGTCCCAGGGATCGTCCGATGCGGCGTAGAGAGTTTCGAAATGGGCCAGAGGTTGGGCGTCACGCATGATCAGGGAAGTAAATTTCAAAAGGATGCAGGACGCGTTCCATGGCAAACGCGGGCAGGATGGGCGCTGCGCCGCTGCTGGCGTCGCCCTCGATCTGGCTGTGGAAGCACCCGAGGGCGGCGCGCTTGTGCGCCAGAACGTCAGCGGGGACCGGCAATTTGCGCGCCTGGTTCATGGGCATTGCGCCGTCGCCCGGCGCACTCCAGTGCCAGCCCCAGACCGGCGCCTGCAGCACGCGGGCACCGCGCTGGTGCGCGATGGCACTGCAGGCCAGCGCCGTCGATTCGTGGTCCGGGTGGCCGTCGAAGCGCCAGGTCGTGATGACGATATCGCCCGGCGCGATGATTGCGGCCAGCTGGCGCTCGAGTGCGGGCGCGGCCGCCGTGACGCCGCCGTCCGGGATATGCAGGCGTCGCACGCGGCTGGCGTCGATGCCCAGGTGGGCCAGGGCGGCATTGGTTTCGTCGGTCCGTGCCTGGCGCAGGCGTTCGGGCGGCCACGCAGGCGAGCCGGGATGGCTGGCTTCACCATCGGTGACGGCCACAATCAGCGGTGCGTCGCCCCGCGCGGCGACCAGTTGCAGCAAGGCGCCGCAGGTCAGGATTTCGTCATCGGGATGGGGCGCGACCACGACGACGCGCGTGCCCGGCGGGATCAGCGCATCCAGCGTAATCTGCGGAACGGCGGCCAGCGCAGCGTCGCGCGCCCAATCGTCCGCTGCCGGGCCGGTGCCCCCAATATGACGTGATCTATTCACAAGGTCCATGGTGCATCCTCCAGCGCAGTGACGAGCTTGCCGACGGCTTCCAGGTCGCGCTCCGCATGGCTCTGGCGCATGAAGACCGGCAGGTCCGCATACAGTTGTGCGAGCGCGGCATCCTTGCACAGCGGACCGGCGCCCAGTGCGCGGCCAACGGCACGCAAGACCGTGTTGGCCGTCGCTTCAACACTCAGGCGGACTGTCATCGCCGTGCCCATGGCGTTCGCGTCCGGTGCGCTGTCGATGGCTGCCGCGGCCTCGCGGATCAGCGCGGCGCAGCCTTGCAGTGCGACCGAGACCTCGCCAAGTTGTGCCAGGCGATGGGGATCGCTGCGCTCGGCCAGCCGTTCACGCAGCGCATCGGCCAGACGCGTGGCAGCGCCGAACCAGCATGCGGCCACGCCTGCGCCGCCGTGCCAGAAACCAGCCCGCTCAACATAGAAGCCCGGACCAGCCAGTGGCGTGGCCACGGCATCATCGAACCAGACGTCGACGCTCGCCGTGGCGCGCATGCCCACCGCGTTCCAGCCGTCGTCGGTAACACGCACGCCACGCTGGCGCAGGTCGACTGCCGCCAGCATCGGGGCCCCAGCGTCATCCCAGCAACTGACCACCGCATGCGTGACGCCATGCGCCCCCGAGCACCAGGCCTTGCGACCGCGCAGAACATGGCGGTGATCGACGGCCAGCAGAGCCAGGCGCGCATCGGGTGGTTCCGCACACCAGGTGCCCCAGGTAGCTTGCGGGGTGTCGGCCAGCGCGTGCGCCTGTGCTTCGTGCAGGATGGCCAGCGCATCCGTATGACCTTCAAACACCTTCGCCAGGGGCAGATCATGCGCGCCAACGGCGGCGAGCGCCTGCCAGCGGGCGAGCGTCGCACCGTGGCCGGGCAATGGCAGGCGTGCATGGCCAGCGCGCACGAGTTCGCACAGCGCCTCGGTCGGGGGCATGCCGGCAAGGCTGGTCAAGCTGCTGCGCAGGGTGGTCAGTGCAGGGACGGTTGAAACAGGATTCTGCATGGCGATGTGTTTTTATGGCAACGATCTGATCCTAGCAGGCCAGGGGCGATTTCGCCTGTTCGCCATATCACACAGTCATGCACTATTCAGTCGGCGTGGCGTCCATCCGACACGCGTGCTTTGCATTCTGTTGCTGCTACACTTCTGCCATCTTCCTTCTCACGGACAGCGTTGCAATGAACTTCCAGCTCGGCGATATCGGTCAGGTCATTCAGTTGGCAATCGCGCCCGTATTTCTGCTCGCTGGTGTCAGCATCCTGCTGATCGTACTGACCAACCGGCTTGGCCGCATCATCGATCAGATGCGCTTGCTGGAAGAGCGCGCCATCAAGTGCGTCGACGCCGAGTGTGTGACTGCGCTGAGCGGTCTGCACCGCCGCTCCAACCTGATCAACATCGCCATTGCCGCCAGCACGCTGTGCGGCCTGCTGATCTGTCTCGTGATCGCAATGCTGTTTCTCGGCGACGCCACCGGCCTGCCGCTCGTTCATCTGATTGCTGCCAGTTTCATCGGCGCGATGCTGGCCCTGACGACCAGTTTCATCTGCCTGATGCGCGAGGTCTCGATGTCGTACCGACTGATGCGCGAGCAGCAGCTGATGGCGATGGCCATGTGCGCGGGGCGTGCGGTCTGACCGTCAGGCAGTACGGTGGCGGAATTGATACTGCTGAAGTTGCGGTTTAAGCGAAGGCGTTAAAAAACCCGCTATGCCATGACGGCAAGCGGGTTGGCAGCGCGCTGGCGCTGAAAGACTGTCAGCGAATTACTGCATGCCGCCGCTGCTGATGAAATGCTCGCGTGCGTAGGCCAGCAACTGGCCTTCCGATGGATGATCCACGGTTTCGACAGACTTGATCTTGTCGGCAATCGCCGGCATCTTGCTCGTCAGGTAGCTCACGAACGCGGTTTTTTCTTCGGCTGGGCCCACGACCAGGATCTGCTCGCTATCGGTCAGCGCAGCGGCGATGTCCTTGTAGAACAGCGTGTTGTCATCGCCGTTGACATGGTTGTCGCCGTGCTTCTGGTGCGGATGCGGGTGGGTCGAATGGGTTTTCATCGATTCGGATTCCGACGCATTCTTGTCGAAGTGGATGACTTGGGCTTTGGTGTGGTCGAGCCAGACGACAGCGTTATTCAGGGACATGGTTGCTTTCGTGATGTAGTGTGATTCGAGGATAGCGCATGTGCCCCGATGACTGGGTGCGTTACCACACGCAGGGCCAATGACAGCGCGTCAAACTGAAACTCGACGAATTGCATTTAAATGACGATTATATCGATACTCCTGAAGTTTCGGTATCATTGCGTCAGGAGGATCACAACGATGAGAGCAGATTTCAGACTGGCGCGCATGCTGCACGTCCTGAGCCATATTCACGGTCGCACCAATACCACGAGTTCCGAGGAACTTGCGGTCATGCTCAACACCAATCCCGTGCTCGTGCGCCGGATGATGGGGGGACTGCGCGCCGCAGGATATGTAACGTCGACGTCAGGGCGCAATGGCGGCTGGGTGTTGGCGGTCGATCCCGACGCGATCACGGTGCTCGATGTGTATCAGGCGCTGGAAGAACCCGTGATCTTTGCAATCGGCGCGAATGTCGATCATTCGGGCTGCCCGCAGGAGCAAGCAATCAACGGGGCGCTCGAAGTGGCCATGGCCCAGGCCGCTGGCACACTGCTGCGTGAATTCGGGCAGGTACGCCTGTCGGCCTTCATCGCGCATACGGCGACGTAGAAAGGGCGTTTGTCTGATCGCTTGCCGCCGGCGCTGGCACCGCTACATGAAACCCGCCCAGCTGCCGGAATTGCTCCACCGTGAAGTCGATGAAGGTCTTCACGCGCAGCGGCTGGAAGCGGCGAGACGGCGTCAGCACGTACAAATCCTGGTGGCCGGCGGCCCAGTCTGGCAACACCTGCACCAGCGCACCGCGCGCCAACAGATCGTGGATCAGCCAGTCGGGACAAACGGCAATGCCGCTGCCATGTACGACGGCTTCACGGATCGCCAGCGCGTTATTGACGCGGTACCGGCTGCGCACCGGGACCTGGATCGCTTGATCGCCGCGATGCAGTTCAATGGTGGTGCCGGGTGTCCACGCAAAGCGCACGAAGTCGTGGCCGTCCAGGTCGGCCGGCTGCCGTGGGACGCCGCGTTGCTGCAGATACGCGGGCGAGGCCGCCAGAAAGCGGGGGATCGTGGCCAGGTGGCGGCCGGTGACGTCCGGCGGCAGCGGTCCACCCAGCCGGAAAGCGATATCGACGCCTTCGGCGACCATGTCGATGTAGCGGTCGTCCAGTATCAGTTCGATTTCCACGGCCGGGTGCGCCGCAAGAAAACGCCCGACGATCGCATTAAGTTGCAACTGCCCCAGGCCGACCGGCGCATTGATGCGCAGGAGGCCCGAGAGTTGCCCTGCCATGCCCTGGACAGTACCGACGGCAGCGTCGAATCCGTCGAGCACCAGTCTGACATCGAGATAGAACTGCCGCCCCTGTTCGGTCGGCGACAAGCCCCTGGTGCTGCGCTGGAACAGCCGTACGGCCAGGTGCTGCTCTAGCTGGGCCAGCAATTTGCTGACCGTCGGCTGCGTGGTCCCAAGATCGCGTGCTGCCGCCGACAAGCTGCCCAGCTCGAGTGTTCGTACATGGCACGAAGGGTATCCATCGATATATTCTCAAATCGAATGAGTGATGTTCCAATTTACCATCTTCCTGCCGATATCCGAATGACCTACCTTGGGCCCATCATTCATAAGGGATCCCATGAACCATCACTTTCACACCGCAGCGATCTGGATCGCAATCACCCTCGCAGGCAACGCGCTGGCAGGAGAAGTACGCACGAACTGGGTGACGTCCTGGTATGCAGCATCCCAACCAGGCTGGGACAGCACGTTCGTCTTGCCGATGAACGTCCCTGCATTTCTGGAAGATGAAACCGTACGTGAGTACGTTCGCATCAGTGCTGGCGGAGATCGCATCAAACTGGTCTTCACCAACCGTTATGGCAAAGTCCCGCTCGACATCGGCGCGGTCAGCGTGATGACGCGGGCGGTGACGTTCGAAGGCATGCGGCATGTGATGATCCCGCCTGGCACGACGGTCACGAGTGACCCGATCACATTGCCCGTCAAGCCGCTGGCGCTGCTGCAGGTCACGACCTATCTGCCACGGCGCACCGCCATCACCGGGTTTCACTGGGGCGCGTCGCAACGTATCAGCATCGCTGCCGGCAACGCCAGGAAGGCGGCCGATTTCTCGAAGGCGGCGCGGGTGGAAGGGCGCCTGTTTCTCAGTGCCGTACTGGTCGATGCATTACCGGGTGGCCGCACGGTGGTGGCGCTGGGCGACTCCATTACCGACGGCAATGGGTCGACGCCGGATGCTGATCAGCGCTGGCCCGATTTCCTCGCGCGCCGACTGGCGCCGCATGGCATCGCCGTGGCCAATGCCGGTATTTCCGGCGCGCGGTTGCTGAAAGACGGCATGGGCGACAGCGCGCTGGCCCGGTTTGACCACGATGTGCTGGGTCAGCCCGGGGTGGCGGACGTGATTGTCCTGCTGGGTATCAATGACATCGGCTGGCCTGGCAGCCCATTCGCGTTGGCTGAACCGATGGTGACGCCCGACGAACTGACGGCGGGCTTTCGCCAGCTTGCGCTTGTCGCGCAGGCCAGGGGAATCCGGATCACGGTGGGCACGCTGCCACCGTTCGAGGGGGCGCTGGAGGGGACACCGTTTGCCGGGCATTACAGCCCGCAGAAAGAGGCATTGCGCATGCGCTTGAACGACTGGATTCGTGGCGCTGGCATATTCGATGCGGTGGTCGACTTCGACGCTGTGCTGCGCGATCCAGCGCGACCGCAGCGCATGCAGGCAGCGTTCGATTCGGGCGACCATCTGCATCCGGGCGATGCCGGGTACCGGAGAATGGCCGATGCCATTGCTATTGGCGCCATCGTTGCGCGTGATCCGGGCGCTCGTCGTGAGGCTGCGTCGGCCCGGACAGAGTGAGCCGGTCGGATCAGCCCTTGTCGTCGGTGTGTTCGCCCGGATCCGGCTTGACGCGCGTGAGCTTGTAATCGGCCGCAGAGCGCTCGAGCGCCAGGCCGAGGACGTCCTTGAGGTCGTCAGGACTCGCGCCGTTGTCGAGTTGTTGCTTGGCGAACGTGTTGCGCAGCGTGCGCCCGCCGGAGCGCGCCAGATCCATCCCGGCGCGCTCGAATGTCGCGCGCATCTGCACATAGACCGTTTTTCTCGTCATCCTGGCGCCGGCAGCATTGGCCGGGAAGACGAACTGGCCAGGGATGGCCAGCGTCTCGCGCTCGGCAAGCCACGGCAGCAGCTCATCGGCGCCGTCGCGGGGGAGGGTGATCGTGTGTTCGTGGCTGGTGTCATGCTTTTCGTCCGGCGTGATCGTCAGCACGATCGAGCCGTCGAGCGCCTGCTGGCGGCCGATCTCGGACATCAGCAAGCCGATCGCTTCCGATACGCGCAAGCCAGCCAGCGCGATGACGACCTGCATGGCACGGTCGCGTCGACGCTTCCAGCCCTCGAACGGGGTGCTGGTACGGCGCTTGGGCGCTTCGGCTGGCAAGGCCGCAAAGAACCGCACCAACTGCTCGTCGGACAATGTACGGCCGGCTTCATCGCGGGTCATATGGGCACGGTCGATGTGGAGGATGGCCAGCTGCGCAGGGTTGGGGTTGACGTCCAGGTGCTCGTAGCAGCGCTCCAGCAGACGCAGGTAGCGGTAGGCGATCTTGCTGTTCAGGATGAGCTTTCCCTTGGTGGTGCGGCCGATGAAACGGGCCAGGTCAGTGTGGGTCACTGTGGAGAAGGTGAGGCCATTCTCGAACATCCAGCCTGCCACATTGGCGAACATGAAGTTGTAGATCTTGGCCGATGCCGCTGACGGGATGCGCAGCGTGCCATCGGCAGGCAGGCGACGGCCGGTTTCGGCGAATGCTGTCGTGGCGACGAATTGCCTGAATGCCTGGATGGGATCACGGTCCCATGAAGTTGGTGTGAGCATGGAAGATCAGGTTGGATGACGAAGCTGTAGAGTACCATAAAAAGGTAACTAACCAACATATGATTCGAGCAAAGCTACCATATCACGCTATTCGACTACATTTGAGACAGCAACTGAAAGGCAGTCTACAGAGAGGAGGTTTGATCCTGTCTTATCCGTCGACTTCGGAACAGCCAGGTCAGTCCAGACACGCTGATGCAGGAGGAGGGACCGGAAAGTAGCTTATCTGGCTACGCGTGACTTTCTGTGAGGTTAAGGGGAATTTTTTGAGATACCATCAAACCGAAGCACGCGATCATTTAACCGGGAGGAAGTATGTTCCAATGTCCTCAATGTCACGATCACGCCATCTCCGCTTCCTCGACGTTATCGACTACGCTCGACAGTACCGTCACGTGCCCGACATGCATGACGACACTGCGCATCAAGCGCAAGGCGACACATTACCTGGTGATCGCGTACATGTGTCTTCGCGCAATCTTGTCGTCAGTGCTGCGAGAAGGCTATAACGTCGGAATCTTCGTCGAGTCGGGTGTGATCATTACCTTGGCCGTACTGCAATTCCTGTTGACTGAGTACGACGTAGTCGGCAGCACAGGGTCGCGGACTTCTTCACCGGGTTAGGCGCTCCACGACCCCCAGTAAACCGGAACTCCAGCAATTACGAAAACTGTCGCTGTACTTCTGTTGGTCCAATGCACCCGGAGAAGGCAGCATTCGTGGCGGGCCGAGGTCGTACGCGCCGGCCGTCACCACTATCCCTTGATAGGGGAAGCGCGCCGTGTTCCGCGCTAAGGTGGCGGCATGGACAAGAACCGCACCGAGGCATTCAGCGACGGCGTCATCGCCATCATCATCACGATCATGGTGCTCGAGCTGCATGCGCCCGCATCCAGCAGCCTGGCTGCCATCGTCGATGCCGGGCCGGCCCTGGCGCGCTACCTGCTCAGCTTTGTCTACGTCGGTATCTACTGGGTCAACCACCATGCGCTGCTGGACCGGGTGCGGCGCATCGACGCGCCGGCGCTGTGGGCCAACCTGCACCTGCTGTTCTGGATGTCGCTGATTCCCTACGTGACGGCGTGGGCCGGCCAGCACCCGATGGATCCGGTACCGGTGGCACTGTATGGCGTGATTCTAATGAACTGCGCGCTGGCCTTCACGCTGTTGTCGTGGTGCCTGCAGCGCGGTAGCGGCGCTGCAGGCACCGCCTGGGCCAGCCGCAAGAACCGCTTTTCGGTGCTGATGTATGCACTGGCCGTCCTGTTGTCGCTCTGGTCCACGCTGGCAGGTGCGCTGGTGCATATGCTGCTCGCACTTATTTGGCTCAAGCCGGACGTTCGCCCGCGGGCCACGGAAGCGGGAGACATGGCAGAGACCCGAGACAGATAAGGAGAGCGCCATGCTCGACCACGTGGAAACCCGGGTCTCTACGGAACAGGCCAGGCCGCACCGGCCCCCGTCCGGGAAGCCGGCGCAGGGGGGCTGAGGCGCGTCAGGCCTTGATGAAGGCCAGCAGGTCCGCGTTGAGGCGGTGCTTGTGGGTGGTCGGCAGGCCGTGCGGCGCGCCTTCATAGACCAGCAGGGTCGCGTTCTTCACCAGCTTCGCCGCCGCCTTGCCGGAGGCGTCGATCGGGACGATCTGGTCGTCCGAACCATGCACGATCAGGGTTGGTACGTCGATCTTTTTCAGGTCGGCGGTGAAGTCGGTCTCCGAGAACTGCTTGATGCAATCGTAGGCGTTCTTCAGGCCGCACTGCATGCCCTGCGTCCGGAAGGTGTCGCGCACGCCCTGCGAGACCTTGGCGCCCGGGCGGTTATAGCCGTAGAAGGGCATCGTCAGGTCCATGAAGAACTGCGAGCGGTCTTCCACCACCGACTTGCGGATGCCGTCGAACACGTCCATCGGCAGGCCGCCCGGGTTCGTGGCCGACCGGACCATCTGCGGCGGGACCGCGCCCACCAGCACCGCCTTGGCCACGCGTTGATTGCCATGGCGACCGATGTAGTGTGCGACTTCGCCGCCGCCAGTCGAATGACCGACCAGCACCGCGTTCTTCAGGTCGAGGTGCCGGATCAGTGCCGCCAGGTCGTCCGCGTAGTGGTCCATGTCGTTGCCGTTCCACGGCTGGCTCGACAGGCCGTGGCCGCGGCGGTCGTGCGCGATCACCCGGTAGCCCCGCGCGGCCAGGAAAAACATCTGGTCTTCCCAGGCATCGCCCTGCAGTGGCCACCCATGGCTGAACACCACTGGATGGCCGCTGCCCCAGTCCTTGTAGTGGATGACAGTGCCGTCTTCGACGGTCAGGTAGTTGCCGGCGCGCCCGCCCGGTGTGGACGGACGTTGTGGCTTGGTCGCGGCGGCAGCGTTGCCGGCCACCGCGAGGCCGGCGCCGATGGCGCCGGATGCGGCGCCCGCCAGCAGGCTGCGGCGCGACAGGGTAGCTTGGTTCGACATGGTGGATCCTTTCAGGTTGGACAGAAGCCTGTGCTCGCAAGCCCAGGGCTGTCTCCAGTCTAAAGAATCGTGCCTTGCCTGCACCCGGCCAGAAGGCCAGGCCGTCGGGACTGGCCGAACGATACGGGCAGTCCCGATGGCCGGTCGTTAACCGGCATAGGCCCGTACGGCGGGAACCGTCAGTCTGACGACTGCGCCTGCGCCTGCGTCGCTGCCCGATTCGAGTTCCAGCGTGCCGCCGATGCGATCGGCACGCTCGCGCATGCCGACCAGGCCCCAGCGGCCGTCCGCGGCGCCCTTGTGCAACACCGCTGCGTCGATGCCCCGTCCATCGTCGCTGATGGTCAGTACCAGCCGCTCGGGCTGGTACTCCAGGCGTGCTTCAACATGGGAAGCGGCGGCATGGACACAGGCGTTGTGCAGCGCTTCCTGGGCGATGGCGGCCACTTCTGCGCCGGTCCCGACAGCAAGGCGGCGCCGAAGGCCGCTGGACCGCAGGGCGATGGCAATGCCCGGATGTGCTTCCCGCAACGCGGCAATGCTGTCCTCCAGCAGGTCCTCGGGTTGTTCGCTGCCGACTGAACGCAACTCTTGCAGCTGTTCGCGCCCCTCGCCGAGCGCCCGGCGGGCATGGCCGAGCACTTGTTCGATCTCTCCGCGCGCCCCCGCGTCCTTGGGCAAACCCGCAGCGATCGCATCCACACGAAATACCAGGCTCTGGACCGTCTGCAGGAAGGTATCGTGCAAGGTGCGTGCAATGCGTTCGCGCTCGGCCATCTTCACGTGCATGCGCTCGGCCACGCGCCGTGTCAGATAGCGCACGCGGTAGCGATAGGCCAGGAACAGCAGGGCACCGATCAGCGCCATACCGAACAGTTTGAACCACGTTGTCTGCCAAATTGTCGGTTCGACCGTAAAGCGCAGCACCGCCTGCGTCGCGCTGCGCTTGCCGTCTTCGTTGATGGCGTGCAGGCGGAATACATAATTTCCGGGCTTCACATTGGTGTACGACGTCGTGCGGCGTGTGCCGGCGTCTTGCCACACCGAATCGATCCCTTCCAACAGATACTCGAAACGCACACGCTCCGGCATGCGCAACGAGGGCGCGGTGAAGTCGACACGCAAACGTTCGGTTCCCGCTGGCAGGATCGCCGCGTTCCAGCCGGGCGATCCGGGGGTGAACACGGCCTTGTCGCTTGATAGGGACAAGATCAATGGTGTCGGCGCAACGTGGTTACGCTTCAGGTTCGCGCTGTCGACCCGCATCACGCCTCCGGTCGCCACCAGCCAGAGCGTGCGGCCGTCCACGGTCCATGCGCTGCGCCAGCGACTTTCGATGACGGCGCGGCCGGGATAGCCGTCCAGGGCATCGAAGACGTCATAATTCAGCGGCAGACCGGGATTGTCGATGCTGCGCTTCCAGTTTGCAGCTGTCACATGGACCAGTCCAGCGGCGCCGTTCAACCAGCGGTCACCGTCGCCTGTGACGACAAAGCCTGAAACATTGCGCAGGACGCTCGGGTCAGCAGCGTGCAGCATGCGCAGAACGCCGCCCTGTACGACACCGGTGCCGTTGTCCCCACTGAGCACGAGATCCGTCTCCGGAAAGATCGCCGCAGTCATGCCAAGGGCACGGATATCGATGGGCGGGCGGGTGGCATCGGTCGCGAGGTCGTAATGGAACAGCTCACCGTTTCCGGTAGCCAGCCACATCTGCCCGGGCCCGGCCAGGGCCGACTGGTAAATCTTGGGCGGCAGATTGAAGTTCCTGCCAGGTTGCCATTTCCCATCGCGCCAGCCGATCAATCCGATATCGGCTGCTGCTGTCCACAACACCTTGCCGTCGTCCAGGATACCGAACAGCCGCCGGTCCATCGGCTTCCCGTCTGCCCCCAGGGGCAGTGGTATCTCCGCCGCACCATCCGCATGGTGACGCCAAATGCTGCGTTTTCCGCCCAGCAGCAGGGCGCCGGCCGGGTCCCGGCCCAGTACCGTGACCGGATGCCGAGGTTCTACTGGCACGGCGCGCTCGGGCAGCAACTGCCACATCTTGCCCGTCACTGCATTCGCGGCCCACATCCGTCCAGCGCCATCGGCCACCGTACTGTAGACAACGCCTTCTCCTTCCAGTTCAGTGGGAACTACCCGCTTCGGGCGAAACCGGTCGATGCCGCCTTCAGACGTGACCCAGGTCGCGCCTTCGCGATCCACCAGGATCGAGGTCAGGGTTTTTCCCGACATCCGGATCGTCGCGTCGGCTGGCGCGGCGCTTGGCCGCCCCACCTTGTATCCGGGAGCGGCATGGCGTGCGGCGCCTGGCACCACGCACGGCGGCCCGGGGCAGTCGAGCACCCACAGGGCGCCGTCGTCGGAGAATTGACCGGTACCGAGCGCCTCCGGGGAGCGCGGGACAGTGCGGCGACCGGGCGAGGCGCCGGCCGGAAGCAAGCGCATTTCGCCTTCGCCGGAGATCAGCCACAGCCTGCCGTCGGGCGCGCGCAGCAGGTCGCCCCCTGTGTCCAGAATGCGCACGAAGCGGCGGGTCTGCGGGTCGAGTCGCCAGATACTGTTATCCCTGCTGATCCAGAGCTGGCCTTGCCCGTCCAGGAGGAAGCCACGTACATCGAGTGCGTCCCAGTCCGCGCCAGACTGAAGGGCCAGCCAGCGATTTCCTTCCAGGCGATACACCCCCTTGCTGACCATCCACACGCTGCCATCGGCATCGGCCGACAGGATGTCGATCATGGCGCCCGGCCCGGGCGTTGGCGGCAAGTCCTGCAAACGGCCGTCGGGATGCAGCACCGACATGCCTTCGGCGGCCCGGCCAATATACAACTCGCCGCGGCTGCCGGCGTGCAGATAGCGGATCATGTTGCGGTTCAGGCCCAGGCCGGGCGGAAGTGGATAGCGCGAGAACTGCACACCGTCGAACCGGTACAAACCGTCCATGGTGCCGAGCCAGAGCCAGCCGTCGGAGGTCTGCGCCATTGCGCGGATCGCTTGCGGCGCGCCTTCCTCGGCGGTCCAGCGCGTGTGGTGGTAGTCGCGCAGGTTCGGTGCAGGCGAGCGCGTCTCGACCGCCGCAACGGACGGCGCAAGCATGGCGACGGCCAGAATGGAGGATACGGCGCGCAGCCATGCGCCGGGTGAAATGAGTGCGCTTGTAACCAATTTGCGTTGAGATTGTCTGACCTGAAGTGAATGGGATACTAAATCAAGCGAGACGAAAGAGCCAGTGGCGAGTAGGGGCCGCGCGACTGCAGCGGCCGACGCCCGGTGTGGTTGACGCTCAGCGCTCCCGCCTCAGGCGGGAGCGCCAGGCATATCAGCTGCGCAGGAACGCCAGCAGTTCGGCGTTCAGCTGGTCCTTGTGGGTCACCGGCAGCGCATGACCTGCACCTTCATATACCGACAGGCGGCCCTGCGGCAGCAGCTCGACGGCGCGGCGTGCGGTGCTGGCCAGCGGGACGATCTGGTCGTCGTCGCCGTGCACCACCAGGGTCGGCACCGTCATTTTCTTCAGGTCTTCCGTGAAATCGGTCTCGGAGAACTGCTTGATACAGGCATAGGCGCTCTTCAGGCTGCATTGCAGGCCCTGGATCAGAAAGGTCTGCAGCTGGCCGTCGGAAGTCTTGGCGCCGGGACGGTTGAAGCCGAAGAACGGCACCGCCAGATCAAGGAAGTACTGGGCACGGTCGGTCTTGACGCCGTCGCGGATGCCGTCGAACACCGACATCGGCACGCCGTCCGGATTCGCAGCCGAGACGATCATCTGGGGCGTGACCGCGCCCACCAGCACTGCCTTGGCGACACGGCTGGTGCCATGGCGTCCGATGTAGCGCGCCACTTCGCCGCCGCCGGTGGAGTGGCCGACCAGGGTGGCGCCGGTGATGTCGAGCGTTTCGAGCAGTGCCGCCAGGTCGTCGGCGTACGTGTTCATGTCGTTGCCGTGCCAGGCCTTGCTCGAGCGCCCATGGCCGCGGCGGTCATGCGCGATCACCCGGTAGCCGTGCTCGGCCAGGAACATCATCTGGTTTTCCCAGGCGTCGCCGTTCAGCGGCCAGCCGTGGCTGAACACCACCGGGGTACCGTGGCCCCAGTCGGTGAAGTAGATGATGGTGCCGTCGTGGGTGGTCACGGTATTGATGGTATGGCTCATGGTGTTTCCTTTCAGGAGGATGGCGCGATGCCGGCGGCGCCGGGTTGGCGGTAAAACGCTCAGAAGGCGAAGCAGCTGCAGCCGAAGGCACCCCAGAATCCGGCGAAGTCCGACACCGGCACGTTTGATCTGCGCGCCCGGTCGTGGGCGTGAACATGCACGCCGCAGGCACCGCGGCACTGGTGGGGCAGTGCGGCAACCGGCGTCGCTTTCCGGTGGTGGCCCGGCACGGTGTTCACGGGCGACCAGTCGGGCAGCACGGGAATCGGCGGTGGCGCGATCGAACTGAATTCAGACTGGCCGTAGACGATCTTGCCGCCGACCACGGTCAGCACCGACTCGATGTCCTTGATCGATTCTTCCTCCACGCGGAAAAAGTCGCTGGAGAGTACCGCGAGGTCTGCCAGCATGCCTTCGCGGATGCAGCCTTTCTTGCCGGTCTCGCTCGAAAACCACGCGCTGCCGCTGGTCCACAGCGCGAGCGCGGTCTCGCGCGGCAGGCGCTGCGCCGCATCGTAGAGGCGCAGGCCGCCGACAGTGCGGCCTGATACCAGCCAGTACAGCGCGGTCCACGGGTTGTAGCTGGCCACGCGGGTCGCGTCGGTACCGGCGCCGACCGGCACGCCGGTCTCCAGCATGCGGGTGATGGGCGGCGTGGCCCTGGCTGCGTCAGCACCGTAGCGCTCGACAAAAAATTCACCCTGGAAGGCCATGCGGTGCTGAATGGCGATGCCGCCGCCCAGGGCCTTGACGCGGTCGATGTTGCGGGGGGTGATCGTCTCGGCGTGGTCGAAGAACCAGGACAAGCCGGCGAAGGGGATGTCGCGGTCGACTTTCTCGAACACGTCCAGCATGCGCGAAATCGATTCATCGTAGGTGGCGTGCAGGCGGAACGGCCAGCGCTGCTGCACCAGGTGACGCACCACTTTTTCGAGTTCGGCCTCCATGCCTTCGGCCAGGTCGGGGCGTGGCTGCAGAAAATCTTCGAAGTCTGCGGCCGAAAACACCAGCATCTCGCCGGCGCCGTTGTGGCGGTAGAAGTCGCTGCCGTCGCCCGGCTTGACGAGCGCGGTCCAGCGTTCGAAGTCGCCCAGCTCCTGACCCTTGTTCTGGGTGAACAGGTTGTAGGCGATCCGCACCGTCAGCTGCTCATCTTTGGCCAGCGCATCGACGACGGCATAATCTTCGGGGTAGTTCTGGAAGCCGCCGCCGGCATCGATCACGCTGGTCACGCCCAGGCGGTTCAGTTCGCGCATGAACTGGCGTGTCGAATTGACCTGCTGGTCAAGCGGCAGGGTCGGGCCCTTGGCCAGGGTGGCGTACAGAATCATGGCGTTCGGGCGCGCGATCAGCATGCCGGTCGGGTTGCCGGCCGCATCGCGCACGATTTCGCCGCCCGGCGGATTGGGCGTGTCCTTGTCGTAGCCTACCGCGCGCAGGGCGGCGCGGTTGAGCAGGGCGCGGTCGTACAGGTGCAGCACGAACACCGGCGTGTCCGGCGCGGCGCGGTTGATCTCTTCGATCGTTGGCATGCGCTTTTCGGAAAACTGGAACTCGTTCCAGCCGCCCACCACGCGTACCCACTGGGGATGCGGGGTACGCTCGGCCTGCGCCTTGAGCATGCGCAGCGCGTCGGCAAGCGAGGGCACGCCTTCCCAGCGCAGCTCCAGGTTGTAGTTCAGTCCACCGCGGATCAGGTGGATGTGCGAGTCGTTCAGGCCGGGAATCACGGTGCGGCCATTGAGGTCGATCACCTGGCTGTCCGGCTGGCGATGGCGCATCACCTCGTCCGTATCGCCCACTGCCAGGAATCTGCCGTCCTGAATCGCCACTGCGCTGGCCTGGGGGTTCTGGCGGTCAACCGTGTGAAAGCAGCCGTTGAACAGGATCAGTGGGGCGGTCTTGGCGGCGGTGCTGGTGGATTGGTTCATGATGGGTGGTCCCTGTTCCTGGATAGTCTAGAAGGCGTGCAGCAGGCCGCGTTGCTGCGCCACGGATGCAGCCTCGGTGCGGCACGATACGTTCAGCTTCGACAGGATGTTGTTGACGTGGTATTTCACGGTGCCCACGCCAATTCCCGCGTCGCGTGCGATCAGTTTGTTGCTCTTGCCCGCACTCAGGTGGGCCAGGATGTCCAGCTCGCGCCGCGACAGCGGGCTGGTGTGGATGCGCAGCGCCAGCTTGTCCGCCAGCAGCGCCGGCAGATAGCGGCGCTGTTCCACGACCTGGCGCACGCAGCGCACGATCTCCTCGAAGCCGGCCTGCTTGAGCAGGTAACCCGCCGCCCCCGCCTGCAGTGCGCGGTGCACGTTCTCATCGCCTTCGTAACTGGTGAGCATCACGATTCTCGCGTCCGGATGCATCCTGCGGGTCGCGATGATGGCTTCGAGGCCGCCGCCCGGCATGTTCAGGTCGACCAGCATCACGTCCGGGCGCAGGCGCTCATACAGCGCAACCGCCTCGGCCGCGCTGGCGCCCTGGCCGAGCAGCGCCAGGTCCGGCTCGGATTCGATAAGGCTGGCAAGACCGGCCAGGATGAGGGGGTGGTCGTCGGCGATGACCAGTGAAATTGGGGACTTGTCCATGCTGGATGCTCCGCTGTCCGTAGTCTGATGGCCGCATTGTCGGCGTGGTCGCCATGACGGTCTAGCTATACCAATGGATAGGAGGGGCAGGTCGTAAAACTGGCCAAATGGGATGGGCGCGACGTACCCCGGTTGCCTACGATGTCGGGCAGCGGTGGCCGGTGAAGGATCGATTGCCGTCCATCCACCACCCAACCTGGAGAGTCGCATGAGCGAACCAACACATAACCGCACGCAGGGTTTGGCGCTCGGCTTCCTGGCCGGCTATGTCGACTCGCTGGGCTTTCTCGCCCTGTTTGGCCTGTTCACCGCCCACGTGACCGGCAATTTCATCATGATCGGCGCCGCGCTGGCCGACCCCGGCCGCGAGATGGTGCTGCTGAAGTTCCTGGCTTTCCCGGCCTTCATCGTCGGCGTCGTCATGGCGCGCCTGCTGATTGTCGCGGTCGAGCGGCGCGGCGGTGCCGCGCTGCGCCCGGCCTTGCTGCTGCAGGTCGTGCTGCTGTCGGGCTTCATGGCCTGCGGCATCGCGGCCACCCCGATCGGCGGGCACGCCGGGTGGCTGGCGATGGCGGCGGGCCTGCTGGGCACCGCGGGAATGGGGGCGCACAGCGCCACCAGCCGTCTGCTGCTGGCCCACCTGGCACCGACTTCCATGATGACCGGAAACGTCACCCAGATCGTCATCGACCTGACAGACGCCGCCCGCGGGGCCAACGATCCGGGCCTGAAAGGCCGGTGTGCCAAGTTCATCTGGCCCCTGGCGGCGTTCGCCATCGGCTGCGTCGTCGCGGCCTTCGCGTTCCACCGGTTCGGCTTTGCCGCGCTGGTACTCCCCGTCCTGATCCTGCTCGGCCTGACGGCGAGCGAAACGCCGGCAATGCCGGTGCAGGAGCGGACGACCCCACCGTAAGGCAGGTATACCTTTGGATACTGGTTCCAGGGGAAGCCGCGTCGTACGATTCCCACCATTGCGGCCCACACCACGATGAGCCGCCCCAGCAACGACATGGAGAACATCATGCCCAACCCGAAACTCGAAGTCCTGACCCCGCAAAACTCCCAGCTGATCTTCATCGATCACCAGCCGCAGATGGCCTTCGGCGTGCAGTCGATCGACCGCCAGGTCCTGAAGAACAACGTGGTCGGGCTGGCCAAGGCCGCCAGGGCCTTCAATATCCCGACCATCATCACCACGGTGGAGACCGAAAGCTTCTCCGGCCATACCTACCCGGAGCTGCTTGACGTCTTCCCGGGCAAGGAGATTCTTGAACGCTCATCGATGAACTCGTGGGACGACCAGAAGGTGCGCGACGCCCTGGCCAGCAACGGCCGGAAAAAGGTGATTGTCGCTGGCTTGTGGACCGAAGTCTGCAACACCACGTTCGCCCTGTGCGCCATGCTGGAAGGCGAGTACGAGATCTACATGGTGGCCGACGCGTCGGGTGGCACCTCGAAGGACGCCCACGACTTCGCGATGCTGCGCGTGGTGCAGGCCGGCGCCGTGCCGGTCACCTGGCAGCAGGTGCTGCTCGAGTGGCAGCGCGACTGGGCGCACCGCGACACCTACAATGACGTGATGGCGATCGTGCGTGAGCATTCCGGCGCCTACGGCATGGGCGTGGATTACGCCTACACGATGGTGCACAAGGCGCCGCAGCGCATCACCGGCAGCCACGAAACGCTGGCACCGGTGCCCGCCAAATAATCCGTCAGCGCGGCAATCCGGCAGGGCCGGCACGGTGGCGCCGTGCCGCCTTGCCGTTCTTTTTATGGAGGATCCCATGAAAATCTATGTCGTGGCGTTGGCAGCCGGCCTGCTGGTCGGCCTGATCTATGCGCTGCTGCAGGTGCGCTCGCCGGCGCCGCCGGTTGTTGCCCTGGTCGGCTTGCTCGGCATGCTGATCGGCGAGCAGTCGGTCCCGCTGGTCAAGCGCATGCTCGCCAGGGAACCGATCACGGCGAGCTGGCTGCGCACGCATTGCGTGGCCCAGATCACCGGCATTCCCGCCAGCCCCACCGACGCTGGAACGCCCACGGGTCGCGCTGATGCGCCGACGACAGGCGAGCCACAAGCGTGAAGCGGGACGGGCAACGGTATGAACCAGCAAGCGAGTGACGATGCAGCACCGGCGCGCATCTGCGTGGTCGACGACGACGCCGCGGTACGCCAGGCCATGGCCAACCTGCTGCAGGCGGACGGCTACGCGACATTCCTGTTCGAGTCCGGCGAAAGCTTCCTCGCATCGCCGCACTTGCCCGACATCGACCTTGTCCTGCTCGACGTCAAGCTGCGCGGCATCAACGGCTTCACGACCCAGGAGCGCTTCGCCGCCATGGGCCTGGCCATTCCCTTGCTGTTCCTGAGCGGTCACAGCGACCGCGACATGGAACTGCGCGCGGCCCGCGCTGGCGCGATCGCGCTGCTGCGCAAACCGGTCGACCCCGACCTGCTGTTCGAGCACATCGAATGTGCCCTCAGCACCCGCAAGCGACCCGGATGACGGCGTCGCCCGATCCGCCTGCCGCGCACGACCTGTCCGGATTGTATGGCCGGGAGTGGCAGCTGGCCCAGCTGGCTGCGGACTTCGGCCGGGTGCGCAGCGAGCGCACCTTCGGGGTGTCGGTCGTGCACGGCCCCTCGGGCATCGGCAAGTCGGCGCTGCTGGCGCGTTTCCTGGCCGACCCCTCTCTGTGCGATGCGACGGTGATCAGCGCCCGGGCCGACCAATACGGGGGAGACGCACCCTATGCGGCACTGGTGGACGGGATGCGCGCGCTGGTGACGGACATCCTCGGGCAGAGCGAAGCCGCGGTAGCACACTGGCGCGGCCGCATCGGCGCCGCTGTGACGGATCCCGAGCTGACGCTTGCGCTGGTGCCGGAACTCGCCCTGTTGCTGGAAGCGGCGACGCGGCAACCGCCCCAAGCTTCCCTGGATGGCGGCGGCCGGTTGGCGGCGGCGGTCCTGCAGCTGTTGCGTGCCTTCGCCAGCGCCGAGCGCCCGCTTGTTATCGTGATCGATAACGCCCATTGGCTCGACCCCGCCGCGGCCACGCTGCTCGAGCAGGTGGTCGGATTGGCCGCCGGGCTGCCGGTGATGCTTCTGATCGGGACCCGCTCGCGTGCCGGCAGTACCCTTGGAGAGGCCGCCGGCCTGGGCCGGCGCCTGGCCGCGCGCGCCGCCTACTACCGCGAGCTGGCGGTCGAGACCCTGTCAGTGACAGAACTGGGGCAGATGCTGGCCGATACCTTCGAGGGCGCGCAGCCGCAGCTGGAACAGCTTGGCGGCCTGGTGCATCACAAAACGGGCGGGCACCCGTATTTCGTGCGGCAGTTCCTACAGGGGTTGACCGACGGTGGCCTGGCGCACTTCGGGGAGACGGGCTGGCAGTTCGACTTCGACGGGATATGGCGGCGCCCCTTCACGGACAATATGCTGGGCCTGGCCCTGCAGGGCCTGATCCAGCTGCCACAGCAACTGCATGAACTGCTCGGCACGATCGCTGTGCTGGGACGGGCGGCCGATCTGGCCCTGCTGTGCGACGTCTCCGGCGCCGAGCCGGAGGCGCTCGACGACATGCTCGCGCCAGCCTTGCGCGCCGATGTGCTGGCACGGCGCGGCGGGAGCTTCGTCTTCACGCATGACCGCCTGCAGGAGGCGGCCTGCGCCATGCTCGAGCCTTCCCGCCGCACCCGGCTGCACTACGCGGCAGCTCTCGTGCTGCTGGCGCGCGCGCGACTCGACGGCCAGGACCGTACCTTGTTTCATGGGGTCGATCACCTGGCGCACGCCGCCGCCCTGGTACCGGCCGCGCAGGCGGTCGAACTGGCAACGCTGGCGTTGCGCGCAGGCCGGCTCGCGCGCCGCGCCTGCGCCTACACTGCGGCCTGCGGCTACCAGCTGCAGGCCCTGGAGCTGCTGACGCGGGTGCCGGCGTCCGTACCGGGCGCCGCGCTCGCCCTCGACATTGAGCTCGAACTGGCCCATGGCCGCTTCCTGACCGGCCAGCTGGACGACTGCGCTGCCCTGGTGCGCAAGCTGCTGGCGACGGTGCCGGACCGGTTCGTCCAGGCCCAGGTACAGTGCCTCGCGGTCGAGCTGGAGGTGCGGCGCGGCCGCTACCGTGAGGCGAGCACCATCGCGCTCGACGCCCTGCGCGGATTCGGGATCGCCATTCCCCTGGAACCGTCGGAGCACGCCTGCGACTGGGCCTACGCCGCGCTGCGCGCGAGGCTGGACGGGCTGGGCAACCTGGCGCCGCTGACGGATCCCGAGGCCCGGATCGTGGTCTCGCTGCTGGCCAGCCTGCTGGTGCCTGCCGCCTTCACGTCGTTGAACCTGCTGTTCATGCAGCTGTGCCACATGCTGGAACTGACCCTGCGGCATGGCATGACGCCGGCATCGGCCGTGTCGCTCGCCTGGCTCGGCGTCGTTGTATGCGAGCGCTACCGCGCGTTTGACGACGGCTTCGCTTATGCGCAGCAGGCGCGCGAGCTGATCGGGCGGCATGGCTACGTTTCGCACGAGGCGCAAGTGCTATTGGCGCTCGACCAGGCCAGCGTCTGGACCCAGCCGCTGGACTTTTCGCTCGATTGCGCCCAGGCCGGCTTCGAAGCCGCGCGCGCGCAGGGAGACTTCACGATCGCTTGCTTCGAAGCCTGCCATCGGACCTGCATCCTGCTGGCGCGAGGCGACCGGCTCGAGGCGGTGCGCGAGGAAATCGAACGCGCGCTGGCCTTCGTCACTCAGGTCGGCTTTGCGGATGTGGAAGCGATCCTGTGCGTGCAGCGCGATGTCGTGGACTGCCTGAGGACGGTCCAGGCGGGCGGCAGCGAGCGAACGGCGCTGCTGTGCCGGCACGAGCAGCCCGGCAACGGCTTTGCCGAATCCATGTCAACGCTGCGCTTCTGGCACTGGCTCTACATCGGCATGCTCGATTACCTGGATGGCGATGACGCGCAGGCCCTGTTCTGCCTGGAGCAGGCCGGGTTGCTCGCTTGGTCGGCGCCAGCGCACCTGCACCAGGCCGACTACCACCTGTTCAGCATCCTTGCCTTGTGCCGCGCGCCTGGCCTGGCCGCTGGCGATGCTGGCGACGCTGGCGTCCGTGCACGTGTTGATGCGCATGTCGCGCAGCTTGCATCCTGGGCCGCCGGCTATCCGCGCGGCTTCGCCGACAAGCTGGCATTGGCCCATGCCGCCGTCCTCGACCGCAGCGGCGAGGCCATGGCCGCGCTCGCGGCCTACGAACACGCGGCGGCGCTGGCGAAGGAGGGCGGCAGCACGCACATCGAAGGAATCGCGCACGAATGTGCTGCGCGGCTGGCCCGGCACGGGGGCCTGGCCACTGCGGCGAGCGCGCACGCCAGCGCCGCGTGCGCGGCCTACCGCCGCTGGGGCGCACTCGGCAAGGTGGCCCGACTCGAGGCTGCCTGTCCGGGGTCGGGCGGCGCGGCCCCTTTGGGCCCGCCCGGCGCCACCGGGGCGATCCGCGACATCGACGGCGTCATTCGTGCGACGCGCGCCCTGTCGGAAGAGATTCACCCGGCGCCACTGGTCAAGGCCTTGATGAGCATTGCACTGGAATATGCGAGCGCCCAGCGCGGCGTGCTCCTGCGGCGCGACGGCGACCGGCTGCAGGTCCAGGCCAGCGCGCGCCTCGGCGCCGACGGCGTCGACATCGACATCGACATGACTCAGGCGACGCCGGGCGAACTGGATCTTCCACTCACGCTCATCCATACCGCCTTGCGCTCGCGCACGGCGGTCAGCGTCAGCGACAGCCAGCGCCCTCCCGGCCATGCGCTCGATCCCTACCTGCGCACTCACCCGCGCTGCGCTGCGATCGCGATTCCCATGATCAAGCGATCGCAACTGGTCGGCATGCTGTATCTCGAGAACCGCCTGTCGTCCAGCGGCTTCACCGGCGAGCATACCCAGTTGCTGTCGCTGCTGGCGGCGCAGGCGGCCGTATCGCTCGAGAATGCGAACCTGTATGCCGAGCTGCTGCAGGAAAACCGCGAGCGGCGCCAGGCCGAGCGTGCCTTGCGGGAAAGCCGCGCAACCCTGCTGCTGGGGGAAGGGATCAACCAGAGCGGGAGCTGGACCTGGGAAATCGAGGACGCCGTGGTCAACTGTTCCCCCGAGTTCCGCCGTATCTTCGGCCTCGATCCCGAGGTGACGTGGATTGCCTTTGACGCCCTGATGGCACGTATCCATCCGGGCGACCGCGCCGGCGCCGCGCACCTGCTGGGCGAAGCCTCCGCCGCCCGCAAGGCGTTTCGTTTCGAGCACCGGATCACGGGGGCCAAGGGGGAAATCCGCCACCTGTCCGTCATCGGGCAGCCGATGGCCGACAACGAGACCGACATCTACGTCGGTACCGTCAGCGACGTCACGCGCCGGAAGACGGAGGAGGCTTCGCTGCAGCGGGCCCAGGAGGAACTGGTGCGCGGCGCCAGGCTGACCACGGTTGGCCAGCTGACGGCTGCGATCGCGCACGAAGTGAACCAGCCGCTGATGTCGATCTCGAGCAATGCAGGCGCCGGCCTGCGCTGGCTGCAGCGCGACACGCCGGCGCTCGATAAGCTGGGCGGCCTGCTGCACGACATCGTCGGCCAGAGCCAGCGCGCCGGCAGGATCATCCAGACCCTGCAGGCGCTGGGACACCAAAGCCCCGTATTCCACCCGGCCCACTTGCATGCGATGATACGGGATGCCCTCGCGCTCGCGCGCGGCGAGCTGGACCGCCATGAAATCAGGGTGATGCTTGACCTGGCAGCCGATCCGGACCGCATCGAGGTCGACGCGGTACAGTTGCAGCAGGTACTGGCCAACCTGCTGGGCAATGCGATCGAGGCGATGGCCACCACCACGGGCCGTGAACGGATCCTGCAGGTGGCGACCGTCTGCGTCCGGGACGGCGTCGAGGTCCAGGTGTCGGACAACGGCGTTGGCGGCTGCGAGGCAGGGCTGGAAGCCATGTTCGAGCCGTTTGTCAGCACCAAGCCCGGGGCGATCGGCATGGGCCTGGCAGTATGCCGATCGATCATCGAAGCCCATGGTGGCAGCATCCGGGCGCAGCCGCGCGCACCGCATGGCTGTCACCTGGTCTTCATCCTGCCATTGACGGCCGACCTGAAAGGAGATTCGCCATGACGGCGCCAATGGTATTCGTGGTGGACGACGACGACGCGGTGCGCGCGTCGATCCTGAACCTGCTTGCGGCCGAGGGTTTCGAGGCGCGCGGGTTCGCAGCCGGTACGGCGTTCATCGGGGCAGCGCGCCCGGATACGGCGGCCTGCCTGGTCTGCGACATGAAGATGCCCGAGCTGGGTGGCCTGGAGGTCGCCGCTGAAATGGCGCGCCAGGGCAGCGACATGCCCATCATCTTCATGACCGGCTTCGGCTCGATTCCGATGACGGTGCAGGCGATGAAGGCCGGCGCCATCGAGTTTCTCACCAAGCCGGTCGCACCGGACGAACTTCTGCGCGCGGTGCGTGACGGCCTGCGCACCGACGAGGCGAACCTGGCGGCGCGCCGGGAAACGTCGCAACTGCGCCAGCGCCTGTCGAGCCTGACCCCGCGCGAGCGCGAAACCATGGAGCTGGTCATCGGAGGTCTGCTGAACAAGCAGGTGGCCGACGCCCTGGGCGTCAGCGAAATCATGGCCAAGACCCACAAGCGCAAGGTGATGGACAAGATGGGCGCGCGCTCCTTGCCCGACCTGGTGCGCTACGCCGAGCGGCTTCAGATCGCAAGGGCGCGCAGCCGCTAGTACGGCCTCAGAATGCGTGCCTGATGCCGAGCGCGGTGCCGCGCAGGTGGGCGCCTGCGACCGGATCCAGCCCGTTGATGGCAAAGTCGACGGTTCCGCGATCATCGTTGTGCAGACGCGTGTGGAAGGCGAACAAGGTGGTGCGACGCGACAGGGCCAGCTCATAGCCAATGGTGGCGTGCACCGCGCCGGTGTCAGGTCCTGCGCTGACGAAGCCGATCCGTTCCCTCGCTGTGCCCTTGCCGTCCTGCGCTTTTGCCACGCCGAGGCTCAGGGTATGCTGGCCAACCTGCCGGGTCGCGGACATGTACCAGGCGTCGCGTCGCAGCGCGCCGCTCTTGGTGCGGTAATCCAGGCGTTCGCCGACCAGTGCCAGGCGCGTCGGGCCGACGCGATAGGCCAGCGCCAGCCTGGTGCCACGGTCATCGCGGGCCGGCCCGTGGTAGTCGCGATGGCGTTCATGCGCCAGTGCCACGTACAGCCGTCCGCGCTCCAGCAGCAGGGCTGCCGAGTCCAGCGCCGGGCGGGCGCCGCCTGCGGGGCGCTCCTTGCTGAAGCCGTGCGCCAGGCGTAGCGACAGGCCCCGCCAGGCCGGCGTCCAGTAATGCAGGCTGTTCTGCTGGCGCCGATCGAAGGAACTGATATCGGAAAGGTTGTCGCTGCTGGGCGCAGCGCCGTTGCCCATGATGCTCATGTAGCCCGCCGTCGTCACGTAGAAGGGATCGAGATCGGCGGTCGAGGCATTGTAGGGCGTGGTCCAGTTGCCGGCAAACAGGGTACCCCAGCGGCTTTCGAGGCCGACACGGGTGTTGCGCGAGGCGAGGGCGCCGGTGCCGGTGTCGGGCGCAACCGCGCCCTCGACCTGCCAGATCAGATGCAGGGTGTCGCCGAGCGGGGCGTTGCCGCGCAGCCCGATCACCGAGCGGTAGTTCGCCAGCCGCGTCAGGCGCGCTGCGGCAGGGGGCGAGCGGCCAGCTTGCGCCGATTCCAGGCCGAGATTGAGGCGCCCGTACATCTGGACCGTGTCGGACTGGGCCCGGGCGGCCGAGCCAAGGCAAAAGGGAAGAATGGCGAGTATGCCTGTTGGGAGAAGTCGTGTTTTCATGGTCGATCGATGCCGTGGTGATGAATAGCTGCGGACCATGGCTGCAAGGTCCGTCACGTCTATCCTACGGCGGCGCCGCGCAGCGCGACCCTGCCGAATGACGGGGTCGCACTGCGTGCAAGGCGGACGGGCGCTACAGGGTGATGTAGCCGCGCTTGATGGCCAGGGTCACCGCGTGGGTGCGGTCGCTCGCGCCCAGCTTGACGAGCACGGTGCTCATGTGGCTCTTGACGGTGGGTTCGCTGATGGTGAGGATGGCGCCGATCATGCGGTTGGAATTGCCGTTGGCAGCAAGACGCAGCACCTCGAGTTCGCGCGCAGACAGCTTGTCGGCAGGGAAGTGGCCATCAACCTCATCCTGGGCCACCTTCGCGATGACGCTCGCGCCCTGGTAGACGTGGCGTACCGTATGAGCGAGTTCGGCCGCGGTCACGTCCTTGAGCAGATAGCCGGTGGCACCCGCCTTCAGTGCGGCGATCACGCGCGCGTCACCGCTGAAGGTCGTCAGCACAATGATGCGTGCATCGGGATGCAAGGCGCGGATCGCCACAATCGCCTCGAGCCCATCCTTGACCGGCATTTGCAGGTCCATCAGCGTCACGTCCGGCCGGTGGCGAGCGAACTGGGCGATGGCTTCGGCGCCATTGCTGGCCAGGCTGACGATGTCCATGCCGCCCTGGGCGCGCAGGGTGGCGGCAATCCCGTCACGCATCATGGGGTGGTCGTCGGCGATCATCACGCGGATCGGCTGGTCGGGATGGTTCATGTGTCCATGTCGATGTGGGCAAGCTGTAAAACGAATAACAGTCTGGCGCGGCTTTCAGCCCAGGTCAAGCCGGCCTGGGTGCATGGGAACAATGAAGTGGAAACAGGCACCCCGGGGCTGCCCCGGCTCGTAGGCGATCCGCCCCCCGTGTGCGCGCACGATGGCCAGGCAGATTGCCAGTCCCAGGCCGGTACTGCCGGGCTTGGTGGTGAACAGACTACCGAACACGCGCTCGCGGTGGTGCAAGGGGACGCCGGGGCCGTTGTCGCTAATGCGCACTTCCACCTCGTGGCTGCCATGCGGGCGCGTGGCGATACTGATTTGTTTCGGTCCGGTCGGTGCGCTGGAGCCGGTCAACGCCTCGATCGCATTCACGAGCAGGTTGGTCATGACCTGCTGCAGCTGGGTGGCATTGGCGTGAATCGTGGTCTCACCCAGGCCCAGCGCAACCTTCACGTCGATGCCTTCCTTGCGCATGCGGCGCTGCAGGAGCTGGAGAACGTCGCGCGCGGTCTGGTCGACCTTCACCTGCCCCATATCGTTATGTCGGTGCGCCGCGAGCCGCTGCATGCTGCGCACGATCTCGCCGGCGTGCCGCCCGGCGTCGCTGATCAGGGCGATCGATGAAAGGGCGCGGTCAATGTCCGGCTCAGCCTTGCGCAGCCATTTCCTTGCCGCCGCGGCGTGCAGCGAAATTGCCGCCAGCGGCTGGTTGACCTCGTGCGCGATCGACAAGCCGAGTTCACCGAGGCCGGCCGCTTGAACCGCATGCGCCTCCATCGGCAAACTGGGCGATTCGCCCGCGTGGCCGGACTCCACCAGGCCCCACCGTGACCGCAGGCAGGCACGCCGGCCGTGGGCCCCCCAGTGGCCGTGGCTGGTAAGCGCGGCCTGCCGGAAGTGGCTGGTGACCGAGGCCAGGCCGCAAGCATGGGTCAGGTGCGCCGCTTCTTCCCAGGCCAGGGCAGCCATCCAGTGCCGCCCCTGGCCGGTGGCCGCGTCGGCCGCCGCCTCATAACCGCGCAAGGCGGCCAGGACATCGCCGTTGTGCCGCGCGTGCGCCGCATCGGCCAGCAGGGAAAAGCTGGCGGCATTGGCCGGGTGCAGCCAGGCCATGCGGCGCAGCTCCGCACAATGGATGTCCGGCTTGCAGTCGGCGCCAGCATCCATGTTGCGCGACGTGGCCAGCGCAGCGAACAGGTGGAAACTCATGCGCTCTGCCGGAGGCTGCGGTGCAGCGGCGAGGGCGCGGGCGCGGGCGATGGCGTTCATGGCTTGGGTTTGCGCACCCGCATACCAGGCTGTTTGCAGGACGGTGAGCCAGTGGCCGAAGCGATGTTCAAGCATCGCGCCATCGGGTGCGGTAGATGCCACCGCCTCGTCGCCGACCAGCAGGATGTCCACCAGCGCGGCGCGGCCGGCCAGTTCCGCCCGGTCCTGCGCGCCCGCGGGCCGGCGCCTTGCCTGGGCCAGGCGGCCCGCCAGTTCCGGCAAGGGCATGCCTGCCGCAAACCCGGTACTCGCAAGGCAGAGCGCAGCGCAGGCCGGCGCTGCGTCATCTTCGCAGATGGATGCCAGTTCGCAGGCCGCCTGTTCTAGGCTGGCCATGACCGACGTGACCATTGCCGCCAGCTGCCAGGCCGCATCGGGCTTGCGGCTGACCGCGCTTGCGCTAGATGACGCCGCATGTGGGTGTGGATCACGCAGGGGCCGGACTGACAGGGCAGTGTGTGGAACCTGGTTCATGGGATGGGACGTGCTTTCATCGAGTGAACAATCTGGGGCGGGGCGCAGAAGGTCGCCGCCGATTGATTATGGCTGCTTGCGTTGACATATCATTCATACGATAGTTCTATGCGCGTGTGTTTTTGCAGGGCCCGGATGCCCGAAGAGCCGACTGCGCTGCCGTCCGCCCCCGCAAAATGACAGGGGCCGGCCAGGTGCTACGCTGCTATGGTAAGAAAAGCATGCATCTCGCTTGATACCAACGAAAGAAGCGCCATGAACCACACCATCCCATCCCGTCGTACCGGCGTCCATGCGGCGTTGCTGGCCTCCGGCCTGCTGGCCGCAGCGGCGGCCCAGGCCCAGGCCGATCTGATCCTCACCAACGGCAAGATTGCCACCATGGTCCGCGAGAGCGAGTTCGTCCAGGCCGTCGCGGTCAAGGACGGCAAGGTGCTGGCAACGGGAAGCAATGCCGCTGTGCTGAAGCACAAGACCGCCACGACCCGGGTCATCGACACCGGCGGGCGCACCGTGATTCCCGGCCTGAACGATTCCCACACCCATGTGATCCGCGAAGGCCTGAACTACAACATGGAGCTGCGCTGGGACGGCGTGACATCGCTCAAGCGCGCGCTCGACATGCTGAAGGAGCAAGCTGCGCGCACGCCGGAAGGCGAATGGGTGAAGGTGGTGGGTGGCTGGAACGAGTACCAGTTCGAGGAAAAGCGCTTGCCGACGCTGGAGGAGATCACTGCGGCCGTGCCCGATCGGCCGGTTTTCGTTCTCTACCTGTACGGCTTGGGCTTCCTGAACAGGAAAGGCATCGAGACGCTCGGCTACACCAGCGAGACGAAGTACAAGGATGGCGTGGTGGAGCTGGACGCCAACGGCGATCCGACAGGGCGCCTGATCGCCAAGCCGAGTGCGCTGATCCTGTACTCGACGCTGGCCAAGACCAACAAGCTCAGCCGCGAAGATCAGGTCAATTCCACGCTGCACTACTACCGCGAACTCAACAGGCTGGGCGTGACCAGCGTCATCGATGCTGGCGGCGGCTTCCAGAACTACCCGGACGACTATGGCGTGACGATCGGGCTGGCGCGCGAGGGCAAGCTCACCGTGCGCACCGCCTACTACCTGTTTGCCCAGCGTCCCGGCAAGGAACTGGAAGACTTCCAGCGCTGGATCGGCATGACCCACCCAAAGAAGAACGACCACATGTTCTATCCGAATGGCTTCTCGGCGGAAGGTGCGGGCGAGAACCTGGTCGCCAGCGCGGCCGACTTCGAAAACTTCCTGGAACCACGTCCCGACCTGCCAACCCACATGGAGGACGAGCTGGAGCAGGTGGTCAGCCTGCTGGTGCAGAAGCGCTGGCCGTTCCGGCTGCACGCCACCTACGGTGAAAGCATCGACCGCGACCTGGCGGTGATCGAGAAGGTCAACGCGACAACGCCGCTGAACGGGCTGCGCTTCATTGTCGACCACGCGGAGACCGTCACCGACGCCCAGCTGGCGCGCATCAAGAAGCTGGGTGGCGGCATCGCAGTCCAGGACCGCATGCACTTCCAGGGCGAGAGCTACTGGAAGCGCTATGGCGCGCAGACGCGCCAGATGCCACCGATTCGCAAGATGCTGGACATGAGGATCCCGGGCGGCCTGGGTACCGATGGCACACGGGTGTCGAGCTATAACCCCTGGCCGTCGCTGTATTGGGCCGCCACTGGCAAGACTGCTGGCGGCATGTCGACCTGGCAGGCGAGGGATGTACCAAGCCGCTATCAGGCCCTGAGGTTGATGACCACGGGTTCGGCCTGGATGAGCGGCGAAGAGAAGCTCAAGGGAACGATTCGGCGTGGCCGGTATGCCGACTTCGTGGTCCTGCCCCAGGACTACTTCACGATGGAGGCGGAAGGCATCAAGCGCCTGGAGAGCCTGTTGACCGTGGTGAACGGCACGGTGGTCTACGGCGCCGGTCCTTATTCGCCGCTGAATCCGCAAATGCCGCCTGTGTCGCCGGCGTGGAGCCCGGTGGCTGTCTACGGCGGCTATCAGAACCGCTGAAGGCTGGCAGCCGCAGTTCTTGCGCGCATGGCGTCCTGCGCTCGCGACTGAAACGTCACAACGAACAGGGAGATATCAAATGGAGATCGTCACGCATCACGGCGAAGGCAAGCTGCAACAGATTATCGAGGTTGGATCGCATCGCCTCACTGCGGATGCGTCGGTTGAGGCGGGAGGCGAAGCGACCGGCCCCGAGCCTCACGACCTGCTGGCGGCAGCAATGGGCGCATGTACCGCGCTTACAGTGACAATGTATGCGCGACGCAAGGGTTACAAGCTTGACGATGTGAATGTGCATATCAGCCACGGTCAGCAGGACGGGTCCTATGCATTTACCCGGAGTATTCATTATGTCGGTGAATTGAGCAGCGAAGAAAGGGCGCGCCTTACCGACATTGCGAACAAATGTCCGGTGCATAAGACGCTCGCGGGAACGATACAAATCGTGACGAATGAGAGTTGAGCCTGCATGGCTTGTCGCATGTGTTTTCATCCGCATCCAGAGGTTCCAATTACACCTGTCTCATTACTTTCAGAAGGTTCACGCGATTCATTGACAAAACTGTCTAAGCCAACTGACAGAACAATCTGGTGCTTGGGGAAAGTAACAGCGAAGATCTCGGCCGCTCAGCTAAAACACTTGCGCCGTTGCGACCGAATTCCCCACTGGCTGCACCGGCGCGTATCAATGCGGAAATGATATTCCAGGCCGAATATTCGATCGGCTTTGTACCTGGTATAGACATATTGAGACCGATTGACGCCGGGCGCTGAAGTGATGTGCCGGCGGCTTGCAGGTGCGTCAGTTCCCGGGCAAGGCGCCAATTGCCGTGATGGCCTAGTCAGTTTGACGGATGCGGCTAGGCCGCTTGCCATTCGTATTCACCCTTCCTGCCAATTGGCGCGGGTACACGCGCCCACTAAGCTCATGCGATCCCCAAGGCGTCAGGAGAATCACGTGGCAAGCAAAAGCAAGGCAGGGCAGGTACTGGCCAGCAGCACGATATCGTTCACGATCTGTTTCGCAATCTGGATGATGTTCGCGGTGCTTGGCATTCCCATCAAAGCGATGCTGGGCCTGAACGAAACGCAGTTTGGCCTGTTGGCAGCGATGCCGGTACTGAGCGGGTCGCTGGTACGTGTACCGCTGGGCATCTGGTGCGACAAATATGGCGGACGGATCGTGTTCTTCCTGCTGATGCTGGTATCGGTGATCCCGATCTACCTGATCGGCAAGGCGACCGCATACTGGCAATTTTTGGTGCTGGGCCTGATCGTGGGTATCGTTGGCGGCTCGTTCTCGGTCGGCACGCCGTATGTGGCGCGCTGGTTCTCGAAAGAGCGCCGCGGACTTGCGATGGGTATCTTCGGGGCCGGCAACTCCGGTTCCGCGCTCACCAAATTCGTCGCACCGGCGATCATCGCTGCCTACGGATGGCAGATGCTGCCTACAGTGTATGCCGTGACGCTCCTCGTGACGGCAATCCTGTTCTGGCTATTCAGCGCGACCGATCCCGCGCACCAGAGCGGCGCCAGTGTGCCGTTCTCGGAACAGATGAAGGTGCTGAAGGACCCGCGCGTGTGGCGCTATTGCCAATACTACTCGGTGGTGTTCGGCGGCTATGTAGCGTTGGCGCTCTGGATGACCAAATACTACGTCGGCGAATACGGGTTCGATCTGCGTCTGGCGGCCTTGCTGGCTGCATGCTTTTCGCTGCCAGGCGGCGTGCTGCGTGCGCTGGGCGGCTGGATTTCGGACCGTTACGGCGCCTATAAGGTCACCTGGTGGGTGATGTGGGTGTGCTGGGTCTGTTTCTTCCTGCTGTCGTATCCGCCGACCAGCATGGCCATCAAGACGGTCAACGGCGAAATGAACCTGAGCCTGGCACTGACACCGTGGATGTTTACCGGCCTGCTGTTCATCGTCGGTACGGCGATGGCGATCGGCAAGGCGTCAGTCTTCAAATTCATCGGCGACGAATACAGCGACAACATCGGCGCCGTCTCCGGCGTAGTGGGTCTGGCCGGCGGACTGGGCGGCTTTGTCCTGCCCATCCTGTTCGGTGTGCTGCTGGACCTCACCGGTGTCCGGTCGAGCGCCTTCATGCTGCTCTACGGCACCGTCTGTGTATCGCTGATCTGGATGCACTTCTCATTCAAGCCAGATGCCGCTGTGGCGCCTGGTGCTGCAGCACTGCGCGCGGCTGCCTGACTTTCAATCGCAATCTGGAGACATTCATGAGCAAATATGTGATCAACGCCTGGGAACCGGAAAATCCAGCGTTCTGGCACGACGGGGGCAGTGCAACTGCCAATCGCAACCTGTGGCTGTCCATTCCGGCGCTGGCATTGGCCTTCGCCATCTGGATGGTGTGGAGTGTGGTGGTCGTCAACCTGCCCGCTATTGGTTTTCAATACAGTACCAATCAGCTGTTCTGGCTGACTGCGTTGCCCGGCCTGTCGGGTGCGACACTGCGCATTTTCTATTCGTTCATGGTGCCTATCTTTGGCGGCCGCAAGTGGACCACGATTTCGACAGCCTCGCTGTTGATCCCGGCCATCGGCATTGGTTTTGCCGTGCAGGATGTCACCACCGGCTACCCGACCATGCTCCTGCTGGCCTTGCTGTGCGGCTTTGGCGGCGGCAATTTTGCTTCGTCGATGGCGAATATCAGCTTTTTCTACCCGAAGGCGAAAAAGGGCTATGCACTCGGCATGAATGCCGGCCTGGGGAATCTGGGCGTATCGGTCGTGCAGTTCGTCGTGCCGATGGTCATTATTGCCGGCGTGTTCGGCGCTGTTGGCGGAGCGCCCCAGCAGGCAATCAAGGCCGGAACGACGAGCACGCTGTGGCTACAGAACGCCGGCTTCATCTGGGTGCCATTCATCGTCGCCAGTACCGTGCTGGCATGGTTCGGCATGAACGACCTGGCCTCGGCCAAGGCCTCGTTTGCCGAGCAGGCCGTCATCTTCAAGCGCAAGCACAACTGGCTCATGTGCTGGCTTTACACCGGGACATTCGGCTCGTTCATCGGCTATTCGGCTGGTTTTCCGCTGCTGATCAAAACCCAGTTCCCGGATGTCAATCCACTGCAATATGCCTTTCTGGGGCCGCTTGTCGGTGCGCTTGCGCGGGTACTGGGCGGAATCGTCGCTGACAAACTGGGTGGCGCGCGCGTGACCGTGTGGACGTTTGCCGGCATGATCGCGGCTGCCTACGGCGTGATCTGGTTCCTGCCAAACGCCGGCACGAACGGCGACTTCACCGGTTTCTTCTGGATGTTCATGCTGCTGTTCGCCGGCACCGGCGTGGGTAACGCATCGACGTTCCGCATGATTCCCGTAATCTTCCTGACCGAACACCAGCGCGCGGCCAAGGGCAAGAGCATCGCGCTCCAGCACCAGGCGGTCGCCGATGCAAACAAGGAAGGCGCTGCAGTGCTGGGCTTCACGTCGGCGGTGGCGGCTTATGGCGCATTCTTCATTCCCAAGAGCTACGGCACCTCGATCGCACTGACCGGCAGCGCCGATGCAGCCCTGTGGTGCTTCATCGGCTTCTATGTCAGCTGCATCGTCATTACCTGGTGGTGTTACGCGCGCAAGGACGCGGACATGCCATGTTGATGGCGCTATGGCAGGTTTCTTTGCCACCTCTGCAGCCACTGCCATTCGATGCGGAACTCGTGCGCAAGCCAACGCAATCAGGGCCGCGTTAATCGTCGTATCCGACCGTGACGACCCGGACTTTGCCACGGGTGCATGACGACGCTATGCCGGCTGATGCAATCACGCCACCAAGGAGAACGTCGGTGCACGATATTGAAAAGTTTGTGCACGGTTTCACATGCTTCCAGCAGCAATACTTCAGTGAGCCGCAGAACGTGCCTGACAGTTTGCGGGCCGGGCAGCGTCCAGCCACGCTGGTCATCGGGTGCTGCGATGCACGCGTCGATCCCATGCTGCTGACCGGCAGCCTGCCGGGTGAGCTGTTCGTGGTGCGCAATATCGCCAACCTGGTGCCGCCATGTACGCCGCAGGCGCCGCCTGGCGTCAGTTCGGCGATCGAATTTGCCATTTGCAATCTCGAGGTCGCGCGTGTCATCGTACTGGGTCATTCGCATTGCGGCGGAATCCGCGCCCTGATGGGCCCGCGCACGCCAGTGGCCGAGACGGATTTCGTCGGTCAGTGGATGCGCATTGCAGAGCCGGTAGCGCGCCAGGTGAGGCGCGACCTGGCGCACCGCAGCAGCGCCGAGCAGCACAAGGCTTGCGAGTTCGCCAGCATTCTGCAGTCGCTCGACAATCTGCTGACCTACCCGTGGTTGAAGCGCCGCGTCGAACAGGGACTGGTCAAGCTGCACGGGTGGTATTTCGATATCGAGGCAGGTGCGTTGATGGCCTATTCTGCGCGGCAGCAGCGATTCTTGCCGCTTGTGTGTCCGCTGGTACCGCGCCGCGATGTGCAGCTTGGGCAGGTGGACAAGAGCGCTCTGCCGTGGACGGACAGCGTGGAGGCTGCGCGCGCAGCTTGAGCCCCCGGCGTGGCGCCGCGTTGCCAGCGCCGCTGCGGTCGGTTGCAGGGCGCGGCGGGCGTCAGGCGTAGCGCAGTACGGCGCCACCGCGGCCGAACGCGGCAAACCGGTCCATCTGACCGGCCCGGATGTAACTCACCATCTTCTCCAGTGCTGCGTCGGTGCGTCGGCTGTCCGGCAGCAGGCCACCAGCGCCACCGAGCGTGCTCACCAGCACGACATCCCAGTGCATGCCCAACTTGCTGGCCTCCGCTTCGAGGTTGGCGAATGTATCGAGCTCCCCGACCTGCTTGGCCACACACATGACCGGGACCAGAGTCTGGCGTGGGGCGGCCGCCGTGGGCCCCGGTTCGGCCTCTGACGCGGCAAAGGCCAGCAGCAACCGTTGTGGCTCGTCCTGCATTGCTGCTGCAACCAGCAGCCCTTCGAAACTGTCGATAGTCATCATTGATTCCTGTTGATCTGCGGCGCGCGGCAAAGTGACGGCACCCTGACCCTTATAGCCTGCCCGCCCAGGCCTGCCAATCGGTGGCAGTAACTAGTGCGGGTAGTCCTTTTGGCACAGGCGGCGCACGCCTAGTCATAAAGGTGTACGCCGGACTAGTTCCTCTCGCATCCGGATGCGGGCTTCTTGCCGATACCGGGAAACAGTCGTGCTCCGTAGACTGATTTCATCGGCGGTCCATGCAGCGTGCGTGGGACCGAATTCATTTCCTGGCCCGGCACGCGGCGCCAGCGAGGAGGCAGCATGAGTCATTTTCTGGATCGACTGAAGTTTTTCAGCAAGACCACATCGACGTTCTCGGACGGCCACGGCGCCGCCGTCGACGAAGACCGCACGTGGGAGAACACCTATCGCCAGCGCTGGCAGCATGACAAGATCGTGCGCTCCACGCACGGCGTGAACTGCACCGGCTCGTGCAGCTGGAAGGTGTACGTCAAGAACGGCCTGATCACGTGGGAAACCCAGCAGACCGACTATCCCCGTACCCGGCCCGACCTGCCCAACCACGAACCGCGCGGTTGTCCGCGCGGCGCCAGCTATTCGTGGTACGTGTATTCGGCGCAGCGCGTCAAGTATCCGATGGTGCGCGGCCGCCTGATGGAGATGTGGCGCGAAGCACGCCTGACGATGGACCCGGTCACAGCCTGGGACTACATCAGCCAGGATCCGGAACGTGCGGCGCGGTACAAGTCGGTGCGCGGCCTGGGCGGTTTCGTGCGCGCCACCTGGGACGAGAGCAACGAGATCATCGCCGCCGCCAATGCGCTGACGATCAAGAAATACGGCCCTGACCGCATTGTCGGCTTTTCGCCGATCCCTGCGATGTCGATGGTCAGCTACGCGGCCGGCACGCGCTACCTGTCGCTGATCGGCGGCGTGGCATTGAGTTTCTATGACTGGTACTGCGATTTGCCGCCGGCCAGCCCGCAAGTCTGGGGCGAGCAGACCGACGTGCCCGAATCGGCCGACTGGTACAACTCGACCTATCTGATGGTATGGGGATCGAACGTGCCGATGACGCGCACACCCGACGCCCACTTCTATACCGAAGTGCGCTACAAGGGGACCAAGACCGTGGCCGTGTCGTCCGACTTCGGCGAGATGGCCAAGTTCGGCGACATCTGGCTGGCGCCGAAGCAGGGCACCGACGCGGCGCTGGCCATGGCCATGGGCCACGTCATCCTCAAGGAGTTCCATGCCCAGAGCCAGTCGCAGTATTTCAAGGACTACGCCAAGCAGTTCACCGACTTCCCGATGCTGGTGTTGCTCACCGAGCAGAATGGCTACCTGGCGCCCGAGTATTTTCTGCGCGCCTCGCACCTGGCACACAATCTCGACGAGACCAACAACCCGGACTGGAAGACGCTTGTCATCGACGACGCCAGCGGCGACATCGTGGCACCGGCCGGCTCGATTGGTTTCCGCTGGGGCGAGTCGGGCAAGTGGAATCTGGAGATGAAACAGGGCGGGAACGGCCAGCCCATCGATCCACGCCTGTCGCTCATCGACAGCAGCGACGCGGTGGTCTCAGTCGGCTTTCCGTACTTTGGCGGCCGCGATGCCAACGACATGTTGCCACGCAACGTACCGGTCAAGCGGGTCACGCTGGCCGATGGCCGCAGCGTGCTCGTGGCCACCGTGTTCGACCTGACCCTGGCTAACTACGGCATCGACCGCGGCCTGGGCGGCGGCAACGTGGCCACGAGCTTTGACGACGATGTGCCGTACACGCCGGCATGGCAGGTCAAGCACACCGGCGTGAAGGCAGCCGACGTGATCACCGTGGCCCGCCAGTTCGCGCAGAATGCCGACCAGACCCGCGGCAAGAGCATGGTCATCGTCGGCGCGGCGCTGAATCACTGGTACCACATGGACATGACGTACCGGGGCATCATCAATATGCTGATGATGTGCGGCTGCGTCGGCCAGTCGGGCGGCGGCTGGGCCCACTACGTCGGCCAGGAAAAGCTGCGCCCGCAAACGGGCTGGACCCCGCTTGCCTTCGCGCTCGACTGGAACCGGCCGATGCGCCAGATGAACGGCACCTCGTTCTTCTATGCGCACACGAGCCAGTGGCGCCACGAAAAGCTGCACACCGAAGAAATCTCGTCGCCACTGGCGGGGGATGACGTGGCGCCAATGAGTCTGCTCGATTACAACGCCAAGGCCGAGCGCATGGGCTGGCTACCGTCCGCGCCGCAGCTGCAAACGAACCCGCTGGATGTGGCGCGTGCCGCCCTTGCTGCGGGCAAGACGCCGGCCGACTACGCGCTGGCCCAGATCAAGGCCGGCAATCTCGAATTCTCGTGCGACGACCCCGATAATCCTGCGAACTTCCCGCGCAATATGTTCGTCTGGCGCTCGAACATCCTGGGCAGCTCCGGCAAGGGCCACGAATACTTTCTGAAATACCTGCTCGGCACGCAGAACGCGCTGATGAGCAACGAAGACGATTGCATCAAGCCGCGCGACGTCAAAGTACGTCCCGCCGCTGAAGGCAAGCTCGATTTGCTGGTGGTCCTGGACTTTCGCATGTCCACGACCTGCCTGTATGGCGACATCGTGCTGCCGACCGCCACCTGGTACGAAAAGGACGACCTGAACACGTCCGACATGCACCCGTTCATTCATCCGCTATCCGAGGCCGTGCAACCATTGTGGCAGTCACGCTCGGACTGGGACATCTATAAGGGCATTGCCGAGAAATTCAGCGAGATCGGCGGCGCGTTACTGGGCATCCAGCACGATCTGGTGCTCACGCCACTGATGCACGATACCCCGGGCGAGCTGGGCCAGCCGTTCGATCCGAAAGACTGGCGTGCCGGCGAGTGCGAGCCGATTCCGGGCAAGACCATGCCGAACATGACGGTCGTGGAGCGCGACTATGCGCAGATCTACAAGAAGTTCACGTCGGTCGGGCCGCTGCTCGAATCGGCCGGCAACGGCGGCAAGGGCATCGCCTGGAAGACCGGCCATGAGGTCGAGGTGCTGCGCGGCGTGAACCGCGTGGTGACGGAAGAAGGTGTCTCGAAGGGCCAGCCGCGCCTGGACACGGCGATCGATGCCTGCGAAATGATCCTGTCGCTCGCACCGGAAACCAACGGCCACGTGGCAGTCAAGGCCTGGGCCGCGCTGTCGGCCATGACGGGCCGCGACCATACCCATCTTGCGCTGCCGCGCGAGCACGACACGATCCGCTTCCGCGATGTGCAGGCCCAGCCGCGCAAGATCATTTCGTCGCCGACCTGGTCGGGCCTGGAATCGGAAGAGGTCAGCTACAACGCCTGCTATACCAATGTGCATGAAATGATCCCGTGGCGCACGTTGACCGGCCGCCAGCAGTTCTACCAGGACCACCGCTGGATGCGCGACTTCGGCGAAGGCCTGTGTGTCTACAAGCCGGCGATCGACACCAAGACCACGGCGGCCATGCTGGGCGCCAGCCCGAACGGCAACCGCGAAATCGCGCTGAACTTCATCACGCCGCACCAGAAGTGGGGAATTCACTCGACCTACTCGGACAATCTGCGCATGTTGACGCTCTCGCGCGGCGGGCCGCACGTGTGGCTGTCCGAAACCGACGCCAAGGCGGCCGGCATCGTCGACAACGACTGGCTCGAGGTGTTCAACGTGAATGGCACGCTGACGGCGCGCGCCGTCGTCAGCCAGCGCGTCCCCGAAGGCATGACGATGATGTACCACGCCCAGGAAAAGATCATCAATGTGCCGGGTGCGGAGATCTCGGGCAAACGGGGCGGCATCCACAACTCGGTCACGCGCACCGTGACCAAGCCGACCCACATGATCGGCGGCTATGCGCAGCTGTCCTGGGGCTTCAATTATTACGGCACGGTCGGCTCGAACCGGGATGAATTTGTCCTGGTTCGCAAGATGAACAAGGTCGACTGGCTGGAAGGCCCGTTGGAGCAACCGGCATGAGCGCGTCACCATCAAGGAGCACAGAATGAAAATCAGAGCGCAAATCGGCATGGTCCTGAACCTGGACAAGTGCATCGGCTGCCACACCTGCTCGGTCACCTGCAAGAACGTCTGGACCAGCCGCGATGGCGTCGAATACGCCTGGTTCAACAACGTCGAAACCAAGCCCGGCATCGGTTACCCGAAGCAGTGGGAAAACCAGGACAAATGGCAGGGCGGCTGGCGTCGCACCGCCGCCGGCAAGCTTGAGCCGCGTCAGGGCAGCCGCCTGAAAATCCTGGCCAACATCTTCGCCAATCCGAACCTGCCGCAGATCGACGAGTACTACGAGCCGTTCACGTACGACTACGAGCGCCTGCAGAATGCGCCGTTGTCCGAAACGCCGCCGACTGCGCGGCCCATCTCGGTGTTGACCGGCAAGACGATGGAAAAGATCGAGTGGGGCCCGAACTGGGAAGACGATCTGGGCGGCGAATTTGCCAAGCGCAGCCAGGATCAGCTGTTCAACAATATGCAGAAGGAGATGTACGGCACGTTCGAGAACACCTTCATGATGTACCTGCCACGCCTGTGCGAGCATTGCCTGAACCCGACCTGCGTGGCGTCGTGCCCATCCGGCTCGGTCTACAAGCGCGAGGACGATGGCATCGTGCTGATTGACCAGGACAAGTGCCGCGGCTGGCGCATGTGCATCTCGGGCTGCCCGTACAAGAAGATCTATTACAACTGGTCGTCCGGCCAGGCCGAGAAATGCACGTTCTGCTATCCGCGCATCGAGGCCGGCCAGCCGACCGTGTGCTCGGAAACCTGCGTCGGGCGTATCCGCTATCTGGGCGTGCTGCTGTACGACGCGGGCAAGATCGAAGAAGCCGCATCGGTGGCCGATCCGCGCGACCTGTATCCGTCGCAGCTGGGTCTGTTCCTCGATCCGCACGACCCGGCGATCATCGCCGAGGCGCGCCTGCAGGGCATTCCGGACAGCTGGCTGGACGCCGCCAAGCGCTCGCCCGTCTACAAGATGGCGGTGCAATGGAAGGTGGCATTCCCGCTGCACCCGGAATACCGCACGCTGCCGATGGTCTGGTATATCCCGCCACTCTCGCCGATCCAGGCGGCCGCCGAATCGGGCCGCATGGGCCGCAACGGCATCCTGCCCGATACGCAGAGCCTGCGCATTCCCGTGCAATACCTGGCCAACCTGCTCACGGCCGGCGACGGGCCGCCGATCGTGCGGGCACTCGACCGCATGCTGGCGATGCGTGCCTACATGCGCAGCAAGACCGTCGAGAAAGTCGTCAACCTGGACGTGCTCGAACAGGTGGGGCTGGACCAGGCCACCGTCGAGGACATGTACCACATCATGGCCATTGCCAATTATGAAGACCGCTTCGTGATCCCGAGCAGCCACAAGGAGATGGCGGAAGACAGCTTCAACGAGAAGGGCAGTTGCGGCTTCAGCTTCGGCAACGGCTGCGCCGATGGCGTGAGCGAGCCGAGCCTGTTCGGCAAAAAGAAGCAGGGCTCGACCATCTTCATGGCGATGCCACGGTCGCGCAAGAAAGCTGTAACCCAGGAACCATCATGAAAACCTACCAAGTTCTGTCCGCACTGCTGCAATACCCCGAGCGCGCGCTGTGCGAGGCGCTGCCCGAACTGAGCGCAGCCCTGGCGCCGCACGAGGGCGCCCTGAGCCGGCTCGCCCCGTTGTTTGCGCACCTGGCGGCAACGCCGCTGATCGACCTGCAGCAGCAGTATGTGATGACGTTCGACCGCAATCCGTCGCACTCGCTGCACCTGTTCGAGCACATTCACGGCGAATCGCGCGACCGTGGCCAGGCGATGGTCGACCTGCTGGCCGAGTACAGCCGCCATGGTTTGCAGATGGTCGGCAACGACCTGCCCGACTTCGTGCCGCTGTTCCTCGAATTCATCGGCCAGCAAAGTGACGACGAAGCTGCCCGCCTGCTGGGCGATGCGATCCATGTGCTGGCCCACATCGGCGGCAAGCTCGCCGCGAATGCCAGCCCATATGCATGCGTGTTCGCGCTGCTCGAAACGATGAGCCCGGTTGCTGCGGAGGCGCTCACCGAGCCGCCCGTGCGCGACATGGACGAAGCGCTGGAAACCTTTGGCCCTGGCGCAGACGGGGTCGAGCCCCTGCTCAAGACGATGACCGGCGGGGCCCAACCGATCAACTTCTATCCGAAGGCCGCTGCCACGCAGCGCCCTTGAAGGAACCGCCATGAACTACCTGAATCAATTCCTGTTTGGGATTTATCCGTATATCGCGCTCGTCGTCTTCCTGCTCGGCAGCCTGATCCGCTTCGACCGCGAGCAGTACACCTGGAAATCCGAGTCGAGCCAGACCCTGCACACGGGCTGGCTGCGGCTGGCCAGCCCGCTGTTCCACGTGGGCATCCTGGGCCTGTTCTTCGGCCACGTCGTCGGTTTGCTCACCCCCGTCGTGGTCTGGGACACGCTCGGCATCGACCACGGCACCAAGCAACTGGTGGCCATGGTGGCCGGCGGCGTCATGGGACTACTGACGCTGGTTGGCCTGCTGCTGTTGCTGGCGCGCCGGTTCTCGAACGACCGCCTGCTGCGGGTGACCACGTTCCGCGACAAGATCGTACTGTTCTGGATACTGGCGACGCTGTTGCTGGGACTTTCGTCGATTTTCGCGTCGGCCTCGCACATGGATGGCCACATGATGGTCATGCTGATGACCTGGGCGCAGCACGTGCTGACCTTGCGCGGCGATGCGGCCTCGTTCGTCATCGACGCGCCGCTTGTCTTCAAGCTCCACCTGTTCATGGGTATGTCGCTGTTCGTGGTTTTCCCGTTCACCCGCCTGGTGCACGTCTGGAGCGGCTTTGGCGCCCTGGGCTACCTTGGCCGCGCCTGGCAACTCGTGCGCGCACGCTGATTCGTCAAGGAGAACATCATGGGTATTGCTGTCAACGGCGTCGAACTGAGCGACGCCACCATCGCGCGCGAACTGGCGCACCATCAGGGCGCAGACAATCCGTTGAAACAAACGGTGCACGAACTGGTGCTGCGCGAAGTCCTGTTGCAGGAAGCGGTGCGCCTCGGATTGGGCCAGTTAGAAGAGGACGACCGCATCGAGGCGCTGTTCGTGCGCGAAGTGCGGGTGCCGGAACCCGATGCACAGGCTTGCCTGCGCTATTACCAGAGCCAGGCCGCGCGCTTTTCCAGCGGCGCCATGGTCGAGGCGCGCCATATCTTGTTCCAGGTGACGGCGTCGGCGCCGCTGGACCTGGTGCGCCAGACTGCCGAACTGATCCTCGACGAGTTACGGTTACGCCCCGAGCGCTTCGCCGCGCTGGCCAGTGAATACTCGAACTGCCCGTCAGGCGCCGTTGGCGGCAGCCTGGGCCAGCTGGGACGGGGCCAGTGCGTTGCGGAATTCGAGGAGTTACTGTTTCGGCTCCAGCCGGGTGAGCTGTCGGGCCGCCTGCTGGAAACGCGCTTCGGGTTGCACATAGTGCAGGCTGAACGCCGCATCGAGGGCAGGCAGGTACCGTTCGACGCGGTGCACGAACAGCTTGCCGACGAACTGCGACGGCAATCGTGGCAACGCGCACTGCACCAGTACCTGCATATCCTCGTGGGCCGTGCGGGCATCGAGGGCGTGGAACTGGAAGGGGCGGACAGCCCGCTGGTGCAGTAGCCACCGGGAGTGACCGAAGTTTCCATACGTTCAGATACTGGGTATATACTCGGTCGCACATCCACTTGTTCTTCTACCGACGGAGCCGCCATGCGTCATGCTGTTCCAGGTCTTGCACCTTCAGGCCCGCGCGCAGTTGCGCCGTGCTGACCCCGCTCGTCATCTCGACGTGGCAGAAGCTGTCCACGCGCATTGTCGTCATGCTCGTGAGTTTTTTATGCCTGGGTTTGACGGTTATTGGCTCTACCTTGCTGCTGACCTGGCAGCTCGAAGGCAGCGGCGGGGCCATCAACGTCACCGGCAGCCTGCGCATGAACAGCTACCGGCTCGGGATGCTGCTGGCGACCGCGCCAGCGCCTGGCGACAGGCCGGTGCACCGGGCGAGGGTGCTGGCACAAGTCGCGCAGATGGACGACACCCTTTCCCTGATCCGCAGGGGTGATCCGCAGCGGCCGTTGTTGCTGCCGCCGGGGGCCGAGATCCAGACCGGCTTTGGCCACGTCAGCACGCAGTGGCACAACGCGCTGCGCCCGCAGATTCTGGCGCACCTGGACCGCTTGACCGTGTCGCCGGCCGGGCAGGACGACCTGGAAGCCGGCATTGCCCGGTTCGTCAGTCGGGCCGATGCGCTTGTGCGCCTGATCGAGCGCGACAGCGAGGCACGGGCCTTCTGGCTGCGCGCGTCGCAACTGGCCTTGCTTGCACTGGCACTGATCGGCACGATTGCCGTGATTTATCTGCTGTTCAACATGATCATTGCGCCGGTCGAGCGCCTGCAAGGGGGCATCGAGCGCATGCGCAAGCAGGATTTCAGCGTGCGGCTGCCGGTCGACAGCAACGACGAATTCGGCCGGCTGGCGCAAGACTTCAACCTGATGGCCGATCGCCTGCACGCGCTGTATGGCAATCTGGAGCAGCTGGTCGAAACCAAAACCGTCGCGCTGGAAAGCCGGAATCTGGAGCTGTCGCTGCTGTTCGAGAGCGCGTCGTTCCTGCAGCACCCCCAATCGGCAGAAGCGCTGTGCGCTGGATTCCTCACCCGGATCCGCACCTTCTTCAACGCCGATGGCGGCTCGGTGCGCGTGCTCGATCCCACGCGCGGCATCCTGCACATGATGTGTCATCAGGGTATTTCAGACGAACTGATGGAGGCCGATCACTGCCTGAAAGTGGGCGATTGCCTGTGCGGCGACGCGGCCCTGAAAAAAATCTCGGTCGTGCACGATATGCGCCGCATGCCCGAATCGGTGCGCCTTGCATGTCATCGCCAGGGCTTCGCGACCGTGTCGGTGTTTCATATTTTTGCGCAGAGCCAGCACCTGGGCTTCTTCAACCTGCATTTTCGGGAAGCGACCACCTTCAATCCGCGCCAGCTGGCCCTGCTCGAAACGCTGGGGCAGCTGCTGGGCACGGCCATTGAAAATCAGCGCCTGGCCGAACGCGAGCGCGAGATGGCCATTTCCGAGGAGCGCAATCTGGTGGCGCAGGGGCTGCACGACAGCATCGCGCAGAGCCTGAATTTTCTGAATCTGCAGGTGCAGATGCTGGAGCAGTCGCTCGCGCAGAACCAGTACGAGGACGTGGCCACTATCGTGCCGGCGCTGCGCGCAGGCGTCGAAGAGAGTTATCAGGACGTGCGCGAGCTGCTGCAGAACTACCGGACCCGGCTGCAAGAAGGGAATTTTGTACAGTCGCTCGAAGTGACCGTGACAAAGTTTCGTCGGCAGACGGGCATCGAGATCGCGTTGCAGGCCGATACCGACGGGGCGCCTTTCCCGCGCGAGCAGCAGTTGCAGATGCTGTTCATCGTGCAGGAGGCGCTGTCGAATATCCGCAAGCATGCGGGCGCCCGGCACGTGCAGGTCCGCCTGCATGACCGGCACGACTTCTCGCTCAGCATCGATGACGACGGAGCCGGATTCGATCCGGCGCTGGTCGGCGCCGAGGACGACGGCCATATCGGTATCCACATCATGGGCGAGCGGGCCCGCCGGATGCATGCGACGCTGGACATCACATCGGCGCCGGGCAACGGAACGCAGGTGCAGCTCAGTCTGGCAAGCGCGCAACGGCGCGCGGCCTAGCCATCACGGAACAAGAAAAACATGGAGCAACCTACCACCCCGGGCGCCGATACAATCAGCGTGCTGTTGATCGACGATCACACGTTATTCCGTAGCGGCATACGCTCGCTGCTGCAGCGCCATCCGGAATTCACGGTGGTCGGCGAAGCCGCCGACGGGGTCGACGGCATCAAGCGCTCGCTGCAGCTGCAACCCCAGGTCATTCTGCTCGACCTGCACATGCCCGGCATGTCCGGGCTCGAAACGCTCCACCTGCTCCTCCAGGATTGCCCGGACAGCGCCGTGGTGATGCTGACCGTGTCCGAAGATGCACTCGACCTGTCGGCCGCCTTGATTGCCGGCGCGGCCGGGTATCTGCTCAAGAATATCGATACCGATTTCCTGACCCGCGCGATCCGCCGCGCCGCCGCAGGTGAAACCGTCGTCGCCGAAGCCATGACGGCCAAGCTGGTCGCCCAGTTGCACGGTGGCGCGTTGCCCGTGGCCTCGGAGCTCGACAAACTGACCCCGCGCGAACGCGAGATCATCGGCTGCCTCGCCCGCGGAGAAAGCAACAAGGCGATTGCCCGCACGCTCGACCTGGCCGAAAGCACGGTCAAGATCCACGTCCAGAATGTTCTCAAGAAACTGAAACTGACGAGCCGCGTGCAGGCGGCCGTCTTCGCCGTCGAACACGGCATCCTGAGCAGCAGTGCGCGATAGCGGGCGGAGCAGGGTGCTCGAACGGCATCACATCGCAACAGTTGACATCGCAATTACTTTCCCGGGATCTCTGTGAAATATAAAGACTACTACCAGACCATGGGCGTTCCGCGCACCGCCAGTGCTGACGAGATCAAGCAGGCGTATCGCAAACTGGCACGCAAATTTCATCCTGATGTCTCGAAGGATGCATCGGCGAAGGAGAAATTCCAGGCAATCGGCGAGGCCTATGCGGTCTTGAAAGATCCTGAAAAGCGCCTTGCCTACGATGCGCTTGGCAAGGCGCCGGAAGGCGCCGACGTTGCGCCGCCGCCCGGATGGCAGAACAACTTCAGCACGGCTGGGGCCGGCTTCGACGACGCCGACCTTGCCGATCTATTTGCCGCGTTTGGACGTGGCGGGAGAGGTGGTCAAGCACGCCGGCCAGCGCCCGTCCGGGGCCAGGACGTGGATATTTCCGCGGACGTCACGCTCGAGCAGATTCACGGCGGCGGAGAGATTGAAGTACGTGCGAATCTGCCCGAGTCCGATGCCCGCGGCGTGCAACATCTGGTCAGCCGGACGTTTCGCATCACGATCCCAGCCGGCGCGGCCAGCGGTCAGCGGCTGCGCCTGGCAGGCAAGGGTGGTCCCGGCCACCATGGTGGTCAGCCCGGCGACCTCTACGTCGCGCTGGCATTGACGCAGCACCCGTTATATCGCCTCAGCGGGCGCGATCTGTACATGGATCTGCCGCTTGCTCCGTGGGAGGCCGTGCTGGGCGCAGCGGTTCGGATTCCGACACTGGATGGCCACGTCGAACTGACTGTGAAGGCAGGATCCACAGCGGGCCAGCAACTGCGCCTGGCCAAGCGTGGCTTGCGCGGGCCGGATGGTGTTGCCGGTGCGCTTTACGCGGTCATCGTCATCAAGGTTCCATCTCAGGTCAGCGACGCCGAGCGCGCGCTGTATCAGCAACTGGCAGAGGCATCCAGGTTTCACGCTCGTGCCAACTTCGGCTAAGGAGATTTACTCATGTCCATGCAAGTGACTCATGCGGTCTGGCTGAACGATACGGCAGTGTGTTCGATCGAGCATCTGGTCGAAGTATCTGGTTTGTCGCCCGATGACATCAGGAATCTGGTCGAGGATGGCGTGATGGCGCCAGCCGATGCATCGGATCCGGCGACCGGCTTCCATCTGGCGCACGTGCTGACTGCAAGACAGGCGCGCCGGCTGCGCGATGACTTTGAACTGGACCGCAACGGTCTTGCGCTGGCACTCACGCTGCTGCGCCGCATCGAGTCACTTGAACAGGCGTTACACATGGCGCAATTGGGTCATGGGTTTGTTTTGCCGGTGGCCGGGGATTTCGATGGGAAAGACTTGGGGCATGACTGAAATATGGCTCGGGTATGAATCGAGATGCAGTCAGCCAAACGAAAATCCAAAAACCGCATAATCTATATTATGTTAAATGCGCTGTATGTGTGGGCGGCAAACAGGAAGCCGAACAGCGGAAATGCCTCCCTCTCGGTGCAATCTACGACGCAGTCCAGATCGCTGCAGAGGCATCATCTGCGGCCTTCACTGCGCGTGCTGCAGTGTGTGCACCCGTTGCTTCGTAGTTCCGTAACTTGTCGAGTTGCGCCCTGAGCCCGTCGGTGATGCACGCCTCCACCAGCGCCGCATCAGTGTACAAGCCGTAGAGATCAACCAGCCGGTAGAAGCCATCTGTCATCACCAGAATGCTGGCACCGTGCTCCAGCTCGACGTTTCGCATACGCGCCTGGAACGGCCCATTCGGATCGAGACACAGGATACCGGGCGCCTGCGCCATGTTTTGTGATTCCCGCCGAGCACGCAGCATTGGGAGCATCTGTTCGCGTCGACGTAACGGATCCTCGATACCGTCGGCCGTTAATTTGGAAATCACATTCTGTAGAACAGCTTCCTGAGGATTCACGAATGGATCCAGATCGATACAAGGACCAGAGCCCGTGTACAACAGCGTCGTGCAGTCGCCAAGGCTGTACAGCGTCGCACGTGTCGACTCATCGTGATGTGAAATCCTTAACCAGGTCATCGCTGCGATTGGCCACGCGTGCACTGGAACGTCGTGACCGGCTGTCAGGTGCATAAACTGCTCTCGGACATCGGCAATTGCCGTCCGGACGCATTCAGACTGATCCCGCCCTGGTATCAGGGTTCTTTCAAGTGCGCTGGCAAATGCATGGACAAACCATGCGACATCGCCGTGGATGCCGTCGATGTAATCCCGTTCCGCCACGGATGAGCCACCGTCAATGACGACAATGTCGGCCACTCCAGCGGAAGTGAACAGCGCAACGTGGTCATCATTGCGTTGCAAAGCGACGTTGGCCCCGGCAGAAATATGCTCAATCTTCATCAGGAAAGGTAAATTTGATCATTATCGGGACTCTACCCTTATCACAAACAGGGGACAAGGACATACCCTGACTACAAGATCTAACTCGACAATATATTCTCTAATGTCGATTGAAAATCCTTCATATGGTGTTGCGGCTAATGCTCTCTCCATTATTGCGGCGTCCCAGTTCCCACCCACTCTCCACGTTTGGGTCGCACCGGCCACTGCCGCTCGGAAGGAGGCAGCGCCAAGGATAAATCTGTAGCCGGCCTGCCAGGGCGAAATGGTGCAGCGCTTCTCGGTAACTGTGACCGCAACCCAAGCCAGTGGGGACGCGATGATAGCGCACTGCGCCGTTTCAGGCTCCTAGCAACTTTGCTAAGAAAATATCGGCGTTCAGGATCAACCGCGTGTTCCCCTTCGGTGTTTCTACGGATAGACTACGTACTGCCGACAGTCTCACATTCGATGTGGCTTGATCCAAGCGCATCGAAACTACATTCTTCGGATCAGCATCACCGACACTCTTGCAGTCTGGCCGATGTTGTGGCAAGCCACCTATACAGGGAAAACCGATGGCCTTCATCGCTCTGTCAATTCCGGGCATTCCGGAGTGTTATGTGTGCGGCCAGCGCTCCGTAGAGCTCGGCGACATCCTGGACATCGGCAGCAGATTGCGCGGTGCCTATGTTCTTCTCCGGAACATCGTCGGGTCCCGCAATCCGGCGCCCACCATGGGCGAGAAAGCGGCGCCCATCAACATCGCCTTCGCACTTTGGATCGACGCCCTGCCCGTCACCCTGAAGGCGCGTCTCTGGCCCAGCTATGCGAAAGCCAGCGGGACGCTCGCTTACCCCGATCGCAAACAACCGCAACGGCCAGACATGCGTCCCCGCGGCGGCTGACGAGTTCCTGACGCCCATGCTTCACCTATTGAACAAAGGAGACCAAGATGCCCGTGAATCATGACGACGAAATCCTGCCCGTGACGCCGGTCGACGTGGCGACGCCATTCGTACTCCAGCCAGCGGCGCGGACCGCCTCGCTGTTTCCATCGATCCTGTATCCGACCCAGGGCGAATTAATCCAGCCGGGCAAGGCCGGCGAGCTGCGCGGCATGTACGGCGAAGTCGGCGCCCTCCTCTGGAAGCCTGAATGGTCTGCCTACCAGGGCAACCGTAATGGCAAGAAGCACTGGGGCGTTGATATTTACGGTCCGGTCGGTCAAGCCTTGGTCGCGGTCGTCGACGGTGAGCTCAGCTTCCGCGACCAGAACGGTGGATTGGGCTTGTATGCAGTGCTCTCGATCAGCGTCGCGGGTAAAACTTACGAATTCCACTACGGCCACCTCGGCGCACGCAATGGCGCGCCTCGTAGCGTACCAAAGGGCGAGACGATCGGCTATATCGGCTGCTCGGGCAATGCCGACTATGCCGGCACCTGCTCGTCCTCCCCGAATGGCCAAGGTCTGACTTCGAGCCATGTCCATTTCGCGTTGTTGCCGCCCGGAACCTCGGCAGCACCCAAGCGCGCCAATCCGCTCACTGTGCTGGGGTGGACCCTGCACACGCCGGCCCGGCCGGCTTCGTTATAACGGAGGGCAAATGGACAAGCACCTCACTGTACCGACCGAATGCGACGTGATCATGGAAGGTGGCGTGACTTCCGGCGTCGTCTTCCCGTCTTTTATCGCGCGTCTTTCGACCCGCTTTGATTTTCGCTGTATCGGCGGTACCAGTGTCGGCGCTGTCGCGGCATCGGCAACGGCTGCTGCCCAGTTCTGGCGCAATGCCTGTCAAGCCCAAGGTGATCCGGCAGCGGCCGAACTGGGTTTCCAGCGCCTTGCCTGTCTGCCGGAAGAACTGTGCGAGCCCAGGAAAAACGGAAAGTCGACGCTGTATTCCCTGTTCCAGCCCTGCCCGGGCCTGCGCCGGCACTTCGCGATATTATCGTCGGTGCTCAATCGCACGAGCGCCGTGTCCAGGGTGACCGCAGGGGTTCGTTCGACGATTGTTCATTGCTGGGAAGCCCCCGCACTGGGCCTGCTCGGCTGCCTGCTTGGCTACGCGCTCGGGCAGTTGTCGCTCATCGCACTTGTCCTGATTTCGGCCCTCATGATCGTGCTGCTCGCCGTGATCCAGTTCGTGGTGACCGGTTACCTCGCGCTGTGCCGGAATAATTTCGGCATGTGTCCGGGGATGGGGAGCGATGCCGGGGAGCCGGCGTTGACGCAGTGGCTGCATGGGCTGATCCAGGCAATCGCCTATCAGTCGAAGACCCACCCGCCGTTGACCTTTGGCGAACTCGCGAACTCCTCGAAGTCCATCACCCTTGCATTCATGAGCACGGGCCTTGCGGAACGCCGCGCCCACCGCCTTCCGCACGACAGCGATGACCTGTTGTTTCGCCGTTCCCACCTGGCCCAGCTGTTTCCCGCGGATGTCGTGGATCATCTTTGTACACATGGGCGCCAGACAAGCACACGCAAGGCCACCCTTGAGGCGCTGCGGAAGGCCGACCCGCATTTCGGAACGGATCGGGCAGACGTCTTCTATCTGCCGCCGGAAGAGCAGTTGCCGGTCGTTTTTGCTGCACGCCTGAGCCTGAGTTTTCCCATCCTCCTGCAAGCGGTGCCGCTGTTTCGCCTACGCTACATCGAAGGCAATGGCATCGATGAAGGCTCTGTACGTCTAGCGCCGATCTGGTTTTCGGACGGCGGGCTATCGAGCAACTTCCCGATGCATTTCTTCGATGAGCTGCTGCCCGAGCGCCCTGCCTTCGGGGTTGCACTGGAAAACAGCCTGGCCGAAGGCGCGCCTGACTGCCAGCGCGTCAAGCTCCCGGACACGCACGCGCAGGGCTTGGTCAGCAGTTACCTGTCCGTCGATAACCGGGCGGGCAAGCCGTCCCTGTTGAGTTTTATCATTGCCCTGTTGAACACCTCGCGTGCCTGGCGTGACGAAGCCTTGCAACGTACTCCGGGATATCGCGACCGGATCGTGCGCATTCGCCACACGAAGAAGGAAGGCGGTCTCAACCTGAACATGCCCCATAGCGCCATCGAGGCCATGAGCAAGAGCGGCATCCTGGCGGCCAATAAGGTCATCGAGCGCTTTGTCGGCTCCGACGGCAAGGGCGAAGGCTGGCTGAATCATCGCTGGGTCCGGGCACGCAGCACAACGGCAGTCCTGCAGGATACGATTGCGCCACTGGCCAGGACGTGGCGCAGCAACGCCCAGTCCCCCAGCTACCACGAGATGTGGGAGGGGGCCTTTCCCGGTCAGCCCACTTCCTACAAACTCGGTCCCGCCTCCCGGAAGGCAGGGCTCATTTTCTGGGACGCTCTGGAGAAAGGGCTGGACCCGAGCGACATCCATGCCTTGACGGAAACGGTCCCACGGCCCCGTCCAACCCTGGAAATCACGCCAAAGCTGGGCTGAGGAGGCACAATGCGTAAAATCGACCGTGCATTTGTTCCACGACCCGAACGCCTGAGAAGCACGAACCTGGCGACGCAGCTCGGCCAGCTCCGCGAACACTTCAGGCTCGAGCAGCAAGTACGCATGCGCCAGCGGGCGCCCTACGATCCCGACGTCCTTCTTCACGACGAGGTCATTCACGCGCTGGACGAGGTATTTGCGCGCAAATGCGCGTATTGCGAGCAGGTATTGGACCGGTCGTTTCGCAACGTCGGGCATTACCGGCCTGTCTCGAATGCCTCGTCCGCCAATGACCAGCCGGAGAGCCCCGATCATTACTCCTGGCTGGCCTATGACTGGAAGAATCTGCTGCTGATCTGCCCGGGCTGCAACCGGCACAAGCGCAACCTGTTTCCGGTACGGGGCGAACGCCGCGCCTTGCTGATGTCGACCTGGTCAGAAGCCGGCAAGGGAGAGGAAGCCCTGCTGCTCGATCCCTGCGCCGATGACCCGGTGGCGCACATCGGCTTTACGCTCCACGGGGAAACCTATCCACTCAGCGAACGTGGAATGACGACCATCGAGGTCCTTGGGCTCGATCGTCCCGAACTTCGCCATGCCCGCGCACAAGCGATCGGACTGGTCCTGACATCGCTAAAATCGTCCTCCGGCTCAGGGAAACGGGGCGACGGGGCAAACGGGGCGACTGTTTGCAACGAGTCCTCGCCGCATTACGGAGCGGTCTGGATTTTTCTGCTCGAACTGTGCAAACGCGCCAAGGCACCCAAACCGGTTCGCTATTTCCTGGCCCGGGCCCATATCGCCGCCGTGCTCGGTTATCTCGCGAGCGTGGACGCTGAAAACCTGCAGACGGCGCTGGACTCGATGCGCCACCCCCTGCCGCTTGCCCTGCCGGCATCACAGCCACATCGGGCGACATTTCGCCACGAGGTGCGGGAACAAGCTCCGCTGGCGAGCATCACCATCCAGAACTTCAAGGGGATCCGCCAGCTCGAGATGACGTTGCCGCCGCCCGATTCCGAGCGTGCAAGCGCAACCATGCTGCTGGGCGAGAACTCGACCGGCAAAAGTTCGGTCCTCCAGGCTATCGCTATCCCGCTGATGAGCCAGGGGAATCTCAGCCGGCTGGGACTCAATGCGGAAGACTTCGTCAGCCGCGCGAAAGGGAGCTGGCAATTCGATCGCACCGGTGCACTGGCGGTCACGCTCAGGTTTGCCGACAAGAGTACCGTCCACCTTTCATATTCGGAAGACAGCAATCGCTTCGTGGTAGAAGGAAGAAAAAAGGTCACGCTGCTTGCCTACGGTTCGCGGCGCATATTCCAGGCGAACGTGGCGGGAACCGCCAACCGCTCGCTGTTCAACCCGATGGCCGCCCTGCGCGACCCGAGCGCTTGGCTGCACCGCCTCGATGGCCAGCAGTTCGATGCGGTGGCACGCGCCATGCGCGCCATCCTGGCGCTGCGCCCGGATGACCGGATTTTTCGCAGCGAGGGCGTGGTATTGGTGCAGGCGCACGGGCGGACATCGCCGATCGAACATATGAGCGACGGCTACCGGTCGTTGTTCGGGATGGCCGCCGACATCATGCGTAATATGCTGGAGGATTCGCCCAACCTTGAATACGCACGCGGTATCGTCCTGATCGATGAAATCGAAACCCACCTGCATCCGCGCTGGAAGCTGCGGGTGATGGCGGCGTTGCGCGAAGCGATGCCCCATGTACAGTACATCGCGACGACCCACGACCCCTTATGTTTGCGCGGCATGCGAAACGGCGAAGTGCAGCTCATGTACCGTACAGCAGATAGTGAAGTGGCCTTGCTGACGGACTTGCCGAATATCGAATTGCTGAGGATTGAGCAGATTCTCATCTCGGATTACTTTGGCCTGTTCAGCACTGCCGAGCCGGCCCAGGAGCGCATGCTCAACGAATTGTCCGGCCTGGTGCGAGGTAGCGACGCCGAGCTTTTGCCTTCACAGCGAACCCGGCGCGACTGGCTGCTCGAACAGTATGGCGGAATTCCGACCATCCGCGAGAGCCTCGACCGGCAGATCCTTGCGGAAGCCCTGACACGACATTTGCGTGCAGCTCCGGCGCGCGACATCGTCTATCAAGCGGGCATGCGCGAAGACGCCATCACCACCGTGATGGATGTACTCAAGCGAAACCTGCAATCATGAGATTCGTCGACCGGACGCGCATTGCACCACCCGCGTCCCTCACCCATCCGGACGGCGCCGGGCTGAGGGAACTGGAAACGGCACGGGAACATTACACCACGCCCAATGCGGCAGCGTTCAGCTTCAAGGCATACAAGTCCAGCGACGTGATCGACGCGTTGGCCACGCTGTTCCACAGAAAATGCGCCTACTGCGAGAGCAGCTACGCGGCGGTCCATCCGATGGATGTCGAACACTACCGCCCGAAAGGCGCGGTATTTGACGACAAGGACCACCCGGGTTACTGGTGGCTGGCCGCGGAATGGACAAACCTGCTACCGTCCTGCATCGATTGCAATCGACGTCGTTACCAGGACCTATACCGCATCGAGGCAGAGGGCGGCGATGTGACCAACCTGCGGCACCTGGCCGGCAAGCAGGACATGTTTCCGATTGCGGGCAACCGGCGCGCGGGATGCGTGGCCGATGCGCTCCCGGACGAGGACGCCTTGCTGATCGATCCCTGCCAGCGTGATCCGGCGGACCATCTCACATGGGCAACCGGTGACCCAGCAGTGCCCGGCCCGGCGCTCGCGGTCCCAAAACAGGTCGAAGGCGGCGACGACCGATATGCACACGCCAGTATCGACGTGTATGGCCTTAACCGTTCCGGCTTGGTCGACGCAAGGACAGACATACTGCGCCGGCTGGCATGCGACCTGGAAGGCCTGGAACGCATGGTCAGGTGTGCGACCTACATGCCCCCAGAGGCGCTGGCTGCCGAGCTACCCGGCATTGTCGCGACAGCAGAGCGCCTTGCTCAGTATGGTACGGGACCACACCCCTACTCGGCGTGCACTGGGCAGTTCATCAAGTCTCGGCTGAAGCACCTGCTCGTATCTTTGGAAACGCTCAAGCAGCAGTGCGGCCGGGCTGGACCAGTAGAGGAAAACGACCCATAAGGGTGCCAGGCGCCCCTTATCAAGAGGTCCGCTGGCGCCTTGATCCCGATGCGCCTCCTGATCTGCGATCGGATCGGCGCACCATTTCCGCCCCCGCCACCTGCGCGCGTCACCCGCTGCCTGCCGTTTTGACCGCACGGCGCCGGAAGTCGTCGATGAGTCGGGCGGAACCCATGGGCAGTCCTTGCAATTCCACTGTTTTTGGACAAAAAGTTAACTGGTATCTGGAGCGCGCTGACTGCGCTCATACCGGAATAAGCGCAAGGAGGCGTCAATCATTCTGTCCGGTGAGTATTGCCGCAACCCGTCGCTTGCGTACGACAAGCCTTGCTTCAATATTAATTGTGGTGCATTGACTAAAAAGCTGCACCGCTGCACTATCGAATTAACGAAACGACATGTCAAACAGTTTTTTTGATTGCCACCGCATTATTTGCTTAACCGCCAGTTCTTAGCTCGATCCTATAATATTCCCAAAAGGAATTGATATGCCCGGCTTTAACGAACGCGCAGTGCCAGCTTCCATCCACATCCCGTCTTCCTGGTCTCCCTACCTGCTGCGCAAGCGCCGCCACGCGCGCTAGCGGCCCCGTCATATCGCACGGCGTTCGACGCCAGTAGCGCTTTCTCCGCCCTACCCAATTGACCCGCGGCCCTCGCGCTTGCTGGTCAGAGGAGCCGTACGTGCCAAATTTCATCGCCATCCCGTTTGCCAGGACGCCCGGCTTTTATCTGATCGGTACCTTTTCGGGCACCCTTGGAAAAGTGCTCGAAGACGGCAGCCTGAGCGAAGCTTACGTCGACGTCACCGGCCTCGTCGGCCCGTGCAGCGCGAAGCCGGATGAGATGCCGCTCGACGCGTCCTGCAATTTCATGCTGGCGCGTCCCCTGCGTATCCCCGGCGCCCTGATCACGGCGGACCGCTTGAGTACCAGCAAAGAGATCAACGACCAGCTTGGTCTCGTCGCCGCCGAACTGCGCAAGCGTTTCGTGGCAACCGTCCAGGAAGCCATCCGGCGTGCGGCTTCCATGGCGGTCGATCTCAAGGTCGACGCGGATCTCAAGCCAACGTTTCTTGGCATGACGCCTGCTGACGGCGCGTTCGCCAGTGCCTGCCTGCGTTTCGATATCTGGGAAGCAAACGCCGAGGTCGCGCCCGCCGAGTTCGCCGTAAAAAACGGCGCCGCGTTGGAATTCGGTGTCGGCATGACGATCATGGTTGCCGGCGTGAAACGCGCCGCCTCGCTGATCGTGATGCTCAATGCCGGGCTCGATGCCAGGCTGCGTATCGATGCCGATGATCTTGGCGTGTCGTTTCCCAGTTTTGATCTCAGCGGCTTCGACCTCGCCCTGAACCTGCCGCCGCTCGACCTGGCCGATGGCCTGACGAACGCAGTCTCCTCACTCAGGGAAATGATTCCTGATGCCGACGTTGAGGTCACCCATGTCAACGACGCCGCCGGCCCGCCCCGACTGATATTGCGGACGCGCTCTGGCGCTCCCGGCATCGACTGGCTGGTGGTCAACGGTGACTATGTCGATGAACTGTTGACCACGACCGACAAGATCGCAATGTTCAAGGTCGTCACGAGCAGCGCCGCCGCCCCCGGCCTCAGCGTGGAAATCGCCGACCTGCGGCTGGGCGACGTGGCGGGGAAGGAAATTTTCGGTGGCGTGGTGGTGGCTAGGGCGGACCCCATCGAACTCCCGTCCGACGGGCTCGAACGGCTTGGCCCGTTCGAGGTCAGCTGGAAAACGATGACGCTCACGCCCTCACACGAAGGCAACAGCTTCGGTGGCGCGCCTTCCGTCAAGGGCGCCACCTTGCGCGCAGTGATGGAATTCACCGGCCTGACGCTACGCGTGACAGACGACCCCGAGGCCTTCCTCACCTTCGACGGCGCGGTCGACATCGACCCTTCCGGCGCTCGGCTTCTCAGGCTGTCGCTGGTCCAGCCCTATCCGCTGGTCCTGCTAGCCAGCGCCGCTGACGACATCGTGCGTGCCGGTGCCGGCGTCCTGCGTATCGTGGCCAGTCTGGCCGACATCGCTCAGGAAAGAGTTCAAAAGCTGCTCGGCATCCTCGGGAGCATGGCTGCCGCTCTTGGTCGCGCTGCGATCCTGATCGCGGAAAAGGCCGACGGTGCCCTGAACTCGCTGGGCGACATGCTGGCCAATGCGGTGGCCGGGGTCGGCGAAATGCTGGCTGAGCTGTTCAGTAAGCTGGCCGAGTTCATGCCAGCGGCCCCCGGAACGAACGACCTGGCGCTGGAAGTGCGCGTTGCCACTCGTCCGCTGGCGTTGCAGCAAATCCTGGTGACCTTGAAAAAGCCGCTGCCCAAACAGGCACGCGAGATGCTGGGCTTCAAGCTGTCCATTCCCGAGCGCTGGAAGGCGGGCCTGCTGCTCGACTTTGCCACCCAGCCAGGCGCTTACCTGGTACTCCATTGCGACCAGGACCCAGGCGTCGGCCAGCTCGATGTCGCCACCCTGTCCACCGACCTGTGGCTCGATCGTGCCGGGGCCGGCGGCAAGGTCGAAAGCCAGGCGCTGCGCGATGTTGACGGCAAGACCAGCGCACCGGAACCACGCCAGCCCGGGGACCAGCCCCTGCTCAGCCTCGAACTCGCTCTGGCAACTGGTACCGGGGCCGCCACCACCATGCTGGTCCTGGCAGGACTGAACCGCGGCCAGAGCGTGTTCTTCCAGCGCCTGGCCGGGAATTCGATGGAGATTCCCATTCCCGGCCAGCTGGGCCTGCACGCGCGCAGCATCGACGGCCCGTTCCGGCTCGAACCCCTCTCGGACAACGATTTCAATCTTGACGTCAAACTGGCCACCGAGCGCATCCTGCCCCTGCTGGGCATGGGGGCATCGGGTGACAAGAAAAAGCAGCAGGGGGAAAAGGCCGACGGCTCCAGTTTCCTCGACAAGCTGCAGCAGTCGCTGGGGAACGTGGTGTGGGTCAAGGACAGCACAAGCAGTGGCAGCCTGGCCACGCGCGAGGTGAAAATCAATCTGCTGCTCGGACTGAAAGCGGCCGGCCTGGAAACCACGCTCGACCTGGAAGCCTTCCTTTCGCTCGATTCGCTGGCCATGCGCCTGGAAGCGTCGAATGTGTTCCCGATTGCTTCCGACCGGATCGAGGAAGAAGCCCTGGGCCTGGTGTGGGTCATCGAACAGGCGAACGAAGACGAGCGCCTGGCCAACACGAAAATCGACATGTTCTCGATTGGTTTTGCCGGCGGTCAGAGCGGATTCGAGCTCAACCGCGCCTTGACCGACGCGGACACCAAAGGCAAGGCCCGCATGCGACTGCGCTTCAATGGCTTATCGTCCGACGGCCAAGGCTTGGTGTTCGAGGTCGACACTTTCAGGATCGGCCCCGGCGGGCTCGATCTGGTGGCGAGGGTGGCCGACAATCCGGTGCGCCTGAACGGCATCGATGTTCCCTTCCACTTCACCGAGGGCAAGCTGGAAATCAAGGGCGGGCGCCTGGTCAGCGCCACGGTCGCCGGACGCGGCGCGCTGCCGCCGGACCTGATCGGGGAAGCCGACTGCACGGTCGCGCTGACCTTCGGCGAAGTGCCTGGCGAAGGCATCGTTCTTCAGGCAGGCAAGGTGGAATTGGACAAAAAGAACGATCCCATCATCTGCCACGCGGCGCGCTTCACGCTCACCATCAGCGACCTCGACATTGCATTCGTGAAGGATGGCGGCTATCACTTCTACTATCTCGTGACAGGGGCGCTGCGCTTTTCGCCCAAAGAGGGCGAATTTGAAAACGGTCTGCTGCAGTATCTCGACGGTGTCGAAATGAACCTGGAACGCACGCCGCTGTCGGCCGATCCGCGGGTGCTGGTCAAGCACATCTCGTTCCAGAAGACGCTCAATCCAAAGAAAAGCTTCAACCTGTTCAACCTGTTCACCTTTGAATTGCGCGGCTTCGGCTACCACCCCGCATCGCCCAAGTTCGATGGTTCGCCAGCGGTCAACATATCGGGCCAGATCAAGTTTGTGGAGATCGGCGACGTGATGGCGCCGTCGATCGATTTCCACGGCCTGTGGATCGCGCCGCCCCGGGAACACGAATCACTGCCGCGTATCAAGGCGGACGGCCTCGGCATCGACCTGAACCTGAAAGGCGCGATCCGGGTGCGCGGCACCGTCATCGCGGTTGACGCCGACACCCCGACGGTGGAAGGCAGCGAGCTGGCGCCCGATGGCTACAAAACCTACGGCTTCCTGGGACGGGGCGAATTCGACATTCCCGGCTGGGGCTCCATGGGCGCCAGCCTTGGCTTTCTGGAATTGGAACACCCGGACCGTCCGGGCGAGCGTCGCAAGTCCTTCTATTTCTACGCCGAGAAAAAGAAACTGGCCATTGAAATTCCCACGCCCGCATGGAATTTCTACTTGCGGGAAGCCGGCTTTGGCCTGGGCTTTCGCTACACGCTGGACGCCATCGCTGCCGCCGACAAGGCCACCTCGATTCCAAAGCTGATCAACGCGCTGGACGAAGTGTCGAAGACCGCGGGCGATCTGCACAAGTTCTCGGCCTGGAAGCCGGAACCGGAAAGCGACCGCGTCACCCTGGCCCTGAAGGGCGCGATCCAGGCTTATCCGGCCGCCAAGACCTGGGACGAGGAAGCGGAAAAGCAAGCGCAAAACCCCTTCATGTTCGACTTGGTAGCGGCAATCCGCTCCGACTTCACGCTGTTCATGGGCTTGCGCGGCTGGGTAGGCACCAATTACATCGACTACCTCAAAGACAAGGATGGACTGCGCTCGAAGCCGGGCCTGCGCGGCTACCTGTACATTTCGGCTCCGCAACAGCGCCTGCTGGCACGGATGATCGGCGACAGCAAGGGGTATATCGGTGACCGTATCCCCGCCCTGGCCGAGGGGGCGCCGCTGCGCAAGGCCCTGCAGTCGGTCGACTGGTCGGCCACCCTGTTCATCAAGCCGGGCCTCTTCCACTACGAACTGGGCTGGCCGAACCAATTGGCGGCACGCCTGTTCGACGAAGAAAACATGCGCGTGACTGTTCGCGGCGGCATGATTTTCCGCGCCGCCGAGGATGGCCTGCTGTGGGGCTACAACATCGAGGCCGACGCCTATTTCCGCTTTGGCGGCTCGGTCCAGAGCGGCCCGGTCGGGGTCTGCGCCGAAGCCACCCTCACTGCCAGCTTGCTGGCGCGCGTGATCTGCTACCTGTCGTGGCGTTTCGCCGGCTCGCTCATCTACGGCCTGATCGCGCTCGATGCCAGGCTGATGGTCAATTTCCGCGCGTGGATGGAAATCGACCTCGGGATCAAGAAGTTCACCATTCGCATTGGCTTCTCCGCAACACTGCAATTCTCGGCCGCGATCGAACTCGCCCTGTCGCCGGAGGGAATCGGCGCCCGCGTCGATGCGCGCGTGGCGGTGTCGGTGTTCGGCGCTACCCTGTCGGTCTCGGTCGGCTTCGTGCTGGGGAGCGGCAAGCTCGATGAAGCGCGCGCCCGTGTTCAGCGCTTCCTGGCCATGTCGATCACGGCCGAGGAACCGGATGCCGCGCCCGCCGCGCTGAACCAGAGCGGCGACGTGCGCATGCAACAGGACGCGCAGCATGCTCAGGCTGCCGCCGCTGCCCCCGCGCCGGCTGAGGTAAGCACGCCCGGCCCTGGCGGTATGACCCTGCCCGCCTCGCAAACGCGCGTAAAATTCGGCACCGCGGTGCGCGAAACGGCATTCTGGTGCGTTCTGCACCAAGCCGCCGTGTTCGATGACGCGCTCATCCCGGAAGGCTATGGCTACGCGCTGCTGCTGCCGCGCGAAGCACGCCTGAGCCAGCGCCCGGGCGACCCCGGACCGGACGCCTACCTGAACGCCTTCTACGCCCCGGCCTGCTTTTTCATGCCCGGTTCGGGCAAGCGCGACCCGGCCCAGCCCGCCCATTACCTGTACCTGCCCGCAGACGTCACAAACGAGCAGCGCGATGCACTGAACCGACTCAAGCGCTGCGACCCCACTGCCGCGCGCAACTTCGTTCCGTTCGATCTCGAAAAAAATCAGTGGCAGCCAATTGCGGCGCAGTGGAACAGCCCGGTCGAGACCGAAGACGGCTCCGCCGACCTGACCCTGGCCTTGGTGTTTGACGAATGCTATCTGTCCGACACCGAGTGGCGTGCCGGCATCGATGGCGCACCGCCATACCGCCGCACCACGGCCTGGGCCGAAGTGCCCGCGCGCATCCACGCCCGGGCCACGCGGGCCGCCAGCGGTACCGAGCAAGAGCGCAATGCCGAGCGCGACAGCATCCAGCGTGCCTGCTCCGCCCAGGCGGCAGCCAACCCTGTGGTCGAGGGCGCCTATCAGGCGCGCTCGTCGGTGCTGTCGATGTTCGCCGACCAGTTTGTCAACCTGGCCAAAAACGGCGTGCCGCCGACACGGTTTGCCCATGTCACCGACCTCGGTCTGGTGTTCTACGGCAAATTGGACGACCTTGAACAACTGGCCGCGTTAAAGGTCATCAAGAACGACCTGCTGGGACCGCGGCCTGAACATGGCGGCATGGGCGACGTGACCGTGCTCAATCCGCTTCAGAGCTGGTTCGTCACCGACGACCCGGTACTGGCCAGCGACCGCAGCACCAGGGGGCACGAAGGCATCAAGCTGGGCTGGGATCTGTCCACTGCTTTCGCCACACCCGACGCACCCGGTTCGCAGGCCGATCCAGAGCACTTCCTGCACCACTACGAGATCGTGCGCACGGTCGAGGGCCTTGAATTTACCCCGCGTGTCGTTGAGGTCAAGGCCGCGGCCACACTCGGCGGGCGCAACGCCGATGGCATGGTCACGCTGCTGGCACCCGAATGGCAGTTCACCGACGACCTGGCCGACCTCGACCCCGACCTGCGGCGCGCCCTGCTGCCCACCAAGGATGATGACGCCGCCTTCGAGGCCGCGCTCGGCTGGTCCCTGCTGGTGGGCGAACAGAAAACCCTGTCAATCAGCTACACCGTCACGCCAGTGGACATTGCCGGCTCGGGCGGCATGCCGAAGTCCTTCCTGGTCGAGGTGGAACAGCCCTCGCCGAACCTGCGTCCGGCCCAGGCCGAGCTGCGTTTCATGGTGCACCACCTTGGTAGTATCGATGGCGGCACCCACCACAGCGGCACCGTGCCGGCCGGCGCGCTGGGCGTGCTGCTGGCAGTGGGCGACCACGCGCCGCTCGTTACGGCAAACGGCAAAATCACGCGCCGCTACCACCTGATCGCCGACCCCGACAACATCAGCCCGTCCGGCCATTACGGCACCGACGGCCTCTCGGAGCAGCGCCCGGGACTAGCGTCCATGGCCTTGCAAGGCGCGGACGAACGGATCTGGGAGATCGCCGGTGGGCAATTCGTTTCAGCACTCAAGCCCGGTGGCACCGTGCGCGACGACAATCCGGTGCACCAGATCGAATCGGACGAAGAGACCCTGCGCACTTATCCGGCCTGGTGCCGCCTGGCCGGTTCGAGCGGGAACGATGCGGTCGACAAGGCGGTTCCGCTGAATGCGCCGCAGGCGGTCGAGCCCAAAGACCTGGTCGGTTTCCTTGAAAGCCTGTGGCGGCGCGACGGTGCCAGTGCCGGCGCCCGCATCGCCACCCGCTTCTGGCTCCAGACAGTGCACTTGGTCGAGGGCAATCACGACAACAAAAAAACCTACAAGGTCATCAGGATCTCGCAGCGCGTGCCGGTCAATATCGAAGTCGTCGTCGCACCGCAGGCGGGCTGCCAGCAAGGCCTGATGCGCCCGGAGGCCTTCGAGTGGCCGGTGCATCTGGAACTGCCGCCGCACGGACCCGGCCAGGTGCGTGCAAGCAGCGGCTTCGCGCGTTTTCGGGCGCCTCGGGCTGAGGACAGCCTGAAGACTTTCCTGGAAAAGGGTGGCAAGGCGGCCTGCGCGCTGGTGCGCGACCCCGAGCGCCGGATCCTGACCGAGATCAGCTTCGATGCCCAGCCGGCGTTTGCCCAGACACCCGGGCCGACGGTGGACCCCGTCCATGCCAGCAGCATCGCCGGCTTCGATTTGCACGAGATCGACCTCGACGACCTCGCCGCGCTCGACACCAACATCGAGCTGGAGTTCGAAACCAGCGCCACTACCTGGGACCGGGCGCGGCGGGTGGCGCGCATCGAACGCGTACCGCCGTCCATGGCGCGCCTGCTCCCCGAGTCGAACCAGGACTGGTCGGGCTGGCATGCCCACTACCCGAGCGAAACCTGGCGCCTGCAGCACCGTGCTGACGGCCGCAGGGGCCAGGCGCAGCCGCGCCGCGCCGCATGGTACTCGGCGGCCGAGTCGAGCGCGCTGTTCGCGGCCCGGGTGCCGCGCCGGCGCCTGTTCCCTACCGCCTCCGAAGCGGCGGTGGCCGACCTGCTGCGCTTCGGCATTCCCCAGCGGCTGGTGCTGACGCTGATATGGACCGTGGCCGATGATGCCGACGACCGGCTCAAGACACTGGCCGCCACGCTGAAGGAGAATGCCACCTTGCAGTGCGACCATCTTGGTTTTGGCAGCCCGCAGGTGCCGCGCCTGGCGCTGACCGCCACTGCAGCCAATGGCGCCATGGAACTGCGGATCACCAATGGCGACCCGTTCGACGCAGCGCGCCTGCGCGCCGCCCTGATGGGCGTATGCTGGGATCCTGGCACAGGTCTGGATGCGTTCCAGGAAAGAGCCCTGGCCGCAGGCGAAGGCATCCGCTGCGCGCTGAAGGTGGTAGGCCGGCCCGCTGTGCCGAACAAGCCGGACCTGATAACTGGAACCGTGCTTCAGCCACTGGTGCTGTCGTCCTTCCTGCACCCGATCCTGGAAGAAGTGTTTGGCGAGCTCGAATACAGTTCCCACCACGACCGCCTGTATCGGCGCTATGTGGTATCGGTGCAGCCGGTGCAGCCGCTGGAAGTGACGACCATGGCCGCATTCCTGGCCGACAGCAATCCCGAAGCCGATCCGTACGGCTGGGGCGTGCTGCAGCAACTGGGCCTGGCCGGCACAGTCAAGCTGTACGATCGCGACCTCGACCGCTTCCTCGACGCCGGCGAACTGCTAACACGGATCGAGCCCGTACTGCAGGCCGCCATGACGCGCTACCTGGGCCGTTTCCCCGATGCGCAAAATAATGCGCGCTTCTACGGCCAACCCATGGTCGAGATCTTGATGCGGCCCGGTCAGGACCGGCGCGCAGGTCCGTTTGAAGCGGTGCTGTCCAGCGCCGGGCTTGAGACAGAAGCGGGCGACCTCAACCTGGCTGACGAGGCACTTGCGATTGCCCAGATCTCGCTGCGCCCGGCGCCGGCGCCGGCGCGCCATTACCTGACGCTGTCGCTGGAATGGAAGGCCGGCTTCTGGCCCCACGAACTCACGCCTGATGGAATGGCTACCCGTACCCTGCTCGGGTATGAGGTCGAGTTCAGTGCGGGCGCGGTGCCGTGCGACCTTATTTCCCTGCAAGAAGGCGGCGTGCGCGAACTGATCGCCGAAAACGTGCGCTTTCCACTGAGCGCGTTTCCCAAGGGAGTGGTGCGGGGCGCCCGCGCGCCCCTGGAATACTTGCTGCGCACCCCCGACGGCGACCAGGTGCCAGGCGTGGGACTGGTGGCACGGGTACGCACGGTGAGCAGCGATACCTGCAAGGCGACCGAAGCACTCGTGTCTTTCGAGGATCTCAAGGAAATGGCGGTCAAACCGACGGGCAAGGATGTTAAGTTTCCCGCCACCCCATTCAAATGTGGGATCACATTCAATCCTGTCAGCAGTCCAGCCAATGAGAAGCCCGCCAATCTGGATCATGCTGGGCCTACACCGTGGGAACGCTTTCCCGCCCTGACTTCCGACACTTGGGCCGAGGCCCTGGCCGCCAGCAACGGCGCGGCGGCAGGCGCCTTGCAGTCGCTGCGCGAGAATTTGCGCTACGTCGCACCGGCGCTGGTCTGGCCCGGCCCGGGCTGGGTGGACCAGGTGTCACTGGCCGACGTCAAGCAGGTAGCCGCAGCCTATGTACCGTGGTGGCAGCGCTTCCTCGATCATGCGGCCGCCCCAGGTCGGCCGGCCGGCACCGTGCACTTCGCGCTCGCCGCGCCGATCCGGGCCAATCCACTGAGACTGGCGGCCGATGCCAATGGCCAGCTTGCGCTGTCGTTCCTGCATGCCGACCGCTGGTCCCACGCACGGGTGTATGCGGTGCGGCCGACGCCGCGCTACGAAAACCTGGCGCTAGGCGCCGGCTACTACAAAGCGCAGAGCGAGAGCGAGCAGTTGGTGACGGAGGCATTGCGCGAAGGGCCAACGCTGCGCAACGCGCTCGGTTACGCGTTGGCCGTGTCACCCCGTACCGAACGCATCGAGCCGCCCGTCATCCTCGGCTCGCAGCTGGTACAAGGCGAGCGGTCCGAGTGGGAACTGGTGGTGGCCCGCCACGGTGAGGAAGCGCTGGCCTTCTCCAATCGCTCGCTGTTCGCGCGTCTCGGCACCGAAGGGACGGCGCTCAGCTTCATCCGCGAATACCGCGATCCGCAATGGCCTGACAAGCTGTTGCAACTGGCCCAACCGCAGGGGGCGCTCAATTGCATCATGTACCCGGAACGACATGCCGATCTGGCCGCTACGGCTCCGGGCATGGCGGCCAGCATTGGCGACGATGCCCTGTCCCGGCTGGCGCACCAGTACCCGTCACTGTGGAAAGGCGCCGACATCTGGCGCATTGCGCAACTGCCGGCTCACTACCGGGTCGCCGCACTGGCGGTGGCGCGCGCCGGTCTGGTGGTGTCGCGGGTGGTCTCCGCGGTACAGGATGCGACGCCGCGGCGGCCGTTGGCGCTCACGCTGCGCGTGCCGGCTCCGGAGCGGGAGCAGGAAACGGTCGCCCTGCTGGACAAGCCCGTGCTGGCGATTTCTCGTCCCGCGGCGGGCGCCAGCGCCGAGATTCAAGTCGAGGGCCTGCGCATGGTGTCGCACGCCGACCTGAGCGAAACGCAATCTCACTCCTGGTTCACCGGCGAGGAAGCTGACATAGCATGGCTGCCCGATCCGAACGTGCGCTACACCGTACTGCGGCGCGGATCGCTGGGTGAGGGACGCAGCTTCGAAGATGAAGATGCCCAGGTCAGTCTCATTTCCCGGCCCCTGGGCGACGATGCCACCGATTTCGAGCCGGTCGTGCTGGCGCTGCGCGGATCCCGTTTTGTGGCTCCCGCCGGCAAGGCCCTCCAGTCCGCAGTGACCTGGGCTTCCGCCGCAAGCGCACGCCACTTCTACCTGAGCTTCCCCTTGCCGCTGGCGCCGGCCGACGAGCAAACGCTGCGCCTGGCCGGCAGCCTGGCGGGGACGGATGCGCAAGCCGACAGCTTCAACCTGGCGGCGGCCAATTTCGCCCGCATCCGTACCAGGGTAACGCTGGCATACCGACCGATGGAGGACGCGCCGGCCCAACCGGACGCGGTGCAATGGCTCGGGGCGCGCGCCATTGCCCTGCGCGAGCACGCAAAGAAGCTGGCCGACCTCGGGCGTGACCGGCTCCAGGTAGCCATCGATGCGCTTGCCGCGCTGGCGGACGGGCTGGAAAGAGAGGCGCAAGCCATTGCCGCTGGCGATTGGCCGCCAACCGACCGCCTGGACCGGGTACGAGTCACCGTAGTCATGATGGAGCCGGAGCCGCTCGATGCGCTCGGCGACGATACGCCATTTAACCTGACCGTCAGCGTAACGCTCGGCGAGCGCGTGCTGCTGGTCCGCGATGTGCCGGTCAACAGCGAGGCCGACAAGGTGTTCGAGGATGGTCATCCTGTTGCCATCCAGGGCGGCAAGCTGTGGACAGCCTGCCGCGAGCGCTTGCTTGGCGGCGGACGGCAGATGGTCATCCGCGCGGTCGATACCCGCAACGAGGTAGGCACGAAGGTGGTAAATGGCACGGCAACGTGGATCGCGCCGGGCGAGATGGAGGGCGCACTCTCCCTTCCGGTATGGACCACGTGGGCAGACTGAGGAGACGGACATGGACATGGACAAGATCATCGATGATCTGGCGAAGAGGCCGGACCTGCTGCGCAATGTGAGCCTGGCCGGCCCCATGGTGGGCGACGGCACGCATTCGTGGCCCATGTGGATTTTGCATGCCGGCGCGCCCAGCTTCGGCGCCCAGAACGCGGTCGATGCCAAAGGCAAGAAAAACGGCACCGTGGCCGACCACGTGCATCCGGTTCGGGTCCTTGCCACCGACCCATCCGGTAGCGGCGCACCACCGGCCATGCGTCCGCGCCTGTTCGACCTGCATTTGGTGGTAGGCGCCCAGAACGAGCGCTACCGTCAGCCCGAAGTGGCCGCCGACAATAACGAAGATCCGGACGGCCTGCTGTTCGGCTGGACCCGCAACGCGCGTTCGCTGCCGGCCAATTTCGGGCACAGCCTGCGCACCGCCCCCGAAGGGAGTGACGCTTCGGACGGCGCGGCGCCGTTCGTTCACGTGGTGGCCGAGTTGCTGCCGGACGGCTGGCCGAGGCCCGACAAGGTCGCCCCGAATCCTGAACATCAAGGCGATCGTGTGATCCCGCTGGCGCCCCTGCGCCTGGTGACCGGCCGCGTCGGCTTGCGAGTCAATCCGCAAGCACGCGACGCCCGTTGGTTGGTGCGCATGGGACTGGTCGGCGTGGACAGCGCAAGCAAGGACTGGCACACCTGGCCGGTCGTCTGGCTGGTGCCGGATGGGATTGAGTTCGACGCCAGGCTGCCCTTCCCGGGCCGTTCGGCGCTGAGCGGCAGGATCTTGCTGCGCCCCGAACCAGGGGATGGCCATGGCGCCTTCCGGGCGCACCTGCTGGCACCGGCTGATCACGAGGCCTGGGCCGACGCCTGGAATGCCATCGTGCCGGCTGCCGGCGACGCCGGCGAGCGACTGGCGGGGCTCAAGTTCTCGGCGCGGCGCGACAGGAAGCTGCCCGGCTTTTCCTGGCCGGTAGCGATTGACGGCAGCGGCCGCGAGCCTATGGCGCTGCCGGAGCGTGCAGTCGAAGTTGACGGTACCGATTGTGCCGTCTCGCTGGTCAGCCCACCGGTGATGGGCGCCATCGACAGCGTCGCGGCGCTGCTCCCGGCACGGCTGCACGCGTCGGAAGGCCAGGCGGGGTTAGCAGGCAAGATCCTGTTCACGCTGGCCGACGGCGCCGCTCCCAAGTCGAGCTTTGCACTGCGCTGCCGGTGCGCAGTCGGCACATTCACGCTCGAAAACATGGCGCAGGAAAAGCTTAGCCTGGACATTGAACTGGTGAGGCTGTCGCGCTCACTGCGCGATGCCTACGGACTTCCGACGCCGCCGCCAGTCCCGGCCAGGAACGACCCCGGTCCGCTCGGCCGTGAATTTGGCCGTCCCCTGATTCCTGCTTTCGTGGCCCTTGAAAATGGCTGGCTCCAGCTGACCGTGCCCAACCTGGGCCCGCTCGACCGCACCAACGACCTGGCGTTTGCAACGATTGCCCGCACTCAACCGCGCAATGTGCTGGGCGGCTTTCTGCGCGTGCGCCACCCCGGCATGGCCGGCGCCGTGCAATCGGGCCACTTTCCTGCGGCGGGCGCGCCGCGCCAGATGGCCGCCCCCTGGAGCGTGACGGTCGAGCAGGCCGGCGCTGTGGCGGGCACGGTGGTACTCACGCCAGGCAGCGGCGCAAGTGCCGCCACGCTCGAATCGGCCACCTTCGTGCTGCATGACCCGGTGCTGTCCACCCGTGGCATGCTGTGGCTGTCGGCCGACCGACCGGACACACAGGAAGCGCTGCCACGGCTAGGGGCCGGCCCTGGCGCCTTCATTGATGTGCTGATGCAAAGCCCGCAAACCGTGGGTCCGGAGCGCAGCGCGCTCACCGCCAGCGTCGACGGCCTGTCGATTTCAGTGGAGGTAAAGGGGATGCATGGGCAGGCCGCGCTGGGCTGGACGTCGATGGCGCTCGGCTTTGGCGTCGACAACCTGCGCTGGGTCAAGCAGGTTCTGAAACCACAGGAAGCACATGTTGCGCTCAAGGCCGCAGGCGACTGCGTGATCGATGACTTCACTCTTTCGCCCAAGCCCGAACAATACCAGGCCCCCTTACCCGCCGTCGCCTGGCTGCGCCATCCCACCGTGCCGCTTGCGGCTGCGATGCCGATGACCCGTGCCGGCGCAGGTTCCGCCCGCCCTCTCGAGAGCCGCGACCTGATCCCGTTCGCCTTGCGCCCCGGCGGTGCCCTCCCCACCAGCGGCACGCTGCCACTGGCGCTGCTGGCCATGTCGCACCACGCGCCCCTGCTGGCGCTGCAGAAGGTGGACGGCACCGTCTTCAGCCTGAACTCGCTGCCATGCTGGCCCGAACCGACCGGCAGGATCGAATGCTCTAAACTGTACGAGCGCGGCATTGCCTTTGCAATGGCCGCCGTGCCCGGCGCCGAGCTGCGGGTGATCAACAGTGGCGGCACGGCGCCCGGTTACGGAAAGATCAGTTTCGAGGCGGCGTTGCGCTACGATCTACCGCTGCTGGACGAAGCCTTTGCTACAGCTACGCTGCCGCCGCCGGACGCCCCGGCTTCCAATCCGGAGCCGCCTTCCGATGCCAGCGTGCCGACCACGCTCGACTGGCCCCTGCTTGCCGCCTTCTGGAAGGACCAGGAACGCAAGCAGCAAAACAGCCGCGTGGTCGACAGTTACCTGAGCGGCTTCGGCGCGGTCGATACGATGCTCGACGTCAAGGTCAAGACCCTGGTGCGCCAACTGGCGTGGAAAACCACCTGGCAGCTCGACACGCGCCCGGTTGCGGGCCAGCCCACCTATGGCGCACTGCACCTGGCCGGAGCCGCCCCGATCAGTGGCAATAGTGCGCTGACCGGCTACGACGGCTGGTTCTTGCCCGACCTGCGGCGCAGTGAACTGAACCCGGCCCTGGCGTCGACGCCGGGCGCGGTGCGGGTGCGCGGCTTCAGCCCGGGTACCTTGAATGCCAATGACATGGAACTGGACAATGCCCTGACGGGCGCGGCCCGCGCCGTCCACACGGCCAACAAGCGGCTGATCGAGCGCGCGGTCACGGTTGGCGGTGCCGGCACCGGCAGGCGCCTGCTGTCGCTCGCGGCGCCTCTGGAGTTCCAGATCAACGGCAGCGTGTTTCAGTTCTGGTTCAAGGATGTGCTGTTCACGCACGACAAAGCGGAGTTGAAGGACGATCTCGCCGCGCCGCTGGCGTTTGACGCCCTGGAGGACGACAACAAGCTGGCCGTGGGCGGTTTCGAGTGGCGCCTTGGCGCGGCAGGGCTTGACCACGCGGCCCTGACGCTGCTGCTGGGCCGCAGCGAGATTCCATTTTTCGGCTTCCGCCTGGAGCCGCTGCGCCTGCTGGCGCTTACCGTCAAGGACGATGACCTTGAAACGACAGCCCTGCTATGCCGCCTGACCCTGTCGCCGCGCATCGATAGCGGCAACCTGGTCCGGTTGACACTGACCAGGAAGGGGGCTGGCCAGCCCATCGTCGCAGGCTTTACCCTGGTCCGCGCCGGACTGCCGCTGCGCTTTGCCCTGATGGCGCACGACAAGGATGATAAAAATAACGCCCTTCGCCGCGTGCTGATCACTGCCAACTTCACTGGCAGCACCGGTTTTGCCCTCGCCGCCAGCGCCTGTGCCATCGATGTGGCAGGCGTCATGGTGGAGCTGGGCGAGGCCAGCATCGCCCCAGCAGCCGACGTAGCCGGCGCGTGTCAGGTTGCCATCAATGCCACGCCGTCCGCTGCGCCTGAATCCACATCGCGCCTGCGCATTGCCAAGGCCGAAGTCAAGGCCGGCTACCGGATCGACGGTGCCGGTGCCAGCCTGCGCCTGACCGATCTTGCTCCGGAGCTCACATGGACGCGCACCATCGAATTGTTCTCCCAGGGACAGCAGGCGTTGAGCTTCGGACTGGACGGTGCGGCCAAACTCACCCTGCTGGGCATTGACAGTGCTGGAGCGCGCCCGACTGTGGAAGAAGCCAATGGCGCGCTGTCGGGACGTATGGCGGGCAGCTTTGCCGTTGGTGGCGGCACGGCGGCATTCGAAGCGGCCTGGGTAGTACGCCTCGGCAAGCCCACGCGCGCCAACGGCACCGTCGACCTGGTGGCGGGCCGCTGCGAAGGCGTACTGGAACAGGACCAGAGTTGCTACATCGCGGGAGCGGACAGCCTGTTCGGTCCCGGCATCAAGATTCAGGGCGGGCGCCTGGAGTTTCAGGTCAGTGCCGAGAAAGACAGCCCGTGGCACGGCGCGGCGGTGGTGAGCGCGCAGATCGACGCCCAGAGCGACATTGCCTGGCCGGCACTGTCGGTGGCAACCGATCAGCCGGTGCCCCTTCCCATGACCAACGCCAAGCCGCGCACCGGGCGCGTACTGATCAGCAAGGGCGCCGGGGCAAGCGCCAAACACCAGGTGCGCTGGACTTTGGCTGGGCACAGCTTGCCGCTCGAACTGGCGGCGGCCGTGATGCAGCGTGACTCGAGCGTAGTGTGGGTGGTTCCTGCAATGGCACGCCACAGCCTGATACGCGGCGCCACCAACGTCAGCTGGACCGGGGTCGAATCGCTGGCCGTGGGCCGGCCTGCGGGTCTGATTCCCCATCCATCAGCAAGCCATGCCAGTGAGCCGCTGCTGTTTGCCGCGCGCTACAAGCGCAATATCACCGGCGGCACCTTTGGCAACGACGAACCGGGCATGCTGCGGGCCGGTGTGGGCGGCGCGGCCACGGTGCTGCAGGGTGCTCTCGGTGGCGCCCTGCGCAAGCTTTACTGGGCCGGCACGCCGGCCGACAATGAGCAGCGCAACCGGCTGATGCTGGGCGGTGGGTACCTTGGTCTGCTGACGCTGGCGCCGGCGACCGAGACCGCGCCGCTGCTGCGCCTGCCGCTGCTGGCCGGCAGCGGCGTGGCCCTGGCGCAGGATCAATTTGACAGCGGCGGCATCGAGCTGGCCTGGAACGACGGCGCGGCAGCGCGCGCGGTGTCGCTCAGCCGTCCCACTGCGCCCTCCCCTGCCAACGCTTCGTACGAGGCACTGGCTGCAGCACTGCTGGCCGGCTCCCTGGTGCATGCGGGTGCCAGCGCCGGCGATGCACAGCTGGCGGGTTCGCTGCTGGTAGAGCAAAGCTTCGACTATCGCCCGAACGGTGGGCCGGTCACGCTCGCCTGCGGGGTGTTCTTTGCGGCGGCGGCGGTTTCGGTCGACGCCGTGCTGAACCTGCCGGCGGACCCGAAGCACACCGTGACGTCACTGTCGCTGGTGGCTGCCAGCCTGGTTCGGGGCGATGCAAGGCCGCTGTCGCTGGCGGCTTCGGTTGCCATGGGCGACGTGGAGCCGACTATTCCACCAGCGTCTGACAGAGCGTGCCTGTACGTGCTGGGCGCCACGCTGCGCCACGCCCGCTGGCATGGCAGTGCATCCGGCGCCGAGCTGCCGGACGCCATGGTGGCCTATCTGCGGGCGCTGGCCGCCACCATCGATGCCGATCCGGTTGCATTCATGCTGGTGCAGGCCGGCGCCGCCGTCGGCCGGCGCTACCTGACCGGCGCCATCGCTTCGCTGGCACTCGACAGCGGCTCTGCGCGCGCCCCGGGCAACAACGGGTTTGCCGATGGCGGCCGGGGCCTGCCCGCTGCGCCCGCATCCGATGCCCTGCGCTGGCTGGCGCCCGCGCTGGAAGGTCCCGCGCGCCCGATTCGCGACGCCAGACAGCCCGGCGGTCCGGGCTCGGCGTGGACTGGCTCGGGTCTGGCCGGCCTGGCGCGCGATCTGTCGCTACCCACCTCGGCGACGGCGCGGATGAAGCTCGCCGGTAACGTCGGCGCCGCGCCGGTAGTGTGGCTGTCGCAGACCCAGGTACCGGTGTACCTCCCGCTGCAATTGAAGGGCTTGCAGGGGGTGCCTGTGGCCTGGCTGCAGAATGCCCCGCCGCTGGTGCGGCTGCCGACGGACGCCGATCTTTCGACGGCAGTGCGCGACAGCGCGCCACGTGGCGCCGCCGAAGCAGCTGGCGACGTGCAATCGTTCATGCCGGCATGGCTGGGCGCGGCGGCAGTGGGCGAACGGGCCGGGATCATGACCGTGCGCCGCGTGCGCCTGCTGACCCGGCTCGACGCGCCCGCCGCCGCCGCCATCGATGCCTACGATGCCATGCACCCGCGCTTTGGCGCGCCGGCCCAGGCCGGATCATCATTCGCGCGCAAACTGCGCACCCCGCGCCCGGGTCCGCTGCCGGTCAACGTCGGCGACCCGGCGCGCGACCGCCGTGTACAGGCGTCGGCCGCGCGCCCGCTGGCACCCGCCAGCGCGGTGCTCGGTTCAGCCGACCTGGTGCAGGGCGGGCGCGGCGCGTTCGAGGGCACCGCGAAGGATCGCGGTGACAAGTTCCTTAGTTGGGCCATCGAAGTCGTGGCCAGCCCGGAGACGGCAAGCGTGGTCAGCGAGCGCTGGGACGGCTCGCTGCGGCTGGTGTGCCGCATCGACGTGCGCTTCGAGCTGGCCGAACGGCCGAAACCAGTGGCGACGCCAGCCGCCTTTCTTGCGACGGTACTCAAGCTCGAGAGCAATGCGAGCAGCGCGCGCCTCAAAATTGGCGAACACGTCATCGACTACCGCTGGCTGCTGCCTGAACCCCATGCCAAGCTGGTGGATTGGCGCAAAGACGAGTCCGCCGGGATCGTCACGCATAGTGCCAGCGTGATCCTGACGCTCGATCCGCGCCAGTTGCCGGCGCATCAGCAGACGCCAGCTGTGTTAGACGCGATCAGTTTGGCCCTATCCGGCTCGGTCACGCTGCCGCCGGTGGAGCTGCAATGGACCGTCAAGCCAGGCTCTGCGCGTGCCCTCGTGCCGCTTGGCAAAGAGGCGATTGCCCTCGATGCCGCCGCCCGGCACGAAGGGCGCCTGATCGAGGGGGATGCCGAGCGTGCGCCCTTGACGCTGCGCATGCCGCTGTATCTGGCGCTGTCCACACGCGGCGCGCTGCCCATGATGCCGGCCACCATGGTGTTCAGCGACCCGGCCTACAACCGCGACCTGGCCGGGCCACCCGCGACAAATGGCGCGCCACTGGCCGCAACCGGTGGCGACCAGCAACGTGGCGCGCTGCGCATGATCCTGGCGGCTGACCGCGCCCGCGTCAACACCCGTGGCGTGATCACGCTGATGCTCGACATCGCCTACGAAAAACGGCTGGACGAGCTGGCGCAGGCGGCCGCGGAAAAAGCTGGCGTCGGCCCCGGCGGCGACCTGGAAGCAGCAAGTGCTACCGCAGCGGGCCGTCTGACGCTGCGACTGGTGCCGGTCGCCGGCAAATCACGGGATCTGAAATTGTCAAGCACGGCAGGAGCCAGCGCCCTTGTCATGAAACCTGGCACGGTCTATGAGTTGCCGCTTGCCGTGCTGCTGGAAGAGGACGGTACCCCGGCGCAGCTGCGGGCCGGTGATGTGCTGCAGCTGATGGCGACGCTGACACGCGTCAAGCAGAACGCTGTGACGCTGGAGATGCGGCTGTTCGACAGCAAGACCGGCGTACTGACGCCGGCGCTCATCCAGCTGCCGCCGCCGAAGATCTGCATGCTGACGCTAACCCTGACCCAAGAGGCGGTGGTTGAACCACCGCCGGCGCTCTACTTCGCCCTGCAGCGCAGCTTGAATTCGGCAAACCAGTGGCGCATGAGCATGCCGCTGCACGCGCAGTCACCATTACCACGCCGCGTCAATCTGTTGGAACCGGCACGCGGCTTTCGCACCGGCATGATGACCCGCAGCGCCGACTTTGTATGGTATCTGAGCAGTCCAGTAACCATGCTGGCAGAACAGTCGCTGGCCATCCACAAGAGCGACCGCAACGGGCAAGGATATTGGCCGGAAAAGGACCAGGAATTTCTGACGCCCGAAAACCGAAACCTGAAACCTTACGAGCCACCAAAACTGTGATATGGACGAAAGGAGAAAAGACAAAATTGTTACGGTTCCGGACCACCATAACTGGTTGATCTCGAATGGCCGCGAGCAAGTGGCGCACGCGTAGCGATGCGTGTGCCAGGATACTGTGCCGTTCGCACGTACATAACCGCGCGAAGGTCATTCTTCCCTACCGAGATTACGGAGGGGCCCATGCACGCCGGAGGTGATTGATATCAGGTTGGACGCCGCAGCGCGCGCAGACCTGTAGCACGGCGCTATGTTCCGAGTTGCTCAATACCGGCCCGCGATCCTTCGGAGCATGGCCGTTGAGCCACCAGCAAACCGTGCGCCCAACGAGCTTTTTCGGAATACGCTTTTTCACTGGACAGAAAAGCCGGCTCTTCGCCGGCCGCCTTCGGTGTAATTACTTCGATTTCCCGCCTTTGGTCGTGGTGCTGCCTCCGCCTTGCTTGTTCGACTCCGCTATCTGCTTTCCCCGGTTGCCCTGAACCTGGTCATATTGCCTGTTCGTGCCGGGCGTGCCCTTGTTCGCGTTATCCATATTGGATGAATTGTCTTGTGGTGCAATTTTGTTCGACATGATGACCTCCAGTTGATTGACATACCAAAACCAGATGTGGAACTCCGGCCCCAGTGAACTTACCACCTCTCTGGCTTCTGCCGCGCACTAACGATACCCCAGCCCCGCGGGAGCTGCTCCCCTACTGTCGCTGATCGCTGATCGCCTGTCTGCATCCACACGCTGCATCCTTTTCCGGGGATGCAGCAATCCGCCCATCGCCTCGAACTGCGCACGGCACGCGGGCGGGAATTTGCGCGTAATTGGTGACTGCGTGACAATGCCAGAACACTGATTGATCACTCAAAGGAACATCATGAACATCACCGTCCAAAATACTGTCCCCGCAACCACCCGCATCACGCTCGTCGGCGAAATGCACGATGGCAGCTTTGCTGCCGAGATCATGGCCGAGACCGCTGTTCCGTACACTCCTTATTGGGACAATCTGCTCGAACAGCGAATCGTCTATATCCAGCCGGATGATGAGCAGCTCGGGGCGATCATCACCGCGTTGAACGAACGGCGTCTGACACTCGACGAATTACAGAATTACGGTAGCGCCGAAGGCGGCACCTCCTCCATTCCGGTATAAGCGGGGAGCAGGCGCACAAAGGGGGCAGTGCCCCCTGTTATCTTGCACTGCCCAAGGTCGATCCAAACCGCCCCCGCTCTTGGTAGCTTGCCTGATCAGCATTGTCATGGCCGGAGTTGTTGGCGTTAGCGTTTTATTTTTGGCTTCTTGTCTCTGTTGGTTAGTTACCTTTTAAAAGAGAAGACCACGTCTTCTTTCACAGTCAATTAATTCCCCGGTCACCATTCGAACGCAGAATCTCGTCATGCCGCTCGTGATCGGTCTTGTGCAGATAGGCCGCCGTCGTCGCGATGTTCGCGTGCCCTGCTGTATCTTGCAGCGTCTTGAGTTGCACGCCACTGTTCGCATGATTGGTCAGCATACTGTGGCGCAGCCAGTGTGGTGACGCCAGGCGCAGCGTCGACGCGCTGTCGCCATCCCCTTTCGCCGCCGCATCATCCGCTGCGAGCTGGAAGATCGCCTTGAGCGCTTCGGACGCGGCCTCGTCGGTGATTCCTACATACTCTTTTGTACGGCTCGACAGCACCAGAGGCATGCGATCTCCCCTGCTCGTCTGCTCCAGCAGACCGAACGCGCGCCGGTAGTCGCGATAGGCGCCGACCGTAGCCGGGGGCGCCGGCAGCCGGCGCGGCTTGTTGCCCTTGCCCAGCACGTCGAGCCACCAGCGCCCGTCGCCCTCGCTGTAGACGGCGCCCATGTTCGCGCTGACGATTTCGTTCAGGCGCGCGCCGGTCTGCGCGAACGCGATCAGCAGGAAGCGGTCACGCGCGCGTTGACGCGCGGTCGCTTCGGTATCCCCAGGCCGTGCTTCGGCCGCGGCCAGCGCATAGGCAATCGCGGCCGGACTCAGATAGCGGGTGATGCGGCTCGCGTGTGCAGCGCGGACATTGCGCACGAGCCGTGCAGGATTGCGGCGCAGGTAGCCGGTTTGCTCGGCAAACGTCAGCACGCCCTTGATCGCAATCATCGCCTGGCGGCGGCTGGTATCGGACAGTGGACCCGTGAACGGCCGATAACGCGGGTCGTTGCGTGGCCATTTGGTGGTGCTGATCCACGCGGGCGGCGGCTGCCGGATGAATTCCTTGTACAGATTGAGGTCGCCGACGTTCAGTTGCTGGAATGTCTTGCCTGCTTCTTCGCGGCACCAGGTCAGGAAGCGGTACAGCTCTTTCTGCAGATTGGCGACCGACTTGGGACTGAGCTCCCCATGAGAGATGTATTCGCGCGCCAGTTCGGCATCGCTCGTCGCCGAAGTGACGGGCTCATCGTACATGCTGGAAAAGCTGCCCGCACCGAGCCGGCTTGCGGCCGCGCGATCAGGGTCGGCTGGTGGCAATGGGTCGAGATTGATCGGTACGAACACAGGCATGAGCACGAATGAATATAACTGTATGGATATACAGTATAGCATCGTGCCGCCGGGCTTCGTAAGGTCTGATGGCCCAAAGTTTCGCTAAATTACCCATGAAGGGCGCTCTCGTCCTACAGCGCCATGCCCTGCGCGCCGATACGTGTCCGCCCTGCCCTGCACGACAATGGATCATCCATTTTACGGAGGGGACTACCATGAACAGCAACGCACCCGCATCGACGACTGCAACCCAGGACGCCACTACTGTCGGTATTGGTGGCCAGACCAGCGGCCAGCAAGGCGCGACGCCATCGCATGAGTCGCAGACAGAAACTGGCGGCAATGGTGGCCCGGGGCTGACCCGTAATCAGTCCGGACCGTATGTGAACGCGCCCGACGGTACCGAAGGCGATGAGCCGCCGATTACTGACGGCAGCGCCGCACCGCAACCGGAAGCGCCAAGCACGGTACCGCTCGACACGGCAGCAACGCACACTAATCCAGGCGCGCAGGACACGCGGCCAGGCCAGGCTGGCCCGAAGGTGACCGGCATGGGCGCGCCGGAAACGGGTGGCAATCAAAACGCAGGTGATCTGCCGCCATTCACGCGCTGATGTAAGTTGTGCCCGCCACTAACGTTTCGATGTTCGTCTGGCCAGCTATCCACGCAGGCCAGGCAACCACAAAACTTCACGGCGGGCCGCCTGCAGCAGCATGCTCCCCCCTTGAGACCTGTGCCGCAACCTGCTCTTGCTTCGCCAATTTGCGCCACCAGATCCACGACACGATCGCGTTCACCCAGAAGCACATGTACAGGAACGCCGTCAGGTACAAGCCGCGGCTGAAGTACAGCGGAACCGCAATGGTATTGACCAGCAACCACACCGGCCAGCTCTCGATGCGCCGCCCCATCATCAGCAACTGCGCGATAACAGAAAACACAAGCACCGCTGAATCGATGAATGGTGCGTAAGCATTCGTATAGAAGTGAAGTGCAGCGCCATACGCGCCAGTGGCAATAAGTCCGACAGGCGCCATCCACGCCATCGTGCGCCAGCCCGCATGGGTAATCGGCAGCGGTGCGCCGCCTTTACCATGCAACCAGCGCCACCACCCCAGCACACCCGTCACGACAAAGAACGCTTGCAGTACGACGTCGGCATACAGCTGCGCCCCCATGAATAGCAAGCCAAACAAGGTGCAGCCAACAATCCCGGTCCACCAGGTGTGGACGTTGTTGCGGCCTGCCAGGAAGATTGCGGCAGCCGTGAAGAGGTTCGCGGCCAGTTCAAGCGGAGATATCATCGGATGCGGCGGAGCCAGGATGGGAACATAGTGAATGTCCTCTGAATGAGAGCGGCTACTCTACGCCACTCTCATGCCCCGCCGCAAGTTAGTGCAGAGGAATGCTTACAGCTTGATGGTGCCGTGCTCCGAATCCAGATCCGGCTGCTTGCCGGTCACGGCTGCCTTGGCAACGGCAAACAGGCGCACCATCTTGCTGTCGTTTGAATCCCAGTACTCGGCTGCGTGCGGGACCACGCGCACAAGCACGGCGTGCTGGTCTTCCGGGCCGGCCGGGAACCAGGCCTGGACCATCGGGTTCCACATGCTGCGAATCTTGTCGCGATCGACGATGCGCTCGGCGGTGCCGCTGACCGAGACATAGGTGCTGTCGTCGATATCCGAGAAACTGATGTTCACTTCAGGCTGGTGCGCGATGCTGTCCCACAGGGCGGTGGCCGAATGCACGAAGAACCAGATGCCGCCTTCGGCATCGACGTCCTGCTTGGTCATTGGCTGGCTGGCCAGGTGGTCGTGCTGGTCACGGAACGTGAACATGGCAAAGCGCAGGGAACCGATGCGGTCTTCGAGGGCTGCGACGTGGGTGCGGTCTGCGGTCATGGTGAATCCTTGATTGGGTGAGTAATAGCTCATCCTAGCGTGCCGGACGCCGCCGTTCGGTGCGCGGGCGTACATTTGCGACCCGCTGCGGATGACTTTGGCCTGGTCAGGCTGTCCCGCAGCCGGTGGCAAATCGCTTATAGTATTGCCTCTGTAAACATTTCAACCATCCCATGAAATTCGACGTCGCGATCGTCGGCAGCGGCCTGGCCGGCCTGTCGGTAGCCCTGCACCTGGCCCAGACCCGCAAGGTTGCCATCATCTCCAAGCGCACCCTGCTCGACGGCGCCAGCGCCTGGGCCCAGGGCGGTATCGCCGCCGTGCTCGATTCGGGCGACAGCCACGAGCAGCATGTGGCCGATACCCTGGTTGCCGGCGCCGGTCTGTGCGACGAAACCGCTACCCGTTACATCGTCGAACACGGGCGCGAAGCAATCGAATGGCTGATCGATCAGGGCGTGCCGTTCACGCGTGACGCCACCGCTGAGATGGGCTTTCACCTGACGCGCGAAGGCGGCCACGGCCAGCGCCGGATCATCCATGCGGCCGACGCCACCGGGTACGCCGTGCAAGTCACGCTGGAACAGAAGGTACGCGCCCACCCGAATATTTCGCTGTTCGAGCACCATGTCGCGATCGACGTCATCACGTCCGCCAAGCTGCGGCCCAAGGTCGCGCATGGCAGTCAGCCGCGCTGCTACGGTTTGCACGTGCAGGATGTGAACAGCGGCGACGTGCTCACCTTCGAGGCGGAGCACACGGTGCTGGCCACGGGCGGCGCCGGCAAGGTGTATCTGTACACGACCAACCCCGACACGGCTACTGGCGATGGCATCGCAATGGCCTGGCGCGCCGGCTGCCGGGTGTCGAACATGGAGTTCATCCAGTTTCATCCCACCTGCCTGTACCACCCGTATGCGAAGTCGTTCCTGATCACCGAAGCGATCCGCGGCGAAGGCGGCCTGCTCAAGCTGCCGCCGGAAGCGGGCGCACAGGCCGGCGAGCGCTTCATGCCGGCGCATGATGAACGCGGCGAGCTGGCGCCACGCGACGTCGTGGCACGCGCGATCGACTTCGAGATGAAGAAACGGGGCCTCGATTACGTCAACCTCGACATCAGCCACCAACCGCCCGAATTTCTGATGGAGCACTTCCCGACCATCTATGCGCGCTGCCTCGAACTGGGCATCGACATCACGCAGCAACCGATCCCCGTCGTGCCGGCCGTGCACTTTACCTGCGGTGGCGTGGTCACCGACCTGGCCGGGCGCACCGATATCCCCGGCCTGTATGCGGTCGGCGAAGTCGCCTGCACGGGCCTGCATGGCGCCAACCGGCTGGCCAGCAATTCGCTGCTCGAATGCGTCGTCGTTGGCCGTGCCTGCGCGCAGCAGATCGCGGCGAGTCCGGCGATCGTCAACCCTGCGCTGCCGGACTGGGATGCCAGCCGCGTCACGAACGCTGACGAAGAAGTGGTCATCGCCCACAACTGGGACGAGCTGCGCCGCTTCATGTGGAACTACGTCGGCATCGTGCGCACGACCAAGCGCCTCGAACGCGCGCTGCACCGGATCAAGCTCCTCAAGGAAGAGATCGACGAGTACTACCGCAACTTCCGCATCACGCCCGATCTGCTCGAGCTGCGCAATCTGGTCGAAGTGGCGCACCTGATCGTGAAAAGCGCCATGTCGCGCCACGAAAGCCGCGGCCTGCACTATTCGCGCGATTTCCCGGACACCTTGCCCAAGGCACTCCCGAGCGTGCTCACGCCGCGCCGACGCTAGCATGGAACGGCAGCGGCTTTCGCTCACGACGGTCCTTCTGCTGAGCATCCCGCCCGTACTGTGGGCGGGCAATGCCATCATCGGCCGTCTCGTGCGCGACGCCATGCCGCCGATGACGCTCAACCTGCTACGCTGGTCGATTGCGCTCGTGATCCTGCTGGTGCTGGGCCGCGCCGCACTCCGCCCTGGCAGCGGCGTGCTGCGCAACTGGCGTCGCTACGCCCTGCTCGGTCTGCTGGGAATCGGACTGTACAACTCGATGCAATACCTGGCGCTGACGACCTCGTCACCGCTGAACGTGACGCTCGTGGCATCCGGCGTGCCGGTCTGGATGCTGCTGGTCGGCCGGCTGTTCTATAACGTGCCCGTCAAGGGCCGGCAGATCGGCGGCGCCGTGCTGTCGATTGCCGGCGTGCTGGTCGTCATGTGCCGGGGTAGCCTGGCCGAGCTGGCCGCGCTCCGCCTGGTAGCGGGTGACCTGATCATGATCGTGGCGACCATTGTCTGGTCGTTCTACAGCTGGTCACTGCTGCAAAAGAACGATGTGCCGGCCCTGCGTGCGGACTGGGCGGCCTTCCTGCTGGCCCAGGTTGCGTATGGCGTGATGTGGTCGGCCGCGCTCGCCGGCGGCGAGTGGGCGCTGGGCACGCCCCAGGTCGTATGGAGCTGGCCCCTCGCCGGCGCCCTGCTGTACCTGGCGATCGGGCCGGCAATCATCGCCATGCGCTGCTGGGGCGCGGGCGTCCAGCGCGCCGGGCCCGGGATCAGTGCGTTCTTCATCAATCTGACGCCGCTGTTTACCGCGCTGCTGTCGGCCGCCTTCCTGGGCGAACTGCCGCAGTTGTACCACGTGGCGGCGTTCGGCCTGATCGTCGGCGGAATTGTCGTGTCGGCGCGGTAAATGCGGAGCGGTGGTACGATTCCACCCATGAACGACGAACTCGGCAACCCACTTGGCGAACACCACGCGGCCACGCAGCTGGCGGCGTTTCTCGAACAATACCCCCGTGCGCTGGTGCTCACCGGCGCAGGCCTGTCGACCGCGTCCGGCATTCCTGACTACCGCGACCGGGATGGCGTGCGGCGCGGCCGGGTCCCGATCCAGGGTCCGGAATTCCGGCGCGACCCGGCAGTCCAGCGCCGCTATTGGGCGCGCAGCATGGTGGGCTGGCGGATGATGTCGGGCGCGGCGCCAAACGCAGGCCACCGCGCGCTCGCCGCGCTTGGCGCAGACAACCGCATCGGCTCGATCCTCACGCAAAACGTCGATGGCCTGCATACCCAGGCGGGCAGTCGCGATGTGCTGGAATTGCATGGCAATATCCACCACGTGACGTGCCTCGGCTGCGGGGCAAACTTCACGCGCGCTGCGCTGCAGGTGCAGCTGGAGGCGGACAATCCGGGCCTGGGCCAGGTGCTCGCCCAGCCGCTGCCCGATGGCGACGCCGAGATCGATCCGGACGCGGTGACGGAATTCACGGCGCCGGCATGCGTGCACTGTGGCGGCATGCTGATGCCTGACGTCGTATTCTTCGGCGACAATGTGCCGGCGGCGCGCACGGCAGCCGCACTGGCACGGATGGAAGCGGCCGATGCACTGCTCGTGGTCGGCTCGTCGCTGATGGTGTATTCGGGGTTTCGCTTCTGCCGGCTGGCCGAAGCAGCCGGCAAACCGATTGCGGCGCTGAACCTCGGGCGCACGCGCGCTGACGACATGCTCACGCTGAAGATTGAAGCGTCCGCCGAGCGGGTCTTGCCGCTCGTGGCGGGTTTGTTCGGGGCGTAGGGCTTAATTATTGCTGAACTTGATCACCAAACCGGTGATCAAAGCCGCCGCCATCGCGATCGACAGCACGCCATGCAACACGGGCGACCCAATCGACGCATCCGACGCTGCAGCATCGCGTTGCATCGCCATCGCCCGGCTCAGCACGACCGGGCGCAGGAAGCCGCGAATACCGACCAGCAGCATGCCGATGCCGAAGAACAGTTCGCCCTTCATATTGTAGAGAATCCCGTCCATCAACTGGGGCACACCCAGCAGCAGGCCGAAGCCGAGCCAGAACAGGCGGAACACAAGCGAACGTTTCAGTTTGGTGGTGATCGACATAATGAAGTCTGAGAGTTGAGCGGTGCGATCAGACGATGCGCAGCGAGTAATCGGTGGCGTGCACGTCCTTGGTCAGGCTGCCGACGGAAATGCGGTCCACACCTGTTTCGGCGATCGCGCGCACGGTGTCCAGGTTGATGCCACCCGAGGCTTCCAGCAGCGCACGGCCGGCATTCACCTGCACCGCCTCGCGCATCATGGCCAGGTCAAAGTTATCGAGCAGTACCGACTTGACGCCGGCAGCCAGTGCTTCTTCGAGCTGGGCGATGGTTTCGACTTCGATCTGCACCGGCGCGCCAGCGTTCAGGCTGGTGGCCGCCGTCAGCGCGGGCGTGACGCCCCCGGCAGCGGCAATGTGATTTTCCTTGATCAGGATGCCGTCATACAGCGCCATGCGCTGGTTCTTGCCACCGCCAACCCGCACCGCGTACTTCTGCGCCTGGCGCAGGCCCGGCAGCGTCTTGCGCGTATCGAGAATCGCTGCATTCGTACCCGCGATGACGTCGACGTAGCGCCGGGTGGCAGTCGCCACGCCAGACAGCAGCTGCAGGAAGTTCAGCGCGGCGCGCTCGGCCGTGAGCAGCGCGCGCGGGTTCGCCGTGATGGTGCAGACGGTGCTGCTGGCCGGCATCAGGTCGCCTTCGGCAAATTGCCACGCGATGTCGGTGTCCTGGTCGACCGCGAGCATGACGCCCTCGAACCACGGGGCGCCGCACAGCACGGCCGCTTCGCGCACGATCACGCGCGCCGAGACGCGGGTGTCGCTTGGCACCAGCTTGCCGGTCAGGTCGCCGCTGCCGATGTCTTCCAGCAGCGCGGCCAGGATATTCTGTTCGAACGCCGCCTGCAGCTTGTCATCAAACTGGGCGTGGGGATTGTGCAGACTGGTCATGCGGGGCCGACTCCGGAAAACATGGGGGCATTCTGTTCGAGCGCGCCGGTTGGCAACGCCTTGGCGCGTTTGGCCGCAGCAAAATCGAGCATGCGGTCGATCGCGCGTTTGGCTTGCAGGCCGACGGCAGGGTCGACGTGCACCTGGTTGGCGCCCGACTCGAGCACGTCGGCCAGATTGCGCAGGCCGTTCATTGCCATCCACGGGCAATGCGCGCAGCTCTTGCAGGTGGCGCTGTTGCCGGCGGTCGGCGCTTCGATGAAGGTCTTGCCAGGCGCGGCCATCTTCATCTTGTGCAGGATGCCGTTGTCGGTAGCGACGATGAAGTGGGTGGCGTCCAGCGTCTGCGCGGCGTTGATCAGCTGCGTGGTCGAGCCGACCACGTCGGCCTGCGCCACGACGTTCGCTGGCGACTCCGGGTGCACGAGCACCTTGGCCAGCGGGTACTCAGCCTTGAGCAGGTCGAGTTCGATGCCCTTGAATTCGTCGTGCACGAGGCACGAGCCCTGCCACAGCAGCATGTCGGCGCCGGTCCTGGTCTGGATGTACGAGCCCAGGTGACGGTCGGGTGCCCACAGGATTTTCTTGCCCTGCGCGTGCAGCTCGGCCACGATATCCAGGCCAATGGACGACGTCACCATCCAGTCGGCGCGCGCTTTGACGGCGGCGCTGGTGTTGGCATAGACGACAACGGTGCGGTCGGGGTGCTGGTCGCAGAATGCTGCGAACTCGTCGGCCGGGCAGCCGAGGTCGAGCGAACAGGTCGCGTCGAGGTCGGGCATCAGGATGGTTTTTTCGGGGCTGAGAATCTTGGCCGTCTCGCCCATGAAACGCACGCCGGCGACAACAAGCGTTTGCGCGGCGTGGTCACGGCCGAAGCGCGCCATTTCCAGTGAGTCGGACACGCAGCCGCCCGTTTCTTCGGCCAGGTCCTGCAGGTCGGCGTCCACGTAGTAGTGAGCGACGAGGACGGCGCCCTTTTCTTTTAGCAGGCGCCGAATCTTGTCCTTGAGCGCGTTGCGCTCGGCCAGTTCGGGCGCGCTGGGGATGCGTGCCCAGGCCTCGGCGGTGCAGGCCAGACCGGCCTGGGGCCGGTCGTATTCATACGTCTTGATCGGTACGGTGTCCATACTCTTCTCGGTCTCCTTGGCAGGGGACGTGCCGAACGCGCCGCCCCTGCCATTACTACATTACGCGTCGATGCCCTGGCTCGCCAGGTATTCCTCGTAGTTGCCACGGAAGTCGACGATCTCGTTTTCACGGATTTCCAGCACGCGCGTGGCCAGCGACGAGACGAACTCACGGTCGTGCGAGACGAAGATCAGGGTGCCGGCATACTTGTCCAGCGCGATGTTCAGCGACTCGATCGACTCCATGTCCATGTGGTTGGTCGGCTCATCGAGCAGCAGCACGTTGTGACGGCCCAGCATCAGCTTGCCGTACATCATGCGGCCCTTCTCACCACCCGACAGCACGTTGACCGACTTCTTGACTTCGTCGCCGCCAAACAGCAGGCGACCCAGGATCGAGCGCACGGCCTGATCGTCGTCACCCTCTTGCGTCCACTGACCCATCCAGTCGGTCAGGTTGTCGCCCACTGCAAATTCTTCGGTCGGATCCTGTGGCATGTAGCCGGGATTCGCGTTCTCGGCCCACTTGACGCGGCCACCATCCGGCTGCAGACCGCACAGCTCGCCGCCAATCGTGCGCAGCAGCGTCGTTTTGCCGGCGCCGTTGGCGCCGATGATCGCGATGCGCTCACCGGCCTCGACCATGATCGAGAAATTCTTGAACAGTTGACGGTCGTAGGCTTTCGAGATGTTCTCGGCTTCCACCGCCAGGCGGTGCAGCTTTTTCTCGCCTTCAAAGCGCACGAACGGATAGGCGCGCGAGGATGGCTTGAACTCTTCGATCTTGATCTTGTCGATCTGCTTGGCGCGCGACGTGGCCTGGCGTGCCTTGGACTTGTTGGCCGAGAAGCGGCGCACGAAGTCCTGCAGTTCCGCTACCTTCTCTTTGGCCTTGGCATTGTTCGACAGTTGCTGGTTGCGTGCCTGGGTCGAGGCCAGCATGTATTCGTCGTAGTTACCCGGATACACCTTCAGCGTGCCGTAGTCCATGTCGGCCACGTGCGTGCAGACCTGGTTCAGGAAGTGACGATCGTGGGAAATGATGATCATCGTGGAGTTACGCTCGTTGAGCATGTCTTCCAGCCAGCGGATCGTGTTGATGTCCAGGTTGTTGGTCGGTTCGTCGAGCAGCAGGATGTCCGGATTCGAGAACAGCGCCTGCGCCAGCAGCACGCGCAGCTTCCAGCCCGGCGCCACGGCGCTCATCGGGCCCTGGTGCAGCTCGGTACCGATACCCAGGCCCAGCAGCAGTTCGCCGGCACGCGCTTCGGCCGAGTAGCCGTCGTATTCGGCGACCTTGCCTTCGAGCTCGGCGGCTTTCATGTAGTCGTCGTCGGTCGCTTCGAGGTTGGCGTAGATCGCATCGCGTTCGGCGATCGCGTTCCACAGCTCGGTGTGGCCCATCATGACGACGTCGAGCACGCGCGTGTCTTCGTAGGCGAACTGGTCCTGGCGCAGCTTGCCCAGGCGCTCGCCCGGATCGAGGCTGACGTTACCCGCGGACGGCTCGAGGTCGCCGCCCAGGATTTTCATGAACGTCGACTTGCCGCAGCCGTTGGCACCGATCAGGCCGTAGCGGTTGCCGTCGCCGAAGCGCACGGAAATGTTCTCGAAGAGCGGCTTGGCGCCGAATTGCATCGTGATGTTGGCTGTGGATAGCACTGTATGACCCCAAAAAGCGTATTTGATTAACCGGCTATTTTACCATCGCACGCCCTGCAGGGCGAATGGACTGGATTGACGGGCGCCGTTGGCCGACGAGCTTTACCGGCGACCCTTCAGGCGCGGCGCACAGTCGGATAGCCCGACAGCAGCAGATTGAAACCGTCGGCATCCGACTGGAGCTGCCCCTGCGCGCCGAACGGGATCGTGACGCGCCGTGGGATGTGCCCGAAACTCAGCCCCGTCAGCACGGGCACCGGCAACGTGCGACGCACATACTCGAGCATGGCGTCGAAGTCGTAGCCATTATCGAGCGGCCCCAGTCGGTATCCGGAAAAGTCACCCAGCAGCACCGCTTGCTGGCGTTCCAGCACGCCCGCCTGCATCAGTTGCAGCAGCAAACGCTCGACGCGGTACGGGTGCTCGCTGATGTCTTCGAGCCACAGGATGCCGCCATCGATCTGCGGGAAATACGGGGTGCCGACGAGCGAGCCAATCATGGCGAGATTGCCGCCCCAGACCGTGCCGCGCACATCGAGCTGCGGGTTGCCGCTGACCGTCTCGCGGATCGTGTGCGTCGGGCCGGCCAGGCAGGCCCAGAAATCGTCGAGCGTGAACGGCACCGGCTCTTCGGCACCGAAGTCGCCAGCCACCATCGGGCCGGCGTAGCTGAGCGCGCCCGTTCTGGCCATCAGGCCCATGTGCAGCGCCGTGACATCGGAAAAGCCGACGATGATCTTGCCGCTGGCGGCAATTGCGTCGAAATCGAGCGCCGGCAACAGGCGGCTGATACCGTAGCCGCCACGCAGTGCGATGATCAGGTGGATGTCGGGGTCGAGCACCGCTGCGTTGAGCTGCGCGAGGCGGGCGTCGTCGGTGCCGCCGAAGCGTTGATGGGTACAGCTGTGATCGTAGTAGTTGCGGACCAGGCAGCCCTGCGCTTCAAAGCGTGCGATGGCACGCTCGACGGCGAGCGGATCGTTGGTGCAGCCGGCGGGCGCCACGATGGCGATGCCGAGACGGGAAGTGATCACTGGTGGGCGGGAAGACGTGTGTGGAATCTGGAAACATCTTACCGCGCCCACCGGTGCCGATCAAGGTCAGTCAACTCGCCTACGAAGGGTCAAACTGCGCTGGCCTTCTTCGCCAATGCACGCCGCTCGGCAAAAAAAGCGCGCAGCAGGCTGCTCGCCTGATCGGCCAGCACGCCACCGACCACGTCGGTGTGGTGATTCAGCGCTGGCTCGTCGAACAGGTTCACGACCGAGCCGCAGGCGCCGGTCTTCGGGTCCGTTGCTGCGTAGATGACACGCGCGAGGCGCGCATGCATCATCGCGCCCGAGCACATGATGCACGGCTCGAGCGTCACGTACAGCTCGCAACCGGGCAGCCGGTAATTGCCCAGCTTGTCGGCGGCGGCGCGCAGCGCCACGATCTCGGCATGCGCCGTCGGGTCGTGGCCGCTGATCGGCTGGTTGAAACCGGTCGCGATGACTTCGCCGTCCTTGACCACGACAGCGCCGACCGGCACTTCGCCACGGTCCCACGCCAGTTGTGCCTGGGCCAGGGCAAGCGCCATGAAACGCGCGTGCGCCGCATGGTCATGCACGACTGCGGACGATACCTCAGGCATCGGTGATCTCGGCCCAGCAGTTCGGGGTTTCGTGCAGCACGAGCTTGTGCAGGCGCAGCCCGGTACCGAAGCGGTCGATGAACACGGTCTTGAGGATCGTGAACGCCACTTGCGCGAGGTTTTCCACGGTCGGGATGCGGTCGATAACGACGGTCTTGTGATCCGGCAGCGACGACAGGAAGTCGAGCACCTTGTCATCCTTTTCGTACACGATGAAGGCATGGTCCCACACGTCGACCAGATGCTGCTTGGCCAGCGCCTTGACGTCTGAGAAATCCATGATCATGCCGTTGTCGGAATTTCCGTCAGCGTCGATGACTTCGCCGGTCAGCGTGATTTCGAGGGTGTAGCGATGCCCGTGCAGGTTGCGGCACTGGCTCTTGTGGTCGGGAATCCGGTGTCCGGCATCGAATTCAAGCTTGCGGGTAATGGTCAACATTGCTGCTTTGCTAGGTAATGGAGTGATAATGGAGTGAATGAGTCAGGGAATCTGGAGCAGCTTGTGGGTCTGCAGGCTCAGCTTCCATTTCGGATTGGCGCGGCAGGTCTCGATGGCCAGGCGGATATTCTGCGCCGCCAGCGGTCCATCCATGGCCTGCACGAAGAAATGGTCGAAATCGAGCCGCTCGTACGCGCCCAGGTCTTGTCCGATTTGCGGGATGACCACCTTGATCTCGCTGCCTTTTTCCACGACCAGCGTCGAGCCCATCTTGGGACTGACGCAAATCCAGTCGACACCGTCAGGCACCGGCAGCGTGCCATTCGTTTCGATGGCGATGGTAAAGCCGCGCTCGTGCATGGCGTCGATCAGCGCGCGATCGAGCTGCAGCAGCGGTTCACCACCCGTGAACACGACATATTTACTGGCAGGATAGGTAGCAGGCCACAGGCCGTCGATCTCGGCGGCGAGCAGCGCCGCTTCCTTGAACTTGCCGCCGCGCTCGCCGTCCGTGCCGACGAAATCGGTGTCGCAGAACTGGCAGATCGATGTGGCGCGGTCCTGCTCGCGGCCAGTCCACAGATTGCAGCCGGAAAAGCGGCAGAATACGGCCGGCCGGCCAGCGTGGGCACCCTCTCCCTGCAAGGTGTAGAAGATCTCTTTAATGCTGTAAGTCACGTTAAGCCTCTCGTCAACCTTCCATTATAGCGCGGTGCATTGACCTGCGCAGCGGAAACGGCCGCTCGCTGAGACGGTGTCGGAAACGTCAGGTTTGAGACTGAACAATATTCCTACATGAGCGGAGCGGTAAGTTCTTACGCAAACTTCCGACACCTTCACGAGGGCAATCATGAACAAACCGAACTTTTTGCTGGTGACCCTGCCCTTCGTCGCCAGCAGCGCCAGCGCAGGTGACGCTTATTTCATGGTGCCGATGCTACTACGCAGCGCAGCGCCGGAACTGCTGGCCTGCATCCTGGTGACGATGGCGGCGCTGGTGCTGGCATGCCTGAGCCTGCGCCGCAGCATGGGCCTGGAGGAACGGGCCCGGACCCTGCACGGGCAACTGGCGGCTGAACGGGAATCGCGCGCGCAGTCCGAGCAGGCATTGGCGGACAACCACGACGTCGTCTACCGGCTGGTGCGCCAGAACGAGGATGTCCGCGACAGCGAACGCACGCGCATTGCACGCGAACTGCAGAACGAACTGGGGCGCCGCCTGTTGACACTGCGCGCCGATCTCTCGAATCTTTACGACAGCGCCGCCACGGCCCAGGCGCCGGCCCTGGCCAGTCGCCTGGACAGCGCCATGGCGCACATCGACGGTGCGATCGGCGCCGTGCGCGCGGTAGCGAGCGGCTTGCGCGGCTTCGGTCCGGGCGACGGCCTGCGCCACGCGCTCGAACGTTGCCTGGCCGAGCACGCGCACCTGTACGGCATGCGCTATCGTTTCGAGGCCGGCGTCGACCCCAGTTCGCGCGCCAGCCAGGATCGCGCCGCGCGGCTGGCCGTGTTTCGTGTGCTGCAGGATGTGCTCGCCACTGCTGCGCGCGTCCAGCACGGCGAACTGCATGTGCGCCTGCTGGAAAACGCGAGCTCGCTGGGTCTGGAGATCGATGGCTGCGCCAGTGCCCCTGGCGCAGTCGCCTCGCTGCCGGCCGAGCTGATCGACCAGATCCGCGCCATGGGCGGCGTGCTGCGCGTCGTTGCCACCGCTGGGCATGCCGGGCGCTGGTCCCTGTCACTGCCGGTCAGGAATCCCGCTGCCGAACTTGCTGCGGAAATGGCCGTGGTTGCGTGATCAGCGTGTGATGAGCGGCGTGCGACCGCACAACCGTGTACGTTAAACACAACGCTGAAACCTCCTTGCTAAAGATCAATAGCATGTCTTGATGCGAGTAGCAGAATCGGTTCCTGACGGCAGCTACCCGGTTGCCGCAAACCGAAGCGCTACCACTCGCAGAGGACTGCTCATGATCAACACAAGCAGCAGCGCGGCATACCCGACAGCCCTGCTCCAGGACGTCGCCTTCGTCGGTCAGTTGATGGAAAGCCTGTCGGTACCGGTCTTCGTGCTCGATACCCATGCGCGCGTGACGATCTGGAACCGTGCCTGTGAGCAGCTGACGGGTGTGCCCGCGCCCGAAGTGCTTGGCACGGGCGACCATTGGCGCAGCTTCTACGACGTCCAGCGGCCCACCCTCGCCGATCTCGTCCTGCGCACCGGTTGCGATCCGGCACAGGCGGGCGAGGCACTCGCCGCCCCGGGCGATGCCGGGCGCGCCGCGCCGGGGCTGTCCATCGAGAGCTGGTGCGACATGCCACGGGCTGGCCGTCGGCGCTACCTGGCGGCAGACGCCAGTCCGATCTTCGGCGCCAACGGCCAGTTGTCGGCCGTGGTTGAAACCCTGCGCGACCTGACCGATGAAAAGATGGCCCAGGCGGCGCTGGAGCAACTGGCAACCCGCGACGGCCTGACAGGCCTGGCCAACCGACGCTGCTTCGATGACACGCTGCAAGCGGAATGGGCGCGCGCACTGCGTCAGGTGCAGCCGCTCTCGCTGTTAATGGTCGACGTCGACAATTTCAAGGCTTATAACGACGCCCATGGTCACCTGGGCGGCGACGAATGCCTGAAGCGCGTTGCACGCGCCGTGGCCAGCGAAATGCGGGCCAATGACCTGGTGGCGCGCTACGGTGGCGAAGAATTCGCCGTGGTGCTGCCGAACCAGTCGCTCAAGGGCGCAGCCATCGTGGCCGAACGGATCCGCAGCCGGGTCGAACAACTGCAGTTGCCGTGCCGCTTCGCCGCCGGCCACGTCACCGTGTCGATCGGCGCGGCCACGGCCATCGCCGGGCCGGACAACCATGCCAACCAGCTGGTCGCGATTGCCGATGCAGCCTTGTACCGGGCCAAGCACCTGGGGCGTAACCGGATCAGCCTGCCGATGACCGAGGCGGCGTGATCTGCTGGCACATGGCCGATATTACGGGCTCGAGGCGTAAAAAAAACGGCGCCAACAGGCGCCGTTTTACTTCTGTCAGTTATCCGACAGGCTTAACGCATCATGCGTTCCCAGCCGTGACGAACCGCCGACTTCATCTTGTCCCAGGTCGATTGCTCGCCCGGATAACGGTTGTCCCAATCGCTGCGCAGATCGGCTTCGACTTCGGTCCATGGACGGTTGCGGTACTTTTCTTCGCGCGCCATCTCGGTGCCGTAGTTATAAGCCGGACGGAATTCGTCGTAGGCGCCGCCGGTGCTGCCGTAGACCGAATTCCAGTGGCTGCGGTAGTAGATGTCGTCGTCATTGTCGTCGGTCATCTTGTCCCAGCCATGACGCACGGCGTTCTTGACGCGATTCCAGGCCGATGGCTCGCTGCTGTCGCTGCCGGTGGTGGAAAATTCGCGGGTGCCGTCGATGCGGCTGTCCCAGCCAGTGCGCAGGTCGCTCTCGACATCGTCCCATGGACGGTTACGGTACATCTCGCTACGGCGCATTTCGGTGCCGTAGGAGTAGGCCGGCTTGAGGTCGTCATACTTTTCGCCGGTCGACGCGTAGGTGCTGTCGTAGTGGCTGCGGTACTGATCGTCGTCGTTGTCACCGGTCATGCGTTCCCAACCGTGACGCACGGCGGCCTTCATCTTTTCCCAGGTCGATGGCTCGCCACCGGTCGCGTAACGGCTGTCCCAGTCGTTGCGCAGGTCGGTCTCGATATCGTCCCAGGCGCCGTTGGTGTAACGGCCGCTGCGGGCAGCTTCGCTACCGTAGCTGTACGCAGGTGCGTACTCGTCGTACGATGCGCCAGTCGCGCCGTACGTGGTGTCGAAATGATTGCGGTAATACGTGTCGTCGCCGTTCAGGGAACCCATCGCGCTGCTGCCCGAACCCGAATCAAAACCCGGCGCCGTGCCCAGTGCGGCATCGGACTGGCCGCGCGAGAAGATGCGCACGCCATTGCGCTGCTTGTCGGTGAACCGGGTGCCGGTGCTGTTGGCGCCGCCCATCGTCGTATCGCGCTGGAGCGAGTCGCCACGATCAACAGCGGTCGAACCCTGGCGGATCGAACCATCCAGAGCCGAACCCTGGATTGCCGTGTCACGCAGGGTCGAACCTTGCAGCGACGTCCCGCCAGTCGCGGTCAGGCCGCTCTGGCCCAGTGGTTCCTGGTGCGTCGAGTTGGTCAGATCGGACGTGCCCAGCGATTCCTGATGCTGGAACAGCTGACGGTCGCCTGGATTGTCCAGGGACGGGATCGCCGCGGCTTGCACCGAGCCGGCGCCAGTCGAGGTTGGGGTCGAGCTCGATTGCGCCGACATCGACGATGCCTGCTGCATGCCGATCGTGCTGCCGGCGTGCATTGCGCCGCTGCTGAAGCCGGTCGAAGCCAGATCTGGCGTGCCGCTCGAGGTTTCATCGATGTCGGTCGGACCGTAGCGTTCGACGATGTCGGCGCCGCGCTCGACTTCCGGCAGCGAGTTCGCCACCAGCGTCAGCACATGGCTACCGCGGTTGACCGCGCCTTCATAGCGGTTGGCGTGTTCGGCGTCATCCGAACCGAACAGGTCGCCGAAGAAATTCTTGATGCTGGCCGTGATGCCCGTGTCGCCATCGGCGCTGCGGGTCGTATCGAGATCGGACGATGCGTTCAGGCTATCGCTCTGACCAATCGTGTCTGCATCGGCGGTCGACAGTCGCACATCGGTGCGGGTAAAGCCCGACGACAGCAATTCGTTCATTGCGTTCTGTGCATCAGTGCGGTTATCGAACACCGCGACGAGAGTATGTTGCATGGTCGTTCCTCCGAAATAGTAGGTCTTGCGCGGGCGGCGACGCCGCCTCTTTCGTTCGCGCTATGTTGTCAACATTACTCTATTCTCGGTAGAACTCGCACACCATTGACGAGCGGAAATTTAGTTCCGGTCGACACACACGTCAGGCGAATGGATTGTCGATCGTCTTGATGTCGGGCGGCGGTAATTGCGCCGGCAACTCGCCAGAGGACTCGCGGGCTTCCAGCGCGGCGACGATGTCGCCCAGCACGGCGTGCAGGCGACGGGCATGCGCCAGACCGGGCACGTCCACAGTCAGGTCGACGTCGCCGGATATCGTGATGCGGTCGAGCCGGTTTTCTAGCATCAGGTCGCCGATCCCGATCACATCGGCTTCATTGGCGAACGGGACAAAGCTGACGGGTTTTTTCTTGCTCATGGATCCTCCGTGTTATGAACGTTTCTTGGATGGCTTGATCGTCGGCAGGCGCAGCATGCGTTCCTTCTGCTTCGTGCTCAGCGACGGCAACAGTTCGATGCCGACGATCCGCTCGAGCTCGGCCACGGGCACGACGTTGATCGGGGCATCGGCCCGGTTTTCGGTCAGCCAGGCCGCGCCCAGGCGCTGGCGCGGGCTGTAGACCACCTTGTACAGATGGGTCGGCACGATCACGTTGCCGACTTTTTTCAGGCTCGTGCCCAAAAACGCCGGCCCCGTGATCACGTACAGCTCGCCTTCTTTCTTTGCCATCGTGCGCACGGCGCCTTCGATCGGCGCCCAGATCTTGCGGTTATGGTCGCGATCTTGCGGGACCATATTGGCCAGCGAAAAGCTTTCGCGCTGGGTGCGGCGGTCGGGCATGTTCGCGTTCGGCGCGAGGTGGCCGCGGTCGAAGCCGCTGCGGGCGTAATCGGACAGCTCGGCGCGCTGACCCCGCGGCAGACGCGACTCGGCGTGGAATTTATCGTCCCGATCGAGCCCTTGGGCACGCTTGAGATTATCGGCGCGCACATATTCGGCGGACCACAACGGCGTACGGGTCACACCGGAATGCACGATGCCAAACACGCCGTAACACAGTTCACGCGTGGACACGGCCAGCTTCTGGTTCTGGATTTCCGGCGGACGGCCGTCGAGGTAATGGACAGGGCAACTCGCGGCCTGGGCGGCCGCGGAGGCCAGCAACGCGCCAGCGAATGCAACCCGGGCGGCAATACTGGCAAAGGACAATCGGAACATGATGACGATACGGTGAGGGAAACAGCGGGCATTCTAGCTGAGCGACAATTTCCCGAGCATAAAATTCTCGTAGCGCATCCGCACCGGCAGGCCACGCACCGTCCGCGCAGTGTGACGCAGTCGGTGTTGACGTGCGCCCTGCCCCCGGTCGCTGCGACATAATTGGCGCATATCAAACCAACGCTGGAGATTATCATGACCGATCAAGAACAAGCAGACCGCAAGCCAGACGCGCCGGTACCGGCCGGTGGTCAGGAACAACGCTCCGAGAACCTGCTGCCAGGCGAGGAAGGTTTCGAGGACGGCCGCTTCGATGTTGCCGAGGAAGTCAGTCTGGATCAGCACTCCGACGAAGCGCGACGCATCGGCCAGGCGCCGGGCAACGGCATCGCCGATTCTCTGCCAGAGGCACTGAAAACCCCGGTACCTTCGCAGCAGGTGCCTGAAAAACCGTAATACCGTGATTGCGCGGCCGGTGCCAGTGGTGCCAGTGGTGCCAGTGGTGCCAGCCGCCTTGTTTGCGAGCAAGTCTGTCATTGACACTTGCTCAGCAGCGCATTAGATTGTCAGAGTAAACACACTCGCAAGCCAGGCGCATGTTGAACACTCCCAACGACTGTCCCGACAGTCTCACCAGTAGTTGCATTCTGTTCATCTGCCCGCACGCCACCGTCGATCCTGTCGTGACGGAGGTCGCGCGCGAACTTGGCAGGGCGGTCGTGCATGCGACGTCCCTCGAAGACGGCCTGACGCAGGTACAGCGCCGGGATTTCGCCCTGGTGCTGGTCGGCTATGCGGGTGACCCGGACGGCATGCTCGCCGTCGTGTCCGCCGTGAGCAGCAATGCACGGTCGAGCTTGACGCCCATCGTTGCGATGGGCTTGCCGCTGCCGCTGCCGATGTCGCACGAGTCGCTGTACGACGCCGGCGTCATTGCCGTACTGACCGAACCACTCTCGCCAACGATCCTGCGTGCCAAAGCGCGCTTCTACACCGCTGCCTTCGACACGCAGATCGAGCGCCGGCGCGCCGAGGTCGCGCTCGACGACACCAGCCGGCGCCTCGCGCGCATCATCGAAGCTGCCGAACTGGGCATCTGGTCGTGGGATATCAGCGCCGATCGCGTCGAGGCCGACGAGCGCGTGGCCGATCTGTTTGGCGTCCCCCGCCACGAACGCAGCAGCGTCCCGCTGGCCCGCTACCTGGCCGCCATCCATCCCGAAGACGTCGAGTCGACGCGGGCCGAGATCCGCACGGCCATTGCGGCGTGCAGCGCGTATGGGGCCACCTACCGGATCCGTCTGCCCGGCGGCGGCTGGCGCTGGGTCATGGCGCGCGGCCATGTCGACACCAACGGCGACGGACTGCCCACGACGGTGCGCGGCGTGATCATCGACGCCACCCGCCAGCTCGAGGCAGAGCAGCAACTGCGCGCCAGCGAAGAGCGCTACCGCACCGTGTTCAACTCGATCGACGACGCCCTGTGCGTGATCGACATGCTGTTCGATGCCGACGGCGCACCATGCGACTACCGCTTCGTCGAAACCAATCCCGCGTTCATCAAGCACACCGGTCTCGTCGACGCGATCGGCAAGACCGCGCGCGAACTGGTGCCAGGCCTCGAACAGCACTGGTTCGACATCTATGGCCGGGTTGCCGCCACTAGCGCGCCGGTACGCTTCGAGAACGAAGTCAAGGGCCTGTCGCGCTGGTACGACGTGTATGCCACACGATTGGGCGGGCCGTTCGCGTACCGCCTTGCGGTGCTGTTCACCGACGTGACCGAACGGCGCCGGTCGGACGCGGCGCTGCGCCAGATGGCGGCCGACCTGTCCGAGGCCAACCGGCTCAAGACCGAATTTCTCGCCACGCTGGCGCACGAGCTGCGCAACCCGCTGGCGCCGATCCGCAGCGGGCTGCAATTCATCCGGCGCGCGCCGGGCGACGCCGCTGCGGTCAGCCGCGTGCACGAGATCATGGGTCGGCAACTCGACCACCTGGTCCTGCTGGTCGACGATCTGCTCGACGTCGCCCGTATCCAGCGCGGCCAGGTCGAGCTGCGCTGCGAACCGGTCGACCTGGCCACGGTCGTGAACGCAGCCATCGAGACGAGCATGCCGCTGCTCCAGGCGGCGCGGCACACGTTCACCGTGAACCTGCCCACCCTGCCCCTGCCGCTGCTGGCCGATCCCACACGTCTGACCCAGGTCATCAGCAACCTGCTGAACAACGCGGCGCGCTACACGCCCAAGGGCGGGCGCATCGCGCTGTGCGCCGAGCGGGATGGCAACGACGCCGTCATCACCGTGACTGACAACGGCATCGGCATCGCAACCGATGCGCTCGAAGTGGTATTCCGGATGTTCACGCAGGTTGGCCAGGCGCAGCAGCCAGGCTCCGGCGGCCTCGGCATCGGCCTGTCGCTCGTGCGCAGCCTGGTCGAACTGCATGGCGGCAGCGTGCGCGCCGATAGCGCCGGGACGAATGCGGGCAGCCGGTTCACGGTGCGCCTGCCCATTGACAGCGAGCATGTCGGTGCAGCGCCGCCAGCATCCCAGGCGGTCCCGGCAGGCGCGGTGCCACCCTGCAGCGTGCTGGTGGTCGACGATAACCGTGATGCGGCTGAAACCCTGGCCGCACTGCTGTCGATGCTGGGCCACAGCGCACCGGTCGCCAACGATGGCCATCAGGCGCTGCGGATGCTGCCAATGCTGATGCCGGACGTTGTGTTTCTGGATCTGGGAATGCCGGGCTTGTCCGGCTACGAGGTCGCCACCGCGATCCGCGCCGATGCCCGCTACGCGGCCGTGCGCCTGGTGGCACTGACCGGCTGGGGCGGCGCGGCCGACCGTGAACGCACCGCGCAGGCCGGCTTCGATGCGCACCTGACGAAGCCGGCAACCGTGGAAGCGATCGAGGACGTGCTGCGGCAGATGACATAGCCCGTACGAGGTGCCCACGCAAAAAAAAAGGCCGGTGTCCTGCGACACCGGCCTTTTTATTACCGCTTGCTGCCGCGATTAACCCGCGTTGGCAACCGCGACCAGATCGGGCGTGCTTGGCACGGCTTCCTGGTTGCTGGCGAAGAAGCGCTCGACCTTGTTGCTGCGCACGGCGCTCTCGATCAGCTCATGCATGCTGCGCGCGGTCAGATCCCACGACGTGCCGGCCACGACCTCACGCATGCGCGCCGCCATCGTTGCACGGGCTTCGGGCGTCAGCGCCAGCTGGCGTTCACAGGCTGCGATGAAGTCAGCGTGCGATTCGGCGATCTCGACCACGTCACCGTATGGCACCTTGACGTCGGTGATCGGTGTGGACACCGATGGCAATTCAGCTGCCATGTATTCCAGCACCTTGGTTGGGCTGATGAACTTGGTCGAGTCGTTGATCGCGAATGGCAGCAGGCACACATCCCAGCCTGCCAGGAACTGTGGCAACTCGTTGTAGGTGCGCTGACCCATGTAGTGCACGTTGGCCTGCTTTGGCAGCGTTGCCGGATCAATCTTGACGACCGGACCCACCAGGACGATTTGCCATTCCGGATGCGCATCGGCCATGCTCGAGACGAGGTCGACGTCGAAGCGCTCGTCGATCACGCCATAGAAACCCAGGCGCGGATGGGCGATATGGTTCTGGTCAGGATGCGAAATCGCGGCATCCTGTGCCTGGCGGAAGTGGCCGGCGTCAACGCTGCTCGAGAAGCAGTGCGCGTTGGCGTGACGGTCGCGCTTGGACTGATACAGGCTCGGGCCGCCGGTGAACACCACGTCGGCGATGTTGAGCAAGGCGCTTTCGCGCTGCAGCAGCTGCTTCGGGGCGTTCTTGAACATTGCCAGCTCGTCCATGCAGTCGTAGATCACCTTCGAAGGCTTCAGGCCTTGCAGCAGTGGCAGTGCCATTGGGGTGTAGAACCAGACGATTGGCTCTTCGCCAGCTGGCACGAGGTCGGCCAGGAGAACTTGCAGCGTTGGCAGCTGGTCATCGTGGAAACCCCACTGATGAATCGGCGTGTGCGGACGGCAGACGGTGATGTTGTCGGCAACTTCCATCTTTTCCAGGCGCGCTTCGCCATCCGTGTGCATCGGCTCTTCGACGAAGAGAATCTTGTAGTGTTGAGCCAGACGTGTCATCAGGTGCTGAGGGCGTTGAAACACGAAATCCCAGCGGAGATGGCAGAACACGATGAGGGTCGGCATGTGAGTTTTCCTTTTCGCCTTGGTGGCGCTATAGTTGTTGGTAATTGTGCAGCCGGACGGTTCTTCTCTCTCTACTCGGGACCACCGCTGCTTGCGCGCGGGAACCTGGCCGGACGAGTGGATCGTAACATGCAATTTTCTTAATTTTTTGATTTGTGCATAGCAATATTTCAGGAAATGTAACAGGACAGTGGAAGATTTTTGTCGAGCTTCATAGGAGAAGCCGATTTTTGACATGATTTCCTGTCAGTGGCGTCCTACAGCGCGACAGGAAATTCCACTACGAATAGAAGTGAAAATCTTGACGAAACTCACCAAAAGTCACGCCGAAAAATTGGAAGTTCAGACAGGTTGCGCTGCACAACAGATTGGCAATTCCAGTACCGTCAACCTGTCCGGGCGCGCCTGGCAATGCGCCCGAACAGGTTGCGCAGCTCAGCCTGGGTGGTACGGTTCGGCGCCCTCAGCATGGCCGTCGTCGCTGAAGCCCACGGCAATGGACACGCCTTCGAGGCCAAGCGACAGCAGCGCGTCGCACAGTTCGTCGACCTCAAGTACCAGATCGGCGGCCAAGTCGACCAGCTTCTCGACGCTGCCCCATGGCTGACCACCATCCAGCGCATACAGGTTCGCGCGCAGCAGGATATGTTCGCCCATATCGATCGGCGCAACAGCCGCATGCACGGCCTCCGGCGCCAGGTCCTTGGCCTGCAGCAGGCCCTTGATCTCGGCCAGCACGCCAAGCGTCGCCAGCTCGGCCACGCCCTGCTCCTTGGCGCCGTAGAACAGGTCCTGGTATAAAAAGTTCAGGTCGAGCCGTGCGGGGTCGGCCGCCAGGCAGCGCGCTACCAGAGGCGCCGCCGCCACGGTCCAGTCACGGTATCGGTCCATGCGGGCCGTGAAATAGGCGTCGCTGCCGGCCTCGTCCTTCGGAATCCGGTAGAAGGCATCGTCGCTGCGCTTGAACGAAAAGCCCAGCAGAAAACGCAGCTCGAGCGCCGTTTCGTCGGGCGCGACCGGCTCGCCGGTCCAGCCGCGCATGCTTGCCGCGATGGTCGGGGCCGGTTGCAATTTCTTTTCCATCAGCGAGGCGGCGGCTTCGCGCAGCATCTCGTGCAGCGTGCCGTAGGCGATATGGTCGATCTCGCCCAGGTCGAACGCGTGCTGGAGCAGGATCACGCGCGCATCCGGGCTGTCCAGGCCACCACTGCGGAAGCTGGCCACGAGCGCCTCGAAGGCCGCTTCGTCCTGGAACAATTCCTGCGCCACCAACCCGCCCTCGCTGCGCACGAACAGCGGCACCATGAAGGCGTCGATCTCGTGTTCCGGGCCGCCTTCGCGCCCAACGCGCAGCGTCGCTGCTTCTTCTTCGATGCACCCGCGCAGCACGCGGCAGGCGAGTGGATCCGTAAAGCGGGCCAGTTCGATGGCCTCGTACAGGACCTCGTCGCGCTTCTTGCGCACGGCCTTGCGCACCGCCAGCACGAGCTGGTCGCGGCGCACGGTGTCGGGCTCGCCCGTTTCCAGGTCTTCGCGCTCGGCAATCTCGAGCGCCAGATCGGCCATTTCCTGGGCCTGGGCATTGGTGTCCGGTTCGCGTGTGTTGTTCGAGGTGCGGGGCACCGGACGCTTGTTTTTTGGCATGTCTGAAGTCGAAGAATGAAAATGAAAAAAGAATCGTGCCGGCATGGTAACACCCTGGCATGGGCCCTGACAGTCGCCATCGATCGCCGTGACGCTGACGCGCAATGATATGCTTCGCCCTACCGTATTCTGCAGGATCACCATGCTCGACCGTTTCTTCCAACTCAGCGCCAACAACACCACCGTCCGCACCGAACTCATGGCGGGCCTGACCACGTTCCTGACGATGGTCTACATCATTTTTGTCAATCCATCGATTCTGGGCGACGCCGGCATGCCGAAAGCGTCCGTCTTCGTCGCAACCTGCCTGATCGCCGCCGGCGGCACCGCCCTGATGGGCCTGTACGCCAACTACCCGATTGCGATGGCGCCCGGCATGGGCCTGAATGCCTACTTCGCCTACGCCGTCGTGCTCGGCATGGGCATCCCGTGGCAGGCGGCGCTGGGCGCCGTGTTCATTTCGGGGTGCCTGTTCATCCTCGTGACGATGGTCGGCCTGCGGGCAATGATCGTCGACGGCATTCCGCGCTCGATGCGGGTCGGCATCACGGTCGGACTGGGCATGTTCCTGGCCCTGATCGCCCTCAAGAACGCCGGTATCGTCGTCGCCAGCGACGCCACGCTCGTCAAGGCGGGCGACCTGCACCAGCCGGCAGCGATGATGGCCGTGCTGGGCTTCTTCGTGATCGTTGCGCTGGACCGGCTGCGGGTGCGCGGCGCGATCCTGATCGGCATCGTGCTGGTGACCGTGCTCAGCTTTTTCTTCGGCGGCAATACCTACCAGGGCGTATTCTCGCTGCCGCCACCCATTTCGCCAACGCTGTTTGCGCTGGATATCCCGGGCGCGCTGGCGGCTGGCATCCTCAATGTGGTGCTGGTGTTCTTCCTGGTCGAGCTGTTCGATGCGACCGGCACGCTGATGGGCGTGGCGCGCCGTGCCGGCCTTTTGGTCGAAGGCAAGATGGAGCGCCTGAACAAGGCGTTGCTGGTTGACAGCGGCGCCATTGTCGCCGGCAGCGTGCTCGGCACGTCGAGCACGACGGCCTACATCGAAAGCGCGGCCGGTGTGCAGGTGGGCGGGCGCACAGGCCTGACGGCGCTGACCGTCGCCGCGCTGTTCCTGGCGTGCCTGTTCATCGCGCCACTGGCGTCGGTGGTTCCGCCCTACGCGACCGCGCCGGCGCTACTCTTTGTCGCCTGCCTGATGCTGGCCGACCTGGGCGAAGTCGACTGGAGCGACACTACCGAAAGCATTCCGGCGGCCGTTACCGCGCTGGGCATGCCGTTCACGTATTCGATCGCTGAAGGCATTGCGTTCGGCTTCATCAGCTACGCCGTGCTCAAGCTATTGACGGGCCGCGCGCGCGATGTGAAACCGGTCGTCTGGGTGATCGCCGCGCTGTTCGCGTTCAAGATCGCCTACGTCGGGGCCTGAATGCCAGTGCGCGGCGCGATCCGGGTCTCCATGCACGCCGCATCGCGCAGGTGATGCGTTACAATATCGGCCAACTCGCGGCGACAATGCTGCCGCGCACGATTCACGAACGATGGGCCGGTTGCCCTGCGCAGGTCTGGTGCAGTGCGGTCCATGCTTCTCAACGGATGCTGATGAAACTATCCCCGATCCTGGCGCTGCTCGTTGTCAGCGTCCACGGCGCGGCCAACGCGGCCCCCGATCTTCCCCAGGTTGGCGACGTCCATGCGCCGCTCAAAGTCATGATGCCGGCGATTCCCGATGGTGGCTGGTTCACCTCGGCCGAACTCGGCGCGATCAATACCTCCGGCAACACGAGCGGCACGTCGGTGACGGGCAAGATCGACGCCCGCCACGAAACGTCGGACTGGAGCCATGAATTCATTGCCAGCGGCTACTTCAAGGAAGACGAGTACGAGAACGAAGAAGGCGAACTGCTGCGCGCGCGGTCGGCCGAGCGCTGGGCCACCTCGGCCAAGGCCTCGTTCAAGCTGCTGGGCGACGGCCGGCGCGCCTTCGTCCTCGGCTCGCACGTGAACGACAAGTTCGGCGCCTACGTGCGCTACTCGTCACTGTCGGTCGGTTACGGCTCGCGCTGGTACACGGCGCCGGACAAGACGCTCGACGTCGAGATCGGTCCGGGCTACTTCAACGGCAGGCGCGAGACGGACGAAGAAGAAGACGGCCTGACCGTGCGCGGCGCGGCGCAGTTCCGCTGGCAGGTCAGCCCGTCGGCGTTCTTTGCGCAGACGATCAGCGTCGAGAAAGGCACATCCAATACCCACTCGGTGGCCGAGACGTCGCTGTCGACCAAGATCAACGGCAGCATGCAGATGAAGGCAGGTTTCAGCGTCCGCAACGACAGCAGCGTGCCCGAAGACAAGAAGAACACGGATACCCAGACCTCGCTGACGATGGTCTATTCGTTCTAGACGCTCAACCCCAGGCCAGTTCCAGCGTCGCGCCGTCGTCCCGCACGACGGCAAAGCCGCACGCCGCGTACAGCGCGCGTGCGGCGGCATTCTCGACGCGCACGCGCAGCGCGATCGTGCGCTGCCCCCGGCAGGCGTCCTGCAATGCCCCCAGCACCGTGCGCGCGACGCCGTAACGGCGGGCGTGGGGCGCCACCGCCAGGTCGACCACGCGCAGCGTGTCGCTCTTCCAGTCCAGCACCACCCGTCCCAGCGCTTCTTCGCCATCGGTCAGCAACCATGTCTCGGCGGCAGGATAGCGCTGTGCATATGCCTCTATCTGCAGTTGCTGCTGGTGCCGCGCGATGCCCTCGATCACGCTGCGCGGCACTGGCAACGCGCCCAGGTCGGGCCGCGTCGCCAGATACAGTGCCGCCAGGAACGCCGAATCGGAGACGTGCGGCGCACGTCCCGTCAGCGCGCCGAAGCGGCGTTCGTTCACGCCTTCGCCGTGTGCGGTATCAGGCTGCGGGCCATGATCAGCGCCAGCAGGCTGATCAGCGCCGCGCCGCTCAGGTAGTAACCGACATACTCCAGCCCGTAGTTCGTGCCCAGCCACAGCGCGATATACGGCGCCACTGACGCGCCCAGGATGCTGGCAAAATTGAAGGTCAGCGACGCGCCCGTGTAGCGCACCTCGGCCGGGAACAGCTCGGCCAGCAGCGTGCCCAGCGGCCCGTACGTGAAGCCGACCAGGCACATGCCCAGCACCATGAAGGCGCCGACCGACCAGGCGCCGCCTGCCCCGAACAGCGGCCCGTACAGCAGGCCAAAGAGAGCGATCGCCCCGCTGACGAGCATCATCGCGGTGCGCCGGCCACGCTTGTCGGCCAGCAGCGCCGACAGTGGGATGGTCAGCGCAAAGAACAGCACCGCGAACAATTGCAGCAGCAGGAATTGCTGGCGTGTGTATCCGAGCTGCGCCGTGCCCCAGCTCAGCGCAAAGACTGTCATCAGGTAGAAGATGACGAAGGTGGCCAGCGCGATGAATGTGCCCAGCACCAGCGCGCGGCGATGGTCGCGCATGACGGTCACGACCGGCACCTTGACCCGCGCCTTGCTGTCCAACACCTTCTGGAAGTCCGGCGTCTCGGTGATCTTGAGGCGAATGTACAGGCCCACGCCCACCAGCACGGCGCTGGCCAGGAATGGAATGCGCCAGCCCCAGGCGAAGAAGTCGGCGTCGGTCATCAACTCGCCCAGCAGCAGGAACACGCCGCCCGACAGGAAGAAGCCGATCGGCGCGCCCAGCTGGGGGAACATCCCGTACCAGGCGCGCTTGCCCGGCGGCGCATTCTCGGTGGCGAGCAGCACCGCCCCACCCCATTCACCGCCCAGGCCCAGGCCCTGGCCGAAGCGGCACAGCGCCAGCAGCAGGGGCGCGGCCACGCCGATCTGGGCGTAGGTGGGCAACAGGCCGATCAGGATGGTCGACAGGCCCATCGTCAGGAGCGCGGCAACGAGCGTTGCCTTGCGGCCCACGCGGTCACCGAAGTGGCCAAACACGGCCGAGCCCACCGGACGCGCGAAGAAGGCGATGGCAAACGTTGCCAGCGACTGCAGCATCGCGGCGCCCGGGTCAGCGGTCGGGAAAAACAGCCGTGGAAATACCAGTACGGCGGCCGTGGCGTAGATATAGAAATCGTAGAATTCGATGGTCGTGCCGATCAAGCTGGCAAACAGGACGGTACGGGGCTTGTTGGCCGTGACGACGCTCATGCAGCCGCCTGCGCCAGCGCTTCAGTCACGGTATCAGCATCGGCCGGGCGCACCACGCGCGCGACTTCCTGGCCGTCCTTGAGCACGACCACCGTCGGCCACAGCTTGACGCGAAACGACCGGCCCAGCGGCCGGCCGGGACCATCCTCGACCTTGACGTGCCTGGCGGCCGGTTGCCCTGCGACGGCCTGGGCGATCGCCGGCGCGGCCGCGCGGCAATATCCGCACCAATCGGTGCCGAAGTCGAGGACGAGAATGCCTGGTGCCGAATCGATCTCGGCGCGCTCGGGCTGGCGGGTTGCGTAGGCTGTGGACATGCGGGTCTCCTGGTATGGCCTTGTCAATAGCATAAGCCTACCCGAAAACCTGGTTGCGGCCTATCGTGGTTGCTACTGAAACATGGTCGCCCCTGGGTGTGTCACCTAACCGACCGTCGCGGCTGCGACTGTCACTCTGGTGTCTTATGCAGTCTGCTCTCGAGTCAGCTCTCAATAAAGTCAGCTCAAGTCGGCTCCCCCTCAGCTCTGAATTCTGAAAGGATCCACCGATGAACATGCCATCCCAACAGCAAACACCCCCGGGCAGCGAAGCCGCCCTGCATCCCAAGGCCGATCACGGCGAAACCTCATATCGCGGTTCCGGCCGCCTGCAGGACAAGGCCACCGTCATCACGGGCGGCGACAGCGGCATCGGTCGCGCCGTGGCGCTGGCGTACGCGCGCGAAGGCGCTGATGTCCTGATCTCGTACCTGAACGAACACGACGACGCCAGGGAAACAGCGCGCCTGGTCGAAGAAGCCGGCCGCCGCGCGATCCTGGTGCCGGGCGACCTGGCCGATCCGGCGCATTGCCGCGCGGTCATCGAGCGCGCCGTAACCGAATTCGGCCGCATCGACGTGCTGGTCAACAACGCTGCCTTCCAGATGAGCCATGAGTCCATCGAAGACATCCCGGACGCCGAATGGGACTACACGTTCCAGGTCAACATCACCGCGATGTTCCATCTGTGCAAAGCTGCGGTGAAGCACATGCCGCGTGGCTCGTCGATCATCAACACGACGTCGATCAACTCGGACAAACCCAAGCCAACACTGCTGGCCTACGCCACCACCAAGGGCGCGATCGCCAACTTCACGGGTGGCCTGTCGCAGCTGCTGGCCGACAAGGGCATCCGCGTCAACTCGGTCGCACCGGGTCCGATCTGGACGCCGCTGATCCCGTCGACCATGCCGGCGGATGAAGTGGAGAGCTTCGGTGACGAAACACCGATGAAACGCCCGGGCCAGCCAAAGGAAGTAGCGCCCGTGTTCGTGATGCTGGCCTCGGACGAAGCCAGCTATATCTCCGGCGCGCGGATCGCCGTCACCGGTGGCACGCCGATTCTCTGATCACATGCCGGTGTGCCCGTGCAGGCACGGTTGACAAGCCCGGCCTGCACGCGCACGTGAGATCGACCCATCCCACTATTAACTTAAGTACAATACGCGCTTTCCCGGCACGGCGCGCAGCATCTGCTGCATCACGCCTTCTTGTCGCGCCCGCCGCCGACTATCGATGAAAACCCGCACTTACCTGTTCCTGATGGCAGGGGCGATCCTGCTACCCGTGGCAATCGCCTCATGGATCGGCCTGTCCATGCTGCTTGACTGGGAACGTGACTCGCGCCTGCGCAGCGTGCGCGAGATGGCCCGCGCCACCGCTTTCCAGATCGACCGCGAGATCGCCGCTGCCGAAGCGTCGCTGCGCGCCGTCGCTTATTCGGAAGGCATGCGCCAGCAGGACTATGCGCGCCTGCATCGCTGGACCTCGAGCACGAACGCCAACAATGCCCAATCCTGGACCGTGCTGTATGACAGCAAAGGCCGTGAACTGTTCACCACACAGGCGCCGGTCGGCACCAAGTTGCTGTCAACAACCCGCGATTGGGCGAGTCAGGTCTCGCTTGCCGGCGGCACCCTCGTGTCGGGCTATTTCATCGACGAGTATTCGGGACTGCCGACCGTCGCGGTCAGCGTCCCGGCCCCGCTCGAAGATGGCCAGTACAACATCGTCAGCCAGATTTTCGACGTGCGCTTCTTCGAGCGCATCCTGCGCCATGACGCCATTGGCGAAGACTGGAAAGTCGGGATCTTCGATCGCAACGGGCTGGCCATCATGCGCAACCGCGGGTCGGACACACTGGGCCAGCCGATGGGCGCGGATTTCCTGGCCGCCACGCGCGCGGCGAACCACGGCGTGTTCCGCCACGTAACGCAGGATGGGCGTGACGTCTACGGCGTGTTCACCCGTTCGAAAAGCAGCGACTGGACCATCGTCATCGGCGTGCCGGTGGCGCAGATCGAGGCGGCTGCGCGTACTGCAACCTGGTACGCGGCGCTCGTGCTGCTGCTGCTGCTGGGCCTGGCGGTGGCCGTCGTCTTGTATCTCGGGCGTACCCTCGAGCGGGCGCTGAGCCAGGCAGCGGCGGCCGTCACGCTGCTGGCTGACGGCGCGATTGCCCTGCCCGCCCGCACCCGGGTCGAGGAAGTCGACGCCCTGGTCGAAGGTCTTGCCCGGACCAGCGAAGCGCTGTCCAGCGAAAGCCAGGTGCGCAAATCGCTCCAGGAAGAACGCGAACAGTTGCTGGTCAGCGAACAGCGCGCGCGCCGGCTGGCCGAGGCCCAGAGCCGGGCCAAGGACGATTTCCTTGCCATGCTGGGTCACGAACTACGCAACCCGCTGGCAGCGATCTCGGGGGCGATGTCGGTGCTGGACATGCCCAATCTCAAGCCGCAGGTCGCGGCCAATGCGCGCGACATCAGCCGGCGCCAGATGCGTCACCTGACCTGCATCGTCGACGACCTGCTGGACGTACAGCGCATCCTGTCGGGCAAGATCGTGCTGCACCGCGCCCGCATCGATGTCGCGCAGGTGGTGCGCAGCAGCGCCGAAGCCAAGGCGCTGGTCGACGCCGGCGCGCACGCCTGGACCATCGAGACGATCCCGGATACCTGGGTCGACGGCGACCGTACCCGTCTGGAACAGGTCGTTGACAACCTGCTGCACAACGCCATCAAGTACACGCCGAAAGGCGGCCGCATCGACGTGCGTGTCTGGCGCGACGGAGATCAGATAGCGGTCAGCGTCAGCGACACCGGCGTGGGCATCGCGCCCGAGTTGCATCCGCTGATCTTCGATGTACTGGTGCAGGGGCCGACGAGCATCGACCGTGGCCAGGGCGGCCTGGGCCTGGGCCTGGCGCTGGTCAAGCAACTCACCGCCCTGCACGGCGGCACCGTGGCCGTGCACAGCGACGGGCCCGGCAAAGGCAGTTGCTTTGTCGTGCGCGTGCCGGCTATGGCGTGATGCGTTCCCACACATAGACACCGGCGTCGGCCGGCAAACCCGTGTGCAGGCGATTGTCCTGCAGACGCCAGGTGCGCAGCGCCGGCAGGTCCTGCGCCAGGCGCGAGCCCACTGCATCGGGCGGACACATCGCGCGGGTCGTCGCGACCGGCCCCAGGGTCAAGGTGCCGCCCGTCGCATCGGTGGCCACGGCCTGCCACGGACCGTTGCCTCGATTGCAATCGAGCTTGACGGCCAGGCGGCCATCCTGGCCGAACGACAGCGTGAAGCCATCCGGCGTGCCGGGCCGCAGTGGCTGGCTGCCATCGTCGTTCGCCTGGAACGACGCCAGGCGCCAGCTCGTGCCGGCCAGCGTCGGTGTTGCGACGGCCGTCGCGGGTCCGGTCGATGGCGAATCTGAAGGCGCAGTTGCAGGAATGCTGGAGCAGGCGCCCAGGGCGAGGCTGACGGACAGGAGACAAAGGCTTGCGCGCATGGTGTTTCTTTCCAGAGGTTGTAGGCGCCCAGAATATCGCATCCGCGCCGGATGACCCGCCCTGCAGACTGGGAATCCGGCAAAGCGTCCCCACCTGATTGATATCACCTTGTCAATACGAGACCACCATGCGAATTTTCCTGCGCGCCCTCGTGGTTGCCGTCATCCTGATCCTGGGCTACGCCCTGCTGCAACCCACCATCGAACGGGCGCTGTACACGATGCGTCTGGCGTCGATGCCCAAGCCCACCGCGCTGCCGGTGCCCGTTGACGGCGTCAAGGTCCGCGCGCTGCGCGATACGTGGGGTGGCGCGCGCAGCGAAGGCCGCAAACACGAGGGCATCGATATCTTCGCCAAGCGCGGCACACCGGTGTTGTCGAGCACCGAAGGCATCGTGGCGCAGGTTGGCACCAACCGCCTCGGCGGCCTGGTGGTCTGGGTCACGGGCCCAGGCGGTCAGCGCCATTATTATGCGCACCTGGACCGTTATTCCGACGTCGAGGCCGGGATGCGCATCGAGGCTGGCCGCGTGCTTGGGTACGTCGGCAATACGGGCAATGCGAAAGGCACGCCACCGCACCTGCACTACGGCATCTACGAGACGGGTGGCGCCATCAACCCGTACCCGCTGCTGCGTGCCGAGCCGGCCGCGGACGCGGCGGCTAAGGAATCGGCACCGGCGGCAACTGGCCGCTAGAGGCTGGCGGGGCCTGTTCCTGCTGCTGCTGCGGCTCGCTGACCTCGATCGCCTCTTCTTGCTGGATCGGTACCGGCTGCTGCAGGAAATCGAGCTGATCGGCGCGCGAGCCCGGCGCCAGTTCGATCAAGGCTTCCTCGAAGATCTCTTCCTCGGGCGCTTCTTCTTCGTAGCGGCGCGGCTCCGGGCGTTTGCCGCCCGGCAGCAAGGCCGCCGCATCGAGGCGCTTGGAGTCCAGCGCGCCGCGGAAGAAGTCACCCACCAGCAGCGCCGCATTGTGGCCGCCCTGCCCCCAGTAGGTGCTGCGGATGGCCACGCGGTTGTCGTTGAACCCCACCCAGGCACCAGCCACGAGGTTCGGGTGCATCATGATGAACCAGCCATCGGTATTGTTCTGCGTGGTGCCGGTCTTGCCGGCAACGTCACCATAGATGCCGAAGCGGCTGCGCACGCCGGCGCCGGTGCCGCGCGTGACGACGCCGCGCAGCATGTCGATCAGGGTCAGGGCTGATTGCTGCGACATGGCGCGCTCGGGCGCGCTGCCGCCGAAATCGGCGATGACGTTGCCGTCGCGGTCTTCGATGCGGCGCACAAAGATCGGCTTGCGGTATTCACCCTGCGCGGCAATGGTCGCATAGCTGCTGACCATTTCCAGCAGCGTCACCGGACTGGTGCCCAGCGCCAGCGCCGGCACGGCTTCGAGCTTGCTCTGGCGAATACCCAGCCGCTGGGCCAGGTCGATGATCGGTTGCAGGCCTACTTCCTGGCTCACCTGCGCGGTGATCGTGTTTTTGGAATAGATCAGGCCCTCGCGCATCGACATCGCGCGGCCCGTGTTGCCGCTCATGTCGGTCGGTTTCCAGACGCTGCCATTCGCGCCACGGAAGGACTGCACCACGTCGCGGTACATCTGGTCTTGCGGGATGCCCCGTTCGAGCGCAGCGCCATACACGATCGGCTTGAAGGTCGAGCCCGGCTGGCGTGCGGCCTGGGCCACGTGATCGAACTGGTCGCGCTCGAAGTCGCGGCTGCCGACCCAGGCTTTGACCTCGCCGGTGGCCGGATCGATCGCGACAAAGCCTGCTTCCAGGCGTGACTTGGCGCTTTTCAGGTCGGCCATGAAACTGCGGTCGGCCTTGATGCGCTTGAGTGCGTCCGCTGGCGCTTCGCCGCCTTCGACCGCGTTGCGGTACGCGCCCGTCTCGCGCACGAATGCATCGAGCTCGCGCCCGTGCGTGATCCAGTAGTACGAGAATGGATCGACACTGCGCCGCATCGACGTGTACATGCTGCCGGACGTCGAGCGCGGCACATTCGGGTTCGCCCATTCGACGTCGGCAATGGCCTGCAGCATGTCGGCCTGGCGCTTGACCGCGCGTTCGGCGTCGGCCTGCAGCGCGGTGTCGAGCGTGGTGCGCACGACCAGCCCGTCAAGTTGCAGATTCACATCGTTTTCGTCGGCCCAGTCGAGCAGCCACTTGCGCACGTAGGCGCTGAAGTGGTTGTCCTTGCCGCTGCGGTCCGGCAGGCGCGCAAAGCGCAGGCGGAGCGGGCGCTTGATCAGCGCCGCATAGCGCCGCTCGTCGAACGCGCCATGCTTGCGCATCTGCCCCAGCACGACATTGCGGCGCGCCAGCGAGCGCACCGGATTGGCCACCGGATTGTAGTAGTGCGTGCCCTTGAGCATGCCCACCAGCGTGGCCGATTCGAGCACATCGAGTTTGGACGCCGGCTTGTTGAAATAGGTGCGCGCGGCCATTTCGATGCCGTAGGCGTTGTACAGGAACGGCACCGTGTTCAGGTACGCCTCGAGAATCTGCGTCTTGCTGTAGGTGTTCTCGATCTTGATCGCCGTGATCAGTTCCTTCATCTTGCGGTTGATGCTGCGCGCCCGGCCGATCTCTTGCGGGAACATATTGCGCGCCAGTTGCTGCGTGATCGTCGAGCCGCCCTGCGGCGTACCCTTCACGCTCGACCACAGGGCGCCACCCACGCGCCGGAAGTCGATGCCATGGTGGTCGTAGAAACGGTGGTCTTCGGTCGAGATCAGCGCCTTGACAACATGGGGCGAGACCTGCGACAGCTTGACGCGCTCCTGCAGGCCCTGCTCGAAGGTGCCGAGCGATTTGCCGCCGGCATCCAGGATGACGGTCGGGCGCGCCTGGCTCGCCTGCTCCAGGTCGTCGATGCCGGGTGTGAGGGGTATCAGCACCAACAGCCAGGCCAGAATCGCCATCAGGCCGGCGGCCATCGTCCACAAGGCGATCAGCGCCAGCTTGACCGGCATCGGCTGCCCGTGCAGGCGCTGCTGCGCGCCGGTCTTGAGCGCGCCGGCCCCTGTCCGGGCCCCGGAAAAACCACGCCGGGCGAGGCGTTGCAAGCGTTGCTGGAAGGTCGGCGCAGGCGTGCTGTCCGTGTTGTCGTCGTTCTGCTGTTGGTCCACGCGCTATCCCTGCCTGCTCAATCTGTCAATTCGGCAAGTATAGCCGACCGGTGGCCTGCGCCCGGCGCGCCGTTGTACCGGGCGCAGTCAGCGTTAAATAGAGACTACTTTTGAACTGACGAGCAGTCCAATGGTCCAACCCCTGTCCACAGCGTCAGGAGTCGATCATGAAAGCGCCGCGTTTCAAGGGCTGGTTTGCAAAACTGCCTTCGCTGAACCAGCCCCAGCGCCGGCAAGTGCTCGATGCCCTGCACCCTGCAGCCGGGCTCGATCAGGTCGTCGCACTCATCATTGAATCCAGAGCGCCAGGCCGCTGCTGTCCCAGATGCGGCAACGAGCTCTGCTACCGGCACGGGTTCGCCAACGACTTGCAGCGCTACCGCTGCTGCGCTTGCGGTCGCACCTTCAACGACCTGACCGGTACGCCGCTGGCTCGGCTGAGGCTCAAGGCCAAATGGCTTGCGTATTCTCAGACGCTGCTCGATTCACTTCCCGTGCGCAAGGCAGCCAACCAGGTTGGCGTACACCGCACCACGGCCTTTCGCTGGCGCCACCGCTTCCTGCATTGGGTCAAGCTCGACCGCCCCCCAGTGCTTAACGGCATCGTCGAGGCCGACGAAACATTTCTGCTCGAATCACAAAAAGGTTCACGCACGCTTGATCGCCCACCGCGCCACCGCGGCGGGCGCGCTGCCAAACCGGGCATTTCCAGCGAACTGGACTGTATCCTGGTCGCGCGCGACCGTGAGGGGCGCACGGTCGATGCCGTCACTGGCCGCGGCGCACTTACGGCTGCACAACTCGACCGTAACTTGCTGCCAAAGCTCGATAAGCAGGCGTTGCTGGTCAGTGACAGCCATGCCGCCTACCGCGCCTTTGCACGCAAGCACAGGATCGCGCACGAGACGGTCAACCTGCGCGCTGGTGTGCGTGCGAGGCGACTGGGCAATCTTGCTATCCACGTGCAGAACGTCAACTCGTACCATCAGCGTTTCAAGGCCTGGCTACAGCGCTTTCGCGGCGTGGCGTCGCGCTACCTGCCCAATTACCTGGGCTGGCGCTGGGCGCTGGATGGAGAGCGAATTATTTTGGCAGGGCAATTGCTTCGCATTGCTATCAGCGTCATCAACAGATAACACTGACTGCGCCTTGTACCGTGGCGTCACGCGGTGCTGGTCTTCGGCTCAATGTGGCCTGCGCGCAGCAGTACCTCGATCCGTTCCCCCGTCTGCGGGCGGCTGTAGACGTGGCCCTGCACCGAGTCGCAGCCGGCGCCGCGCAGGAAGTCGAGCTGTGCGATCGTCTCGACGCCCTCGGCAATGACGTGCATGCGCAGGCCGTGGGCCAGCGAAATGATGGCGTCGACCAGCGCCGCGCCGTCGGCGCTGCCCACCATGTCCTGCACGAACGAGCGGTCGATCTTGAGCACGTCCACCGGCAGGCGCTTCAGGTACTGCAGGCTGGAGTAACCGGTGCCAAAGTCGTCGATCGACAGCTTCACACCCATGCGCTTGAAGCATTCCATCGTGTGGATGGCCGATTCGATGTCGCCCATCATCATGCTTTCGGTCAGTTCGATCTCGAGCGATGCGGGCGGCAGGCCGGTCTCGTGGAGCACGCGCTCGACGCTGTCCAGCAGACCGGGCTCGGCCAACTGGCGCGCCGACAGGTTCACGGCGATGCGCAGCGGACCCAGTCCGCTTCGTTGCCACTGCCGGTTCTGGCGGCATGCTGTCTGCATCACCCAGGCGCCAATCGGCACGATCAGGCCCGTTTCTTCGGCCAGCCCGATGAAACGCTCCGGCTGGATCGTGCCCAGCAGCGGGTGGCGCCAGCGGATCAGCGCCTCGGTGCCGACCACGCGACCGGTGGCCAGGGCGATCTGCGGCTGGAAATGCAGCGTGAACTGCTGCTCTTGCAGCGCGCGCCGCAGCGCGCTTTCCAGCGCCAGCCGGTCGAATGCCTGTGCGTTCATGTGCGGCGCGTAGAACTGCACCGCATTGCGCCCGTCCGATTTGGCGCGGTACATGGCGATTTCGGCATGCTTGACCAGCGTATCGGCGTCGGTGCCATCGGCCGGCCAGGCTGCCACGCCGGCGCTGCAGCCGAGCACCAGGTGCTGGCTGCCGAGTTGCAATGGTTCGGCCACCGCGTCGCGCAGCTGCTTGACGCGGGTGGCGGCCTGGCGTTCGTCGCTGCAGCCGCACAGCACCAGCACGAAGTCGTCGCCACCGACGCGCGCGGCCGTGTCGAGCGGGCGCAGCGTGCGCCTGATGCGCGTGGCCAGCAGGCGCAGCGCCTCGTCGCCGGCAGTGCGCCCCAGCGTATCGTTGATCAGCTTGAAATGATCGACGTCGAGCAGCACGACCCATACCAGTGCTCCGGTCGCGGCGGCTGCAGCAATCGCACGCTCGATGCGATCGGCCAGCAGCGCGCGGTTGGCCAGGCCCGTCAGCGTGTCGTAACGGGCGTGGCGTTCGAGTTCAGCCTCGTAGCGCTTGGCAGTGGTGACGTCGTAGACAGTCACGACGAAATGGCCGACCTTGCCGTCCGCGCGGCGCACTGGCGCGATGTAGACATCGCTGATCAGTTCGGCGCCGTCGCGCGTGTGCATCGTCACCAGCGCGTTTTCCTCGCGCTGCTGGCGCAGCGACGTGCACAGTGCGTGCACGGCCGGCTGATCGGTGTCGGAACCGAGCAGGAGCGCGAGCGGCTGGCCGGCCAGTTCCTGCGGCGCGTAGCCGAAGGTGCGCTCGCAGGCCGGGTTGGCGTAGCCGATCGGGTAACCCGGCGCACGCGCATTGACCAGCAGGATCGGATTGGCGCTCGATGCCATCGCCCGCTCGTAGACGCGCAGCGAACCGGTCGCCCGCTCGAGCGCGGCAGTGCGCTGCGCGACCAGCGTCTCGATGCGGCGCGTGCGCGCCACACGCTGCTGCACCAGCATGGCGGTCGCGGCGCTCAGGACCAGGCCCAGCGCCAGCGCCACCAGCTCGCCAGCGTGACGCCCGAATGCCAGGGACTGTTCCTCGACCACGACTTGCCAGTGGCTGCCCGCGATATCGACCGGTTCGACATGACGCAGGATATCGCCGTCGCCCACGCGGGAAAGCCAGCCGCCGGCGCGCGCACCGGGGCCATGGCGGTAGGCCGTCACGATCTGGCCATCGACATCCGGCCCGTGCAGCGACAACCCCACGGCCTCGTCATCCAGCAGGCGTACCGCATGCAGGGTGCCATCCACCAGCAGCGCGACATCGATCACGACTTCGGTGTGGCCGATAACGGCGGCGCGCCGCGCCAGCACGTCCACGGGGCGCTCGTTACCCCGGTAAACCGGCACGCTGATCAGGACGCCCCGGCGCCCACCGCCGCCCTGCAGCAGGGTGACCAGGGGACTGGCGACCGGCTCACCGGCATCGATTGCCGTCTGGCTGACCTGTCGCTGCGGCGGATACGACCATGCGTCGTCGCCAAACGCGATGGCGTTGCCGAGGATGGGCGCAACGTAATCGTTGACCAGATAGAGGGGGCGCTCGCCGGCGCGCACCAGCCCCGTAGGACTGTCTGCCGCGCGCTCCCGGATCTGAAAGTTTGGCCAGAACGCGCGGCGCTCGGCTTCAAACGCTGGCCGTTCGGCGGCGCTGACGAAACGCTGGAACACGATCGCTTTCAAGTAACCGTGATTTGCCACCAGTGGCAGCGCAAACGCATCGAATTCCTCGCGCGAGATATGGTGGGACGCGCGGAAGAACAGATTGACGGCGCGCGCTGCATCGACGGCGTCGGCAAATGCCTGCTTCACGGCGGCCACGCGCACGCCGGCGCGCTGCGCGAATTCGGCGTCGGCCCGCTCGGTCTCCAGCGTACGCACGACGCCGCACAGCGCCGCTGTCAGCATGATTCCGAGCAAACAGGTCACCACCGCGGCCCTCGACAGGCCGCGTCCGGCACCCAATGCGCGGCGGGCAGAAACGCTGTACATACAGCAGATGCTAGCGCAGAACGGGGTATCCGGGCGCAGCGCTGACACGGCGCCACCGGCAGAAGAATCTGCGGTGCGATGATGTGTTTTGACAACGCTTGCATTATCATCTCGCGCATGTCGTCCGAACCCCAAGCCCCTCCCCAGCCCTTGCCGCCCGATGCGCCGCCCCAACGCGTACTGCGTCAGTTCCGTATCGTCTTCAATGCGGTCAAGACCCACTTTCGCCAGCTCGAACATGAATCCGGCCTGGGAGGCGCCCAGGTCTGGGCACTGTCGGTGATCGACAGCCAGCCCGGGATCGGCGCAACGAGCCTGAGCCGCGCGCTCGATATTCACCAGTCCACTGCCAGCAACCTGGTGCGCGGCCTGGTCGAGCGTGGCTACGTCAGCGCTGCGCGCGAAGGCACGGACCGGCGCAGCGTCGCCTTGCGCGTACTGCCGGCCGGCCAGGAGGTGCTGCGTCGCGCCCCGGCGCCCCTTGCCGGCGTGTTGCCGAATGCATTGGCCACGCTCGACGAATCGACGCTGCTACGGCTCGAACAGGATCTGGGTAGATTGATTGCGCAACTCGATGCCGATGAGGCGGCGGGCAAGATTCCGCTCGGCCAGTCATAACGGGACCAAGCGAGAGACACCGGAAAAAAAAGCCCCCCGACGAATGCGGGGGACGAAAAGAAGCGGTGCTGAGCGCCTCTTCGCTGATCGGGGCAAGGTGGCCGAACGACCCACTTGCCACGTCTCCATATTGCCCGAAAAGTATAATCAAGGCAACCTTATTTGTGCCAATGGACACGTGAGGATGCCGCACCCCCGAACACGACAGGAACACGTATGGAAATAGCAGGCTGGTTGCAGGCAGGTGGATGGGGATTGTTGGCCGGCGGCGCCCTGCTGCTTGGCGCCGGGATCGGGGTACGCTATGCGGTGCCCAAACGTCTGGTTGCGGCGATCATGGCGTTTGGCAGCGGCGTGCTGATCTCGGCGCTGTCGTTCGAGTTGATGGATGAAGCACTCGAAACCGGCGGGCTCGCCTCGACGGCGGCCGGCTTCGTCGTTGGCGCTGGCATCTATACAGGCGCCAACTGGCTGCTGGCACGCAAGGGTGCCAAGCACCGCAAGCGCTCCACGCCGCAGGAGGGCGCCGATCCCAAGGCGAAAGCCAGCGGCACGGCCATTGCCATCGGCGCCCTGCTGGACGGGATTCCCGAGTCGATCGTCATCGGCTTGTCGCTGCTTGGTGGCCAGGGTGTCAGCATGGCCATGGTGGCGGCGGTGTTCCTGTCGAACCTGCCAGAAGGGTTGTCCAGCGCAGCCGGGATGAAGCGCGCCGGCCATTCGACCGGCTATATCATGGGCATCTGGGCAGCGATTGCCGTGGCGTCCAGCCTGGCGGCGACGGTGGGCTTCACGGTGTTTCACCAGTTCCCGCCTGAAATGCTGGCGGCAATCACCGCGGTGGCAGCCGGGGGCGTGCTGGCGATGGTGGTCGACACGATGATCCCCGAGGCCTTCGATGAAACCCATGATTTTGCCGGCCTGATCGTCGCAGCGGGGTTTCTCGCTGCATTTACACTCAGCAAGCTTTCTTCGTGAACTTGCCGTGCATTACTGTTTATAATCACTCGTTCAAGCGACGCCACCTCCCCGGCGTCGCAACCCTCTTCCCATCCTGACTATGCAACCCCAGTTTTCCGGCGGCACCTGGCGCGACGGCGCGGCGCCGCTCGCACTGCGCTATCTGTTCGCGCTGTTCCTGTTCGTCGTGGCGCTGGCGGCCCGCTTCATGCTGGTGGACATCTTGCCGGCGCGCGGCTTCCCGTTCCTGTCGTTCTTCCCTGCGGTTCTGCTGGCGGCCTACCTGGCCGGTCTCGGGCCGGGCCTGCTGACCGCATTCCTGAGCACCTGGGCGGCCTGGGCATTCTTCATGGGCCCGCGTCTGGCGCCGGCCGCCATGGCGCATAGCGACCTGATCGCGCTGGTCTTTTTCGCGTCGATCCTGGTCGTCGACTGCCTCGTCATCGAGCGCATGAACCTGGCCATGCGCAAGCTGCGCACGACCGGCACCCGCTTGCGCGAAAGCGAAGATGCGCTGGTGGCGCGCCAGGCCGAGCTGAGCGAAGCGAACCGGCAAAAAGACGTCTTCATCGCGATGCTGGCGCACGAACTGCGCAATCCGCTGGCGCCAATCCTGTCGGCGGCCCAGCTGATCGCCATGCGCGCGGGCAATGATGAACCCCTGGCACGCGCCGCGGCCATCATCACGCGCCAGGGGCTGCAACTGACGCGACTGGTCGACGACCTGCTCGATGCATCCCGTATCCACTCGGCCAAGCTGACACTGCAGGTGGCGCCGGCCGACCTGCGTGACGTGATTGCCAGCGCGCTGGAAACGAGCGCGCCGATGATCGAACAATCGGCCGCCAACTTCCAGTTGACGCTGCCGCCGCAACGGATCCCTGTCGATGTCGACAGCACGCGCATCGCCCAGTGCGTGTCGAACCTGTTGCACAATGCCTTCAAGTTCTCGGCCAACCAGGGTGACATCCATCTGCACATCAGCACCGGGACCGACGGCATGGCGCGTATCCGGGTCACCGATACGGGCCGCGGCATTTCGCCGGACATGCTGCCCCGCCTGTTCGACATGTTCACGCAGGAAGGCCGCAGCGGCAACGATGGCAACAGTGGCCTGGGCATCGGCCTGGCGCTGACGCGCGACCTGGTCCTGCGCCACGGTGGCACGCTCACCGCGCACAGCGACGGCCACGGCCGGGGCGCATCGTTCGAGATCGCCCTGCCCCTGAGCACCGACGTGCACGCAACGGCCATCCCCGCGCCGGCGCTGGCCGCGCCCGAAGCACCCCGGCAGGGGCCGTCGGTGCTGGTCGTTGACGATAACGTCGATGCAGCCGAGCTGTTGCAGGCGCTGCTCGCATTGCATGGCTTCGACGTGAACATTGCCCATACCGGCGCCGCCGCCCTGGCCGCGCTGGCGCACGATCGCTACCGTGTGTTGCTGCTCGATATCGGCTTACCCGATATGTCCGGCTATGAGGTTGCCATTGCGGCACGCGCGCAAGGTTTGCTCGACGACGCTACGTTCATTGTCGCCCTGACCGGCTGGAGTGACGCCGAGTCGCGCCAGCGCTCGGTCGATGCCGGCATTGACCATCATCTGAACAAGCCGGTGCAGATGGAAGCACTGCTGAACCTGTTCGATGCGCGGGCATTGTCGACCAATCTTACAGTTTGATGACGCTACTACCGGTAGCTTGACGCAAGTACTTGTTGGTATTGAGGAATTTGAACAGGCATGTTCCGTGCTTATTGGATATCGCAACAGCAGTATGCGAAATTCGATGTCCCATGAATGTTCATCCAACCTTCACCACCACGGAGTGCTCTGTGAAACTGATCAAAAGCTTGAGGAATGTCGCCCTTGCCGCCATGCTGTTTTCTGCTGGCGTGGCCAATGCAGCGCTGTACCAGTTCCAGCTGACCGGTGACTACGCAGCCAGCTGGCAATTGAATTCGACGGTCTTGTCCGATCTCGCCGATGACGGCAAAAGCTTCGTCCTGTGGGACATTGCCGGCAATTTCCCCGACTCGTCGGAGGGCGTCGTGGACCTGGCCTTTTACAACGAGGCCATTGAGGGCGGCATGGAGATCATTGACTTCCATGGCAACAACTTGTTGTTCAGTGCCCTGGGGTTCCAGCTCTACACAGGTTCGGAAGACAATCCAACTTTCCGCCTGGGCACGTTTGCGCTGACCGAGTACCTGGGCGCTGGCAGATACTCCCTGACGGTCACGGATCTGGATGCACTGCCTGAACCACCGGTCGATGTACCGGAACCGGCCAGTGCTGCGCTGCTGCTCGGCGGCCTGGGCGTCATGCTAGCAGCGCGCAAGTGGCGCCAGGCCAGGTAAGCATCGTACGACTGGCAAGGCTGCGCTGAACCAGCCTTGCTATCTTTTCGGCGCTGGCGACGCAGCCACCGCACCCTGCGTGCGCAGGTACGCCACGATCTCGGCGGCCTGCCTCTCGCTCATGAAGCTGAGAAAGCGCATTTTGTTACCCGGCACGACCTTTTCACTGTCGCGAATGAACGCGACCAGATTCTGCTCGTTCCAGACGAAGCCCGCCTTCTTCAACGCCGGCGAGTAGGCATACGCAGGCGCGCTGCCCGCCTTGCGGCCCACGATCCCGTTCAATTGCGGCCCGAAGCCATTGCGGGCACCCGCGCCGACCTCGTGACAGTTGGTACAGCGCGCGAACAGCCGGCGGCCGGCATCCACCTGGGCCTGCGCTGGTGCCGATGCGGGTGCCGGTGCCGCCAGCGCCTCGGCCCCCGTTCCCAGCAACAGCGCGACACCGATGATGAGCGCGCGCATGATCACTTCACCCGCTGCTTCTCGAGCTTGCGCGCCAGTGTGCGGCGATGCATGCCCAGCCGGCGCGCGGCCTCGGAGATATTGAAATCGGTCTCGGCCAGCACGGCGTGGATGCGTTCCCATTCCAGCGTCTTGATCGACGTCGAGCGGTTGGTGACCTCGATTTCGGCGCTGCCGGCCACATGCCCGAACGCCGCCTCGATATCGTCGGCGTCGGATGGCTTGGCCAGGTACTGGACAGCGCCGAGCTTGATCGCTTCGACCGCAGTGGCGATGCTGGCAAAGCCCGTCAGCACCACGATGAGCATGTCGGGATCGTGGTCATGCAGCAGTTGCACGCAGGCCAGGCCCGAGGTCTGGCCCTTGAGCTTCAGGTCGACCACGGCGTAGCCGGGATTGTGCTGGGCCAGGATGGCGGCCGCTTCGTCATGGCCGGTGGCGCCCAGCACGCGGTAACCGCGCCGCTCGAACGAACGGCTCAGGGTGCGTGCGAAGGCTTCGTCGTCTTCAATGATGAGCAGCAGCGGCTCAGGGTTCGGCATCGTTCAGCTCCTCTTCCAGTTCAATGGCCGACATCGGCAATCGCAGCATGACCACGGCGCCGCCTTCCGGCCGGTTGGTCGCCGTCACCGTGCCGCCGAGTTTGCGTACGACGTTCACGGCCAGGAACAGTCCCAGGCCACCACCGGGCTTGCCCTTGGTGGACTGGTAGGGTTTGCCGAATTGCGCCAGCATGCTGGGCGCAAAGCCGGGACCACGGTCGAGCACGGACAGCACCAGCGTACGCTCGTCGATGTGCGCATCGAAGCAGACCCAGTCGGGCGAGGCTTCCAGCGCATTGTCGAGCAGGTTGTCGACCGTCTGGCGCAGCGCCGAGTCGCTCGCCACCGGCCAGTCGTCGGCGATGCGGTTATTGTACGTGAAAGCGCGCACCGGGCGGCTGGCCTGCCAGCGTTCAACCAGGCCATCGAGAAAGCCCCGCACCGTCGTGCGTTCGGCCGATTCGCCGCGCGCTTCGCCGGCCGAGAGCAGGATGCCGCTGACGATCGACTTGCAGCGCTTGAGCTGCGTCTGCATCTCGGTCAGTTCGCCCAGCAGCTCGGCGTCGTCACGAAACGCGGGCATGCGCTTCCAGTCGCCCAGGATTACCGAGACGGTCGACAGCGGCGTGCCCAGTTCATGCGCGGCGCCGCTGGCAAGCAGGCCCATGCGCACGATGTGTTCTTCCTCGGCCGCGCTCTGGCGCAGCGCGGCCAGCTGTGTCGCCTTGTCGCGCACATTGTCCGAAATGCGCGAGACGAACATCACCAGCAGCCCGGCATTGAGCGCGAAGCAGACCAGCAAGCCCTGGACATACAGGCTGCCGATCCCGCGCTCGTGGTCAAACGGCAGCGCGAGCGGTTCGGCGAACGCCGCCAGCCCCGCCATGCACGTGATCGTGATGGCGACGATGCTCCAGGTCCACAGCACGTCGAGCAGCACGGCCGAGACGATGACCTGCAGCAGGTACAGGAATGCAAAGGGATTGGTGGTGCCGCCGGACAGGTACAGCAGCACGGTCAGGCTCGAGACGTCAACCAGGATGGCCATGAACATCTCGCCATTGGAGACTGGCCGGCGTTCGTGCCAGCGCAGGTGGCTGGCGATATTGAAGGCAATCAGGCATGAGAGCACCTGCAGCATGTGCACCAGCGGCAGCGCGATCCCGAACAGCAGGATCGCGGCGGCGATCGTGGTGACCTGGCCGATGACGGCGATCCAGCGCAGCTCGATCAGCTGCAGCATGTTCTTGTGGCCGGCGGCGAATTCCACGTTCGCAGCCGCCGCCGACGGCGACGTGCGCGCCGCCCTGGCGAAGAAATCCAGCGGAGATTGCATCGAAACCCGTCCGTTCAATGCCCCGTGCGCGGCAATGCGGCCGGAGCGTCTTTAGTCGTTGGCGTCGCGGGAGCGCTTCGCCTCGTAGCGGGCCACCCACCACCAGGCTGCGGCCACCATGAGGGCGAGAGCATACCAAGTCAGCGCGTACACGAGGTGATTATTTGGGAACGAGATGACGGTCAGGCCGCCCACGGCGCGCTCGGGCGCAGACGCAGGATCCTGGTTCTTGCCGGCATCGACGAAAAACGGCGCCGTGCGGGCCGGGTCGAAGCCGCGCGCGGCGGTCAAGGCGATGATGTCGCGCGAATACCAGCGGTTGCCGACCGGGTCGTTGTCGCGCAGGAAGCCGCCTTTGGGCTCGCTGATGCGCAGCAAGCCGGTCAGCGCCACTGGCTCGCCCGGGGCGGCGCAGGCGTCCGGCCCGGCGGTGCGCGCCGGGAAGCGCGTGGCGATATCGCCCGATGACGGGATGAAGCCGCGGTTGACAAACACGATGTGGCCCTCGTCCGTGCAGAACGGCGTGAGCAGCCAGAAGCCCGCGCCCAGCTCGGACAGCGCCTGGACGGGTGCGGTGTATTGGTAGAGATAGTGACCCGACAGGGCAACGGCCCGGTATTCGTCGGATTCCTTGGAAATCTGCGGCCACTGCGCCACCGGAGGAAGCGCAGCAGGCGCCGCATGAACGCGTGCATCGACGCGTTCAATCAGGTCCAGTTTCCATTGCAGGCGAAACACCTGCCAGGTCCCCAGAACTGCAAACAGCACGAGCAGCAGCAAGGCCAGCACCGTCACCAGGCGTCGCACGAAAGGCGAGCGCCGTGGCGGGGGCTGATCTTGCGCCGACAGGGTCGGCGGCTGCTGCGCGTGCGTCACCACGGTCAGGTCATGTCGGAGGTGTTTTCAGCACCCATGCCCGGCATCATGTTGGTGTTCATGTGGTGCATGACCCAGATCGAGCCCGACATCACGATGACCAGCAGAACCAGCGTCAGGACCAGCGCCATCATGTTCCAGCCGCCTTCAGCCTTCGAATTCAAGTGAAGGAAGTAGACCATCTGGACCACCAGCTGGACCGCGGCGAAGCCGAGGATGACCCAGCGGGTCATGTCCGGGGCCAGCACATTGCCCATCACCAGCCAGAACGGAATCGCGGTGAGGATCAGCGACAGGACGAAGCCGATCGCGTAATCCTTGCCACTGTAGTGGATCTGGTAGCTGTCATGACCATGATGACCATGGTCGTGCTCGTTATGATGATCGCTCATGGCAGCACTCCCATCAGGTAGACAAAGGTAAACACGAAGATCCAGACCAGATCCAGGAAGTGCCAGAACAGCGACAGGCAAGCCAGGCGACGGAAGTTTTCCGGGGTCAGGCCGTGCTTGGACAGCTGCACGAACAGGGTCACCAGCCACACGATGCCGAACAGCACGTGCAGACCGTGGGTACCGACCAGCGAGAAGAACGCGGTCAGGAAGCCCGAACGCTGTGGGCCGGCGCCCAGGTGGATCAGGTGCTGGAATTCATAGATTTCCAGCGACAGGAACGCCACGCCCAGGAGGCCCGTGGCGATCAGCCACAGCTTGGTCTTGCCCACGTTCTTGGCTTGCGCCGCGATCATGGCCATGCCGAAGGTGATCGACGACACCAGCAGGAACGCGGTATTGAGCGCGATCAGCGGCAGCTCGAACAGCTCGGCGCCGGTCGGGCCGCCCGCATAGTTGCGGCCCAGCACGGCGTAGCTGGCGAAGAGCGATGCGAACAGCAGGCAGTCGCTCATCAGGTAGAGCCAGAAGCCGAGCAACGTGCCCTGCTCCGGGTGGTGCTCCCGCGCCATGTAGCGCGCGGTCACTTCGGCGGGTGTCATCCCGCCTGTCATGGTTGCTTTAATTTCAGACATGGCTTTCCAGCATACGAGTACGTGCGGTTTCGGTCTTCAGGACTTCTTCAGCCGGAATGTAGAAATCGCGTTTGTAGTTGAAGGTATGGGCAATGATCGTACCGAGCAGGACGATGAACGCCCCGATCACGAGAGCCCACATATGCCAGATGATGGCAAAGCCGACCGCGCACGCCAGTGCCGAGATCACGAAACCGGCCCAGGTGTTCTTGGGCATGTGGATCGCGACGAAATCGGCGAGCGGACGCTGGTAACCGTTCTTTTTCATGTCGGCGAAGGTGTCGTTGTCGTGCACCACCGGCGTGAACGCGAAGTTGTAGTCAGGCGGTGGCGACGAGGTCGACCACTCCAGCGTACGGCCATCCCACGGATCGCCCGTGAAATCGCGCAGACGTGCGGTGTTGCGGTCACGGAAGCTGACATACAGTTGCATCAGCAGCGCGCCGATACCACCAGCGATCATCAGGGTGCCCAGGAACGAAATCTGGAACAGCCACTGGACCGACATGTCATCGAAGTGACTCACGCGGCGGGTGTAGCCCATGAAGCCCAGGATGTACGGCGGCGTGAACGCGACCCAGAAACCGATCGACCAGAGCCAGAACGACACGGTGCCCCAGAATTTGTCGAGCTTGTAGCCGAACGCTTTCGGGAACCAGTAGTTCAGGCCCGCGAAGATACCGAACACCACGCCACCGATAATCACGTTGTGGAAGTGGGCGATCAGGAACAGCGAGTTGTGCAGCACGAAGTCGGCTGCAGGAATCGCCAGCATCACGCCGGTCATGCCGCCGATGGTGAAGGTCAGCATGAACGAAATCGTCCACATCATCGGCAGTTCGAAGCGGATACGGCCGCGGTACATCGTGAACAGCCAGTTGAACAGCTTCGCGCCGGTCGGGATCGAGATGATCATCGTCGTGATGCCGAAGAACGCATTGACGCTGGCGCCCGAACCCATCGTGAAGAAGTGGTGCAGCCAGACCAGGTACGACAGCACCATGATGACGCAGGTCGCGTAGACCATCGAGGTGTAGCCGAACAGGCGCTTGCCGCAGAAGGTCGAGACCACTTCGGAGAAGATACCGAACGCTGGCAGGATCAGGATGTAGACCTCAGGGTGACCCCAGATCCAGATCAGGTTCACGTACATCATCGCGTTGCCGCCACGGTCGTTCGTGAAGAACGCGGTGTCGAACAGGCGGTCCATGCCCAGCATGGCGAGCACGGCGGTCAGGATCGGGAAGGTCACGACGATCAGGATGTTGGTGCACAGCGAGGTCCAGACGAAGACTGGCATCTTCATCAGGCCCATGCCCGGTGCGCGCATCTTGATGATGGTGACGATCAGGTTCACGCCGGACAGCAAGGTACCGACACCCGCGATCTGCAATGACCAGATGTAGTAGTCGACGCCCACCCCCGGACTGGCCAGGATGCCCGACAGCGGCGGATACGCGAGCCAGCCGGTACGTGCGAATTCACCGACGAACAGCGACGCCATGATCAGCACGGCGCCCATCGTGGTCATCCAGAACGAGAAGTTGTTCAGGAACGGGAAGGCCACGTCGCGCGCACCGATCTGCAGTGGCACCACGTAGTTCATCAGACCCGTCACGAACGGCATCGCCACGAAGAAGATCATGATCACGCCGTGGGCGGTGAAGACCTGGTCGTAGTGGTGTGGCGGCAGGAAGCCGGCGTTGTCGCCAAAGGCGAGCGCCTGCTGGGCACGCATCATCAGGGCGTCGGCAAAGCCGCGCAGTAGCATGACCAGACCGAGGATCATGTACATGATGCCGATTTTCTTGTGGTCGATACTGGTGATCCAGTCTTTCCACAACGAGCCCCACAGGCGGAAGTAGGTCAGGATGCCCACGAGGGCAACACCGCCTACGATCACACCTGCGAAGGTAGCAAGCAGGATCGGCTCATGGAAGGGAATCGCGTCCCAGCCAAGCCGACCGAAGATAAACTTCGTCAAGTCGAAAGTGTCTTGCATGGTTACTTCTTCACAGTGTTAAAAGGGGCGACGCACATTTCCAGTGCCTCGGCCAGCATGGACTTGCCATCCTTCGGCAGCTGGCGGATGGCCGCGGCCATTTCGTTGCGCTTGTGATCCTCGTGCATTTGCTGGTTCATGCACATGGTGCCTTCAGCAACGCAGCGGTTCAGGATGCGGTTGAACAGCGCAGGCTCGACCTGTGCGTAATGGCGCACCGGCTCCTTGGCGGTCGGTTTTTCGAGCACCATGTAGTCAGCGCGGTCGAGCACTTCGGTACCGGTCTTCATTTCCTTGACCCAGGTGTCGAAATCGGCCTGCGTCACGCCCTTGTAGGCAAACTTCATGTGCGAGAAACCATCGCCGCTGAAGTTGGCCGACAGGCCGCGATAATCGCCGGTCTTGTTCAGCACCGCGTTCAGTTCCGTTTCCATGCCCGGCATCGCGTAGATCATGCCAGCCAGGGTCGGGATGTAGAACGTGTTCATCACGGTCGACGACGTGATCTTGAAGCGCACTGGCACGTCGATCGGGGTCACCAGGTGATTGACCGATGCAATGCCCTGCTCTGGATAAATGAACAGCCATTTCCAGTCCAGCGCCACCACTTGCACTTCCAGTGGCTTGACCGACGCGGCGAGCGGCCGGTTGGCATCGATGCGGTCGAGCGGACGGTACGGATCGAGCTTGTGGGTACTGACCCAGGTAATCAGGCCCAGCACGATGATGATCAGGAGCGGTGCGCCCCAGATAATCAGCTCGAGCTTGGTCGAGTGGTCCCAGTCAGGTTCGTAGGCCGCGTTGGCGCCCTTGCGGTAGCGCCAGGCGAACCAGACGACCAGCAACATCACCGGAATGATGATGATCAACATTAATAGAACCGATATGACGATCAGATCGGCCTGCTGCTTTGCTATATCGCCGGTGGGATTCATTACAACGGTATTGCAGCCAGCAAGCGCTGCAAGAAGAAGTAATGGCAGTCCGCGGCGGACAATTTGTGGAATCATGCTAGGTATCTAACGTTACATGGAGGGAGAGCATGCTACTGTACTGCCAACGGTCGTCAAAGAACATTGGACAGTTTGTCCCACCCTTTGCCATAATGCAATTTTAACAATAGTGTTACCCACAATAGTGGCGACCGCGACACGACTTTTGGAGAATTAACCATGCACAGCACTACCCACGGCAGCGACGACGCCGCTCCAATCACGAGCCCGAACAGCGGCGCACGCAATATCAACGCCCGCGACGAACACATCTCCCCCGGCGACATCGCCGTCGGCGTCATTGTCGGTCGTTCAGCGGAGTACTTCGAATTCTTCGTGTATGCCATCGCTTCGGTGCTGGTGTTCCCGTCGATCTTCTTCCCGTTTGCCGATCGCCTCGAAGGCACACTGTACGCCTTTGTCATTTTCGCGTTCGCATTCATCGCGCGTCCGTTCGGCACGCTGCTCTTCATGTGGATCCAGAAACGCTGGAGCCTCGACATGAAACTGCTGATCGCGCTGTTCATGATGGGTACCTGCACCGTCGTCATCGCCCTGCTCCCGAGCTACAGCGAAATCGGCGGCGCCGCCATCGTGATGCTGGCACTGCTGCGCATCGGCCAAGGCCTGGCCCAGGGCGGTTCGTGGGATGGTCTGCCATCGCTGCTGGCCCTGTCCGCACCTGAAGGCAAGCGTGGCTGGTACGCGATGCTGGGTCAGCTGAGCGCACCGCTCGGCTTCGTCATCGCCGCCGGCGTGTTCGCTTACCTGATCGGCAACCTGTCGCAGGAAGACTTCCTGACCTGGGGCTGGCGCTTCCCGTTCTTCGTCGCCTTCGCCATCAACGTCGTTGGCCTGTTCGCCCGCCTGCGCCTGGTTTCGACCACCGAATACGCACGCCTGCTGGACACCAACCACATGACGCCTGCCCCGGTCGGCGAACTGATGCGCAATCAGGGTACCAACATCATCATCGGTGCCATGACCGCACTGGCCAGCTACGCGCTGTTCCACCTGGTGACCGTGTTCCCGCTGTCGTGGATCCAGTTGTATGATACGCGCCCTGTCGAATCGTTCCTGCTGGTCCAGATGGGCGGCGCTGTCCTGGCTGCGCTGGGTATCCTGGCCTCGGGCTATATCGCTGACAAGGTCGGTCGTCGCACCACGCTCGGTACGCTGGCGGCACTGATCGCGCTGTTCTCGGTCTTCGTGCCATCGCTGATCGACGGCGGTACCGCTGGCCAGAACACCTTCATCCTGGTCGGCTTCACCCTGCTGGGCCTGTCGTATGGCCAGGCCGCGGGCGCCACGACGTCGAACTTCCAGAAGCACTTCCGCTACACCGGTGCGGCACTGACGTCGGATCTGGCATGGCTGGTCGGCGCAGCATTCGCGCCGCTGGTTGCGCTGGGTCTGTCGGCCAACTTCGGCCTCGGCTACGTCAGCCTGTACCTGCTGTCGGCAGCAGTGGCCACGCTGGCTGCGCTGAGCCTCAACCGCAAGCTGGAAATCCGTGACTGATCTGCCTTGCTCTTTTTCGCAGTAACAACAACGGCCCTTCGGGGCCGTTGTTGTTTTTGGCTGCACGCACAGGACATGAACCGATTAAGTTATTGAATGCAACATTGCATTACAGCCAGCAATGTTGGCTAATGGTATGATCTTCACAGCTGGAACGCATGTGCCTTAACGGCCCGCGCTACAGTGACCCGTTCGCGCATCCATCGACGGATGGCGACGCTGGCGCACTGTGCCTCACCGCTACCGCGCGCCCGGCTTGTCTGCCGCATGGCACGACATCACGGAGCCCAGCCCGGCACCCGGGACGTGGCCGTATTTCATCTTGTCCTCACGATCGCACAATCATGAATCTGCATCTGTCACTGCTGGCTGGCGCCTTTTTCGTCACGCAATCGGCTGTCGCCGCTCCACCGGCCTGCTACAATTTTTCACCGGTCAATCAGTTCAATGTCCAGGTATCGGCCAGCTTCTGGAATCCGATCATCAGCTACGTATCGACCCGCAGCAAGGTCTGCATGAAGCTCAAGCTGGGTCGCACCTCCGCCGACACGACCAGTTTCGTGCTGGCGCGCGAAGTCGACTTCGCCTTTACCAACCACCTGTTCAGTCCCGACCGGGAAAAGATGGGTTGGACCGTGTTCGGGCGCCGCAACTCGCCGCCGGTGCACGCACAGATCGTGGTGCCGGTCGATTCGCCGATCAGGGATATCAAGGAACTGGCCGGCGCCGCCGTGAGTTTTCCGGGCCCGGAAGCGCTGGTGGCCTACAAGGTCAATTATGCGCAGCTGCTGCGCGCCGACATCCCGATTAACGTCGTGTTCGCCGGCAACCAGGACGCTGCGTTCACGCAGCTGTTCGCCGGCATGGTCAAGGCGGTCGGCGCAAATTCGCAGCTGGTGGCCAACTGGCGCGGCCGCGAAGGCAGCGCATTCCGCGTGCTGTGGACGTCGGCGCCATTCAATGATCTGGCGCTGATGGCCTCGCCACGGGTGCCGGCGGAGCAGGTGCGCGCCGTCGCCAATGCCTTCCTCACGATGCACAACGATCCGGAAGGCAAGCGCGTGCTCGCCGAATCGGGCGCGCTGATCCACGCTCCGGTACCGCTGTCGTTCGTGGCCGCCAGCCAGGCCGACTATGCCAGCTACCGCACGTTCTATGCCGACGCGCCGGCCAGCCTGCGGTGACACCTTTTGCCATGACATTTGCTCCGCTGCGCCTGCTCAAGCGCGTCTTCCTGCCGCGCTCCCTGATGGGCCGCGTATTCGGCGTGTTCGCGGCCACGATGCTGCTCCTGATGGTGGCGGGCCTGGGCATGTTTTACCGCTACCAGTACCTGCAGCACATCGAAGAGACACAGGACAATGCGCTGATGCTGCTCGAGGCGGTGATCCAGCCGATCGAAGAAAGCGTCGTCATTGGCGATTACGACACGGTCAAGCGCACGCTGGGCAAGATGCTCGTCAAGTCACCGTTCCAGCGCGCCCAGTTCCTCGAAGTCGGTGGTGGCGCGATCAGCCTGGAGGCGCAGGCAAGCCAGTACGCAGCGCCGCCCGACTGGTTCACGGCGCTGATCGTCGAGCGGTTCTACGATGTCAACCGGGTCATCACGGTCGGTGGCAAGGACTATGGCGTCATGCGCCTGTCGTTCGACGTGACCAGACTGGCAGCGCAGCTCTGGCAGCTCATCATCGAAACGGCCGCGGTGGCCCTGGTGCTGGCCTCGGCCAGCCTGTTGATGATGCGCGTGCTGCTGCGCCGCTGGCTGGACCGTCTCGGTGGCCTGCGCGCTTTTGAGCATGATGTCGCCGCGGGCCTGGTCACTGCCGAGGCGCCACTGCACGACGATGCGCCGCTCGAGATCCAGGAAGCGATCCTGGCCGTCAACCGCGGCACTGCCAGCCTGCGGGTGCAGTATGGCGAGCGCATCGAGCTCCTGATGAATTCGCTCGTGCAGCACAAGAGTGCGATGGACCAGGCCGCGATCGTGTCCGAGATCGATGTCGACGGCCGCATCGCCGTCGTCAACGACCAGTTCATCGCCAACAGTGGCCTGTCCCGCGACGAGGTCGTCGGCCAGCCGCTGGCGCACCTGACCATCCCCGGCCCGGCGCCGGCCTGGACACCCGGACCGACTGTATGGAAAGGCGACGTGACGATCGCCGGGCGCGACCGCACGCTGCAATGGCACCGCACGATCGTGCCGATGTTCGATGCGGGCGGCACGGTGCGCTATATCTGTATCGATATCGACATCACCGAGCGCAAGGCCTTCGAGCGCACGATCCTGGCCACGGCGCGGCGCGAAAACCTGATCGCCGAGCTGGGCCGCGTGGCCCTGACGGCCACCGACCTGCACCACGTGTTCCGGGAGGCCATTCAGGCTGCGGCGGGCGGCCTGGACGCGCCGAGCGCAGCGCTGTTTTCACTGGAACCGGCGCCGATCGGACGCTCACTGGTGATTCAGGCGGGTAGCGGCGCCCTGGCCTCGGCCACCGGCTTTGCCCTTGACTGCCCGCTGGGTCCCATGCCACAACAAAAGCCGGCCGACCTGCTGCGGCCGCTGTTCGCGACCGTCGGGGCTGTCTACCAGGTCCGCAGCAGCGTCGATGCCTGCGTGATTTGCACGGAAAGTCCGTTCGGCGTGCTGGGTGTGTTCACCGACGACAACCGCCAGTTCGGCCCGGACGACCGCAACTTCTTGCGCAGCATCGCGCACATCCTGGCCACCACGATCGAGCGCCACACGGCCCAGCAGCGCCTGACCTATCTGGCGCAATACGATGCGTTGACCGACCTGCCGAACCGGCGCTACCTGTCCGAATCGCTCGACCTGGCCATCGGAGCGGCCGCCGCACAGGAACGCCGCGCCGGCGTCATGTTCATCGACCTCGACCACTTCAAGAAAGTCAACGACATGCTGGGGCATGGCGTCGGCGACCAGTTGCTGGTACTGGCCACCAAACGCCTGCAAGCCTGTGCCAGGCCCGGCGATCTGGTCGCGCGGCTCGGTGGCGACGAATTCGCCCTGATCCTGCCCGATGTCGTGGAAGACGGCGACATTGCCACACTGTGCACCGGCATCATCGATGCGCTGGCGGCGCCCTTCCTGCTGCAGGGCCAGCAATTGTTCGTCTCGGCCAGCATCGGCATCGCACGCTACCCGGAAGACGGTGCCAATGCGGAGGCGCTGCTCAAGAGCGCCGATACGGCCATGTATGCGGCCAAACACAATGGCCGTGGCAATTTCCAGTTTTTCAGCGCAGCCATGCACGATGCAACCACCCAGCGCATCAAGCTCGAAGCCGAGCTGCACCAGGCGCTGGCGCGTGGCGAATTCCTGCTCCACTATCAGCCGAAGCTGGACCTTGCCACCGGCAGGACGAGCGGCTTCGAGGCGCTGCTGCGCTGGAACCACCCGCAGCGCGGCCTCGTGCCGCCGCTCGAATTCATCTCGGTCCTCGAAGACACGGGGCTGATCATCGCGGTCGGCGAGTGGGTCGTGACGGAAGTCTGCCGCCAGCTTGGCGCTTGGCGCGCCGACGGCTTCCCCGTCGTGCCAGTCGCGATCAATCTGTCGGCGCGCCAGCTCGAGCAGGACGACCTGGCAGCAACGATCGAGCACATCGTGACCGCCAGCGGCATCGCGCCGGCACTGCTCGAGTTCGAGCTCACCGAATCGATGCTGATGGTGAACCCGGATGCCGCAGTGGCGATCCTGGGACGGATCAAGGCACTGGGCATGCGCCTGTCCATTGACGATTTCGGCACCGGCTATTCGAGCCTCGCGTATCTGAAGCGCTTCCCGCTCGATGCGCTGAAGATCGACCGTACCTTCGTGCGCGACCTGCCGCATGACAGCGACGACGCCGCGATCACCCGCGCCGTCATCAACCTGGCGCACAGCCTGAATCTGAAGGTGGTGGCAGAAGGCGTGGAAAATCTCGAGCAGTTGTGCGAGCTCAAGCGCTTTGGCTGCAACGAAATCCAGGGCTATTATGTCGATCGGCCACTGGTGCCGGCCCACTGTTTCATTCGTACTGACAGTGCGCCACCGATGGGAACGCAGCGCAACGCCGCACTGGTGATGTAACGCGGGCTGGTGGTCGCCAGCCGATCAGGCCAGCGCCGTATCGAGCACCGTCATCACGATGAATCCGATGACCAGTGCAATGCTGGCCTGGGTACCATTGCCCGACTGGCGCGATTCGGGAATCACGTCGTTGACGATGACGAGCAGCATGGCGCCGGCAGCGGCAGCCAGCGCATACGGCAGCAGGCCGGCAGCGATACCGATGAGCGCGACGCCGAACACGGCAGCGATTGGCTCGATCAGCCCCGACACGATGCCCATGCCGACGGCGGCAAGGCGGCTGTAACCAACGGAATGCAGCGCCAGCGCCACGACCAGGCCCTCGGGCACGTCCTGGATCGATACACCGGTGGCCAGTGACGTGGCTTTTTCCAGGTCGATGCCAGCAAAGGCGACGCCAATGGCCAGGCCTTCCGGCAGGTTATGCAGCGCGACCGCCCACACGAACAGCCATGCGCGCCGCAGCGAGACCTGGTCGGGATCGGTGGAAAGGATGCCGTCGGTATGGACCGCGCGGCTCATCAGCAGGATCGCGCCAGCACCGGCCAGGATGCCCGCGCCGACCATCAGGCTGGATTCCCAGCTGCCCGCCCCGGCAGACGAGGCTGCGTTCAAGGCTGGAATCACGAGCGAAAACGCGGTGGCGCCCAGCATGACGCCGGCGCCGAAACCGAGGAATGAATCGTAGGTACGACGAGAAAAATTCTGTGCAAACAAGACGGGCAACGTGCCAAGCGCGGTGGCTGCTGCCGCCGCGCTGCCACCCAGCAAGGCGGCCAGCATCTTCGGATTGGCATTCATGAACTGCTCGATCATGCTGCCGATCAGGATAAACAGGACAACGGTACAGATACCGAAACCGATCGCGCGACGTGGGGTGAGCCAGCTCGGCATGCCACGGTGTGGTGGGGCTTTCTCGATTTGACTATCCATGCGGCTTCCTGTAACTGATTGCCGGCTGCGAAACAGGGTGCGGCCGCCGGCGCGGTATCGTCGAGCGGACCACAGCGGGACACCGTCATCGGCTGACCCATTGCATTTACGCTACTACAACCTATCGTACCACCGGATGCGAATTGCATCGTGCCCGATTCAGAACCCGTGTCCGGCACTGCGCCACTAGCCGATCCAGCGGATCACGAGCGGCACCAGCCAGGGTGCGAGCAGCGCCGTCAGCGCACCATTGAGCCCCATCGCGAGTCCCGCAAACGCCCCCATCTCGGGGCTGAGCTGGAACGCACGCGCCGTGCCGATCCCGTGCGCGGCCAGCCCCATCGCGAACCCGCGCGCCGCGTCCGAGCGCACGCGCAGTCCATGAAACAGCCAGGTGGAAAATATCGCACCAAAGATGCCCGTGCCAATCACCAGCGCGGCGGTCAGGGAAGGCAGGCCGCCCAGCCGCTCGGCCACGGCCATCGCAATTGGCGACGTGACCGACTTGGGTGCGAGCGTCGCGATCAGCGCAGGCGTGGCGCCCAGCAACTGCGCCACGACGACCACCGAGACGATGGCCGTCACGCAGCCAGCGAGCAGCGCCGCCGTCAGCGGCAGCCAGTGCTGGCGCAGTCGCGGCAGCTGGCGCACCAGCGGCACGGCCAGCGCCACAGTCGCCGGGCCGAGCAGGAAGTGGACGAACTGCGCGCCGGCGAAATACCGCTCGTACGACATGCCGGACAAGCTCAGGATGCCCACGACGATGGCAATCGCGATGGCGACCGGGTTGGCGATCGGCGCGCCTTTGCACCAGGCGCCGATGCGCTGCGCGGCCAGATAGGCGCACAGTGTCATGGTCAGGCCCAGCAAGGGTGAGGCTGCCAGGTAGACCCAGAATTGGTGCAAGCCGGCGAAATCAGGCATCGTGATCTTTCGCCCGTTCGCCCTTCATGCCACGCAGCAGCAGGCCCGTGACAGCCAGTGCCATCAGCGTGCTGACGACAACCGACGCGACAATCGCCAGCCAGTGACCGCTGCCGCTGGCGGCAGCGGTCACGATGCCCACGCCGGCCGGCACGAACAGCAGCGACAGGTGGGCCAGCAGCGCATTGGCGGCCTGTTCGACCAGCAACTGCAATTTGGGGAACACGATCAGCGCAGCCACCAGCAGCAACATGCCAGCCACGGGGCCGGGCAGCGGCAGGCGCAGCACGAATACGACGCCCTCCCCCAGGCACTGAAATAACAACAACACCGCAAACGCCGCCAGCATGCTTTCTCCTTTACGCAAGACGGCGGCCAGGGGCCGCCGCAAACACGCAGGATAGCAAATTACGGATCAGGCGGCGGTCGTCGCCTCGCTGGCGGCGCCGAGAGCGCCGCGCTTGACCTGGTCGCGCTCGATCGACTCGAACAGCGCCTTGAAATTGCCTTCGCCGAAGCCGTCGTCACCCTTGCGCTGGATGAATTCGAAGAACACCGGGCCCAGCTGCGCCACGCCGAAGATCTGCACCAGCAGGCGTGCCTTGCCGTCCGTGACCGTGCCATCGAGCAGCAGGCCGCGCATCTTGAGCTGCTCGGCGTCTTCGCCGTGGCCGGGAATGCGCTCGTCGAGCATTTCGTAGTACGTTTCAGGCGGCGCCGTCATCAAAGGCACGCCGGCCGCGCGCAGGCTGTCGACCGTGGCGATCAGGTCGTCGCTCAGCAGCGCGATGTGCTGGATGCCTTCGCCGTTGAACTGCATCAGGAATTCTTCGATCTGGCCACCGCCCGCCTTGCCTTCTTCGTTCAGCGGGATGCGGATCATGCCGTCCGGCGCGGTCATCGCCTTCGAGGTCAGGCCCGTGTACTCACCCTTGATGTCGAAGTAGCGGATCTCACGGAAGTTGAACAGCTTCTCGTAGAAGCCGGCCCAGTACGACATGCGGCCGCGGTACACATTGTGCGTCAGGTGATCGATGATCTTCAGGCCGTGACCCTCGGGGTTGCGCGGCGCGCCGTCGATGAACTTGAAGTCGATGTCATAGATCGATTTGCCGATGGTGTCGCCTTCGTCGAAGCGGTCGATCAGGTACAGCGGCGCGCCGCCAATGCCGCGGATTGCCGGCAGGCGCAGCTCCATCGGGCCGGTGGGAATCTCGACCGCCTGCGCGCCCAGTTCCAGCGCTCTGGCATAGGCCTTGTGCGCATCGCGCACGCGAAACGCCATGCCGCAGGCCGACGGGCCATGCTCGGCCGCGAAGTAGGCGGCGTAGCTTTTCGGCTCGTTGTTGATGATGAAGTTGATGCCGCCCTGGCGATACAGCGCGACGTCCTTCGAGCGGTGCACGGCCACCTTGGTAAAGCCCAGCGCCTCGAACACGGGTTCGAGCACGCCCGGGGTTGGCGAAGCGAACTCGACGAATTCGAAGCCCATCAGGCCCATGGGATTGTCAAACAGATCTGCCATTGTCTCTTCCTTTTTATTCGTCCTACGTTGACGGTCATTCCGCGAACACGTCGGCCAGCAAACCGCGCAACCACACATTGCCCGGATCCTGATTGAAGCGGCGGTGCCAAAAAATATTCGTTTGCAGCGGCGGCAGATCCAGCGGCGGCGTTGCCCATTCGAGAGCGAACGGCAGGCCGGCCCGTTCGGCCAGTTTTTGCGGCACCGTCACCACCAGGTCGCTCGAGCTGACGATGTACGGCACCGCCGTGAAGTGCGGTACCCGAAAGCGCGTCGACGGCGCAATCCCGGCCCGGGCCAGCACCGCGTTGACCCGGTCATAGGGGCTGTCGGCCGCGTCCACCAGCAAGTGCTCGGCCGCCGCAAAGCGCGCCAGCGTCAGCGCGCCCTTGCCCAGTGGATGGCCCTTGCGGAACATCGTCACGAACGGCTGGCGGAACAAATGCCGCTGGTACAGCGCATCCGACACATCCTCGAACGGGCCCACCGCCAGGTCGACCCGCCCGCCTTCCATTTCTTCCTTCAGCGTCGCCGCGCCCACGCGCACCGAACTGAGTTCCACGTGCGGCGCCACCTGCCGGCAGCGCTCGATCAGCGTGGGCATGAAGTACACCTCGCCGACATCGGTCATCGCCAGCACGAAGCGGCGGCTGCTCGTGCCCGGCTCGAACCGGCTGCGCTGGTTCAGTGCCAGCGCCACCTGCGCCATCGCCGCCCCGATCGGCTCGGCCATCTGCGTCGCCAGCGGCGTCGGCTGCATGCCGCTCGCCGTACGCACGAACAGCTCGTCGCCAAAGGCGCGCCGCAATCGTGCCAGCGCATTGCTCACCGCCGACTGGCTCAGGCCAAGGCGGCGGGCGGCACTGGAAATCTGGCGCTCCCGATAGACTTCCTGGAACACGGACAGCAGATTCAGGTCGATGGTGCGCGGTTCGATCATGGGTTTTCAAGGTTGCCGGCGCATTGTCCATGCGCGGTGGTGGTGGAGGCCAGCAGTATTCATGGAATCAATAGTCTACATTTTTCTATTCATCTCGTAAAACTGGCCGGATTATTCTAGAGTGACGCCATCGACCAATCGCACCACACCACCCGTTCCAGGAGACACCGCATGGCCCACCCGTCAGGTTATCTGTCCGGCTTCGGCAACGAATTTGCCACCGAAGCCCTGCCAGGTGCGCTGCCGCAGCATCGCAACTCGCCGCAGGAGGTGGTGTATGGCCTGTATGCGGAGCAATTGTCCGGCACCGCCTTCACTGCCCCGCGCAGCCATAACCGGCGCTCGTGGCTGTACCGGATTCGCCCGGCCGCCGTGCATGGCAGCTTCGTGCCGCTGGATGCGCCGCGCCTGGTCAGCCGTTTCGACAATGCCGCGCCACCGAATCAGTTGCGCTGGAGTCCGCTGCCAATGCCGACGACCCCGACGGATTTTATCGATGGCTGGGTGACGATGGCGGGCAACGGCTCGGCCGAGGCGATGACGGGCTGCGCCGTGCACCTGTACGCGGCCAACCAGTCGATGGCCGGCCGTTACTTCTACAATGCGGACGCCGAACTGCTGATCGTGCCCCAGCTGGGGCGCTTGCGTATCGCTACCGAACTGGGCGTGCTGGACGTCGAGCCGCAGGAAATCGCCGTGATCCCACGCGGCGTGCGCTTCCAGGTGACGCTGCCCGACGGCGAAGCGCGCGGCTACCTGTGCGAGAACTTCGGCGCGCTGCTGCAACTGCCCGACATGGGCCCGATCGGCTCGAACGGCCTGGCCAACCCGCGCGACTTTCTGACGCCGGTGGCCCAATACGAAGATGTCGAAGGCGATTTCGAGCTGGTCACCAAATTCGGCGGGCGGCTCTGGCGCGCGCCGATCGGCCACTCGCCGCTGGACGTGGTGGCGTGGCACGGCAACTACGCGCCCTATAAGTATGACCTGCGCCACTTCAATGCCATCGGCTCGATCAGCTACGACCACCCGGACCCGTCGATATTTCTCGTGCTGCAAGCGCCATCGGATACGCCGGGCGTCGATACGCTCGACTTCGTCATCTTCCCGCCGCGCTGGCTGGTGGCGGAAGACACGTTCCGGCCGCCCTGGTTCCACCGCAATGTGGCGAGCGAATTCATGGGCTTGATTCACGGCGCCTACGACGCCAAGGCGGACGGCTTCGTTCCGGGAGGCTCGAGCGTGCACAACTGCATGAGCGGGCACGGGCCGGACGCCGCGACCTTCGACAAGGCCAGCAGCGCGGACACGCGTCAGCCGCACAAGGTGGGCGACACGATGGCGTTCATGTTCGAGACGCGCAATGTGCTGGTGCCGACCGAGCAGGCGCTGGCGTCACCGCAATTGCAGGGGGATTATCAGCAGTGCTGGGCCGGCATCACCAGGCGCTTTCGCACGACGCCTTGACGGGCGCATGCCTGCTTTTAAGGAATGGTCCAGTCCAGGCCAAGCTTGCGGACCAATAACAGCGTCAGGTAGCCCAGCACCATGAGCAGGACCACGAAGATGAGGACGACCTTGGCAACGCCCAGCACCAGCGTGCGCCGGTCCATGCCGTTCTTTTTCTTGCCCTGGTCGTAGTGCCACTTGATGGCGAAGAACATGCCCGTGCCGAGCACGAGCGCTTTGAACGTAAAGAAGACGATCGGGAACCATTCCATTGTTGTGCGTATTTCCAGGCTGTTGCCGCACACGGTCGATGAAGTAACGACAGCGCCGGCGGGGAGAGTTTTCAAGCATACTACTTGAAAGCAATTTCCATACATCGAGACAAAATGTCCCAGGCAAGGCCCGTACCCGACCCGCAGGTTCCCGTCTGGCTGCCGCAACTGACCACGAATGGCGGCCCCCGTTTTTTGCAGATTGCGGATGCTTTGCAAGCGGCCATCGTGGCCGGATCGCTGGCGCCGGGTGACCGCCTGCCCCCGCAGCGCCAGCTCGCGGCGCGGCTGGACGTCGACCTGACGACCGTCACGCGCGCCTACGATGAAGCCAGGCGCCGCAACCTGCTGGAGGGGCGCGGCGCGCACGGCACGTATGTTGCGCCCCCAAAAGTCGGCTTTGCCCCGGTGATCGACCTGAGCATGAACACGCCGCCACCGCCTGCAGGCGTGGACGTCGACGACATGCTGAAACAGGGCTTGTCCCAGGTGCTGCTGAGCGCAGACAGTCAATTACTGATGACCTACCATCTGGGCGGCGGCAGCGATGCCGACCGCCAGGCCGGCGCCACCTGGCTCGAGCCGATCTGCGGACGGTTGGATCCCGCGCACATCGTGGTCTGTCCCGGCGCGCAGGCCGCGATTGCCGCCGCCATCCTCGCCATGACGACGCCAGGCGACACGATTCTGACTGAACCGATGAGCTACCCCGGCCTGCGCGACGCTGCGACCCATCTGGGCCGGCGCCTCGTCACCGTGGAAGCCGACGAACACGGCATGGTCCCCGAGCGGCTCGAGGAAGCCTGCCGCCGCGACAAGCCCGGACTCGTCTACCTGAATCCCACCTTGCAGAACCCGACTGCCGTCACGATGCCCGAGAGCCGGCGCCAGGCGATTGCGGGCATCGCGCAGCGCGACGATGTGCGTATTCTCGAGGACGATCCCTACTGGCTGCTGGCCGACGCCCCACCGGCGCCGATCGTGACGCTCGCCCCACATCACGTGATGTATGTCTCGACCTTGTCGAAATGCCTGGCCCCCGGTTTGCGTGTCGCGTTCGTCGTCCTGCCCGACCCGGAACAGCGCGCCCGCTTCCTTGGCGCGCTGCGCTCGCTTGCACTGATGGCCACGCCATTGTCGGTCGCGCTGGCCACCCAGTGGATCGTCGACGGGTCGGCCGCCAGGCTGATGCAGGGCATACGCGATGAAGCGCGCCTGCGCCAGCGGATGGCGCGTTCTGCCCTGGCCGGGCAGTACAGCGGCATTGGCGATGGCCTGCATGGTTGGCTGACGTTGCCGGCCTGCTGGAACCCCGCGCAGTTGGCGGCTGCGGCGGCGACCGAAGGCATCGTGGTCACGCCGGCCGATGCATTCGCGGCAGGGAGCGAGTCAGTCAATGCGATCCGGCTCTCTCTGGGCAACATCAAGGACCGTCAACAGTTGCAGGCCGGGCTTCAACGGCTGTCGGATCTGATCGCCCGGCGGCCCGCTTCGTTCGGCGCCGCGCTGACTCGCTAGAACTGTTCCCACGCGAGCTCCGCCGTTGATGCCGGTGCGCGTCTGGTGGGTTGTACGCGAGCCGTCGACACGGCAGCGTTTGCAACCTGCTTCCGGGGGCGATCCGGCACGCGCGCTGCAGCGCTTGCAGCATCCGCGTCCGCGAGCTGGAAGATGCTGACAACCCGGGCCAGTTGCGCCGCCTGCTCCTGCAGTGACGTGCTGGCAGCGGCCGCCTGCTCGACCAGCGCAGCGTTCTGTTGCGTGACCGCGTCCATTTCAGTCACCGCCTGGTTGATCTGCTCGATGCCGGCATCCTGCTCCTGTCCGGCAGCCGAGATATCGCCCATGATCGTGGTGACGCGCTCGATGCTGCCGACCACTTGCGTCATGGTTGCACCCGCCTTGGAGACCAGCTCGTTGCCGATATTGACTTTGTCCAGCGAGTCGCTGATCAGGATTTTGATTTCCTTGGCCGCTGCCGCCGAACGTTGGGCCAGGTTACGCACTTCGGACGCCACCACGGCAAATCCGCGCCCCTGTTCGCCCGCGCGCGCCGCTTCCACGGCCGCATTCAATGCCAGGATATTGGTCTGGAAGGCGATGCCGTCGATCACGCCGATGATATCGACGATCTTGTTTGACGTGGCGCTGATCACGCCCATCGTCGTGACGACTTCGGCAACCACCACGCCGCCCTCGCGGGCAATCTCCGACGCCGACCGTGCCAGAGCATTTGCCTGATGCACATTCTCGCTGTTCTGTTTGACGGTCGAGTTCAACTCTTCCATCGACGATGCGGTTTCTTCCAGCGCGCTGGCCTGCTGTTCAGTCCGCACAGACAAATCGTTGTTACCGACCGAAATTTCCTTGCTGGCCGTGGCAATCTCGTTGGCGCCCGAACGGACCTGCCCCACGATGTCCAGCAGACTCGCATTCATGTTCTTTAACGCCGTCAGCAGCGTGCCGATTTCATCGGTACCGGTCTGGTCGATTTGTTGACGCAGATCGCCGCTGGCCACTGCCTGGGCGAGCGTGAGCGCGCGATTGACAGGCACGGTAATCGAACGGGTTGTCAGTACGGCGACGATCGTCGCAGCAATCAGGGCGCCGATGGTGAGCGCAATCGCGATCCAGACTGCCGATTGCGCGTCGGCCCGCACCTTCGCCCCTTCACTTTCCATCAGCGACGCCTGGAAGCTCGACATGGCATCCAGCGCGGCCGAGAATTCTGCCTGCGGTGACGTGACCTCCTTCAGCAAATACGCACCCGCCTCGGTGGTTTTCCCTTCTCGCAACAATGCCATCGTCGCTGTGCGTGCCACGCCGTACTTCCCGCGAGCGTCGCTCAACGATTGGAACAGGGCCTCGCCTTTCGGCGTGTTGATCATGCTTTTCAGTTTGGTCATGAATTCGTCGGTCCTGTGCACGGACTCGGCGATCCTGTCGATGATCGCCGCGATCTGCGCTGTTTCGCCCGCGCCGAGGATGATGGCATTGCGCAAGTCACGCGCCTGCACATTGATCTCGGTTTCGATGGATTGGGTCAGCACGACCTTGACGTAACGGTCTTCCAGGATGAAGCCGATGGCCTGATTCGACGCGTTGATGCGCGTAATCGTCACAGCGGCCAGTATGATCAGGAAGACCATCAGCAGGCCAAATCCCATTCCTAAACGCGTGGCGAGTTTCCAGTTAGTCAGTCTCACAATCTTCCTTCCAAATCTGAATTGATCAATCGTCCGATGCGATCGGGCGTACATGAGGCCAGGAGGTGAAAAATAATTTCTCCTAAGAATCAAATTTAATCTCAGTATTTGTTTTAATCAATATCTTTGATTTCATATCAGCCGAAATTAATTTTTTGTTGTTTTTTCTTTTTATTTGATTTTTAACTTTTCGGCTGACAGGCCTGAGCCACGGCGTCGGCGTGGTGGAGCGGTCGAGCGGTATTCCACGCTTTTGTCATTTATGCCATGATTCGTCCGTACGCCATGGTGGCGGACCCGGCCACGGCCCGGTATGCCCGGCCATAGGCCTTCTGCTTGTCATGTCAGATATATTGATCATCCTCGTTCTGATCCTCTTGAACGGGGTGTTCGCGATGAGCGAACTCGCTCTCGTTTCCGCAAAACGCATGCGCCTCGAACGGCGCGCGCAGGAAGGCAGCCGCGGGGCGCGCAGCGCTATCGCACTGGCCGACAACCCGAGTCATTTTCTTTCCACCGTCCAGGTCGGCATCACGCTGATCGGCATCTTTACCGGTGCCTTCGGTGAAGCCTCGCTTGTTACGCGCCTGCAGCCGCAGATCGAAATGGTGGGCTTCCTGGCCCCCTACGCTTACGAAATCTCACTGTTCATCGTGGTGCTGGCCATCACGTTCGTGTCGATCGTGCTGGGCGAACTGGTCCCGAAACGCATCGCAATGCGCCATCCCGAGACGATGGCAACCCTGATTGCCCCGCCGCTATCTGCCCTGTCGCTGATCATGTCGCCGTTCGTCAAGGTGCTGTCACTGACGACCGAAGCGATCGTGCGCCTGTTCGGCATCCATGACGCCAAAGAGGAAGCGCCGACCGAAGAAGACATCGCCGGCATGTTCAAGGAAGGCACCGACGCCGGCCTGTTCGAAAAGACCGAATACGATATCGTCTCGCGCGCGCTGCGCCTGGATGACCGGCACCTGAAGGCGCTGATGACGCCGCGCGTCGACCTGATCATGATCGACCTGGACGCCGAGCGCCGCGACACGCTCGAACTGATCGCCTGCCATACCTACAGCCGCTTCCCGGTCTACCGTGGCGACCGCGCCCAGATCCTGGGCTTCGTGAAGGTACGCGACCTGCTGGCCCAGTCGGTACGCCACGGCTCGCTCGAGGCGGTCAATATCGAACATGCCGTGCAGGACGTGCTGTTCGTGCCGGAGACCGTCGGCGCAATGGTGCTGCTCGAGCTGTTCAAGAAAAACCGCGCCGAGCTGGCGCTGATCGTCGATGAGTACGGCGACATCCAGGGCATGGTCACGCTGTCGGACGTGATGAGCGCGCTGGTGGGCGACGTCACCGTGAATGGTGAAGAAACCGATCCCGACGCCGTCCAGCGCCAGGATGGCAGCTGGCTGCTCGATGGCGGCGTGGATCTGGACCGCTTCCGCGACGTCTTCAACACCACTGAACGCTTCCCGGACGAAGAACTGGGCGCGTACCACACGCTGGCCGGCTTCGTGCTCTACCAGTTCGGGTATATCCCGAAAGCGTCCGAGTCGTTCGACTGGAATGGCTATCGGATCGAAGTGGTCGACATGGACGGCAACCGCATCGACAAGCTCCTGATCGAACAGCTCGCGCTGCCCGACCCAGCGCCGGCCGAAGAATGAGCCGGGCGCGCTAGGGCAGATGGACGCCATCCGGCTGGGGCCGCTGTACCTTCCGATCGCGGTCGCCCTGTCGCTGGCCGCGGTGCTGGCGGCCACGCTGGTGGCCGAATGGTTCCGGCGCCGACGCGCCATCGATCCGGGCGGTGCGCTATGGAACATGATCGTGGCCGGCTTCGTCTCGGCCCGTCTCGTGTTCGTCCTGAAGCACCATGCAATCTACCTGGCCGCGCCGCTGAGCGTGTTCGACATCCGTGACGGCGGCTTTGAGACGGTCGCCGGCCTGATCGCGGCCTGCGTGGTCGGGGCCGAGCTGACGCGCCGCCAGGCAGCGCTGCGCCGCCCCGTGCTGGCCTGCATGCTGGCCGGCTGCGCGGTCTGGTTCGTCGGCACCCTGCTGAATCAGGCACTGACGCCGGCCCACACGCCCATGCCGGACGTCATGGTGCGCCAGCTCGACGGCCGCGAAGTCGCGCTACGCAGCTTCGCCGACCGCCCAGTCGTGCTGAACCTGTGGGCCACCTGGTGTCCACCCTGCCGGCGCGAGATGCCGGCCCTGATGGCAGCGCAGGCGGCCCACCCGGAGATCGCGTTCGTGCTGGTCAACCAGGGCGAATCCGCCGCCACCGTGGCCGCTTATGTCGAGCGCGAGCGTCTGCCATTGCAGGCGCAGTCCGCCACGATCGTGCTGGACCAGGGCAGTCAGGTCGCTGGGCGCCTTGGCGCGGCCGGCATGCCGACGACGCTGTTCTACGATGCGGCCGGCCGCCTGCGCACGCGCCATGTGGGCGAACTCTCGCCGGCCACGCTGGCCGACAAGCTGGCGGCGATCCAGCACTGAGCCACGTTTGTGGTACAACATGGGCGCTACCGAGGAACCCATCATGCAACTGAACCCGATCCAGCTGTTCGACGCCGAGTCGTCCACCTTCACCTATATCCTGGCCGCGCCCGGCGCTGTCGACGCCGCCATCATCGACCCGGTCGACCGCCACTTCGACCGCGACCTCGCGCATCTCGAACGGCTTGGCCTGCGCCTGACGCACGTGTTCGAAACGCACGCGCATGCCGACCACGTCACGTCCGCCGGGCGCCTGCGCGCGCACACGGGTGCAAAGGCGTGCGCGCCGGGCGGCTGCGGCATCGCGCCGGCGGAAATCCAGCTGCAGGACGGCGACCGCATCGGGTTTGCCGATGGCGAAGAGATTGCCGTGATCCATACGCCAGGCCACACGGCCGGGAGCATGTGCTACCTGTGGCGCGGCAACCTGTTCAGCGGGGACACGCTGCTGATCGGCGGTTGTGGCCGCACCGACTTCCAGGGCGGCAGCGCGGGCGACCTGTATGACAGCGTCACCCGCAAGCTGTTCACGCTCGATCCCGCCACGCGGGTCTGGCCCGGCCACGATTACAAGGGCCAGTCGGTCTCGACCATCGGCTGGGAACGCGCGCACAATGCGCGTCTTGCCGGCCGCTCCCGCCCTGACTTTATCGCGCTGATGGCCGCGCTCGATTTGCCGCGGCCCGGCCTGATGGATGTCGCGGTACCGGCCAACCGCAACCTGGGACTGACGCACGGCGTGTAGTTGCCATGGGCGAAAAAAAAGCGCGGCCGAAGCCGCGCCTGTCGAACGGTCACCGAATGCGTGACGGTTCTCGGTGTGTTGCTTAGTAACGCCAGGTCTTCTTTTGGGCAACCGGACGCTTCATGACCTTGGTCTGAAACTGTTTCCACAGCAGGCCCGCCAGGGCCATCATGATCATCTTGCGCATGCTTGTCTCCAGTGAGTGTCGGCGAATTGCCATCACCACCAGCATAGCGTGACAAGCAAAACCGTGGCGCGAGTTTGCCGCACCCCGCCAATGCAGTAGAATCCCTGTCTTTATAGCAAGATCAAGAAACCGACGATGGACGACGGGCACCACCAACTCAAGCGCGGGCTCAAGAACCGCCACATCCAGCTGATCGCCCTGGGCGGCGCCATCGGCACTGGCCTGTTCCTCGGCATCGCCTCGACCATCCAGATGGCCGGCCCGTCGGTGCTGCTCGGGTATGCGATTGCCGGCGCGGTCGCCTTCCTGATCATGCGCCAGCTGGGCGAGATGATCGTCGACGAACCGGTGGCCGGCTCGTTCAGCCACTTCGCTGACAAGTATTGCGGGCGCTGGGCAGGCTTCGTGTCGGGCTGGAATTACTGGGTCATGTACATCCTGGTCAGCCTCGCGGAACTGACGGCGCTGGGCATCTATATGCAGTACTGGTTCCCGGAACTGCCGACGTGGGTCTCGGCACTGGGCTTCTTCGTCCTCGTCAACCTGCTCAGCCTGTTGAACGTGAAGGCGTTCGGCGAGATGGAATTCTGGTTTGCCGTCATCAAGGTGGCGGCCGTGGTCGGCATGATCGTGTTCGGCCTGTACCTGTTGATCGGCGGCGGCGCCGGACCCGAGGCGGGCGTGTCCAATCTGTGGCGCCACGGCGGCTTCTTCCCCAACGGCGTGGCCGGCCTGGCCATGGCCATGGCGGTGATCATGTTTTCGTTCGGCGGGCTGGAACTGATCGGCATCACCGCCGCCGAGGCGGACGACCCGTCGCGCACGATTCCGCGCGCGACCAATAACGCCCTGTACCGCATCCTGATCTTCTACATCGGCGCGCTGGCCGTGCTCCTGATGCTGTTCCCGTGGCAGAAAGTCGTCACCGGCGGCAGCCCGTTCGTGCTGATCTTCGCCGCGCTCGACAACGGCTGGGTCGCCAACGTCCTGAACCTGGTCGTGCTGACGGCTGCGCTGTCGGTCTACAACGGCTGTGTGTATGCCAACAGCCGCATGCTGTTCGGCCTGGCCGCGCAAGGCAATGCGCCGCGCGCGCTGATGCGCACCAATGCACGCGGTGTGCCGCTCAATGCGCTTGCCGTGTCGGCCATCGCCACCGGCTCGGCAATCCTGATCAATTACTTCCTGCCAGAAGAAGCGCTGGGCATGGTGATGAGCCTGGCCGTCGCCGCGCTCGTCATCAACTGGGCGATGATTTCGTGGAGCCACCTGCGCTTCCGGCGCAGCAAGGACAACGCTGGCGCGCTGACATTGTTCCGCAGTCCGTGGTTTCCGCTGTCGAATTACGTGTGCCTGGCGTTCGTCGCCATCCTGCTCGTGATCATGGCGATCACGCCGGGGCTGCGCATTTCGGTGATCCTGATCCCGATCTGGCTGGCGCTGCTGGGCCTGGGGTTCTGGCTGCGCGAGCGGCGCGCCGCTGTGCAGTAAGCATGGGTTCGCTGCGCTCTGGAGGGCGCAGCAGGCCTGTTGTGGGGGCGCAGCACGCGATTCGGATGACCGGGTCTGTGGCGAAACTGGTATTTACAGCGCGCAGAAAAACTGTACAGTGATTGGCTGTTCTCTCCAGTAGTTCCATCGCCAAAGGACTGCCATGAACCAGCCTTTCAAGACGCGCTACGTCACGTATCTCACCGCACTCCTGCTGCTGATCCCGTTATCAGCTGCCGCCCAGGACGAAGCAGGCTTCTACGCCAGCGCTTACGGGGGCGTCCCCGCAGCGCCATCGACCAGCTTTTCCGAGTTCCGCCCTACCGGTCCCGGTGTAGGAGGCACGGCCAAATTTGGTGGGGGTCTCGGTTTTGGCGCCGCCGTGGGCCGTCGCTTCGGCAACGGGTGGGCCGTCGAGCTGGCCTTGGACGAGCGCGGCAATTATCTCAGGCGCATCGGCGGTGTCGAAGTCGATGGCAACATCTTTTCCGAACTGGTCCTCTTGAACGTGTACTACCGCTTCCCGGCTCGCGGCGCGTTACGTCCGTTCATCGGCGCCGGCCTGGGCTACGTGATCGCGCTCGATATCGACGTTGACCGCAACGGATCAGAGCAGGAGTATTCACGTGAAGGCGGCGTGGGTGTACAAGCCATCGTGGGCGTCGAGTACAGCCTGGCACCCCGCTGGCGCCTCACTGGCGATGCGCGCTGGACTAGTGTCGAGAGTGGCACATTCAAGGCATCTAATGCCGGCAATATGCTGATCGGCAAGCCGAAATATCGACCAGCCTCACTCAATTTCGGCGTCACCTATCTGTTCTAAGCGGCACGAGGCACATCCAACTGCCTTTCACCGGCCTGCTTCGTTCGATGAATTTGCTGCGTAGCATTCACGCACCACCTTCCCGCTTCAGCAGGTTGGCGTGGGTGGGCCCGGGGTTCTGGCTGCGCGAGCGGCGCGCCAGCGTCACGCTGGCGGCTGGTCCCCGACAAGCACCAGCAGGTCGGTCACGCCGATGTCGGCGCCGGCCTGCGTCAGCAAAGTGCTGGCCTGGCCGCGGTGATGGGTCTGGTGATTGAAAAAGTGCAGCAGCAGGCTGCCGAACGGCTTGCAGAACGAGGCGCCACGCGTGTTGCGGTAAGCCAGCACGTGGTCCAGATCGGCTGCCGTTACCTCGGCCGCCAGCGCCATGACGATCCCGTCGATCCGCTCGCGCTGCACGCGCAGCAACGCCAGGCTGTCGCCGTACGACTGGCGCAAGTCGCTGGGGATCGCCACGCCGCGCAGCGTCTCGAGCGCGCGAAACATCGCCACATGGCCAGCAAAGCGTGACAGCCAGATGCTGTCGCCTGCGACCAGATGATTCAGCGTTCCCAGCAATGATCCAAAGAAGGCACCCCGCTCGGCAGTGACTGCCTCCTGCGGCAAGGTCGCGGCCGCATTGTACAGCTGGCGGTTCATCGTCGCGTTGTAGCGTGCCAGCAGAAGGATGTCGTCGCAGGTCGGCATGATGCCTCCGGTCATGGGGGAAGCTCGATTCTCTCACCCGCGCGTCTTTCCTTCGAAAATTAAATTGCTGCATCGCGTTGCGAGCACAACCTGGTCCCAAACACTGCATGACGCTGCACGAGCCCGCCGTTTCATCTGCGACCGCCGCTCCCGTATGGTGCATAGCAATATGAAAATAGTTCGCCGCAGTTGACGTAAACGTCAATCAGCACGCTATGATCTTCATGCTGCACACCACCTCACAAGGGAAAGCACATATATGAGCCAGAGCAATCCTCTGTCGCTGCACGTACCGGAGCCTACCGGCCGTCCGGGCTGCAAGACCGATTTTACGTACCTTCAGTTGACCCCTGCCGGCGCTGTCCGGCGCCCGCCCATCGATGTGGCCCCGCTCGAGACGAGCGACATGGCCCAGCAGCTCATACGCGTGCTCGACGAGCACGGCAACGCCGTCGGCCCGTGGGCCGAAGCGCCAGACCGCGACCTGTTGCGCTTCGGCCTGCGCACGATGATGAAGACCCGCATTTTTGATGCGCGCATGGTCATCGCCCAGCGCCAGAAGAAAATGTCGTTCTACATGATCAGCCTCGGCGAAGAAGCGATCGGCACCGCCCACGCGCTCGCGCTGCAGGACGGCGACATGAATTTCCCGACCTACCGCCAGCAAAGCCTGTTGATGGCGCGTGAAGTGCCGCTGGTCGACATGATCTGCCAGCTGCTGTCGAACGAGCGCGATCCCCTCAAGGGCCGCCAGTTGCCGGTGATGTACTCGGTGCGCAGCGCCGGCTTCTTCACGATTTCCGGCAACCTCGCCACGCAATACCCGCAAGCGGTCGGCTGGGCCATGGCCTCGGCCATCAAGGGCGACACCAAGATCGCATCGGCCTGGATCGGCGACGGCGCCACCGCCGAATCCGACTTCTCCACCGCCCTCACCTTCGCCCACGTGTACCGCGCGCCGGTCATCCTCAACGTCGTCAACAACCAGTGGGCGATCTCGAGCTTCCAGGCGATTGCCGGCGGCGAGAGCGTGACCTTCGCCACCCGTGGCGTGGGCAGCGGCATTGCGTCGCTGCGCGTCGATGGCAACGATTTTCTGGCCGTGCTGGCCGCCTCGCGCTGGGCCGCCGAACGGGCGCGCAGCAACCTCGGCCCAACGCTGATCGAATGGGTGACTTACCGCGCCGGCCCGCACTCGACATCGGACGATCCGGCGCGCTATCGCCCGGCCGACGATTACGCCCGCTTCCCGCTGGGCGACCCCATTGCCCGCCTGCGCCAGTACCTGACCAACCTGGGCTGGTGGTCGGACGACGAGCACGATGCGACGCACACGGCGCTCGAAGCCGAGATCCTGGCCGCGCAAAAAGAAGCCGAGAGTTTCGGCATCCTGGGCGACGAGCGCGCACCGAGCGCTGCGACGATGTTCGAGGACGTTTATAAAGACATGCCGGAGCATCTGCGCCGTCAGCGTCAACAGCTGGGGGTATGAGCATGGCACGTGACGATTTACCAAAAGATGCGGCCACCGTGCCGATGACCATGATCCAGGCGCTGCGCTCGGCCATGGACGTGATGATGGAACGCGACGACAACGTGGTCGTCTACGGCCAGGACGTCGGCTACTTCGGCGGCGTGTTCCGCGTCACCGATGGCTTGCAGGCGAAATATGGCAAATCGCGTGCGTTCGACGCGCCGATTTCCGAAGGCGGCATCGTCGGCACCGCGGTCGGCATGGCCGCGTATGGCCTGCGTCCGGTGGTCGAGATCCAGTTTGCCGATTATTTCTATCCGGCGACCGACCAGATCGTGTCCGAGGCGGCGCGCCTGCGCTACCGCTCGGCCGGCGAATTCACGGCCTCGATGGTGATCCGCATGCCTTGCGGCGGCGGCATCTATGGCGGCCAGACCCACAGCCAGAGCCCTGAAGCATTCTTCACCCACGTGTGCGGCCTGCGCACCGTGATGCCGTCGAACCCGTACGACGCCAAAGGCCTGCTGATCGCATCGATCGAGAACGACGATCCGGTGATTTTCCTGGAACCCAAGCGCCTGTACAACGGCCCGTTCGACGGCCACCACGACCGGCCTGTCGTGCCATGGTCGGGCCACCCGAAAGGCGACGTCCCGACCGGCTACTACACGGTGGAGCTGGACAAGGCGGCCATCGTCCGCCCTGGCAACGACGTCACCGTCATCGCTTACGGCACCATGGTCTGGGTCGCTGAAGCGGCGGCCCGTGAATCGGGCGTCGATGCCGAGGTGATCGACCTGCGCAGCATCTGGCCACTCGACCTGGACACGCTCGTCAAGTCGGTGCAAAAGACCGGCCGCTGCGTGATCGTGCACGAGGCCACGCAGACGAGCGGCTTCGGCGCCGAACTGGCCGCGCTCATTCAAGAGCACTGTTTCTACCAGCTGGAAGCGCCGATCGGGCGCGTGGCCGGCTGGGACACCCCGTATCCGCATGCGCAGGAATGGGCTTACTTTCCGGGGCCCGACCGTGTCGGCGCGGCCCTGAAACGCGTGATGGAGGGTTGATCATGGGGATTCATGTCATCAAGATGCCGGACCTCGGTGAAGGCATCGCTGAAGTGGAAGTCGTGGCCTGGCACGTGCAGCCGGGCGACACGGTGCGCGAAGACCAGGTGCTGGCCGACGTCATGACCGACAAGGCGACGGTGGAAATTCCGTCGCCGGTCGCCGGGACAATCACGAGCCTGGGCGGCGCCATTGGCCAGTCGCTGGCCGTTGGTGCGGAACTGATCCGCCTCGAAGTCGCCGGCGCCGGCAACGTCAGCGCCGACAAGGCGCGCCGTGAACCCGTGCAGTCCGGCGCGGCCACCGCGCCGGCCGAAGAAGTGGCCGAACCGCAGCTCGAGGCCGTGGCGGCGCATGCGTCAGCCGCGCCAGCGCCGGCCGCTGCACCAGCCAAGCCGGCACCTGCTCCGGCAGCCAGGCCAGCGCCAGCCAGGGCGGGGTCCGGGTCCGGGTCCGGGTCCGGGGCCGGTGGACCGCTGCGCGCCGACGGTGAAAAACCGCTGGCCCCGCCGGCCGTGCGCCAGCGCGCCTGGGACCTGGGCGTCGAGCTGCAGTTCGTGCCCGGCAGCGGGCCCGCAGGCCGCATCACGCATGCCGACCTGGATGCGCACGTGGCCGGCCGCCGCGGCGGCGCGGCCAATGGCGCGATGGACGAACGCTATGCCGAACAGCACGGCGAGCATGCCACGCAGATCATTGGCCTGCGTCGCAAGATCGCCGAGAAGATGCAGGAAGCCAAGCGCAACATCCCGCACTTCACCTACGTCGAAGAAGTCGACGTGACCGAACTCGAAGCGCTGCGCCTGCAACTCAATGCCCGCTACGGCCAGGAGCGCGGCAAGCTCACGCTGCTGCCGCTGCTGATGCGCGCCGTGGTACTGGCGCTGCGCAGCTATCCGATGATGAGCGCGCGCTACGACGACGAGGCCAACACACTGACGACGTACGACGCGGCCCACATCGGCATTGCGGCGCAGACCGAATCGGGCCTGATGGTGCCGGTCGTGCGTCACGCCGAATCGCGCGACCCATGGTCGAGCGCTGCCGAAATCGCGCGCCTGGCCGACGCCGCCCGCAGCGGCAAGGCCACGCGCGACGAACTGACCGGCTCGACGATCACGATCACGAGCCTGGGCGCGCTGGGCGGCATCGTCACGACGCCTGTCATCAACCGGCCCGAGGTCGCCATCGTGGGTGTGAACCGCATCGTCGACCGTCCCGTCATCCGTGACGGCGCGATGGTGGCGCGCAAGATGATGAACCTGTCATCCTCGTTCGACCACCGCGTCATCGATGGCATGGTGGCCGCCCAGTTCGTGCAGTCGATCCGGGGTTACCTCGAATTTCCTGCCACCCTGTTCGTGGAGTAAGCGATGGAGACAATCAATACGACGCTCCTGATCATCGGTGGCGGCCCGGCCGGCTACGTGGCCGGCATCCGCGCCGGCCAGTTGGGCATCCCTACCGTCCTCGTCGAAGGCGCGCAACCGGGCGGCACCTGCCTGAACATCGGCTGCATTCCGTCCAAGGCGCTGATCCATGCGGCCGACGAATACGCCAAGACCGTGCATTACGCGGCGCAAACGTCGCCCCTGGGGATCAGGGTCGACGCGCCCAGCATCGACCTCGAAAAAACGGTGGCCTGGAAAGACGGCATCGTCAAGCGCCTGACCGGCGGCGTGGGCGCGCTGCTGAAGAAACAGGGTGTGCGCGTGGTACGCGGCTGGGCCCGTGTCCTCGACGGCAAGACCGTCGAAGTGCAGCCTCATGAGGGCAGCGGGCAAGAGCCGGTGCGCATCCGCTGCGAACACATGCTGCTGGCGAGCGGCTCGCACGCGGTCGAACTGCCGTTCATGCCGTTTGGCGGTCCGGTCATTTCGTCGACCGAGGCGCTGTCATTGAGCGAGGTACCGCGCCGCATGGTGGTGGTTGGCGCCGGTTATATCGGTCTGGAACTGGGCACGGCGTTTCGCAAGCTGGGCAGCCAGGTCACGGTCGTCGAGGCGGCCGAGCGCATCCTGCCAGCCTACGATGCGGATCTGGTCAAACCGGTTGCCACTTCACTCGAGCGCCTCGGTGTCGAGGTCCGCCTGGCGACATCGGTGCTGGGCATGGAGGGCGAGCGGGTCAAGGTGCGCGACGCGTCCGGCGTGGAAGCCTATCTCGAGGCTGACCGCGTGCTGGTGGCCGTGGGCCGCAAGCCGGCAACCACCGGCTGGGGTCTCGAACACCTGATGCTCGACATGAACGGGCGCGCCGTGAAAGTCGACGAGCAATGCCGCACGTCGATGCGCAATGTCTGGGCGATTGGCGACCTGACCGGTGAACCGATGCTGGCGCACCGCGCGATGGCGCAGGGCGAGATGGTGGCCGAGATCATCGCCGGCAAGCGACGCTGGTTCCATCCGGCGGCCATTCCAGCTGTCTGCTACACCGATCCCGAAATCGTGGTGGCCGGCATGTCCCCTGGCGAAGCCGCAGCGGCCGGCATCGACGCCATCAGCGCGAGTTTCCCGTTCAGCGCCAATGGACGGGCGATGACGATCGAGAGCACCGACGGTTTTGTCCGCGTCGTTGCGCGCAAGGACAATCACCTGATCCTGGGCTGGCAGGCGGTGGGCGTCGGCGTGGCCGAACTGGCGGCTGGCTTCACGCAGTCGATCGAACTGGGGGCACAACTGGAAGATGTGGCACGCACGATCCACGCGCATCCAACGCTCGGTGAAGCGGTGCAGGAAGCAGCGCTGCGCGCACTGGGCCACGCACTGCATATCTGATGCAGGCGCCATCCCGCACAGGGATGGCGCTTCCGCCCGGCTTTCCTTTTATGGACCGTGACTGATTACGCGCTGCCGGCTGGCGCGACGCGGGGCCGCTTGGACAGGGCTGTGCCAAGGCGCAGCGCCGCCGCAACTGCCTCGTCGATCGGCGGCTTGTAGTCGCACGCGATCCAGCGCATGGCAATATGGATCACGCCGCCAATGACGCCTGCCTGCAATAACTCGTCGTCCAGCAAATCGGGCGCGACGAGCCGCGTGACAGCCAACCCGAACTCATGAAGCGATTCATCGAAGGTGCGGTCCACGGCAGCACTCACACCACGGATTTCGACGAGGAATACACGTGCTGAACGGGGATCGCGCTGGATCGAAGAGAAATAAGCGTGGAGCATGGCTCGCGACCGGGCAATCCTGCCGCCGCGTGCCGATTCCCCGGCGAGCAACACTCTTTCACGCACCAGATCGGTGATGAACGTGTAGCTGGCGATCAAGAGCATTTCGCTGTTCGCGAACGATTCGTAGAAGTAGCGCTCGGTGAGACCCGCGGCATCGCAGACCGCCTTAACGGTCGCATTATGGTAGCCGCGCTCACCATACACACTGATGGCGCCGGCAATGAGGCGGTTACGCCGGTCGGCGCGACGCTGCTCCGGCGTCTGTCCGCGATAGGAGCGAGTGTTTGAAAGCTCTTGAGTCATTGCAACATTCTGACACATTATCACTAATAATGATGACAATCTGCCATGTCAGTCATTGCAACTGGGTCAAGCGCGTGACACTTCCACGGGCAATTGATTTTCCTAGTCAACAGCGGCCTGTTGGCACATCTGTTGCTCAATTTCTTTATGCGACATAGGTACTGGCACAGAGCTACAGATTCGAACGGAAAACACGCCCGAGCAATTGGCCCAAGACTTGGCATGATGCTCTCCGTTCATACCGAACACTGTTATCTCGCTGACAAGGCGGCTCTATGCATTCTAGTCCACCCTTGCCACTTCGGCGAGCCATTACGGAATTTCTGCAGGGACCGCGGCAAACGCTGCGACGCGATCGACCGGTCCCCCACGATGTTGCTGCTTATTTGTTATTGATGCCTTTGTTGGCGTTGGTATTTACACCAGTACCGGCAGCAGACTGGCTGCCTTGCGTGCCATTCTCGTCAGTCTTGCCCTGGAAACCTTCATCGGCCTGCTCTTCAGTCGAGCCACCTGCCAGCAGATCATCGGTGCGGCCGAGCTGTTGCAACCCGCCGCCAGCCGTTTCGTTCTCACTCTCGGTATTCGTCCCAGGCGCCGCCTGCTTGCTGCCGCTACCCGCGACGTCGCCAGTCGAGCCGGCACCCATCGTTGCCACGCTCGTCGTGCCGGTGGTGAGCTGGTCCCAGTTACGGCCCTTGACGTCGTGATCCTTGTTGTCGTTATCGATTGGCATGCTGTGCTCCTGATGTGTGATGGATGGAGTCATCTTATGCCGATCGCGCGCTGCCGCCATAGGCGTGTGCGCCCGTTCCCTGTAGGACTGGGAGCGCACGACATGCATCATTGCGGCTGTAAGACAATCAGCACCACTACCGAGTTGCAGTTTTGCCTCAATGCAACATTTATCGAGCCTGGAGCGTTATACTACCGACGAACTGCCTGCCCGGCGTTGCTCGTGCAGGCGTGGTTTGCGCATTCCATCATCAGCAGTCCGGCATTACACCACCGATTTTCAGGATCATCCCCATGAAGAACATACCTTTGGGCGCTCGCCTCGGGCTGGGCTTTGCCATTGTGCTGGCGCTGCTCGTTGCACTGAGCGCGACCGCCCTCACCCGCATGGACGAAGCAGGCAGCAAGACGCACCGCCTCGTCAACACCAGCATGAAGAACCAGCGCAATATCGCCGAATGGCGTCGCAATATCGAAGTCAACACCGCGATCAACGAAACTGTCTACCACGCGCCCGATGCGGCGATCCTGGACGTCATTGCCGCCCGCCGCGCTGCCATCACGGCGCGCTCGAACGAACTGCAGCAGGAGATCGACGCGGCACTTGCCAACCCGGGCGTGCGCGAGCAGTTCAAGACCGTCAAGGCAGAGCGCCTGGCGTACATGGCCGCGCGCGATGCGCTGTTTGCGGCCAAGCGCGCGGGCGACCAGGCCCGGCTTGACGACGTCTATCGCACCCGCGTGACACCGCAGACGGACTCGTATCTGGCAACGGTACGCAAGTTCGCCGACATGCAAAGCGCGGCCACGGGCGTCATTGCAACGACCATCCTCGATTCGTACGCCAGAACCAGGGTCATCCTGTTCACGCTCGCCGGTGCTGCCCTGCTGCTGGGCATTGGCTGCGCCTGGTGGATCACCCGCTCGATCACCCAACCGCTGCGCAGCGCGGTCGCAGTGGCCGAGCGCGTTGCAGCGGGCGACCTGACCAGCCGCATCGAGACAGGCCGGCGCGACGAAGTCGGCCAGTTGCTCGATGCGCTGGGCCGCATGAACGGCAACCTCGCGGGTATCGTCGGGCAGGTACGCGACGGGACCGCGACGATCGCGCACGTCTCGGGCGACATCGCCAGCGGCAACCAGGACCTGTCGGCCCGCACCGAGCAGCAAGCCGGCTCGCTCGAAGAAACGGCTGCCTCGATGGAAGAACTGACGTCGACCGTCCGCCAGAATACCGAGCACGCTCACCGTGCCAACAGCCTGGCCGCCACTGCTGCCGGCGTGGCCGGGGAAGGCGGGCGCATCGTGGGCGATGTGATCGGCACGATGGGGCGGATCGATGCCTCGTCGCAGCGCATCGTCGACATCATCGGCGTGATCGACGGCATTGCATTCCAGACGAATATCCTGGCGCTCAATGCGGCCGTCGAAGCAGCCCGCGCCGGCGAGCAGGGTCGCGGCTTCGCCGTCGTTGCCGGCGAAGTGCGTACGCTGGCCCAGCGTTCGGCAGCCGCAGCCCGGGAAATCAAGGGGCTGATCGACGATTCGGTTACGCAGGTACGCGAAGGCACGCGCCAGGTCGACCTGGCCGGGACAACCATGCAGCAGATCGTGCACAGCATCGGCCAGGTCACGGTGATCGTGAGCGAGATCGCCGCCGCCAGCGAAGAGCAGAGCGCCGGCATCGAACAGGTCAATACCGCGCTGGTCGAGATGGACCGCGTCACGCAGCAAAACGCTGCGCTCGTCGAAGAAGCCGCTGCGGCGGCCGACGCGATGCGCGAGCAGGCCAGCCAGCTCGCGTCGGTCGTGGCCACGTTCCGCCTGGCGCAGTCAGTGTTATCTGTTGATGACGCTGATAGCAATGCGAAGCAATTGGCCTGGCAAAATAATTCGCTCTCCATCCAGCGCCCAGCGCCAGCCCAGGTAATTGGGCAGGTAGCGCGACGCCACGCCGCGAAAGCGCTGTAGCCAGGCCTTGAAACGCTGATGGTAAGCGTTGACGTTCTGCACGTGGACAGCAACATTGCCCAGTCGTCTCGCACGCTCACCGGCGCGCAGGTTGACCGTCTCGTGCGCGATCCTGTGCTTGCGTGCAAATGCGCGGTAAGCAATGTGGCTGTCACTGACCAGCAAGGCCTGCTGATCGAGCCTGGGCAGCAAGTTACGCTCGAGCTGCGCAGCCGTCAGTGCGCCGCGACCAGTGACGGCATCGACCGTGCGGCCCTCACGGTCGCGCGCGACCAGGATACAGTCCAGTTCGCTGGAAATGCCCGGTTTGGCAGCGTGGCCGCCGCGGTGGCGCGGCGGCCGATCAAGCGTGCGTGAACCTTTTTGTGATTCGAGCAGAAATGTTTCATCGGCCTCGACGATGCCATTGAGGATTGCGGGCCGGTCGAGCTTGACCCAATGCAGGAAGCGGTGGCGCCAGCGAAAGGCCGTGGTGCGGTGTACGCCAACCTGGTTGGCTGCCTTGCGCACGGGAAGTGAATCGAGCAGCGTCTGAGAATACGCAAGCCATTTGGCCTTGAGCCTCAGCCGAGCCAGCGGCGTACCGGTCAGGTCGTTGAAGGTGCGACCGCAAGCGCAGCAGCGGTAACGCTGCAAGTCGTTGGCGAACCCGTGCCGGTAGCAACGCTCATTGCCGCATCTGGGGCAGCAGCGGCCTGGCGCCCTGGCCTCACTGATGAGTGCGACTACCTGATCGAGCCCGGCTGCAGGGTGCAGGGCATCGAGCACTTGCCGGCGCTGGGGCTGGTTCAGCGAAGGCAGTTTTGCAAACCAGCCCTTGAAACGCGGCGCTTTCATGATCGACTCCTGACGCTGTGGACAGGGGTTGGACCACTGGACTGCTCGTCAGTTCAAAAGTAGTCTCTATTTAACGCTGACTGCGCCTTCCGCCTCGAACCGGCCACGGCGCTCGGCGTGCGCCTGGCGCCGCCGGCGTCCGTTCTTGCATTGGCGGCCTGAGCCGCTGCTAGAATGCCCGGCTGACGGCGTCACGGAAGGAACAGGCATGGGTATCGGTGTGTTGTGCGGCTTGCTGGCTGGCGCCATGTGGGGCATCGTGTTCGTTGCGCCGGCGTATCTGGCCGCGTTCACGCCGCTGCAACTGACCGTCGGGCGCTATCTGGCCTACGGCGCCATCGCCCTCGTGCTCCTGGGCCCGCGCCTGCGCACCCTGCTCGCCAGCCTGTCCCGGACCGATCTGTACGCGCTGGTGCGTCATGCGCTGGCCGGCAACCTCGTGTATTACGTGCTGCTGGCGTACGGCGTGCAGTATGCGGGCGTCGCGCCCACCTCGCTGATCGTCGGCATGGTGCCGCTGGTCGTCACGCTGCTCGGTCGCCATGACCATGGCGCCGTGCCGCTGCGGCGCATGCTGGCCCCGCTGCTGCTGGTCGCAGTTGGCATCGCCTGCATCAACATCGACACCTTCATGCATGCGCCGCCCGACGCATCCGGCATCGCCATCGCCGGCGGCGTGCTGTGCGCCACCGGCGCCTTGCTGTGCTGGAGCTGGTACGCGCTCGACAATGCACGCTACCTGAAGAACAACCCGCGCTTTGGCAGCGGCGAATGGTCGGCGCTGTACGGCCTGGCCACGGGCGTGCTGTCCCTGGCGCTCGCACCGTTCGCGTTCTGGGATGCCGGCGGGCAAGTGGCTGGCGAGCGCGACTGGATCGTGTTCTGGGCCTGCAACGCTTTGCTGGCGCTGGGCGCATCGGTCATCGGCAACCATTTCTGGAACGTGGCGAGCCGCCGCGTGCCCGTCACGCTGACAGGCCAGCTGATCCTGTTCGAAACGCTGTTCGCGCTGCTGTACGGCTGCATCTATCGCGGCGCCGGACCACGGCCGCTCGAACTGGCGGCAATCGCGCTGCTGATCGCCGGCGTGGCCTGGTCGGTCAGGCTGCACGGCGCCGTTGGGAATGACAAAATCATCAGTCCTGGTGCCGAGCTTCATTGACAGATTACTCAGTCAACACGCTGACCGTTGCGTACAGGTGTCATTTTTGTTCAATTAACTTCCCCGGACTATTTCGCCTCGAGATGTACTGCTAGACTCTCGGGCGTGGAATTGCTCAGCGCAATTAAATTTGCCACAAAGAACAACATTGGACATGCGTTGCTCAGGACGGGCACGCAGTTGTCCCACCGGGAGTGGTATCAATGAAAGCAAGACCAGTCCGCCCAGCGCACACGCTGCTGGCCGCGGCCGTATCCAGTATCGTCTGCAGTATCGCCAGCGCGCAAACTGCGCCCACCCTGCACAGTGGCCAGGACAGTGGCCCGGCCGTGCCGGAAGTCGTCGTCACCGCCCAGCGCACCGAATCCCTGGCGTCCCGTACGCCGCTTGCGATCAGCGTCCTGTCCGGCGAGCAGTTGCGCGAGCTGGGCGCCGACAGCGCTGCCACCATTGGACCGCGCCTGCCGAATGTCTACATCGACCAGGCGTTCTCGGGCCTGCGCCTGACGATCCGCGGCATCAGCAACAGCGACACCACCGACAAGGGCGACCCGTCGGCCGCCTTCATGCTCGACGGCGTGTACATCGCACGGCCTGCCGGCCAGAGCGGCAATTTCCTGGACGTTGACCGCATCGAAGTGCTGCGCGGCCCGCAGGGCACGCTGTATGGCCGCAACACGACTGCCGGCCTGGTCAACGTGATCTCGAACCTGCCGACCGACCGCTTCGAGGGCGCCATCGGGTTCGAAGCGGGCACCTACGACCGGCGCAAAATCGACGGCGTGATCAACGTGCCGGTGAACGACATGCTGGCGCTGCGCGCCGCCGTGAGCAAGTTGCAGCATGACCCCTACCTGAACAACGGCCAGGGCACGCTGCTGCGCCCCGGCATGGACCAGGACGACCGTGACGCGCGCCTGAGTGCCAAGCTGGCGCTGGGCCGCGACGCCGCGCTGGTGCTGCGCTACGATCATGGCCAGGCCAAAGGCAATAACGATCGCTTCGTGCCGGACACGAATTTCTATTCCGGCGTGGCCAGCGGCAAACCCGTGTACCGCGACAGCACGACCGACGAACGCCTGACCAACAGCTTCCGTCCGCCGAACATGACGCCCGTGCAGGGCTGGCAAGACCGCGTGGCCCGGGGCTGGTCCGCCGACCTGCGCTGGGATCTCGGTCCTGCCACGCTGTATTACCTGGGCGCGCGCCGCAAGCTGGACCAGGAACTCCGCCAGAACTACTACTACCGCGTGGCCCCGCAGCTCGCCCTTGGCGTGATCAACAACTACGACGGCCACAACGAGCAGGATTCGCATGAGCTGCGCCTGGCCACCAATGGCGCCGGCCCGCTCAGCGCCCAGGGCGGCTTGTACTACTTCAACGAAACGTCCGACACGTCGTACGCGTTCCAGGGCCTGCAAGCGGTCGGCTTGCCGCCGTATTACGCGTTTCCGCTCGTGACCGAAGCGCGCAGCCGCGCCGTGTTCGGCCAGCTGACCTGGCGCGTGGTCGACGGCCTGCGCCTGACCGCCGGCGCGCGCCGCACCGAGGACGACAAGGACCGCGTCGGCTCGACCGATTTCCGGCAAGGGCCCGTGTTCAACGCCGCGACCGACCGGCGCCTGCTCAATGCGGCCGAATTGAATACCGCACGCACGACCTGGCGCCTGGGACTTGACTACGACCTGCTGCCCACGACGCTGCTGTATGGCAGCCTGGCCACCGGCTACAAGGCGGGCGGCTTCAACGACGGCTGCATCGCCGGCAGCACCGCGCTGGGCATCGCATGCCCGGCGGCAGTGGCCGTATCGGAAAGCGCGCTGTACTACCAGCCGGAAGAACTGCGCGCCTGGGAAGCCGGCGTCAAGTCGCGCCTGTGGGGTGGTCGCGTCACCGTCAACGCCGCTGCCTTCGTATACGACTACACGAATCTGCAACTGAGCGGCACCGCCATTGTCTCGGGCGCCCCGCGCATCCTGACGGGCAACGCCGGCGTCGCCCGCTCGCGCGGCCTGGAACTGGACGGCGACATCCGCGTCGGCAGCAACGGGCGCCTCAGCTACGGCGCGACCGCGCTCGACGCACACTATGTGTCGTACAACCCGACCCCCACCGCGTCATGGGCCGGCCGCAAGCTCGATCGCGCGCCGAGCCATGTCTATACGCTCGGCTACGAGCACCGCTTCGGCGTGTTTGGCGGGCAGCTGCATGCGGGGGTGTTCTCGCGCCGCAGCGCCGAGTATGTGATCACGATTCCGAGCCAGCTGCTCGAATACCGGATTCCCGCGCACACGACCACCGACGCCACACTGCGCTACGCCCCGGCCGGCGGCGCCTGGAGCCTGCTGGCGCGCGTGCGCAACCTGGAAAATTCGGTGCGCCCGTCGCTGATCGACAGCTTCGGCATGACCACGCCGACGGCGCCGCGTACGGCCGACGTGCGCCTCGATCTGCGCTTTTGATCCACTGCTGGAACCCTGCCTCCCCTTACCTCACAAGGAACGCCGATGGATCGCATTGCCCCCGAGTTGCTCTGTCCAACGCTGCGCGCCGACCCGCCCGCCGATGACACCGTCGCGCGGATGCTGGCCGGCGCCAGCGGGCCGGGCGAGCTGTCGGCGCGCATCGCGCAGATCAACGGCGAACTGGCGCGCTGGCAGACCAATGGCGCGCTGGCGTCCTGGCAGCCCGGGCCCGGTCTCGATCCCCGCGCGGCCGAGGCGTTGACCGGTTACCTGGCCGCCTGCCAGCACTTGCCGGCGTGGACCGACCGGGCGGCCATCGCGCGCGCCGAGACGCTGTTCATGGACATGAGCATGCTCTCGTGCACGCTGCTGTTCTGCGCCAGCCTGCCCGAATGCTATGTGCTGCCCGACCTGTCGGCGGTGCTGCACGCGGCTGGCCAGCTCGAGGCGCACACCGATTACCGCGTGCGCTCCACCGCCGCCATGATCTTCCCGGTCATGCTGGCCGGCGGCCTGACCACGCCCGAAGGGGGCGGCGTGGCCCAGGCGCTCAAGGTGCGCCTGATTCACGCCACCATTCGTTATCTGATCCTGCGCGGCACGCCGAATGACGCCGTAGACGCCCCACCGGTGCCGTCGCTGGCGCCGGCGGGCGGCGGCATCTATCACACGCTGTACGCGCATGGCTGGGACACGTCCGTCAACGGCCTGCCATGCAATCAGGAAGAACTGGCTTATACCCTGCTCACGTTCAGCTACGTGTTCGTGCGGGGCCTGCGCACGCTGCGCCTCGCGCTGCCCGCGCAGGATGAAGAAGCCTACCTGCACACCTGGAACGTACTGGGCCACGTGCTGGGCATCGAACAGGGCCTGATGGCGACCACGATGGCACAGGCGCAGCACGATTTCGAGGCCATCCAGGCGCGCGCCCGCCTGCTGGTGCGCAGGCCCGATCCGCGCCCGCTGCTGGCGGCGGACCTGATGAAGGCGATGGAAAACGAGATCCCGATCCGGCTGCTGAAACCCGTGCCGACGCTGCTCACGCGCCTGCTGTGCAAGGGCGACGCCAGGCGCGCCCTGGGTCTGGACGCGCGCGTGCCACTGCTGGCGCGGGCCGTGTTCGCGCTCGCACTGGCAGCCGTGCGCTGTATCGACGCCGTGGCGCGCGTGTTCGTGCCCGGTTTTTCGCTCAGCCGCATGCTGACGCGCGCGCTGGGCCAGCGCCTGGTGACGCACTTCCTGCTTGACCTGACCCGGCCGCTGCGCCTGCCCGACGCGCTGCTGAACGACGTGCATGCGGCCGCCAGCACCTGGCGCACGGACCCGAACGCATCGCACTGGATACGTCGCCTGGAAGCGCGCCTGGCCGGGAGGCCGCCGGCCTGATCGGCGCTGTAGACCGGCAGTGGGCGTCCAGGGAACACCACAGCCGTGCGAAAATGTTACATTCAAGAATCACAATGCTGTTGCTCGCAGGGATGACCTGCTAGACTGTCAATATAGACTGTCATTATCGCAACATCCCCTGTCAACACTCGGGCGCAGACGTCATTTCGACCAAACAGTTAGCGCCTCGCACCGATGAATCCGAAGATGATGCCCTCGCCAACTGTCCTGTCCCGTCTTGCTGCAGCGTTCGGCGGCGCCGCCCTGCTGGCGCTGCTGCTGCGCGGCTGGCATGCCGGGACCCAGTTGCTGGTCGCCAGTTCAGTACTGATGTTCCTGGCGTGCCTGGCCAGCGCAGCACGCGTGCTCGGCCAGCGTGCGGCCATCTCCCTCGTGCTGATCGCGCTGCCGGTCGGCTGGTTCGCCGAAGAGATGGGCGCCAGCTACGGCTGGTTCTTCGGCAGCTACCACTACACGCCGGTCCTCGGCCCGCAACTGGGCAGCGTGCGCGTGGTCATTCCGCTCATGTGGTTCGCGCTGTCGTATATCGGCTATGTGATGGCCAACCTGATCGTCTGGCAAATCCCGGCCGATGGCGCCACGTCGATCCGCCGCAGCATCGTCATGGCCCTGCTTGCCGCGCTGATCGTGACCGCCTACGACCTGGGTGTCGATCCGTACATGGTCTACAAGCTCAAGGCCTGGATCATGGTGAGGGACGATGGCTGGTGGTTCGGCGAGACGCTGCAGGGCTTTGCCGGCTGGATGCTGGTGGCCTGCAGCATCGTCTTCGTGTTCCGAATGCTGTTGCGCCGCACCGGGGCCCGCCCGGCGCCGGCCGCGCGCACGCGCGATGTCCTGGTCCCGCTCGGTCTGTACGGCGCATTGATGCTGTTCGAAGCCACCCAAAGCGTGCCGGTCGAAACGCGCACCATCGCCCTGTTCGTGATGGGCATGCCGCTGTTGTGCGCCGCATGCGGGCTGTATCGCTGGCAGCCGGTACCTGCCGTTTCAGCCAGCGCTGCGGCCAGGGGTGCAGCATGACGTACTGGATGAAGCGCGCCACGTGCGCGCGCATGGCTGCCTTTGCATGCCTGGCAATACTACTCGTGCTGGGCATGATGGCTGCGACGCCGGCCATGGCCCAGACGCTACAGTTGACGCGCGACGCCGGCGTCGTCGATGCCTGGCCGGCCGTGACGACGCTGGCCGATCCCGACAACGCGCTCGACGCCCCTGCCGCACTGGCCGCCGGGGCGCGCTTTGCGCGGCCAGCGACCGCCGACGCCAGCCTGGGCATGCTGCCGGGGACCACCTGGGTCCGGATCCCGATTGCGGTGGCGCGCGACGCCACCAACGGCTGGGTGATGCAGATCGACTTCGCACTGCTCGACGAGGTCGACGTCTGGGTACGCTTCCCAGGCGGCCTGCGCAAGATCGCCAGTGTCGGGCGCATGCAGCAGCAGTCGGGCGATGCGCTCAAGGGCCGCGTGCCCGGCGCCGTGCTGCGCCTGACACCGGGCACGGCCTACACCGTGCTGCTGCGCGTGAAGACGGTGGGCCCCAAGATCCTGCCGATCAGCTTCAGGCAGCCCGATGCCGTCCTGTCCGCCGAATTGGGCGAGCAGCTGATGCAGGGCATCCTGCTGGGCCTGCGCGTGACGCTGATCCTGTACGCGCTGGGCCAGTGGTATGCGCTGCGCGAGCCGCTGTTCGGCAAGTACGCGCTGCTGGCCACCGGCGTTACGCTGTATTCGGCCGCCTGGTTCGGCATCGCCGGCCAGTACCTCTACCCGGGCAATGCCTGGCTGCTCGAACACGGCGCGGGCCTGGCCTCGATCATGGCCTCGTGCGGCGCCTACCTGTTCGTCGAGCAATCGCTCGCGCGGCCCGGCCGGGACCGCATCTTCAGCCGCATGATGAAGACGCTGGCCGCGCTGTGCCTGGTCACCGCGATCGGCTTCGCCGCCGGCGTCATCAATCACAAATACCTGGTCCTGATCGTCGGCACGCTGGGCATCATGCCGATGCTGCTCGGCCTGCCCGGCGCCTACCGGCGCGCGCGGACGGGCGACGCGGTCGGCATTTACTTTCTGGCCGGCTGGGCGGTGGCATTTGCGGCCGCATTCGTCACCGCGCAGCTCATCAATGGCAAGCTCCCGGCGAACTTCTGGACCATGCACGCGCTGGTCTTCGGCAGCACCTTCGACATGCTGGTGTTCATGCGCATCCTGGCCCTGCGCACCGAGGCGATGCAACAGGCGATGCTGCGCGCCGAAGCCAGCACCCGCATGAAGTCGGAATTTCTGGCCAATATGAGCCATGAAATCCGCACGCCGATGAACGCCATCATCGGCATGAGCCGGCTGGCCCTGATGAGCGAGCCGGCGCCGCAGTTGCGCAATTACCTGAGCAAGATCCTGGGCGCCAGCGAGCACCTGATGGGGATCATCAACGACATCCTCGACTTTTCCCGCATCGAGGCGGGCAAGCTGCAGGTGGAAGCGGTGCCGTTCGACCTCGACGAGATGCTCGATCATCTGGCGAGCCTGACCGGCGTGAAGACCGACGCCAAGGGCATCGAGCTGATCTTCCGGGTTGGCCCCGGCGTGCCGCAGCGCCTGATTGGCGACCCGCTGCGTCTCGGCCAGATCCTGATCAACCTGACCGGCAATGCCGTCAAGTTCACCGAGCGCGGTGAAATCGTGGTGGCCGTCGAGGCGCAGCAGGTCGACGGCAACAGGATCGTGCTGGCCTTCACGGTCAGCGACACCGGCATCGGCATGACGCCCGAGCAGCTGGCGCGCCTGTTCGTCTCGTTCAGCCAGGCCGACAGCTCGACCACGCGCAAGTACGGCGGCACGGGCCTGGGCCTGTCGATCTCGCGCCAGCTGGTCGAATTAATGGGCGGCGAGATCGCGGCGCGCAGCACGCCGCACGTCGGCAGCAGCTTTACCTTCACCGTGCAGCTGGGGATCGCCGAAGGGTATGCCGCCGCCAGTGCGGTACGCAAGGCGCTCTTGCTCGACGTGCGCGCGCTGGTCGTTGACGACAGCGCCACCGCGCGTGGCGCGCTGGCCGAAATGCTCGCCGGCCTGGGCGTGCACGCCGATATGGCCGCTTCGGGCGAAGAATGCCTCGCGCTGCTGGCGCAGGCCGCGCGCGACCGGAACCCCTACCAGATCGTGCTGATGGACTACCTGATGCCGGGCCTGGACGGCATGCAGACCATCCACCGCATTCACCGGCACGCCGAGGACCAGGGCGACATGACGCCGCCGCCGGCGATCCTGATGATCTCGGCCTGCACGCGCGAGACCGTGATGCAGGAGCAAGGGGAAAGTGAGCTGCCGATCGACGCGTTCCTGCACAAGCCGGTCGGCCCGGCGCTCCTGTACCACAGCCTGCTGCAAGTATTGCACCCGCAGCTGGGCGCCGTCGACACGGTCGACAACTACCTGCCGGCCCTGGCCGACCTGCCGCGCCTGGATGGCGCGCGTATCCTGCTGGCCGAGGACAACGACAACAACCGCGAAGTCGCGCTCGACTTCATGGCCGCCGCGCGCATGCAGGTCGATGTCGCCTTCAATGGCGTGGACGCGGTGCGCATGGCGCTGGCCGGGGACTATGACCTGGTCCTGATGGACATCCAGATGCCCGAGATGGATGGCTTGACGGCCACACGCGAGATCCGGCTCGACCCGCGCCTGCGCGCGTTGCCGATCGTGGCCATGACGGCGCACGCGCTGCCCAGCGACCGCGCGCTGAGCCGCCTGGCCGGCATGAACGACCATGTGACCAAGCCGATCGACCCCGACCTGCTGTTTTGCACGCTGCTCAAATGGATCGATCCGGCACGCCTGGCAGGCCGCGTGGCGCCGCCCGCCATGCGGCCCACCCCGTCCACGCTGCAGCAATCGTCCAGCCGGCCGCTGCCGGCAGTGCCGGGCATCGACTGGCGCATGGCGCTGGAGAATGTGAATGGTCAGCGCAGCCGCCTGGAAAAGCGCGCCGGCAGCTTCATCCGCGAATACGCCAGTGCCCCGCGCATCCTGCGCGAAGCGCTGCAGGCGGGCGACCACCCGCGCCTGCAAGCACTGGCGCACAACCTGAAGTCGAGCGCCGCCTACGTGGGTGCGTTCGAACTGAGCAGCGCCGCTGCGCGTCTCGAGCAGGATCTGCGCGCCGGCCAGTTCGACCGCGTCGGCATCCAGGTGCCGGCCCTCGTGAACGCGGCCGACACGGTACTGTCCGGCCTGGCCCAGATGGCGGCGCTGGCACTGCCGACAGCGGGCGATCCGGAAGCGCTGTCGCTGGTGATCGCGCGCCTGGACGGCTACCTGCGTACCGACGATGCGCGCGCCGAAGACGCCCTGGCACAGCTCGAGTCGCTGCTTGGCACGCAGACCCACGCCGAGCCCGTCGAACGGGCGCTGGGCGCCGTACGGCGTGCTGTGGCCGAGATCGAGTATGCGGCGGCGCTGGCGCCGCTGGCGGCCCTGGGCGCGCAACTCGATCTCAGCCTGGAAGGCAGCCAATGAATATCGATCAGTCGCAAAAAGTGCTGGTGGCCGACGACGACGCCATCAACCGCGAAGTGCTGGGCGAACTGCTCAAGCCCGACTATACGGTGCTGCTGGCCCGCAATGGCGCCCAGACCCTGGAACGCGCCGGGCGCCACCTGCCCGACCTGATCCTGCTCGACGTGATGATGCCGGACATGGACGGTTACGAGGTGTTGCGCCGGCTGCGCGGCGATCCGCAGACGGCGCACATCGCCATCATCTTCATCTCCGGCCTGGACCGGCCCGAAGACGAAGCCAATGGCCTCAAGATGGGCGCGTCGGACTACATCGTCAAGCCGTTCAACCAGACCGTCGTGATGGCGCGCGTGGCGCTGCACCTGCAGGTCGTGCGCCAGCGCCGGATGCTCGAACGCCTCGCCAATATCGACGGCCTGACCGAACTGGCCAACCGGCGCCGCTTCGACGAAGTGTATGAGCAGGAATGGCAGCGCGCCTGCCAGAGCGGGCTGCCACTGTCGCTGGCCCTGCTCGACATCGACGCCTTCAAGCAGTTCAACGACCGGTATGGCCACCCGGCGGGCGACCGCGCGCTGCGCTCGGTGGCGCGCACCGCTGGCGCAGGCATGCACCGGCCGGGCGACCTGGCGGCGCGCTATGGCGGCGAAGAACTGCTGCTGTTGATGCCCGAGACCGATGCCCAGTCCGCGCATGCGATCGCCGAAGCGCTGCGCGCGGCCATTGCCGGACTGGCGATCCCGCACGAAGCATCGAGCGTTGCGCCGGTGCTGACCGTCAGCATCGGCGGCGCCACATTCGATCCGGCCGGCACCGAACAACCGTTCGAACTGTTCGAAGCGGCCGACGCCCAGCTCTATCGCGCCAAGCAGGCCGGGCGCGATCAGGTGTGGTGGCGCGCGCTGGCGCTGGCGACGGCGTCCGCTTAGCCGGCAAGCCGGCCTGGCCTGGCCTGGACTGGCCTGGCCAGCAGCCATGAACGGTTCAGGTCTTGCTACGCGACTTGAATGTCACCACGCGGTACAGATACCAGCCGAGCAGGCCGATCAGGACTGCCTTCGACACCGGATCGACATACTCGGCCACGCGCTCGTACTGGCTCTCGAGTGCATAGCCGGCGCCGGTCAGGATGCCGGTCCAGATCAGCGAACCGATCGTCGAGAACAACAGAAACTGGCCCATCGACATGTTGGCCAGACCGGCCGGCACCGAAATCAGCGTGCGGATCGCCGGAATCAACCGCCCCAGCAGGACCACTTTCTTGCCGTGCTTTTCGAAGGCGTCCATCGCATGCTCGATGTCGCCGTGGGTGACGGTCATCCAGCGCGCGTGCTTGTCGGCGAAGGCTTCGAGCCGCTCCTTGCCATACACCTTGCCGGCGTAATACCACGGCAAAGCGCCTGCTACCGATCCGGCGGTGCCGGCAAGCAGCACGCCGATCACGTTCAGGTCACCGCGCGCAGCGACAAATCCGGCAAACGGCATGATCAGCTCGGATGGAATCGGAGGAAAAATGTTTTCCAGCGCCATCAGCGCGAAGACGCCGAGATAGCCGCTCTTTTGCATGAACTCGGTGATGAACTCGAACACGGGACGTACTCCATATGATTGGGCAGCCCGTACGATACCAATTTTCAAAACCAGGCATCTGTTCTGCTGCGCACGCATGGCGCGCGCGCCGGCCAACCATGGCGACAGAATCAGACTGCTATTTTCGCCCCGGGGGCTTGGTGGCGCCCGCGCTTGCCGCTACCATGGCTGGATACCGATTCCAGGATGCCTACTTGCTCAAGCTCAGCCTCGACGCCCTTCAGATCATCGACACCATCGCCCGCCGAGGCTCGTTCGCGGGCGCGGCCAAGGAATTGTTTCGCGTGCCGTCCACCATCTCGTACACGGTGTCCAAGCTCGAGGACGACCTGGGCGTGCGCCTGTTCGACCGTTTCGGGCCGAAGGTCACGCTGACGCCGGCGGGCCAGGCGTTGCTCAAGGACGGGCGCTACCTGCTGCGCGCTGCCGGCGACCTGGAGTCGCGCGTGCGGCGCGTGGCCTCGGGCTGGGAAACGGACTTTGCGATCGGGATGGATTCGGTGCTGGGCGCGGGTGGCCTGCAGCCGGACATTGAAGACTTTTACCAGGTCGCCGACCACACGCGCCTGCGCATCGTGCGCGAGTCGCTCGGTGGTACCTGGGACGCCCTGCTCGACCGCCGCGTCGACCTGCTCGTGGGCGCTGCCGGCGACGGACCGTCGGGCGGCGGCTACACGGCTGAACCGATCGGCACGAGCAGCTTCGTGTTCGCGGTCGCCCCGCACCATCCGCTGGCAGCGCTTGACCATCCGCTCGACAAGGCCGATCTGCTGCCGTACCGGGCGATCACGGTGTCGGATTCAGCGCGCGTGCTGGGCGCGCGCACCGTGGGCATCCTGTTCGGACAGGCCACGCTGGCCGTGCCCGACATGCGCACCAAGTACGAGTTCCAGGTGCAGGGGCTGGGCTTCGGCTTCCTGCCCGAGGCATGGGCCAGACCGGCGATCGCGCGCGGCCAGCTCATTGAAAAGCAGGTGGTGGAACCCAAGCCCGACGAAACCTTTTATCTGGCCTGGCGCAGCACCGAGGACGGCGCGGCGCTCACCTGGTGGATCGACCGGATGCGCACGAGTTCACCGTTCGCGCGCATGGCCGTCGATCCGTGTGCGGCTGCATAAAACGACACGCACACACGACACACCGCCCCGGGATCGGGGCGGCATTGCTGCCATGCTGCCTGCGCGTGTTACTGCGGCAGATCGAACACCAGCACTTCGGCCGCTTCGGCCTGGCTCAGCGTCACCGCAGGTTCACCGGTGATCTTGAGCGCGTCACCACCGCTCAGCGCCACGCCGTTGACCGTGATCTGGCCACGAATCACGTGGACATAGGCCTGGCGGCCATCGGCCAGCGCATGCGTTGCCTCATCGGCGCCATTGAAGATGCCGGCATGGATCGATGCATCCTGACGGATCGAGACCGAGCCATCGCGGCCGTCGTTCGACGCCACCACGCGCAGCTTGCCGGTCTTCGAGGCCGTGTCGAAGTGCTTTTCTTCGTAGCGCGGTTCGGCGCCGATTTCGTTCGGCTCGATCCAGATCTGCAGGAAGTGCACGCCTTCTGTTTTCGAACCATTGAACTCACTGTGCACGACGCCCGTACCGGCGCTCATGACCTGCACGTCGCCGTAGCGCAGCACCGAGCCGTTGCCCATGCTGTCCTTGTGCGCCAGGGCGCCTTCGAGCACATACGAGATGATTTCCATATTGCGGTGACCGTGAGAATCGAAGCCGCGGCCTGCCTCTACATGGTCATCATTGATGACGCGCAGCGGGCCAAAACCCATGTGTTTCGGATCGTGGTAGTGACCGAACGAAAACGAGTGCTGCGAGTTCAGCCAGCCAAAACTGGCGCCACCACGTTCATTGCTTTTACGGACGTTCAACATCATTTGCTCCTTTCGTGATTGGATCATCGAGCTGCTCGAATCTTGATGCCGTTGCGGGCACTCGCTGATTCGCGCCTTGTTCCCGATGCGATGACGCTATTATGCGCGCCACCGGCCATGATGAAAAACGAGTTATCTGCCGCCCTATGATCGATATTTTCGATTATGGAATCTGTGTCTCGGGCTGGATCGACCCTGCAGCGGCAATCAAGCGGCTGGCCCGCCACGGCCAGCCGCTTGATGCCCGACGCCCGACGCCGTGGATCAGAATTTTACGGCCGCGCGCGCATAGTAGTAACCACCGTTGATGCCATATGGCGAGAAGCCGGGATAGATCGTCACCGCACCGTTGTCCAGGTTGGCGCGCTGCTCCGCCAGCGTCAGTGCATTGACCTTGTCCGGGTACTCGTTGAACAGGTTGTTCGCACCCAGCGACAGGCTCCAGGCCTTGCTGATCTGGTAGCTCACTTCCAGGTCGGTCAACAGGCTGGCCTTGATCCGGTTTTCGCGATACACCGCGCCGTCGGTCGAGAACTGTTCGGACGATTTGCCGAAGTAGTTCTCGCGCAGGTTCACGGTCCAGTCACCCATGCGCCACAAGCCGCCCAGATTCACCCGCACCTTGGGCGAGGCCGTTTCCAGATGCGAGATCGCGGTGGCGTCGAGCAGCGTCTGCGCGCCCAGTTGCGTCGGTGCCTGGTTGATCTTGATGACCTCGACCTTGTTGTAGTTGGCCGCTGCCGACCAGTCCACGCGCCCGTATGCGCCGTAGTTGCTGCTCAGGGTGGCCACGATTTCAGCGCCGCGGCTGCGGGTGTTGACGGCATTGGTGAAGATGTTGATACCGGTTTGCACGACGGTCGGATCCAGAACATTGCCATTGGCCAGAATCGCTGCCGTGACGGCCGGCGAATTGATCGCGCCGCCCGAACCGTACAGCGAGCCGCTGCCGACGATGCGGTCGCGGATCGTGATCTGGTAGGCGTCCAGCGTGACGGCCATGCCGGCCACCGGATTGAGCACCAGACCCGCGCTGATATTGGTCGATGCTTCGGGCTTCAGGCCGTCGATGCCCACCAGGCGCGCGCCCGGCGAGTTCGGCGCCAGTTGCACGAACGCGCTGCGTGGCGAGACATTGGTGGCCGAATAGAACGATTCGGCCAGCGTCGGCGCGCGAAAGCCGTTGCTGTAGGTCGCGCGCACGGCCACGTCCGGCGTGAAGTCGTAGCGGCTGGTGAGTTTGCCGACCTTGGCGTTGCCAAAGTCGCTGAAATCTTCGAAGCGCCCGGCGATGTCGACCGTCCAGCCGGTCACGGGTTGCACGGCGATATTCGCGTAGACCGCCTTGTTGTTGCGGCTGTGTTTTCCGGCGTCGGTCAGCGAGAAGCCCGGGAACGACTGCGCGCCTTCCTTGTAGCGCGATGCGGCGTCGCCCGCGACAATCGCGTAGGTATCGCGGCGGTGCTCGAGGCCCAGCGCCAGCGTCAGTGGCGTAGCCATGCCAACATCGAACTCGCGGCGCAGGTCAAGGTTGTTGGTCCACTGGCTGGCCTGGAATTCCCCGGCCGCGAAATCAAGCGGCGTCGCGCCGGTGTCGGTAAACAGCGAGATATTGGCCGAATTGGCCACGCCCAGCTTGGCCACGTCCTTGCCGTAGGTACTCGACAGATCCCAGTTCCAGTTGCCGAACACCTTGCCCTTGATGCCGAACGTGAACGCATAGTCTTCTTCGTCGAACGTCTCCTGCGGGCTGAAACCCAGCGGGTAGATCGTCGGCAGGCGGTTGGGCATGCGGTAGTTCTCGAAGGCCCGCGCTTCCTTCTTGCCATAGGTGGCAAAGCTGTACAACTCGGTGTCGCCGCCCAGGTCCACGCCGAAGTTGGCGGCGAAGATGTGCTGGCGGTACTGGGCGTCGCCCTGGATCTTGTTCAGGTACGGGTAGCCTGGCGCATTGACGAGCGACGGCATCGCCGCCATCGTGGCCGGATCGACGACGCGCGGATCGATCCCGCCGCGCTGCGAAAAGCCGTGGTACTTCGTTTCCGCTGTCAGCGACAGCCAGGCATCGGTGAACGGGGTCAGGCCGATATTGGCCATGCCGTCGCCCGTGTGCCCGCCGCCGTCCATATAGCCACCGCCACTGACGTTGGCGCTGCCGCCACGGTAATTGGACTTGAGGATGATGTTGATGACGCCGGCGATGGCGTCGGTGCCATATTGCGCGGCCGCGCCGTCCTGCAGCACTTCGACGCGCTCGATCGCCGCTACCGGAATGAAGTTCAGGTCGGCTGCAGCGCCGCCCTGGAAGGCGCCGGCCAGCACGGCCAGGTTGGCGGTGCCGTGGCGGCGCTTGCCGTTGACCAGCACCAGCGTGTTGTTCGGCGAGAGGCCGCGCAGGCGTGCCGACAGCGTCATCGCCGCCATGTCGCTACCGAAGGCCTGGGCATTGAGCGACGGCAGGTTCTGGGCCAGGGCCTGGATCAGGTCGGGCTGGCCGGTGCGGGCCAGCGACGACGCGTCGAGCACCTGGATCGGCGATGCGCTGTCCTCGACCGTCAGGCCGGCGGCGCGCGTGCCCGTGACGATCACGACGCCGGTACTGGCGATCGCGGGGCCGTCCGGCGCCACGGCGGCAGCCGCGGTGTCGACAACGGGATCGACGGCCGGCTCGGCCGCCTTGTCGGTGGCGTGGGCCGCCACGCCCCACGACAGCAAGGCAGCGGCGACACTGGTATGAATGATGGTCTTGTACATGGTGGTTCCCTGGTTGGCGTGATCTGTTATAGGTATGGTTGGCGTGGCCCGGCGTGGGCCGCGCCGCTTACTTCTTTGCTGCCACGACTTCGATTTCCACGAGCCAGCCGGGATTGCTCAGGCCCGCCACCTGCATCACCGCGCGAGCCGGCAGGTTGGGCTGCGCACCGCCGAAGAACTGGGTGTAGCCGGCCATGAAGCCGGTGACGTCGGCGCGCCCTTTCTGCGCCGGATCGCCCACCAGGAACACCTGCATCTTGACGACGTCGCCCATGCCCAACCCCATGCCGGCGAGGATCTCCTTGATCTTCTGCAGCACGCCGACCGTCTGCGTCTTGGTGTCACCAAAGGCCGCGATGGTATCGGGGCCGGCCGCCTTGTCGACGATGGGCGGCACCTGGCCGCTGATGAAGTGGATCGTCGCGCCGGGCGGCACCGACACGGCCAGGGCAATGGGAAAATCCGAGTTCGGGATCTTGTGGCGCACGATGTCGGTGGCTGCGGCGCTGGCGATGGCGGGCGCCAGCAGCAGCGCGGCGGCCAGGCAAGAGGTGGAGCGGATAGCGGCAAATGTCATTGGATCGTCTTTCATGGGCATGGGAAGGAAAGGGAAAACATCAGTGCTTGTTGCCGAAGCGGCTGTCGCCCGCCGGTGCGACCTGCAGCGCCGCGCGCCGCATGGCGACCTCGGCGCCGGCGATCGGCGGCGCGCGATTGCCCCAACTGCTGCGCGCATAGGTCAGGACGGCGGCGATATCGGCGTCATCCAGGCTTGTGCTGAAATCGGGCATGCCGCCACGGCCCTTGAGCAGCACCTCGGCCGCCGCGTCGGCCGGCCCGATGGCGACCGGACTGGCGACGAGCGCCGGGAACGCGCCGGGAATGCCGCGCCCATTGGCCTGGTGGCAGGCCGCGCAGTTCCTGGCAAACAGGGTCTTGCCGTCTGCCGGTGCGGGAGCCTGGGCCTGGACTGCGCCGGCCCACAGAACAGTGCTTGCCAGTGCAAGGATCGGGGTCTTCATGCGCTGGCCCTCCGGTGCAGTGCCTCGACCTGCTGCCATGCCGATTCGATGGCGCCGGCTTGCCAGCCGGTCAGGTAGCTCAGGTGTTCGCCGGCCAGCAGCACGCGGCGCTCGCCATCGAGCAAAATCGGGTAGGCGCTCTTGCGCGCGGCGTCGGTCCATTCGGCCCAGCCGCCCAGGCTGTACTGCACGCGGTGCCAGGCAACCGAGAAGCTGCTTTCATAACTTGCGCGGTAGGCAGGAAAGATCTTTTCACCGGCCGCGAGTGCGAACTCGGTCCGTTCGCTAGGTGCCATCCCGCTCACTTCAATGGCGTCGAGCGCGTAGTGGTAATAGCCCAGCACGACACCCTTTTTCTGCTGCCAGCCACCGGACGGCAACGAGATCGTGTTGATCCCTTTCAGGTCGGTCAGCACGTGGCCACCGTAGATATGGTCGTCTTCTTCCCAGAAGCGGCGCTTCATCTGAAGGCCGATCTTGCCGACCGGCGCGTACGGGACGGCCTTGATCGCGGCCTTGAATCCGTCGGAAAAATCGGTGTCGATCATGCGCAGCACCGACAGCGGCACCGTGCACAGGCAATAGTCGGCCGTGACGCGCGAGAGCGCGCCGCTGGCCGTGTCACACACGTCGATCGTGACCTTGTCGTCGCCCTGGCGGATGCGCTGGACTTCGGCGTGGTAGCGGATGCGGCCGCCCAGCCGGCTGGCGAAGGCGCGTGGGATCGCGTCCATGCCGCCGACCGGCTGGAACATCGTGGCGTGCATCGGGAACTCCTGCACGGCGCTGTAGACCTTGCCGACCCGGGCAGCCAGCAGATCGTGAAACGCCAGCGGATCGGACGGTGTGCCGGCGCCCGGCACCAGCCCCGCGCCGGGGTTGGTGGCAAAACCACGGCCGCTGCGGCCCTTGTAGGCCAGGTCGCCGGCGTCCAGCGCTCCTTCGTGCTTGAGGTAATCGAGCAGCAGGCGCTGGTCGTCGCCCGTCAGCTGCTTGTCGAGCGCATGGCCGGTGACCGACTTGGCCAGCAGTTCGGCGACATGGCCGCGCATGTCGGCCTTGATCTGGGCGCCGCGCAGGCGCTGCTTCGACAGCGGCCCGCCATCCTCGAGGTACACATACGCATGGTCATTCTCGTTGACCATCACTTCGAGCGGTACCTTGAACTGGCGCGCGTAGTAGAGCGTGGACTGGTGGTCCAGCGGGATGCGCCACGGGCCGTGGTTGATGTACTGGCCCGCGTCGAAGCGGCACTGCTGGGCCTCGCCGCCCAGTTCGTGCAGCTTGAAGTCCTTGCGCGCCGTCTGGCAGCGCCCGCCCGCATAGGGCCGCGCCTCGAGCACCTGGACTTCGTAGCCCAGCTTGCCCAGTTCGTAGGCTGCCGTCAGGCCGGCCAGACCGGCGCCCAGCACGACGACTTTCTTCCCCTTGCCAGAGCCAGCGAGCACGGGCGGCGTCGTGGTCCGGGAGGCGATCCCCATGCCCCAGGCATTCATCGAACCCATCAACAGCGCCGAACCGCCAACGGCGGCGGCCCGGTACAAGAACTCACGTCGGGTCAGCGACGGTGTCAAACGTTTCATTTCTACCTCCACTTGGCGTTACTGAAAGACCTTGCAACTAGTGGTCTATCAGCAATACCTGTGCCAAGTGGGTGGTGCGATCGTCAATACGAAACTTATTAAAATAAAGTGCAGAGGTAGTTTTACCGAACGTAAGCCTGACGTAAGCGTATTTATTCAAACAAGATTCAGAACTACTGTTTCTTCATTCGTATTGACAAACGTGACACACATCGCGCGATGCCTGGCGCATGCTGCGTCGAGACTTTATTTTTCCTGACCCGTTCGGGATCGTCCACGGACAGCGTAGCGATGCCGCGCACGCGCCGCGAGCATGCCAAATCGACATTGCACCGTTGTGGCGTAAATACGCACTTCAATGGGTGTGGTCAGCGCCGTCGCGTTCCAGCCAGTAGTTGAACTGGCCATAGCTGGGAATGGTGCCGGGCGGACAATTGGCGAAGTGGTCGTTCAACATCTGGCGATACGCGGCCGGACGCGAAAAGCGCGGATGGGTAGCGGCAAAGTGCGTAGCAGCCGCCAGGAACAGCGCCCGCAGTGCGGCGTCGGTATTGGTGCCCGCGTTGGCGCTGCTCGTCGCACCATTGCGCGGACGGCCGCGCTTGACGCCGGCGCTGGCCGCCCGCGTCTTGCCACGCGCACCGGAGTTGGCGTAATCGGGCAGCAGCGCATCGATCGTCTGGCCCCGCTCCCAGTAGCGGCGCAGGTAACGCATGAGGCTGGCGACGGAGATCCCGTGGGCGCGACTGTAGGCGTTGAGCAGAACCCCGCGCGGGCGCGGCAGATAGAGTTGCGGCAGGTCGCGATGCAGCGCGCTCACCGCATCCCACGCCTTCATCTGCAGCAGGTGGTGCTTGCCGGATGGGGCGTCTACGCGCGGTGCTTGGCAAGGGTCAGTGAGCAGTAACCGGGCACGCCGGGTCGACACGTCCGCTACCAGCACGTGCAGCGGTGTCCTGCACGGTGTGGCGCTCGGACGGCGCAGCGCAAAGGTATAAGCCACGGAATCTGCCACGTCGATCCAGAGAATCCGCACCAGTTGGCCGGGAGGATCGAGGTATTCGATGACATCGTTGTGCAAGAACATCGGCCGCTCCTGGCGTTGAGTTCATTGCTTGTATGCAAAGAACGCGCCAGGTACGGTCATGGCGGCCCGGGCTGGGGCCGCCAATGGGTCATTTCTGCGCCAGGATCCATTTCGCCAGGACCTTGGCATCGGCTTCCGTCACCTGTGGATTGGCCGGCATCGGGATCGGGCCCCAGGTGCCGCTGCTGCCTTTCTGGATCTTCTGGATGAGACGCGCTTCGGCGCCGGCATCTTTCGCATACTTGGCCGCGACATCCTTGTAGGCCGGGCCGACCAGCTTGGTGCCGACGGCGTGGCAGGCCATGCAGGCCTTGGCCTTGGCCAGGTCGGCGTTCGCGTGGGCGGCGGGAATGGCGGCGACGGCAACGGTCGCTGCCAGGGTCAGGGTCAGGTACTTCTTCATGATGCTCCAGTGGCTGGGTTGATCGTAAGGCACAGGCGCCCTGGGCGGGCACCGCCTGACATCATAGCGGGAAACCCCGGTGGCATGGGCAGCACGGCGTTGCATGAACAGCATCCGACACGCCCGTCATGAAATTTGAATGGGAATGATTCGCATTAACGATTAGAATGGCGCCATTCTGCGATCTTTGCCTCGTTTGACGTCTTTACGCAGAGCTTTGCTTCAAATTATAAAAAGGATGCCTGAACAATGATTGACCGTTTGCCTGCCCTCCCATTTGCCCGCACTGTATTGAGCCTGGCCATCGGCACGATGCCGCTTGTTGCTGTTGCCGCTGTTGCCACCGATGCGATTGCTGACGATTTGCCGGCGACCATGCCGACCGTGGTCGTGACCGCGGCCGGCTTCGAGCAGACGATCCGTGAAGCGCCCGCCTCGATCACGGTGCTGACCCGTGAACAACTTGAGAAAGAGCGCTTCGGCAACCTGGCGCAGGCGCTCGAAAGCGTGGAAGGCATCGATGTGGGCGCGGCCGGCGACAAGACCGGCGGCATGAACATCAGTATCCGGGGCATGCCGAGCGACTACACGCTGATCCTGATCGACGGCCGGCGCCAGAACGCGGCCGGCAACGTCACGCCAAATGGCTTCGGCGGTACGTCGACCAGCTTCATGCCACCGGTGGGTGCGATCGAACGCATCGAAGTCATCCGGGGTCCGATGTCGACGCTGTATGGCTCGGACGCCATGGGCGGCGTGATCAACATCATCACGCGCAAGGTCGGCAAGCGCTGGGTCGGTTCGGTGGCAGCCGACTACACGCTACAGGAAGACAGCCAGTTCGGTGACGTCAAGGGCGCCAAGTTCTACCTGAGCGGCCCGCTCAAGACCGATGTGCTGGGACTCTCGCTGCGCGGCAGCACCCTGCGCCGCGACGAAGCCAGCATTGCGTATGACGAGATCAACCCGGCACGGCCACTCACGCAGAACGCCAACCCCGTCAAGCAGAAGATCGACAACGTCGGCGCGCGGCTGGCGTTCACCCCGCACCGCAACCACGAACTGGTGCTCGACGCCGACAAGACGCGCCAGACCTATGACAACACGCGCGGCCAGCTCGGCACGCTGGGCACGGGCGGCTATGGACCTGAACAGAAATACAACCGCGAGCAGACCACGCTGTCGTACAAGGCGCGCCTACCGTTCGGCACCTGGGCCAGCAGCTATATGGTGAACAACACGGAAACCATTGGCCGCACGATTCCGCCGGGGACGCCAGGCGCAGTGCCCGGCACGCCCCGCACGCTGGAAGTCGAGAGCAAGGTGTTCGACACGAAGCTCCTGCTGCCATGGGGCACGCACCTGACCACGATCGGCGCCCAGCACTGGGATGCGGAAATGATCGACGGCGTCGCGCCGCAAGCGTTCGCGTTCACGCAGAAAGCCCTGTTCGTGGAAGACGAGTGGCGCCTGCACGAGCGGGTCTCGCTGACGATCGGTGCACGCTACGACGACCACAGCATCTTCGGCGGCCAGACGAGCCCGCGCGGCTACCTGGTCTGGAGCGCCTCGCCCCGCTGGACTGTCAAGGGCGGCGTGAGCAAGGGCTACAAGACCCCGCGCGTCGAGCAGCTCACCCCCGGCATCAACGGCTTCGGTGGCCAGGGCACGATCCCGCTCGTGGGCAGCCCGAACCTGCAACCCGAAACCAGCGTCACCACCGAACTGGGTGCCTACTTCGACAATGGCGCCGGCTGGACCGCGAACGTCACGGTCTTCAACAACGATTTCAAGGACAAGATCACCAGCGGTACTGGCCTCCTCAACTGCACCTACCGCCCGGCGCTCAACCGGCCGGGCTGCGTCAGCTTCGGCAACTGGCCGAACGTCGACGCCTTCGGCCAGTCGATCAACGTCGACGAGGCCGTCACGCGTGGTGTCGAACTCGCCACCCGCTTCCCGCTCGCCGCCGGCTGGGCCGCCAGCGCCAACTACACGTACACCGACAGCGAACAGGAAAGCGGCGCGAATGCCGGCAAGCCGCTGTCCGACACGCCGAAGCACGCGTTCAATGCGCGCCTGACCTGGGACGTGTCGCCAGACTGGAACACGTGGCTGCGCGCCGAATACCGCAGCGAGCGCTTCCGCGATCCGGGGACGTCGGCTGCCACCCGCGCGGCCCGGGACGCGCTGGGCGACTTCAAGGGTTATACGATGCTGCACCTTGGCACCAGCTACCAGATCACGCCGGCCATTACGCTCAATGCTGCGATCTACAATCTGCTGGACAAGGACTTCATCGACTACCTGCCGTATCGCGCGACGCCGGCGGCAGCGCCGACCTATAGCAGCGTCTACGTCAACAACCTCGACGGGCGCCGCCTGTGGCTGTCGATGAACGTGGACTTCTGAGCGGCGGGTGAACCGGCATCAGGCGTCCGCCAGGCGCAGGTCAGGGTCGGCCTCGAACACCCCGGCCAGCCAGCTGGCAAACGCCTGCAGGCGCGGATTGGCGATGCGCCCGCGTGGGTACAGCAGTGAGACCGGCATTGGCGTCGGGCACATGGCGGGCAGCACGACAGCCAGCGCGCCCTGCGCCACGTGCGTGCGCACCTGGTAGCGGGCCAGTTGCGCCAGTCCCAGCCCCTGCAGCGCGCACAGCAGGTTGGCCTCGGCATCGTTGACGGCGATGCCACCATCGATGGCCACCCGGACCACGCTACCCGTGCCCCCTTCTTTCTCTTCACCCGCGAGCGTCCACTCGAACGCGCGGCCGGTCTTGCCCGAGAAATGCACGATCGCATCATGCTGGCCCAATGCATCGACCGTTTCAGGCGTGCCCCGTTCCGCCAGATAGCCGGGCGTGGCGGCGATCACGAAGCGCATCAGGCCGATCCGGCGCGCGACCAGGCTCGAATCGGGCAAGTCGCCCACGCGCAATGCGCAATCGATGCCTTCGGCGGTCAGGTCGACCAGGCGGTCGCCCAGGCTGATCGTGAGATCGAGCGCCGGAAACGCCTGGCGAAATTCACCGATGCGTGGCAGCACGATGGCGCGCCCGAGCGCGCCCGGCAAGTCGATGCGCAGGCGGCCCTGCATGCGCCCGGCGTGCTCGCCCAGAAAGTCGGCTTCGGCGTCGTCGATGGCGGCCAGGATGGTGTTGCAGTGGGCGTAGTAACGCTCGCCCTCGGGCGTCAGCGACAGCCGGCGCGTCGTGCGCTGCAGCAGTTGCGCGCCCAGATAGCGTTCGAGATTCTGCAGCGTCGCCGTCAGCGATGCACGCGGCAGGTCGAGCGACTCGGCCGCGCGCGTGAAACTGTTCGCTTCGACGATGCGCACGAACGTCTGCATCGCTTTCACCTTGTCCATGATTGTTCATATAAAGTGAATGGTATAAGCGCATTATGCCCTGATTATCTTCGCCGGCGAACTGGCTACCATGGGGTCATTCCCTCATTCACTCCCATGGAGTTCGTCATGAACACCCCCAGGTCGTCCGGCATGGTCATGCTGCTGGCCACTGCGGCCGGCATCATCGTCGCCAACCTTTATTATGCGCAGCCGCTCGTCGGCCCGATCGGCGCCGCGCTGGGCCTGCCGCCCGCAGCGGCCGGGCTGATCGTCACGCTGACCCAGATCGGCTACACGCTGGGCCTCCTGTTCATCGTGCCGCTGGGCGACCTGGTGGAAAACCGGCGCCTGATCGTCACCGGCCTGTTCGTCACGAGCGCTGCCTTGCTGGTCGCGGCCACGGCCACCACGGCGTGGGCGTTCCTGCTGGCCGCGCTGACCATCGGCCTGGGCGCCGTGGTGGCCCAGGTGCTGGTGCCGTTTGCCGCGCACCTGGCGCCGGAAGCCACGCGTGGCCAGATCGTCGGCAAGGTCGTCAGTGGCCTGCTGCTGGGGATCATGGTGGCGCGGCCGGTGGCGAGCGTGCTGGCTGGCCTGGGCGGCTGGCACACCGTGTTTGGCATCGCCGCCGCACTGGTGGCACTACTGGCCGTGGTGTTGCGGTTGAAGCTGCCGCTGCGCCAGCCAACCTCGCCGCAGCCATACCGGCGCCTGATCGGCTCGCTATGGCCGTTGCTGGCCACGACCGTGGTGCTGCGCCAGCGCGCGCTGTATCACGCCGGCCTGTTCGGCGCCTTCAGCCTGTTCTGGACTGTGGCGCCGCAGGCGCTGGCCGGCCCGGCCTTCGGCCTCACGCAAAATGGCATCGCGCTGTTTGCCCTGGTCGGCATGGCCGGTGCGGTGGCCTCGCCTGTCGCCGGGCGCCTGGCCGATGCCGGTCACACGCTCAAGGCCACTGCCGTCGCCCTGGTCGTCGGCGCGCTGAGCTTTTTGCTGCCCCTGTTTGCGCCCGCGTCGAAACCGGTCGCGCTCTGCTTGCTGGCCGTGGCCGCCATCGTGCTGGATGCTGCGGTGGCCGCCAACCTGGTGCTGGGCCAGCGCGCGCTGTTCGCGCTGGGCGCGGACATGCGCAGCCGGCTGAATGGCCTGTACTTCGCGCTGTTCTTTGCCGGTGGTGCGGTCGGTTCCGCGCTGGGTGGGTGGGTATATGCCGCACATGGCTGGCACGCGGCGCTGCTGGTTGGCATGCTGCTGCCGGCGCTGGCGCTGCCGGTCTGGCTCCGCGAAGCCACCGGGCATGCGGCCGCACGCCAGAGCGCATAGACCACGCGCCGGATTAAGATGTGTTTTAATCAACCTTTATCCTGATCCGGAGCACGCAATGCACACGAACGACCAAACGGCGACGCCGACCAAAGCCGAACTGGACGAAGCCGCGCTCAACATGGCGCGCAATATGTTCCAGTATGCGCGCTCGGGCGACGCCGAGCATCTCGCCGCCTTCCTGTCGCGCGGCCTGCCGCCAAACCTGCGCAATGAAAAAGGCGACAGCCTCTTGATGCTCGCCAGCTACCATTGCCACCTGGACGCGACGCGGGTCTTGCTCGAGCACGGCGCCGATCCGCACCTGATCAACGATGCGGGGCAAACGCCGTTGCACGGCGCCGCATTCAAGGGCGACCTGGCAGTCACGACGCTGTTGCTCGACATGGGCGCACTGCCGGACTTTGCCGGCCCGTCGGGCCGGACGGCGCTGATGTTCGCCGCAATGTTCAACCGGGTCGCCATCGCCCAGCTGCTGATGGAACGCGGCGCCGACCCGGCGGCGCGCGACGCGTCAGGCGTGACCGCGTACGACGCGGCGCTGAAGATGGGCGCCACCGACACTGCCGCCCTGTTGGCGCCGGCAAACTGACGGCGCCACCCGTGCTTCAGGCGATGCCGCGCGCCGGCCGCTGACGGCGGCGTGCGAACCAGGCTGCCACCAGGCCAAGGCCGACGATGGCGCCCGTGGCCGGCTCCGGCACCTCGATCGTTTCCTGCGCAGCAGCCACCAGCATGCCGCTGGCGCCGCTGCAGTCGGGGTACTGCCAACCACAGCCAAAGGGTTCGTCACTATGGGCGGCCACCACGCTGAACAGCGCGCCCTGGCTTACCATCTGAAAATCGGAGTTGCCGTCCGAGGCGAAGATGCTGCCCCCGAGAAGTCCACCTGCCAGGAATGTCAGGTCCATCACGATGTAGTCATAATAATTGCGCGGCTCGGTGCGGTAGCCATAGTCGATCAGGTTGTGCTGGCCATCGATGTACGGGTCGTCGAACCAGTAGCGCAGGGACAGCAAACTCGACTGCGGATCGAGGCATGGCGGACCGATGTCGCATTCGTTGTGGATATCCAGTGACAACCGGCCGGCGGTGACAGCCTCCTCGGAGAACGCCAGTTCCAGGTTGAGGCCGGTCGGCATCGAATTGGATGCACTCACTTGCTGCCAGCTGTAGGTGACTGCGGCTTGCGCCGGCAGCGCCAAGGCGGCGGCCAGCAGTAAGACGATGGGGGCAATGCGCGTCATAGATGATCTCCTCGGAAAGTTCCTACAATACGTCAGCAAGAATTACGCCCGTGGATGTAGAGCCTGCATCCCGTTGATTCTAAACAACATTCGCGATCGGTGGTTCGCCGGCGCAGACGAGGTGTCAAGTTCGTCGACACGGCATGTCACCGTTGCGATGCTCTGCACGGTTGCTGCGGTGACCTGACGTGTCAGACCCTGCGCCCGGTACATCCCCTATAATCGTGAGCGCCCTGACGCCAGGGCGCAATTTTCAACTACCCGAAAGTCCCGATGAAAGCCCTGTCCCTGCCCGTCCTCATGGTTGCCCTGCTGACTGCCAGCGGCACTGCCCTTGCCGACGATGCCGCGCTGCTCAAATGCCGTACCCTGAGCGACATCCCCGCGCGCGTGGCCTGCTACGACGCGATTCCGGTCGGCGCCGCCGGTCCCGCCGCCGCGCCTGCGCCAGCACGCACGCCTGAGCAGAATTTCGGCCTTGAAGCGGTCAAGCAGCGCGAAGCGCAGCCGGCATCGATCCGCAGCACGGTCGTGGGCGACTTCGATGGCTGGGGCCCTGGCTCGCAGATCCGCCTGGCCAATGGCCAGGTCTGGCGCGTCATCGACGGCAGCGACGCCGTCCTGCCGCGCACGAAGGACGCGGCGGTGACCATCGAGCGCAACGTGTTCGGCACGCTGTTCCTGAAAATCGATGGCGGCAACAGCTCGGCCAAGGTGCGCCGGGTGCAATAAAGGTCAGGCGGGCGTACGCACCATGTACAGCGCGCCGGGCGGATAGGTGTGCAGGCCGGCGTCGTGGGTTGATGCAGCGCGCCAGCCCAGCGCGTGCCAGAAGCGCTCGCTGTCCTGCACCGACACCAGAGCCGCATGCGCCAGTCCCAGCGTGCGTGCCATGCGCAATGCGTCGTCGACCAGCGCGCGCGCCAGGCCACGCCCCAGTGCACACGGCGCGATTGCCAGGTCGTGCAGGTACAGCGTGTCCGGCTGGCGCGCTACCGTAAACGGTGCGTTCAGATCCGTCACCAGCCCGAGGCGCGACGGATAGGCGAACAGGTAACCGCGCACGATGCCCTCATGAATGCCGACCAGGCAGGTGCCGCGCGCCGCCGCCATCCGGGCCGCGACGACCGCTGCCGGCTCCTGCATCGCGGCCGGATAGCAGGCCGCCTGGATCCGCAGCACGGCATCGAGATCGGTGGGCAGCATCGGGCGCAGGGAGGTCGACATGAGAGATAGGCGGGCGAAAAAAACGCGCATCGTAGCATGCGCTTGACGCCCGTCGTGGCATCGCGCATTCTAGCTGTCTTGACAACATCGCCTCATCACCGACAGGAACAAGCATGCGCAGCACCAGCGACGTCACGCCACCAACCCGCCCCGAATACATTCTCCACGCCAGTTGCCCGGCCGGCATCGGCATCGTCGCCGCCGTCGCGACCTTCCTGGCCGAGCGCGATTGCTATATCTGCGCGCTCGAGCAGTTCGACGACGATTCGACCGCCCGTTTCTTCATGCGCGCCGTGTTTCGCCAGCAAGACAAGTCGCCGGCCATCGACACGATCCGCGCAGAATTCGACAGCACGGTCGCCACGCGCCTGGACATGGGCTGGAAAATCTACGATCCGCTCGACCCGGTGCGCACCGTGATCATGGTGTCCAAGACCGATCACTGCCTGGATGACCTGCTGTACCGCCGCCGCACGGGCGAACTCAATCTGTCGATCACGGCGGTCGTGTCGAATCACCTCGACCTGCGCCCGATGGTCGAGCGCGAAGGCATCCGCTTCATTTTCTTGCCGGTGAACAAGGACAACAAGGCGCAGCAAGAGGCGCGCCTGCTGGAAATCGTCGACGAGACCGACTCCGAACTCGTGGTCCTGGCGCGCTACATGCAGATTTTGTCGGATGGGCTGGCGCGCCGCCTGGCCGGCAAGTGCATCAATATCCACCACTCGTTTTTGCCCGGCTTCAAGGGCGCCAAGCCGTATCAGCAGGCGTTCGACCGGGGCGTCAAGCTGATCGGCGCGACGGCCCACTATGCGACGCCCGATCTGGACGAGGGCCCGATCATCGAACAGGTGCTCACGCGCGTGGACCACAACTACCGGGTCGACCAGCTCACCCGCGTGGGGCGTGACAACGAATGCCTGGCGCTGGCCACAGCGGTCAAGTTTCATATCGAGCGCCGTGTGTTCGTGGACGGCAACAAGACCGTCGTGTTCCGCGGGCCGTAATGACAGTGATAACAACGTTGACTTATACGTAATGTAGGTGCGTCACCTAACCGTCGCAAATGTAACAGGACGTTATGTTCATACCTTCTCACAGAGGGGAAGAACATGGAACATCAACAGCAGCATCCGGTGCGCCTGCGCATCAACGGCCAGGACCGCGAATTCAACGTCGAATCGTGGGTAACGCTGCTTGACCTGCTGCGCGAGCGCGCAGGCATGACCGGCACCAAGAAGGGTTGCGATCAGGGCCAGTGCGGCGCCTGCACCGTGCTGGTGGACGGCAAGCGGATCAACTCGTGCCTGACGCTGGCCGTCATGCAGGACGGTCGCGAGATCACCACCGTCGAAGGCCTGGCCACCGGCGAAGACCTGCATCCGCTGCAGCAGGCGTTCATCGATTGCGACGCATTCCAGTGCGGCTACTGTACGCCGGGCCAGCTGTGTTCGGCCGTGGGCCTGATCAACGAAGGCCAGGCCACCTCGCGCGACGACGTGCGTGAACTCATGAGCGGCAACCTGTGCCGCTGCGGGGCGTACCCGCAGATCGCCGATGCGGTCGTGAAGGTTCTCGACATGCGCGACACGAAAAAAACCACCGAAGGCTTCACGACCGGGGCGGTGCTGTCATGAACCCGTTCGCCTTTACCCAAGCCACGGACGTCGACGCGGCGCTGGCTGCCCTGCTCGACCCTGACGCCCGCCCGATCGCCGGCGGCACCAATCTGCTCGACCTGATGAAGGAAAGCGTGATGAAGCCGTCACGCCTGGTCGACATCAACAACCTCGGCCTCGACCAGGTCGAAGAAAAAGACGGCGGCCTGCTGCTTGGCGCCCTCGCCCGCAACGCGGACACGGCCTATCACCCGGTCGTGCGCGAGCGCTACCCGCTGCTGTCGACGGCAATCCTGGCCGGCGCCTCGCCGCAACTGCGCAATATGGCGTCCAACGGCGGCAACCTGATGCAGCGTACCCGCTGCGTCTACTTCTATGACGTCGGCACCGCCTGCAACAAGCGCGAACCCGGCACCGGCTGCCCGGCGCGCGAAGGCCTGAACCGCCAGCTGGCAATCCTGGGCACCAGCGAAAGCTGCATCGCCACCCACCCGTCGGACATGTGCGTGGCACTGCGCGCGCTCGACGCGACGGTGCACGTGCGCTCGATGAGCGGTGCGCGCGAGATCCCGTTCGCCGACTTCCACCGGCTGCCGGGCGACACGCCCCAGATCGACAACACGCTGCAGCCAGGCGAGATGATCACCCACATCACGGTGCCCGAAGCCGACCGCTTCATCGACCACAGCGCCTACATCAAGGTGCGCGACCGCCTGTCATACGCGTTTGCGCTGGTGTCCGTCGCTGCAGCGCTCGACCTCGACGCCGACGGCACGATCCGCGCCGCGCGCATCGCGCTTGGCGGCGTGGCCCACAAGCCGTGGCGCGTCGAAGCGGCCGAAGAAGCGCTGGTCGGCCAGGCGGTCGGCGAAGCGGCCTTCCTGCAGGCCGCCGAGACCATCCTGCAAGGCGCCCAGGGCTTCGGCCAAAATGACTTCAAGCTGCCGCTGGCGCGCAACGCCATCGTGCAAGCCTTGACCACCGCTGCGCGTGGTACCGACCATGCGCGCGGACTCGATGCACAAGGAGAACAAGCATGACCGACCTGATTCCAGAACTGCGCGCGCCGAGCGCGCCGGCCGGCACCGGCCGCGTGAAGAGCGGCATGGCGGTCTCGCGCATCGATGGCCGCGCCAAGGTCACCGGCGAGGCGCAGTACGCTGCCGAATACTTCGCCCCTGACCTGGCCTACGGCGTGGTCGTCAGCGGCACCGTGGCCAAGGGGCGCATCACCGGCATCGACACGGCCGAGGCGCTGGCCGTCGCGGGCGTGCTGTCCGTGATGACGCACGAGAACCGCCCCAAGATGCGCTCGTTCGACCTGGCGTGGAAAGACATGACGGCCCCGGCCGGCTCGCCATTCCGCCCCCTGTTCTCGGACGAGATTTTCTACAGCGGCCAGCCGGTGGCGCTGGTGCTGGCTGAGACCTTTGAAGCCGCACGTTACGCCGCGACGCTGGTGCGCGTGCACTACGATGTCGATGCGCACGAAACCAATCTGCTCGAAACTCTCGACCAGGCTTATGAACCGCGCAAGATGAAGGCGGGCTTCGTGCCGCCAAGCTCGATCGGCGACGGTGAAAAGGCGTTCGAGGCAGCCGAAGTACGGGTCGACTCGCAGTACTACAACGGCGTCGAGCACCACAATCCGATGGAGATGTTCGCCTCGACCGTGATTCGCGCTGAAAACGGCCACCTGACCATCTACGACAAGACGCAAAGCTCGCAGAACAGCCGCTGGTATGTCTCGCACGGCTTCGGCCTGTCGAGCGACGAAGTCACGGTACGTAACCCGTACGTGGGCGGCGCCTTCGGCTCCGGCCTGCGCCCGCAATACCAGCTGCCGCTGGCCGTGATGGGCGCGCTGCTGCTCGAGCGCTCGGTGCGCGTCGTGCTGACGCGCCAGCAGATGTTCAGCTTCGGCCACCGTCCGGAAACCTGGCACCGCATTCGTCTGGGCGCTGCGCCGGACGGCACGCTCAAGGCGATCTGGCACGAAGCGATCCAGGAGACCTCACGTCTCGAAGACTACGTTGAAGTGATCGTCAACTGGTCGGGCCAGCTGTATGCGTGCACCGACATCAAGCTCGGCTATCAGGTGGTCGCGAACGACCGCTTTACACCGCTGGACATGCGCGCCCCGGGCGCCGCCCACGGCGTGCACGCCATGGAAGTGGCGATGGACGAGCTGGCCTACGAACTGAAGATGGATCCGCTGGCGCTGCGCCTGAAAAACTACACCGATACCTCGCCGATCGAGGACAAGCCGTTCTCGAGCAAGGAACTGCGCGAGTGCTACCGCCAGGGCGCCGAGCGTTTTGGTTGGGACAAGCGCCCGCTCGAGCCGCGCTCGATGCAGGACGGCGACGAGCTGGTGGGCTGGGGCATGGCAACCGGCATCTGGGATGCGATGGTGATGGTCGCGCGCGTCAGCGCCGTCTTGCACAGCAATGGCCGCCTGGTCGTGAGCAGTGCGGCGACCGATATCGGCACCGGCACCTATACCGTCATGTCGATGATTGCGGCCGAGGCCATGGGCTTGCCGATGGAGCTGGTGACGTTCCAGCTGGGTGACTCGACGCTGCCGATGGCGCCGATCGAGGGCGGCTCATCGCACGTGACCACCGTGGGCTCGGGCGTGTTCGGCGCCTGCGAAAAGCTCAAGAAGTCGCTGCTGAAAATGGCGACGAAGATGGCCGATTCGCCGCTGGCCAAGGCGCGCCTGCGCGACGTGGAATTCGGCGATGGCGCAATCTTCATGAAAGACGATCCGTCGCGCCGTGTGGAACTGACGCAGGTGCTGGCCAATGCGGGCGTCGATCAGGTCGAAGAGAAATACTTCATGACGCCGCAGATGCTCAAGCAGCGCAAGTACGCACGCGCCGTGCACTCGGCCGTGTTCTGCGAAGTGCGCGTGAACGAAAAGCTCGGCATGGTGCGCGTCACGCGCGTGGTCAGCGCGATCGCAGCCGGGCGCATCATCAGCGCCAAGACGGCGGCCAGCCAGATCAGCGGGGCGGTCGTCTGGGGCATCAGCCAGGCACTGCATGAAGAAACCCATACCGATCACAAGTACGGGCGCTTCATGAACCACAATTTCGCCGAGTACCACGTGGCGGCCAATGCCGACATCCACGACATCGACGTGATCTTCGTGGAAGAAGACGACCGCATCGTGAGCAAGCAGCTGGGCGCCAAGGGTGTGGGCGAGATCGGCATCGTGGGCGTGGCGGCGGCGGTCTCGAACGCCATCTTCCATGCCACCGGTACGCGCTTGCGCACGACACCGATGACGCCGGCGAAGTTGCTGCTCGGCGACCGGGAACTCCCGGTGCAACCGCCGGTCTGACAATACGGCGCTGCAGCGACCAAAAACGCCATCTTCGGATGGCGTTTTTTGTTTTCGGATTTGCGTTTTTCGCCCATTCGTTTTTGCCGAAAAAAGCGTCATGCACACCACATACGTGTTTCCACGTAGTTGCACAACAATATGTTTGCTGGTAAAACATCTGGTGCGTAAGACAACGCCGCAAGGGAGCACGGCACAGAAATAGTGCCGGTTGCCAAACTAAACCAAAAAGAGATACGAGGACGACACCATGAAGCTCAAGATGCTGTGCGCAGCCGCCTGCCTGACCGCTTTCGGCACGGGCCTGGCCCATGCTCAGGCCTACCCGACCAAGACCATCACCATGATCGTGCCGTTCGCGGCCGGCGGCCCGACCGACACCGTCGCGCGTCTCGTGGCGCAGTCGATGGGCAACACGCTCAAGCAGCAGATCATCGTCGAAAACGTCGGCGGTGCCGGTGGCACGATCGGCGCCGCGCGCGCTGCCAAGGCCGCGCCTGACGGCTACACGCTTTTCCTGCACCACATCGGTCAATCGACCGCGCCGGCGCTGTACCGCAAGCTGCCGTACGACGCGATCACCAGCTTCGAACCGATCGGCCTGATCACCGACGTGCCAATGACCGTCGTCGCCAAAGCGAACTTCCCGGCCAAGGACATGAAAGAGCTGATCACGTACGTGAAAGCCAACAAGGACAAGGTCACCTACGCGCACGCCGGCCTGGGTTCGGCTTCGCACCTGTGCGGCATGCTGCTGCAGACCGCGATGGGCGTCGAACTGACCACGGTGCCGTACAAGGGCACCGGCCCGGCGATGAACGACCTGCTGGGCGGCCAGGTGGACTTCATGTGCGACCAGACCACCAACACCACCAGCCAGATCAAGGGCGGCAAGATCAAGGCCTACGGCGTGACGACCAAGACCCCGGTTGCCTCGCTGCCAAACCTGCCGACGCTGGACAAGGCTGGCCTGCCAGGCTTCGAAGTCGGTGTCTGGCACGGCCTGTACGCGCCAAAAGGCACGCCGAAGCCAACCGTCGACGCGCTGTCGAACGCCCTGCGCACCGCACTGCGTGATCCGAACGTGGTCAAGCGCTTTGCCGACCTGGGCACCGAGCCGGTCCCGACCAATCAAGCCACGCCGGAAGCGCTGCGCACGCACCTGAAGCAGCAGATCGACCTGTGGGGCCCGATCATCAAGAAAGCCGGCGCCTTCGCCGACTGATGCCCTGTTGACGACCTCGCGCCGCGCCGGCCTGTCCGGCTGCGGTGCGGCGTTGTCGCATCTGGAGCCTGGCCGGCGTCGTTGTCACCGTCGCTGCGCAAGGCTGCATCAGTGATCTGCATTCACGCTTTTCGAACCACTGCATCTGCATCACCGCATCTGCCACACCATAAAGGGGACCACCACCGTGCCAGCATTTATCCGCCATCCGAAAGACTTTTGGAGCGGCATTGTCTTTCTATTCTTCGGTCTGAGCGCCGTGTACATCGGCCAGGAGTACGAGATTGGCAGTGCCGGCCGCATGGGCCCGGCCTACTTCCCAATCGCGCTGGGCATCCTGCTGTCGCTCGTCGGCGTGGCGTCATTCGTGCGCTCATTCATCCGTCCGGGCGAAGCGATCGGCCGCATCTATTATCGCGAGCTGACCATCGTACTGGTCGCCGTGCTGCTGTTCGGCTTCCTGGTGCGCAATGCCGGCCTGGTGCCTGCGGGCTTCCTGCTGATCCTGATCAGCTCGTACGCCAGCGATAAATTCGAATTGAAGAAGTCACTCGCGCTGGCCGTGGGCATGACGTTGTTCGCAGTGGGTCTGTTCGTCAAGCTGCTTGGCTTGCCGATGCCGATCATTGGCCCTTGGCTCGGTGGGAATTAAATCATATGGAACTTTTCAGTAACCTCGCACTGGGCCTCGAGACGGCCCTGTCCATGCAAAACCTGTTCTACTGCCTGGTCGGCGTATTCGTCGGCACTGCAGTGGGCGTCCTGCCTGGCCTGGGCCCGATCGCCACCATTGCCATGCTGCTGCCAGCCACGTTCGGCCTGCCACCAGAATCGGCGCTGATCATGCTGGCCGGTATCTACTACGGCGCGCAATACGGTGGCTCGACCACTGCCATCCTGGTCAACCTGCCTGGCGAATCCTCGTCGGTAGTGACGGCTCTGGACGGCTACCAGATGGCCCGCAACGGTCAGGCCGGCAAGGCACTGGCCACCGCCGCGATCTCGTCGTTCTTCGCCGGCACCGTTGCTACGATCCTGCTGGCCGTGGCAGCACCGCCGCTGGCCGATCTGGCACTCGAATTCGGCCCGGCCGAGTACTTCTCGCTGATGGTGCTGGGCCTGGTGGCGTCGGTCGTCCTGGCCAGCGGCTCGCTGCTCAAGGCCATCGGCATGGTGCTGCTCGGCCTGCTGCTGGGCGTGGTCGGCACTGACGTCAACTCGGGTTCGGCGCGCTATACCTTCGACTTGCCGGAACTGGCTGATGGCATCAACTTCGTCATCGTCGCCATGGGCATGTTCGGTATCGGCGAAATCATCCGCAATCTCGAGCACAACGAAGACCGCAATCTGGTGATGAAGAAAGTCACCGGGCTGATGCTCAACAAGGAAGACTTCAAGCGCATCATGTGGCCGGTCATCCGTGGCACGGGCCTTGGCTCGCTGCTGGGCATCCTGCCGGGCGGCGGCGCGATGCTGGCCTCGTTCGCGTCCTACTCGCTCGAAAAGAAAGTGTCGAAGAACGCAGCCAATTTCGGCAAGGGCGCCATCGAAGGTGTTGCGGCGCCGGAAGCGGCCAACAATGCCGGTGCGCAGACCTCGTTCATCCCGATGCTGACGCTGGGCATTCCGTCGAACCCAGTGATGGCGCTGATGATCGGCGCGATGATCATCCAGGGCATCCAGCCTGGTCCTGCCGTCATGACCGAGCAGCCTGGCCTGTTCTGGGGCCTGATCGTCTCGATGTGGGTCGGTAACCTGTTCCTCGTCGTGCTGAACCTGCCGATGATCGGCATCTGGGTGCGCATGATCATGGTGCCTTACCAGATGCTGTATCCGGCCATCCTGATGTTCTGCGCGATCGGCGTGTTCAGCCTGAACAACAGCACCTTCGACGTCTATCTGATGGCGCTGTTCGGTCTGCTCGGCTACCTGTGCGCCAAGCTCGAACTGGAGCCCGCGCCGATGCTGCTCGGCTTCATCATCGGCCCGATGATGGAAGAATACCTGCGCCGCGCCCTGCTGCTCTCGCGCGCCGACCCAATGGTATTCATCGAGCGTCCGATCTCGGGCGTCATGCTGGGCCTGGCCGCCGCCGCAATGATCGTCGTGCTGCTGCCATCGCTGCGCAAGAAACGCGAAGAAGCTTTCCAGGAAGACTAAGGCCCCAGGCCAACGTCAACCCGCACCACCCGCGCCGCCCGGCGCCGGCCCCCAGGCCGGCCCGGGCGGTCGCCGTTTGCGCGCGAGAGCACGCTTCACCCCCGCCCCCGCCCCCCGTCACCAGATACTGAACAATTAGGGTCAGAGTCGACTTATTGGGCAATTCCTCAATGTTGTCAAACAATTCGACTCTGACCCCAATTGGAAAGCAATGGCCGCGCGGAATGCTGCCTGACGGCATTGCAAACGGACCATGGAGGGAAGTTTGTTGCTCAATAATTCGACTCTGACCCTAATTGAGTCTTCGTGCTGAGCTGTGGCGATGCGGTACGGTTATTCGCGGCGTTCGGTGTGCAGGGGGAGAAGGACGGTGAAGGTGCTGCCCTGGCCGTCGCCGGGGCTGTGGGCGGTGACGGTGCCGTCGTGGGCTTCGACCAGGTTCTTGACGAGGGCGAGGCCAAGGCCCAGGCCGCCGCCGGTGCGGTCGGCTGAACGTTCGGCCTGGACGTAGAGGTCGAACAGGCGCGGCATCAGGTCGGGCGCGATGCCCATGCCGTTGTCGGTGACCCGCAGCGCGGCCATCCGGCCCCGTTTTTCGAGCGCGACGTGGATGATGCCGCCGCTGTCCGTGTAGCGGATCGCGTTGGTCAGCAGATTGCTCACCACCTGGATCAGGCGGGTGCGGTCGCCCAGCACCAGCAGGCTGGGTACGCCCGCTGCCTGTTCGATGCAGTGCCGTTTCTGGTTTGCGGCCGACTGCACCTGCTCGAGCGTGGCGGCGATCACGTCCGCCAGCTCCACCGGCGTCTTTTCCAGTTGCACCAGGCCGCGGCTCACGCGCGAAACGTCCAGCAGATCCTCGACGAGCCGGCTCATGTGCGTGACCTGGCGCCGGATCAGTTCACCCATCTGGTTGGCGCGCTGCGAAGTGACGCCCTCGGGCAGAAGCATGCTTGCCGCCATGGTGGCGGCCGACAGCGGCCCGCGCAATTCGTGGCTCAGCGTGGCGAGAAATTCGTCCTTGCTGCGATCGGCTTTCTGCAGCGCGGCAGCCTTGTCGTCCAGCAGGTCATTCAGGGCTTCGATATTGCGATTGCGCTCTTCGAGGCGGGTCGAGACGAGTTGCAGTTCTTCCTGCCGCGCCTGCAGCGCGCCGAGCGCGTCGGCCAGTTCACGGTTCTGGTGCCGCGCTTCCGACAAGGCCGCGTGATTGGGCAGCGTCTCGAATTGCGCGACCAGCGGGCCAAACCCGCCAGCGCTGATGAAGCCGGCGTTGGCCGGAAAGCGCTTGCCAACCGTGATGCGGGTGCCCGCCGGTCCGCTGGCGATGTCGAACTGGTCCATCAACCGGCGCGCCGACAGGATGCCGACGCCCATGCCCGACGTCGAGCGGTACGCGCCGGACAGGACGTGCCCGACATCGGCAATCCCCGGCCCGCGATCGGCGAACGTGATGGACAGATGCTGCGGCGCCACCGCGCCTTCGGCCACGAACGAGACCGAACCGGCGCCTGCATAGTTGAAGATGTTGCGCGCCAGCTCGGACACGACCGTGCCGATACGGGCCTGATCGACGGAACCGAACCCGCAGGCGCCCGCGATCTGGCGCGCACGCTGGCGCGCGGCGATCACGTCGAATTCTGTATCGACATTGAGCGTCAGGATGGCCTGCGTCATGCGCGCTGGGGGAAGATCATGGTGTCACTCTACAGAGATAAGTGGCATCTGAAGAGTGCAGAGGCCGGTGGCGGGCAGAATTATACCCCGCCACGACGGCGCATTATCCTACAAATTGTTACACCCGATCCCGCCGCAGCGCGACACTGCCAATTACACGCCCACCATCGAGACGGCCTTCGTATTGAGATACGATTCCAGCGCTTCCGGTCCGCCTTCCGAGCCGTAGCCCGAATCCTTGATGCCGCCAAACGGCAGCTCGGCGCTTGGCGTGGCGGGCTGGTTGATCCACAACATGCCCACTTCGACGCGGTTCATCAGCAACTGCGCGTTCTTGATCGAGCGCGTGAATGCGTAACCCGCCAGGCCGTACGGCAGGCGATTGGCTTCCGCGATCATGTCTTCCAGGCTGTCGAAACCGCGGATGCCGGCGATCGGGCCGAATGGCTCGTCGTTGAACATGCTGGCGTCGAGTGGCACGTCGGCCAGGATCGTCGGTGCGAAGAAGTTGCCGCTGCTGCCCACGCGTTCACCACCCGTTGCCACCGTGGCGCCACGGGCCCGCGCATCGTCGACCACCTTGGCCATCGCATCCAGGCGGCGCGCGTTGGCCAGGGGCCCGAGCGTCGTGCCATCGGCCATGCCGTCGCCGAGCTTGAGGCTTTCGGCGTGCTGCACGAGCGCGCGCGTAAACTCGGCCTTGACCGCGTTGTGCACGAGGAAGCGGGTCGGCGAAATGCAGACCTGACCGGCATTGCGGAACTTGGCAGCGCCCGCCGCCTTGACGGCCAGCGCCACGTCGGCATCCTCGGCGATGATGACCGGCGCGTGGCCACCCAGCTCCATCGTCGCACGCTTCATGTGCGCGCCGGCCAGCGCGGCCAGCTGCTTGCCCACTGGCGTCGAGCCGGTGAACGTCACCTTGCGGATGATCGGGCTCGGAATCAGATAGCCCGAAATTTCGGCCGGATCGCCAAACACCAGGCCGACGACGCCCGGCGGCAGGCCGGCATCGACGAAGCACTGCAGCAACGCCGCTGGCGAAGCCGGCGTTTCTTCCGGCGCCTTGCACAGGAACGAGCAGCCGGTCGTGAGCGCCGCAGCGAGCTTGCGCACGATCTGGTTGATCGGGAAGTTCCAGGGTGTGAACGCGGCGACCGGGCCGACCGGCTCTTTCAGCACGAGCTGCTGCGCGGCCGGGTTGCGCGACGGGACGATGCGGCCATACACGCGCATGCCCTCGGCGGCAAACCAGTCGATGATCTCGGCGCCGGCCAGGGCCTCGCCCTTGGCTTCGGCCAGCGGCTTACCCTGCTCCTGCGTCAGCAGGCGTGCGATGTCGCCGGCGCGCTCGCGCAGCAGCGTCGCGGCGCGGCGCATGATCGCGGCGCGTTCTGCGGCGGGCACGGCGCGCCAGGTCTCGAAGCCCTTCTGGGCAGCGGCCAGTGCGCGATCGAGGTCAGCGATGCTGGCGTGGGCGACCTTGCCGATCGGCTGGCCGGTGGCCGGATTGATCACGGAGATGGTCTTGCCGCCGCTGGCGTCGTGCCATTCGTTGGCGATGAGGAGACGGGTATCGGGGTAGCTGGAAGTCGTCATGGTAAGTGGTCCTGTGGTAAGGACGACAATCTTACCGTGGATGGCGACTCCCTGCAGAGGACCCCACCGCTTCGACGGCGCCCACCTCGGCCATCGAACGGATGCGCGCGGCCATCGCTTCCATCGAAAACGGCTTGGTGAGCACCGCCATCCCCGGATCGAGGTAACCGTTGTTCAGCACCGCATTTTCCGCGTAGCCGGTGATGAACAAGACCTGCAGCCCGGGCCGCACCGCGCGCCCGGCGTCGGCCATCTGGCGTCCGTTCATGCCACCGGGCAGCCCCACGTCCGTCACCAGCAGGTCGATCCGCGCATCCGATTGCAGCATCTTGAGACCCGTCGCGCTGTCGGCTGCTTCGATCCAGCCAAAACCGAGATCCTGCAGGATGTCGATGACCAGCATGCGCACGGTCGGTTCATCGTCGACGACCAGCACCGTGGCCACCTGCTCCGACTGCGTCAGCGCGGTGGGCGCCGCGACATCGGGCTCCAGGTCAGCAGCGCCATCGCCGTAATGCCGCGGCAGATAGATGCTCACGGTCGTTCCCTGCCCCACTTCGGAATAGATGCGGACCTGGCCGCCCGACTGCTGGGCGAACCCATAGATCATCGACAGCCCGAGGCCCGTGCCCTGGCCGATCGGCTTGGTCGTGAAGAAAGGCTCGAACGCGCGCGCCACCACGTGCGGCGCCATGCCGACACCGGTATCGCTGACCGACAAGGCCAGGTACTGGCCCTGCGCCATGTTCTGCTGGCGCGCGACGCGCTCGTCGATCCACTTGTTGGCCGTTTCGACCGTGATGGCGCCGCCATCGGGCATGGCGTCGCGCGCATTGATGCACAGGTTCAGCAGCGCGTTCTCGAGCTGCGACGCATCGACCAGCGCCGGCCAGGCATCGGCAACGCACACCACCTCGATCCGCACGGCAGGGCCCACCGTGCGCTGGACCAGCTCCTACATATCGGTGACGAGCCGGTTCACGTTCGTCGGCTTGGGCATCAAGGTTTGCTGGCGCGAGAACGCCAGCAGGCGATGGGTCAGTGCCGCCGCCCGCTTGGACGCGCCCAGCGCCGTCGCAATATAGCGCTCGAACTCGTTGTAGCGCCCCTGCTGCATGCGCATCTGCATCAGCTGCAGCGCGCCGGAAATACCGGCCAGCAGATTGTTGAAATCGTGCGCCAGGCCGCCGGTCAGCTGGCCCACCGCTTCCATTTTCTGGCTCTGGCGCAGGGCGTTCTGCATCGCTTCCAGTTCGGCCAGTTGCTCCTGGTCGCGCGTGATGTCGCGGCCCACCGCGTTGATCATCGCGTCATGTGCACGCGTGGACCACGAGATCCAGCGATAACTGCCATCCCGATGGCGGTAGCGGTTGTCGAACCGTTGATGGCCGATCCCTTCCGACAATTCCCGCGCACCGGCAATCGTATGCGCGATATCGTCCGGATGAATCAGGTCGAACAGATTCGAGCCGACCAACTCGTGCTCGCGCCAGCCCAGCACGGACGACCAGGCCGGATTGGACGCCGTGATCACCCCGTCAAACGTACAGCGCAGCATGATGTCCGACGACAGCGTCCACAGCGCATTGCGATCCTGCGCCCGCTCCGCCACCTGGCGCTCGAGATCGAGCAGTATCCGCTTGCGCTGGTCGATGTCGTCGAATACCAGGATGATGCCGGCCTGCGCGCCGGCGCTGTCGATCAGCGGCACGGCGCTGACGGCGACCCAGGTTTCCGTGCCGTCCGCTGCACGCCGCAGAAATTCGTCGCCCGGCGTGACGAGTTCGCCCCGCAATGCGCGCGCACTCGGATAGTCGTCGGGCGCCAGCAAGCGGCCCTGCGCGTCGAACCCGCGCCAGTGTTCCCAGGCGCGCTGCAGGCCATGCGCTGGCGAGAAATCGGGGACAAAAGTGCGGAACACGGGGTTGTTCAGGATAGCTTGCCCATCCATGTCGAACAGGCAGATACCCACTGGCAGGTGCTCGATGACGGTGGCAAGCCGGCTGGCCGCTTCCCTGCGCGCCACAATCTCCTGCTCCAGCGCGATATTGCGTTTGATGAGCTGGGTCTGCGCAGCATCGCGCTCTCTGGCGGCAATGACGCCGGCCGTCGTTTCGGTCGCGATATTGAGAAGGCCAGCGATGTGGCCTTCGCTGCGTAGCGGGCTGTACGCAAACGACCACCAGGTTTCTTCCTCGTCGCCGCTGCGCGTCATGACTAGCGGCAAATCGGTAAAACTCACCGCTTCACCAGCCATCACGCGCGCCACCAGCGGACCGATGTCGTCCCATATTTCCGACCAGACCTCGGGCAGTGGTCGCCCCAGGGCGTCCGGATGGCGTTTGCCGAGAAACGGCACGTACGCCGCGTTGTAGAGCAGCGTTTGCTCCGGGCCCCAAGTGGCGCACATCGCCACCGGCGTTGCCAGCATCAAGCCGAAGACGGCTTCAAGTTCCGCGGGCCAGGCTGCGCGTGCACCCAGTGGGGTCGCGCGCCAGTCGAATGCCGCAAGGTCGGCATGCGCCGCGCTCACGCCCCTTCCTCAGTGACACGTGACACGATGACGGGGATCGGACGACGGTTGACAAGCATGTGATTACGTTGGCGCATGTAAATATGTAGTGTGAAGCGACATCAAAGACCTCCAGAATTCTTGCACAATTTAGCCGTGCGCGTTGGACAGTTACTCTCAGCAGTATCGCCGACGCAACGACGCCGCAAGGGACGGCACGCATCAATTTGTTAATCATGCGACAATTCGCCACCGAATTTTCCGGCTGTATGTAGCAAGACCCTTTCAAGAGAGTGCCGCCCATGTCACCGCCCAAGCCACGCCACGGTTCCCCGCTGTTATTGCTCCCGATCGCGCTCATCATCATCGCGCTGGCCGTTCTCTTCGCCTGGATTGGCGGCTGGTTCGGCAACAAGAACGTCACGCCCCAAACAATGGTCAATACCGCCGAAGCCTCCGGCACGCAGCAACCGGGCGTGCGCCGTGCGCATGCCAAGGGCATCTGCATCGTCGGCACCTTTGCACCAACGCCTGCCGCCGCGCAGCTGTCCACGGCGCGCGTGTTTTCGCAGCCGTCGACACCCGCCCTCGGCCGCTTTTCCAGCCCTGGCAACGATCCGCATTCGCCCGACAACAAGGCGGCCGTGCGCGGCATGGCGCTGCAGCTGAAAACCGACGACGGCCAGGAATGGCGCATGGCGATGAACAGCTTCCCGTTTTTTGCCGCGTCCACCCCGGAAGCCTTCCAGGCCCTGAACGCCGCCCGCCTGCCCGATCCGGCGACCGGCAAACCGGATCCGGCCAAGATGGACGCCGTACTGGCCGCCCATCCGGAAATCAAGAAGTTCATGGCATGGTCCAAGAGTGCGCCGACGCCCGACAGCCTGGCCAACACGCGCTTTAATGGCGTCAATGCGTTTCGCCTGACCAATGCTGCTGGCGCGACGCGCGCCGTGCGCTGGTCGATGCGCCCGCACACGCCGTTCGTGGCGGCCGACCCCGAGCAACTGAAGACCGCCGACCGCGATTTCCTGGCGGCGGACCTTGATCGCCGCCTGGCGGCCGGCCCGCTGAAGTGGGACATGGTGATGCAGTTTGCCGAACCGGGCGATCCGATCGAAGACCCATCCAGAGCCTGGCCCGATACGCGGCCCGAGACCATCGCCGGCACGCTGACGCTGGTGCGCGCCGAACCGCAAGTCGCCGGCCCATGCCTCGATCTGAACTTCGATCCGTTGATCCTGCCGAAGGGGATTGCAGGCACTGACGATCCGGTGCTGCACGCACGTTCATCGGTCTATTCCGTTTCGTTCAACCGCCGCGAGCGTGAAATCAGCTCGGGCAACGTTCACACCGGGAGCGTACGATGAACCGTCCACGCCACTTCAACCTGCTCGCCCGCGTACTCCATTGGTCGATGGCCGTCGCCATCCTGGCGATGCTGTTCGTCGGCGCCGCCATGGTGGTGTCGCTGCGCCACCGTGAATTTTTGCTCGACCTGCACCGGCCCCTCGGCCTGGCGATCCTGCTGCTGGCGATCGTGCGCCTCGTGAATCGCCTGCTGAACGCACCACCGCCGTTGCCCGCCGATCTGCCGCGTATCCAGGTGTGGGCGGCCACCGCGTCGCACTGGGCGCTGTACGCGCTGATGCTGGCCATGCCGCTGATTGGCTGGGCCATGCTGTCGGCCGGAGGCTATCCGATCGTGCTGTTCGACGGCGTGAACCTGCCGGCGATCCTGCCGCATAGCCCTGCGATATATGGCTTCCTGCGGCCGCTGCACGGCGTGCTGGCGTATGTGCTGTTCTTCACGATCCTGGCGCACCTGGGCGCGGCGCTCTACCACGCGTGGGTCCGGCGTGACGAAGTGTTCGGGCAGATGGCCAAGGGCGACTGAGTTATCGGTGCAGCACCGCACCGAGCCAGCGCATCCGGCCACGTATCGTATTGACTCCATCTGCAGCAGGCGCACGGGCGCCCCGCTGCGGATTCACTTTTCAAGCGAGACGTTCATGCAAAAATACACAGCAGCCATCGTGGGTGGCTTGATCGCAGGCGTGGTCACGACGGCCGTCATGGTCGCAGGCCGCAAGTCCGGTGTGCTTACCAAAACGCTCGACCGGGATGCGGTCGACTGGATCGATGACGTGACGGGCTCGCGCGCCGTCATCGGCGACGCCGGCACCAGCGCCGTGGAATTCGTCAACCACCTGGGCGCGTCGGCCGCATTTGCCGCCGCCGTCCCAAAGCTGCGCGAACTGGCCCCAGGCCTGTCGCCGGCCGCCATCGGCACGCTGTACGGCACGGCGCTGTATGCCGTGAACATCGGCGCCATCGCGCCGGTCCTGGGCATCACCGAAGGTGAAGTGGCGGCCGGTCCGCGCAAGGCCGGTGAGCGCTGGGCGATCCACGTGCTGCAAGCCGTCGTCACCGCCGTCCTGGCCGACCGTTTGACCGGTCCTTCGCGCCGCCGTTGATCCGACTGGACGCAGAACACGTCCTGCGTCTTCAGTCGAAGCGGCGCTGCAACACCAGCAGCGCCGCGCCACCCAACCCAACCCACATCACAATCCAGAACAGGTCCTGGCCTGCCAGCAGGCCGGCTTGCCGTGCCAGCTCGGCCCCGCCGTCGGACAGCCTTGATGATTTCTCGGCCAGGCGCGACGCATGCAGCGCCGTGCGCTCCTGCAGCCCGATATTGGTCATGCCCACGCCCAGCGCAAGGCCTGCCTGCCCCAGCATGTTCTTCAGTTGCTGGGCATTCGAAAACACCACATTGTCCCCCTGCAGCTCCTTGAACGCGTGGATCGCCGTCGTCGCCATCCCCAGCGTCAGAAAGCCGCCGAACAGGCCGAGCCAGAAGATCACCGCGTCCCACGCATAGGCGCGCGGGTCGAGCGTCGCGAAGCGCCAGCCGAGCAAGGCCAGCATCAGAAAGCCGGTGACGAAAAACTTGGTCGGATGCGGGCGCCGCTTGACCAGTTCGAGCATCACGAAGAACGCGATGACCGTGGCCAGCAACCCCGTTCCCTGCAGTTCGCCGGCCTGCTCCAGTCCGACACCAAGGCCTTTTTGCACCACCTGCGGCAGCAACGTGTTGACCATGCCGAGCATCGCGTAACAGACGCTGAAGATGACGAGGCCCAGCCGATAGCGCGGGCTGCGCAGCACGGCCAGGTGCAGGAACGGCGCACTGCGGCGCGCATGCAGCAACCCGAACGCGGACAGCAGCGCGAGCCCCAGCACCAGGTGCGCCAGCAGGGATCCGCGTTCGCCATGCCAGTCATACGTCAGGTGCTGCAACGCGTACAGCGTGATGGCCGCGCCGGCCGCCAGCAGCATCGCGTCGATGGCATGCATGCGCGATGGCGATCCGCCGGAGGCGCGATCGAGCGTCACGGCATCCTGCGGCATCCAGCGCGCGGCGATCAGCGCGCCGAGCGTCGCCAGCGCGGCCAGCACCAGGAACATCCCGCCCCACGCTTCGTGGCCCAGCATCTTGGCCGCCACCCAGGGCCCGAGCGCCAGCCCGCCCGACAACGCGGCGCCATACGCGGCGATGCCCTGCAGGCGCTGTGGCGATGGCGGGATCAGGTTCACCATCATGCGCGAGACCGTCATGAACACGCCGCCGCCCAGCGCCATCAGCAGGCGGCCGCCGGCAAAGCCGGCCACGCTGGCGCCCGTGGCGCACACCCACGCGCCGAGCAGGTAGAACAGCACGGCGCCCAGCAGGTAATTGCGCCAGCCAAGGCGCTGCAGCAGTACGGTCATCTGAGAAATCGCCAGCACCGCCACCGCGGCGTACAGCGCCGAGACCGTCGCGTACTCTTCGGGCGAGGCGCCGATGTGGCCCATGATCGCGGGCGCAGCCAGCACCGTCATCCCCGTCGACAGAAATTCGATCAGGTTGAACACGAAGATGGCGCCCAGCAGCGCCGGGTGCGGCGTCGGGCTGCCGGCGATTGCGGTCAACGCGCCACCACGGCCGCTGGCGCGCCAAGCGCGCGGCGGATCGCCGCGTCGGCGCCAGCCGACTCTGACTCGAACACGACGGTCTCGTACGAATGGCGCACCGCACCGGCCTGCAGCAGACTCGGACCATCGGCGCGGCTGGTATCGATTGCGACCTTCATCGACAGGCCGAGGCGCAGCGGATGGCGTGCCAGCTCCTGCGCATCGAGCGCGATGCGCACCGGCACGCGCTGCACGACCTTGATCCAGTTGCCGGTCGCGTTCTGCGCCGGCACAGCGGCAAACGCACTGCCGGTCCCGGCTTCCTGACCGGCCACGCGGCCGTGAAAGACGACGTCGGCGCCGTACACGTCCGACGTCACGGCCACCGGCTGGCCAATGCGCACGTCCGTCAGCTGCGTCTCTTTCAGGTTGGCCGTGACCCACATCTGGTCGAGCGGGACGATCGCCATCAGCGGCGCGCCTTGCGCCACGCGCTGGCCGATCTGCACATTGCGCCGGGCGACGATGCCGCCCACCGGCGCGGCCAGCGTCGTGCGGGCCAGGCCCAGTGACGCATCGCGCACGCCGGCAATCGACGACAGCACGTCCGGGTGCTGTTCGAGCGTCGTGCCATCCACCAGCGCCCGCGCCGCATCCACCTGCTGGCGCGCCGCGTTCAATGCAGCGCGGGCGGCGCCCACGGCATCGTCGGCATGACGGATGTCTTCGCCCGAGACGGCGCCCGTATCGGCCAGCTGACGGCGGCGCGCCAGATCGCTCTCTGCCCTGGCCAGGTCGGACTCACGCTGCACGACAGTTGAACGCAATTGCCCGACGCCGGCCAGTTGCGAACGTACCTGACGGGCCGATCTGGCCAGCGCCGCTTCGGCGCGGTCCAGCGCCAGCCGGGCGTCGACGTCATTGAGCTGGACCAGCACCTCGCCCGGCCGCACGAAATCCGTGTTGTCCGCCGCGATGCGCGTGACGGTGCCCGCGACCTGCGGCGTGACGTGCACCAGGTTGCCCTCGACGTAGGCATCTTCGGTCTGCTGGCTGTTCCAGCCGATGCCCAGCACCCCGGGCGAGGACCAGGCAATGCCGGCTGCAGCGGCCAGCACGGCGGCGCAAAGGCCAAGCGCCAGCTTGCGCCGGCTTTGCGGCGCGTGATTCGTTTGTTCAGTCATGTGATGATTCCAGCGTTCTCAATGGATGGCGGCCTGAAAGCCCCCACCCAGCGCGCGCACGAGATGCACGTCCAGCGTGTAGGCACGGGCCGCGAGGTCGGCCTGACCACGGCGCTGCGCGACGACCTGGGTTTCGGCAATCAAGACCTGCACGAAGTTGCCCAGGCCCGCGCGGTAGCGCTGCTCGGCCAGCGCATAGGCTTCTTCGGCTGCGCCCAGCGCCGCGTCCTGCTCGCGCCGGCGTTCGCCCAGCCAGCGCAGCGACGTCAGTTGCGCACCGACGTCACGCAGCACTTCGAGCACGGCGCCGTTGTACTGCGCGACGGCGAGATCGTAGTCGGCGTTACGCGCCGCCAGATTGCTGCGCAGGCGCCCGCCGTCGAGTAGCGGCAAGGTCACGAGCGGGCCGGCGGCAACCGTGCGGCTGCCACCCTGCACCAGCCGGTCGAAGCCCAGGCTGGCCAGGCCACCCGAGACACTCAGGTTCACGGTTGGATAGAACTGCGCCCTGGCGACGTCGATGTCGCCGCTGGCCGCTTCGACCTGCCAGCGCAGCGCCACCAGCTCCGGCCGGCGCCCGAGCAGCGCGGCGGGTATATCCGCCGGTACGCCCGGTGACCGGGCCGGCGCCAGGCGTGGCCGCGCGATCGTCGCACCGGCATCCTGTCCCTGCCCGCTCAGGGCCGCGAGCTGGCCGCGCGTCAGCGCCAGCGCTTCGTCGAGCGCCGCGATTTCGCCGCGCGCCGACGGCACGCCGATCTCGGCCTGCCGGAGTTCCGCCTGGCTATCCAGTTGCGCCGCCACGCGCTGGCGTACCAGGTCGGCGATGCGGGTGCGCTGGCGCAGTTCCTGTTCGGCCAGGTCGCGCCGCGTGTACAGGTGGTCCAGCTGCAGATAGGCTTGGACGACGGCGCCGGCCACGGCCAGGCGCGCCGCCTGCGCTTCGGCCTGACGTGCATTCACACGCCCGGCAGCGGCGGCCACGCCGGCCGCGTTCTTGCCCCAGAAATCCAGTTCGTAGCCGAGGCTGACCCCGAGGTCGTTCGCCCACTGCCAGCTGCCTGCAAGGGGTTTCGGTACGCTGCCGTTGTCGCTGTAGCGCTGGCGCACCGGATGCCCCGTGGCGCTGGCCTGCGGCGCCAGTGCAGCCGCCGCCAGGCCTTCAAGGGCGGCCGCCTGGCGCACGCGCGCGAGTGCGGCAGCAATCGTGGGGCTGGCGTCGCGCGCGCCGTCGACCAGGCGGTCGAGCTGCGGGTCGCCGTAGACGCGCCACCAGTCCTGCGCGGGCCAGGGTGCAGATGCAGGTGCAGATGTCGACAGCGCCTGTGCAGAGAACGTGCGCGTGGAATGCGCCGCCGCATCGACATTCAGGCGGGCCGGCGTGGGCTGCGGCCCCATCGACACGCAGCCAGTCAGTAACAGGATCGCAGCGCCCAGGGCCAGGCGGCATGCGCCCCGGCACGGCGTGCGTGTGGGTTGAAGCATGGTGTGCCTCGGCTTTTTCGGGAAGGCCGAAGCTTACGCGGGGGCGCCCGTGCCGGCCATGCCGCCAGGTGCATGCAGGTCATGCAGATTCTGCATGACCTGCATGCACCTGCTGCCTCAGGCGTCTGCGGATGCCGGGTCCGACGCCGTCAGCGTGGAGCGCACGAACGCGCGCAGCCACACATTGGCAGGATCGCGATGACTGCGCTCGTGCCAGTACAGCGCCAGATGCACGGGTGGCAGATCGATCGGCAGGCGCGCGAGCAGGAGGCCCAGGTCGCGCGCCAGCGGCCGTGCCAGGCGCAGCGGAATGGTGGCGATGGCGTCGGTATGCAGCGCGATGTGGGCCGCCGATGTGTAACTGGGCACGTGACACAGGATGCGCGACGGCGCGAGCAGCGCTTCGAGCTTGCGCGTGACGGCCCCGTTGTGCTGGCTCGTCTGCTCCATCTCGATCAGCACGTGCCGGTGCGTCAGGTAGGCATCGCGATCGAGCTGGCCGGCGCACGGATGCCCGGCCCGCATCACGCACGCGTACTCGTCGGTCCAGAGCTTGCGCCGGCGAATATTGTTGACCAGTTGCGGGAAGCGGCCGATGGCCAGGTCGATGTGACCGCGTTCGAGCTGCGCCTCGATCGCACCGGGATCGATGTGCACGCTGCGCAGTTGCAGGCCGCTGGCGCCATCTTCCAGGCCCGCCAGCCCGGCCAGCCCGGCCAGCAACTGCGGCAGGATGTTCACGACGGCGCCGTCGACCATGTACAGCCCGAATGAGCGGTGCGCGGTGAGCGGATCGAAGACAGCGGGACCGCTGCCCAGCTCGCGTGCGGCGTCGAGCACGGCCACGATCGGACCAGCCAGTTCCAGCGCGCGCGTCGTCGCGACCATGCGCTGGCCGGTGCGCACGAACAGCGGGTCGTCGAAGTGGGACCGCAAGCGGGCCAGCGCGCGGCTGACCGTGGGCTGGCTCATGCCGAGCAGTTCGGCGGTGCGGGTAAGGCTGCCCTCGCGCAGCAGGCTGTCGAGGATCAGTAACTGGGACAGGTCGGGAATCACGGCCGCATCATAGCACCGGGCCTGCGCGGCGTGATTCCCCGTGGCTGGCTTAACCGCCCAGCACCTTGCGCAGCGTGCGCGACAGGTCTTCGGCCGAGAACTTGGCGACGTAGGCGTCGGCGCGCACGTTCTTGACGTGTTCCTCGTTGGTGGTGCCCGACAGCGATGAATGGATCACCACCGGCAGGTTGCCGAAGCGCTGGCTCGACTTGATGTTGCGGGTCAGCGTGAAGCCATCCATCTCCGGCATCTCGAGGTCGGTCAGCACCATCGCGACGCGGTCGTAGACCGTACGGCCTTCGGCTTCGGCGGCGGTGGCAATCGCCGCCAGCTGATCCCAGGCTTCCTTGCCGCTCTTGGTCATGATGAATGGCAGACCCATCGCATCCAGACCCTGCTCGATCAGTGCGCGGGCGACGACCGAATCGTCGGCCGCCAGGATGACGCTGCCCGGCTTGATCGAGATCTTGTTGCCGACTGCTTGCGACAGGTCCTGGCGGTCCTGTTCCGGATTCAGACGGCGCAGGATGGTTTCCACGTCCAGCACCTGGGCCAGGCGTGCCGGCTGGCCTTCGGCTTCCGGCAGGCGGGCAATGCTCGTGACCATGCCGGTGCCGGCGGTATTCTCGGCCGTCATGACCTGGCTCCAGTCGAGACGCACGATTTCTTCGACGCTCTCGACGGCAAACGCCTGCGTGGTGCGCGCAAATTCGGTCACCAGCATGATGTTCAGACCCGTCTTGGGCGTGACACCGGTGATGCCCGGCAGGTCGAGCACCTGGATGATGTGGCCACGCAGGTTGACCACGCCCAGCACGTGCTGCGGGGCGCCGGCGACGGCAGTGATTTCAGGCATCGCCACGATCTCGCGGATCTTGAAGACGTTGATCCCGAACAGTTCGTTATGATTGCCCTCTGCATCGCCACCGAGGCGAAACAGCAGCAATTCGAATTTGTTCGTCCCCGTCAGGTTGCTGCGCTCATCGACTTCTTGTTGTACCGATTTCATGGCTGATCCTGTCAAAAAATAGTGCTGTCCGGAAATCATTGTAGACGGGCTGCAGGTCCTTGGGTCATTACAGACCGAAAGCGTCGCAGATTTAGCATCGGTCGGTGCAAAAAAACCACGAATTGTCACACCCACCAATCCGGACCGCCATACAGTCGCCAGGCGCCGGGTGGCCATCTGGCGAAGAATACACCCGAACCAGTGCCAATGCGCCCCCGGTCAGCGCAGCGCCGATTGCGCGCAACAGGAAGCGAGTTGCGGTCGGCGCGCACGGGAGAACACTGTGTTGACAAAAAGCTTAGAACTGCGCGAGTATCGTTCAACAGCAGCTCACGGATTGCGACAGCAGCTTGCCATTAGCGAACTCGTTGGTGGAAGGAAATGACGCATGCATCGACAAGGCATCTTCATGGTGGGAGCACTTGGCGCAGTGCTCTCGCTGTGCTCATGCGTCCAGCCGCCGGCAGCCACTGATGCGCCGCCAGCCGATCCGGCATTGGCCGCTGCGGCCAGCCGCGTGGCGTGGTCGCACTTGCTGACGCTCGTCGGCGACGGCTTTCCAGCGTCTGGTGCGCCGTGTCGGCGTGTCGGCGAAAGCGCTGCCACCATCGATTTTCTCGATCACACCGCGATTCTTGTCGGATGCCCGACGCACGGCGACGCCATGCAGCTTGGCGGCAGACTGGTCGCGACCGTCGACGGCATCACGCTGGTGTCGGTACCGCTGCGTCCATGACAAACCGATCCGGAGTCCCCATGCACCATGCCCTTTTCGCCGTACTGTATGCCAGCACCTTGCTGCTGGCAGCATCAGCCGCTGCGCAGCAACAGACCAATGTCGTGTTTCCCCATGACCGCCCTACCGTCACACTGACCGGGCAGATCAAGGGGAATGCCGACCATGACTATCTGGTAAATGCGCGCGCAGGGCAGTTGCTGACGGTGGACTTCAAGCCGACCAATGCATCGGCGTACGTCAACGTCATTGCGCCGGGAAGCAATGGTGAAGCAATGTTCGTGGGCTCCTCAAGCGGCAACCACTTCGCCGGCCCGGTGCCGGCCGACGGATCGTATCGTGTGCTGGTCTATCTGATGCGCAACGCCGCGCGCCGCAACGAGGTCGCCCGCTACACGCTGCGCATCGATCTTCGCGACGCGCCAGCCACCAGTGCAGGGCCCGCCGGCGACGCACTGGTTCCCGGCACCCGCTTCCACGCGACGGCAGATATCGTCTGCACGACATCGGACGGCGGCAAAACCGGCCCCTGCAAGGCAGGTGTCATTCGCCGTACGGGCGGTACCGCGACCATCGAGCTCGCCACGCCCGACGGCGGCCACCGCCGCATCTTCTTCACGAACGGCGAGGCAACGGGCAGCGATGCCGGGGCCAGCCTGGACGTGCGACGCCAGGGCGATCTGCAGATCATCCGGATTGGCGCCATCGAAGTCTACCGGGTCCCCGACGCCTTCGTCGTCGGCGGCTGAGCGCGCCGGCAATCGGATCGCGCTTCGGTGGATATTGCGAACAACCGCAAACAGCTGGGGGATAACAATGAACGACCTGCTCCGAACGATCTCTGCACTGACACTGACTTTGTGTCTGGCGCCATGGGCGCAGGCCGCCCCTGCCAGTGCCGCCATCGGTCGATGGGGCGTCGATACGGCCGGCCTGTCGACAACGACCCGGCCAGGCGACGACTTCTACCGCTATGTGAATGCCGGGTGGCTCAGGACCGCCGCGCCGCCGCCAGGTCTGCCCGCGATCGATTCCTTCGTCGAAGTGTATTTGTCGACCGAAAAACGGGTCGCCGGCATCGTCGCACAGGCACGCGAAACAGCCGCGCCGCCGGGCAGCCCCGAGCAGATAATCAGCGACTTCCACCGCTCGCATGCGAACCGGGAGCGCCGCGACACGCTGGGCATCACGCCGATTGCCAGCACGCTCGCGATCATCGCAGGCACCACCGACAAACGGGAACTGGCCAGGATCATGGCCTATCCCTGGATCGAAGGCTTTTTTCCCACCGGCCCGATGAGCGACGCGGCCGTCCCGACCCGGCAGATTGCAGCACTCGGCGTCGGTGGCCTGACCATGCCGTCGCGCGACTACTATCTCACTGAAGCCGAGCCCTACATCGGCCACCGCAAGGCATTGCTCGATTACATCGCTGCGAGCTTTCGCCGCGCCGGGTTCGCCGATGCCGATACCCGCGCCAGCAAGGTGCTGGCGCTGGAAACCGCGATCGCCAGGCGCCACTGGACCGTGGCGCAGCGCCGCGACGTGGTCCGCATGAATCATGTCATGACCACGGGCGAACTGAAGAAGTACGCACCCGGTTTTCCCTGGGATGCGTTTCTGGCAGAACTGAAGTACGACAAGCAGCCCAAGTTCAAGGTCACGACCGATACGGCGGTGCGCGACCTCGCCCGGCTGTTTGCCACGACGCCGGCCGCCGACCTGCAGACCTTCCTTGTCTTCAAGACGCTCGATGCATGGGCCGATTCGCTGTCGGAACCGTGGGTCCAGTCACATTTCGATTTCCATGGCAAGCGCCTGCAAGATACGCCGCAACGACGGCCGCCCGAACTCGAAAGCATCATGGCGGTAAGTTCGGTGCTGGGCGAAGAGATCGGCCGCATCTATGTCGCCCGGTATTTCGGGGCCACGGAACGCGCGCAGGTCGAAGAGATGGTGAATTATCTGCGCGCCACCTACCGTGACCGTATCAGCAAGCTCGACTGGATGGATGCGCCAACCCGGGCTGAGGCGCTGAAGAAACTCGACAAGGTCACACGCTACATCGGTTATCCCGAGCGCTGGCATGACCGGTCGACGGTCCGCATTGCAGCCGACGACCTCGTCGGAAACTATCGCCGGCTGTTCGACTGGATGCGCGCCGACGATCTGCAAAAGCTGAAGGAACCCACGCGAAAATGGGAGTTCCCCTACAGCCCGCAAGAAATCAATGCGGGTTATTCGCCATCGGCCAATTCGATCACGTTCCCAGCCGGGATACTCCAGCCGCCCTTCTTCGACCCGAACGCCGACGCTGCGGTGAACTTCGGCGCAATTGCAGCGGTCATCGGCCATGAATTCGGCCACGGTTTCGACGACCAGGGCAGCCGCGCCGACGGCGACGGCAAACTGCGTGAATGGTGGTCCAGGGCCTCGCGCCGCGAGTTCGAGAAACGCACCCAAGGTCTCGTCGTGCAATTTGACGGGTACGAACCGATTCCCGGCCTGCATATCAATGGCCGCCAGAATCTCGGCGAAAACATCGGCGACCTGGGCGGCCTGTCGGTCGCCTACGCGGCCTACCGCAGCTTCGTGCAGGAGAAACAGGGCGGGAACGCGCCGGTTCTCGATGGCTACAGCGGCGACCAGCGCTTTTTCCTCGCCTGGGCACAGCTCTGGCGCAACATCACGAGCGAAGGCGAAACACGCCGCCGCACGCTGGCCGATCCGCACAGTCCCGGCGAGTTTCGGGTCAATGGCGTCGTCCGTAATGTCGACGCCTGGTACAAGGCATTCGATGTCAAACCAACCGACAAGCTGTATTTGCCCCCCGAGAAACGGGTAAAAATCTGGTAGCCCGGGTGTGCTGTACCGGACCTGATGCGCCGGCTTTGTTTTGCCAATAATTAAAAGGAGATCGCACATGAAGAAAACAATGCGGCAGTTTGTCGTGGCATGCACGGCACTCGCCACTGCCCTGAGCCCGACGGTATCCATTGCGGCCAGCGCCGACGACCTGCGCGACCTGGTGGGCGCCCGCGCCGCCGGTGGCGAGAACACACTCGAATCCAGGGGCTGGGTGTCGATTACCGGCCACCATGCCGGCAACGCTTCATACACCTATTGGTGGAATGCCTCGCGCAAGAGCTGCGTGATGGTCAGGACCAGCGATGGCCGGTTCGCGGCGATCTCCGACGTGGGCAAGGGCGACTGCAACCAGAAGAGTGACAACAACGATGCGGCCATTGCCATCGGCACCGTCGGTGCCATCGCGCTCATCGCGGCGCTGGCATCGCACAAATCGGGGCACCACGACGATGGCAAGCACTATGCCGACCGGGAGCAAGAGGCCGATTATGAACGCGGTTACAACGATGGCATGTACAACCAGCCCTACCACAATTATTCACGCAGGGATGCCTACAGCGCCGGCTACGAAAGCGGCGTACGGCAACGCGGCCAGAATACGGCCTACCGGGACGATCACCGCTGGGGCGGCGGTTATGCCCCGTCGGTGGATGTGTCCGACCTGACCGGCGCGCGCGCATCGGGCGCCGAGAACAGTCTGGAGTCGCGTGGATTCAGCCGCGTCGATGGCTTCCAGTCGGGCGGTGACGGCAAGGGCACGATCTGGTGGAATGGCCGTACCCGGCAATGCCTTCAGGCCATCACCGTGGATGGCCGTATCGACAGCCTGTCCGATATCGGTAGCCACCGACGTTGTCGTTGAAAACGCCCTTGCAGCAGCATCGGGCCGGTGGCAGCGACGTCCTCGGTTGTTCGTGGCGTGCTGTTATGCGCAAGGCATCGATCCTGGCGACTGGGTGGATGGTCCTCGCCGGTCCATCGGCCGTTGCGCAGCCTGTGCCCCCGCCCCCGGCACAGATTGGCGCAAACTGTGCCAGGCCCGTCTATGCGTCCGACCAGCTCGTGTGCATCGACCCCCTGCTACGCGCACTCGACGCCCTCAATGTGCAGCGATCGACGCAGATCGACGCCGCGGCGCTGGGCAATGCCGGTCTCATCGAATCGCCGGCGGACTGGTTCCGCCGCCGCGCCCGGTGCGCTTTCGACAACAGCCACCGCGCGTGTCTCATCGACGCCTATCGCGATCGTCTGCTGGTCTTGTCCAGCTTGACCGGTACGGGGGCGATTGAGCGGAAACTGGCCTGTCGTGACACCTGGGCAGACCGGGATTTGCGGGTCGCCATCGCCGCGACGGGCGCCATGCGCGTGACCGATGCTGGCCGTGCGTTCGCCGTCGCGACCCCGCCTGTGCGCGCCTCGGCATGGAAGCCCGCGGTTGCCGGCCGTCCCGATGGGCACGCCATCACGTTCGAACTGCCCGATGCGTCGGTCATTCATTGCGTAACGACCGACTGACATGCTACCCGCATCCGCCATGAATGGCGCCAGCCCCTAGAACAACGCGCCCTGCCCACTGGTCAGATGGCGTGTAAGGTTCGCAAAACTGTCTCCCAAAAACGGCAGGATCGCGTCCGCGACGGGTTCGAGCTGGCGCGTCAGGTAATGCTCGTAATCGATTGGCGAGCGGCGCAGTTCCAGCGGCTCGGGGCCATCGTGTGTCATCACGTATCGGATCCAGCCGCCCTTGCGATACAGCGCGTGGCGGCCGTTGCGCAGGTGGTGTTCGTCAGCCATGCGCGCGGCGCGAACGTGCGGCGGCACGTTGCGCTCGTAGTCGTCCAGCGCCCGGCGCAGGCGTTTGCGGTAAACAAGATCGTCATCGCACTCGCCGCGCAGCATCCGCGCCACCAGTTCGCGCACGAAGTCTTCGTACGGCTCGCCCTTGAAGATCCGCTCGTACAGGCCTTGCTGGAACTGCTGGGCCAGCGGTGTCCAGTCGCTGCGCACCGTTTCCAGCCCCTTGTAGACCATCTCGTCGTCGCCATCGAGCGTCGTGGCCAGCCCGGCGTAGCGCTTCTTGCTGCCCTCGTCCGAACCGCGCACGGTCGGCATCAGGAAGCGCCGGAAATGCACGTCGTATTCCAGTTCGAGCGCGCTCTCGATGCCCAGCTCATCTGCCAGATGCGTCTTCCACCAGCCGTTCACATGATTGACCAATATGTTCCCGATGCGGCGCGCATCGTCGTCGGTATGCGGGGCGCCGAGCCAGACGAAGGTCGAATCGGTGTCGCCGTAGATGACCTGGTAGCCCTGCTCTTCGATCAGCGCGCGCGTGCGGTGCATGATGTCGTGCCCGCGCATCGTGATCGACGACGCCAGACGCGGGTCGAAAAAGCGGCAGCCGGTCGTACCGAGCACACCGTAGAAGGCATTCATGATGATCTTGAGCGCCTGCGACAGCGGCGCATTCTGCGCCTTCTTGGCCGCTTCCCTGCCCGCCCACACCTGCGTGACGATGTTCGGCAGGCAGTGCCGGGTGCGCGAAAAGCGGCCACCCCGGTAGCCCGGCACCGTGGTCTCCTCGGGCTCGCGCAGGCCCTCGATCAGGCCCAGCGGGTCGATCAGGAAAGTGCGGATGATCGACGGGTACAGGCTTTTGTAGTCCAGCACCAGCACCGAGTCGTACAGGCCCGAGCGTGAATCCATCACGAAGCCGCCCGGGCTGTCGGCGCCCTCGACGTCGCCGATATTCGGCGCCACCCGGCCCTGGCGGTGCAGCAGCGGCATGTACAGGTGCTCGAACGCGGCCACCGACCCGCCGCTGCGATCGGCCGCCAGCCCCGTCACGCTGGCCCGCTCGAGCAGGAAGTCGAGCAGCCGGGTCTTGTCGAAGATGCGGGTGACCAGCTCGCAATCCATGACGTTGTAATAGGCCAGCGCCGGCTTGTCCTCGTTGAACATGCGGTCGATTTCGGCCATGCGGTCATGCGGATTGTCGATCGCCTTGCCAACGCCCAGCAGCGTGCGCGAGACGTTTTCAAGGCTGAACGACGGGAAGGTCCAGGTGGCCGAGTGCAGCGCGTCGATGCCGTCGATGACGAGGCGCCCGGCGATGCAGATGAAGTAGTGTTCCTGGCCGCCGCGGTTGCCGCCGCCTTTGCCACCGCCTTTGCCACCTGCTTCGCGCCACTCGATCGCGCTGCCGTCGCGGCCGAGGCGCAGCGGCCGCTTCATGCCCTCGGCATGGCGCTGCAGCACGCGCATGTCGAACTGGATCACGTTCCAGCCGATGATCGCGTCCGGGTCGTGCTGTACGAACCACGCTTCCATGCGGTCGAGCAGCTCGCGCCTGGTGGCGCAATACTCAAGATCGTAATCGCGCGGGCCATCGATGCCATTGGGTGGTCCCAGCATGTACACCTGGCGCTGCCCGCACCCTTCAAGCGCGATCGAGCGCAGCTCGCCCTGAAACGTGGTCTCGATATCGAGCGACACGGTGCGGATGGTCGGCCGGTAGCCGGGCGAGGGCTTCATCACGCCTTCGACCAGCAGGTGCGGATTGCCCTCGACCGGCTGTCCCGCAAACACGACGGGTGCGGTGATGAAGCGCTCCATCAGGTAGCGCTCGGGCGGGCGCACGTCGGCCTCGAACACGTCCAGGCCATGCTGGCGCAGGCGCCGTTCGATCTGCATCAGCTGGCGGTATTTGCGGCAGTACAGGCCGGCGACGGGCCGGTGCTGGAAGTCGAGCAGCTCGAGCGGGCGTAATTCCCAGCCCCGTTCGTCCTGCAGCAGTTGCTCGACCGTGCCGCGCTGCGCTTCGGGAATGAAGGCGACCGGGGTCTGCACCGGGATGCGCACGCAGCGCGGGCCGGCATCGGTGGCAAGCCAGAACTCGACTTCGCAACCGGCAGGCGTGTCGCGCCAGTGGCGCGTCAGCAGAAAGCCGGTGCTGTCCGACGCCGCATCGTCCATGTCAGCGATAGCGTTCCAGCTCGGCCTCGGAAAAGCCGGCCGCGCGGCGCCCTTCGATATTGAATGGGCCCTTGAGCACGGGCGCCTTGTAGCGCACGGTCAGTTCGTCGTACGTGGCGATCGGCTCGAGGCCGCGCGCCAGGCACAGTTCGAGATACCAGCGATTGCCGATTTCGACGTGCCCCACTTCGTCGACCAGCAGGCGGTCGAGGATCAGCGCCGCAGCCAGGTCGCCCGCCTGCGCGATCTTCTTGCGCAGCGGCGGGATCGCGTCCAGGCCGCGCGCTTCGAGCGTGCGCGGCACCAGCGCCATGCGCGCCAGCACGTCGTCGCTGGTCTTGGCGACCATCTCCCACAGGCTGTCGTGGCCCGGGAAGTCGCCGTACGCATACCCAAGTGTGCCCAGATGATCGCTCAGCATCGTGAAGTGCAGCGCCTCTTCATCGGCAACCAGCAACCAGTCGAGATAGTATTGCTCGGGCATCCCATCGAAACGCCACAGGGCATCGAGCGCCAGATTGACGGCATTGAACTCGATGTGCGCCAGCGCGTGGACCAGCATCGCGCGCCCTTCCGGCGTGCCCATCGAGCGGCGGCCCACCTGCAGCGGCGGCACCAGTTCAGGGCGGATCGGACGGCCAGGGATGCCAGGCGGCGCCGTCATGACGGCCTGGGTGTCGATGGCGACCTGACCTGCCTTGCACGCAGCAGAGAGCGCGGCGACCGCCCTGGCTTTGGCGGCGGGGTCGGCGTCGAGCAGTGCGTGCAGCGCGGCGGCGCGGAGTTCCATGGTGTGGCCTAGCAAATCGAGAGCAGCATTTTACTCAATCTACCGTCGTTGATGGTTCCCAATTCATCCGCAATGATGGCTTGGGATACTCGCCATCGAGAAACTGCCGGGACATCTACAACCTATGCGCTTCTGTCTCTACACTGTCCTGATCGCAGCCTTGCTTGCTGGCTGTCGCGATTCTGTCGAAGACCAGGCAAACAAGCTCGGTGACCGTGAGTTTACGACGGATGTCTGGGCCACGGCGTCAGACTTGCAGCGAGGAGAGATGACGGCATCGCTGCTAAAGAAACATGATTTGAAGCGGTCGAACGGCAGTGACATCGTGGCACTGCTCGGCCGCCCTACTGGCTACTACGACTATGACACCAATCCTGCGTACGTCGTCGGGCCAACAACCGTCGAGAGCGTCTATACAAAAGGCTATTTGCTGGTGTTTGAAACCGATAAGGAAAACGGCAAGGTAGAGCGCATATTCTTCGTGCCCGCCGTCGAGTGATGTTGCAGCGCCAATCCTGCTACATCTGCCTGAACAAATGCGCATACACCGGACTGACACGGGGCTTTTCCGGCCGGCCACGCAACGTTAGCATCACCTTGCCCAGATCATCGCGCACCGCGCTGGTCACGCATCCCATATTCACCACCGTGCTGCGGCTTACCTGACGAAACTGCGCGCTGTCGAGTTGCGGCAGCAATTCCTTCAGCGGCACCCGGATCAGCGCTTCGGCGTCGGCGGTGACGACATTCACATACTTGTCGATCGCCTGGAAGTACACGACGTCTGACACCGGGATCATGCGCACCGCGTTGCCGACCGCCGCCCGGATCACGCCCAAGCGCTCGCTTGGTGCGGCGCGTGGCGCCAGCGCCTGCAACTGCCCGAGCAGCTGGCCCAGTGCATCCGGCGCCATCGTCGTGCGCGCCTCCAACGCGGCACGCAGGCGCTCGACGGTCTTGCCCAGCCGCGCGCTGCTGACCGGCTTGAGCACATAGTCGAACGCCGCGTGCTCGAAGGCCTGCACCGCGTAGTCATCAAACGCGGTGACGAACACGATGTGCGGAAACGGCGCCGGTCCGTCCCAGCGCTCGGCCAATTCTTCGGCCACTTCCAGCCCGCTCTGACCCGGCATGCGGATGTCCAGGAACAGCACGTCCGGTCGCAGCGCCAGGGCCTGCTCCACGGCGACCACGCCGTTGGGCGCAGTCGCGACGATGTCGAGGCCGGGCCACAGGCCTTGCAGTGTCCTGGCCAGCGTGGCGGCCAGGATCGGTTCGTCTTCGGCAATCAGCGCGCGGGTCATTGTTCGAACTCCAGAGGCAGGGTCAATCGGGCCAGCGTACCTTGTGGCGGCGCCGGATTCAAGGTCATCGATGCGCGCTCACCATACAGGGCGTCGAGCCGTTCACGCGACGTGGCCACGCCGACGCCGCCGCCACGCCGCGCAGGTGCCTGGCCCGTACACAGCCCCAGCCCCGTATCCCGGACGTCGAGCACCAGGCTGTCGCCGTCGATCGCCGCGCTGATGGTGATCTCGCCGCCATCGATCTTCGGCTCCACGCCGTGCACGATCGCGTTCTCTACCAGCGGTTGCAGCAGCATCGTGGGCAGGCGCGCGGCACGCAGCGCCGGCGGCAGCTCGAGCCGGTAGCGCAGCCGCTCGCCCATGCGCACGCCCATCAGGCCCAGGTACGCCCCCATGGCGGCAAATTCCTGCTCCAGCGTCGTGGTCTCGCTGCGCGATACGCTCAGCGTGGCGCGCAGGTACTGGATCAGCTGGTCGAGCATGTCGCTGGCGCGCACCGGGTCGAGCGCGATCAGGCCCTGCAGATTGGCCAGCGTATTGAACAGCATGTGCGGTTCGATCTGGGCCTGCAGCAGGCGCAGCTGCGCCTGCAAGGCCTGGCGCTCGATGATCTGCGCGCGCAGGTGCGCCTCGGCCTGCTCTTCCTGGGCATGCCGCACGCGCTCGCGGTTCATGATCAGCACGACCATCAGTGTCGTGCCCAGGAAGGTGAAAACGATCATGCTGATGCGGTCCACACTCGGATATTCCGCCAGCGTCGGCGTACGAATGCCGAGCAACAGCCCGGCCGTGTACAGGCCGGTGAAATGGGCAATCGGCGCCGCCAGCACCGCCAGCGCAGCGAACCTGGCCCATTCTTGCAAGCGCCAGACCGGCCGCTTGATGAACAGCAGACGCCCGCCGTACACGATCGTGAAGGCAACGATGCCGATCAGGACCGACACCAGCAGGTTTTCTAGAAAGCGTCCCGTGACCAGGCTGATGAAACACGCCAGCAGCGCGCTGATGGCGATCGACAGCGGCAGGTCGGTCAACAGGCGTCGCAGGCGCGCACGTCGTTGCTGGTGAATCGGCGGAGAGATGCTGGCCATGTGGACTCGCTTCAGAAAATCACGGTAATAAGGACAGGGACAACCCATTGTGCCGAGCCGGCGTGCCAGCGGCAAGGGACGGTGCGACGAATTGGCAAAAGGCGGGAGTGAACCCGGCCTCGCAGAGCGCGATGGCCCGATTCGCTAGCGTGCCGGTCATCCAATTCTTCGAATTCATTTATGCTGGCCGCATCCATCCATAACGCTACAAGGACGCCATGCACCAGTTATTCTCGCCATTCAAGCTCGCTTCGCTTCCCCTCGTCAACCGCGTCGTGATGGCGCCCTTGACCCGGGCGCGTGCGCCGGACGACGTCGCCACTGAAACCGTCGCGCTGTATTACACCCAGCGCGCCACCGCTGGCCTGATCGTCAGCGAAGGCACGCCCATTTCCCGCGAAGGCCAGGGTTACCTGTTTAACCCCGGCATCTACACGCCCGCGCAGATCGCCGGCTGGCGCCTGACGACCCAATCCGTGCACGCCATCGGTGCGAAGATGTTCGCGCAGCTCTGGCACGTGGGCCGCGTGTCGCACCCGAGCATCCAGACCGATGGCATCGATCCCGTCAGCGCCAGCTCGAAAATCGCGCAAGGCGCCATGGCCTATGGTGTCAAGGATGATGGCACGCCGGGCATGGTGGCCACCACCCAACCGCGCCAGCTTGCCACCGACGAGGTAGCGCGCGTGGTGCAGGATTTTGCCAACGCCGCTGGCAATGCCATCGAGGCCGGTTTCGACGGCGTCGAGATCCACGGCGCCAATGGCTATCTGCTGGAGCAGTTCCTCAACCCGCTGGTCAATGACCGCGACGACGAGTACGGCGCAACCACGATGGACAACCGCCTGCGCTTTGCCCTGGCAGTCGTCGATGCCGTCGTCGCCCGCATCGGCCGCGAGCGCGTGGGCATCCGCCTGTCGCCCTACGGCCGCCTGTTCGACATGCCGCTGTACGACGACATCGACTCCACCTACACGGCGCTGGTCGCCGCGCTCGGGGAACGCCGCATCGCCTATGTTCACATCATGGACCAATCCGGCTACGGCATGGGCGACAAGGCGTCCGGGCCGACCGTGTCCGACAAGATCCAGGACTTGCTGCGCGCCTTCCGGCCCGCGCTGCCCGAGACTGCACTGATTTTGGCTGGCGGCATGACGCGCGAACGCGCCGATAAGATGATCGACGATGGCGTGATCGACCTGGCAGCGTTTGGCCAGCCGTTCATCTCGAACCCCGACCTGGTCGCGCGCCTGCGCAACGGCTGGCCACTGGCCGAGCCTGACCGCAGCACCTACTACGGGGGTGATGCCAGGGGCTATATCGATTACCCGCCGTACGCTGCGCAGGGCTGATCGCATGGTGGGCTGAAACGGGAAGCGTTCTCGCGGCGCCCCAGTCGGGTGGCGACACACATCCCGGTTGACCCGATTCCCTCCACCATGTCATATTGCCATCCTCATCAATCCACGGAAGTCCTCGCATGCGTCACCTTGCCTCCGCGCTGTCCATTTCCATCGCCCTCGCCCTGACCGGGTGCGCCACCTCGGCCCAGGGGCCGCAGACTTCGGGGCGCGATGCGCTGACCTCCAGCATCTCGGCCGACTCGCTGCGCGGCCACCTGTCGTTCCTGTCGTCCGACCTGCTCGAAGGGCGCGGCACGCCGTCGCGCGGCGTTGACCTGGCGGCTGAATACATCGCGGCGCAGTTCCGCCGCGCGGGGCTTGAGGCGGCGGGCGACGACGGCTACTTCCAGACCGCGAACTGGCAATACGCCAGGCGCAGCCCGCAGGACATCGCCTTGACGGTGACGGCTGGCGGCAAGACCATGACACTTAACGGCACGGGCGCATCGGCCAACTTCGTCGATCCGGTCACGCTGGCGCACACCCCTGCCGTCTTCATGACCTGGCAGGCGGCGCTCGACGATCCGGACAAAGCCAACGGCAAGGTGCTGGTCGTACCGGCCGCCGCAATCCCCGGCGCGGGCGCCGCGCTGCAAGCCAAACTGAAAAGCAAGCCGGCGCTGATCGTACTGATCGACCGCGAACGCCGTCAGGCGCGCACGCAGGGTGGCTGGCTGATCGATCCGGGCTTCGCAGTGGCAAAAGGCGGCGCGCCGGTCGTGCTGGTGCATGCAGCCGATGCCGCGACCGCACTCGAACAGGGCGGCGCCACCGTCGCCGCGAAGATCGTCGCACCCGAGATCACGCCGACCAAGCTGCGCAACGTGATCGGCGTGCTGCGCGGTTCGGACCCGGCCCTGAAAAGCACCTACGTGATGCTCAGCGCGCACTACGATCACCTGGGCATCCGCGATGGCGAGATCTTCAACGGCGCCAACGACGATGGCAGCGGCACCGTCTCGGTCATCGAGATCGCCGCCAGCATGGCGGCGCAAAAGGAACGTCCACGCCGCAGCATCGTGTTCGTCGCGCTGTTCGGCGAAGAACTGGGCCTGCTCGGCTCGCGCTACTACGCGAAGCATCCCGTGTTCCCGCTGAAGGACACCGTGATGAACCTGAACCTCGAGCAGCTTGGCCGCACCGACGACGGCGAAGGCCCGCAGTTGCGCTCCGCCACGATGACCGGCTTTGACTATTCGACGGTGGGCACGACGCTGCAACGCGCAGGCGAACAGACCGGCATCCGCTTCTGGAAGCACCCGACCAACAGCGACCGCTATTTTGCGCGCAGCGACAACCAGGCGCTGGCCGATGCCGGCGTGCCGGCTCACACGCTGTGCGTAGCGTTCGGCTTCCCCGATTACCACGGCAAGGACGACACCTGGGACAAGGTCGACTACGACAACCTGGCCAGCGTGAACCGCATGATCGCCGTGGCGTTGCAGGACATCGCCAACGATCCGGTCAAGCCGGCGTGGACGGACGTGCCCAATGCCGCCAAGTACCGCGCTGCGGCGGCGGCGTTGCAGGCGCCGAAGTAACGCTGACCGATGATGGTGACCGGGTGAAACTGGCCAGCCTGTCGCTCCGTCCGACTGGCAGCGCCGCGCCGCAGACGGTCGAGCGGCTCATGCTCATGGCCGGCGCGGGGATCGATGGCGACCGCCACCGCGACCCGGCATCGCCCCGCCAGCTGCTGCTGGCGAGCAGCGCGACCTATGCTGATTTGAATCTCGCTCCCCACGCGCTGCGCGAGAACCTGCTGCTCGATACGCCCATCGACGCCCTGCCCTCCGGCACCGTGCTGCAGATCGGGGACCAGGCGCAGGTGCGCCTGATGTTCGCATGCGAAGCGTGCGGCCGGCTCGACCTGCATGGCGCGCACGTCGCCGCCAGGATTGGCGCCCGACGTGGCGTGCTGGCGCGCGTCGTGCAAGGCGGCGCAATTTGTACCGGCGACACCGTACGCGACCTGGGCCCATTGCTGTCCGCGTGGTCAGATGACTGGCACGAACGCGTGGCACAGGTGATCGACGCCATGCCGCGCGACACCGTGATCGACTACGCGCTACTGGCGCGCCTGGCCGGCATCCAGTCGACCTACTGCCGCGCGTTCCCACGCTTTTTGGCGTCGCTTGGGCCGGCGTATACGGACCGGGCTGTTCCGGCGCGGACCATCTCGCACTTGCCGCGCTGGGATGGCCGCGGCTTGTTCGATGCTGTCATGCCGACGCCCGTTTCGGTGCAGCCGTCGCCGCTGGCTGCGCCTTCGGCTTGAGCCGCGCCACACCCAGGATCACCAGCGCCAACCCGCCCAACTGGAATACGGACAACGGCTCTCCCAGCAGCAGCCACGAAGCGAACACCGTCAGTACCGGGCCGAGATTGCCGATCGCCGCCGTCCGCGATGCGCCGAGGCGGGCAATCGCCAGCGACAGCCAATAGATCGGCACCACGGTCGATACCACGGCCATCAGACTGCTATTGAGCCAGACCGCTGGCGGCAGCGTCGTGAGGGCGGCGCGGTCACCGGCCAGCGTGAAATGCAGCAGCACGAACAAGCACGATGCGCTGCCTGCCAGGCCTGCCAGGCGCATCGCGCCGATCCGCTTGACGACCGCGCCGGTGCCGACGAAGTACAGCGCGTACGCCACGGCGCTGGCAAATACCCATGCAGCACCAGTCAGGAGCTCGCTGCTCATGCCGGTCACGTGCAGGTCGTGGATGAAGCCGACGCCGAGGCCCAGGTAACAGATGCCCAGCGCCTGCAAGGTACGGCTCGACGGGTACTGTTTGGTGAGACAGACCTGGAACAACAGCACCAGCGTCGGGTACAGGTACAGGATCAGCCGTTCAAGCCCGGCCGTGATGGTTTCGAGGCCATAGAAATCGAACAGGCTCGCCAGGTAATAGCCGAAGAAGCCCAGGGTTGCGATGTGCAGCCAGTCCTTCGGCGTCAACCGGGCTGCCTGCGGATCGCGCGCCATCCAGGCCAGGCCCAGGAACAGCGGCAGCGCAAAACCCATGCGCAGCGCCAGCATGGTCAATGCATCCACTGGCGCGGCCGCGTAGCCCAGCTTGACGAACACCGCCTTCATGCTCATTCCCGTGGCGGCCAGAATCGCATACAGCCGTCCGTCCTGCGCCCAGCGGCCTACCCATGTCAAATCGCTCATCTTCGTCTCAGCCGTTATCACGTCATCGTCAAGGCCTTATTTTGCCGCGAAACAAGACGGGCTAGAATGCGCCAATACTGAATCAGGCCTTCGCCGAGCGAGAAACCCCATGCACATCGACCTGACCGATCTTCGCCTGTTACTGGCCATCGAGGCCGCTGGCAGCCTGAGCAAGGCCGCCGAACGCTTCCCCATCGCCCTGTCCGCGGCCAGCAACCGCCTGCGCGGGTTCGAGCAGGACACCGGCATAGTCGTATTTACCCGCTCGGCGGCCGGCATGACGCCAACGCCCTCAGGACGCTTCATCCTCGAGCGGGCCGCGCGCATTGTCAATGAAACGGAGCAGTTGCGCGAGACCGTGCGCGACCTGCGCGGTGGACGCCGCATGTCGGTGCACCTGGCCGGCACTACAGTGGCGATCAGCACCTTCCTGCCAGCGGCCCTTGGCGAATTTTTGGCGGACCACCCTCAAGTCGACCTGCAACTGGACGAACGCGCCAGCCGCGATATCGTGGCGGCGGTACGCGCCGGCGAGATCGAGCTGGGCATTTTCGATGGGAACGTGACGACCGGCGAGATGATCTCGCTGCCCTTTCGCAGCGATCGCCTGGTGATGCTGGTGCCGGCCGGCCATGCGCTGGCGCAGCGCGCGACGATGAAGCTGCGGGACGCCTTTGAATACGCGTTCGTGTGTCTGCCGCCGGAACGGCCGATGCAGCATTTCATTGAAGCGAGGGCGATCCACAACGGCCGGCCGTTGAAGGTGCGCGTACGGGCGCCGAGCTTCGACGCCATCGCGCAGCTGGTGGCGCAGGATGTCGGCATCGCCATGCTGCCCGAGGCGGCCGCCATCCGCTTTGCCCGCGAGCTGTCCGTCGCCATCGTCGCGCTGGACGACGCGTGGGCAAACCGGGAACTTCGCGTCTGCGTCGCCGATCCCGCATTGTTGTCGCCACACGCTGAATTGTTGTTAAGTTATCTAGCGCACAGCCGATGAGTTTTGGAAATGTTTTAATACGTCTGTCGCGCACGATTGCGGTCGGGGCGTGAGTCAAAGAATTAGCAGCTGGTGTAAGCTAAACGACAACATTTAATTTTAAGGAGCACCCCATGAAAACCACGATTACCATTTCCGCCCTGATGCTGAGCGTCGCGATGCTGGCCGGTTGCAACAAAAACGACAATATGGGCCCTGCACAAGAAGCCGGCGCAGCCGTCGACAACGCAGGCGCAACCGTCGCTCAGGAATCTAAAGAAGCCGTCGCTGCTGCTGATGCAGCTGCTGAACGCGCTGGCGACAAGATGGAAGTTGCAGCTGACAAAGCTGAAGCCAATCTGGACGCTGCTGGTCAGCGTATCGACGCCGCTACCGACCGTGCCGGTGCACGTATCGAAGCTGCTGGCGCCGAAGTGCGTCAGGAAAGCCGCGAAGCAGCTGCTGCCGCTAAAGAAGCCACCAGCGACGCAACCGCTGCTGCTGGCCGTAGCGTCGAGCGCGCTGGCGAAAAAATGCAGGACGCTTCGAAGTAATTCATTTGGATTAGTTCGATCAGCAGTCGTGTAATGCGCAAGCCGCGACCCGGGCAACCGGTGTCGCGGCTTGTTCACATTTGGCCGTTCAAACGGCGAATGGCGTCTCTGCGATACCCTGCACGCCCGGCCGCAGGATGACGACCGAACCGGCGTCGCCACCAGGATTGGCCGCCCCTGCCGGATCAATCGACGTCACGAGCAGCAGGTCGAGCGCCGGGCCGCCAAATGCGCACATCGACGGCTTGGCCATCGGCAGCGCAATTTCACGATCAAGCTTGCCTTGCGGCGTGAAGCGCTGCACCACACCGCCATCGTTGGCGCAGCTCCAGTAGCAGCCATCGACGTCGACCGCCGCCCCGTCGGGCCGGCCCCGTTGCCCCGCCAGGTCGAGAAATATCCGCTCATTGCTCGGCAGGCCGGCATCGGGATCGTAATCGTAGGCCCACACGAGGCGCCGTTGCGGGTGCGAGTCGGACAGGTACATCGTGCGGCCATCCGGCGAGAAGGCCAGGCCGTTCTGCGTCAGCAAGTTCCGAACGACAGGCCCATGCAGGCCTGCAGCGGTGCTGTAGCGATACAGCCCGCCCACCGCGCGTGCGGCGCCCATGTCCATGAACATGGTGCCGCTCCAGAACCGGCCCTGCCGGTCGCAGCGCCCGTCGTTGAAACGCATGCCCTCGCCCAGCTCCACGTCAGGCGGCGCGGCCAGGCGGCGTGCATCGACCGTTCCATCGGCCCCCAGCGTCAGGCGAAACACGCCCGTTTCCATGCCGGCGATCAGGCCGCCATCGCTGTCCGCGGCAATGCAGGCCACCATTTCAGGTGCCGTCCAATGCTGCAAAGCGCCGCTGGCCTGGTCGCTGCGCCAGATGCGGCGCGCAGGGATGTCCACCCAATACCAGGCAGCCTGCCCCGCATGCCACAGCGGGCTTTCACCGGTGGCGCAATGCACGCCCCCGACGCGTTCTACTTCAGCAGACATCGATTACAACCCCTTGATTTCACGGTGCTGCGGCACCAGCATTTTCATGACTGTCCACGCCACCAGGTAGGCCACGGCGCAGATCGAGAACATGATCATATACCCGGTCTGCAACTGGCCGAGCGCGCCGTAATGGTCGAACAGCCAGCCCCCGAGCTTGGTGAGCAGCACGCCGCCCAGGCCACCGGCCATGCCACCGATGCCGACAACCGAGCCGACGCTGTGTTTCGGGAACATGTCCGAAACGGTCGTGAACAGGTTGGCCGACCAGGCCTGGTGCGCCGAGGCGCCAACGCCGATCAGGATCACCGGCACCCAGAAGCCCAGGTAGCCGAGCGGTTGCGCGAGCAGCACGACCAGCGGGCACAGGGCGATGATCAGCATGGCCTTCATGCGGCCATGATAGATGTCGGCGCCCCGGTTCAGGAACCAGGTCGGCAACCAGCCGCCGCCAATGCTGCCTACCATTGTCATGCTGTACAGGACCGCGAGCGGGATGATCATGTCGGTGGCCGACATGCCGTATTGCGCCGACATGTATTTGGGGAGCCAGAACAGGAAGAACCACCAGACGCCGTCGGTCATGAATTTGCCGAAGGCGAAGGCCCAGGTCTGGCGGTAGCCCAGCAGCTTGAACCACGAGCCCTTGACGGGCTTGCCGGTGGGCGCCGCCACCACGCCGGCGTCGCTGTTGATGTAGGCCAGTTCGGCCGCCTTCAGGCGCGGCTGGCGTTCCGGCGCATCGTACAGCCAGATCCAGAGGCCCATCCACAAGAAGCCGATGCCGCCAATGACGATGAACGCCGACTGCCAGCCCCAGTGCGCAGCGATCAGCGGCACGGTCAGTGGCGCCAGGATCGCGCCGACATTGGCACCCGAATTGAAGATGCCGGTGGCGAACGAGCGCTCGCGTTTCGGGAAGTATTCGGCAGTGGCCTTGATCGCGGCCGGGAAGTTACCGGCTTCGCCAATGGCCAGCACCGCGCGGCCGATCATGAAGCCGGCCACCGACACGGGCACCACGGCCAGGCCGACGCTGGTGAATACCGTGTTGACCGCTTCGCCGATGCCGATTGCGTACGCATGACCGATGGCGCCCAGCGACCAGACGACGATCGCCAGCACGTAGGCGCGCTTGGTGCCCATGCGGTCGATCACGCGGCCCGCAAACAGCATCGAGATCGCGTACACGAACTGGAAGGTCGCCGTGATGTTGGCGTAGTCGGTGTTCGTCCAGTTGAACTGCTCGGTGAGCACCGGTGCGAGCAGGCTCAGGACCTGGCGGTCCAGGTAATTGATGGTGGTGGCGAAGAACAGCAGCGCGCAGATCGTCCAGCGATATCTGCCCACCACCGACTGCGCCGGTGTTACGTCGATGACTTGCTGATTCATGGTGATCAGTTCTTTTCAAGTTGGGTGACAGCCGGCGTCTCCTCCGGCTGGTGCTGCATCAGGGCTGGTGCGTTACTTCCCCCCGGCTGCCTGCAATGCGCCGTCCTGCAGACGTGCCAGGCCCAGCGGATTGTCGTCGCGCAGCGCCTCGGGCAGCAGGCTGCCCGGCACGTTCTGGTAGCACACCGGGCGCAGGAAGCGATCGATCGCACTGGCGCCAACCGACGTCGTGCGGCTGTCGCTCGTGGCCGGGAACGGGCCGCCGTGCACCATCGCGTGCGCCACTTCGACGCCGGTCGGGAAGCCATTGAACAGTACGCGGCCTGCCTTGCGCTCCACTATCGGCAGCAGCGCAGCAGCCAGATCGAGGTCGCCTTCGCGTGCATGGACCGTGACGGTCAGCTGCCCGTGCAGGTGTTCTGCTGCCTGCAACATTTGGGCGGCGTCGGTAAAGCGCACCAGCACCGCGCACGGACCGAACACTTCATCCTCTAACGCCGGGTTGCCCATGTACGTGGCGGCATCGCACACATACAGCGCAGCCTGCGCAGCGCAGCCGCTTCCTTCAGTCGTGCCTTGCGCGACCAGTTGCAGGCCATCGACCGCGCCGAAGGCGCTCACGCCTTTCGTGTAGGCGTCATGGATGCCGGCGGTGAGCATCGTGCCGGCGCCCTTGGCGCCCAGCGCCGCGGCGCTCGCATCGACGAAGGCATCCAGTTCGGCGCCGGCCAGGGCGAACACGAGGCCCGGGTTGGTGCAGAACTGGCCGACGCCGAGCGTCAGCGAATCGACGAAGCCCTGGGCCAGCGTCGCGCCGCCGGCCTGCAATGCAGCGGGCAGCAGGAACACGGGATTCACGCTGCTCATTTCGGCGTACACGGGAATCGGTTCAGCGCGCGCGGCGGCGGTGCGCAGCAGTGCCAGGCCACCCTGACGCGAGCCGGTGAAGCCCACGGCCTTGATCGCCGGATGGGCCACAAGCTGCTGGCCGACCGTGCGGCCATCGCCGAACAGCATCGAGAACACGCCTTCCGGCAAGCCACTGGCCTTGACGGCGCGCTGCACGGCGCGCCCGACCAGCTCCGACGTGCCGGGGTGGGCGCCGTGCGCCTTGACCACGACCGGGCAACCGGCGGCCAGCGCCGACGCCGTATCGCCGCCCGCGACCGAGAACGCCAGTGGGAAGTTACTGGCGCCGAACACGACGACCGGACCGAGGCCGATCTTGCGCAGGCGCAGATCGGGCCGTGGCGGCGTGCGCTCTGGCATGGCGCTGTCGATGGTCGCGTCCATGAAATACCCGTCGCGCACGACTTTGGCAAACAGGCGCAACTGGGTGACGGTGCGCATGCGCTCACCTTCCAGGCGGGCCTGCGGCAGGCCCGTTTCCAGTTGCGCGCGCTCGATCAGCTCGGGGCCGATCGCCAGGATTTCTTCGGCCACCATCTCGAGGAACGCAGCGCGCGCCTCGAGCGGCAGCGCGCGGTACGGGTCGAACGCTTGCGCGGCCAGCGTGCAGGCGCGCTCGACATCGTCAGGCGTCGCCTGGCCAAAGGCCGGCTCGAGATTCGTGCGGGTGGCCGGGTTGAAGCCGAACACCTCGCCGCCCGTGCCGCGCAGGCACGACTGGCCAATGATCATTTCACCGAGGATGGTCATGATCAGATGGCTCCCTGCTTCTGGATCAGCGCCAGCAGCATCGCATCTTCTTCGGCCGTCAGATCGGTCAGCGGTGGCCGCACGGGGCCCGCGCCATGGCCGACCAGGCGTGCACCGGCCTTGATGATCGAGACGGCATAGCCGGCCTTGCGGTTGCGGATCTCCAGGTACGGCAGGAAGAATTCGTCGATCAGGCGGTTGGTGGTGGCAGTGTCGCCGGCAGCGGTGGCGTGATAGAAGTCCATCGCCAGTTGTGGCACGAAATTGAACACGGCCGACGAATACACCGGGGTGCCCAGCGCCTTGTAGGCGCCGGCATAGACTTCGGCAGTTGGCAGGCCGCCCAGATAGCTGAAGCGGTCGCCCATGCGGCGCCAGATCGAGACCATCAGTTCGATGTCGCCGATGCCGTCCTTGAAGCCAATGAGGTTCGGGCAACGGTCGGCCAGCTTGGCCAGCGAATCCGGGGTCAAGCGGCAGGCTGCGCGGTTGTAGACGACGACGCCGATCTGCACGGAGCGGCACACCGCTTCGACGTGCGCGACCAGGCCGTCCTGGCTGGCTTCGGTCAGGTAGTGTGGCAGCAGCAGCAGGCCCTTGGCGCCCTGGCGCTCGGCTTCCTGTGCGTGGGCGATGGCGGTGCGGGTGGGACCACCGCAGCCGGCCAGGATCGGCACCACGCCGGCGCAGGTGTCGACCGCCGTCTTGATGATCTGGCCGTATTCTTCACCGTTGAGCGAAAAGTATTCGCCGGTACCGCCGGCAGCAAACAGCGCGGTCGCGCCAAACGGCGCAAGCCATTCGAGGCGCGCGGCGTAGCCGGCTGGGTTGAAATCGCCTTGGGCGTCGAAGTCGGTGATCGGGAAGGAAAGCAGGCCGTGCGACAGGGTTTGCTTGAGTTCCAGGGGATGCATGCGAAAGTCTCCGTTCAGTGTGTTTGTGTTGACGACTAGGTTGTAAGTCATCGTACAACTGAAATGGTTTAACCCGCAAGCAAAATATTACTGCGTCAGCCGATTGCGTTTTCCAGACGGCGCTGCGCCTGCACCAGACGTTCACGGCTGTTGGACAAATGGGTGCGCATCGCGGCGCGCGCGGCTTCCGGGTCGCGCCGCTCGATCGCGCGGAAGATATCGTCGTGTTCGCGGCTGACGCGCTCGAGGAAATCGGCGGGCTTGTCCTGCTCGAGCCCAGGTGTGTTCAGGCGCGCACGCGGGATGATGGCGTTACCCAACTGGGCCAGGATATCGACGAAATACCGGTTGCCAGTGGCCTGGGCAATGAGCAGGTGGAAGCGTTTGTCGGCCTCCACCGCCGAGATGCCTTCGGCCATTGCCTGCTGCATTTCATCCAGCGCGCCAGCCAGTTCGCGCACCTGCTCTTCACTGCGGCGGCTGGCCGCCAGCCCTGCCGTTTCAGTCTCGACGCCGATACGTAATTCAAGAATCGCCAGCACGTCGCGCAGCGTCAGGATGTGTTCGGCGTCGAGCCCCAGGCCCGTCTGCGGGCGCTCCAGCACGAAGGTCCCGATGCCGTGCCGGGTCTGCACCAGGCCGGATGCCTGCAGGTGTGAAATCGCCTCGCGCACGACGGTGCGGCTGACGCCATGCTGCGCCATCAGGGACGATTCGGTCGGCAGCTTGTCGCCGGGCTTGAGGATGCCCTGCTTGACCGCTGCGCCGACCTGTTCGATGACGCTCTGGGCGAGATTGCGCTGCCTGCGCTGCGTGGGGACCATGGCTGCTCGCTTCAAATAGGGACTGGATGGGCGCGATTATACCAACAACACCGCACGCCAAACTTAGATGTCAGACATCTTATGACCAGTCATCCTTTCTTCTCAGTATTGGTAGGTCCGCCTTGCGGGATTGGTCTGGCCAAATTAGAATCACGGGACGATTCCCTCCACCCGGCAACGCTGCCGGGAGCGCCTGCCCCCGATGAAAAAACTACCCGCGTCCACCGAGCCAAACCAGCCCGAACCACGACTTTATCGCGTGGTCGCCGCCCGCATCCAGGAGCTGATCCGCGACGACAAGATCCAGCCCGGCACGCGCCTGCCTGCCGAGCGTGAACTGGCTGCCAAGCTGGAAGTGAGCCGCGCATCGCTGCGCGAAGCGCTGATCGTGCTCGAGCTGTCAGGTATCGTCGAGGTGCGCGGCGGCTCCGGCGTGTATGTCAGTGAAAAGGCGGTGGCGCCCGCCGAGGTGCCAGAAGAAGGCCCGGGACCGTTCGAGGTGCTCGCTGCGCGCCGCATGATCGAATCCGAGATCGCTGCCCTCGCTGCCAAGAATGCCACCGACCGCGACATCGACGCGATCCTCAAGGCCGTCGAAGAGATGGAGCGCCAGCACGACGACCGCGCCAGCAACGAACATGCCGACCGCAACTTCCACCTGGCGCTGGCCCGTGCCACCGGCAACACGGCAATGGTGGGCGTGATCGAATACCTGTGGGCCCAGCGCGGCAGCCTGTGGCACAAGCTGAAAGAACACTTCCAGACCGAAGAGCTGCGCAAGCAGACACTGCTCGACCACCGCAACATCCTGGCGGCGATCGCGTCGCATGACGCCAGCGGCGCCCGCGCCGCGATGCGCGCGCACCTCGAACGCGTGACGCGTACGTTCTCGCGCGGCTAGTCTTCAGCTAACTTGCGAGATCAAATGGCCTGACCGCTTGCTTAATTGGTCAGGCCAAAATAGAATCGGCAAACTTTGTGGAGTTTGCCCATGCTGCTTGATCGCGCCCTTCCCTATCTGCTCATCTGCGCCGCTGCCAGCGCGCACGCCACGTCTGCAGCGCCTGCATCTGCGCCGCCAGTGCGGATCATCCTTGTCGGCGACTCCACCATGGCCAGCAGCACGGGCTATGGCGACGCGCTGTGCGCCCGCTTCTCGCCCGAGACCGCATGCATCGATCTGGCGCGGGGCGGACGCAGTTCCGGCAGCTTTCGCGCCGAAGGCCGGTGGGATGAGGTCGAGGCGCTGCTGCGCGCACCGGCCGGCTTTGGCGCCACGTATGTCCTGATCCAGTTCGGTCACAACGACCAGCCGGGCAAGCCGGGACGATCGACCGATCTCGTGCACGAATTTCCCGCGAACCTGGCACGTTATGTGAACGAGGCGCGTGCGCTTGGCGCGGTGCCCGTGCTGGTGACGCCGCTGACGCGCCGCAGTTTCCGCGGCGCCTGGGTGCAGGATGACCTGGCGCCGTGGTCGGCGGCCGTGCGCCGCGTCGCCACCGCCACGGAGACACCACTGGTCGACCTGAATTGGCTGTCGATGGCCGATGTACAGGCCATCGGACCGGCACGCGCGGACGCACTGGCCAGGGCTGGCGCCAACTTCGACCATACCCATCTGGGGCCAGCGGGCGCTGCGCGTGTCGCGGCTGCGATGACGGGCGCGCTGCTGCAAGCAGTGCCGCCCCTGGCGCGCGCACTCGGGAGCGCGCGATGAGCGCCGCGGTTGCCGCACTCGCGCTCGCGCTGGCCGGCGCCGGCACCATGACTGAGCGGCAGCATGCGCCGGACGACGGCTGGGCAGCGCAGGAAGGCGGCACACGCGGCGGCGCGCTTGCCGTGCCTGCCAACGTCTACACCGTGCGCACTGCAGCGCAACTGCGCGACGCGCTTCGCGCTATAACGTCGACTCCGGCGCCAGCACGTATCGTGCGCGTGGCCGCAACGATCGACATGAGCGAAGGCTGGCCATTCGCCGACAGCCAGGACCAGGCGCGCCGCAGCGTCGTTCGCATCCCGGCCAATACCACGCTGGTGGGCGTCGTTACTGGCGCCGGCTTCGTCAATGCGAGCCTGGTCGTATCCGGCGTGTCGCAGGTCATCGTGCGCAACCTGGCGCTGCGCAATCCGTGCGATATTGCGCCGCGCTGGGACCCACAGGATGGCGCCAGGGGCAACTGGAATTCGCAGTACGACGCCATCAGCGTGACCAATGCGCACCACGTCTGGATCGACCATAACCGCTTCACCGATGCACCGGTCACGGACGACACGCAACCGGTTGAAAACGGCATGCCGAAGCAGTGCCACGACGGCGCGCTCGATATCACGAGCGCATCGGACTTCGTCAGCGTCACATACAACCACTTCGCCCTGCACGAAAAGAACACGCTGGTGGGCGGCGCCGATCGCGCGACGGGCGACCGCAGCCACTTGCGCGTGACGTTCAAGGGCAATCTGTTCGAGAACGTCAGCGAGCGCGCGCCGCGTGTGCGCTATGGCCAGGTCCACCTGCTGAACAACTACCACGTGGGCGCCCGCGCCCATCCGGCCTACCCGCATGGTTACAGCGTCGGTGTTGCGCACGAAGCGCACGTCATCTCGCATGCGAATTCGTATGCGATCGCGGGCGCCGCCAAGTGCGGGCACGTGGTGCGCGATCCCGGCGGCAGCCTGGCCAGCAGTCGCGGCGTGTATGCCGATACTGGCTCGCTGCTGAATGGGCAGCCGCTCGCTGACTGCGGCTTTGAGGGCGACGTCGGCTGGCGCGTGCCCTACTCGTTCGCGCCACTGCCCGCGGCCGACGTCGCGCAGCATGTACTGACGCACGCCGGACCGCGCGTACCCGATGCGGGCGACGGCGTGGTCGACGTCAAGCTGGTCGTGAAGGACGGCGCGGCGCCTTTCACGCTCAAGGCACGCCAGGATGACAGCGGTCGCTGGCAGGGTGCCAGCATCGCGCTGGCCGACGGCGGGGCGGCGCTGCAGATCGCGCTGCTCGAAGGGACTGGCGCAACCACGGTGCGACTGAAACAGGTGCGGCGTCGGGCGCCGCTGGCGGGCCAGCCGGTCGTGCTGCGCTTTGCCAGCCAGGCCGGCGAGGTGTCGCTGTGGCTCGATGGCGAACGGGTGACGTCGGCGCGGATCGCGCCAGTGCCAGCCGAGCAAGGGGCAGCATGGGACGCCGCACAGCACACGGTGCTCGACGTGCGTGACGGGCCTGCGACGCTGCCAGCGGCGGGCGTCCGGCTGAAACTCGCAACGACCTCGCTGGCGCTGCAGGCCGGTGACCCGCCCGAACGCATCGCGATCACTGGAGCCGACTTGCGCGCAGCGTCGTCCGATCCGCAGGTCGCCACGGTCGAACTGCGGGATGGCGCCGCGTACGTGACGCCGCGGCAGCCTGGCCGCTCAACCATCACCGTAACCGGCGGACCGTGGCAGCAAGCAGCGTTCGAGGCAACCGTTGGCGCCCCATCGCGTGCACCGGCACACACGCTGCTGCCACAAGGGACGCTGCAGCCTGCCCACGCCGAACGCGGTGTGCCACCAGACACGCCCATCCGGCTGACATTCAGGCACGCGCCGGTATTGAGCGGTGCCGGCAGCGTGCGCGTCGTGCGCCGCCACGATGGTGCACTCGTTGCATTGGTCCGGCCTGGCGAGACTGTGCTGACGCTTGGCCCCGCCGCTCGCCAGCGCGTCGTGCGCCATCACGCGATCGACATCGAGGGCAACACGCTGCGCGTCCGTCTGCCGCAGCAGCTCGCCACCGATACCGACTACGATGTGCTGGTCGATGCGGCGCTGCTGCGCGACCGCCGCTTCAAGGGCGCACGCTGGACCTTTCGCACGACGCCCTATCGCCCGGTGGGCGACAGCGTGACCGTCGACGACGATGGCCGCGCCGATTTTCGCACCGTCCAGGGCGCGCTGGACCACGTGATGGTGCTGCCGCGTGCAAAACCGGTGACGGTCAATGTGCGCGATGGCGTCTATCCCGAGCTGCTTTATCTGCAGGGCAAGGACAACGTGATGCTGCGCGGGCAAAGCCGTGAAGCGACCATTATCCGCGCGGCGAACAGCGAGGCGCGCAATCCCGGCTCTGGCGCCGGACAGGACGCGGGCAGCGCCGGCATCGGTGGCGGACGCTCCCTGTTCCTGGTCCAGGACAGCGACCTGCTCGAGATCCGCGACATCGCGCTGCACAACACGACGCGGCGCAGCGCGGACCCGTCAGCGCAGGCCGAAGCCCTCTTCTTCAGCAACGACAAGGGCCGGCTGGTCGTGCGCAACGCCCATTTGACGAGCGAGCAGGATACGATCCAGCTGACCGGCTATGCCTGGATCTACCGCTCGCTCATCGAAGGCAACGTCGACTTCATCTGGGGGTACAACCGCGCCGCGCTGTTCGAAGAAAGCGAACTGCGCAGCGTCGGCGACAGCGCGGATCCGGCGAATGGCGGCTATCTGGTCCAGGCCCGCACCGTCGCCCGTGACGATCCCGGCTTCGTGTTCCTGCGCTCGCGCCTGACCTCAGACAGCGGACCGGCCGGCAACCTGCCGCCGCCGGGCGGCACGTACCTCGCCCGTTCGCCCGGCACCGCGCACACCTGGGACAACGTCGCCTTCATCGGCTGCACGATCGGCGCGCACATCGCCCGCAGCGCGTGGCTGCGCGAACCGCAGCCGAATCCGGTGCAAGGGACGGCGCGTGCCGGCTGGCGCGAAGCGGGCAATACGTTCGCCAACGGCGAGGTGGCACATCTCGGCGGATACGAGATGGACGAACACGAAGCGCGGCCACTGGCCAATCGCGGCGCCGTGTTCTCGGGATTCAATGAGGGCGAAGGATGGGATCCGAAGCCTTGAGCGGACGGGTGCATTTCAACGACAACTGTCGGCACCGCGAACGCTTTCATTTCGCCAAGCAGAATGGTTGGTTCGCCTCTCAAAACCCTGTGTACCGGTTTCGACACGTTTCGCGCCAGAGTGCGGCAAGACTTGGCTCGGGCGCGAATACCTGTTGACACTGCCAAACGGAAAAACCTACAGTTTCATTATTGAAGATCTGGTTCCGCAAAGAGAAACCCGCTTCATGGATCTGTCGTCGGCCATCGTCATGGCTGGCGACGGGCCGGCACCATCACAATAATGGAGACAGACCGAGTGAAGAAACACATCATCGCAACGGCGGCGCTATGCGCCTGCGTATCAGCCGCACCGACCGCGTCCGCGCAATCGGCCATTACCCTGTACGGCATCATCGATGCCGGCCTGACCCGCCTGACCAACGACGGCCCGCAAGGCGACCAGACCAAGGTCGATACCGGCCAGATGCAGGTATCGCGCTGGGGCATCAAGGGTCAGGAAGACCTGGGCGGCGGCATGAAGGCGCGCTTCGGGCTGGAAGGCACGCTGCTCAATGACACGGGCGGCGCCGGCGTCCCGTTCGGCACCCCGTCGGGCACCAGCCTGTTCGACCGCGAAGCCACGGTCGGCATCGTCACCAACTACGGCGCCATCGACATCGGCCGCCAGAATATCGTCGGCATCATGTCGGTCGGCATGGCCGATCCGCTGGGCCTGGGCTTCGCGTCCAGCAGCCCGAACGTGCTGTTCTCGGCGATGAACAACGCCGCCGTGTATGCGCCCTACGGCGCCAACAACGGCGGCACGGCCCTGCGCCAGAACAACTCGATCAAGTACACGTCGCCCGTGTTCAAGGGCCTGAGTTTTGCCTTGATGCGCGCCTTCGGCGAGCAGGCAGGCAACGCGCAGAAAAGTTCGTACCAGGGCGGCGCGCTGCTGTACAACACCGGCAAGCTGGCCGTTGCCGGCGCCTATGCGCGCATGAAGAACATCACCGACACCGACCTGCTCACGTCGCACGCGTATGGCATCAAGTACGCGTTCCCGGCGGTGACGCTCAAGTCGACCTATTCGTGGAATGAACTGCGCAGCACTGGCCGCAAGATCGCAGTGCTCGGCGTCGGCGCCGATGTGCCGGTGGCGCCGGCCTTCCTGGTCACGGCCGCGGCCTACCAGGTCAAGCGCTCGGGCGACCTGAAGGACGATGCGCAGCAATTCATCCTGATCGGCCGCTACCTGATGAGCAAGCGTACGACCGGCTACGTCTCGGTGGGCCACGCCGCGACCGACAGCATCGTTAAAACTGACCAGATCAACCTGGCCCAGAACTTCGTGGCGGTCGGCAGCGACTCGGCCAACCGGTTCACGATGGGCATCATGCACATGTTCTGATGACGACACACGACGACGTGCATTCCGTACCACCTTCCGCGCCACCCTCCGTCCCGCCCGGCTTCGAACGCCTCAACCGCGGTGGGCCGTACATGGCCAACCTGGGCGAGCTGTATTGCCGCCGGCGCGAGGGTGAGATCGTGTTCGCGATGCGCATCGAGGACAAGCACACCAATATGCGCGGCATCGCCCATGGCGGAATGCTGGCCAGTCTGGCCGATTCCGCACTTGGTCTCGGCTTGACGCTGTATTGCGAAGGACGCCAGTCGTTCGTGACCGTCAACCTGAGCACCGATTTCATCGACGCGGCCAGGCCCGGCGACTGGGTCGAAGCGCATGTCGAGGTACAGAAAATGGGCAAGCGGATGGCCTTTGCCAACTGCTTCCTGCAGGTCGGCGCGCGCCGCATCCTGCGCGCCAGCGGCGTGTTTGCGGTGATGAACGCCTTGCGCCCCGACCAGCTGGAGGCCGGGTATTGAGGGTCGCCTGATTACGACTCGAGGCGCCGGGCGACCTCGATCAGGCGCGGGCGCACCTCATCGAGCAGGAAGGCGGTCGACACGCTCGACGAGGGGCCGCCACAATTGATCGACATGATCTGGCTGCCACCGATCGGCATGAAGCCGACCGCGATGCCGTTGACGTCCTTCTGCCAGTCGCCGAACGAGGTCGTGCAGCCATACGTCTCGTAGTCGCTCAAGCCCTTGGCCAGACCCGTGCGCATGGCCTCGAACGCTGTTTCGTCCAGCTCCATCGACCGGCTCAGGATATCCCTGCGTTCATTCTCGGCCGCCCGTGCCAGGTAGGCGCGGCCGATCGCCGAAGTCGCCAGCGGCATGCGCGAGCCCACCTGCAGCGCCAGCGCCAGCGCCGCGCTGCTGCGGCACACCTCCACATAGATCATCGACAGCCGATCCCGCATCGCGATCGACACGGTGGTGCCGGAGAATTCGGCCAGCTCCTGCATCATCGGGCGCGCCAGCTGGCGGATATCGAGCCGGGCCAGCATCGCGCTGCCCAGGCCGAGCGTGGCGCTGCCGAGCGTGTAACGCCCGCCGGGTTCCTGCGCCAGGTAGCCGAGCGTGGTCAGCGTATAGGTAATGCGGGTGACGGTGGACTTGGGCAAGCCGCAGCGCTCGGCGATCTGCTGGTTGCTCAGCCCCTTGTCGGCTGAACGAAAGCAGGCCAGGACCTCGAGGCCACGCGCCAGCGCCGTGATGAAGTAGCGCTCTTCGGCGCCACGCGGCGCCTCGGCCGCATCAGCGATGTCTCCTACTTGGACATCATCAGGAAGGGTATCGCTCACTGGCATGGGAAAGCCCTGGTCAAGAATGGTGGTCAAATTCCATTCTAATGCAGTTCATTTCGCCATGCAAAACCGGCAGGCATTAGCGGCATGCTTTGATGTAGTTAAACGACACCGCGCTCCCGCAACCCGGCCAGCGTCTCGGTCGACAAGCCGAGCAACTCGTGCAGCACGTCGTCCGTCCCCTCGCCCAGGCATGGCGGTGCGCTGCGTATCGGCAGGCGCTCACCGTCAAAGCGATAGGGCGAGGCGAGTACCGGAACGCTGCCCACTTCAGGATGCGGCATCTCCTTGACCAGGCCGCCCTGCTGCGCACGGGTCGATGTCAATGCTTCATGCAGCCCCGCGACCTCGCCACACGGGATACCGACCCGGCTCATGCACGCAAGCAGATCGCTGCGCGTGCGCTGCGCCAGTTCGCGTTTGATCTCGGGCATCAGTTCGTCGCGGTGCTGCGTGCGCGCCAGGTTGGTCTTGAAACGCTCATCCAATGCGATGTCTGGTCGTTCGATCACGTCGTTGCAGAAGCGGACGAACTGGCTGTTATTACCTACCGCAACGACCAGTGGACCATCCTTTGCCTCATACACGCCATACGGCATGATCGATGGATGCGCATTGCCGTAACGCGGCGGGTCGTTACCGCGCAGCAGCGCTTCCAGGCCGTAGTACGCGGTGATCATCAGGCCGCAGTCGAACAGCGCCATGCCGATGTGGCGGCCCTTGCCCGTCTTTTCGCGCTCGTACAGCGCCGCCAGCACGCCCTGCGCGGCGTACATCCCCGTCATCATGTCGACCGCGGCCACGCCAAATTTCAGCGGCGGCTGGGTTGGTTCGCCGTTGAGCGCCATCAGGCCCGATTCACCCTGGATCACCAGGTCGTAGCCGGGCCGTGCGGCTTCCGGGCCGGTACGGTCGTAACCCGTGATCGAGCAGTAGATCAGGCCCGGCTGCTCGTCCTTCAGGGCGTCGTAGCCCAGGCCAAGGCGTTCGATGTCGCCGAACTTGAAGTTCTGGATCACGATGTCGCTCTTGCGGATCAGATCCCGCGCGAGGGTTTGGCCCTCGGGTGTTTTCAGGTCGAGGCACACCGAACGCTTGTTGCGGTTGACGCTGTTGAAGTACGCGGTTTCGGTGGCGCCGATGCGCATGCCCCAGTCGCGCGTGTCGTCGCCGCGCTCGGGGTGCTCCACCTTGATCACTTCGGCGCCCAGGTCGCCCAGCACCATCGCGCACCACGGGCCGGCCAGCACGCGCGAGAAGTCCAGCACGCGCACGCCGGACAGAGGCAAAGCAGATTTGTCAGTCATAACACTCCAGATACCCGGCTCGTTTACAGGGAGCCGGCAAACGTCATTCTTGTGGCCGACCCGTGGCTGCGGCGCCCCGCAGCGCCGCGAAAGCGGGCGTGCGCTTGTCAAAAAAGGCCGCAATGCCTTCCTGCGCTTCGTCGTCGCCCTGCGACTGCACCATCAGCGCGGCTTCCAGGTCGAGCTGCCCGGCCAGGCTTGCGGCCCCGGCATTTTCGCACAGCACCTTGATGCGCCCGTTGGCATTGACTGGCCCGGCGGCCACGCGCGCTGCCAGCGCGATCGCATCGACCAGTGCCTGGCCCGGCGCGGCCAGGCGGTTGACCGCGCCCAGCGCATGGAGGCGCGCGGCCGGCAGGCGCTCGCCCAGCAGGCAGAGCTCGGTCAGCAACTGGCGCGACATGCAGCGCGCCAGAAACGCCGTCGCGCCACCATCCGGACTCAGGCCGACCTTGACATACGCCATCGAAAAGAAGGCATCGTCGGCCGCGACCACCATGTCGCAGGCCAGCGCCAGGGACAGGCCGGCGCCGGCCGCCCCACCCTCGACCGCGGCAATCACCGGCTTGGGGCAGGCGCGCAGCGCGCGCACCAGGTCGTGCAGGCGTTCGACCTTGGCGCGTCGTTCGTCCGGCGCCAGCGCGCGGCGCGTGGCCAGCTGGCGCAAGTCGCCACCGGCGCAGAAAAAGTCGCCGTCGCCGACCAGCACGATGGCGCCGATGGCCGGGTCCTGCGCCGCCTGTTCGAGCGCGGCCGGCAGCGCGTCGTACAGCGCCGGGATGATCGCATTCTTCGCCGCCGGATTGCTGTTGACGAGAATGCGCACCGCGCCATCGGTGCGCATCATGAGGCCGGGGGCGTTCATGCCGGGGTGGCCTCACTGGTCTGGGTTGACTCATGAGCCAGGGCAATATAGCGCGCCAGGTGATGGTCTTCGTCGCCCAGCTGATGGTCGATCATCACCAGGCGCTTGGCGTAGTGCGCCAGCGGCAGCTCCCACGTCATGCCGATACCGCCGTGCAGCTGGATGCATTCTTCCGCCACCAGCGTGCCGATCCGGCCAATGCTGGCTTTGGCAGCCGACAGGCTGCGCTCACGCGTGATGCGGTCGGCGTCCAGGGCAGACGCGGCATTGATCACCGCCGAACGGGCCTGCTCGATCTCGAGCAGCAGGTCGGCCATGCGATGCTGCAGCGCCTGGAAGCTGCCGATCACGACCCCGAATTGCTTGCGCGTGCGCAGGTAGTCGAGGGTCGCTTCCTTGGCCGCTTCCATCGCGCCCAGGGCTTCTGCGCACAGGGCCAGCACGCCGCGGCCGATGGCGCGCTCGAGCGCAGCAAAACCCTGCCCCGGCTCACCGAGCAGCGCATCAGCGCCGACCTTCACGCCGCTGAGGGTCAGCTCGGCCACACGGCCGCCGTCCATCGTCGGTGTGCCCACCATCGACAGGCCGGCCGCATCGCCAGGGACCAGGAACAGCGAAATACCCGCTTCGTCATCGACTGCGCCCGCGGTGCGCGCCGGCACGACGATCCACTGTGCATGTTCGGCGTTGGCCACGACGGCCTTGGCACCGTCGATCACCCAGCCGTCGCCTTCGCGGCGCGCACTCGTCGCCACGCGCGCCAGTTCGTAATGCGCGCCCGGTTCGTCGTGGGCAAACGCGGCGATGACTGACGCATCGGCGATGCTGGCCAATACCTCTTTTTGCGCATCAGTGCCGGCTGCCGCGATGGCTTCAGCCGCCAGCACGGCGCTACCCAGCAGTGGCTCGAGCACCAGGCCACGGCCCAGCGCCTCGAACACGACCGCGATGTCAAAACCGGCCCCGCCGAAGCCGCCGTCTTCTTCGCGCAGCAGCATGCCCACCACACCCAGTTCGGCGAACTGCTGCCACATGGCGTTGGAAAAGCCTTCTGGCGAGGCGGCGATCTTGTGCCGCGCTTCGATGTGGTATTGCTGGGCGATGAAGCGGTTCAGGCTATCGGCCAGCATGCGCCGTTCTTCTGTATGTTCGAAGTTCATGTCGCTTGCCCTTACAGTCCGAGGATCATCTTGGAGATGATGTTTTTCTGGATCTCGTTGGAGCCGCCGAAGATCGACAGCTTGCGGTTGTTGAAGTATTGCGCCGAGGCGGCGGCCGCAAAATCCGGCCCGAAGCTTGGGCCATCATTGGCCGCATCGAGCATGTCCTGCGTGAACGGGCGCGCATACACGCCCATCGCGCGCCGCGTCAGCGCATTGATCTCCTGGCGGATCTCGGTGCCGCGAATCTTGAGCATCGAACTCTCCGCGCCCGGCACGCCGCCGCCAGCCACTGCCGCGATCACGCGCAGATTGGTGGTCTTCATGTTGTCCAGGTCGATCTCGACAAGCGCCAGGCGGCGCGCAAAGCCCGGATCATCGGCCAGCGGCTTGCCACCGCGCGTCTGCTCCTGCGCGATGCGTTTCAAACGCGCCAGCGCCGCCATCGAGAAGCCGACGCCGGCGATGTTCGTGCGTTCATACGTCAGCAGATATTTGGCGCAGGTCCAGCCGCGATGCTCTTCACCGACCAGGTTCTGCACCGGCACCCGCACATCGGTGAAGAATACTTCGTTCACTTCGCGCTCGCCATCGAGCAGCGTGATGGGGCGCACGTCCACGCCCGGTGACTGCATGTCGATCAGCAGGAAGCTGATGCCCTCCTGCTTCTTGGCGCCCGCATCGGTGCGCACCAGGCAGAAGATCATGTTGGCGTGCTGGCCGAGCGTGGTCCAGGTCTTCTGGCCATTGACGATGTAATGCTCGCCGTCGGCGTCCACACCGCGCACGGCGCTGCACTTGACCGCAGCGAGGTCGGAGCCCGCGCCCGGCTCCGAATATCCCTGGCACCACCAGTCCGAGCCATCCAGGATGCGGGGCAGCCAGTAGTCCTTTTGCGCCTGGTTGCCGTACTTGATCAGGACCGGGCCCAGCATGTTGACGCCGAACGGCACGATGCGCGGCGTATTGGCCAGCGCGCATTCGGTCTCGAAGATAAATTTTTCGATGGCGTCCCAGCCCGGGCCGCCGTATGCTTCCGGCCAGTGGTTTGCCAGCCAGCCGCGCTCATTCAGGATCGCGTGCCAGCGCTCCATGTCGGCCTTCGACAGGTGCATGCCATTGGCGACTTTTTCCGACAGGTCCTGCGGCAGCTTCTCGGCCAGGAATGCCCGTACCTCGTCGCGAAAGCGCTCTTGTTCAGGGGTGAAATGTAAATCCATGATGATCCTTTAGAAAATCTCGAACAGGCCCGCAGCGCCCATGCCGCCGGCGATGCACATCGTGACCACGGCGTACTTCGCGCCGCGGCGCCGGCCTTCAATCAGAATGTGGCCGGCCAGGCGCGCCCCCGTCATGCCGAACGGGTGGCCGATCGAAATCGCGCCACCGTCGACGTTCAGGCGCTCGTCGGGAATGCCGAGTTGCTGCTGGCAGTAGATCGCCTGCGAGGCAAACGCTTCGTTCAGTTCCCACAGGTCGATGTCGTCCACCGTCAGGCCGAAGCGCTTCAAGAGCTTGGGCACCGCGAACACGGGGCCGATGCCCATTTCATCCGGCTCGCAGCCGGCCACCGCCATGCCACGGAAGGCGCCCAGCGGCGTCAAGCCGAGGCGTTCGGCTTCTTTTGCTTCCATCATCACGCAGGCCGACGCGCCATCGGACAGCTGCGACGCATTGCCGGCGGTGACGAATTTGCCCTCGCCCATGACCGGCGCCAGCTTGGCCAGGCCTTCATAGGTCGTGCCGCGCCGGTTGCAGGTGTCTTCGGCGATCGTGACTTCACGGTGGCTGACTTCTTTCGTCTCCTTGTCGGTGACGGCCATGGTCGTGGTGCAGGCGACGATTTCTTCGCTGTAGCGGCCGGCCAGCTGCGCCGCCTCGGTCTTGCGCTGGGATTCGAACGAGAAGCGGTCCTGCGCTTCGCGGCTGATGTTGTAGCGCGCGGCAACGATGTCGGCAGTGTCGATCATCGGCAGATACAGGTCCGGCTTGTGTTCCAGGATCCACGGGTCGATGCCCGAATCGCCGCTGTCGCGGCTGCGGATGTGCGAGATGCTCTCCACACCGCCGGCGATGATGGCCGGCGCGCCGTCGACGATGATGCGGCCGGCGCCGATGGCGATTGCCTGCAGGCCCGAGGCGCAGAAACGGTTGACGGTGGTGCCGGCGATCGTGATCGGCAGGCCGGCGCGGATCACGCTCTGGCGCGCGACGTTGCGACCGGTGGTGCCTTCCGGGTAGCCGCAGCCGAGAATCGCATCCTCGATCATGGCCGGATCGATGCCGGCGCGCTCGACGGCGGCGCGCACGGCAAAGGCGGCCAGCTGGGCGCCAGGGGTGATATTGAATTCGCCGCGGTGCGCCTTGGTCAGCGGGGTGCGGGCGGTTGAAACGATGACAGCTTCGCGCATGGCGAGTCTCCTGACTGATTGAGAACGATGGGTTCTACGCGGATTGATTCAGGCTGGCGAAATTGGCGCCCTTGTCGACCAGTTCGACCAGCAGCGGCGACGGCTGCCAGGACAGCGGGTCTTCCTTGGCAAACTCGCGGATGTCGGCCAGGATCGTGGGCAGACCGACCGTGTCGGCATAGTGCATCGGGCCGCCGCGGTAGCGCGGGAAGCCGTAGCCGTGCACGAACGTCACATCCACATCGAGTGGCCGCAGAGCGATCTTCTGGTGCACGACATTGGCGCCCTCGTTGATCATCGCGGCCAGGTAGCGGCGCACGATCTCGGCGTCACTGAAGCTGCGCGGTGATTTACCGGCGCGTTCACGTTCGGCATCGATGATGGCCTCGACTTCCGGGTCCGGCGTGCCGACGCGGGCACCGTCAGGATACAGGTAGTAGCCACGCCCGGTTTTCTGGCCGAACCAGCCCCGTTCGCACAGGCGGTCGGCGATCTGCACGTAACGTGCGCGCGGGTCACGCGTGGGGGCGCGCCGCTTGCGCGTGGCCCAGCCGATGTCGCCACCGGCCAGGTCGGAGACCTGGAACGGCCCCATCGGGTAGCCGAAGTCACGCAGTGCCTTGTCGATCTGGTAGGGCGAGGCGCCGTCTTCCATCATCGCGTGCGCGGCCTGGCCGTACACGGCGAGGATGCGGTTGCCGATGAAACCGTCGCACACGCCGGCGCGCACCGGCACCTTGCGCAGCTTCTTTGCCAGGTCGAACGCGGTGGCGACCACGTCGTCGGCCACCTTGGCCGGCACGACGATCTCGAGCAGCTTCATGATGTTCGCCGGCGAGAAGAAATGCAGGCCGACGACGTCCTGCGGGCGCGAGATGGCCGCCGCGATGGCGTCGATGTCGAGGTAGGACGTATTGGTGGCCAGCACCGCACCGGGTTTGCAGACGCGATCGAGTTCGGCAAACACGGCGTGTTTCACGGCCATGTCTTCGAACACGGCTTCGATCACCAGATCGGCCTGGGCCAGCGCGTCGTACGACGTGCTGCCATTGAAGCGCGCCATGGTAGCGTCTTTGGCGTCCTGCGTGATGCGGCCTTTGGCGATCAGGCCGTCATACACCTTCTCGACATGCTTGCGGCCATGCGCCAGCGCCTCGTCGTCGCGCTCGATCATCGTGACCGGCAAGCCGGCATCGAGGACGGCAACGGCGATGCCGGCGCCCATGGTGCCGCCACCGACGACACCGATGCTATTGATCGGGCGTGGCTTGGCACTGCGCGTCTCCGGCGCCCGGGCCGTTTCGCGCTCGGCGAAGAAGGCATGCACCAGCCCGGCGCGCTGCGGACTGTCGAGGCATTCGAGGAACAGCTTGCGCTCCAGCGCCTGGCCTTCGTCGAACGGCAGCTCAAGCGCGCCCTGCACCGCGTCCACGATTTTCAGGGGCGAGAACAGACCGCGTGATTTTTTGGCCGTCTCGGCGCGGGCGCTGTCGATCGCGGCGCGCTGGGCCGCCGTGTCGGCAAGCTGCGTGGCGTCACGGGTACGCCGTACCGGCGCCCCACCCTGCACCAGCTCCTGCGCATACGCCAGGCCGGCTGCGAGCGGGTCGGCCCCATCCACCACCCGGTCGACCAGGCCCAGTTTTGCCGCTTCGGCCGCGCCTGCGTGGCGGCCGCTCAGCATCAGGTCGAGCGCTGCGGCGGCGCCGATCAGGCGCGGCGTGCGCTGGGTGCCGCCGGCGCCCGGCAGCAGGCCAAGCGCCACTTCGGGTAAACCCAGTTTCGCTGCGGGCAGCGCCAAACGGTAGTGCGCCGCCAGCGCGATCTCGAGTCCACCGCCGAGCGCAGCGCCGTGGATCACGGCAATCACCGGTTTGCTGCAGGCTTCGATACCGTTGCAGACGTCGGGCAGGAACGGCGCCATCGGCGGCTTGCCGAATTCGCGGATATCGGCGCCGCCGATGAAGGTCTTGCCGCTACCGACGATCAGCACGGCCTTGACGGCAGCGTCGGCCACGGCTGCGTCGATCGCCGCGGCGAGGCCGCGACGGACGTCGACGCCAAGCGCATTGACGGGAGGATTGTCGATGGTGACGACGAGAATGTCGCCGTGCATGGCACGAGCGACCGGGCCAGTTGCGCCGGTGTGCATGAGCTGTCTCCTTGATTTTATGTTCGATGCTAAGTCGGTTCGCTGTGCGAAACCGAGTTTTGCATTTCTTGTTGCGATCAACGATAACCGATTTTTCTCGAAAATGTAAACGACTTCACAGCGCCGCTTTTGCGGGTAAAACCGGCAGATCCAGTGATTCGCTGTGCGAAATTCGTCGAATGAACGTAATTACCCATACTAGGTGTTTCGCTCTGCGAACGACCATTTCACAAAAACTGTTGACACTCCGGTTTTCGGTATGTGAATATCCGACTCAAGCCCAGCCGGAGATGCCGGGCATAGGAGACAAGAATGGACTCGATCCAGTCACTGGAAGACCCTTTGCTGGCGGCACCCGCCACCTCGCAAGAGCTACAGCAAGAGTTACCACAAGCGCCCCAGGATGACGCGCCCGACGAAGACAACGGCAAGGACCGCCAGTTCGTCACTGCTCTGGCGCGCGGCCTGGAAATCCTGCGCTGCTTCCGCCCGGGCGAGGCGTATCTCACCAACAGCGAGATGGCCAAGCGCACCGGGATGCCCAAGCCGACGATTTCACGCCTGACTTACACGCTGACCAAACTCGGCTACCTCACGTATTCGGCCGACCAGGGCCGCTACCAGCTCGGCGCGCCCGTGCTGGCGCTCGGCTACACCCTGCTCGCCAACCTCGACGTGCGCAAACTGGCCCGGCCGGCCATGCAGGAACTGGCTGAATACGCCCAGTGCAGCGTGGCGATCGGGATCCGCGACCGCCTGCACATGGTGTATGTCGAAGCCTGCCGCGGCAGCGCTGCGGTCACGCTGCGGCGCGATGCCGGTTCGCGCATCCCGCTGGCCACGACCGCGATGGGCAAGGCCTATCTGTGCGGCCTGCCGCAAACCGACCGCGATTTTTTGATGGACCATATCCGCCTGACGGCCGACACCAACTGGCCCAAGATCAAGACCGACATCGAACAGGGCTTCAAGGATTACCAGGACCGCGGCTTCGTCCTGTCGTCCGGCCTGTGGGACGCGAACATCAGCGCAGTCGGCGTGCCGCTGCTCGACCAGGACATCGCCCGGACGATGGCATTCAATTGCGGTGGCCCGGCCTTTTTGCTGCCCTACGAAAAGCTGGTCGAGGACCTCGGTCCTCGCCTGGTGCAACTGGTGCGCAACGTCGAAATCAGCATGGGCCGGCATATCGGCTAGCGGTGCCGTGGTACCGGCAATCAAGGAGCGACGCCGCTGCACGCGGTGAGGCCCTCGGCTTGCCGTCGTTTTTGACTATTCCTACATTCACTAAAAAATAACGGAGACATGATGAAGGCAAACAAGATCGTCCTCGCCATCCTGGCACTGGGCACCGTCGGCAGCATCAACCTGGCAAGTGCCGAAGAATTTCTGGTCGGCGTGCAGATTCCGCTGACCGGACCGCTGGCCCGCGTCGGCCTGGGCACCCAAGAGGGTATCCGCGTCGCGGCCGAGGTCTTCAACAAGACCAACGGCAAGCACACGATCAAACTCATCACCGTCGACGACGAATCGGCGCCGGCCAAGGCCGTGGCTGCGGTGGAAAAGCTGGCCAGCCAGAACGTGGTCGCCATCACGGGCGGCTACGCGTCCAACAATATTTCCCCTGCCTCGGACGCTGCCGGCAAACTGGGCCTGGCCTATGTGACGTCGGGTGGCGTTGACGATGGCCTGGTCAATGCCGGGCGCAAGAATTTCTTCCGCATCAATAACACCCAGGGTTACCAGAAGGCCCTCGTCGGCCTGCTTACCGACCTCAACGTCAAGTCGGTGTCGATCATCTATTCGACCAAGGATGCGACCCACGGTCTGGCCTCGGACGTCGAAAAAACCCTGGCAGCCAAGGGCGTCAAAGTCGTCACGCACGCGTTCGACCCGTTGATCACCGACTTCAAGCCGATCATCAACAAGGTGAAACTGCGCGACCGCTCCGAATTCATCGTCATGGTCGGCTACGAAAACGACTACGTCGGCATCCTGCGCGCCGCGCGGGTCCTCAAGCCAAGCATCAAGGGCGTCGCCGGCGTGTGGTCGCTGGCAACGCCGAAGATGGCGGCCGATTTCCCGGACCTGATGCCGAACGTGTACGGCACCGCCGTGCTCCCATACCCGGTGCAGTTCTCGACTGAAGAAGGCAAGCGCTTTGCCGACGGCTACAAGGCACTGCTGAACAAGGACCCGGATTACCTGGGCCAGTTCGGCTACGTCCAGTCGATGCTGCTGTTCGAAGCGATCGCACGCGCCGCCGACAAGGGCACGCTGAAAAAAGGCGGCGTGGTCGAAGAAATGCGCAAGACCGATCGCCAGACCCTGATCGGCCGGGTGCAGTTCGATGCCCGGGGCGACAACCCGAACTTCACGCAGCGCATGGGCCAGCACCAGGGCAAGAAGGTCGAGCTGGTATGGCCGAAAGAATCGGCGACCGCCAAGCCGGTCTATCCGGGCCTGCCCTGGTAACGCTGTGGGCGCATGAGTGAGCGCATGAGCGAGACGGGCAGGATCCCCCTGCCCGCGAGAATAATCGATTGGATGCAGAAATGACGGACTTGATTCTACAAGCCGTGTATTCCGGGTTGTTGCAGGGCGGCTCCTACGCCCTGATTGCACTGGGACTGGCGCTCGTGTTCGGCGCCATGAACGTGATCAACCTGGCGCACGGCGAACTGGTATTGCTGGCGGCCTACATCGCCTACACGGTCGAATCGCAACTCGGCTGGAATCCGCTGGCCGCGATTCCCGCCGCCGTGATCATCGTGACCATCACCTCGAGCCTGCTGTACTTCCTGGTCAGCCGGGTGACGGTGCATCGCGAAATCAATTCACTGACGCTGACCTTCGGCGTCGGCGTGATCCTCACCAACCTGGTCCTGATGATCTGGAGCGCCGACGTGCGCACCACGAGCTCGACCTGGATGCAGGAAGCCTTCATCGTTGGCGAGCTCTACAGCATGCGCAGCGAAGTGCTGTTCTTCGGCGTGAGCCTCGTGCTGATCGTGGCGCTGTGGTGGTGGTTGTCGCGCAGCTGGTATGGCCGCGCCGTGCGCGCCGTGTCGAGCAACCGCGACGCCGCCAAGCTGATGGGGATCAACCCTGGCCGCACGGAGCTGGTGTCGTTCATCGTGGCCGGCATCCTGGCCGCCTTTGCCGGTGTCGCCCTGTTCAGTTATGGCGTCGTCACGCCGGGCTATGGCAGCGTACTGACCGTGAAAGCATTCATCATTACCGTGCTGGCGGGCCTCGGCTCGATCCCCGGCGTCCTGATCGGCGCAATCCTGCTGGGCGTGGCCGAATCGCTGACGATCACGCTGGCCAGTTCGGCGCTGCAGGAACTGGCCGGGATGGGCCTGTTCCTGGTGGTGTTGTTCGTGATGCCCAATGGCCTGTTTGGTGTGGCACGGAGGCGCGGATGAAACTCAACAAACTCCTGATCGCCACGCTGGTGGCGACGTATCTCGTGGTGCCATTCGCGCTGGGCGGCAACAGCTATGTGATGAGCCTGGTCATCGCCTCGCTGATCATTGGCGGCGTCGCGCTGTCGTGGGCGCTGCTGGGCAACCTGGGCGGCATGGTCAGCTTCGGCCATGCGGCGTTCTTTGGCGTGGGCGCCTATACGTCGGCCGTGCTGACGATGCAGTACAACGTGCCGGTCTTCATCGGCCTGGTGCTGGGCGGCGTCGGTGCGGTGCTGTCGGCGGTCCTGATGCTGCCCGTGCTGCGCCTGCGGGGCCCCTACTTTGCGCTGGCCATCCTGGCGTATGCGCACATCTTCCGCATCGTTGCCACTGAATGGACGTCAGTCACGAACGGCGCCGGCGGCATTGCCAGGATCCCGACCCTGCCGACCGTGTTCGACTACAATTTCGGCACCCACACCGGCAATTACCTCGTGATCCTGACGATGGTATTGCTGTTTGCCTGGGCCTACGACGTTATCCGCCGCAGCCCCCACGGCCTGGCCCTGCGCGCCATGCACGACAGCGAGGATGCCACGCGCGTGGTGGGCGTGAACAACACGCTGCTCAAGGGCCTGATGCTGCTGGTGTCGGCCTTCATGTGCGGCGCCGTAGGCGCCTTCAATGCGCACTACATCAACTTCCTCGAACCGGATTATGCCTTCAGTGCGGTGTGGGTAACGATCCCGATCGTCGCGGCGATCTTTGGCGGCTACCGCACCATCACGGGCCCGCTGATTGGCGCCGTCGTGGTGTACCTGGTCGACCAGTTATTCATCAAGAACTTCATGCCGACCGGACACCAGCTGGTTCTCGGCGTGGTGCTGGTCGTGATGATCATTGCCAGCCCGGATGGCCTGCTGGGCATGATCCGCCGGGCGCTAAGGAAAAAACATGCTGCAACTTGAAAACGTCACCGTCCGCTTCGGCGGCCTCACGGCGGTCAACGATGTCACGCTGGCGGTCGGCACGGGGGACCTGGTGGGCCTGGTCGGCGCCAATGGCGCCGGCAAGACCACACTCTTCAATGCGATTTCGGGGCTGGTGCGCCCGACTACGGGCCGCATCCTGTTCAATGACGCCGATGTGCTCAAGGCGCCGATGTACCAGCGTGCCCGCATGGGCATCGGCCGTACCTTCCAGATCCCGCAGCCGATGCACGAGCTGACCGTGCGCCAGAACCTGGAAGTCGCGCAGCGCTTCGGCACCGGTTCGGTCGACCAGCGCCGCATCGACGAGATCCTGGACTTCACCAACCTGGCTGCCAAGGCCGGGCGTGATGCATCGAGCGGCCTGGCGCTGACCGAACTGAAGGCGCTCGAAGTGGCCAAGGCGCTCTCCACCAACCCAAAACTGCTGCTGCTCGACGAAGTGCTGGCGGGCCTGGAAACCAGTGGCAAGCGCAACTTCATGAACATGCTCAAGGACCTGCATGCCAAATTCTCGGTCGGCATTCTGATCATCGAGCATGACATCGAAACCATCAGCAATCTGTGCCAGCGGGTGGCGGTGCTGAACTTCGGCGGCATGATTGCCGAAGGCACGCCGGCCGAGGTCTTCAACAACCCGGCCGTCATCAAGAGCTATACCGGAGGCGAGGTCGACCATGCTTGAAATCCAGAACGTGCGCGCTGGTTATGGCGCGATCAATGTGCTGTGGGATTTGTCGCTCAGCATCGCACCGGGCAAACTGACCACCATCATCGGCCAGAACGGCGCCGGCAAGACCACGCTGCTGCGCGCCATGATGGGGCTGATCCCCGTGTCGCAAGGCACCATCACGCTCGACGGCAAGCCGCTCAACGGCACGCCGACCTGGGACATGCACAAGGTGTCGATGGCGATGATTCCCGAAGGCCGCATGGTGTTTCGCGACATGACGGTCGAGGAAAACCTGATGATGGGCGCTTTTGCGCCGCAGCACCGCGCGCACGCGGCGCACAACCTGGAGCGCTCGTTCGAGATGTTCCCGCGCCTGCGCGAGCGGCGTCGCCAGATGGCCGGTTCGCTGTCGGGTGGCGAGGCGCAGATGCTGGCCATGGCGCGCGGCCTGATGAGCGACCCGAAGGTCCTGATCATCGATGAGCCGTCGCTGGGCCTGGCGCCGGTGATGGTCAACGAGCTGTTCGCGATCCTCAAACGACTCAAGGACGATGGCCGCACGATGATCCTGGTCGAGCAGAACACGCACCGCGCGGTGGGCGTGGCCGACCACGTCTACCTGATGCAAAGCGGTAAAGTGGTGCTGTCGCAGGCGGCGAGCGAAGTCAGTCTCGAGCATCTGCACGGGCTGTATTTTTCGCGCGAGACCGGGGCCACGGCATGAATCTGACTGAACAATACGGCCCACGCGAGGCGATGGAATACGACATCGTGGTCGTCGGCGGCGGCCCGGCCGGCCTATCGGCGGCGATCCGCCTGAAACAGCTGGCTGCTGAGAACGGCCAGGAAGTCACGGTCTGCGTGCTGGAAAAAGGCGGCGAGCTGGGTGCCCACATCCTGTCCGGCGCGGTGATGGACCCGCGCGCGATGAATGAGCTCATACCTGACTGGAAAGCACAAGGCGCGCCCCTCAATACGGCCGTGACTGAAGACCGCGTCCTGTTCCTGAGCGAAACCAAATCGTATGCGACCCCGGCCTTTGCCATTCCGCCGGCACTGGCCAATCACGGCAACTACGTGATTTCGCTGGCCAATGTGGTGCGCTGGCTGGGCCAGCAAGCCGAGGCGCTGGGCGTGGAAATCTTCCCGGGCTTTCCGGCTGCTGAAATCCTGTACCACGAAGATGGCTCGGTCAAGGGCGTCGCCACCGGCAATATGGGGATGAAACGCGATGGCGAGCCGGGTCCCGAATTCCAGCTGGGCATGGAGCTGCATGCGAAATACACGTTCTTCGCCGAAGGCTCGCGCGGCCACCTGGGCCGCCAGCTGATGGCCAAGTACGAACTGAACAAGGGCAAAGATCCGCAGACCTACGGTATCGGCATCAAGGAACTGTGGGAAATCGATCCGGCCAAGCACCAGCCGGGCCTGGTGATCCACACGGCCGGCTGGCCGCTGCCGAACGACACGTATGGCGGCTCGTTCCTGTACCACCTGGAGAACAACCAGGTTGCAGTCGGCTATGTGGTCGGGTTGTCGTACCAGAATCCGTATCTGTCGCCGTACGAAGAATTCCAGCGCTATAAAACGCACCCGGCCATCCGCGGTTTCTTCGAAGGCGGCAAGCGCATCTCGTACGGCGCGCGTTCGATTACCGCAGGCGGCCTGCAATCGCTGCCTAAAACGGTATTCCCGGGCGGCGCGCTGATCGGCTGCGATGCGGGCTTCCTGAACACCAGCCGCATCAAGGGCAGCCACGCAGCGATCAAGACCGGCATGCTGGCGGCCGAGGCGGCGTTTGCCGCGCTGAGCGAGGGCCGCAAGAGCGACGAGCTGACGAGCTTCCCGGCGGCATTTGAACAATCATGGCTGCACGAAGAGCTGCACGTGGCGCGCAACTTCAAACCCTGGATGAGCAAGGGCCTGGTGCTGGGCACGATCATGACGGGCATCGACCAGATCGTCTTCCGCGGCAAGGCGCCATGGACGCTGCACCACAAGCACGCCGACCATGAATGCCTGAAGCCGGCGGCGCAGTTCAAGCCGATCGTCTATCCGAAGCCGGATGGCAAGCTGACGTTTGATAAATTGTCGTCGGTGTTCATCTCGAACACCAACCACCGCGAAGACGAACCAATTCACCTGACGCTGAAGGACCCGAGCGTGCCCGTGGAAGTGAATCTGGCGAAATACGCGGGCCCCGAGCAGCGTTACTGTCCGGCCGGGGTCTACGAATACGTGAAGCGCGAAGACGGGGGCGACCGCCTGCAGATCAATGCCCAGAACTGCGTGCACTGCAAGACCTGCGACATCAAGGACCCGACCCAGAACATCGTCTGGGTGACGCCCGAAGGCGGCGGCGGCCCGAACTATCCGAATATGTAAAGACCATTTTAGAGAAGAGACCATCATGACAAGCAAAGCCGCTTTCCACTGGGATGACCCACTGTTGATCAACAGCCAGCTCACGGACGAAGAGCGCATGGTGCGCGACGCCAGCGCTGCCTATTGCCAGGACAAGCTGCGCCCGCGCGTACTTGAAGCGTTCCGCCATGAGTCGATGGATGTGTCGATTTTCCGCGAGATGGGTGAACTGGGCCTGCTCGGCCCGACCATTCCGGAACAATACGGTGGCCCGGCGCTGAACTACGTCGCCTACGGCCTGATCGCGCGTGAAGTCGAGCGCGTCGATTCGGGCTACCGCTCGATGATGAGCGTGCAGTCGTCGCTCGTCATGGTGCCGATCTTCGAATTCGGCAATGAAGCGACCAAGCAGAAATACCTGCCCAAATTGGCCACCGGCGAATGGATCGGCTGCTTCGGCTTGACCGAACCGAACCACGGCTCCGACCCCGGCGCGATGATTTCCCGCGCCCGCAAGGTCGAGGGTGGCTACAGCCTCTCTGGCGCGAAAATGTGGATTACCAATTCGCCTGTGGCCGACGTGTTTGTCGTGTGGGCCAAGGATGACGAAGGCGCGATCCGTGGCTTCGTGCTGGAAAAAGGCTGGAAAGGTTTGTCGGCCCCGGCGATCCACGGCAAGTTCGGCCTGCGCGCGTCGGTCACTGGCGAAATCGTCATGGACAATGTGTTCTGCCCGGAAGAAAACGCATTCCCGGACGTGCGTGGCCTGAAAGGCCCGTTCACCTGCCTGAATTCGGCCCGCTACGGCATCGCCTGGGGCGCACTGGGTGCGGCGGAAGATTGCTGGCACACGGCGCGCCAGTACACGATGGACCGCCAGCAGTTCGGCAAACCGCTGGCGGCAAACCAGCTGGTGCAAAAGAAGCTGGCCGACATGCAGACCGAGATCACGCTCGGCCTGCAGGGCTGCCTGCGCCTGGGCCGGATGAAGGACGAAGGCACGGCGGCGCCGGAAATCACGTCGATCATGAAGCGCAACTCGTGCGGCAAGTCGCTCGACATTGCCCGCGTCGCGCGCGACATGCTGGGTGGTAATGGAATCTCGGATGAATTTGGCATCATCCGCCACATGGTCAATCTGGAAGTGGTCAACACCTACGAGGGCACGCATGACATCCATGCGCTGATTCTCGGCCGCGCACAGACCGGCATTGCAGCGTTCTGACCGTCGCGGTCATTGCATATTCGTAGGGTGGACGGCATAGCCGTCCACGCGCCTACTCCTATGCCAGCGCCAGCGGCGCCGCGCGGCCACCCTTGACCGCCAGCGGCCCGGCAGTGTGATCCAGCTTGAACACCGCCAGCGCCTCCGACAACTGCGCCGTCTGATCCGTCAGCGACGTCGCAGCTGCCGAAGCTTCCTCGACCAGCGCCGAGTTCTGCTGCGTCATCTGGTCCATGTCGCTGATCGCCAGGCCAATCTGCTCGATGCCTTCGCTCTGGCGCTGACCGGCGTCGCTGATGTCGCCCATGATCGTCTGCACGCGGCGCACCGCAGCGACGATCTGTTCCATCGTGCTACCGGCCTGATCGACCAGCGCGCTGCCGGCATCGACCTTGGACACTGAGTCGCCGATCAATTCCTTGATTTCCTTGGCGGCAGTGGCGCTGCGCTGCGCCAGGTTGCGCACTTCAGACGCCACGACCGCGAAACCACGGCCCTGTTCGCCTGCTCGGGCTGCCTCGACTGCGGCGTTCAGCGCCAGGATATTGGTCTGGAACGCGATGCCGTCGATCACCGAAATAATCTCGACGATCTTGGTGGCTGACGTGTTAATGGCGCTCATGGTCAACACCACATTGCCCACCACTTCGCCGCCGCGCGTGGCGATGTCGCTGGCCGAGACCACCAGGTCCTTCGCCTGATTGGCATTGGCGGCATTGGCGCGCACGGTATCGGTCAAGGCTTCCATCGCACGCGTCGTGTTCTCGAGGCGACCAGCCTGGAGTTCGGTGCGGCTGGCCAGGTCGGCATTGCCGCTGGCGATATCGCCACTGGCCGACGCGATCGTGTCGGCCGACGTCTTGATGCCGGCGACCATATTGGCCAGGCGATCGCGCATGTCGGACAGCGCGGCCAGCAGGCTGCTGTTATCGCCCGGCTCGATGCGGATTGCCATCGACAGGTTGCCGTCGGCGACCATGCGGGCAATGTCGCGCGCATATTCGGGTTCGCCGCCCAGTTGCTGCCAGATCGTGCGCACCATGAACCACGACACCGCGATCAGCACGGCAATCACGATCAGGCCGGTGACAATGGTAACCGTCAGGACATTCGTCACGCTGGTTTCGCTGCGCGTGATGCCAGCCTTGAATTGCTGCTGCGCTTGTTCATTGACCTTGGCGACGTCGGTATTGAGTGTCGCAAGCGTCGACTGCATGCGCGTCACGACCGCCTGCGGATCGCCTTGCTCCATGTCGAGCATGATCCTGGCCGCCGAAACCGCCGGTGCATAATACTGTTCGAATTCTTTGCTGAGGCGCTCGCCGGTTGGCCCCATCCCGTCGATCTTGCCGAAGCTGGCCAGCTTGGCCCGCACCTTGTTGGCCTGTTCGCCAACCTGCGTCAGGCGCGCCTTGTCGCCTTCGCTGACGGCGTCGCGCAAGCCATTGGTGACCGCCTCGATGTCGCCCGCCAGTTCCTTGCTGATGTCGAGCGCCGGGTAATCCACGCTTTCAGTCGTGTGGATCGACGTGAGCGCCTTGTTGGCGATGCCGGCACTGACGGCGACCCCGAGGGTAAAAATGATGGCCGAGATGATCGGCAGTGCCCAGATCCTGCGTTTGATGCTCATGCTGCCTGCTCCTGAAGTCAAAACCCGCCGCACGCGCGGCGGGGTACCGATAAATGATCAGGAACCGGAATAGACCACTTTGACCGACGCGTCGACCGCGCTCTTGTCGATATAGCCAATCGCTTTCGGGTCGGCTGCAACGGCTTTCTTGACGCCGGCGTTGTCGCCGACTTCCTTCGGCATCGTGGCCTTGCCGGTGAAGACCAGCTTCGACCAGAGTGCCTTGATCTGCGATGGATCCTTGTCCGTGACCTTCTTGTAGAACTCGGCGCGCGCCGGCGCATTTTCCGCCTGGTCGACCGGGGTCATGGCGGTCGATTTACCCAGGAAGAACTGGGACACCTGGTCCTTGGTCAGCGACGACTCGGCGGCTTTCGCATTGACGACGACGACGACTTCGGCAGTGGCTGGCAGCGCTAGCAACAATGCGCTCAGGATCACGCTTGCTTTAAACAATTGATTCATTGGTAAATCCTTAGAACACGAAGTCAAGCGCGACGGCGCCGACGGTCACCGGGCCCTTGAAGCCAGGCTGGACGTTGATGAACTGGCCGTTGCCTTGCGGCTTGATGCGATCGACCTGGACCTTGAGCGCGGCCGAGGTCGTGAAGTCCCAGCGCACACCGATGCTGTCGGTGGTCTGGCTCGTGCCATCGATGGCCGTGGTCAGCATGTTCATCAGGCCCGACAGCGCCGCCAGCGTTGGCGCGCATGCGAACGAGGCACCAGCTGGGCAGTTCGCAGGAATGGTGTTGGTCACACCCTTCGACATGATCTTGGCGTGGGTGTAGTACGGCAGGAACTTGCCGAAGCGGTAACCGCCCATCACGTAGAACGACTTGGACGAACCCAGGAACGAATCCGGCATCTTGCGCTTGGCGTATTCGGTCAGGACAACGATATTCTTCCAGTCCATGGAAAGACCAGCGGACGTGAACGTGTACTTGCGGTCCTTGGTGTTGAGCAGCACGCCCATGTCGGCCACTTGCGGGACATTGAACGCGGCAGCCGTGTTGTTGAACGTGATCACGGCGGCGTCCAGTTGCGCGCTTTCCGACGACAGCTTGGTGCCGCTACGGCCCACGCGCACGATGAACGGACCATGTTCAGCCGTCAGGTTCAGCGCGTACTGGTTGCGGGATTCGGCGGTAGGGCCGCCCGAGGTCTTGAACTCGCTGCGGCCGTAAGCGGCGGTTGCCGTGACGGTCGTGTCGGCGTACTGCTGCTGCCAGGTGATGTCGGCGCCGTCGATGTTATTGAGCGGCATCTGCGAATACAGTTCCTGCGGCGGACGCAGGAAGGTGTTGGCGTAGCCAACATTGCGGTATTCAGAAATCATGAAGGCTGGCATGGCCATGCGGCCGACGCGGATGCTCAGGTCGTCCGACAGCTTGGCCTTGACGAAGGCCCACGACAGTTCGGCGCCGAAGCTGTCTTCGCCATCCTTGCGCACCAGACCCTGGCCGGTGACTGACAACCAGCTGTTGACGGTATAGTCGGCCTGCAGACCGAGATTCGAATCGACGCCGGTGCGTGGATCCTTTTTGACACCCGACGACTGGTTCGAACGGGCGAACTCGGCCTGGTCGGTGTCGGAAAACGTGAGAGCGCCGGTACCGAAACCGCTGATACGAACGGCGTTACTATCTTGAGCAAAGGCAGATGCGACGGCGAATGGCAAAGCGAGTGCCACCACGATGTTACGTGTTTTCATAAATTCCTGGGGATTACAATTGAAGTGGTTTGTTGAATGCAAAAAGCGGCGACAAGGCCTGCGCCGAATCGCATTTTCTGAGGCAATTGTATCCATCAGGAAACTGTTGCAGCAATGAAAATTCACAGAAAGTCACTTTTTGTGTTCAATATGTGTGATTTTGTTGTGAACTTCTAACGCATTATTGCAATTACTTTACTTCGGGCGTTGCACCCGGCAAGAGCTCAGGACCATATGCAGCCCGAACAAGGCGCAATGCTTATCCTGGCGTACAGGCCACCAGTTGAGGCGACCTGTATAGCGGTCGAACGAAGGTGGCGCCGGACTGCAACGCATCGCGCGCAGCCGGCACCGCCATGTACTGACAGTCTGTCAGAACTTCGTTCTGACACCCACGACGAGACGCCTGCCAGGCAGGGGCGCGATATCCTTGAGCACTGAAGTCGACAAACGGATATCGTCATTCAGCAGATTCTTCGCCAGAGCGAACCAGGTCAGGTCGACGCCCTGCACGCGCTGCGTGTACGACAGGTTGGCGTCGAGCTGGTTATAAGCCGGGGTGTCCTGCAGCTCGTTGGCGGCCAGGCGATCCTGCCCGCGCGCATGGATAAGCGACAGGCCGCCGCGCCATGCCCCCTCGCGGTAGCCGACGCTGGCGCCGATACGGTCTGCCGGCTGCAGCGGCAGGTTGCCACCGCCGTCACCGAGTTCGCCGCGTGAGGTATCGCCAAACAGCCGGCCCGACCAGCCGGCGCCGGTCTGGTTATAGGTCAGCTCGGCTTCCGCACCATGAATGCGGGCACGGCGCTGCTCGAAGGTCCGGGTGCGCAATGCATCACCCGGATTGCCTTCCTCGTCGACCAAGTCGGTGCCGATGCGGCCAAAGATGTAATTGTCGATGTTGTTGCGGAACAGGTTGGTTTTCCAGCGCACGAGGCCCGTGTTCTTTTGCAGCGTCAGTTCGACGTTGCGCGAGGTTTCCTTGTCGAAGTCGGGATTGCCGATGTCGAAAGTGGCAGTCGCGTCGTGCGGTCCGGCCGAGTACAGCTCTTCGATGGCAGGTGCACGCTGTGCATACGACAGCGTCGCCCCCACGCTGTAGCCCGGCATGAACGGCCAGGCCGCGCCCACCGAACCGGAACCGAGGTCAAAGGTGCGCTGCCTGCCGCTCACCGGCTCGCGCTTGACGTTTTCATAGCGCGCGCCGGCGCTCAGGCGCAGCGGACCGGCATCGCCCTCTTCCACCATGAACAATGCCGTGGTCTTCGAATGGGTCAGCGGCACGGTGTCCGGCCCGCCTTCGGCACTGAGCGCCGAGAAGTGGGTGTTCTCGGTCTGGGCGCCGACCGTGCCGCGCAGGCCGGCAATGGCCTCGTGCGTGAGTTCCAGCCGCGTTTCCAATGAGCGGTTATTGAAGATCACCTCGGGGCCATCCTCGCCCAGCTCGGCGTGCTCATAGTCGGTATAGCCGACCTTGAAGCGCAGCGATTCGATGCCCCGCAATGGCTGCCTGAGCATGCTGTCGAAGTCGTAGCGGTCCTGCTTCTGGTCGATGCGCGAACCTTCGTCACTTGGAATGCCGTACAGGTTGGTCAGGTGCGACGCCGACACGCCGGCGTAGCCCCAGCCATCGACCCACGAGGCGCCGGCGCCAAGATTTTTTTCACGCGTGTCCGAGTGCGGCAGGCGGCGCATCGCCGAGTCGGGGTCCTGCAGGACCCGGCGATCCGGAATGCGGTAATCGTCGGTGTCGCGCCAGTTGCCATCGACGTGCAGCGCGATCCTGCCGCTGGCGGCGTCCGCGCTGCCAGAGACATTCTTGCCATTGTCGACCGTGCTGTAGCGGGTCTCGACCTGGCCTGTCGGCGCGGCTTCGAGCCGGGTCGGGATGCGCTCGTTGACGACATTGACCAGGCCGCCAATCGCACCGGAGCCATACAGCAGCGCCGCCGGGCCACGCAGGATCTCGATCTGGCGCGCGACCGCGCCTTCGGCCGATACCGCATGGTCGTTCGACAGGCCCGACACGTCCGACACTGACATACCGTTTTCCAGCATTTTTACCCGCGAACCTTCCAGGCCGCGAATGATGGGGCGCGATGCGCCGGCGCCGAACGCCGACGCGGAGACACCGAGCTCCTGGGACAGCGTCTCGCCGAGCGAACTGCCCGCCTTGTCGCGCAGCTCGTCCCCGGCCAGCACCTTCGCCGGGGTCAGGATCTGGTCGTTTTCACTGTTGCGAAATGGCGAGGCAGTGACGATCACCTGCGGGGTGTCGTTCCCGGGTGCGGATTGGGCGTGGGCGGGCAGATTCCAGGCGAGCAGGATGGCGCTGGCGAGCAGCGTACGTTGAATATTCATGGATACAACCTCGAGCAAAATGGGTGCGAACGGCAATGCCACGGCGGCGCCATGGCAATGCATCGATGACAGCGGATCGAATCAGTTCGCCCGAGGAGGGCCGCGCGGCAGGCACGCGCGGATGGGCTGCGCCCGCACAAGATCGGCGCCAAGCGCCAGTGGACCGGCAACGGCCGTTTGCGGTACGTGGCCCAGGTATTGCGGCAGCGGCAATCCGACATCCAACTGGGCATCGGCCGCGCATTCGGCGCAGAACTCCTGCAGCGCAGGTGCGTCCGGCTGACCGCCCGCTTGCTGCATGACATGGCGTTGCTGCGCGCTATGCCAGTGCGACAGCCCATGCGCCAGCGCCATCTGCTGCGAGACGAGCAATAACAGCGATAGCAGGCAATGAAGGATGGAGCGTGGCATGCGCGGGGAATGGCGGTTGACCGGCGCATTCTACGTGATGCAAGTTGGTTGCGACAGCAATCGTCCAAGACACGACCACATGCCCCTGATAACCAGGGGAAGGCGCTCAGGGCTTCTGCGCCGTGAGGGTGATCTCCTGCACCTTCGGCTCGCGCTCGGGTGTCAATGTAAAGCCGACGTTCACAACACCGGTTTCGCCAACCAGCGCAAACGTACCGCGCAAGGCATTTTCAGCGGTGATCGGCCCGACCGAGGTTATCTTGCCAATCGCGTTCAGCGTGGTACGCGCGTGGGCCATCCACGCGTCGCGCGAGCGGTCAAGGAAAAGGTTGTCGGCGGCGATCGCGTTGCCCAAACCGTCGTCCCACGACTGCACCAGTTGCGCCACCTGCCGGTGGCGCGTCGCCAGGATGGACGACACGGGCACCGGCTGTGGGCCAAGACCGCCCCGCTCGATCAGCATCGCGAGCGCCTTGCCGGTGCGGCCATACACCGGACCGTAACGCAGGTTGGTGAAGGCAAAGACACCGACGCCATGCGCGGGCGCAAAATAGAACTGGCTGCCAAACCCCGGCAAGCCGCCCGAGTGACCGGTGATCACCACATCGCGGCTATCACGCTGCGTGTCAAGGCCATAGCCGTAGAAGCTCACGTCGGGATTGCGTGTTTTTCCATCTAGCATGGTTGCGTTGGCGGACAATCCGGTGAAGACATGCGGCTGTTGCATCTCGCGCACCGACGCCCGGCGCAGCGGGCCCCGCTCCGGGCCGCTGCGGGCTGGCCACGCATCGAGGTGGAATGCCACGTAGCGTGCGAAGTCGTCGGCAGTGGTGATCAAGCCGCCCATGGCGGCGCCATCGCCGTCAGGCAGGATCGGTTCGGGCTCCCACCGATCGCGATCCCACCGGTATCCCAACGCAAGCTTGCCCGGCGCCGCCCGTGTGTATTCCCAGCGTGTGCTGGTCATGCCCAGCGGCTGCAGGATCTCGCGCGTGACGTAATCCTGGAAGCGCATGCCGGACACCTTGCTGACCACCTTGCCCAGCATGATGTAGCCGAGGTTGCTGTATTCGAAGCCTTGACCGGGCGTGGAGGAAAACGACAACCCGCCGGCAATCAGCTGTTCGAGCCTGCTATTGGACAACGTCATCTGGCGGTCGCCCCAGGGGTTGTCTTCGGGCAGCCCGGTGGTCATGGTCATCAGGTGCCGAATCGTCACTGCCGGCGAGTCGGAGGTCGGCAGCGTGACGTCGCGCAGTTCGGGCAGATAATCGGCAACCGGATCGTCAAGGCGCAGCTTGCCGCCGTCACGCAGCTTCAGCACCGCCATCGCCACGAAGCTCTTGGTCATGGAGGCGATCCGAAATTCAGTGACGCTGCTCGCAGCGATCTTGCGCTCGACGTCGGCCAGGCCAAGCGCCCGTACATGCACGAGCTTGCCGTCCAGGACCACGCCGTAGACCAGGCCCGGGAGATGCTCTCGGACAGCGAGCGCCGCGTACATGCGGTCGATCTCGGGAAGCAGCGCGGTGACGCGTTCAGGCCGGCCGGGGGCCGGCGTCTGCGCCTGACAGTTGGCGGCGGTAACGGTGAAAAACGTGAACACCACGACGGACAAGATACGGCAGTAACAGCGTTGCATGCCTGGTTCCTCTGGAAAGCGATAGCTGGTGAAAAGGTCGATTAGTCCGATTGCGGCGCGCCATTTGTCCGCGCCCGTGATTGGCGGGTCTGTTCGATCCGTGCACGTACGGCATCCGCCGTTATTTCTCGCTCGTAGCAGATCGGTGCGTAACCGCCCTGCCGGCTCCAGGCGCTTCGTCCACCGCAGGCACTGCCATTTTGCGTCACATTGTATGGACAAGGGCAGCGGCCAGGATAGGACGCGATGGACTCTTCGATGATCTGGCGCTTGACCGTCTGCTCGCGCGCTGCGGCCGCCTCCTCACCATGCGCCGGCACACCGAGCGCCAAAGCGACGCTGATTGCAGCGCAGCAGAGCCTGAATGTCATGAACCTTACCCCACAATGTTTGCCGCACAATGGCGCCCGCTGTCACTATAGCGACGATTCCTGCGAGAAAAAACGCGCTTTGTAACGATGCATGCTGCTCGCATTGCGACATCACCCGCCAGGCGACCCACCAAACACGCGCTCGATAAAATCGGTCATCGCATCGACCGTCGGCGTGACCCACGGATCGAACAACCAGAATGAATGCGGCGTACCAGGCAACGCGACCGTCTCGGCAACGACACCGTGCTCGTGCAGCTTTGCCGTCATCGCCTCGCGACCGACCGAAAAACGCGGGACGCTGCTCACGATGAACAATACCGGCGGACTCGCCCTGCTCACATGGTTGATCGGCGAGGCCTGCTGCCAGCGCGCCGGCTGCTCGGAGTAGCGCCCGCCAAACCAGGCGCCGGCGGCGGACGGGTTCTTGCTCGGATCGTCCTCGTGGCGCCGTGCTTCTTCGCTCGTGAAATCCGACAGCCCGTCGATATTGATCACCGCCTGGACGGCACCGGGGCTCGTCATGCCAACCAGCGTGGCAATCTGCCCGCCAGCGGAACCGCCCGCGATCACCATCCGGTCGACGTCGGCGCCGTGGACCTCGGGATGCGCGTGCAGCCAACGCATCGCCTCCTTGACGTCATCAATCGCCGCCGGATAGCGCGCCTGACCCGACAAGCGATAGCTGACCGTGGCCGCCGCATAGCCGCGCGCGGCCAGCCTTGCTGCCAGCGGGGCCATCTCGCTACGGTCGCCACTGCGCCAGCCGCCGCCATGCACCAGCACGACGATTGGCGCCGCTTGGTCTCGCGGCCCCGGCGAATACAGGTCGAGCGCCAGCGACAATTCGCCCCGGCGCGCGTAGACAATGTCCTTGCGCACCCGGACGGGCGCCGGCGCCGTGCTGCTGGCAATGCGGATGTCGGGATAGGCGGCGACGAGTTTGCGGTACGTGGTCTCGGCGTTGTACGGCTGGGCGGTAGCGATGTTGACGGCGCCGGCGACCGGCAACAGCAGCCAGATCGCCAGCGGCCAGCGCGTCACAGCGACTCGCCCCGGAAGATGACCGAGCGGCTCACACTGGCGCCGGGCGCCAGCACGGTGAGGCCAGGATAGCCCGGCATATTGTGCGCATTGATCGGATGGTCGACCGGCTCGAAGCAGAAGAAATCGCGGCCCGGTGGCGCGTAAAGGATGAAGTAATCCATCGCCGCCTCGATGGCGAGGCCCACGCCCCGCCCCGGCCAGCGCACACGCGCGACCCCGTCCCATCCGGCGAATGCGTTGTCGACAGCTTCCTTTGGCAGCGGCGCGAACGTGCGGTAGTCCCAGTGCGCAGGTACGGCGCGCCGGCTCGACGGCAGCTTGTCGGCGCCCGACAGCCAGACCGCATCGGCGCGCGCCTGCAGCTGCGCGCCGCCCGGGTCGGGCAGCCACGGATGCAGACCCAGTCCGAATGGCAGCGCCACGGCGCCGGCATTGCGCACGGTGAGTTCGACGATCAGTGCGTCGTCATCGAGCGTGTAGCGCAGCGTGGCGTCATACGCGAGCGGCGCGAATTCGTGGCGCGTCAGGCGCAGCAGGATCGAATCGAAGGTCAGCGATTGCACGTCCCACGCCTGCTGCCAGCCATCGCCATGAATGGCGACCTTCTCGCCTGGGCGGTTCGGCGTTGGCACATACCGCTGGCCGGCGTATTCGAAGCCGGATGGCGCGATCCGGTTCGACCATGGCACCAGCGGGAAGCAGGCCAGCTGGCCCGGCTGCGGCATGCCCGAAAAATCCGGCGGGAGGCCGCGCAGCAGTGGCACCGGTTGTGCGCCACGCAGCCAGTCCAGGCGCGCGAGGCTGCCGCCGATCTGCGGCACGATCTCGGCCGCCAGGCTGTGGTTGCGCAGGACGAGGCGTTGCAGCATGGGGCGCGCCACCGGCATCAGTATTGCGGGCCGTCGAGCAGGAATTTACCGCCCTGGTAGATCGTCGTCACATCGTCCGGGGCAGGGAATTCGGCCGAATCCGGGAACAGGTGCGCAAAGGTGCGCGAACTGTCCTTGGGCTTGAAGCCCAGGTGCGCGACCAGCCGGTTGTCCCACCAGACGCTGTCGTTGTCCGACATGCCGTAGACGATCGTGTGGCCCACACGCGGCGCAAATAGCGCGCAGCGCAGCAGTTCGGTCAGGTCGTCATACGACAGATAGGTACTCATCATGCGCTTGTTGGCCGGCTCCGGGAAGCTCGAGCCGATCCGCACGCACACCGTCTCGATGCCGAAGCGGTCGTAGTAATAGCGCGACATCTGCTCGCCGAACACCTTCGACAGACCGTAGTAGCTGTCCGGGCGGGTCGGCGAATTCGCGTCGAGCATCTCGGTCGTGCGGTGGTAGCCGATCGCATGGTTCGAGCTGGCAAAGATCACGCGCTTCGTGCCGGCCTTGTGCAGCGCCTCGTACAGGTTGGCCACGCCCAGGATATTGGCCTGCATGATCGGCTCGAACGGCTTTTCAGTAGAGACGCCGCCAAAGTGCAGCACGGCGTCCACGCCCTCCAGCAGCTTGATCACCGCTTCCCGGTCGGCCAGGTCGCACTGGACGATCTCTTCGCCTTCGCGGGCTTCGCCCATGTCGACGACATCCGACAGCCGCACCACGTCGGCCCACGGCTTGATGCGATCGCGCAGCACCTTGCCCAGGCCGCCGGCCGCGCCGGTCAGCAGGATGCGTTTGAATGGCTTGCCCACTTTGTTCTCAACTTCGGTCATGCACGGTCTCCTGAATGTTTCTATTTGTAGATTACGTCACCGGCGCCGGATTGAACAGCGCCAGCGAATTGTGCAGCTTCCACTGTTCGGCCCAGGTCTGGCGCCCGCTGGCGACGTCGAGAATCAGGCGGAAGAGTTCCCAGCCCACGTCCTCGATACTCGCTTCGCCGGTGGCAATGCGGCCGGCGTCGACGTCCATCAGGTCGTGCCAGCGGCGTGCCAGCTCGGAGCGCGTCGCCATCTTGATCACGGGGACCGCGGCCAGGCCGTACGGCGTGCCGCGCCCCGTGGTAAACACGTGGACGTTCATGCCGGCGGCCATCTGCAGCGTACCGCAAATGAAGTCGCTGGCCGGCGTGGCCGCGTAGATCAGGCCTTTCTGCTTCAGTTTGTCGCCGGGCGAGAGCACGCCGGTAATCGCCGTGCTGCCCGACTTTACGATCGAGCCCATCGCCTTTTCGACGATGTTCGACAGGCCGCCCTTCTTGTTGCCGGGCGTGGTATTCGCGCTGCGGTCGACGCCGCCGCGCACCAGGTAATCGTCGTACCACTGCATCTCGCGCACCATCGCCGCAGCCACTTCGGGCGTGGCGGCGCGCGCCGTCAACTGGTCGATCCCGTCGCGCACCTCGGTCACTTCCGAGAACATCACGGCCGCGCCGGCGCGCACCAGCAGGTCGGTCGCAAAGCCGACAGCCGGGTTGGCGGTCACGCCGGAGAACGCGTCGCTGCCGCCGCACTGCACGCCCACCACCAGTTCGGACGCCGGACAGGTGGTGCGCTGGCGGGCATTGAGCGCTTCCAGGTGGCGCTGCGCAGTGGCCATCAGGTTGTCGATCATCGACATGAACCCGACATGCTGCGCATCCTGCAGGCATATGACCGACGGTTCGGCGGCGCCGATCGGTATCGAGCCGGCCGGGAACAGGCGCGTTGGCGGCAGCTTCTCGCAGCCAAGGCTCACGACCATGACGTTGTCGCCAAAATTCGGGTTCTTCGACAGGTTGCGCAGCGTGCGGATCGGGATCTCTGCGCCCGGCGCATCGATCGCCACGCCGCAGCCATAATTGTGTTCGAGCGAGACGACATCGTCGACGTTCGGGTAGCGCGGCAGCAGTTCGGCCCGGATGCGCTTGACCGCATGTTCGATCACACCCGACACGCACTGCACGGTGCTGGTCACCGCCAGCACGTTGCGGGTGCCGACCGACCCGTCACGATTGCGAAAGCCCTCGAAGGTGTAACCCTCGAGCGGCGGGAAGGAGGCGACCGCGTGCGTCCCCACCGGCAGGTCGTCCAGCGAGCGGGCGGCCGGCATGTGCAGCACCTTTTCCGAGATCCAGCTGCCGCGCGGGATCGCGCCATTGGCGTACCCGATCGTCACGCCGTAGCGGATCACCGCGTCGCCGTCGAGCAGGTCGACCAGCGCGACCTTGTGCCCCTGCGGGACGCCCTCCACCAGCACCAGCCCGTCCGCAAGGACGGTGCCGGCCGGCAGGCCACCGTCGTTGGCGACGATCGCCACATTGTCGCTGGCTTGCATGCGGATAGTACGAGGGACGAGCTGGTTCATTGGTCTGCCTTATCTGGAAGTTCCGAGAAAGTATGCCATACAAAATCGAAAAGTGGCTAGTCCACCTTGCGATTTTGGTCTGACCAAATTAGAATGGCCTGACCAAAAGAGCGCTACCTGCACGACCAAGACACAGGTAAATACATAAGTGAAAATCACGATGCCGATTGGAGACAAATGAAACTGCATCTGCAACGCCCATTGCTTGCAGCCCTGCTGGGCTGCGCGTTGATATCCTCGTCCGCGCTGGCGCAGGGCCCGTACCGCAATCCCGACAACACGAATCTGGGCGACGCTGGCGAAGGCACCTACCCGATCCCCTATAAAAAGCCGGTGGTGGCGGAAGTCACCGCGCAGTTGCAGGCCATCCGCGCCTTCATGGACCGCGCGACGCCAACCCGCATCGTCAGCAAGCGCACCGGCCAGCCGATCACGGACCTGAAAAAGCCGAGCGCCGACGCGGTCTTCGAAAAGAGCGCCGGCGACTACGGGATCCAGGTCTACGAGATGGGCGTGGTGCATTCGGGCCTGCTCAAGGCTGCCGAGGTTACCAAGGACCAGGGCTTTACCGCCATGACCAAACGCCACTTCGCTTTCTTTGCCGAGACGCTGCCGTACTTTCGTGCACAGGAACAGCAGTTCAAGCTCGAACGGGCCAACAGCTTTTCGCGCTTTCTCGATCCCCGCTCTCTCGACGACGCCGGCTCGATGTGCGCCGCCCTGATCCGCGCGCGCGCCGCCAGGGTCGGGCCGGACCTCAAGCCCATGATCGACACCTGCAGCGACTGGGTCGCCAAGCGCCAGTTCCGGCTGGACGACGGCACGATGGCCCGCAAGCGCCCGCAGGAAGTCTCGCTGTGGGCCGACGACATGTATATGAGCATCCCGGCGCTGGCCGAGATGGGCCGGCTGACGGGCGAGCGCGCGTATTTCGACGACGCCGTCAATAATGTGATGGGCATGTCGAGCCGCATGTTCAATCCCCAGCTTGGCCTGTACACGCACGGCTGGCATGCGAACCACCCGGACGCGCCGCGCTTTTACTGGGCGCGCGCCAATGGCTGGGCGGTGCTGGCGATGTCCGACCTGCTCGACGTGCTGCCAAAAGACCATCCCGGCTACCCGAAAGTGCTGGCACAGCTGCGCGCGTCGCTCAAGGGCATCGCCGAACTGCAAAGCGGCAGCGGCCTGTGGCACCAGATGATCGACCGCAACGACTCGTATCTTGAAACGTCGGCCAGCGCGATCTTCACCTATGTGTTCGCGCATGCGGTCAACCAGGGCTGGGTCAGCCCGACGACCTACGGCTCGATCGCGCAAGCCGGCTGGAACGCGCTGTCCACCCGCATCACGGCGTTGGGCCAAGTGGAAGGCACGTGCGTGGGCACGACGCTGGCCGGCGATATGGTTTATTACTACCACCGCCCGACGAGCGTGGATGCGCTGCACGGCTACGGCCCGATGCTGCTGGCCGGCGCCGAAATCATCCGCCTGGTGACGAACCCCGCGTTCGAGGTGCAGCACAAGGTGCGCACGTACCACTACATGCCCAAGGGCGGGCAGACCGACTACCGCGAACACCACTGACCTCGGAGTGACTGACATGAACCGACTCGTACTCGCCGCGCTGCTCATCCCCGCAGTGGCCGCGCCGCTGGCGCACGCCCATGCGGACAGCATCCGCGTGACCGTCGAACAAGACCTGGCCATTGCCCGCCCTTCCGAGACCATCTCGATCCCGTGGAAGGACGTCAACGCCGCCCTGCCCGGCGCGATGGTGCAGAAAATCGCGGTGAAGGATGCGCGTGGCCGGGTGCTGCCGCACCAGGTGACGAATATCGCGCCACAGGCCAAGGACCCGAAGAACGAAGGCGTCGCCTACGGCGAACTGCTGTTCCAGCACAGCTTTGCCGCCGGCGAAAAGAGCGCCGGGTTCACCATCGAGCGCATCGACGGCGTCGCCCCACCGTTCCCGATCAAGACCTTCGCGCGCCAGGTACCCGAGCGGCTGGACGACTTCGCGTGGGAAAATGACAAGATCGCCCACCGCACCTACGGGCCGGCGCTGGCAGCGCCCGCCCCGCCTGGCGTCGTCAAGGAAGTCCTGGTCACGAGCGGCCTGGATATCTGGTTCAAGCGCGTCGATTATCCGATCGTCGACCGCTGGTACAACAAGGGCCACGACCACTATCACAAGGACCAGGGCGAAGGCATGGACATGTACAACGTCGGCAAGTCGCGCGGCGCCGGTGGCACCGGCATCTGGAGCGGTGCGACCTTGTACCCGGGCGTGAACTACGCGAACTTCAAGATCCTGGCCAATGGCCCGATCCGCACGGTGTTCGAGCTGCACTACGCGCCGTGGGACGCGAGCGGGCGCCAGGTCAGCGAAGTCAAACGCTTCACGGTCGATGCCGGCCACTGGTTCGACCGCATCGACAGCACCTTCACCGCCAGCGGCAACCGCCCGTTGATGGTCGCCGTGGGCCTGAACAAGACGCCGGGCGACAAGGGCCAGTCCCCGGAAATCGCCACCACGCGCGATGGCAAGGTGCTGCTGCAGTGGGTCGAGCAGACCACCAACGATGCCTTCGGTACCGCGATTGTGCTGCCAACCGCCGAAGGCTTCGCCCAGGACGCGCTCAATGAGCTGATCGTGGCCAACGCCATGCCGGGCCAGCCGCTGCGCTACTACGCAGGCGCCGCCTGGCGCCGCGCTGGCGAGATCACCAGCCGCGAACAATGGCAAGACCAGGCAGCGGCCGTCGCCGCGCGCGACGCCAGCCCGGTGCGCGTGACAATCGCGCCCGCCAAAGGAGACTGACGATGGCATTTCACCCCACACGCCGCGCGCTGCTGCGCACCGTACCGGCGGCCTCGCTGCTGCTCTCCGGCGTCAAGCCCGCCCTCGCCGCCGCTACCGTCGCTGCACCCGCGCCGCCCGACCCGTGGCAGCGCGCCAACGACATCATCGCCCGCTTCGCCACGCCCTTGGCGTTTCGCAAGGAAGACTTCGACGTCATCGCCTACGGCGCCAAGCCGGCCGCGCTGATGGAGGTGCCGGGCCAGGTCGCCTCGCTCGTCGATGGCATGCTCGACACGCCGGCGCCCGGCTCGCCCGACTGCTATCCGGCCATCGCGGCTGCAATTTCCGCCTGCCATGCCAAGGGCGGTGGGCGCGTCGTAATCCCGAAAGGCGAGTGGTATTGCGCCGGGCCGATCGTGCTGCGCTCGAATGTCCACGTGCACCTGGCCGCCGGCGCGCGCGTGCATTTTTCGGCCAACCCCGAGCACTATGCGCGTCACGGCGCGCATGACTGCGGCGCCAACGGCAAGCTGGTGCTGTCGCGCTGGCAGGGCAACGACTGCCTGAATTATTCGCCGATGGTGTACGCGATCGACCAGCAGAATATCGCCCTCACCGGCGAAGACTGGACCAGCATCCTCAATGGCCAGGGCGGCGTGCCGTTCGAACCGGGCTTCGCGCAGCAACCGGAATGCTGGTGGGACTGGAAGGGGCGCGGCAAACCGGTACGGACCCGCACCGAAGTGGCCGCCAATCCGGCCAACGCCCCGCTCGACCGCGTCGTTCCCGGTATCGACGCGCGGCTGCAGGCAAGCATCCAGGGTGATGGCGACCGCTGGCAGACCGACTCGCGCTATCTGCCCGCGCTGTCCGAGGCCGGCGTGCCGGTCGAACGGCGCGTGTTCGGCCATGGCCACTATCTGCGCCCGTGCATGATCGAGCTGATTGGCTGCAGCAAGGTGCTGCTGCAGGGCTACCAGGTCAATGCCGCGCCGTTCTGGCTGCACCACCCGGTCAATTGCAGGGACCTCGTGATCCGCCGCGTGGACATGGAAAGCCTGGGCCCGAACAGCGACGGGTTCGACCCGGAGGCTTGCGACGGCGTGCTGGTCGACGAGTGCCACTTCAATAATGGCGACGACTGCATTGCCATCAAGGCCGGCAAGAACCGCGACACGCAGCATGGCCCGACGCGCAATATCGTCATCCAGCGCTGCGTGATGAACAGCGGCCATGGCGGCGTCACGCTCGGCAGCGAGATGGCTGGCGGGATCGAGCACGTCTACGCGCAGCAGCTCGATTTTCGCAATACCCATTGGAAGGACGATCCGCTGAACACGGCGATCCGGCTCAAGACAAACATGAACCGGGGCGGCTTTCTGCGCCACCTGTACGTGCGCGACGTGACGCTGCCCAATGGCGTGGCGCTCGAACCCGGGCTGTACAAGCCGCTGGCCGGCGCGCATGAGCTCAAGCAGCCGGTCGCCTCGAGCGCCGGCGCGATCATCACGATCGACTGCGATTACGTGCCGGGCGACGACACGATGCGCAGTCGTCCACCGCAGGTGTCGGACATCGACATCCGCAATGTGCGCGCCAGGAATGTCGCGACGGGCAAGGGTCAATTCTCGTGCTATCAGGCGTTCGTGCTGCTCGGCCCCGTGGCGTCGAGCTTCAACGGCAAGCCGGGCACACCGATACCGCCGATCGCGCGCGTGCGCATCAGCGATTCGGATTTCGGCACGCCCGCCAACACGCGCCAGCCGTGGTTCGTGCACAACGCTGTCGACATCACGTTGGACAACGTCACCATTGCCGGCAAGCGATACAAGCAGGTCTTGCACAAAAAGACCTGACTCGCAACAGGTCAGGCCAGATGAAAAATATTTTTTAATTGGTCTGACCAAAATTGCCAGTTGTGACATAGAATTCAAAAACTGGCCTGACCAGATTAAACAATGCAGCGCCGGTGGACCAACCGATGTCCACCCCGATAAAAACGCATGGAGACAGCATGAACCAACACCCGCACCGCGCATCGCTGCGCAAACTCACCCTGTGCCTGCTCGGCACAGCCTCGGTATCCGCCATGTCGCTGGGCCCCGCGTTCGCGCAGGAAGTGGCCGCGACACCGGCCGGCGCCGGCGCAGCGCAAACGGTGGTCGTCACGGGCCTGCGCGCCTCGCTCGAAAGCGCCCTGAACGCCAAGCGCCAGGAAAACGGCATCGTCGACGTCATCAAGTCGGAAGACATGGGCAAGTTCCCTGACACGAACCTGGCCGAGTCGCTGCAGCGGGTGCCGGGCGTCGTCATCGACCGCGATGCGGGTGAAGGCCGTTCGATCACCGTACGCGGCCTGGGCCAGGACTTTACCCGCGTGCGCATCAACGGCATCGAGGGCCTGGCCACCACCGGCGGCACCGACAGCTCGGGCGGCACCAACCGTGGCCGCGGCTTCGACTTCAACGTGTTTGCGTCTGAACTGTTCAGCGCCCTGACGGTGCGCAAGAGCTCTTCGGCCGATGTCGACGAAGGCTCGCTTGGCGCCACCGTCGACCTGCAGACGCTGCGCCCGTTCGACCTGAAAGGCTTCAACGCCACGGTCGCCCTCAAGGGCAAGTACAACGACGGCTCCGAGAAGACCGATCCGCGCGCGGCCTTCATGATTTCGGATACGTTCTTCGACCGCAAGGTCGGCGTGCTGGTCTCGGGCGCATTCTCGAAACGCCGTGTACTGGAAGACGGTTTCAGCACCGTGCGCTGGGATAACGGCCCGTCGTCCGGCGGCTGGTGCGCACCGCAAGGCGCTGCCGCCGCCAACCCGGCCAACTCCACCGCGACCACCTGCGGCCCCGCCGCACAAGGTGTCGCGCGCCTGCCGAACACCCCGGAAAACCAGGCTGCCTACAACGCCGCCAGCAGCCCGGACAACTTCCATCCGCGCCTGCCACGTTATGGCCGCCTGACCCACGACCAGGATCGCCTGGGCCTGACCGCCTCGGTGCAGTGGCGCCCGCAGCGCGGCACCCTGCTCACGTTCGACATGCTGTACTCGAAGCTCGACGCCACGCGCCAGGAAGACTTCCTGGAAGCGACCTCGTTCAGCCGCAGCGCCAGCCAGGGCGGCAAGCCGCAAATGAGCGTGGTGCAGGCCGAGTACGCGCCGAACGGCGCTCTGCTGTATGGCAAATACAACGGCGTTGACATCCGCTCCGAGCAGCGCTTCGACGAACTGAAGACCACCTTCACGCAGCCGACGCTGACGCTCGAACACAAGATCACCGACACGCTGAGCATGAGCGCCCGCTACGGCCGCGCCAATTCGAAGTTCCGCAATCCGGTGCAGACCACGGTCACGCTCGACGCGCTGAACGTCGACGGCTACACGCTCGACTTCCGCAACGACGACCGCCGCCCGGTCATCGGCTATCCGTTCGACCCGATGGGCAACCGTCTGGGCCTGGTCGGCGTACCGCAGGTGGCCAGCGGCACGCAGCCATCGACGGTCCCCAACACCACGACCAGCGAGATCCGCACCCGTCCGCAAGGCACCGACAACGTCAACAACGTCGGCCAGTTCGACCTGGCGTGGGAAGCCAGTGACATCTTCACGATCAAGGGTGGCGTCAACAGCAAGAAGTACAGCTCGGACACCTACGAATTCCGGCGCGTGAACCAGAACGACACGATCTTCGCACCGCCCGCAGGCGCCACCGGCCTGACGTCCAACCTGACCGGCTTTGGCAGCAACCTGGGCCTCCCCGCCGGAAATCCGACCGGCTGGGTCGTGCCGAACCTGCAGGCGATCGCCGCTGCCTACGACATCTACTGCAACTGCATCAAGAGCGGTCCTGCAGGCGGCCCGGGCGACTTCCGGCTGTCGTCGATCGAGAACGGCAATGCACGCGGCAACAACCGCTCGGTCACCGAGAAGAGCGATGGCCTGTACCTGATGGGCGAGTTCCGCTACGACCTGTGGAATATCCCGGTGCGCGGCAACGTCGGCGTGCGCCATGTGAAGACCGACCTGTCGACGACCGGCTACCAGGCCGCCGGCGGTGGCACCGCGGTCACGGTCGACCACGACTACAAGGACACGCTGCCATCGTTCAACCTGGCTGCGAACATCACCGACGAATTCATCGTGCGCGTCGGCGCCGCCAAGGTCATGACGCGCCCGCAACTGGGCTTCCTGTCGCCGGGCGGCAGCATCGCGACCACCGGCAACCTGTCGATCAACACGGGCAACCCGTTCCTGAAACCGTTCCGCGCCAAGACCTTCGACACCAGCTTCGAGTACTACTTCAAGAACAAGGCGTTCGTCGGCGTGGGCCTGTTCCAGAAGAACATCGACACCTATATCCAGAGCCTGCGTACCAACGTGGCGTTCCGCGATTCGGGTCTGCCGCTGTCGCTGCTGCCGGCAAACTTCACGGGTGAAGAAGTGTTTGCGCTGACCACCCCGGTCAATACCGACGGCGGCAAGCTGAAAGGCTTCGAGATCAACTACCAGCAGCCGTTCACGTTCCTGCCCGGCTGGGGCAAGAACTTCGGCACGCTGCTGAACTACACCCGGGTCTCGTCGAAGATCGAATACCTGGTCTCGCCGACCAGCGACGCGCGCATCACGGACGACCTGCTGAACCTGTCGCCGAAAGCATGGAACGCCACGCTGTTCTATGACGACGGCAAGTTCAGCGCGCGTGTCTCGGCCGCCCAGCGCTCGGGCTTCGTGACCCGCGTGCCGGGTCAGAACAACAACGACGTCGAAGGCAAGAATGAAACGCTCAACGTCGACCTGTCGTTCTCGTACAAGGTCAACGACAAGCTCGAGTTCACGCTCGAAGGCGTCAACCTGACCAACGAAGAAAGCGACCAGTTCATCAGCCGGGCGCGCAACAGCGTCGTCGTCAACAACGTCACGGGCCGCGAATATCTGTTCGGGCTGCGTTACAAGTTCTGACCGAACGCGTCCTTGCGTCCTTGGGCCCGCGCTTGCGCGGGCTTTTTTTCGTCCACGTCAGGCATACCCCGGCGGCACGCCGGGCATCCGTCGGGCCTCAGGTACGCTACAATCTACGGCCCGCGACGCACGCGATTTTCTCCAACCTGCCAGCGAAAGACCCATGAGCACCTCGACCGAGATTGACAACGGCCTCCCCCTCGACATGACCATCTTCGGCGGGATGGGCGACCTTGCCATGCGCAAGCTGCTGCCCGCCCTGTACATGGCCTACCTGCACGGCAACCTGCCGGCATCGACCCGCATCCTGTCGACCGGCCGCCAGGACTATGACCGCGCGGCCTATCTCGCCTTCATCGAAGAGCATTCGCGCTCGTTCATCAGCGGCGACAACTTCAACGAGAAAAGCTGGGCCGGTTTCCTGGATCTGCTGGTCTACGTGAAGGTCGACGTCGCTGAGGCGCCGGTCTTCGACACGCTGCGCGACGTCTCGCGCGATGGCGCCCAGCGCGTGTTCTATCTCGCCACCGCGCCATCGCTGTTCACGATGATCTGCGACAAGCTCGCCGCCACCGGCCTGGTCGACGCCAATGCGCGCGTCGTGCTCGAGAAACCGCTGGGGCGCGACCTGGCCTCGGCCGTCGAGATCAACGAGGCGGTCGGCAAGCATTTTGCCGAGTCGCAGATCTACCGCATCGACCACTACCTGGGCAAAGAGACCGTGCAGAACCTGATGGTGCTGCGCTTCGGGAACTCGATCCTGGAACCGCTGTGGCGCGCTCCGAACATCGCCAGCGTGCAGATCACGGTGGCCGAAGAAGTCGGCGTGGGCAGCCGCGCGGGCTTCTACGACAGCGCCGGCGCGATGCGCGACATGGTGCAGAACCACCTGATGCAGCTGCTGTGCATCGTGGCGATGGAGCCGCCAACCTCGCTCTCGCCCGACGCCGTGCGCGATGAAAAGCTCAAGGTGCTGCGCTCGCTGCGCCGCATGGGCCTGGCCGATATCGCGCGCGACACCGTGCGTGGCCAGTATTCGCGTGGCGTGAGCGGCAACCAGGAAGCGAAGGGCTATCACGAAGAAAGCAACGTGCCGGCCGACAGCCACACCGAGACCTTCGTCGCCCTGCGCGCCCACATCGATACCTGGCGCTGGTCGAAGGTGCCGTTCTATCTGCGCACCGGCAAGCGCATGGCGCGGCGCTCGTCGAAGATCGTCATCGAGTTCGCCAATCCGCCGTTCCCGCTGTTCCCGGAAACGCCAGGCGGCGTGGCCAATCGCCTCGTCATCGAGCTGCAGCCCGAAGAAGCGATCAAGCTGCAGATCTTCGCCAAGCAGCCAGGCAGCGGCATGCTGATGCAGCAGGTCGCGCTGAACCTCGATCTGCAGTCGGCATTCGCGCAGCGCCGCGCCGAAGCCTATGAACGCCTGCTGATCGACGTCGTACGTGGCCGCCTGACGCACTTCATGCGCCGCGATGAACTCGAGGCAGCGTGGGAATGGGTCGAGCCGATCATCAATGGCTGGGAGACGCTGGGCGAAAAGCCCCATGCGTATGCGGCCGGTTCGTGGGGTCCGCCGGAATCGTTCGCGCTGCTGGCGCGCGACGGCTTCGGCTGGGTCGAGTAAACGATTCGACCCACCCGCCGGCGCGGCCTCAGGCCGCGCCGGCTTCCAGGTTGGCGCGCACGCGCGCCAGCAACGCCATCAACTGGGCCTGCTCGGCCCCGTCCAGCCCTGCCAGGGCAATCTTTCCCAATGCGCCGCTTTGCCGTCGCAGTTCCTCAGACACCGCCTGCCCTGCACTGCTCAATGTGAGCCGTGTACTGCGCCGATCCGCCTCGTCGGCTGTCGCATCGAGCATCCCCGCATCGCGCAAGCCCTTGATCAGGCGCGCAACCTGCGCCTTGTCACGGCCCGAATGCGCGACCAGCTCGCTCTGCGTCGCGCCGGGATGACGGCCGAAAAACCGCAGCACCTTGATTTCCATGTGCGCCAGCTCGTGCGAGCCGGCCTGCACGCCGCTGCGCAGACCGCGCATCTGCTGCGAACGATACAGGTGCACGATCGCATGCATGACCTCGAGCGGATCTTCGCCGCCTTTTTGGTTGACTCTATCAACTTCTTTTTGCATAATGGTGGACGTTATCAACTAATTGATGGAGTGTAGCATGAGTGAAAACCGCATCCCCACGATCGAACGCGTGCGCCACGACCTGAAACTGCGCGAGGTCACCGTGGCGCGCATCAACCGCGTCAGCCCCGGCTTTGCCGGCATCACGTTCCAGGGCGAGGCGCTGGCGGACTTCACGTCGCTGTCGTTCGACGACCACGTCAAGTTCATGTTCAACGATGCCAGTGGCGAGCAGGTACGGCGCGACTACACACCGCGCCGGGTCGACACCGACGCCCGCGAGATCGACATCGAATTTGCGCTGCACGGCCATGGCGGTGCGGCCGAGTGGGCGCGCAATGCAACCATTGGCCAGCGCGCGACCATCGGCGGGCCGCGCGGTTCGATGATCCTGCCGCTGGCGATGGACTGGCACCTGCTGATCGGCGACGACAGCGCGCTGCCGGCCGTGACGCGCCGGCTCGAGGAATTGCCGGCAGACGCCCGCGTCGACGCAGTGCTGCTGGTGAGCGCCGCGGACCGCCGCACGTTGGTGACCCGCGCCGATGCCCGTATCCACTGGGTCGACAGCGACGATGCGCTGTTGCAGGTGCTGAAGGAGTTGCCGGCGCAGGCGGGCGCCGGGCTGGCCTGGGGTGGCGGCGAAGCGGCGCTGATGGCGCGTGTGCGCCAGGTGCTGGTCGAGGCAGGCATGCCACGCCAGGCGGCCAAAGTATCGGCCTACTGGAAGCGCGGCGTGGCCGATCATCACGAGCGCCTGGACTGACCGGGCAGCCGCTCAGCGCGGATAGGTGAACCCGGTGGCGATATCCATCGGCACCAGGCGTTTGCCATCGCGCACCATCAGGCGGTCGGGCGGTTCGTCGCCGGCCAGTGCGCCCGGCGTGTTCAACAGGCCTTCGCCCTGGCGCACGAGCGGGTCGCTGCGTTCGTAGACGTTGCGGCAACCGGTGGCCTTCAATAGCGCCTGCACGACCGGCACCTTCCACATGTCGACACCGGCAGCGTTGAACTGGCAGATCAGGTAGCCATCGGCCCCACCATATTGATGCACCTGCAAGCCCGGCAAGCCATCTTTTTCACCATCGATCAAACCGATCAGCGCCTGCGGATCGGCAATGCGCAGCGTGGCGGCGCGCTTGTCGATGGCGGCCTGGACGCGGCGCTTGATCATTGCATGATCGACCGGTTCGTCCTCGCGCAACGACCACATGCGCCCGACGATCTGCGACTTGGCGTTGTAGGCGGCGCGGCCGATGAACTGGCGCGTCGACGTTTGGACGATGGCGGTGATGCCCGGCTTGTTGCGTTCGTGGCCCTTGCCGTCGACTTTTTCGACGGCCGACAGGTAGATCCACGGGTCGCCGGCGAGCAGGGCTTTTTCCTTGCCCTGCTTGATGGTGATGATGAGCATGTGTGACTTTCGTTTGCAGGACGGGGATGATACAGCAATGCGGCGCCCTTATCTCCCCTTGTTGACGACCTCAGTCCACCGGCGTCGGCAGCGGCTGGCCTTCGAAATGCGCGACCAGATTAGCCACTGCCAGCGCGCCCATCGCGCGCCGCGCTTCAACGGTAAAACTGCCCACGTGCGGCGTGAGCACGACATTGTCCAGCGCCAGCAGCGCCTGCGGCACCTGCGGTTCTTGTTCGAACACGTCCAGGCCCGCGGCGCCCAGCCGGCCGTCCTGCAGTGCCGCTACCAGCGCCGCTTCGTCGACCACGGTGCCGCGCGCGATGTTGATCAGGGTGCCTTGCGGCCCCAGCGCCTCGATGATCTCCTGGTCGATCATGCCCTGCGTGTCGGCGCCGCCCGGCATGCACAGCACGAGCATGTCGCTCTCCTGTGCCAGTGCGAGCAGCGTCGCACTGCGCTGCGCGGGCGCCGGCCCGGGGCTGCGCTGGTAGTAGCGGATCTGCAGCCCGAAGCCCTCCAGGCGCGTGGCGACAGCCTGGCCGATGCGCCCGAAGCCGACGATGCCGGCGACCTTGCCCTTCAGTGCGCGCGCCTGCACGTCTCCCAGGGGCGCCTTGGCCAGCCAGTCACCGGCGCGCACATAGCGATCGAGCACCGGCAGGCGCCGCACCGTGGCCAGCAGCAACAACACGGCGAAATCGGCCACGTCGTCGGTCAGCACGTCGGGCGTGTTGGTCACGTGAATGCCCTTTTCAGCCAACAGCGACAGCGGCACCGCATCGACGCCCACGCCGTGCACCGTCACGATCTCAAGCTGCGGCAGGCTTGCCACCAGCGCCGGCGTGACACCGACCGTGCCGGTGGTGAGCACACCGCGGATGCTGCCGGCGATCGCGTCGAACGCGGCGTCGCCCGCCTGCGGGATCGCTTTCATGAAGTGACAGTCGAAGGCTTGCGCCACCTGTTCGCGCACGTCGTCCGACCAGACGCTGCCCAATACGAGAATGCTCGGTTTCATCGTTCAACACCCTGCCGTTTCGCCGTGGAAGATGGCCCGAGTATGCCAGAGGCGTCGCATGCCGGGCGCGGCGCAGGGTAGAATGCCGGGCTTTGCCACTGCATGAACGCCGCCGTGCACAGCCTCCCAGTCAATCCGCCAAGCCAGCGTATCGCGTCGATCGATGTCGTGCGCGGACTCGTCATGCTGATCATGACGCTCGATCACGTCCGCGAAACCTTCTATCTGCAGCACCAGGTCAGCGACCCGATGGATGTCGCGAGCACCGACCCGGCCCTGTTCTTTTCACGCCTTGCCGCGCACTTCTGCGCGCCGATGTTCGTGTTCCTGACCGGCCTGTCGGCCTGGCTGTACGCCAATCCGGCGAGCGGTCCGCGCAGCGCGACGGGGTTTCTGGCCAAACGCGGCGCCTTCCTGATCCTGCTCGAAATCGTCGTCATCAACTTCGCCTGGACCGGCACCTTCACGCCGCAGACCGTGTATCTGCAGGTGATGTGGGCGATCGGCCTGTCGATGCTGGCGCTGGCCCTGCTGCACCGTCTGCCCCTGCTGCTGCTGGCGGCCATCGGCGCGGCGATCGTGGGCGGCCACAATGGGCTGGCTGGCGTGGCGTTCGCGCCGGATACCTGGGCCGCCAGTGCCTGGACGATTCTCGAACAGCGCGGCAACCTGATGTACGACCCGGTGCGGGTGCGCATCAGCTATCCGCTGCTGGCGTGGATCGGCGTGATCCTGCTCGGTTACGCCTGCGGCCCGCTGTATGCGCGTGGGATGCCCGCCGCACAGCGCCGGCGCTGGCTGGTGCTCGCAGGTGCGGCCAGCCTGCTGCTGCTCGCGCTGCTGCGCACCTGGAACCTGTATGGCGAGCCGCTGCCATGGGCGCCGCACGAGACGCTGCTGCGCAGCGCGATGTCGTGGCTGAATTTCACGAAGTACCCGCCATCGCTGGACTTCCTGCTGCTCACGCTCGGCGTGGGCCTGCTGGTGCTGGCCTGGATCGAGCGCATCGACGCTGGATGGGTACGGATCGCGGCCGTGTTCGGTGGCGCGCCGCTGTTCTTCTATATCGCGCACCTGTATCTGTTGCTGGTGGCGCAGCGCGTGGCCGCGTTCGTGCTGGACCTGCCGCGCGTGGATGTCGGGCATGTCTGGCAGGTATGGCTCGGCTCGGTCTTGCTGGCGCTGCTGCTGTACTGGCCAACAAAGCGGTTTGGCCGTTACAAGCGCGAGAGCGGCAAGGCCTGGGTCAAGTACCTGTAGCCACCGGCTGCAATGTCGGCATGGTCATTGCCGTCACGGCCCGGGTGGTAGCGAGCGCAAACCCCATGGCGATTCCTGCACGCCGCGATTGGCGCAGATCGCCAAAGCCGGTAAAGTGCCATGGTCGCCACTTCGATGGGATCGCCATGTACGCCAGCAACTGGACTACCCTGGGGCCGCAGCAGGTACAAGCCCTCAGAAATATGGACCGCAGCCGCCAGGAGCGTGGCCGGCAACTCGAGCAGGCCGGTCACGGCCCGCAGGAAACGCCGTTTTCGGTCATCCTGGCCGAGACAGGCCTGCAACTGCGCCGCTACGAACCTGCCGCCGCCGGCGGGCCGGCCGTTTTGTTGGTGCCGGCGCCGATCAAGCGCGCCTATATCTGGGACCTGGCGCCCGACATCAGCGTCGTGCAGCGCTGGCAGGAGCGCGGCTACCGCGTCTACCTGGCCGAATGGCTGCCGATGCCCGACGGCGACCCGGCCGTTGGCCTGGCCGACTATGGCGACCGCATGCTGTCGAGCTGCCAGCGCGCCATCCAGGCCGATAGCGGAGAAGCCAGCCTGACGTTAGTGGGCCACTCGCTCGGCGGCATTCTCGCCGCGATCTACAGCGCCATGCATCCCGGGCACGTGACGGCCACCGTGCTGCTCGAATCGCCGCTGGGCTTCGGGCATAGGGCCTCGTGCTTCGCGCCGCTGGTCAAGGCCACGCCCGATGCGCGCCAGATTGCCGACACGTTCCGTCACATCCCGGGCGCCTTCCTCAACCTGATGAGTGCGATGGCAGAGCCGCAGGCCTTCGGCTGGGAGCGCGCGACCGACCGCTGGCTGTCGCTGTTCGATCAGAAGGCGCTGGCCACGCACATGCAGGTCGAGCGCTGGAGCCATGACGAATTCCCCCTGCCCGGCAAGCTGTTCGTCGACATCGTCGAGTCGCTGTACCGCAACGATGACTTCATGGGCGGCCGGCTCGTCATCAACGGCCGCACGATCGGCCCGGCCGACCTGCGCTCGCCATTGATCAGCGTCGTCGATTTTCGCAGCAAGGTGATTCCGCCGGCCGCGATGGTGCCATTCCACGAGGCGACCTCGAGCGTGCGCAAGCAGGTGCTGCAATACCATGGCGACATCGGCGTGAATCTGCAGCACGTTGGGGTGCTCGCCGGGCGCAACGCGCATGCGACGCTGTGGCCCACCATCTTCGACTGGCTCGGCGCGCCCGCGTCGAACGGTTGAGCAACGATCAGCGGCGCAGCCTGCGCCGCTGATCCCCTGTTGCCCCCATCCCCGTCAGGCAAGTCCATCCAGGTTGGCGCGCCACGTTCCGCTGGGCAATCGCGCGCCGCCGTCCAGTCGCCGTCGATACCATGATTTGAGGAACAGCGAGTGCGCGGCCGCGTGTCGGCAGCACTGGATACGACCAACCACGCAAGGCGCTCCCTGAGCCGCCGGGCAACTTCCTGACATATCCGCCATGGATGCCATCGAAGCTGAATGCGTTGTTTCATCACGTGCCGGCACCCGTCCCCGGCCGACGATCGGCCTGCGTGAGGCGGTGGCCGTCATCGTCGGCGTGGTCATCGGCGCGGGCATTTTCAAGGCGCCATCCCTTGTCGCCAGTCTCAGCGGCGGCGCCACGCAGATGTTCACGCTGTGGGTGCTGGGCGGCGTCCTGTCGCTGATCGGTGCGCTCTGCTATGCCGAGTTGACGACCACCTACCCGCACGCTGGCGGCGACTACCACTACCTGCAGCGCGCATTCGGCCGCCCGGTTGCCTTTCTGTTTGGCTGGGCCCGCTTCTCCGTCATCACGACCGGCTCGATCGCGCTGCTTGCCTTCGTGTTCGGCGACTACATGCAGCAGGCAGTGCCCCTCACGGTCCTGCCCGGCGACTGGGGCAGCACGGCGTATGCGGTGGCGGTCATCGCCGGCTTGTCGCTGCTGAACCTGCGTGGCATCCGCACCGGCGCCGGCGCCCAGACCCTCCTGACCATCACCGAGATTCTGGGCCTGCTCGTGATCGTCGGCGCGGCCGCCCTGTTTGCCGATCCGGCGCCGGCGCGCAGCGCTGCCGTGGCTTCTGCTGCAGTGCCAGAAGTCGCCGCGCTCGGCATGGCAATGGTCTTCGTGCTGCTGACCTATGGCGGCTGGAACGAGGCCGCCTACATCAGCGCCGAACTGCGCGGTGGCCCGCGCAATATGGTGCTCGCGCTGACCCTGGGCATCGTGGTCATCACCGTCCTGTATCTGCTGGTGACGTGGGCCTACTGGACCGTGCTGGGCCTGGAAGGCATGGCCGCGTCCGAGGCCGTGGCGGCCGATGTCATGAAGACCGTGTTCGGCCCACCCGGCGAGAAGATCATGGCGGTGCTCGTCGCGGTTTCGGCTCTCACCTCGATCAACGCCACGATGATCGTCGGCGCCCGCACCAGTTATGCCGTGGGCCTGGACTGGAACAAGCTCGGAACGCTGGCGACCTGGGATCACGAACGCGGCACGCCGACCGTGGCCATGGCGGTGCAATGCATCGCCGCGCTGGCGCTGGTCGGACTCGGCGCCGCGCTGGGCAGCGGGTTCAAGGCCATGGTCGAATTCACGGCGCCCGTGTTCTGGCTGTTCTTCCTGCTCACCGGCCTGTCGCTGTTCGTGCTGCGCCGGCGCGAGCCGCAGATGCCGCGCCCGTTCAGGGTGCCGCTGTATCCGGTGTTGCCGCTGCTGTTCTGCGCCAGTTGCGCCTACATGCTCTGGTCGAGCCTGTCGTACGTGTACAGCCAGTCGCTCGGCGGCCTGAATGCGGCCTGGATCGGCGTCGCGGTGCTGGCCTGCGGCGCCCTGCTGCTGCTCGTGCTGCGTTCGCGGCACGATCGTCCGGCTACCTGACCAACCCACCTGCCCGAAGGAGATGCTCCGATGACCTCGCACCCTCGCCGTCGTACGATCGTGCTGTCCGCCGCTGCCGCCACCGGCCTGACGATGCTGCCGTTCGGGCGCGCACTGGCCCAGATCACGGCCGCCATGCCCCGCCTCGATGTCCCGTACGTGCCGACGCCACAGGACGTCGTCGACAAGATGCTCGACCTGGCCAGGGTCGGCAAGAACGACACGCTGTTCGACCTTGGCTGCGGCGACGGACGCATCGTCGTGACGGCCGCGAAAGCGCGGGGTGCACGCGGCACCGGCATCGACATCGATCCGGTCCGCATCGCCGAGGCGACCGAAAACGCGAAAAAGGCGGGGGTGTCCGACCGCGCCAAATTTCGTATCGGCGACCTGTTCAAGACGGATTTCTCGACTGCCACTGTCGTAACGCTGTACCTGCTGCCCAACATCAACGCGAAGCTGCGCCCGCAATTGTGGAAGCAACTGAAGATCGGCACGCGCGTGGTCTCGCATGCCTTCGATATGGGCGCCGAATGGCCTGCCGAAAAAACGGTCGAGGTCGATGGCCGCACTATCTATTATTGGACGGTGACCGAGGCGAACAAGCGCGCGGTGGCTTGAACCAGCACGGCCGCTGCGATATCCCGCGCGGTCACCCATCCTTCTCCAGCCTGATGAACAGTCGCCCGGCACCATGCCGGGCGAACTCATTATATTTCCAATTAACAAGTTGACACTCCTAGATGAGAATGGTTATCATTACCATCTTTTGGCGATCTGACCACACCCGTCCACCAAAACGGGATACCGGTCGTATGTACCAACCACGAACAACAGGATAAAAAGATGGATAAGCTGGTCTGCCCTACGGGGCGTCTTCACGTGAAAACACTGACGCTGTGCGTGAGCCTCGCACTTCCGTTCGTTGCCCAGGCCCAGTCAACCGACGCGGGCACCACGTCGATGCCGCAAGTGCAAGTGCAGGCGCAGAAACTGGGCGACGCGGTCGGCTCGTATACGATCGGCCGCACCCGCACCGCCACGCCACTGGACATGTCGCTGCGCGACACACCGCAATCGGTGTCGGTCATCACGCAGCAGCGCATCGAAGACCAGGGCCTGCTCACCATCACCGACGTCGCCAACAACGTCACCGGCGTCTCGGTCAACCAGTACGAAACCCACCGCGCGAGCTTCACGGCCCGTGGTTTCGAAGTCACCAATCTGCAGATCGACAACATCCCGACCACCTGGGACGCCGCCTGGAGCGCGGGCGAAGTGTTGGGCAGCCTGGCCCTGTACGACCGCGTCGAAGTCGTGCGCGGCGCCACCGGCCTGATGACCGGCGCCGGCACGCCATCGGCTGCACTGAACCTGGTGCGCAAGCGCGCCTTCAGCAAGAAGCTGGACGGCACGATCGAGGCTACGGTCGGCCGCTGGGACAAGCGCCGCATCATGGCCGATGTCTCGACGCCTTTGAATGCGTCGGGCAGCATCCGTGGCCGCGCCGTGGCCGAGTACAGCGCCGGCGACAGCTGGGTGCAGTACCTGGAAAACAAGGATCGCACCATCTACGCCACCGTCGAAGCCGACATCGGCCGCGACGGCACCTTCTCGACCGGTTTCTCGCGCCAGAAAATGAACCCGCGCGGCTCGATGTGGGGCGGCCTGCCATACCGCTACAGCGACGGCTCGATCATCGACTGGGACCGTTCGAAGACCACCGGCACCCCGTGGACCGGCTATGAAAACCAGTACGACAATTTCTTCGCCGATTACGAGCACCGCTTTGCCAACGGCTGGAACCTGCGCCTGACCTACACCGATGCCACCCGCGACGGCGACTCGCACCTGCTGTACCTGTCGGGCGTGCCGGATCGCGTGACGGGTTCTGGCCTGGGAGCCTTTGCCGGCTCCTACGTCATCCAGACGAAGCAGAAAGACCTCGGCGTGCACGCCAGCGGCCCCTTCTCGGCCTTCGGACGCCAGCACGAAGCCGCGTTCGGCTACCTGCATGCCAAGACCGATTTCCACTCGAACAACCGCCTGGCCAGCTTCGCGGGTGAACCTGACGGAGCGGCACCAGCAGTCCGTGATTTCAACAACTGGAATCCGGCGTCGTACCCCGCCCCGGTATGGGGCCAGCAGACCCGCTACGAGACCAGCGCAACGAAGCAGCAGGGCCTGTACGGCATGGCGCGCTTCTCGGTCACCAACGATCTCAAGGCAATCATCGGCGCGCGCGTGACCAAATACGAAAAGCAAGGCGGCGGCCAATGGCAAGCCCCGTACTCGCTCAATTACGACAACGAGATCACGCCCTACGCCGGCCTCGTGTTCGACCTGAACGACACCTACTCGCTGTATGCCAGCCACACGAGCATCTTCGAGCCGCAAAACCTGAAGGACCTGGCGGGCAACCTGCTCGACCCGATCGAAGGCAAGGCCAACGAAGCGGGCATCAAGGGCGAGTTCTTCGACCGCCGCGTCAACGCCTCACTGGCCGTGTTCCATCTGAAGCAGGACAACCTGGGCCAGGCCGCCGGCCGCATCGACCGCGATGGTGCGGCCGGCCCGCTGCTCGAAGAAAGCTATTACCGCGCCGCCCAGGGCGCTACCAGCAAGGGGATCGAGCTGGATGTGTCGGGCGAGATCGTCCCGGGCCTGAACGCCAGCATCGGCTACGCGATCTTCCGCGCCAAGGATGCAACGGGCGTCGACTTCAACTCGATCTATCCACGCAAAACGCTGCGCGCATTTGCCAGCTATCGCCTGCCGGGCCAATGGAACAAGCTGACCGTCGGCGGCGGCGTGAACTGGGAAGGCAGCACCTACACGATCGACGGCACGGTTGCCCCGGGAATCGACGGCCGCATGGAACAGGAATCCTACGCGCTGGTCAACCTGATGGCGCGCTACGAGTTCAACAAGCAGCTGTCGGCCCAGCTGAACGTCAACAATGCGACCGACAAGAAAACGTTCGCGATGTTCGCCGCCTACAACCAGTTCACCTACGGCGCACCGCGCAACACATCGCTGACGCTGCGCTACCGCTTCTGATGGTGTGACGCGGTAAAGCCCTCTGTCGCGGGCCTGGCCATGAACCTGACGCCGTCAGCGTGTGGCCATGGCCCCGACCGCATTGAGCCAGGCGCAATGTTCCGAGGCGGCGAACCCTTTCAGGAAAGCGCGCCGCACCGAGCCCGCCGCGATGCAGGCCGAGACCTGCTTCGAATGGCGCTCGGCCCCGCTCAACTTGCGCACCCAGCCGCGAAACGGGATCAACCCCTCCGCCGTGCGCCGCAGCGCGCCCACCGCCTGGTCCTGAACCAGCGACGAGGCGCGGCGCATCAGGGACGGATCGGCAGGCGACACCGGCGCATCGAGGTCGGCGCCGAGCACCTCATCGAGCTCGCGGATTTCCAGCGAAATCGCCACGCAGTTCTGGCTGGCCGGCACCTCGTACGGATGTTCCCGGGCGGCCAGCAAAATGGCTGGAATATCCTCTTGCGCGACGTTCAGGTCGGTCAGTGGCACGGTCGCTGCCGTCCCGATCCGGTCTGCGGCCGACGACGCGCAACCGGCCAGCACCATCAGCACGATCGGCACGACCAGCGTGGGAATGGCGGCGAACGTGCAGGGTAAGCACCTACGATACGTGGTCATGGCTGGACTATTTCTGAGAGGAAAGGAAGTCAACTCTACCGAGTACGGCGCAGCCCGCCAGTACGCACATCAATCGTGCGCAGTAAAATGGACGACAATTGTCAAATCAGGAGCCACACATGAAACGAACTGCACTCGTCGTTGGTGTTACCGGTATTGGCGGCAACCACGCCGCCCGTGAACTGCTGGCGCAAGGCTGGGATGTCGTTGGCCTGTCGCGCCGTGCACCGCGCGATCTGCCGCAGGTGCGCCACATCGCCGCCGACCTGCTCGACCCTGCTGCGCTCGGCGCTGCATTAAAGGACGTCGCCCCGACCCACGTCTTCATCACGACCTGGATGCGCCAGGATACCGAAGCCGAGAATATCCGCGTCAACGCTGCGCTCGTGCGCAACCTGCTGGACGCGTTGTCGTCGCACAAGAGCGTGCGCCACGTCGCGCTGGTCACGGGCCTGAAGCATTACCTGGGGCCGTTCGAAGCGTACGCCAGTTCGGGCACGCTGCCCGACACGCCGCTGCGCGAATCGCAGCCGCGCCTGCCGCTCGAGAATTTCTATTACGCGCAGGAAGACGAGGTCTATGCCGCGGCCGAGCGCGACCGCTTCACCTGGACCATCCACCGGCCGCACACCGTCATCGGCCTGGCCGTTGGCAATGCGATGAACCTGGGCACCACGCTGGCCGTGTATGCGACGATCTGCAAGGAGACGGGCCGCCCGTTCCAGTTCCCCGGGTCAAAGGCGCAGTGGGATGGCATGTCGGACGTGACCGATGCCCGGATGCTGGCCAAGCAGCTGGTCTGGGCCGCCGATACCGACGCGTCGCGCAACGAGCCCTTCAATATCGTCAATGGCGACGTGTTCCGCTGGAGCTGGTTGTGGCCAAAGCTGGCCGCGTTCTTCGGCGTCGAGGCGGCCGGTTTCAATGGCACGGTGCAGCCACTCGAAGCGGCGATGGCAAACGATGCGCCGCTGTGGCGTGACATCGCGGCGCGCCATGGCCTGGTGGAAGCCGATCTGGACCGCCTGGCCTCGGCCTGGCATACCGACCTCGATCTGGGCCGGCCGCTTGAAGTCATGACGGACATGAGCAACAGCCGTCGCCTTGGCTTCACGGCCTATCAGGCGACCGACGCGTCGTTCTTCGACCTGTTTGAACGCCTGCGCGCAGAACGTCTGATCCCATAATGAACCAGGCAGGTGCGGCCCGTCCTGTCACGGCCGCGCCCTGAAGCCATGTTCAAGCGACAGCGGCAAGACGCAGCGGCGCAGCCGCAAGCGCGGGCCGCTCTTGCCGGCCTGTTTCGCCACCGGCGCCCGATAGCCGGAACTGGCCTACCAGGCTGGCCAGGGTCGATGCCTGCGCCTGCAGTTCCTGCGACGCGGCTGAGGCTTCTTCAACAAGCGCGGTGTTCTGCTGGGTCATGCCATCCATTTCGCCGATCGCATTGCTCACTTCGCCCAGGCCCACGCTTTGCTCGGCGCTGGCAAGCGTGATGTCGCCCATGATTTCGGTCACGCGTTGCACGCTCTCCATCAGGGTCTGCATGGTGCTGCCTGCGCGCTGGACCAGTTCAGAACCCGTGTCCACTTTACCGACCGAGTCTTCGATCAGCACCTTGATTTCCTTGGCAGCGCTGGCCGAACGCTGCGCCAGGTTGCGTACTTCGCTGGCTACGACGGCAAACCCGCGCCCTTGCTCGCCTGCGCGCGCTGCTTCCACCGCGGCGTTGAGCGCCAGGATGTTCGTCTGGAAGGCGATACCGTCGATGACCGAAATGATGTCGACGATGCGCTTGGATGACGCATTGATCGACGCCATCGTGTCCGTCACCTGAAGCATGACGGCGCCGCCCTCCTGCGAGACCGACGACGCAGACTGCGCGAACGTGTTGGCCTGCTGTGCATTGTTCGCGTTTTGCTGGACGGTCGTGGTCAGCTCTTCCATGGCAGATGCAATGCGTTCCAGTGAAGACGCCTGTACCTCGGTGCGTGAGGCCAGATCGCAGCTGCCCTCGGCAATTTCGGACGAGGCACTCGCAATCGCATCGGTCCCATGGCGCACCTTGCCGACGATCGACGCGAGACTGTCGCGCATGGTTTTTACCGAGAACAGCAGGCTCGTGCTGTCGCCGCTGCGAACATCGACGTTCGTGGCGAGGTCGCCCGAGGCAATCAGGTTGGCAATCTGGGCGGTATAAGCAGGCTCGCCCCCCAGCTGTTTGAGCAGCAGGCGCTTGATGGCGGTCGATATCACGACGCTGAACACGAACGCGGTCAGAGTCAGACCGATCACCCAGTTACGAGCGGCAGCTTCAGCCTGTTCGGCCGATGCGTCGGCGTCAGACACCTCGCGCTCGGCGTTGGCGACCAGTACCGCGATGTCCTTCACGATCTGCTGTCGTAGCGGGCTGCACTCCTCGACCAGGAATTGTCCAAATGCTTCCATCTGGCCCGCTTCACGGAACTTGCGTGGTTTTTCCAGTGCAGCGGCCATCGTCAGCAATCCTGCACGCACCTTGTCGAACTGGGAGTCGCCGGCAAACGCCGGCGACATGCCCTCGAGCGCGGCGAGATATACTTTCTTTTGCTGGTCGACCAGGTCGAGTTCGTTCCTGGCCTGCGCGTCGCTGGTGAAGACGTAGGCATTGCGCGCCGCCAGCCCGGTCTGCGCCAGTGCTTCGCGGGCGATGTACAGTGGCTTGAGGTGCGCCTGATTGACGCGATGCAGCTTCTGCGTTGCAGTGTGAATGGCCGTCAAACCGAAAATGGAAAATGCACCAAGTAGCAGCATCAGCGCGGTGACCAGACCGAATCCCAGCATGAGTTGGGTGCCGATTCTCAGGTTCTTGAATGCGTTCATTTTTGCCTCGGAAGGGTTTCTGCTGGTTGATGTCGACGGTGCGATCGCCATGTGCACTGAAGCCGGATGCGGATTGACTGACAACGACAGAACGACGTTGCCGCGCTACACGGGTTTATCAGGGCATGGAACGCAGCAGGTCGACCCGGTATGTTCTTGACAGGGCGTCATGGGCGAAGCGGTGCCAGTCCACCTGGCAGGGTCACCTCACCACTGCGTCATTACAGGCTTCAGTGTAAGCAAAATTTCTCCGCAGAATGCCATGCGCTGCACATAAAGAATGGATCGTTGCCATGAAACAACATGTATGTCGACCGTATCGCATGGCGTCATCTCGTATCTTCAATGGCGCCAATGCAGGCTGATGTCATTGCCATCGAGAGACGCACATAGCACCTTGTCATTTTTCCCAACGCAGCGGTCGAGCGCCGACCGTGGGCCGCCCGCCCAGGGCGCAGAACGATTCGGCCGCGACCAGCGCAGCGTCTGCAATGGGCGTTTTGCTCTACACTTCCTGTCGCCCCCTTGCACCTACGGCGCCGGCGCGTATTTCGCGCGCGTCGGCGACGGGCGTGCACCGCCTCGACAACCTGGCATCAATCCGCGAATGGAGATCTGGAAAACATGAATTCAAGCGTGCTCGGCCTTGCCACCACTTTCTCGCTCACCCTGCTCGCGTTCGCCGCCGCCCCCGCGACCGCAAACGCGCAGGCCAGCGCAACCGCCCCCGGCGGCCTGCCTTTCGAGGTCAAGGCAGTCGGCACATTCAACAGCCCTTGGGCCATGGCATTTCTGCCTGACGGCAACGTGCTGGTCACGCAGAAGGAAGGGACGATGATCCTGTTCGATCCTGCCACCGGTACTAGGCGGACCGTATCAGGCACGCCCACCGTCAGCAGCAAGGGCCAGGGCGCGCTGATGGACATCGTGCCCGCTCCCGATTTCGCGGCCAGCAAAATGCTCTACTTTAGCTACTCTGAAGCGGGTAGCGGCGCCGACACCCGGGTGATGCTCGCCACGGCGACACTGGATCAGGCGGGCGGCGCACTCAAGAATACCAAGGTCATTTTCCGCGGCCAGGATGCGTCGACGGGCGGGCACTATTCGGGCCGTATTGGCTTCTCGCCGGATGGCAAGTACCTGTTCTTTACCAGTGGCGACCGCCAGCTGTTCGACCCGGCGCAAGACCCCAAGTCGACGCTCGGCAAGGTGCTGCGCCTGAACCTCGACGGCACGCCGGCGGCTGGCAACCCGCTCGCGGCGAAGGGGTTCAACCCGGCCGTCTGGTCGTATGGTCACCGCAATCTTCTGGGCGTGGCCTTTGACAAGCAGGGGCGCTTGTGGGAAATGGAGATGGGGCCGCGCCATGGCGACGAGATCAATCTGATCAAGCCAGGCCTTAACTATGGCTGGCCGAAAGCGTCGAACGGCAGTCACTATGACGGCCGGGACATTCCTGACCACAAGCCTGGCGACGGCTTCGAAGCCCCGAAAGTGTCCTGGGATCCGGCCATCTCACCAGGGGGCCTTGCCTACTACGACGCGGACCTGTTCCCGAAGTGGAAAAATTCCCTCTTCATCACCGGCCTCTCGGGCAAGTCGCTGGACCGCATCGCCCTCGACGGCGAGAACGCGAAGAAGGTAGACCATTGGGACATGGGCGAACGCATCCGCGCCGTTCGCACCGGGCCGGACGGCGCAGTATGGCTGCTGGAGGACGGTCCGCGCGGCAAGCTCCTGATGCTGACACCGAAGAAGTAAGCCCGCAGCCACTGCGTGACGCGGGCCTGCCCGCTGTTGCGCTATGGGTTGTTCACGCAGGCCAGCGTGCCGCCGGCAACCTGGCTGCGCACGCCGGCCGAGATCGCCGCAGCCAGCTTGGCCAACGCAGCGCGATGCCCGGCCACCAGTGCCTCGTAACCCGGCCCCACGTTTTCCTGGAACACGCTGCGGCACGTCTGCACCGAGCCGCCATCGACCTTGCGCACGTTCCAGACCGCGTCGATCAGGGCATAGCTGCCCTCCTTTGATTCGAAACGCTGGACGTTCGCACCGATACGGTACAGCGTGCTGCCGGCCGGCGCCGGGTTGCGGTACACATCCACACCACCCAGATTGGCCGCAATCCCCAGCGACAGCCCGGTGGTAATTTCATCGGCCAGCGGACCGGCCCAGCGATGGTGCTCCATCAGCTCGATCTTGCCGGCCTCGCCCGCCACCATCAGTTGCGGACGGCGCACCTGCGCGGGAATCGTCACCGGGCGCATCTCGAAGAACAGCGGCGCGCTGGCCGCCGCCGGCGGCACGACCGTGGCTGCGCCGCCGCTGAGGGTATAGAACTGGTCGGTTGGCGTGCTCGAGCAGCCTGCCAGCAGCAGCGGGGCTGCCAGCGCCGCGCCTGTCAGTGCGCGGCGCGCCTGGATAAACAGCGTCATTCTTTTTTCTCCTGAGGTTTGCCGCGAATGAGCGACTGCGGATTTCGTTCGAGGTAATCGGCCAGCGCATCGATCTTGGCCATCGTGTCGGTCACCGACTGCAGCGCCTTGCGCAGGTCGGACTGCAGCGGCGCATCCTGCGCCAGCACGCTTTCGGCGCTGGCGAACGTGGCCTTGGCGGCATTGAGCGTCTGCTGCATCTCAGGCAGCACTTTCCCATCGATCCGTGCCAGTGTGGCGTTGGCCTGCACCAGCGTGCGGTTCAGGTTCACGCCGATCTCGTCGAACGGGATCTTGTCGAGTTTGCCCGCGATGCGCGAGATCTGGCTTTGCAGCTCGTCGAGCTGGCCTGGCACCGTCGGCAAGACCAGCATGTCGCCCTGCGCCGCGATCGTCGCCTTGCGGGCATTCGGGAAGAAGTCCAGCGCGATGTACAGCTGGCCGGTCAGCAGGTTGCCGTTGCGCAGCTGCGCGCGCAGGCCGCGGCCCACCATCGCGGTCAAGGCACGCTGGCCGCCGTCTTCGCGTTCCATCGCCGCCATGAAGCCCTTGCCGAGACGTCCCGGATACAGGTCGACCGTAATCGGCATGGTGAATTTCTGGCGCTCGCGATCGAATTCGATGCCGACCGCGCGCACTTCGCCCAGCGCCACGCCGCGGAAATCGACGACGGCGCCCGGCGACAGGCCGCGCAGCGACTGGTCGAAGTACACCACGGCCGTCACCGCCGGACCGTCCGGCGGGCGCAGCGCGGCACTGCGGTCTTCGGACAGCACGAAGCGGGTGCCGGCCGGCGCCGGCGTCACCGGCTTGCGGTCGTCGGCCGATTCGAACGCGATGCCGCCGGTGGCCAGAGCCGCCAGCGACTGGGTATTGAGTTTCAGGCCGCTCGCATCAAGGCGCAAATCGACGCCGCTGGCATGCCACCAGCGCGAATCCGGGCCCACCAGGCCGATGTAGGGCTGTTCGACGAACACCGACATGTCGATACCGTGCCCGGCCTTGTCCAGCGCCACCGATGCCACCTGCCCCACGCGCACGCGCTTGAAGTAGACCGGTGAACCAGGCGCCACCGAACCGAGCGTCTCGGCATGCAGCTTGTATTCGCGGCCCTTCAGGCCAATCGGAATCGGCGGCGCTGTTTCCAGGCCGGTGAAGCTGTTGGTCGTGTCTTCCTTGACCCCGGGCGCCGCGCCGATGTAGGGGCCGGACAGCAGCGTGCCCAGGCCCGAGACACCGCTGGCGCCGATTTGCGGCTTCACGACCCAGAAGCGCGAGTCGATGGCGGTGAAGCGGTCGGCCTCCTTGGCCATCTCGATCTTGGCCACGACGCGGTTGCCGTCTTCGCCGAGCGTGACCGAGACGACGCGGCCGATGTCGACGTCCTTGTACTTGACCTTGGTCTGCCCGGCTTCGAGCCCTTCGCCACTGGAGAAATACACGTAGACGGTCGCGCCCTTGTTGGTCACCCAGCTGACCACCTGCCAGGCACCGATCAGCGCAGCGAGCACGGGAATCATCCAGATCAGCGACGGCAGCCAGCGGCTCGGGCGATCAACGGCGGGCGAAGCCGCCAGCGGCGCCGATGGCCCCACGGGTGGTCCGGGCGGGGTTGGCGGCGGTGTGCCCGGTGGTGTTGCGCTGTCCTGTTCAGACATGTGGTTCTCCGTTCGATTCAATAGGGTCCCAGATCAGGCGCGGGTCGAACTGGTGGGACGCGACCATTGTCACGATCACCACGCAGCCAAACGCAATCGCGCCCGGTCCGGCCGTGATCACCACCAGCGCATCGAAGCGCACCAGCGCGACGGTCAGGGCAACCACGAAAATATCCAGCATCGACCAGCGGCCGACGAATTCGATGGCGCGATACGCGCGTGTGCGCGCCATCGGCGCCGTGCGCGAGCGCGCCTGGGCAGTCGCGTTGAGCCATGCCAGCGCAGCGAGTTTTGACACCGGCACCACGATGCTGGCCACGAAGATGATGATGGCCAGGCCCTTGGAGCCGGTGTTCCAGAACAGCACGACGCCGCTCATGATCGTGTCGCCTTCCGTACCCCCGATCGAGCGGGTGTACATCACGGGCAGCATATTGGCGGGAATATACAGCAGCGTGGCAGCCAGCAGCATGGCCCAGGTCCAGCCGACGCTGTGGGGAATCCGGCGGTGCAGCGCCGCGCTGCAGCGGGCGCAGCGGTCGGTGCCGTCGCGCGACGGACACGTGTGGTTCACCAGGCCGCAGGCGCTGCACGAGACCAGCACCGAATCGGCTTCGGGAATCGTGGTGGTCTGGCGCGCCGGGTCGGATTTGCGCAGCGGCGCGAGACGGTCGGCCAGCGCCCACAGCGCTTTCGGTTCGTAGCGCATGACGAGCGCGCACAGGATCGTGAGTATGCCAAAGGCGAACAGGGCCGGATGTGGCTCCACGCGCGCCAGGCTGGTCATCTTGATCACGGTGATCAGGATGCCGATCATCAGCACTTCGGTCATGGCCCAGTGACGCGCGCCCTGCACCGTGCGCAGCACGAGGTTGAAACCGGGCACGCGCACGCCCCGGGTCAGGCCGAGCGCCACGTAGAACAGGGAAGCGAGTTCGATGCCGGGAAAGATGATGGCGCAGAAAAAGACCATGGCCGCGATGACCTGGTCTCCCGCCCCCCACAGCACCGCCACCGCCTGGTACAGCGTGGCACCCGAGAGCATGCCACCCATCTCGAGCGTGACGATCGGGAACCACTGCGCCAGCAGGAACACCAGGACGGCGCCCAGCGTCAGGGCGGCCAGCACCTCGGCCTGGCGCGCCGGGCTGCCCTTGTGCCAGCGGTACAACTCGTGCTGGCAGCGGGTGCAGCTGGCGCGCTCGCAGGCGGCCAGCGGCCGCCAGTGATACAGGCTGCCACAGTCATGACACGCGACCAGTTGATCCGTTTTCACCCACTCCCCTTACACCAGTGCTTTCACACTAGGTATTATGACCGAGAGCAACTGAACGTGCAGTTCAAACGTGAGCGCAGTCCCGATCAGAAGCGGACCTTGAGGTAGGCCGACGGGCCGGTCAGCTTGAGGTCGATGTCGGCGGTGCGTTCGCCATTGCGGTGCAGGTCGATCTTCTGGATACCGTAGTCCAGCACCAGGCCGATGTTCTTGTGCGGGAAGTATTCCACGCCGACCGCGCCGTTATAGATATGGCCTTCGACGTTGCCGCCGTTCTTCTTCACGCCCGCGGCTTCCGCGTAGAAGCGGACCTGGTCGTTCAGGGCGTGGCGCCATGCCAGTTCGACGGTCGGGGCCCACACGCTTTCGCTGGCTGATGCCGAACCGCTCCACGTGTAGTTTTCCACCGGCGCGGTCGCGCTGACATTGGCCGTTGCCGAACCGGAAATCTTGGCGCGCAGGTGGGCTGCGCCCAGGCCGATGCCGAAGACGTTCTTTTCCTTGCCGAACCACAGCTTGTACGACAAGCGCGCCAGCTCGATGCGCAGGTTGGCGTCGGCGCGGATCGAGCCGCTGACCGGACGGCCTTCATACTCCGTGTTGCCACTCAGGTCAGCGCCATAGCCTTCGTCGAAGCGGAAGTAATCGAACGAAATGCCGTGGCTGTCGCCGATCAGGACCTCGGCCTTGACGCGTGGCAGCGTGACGTCGTCGATCTCTTCGTCTGGCGTATCGATGCGGCCATAGCGCGTGTCGCCACCCAGGTGGATTTCCGGCTCGGCGTAGAACGCGCCGGCCGAGATGCTGACGCGATCGAGCGCTGGCGATTGCTGCGCCTGCGCCATGCCTGCTGCGGCGGCGCCCAGCAGGATCGCGCCCTTGAGCGCGCGGACGAGGGTGGTGTGGACAGACGGGGCAGCAGTGCGTGGTGCAGGACGGGACATTCTTTCTCCGGATAATCAATTGATGGAAGTGCCCGCCAGACTGTGTCTGACGCGGCAACAATTAATTATCGCAAGATGTTAGTTTGCCAACCCACACGATTGAACTGACTTTGTGGTCATTAAGCCACAGCGGAATATCACGCCATGCAAGTTGCATACTTGGCACACCACCCCACGTCATTACACGAACGTACCGGGTGCTTTCAGCGGCTTGGTTTATCATCCAGAAACATTAACCTTTTCGCAAACGCAGCCAATGAAGCAATTTACCCTTCCGCAGAATTCCTTTCTGCTCCTGCTCACGATCGTCACGATCGCTTTCCTCTGGATTCTGTTGCCGTACTCGGGCGCCGTGTTCTGGGGTGTCGTGTTCGCCATCATCTTCGCGCCGTTGCAATCGAAACTGCTGCGCGCGACCAAGGGCAAGCCCACCGTCGCCGCCTTGCTCTCGCTGCTGGTCATCGTGCTGATGGTGCTGCTGCCGCTGGCCATGATCACGGCGTCGCTGGTCGACCAGGTCGCCGGTATCTACACGATGGTCAGCAGCGGCCAGATCGATTTCGCCCACTACTTCGAGGTCGTGATGCGCGCCTTGCCGAACTGGGCCATTTCGATCCTCGAACGTTTCGAACTGACCAACCTGGCATCGCTGCAGACCAAGATCACCGAATTTGCGGCGCAGATCAGCCAGGCTGCCGCCACGTATGCGCTCAATATCGGCCGCAACACGCTCGACTTCGTCGTCAGCATGACCATCATGCTGTACCTGCTGTTCTTCCTGCTGCGCGACGGCCGCATCCTGGCAGCGCGCATCCAGCGCGCCGTGCCGCTGAGTGTCGAATACAAGAGCCGTCTGTTCCAGAACTTCACGACGGTCATTCGCGCCACGGTCAAAGGCAATGTGCTGGTGGCGGTCGCGCAAGGCGCATTGGGCGGCCTGATCTTCTGGATGCTGGACGTGTCCGGCCCGCTGCTGTGGGGCGTGGTGATGGCCTTCCTGTCACTGCTGCCGGCCATCGGTGCGGCACTGGTGTGGGGGCCGGTGGCGATTTACTTCCTGGTAACGGGCGCTATCTGGCAGGGCGTGGTGCTGGCCGCGTATGGCGTTCTGGTCATCGGCCTGGTCGACAATATCCTGCGTCCGATCCTGGTCGGCAAGGACACCAAGCTGCCCGACTATGTGATTCTGCTCTCGACGCTGGGCGGCATGGCGCTGTTCGGCCTGAACGGCTTCGTGATCGGACCGGTGATTGCGGCCCTGTTCATCGCGGCCTGGGATCTGTTCTGCCGCTCGGACGAATTCCAGGAAGAGTAACAGGACGGGTTGCAGTAAAGGTAAGATACGCGCTTTGCTCCGGCCAGCATGACGTTGGCCGGGGTCCTGCCGCAACCTGATTCAACGAGAAATTCAATGTTTACTACCCTGCTCGACTGGTTCCTCCACCTGGACCGCCACCTCGCCGTACTGGCGGCCGAATACCAGTTGCTCGTCTACGTGCTGCTGTTTGCCGTGATCTTCGTCGAGACAGGCGTGGTCGTGATGCCATTCCTGCCCGGCGACTCGCTGCTGTTCGTCACCGGCGCGCTGGCTGCCAAAGGCATGCTGTCACTGGAAATGCTGATCCCGCTGCTGATCGTCGCAGCGGTGACTGGCGATATCCTCAACTTTGCCATTGGCAGTGCGTTTCGTGAACGCGTGAAGCGCGGTTACCGGTTCCGCCTCATCAAGGCCGAGCACATCGCGCATACCGAGCGCTTCTTCGAGCGCCATGGTCCCAAGACCATCGTGCTGGCGCGTTATGTGCCGATCGTCCGTACGCTCGCACCGTTCGTAGCAGCGCTGGGCAGCATGCGCTATGCCACCTTCCTGGCGTATAACGTCGCTGGCGGAACCCTATGGGTCGTGTCGCTGACGGTTGCCGGCTACATCTTTGGCAATATCAAATGGGTCAACGACAATCTGACCGCCGTCATCATGGGCATCATCGTGCTGTCGCTGGTGCCAGGCATCGTGGCCTGGTTGCTGGAGCGTCACCGCGCGCGCCGTGCCGGCGGCCAGGTCTGACCTGACCACATTTGTGACGATCGAAGCCGGGAGACGATCCCGGTCAGCATGTCAGGCAGCTCAGACGGCCACCGGCAAGGCCATCGACACGGTGGTGCCCATCCCGGGCCCCGCACTGCGCACGAAGATCGATCCGCCATGGGCTTCGCAGACGCCCTTGGCGATCGTCAAGCCCAGTCCCGCCCCAACGGGCGCGCGGCCCGGCGCCAGCGCACGGCGCTCGAATGGCTCGAAAATGTGCTGCAAGTCTTCTGCCGCAATGCCAGCCCCGCAGTCGATGACCTCGGCGCGCAGCATATTGCCCTCGATATAGACCCGCAGGCAGATTTCCTCGCCATCCGGCGTGAACGCACTGGCATTGCACAGCACGTTCCCCAGTGCCTGCGCCACCCGCTCCGGATCGCAGCGCAACTCGGCGTCGGGATTGTCGACCTCGACGATCAAACGCTGGTTGCGTGACCGCACCAGCGTTTCCACCGCGTCCAGCGACAGGTTCACGATCTCGTGCTTCGTGCACCTGCGCAGCTCGACAGGCAGCGTGTGCACGCAATCGACGCGTGACGCGTCCAGCAGATCGGCAATGAAACGTGCGAGCTGCTTGGTTTGCCGCTGGACGACGCCGGCCATTTTTGCCACGACCGGGTCCTTGTTGGCGCGTTGCAGAAGGCCCGCAATACTCATGATGGGCGCCAGCGGGTTGCGCAATTCGTGCGCCAGCATGGCCAGGAATTCTTCGCGCGCATTCGCCGCGTCCCGCTCGCGCTCTTGCAACCGGCGCTGTTCGCTGATGTCGGTCAGGCAGCACAAGGCGCCAACGACTGCGCCGTTTGCCTGGAACACGGGCTTGGCATGAATGACGATACGGCGCGCTTGGCCATCGCGGCACACGGCGAGCAGCTCGGTCGGGCATGGTGATGCTCCCGCTGCGGCCTGCGCCGCCGGACTGGTGGCCTTGTCCAGCAATTGGCCGTCCAGTCCGCGCAAGGTCTCAAAGCCATCCCAGCGCATGTCTTCCACCAGCGGACACGACTCGCCCCAGATCCGCCGCGCAGCCGCATTGACATGGACCAGCGCCCCGGTCGGGGAGCAACAATACGCAGGGCAAGGCATTTGCTCGATTGCCCACGCATAGGATTCCGGCCAGCCATTGTCCAACTCGGTAAATTGACCCTCAACGAGCGTTTTTTTAATGTTCATGGTGCATATGCGGACGAGCACCGCTATCGAATTCTCAATCGACATTATCGAGCTTGCAACATTTGCACAGCGTAGGAGACGAACTACCCTGTGTGTGGGAGGTTGTCGTACAGGCTGCCTGTAAACGACAAACGCCCCGCATCGTGCGGGGCGTTCGAGGCAGACCGGGCGAAAGCCCGGCGCGGGAATCAGTTCGACTTGGCGTGCGCAGCCAGGCGGCGGGCCACTGCTGGCGAGACTGCATCGGCGCCGCGGGTCATGCGGTACAACGCCCAGACATCAGCGCTGCCGGTGGTGCGGGTTGCGACGCTTGGCGCTGCCTTGACTTCACGCACGAAATCGAATGCAGTGCTGAACACGGCGGCCAGTTGGACAGCGAACGATGGGCGAAGGGACAAGGTGGTCATGATTTTCTTCCTGTGTGTTTGATCTGGTATGAAGCTAGTATGCGCTCTCTCAGATAGAAATCAAATTGCGATCCATGATAGTCGTCATTCACAAATCAACTATCTCGAAAATCCCGTATTTGATCAACAACAGGAAACCACGTGGTACGGGCGCAATGCCGGTACCACCATGTATCCAGCGCAGGCCGTCTTAGACGCCCGCCAATGCAAGGCGTCCGGCTGGCGCTTCCTGGCTGCGCGCTGGTGGCGGATGGGCGGCGCCAGCGCGCACCTCCGTCTTGAAGACACTGACGACATCGGCCAGGTGCGCAGCCTGCTCCTGCATCGAACCGGCGGCGGCAGCGGCTTGCTCGACCAGCGCGGCGTTCTGCTGCGTCGCCTGGTCCATCTCGGTGATGGCGGCGTTGACTTGCTCGATGCCGGCGCTCTGTTCGTCGCTGGCATGCGAGATTTCGCTCATGATGCCGGTCACGAGGGAAATGCTCTGCACGATATTGGTCATCGTGGTCCCCGCACTGTCGACCAGGCTGGTGCCCGCTTCGACCTTTTGCACCGAGTCGTCGATGAGGCCCTTGATTTCCTTGGCCGCAGCAGCCGAGCGATGCGCCAGGTTACGCACTTCAGTGGCGACGACCGCAAACCCACGGCCCTGTTCACCGGCACGCGCCGCTTCCACGGCGGCATTCAGCGCCAGGATATTGGTCTGGAACGCGATGCTGTCGATGACACTGGTGATGTCGACGATCTTGCGCGACGAGGCATTGATCTCGCTCATCGTGCCGACTACTTGCGCAATCACGGCGCCGCCCTGCCCGGCAATGCTGGCCGCCTCGGAGGCCATCGTGTTGGCGCGGCGGGCGTTATCGGCATTCTGGCGCACGGTGGACGTGAGTTCTTCCATCGACGAAGCAGTTTCTTCCAGCGAACCGGCCTGCTGTTCGGTGCGATGCGACAGGTCCAGATTGCCTGCAGCGATTTCGGCCGAGGCAGTCGCGATGGTTTCGGTACCGGCCCGGACGCGGGTCACGATACCGAGCAGGTTATCGTTCATTTTCTGCAAGGCCGCCATCAACTGGCCGGTCTCGTCGCGGGTCGTGACGGTGAACTGGCTGCCCAGGTCGCCCGACGACACGCGGTCGGCAACCGCCACCGCATCCTGGATCGGCCGCACGATCGAGCGGGTAATGAAGATGCCGAAGGAAACGCCCAGCACGATGGCGAGCGTTCCCAGGCCGATCAGGGTCGTACGCGCCGTGTCATACGCTGCAGCCGCATCGGCCACGAATTTTCCTGCCGAGTTTTGCTGGGCAACCGCAAGCTTGTTGATCGATTCGAGGTAGGCAAGGCTCGTCGGGCGCATCTGGGTGTCGAAGATGCGTCGTGCGCCTTCCGTGTCGCCGCCATTCTTGGCAGCGAGCAGCGCGGTGCGTGCGGCCAGGTACGGCGCCCGGGCAGCCACCACCTCTTCGAGCTGGGCCTGCGACTTCGGGTTGCGCAAGCCGGCCTTGATCGTTTGCTGCAATTCGGTGGAGCGCACCGAGCCCGCTGCAATACGGTCAGTGATGATCCTGACCTGCTCCGGCTCTGGCGTGCGGTACGCCATTTCCATCAGCGTGGTGTTGACTTCGATGATCTTGGACCACTCGGCCACGTTGCGCTGGTTCTTCATGCTGGTATTGACCACGCGATCGGTCGCATCCTTCATCTCGCCCATGCGACCGAGGGTCACGACGATCACGATGGCCATGAGGATCAGTACGGCCGCATAGCTGAACGCCAGGCGCGTGCCTATTTTTAAGTTTTTCATCAACGGTTATCCGGGAGGGTGTGTGTGAGACCGGCGCCCTGCGTATGCAAAGGAACGCCGTACGGCAAAGATGCCCAAAAGAAATATCATCGCACATGCGACACCTTCGCGTGTTGCACACGGCCAACATCTTCGGCTAACAGAGACGAATCTTCGTGTAATACGCGTAAATACTTTCAACCTCAAACATGGTCGATTCAGCATGCATGCGACGCTGGTTGGTCTTCTGCGCCGATGGATCGGACAGACTGCCGTGCAGCGCGAACCTGTACTGCACGCTCAGTGACCGGCCACCGGGGTCATCGCGCGGAAGATCTGGATGACTGCCGGTCCCAGCAACACCACCAGCAATGCCGGAAAAATGCAGAAGATCAGCGGGAACAACAGCTTGGTTGCAATCTGCCCCGCCTTCTCTTCCACCAGTTGCCGCCGCCGCGTGCGTAGCTGTTCCGATTGCACACGCAGCGCGGTGCCGACGCTGGTGCCGAAGCGCTCGGCCTGGATCAGCATTTTGACGAGCGCATCCACGTCTTCCACGCCGGTGCGCAGCGCCAGATTGCGCAGCGCTTTTTCCTTGGCGCTGCCGGCGCGCAGTTCGAGCGTCACCAGTTGCAGCTCATCGGCCAGCACCGGACTTTTCAGGCCGATCTCGTTGCCCACGCGGGCCAGCGCCGCATCCATCGCCAGACCCGCTTCGACGCAGACGGTCATCAGGTCGAGCGCATCGGGGAAGCCTTCGAAGATGTCGCGCTGGCGATTGGCGACACGGCGCTTCAGGAGAAAGTCCGGCAGGTAGTAGCCGATGCTGGCCGCGCTCACCAGCAACAGGAAGGTCAGCGCCAGAGGCCGGTCAGGCTGGTGCGGCAGCGCGATCCAGACCAGCAGTGGCAGGCCGATCGTCAGCACCGATTTGCCGGCGTGGTACAGCCCGGGAGCCGAGGGCGCGCGCCAGCCGGCATTGATGAAGCGCAGCCGCAATGGCGAGGATTCCCACCCGTCGGTCGGCACCGACAGCTTGGCCAGCGGCTCGGCGAAATCGGCCAGACGCGCGCCCCAGCCGTCCCCGCGCCGGGTCTTGGGCATATCGCGCTCGTCCAGCGCCACCAGACGCGCCTTGACGGGATCGCGCGTGAGCAGCAGCAAGGCTGCCACCGCAATGCCGAACACCAGCAGGAACATCGCTGCCAGCATGAGAATGTTTGCCATGGTCATCGTGTCGTACTTTCGTTACATACGGATGCGGACGATCTTGCGGATCGCCAGCACGCCAAAACCCATCATGCCCAGCGCCGCGCCGCTCAGCTGGCGCCCGATCGGATCATTGACCAGCACACCCATTGTCTCGGGATTGGCCAGCGCCATCATGCCGCCGGCGCCAAACGGCAGCAGGCACAGCACCCAGGCCGAGATGCGACCCTCGGCCGACAGCACGCGCACCTGGCCGGCCAGCTTGTGGCGATCGCGGATGATGCTCGAAATCGACGTCAGCAATTCAGTCAGGTTGCCACCGCTCTCGCGCTGGATCAGCACGGCGACGACAAAATACTGCAAGTCCATGCTGGGCACGCGCTGCGCCAGATTGTTCAGCGCGTCGCCCATCGAGACGCCAAAGTTGACTTCATCAAATGCCGTCTTGAATTCTTCGCCCAGCGGTGCGCTTATTTCGTCGGCCGCCAGTTTCAGCGCCGTCGGAAACGCGTGGCCGGCGCGCATCGCGCGGCTCATCATGTCGAGCGCTTCAGGCAGCTGGCGCTCGAAGCGCACCATGCGCGCATCGCGCGCGCGCGTCAGGCGCAGCAGCGGCAGCCACCCGGCAACGAGGGTGCAACCCATGAAGCCGAGCAAGGGCAGGCGCAGCAGCAACGCCGCCACGATCCCGCCAACCGCACACGCTGCGCACACGGCCAGCAGCGACGCCACTTTCTGCGCACTGCCCGCCTGCAGCAGCATGCGGTCCAGCCGGTACACACCAGGCACGCGGCGCAGCAGCGGTTCCAGCTCCGGGTTGTCGGACAGGCGCCGTTCCTTGACGATGGTGACATCGAGTTCGCGCGTCTCGCGCCCGATCACGCTGCGCAGGCGGCGCGCGATGCGCTCGGCTTCCGGGTTGTTGTTCGCCTGCCAGGCCGTATACACGCCCCATACCAGCAGCAGGACGGCGACGAACAGCAGCAGGATGAACAGGAGGAAGGTGGTATCCATGCCAGGGGTCCTAACGCGGCTCGAAGATGTGCGGCGCCAGGTTCACGCCGAACGTGCGCAGGCGCTCGGCAAAGTGCGGCCGCACACCGGTGGCGGTGGACTGACCCAGCACCGTGCCATCGTCCGCCACGCCGGTCTGGCGGAACGTGAAGATCTCCTGCATCGTGATGACGTCGCCCTCCATGCCCGTCACTTCCGTGATCGACAGCACCTTGCGCTTGCCGTCGGTCAGGCGCGAAACCTGCACGACGACGCCCACGGCCGACGAGATCTGCTGGCGCATGGCCTTCGGCGGCAGGTTCGGCGCCGCCATGCTGATCATGTTTTCCAGGCGCGTGAGCGCTTCGCGCGGCGTATTGGCGTGCAGGGTCGCCATCGAGCCTTCGTGGCCGGTGTTCATCGCGCCCAGCATGTCCATGGCTTCTTCGCCGCGTACCTCGCCCAGGATGATGCGGTCGGGGCGCATCCGCAGCGCATTCTTGACCAGCGCGCGCTGGGTCACTTCGCCCTTGCCTTCGATGTTCGCAGGGCGCGTTTCCAGACGCACCACGTGCGGCTGCTGCAGCTGCAGTTCGGCCGCGTCTTCGACCGTCACGATGCGCTCGTTGTGGCTGATGAAGCCCGAGATCACATTGAGCATCGTCGTCTTGCCCGAACCCGTGCCGCCCGAGATCACGATATTGACCTTGGCCTTGCCCAGGCCCTGCAGCACCTCGGCCATGTCGGCCGTCATGCTGCCATATGCCACCAGGTCGGCTAGGCGCAGCGGATCGGCCGAGAAGCGCCGGATCGACATCACGGCGCCATCGATCGCCAGCGGCGGGATGATCGCGTTCACGCGCGAGCCGTCCGGCAGGCGCGCATCGACCATCGGGCTCGATTCGTCGATGCGCCGCCCCACGCGCGAGACGATCTTGTCGATGATCTTCATCAGGTGGGCTTCATCGGTGAAGGTCACGTCGGTCAGTTCGAGCTTGCCGCGCCGTTCGACGTAGACCTGCTTGTGCGTGTTGACCAGGATGTCCGAGACGGTCGGGTCTTCCAGCAGCGGCTCGAGCGGGCCGAAGCCCAGCATCTCGTTCTGGATATCGCGCGTGAGCATCTTGCGCTCGGCGTCGTTGATGACGACCATTTCTTCTTCGAGCAGGCGCTCGACCAGCAGGCGCAGCTCTTGCCGGATCTGGTCGCCGTTCAGGCGCTGCATGCTTTCCAGGTCGATGCGGTCGAGCAGCGCTTCATGGATGCGGGACTTGAGCTGGTGATACGCGCGGTTGTCGATCGGCCCGCCGCGCACGGTGGCGGCGCGCGGCGCCGGGGCGCCACTGGTCACGCGCGTCGGTGCGCTCGCTATCGTGCTGGTGCTGCTGGCCAGGGCTGCGCTGCCGAGGCGTTCGCGCAGCGAGGCGGATGGGATCATGTTCATGTCGTTGGATTCCTTGGACAATTCGCGGGTCATGCGTCAGTCTTGCGGCGCTTGAACAGGCGCGCCATCACGCTGGCCGCCGCCTGCGGCGCCGCCTCGCCCGTCTGGCTGCGCGCCATGGTCATCAAGGCCGCGCTCAGCGGGCTCTCGGGCGCCAGGCGCGTGATCGGCACGCCCTGGTTGACCGACTTGGCCGCCGCATCGTAGTGGTTCGGCATCGTGCGCAGGTGGGTCGTGTCAAAGGCCTGCTCGAGGTCCTTGAGCTTGATGTCGCTGTTGTTGTCGTGGCGGTTCACCACGATTTCGACCTTGTCGTTGCCATATTCGAGATTGCGGAACACGTCGAGCAGGCGCTTGCCGTCGCGGATATACGGCAGCGTCGTTTGCAGTACCGGGTAGATCGTGTCGGCATGGTCGAGCGCGCGGATCGTCACCGGATCCAGGCTGCGCGCGACGTCGAGCACGATGAAATCGTACTGGCGGCGCGCCAGCTTGATGATCGCGTCGATGTGCTCCGGCTTGACGTCGCTGGCATGGGCCGGATCCGATGGTGCAGCCAGCACGCTGAAGTTCGGCGTCACGGCAACCATGCTCGACGACAGAAACGACGGATCGAGCCGGTGGATCTGGGTCGCGACATCCGACAGCGTGGCCAGCGGCTTGCTGTCCGAGACGAACAGCGACGCGTCGCCAAACTGCAGATTCATGTCGATCATGGCGACACGCTTGTTGCCGCCGGCCGACAACGCATAGGCCAGGTTCGTGGCCAGGAAGGTTGCGCCACTGCCGCCCTTGCAGGAAATAAAAGCCAGCACCTTCCCCTGCGCGGCGCCCTGGCTGCCGAACTTCTCGGCGATGTGGTCGACGGCCTTGGCCAGGTCGGCCGTGCCGGGCGCGGCAGGCAGCACTTCGCGCACGCCGGCGCGCATCGCGCGCAGCAGAAAATCCTGTGACAGGTCGCCCGACAGCACGATGAACGCCATGCGCGGGAACAGGTGGCCGAGCCGCTCGAGCTGGTCAAGATCACCCTCGTCGGCGCGCGGCTGGTCGACCACCAGCAGGTCGGGGATGGCGTCGTCGCTCATCGTCGACAGGCGCGCCGGGGTGCCGGCGATCATGTCGACTTCGTCGCTGCCCGGGCGTGCGCGCAATTGGCGCGACAGCTCGATCAGGTGGCGCTCATCGCGCGAAAGGACTGCGATTTTCATGATGATCTCTATTTGTTCGCGCCGAACAGCGTGCTGTCGACCTGGGGCGCGGGCGTGGCGAACGAGCCCTGATAGTTCTTGTAAGCGAGAACCGCGGTGCCGGCATCGCTCCCTGGGTGCCCTGGCATGCCCTCGGGGGCGATGATCTGGCTGGCCATGATGGCGCGCACGGTGTTGCCGGTGCCGGCGGGCGAACTGGTCGTGCAACCGCCCAGGAGCGACAGCATGCACGAGACGGCGAGAATGGAAGTAACGGTTTTCATGATCATTTCTCCGGTGCGGCAGAGGCGGCGGCGCCTTCAAGCTGGCCGCCAAGCAAGAATTCGGTGCGGGTCGGCTCGACGTACTCGTCGGTTGGCAATGCGGGCTGCGACTGCATCGGCTTGGCCAGGCGTGGCGTCACGATGAACACCAGTTCGGTGCGGTCACTCTGGAAGTCGCTGCTTCGGAACAGCGTGCCAAGCACCGGAACGTCGCCCAGGAACGGGAAGCGCCTGATAGTGCTGGTCACGTTATTGCGGATCAGGCCACCGATGGCGAAACTCTGGCCATCCTGCAGCTGCACCGTGGTCGCTGCGCGCCGCGTCGTAAACGCTGGCAGGATCGCGGTTGCGCTGCTTGAACCGCCAGTGCTGATACCGATACCTTCGCGATTGAGTTCCGACACTTCCGGCGCCACGCGCAGGTTGATGCGCCCGCCCGGCAGCACGGTCGGGGTGAACTTCACGGCCACGCCATACTCTTTTTCTTCCAGCGTGACCACGCCCGCCCCGCCCACTGCATTCTGTGCAACCGGGATGAAGATCTTGCCGCCGGCAAGAAAACTTGCCTCCTGCCCGCTGATGGCCATGACATTCGGCTCGGCCAGGATCTTGACCAGGCCGTCGCGCTTTTCACCATCGATGGTGAGTTCCTTGATGCCGGTCCCCACAGCGCTGACGGCGCCGGCACCGCCACTGAGCAGGCTCGATACGGCGGCATAGGTCCAGTTGCCGTTGGTCTTCGAGAAACCTGCCTTGGCGCCCAGCTGGTCCACGAGCGACTTCGAGATTTCGGCGATCTTCACTTCCAGCATGACCTGCTGGGGTGCCGCGATCGACAGCATGTTCAATACTTTCGCTGCGGCGCCAGAGCCTGCAGCCGGTGCCGCCGCCGGTGCGCCGACGGACAGTGGCGACGGGCTGCCGGCGCCGCTGTCGGCCTGCTGGCCGGCGCTTTCCTGGAACGCCGTGGCCAGGTCCACCAGCTGGCTTGCCACGCCAACGTCGCTGACCATCCCCGACAGCACCACGGCATTGCCACTGGCACCGATGCGGATATCGCGCTCAAGCGGGAACAGCGCGTCGAACTGCGTGCGCAGCGCCGATGTATCGATGGCCACGTCCAGGTCGATCACGGTCGAGCGCTTGTCGCGGCCGGACACGATCAGGTTGGTACTGCCCACACTGCGCGCAACGATCACGACTTCGCTTGCGCCCGGGACCACGACGTTGGCCACTTTCGGGTCGCCCACCATGACCGCGCCGGCCGGCGTGCAGAAGCGCTTGAGGACGGATTTGCCGCGCATCAGCTGGAGCCGCTGATTTGCACCACCGCGCAGGTCGATGCAGTCGGCCGATGGCGCGACCGGTACGGCTGCGGTCACCTTGATGGCAGAGGCAGCCGGGGCAGCATGGGCGTCGAGCGTCAACGCGACGGCGCAGGCCAGCAGGGTCTTGTGAGTCAATGTGGTCATCACGAAATCTTCATTCAAAAGCTTTGCGAAGCGGCGTCCAGGCCGCGGATCACCAGGACACCGTCGCGCGGCGCGCTTGGCTGACGTGGTGCGGGAGATGCAGTACGCGGCGCTGGCTCACTCACCGGCGCCGGGGCCTTCGCCGACACGGCCGGCAGGCCAAGCACCGATTCACGCGTGGCGCCGGTCGTGTTGGCCGGTTGCGCTTCGGCCTGATTACGCAGCACCAGCGACAGTGACCCGATCGAGCGGGCCAGGTCGAGCTTTTCGACTTCGTTTGGCGTGAGCTCGAGGGTCACGGCATTGACGAGACGTGGCTTGTTGTCGTCCACGGCAGATTCCTGCGCCACGGCCAGCACCAGGATGCGCTCGAGCACGATCTTCGAGATCGAGCCGGTGTTCTGCGCCAGGTCGTTATTGGTCGGTGCCAGGTTGACGAGAATGTCGACGTAGTTGCCGGGCAGCGCGAAACCGGCCACGCCGACAATGTCATTGACGCCAACGGTCATGGCGCGCTTGCCGCTGGCCACGACCGCCGACAAGCCGCCCAGCGTGCCGGCCGGCGCCAGCTTCGATTCGAGCACCGGCTCGCCGCGTGCAATGTCGCCGCGAGCGATGCGGCCCTCGAGCAGTTTCATATCGGTGATCGCGCCGGGCGGCAGTGCGCCGGCGGGCCAGTCGGCCAGTTGGAGGCTGGCCGGCAGGATGCGCGCGCCCTGCCCGATGTCGGCGGCGGCCACGACCACGCGGGTGCCGGCCGGGCCCTGCTCGCCCATCCACTTGGCCGCCAGTACCACGGCGCCCAGCGCCAGCAGCAGTGCCACGCCAATGATCAGGATTGCTCTCGAATTACGCATGTTCATACTCCGTCGTGCCGCGTTCGCGGCGTTCTTGTGGTGCGGGCCGGCCGGGAGCGCCCGCGGCAAAGTAGTTGTCCCAGGCCCAGTCCAGGGTGGCGCGTGACAATGTGGGGGCACGGTCTTCGTAGCGTGCCAGGTCGCGCAGCTGGCGCATCAGGTCGCGCGGGTAACAGGCCAGCAATGGCACGCCGCGCTCGCGGTGGCAGGCCAGCAGGTAGTCGAATGACGCGGCGTCGAATGCAACGCCGACGCTGTCGCACGCCTGCTGAAACAGGCGCGTGTATTCGGCCTCGGACGCTGCCGGCACTTCGATCTTGTAGCCAAGCCGGCGCAGGAAAGCGCCGTCGGACAGGCGCTGTGGCACGAAATTCGACGAGAACACGACGATCACGTCGAACGGCACCTGGAACGTGTGCCCCGTGTGCAGCGTCAGGTAGTCGACATTGCGGTCCATCGGCACGATCCAGCGGTTCATCAACGCTTCCGGCGTGCAGCGCTGGCGCCCCAGATCATCGATGATGAAAATGCCGTTGTTTGATTTGAGGTGCGGCGGCGCCTGGTACAGGCGGGTGTGCGGATCGAAACGCAGATCGAGCATGTCCAGCGTAAGTTCCCCCCCGGCCAGCGCGGCGGGACGGCGCACGCCGCGGACCCAGCGCATGTCGGGCGCGCTGCCGCGGTCCAGGCCCGGCAGTTCCACTGCGGCCTGTTCGGTCACGCAGTGCTGCACGTTATCGAAGAACGGAATCACTTCGCCATCGACCATCAGCGCATGTGGCACGTCGATCGTGCCGACCAGCAGATCGCGCAGGCGCTCTGCCAGGTAGGTCTTGCCGCTGCCAGCGGCGCCGTGCAGGAACAGCGCGCGCCCCGAGTTCATGCCGGCGCCGATCTGGTCGAGCACGACCGGGTTGACGACGACCCCATCGAAGGTGGCGGCCATCGCGCCGCGCGTCACCTGCATGTTCGCAACGCTGTGCGCCTTGACCTGGGCCACGTAGGCGGCCAGCGTAACGGGCGCCGGACCCGCATAGGCGTTGCGGCCCAGCGCAGTATGGGCCCGCGCACGGCCCGCCTCGGTGAGGATGTAGCACAGGTCGGCGTCGGTACCGCTGTTGCCGATGCGCGCTACTTCGCACAGCTTCTCGGTGCGCAGGAACGCGATCAGCGGGTCGATGACGCTGACATTGAGCTTGGTGTGGTTGGCAAGTTCGGCCAGGCGCAGTTGACCGCGCTGGGCCAGCACCTTGCTCAGCAATTCGGCGAGGAACAGGAACGGCAAGCCGGTTTCCTCGACCGTGCGCGGCGCCCGGTCATTCGATGGGGCGAGCAAAGCGAGGCTCACAGCGGCATCTCCCCATGCACATGCAGCCACAGCACACAGCACACAGTGGCGCTGGCAATCGCAATCGCATACGGCAGACGGCCACTGGCTGCTTCCGGCGGTACCGTCGGCGCGGCGACCGTGCCGGCCAGCGCCGAGTACGTCGTGTGCAGCGCCATGTAATACGCGTTGGCGACCAGGCGGCGCAGATTGCGCTGCCAGGCCGCGAAGCCCAGCGCCAGCACGCCGCCTGCCACCAACGTCAGCAGGCCAACGGTGAGAATCTGGCCCGCGCCGACAAAAGCGCCGACCATGGCCAGCAGCTTGACGTCGCCGGCGCCCATCAGCTTCAGCGCGTACATTGGCAGCAGCAGCGCCAGACCAAGCGCACAGCCGCCGAGCGCAGACAGGATGCCAAGCCCCCCGACCGGGGTTGTATATAACCCTGCCCCTGCCGGCAGCAGCGCATGCAGCGCAAATGCGGCCAGCATGCCTGGAAACACGACGGCATTCGGGATGCGCCGCGCGCGCACGTCATTGAAGACGGCAACGCCAAGCAAGACGAACAGCAGCAGGAGTGGCAGAGTTGACAAGGAAATCTCCGGGTAAAAAAAATCCGGCAGCGGGGCCACCCGTGCCGGATCGGGTCCGCCTTGGGGCGGACGGGACGTCAATTACTTCGGCGTCTTGTTGATCTTGCCTGCCAGGTTCGTGAACATGGTGCTGATGTTGCCACCCAGCAGGGTCACAGCGGTGATGATCACGCCGGCGATCAGCGATGCGATCAGTGCGTATTCAATGGCGGTTACGCCGTCTTCTTCTTTGATCAGGTTTTTGATGAAATTCATGGTGAATCCTTTCAGGGGTCTTGAAGCTTTAATGAGCAGGTTGGCTTTATGCGCTCGTCCATGCGGCCATCGCCGCGATGAAGCCGACGACTGCGAGCAGAACCGAGAGAACGACATACGACATGGCCGGATTGCTGCTGCTTTCATACTGCTGTTCCGGGTTGTCTTCTCTGTCGTGCACCGTTCGCTCCTGTTCGCTTGCCGCCGTACCGCATGTCACGATACGCAGCGCATGAACAGGATCTTACGGACCCGTGACTTCGGTGCCATCCGTCAAAACTACCTTTTTGAAAGGTACGTTGCGCCATGGCAACCCAGTACATTTGTCCTGGGTCGCGCGCCGGCGCACTCCGACGCGGGGAGAAAGGCGATGCCTCAGGAGAGGCCGTGCTTGGTGGCGTAGACGTACAACTCGAGGCGGTTGGCCACGTCCAGCTTCTGGTAGATGGTGGTGAGATGGTTGCGCAGCGTGCGCTCCGAGATGAACGCACGTTCAGCCAGCTCCTTGTTCAGCGCACCCTTGCCCTGCACGATCATGCCAATGACGTCGCGCTCGCGGGCTGTCAGCGTGCCGATACGTTCGGCCTCCGGATCGGCCTTTCGGGCCGGAGCTACCAGCTGGCCCAGCAGCGCCTGCATCAGCGACTGGTCAAGCCACAGCTCGCCGTCATGCACCTTGCGCACGGCCAGCAGCACGTCGTCGGTCGGCGCTTCCTTGCTGACCACGCCACGCGCGCCGGCTTTCACGGCGGCAGCCAGCGTGCCCTGGTCGCGGTTCGCGCTCAGGATCACGACGCGCGTGCTGCCATTGGCGACCAGCGCGGGCAGAAAGTCGATGGAGCTGCTGCCTTTCAGGTCGAGGTCGAGCAGCACGATGTCGGGGTGCAGCGCGGCGCACAGGGCAGTGGCCTCCATGCCATCGCTGGCGCTGCCCACTAGCGTGAACGACGGGCCTTCGGCCTGGATCAGGCGCTCGAGACCCCACAGCATGGTCTTGTGGTCATCCACGAGCAGGATGCGGATGGTCATGGTTTCTCCATTACACTATGTCGATGCTGACTAGACCGGAATCCGGATGCGCAGGAGCGTCTGGCGCCCATCCGCTTCGACGCCCAGCGTGCCCCCCACCGCCGCCACGCGCTCGGCAATCGAGCGCGGCACGAAGGGTTTGGACGCCACGGCGCCATCGGTTACCGGGTTGAAGATGTCGATCGCCAGCTGGCCGGCGGCGTCCTCGATCACGACGCCGGCCGTGCGTGCCCGCGTGTGCTTGCAGATATTGCTGATGCCTTCGGTGACGATCTGGAACACTTCCGCTGCCATGCGGTCGTTGGCCACGCCCTCGCCCTGCACCTCGAGCATCACGTCCAGGCCGTAGAAGGTTTGTACCTGGCGCAACTGGCGCCGCAGCGCCATCAGCAGTTCGGGTTCTTCCTGACGCCCGCTGCGAAAACGCTGGGCGAAGTCGCGCATGTCGCCGATCACGTCCGAGCACATCGCCAGCAGGCGGTCGAGTTCGGGCGCCACGGCGCTGTCTTCTCCTGCGCTGTTGCGGATCGCTGCCACTGCATGGCGCAGGCCAATATACGGCTGGATCGTGCTGTCGTGCAGGTCGCGCGCGATGGTCTGACGTTCGCGAAATGCTGCTTCGGAAGCCAGCCGATCGAGCAGATCGATGGTTTCGATGACGGGAAACGCCTGCTGCACGATGTGCTTCAGGAACGTCGCATCGCCTCGGCGCAGGCGGCTGCCAGTGACGAAGATGCGACCACTGCCCTTGCGCAGCGGCAGCGATGCGCTGACGAAACCGTCGGCGTCGAGCAAATCGGCCACGTGGCCGCAAGCATCCATGTCCGTCTTGCACCACTCTTTTTCACCGGCGGCCAGGCGCACCGCACAGCCGCCGCGCGGCAGCAGGCGCACCAGCCTGGCGCCGGGGCCGCGGTACAGGGTCGCACCCGGTGCCAGCGCCAGCAGCGGCTGCACGTCCGCAGCGTCGGGCCGGCTGCGGCTGATGGGACGGCCAGCCCTGGGGTGGTGGGCCGTATTGAGGATCCAGCGCTGATGACTGTCCTGCATCAGCAAGGTGCAGGTATTGGCGCCGTAATAGCGCAGGATCTTGTCCATCAGCGAATCGAGCGTCTGCTGCACGCCAAACCGCGGGTTGGACAGCCGGCTGACGTCACGCAGCAATGCCAGCCGGCGGCGCTGATCAACGGACAGGCCGCCCCAGAACGCGATCATGTAGCCCAGCGCAAGCATGAAGGTCGCGCGCAACAACAGGATATGAAACGACTGGAAGCCCTGCACCAGCACCACCGACAGGCTCACGATGCCGACCGCGCCCAGCGTCAGCTTGGCGCCGGCATCGAACCCGTGGCGAAACGACGTGGCCAGGATGGCAAACAAGAAGAAAGAAAAGAACGGACTGGTGCCCCCGCCGGTGGCCAGAACGATCAGCCCGTACCAGAAGATGTCGATCCAGTAGACATTGGGACCGTGCCAGAAACCCGCGCGGTAGCTCGCGATCACGAGCAATGTCAGGCTGTGCAGAACGTAGCCGGCGAGCACCAGCCAGGTCCACGGGCTGGATGCGACCACGCCATCGGGCCCGATATACAGGGTCAGCAGCGCCGACACCGATAGCAGCACACGCATCCCGAACACCATCCAGGCTTCGGCTTCGGGCGCAACGGCCGATGGTGCGGCGACGCCGGGCGTGCGCCGCGCGGCGGCCATCAAACGACGGGTATTCGGGTACCAACTCATGTTGTTGCGCGCCGACAAACGCGTTGACTCCTCGCTAAAACGGTTACAAGGCGTGATTATTGCCCTGTAGAATCCTTGAAGTTTATCGCATTCAACGTCCAAACCCCCTCACAGTTGCCTGAATATGTTGTTTAAGACACCCCAACGTCAATCTGGCGCCACACTCGTCGAGATGGCCATCATCGCGCCCGTGTTCATGCTGGTCCTCGTGGGGATTATCGAGCTGAGCATGATGTTCTTCGCCACGCTGACCATGCAGTATGCGGTGCGTGAAGGTGCGCGCTTTGCCATTACCGGCCGCGCGAACGAGGGCGGGACCAGCACCGCCCAGCGCTACGCCACCGTCATCGCGACGATCCGCGACAACTCACTGGGCATGTACGAGCGCATGAATTGCGTTGTGTCGGTCAATGGCAAGAGCTATGCAAGTACCAGCTACAGCAACACCATGTTTGGCGGCGCGGGCGAGATGGTGGTACTTCAGCTCGACTGCGCCTGGCCGGTGACGACGCCGTTGCTGTCAGCATTCTTTCCCGACGGCCAGAACAGCTTCGCTGTCGGCGCCACCATGCGAAACGAGTATTTCTGATGCGGCCGATATCGTTTGCTACCGTACGTCATGCACACCGCCAGCATGGCGTTGCCGCGGTCGAACTTGCCCTGCTGCTGCCGATGCTCGTGGTCCTGATGCTGTGCGCCATCGATGGCGCGCGTGCGTTGCAGGCCAATATCATCATCACCAATATCTCGCGTGAAGGCGCGAACATCCTGTCGCGCAGCGGCGCGGATCTGGACGACAGCAGCCAAGACACGATCAATGCGCTGATGGCCAGTGCCCCGCCGCTGAACGTCAATCAACTCGGAATGATGTACATCACCCGCGTGATGGGTGAGGTCACCAATGGCGTCTCGCGCAGTGTCGTGCTGGACCAGTACCGCTGGGACGATGCCGAGCGCGTCCAGGGGTTTCGCCGGAGCGGCTACGCCCCGCAGAGCAAGGTGTACGGCTGCAGCGCCTGGAGCGGCACCGGCAAATGTTCGAGCGTCAGCAGCGCTTCCCGCCCCACCACGTCGGTCATGACCGGCAAGCTCGACCCTGGCGAAGTCGTTTTCGTGGTCGAGACGTTCTATCGTTTCGACATGCTGGTCAGCGGATTTACCACCGGCCCCGATACCCTGCCCACGTTCGGGCCCGACCTGTATTCCATGAGTGTGTTCTGAGATGAATCCGAATCTTCCCCGTCAGCGCGGTGCAATCGCCATCATGGTGGCCGTGTCGATGTTCGTGCTGCTCGCCGTCGTGGGCCTGTGTGTCGATGCCGGCCTGGCGTATCTGGTCAAGGCGCGCCTGAATGCGGCGGTGGATTCGGCAGCGCTGGCCGGCGCGCGCGCTGTCACGACCGGCAATAACCAGACCGAGCAGATCGCCAGCGCACGGGCAGCGGCCGCCGACTTCTTCGCCGCCAATATTCCCGACGACTATCTGTCGTCGTCGCCACGGATTACCAGCACCAGCGTGACCTTCAACGCCGGCCAGGCGACAATCGACGTCGTTGCCGAGGCGCCGATGCCGGTGTCGATCATGCAGATCATGAATTTCACGACACTGACGCCGGTGGCGGCGGCGCAGACGATCCGGAATGACCTGGATATGGCGCTGGTGGTGGATACGTCGGGCTCACTGGTCGGTTCCGCAGCGACGGTAAGGGCATCCTCCAAAAGCTTCCTCAACAAGTTCAACGTGACGCAGGACCGGGTCGCACTGATCCACTTCGCCGCGGGTGTCGAAACGGACAATCCCATCAACCCACTGGCGCGTGGCTTCGATCGTACATCGATGAACAGCAAGATTACCGCATACAACTTCAAGGGAGGCACGTCTTCATTTGAAGGCATGTACAGGGCTCGTGAACAGCTCAACACCGTCCCGTTGGCAAATCGCTCAACGATGCGCGTCGTCGTCTTTTTCTCCGATGGCGCGCCCACATCGTTCGGCTCGTATCTCACGTTCAAGAATCAAGCCGATTGCAACCGGCCCGGGTCCGTGGACCGCGTATTGGAAGAAGGCGGCCTGGGTGATCTCAGCAGCAGTGGGCTCAAATATGTAAGCGAGGGATGCAAAACCTGGAGAGGCAGTTACAGAAGCGGAGACCTGCAGTCAGCAGTACGCAGCCTGCCTGATTGGTACAACGCACGCCCTGCGTCGTCCTACCGGGAATTTCCGATTGTGACAGATACACCGCGCTCAGTGACGGCTGACATCAGCACCCAATACCTCCTTGAGCGAAACGTCTTGCGGGCATCGCGTAACCTAGCAGAAAGCGTCGCTGAAAAAACCAGATCCGAAGGCATTTATGTGTTCACCCTCGGATTTGGCCCAGGCCTGAAAGAAGCATTTGCATCTGATACGAGTACCAATGGCGAAATGATTTTGAAGTGCATGGCCAATACCGCCGACGCGCTTCCACGCTGCAGGAAACCTGACCAACCGCTCGGCATGTACTGCTATGCCGCAACCGACAACGACCTGACGCCCTGCTTCTCGCGATTGGCCTCGGCCATTTTGCGCATCACCAAATAAATGCAAGGTGTAGCCCTATCGGCATGACGCCGGGTCGAAAGTGAGGGACGCGCGCGCAGCTTCAGTGCGCTGTGCGAAGGTGTATGCCCGGTTCGGCTGAGCGATCACCTGGCCACACGGACCAGGTCAACGCCGATTTGCTGGCGTCCATCCGGGAGCAGGCGCGGCCATGCGCTAGAATCGCCGTCTTCGGTGCCGCGCGCACCAGCATTTGCAAGGTGGATTCACGTGTTTGCCGTTCTTGCCCTCGACATGGGGGCCGCCATGAAAACGCTGGTGCTCACGCTCGACCTGGTGGGCACCTTTGTGTTTGCGCTGTCCGGCGCCACTGCCGGCGTGCGGCGCCATCTCGATCTGTTCGGGGTGCTCGTGCTGTCGTTCGTGGCCGCCACTTCGGGTGGCATCGTGCGCGACCTCCTGATCGGCGCCACGCCGCCGGCTGCGTTTTCAGACTGGCGCTACCTCGGCGTATCGCTGCTGGCGGGCGTCACGATCTTCTTCTGGCATCCATTCATCCACCGCGCGCGCAATCCGGTATTGCTGTTCGATGGCGCGGGCCTCGCGCTGTTTTGCGTGGCGGGCGCGCAAAAGGCGCTCGTGTTCGGGCTGGAGCCCGTGATGGCCGCGCTGCTCGGCATGCTGACCGGCATTGGCGGCGGCGTCGCGCGTGACGTATTGCTGTCGAACGTGCCGGCCGTGTTCCGTTCGGATATCTACGCGGTCGCAGCGCTGGCCGGTGCCTCGGTGGTGGTGATCGGCGACGCGCTGCAGTGGCCCACGACGCCCACCGCCTGCGTCGGCGCGGCGCTATGCTTCGGCTTGCGCCTGGCCGCCATCCGCTATGGCTGGCATCTGCCGACGGCGCGCGGGATCGAGCCGCCGGACGCCAATGACCACAATCGCGACGGGCGCTGAACCCAATCCGGCAAATGCATGCACTACAATGGGTGCCAGCCACGCCCTCCCCACTGAATCGACATGAGCGCCACCGACCTGCCCTACCGTGCCACCCTGCTTGACGCCTGCACCTGGCTCGAACAACAGACCGCATCACCCTGGACCCTGGCGCGCCTGCTCGAACACGCGGTCACGCCGTATGTCTGGCTCGACTACGACCCGGCCCACGCCGACTTGTTCGGTGACGCCAATGGCGGTTATGCAGCGCCGATCTTCTTCCAGGACGACATCGCGCGCCTGATCGCCGGCAGTGACGACGTGTTGATGACGATGACCAAGGACGCCTACAAGATCGTCGCGCACCTGCCGCCGCCGGGCTTCAGACGCCCGCTCGATGCGTTGCGGTTCCAGAAGAAGGACCTGACGCAGCTGGTGGCTAGGCTGGAGCGTGAGGAACAGGCGGCCATCGCTGCAGCGGCCGCGCCGCCGCCAGAACCAAAAGTGCCGACCGAGTCGGCCTTCGGCATCAACAAGGCGCAGGTGCTGGAAGCGTTTGCCGCACATGCGCGCATGGATCTGGGCGCGGCGCTCGACAATGCCATCGGCATCTTTGGTGACGATGGCGCGCGTGTGAAGGCCAGCGTGCGCAAGTCCAAACGCAACGCAGTCTGGAACCCGGTGACGCTGGCGCTCGGCCTGCATGATCTCCACCGCGTACCACTGGGCCCGCTACGGCGCGCGTTCCAGACCCACGATTTTCTGCTGGACTGGGAAGACGACTGGGAACAGTCGCTGCGCCTGCTGGGCAAATAGCCCCGGTCAGCGCGCCAGCAGGCGGCGCAGCTGCGCCGCCTGGTACGCGCCGAAGGTATCGCTGAACAGGCAGCGGATCAGCGGATCGTCAACGACGTCAACGTCCAGCAGGTCACGCTCGGCATCGGCATCGAAATGTGCGTCGTTGATCCTCATGTACATCGTGGTGAGCGACTCGCCCTGTTCGAGCGCACCATACAGTCTGGCGGCCGGAATTTCCGTCGTCCAGCCAAGCGGGCCAGCTTCGGTCACGAGCGTGGCCACGTCACCATCGAGCAGGTAATCGAACACGCTCGCCTGGCCCTGGTGGTCATACACCGACAAACGCCAGTAGCGCGGGCCGTCGAAGTAGCTTGAGGCCGCCTCGACCTCACTGTACTTGGCAGGCACACCCGCGCGGCAGTAATCCAGCACGCGCGCCATCTGCGCTTCGCTCAGGGCTGCAAAATGCTGCGCGATCGACGCCGTCGATGGCGGCGCTGCATTGCCTTCATAAACGTAGTCGATATCCTGCGGCCCCACGGGCACGAGCCACGCCAGCGGCGCTGCCGGTTGCAGCGCGGCGCCGCCTAGCCGCACGGACGTGCCGGGGTCGAGCCGCACGACCGATGCCGCCGGCAGCGCGGCGCCCACCTCGCGCGTAAACTGCGCATAGGTGATCGGGAAGAACGCGCGGTTGTACCACGACCACGGCTCCTGTACGAACTGGCACGAACTGGGCACCACATAGCGCGGCTGCAGCGCCTGCAGCTGCGCGATCCATTCGGCCGGCAGTTCGGGCGGCGCGGCTGCGGCGCGCGATGGCGTGAGCACCTCGATTTCACGCATCGTCTGGAACGGCCACAGCACCATGTCCCACGGCCCCAGTCCAATCAACTGGGCCAGCGTGTCGTCGTCGATCCATGAATCGACGACATTGAGCACGTTCTGCCCGGCCGCCTGGACCTGGAACATCGAATCGACGTCGACGTCCATCGCCTCGCGCGGCGTGACGGTGAACGGACCCACCGTGACCGGGGTGTTCAGGCGCAACGGGTGCACGTGCGTGAAGCCCAGCTGGCGCACCATCTCGAACAACGCGTCGAAGATGCAGTAGATGTACAGGGGCGTGGCGCGGTCCAGCAAATCGAGGCTGTCGAGCGAGCAGTGATCGTCATGGAAATGCGAAATGAACACGGCGTCGAAATGCTGGCGGCGGATCGCCGCGACATCGAAGCGCACGTCCGGGAATGCATGGCAGTTGCGGCTGAACGGGTTCTCGAAGATCGTGTCGAAGGCGATCGTTGCGCCCTCGCACGCGAATACGTACCCCGCATGCAGGATGCGCGAAATGGTCAGGCCTGGCGTCGTCATTGGTCCCCCTTTGGAGGCGGCATTCTACAGGGCGCGCTCCGGGACGGCGCTTGTTGTTGCCAAACCGAACCGCTACACTGCACCACCCCAGCGTTTCCGAAAGTAGCAGATGATCATGAGCCGCCCCGTCCCCCGCGCCGTCCTTGCCGTGTGCGTGTTGCTGGTCACCGCTTGGGGCGCGCTGGCGCTGTGGTTCCAGCTGTCCAGACCCGGCGGCTACGCCGCGATCGCACTGTGGTCGCTGGCCGGCCTGGCCGCCACCATCGCCATCGCACGCGGCGCGGGCAAGTGGCCCGGCACCAGGGCGCTGGTCACCGGCGCCGTGGCGCTGGCCGTGCTGCTGGGCTGGTGGTTTTCACTGACGCCATCGCACGAGCGCGTGTGGGCTGACGACGTGTCGCGCATGCTCGTCTCGCGCGTCGACGGCGATCGCCTCGTGCTGCACAACGTGCGCAACTTCGACTGGCGCACCGAGACCGACTACACGCCGCGCTGGGAGACCCGTGACTATGATCTGGCTGGCATCGTGTCGGCCGACCTGATCATGTCGTACTGGATGGGGCCGCACATCGCCCACACGCTGGTGACATTCGGCTTCAGGGATGGCAAACAGCTCGTGTTCTCGCTCGAAATCCGCAAGGAGCGCCACGAGACCTTCTCCGCGATCGGCGGCTTCTTTCGCAAGTTCGAACAGGTGATCATCGCCTCGGACGAGCGCGACCTGATCCGCACGCGCAGCAATGCACGCGGCGAGCAGGTCTACCTGTACCGCCTGCGCGCCACACCGGAGCAGCTGCGCGCCGTGCTGCTGGCGTACCTGGAACGCGCCGAAGCACTGCGCCGCCAGCCCGAGTTCTACAACACGCTCACCAGCAACTGCACGACGATCCTGTACGAACTGGCGCACCGCATCGCACCCGACCTGCCGCTCGATTACCGGCTGCTGGCATCGGGCCACTTCGCCGAATACGCGTACGATCAGGACGCACTGACGCCGGGCGTGCCGTACGCGGTGCTGCAGCAGCGCGGCCACATCAACGCGCGGGCGCGCCAGGCCGATATCGACGGCAGCGATTTTTCGCGCGCGATCCGCGTCGGCGTACCCGGTATTCGCTGAGGACGATCGCGCCACCTCTCGCGATAGTTGCCGCAAGTCAAATCGGGACCAAAGGCTTCCTCTAGTATCGGCAATGGTCGAACGCTGGAAGGAGGACGCCATGGTTGTACGCTACAAGCGATTCCGCAGCTCGGTGACCGGCAGCGTCGCGGTCGAAATGGCACTGATTCTGCCCTTGTTTCTGATCCTGCTGGCCGGGCCGCTCTATATGGCGCGCGCCGCATGGTTTTACAGCGTGGGGCAGAAAGCGGCGCACGATGCCACGCGCTACATCGCGACCGCAACGCAGGCCGAACTGCGCACCGGTGGCGGTGGCTTCAACGAAGCACGCGTTCCGGCAATTGCCCGCTGGATCGCCCAACAGGAACTGGGCGAACTCGTGCCGCTCACCGATAGCATTGCCATCGGGATCCAATGCGATGGCGAGCCATGCAGTGCGCTGACGCCTACGCAGGTCCACACAAGTGTGCAAATCACGTTGCACGATCATCTACTCGGCAGCCTGACGATGGATTACCTGGGCTCTGCCGATATAACAATGACCAGCGAAGTCACGATGCGCTATGTCGCCCAGTGAAAATGCCGGGCCGGCGCGCCCGCGTCGGCAACACCCGCCACACCCTGGCAAACAGACCGGCGTCATCAGCTGGATGTTCGCGTCTGCCATGTTCATCATTCTCGGGTTTCTCGCGCTGGCCTTCGACCTGTCCCTCGTCACCCACCGCAAGATGGAACTCCAGAATGTCGCTGACAGCGTTGCGTTGTCGGCCGCGCATGAACTTGACGGGACTGCGGCCGGCATTGCCTCTGCACTGGAAATCGCCTCGCAGCGCTTTTTGCAAGGGAGCGACAGATTTACCTACCAGTACGGCAAGGCCACGATGGCCTGGTCGGATGTTGCCATCGAATTCGCCCGCAGCCCGTCCGGCCCGTGGCGCACGGTCGGCGAGGCCATGACAGATTTTGACGATCTGCTGTATGTGCAAGTCGATACTGCAAGGCTGGATACCGAGTACGGGACCGTCGCCACGCTGTTCCTCCGGACGTTCACGGACATCCCTGACACCTTCACCAGCGCCCGCGCCATCGCCGGCCGCTCTGCCATCAAGGTCACCCCGCTGGGCATCTGCGCCATGCGTGAGGATGCCCACCGCGACCATGGGGGTGAACTGGAAGAGTTCGGTTTTCGCCGGGGCGTGGGCTACAACCTGCTGGACCTGAACCTGCCCGGCGCCACCACCGGTCAGACCTTCATCGTCAATCCGGTTGCGCAGGCCACGCCGATCATTGACACAGCGACACTGGCGCCGTTCGTCTGTACCGGCACGATGGCCATGTCGCGGCTGTCCGGTGGCACGGTCAAGGTGTCGGCGTCATTTCCGATCAATTCTCTCTCGCAGCAGCTCAATTCCCGCTTCGGCACCTACGGGACAGGTGCCAACGCCTGCGACGCCCGCACGGCGCCCGCCGACATCAATATCAAGGAATTCACCTTCAACAGCGGCGCCTCCTGGATGGGCGCGACGCCCGCGGGGCAGTCAGCTACGCTGTTGGCGACAACAGAGCGCCGGTGGACAATTGCAGGCCCCGATACGGCGCCCGCCGGGACCCTGGGCGTGCAATTCGGCCCGCTCTGGTCGTACGCAAAAGCGGTACAGTATACATCGTACGCCAGTACGGGTGCGCCGGAACCGGCAACCGGCTATGCAACGTATGACGTGACCGAATGGAGCACCCTGTACACGCCGGGCAATCCCACCACATCAACGACTACACCCTATCCCGACAGCGCGGACACGCCGACGCCCTACTCCTACACGACTGGTACCCAATTTTACAAAGGGCCACCGGCGAGTAACAAGAGTCTTGCCAACCGCCGCGTCCTGAACCTGCCATTGCTCGCTTGCCCGATCACGGGCAGCGACGCCACGGTGCTTGGCATCGGCAAATTCTTCATGACGGTTCCCGCCACGCAGACCTCCCTGTACGGCGAGTTCGCAGGCCTGGCGACCGAGCAGTCCCTGGGCACCCGCATCGTCCTGTACCCCTGACGGATGGACCTGACATGACCCGCCAAACGCCAACGCGGCAACGTGGTGTCGCCGCAGTCGAATTCGCCGTGGTTGCCGTGGTCTTTTTCATGCTCTTCTTCGGCATTGTCGACATCATCCGGGCACTATATATCTGCAATATCCTGCAGGAGGTCACGCGGCGCGCGACGGCGCTGGCCGTCAACAGTGACTTCTCCGATGCGACCGCGATGCTGAATGTGCGCACCCACGCGGTGTTTCGCACCACGCGCGGCGCCCTGCTGTTTGCCGATCCCATCACCGACGATTACGTCAAGATCGATTATCTGCACATCCCGGCGACATCGGACCCCGTCCCGATCGGGACAGGCATGCCGGCAAGTCCCCGGCAAAACCGGATCAACTGCACGTCCAATCCCAACGCGGCCAACTGCATTCAGCTGGTCCGGGTGCGGATCTGCTTGCCCGGGAGCGCCAGCGGTGTCTGCGATCCGGTGCCGTACCAGACCCTGACGTCATTCGTCCCGTTTTCTTTCGGCCTTCCCACTGCGACCACCATCGCCCGGGCCGAGACCCTGGGCATGCCGCCCGGCGTGCCAGTTCCGACGGGCGGCAGCTAAGCGTTTACACGACGTCGGGCGCCGTGTCGCCTGCCACACGGGATATCGCAACCTTCGCGATGCGGCGATCCTCGACGGCGACGACTTCATAGCGCCAGCCATCGAGCTCGATGGCCTGCCCCGGTTCGGGCATCGACGCGAAGCGCGCGAGCAGGAACCCCGCCAGCGACGTGTAATCGTCATCGCCCACCAGCGCATCCGTCTCCAGCAGTTGCTCCAGCTGGTGCAGATCGGCCGCGCCATCGGCTTCCCACAGGTCCGGGCCCAGCGGCCGGATGGCCAGTTGCTCGTCCTCGTCCGGGAATTCACCGGCGATCGCCTCCAGGATGTCCACCGGCGTAAGCAGGCCCTGGACAATCCCGAATTCGTCGGTCACCAGCACGGGCTGGCCATGTGCGCGCTTGAGCGTCTCCATCGCGCCCAGCACACCGGCCGTATCGGGCAGCAGGATCGGCGCGCGCACGATGCCGCCGTCGGCCGATGCATCGATGCGCCCGTGCAGCATCAGCGCGCTGACCAGGTCCTTGGTGCGCGCAATGCCCACCAGCTGGTCCAGCTGGCCGCGACCGACCGGCATGCCACTGTGCGGCGACGCCTGCAACTGGCGCAGGATGGTGTCGGCGTCGTCGTCCAGATTGACCCACGTGAGTTCCGAGCGTGGCGTCATGATCGAGCGGATCGACCGGTCGGCCAGCGCCAATACGCCGCTGACCATATTGCGCTCTTCGGCGCCGAACGCTTCCGGCTCGGTCGCCGGTTCATCCTGCGGTTCGGCATCGGCATCCACGTGCATCCGCTTCTTGCCGCCCATGAGGCGCAGCACCGAATCGGCGGTGCGGTCGCGCAGCGGCACGCGCGCTTCCTGTTTCAGAAAATTGCGGCGTGCGAACTGGTTCAGCGCCTCGATCAGGATCGAGAAACCGATGGCGGCATACAGATAGCCTTTCGGGATATGAAAGCCCAGGCCTTCGGCAACCAGCGACAGGCCGATCATCAGCAGGAAGCTCAGGCACAGCACGACGACCGTTGGATGCGCATTCACGAAACGCGTCAGTGGCTTGGAGGCCAGGATCATGACGCCGATCGAAATGATCACCGCGGCCATCATCACGTACAGGTTGTCGACCATGCCGACGGCGGTGATGACCGCATCGAGCGAGAACACGGCGTCGAGCACGACGATCTGCGCGACCACGGCGCCAAAGCCCGCGTACACCCGCGACTTGGTCTGCACGTGCGTGACGCCTTCCATGCGTTCATGCAGTTCGACAGTAGCCTTGAACAGCAGGAAGACGCCGCCCAGCAGCAGGATCAGGTCGCGGCCGGAAAACGCCATCGAGCCAAGCGCAAACAGCGGCGTCGTCAGCGTGACGAGCCACGAGACGATGGTCAGCAGACCAAGGCGCATCAGCATGGCGAGAGACAGGCCGATCAGGCGCGCCTTGTCGCGCTGGTGCGGCGGCAGTTTGTCCGCCAGGATGGCGATGAAAATCAGGTTGTCGATGCCCAGGACGATTTCCAGGACAACGAGCGTGAGCAGACCCGCCCAGATGGTGGGGTCGAATAGCCATTCCATGTGTTACCTCTTGTTTGAATCAGTGTGAACGTGCCGCCGCGCAGGGCGCAGCGAGGGCGTGCCAAAAAATGGGCACAGGCAGGCGTCACACCGCGCGCGGTGGCTTGAACAAGGGGTGCCAGGACCTGCTGGCATGGGACAGGAATGGGGGTGCGAGCGCGCCGCCGCGCACATCGGCCAGGCGCAGCGAGAGCTCTTCGTTGATGGTGTCGTGCACGTCGGCGCCGGCCGGCGGTTCATCGGGATCGATGTCGCAGCTGGTCTGGCAGTCGTAGTTGTCGGGCAGGTAGGCGTCGGCAAACACCGGTGCGGATGCCAGCTCAACAAGCGGTTCGGACGCGATGCTGCGCTGGACTTGCTCGGGCGGCAGCATCGCGGATGCGGCCATGGCCAGGGCAAACATGTTCAGGGGGAGCAGCAGGATCAGGCAGATGACGAATACTCGTCTCATAGATAGGAGGGAACTGCAGCGGGTAAGTCGATGACCCGCTCATTCTAGCATGGCCCCGCGCACGCCATTCGTGCGTGCCGCACGCATGGCAGCCCTCTTGTACAATGGCCGCCACCTTACCCACCGGCCCTGCCGGGAAGCACCCGATGCACACATCTGCCCAGCGCATGAGCGCGCTGCTCGACTATCTCGTCGAGCAGGCCAAAGACATAGACCCTTCCGCGTTCACGCTCGCGAAAGTCACCGAATTCAAGAAAACCTTTACCGACCTGTCGACGCTGCCGTGGATCGAGTTCAACGTCGAGACCGAGCAGGACGACCTGTGGCTGCGCGTGCACCGGCTCGAGTCCACATCGCCGCCGCTGCTGGCCGATCCGGCGCTGGCGCCATACCTGCTGATCGGCGCCGACCCGTCCGGCAATCCGCCGGCGCTCAATGAAGCCACATTGGCCGATGCGCGCCATGACGATGCTGCCAGTGCCACTGATGACCAGGCGAAGCAGCGCGTTGAAGAACGCGATGCAGAGCGCCGCGCCCGCGTCGCGCAGGGGTTGGCTGCCTACCTGCCACCGTGGCAGGAGTGGGCGGCGCGCGAGCGGCCGCGTCGACAGGTGATCACGCTGTATGCGGACCTGTTCGCGCTGAAGGCCCGGCTGGAATCCGAAGAAGCGGCGCGCCCGCTGGAACTGGTCTGGGGCATGGGCCTGTCGTCGTGGCAGCTGCGCACCCCGGCGCCTGTCGACTTCCATTACCCGCTCATCACGCAGGCGCTGGAAATCGACATCGACCCGACCTCGCACGCCATCGGCCTGCGCCCCCGCCAGCTCGACGCGCACCTGGAACTCGATGCGTTCGCGGCCTGCGGCGTGCCCGGTATCGGCGACGTCGAACGCGCGGCGCGCAGCCTGCTGGCCGCGCGCGGCGACAGCACGATCTCGCCGTTCGCACCCGAGATGATCGAGCCGATTCTCAAGCTGATCGCCGGCCAGGTCAGCGCCGACGCCCGCTACGACATGGCCGCCACGCAGGCGCCGCCTCCGGGCGAGCGCCTCGTCGTCACGCACGGCTGGGTGATCTTCGCCCGGCCGCGCGCAACCCACTTCCTGATCGATGACATCGCGCGCCTGAAAGACCGCGTGGACGACGCCGAAGCGCTGCCAGACGGCCCGCTGAGCCTTGTCACGCCACCCGGCAGCGCGGTGCTCGAACACGAACCGATTGCGTTTCGCGGCCTGTCCGGCGGCGCCGTCAACGCTGGCGAACCGCGCGAACTGTACTTCCCGCTGCCGTACAACCGCGAGCAGGAAACCATCGTGCAGCAACTGGCGCGCTCGCCCGGCGTCACGGTCCAGGGCCCGCCTGGCACCGGCAAGACGCACACGATCGCCAATATCATCAGCCACTACCTGGCCTCGGGCAAACGCATCCTGGTCACGTCCAAGGGAGAGCCGGCGCTGAAGGTCCTGCAGGAGAAGATCCCGGAATCGATCCGGCCGCTGACCGTCGCCCTGCTGTCGGGCGACAAGGAAGGCATGCGCCAGTTCCAGGCATCGATCGAAGCGATCATCCACACGCTGTCGCATCTGAACCCGCAGCTAGAGACCGAGGCGATTGCCGCGTGCCGCGTCGCGCTCGACCGCGCGCACGCCGAAACCGCCGCCATCGACACCCGCATCGACGAGATCGCGCATGCCCAGCTGGCCGCCGTCAGTGTCGACGGCGTCGAGATGCGTGCGCAGAAGATGGCCGAACTGGTCATCGAAGGCAGGGACCGTTTCGGCTGGTTCGACGACGAGTTGTCGCTCGCCCCGCACCACGCGCCGCCGTTTGGCGACGAACAGGCAATGGCGCTGCGCGAGGCGCGGCGCCGGCTCGGCGCGGATTTGGTGTACTGCAATGCGCGGCTGCCAGCGGCCGACGCCCTGCCATCAGCGCAGGCGATCGGCCGTCTGCACGACACGCTGCTGGCGATGCACGACATCGAGCGCGACGAAGCCAGTGGCGCGCTGCCGCCACTGCGCGCGACCACGCCCGACGTGTTTGCTGCGGCACAGGCGTTGCAGACCGCGCTGGCCGGCGCCATTGCCACCGCCGCCGAGGTCGAGGCCTCGGGTTTTGACTGGGCGCACGCCGTGCGCCTGAAATCCCGCCAGTCGCAATTCGTCACCGAGCGCGGCGCGTTCGAGGCGCTGCTGCCCGAGATGGATGCGCTGCTGCGCGCACGCGCCGAATTCATGCAGCGCCCCGTCACGGCGCCGACCGAAGCACTCGCCAATCCAAAAGCCGTCGACGCCATCAACCGCGCAGTCGAGACGGGCAAGCCATTCGGCCTGCTGTCATTCGGCGGCGGCGACGTCAAGGTGCAGATCGCGGCGATCCGCGTGGCCGGCCTGGCGCCAGCCTCCAGCGACGACTGGGCCCACGTGCAGCGTTACGCCGCGCTGCAGAACCGCCTGCACTCGTTCGCCGTGCGCTGGAATGCGTTCGCACCCGACCTGTCGCTGCCGGTCCTGGAGGCGGACGTGGCGCAACTGCGCGCCATCGAGCAGATCCTGACCACGGCCCGCGCCGCGCATGCCCAGGCAACCACGCATGACGTGCAGTTGCCTCGCCTGGCCCAGGCGGTGTTCAGCCAGCCGCCGACGAACGACCTGCTGGGCCGCGAGGCCGACCTGCTGCGCGTGCGCGACTACCTGGCGCGCCACCTGGCGCGCGCCAATCTCGAACAGGCCCGCACCGCCATGGCCGCGCTGCATGGCGTGCTGGCCGGCGCCGATGGCCCGGTCGGCGTGCGTCTGCGTGACTTCGCCGGGCAGACGCTCGGCACACCTGGCCTGGCAGCCGACACGGTCAGCGCCGAATACGCAGCGTTGCTCGCCGAGCTGCGCCGCATCGCTGCGCTGGCGCCCGACCTGGCCGCCGTGCGCGACCTCGCCGAACAGGTCGCGCAGCATGGCGCGGCGCTGCTGGCGACACGCTTGATGACGATCCCGGTCGACGCCCACGGCGACGACGCCGTATTCCCGGTGCGCTGGCGCGATGCCTGGACCTGGGCGCGCTTGAAGACGTACCTGGACGGCATCGATGCCCGCGACGAGATGCTGGGCCTGGCCGAGCGTCGCCACGAACTCGAACGGGGCCTGGCGCGCCTGTACGAGCAGCTGGTGTCGAAATCGTCCTGGCTGGCCACGCGCCGCCTGGCCGGCCAGAACGTCCTGAGCGCGCTGGAAACCTACCGCACATCGATGCGCAAACTGGGCAAGGGCACGGGCGTGAATGCTGGCCGCTACCGGCGCGACGCGCAGGAAGCGATGGTCAATGCGCAGGCCGCCGTGCCGTGCTGGATCATGAGCCATGCCCGCGTGTCCGAAACGCTGCCGGCCACGCTCGGTGCGTTCGATCTCGTCATCGTCGACGAAGCCAGCCAGTCCGACCTGTGGGCGCTGCCGGCCGTCCTGCGCGGCAAGCAGCTCCTGGTGGTTGGCGACGACCGCCAGGTCTCGCCCGAAGCGGGCTTTGTCTCGGCCGCCAAGATCACCGACCTGCGCCGGCGCTTTCTGGCGGGCCAGCCATTCGAAGCAGTGCTCACGGCCGACATGTCGCTGTACGACATCGCCTCGACCGTGTTTGCCGCGTCGAAGGTCATGCTGCGCGAGCATTTCCGCAGCGTCGCGCCGATCATCGCCTACAGCAACCGCGTGTTCTACAAGGGCTTCATCCAGCCGCTGCGCATTCCCAAGGCGTCCGAGCGGCTCGATCCGCCGCTGATTGACGTGTTCGTGGCCAACGGCTACCGCGAAAACAAAGGTCTGAACCGCCCCGAGGCCGAATTCATCGTGGCCGAAATCGACGCCATCCTGCGCGATCCGGCCTATGCCGGACGCACGCTGGGCGTGGTGTCGCTGCTGGGGCCCGAACAGGCGCAGCTCATCGACAAGATGGTGCGCTCGCGCTGCGACATGGCCGAGCTGGTCAAGCGCAACTTCGCCTGCGGCGATGCGCGCCTGTTCCAGGGCAGCGAGCGCGATATCATGTTCCTGTCGATAGTCGCCGACAGCAAGCAGCACCACGCGCTGTCCGGCGTGCAGTTCGACCAGCGCTTCAATGTCGCTGCCTCGCGCGCGCGCGACCGCATGTACCTCGTACGCTCGGTGAAACTCGAAGAACTGTCCACGCTCGATTTGCGACGCACACTGGTGGAACACTTCGCCAAACCCCTCGAAGCCAATGAAGAAGCCACGAGCCTCATCGAACTGTGCGAATCCGGTTTCGAGCGCGACGTGTACACCGAGTTGTTCGAGCGCGGCTACCGCGTCATTCCGCAAGTGCCGGCGGCCGGCTACCGCATCGACATGGTGGTGGAAGGTGCGCACGACCGGCGCCTGGCGATCGAGCTCGATGGCGACGACTTCCATGGGCCGGACCGGTGGCAGGCCGACATGGGGCGCCAGCGCGTGCTCGAACGGGCCGGCTGGACCTTCTGGCGCTGCTTTGCGTCGACCTGGTCGCTGCAGCGCACGACGATCCTGGCCGAGCTGCTGGCGCGCCTGGCGGCGATGGGCATCGAGCCGCTCGGGGCCATGGCGCGCACGCCGCTGCTCGTCGAATACCGCGAATGGGGACGTGACGCGCTTACCGAGGAAACGCCACCGTCACCACACAGCCTTGACCATCTGCCTTCCGGGCAATCATGACCGTGGCCCCGTGCTGGTCGGCGATCTGGCGCACGATGCTCAGGCCCAGGCCGGCCCCCGACTTGCCACCGGGCCGCAGCCGGTAATAAGGACGGAATACATTTTCCGTCTCCTCGTCCGGCACCGGATCGCCATCGTTGGATACGCGCAGCAGGCATTGGCCCTCGCTGCAGTCGATGGCCACGTCGATGTCGCCGCGCGCCAGGCCATGCCGGGACGCGTTCTCGATCAGGTTGCGCAGCAGTTGCTGCAGCCGGTACGGATCGCCCTGCACGCTGCAATCGTGGGTGGCGGACAAGCCGAGTGACTGGCCGCGCCGGTCGAGCAAGGGTTCCTGCAGCGCCATCACGTCGCGGCAGACTTCGGCCAGCGAGACCTCGCGCTGCAACTGCATGTCGGTGCCGGACGCAAGGCGGCTGAAGGTCAGCAGCTGCTCGGCCAGTTGCGTCGTGCGCTCGAGCGCCCCAACTGCCTCGCCAAGCGACACATCGCACTCGGCCTGATTGGCCGCGCGCAGCGCATTCTGCACATGCAGCTGCACCGCCGCGATCGGCGTGCGGATCTCGTGCGCCGCCGCATCGATGAATTGCTGCTCACGCTCGAACGCCGCAGCCACCCGCTGCAACAGGCTGTTGAGTTCATCGACCACCGGCGCCAGCTCGCGTGGCAGGTCGGGCAGTTCGACGGGCGCAAGCGACTCCGGCTCGCGCCGGGCAATGGCATCGGCCAGCGTGCGCAGCGGCGCCAGGTTCGTCGCCAGCACCAGGTTGACCGCCAGCACCAACAGGATGCCGCCAATGATGACGGGCGCCAGCACCGATGCGCCCAGCTGCTCGACCATCTCTTCGCGCACTTCGTCCTTCTCGGCCACGACCACCCACATGTGGCCCGATTTGAGGGCAAACACCTGCCACAGGGTCTCGCCCAGCAGCTTGCTGGTATAGCCTGCCGCCAGGGGTCCGAGCGGCGCTTCGGGCGCCGACGCCGATCGGGCCACCAGGCGCCCTTCGGCATTCCAGACCTGGAAGGCGATCTTGTGTTCGTACGGATGACCATACGGCGTTGCACCGCCCGAGTAGCCGAGCCGCCGCGGAATCGGGATCACGATGGGCGCGCCGATGGTGGCGGTTTCGAGCTGGTGGGCCACCAGTGTTTCGAGCACGCGCGCCGAACTGGCCAGGCGCGCGCTGAAGAATTCCTCGGACTCGTAGCTGGCAAACCAGTGGGCGGCCAGCGAGATGCCCCCCAGGATCAGGAGCATGCACGCCATCGTGCGCACGATCAGGCGCCGGCGGATCGAATAGCGACGGCCGCTTATGTGACTGCTCGTGCGACCGCTCATGTGGCCAAATTCCCGATACGGTAACCAAGCCCGCGCACCGTCTTGATCAGCTCAGGATCGGTCTTGCGCCGCACGTGATGCACGTAGACGTCGATGGCATTGCTGGCCACGCCCTCGCCCCAGCCGTACAGCGACGCTTCGAGTTCGCTGCGGGTAAACACCTTGTTTGGCTGCTCGACGAGCCGCCTGAGCAGCATGAATTCGCGGTGCTGCAGATCGATCGGCTGGTTTTTCCAGCTGACCGCCATGCCCGCGAGATCCAGTGCCAGGTCGCCGAAGCGCAGCTGGTTGACCGACAGGCCGGCGCGGCGCCGCTCCAGTACCCGCACCCGCGCCAGCAATTCATCGACATCGAACGGCTTGATCAGGTAATCGTCGGCGCCCAGGTCGAGGGCGACGATCCGGTCGCGCACCGCATCGCGCGCCGACAGCACCAGTACCGGCACGGCGTTGCCGGCGCGCCGCACCCGTGCCAGGACGTCGATGCCGTCCAGGCGCGGCAGGCCGAGGTCGAGGATGGCCAGGTCGAACGCATTGTGTTCCAGCGCGGCGACCGCCGCCACGCCGTCGCCCACGTGTTCGACCGTGTAACAGGCCCGCCCGAGGGCGAGCTTCAGGCCCGATGCCAGCGATTCGTCATCTTCGACAAGTAGTATTCGCATCCCGCGCCTCTCCAGCAGGTTGTTATTTGCGCTTGGCCGCGACCTGCGCCAGCAACGCTTCGGCTTCGGCACGCCGTCCTGAATCGGCCAGCTTGCGGCCTGGCCGCGCCGGCGCCTGCAGCGCCTTGCGCAGGCAGCGTTCGGCGCCGGCAAAGTCACCCTGACGATACAAAAAGTCGCCAAGGAAGTAGTTGGCGTCGATGCCGTCCGGGTTCAGCGCCAGGCCCTGCTGCAGGTACTCGCGCGCCTTGTCCTTGTCGCCAAAGCCGATCGGCCAACCCGGCACCTGATAATACAGGCTCCCGAGGCTCGTGTACGCAGAACCGCCCAGCGCCTTCGGGTCGGCCTGCAGCGCTGCTTCGAAATCCTTCTTCGCTGTTTTGGCCAGGCCCAGTGCGCCCAGGCCGCCCTTGGCGCCGGCGTGGCTGGCGACGACGATACCATGCCAGATCAGCACGCCGGCGCTATCCGGATAGCGCGACAGTACCGTGTCCGCTTCGGCGCTCAGCGCCTCGAATGCGCGCTCCTGCCCACCGGCGGGCGCGCCGTACTTCATTTGTTCCCAACGTTGTTGCAGCGTACTGACGGCGTCGTCGGCGGGTGCGGCCAGGGCGACATTGAAGGCCGCCATGCCCAAGACGAATGTGGTGAGTGTGCGATGCGATATTTTCATGATGACCTCGGTTGTGCGCGGCGGACAGGCGCCGGCATGTGTTTGCGAATGACAGGTAACTGGCCGCGGATGGCCCGGTCGGGCAAAGCAGGCAGCAGATGGTTGAGCAGGACCAGCAGCGCTTCCTTCAGCCCCGGCTTGTGCTCCCACGCCGAGCCTTCGATGAACGCGCATAGCTGGCGCGCCACATCGGCCGGCTCGTCCAGCGGCACGCCCATCTCGGCGTTCATCGCTTCGACCGGGCCGGCATTGATCGGCGTGCGGGTCGCGCGCGGGATGAAGTGCCGCACCTCGACGCCGGTATCGGCCAGCTCGCGCCGCAGCGCCTGCGTGAAACCGCGCAGGCCGGCCTTGCTGGCGCAGTAGCCGGCAAACCCGGGGTAGCCCAGATAGCCAAACAGCGAGCCGACATTGATGACTTGCGCACGCGTGGCGTTGCGTAGTTGCGGCAGCAAGCGCTGCGTGAGCAGCATCGGCGCGAGCAGGTTGACCTCGAGCAGGTTGCGCAGCGCCGCCGGATCCTGGCTCTGGAACGCATGGAAGTCGTTGATGCCGGCGTTGTTGATCAACAGGCTGACGCCACCGAGCTCGCTCGACGCAGCAGTCACGGCGTCGAGCGTGGCCGCCTGCGTCGTGTCACCCACCACGATCCGCACCAAATGCGGTCCAAGCCGTTCGCGCAGCGTCTCGAGCACCCCGCGGTTGCGGCCGACGAGCACCATCGACGTGCAATACGGCGCCAGGGCCACCGCGAGTGCCTGGCCGATGCCCCCGCTGGCGCCGGTCAGCACCAGCCGCCATGTCATGTGCGCCATGCTAGACCCCGGCCAGGCTGGCGCTGCGCTGCGGCAGACTGCGGAAGATGTCGCCATACAGGCGATACATCATGCGCGCGCTGTGGATGATCGCCTCGCGGTCGGCGGCCCGCTCGACCCGGTTCATCAGGCTCACGAAGAACGCGACATGGGCCAGGTCGAGACTGCCGTGCGACGTCAGGTAGCTGAACGCGGCATCCGGCAGATCCAGGCGCAGCTGGATGGTCTGCGCGGCCTGCGTCGCCAGCGCGGTGCTGGTGCCTTCCAGCACGTGCACCATGCCGAAGAAGCCGATCGGGTTGCCGCGGTCGATCCCGTGGTAGGCGTAGGCCACCATCAGTTCGGTCGCCGGCAGCGGCCGTGAATCGCGCGCCAGCTTCGGGTCGCCGCCACAGGCGGCGATATCCGACAGAATCCACTCCTCGTGGCCGATTTCTTCTTCGATGTATTCGGCAATGGACTGGCGCAGCCACCCTTGCTCGTCACCCAGCCGGCTGCCGCAAGCCATCATCAGCGGGACCGTGTGCTTCACGTGGTGATAGGCCTGCGTCAGAAAGGCCACGTACTGGGGCAGGTCGATGTCGCCCGTCAGTGCCTGCTGGATCAGCGGCGTGCCCAGTAGTTGCTGGCGCTGGGGTTCGGTGTGCTGGCACAGGATGTCATAGAACTGCATACATTGCTCCTTCAGGACTGGTAAATTTGTTCGATGTGCGCCGCGCAGCGCAAACGCGCCTTGTCGCGCCGCAGGCGTCCGTTGACGGTCGCGGTGCCATCGGCTTCGCTGAATGGCGCGGTGCGGAACCACGCGCCGATGCGCGCATAGTCGGGCAACTCCTGGTTGACCCGTTCGACGGCGGCGTCGATCACCGCATCCGGCGCATCCGCCTGCAGCGGCACGATGGCCGCCGCCAGGTAAGCCCGTGCGTCGCCGACCACCATCGCCTGGGCCATGACGCCCGTGCCCAGCAACAGCGACTCGGGCCACTCGGGCGACACGTTGCGCCCGTAGGCGGTGACCAGCACGTTGTTCTTGCGCCCGTCGATGTACAGGTAGCCGTCGGCATCGAGATGGCCGATGTCGCCGGTGCCCAGCCAGGTGCCCTCGGCAGGCGTGTGGTCTCCGGAATTCGGGCCCAGATAGCCGGCCATGACCCCGCCGCCGACTTCGATCTCGCCGTCCAGCGCGATGCGCACGCTGCGATTGGGCAGCGGTTTGCCGGCGCTGCCGATCCGCGCCTGCCCCGGCAGATTGAGCGACACGACGGAGCCGCACTCCGACAGGCCATAGCCTTCGTACACGGGGAATCCCCTGGCCTGCGCCGCCGCGATCAGCGCCTTGGGCGTCCTGGCCCCGCCGACGGCAATGAACTTGAGACTGGCAATGCGTGGATCGTCCGGCCGGACCGCGGCTACCAGCGCCTGCAGCATCTGCGGCAACAGGATCACGCTCTCGGCGCGCGTGGCGGCGATGGCGGCAAGGCAGACGCCGGGATCGAACGACGCCGCGCCGCGCAGACCGGTCATGGCCAGCGGCAGGCTGATATTGAGCGCGCCCGACAGCATGGCCGTGTAGGTACCGGCGATGTTTTCAAGCAGCACCGACAGTGGCAGCAGATTCAGATGGCGCCGGATGTTCAGGCCGGCCAGCGCATCGGCCAGCACCTGCGCCAGTGCCCACTGCTGGCTGGAACCCAGGCACACGCCTTTCGGCTGGGCGGTGGTACCCGACGTGAACGTCACTTTCTGCACGCCGGGCGGCGCGGTGCCAGGCATCTCGGCGCCGGCATACAGTGATAAAGCGCCCGGCGTGGCGACCGCCGTGGTGTAGCCCAGCGCGCCGGCCAGCGCCGCATCGACGCAGAACAGCCCATCGACTGCGGCCTGCGTCAGCGCGTGGCGCCATTGCGGCGGCGTGAAGAACGATGGCAGCGGCACCAGCGTCATGCCCGCCTCGTGCACGGCCAGGTCGATGGCGATCCATTCGGGACCGTTGTCGGCCAGAATCGCCAGCGCAGCGCCCGGGCGGAACGTCGCGCGCAGCATCTGCGCCAGCGCCTCGACACGCTCGATCAGCACGCTGGCACTCCAGGTACCGTGCGCGCCTTCCAGCACCGCGCCGTTTGGGGGGAGATTAGCGCGCCAGTTGATCATGACCGAATCCAATATTGCCGAACATGACTTGCGGATGGGTCGCGTAATAGCTGCCCCATGCCCCCTGTGCCTGCCCCAGGCGCGCCGGATCGGCATCCGCCAGCACCGACGGTGCCAGCCGCAGCCGTGCGAATGAATTGAGCAGTGCGCGCGTGGCGGTGAAGGTGACCCAGACCAGGCCCTGGCAATGCAGCTGGTGCGTCATGGCCACGATCAGGGCGCGCGCGGCGCCCGCATCGGTACTGGCCAGGTTGCCCACTTCGACGATGCTGCCGCGTGCGACCGGCCGGCCGGTGCGCGCGCCGATTTCGCTCTCGACGGAACCGTCCAGATAATGTTCGAGAAACAGCCGGCCTTCGCCCGCCAGCGAATAACCGAGCGCAGCAACCCAGCGCCCGGCGCTGTCGCGACGGCCGGCAAGCGTATGGCAGAAATGCTGCAAGGTGGCGCCGTAGACGCGGGCAAACTCGGCGGCGATGAAGGCTTCGAGCGATGCGCGTTCCGGATGGTCCGGCGCCACGAGTTCAAGAGTGCGCCCGGCCCCTGCTGCGGCAGGTGGCGTGGCGCTGGCGCGGGTAGCGCATGGCATGGTGGTCGACACTGGTCACTCCTTTTGTTGTTCCCATGGCGAAACTTATGGGGGCAACATTAAGGCCAGATTAATCGACGCCGGCAGTGCGGAGAGTCAGCGGGACAGTGACCCTGGCCGGTGCTTAGCGCCAGGTGCTGTCGGCCCCGGCATCGAAGACGAGAAAGCGCGACGGCCCATCCCTGAAATTATTATCCGAGGCGATCACCAGCGAACGGTGGCCATTGGCCAGCCTGGGTCCCCACGCCATCGCCTCGTAATTGTCGGACCACCCTGCAGGCAGCTGCGCATTGCCCAGCAACTGGCGCTTGACGGCCGGCCGCACGCCAGAGGCAATCGGCGCGTCCGGGTCGAGCGCGCTGGCGCCCTGCAGGTCGACGTCATACAGGCGCACATCGAACGTGAAGTCGTGCGCCGTCTGACGGCCTGCGCGCTCGATCACCAGCAGGCGGCGCGGTCCGATGGCCAGGATTTCGGCAATGCCGTTTTCGCTATAGCCGCCCGGGCGGCCCGGCGGCAACACCGGCTCGAGCCGGTACGCGTACTGCGCCAGGATGCGGCCCTGCCGGTCCAGCAGACTGAGTCGCGTGAGCGCGCCCTCGCCCGGCGCCGACGCCTGGCCGTCCTGGATCAACGCACCTTCCATCGCCAGCCACAGGTGCTGGCCATCGGCACTGAAGCTCAGGCCCTCCGGCCCCGCATTGCTGCGCCCACCGGCTTGCGCATCGGGCTGGATCTGCAGCGCTGGGGGAAATGGCGGCGCACGGAGGGGCGTGCCATCCATGCCGGTGCGGGCCAGCAGCATCGGCGAGCGCGCGGCGCGGTCGCCTTCGCCGGCAAACCAGAGACTGCGCTCGAGTGGGTCGAGGCGCAGCGTCTCCAGGTCGGCCACCTGCCCGGGCTCGCCGCGCCGCGCATACGGCGCGCCGCCAGCCTGCACCAGCGGCTGCATGCCGGTGATCTGCACGCCCGCGACACGATGCGCGTCGTAGTCGATGCGGGCGCGGTAAAAACGCGTCGGGCCATGCACGCCCCGATCGTCGCTGATGATGAGCCATTCCCTGGCCACGCTGTCGTAATCGATGCCGGACAAGCCGCCGACGCGCGTCTCACCGACGCGCATGTCACCTGCCAGTTGCGCGGTGCCGATCAGGCGCAGGTTGGGAGAAGGCGTGCTGCAGGCAGTGAGCAGCAGCGCAGCAGAAATGGCGAAAAGCCGGCGGAGGAAGGTCATGGCGGTCTGCGAAAATTCCGGCGCACCCGCCGGCAAACGGCCATTATCCCTCAAGCGCCGGCCCGACCGCCAGCCTGCCCTGCCTTACATCCTGAAGCGCAGGCTCACGCCATACGTCGTCGGGTTGTAGCGGATATCGCGCGGCTGGTACTGTCCCAGCGAACTCTCATACTTCGTGCGCGTCAGGTTGATGGCGTCAAATTGCAGCGACACGTTGTCGTTGATTTCGTAGCCGATGCTCAGGTCGACAAAGGTCGCGGCCTTGACCACGCGGTCCTGGCCAAACGGCGCTTCGGCGATCTGCTCGACATAGTCGCCCCGGCGCGTGGCGGCCAGGCGGCCGGTGAAGCCGCTGCCTTCGTACAGCAGCGCAAAGTTGTAGCTCTGGCGCGAGACGCCGGTGAGCGCCGTCGTCGTGAACTGGTCGCTGTCGAACGCGGTGCGCGATTGGTTGTCGCCATCGATATAGGTGGCATTGAACTGCGCACCCAGGCCGCTCCACGCGCCCGGCAAGAAGTCGGCAAACTTCTGGATGCCGACTTCGGCGCCACGCAGGCGGCCCTTGCCCGAATTTTGTGGGCGCGTCACGCGATACAGCTGGCCGTCGATGGTTTCATCCTGCGTGAAGCTTTGCTGGTAGCCGTCGATATCGCGGTGGAACAATGCAATCTGCGCATAGCCATTTTTCTTGAAGTAGTACTCCAGTGTGGCGTCGAGGTTGGTGGATTTGGTCGGCTCGAGCAACGGGTTGCCGGCCCCGCCGCTGCCCGCCACGTTGACCGTCGGCGCAATCAGGGACAGCGATGGATTGAGCGCACCGAACTCGGGCCGCGTGATCGTCTTGCCGACTGACAGGTGCGACTGCAGGTTCTCGCGCCAGCCGATCGTCGCCGTTGCGCTTGGCAGCACATTGGTTTCCGACGTCGACTGGTCGATGTCGGTGATCACGTCGCCGATGCGGCTCTGGCCGCGCAGGTCGCGGTTCACGCGCACGACGCGCACGCCGGCTTCGCTCTTGATGCCCACGCCGGCAATCTCATGGTCCCAGCGCCCCGCCGCATACAGCGTGACATTCTGTTCTTTCTGGTCGAACGCGCGCGCCGGGTCTTCGGCAATGCGCCCGCTCGCCAGGCCATAGCCATTGCGCACCGCGTCGGCCTGGTCGATCAGGAAGTCAGCCGACGGCGCGCTCCAGGCGCCACCCAAGCGGTCCAGCCCCGGCACCAGGTGCTGGAAGGCCGGGCCGAAGGCGCCGATCGGGGTCGGGCGCGCGCCGGTAAAGTCGGCATGGCCTTCGGCGCCGTGATAGCTCGCCTTGCGCGACGACAGCCGCACGCCGCCCAGCAGCGCCTTGAAGGCGCCGTCGCCCGGCATCCGGTACACGGCGTCGGTGCGCCACTGCAGCTGGGTGCCGGCCTGCTCGTTCCAGTTCTGCACCATCCCGCGCAGCACATACGCATTCGGGTCTTGCAGCACGTTGGCGTTGCCGCCCTTGGTGATGGCATTGAAGCCGCCATGGCCGTCGGCGCCATACGCGTACACATTGGCGCTCACGCCAGGCGCCTGCTGATCGACGATCAGCGTGTCGTTGACGAACTTCGAGCGCGTGTAGCCCACCTGCGACTCGACCGACAGCGGGCCCTCGAGGTACTTCAGGCCCAGGTTCAGGTAGTGCGTGGCGGTGCGTTCGTTCTGGCCCCAGGTGCTGGTGGCGGTGTACGGCTCCCAGTCGTTGGCGCCGCCGAACTGCGCGGCCGGCGCAGTCGCCGACAGGATCGGGCAGATGACGCCGAGCGACGTGGCGCAGCCATTGGCTTGCTGGCCCAGCGTCACGCCACTGAGGCGCGGCGCCGAACCGACGTTCGAAAACGCGTAGTTGACGGCGTTGCGACCCTGGTAACCCATGCCCAGATATTGTGCGGTGGCCGTCGTGCGCGGATTGATCTTCCACTGGAAGGCGCCGTGCACGCTCTGGCGTTCGCGCGCGCCTTCGTTGTAGGTGCCGCCGATATGCGGCAGCTGGCCCAGCACCTCGCCAGGGGCGAGCGGTGCAAACGGCGCCGACTCGCCCAGGCGCGTGGCACTGCCGTCGGGGCGCACCGAGAACACGTTCGACGGCCGGTCGTTGTATTGCACCGGATAGGCCCAGTTGTCGCGGTTGACGGCGACGTCGAACAGCGCGCCCATCTCGCCAAAATCGGTGTCCCAGCGGTTGCTGACCAAAAAGCCGCCGCCCGGGCTGTGCTTGTCGGCCGTATTGCCGCTGCCGTTGATCTGGTTGACGCGGTCTTCGACGTAGCCGGTGGCCACGAAGCCCTTGGCGTCGAACGGCGCGCGCAGGCGAATATTCACGGCGCCGGCGATGCCGCCCTCGAACTGGTTCGCGGTGGCCGATTTGTAGACTTCCATGCCGCCGATCGACTGCACCGGCAAATCCTGGTACGCCAGGCGACGCCCGGCCGCAGTGAAGATCTCGTTGCCGTCCAGGGTCGTGGCGACGTCGGGCAAGCCGCGGATGGTGACGTTGCTGGTCTCGCCGCGATCGCGGCCGACCTGCACGCCCGCGACGCGCTGCAGCGCATCGCCCGCATGGCGGTCGGGGAACTTGCCGATATCGTCGGCGTTGATCGCATCGACCACCTGCGCTGCATCGCGCTTGATGTCTTCGGCCGAGCGCAGGCTCTGGCGCAGGCCCGTGACCTTGATGACGGTGGGTGCGGCCGGCGCGGCCTGAGCTGCATCAGCAGGTGCTTCCGGCGCCTGGGGTGCCGGGGCCGGCGAGTCGGTGACGACCTGCGCGAAGGCTGGTGCGCCATACGAGGACAGCAGCATGATGGCGGCACATACCGGCGTGAGGTTCAAACGGCGCATTCATTCTCCTGAAGTCTGCATGGATCGGGCGTGCCGCGGTCGGCGGCGCCTGAAATGTGTCTTAATAACGCAGCATGATGCAAACCAGTTGACATAAATACACCAGAAAAATGTTTCCCTCGAATTGACTGGTTGGTGAAATGTGAGAATGTGCGAATAATTGACGCGCGGTGCTGACTATACTTGGTGAATATGTACTTACGTCCGCTATCGTTGTCATCTTCCGAAAATCGCGTCCTGGGCATCGGCGTCGCCATGCTGCTGCACGCCGCCTTGCTGGCCGCATGGCAGGCAAGCCGCCAACGAGCGCCCGACGACGAGCGACAGGCGGTCTTCACCCAGTGGGTGCACGTGCCTGACAGCGGGCCGCAGCCTGCCACACGCGATGTCCGCGTTCCCGCGGAACGCAAACGCGCAACTGTCGCTGCACCAGCCGCCCGGACTGGCCAAGCGGTAGCGTCGGGTATCGAACAGCCAACCACCGGGCCGGACGTTGTTCTTTCAGCCGATGGTCGTGACATGACGCCTGTTGAAGGGAGCGCGCGACTGAGCGTCGAGCAAGCCCTGCGCGAAGCGGGCGCCATCGAGCGCACGCTGCGCAAGAGCAGCAAGCCGTATATCGTCGCGCCGCCGGACAGCCCGCAGATCCGCATGGCCCGCGGGTTTGCCGAGGCGGCGGCAGTCGCGCCGGGCCGCTGGTGGGAAGCGCCCAAGATCGTTGAACTCGTCAATGATGGCGGCGACGGCGCGCGACGCACGCGCGTCGTCACGGCTGGCGGCATCTATTGCATCACCGAGCGCTCGCCGGCAACGAGCATCGACATGATCGAAAAGTTCGGCAAGCAGAGGATCACGAACTGCGGGCATGAACACGAGCAGCCTGTCAATGCCCAGGAATGGCGTACCGCGCGCGATTGACGCTGACCGGGCCGCGGATCAAACCGACGTCTTGATGTCCTCGAGCGACTTGCCGGCGGCAAGCCATGCCTTGACCCAGGCCGGTTGACGGCCACGACCGCTCCATTGCTGGGCAGAATCGTCGGGATTGGTATAGCTGACAGCGGCGGCGGTCGGCTTTCCTGGTACCGGCGCTTTGATCGCCAGCACCTGTTTCTCGGTCAGGCCGGCATTGCGGGCGATGTGGAGGATCTGTTCGCGCGCCTTGCTGATGCTGAGGAAATGGTGCGTTTTGAGTGCATCGTTGACCTGTTCTTCAAGAGCACGAAGTTTGGCCAGCGAGTATTTGGAGAGGTCTTGCATGGTTGCAGGTTGCTTTAAGGTGAGTGAAAACAGCACCCTAACATGCCGGGCCACCTGTTGGCGAACCGATCGGATGGTGTTTCTGCGTTCTTACTGAAGGCGCACCGCCACATCGAACAGCCACGTCCGGCGAATTTCCACCACATCGTACTGGCGCGCCAGCGCCGGCGGGAACGGTCCATACGGCGCGTGACTGGCAATAATCTGGCGGATTGCCTCGTCGACCGCAGGCACACCACTCGAGGTCACGAACGTCACCCGCTCCACCGAACCGTCGCTGCGCACGGCCACGGTCACGAGCGGCTGCCGGTGCGGCTGCCTGACGATGTCGCGCACGGCGCTCAGGCTCATGTTCAGCTCGATCTTGCGGCCCATGGCTTCCGCGTACGCCACAAGGTCGGCGTTGGCATCGGCGCGGCCCAGCAGCCAGCCGCGACGCTGTCCGCCGGCGGCGTCACGCTGCGCGGCTTCCTGGTTCAACTGCCGGCCGATCGCGCGCAGGCGCTCTTCACGCTGCGCTTCCTGCGCGGTTTGCACGGGCGCCGCTGGCGCTTGTGGCAACTGCGCGAGGCGTGCTGCTTCCTGCTTGATTGCGTCCTGGCGTGCGGCTTCCTGGCGTGCTGCTTCCTGGCGTGCTGCTTCCTGACGTGCAGCTTCCTGACGTGCTGCTTCCTGTTGCGCCAGTCTCGACTGCTCCTGGCGGGCTGCTTCAGCACGGGCGGCGTCAAGACGGGCCTGCTCCTGACGCGCTATTTCCCGTTTGGCCTGCTCCTGCCTGGCGATTTCTGCCCGGGCAGCCTCACGCTGGCCCGCCGCATCGCGGTTGGCTTCCTCGATGCGCTGTGCATCGGCACGTTCGGCTTCGCGTTGCGCCGCCTCGGCACTGGCCAGGGCGTCCCGCGCGGCTTGCTCACGTACCTTTGCTTGTGCCTGTGCCTGTGCCTGTGCCTGTGCCTGTGCCTGGGCCTGTGCCGCCAGCTCGGCAGTCCGCTGCTGTTCAGCCGCAACGGCTGCCGCTGCGCGCGCAGCCTCGCGCTGGACCACCTGTTGGCGCACGCGTTCTTCCTCGATCGCCGTCTCCCGCTTGTCGTCATCGAGTGCGATGATGCGCGCCCCGGCCGCGTCGTCGTTCTGTGGCGTCGGCGCTGGCGCTGGCTGGACCCTGGTGACCGGCGCTTGCGGCACGGAGGGCGCAGGCGCGGTTGCTGCTGGTGCGGCCGGCAGCGTCGGCTGACTCGCAACGACCGGTGCTTCTGCCTTCGCAGTGAGTGCGGGCGGCGGCTCTGGAGCTGCGGCTGGCGCCGGCGCCAGCCTGACATTGAGTTCAGTCACCGCGAGGCGTCGCTCTTCCCACGGCATGCGCAATCCTGGAAGTCCGAACACATCGCCCTCAAGCGGAATGCTTAGCAGCAGAGCGTGGATCACCACGGATAGCAGCAGTGCCAGGCGCATTCGCCAGGAAAAAGCAGGTGTGTCGGAAGGGGTTCTCACATTGTCGGATCGGTCGGTGTCGTCGTGATGGTGGCGAGTTGCCAATGGTGCAAGATCAGCGGCGATGCTATCACACCGTTGCCGCCGTCGCCACGCGCCCTGAACACACCCGACCTGTGGCACTATCGCTGCTAACATGAGCGTCGTGCAGCGCAATCGCCCGCTATTGCCCCCCTACAAGCGAAGGACCGCCTTCATGCCTCGGATCTCCCATGTCGTCGGCACCAAAACGTATTGGTTCGCCGATCTGCGCGACCTGCTGGCCAAGGCCACGCCCGCACGCTCGGGCGACCATCTCGCCGGTGTTGCCGCAGGCAGCGCCGAAGAGCGCGTCGCCGCGCAGATGGCGCTGGCCGACCTGCCCTTGCGCACCTTCCTGAACGACGCCGTCGTACCGTACGAAACCGATGAAGTCACGCGCCTGATCATCGACAGCCACGACGCTGCCGCGTTCGCGCCGATCCGCCACCTGACCGTGGGAAGTTTCCGGGAGTGGCTGCTGGGCGACGCGGTCGACGGCGTCATGCTGGCGCACGTCGCCCCTGGCATCACGCCCGAGATGGCGGCGGCGGTATCGAAGATCATGCGCATCCAGGATCTGGTGCTGGTAGCGCGTAAGTGCCGCGTGATCACCGGCTTTCGCAACACGATCGGCCTGGCCGGTACGCTGTCGACGCGACTGCAGCCGAACCACCCGCTCGACGACCTGTCGGGCATCGCGGCCAGCCTGTTCGACGGTCTGATGCATGGCAGCGGCGACGCGGTCATCGGCATCAATCCGGCCACCGACAATGTCGCGCAGGTGGTCAAACTCGTCACGATGCTGGACGATATCATCAGCCGCTACGACATCCCCACCCAGTCATGCGTGCTGACGCACGTGACCAACACGATCGAGGCGATCGGGCGCGGCGCGCCGGTCGACCTGGTATTCCAGTCGATCGCCGGTACACAAGCGGCCAACGCCAGCTTCGGCATCGACCTGGCGCTGCTCGGCGAAGCCCGCGCCGCTGCCCTGTCGCTGGGCCGCGGGACGGTCGGCAACCACGTCATGTATTTCGAGACCGGCCAGGGCAGCGCGCTATCCGCAAATGCCAACCACGGCGTGGACCAGCAAACCTGTGAGGCCCGCGCGTATGCTGTGGCGCGCGCATTCGAGCCGTTGCTGGTCAACACCGTGGTGGGCTTCATGGGGCCGGAATACCTGTACGACGGCAAGCAGATCGTCCGCGCCGGCCTGGAAGACCATTTCTGCGCGAAGCTGCTCGGCCTGCCGATGGGGTGCGACGTCTGCTACACCAACCACGCCGAAGCCGACCAGGACGACATGGACGTGCTGCTGACGATGCTGGGCACGGCCGGCTGCACCTTCGTGATGGGGATTCCCGGCGGGGACGACATCATGCTCAATTATCAGACGACGTCCTTCCACGATGCGCTGTATGCGCGCCGCGCGCTCGGCCTGCAGCCGGCGCCAGAGTTCGATGCGTGGTTGCGCGCGATGGGTATTTTCAAGGGCGCGGGCCAGGTTGAGCTGGGGCGGACCGTGCCCCCGGCATTTCAACGCGCGCTGCTGCAGTCATCCTGAGGTTGCTCCCATGTCCGATTCGATTGACGACCCCATTGCCGGCACCGCACAGTGGCTAGCCCTGCGCAAATTTACGGACGCCCGCATTGCGCTGGGCGCTGCCGGCATCAGCCAGCCGACAGGCGCACAGCTCGACTTTCAGCTCGCGCATGCGCGGGCGCGCGACGCCGTGCATCTTCCGCTCGACATCGATGCGCTCAAGCCAGCATTGCAGGCAGCGTGGCCGCACGCTGGCCCCCCCCTCCTGCTGCACAGCGCGGCTGCGAACCGCAACGTCTATCTGCAGCGACCGGATCTGGGGCGGCGGCTCGATGCGCCATCACGCGCGCTTCTGACCGATCGTGACGATGGCAACCGCCGCTGCGATCTGGCCATCGTCGTGGCGGATGGTTTGTCGTCACACGCGATCGCGCAGAATGCCGCGCCGTTTCTCGCAGCGCTGCATCTACAGTTGGCCGCCGAAGCGTGGATGCTGGCGCCGTTGGCGATCGTCCAGCAAGGCCGCGTCGCCGTGGGCGATGAAGTCGGTGAATTACTGGGGGCGAAGATCGTCGTTGTGCTGATTGGCGAACGCCCGGGTCTGAGCGCACCGGACAGCATGGGCATCTACATGACGTGGGCGCCACGCGTCGGCCTGACGGATGAGCGTCGCAACTGCATCTCGAACGTCAGGCCGGCGGGGTTGGATTATGTCCAAGCCGCTGCCCGGCTGCATTATCTGCTTAGGCAGGCGCAACTACGGCAGCTGAGCGGCGTGGCACTCAAGGACGAGACGTCCCAGGATGACGTGCTGCCGGGCGGCGGCGGGCCGGCGTTCCTGCTGTAGGCAGTGAAGCAAACCACTTCACGACGCGCCTACGGCCCAGGTGCAGACGATTTTTCAGAAAACGTGTCGCATCCCGGCGTTGAATGCACGATCTCCGGAGCCCGTCTCGCCATTACTACCGACCGTATAGCCAGCGCCATTTTTATTCACGACAGCACCGTACGATGTGTAGAGGGTGCTCCGCTTTGACAGTGCATACACATAAGCGACGCCCCAGGCACGCGCGTCTTGATCGACATTTGTCCTGTCGTCCTTGCGCATGACAGACGCGATGAGAGTCCCACCAGGCACTGGCGCTGACAAACCGAGCAACATGGCATTGCTGTTCGTTGACGGCGTTGGCCGGACACCGCCAAATGGATTATTGGGATTCTGTATCGGTGCGCTGTTGAAGCCCTTGTCCCTGCCATATGCAGCGTGCAACTTCAAGACCGTGAAATTGTAATTCGCCGCTATCAGGTGGTTGGTGCTGTCGTCTCTCGAAATTGGCGCGACACCCGGTGACCCAGCGACATCGGTATTTTTTTTGTTATACGCATAACGTACAGCGAGTTTCCCGCTCGCGTACCCGATGGACCCGCCCATCTGCCGCCCGGTCTTGCTGCTGCTGGCTTGCTCACCAAAACTGTAAGCCAGATCGGCAGTAAACCCTTGCATGACCGGCGCCGTGTACTGGATCGTGTTACTGGTCCGTACATTCGTCCCGGAATCGGGAAACAGATTCTTGGATGTCCCTGCATAACCAGTCACGAATGGGTCAGCGACCTGGCCCAGTGTTTGGTGCCAGGGCGTGTACTGGCGGCCAATTGACAACGCACCCGCACGTGTCTTCAAACCGACAAACGCCTGACGATTGAACAGCGTTCCCGCAACATCCACCTCGCCGTTATCGATGCGGTAGCCATTCTCCAGCGTGAAAAATGCGGACATTCCATCACCGAGTTCTTCATTGCCGCGAAAGCCGATGCGCGATGCAGAAACGCCGCCATTGGTAATTTTGTTCACGTTGCCGCCGGCGCCACCGCGCTCATGGACGATAGCAGCATCGGCGATGCCGTAGATCGTTACACTGGATTGGGCAAAGGCCGCATTCGCGCCAAGGGCAAGGCTGAGTACTGATAACAGTTTCTTGTTCATGTCATTCTTTTTCAGTTAAATGAAACGATCACTGAAGCAAGCTGCCCTCAGCCAGGCCGGGGACGCGCATTGCCATCCCCTGCGTGGTGATCAAAGCAGGGTTTCTTCCTTGCCGATCACGCCTGCCATCCGCAGTGCGTCGTCGAGCCAAGGCGACACCAGCAGCCCTTCTTCGATTTCTTTCAGGCGCTGGGCTTCCGCCTTGAGCTTCTGGTGCGCCGCCAGCAGAACGGCGGGCACGTCGGTACGAGGAATCACCACCACGCCATCGCAGTCGGCGACCACCAGATCGCCCGGATGCACGGCCACATCACCGATTGCAACGGTTGTGCCCACGCGTCCGTCAAGACCCTTCGTTGGGCCGGCCGGATTGCGGCCTGCTGCAAAGATCGGCAGCGGTCCGTTCCCGAGCGTGTCGGTATCGCGAATGGCGCCGTCCATGACAAAACCGCCGATGCCGGCCGCGATGGCCTGTGTTGCCATCAATTCGCCAGCAAGTGCGCTCGACTCGTAGCCTTTGCCATCAACGACGATGATGTCGCCAGGTCTGGCCAGGGCCAAGGCAACGTGAAACAGCAGGTTGTCGCCCGGCCGTACCTCGACCGGGAATGCAGGGCCGGCCAGCTTCATTGTTGGAGACAGCCCCTGGATGCGTGCGTGAAGGGCGCCGCGGCGTCCTGCAACGTCACACAGGACAGCGGATTGGAATTGCCGTGCCTCATCGACCAGATTGGCAGAAACACGCTCGAACTCGGCGACATTGTCGAATTTCGTAGTTTTCATTGGGGTCCTTTGGTGATTACTTGTTGTTGAGAACATGGGGCGGCGTTTCGCCAGACAGGACTGCAAGCACTGCGCGTGCAGCACCGAATCCCATTCGCTGAAGTGCTTCACGGCTGCTGCCTGCCACGTGGGGAGAGCCGACAAAATTATCGAGACTGAGCAAGGGGTGCTCTGCAGGCGGCGGCTCGATTTCAAAAACGTCACTCCCTGCACCAGCAATCCGGCCGTCAAGCAAGGCGGCATGCAACGCCAACTCATCGACGATGCCGCCGCGCGCGGCGTTGATCAGAATCGCGGTCGGCTTCATCATTGCGAGTTCCGCAGCGCCGATGAGATGTCGCGTGCTGTCCATGAGTGGCACGTGGAGACTGATGACGTCAGCGTCGGTCAGCACGCTCGACACGTCACGTACCTGGCGGGCGCCGCACTGTTCGAATGCCGACGCCGGCGCATACGGATCGTAGGCAATCACCTCGGCGGCAAACGCATTGCGGAAAAGGCTTGCCGTACGCGAGCCGATGTCCCCGAGACCAATCAGGCCGAGGGTCTTTCCGCCAAGCTCGATTCCGTCCTGCACCTGTCCAGGCACGCTTGTTCGCAGGCGCCGATCTGACAGTGCGACCCGGCGCGCCGTGGCCAGGGCTAGGGTCAGCACATACTCGGCCACCGCGTCCGCATTCGCGCCGGGCGTGTTGGTTACCGTGATTCCCTTGCGTGTCGCGGCAGGGATATCGATGTTATCGACGCCACTGCCATGCTTGGCGATAATCTTCAGGTGTTGCGCTAATGCGATCTCAGCTTCACGCATCTGGAATGTTCTGACGATCATCGCAGTTGCCTCAGTCCGCCAATCCTTCTCACGCGACATGGGAAAATCGACGACTTCGTGATGAGCGCGCAGAAAATCAACCGCCTCTTGCGCAATGCGGTCCATGATAAAAATTGCCATTTTTTGCCTTAAGGAGCTGAAGAAGATTTGGTAGTTCCTGACAGCGCATCCACGTCGGTGGCGGCGTCTGAAAAGCGGGTGCGAACGCGCGGTTCGATCATCGAGACGACCAGCACGAACGTCAGCAGCGAGGTTGCTGCAAGAAGGCCGAATACCCACGTCCAGCTGAACTTGTCGAGCAACACGCCGACGACGAATGGTGTGAATGCCCCGCCGAGAGAGCCTGCCGTATTAACGATCGAGGCCGTGAACGGGACGCGTTCTTTCGCGGCGATGGCCATCGGGTAGACGAGGAACGTCGAATACCCCAGATTCAGCAACACGCCAACGCAAAAAAACATCGCAGACAATGCCAGCGGAGCGGCCGGGGCATGAATCAGAGCAAACATCGACAGCACCGTTGCAGCTGAAGTAATCAGCATGACGGGCTTGCGACGACGGGCGAATACGCGGTCTGACAGCCAGCCGCCAAGGATGTTGCCGACAATGGCGCCCACCCAGGGAGCCGACGCGACCAGCCCCATTTTCATAATCGAGTAGTGTTTGACCGAAACAAGGTAGGTCGGAATCCAGGTCATGATCGTGTAGGTGATGCCGACCATAAAGAAGTATCCCAGTGCACAGGCCCATACATTCCACGACCGCAGGACTTCTTTGTTGGTCTGAAGAAGATCCACATCGCGGGTACGGATCAGGCCATCAATCCAGTCACGCGAACTGACGACCTGCTTAGGCTGCGTGGTGCTGTCGCCTCCATCCTGGCGTGGTGCATCCTTGATATACGCGACCTCAGCCGGCGAACACCGTTTTGATTCGGAGGGGTCATCGTGCACCAGGAAATACCACAACGCCGCGCACACGAACCCGGGTATGCCGAAAATGAAAAACACTTCGCGCCAACCGAAATGCAGCATCAGGAACGCGCACAGTGGCGGGACGAATGCAGGCGCAAATTTGATGGACGACATGAATACGCCAGTAGCGAGTCCCTTTTCCTGAGGGGGAAACCAGCGATTGATCGTCGACACGATACCGATATTGATCGGACCTTCAGCAGCTCCCAGCACGAACCGCGCGAGTTTGAGTTGTAGCGTAGTTGCGGCCAGACCGGTTACCAGCGTTGCCAGCGACGTCAGCACCATCGAGCCAACGAGCAGCTTGCGCACACCGAATTTCTGGAACAGATAACCTGCCGGAATCTGAATGATGGCGTAACTGATATAGAAGAGACTTGCCAGTGCGCCAACGTCAGTGTTGGAGAGGTTGAAGTCCTGGCGAATGACGGGAATGAGTACGCCGATATTGGCGCGGTCTGCTCCAGCAATCATGTAGGTCACGTAGATCATCAGTAAGACGATCCAGCGGTAGCGCGTGCGCTTACCCGAAGAATTCTCCAAGGCTTGTCTCCATGTTCGTTATTGTTGTAGGACTGCAGATCGAGCTGCAGCCTTTCACCCATGGTAGATCACGACCCCAGCAAGAAAAAAGAGAATTATTTCGATCGGCTGCTATTCATTTTTTTCGCGGTGAAAAATATTCGCAGCTAACGCGGAGGCTTTTTTTATTCGGGTATAAAAAGTTTTTCAGCGCTGATGCGACACGGCTCTGCCATAAGGGCAACGCATGCGTCGTGAACAAGGTCGGTTGGACTTCATGCACGGTTTCATGGCGGTCATCGCCATAACACGCGCAAGCACAGAAAACCTAGAACCCGTACGTCAGTGAATAGTCCACTTCTTCCAGGGCAAGCTGCGCCAGGGTTGGACCGAGCGTGCGCGTGTCATCGGCTCGCCAGCGGAAGCAATATTCGATGGCCGGCAAAGCAGGATTACTTTGAAAGGCGCTAAGCTTGCCTTGCTGAACCATCGGCTCGAGAAACCGGCGCGGGAGAAAACTGATGCCAACGTCTGCGACAGTGAGTCCGACGATAGCGCTCAAACTATTGCACGCGAGGACACGCCGAACGGTGACATTGTGTTGCGATGACCACTGTTGAAAAGATTCGGTCAGCCTCGACTCGCTCGTCATGACAATAATCGGATGTTGCTCGATCTCCTGGATCGTCAGCTCGTCCTTTGCGGCAATGCGTTGCGGCGACGCCATCCAGGCGAAATCGAGCGTTGCCAATGCCACGGTGGACAACATCGTGTTGCCCGAACTGGTTTTTGGCAAAATGGCGAAATCGATCTCCCCCCGCATCAGCTTTTTTTCCAGCGCCGAACCAAGATCGACGTAAGGTTCAAGCAGCAATTGCGGATGCAGCTCATTGATCCGCGAAACAAATTTCGGAAACCATGTCAGCGCGGTCAACTCGCTGATGCCAAAACGGCACGTTCCGCGCAGAGGTTGTGGTCCGCCATGCAGCGATTTGATGTCCGCTTCCATGACCAGCATCTGCTGGGCTTTCGCCAAGACAAGCTGTCCGTGCTCTGTGAGTATCGTCCGATTGGCAGAACGGGCGAAGAGCGACACGCCCAACGAAGACTCCAGTTCCGCGACGCGTTTGGAAAGTGTCGACTGCGTGACATTCAGACGACCGGAGGCGGCGGAAAAGCTGTTGAGAGTAGCCGCCCAGTAAAACGCTTCTAGTTGTTTGAGAGTCATGAAATGTCGTGTGTGGGCAGGTCGATTGGGTTCACATCGTTTGCGATAAATCAGCGTCACTCGACGCCGGTTCGTACGCGCATCGTTGGTGTTCGGGATGACACAAGCCTATCACAACGATCTTCTACCACGAAAAAAGCGAATGACTCCAAATCGAAATTATTCGCTTTTTTCATGCAGAATTCGTGATCTAACATGCGTCCTGAACTGCAGCAGTGTCCCGGAAAGTTTAATGGGGAAATACCCTGTCACAGAACGTGCCTGATCTCCCAACGTTTATCCGGGGCGCTACCTGCAGTCTCAATGCGACCTACCGCGACCCGCGACGCCTTGATGGCCATCAGCAGGCGCTTCAAAATTAAAATAATTGGAGATAAATCGATGAACCGACTGAACAGAAAGAGTGGCCGACAGATTTTGATCAGCGCCATTATCGGCACTGCACTTTGCCAACCAGCCTACGCCGCCTGGCCAAACGACAAACCCATTGAAGTGGTAGTCGGCTTCGCGGCAGGCGGCGGCACTGATCTGCTGGCCCGCAAGATAACGCGGTTCATGCAAAAACCACTCGGCGAAAAAACACAGTTTATCGTCATGAACAAACCTGGCGCGGGAGGCGAAATTGCCACGGGTTACGTTGCACGTGCTGCGGCAGATGGCTATTCCGTTGCGGTTGTCAACATGCCGGGATTTCTGTACGTGCCGATGTCAAAAAAATCCCAATACAAACCCGAAGACTTTCGTTTGGTCGCCCGGATCGTCGATGATCCGACGGTATTGATTGTTCGATCGGACAGCAAATATACCAACGTCGCCAGTGTTCTGGCAGCACTCAAACGGCAACCAGGTTCTGTCTCATTCGGAAATAACGGCATCGGGACGAATAGCGAGATTGCTGCCAAATTGATCAGCAAGCAGACGGGATTGTCGTTGAACGAGGTGCCTTACAAAGGAACGGCAGCACAGCGCACCGACCTGCTCGGTGGTTTCATCGATGTTGCGGTTGTGAGCGCAAGTGAAGTGCCAGAACTCCATCATGGGAAAACGGCCGAATACCGTGCTATTGCGCAGCTCTCCCGAACCAGAATCAAGGCGCTGGCTCAGGTGCCAACGGCGATTGAATCAGGCTTGCAAGTGACGATGTCATCGGAACGTGGATTTGCAGTCCATAAAAATGTTCCTGCGAATATCACCCAACAGCTGCAGAAAGCCGTTGAAACAGTGGTTCGTGATCCTAAATTTGCTGCAGCAAACCCTGGAGATGCCCCTGTTTTTGCTTACCTTCCAGGCGCTCAATGGAATGATTCGCTGAATCAAACCCGCAAGCTGTTACAAGAGGTACTTGCAGACAAGCAGAAATGAATGTCGAAAGCGTCGCCAACGTGAGTTATCGGGGTGTCTGACGTCAACGATGGTTCATGGGTGCCTGCATTAGTCATGGTGACTCACCAGGCAGCGGCGGGCCGGCGTTCTTGCTGTAGGTAGCAACAACGCCGGCCCGTCACCAGCTCAGCGCGCCGCCGCCTTCGCCCGCGCTGCGTGCAGCTTCTTGTAGCTGTCGATCAGGCGGTGATGGCGATCGAGCCCCTCCAGCGCCATGCTGGTCGGCGTCAGGCCATGGAAACGCACGCTGCCGTCCACCGAACCGAGCACCGCGTCCATGCGCTCGTCGCCATACATGCGGCGGAAGTTGGCGACATAATCGTCCAGTTCCAGATCGTCGTCGAGCGAGACTTCCAGCACTACATTCATCGCCTGATAGAAGAGGCGGCGTTCGACAGTGTTGTCGTTGTATTGCAAGAACGCACCGACCAGTTCATGGGCATCCTCGAGCTGGCCCAGCGCCAGGTGAATCAGCAGCTTGAGTTCGAGTACGGTCAGCTGGCCCCACTCGGTATTCTCGTCGAACTCGATGCCGATCAGCGTGGCGATATCCGAATACTCGTCGAGCTCACTGTTTTCCAGCCGATCGATCAGCGCTTCGAGGCTGGCGTCGTCCAGGCGATGCAGATTCAGGACATCGCTGCGGAACAGCAGCGACTTGTTCGTGTTATCCCAGATCAGGTCTTCGACCGGATAGATCTCAGAATAACCCGGCACCAGGATGCGGCACGCGGTCGCGCCAAGCTGGTCGTACACCGCCGTGTAGACTTCCTTGCCCATGTCGGCCAGGATCGCCAGCAGCGTCGCCGCTTCTTCGGCATTGGCGTGTTCGCCCTCGCTCGAGAAATCCCATTCCACGAAATCGAAGTCGGCCTTGGCGCTGAAGAAGCGCCACGAGACGATGCCGCTCGAATCGATGAAGTGTTCGACGAAGTTGTTCGGCTCGGTGACGGCATTGCTGGCGAAGGTCGGCTGCGGCAAATCGTTCAATCCTTCGAAGCTGCGGCCTTGCAGGAGTTCGGTCAGGCTGCGCTCCAGCGCCACTTCGAAACTCGGGTGCGCGCCAAATGAGGCAAACACGCCGCCCGTCTTGCGGTTCATCAGCGTCACGCACATGACGGGATAGGTGCCGCCCATCGACGCGTCTTTCACGAGTACCGGGAAGCCCTGCTCTTCCAGCGCCGCGATGCCGGCCACGATGCCCGGGTATTTCGCGAGCACTTCTTGCGGCACGTCCGGCAGCGACAATTCGCCTTCCAGGATCTCGCGCTTGACGGCGCGTTCGAAAATCTCGGACAGGCACTGCACCTGCGCTTCGGCCAGCGTGTTACCGGCGCTCATGCCATTGCTGACGTACAGGTTCTCGATCAGGTTGGTCGGGAAGTACACGACCTCATTGTCCGACTGGCGCACGTACGGCAGCGCGCAAATGCCGCGCGCGGCATTGCCCGAATTGGTGTCGATCAGGTGCGAGCCACGCAGTTCGTCGTCCGGGTTATAGATCTCGAGGCTGTAGGCATCGAGAATCTCCGCCGGGAGCGCGTCGTTCGGGCCTGGCTTGAACCAGCGTTCGTTCGGGTAATGGACGAACGGTGCGTTGGCGATGTCTTCGCCCCAGAACGCGCCGGCGTAGAAGTGGTTGCAATTGAGACGCTCGATGTATTCGCCCAGTGCCGAGGCCAGTGCGCTTTCCTTCGTTGCGCCCTTGCCGTTGGTGAAGCACATTGGCGAATGGGCGTCGCGGATATGCAGCGACCACACGTTCGGCACGATATTACGCCACGAGGCGATCTCGATCTTGATGCCCCAATCGGCCAGCATGCCCGACATATTGGCGATGGTCTGCTCGAGCGGCAGGTCCTTGCCGGTGATGTAGGTGCGCGAGTCGGTCGACGGCTGCAGCGTGAGCAAGGCCTGCACATCGGCGTCGAGATTTTCGACTTCTTCGATGACGAATTCAGGGCCGGCCTGCACCACTTTCTTGACCGTGCAACGGTCGATCGAGCGCAGGATGCCCTGGCGGTCCTTGTCCGAGATATCGGCAGGCAGCTCGACCTGGATCTTGAAAATCTGCTGGTAACGGTTTTCCGGGTCGACGATATTATTCTGCGACAGGCGGATGTTTTCGGTCGGGATGTTGCGCGTATCGCAGTACAGCTTGACGAAGTACGCCGCGCACAGTGCCGACGAAGCCAGGAAGTAATCGAAAGGGCCCGGCGCCGAACCGTCACCCTTGTAGCGGATGGGTTGGTCGGCAATCACCGTGAAGTCATCGAACTTCGCCTCGAGACGAAGCTTGTCGAGAAAGTTGACCTTAATTTCCATCGCAGATTTCCTCAGTAACGCTCTAAATCGTTCAAAAACATAAAGCCCTGTAAAAACAGGGCTTTATTATTATGCAAACACTCGCAGCTGCCCTGCCAGAAGCTGGCACCACGCAAGCTGGGCGCCATTCTAGCATTATTGCGGTGCCAGATCGTCGCTGGCGGGCGTGATTATCACGTGATCTGGCGACGGTTTCATGTGCTCGCAAGGTTGGCGCCGCCGCTAACGCGGGGTTTGTCGTTTCGCAAATTCATACGTTGGTTAGTTACATTTCAGCGAGATTAGACGCCGCTCTACTCGACCCGGTGACCATCCTTACAGCCAGTGCCCTGGTCAGGTTTCAGCGCGCTCAACGCTACTGGCCCGAAAGCGCTTGCGGTAGTCGGACGGCGATGTGCGCAGGGCTGCCTTGAAATGCTGCCGAAGCGACAGCGCCGTGCCGAATCCGGATACGTGCGCGACGCGCTCGATCGACAAGTCCCCTGCCTCGAGCAGCCGCTGGGCATGGATCAGTCGCTGATTCTGCAACCACTGCTTGACGGAGGTGCCGGTAGCAAGGCGGAAATGACGTGTGAAATTGCGCCGGCTCATGGCAGCGCGCTCGGCCAGCATGTCAATGCTGTGCTCCTCGTGCAGATGTTCACCGACCCATTCGAGCAACTGGGCGAACCGCCCTGCCGCAGCGTCATCCGGCAACGGCCGCTCGATGAATTGCGCCTGCCCGCCGTCACGGTGCGGCGCGACCAGGATGTGCTTTGCGACACGGTTAGCGACCTCGGCACCACACAATCGCCGCAGCAGATGCAGGCAGCAATCGAGGCCGGCGGCAACACCCGCCGACGTCAGGATGTCGCCATCATCCACGTACAGCACGTGCCGATCCACGGCAAGTCGGGGATAGTGCTGCGCGAGCATGTCTGCCGCCTGCCAGTGCGTTGCCACGGTCCGGCCATCGAGCAGGCCGGCCTGTGCCAGCGGAAAGGCGCCCAGGCACAAGCCGACAATGATGGCGCCGCGCGCATGGCCGCGGCGCAGACTGTCAAGCAGGCTGTCCGGTGCACTGCGCCCGTCTGCGTGCCAGGAAGGCATGACGATGATGTCAGCCTCATCGACTGCCGAGAGGTCGGCATCGATCGCGATCGCGAATCCGGCAGAGGTTGGCAACGTGCCCCTCTGCGGTGCGCAGACAGTGATCTCGAACGACATCGCATCAGCGCCCGCCACGTGGCTGCCGAACACCAGACAAGGCACCGACAAATGAAATGGCGTGATGCCCTCGAAGGCGATAACGGCAACTTTTTGATGGCGGACTTCAGGCGCAATAAGAGACATGGCCCGATTGTATCGAAAGTTAGCCTTCGGGCCAATGTTCGATGGTGGTCGTTGCGAGCACAATCGGTCTTCCGGCTGGCCCGACACGTGCACGATATTGTCGCTGGCCGCCTCATTTCAATGAAAGGAACATCACCATGAACAAGCATGCTGTCGTCGTCGTCGACCTCCAGAACGAGTATCTCCCTACCGGAAAACTGGCCCTGGCCGGCATCCATGACGCATTGGCCAATGCAGCGCGCGTGATCGCCGATGCCCGCACCAAAGGCGACCTGCTCATCCATATTCGCCACGAGTCAACGGACCCGGACGCGCCCGTCTTCACGCCGGGAACGGATGCCGTCCAGATCCACGACACCGTGGCGCCGGTGCAGGGCGAACCGGTCATCGTCAAGAACTTCCCGAATGCTTTTCTCAAGACCCATCTCAAGGCACTGCTTGACGACCACGGCGTCGACAGGGTGACGGTCATTGGCGCCATGAGTCATATGTGCATCGATGCGACGACCCGTGCAGCCTCCGACTTCGGGTACAAGACAACGGTCGTGCACGATGCATGCGCCACGCGCGACCTTGAGTTCGTTGGACAAACCGTGCCGGCCGCGCAGGTGCACGCCGCGTTCATGTCGGCACTTGCGTTTGCCTACGCGTCGGTGGTGTCTGCCGACGACTACCTGGCGGGCTGACAGGCCGCTGGTCCCGGACAGGCTGGCGCGACTATCGGGCTGCTGGTAGCCCGATGCCGTGCGCAGTGGCCTGTTCCGGCCCTGGCGCTCTCGCATTCGTTTACGCCCATCCAAATCCCCGCTGACCACGATCGCGTCCCGAAGCCATTTCGGGGATAACCCATCGAACCCGGTCACCAGTTCTCCCTTCCCGCCCCTCCCGCATCCAACCGGTTCGGCACCGTTCGATCGCGCTTCCGATCTGCCTGTGCACAGGCGCACCTCACCAAACAAAAATCCGCGGCAGACCCGACTTTCGAATGAAAGAATTTTCATGAAATACGTTAACACAACGGAAATTCGAAAAAACGAAAGATGTTTTGTATTACACAGAATTTCGCTATAGACTTGGTGTCACAGCGATCGTTCGAGCAATGTCGAAGACTTTCGATATCCCTCAACCGAAAGCTGCGAGATGAGGATTCAAGCAATACGAAATAAAACGAAAGAAAGAATCGAGTCACATCAGCTGGTAAGTACTCCGGCTCGTGGAGGCAGTGATCGCAACTAGACAGCCTTTCCGTTTGCCAGCCATTGCCACGCTGCTCCAACAACTTATAAAGGAAGCGTTTCATGAATTCTCCTTCACAGTGCCGCTCGCGCGCCGATCGTCAGGATCGGTTTATGCTCAATCCGCTCACGTCTGCCTGTCTGCTCGCGCTTGCCACACTTGCGACATCGGCCCGCGCTCAGGATGTCATCGCGCCCGATGCCGGCAAACTGGAGCAAGTCGTCGTGACCGGCACCCGTGCCAGTCTGCAGCAATCGCTGGAACTCAAACGCAATGCCGCTGTCGTCCAGGACAGCATCAGCGCGACGGAACTTGGGCGCTTCCCCGACAACAACGTGGCCGACTCGCTCAGTCATATCACCGGCGTCTCGATTTCCCGCACGGCCGGCGGCGAAGGCCAGCGAGTCAGCATCCGCGGCCTGGGCCCTGACTACACGATCACCACGTTCAACGGGCGCCTGCTGGGCACCGACAGCGCGGGCCGCTACTTCGCATTCGACGTGCTGCCGGCCGACGTGATCAGCGGCGCCGACGTCGTCAAGTCGACCCAGGCGCAGTTGATCGAAGGCGCCATCGGCGGCCTGGTGAACCTGCGCTCGGCCAGCCCGTTCGACCAGAAAGGCCAGCGCGGCCTGGTGCGCGCCGAGGCTGACCGCAACGACATGAGCAGCCTGAACGGCAAGAAGTTGTCCGCCACCTACAGCAACACCTTCGACAACAAGCTCGGCGTGCTGCTCGGCGTTGTCTATGCCAAGCGCGACGTGCGCACCGACACCGCCGGCAACGACGGCGGCTGGTCGCGCAATCCTATCCCGAGCGACCCAAGCCAGTTCTGGGAATACGGCAATACCTGGGGCGGCGCCATCGATCCGAACGGCAACGGCGTACTCGACCCCAGCGAAGAAGGCCTGATCGGGCCCGGCCAGTTCCGCTTCGGCTCCATCATGGAGAAAAAAGAGCGCATCGCGCTCTCGGGCAAGGTGGAGTGGCGGCCCAGCAGCGACGTCAAGGTCATTTTTGACGGCTTCAAGACGCGGCTCGACTCACCCCAGGTGGGCTACCAGCTGTCGTACTACCCGCTGTACGCCCCGGGCCGCTGGTCCGACGTCAAGGTCACCAACAATGTCGTGACAGACCTGACCTTGAACAGCAACGACCCCGAGCTGCGCCTGAATCCCGAAGTGCTGAACAAGACCGAATACCGGGTCGTCGATACCGCGATGTACGGTACCCGGGCCGAATGGCGGATTTCCCCGACGCTGAACGTGGCCGGCGACGTCTATCTGTCCACCTCGAAGCGCGACTCCGGCGGCAAGGACAGCTACGTCGTGCTGCGCATGAACCAGCCGAACACGACGCGCATCCGGCTCACCGGCGCCGCCGTGCCCGACGTGACGACCACGCTGGCCGATGGCCGCGATCTGCAGAGCGGACTGGCCCAGGGCCTGTTCAGCGGCAACGACTTCAACACCCACTTCTACAGCCGCGCGGGCGACAATATCGACGACCGCATCGGCGGCGCGACCGTCAATGCCGACTGGAAGGTGGACCGCTACAGCATCGACTACCTCAAGTTCGGTCTGAGCCAGACCAACCGCAAGAAGTCACGCGACATGATCAACAATGCGTTCAACTCGGGCCAGGATCACTACTCTGGCGAAAACGCGATCAACGTCGGCACCCTGGGCGGCAACGTGATCAACCAGACGCTGAGTCCCAAAGGCTTCCTGTCGGGCGTGAACGGCAACTTCCCGCGCAGCTTCCTGGGCTTTGACGTCGACCGCTACGCGCAGGCACTGGCGGGGCTGGACGGCAAGCCACGGCCAGGCGGCGGCGTCTACAGCTCGACCTTGTCAGCGCCAGCCTTCAACCCGCTGGAAAGCTACCGCGTCGAAGAAAAGACCTCGACCGCGTTCGTGCAGGCCGACCTGGCCGGCGAGCGCTGGTTCGCCGACGTCGGCGTGCGCTTCGTGCGCACCAAGACCGGTGCGCAGGCGTGGGACGCCAAGATCGAAGACATCGTGCAGAACGGCGCATTCAACTTCACGCCTGTCTACGCCGATCCGTCGATCGTGCGTCAGGATGCCACCTACAGCTTCGCTCTGCCGTCGGGTAACTTCACCTACTCGCTGACCGACAAGCTGCAGCTGCGGGTTGGCGCCGCCAAGACGATGGCGCGCCCATCCGTCGACAAGCTGGCACCGTCCAGCACCACGGCCAGCATCTCGTGGGGCGACTTCACGCAGATTTACGGCGGCAACGCCGACCTCAAGCCGTATACGGCGCACCAGGCCGACATCTCGCTGGAGTGGTATTACGCCAAAAGCTCGGCACTGACCTTCGCCGTCTACCAGAAAAACATCAAGAACCAGATCACCAATCTCTACCTGGCCGGTCAGGACATCGGTGCACCCGGCGGACGCCTGTTCAACGTGCAGCGCCCCATCAACGGCGACAGCGCCAAGGCGCGCGGCATGGAGATCGGCCTGCAGCACCTGTTCGACAACGGCTTCGGCGTGCGCGCGCAATACACGCGCAATCTGTCGAGCAGCTGGGTCGGCGGCGTCGAACGCCCACTCGAAGGCATCGCGCCAGCAACGGCATCGCTGGGCATCCTGTACGAACGGGGCCCGTGGAGCATGAGTACCACAGCCGACTTCACCGATTCGTTCGTCACTGCGACCAACGTGATCGGTTCCGGCTTCAACGAGGTGACCAACTCGGTGACCTGGCTCACGGCCCAGCTCGCCTATGATGTGAACAAGTCGCTGCGCATCAGCATCGAAGGCAATAACCTGACCGATGCCGAGCAAGCACCACGACTGACCAACGGCACCGTCAGCCTGCCCAACGGTTATTACCGATACGGGCGCTCCGTGACCCTTGGCGCCAGCCTGAGGTTCTAATGCAGCACGCGGCGCCATGGTACGTGGCGCCGCACAGCCCATCGCCAGCGCGGGCCGGCCTGTCAGTTCACCGGCCCGCAACACCGAGAACTGGAATCCTGATGCACACTTCTGTTTTTTCCATTGCCGTCCTGCTCGCCGGGGCCATCCCTTTCTCCGCGTACGCCGCGGACGGGTCCAGCTACACGATGGCGGACTATGCCAGCGTAGCCAAGATCGACGCGCACCTGCACCTGCACAATGCTGCGCCGGCGTTCATGGAAGCTGCCCGGCGCCAGAACTTCAAGATCCTGTCGATCAATGTCGACTACCCTGATTTCCCACCACTTGATGACCAGCAGCGCGTCGCCATCGCATTGAAAAAGCAATTCCCGCAGGACGTCGCATGGGCAGCGAGCTTCTCCGTCGATGGTTCCGCCCAACCTGCGTGGCTCGCGGCCACCCGCCACCACATTGCCGCGTCGATGGAAGCCGGCGCCGTAGGCGTGAAGGTCTGGAAGAACATTGGCATGAGCCTGCGCGGCGCCGACAAAGAACTGGTGATGATCGACGATGCGCGTTTCGCACCGCTGTTTGACGACCTGGCCCGCCAGGGCATCCCGTTGCTGGGCCACCAGGGCGAACCGCACAATTGCTGGCTGCCGTTAAAACGCATGACGGTCAACAACGACCGCACCTACTTCAAGAACCACCCGCAATACCATATGTATCTGCACCCCGAGATGCCAAGCTGGGAAGCGCAGATGGCCGCGCGCGACCGCATGGTCGCGGCGCATCCGACGCTGCACTTCGTCGGCGTGCACCTGGCCTCGCTGGAGCGCAATGTTGACGAACTGGCGGCGTTCCTCGACCGGTTCCCCAACGCGGTGGTGGACGCGTCGGCGCGCATCGGCCAGCTGCAGTACCAGAGCCAGCGCGACCGCGAGAAAGTGCGCAACTTCTTCATCAAGTACCAGGACCGCATCCTCTACGGCAGCGACATGGCGCAAGAGCCTGGCCAGGATGGGGCCGCACTGGGTCGCGAGGCCGAAGGCGTGTGGCGCATGCACTGGCGCTACTTCAATACGGCAGAGTCGTTCAAGGTCGCCGATCTTGACAAGCCCGTCCAGGGTCTCGCACTGCCGCGCGACGTCGTGGACAAAATTTACCGCACGAATGCCGAGCGCGCTTTCCCCGACGCCTGGAAAGGCCAGCCATGACCGCGCGCCGAGCATTTCTCGGGTGGCTCGGCGCGGCGCCGCTGGCCACGCAGATCCCGCTGGCCCAGGCAGCGCCTGCCTCCGCCTCCGTCACCGGCAAGGGCCATGTACGCGTGCAGGACGCCGCCGTCTCGCTGCAGTTCGACGAGCAGTTGCGTTGCCGCATCGTCAGCCTGCTGGGCAAGCAGCCTGCCGCGCTGACGGGCTTCGACACCAGCGAACACCTGGTCATCGGTGGCAAGCCGATCGGCCGCTTCACGTTGCAGAAGGCTGAGCCGGCCCCGGCCACGACGCCGTTTGGCGCCGGGCAGGCGCTGCACCTCGTCGGCCGCTCTGCGGAGGGCATCGAGAAGCGCGTTACCGTGACGCTGCTCGACGAGCATCCGGGCGTGGCCTTGCTGGACGTGCAGTACGTGAATACCGGCGCCAAACCGCTGACGATCGACGCCTGGGTGAATGGCGCGCACCGCCTGGCCGCCGCGCCGCGCCATGCAGGCGGCTACTGGACCTATTCCGGCGCCAGCCACGCCGACCGGCGCGACTGGGTCCAACCCGTCAAGCGCGGTTTCGAGCAAGGCAACTTCCTCGGCATGAACGCATCCGACTACGGCGGCGGCACGCCAGTCGCGGATGTCTGGCGCCGCGACGTCGGCCTGGCCGTCGGCCACCTGGCGCTACAGCCGCTGCTGGTGTCACTCCCCGTCAAGGCGGTCGGCAATGCGGTCGACATCGCGCTGCGCGGCGACGTCCCGCAGACGCTGGCGCCAGGCGCCACGCTGGCCACGCCGCCCACGTTCATCGCCGTGCACCGTGGCGACTTCTACGTACCGCTCGACCGCTACCGCCGCCTGATGGCCGCGCAGGGCCTGGCAGCTCCCGAGCCGCCGCAAAGCGCCTACGATGCGCAGTGGTGCGCCTGGGGCTATGAACGCGATTTCTCGCTCGACTATGTGCGCGCCACGCTGCCCAAGGTGCAGGAACTGGGCTTCAAGTGGGCCGTGCTGGACGACGGCTGGCAGGTCAAGACCGGCGACTGGACGCCCGACCTCGCCAAATTCCCGCGCGGCGGCGACGACATGAAGGCGCTGGTTGCCGACATCCACGCACGCGGCATGAAGGCGCGGCTCTGGATCGCGCCACTTGCCGTGGCCCCCGGCAGCGACGAGCTGCACGAGCATACCGACCTGCTGCTGCTCGACGAGACCGGCGCGGCCCAGGACGTGACCTGGTGGAACTGCTTCTACCTGTGCCCTGCCTACGAAAAGACGCAGACGCGCCTGGCCGCGACGCTGCGCATGATCATTGCGGACTGGGGCTTCGACGGCCTCAAGGTCGATGGCCAGCACCTGAACGGCGTCGCGCCGTGCTTCAATCCCAAGCACCAGCACAAGCGCCCCGAGGAATCGGTCGAGGCAGTCGCCGACTTCTACAAGGTCATGCACGATGTGGTGCATGCGGCCAATCCGGAAGCGGTGCTGGAGGTGTGCCCGTGCGGCACCAGCTACGCCTTCCACAACATGCCATACATGGACCAGGCGCCATCGTCCGATCCGCTGTCGAGCTGGCAGGTGCGCCACAAGGGCAAGACACTCAAGGCACTGATGGGCCCGTGGTCCGCCTATGCGGGCGACCACGTGGAACTGAGCACGGGCGGACAGGACTTCGCCTCCAGCGTCGGCATCGGCGCGGTCGTCGCCACCAAGTTCACATGGCCCGTGGACCCGAAACCCAAGGACTCGTTCCTGCTGACACCCGAGCGCGAGGCGCACTGGCGGCAGTGGGTAGACCTGTACAACAAGGGGCGCCTGGCCGAAGGCCGTTACCGGGGCGAGCTGTACGACCTGGGCTTCGACAAACCGGAAACCCACGTCGTGGAGCAAGCTGGCGCGTTGCACTACGCGTTCTATGCCGATCGCTGGGATGGCATGGTCGCCTTGCGGGGCCTCGGCCCAGGCACCTGGACGGTCCGCGACTCGCTCAGCGGCAGCGTATTGGGCAAGGTGTCGGCCGACAAGCCAACGCTGCCGCTGCGCTTCACCCACAGCCTGCTGATCGAAGCGCGGCCAGACGTTCCCGATCTGCTGCCTGTGGCGTTTGCCAGCAGGGTCCCGGCCGTGGGCACGGACGGCTTCCCGCACGCATCGCAATGGGCCGATGCGCCCACGACCTTCTTCCGCCACGACTGGCAAGGCAAGCCGCTCGCCGGCCCACAGTCGACCCGTGTCCAGCTGCTGCGGGGCGCGGGCCACCTGTACCTGCGCTTCATCTGCAAGTACGAGACGCTCACCACTTTCGACCAGGCCGGTTCGGCAAGCGCCATCTGGCCATTGTGGGAGCGCGATGTCGTCGAGGTGTTCCTGCAGGCGCCGGATCGCGCCGGACTGAAAAGCTATCGCGAGGTGCAGGTTGCGCCCAACGGACTGCTGCAGGAAATCGCGATCGAGGTGTCGGGCAAGCGGCGCATCGATGGCGGCAGCCGCGCCAGGGCGCATGTCGATGCGGGCAACAAGGTCTGGACAGCCGAGCTGGCCATACCAATGCAGGGTGGAGACGGCTGGCGCCTGAACCTGTTCCGCGTCGAAGGCCCCGAAGCTGCCGGTGACAACCGCGTGCATTCGGCGTGGAGTCCGACCCGCACTGCGGCGCCCGACTTCCACGTGCCAGGCGCGTTCGGCCGGTTGCTGATCGGCGCATGATGCTGCAGCGCCTGCGTCCCCTCGCCCTGCTCGTCATGCTGTCGGCGCATGCCCATGCCGGGCAGTCGGCAGACCGCCCCTCAGGCAGTCCCGTCGAAACAACGTTCCAGGCGTCGATCGACGAGATCGCCAACCCCGAGCGTGGCATGTACGTCTGGGCGGCCGACAACCTGGCGGCGTGGACGCAGGCACAAGCCGATGCACAGTTTGCGGCCGGCTACCGGATCGTCTACGCGCCGGTGCGGCTGGACGCGCATGCGGGCCACGCGCTGCCCGCGACGCTGCTTGCCGACGTGACGAAAGGGTTTGCGGTTGCACGCCGCGCCGGCCTGAAAGTCATCCCGCGTTTCATGTACAACTTCCCGGCAGGCGAAACCGCTTACCGGGCGGCGCAGGATGCGCCGCTCGAGCGCGTGCTGGAACATATCGGGCAGCTCAAGCCGGTCCTGGCGGCGAACGCGGATGTCATCGCGTATCTGCAGGCTGGCTTTATCGGGGCCTGGGGCGAATGGCATACCTCGTCGCACGACCTGACCCTGCCGGCGCGGCGCACGCAGATCCGCGCTGCGCTGCTGGCCGCGCTGCCGCCGGACCGCTTCCTGCAAGTGCGCTATCCACCTTATCTGATGGCATGGGCGCCAAAGGCGCCGCGCTGGCGCGACGGTTCGGCTGTGGCACGCATCGGCGTGCACAACGACTGCTTCCTGGCATCCAACACGGATGTCGGCACCTACAGTGAGAATGCAGCGACCCGGCAGCGCGAGCGCGCCTACGTGGCCGCGCTGTCGACGACAGCGCCATTCGGCGCCGAAACCTGCAATCCGGCCGATGCAGTCAAACCGACGCCACGCACGAACTGCGAGGGCATCCTGCGCGAAGGCCGGCGCTTCGGCCTGACGTACCTGAACGACAGTTATTATCGCGACCTGTTTCACAAGCGCTGGCAGGCGCAGGGTTGTCTGGCGCAGGTCAAGCGCAGCATGGGCTACCGGTTCGAGCTGGTGACGTTGCGACACAGCCCGCACATCGTGGCTGGCCAGTCGGGTGAACTGGTGCTGACCGTGCGCAACAGCGGCTGGGCCCGCGCCTTCAACCCGCGTGGTGTGCAGATGCTGCTCCGGCATCGCGCTACTGGCCGGGTCGTGCGGCTGTCCGCGGCATCGATCGACCCGCGCGCCTGGCTGCCGGGGCAGACCAGCACCGCAACCGCAAGGGTTGCGATCCCGGGCGGCACGCCCACTGGCGCCTGGGACATGCTGTTGGCCTTGCCGGATGGCGCAGCGTCGCTGGCCGACGACGTGCGCTACAACGTGCGGCCTGCCAACGCCGACGATGCCGCCAAAGCGCAGGGATGGGATGCACCGCTGGGTGCGTTTCGTACCGGGACGACGCTGCATATTCTCTGACGTGGTGCCACGCCGTGCGCGCGTGGCCGGCTTACTCGGCGATCAGGAGTTCAATGCCCGCCTCGCGCAGGCCATCCCGGTATTGCGGACTGATATCGCCGTCGGTGATGACGGTGTGAACGCGGTCGAGCTGCACGATACGGTGCAGGCTGATGAAGCCGAACTTGGAGGAATCGGCGAGCACGATGACCTTCCTGGCGCGCTCGACCATCTTGTGATTCAGGCTCGCTTCCGCCTCGTGGTGGGTCGTCACGCCGAACTGCAGGTCGAGCCCATCGACGCCCAGGAACAGCTTGTCGAAACTGTAGGCCTGCAGGCAGGCTTCGGCCTGCAAGCCCTGGATCGACAGCGCCTGCTTGCGCAGCAGGCCGCCCGTCAGAATGAGGTCGACACCGGCCGCGTTGACCAGCTCCCACGCGATATTCAGGCCATTGGTCAGCACCGTCACGTTCTGCACGTCGCGCAGGTGGCGCGCCAGCGACAGCGTCGTGGTGCCCGAATCGATGATGATGTTCTCGCCCGGCTTGACCAGGCGCGCAGCCAGCGCGCCGATGCGCTCTTTCTGCTCGTGATTCAGTGCGTCTTTTTGCGACACCGTGTGTTCGGTCGGCGGCATGCGTGCCAGCGTGGCGCCGCCGTGGCTGCGGATGGCCAGGCCCTGCGCCTCGAGCGCACTCAGATCGCTGCGGATCGTGACGGCCGAGACGTTGAGTTGCTTGACGAGTTCGCTGACCTGGACCGAGGCTTGTTCGGTAAGAGCTTTAAGAATGGTGTCGCGGCGCTGACCGGTTTGACCCATGATTGGATACGCAGATTTAATAAAAAAACAGCTTACCAGATTGGCGCACGACCGGCACGCCATGTGCTTGCCGGCGCATCATTGCGTGCCTGCCAGGCGGTCGAGCGCTGCCGGGTTCAGCGGTATGCCGACCTGGTGCGCCGCATACACGGCCGCACCGAGCACGGGCGGCAGGCGCGGCGCCATCAGGCGATAGGCGCCAGCGCTGCTGGCCGCGAGCATGCGGGCAAACGGCGCGCGCAGCGGGCCGTCCACACCGAACAGGCCGCCCGAATACGAGACCGTGACCTCGGTGCCTGAATCGACGCCAAGCTGGCCCCGCACCGCATCGACCAGTGCAGCCACCTCCAGCGCCGCCGACTCGATGATCGCTGCTGCCTGCGCATCGCCCAGCGCCGCCGCTTCGGACACGAGGCGCGACAGCGCGGCCACCTTGCTGCGCTCCCCTTTGAGGTCGCCATAGACGACCTGACACAGGTCGAGGTCGTCCTGCAGCTCCAGGCGCGTGCGCAGCAACCCATGCAGCGGCCCGCGTGGCGCGCGGCCATCGCTCATGCGCGAGAACAGCGCGAGCCCGGCCCGCGCGATCCAGTGGGCCGAGCCCTCGTCACTGAACAATTCACCCCAGCCGCCGGCACGCGCGCCCTGCCCGCCGATGCGCCCATAGGCCATCGAGCCAGTGCCCGCGATGACGCTGATGCCGTCGGCACAGGCCAGCGAGCCGGCCCAGCTGCACACCATGTCGTTGTCGCACAGGTAGCGCCCGTGGCCCAGCACGGTGCGCGGCAGCGCATCGAGTTGCGCCTGCACGGCGCGGTCTTCGCCATACGCGGGCAAGCCGAAGAACGCGAACGCGACGTCGTTCGCGGTCACGCCGGCGGCCGCGAACAACGCGGCGCAGCCGCGCGCCAGAACGTCAGCCGCACCTTCCATGCCGACTTCGAGGTAGTACGCGCTGCTCTGTTCATTGCGCGCCAGGACCTGCCCTTGCCGGTCGATCAGCGCGAACGCCGTCTTGGTGCCGCCGCCGTCAACCCCGAGAAACATCGCTGTCCTCCGCCAGTGGGTAGATGGTAACGCCCTGCACCACGCGATTGACGGTGCCCGACACGCTCGGGGTATCCGGACGCAAGCCCAGTGCCAGCGACTGCAGCAGCGCGAAGGCCTGGCAGAACACGATGTAGGGCAGCGCCAGCGCCAGATCCGGTGCCTGCCCGACCGCGTCCAGCGTGATGCAGGCGTCACCCAGCGCCGGTTCATCGCGGCCGCTCAGCGCCAGCACGCGGCCGGCCCGGCCATCACTGCGCAGCTCGCGCAGCAGGTCGAGGTCATAACGGCGGGCACGGGGATCGTTCGACAACAGCACGACGACCAGCGTGTCGGCATTGACGACCGTCTTCGGCCCATGGCGAAAGCCCAGCGGCGAGTCGAACAACGCGACGACCTGGCCATCGGTCAGTTCCAGCAGCTTGAGCGAGGCTTCACGGGCCAGCCCGCGCAGCGCATTGCTGCCAAGGTAGACCACGCGGCTAAATTTCTGCGCCACCAACCCGTCCAGCAGCGGCAGCATTGACGCCAGCACCTGCGCGGCCGCCGCCGATGGCCCGGCGGTGGCGCCCGGCGCCAGCACGCCGAACGCACCCGCCGCAGCCAGCAGCATCGAGGTGAAGCTGGTGGTCATGGCGAACCCGCGGTCGTGCGTGGCGTCCGGCAGCAGGATCGCATGCGCATTGGCGCGGCCCTGCGCCATCCGGCACAAGGCGCCGTCGGCATTGCAGGTGATGACCAGGTGGTAGATCTCGTCCACGACCCCGTCGGCCAGATCGACTGCGGCCACGCTTTCCGGGCTGTTGCCCGAGCGGCCGAACGACACGAGCAGCGTCGGCACCTTCGGCTGCAGGAACTGGCGTGGACCCGACACCAGGTCGGTGGTGGGCACGGCTTCCACGCGCCAGCCGCCGCCCAGCAACGCCGGCGCGAGGCATTCGCCGATGAACGCCGAGGTGCCGGCGCCCGTCAGCACGATGCGCAGGTCGGGCTTCGCGAGCAAGGGCCCCAGGAACGCGTCGAGCGCGCTGCGCTGATGGGCGACCAGTGCCTCGATCTCGGGCCAGACGGCCGGTTGCTGCGCGATTTCGCGCGCGGTAGCGCCGGCGCCGGCGGCATCGAGCCGCTCCGCATCAATGCCCAGAATATTCTTGTCTGCTACTAACATGCTTCCAACTCCTTCGTTGCGGCCCCTGCCATGCAGGCGGCCATGTATTGGCGCAGCACCCTGGCCACGCCCTCTTTGAGCAGATCGACGGGCTGGTTGCATAGCCGCCCTTCACGCACGGCGTCGTATTGAAACGGCAGGTACTGGCTCAGCAGGGTGAGCGGCGGCGGAGTACGCTCCAGACTGGCCAGCAGGCGCGCCTGCGCGGCCTGGATGGCAGGATGCGGCCAGTAGTAGCGGATCCGGTCACTCAGGCTGTATTGCTGGTCGAAGCGGGCGCGGCGCGGCTCATTGTCGTAATACTTTTGCCACTGCGCCGGCTCGGCACGCATCACCTCCAGCACCGTGTCCTTGAACCCGGAACCCTCGCTGTCACCCGCCATCGCGGCCTCGATATCGGCCAGCGCCCACAGCGTTTCACGCAGCGCGAACGTCGCGCCCGGGCCCACCTTGAGGATCGCAAAATGGCCGGCGACGAGCGCCGCCAGGTTGGCCGCCGTCTGGTAGTCGGTCGAATGGGCTTCATAGACCAGCGTGGGCACGTCTTCGATCATGCGGCCGAGCTCCACGGCGCGCTCGGGCCGGAAGTCGATCACCTTGTGGTGGTCGAATTCGACGCCCGGCTGCACCACCAGGCCGACCACGCGTGGCCACGCCCCATCCAGTCCGGCAGCAGCAAATGCGGCGCGGTGCGCCGCGATGGTCTGCGTCGCCGCGGCGGGTGTCGTGACGCTCAGCTCCGCCAGGTCTTCATGCGCGCCACCCGGCACCGGCACTTCGGTGCCCACCACATACACGGGCGCCTCACCGCCAGCCGCCTGCCAGGCCCGCTCGGCAACGGCGCACAGCCGCGCAGCCCGCGCAGCCACGACCTCATCCTGCAGCGGCACCGGGTCGCCGGCGCACGACATCGAGCAATCCAGGTGGATCTTGCGAAACCCCGCCGTGACATACTGTTCGATCAGCACCTCGGCCTTCGCCATGGCGGCATCCGCGTGCTCGCCTTGCCAGGCATTGGGGCCCAGGTGGTCGCCACCCAGCAGCACCCGCTCGCGCGCCAGGCCGACGCGGTCGGCGATGGCGTAGACGAAATCGCGAAATGCGCTTGGGGTCATGCCGGTGTAGCCGCCATCCTGGTTCACCTGATTCGACGTCGCTTCGATCAGCACCGGCTGCGCCGGCCCGGCCGCGAGCGTTACTTCCATCGCCGCCTCGAGCACGATCGGATGCGCCGAGCACACCGCGTGGATCCCGACCGCTTCGCCGGCCTTGTGCCGGCGCACCAGATTCAACATGTAGTCCATTTGTCAGGCTCCTTCGGTTGATTCGGCAGGCGCGACGTCGTCCGCCTGCAGCGCAAGAAACAGCGCGGCCGCCAGCGCCAGGCCGATGCCGGCCAGGCGGTAGCCGCCCGGTACGGCGCCGGCCAGCGCCATCGCGATCACGGTTGTCAACAGCGGCGCGCCGGCATTGACCAGTGGCGACACCGTCAGCGCCTTGCCATGCCGGAAGGCGTACACGAGCGTCAGCGCACCGATGGCATTGAGCACCTGGGTGGCGGCGGCCAGCAGCGGCCCGGATGGCCCGTAATTGATCGGCTGCGAGAAATCGGTCATCGCCAGCGCCACCGGAATGCACAGCAGCGCACTGGCGGTCATGTAGAAGAAAATGCTTTCGGCATCCATCCGCGTATTGGCCAGCTTGATGAAGTACGCCTGCAGGCCCCATGCGACCAGCACCCCGATGGCCAGCACGAACCACAGACCGTACTGCTGCGGTGCGCCGCCCGGGTTGAAGTCAAACAGCGGCAGCGCGCATACGGCCAGCACGATGCCGAGCACGCCCATGCGGCCCGTACGCTCATGCAGGAACAGCAGCGAGAGCACGATCGTGATGACGGGAGAAAGCGAAATCAGCGGGAAAATCAGGTAAGCCGGGCCGGCTTTGACTGCATAGAACAGCACCATCTGGCCACCCGCGCCCAACAGGCCAATGGCCAGCCCGTAGCCCACGGCAGTGCGGTCGCGGCGCACGCGCCAGCCGGAGCGCGCCAGCACGAACAGCGCCGGCGGGACCATCGTCAGCGCCCACACCACATACACGAGCGTTTCGGGAAAACCGTTCTGGGTGGGCAGGCCTGCGAACGCGCCCCATACGCCCCACAGCAGCGCCGTCGCCAGCGCGTAGCCGAGCCAGCGCGGCTTGGCAGCACTGGCGGGAGCTTGCGCAGGCAACGTCGTCTTTTCCAGGGTATCTACTGGATTCACAGGGCCACCCATGCTGTCATCCAATTTGTGCCGTACTCGACGCCATCGCTCGTTGTGCTTTTCATCCGAATCCTCTCCGCCAGGTGCGTTAGTTTCAAACGTTTTCGTTGCTACCCATGCGATAGTAAAGAAGTGCCAAACGAAAAGCAAAGTCTTTCCAAATATTTTCGCTTTCGCGTGTTTTCGCCGACAAAATCGCGCCTTTTATTTTCGAATACTTTCGATTACCATCAGGACGACGGACGCATGCGCCGTCCGACCCTTTCCCGCCCGCAGACAAATTCATCGTCAGGAGATTTGCATGAACCATCGCTGGACTGAAGCACGTGAACCCAAACCCTGGACCGTTGTCTGCGGCAGCCTGGCTGCTGCCCTGGCCTTGTCGGTGACGCAGGTTCATGCAAAATCTTTGGATGATCCCCTGGCCCCGGCAGGCCGCTGGGAAGGCAACACGAGCGGCAGCGCCAGCACGCCCCCGATGGGCTGGAACAGCTGGAACGCGTTCCGCACGGAAGTCGACGAAGGCAAGGTCATGGGCGCGGCGAAGGTGCTTGCCGACAGCGGTCTGGCAAAGCTCGGCTACAACCATGTCATCCTCGACGATGGCTGGTGGATGAAGCGCCGCGCCAGCGATGGCCGCCTGCAGATTCGCACCGGCATCTTCCCGTCTGCCGCCACCGGTGGGCCGGACGGCACCAGCTTCAAGCCGTTCACCGACAAACTGCACGCGATGGGCTTCAAGGCGGGCATCTACACGGACGTGGGCCGCAATGCATGTTCGCAAGCCTACGATCTGCATTCGCCCAACCTGCCACAGGGCACGACAGCGGAACGCGAAGTGGGCCTGGACGGCCACGTCACGCAGGACATCAATCTGTACTTCAAGGAATGGGGCTTCGACTACCTGAAGATCGACGCCTGCGGTCTGGCCGATTTCATCCCGGGCTCGGACCTGGTCAAGAAGCAGAGCTACCGCGGCATGGCGCCGCTCATCGAACGCGGGTCGATCAACCGCACGGAGATCGGCGCCGTGCGCGCCCGCTACGAGACCGTTGCGGCGGCCATCAAGGCCGCGCGCCCGCTGGGTGATTATGTGATGTCGATCTGCGCCTGGGGCATGGCCAACGTGCGCAGCTGGGGCAAGGATGTCGGCAACCTGTGGCGCACCAGCGCCGACATCACGCCAAGCTGGACCAGCATGCTGCACAACTTCGACAGCGCGGCCAAGCGCGCGCTGTACGCCGGCCCCGGCCACTGGAACGATCCCGATATCCTGCACATCGGCCATGGCGAATTCGATGCCAACAATCCGGTCGAAGTGCGCTCGCATTTTTCGCTGTGGGCGATGATCAACGCGCCGCTGCTGATCAGCTATGACTTGCAGCATGGTCCGGCGTCGCTGCTCGCCGTCCTGGGCAATGCGGACGTTATTCGCCTGAACCAGGACAAGGCCGGCCACCAGGGCATCGTCGCCTACGATTCCGACGATGCGCAGATCATCGTCAAGACACTGGGTGACGGGCAGCGCAAGGCAGTGGCGCTGTTCAACCGCGGCGCGGCGCCCGCACCGGTGACGCTGCTGGCGATGCACCTGAAACTGGCGGATGGCGCACCGGTCACCCTGCGCAACCTGTGGACCAAGGAAACCCTCACCTTTACCGGCGAGAAGGCCTTTACGCTCGCGCCGCACGAGACGCTCGTGTTTGAAGCGCAAGGCAAGCGCCAGCTGGACAACGGTGTGTATCTGTCGGAGATCCCGGGATCGATCAACGTTGCCGTCGACGGGACGCGCCAGCCGCAACTCGATCCGACCGTGCACCGCATGATCGATCCGTGGTCGAGCACCCGCTCCGGTGGCTCGCGGCCCCAGTACGCGGGCTGGGGCGGCGCGCAGCCGGATGCAACGCCGTTTGGCCAGAGCCTGCAGGTAGCCGGCCAGGTGTTTACGTCGGGACTTGGCGTGCTGTCGAATTCGCGCCTTCAGGTGAAGAACGATGCCGGCTACGCGCGCTTGACCGCCTCGGTTGGCGTGGATGATTCGACTGAAAACACGGCCGAGCTGGTGCGCTTTTACGTGTATGGCGATGGAAAACTGCTGGCTGAAAGTGCGCCGGCGCGGTTCGGATCGAAGGCTCAGGCATTGACGGCCAATGTGCGCGGCGTGAAGGTCATTGAACTGGTGGTGCGGGATGCCAGGACCGGCAACGCGGTGCCTGTCGTGACGACCTGGGGCGACGTGCAGCTGACGCAGGCCGGTGCCGCTGCGCCGGGTTCGCGAACGTCGGGCAGCGACCGCATCTGAGTGCCGGGACACGACAACGTCATGACCTCATTCACCAGCCTCGATACCCTCGTCTTCCTCATCTACTTCGTGGCCATTTCGGCCTACGGCATCTGGATCTACTGGAGCAAGAAACGCTCGTCCGGCAAGGCCACCCACGACTTCTTCCTGGCCGAAGGCTCGCTCACGTGGTGGGCCATCGGCGCCTCGCTGATCGCATCGAACATCTCGGCCGAACAGTTCATCGGCATGAGCGGAGCGGGCTTTCGCATCGGCATGGCGATCGCGGTGTATGAGCTGATGGCTGCGGCGACCCTGGTCATCGTTGCCGTGTTCTTCATGCCGATCTACCTGAAGAACCGCATCTATACGATGCCCCAATTTCTCGAGCAGCGCTATGGACCGGCGGTGGCGGCAACGATGGCCGTGTTCTGGCTTGGCCTGTATGTGGTGGTCAACCTTACCGCCATCCTGTACCTTGGCGCGCTGGCGATCAGCAGCATCGCGGGGCTGAATGTACTGGCCTGTATGCTGTTCCTGGCCGTGTTCGCCACCGTGATCACGCTGGGCGGCATGAAGGTGATCGGCTATACCGATGTGATCCAGGTGCTGTGCCTGGTCATTGGCGGGCTCGTTACCACCTGGATTGCACTCGACCTGGTGGCGGCACTGGCCGGTGGTCAGGGTGCGGTGCGTGGTCTGAGCGAACTGTATCTGCGCGCCGGCGAGCATTTCAATATGGTGCTCACGCGCGACGATCCGAACTACATGGATCTGCCCGGCATGTCGACCATCATCGGTGGCATGCTGATCGTGAACCTCAACTACTGGGGCTGCAACCAGTACATCGTCCAGCGCGCGCTGGGCGCCAACCTGCACACGGCGCGCAAGGGCCTGCTGTTCGCCGCCTTCCTCAAGCTGCTGATGCCGGTGATCGTGGTCTTGCCCGGCATTGCGGCCTATGCGCTCGACAAATCCGGCACGCTTGGCGACGCCATGCGGCCGGGTGGCGAACTCAATCCGGACCGCGCCTACCCTACCCTGCTGGCCCTGCTGCCGGCCGGGCTCAAGGGGCTGGCGTTCGCCGCCCTTGTTGCAGCGGTCGTCGCGTCGCTGGCCGGCAAGGCCAACAGCGTCGCGACGATCTTCACGCTCGACGTCTACAACAAGCATGTCAACCGCGCGGCCAGCGAGCAGCGCATGGTCTGGATCGGCCGGATCTCGGTGGTGGCGGCGATGGCCATTGCCGTGCTGCTCGCACCCTTGCTGGGGATCGACAAAAAAGGCGGCTTCCAGTACATCCAGGAATACACCGGGTTCGTGTCACCCGGCATCCTGGCGATGTTTTTGCTGGGCTTTTACTGGCGCAAGACCACCGCTGCGGCGGCCATGTTTGCCACAATTGGCGGGCTGGTGTTCTCGGTGTTTCTCAAGTTCTTGCCAATGATGATGGATCTGGGGTTTCTGGCGCCGATCGGTTTTGCGGTCAATAACGGCGCTGGTAGTTACGAAATCCCGTTTCTTGATCGGATGCTGATTGTGTTTGTCATGGTGGTCATTGGCATGGTTTTGTTGAGCACTACGGCGCAGCGCGACGGCAGCAACAAGCGCATGGTGATCGACCGGTCGATGTTCCGGGTTGATCGCGGATTTGCGGTTGGTTCGGTGGTTATTTTTATCGTGCTGGTGGCGATTTACGGCGGTTGGTAGTTTAAAGTCACGTTGTCGCGCCAGTTCGATTTGTCGTTCGAAGGGAACGAGATCGGCAGCGCGCTTATGTTCACAGCCGGGGCCGTGTCCGAATGTCAGACCTGACCCCGGCTTGTGACCCCGGCTTGTGACTCCGGCTTGTGACCCGGCTTGGTACTGCTGCAGCAACCATGTTTCACCGCAAAAAGCAATTGTCCTTTGACATCATTGCTGTTATAATTGCGGCCCTTTTACAACAAAACCTCCGGTAGCACACCTGCTATCGATCGCTTTCCATGCCGTGCATGGGGACCGAACCCTGGGCCAACCGCCCGCATCAAGCAACGTTCGCCGCATCGCGGTTGAACGCTACTCAGCGTCACTAACACGCACACAGCATCCGGCACGCACTGCGCATGTCGCGAGCGCCGCCACGCCTTTGGCATTGTCGCCGCGTCGACAGGCCAGGCACCGCTGTCTGCATCACCACCATGTCGCGATCTCCGCCGCGGGCCTCGTTGCCTGCGGCGATTTCATTTCATTCGACAGATCGAGGGAGAACCACACCGTGGCAAAACAAATCATCATCGACCAGGTCTTCAAAGTCTTCGGCGATCAGCCGGAAGCCGCCCTGGACCTGGTTCGCCAGGGCGCCACCAAGCAGGACATCCTGGCCCAGACCGCCTGCACCATCGGCGTGTTCGACGCCAGCTTCACGATTGAAGCCGGCGAAATTTTCGTCATCATGGGCTTGTCCGGGTCGGGCAAATCGACCATGGTGCGGATGCTCAACCGCCTGATCGAGCCAACCGCCGGGCGCATCCTGATCGACGGCAATGACATCAATACCCTGCCCGATGCCCAGTTGCGCGCGCTGCGCCGCAAGGATATCAGCATGGTGTTCCAGTCGTTCGCGCTGCTGCCGCAACTTACCGTGCTCGACAACACCGCATTCGGCATGGAGCTGGCCGGTACGCCGAAGGCCGAGCGCCATGCGCTGGCGTTGCAGGCACTGGACCAGGTGGGCCTGGCCGGGTATGGCGCCAGCTATCCCGACGAATTGTCCGGTGGCATGCAGCAGCGTGTGGGCCTGGCCCGCGCGCTGGCATGCGATCCCGCCATCCTGCTGATGGACGAAGCGTTTTCGGCGCTCGATCCGATCATGCGCACCGAGATGCAATCGGAGCTGCTGCGCCTGCAGCAGATCAAGCGCCGCACCATCGTATTCATCTCGCACGATCTCGACGAAGCCATGCGCATCGGCGACCGGGTCGCGATCATGAAGGACGGCCATGTCGTGCAAGTGGGCACGCCCGAAGACATCCTGCGCCAGCCTGCCAACGACTACGTGCGCAACTTCGTGCGCGGCGTCGATGCCGCGGCCGTGTTCAAGGCCGGCGATATCGCCCGTAAAAGCCAGATCGTGGTGTCGGAGTCGCCCGCGCGCGGCTCGCGCGCAGCGCTGTCGATGCTCGAAGAACAGGATCGGGCCTATGCCTACGTCGTCGACCCGCAGCAAAAATTCCTGGGCGTGGTCTCGGCCGACTCGCTGCGCAGCGCGCTCGACGGCCACGTCGGCCCGCTGGGCCTGGCGCATGCCTACCTGCCCGATGTCACCACCATCGATGCCGATGAGCCGGTCGCCGGCCTGTTCGGCCAGGTCGCACAGATGCCGTATGGCGTGCCTGTGGTGACGAACGATGGCAAATACCGCGGCGCCATCAGCAAGACCACCCTGCTGAAGTTCCTCGACCGCGATACGCCGCCCATCGCCGCACCAAACCACCCGAAAGGACAAGCATGAATTCCGGCACCGCTATCGCGACCGCGACCCAACCGGTCACCCCACAAGCTGAGCAGATCAATCCATGGCTGCCGACGCCGCCGCGCGATACCTCCTGGCTCGACGCCGCGCCATCCGCATCGCCCGATCAGGCTAGCCTCGGGCTGTCCGACCTGCTGAACGGCTCGCTGTCGCTCCAGTCCGGGATCAATGACGCGCTGGGCTGGGTGGTTGAACACTTCCGCCCATTCTTCAAGATCGTGCGCGCTCCCATCGATGCCACGCTCGACGCCGTCAGCGCGCTGCTGCTGGCTGCGCCAGCGCTCGCGGTGATCGCCGTCATCGGCGTGCTGGCCTGGCAATTCACCACCCGCACGCTCGCCATCGGCACCGTGGTGGCGCTGCTGATCGTATCGGTGCTGGGCATCTGGTCCGACGCCATGATCACGCTGTCGCTGGTGCTGACGTCGCTCGCGTTCTGCATGGTGATCGGCTTGCCGCTGGGGATTTTCCTGGCCAGCAGCGATCGTGCCCAGAACCTCCTGCGCCCATTGCTCGACGCCATGCAGACGACGCCGGCCTTTGTCTATCTGGTGCCGGTGGTGATGCTGTTCGGTATCGGTAATGCGCCAGGCGTGATCGTGACGATCATCTTTGCGCTGCCGCCGCTGGTGCGCCTGACCAATCTCGGCATTCGCCAGGTGCGGCCCGACCTGATTGAGGCAGCGCGCGCCTACGGCGCCTCGCCGTGGCAGTTGCTGAGCCGCGTCCAGTTTCCGCTGGCGATGCCATCGATCATGGCCGGCATCAACCAGTCGCTGATGCTGTCGCTGTCGATGGTCGTGATCGCTTCGATGATCGCCGTCGGCGGCCTTGGCCAGATGGTCTTGCGCGGCATCGGCCGCCTGGACATGGGTCTCGCAACCGTGGGTGGCCTGGGCATCGTGCTGCTGGCAATCACGCTGGACCGCTTGACGCAATCGATGGGACAGCCGCGGCGTGGCGTACGCCACTGGTACCAGACTGGCCCGGCCGGCCTCATCCTGCGCCTGACGCGCGGCAAGCCACAATCATAAAAAGGAACACGAATGCATCGCATGAAAAAATTCACAATCAAACACCAGTCACGACGCATGTTTCGCTGGATCGCCACCATCGCGCTTGGCGCACTGGCGCTCACTACCCACCTGGCCATGGCGCAAACGCCGGCAGACAGCCTTCCCGGCAAAGGGATCAAGGTGCAAGCGCTGCAAAGCCCGGTGGCCGAAGAGACGTTCCAGACCATGCTGGTCGACCGTGCTCTGGCAGCGCTGGGTTACGCACCGCAACCCATCAAGGAAGTGGAATACCCCACGGCCCACATCGCCATTGCCAACGGCGATGCCACATTCCTGGCGGTGCACTGGGATCCCTTGCACAAGGATTTCTATGACAACGCCGGCGGCGATGCCAAACTGCTGCGCATGGGCGAGTACGCCGGGCCGGCCGCCCAGGGCTACCTGATCGACAAGGTCACCGCCGACAAGTACGGCATCACCAATATCGGCCAACTGCGCGAACCGCGCCTGGCCAAGCTGTTTGACAACGACGGCGATGGCAAGGCGGACATGGCCGGTTGCAATCCGGGCTGGGGCTGCGAAGCGATGATCGAGCAGCAGATGGACGGCTTCAAGCTGCGCGGCACGGTTACGCATGTGCAGGGTAATTACTCCGCACTGATCGCCGATACCATCGGCCGCTTCAAGCGCGGCTCGCCGATCCTGTATTACGCTTGGACGCCGTACTGGGTCAATGGTGTGCTGATTCCGGGCAAAGATGTCGTGTGGCTGCAGGCACCGAAGACGGCGTATCCGGGCAAGCCCGATACACGCCTGCCCGATGGCAGCGACTACGGCTTTGCCATCAACACGACGCGCTTTGTCGTGAACCGTGCCTGGGCCGAGAAGAACCCGGCAGCCGTGAAGCTGTTCCAAGTGATGCGCTTGCCGATTGCCGATATCGATGCGCAGAATGCGCGCATGCGCAGCGGTGAGAATTCCCAGGCCGATATTGCGCGCCATGTGTCGGGGTGGATCAAGTTCCATCAGAAGGAATTTGATGGGTGGATTGCACAGGCGCGGGCGGCGGCGACGCCGTGAGATTGGTGCGGTCATGGCGTAGTGCCGTCGGAGTGCCGGGGTTGCTCTCGGCCTGAAGGCGGTTGCCCGGCCCTGCCTGAGCCACCAGTCGAAGCCCGTGATCCAGACCGGGCTGGTGGCAGTGTCGCGGCAGGTTCACTGCAGTTCGGGGGCCTGGCTACGATGGTCGCCAACGTGCAGCGGCCGCGGCACCTGCAGCGCGACAAAGCGGCGAACGGGACTTGCCAAACGTCCCAAGCCTCAGCCTCAATGCCTGTGCGGCCTGCACGACAACCCAGTTTGCCGATGTCGCCAATGCCAGCGAGGTTCCGGCCCGCACCCGGTTCGGCATGGGCGCCAACGAAGCGATGCGCTGCATGGATCGCGTGGTCACGCTGCCCGCCCGTGTCGATAACGTAGCAGGCCGAAACCGACAGTCGGGGGAAGCGATCCGGACAGCGGTTACCAAGTGTTTGCTGCGTCGCGCACGTGCGTGCTGTCCGCGAAGGTCGAACTCCAGGCAACCGGTCCGTTTCTGACGGCGCGCCGCATAGCGCCAGCGCCCTGTGAAGTTAGTCATCGGCGGCCCCCCCCCTCGCCTGCAAGCCTGGTTGATTAACTGATGTCTTACTATAATTGTTGGCTCAGAAGTTTTATGTTTTTGGCGTGTCTTAAGTTGGTTAGTTACGTTTATTGGAGATCTGCCTCCTCGATCCAGATTCTCGGCAGACCATCATCCAGCGACTCCGCTTCACTCCCTGAACAAGTGCCGCGGACTGCCAGCGACCTCGGGACGAATGGTGTACAAGTCCCCGGCGCCCGGATACTCGTCCAGTTCCGAGGCCGTCATGGCAAAACGTGCTGTGGTGATGAACAGCGTCCCCAAACCGTCACCGCCGAAGCAGCAACTGGTGGGACGCGGCACCGGCATGGCAACGCGATCGGTCAAGTGCCCGTAGCGGTCGTAGCGCAGCAGGCATCCGCCGTTGAACTGACAGACCCATACTCCTCCAGCCTGATCCAGGGCAATGCCATCGGGACGCCCCAGTTCGGCCGGCGTCGCGACGAACAACGTCACTGGCCCAAGTACGCCCTCGGCTGAATACGCTGCCCGAAAGATCGAGCGGGCAACGGAATCGACGAAGAACAGCGTGCGCCCATCTTCTGACCAGGCAAGCCCATTGGGCAGTGCCAATCCCCGATGAATCACTTGAGCATTCAGCGCGCTGTCGTAGCGGTACAGCGCGCCGCTCTTGCCGCTCGGCCCCTCGTCCATGAAGCCGGTGACAAACCGTCCCTGCGGATCACAGGCGCCATCGTTGAAACGATAGCTTGCCCCGTCATGGACGGCGGGAGTGTGCCTGCACACCTCGCCAGCCTCCACATCGAACATCCTGGAGGAGGCATCTTCAGTGAAGATCAGATTGCCTTTATCGGTCAGTGCCAGCGCACCGATACGCATCGCCGATGTATATATCGTCTCCACCTGTCCTTGCGGAAGCAGCATGTTAATCTTGCCCCCGGAGATATCGACGAAGTACAAAAGCCCCTTGCGCGCATCCCACACGGGACTTTCGCCAAGATCGGCGCGGATATGGGCGATCTTGCGCAAACCATGATCGTCACGCATCGCTGAACTCCTTGATGCACGGCCAGTTCCGGGCGATGTCTTCCATGCTTGCGCATGCGACCCGCGCCAGGTTCTCGGGGTAAATGACCCCATGGTTTTCGCAAAAGCGCGTCGCGGTGAACTGACCGTTGCTGGCGCGCAGGATGACGCCCGTGTCCTGGCACAGCGGGCTGGCCAGATACAGCACGCCAGGGGCCACACTCTCCGGCAGGAGATCCTCGGGTGGCTGCGTGATCCCCCACATGCGGGTCTTGGCAACAGGAGAGACCGCATTGACCAGAATGCCATGCGGTGCGCCTTCCATGCTCAATGCATTCATGATGCCCACCTGGGCCATCTTCCCGGCGGCGTAGGCCGCCAGGCCCGGCTGCGCGTACCGCTGGTACATGGCGCGGTCGGACGTAGTCAGCACAACCCGCGCCGATGAAGACCGCTTGAGGTGCGCCCAGGCATGCTTGCTCAACCAGACTGGCGCACGCACGTTGATGCCAATGGCGCGCTCGAGGGAATCGTCTTGCTGGTCCTCAATGTATTGATAATTTACCCACCCGGCGTTGTGGATCAGAATATCGAGCGCACCGAATTGCGCGATGGTCAGTTCCACGAGTTGCTTGCAGCCAGCCTCATGATCCAGCCGCCCATTGTGTGCGATCAATCGCCCGTCGTCGGCCCGCAAGGTGCGCGCCGCCTGGGCCATCAAGTCCTCATTGGCGCCCTCGCCAGCCCGATCGGTGCCGAGGTCGCTAGCAACTACACACGCGCCACGGTCAAGCAGCGCCTGCGTATAGGCCCGCCCAAGCCCGCGCGCGGCGCCGGTGACGATAGCGACTTTGCCTTTAAAAATTTCATCTGTCAGATGTGTCATCGTGAATCTCCCTGAATCTGAAATCACGATGATGGAACGGTTGCCGCCGTTCGTAAAATATATTATTTGTACTTAAACAAGATCTAAATAGTCTCAATTGGACGCGCTGATGCCGAAGTGTCACGCACCTCGGCGATCAGTCTGTCCCGAATCACGCTGGGAGCATGCTCGCTCCATGCCATCCACAATTCCACATGCCGTAATCCGTCCGGCGCATCCACTTCAATTGGCCGGAACGCCACGTCCTCACGCCCATGCTGTGCCAATGAGGCCGGCAGCAGAGCCACACCAAAGCCACCGCCGACGAGGGCCACCAGCGTTTCGAGTTGCCGCGCCTGCTGGACAATGCGCGGCACGAAACCTGCTGCCTTGCAAAGCTGGACGAGTTGGTCATGAAAGCCCTGCCCCAAATGTCGGGGTGACGAGACGAAGGCGTCATCCTGAAGCGCTGCCAGCGGGACGATCTTGCTGCCTGCAAGCCGGTGCGTGACAGGCAGGGCCACCAGGATGGGCTCGCGCAGAATGGACGCGAATCGTAAGCCCGGCGCTGTCCTGCCCGGCGGTCTCATGAAGCCAAGGTCAGCACGGCCCTGCTCTAGGGATTCGACCTGCTCTTGCGTCGTGGCTTCCTGCATCGTGAAGGAAACCGCCGGGAATGCACAGCGGAAGCGCCGCAGCGCATGCAGCAATGCGCTATAAGGAGCGATGTTGATGAAGGTCAGAGTGAGATGGCCTTCAATGCCCTGCGCCACACGCCGGGTCTGCTCGACACTTTCGTCAAGCAGGCGCAGCACCCCTCTCGCCGACTCCAGAAAGGCCGCGCCAGCCGGCGTGAGCGAGACGCTGCGATTAGAGCGCTCGAATAGCGGCGCGCCGATCTCCTGTTCCAGCCGGCGAATCGCCTGGCTTAACGGTGGCTGCGCCATGTGAAGCCGTTGCGCAGCGCGGTTGAAGTGCAATTCCTCGGCGACGGCGATGAATTGGCGAAGAAGTCGGGTTTCGATCATGAGACCGGAGAGATATTATTTTTCACATACTGATACTAGCAGCGCAGCGTGGTCCGGGGTGCTGGTTTGCCTGAGGCTTTGCGTATCGAATGTGCACGACTCGCTGCGACGTTACCGGCCAAGTCGCGACTGATGCCACCAAATAATTAAGGCCATTGATGATCTACACCAGATCATCAACGGCCTTAACTTTTTATTCAAAATCAGCTAGTTACAGCCGACTCGTCATTCCCACTCAATCGTCGCAGGCGGCTTCCCCGAAATATCATAGACAACGCGATTAATCCCCCGTACCTCATTGATGATGCGATTCGAAACCTTCCCCATCAACGCATGCGGCAGATGCGCCCACTGCGCCGTCATGAAATCCAGCGTCTGCACCGCGCGCAGCGCGACAACATATTCATACGTGCGGCCATCGCCCATCACGCCCACCGATTTCACTGGCAGGAACACGGCAAACGCCTGGCTGGTCGCTTCATACCAGTTCAATGGCGCCTTGCCGGCATCGATGCCCGGCACGTGCGGCACTTCGAACGGCGTGTTGCGCAGCTCTTCGATGAAGATCGCATCGGCTTCACGCAGCAGGTCGGCGAACTCTTTCTTGACTTCGCCCAGAATGCGCACGCCCAGGCCCGGGCCCGGGAACGGGTGACGATAGACCATGTCGTGCGGCAGGCCCAGCGCGACGCCGAGCTTGCGGACTTCATCTTTGAACAGTTCGCGCAGCGGCTCGAGCAGTTTCAGGTTCAGCGTCTCTGGCAGGCCGCCCACGTTATGGTGGCTCTTGATCGTCTGGCCTTTTTTACCTTTACCAGCCGACTCGATGACGTCCGGGTAGATCGTGCCCTGCGCCAGCCACTTGGCATTGGTCAGCTTGCCCGCTTCGACCTGGAACACTTCAACGAACTCGCGGCCGATGATCTTGCGCTTCTGCTCGGGATCGTTCACGCCGGCCAGGTGGCCCATGAACTGGTCTTCGGCATCGATGCGAATCACTTTCACGCCCAGGTTCTTTTCGAACATGCTCATGACCATCTTGCCTTCGTCCTTGCGGAGCAATCCGTGGTCAACGAACACGCAGGTGAGCTGGTCGCCGATCGCACGGTGGATCAGCGCAGCGGCCACGCTCGAGTCGACGCCGCCCGACAAGCCCAGGATCACGTCGTCGGTGCCGACCTGTGCGCGGATCTTCTCGACGGCTTCACCGATATAGTCCGGCATGTTCCAGTCCGACTTGCAACCGCAGATTTCGTGCACGAAGCGGCCGATGATGGCTTCGCCCTGCGTCGTGTGCGTGACTTCAGGGTGGAATTGCAGCGCGTAGAAACGGCGCTCTTCGTCGGCCATTGCGGCGATCGGGCAGCTATCGGTCGACCCCATCAGCTTGAAGCCTTCAGGCATGTCCAGGACCTTGTCGCCGTGGCTCATCCAGACCTTGAGCATGCCGTGGCCTTCGTCGGTGACGAAGTCGTTGATGCCATTGAGCAGCGCCGTATGACCACGGGCGCGCACTTCGGCGTAGCCGAACTCACGCTTCAGGCCGTTTTCGACCTTGCCGCCCAGCTGGGCCGCCATGGTCTGCATGCCGTAGCAGATGCCCAGCACCGGCACGCCGGCTTCGAACACGGCCTGCGGCGCGCGTGGCGAATCGCCTTCGAGCGTCGAATTGTGGCTGCCCGACAGGATAATGCCCGAGGCGCCGTAGTTGCGGACGAACTCGTCGCTGACGTCGTAGGGGAAGACTTCGGAGAAGACGCCGGCATCGCGCACGCGGCGGGCGATCAGCTGGGTGACCTGGGAACCGAAATCGAGGATGAGGATTTTCGAATGCATAGGGAAGCTTAATGTGGTCGGTGGTGAGCGAAACGTATGGTGGCTGGCATTGCCACCCACCATAGAAAACGCGGCCATCAATGGCCGCGTCGAAGGTCGATTACTCCGAACGGTAGTTCGGCGCTTCTTTCGTGATCTGCACATCGTGCACGTGCGATTCGCGCATGCCGGCGGACGTGATCTCGACGAATTCGGCTTTCGAGCGCAGCTCTTCGATGGTGCTGCAACCGCAGTAACCCATTGACTGGCGCACGCCACCGATCAGCTGGAAGATGATCGCCAGCACGCTGCCCTTGTAGGCCACGCGGCCTTCGATACCTTCAGGAACAAACTTGTCGGCCTTGCTCGACGCTTCCTGGAAATAACGGTCGGCCGAACCGTCGGCCATCGCGCCCAGGCTGCCCATGCCGCGGTACGACTTGTAGCTGCGACCCTGGTACAGGATCACTTCGCCCGGTGCTTCTTCGGTACCGGCAAACATGCTGCCCATCATGACCGTGTGCGCGCCTGCAGCCAGTGCTTTCGAGATGTCGCCCGAGAAGCGGATGCCGCCGTCGGCGATGCATGGCACGCCCGTCCCTTCGAGTGCTTCGGAGACGTTCGAGATTGCGGTGATCTGCGGCACGCCCACGCCGGCGACGATGCGGGTGGTGCAGATCGAGCCAGGGCCGATGCCGACCTTGACCGCATCGGCGCCCGCTTCAACCAGCGCCAGCGCGGCCGATGCGGTGGCGATGTTGCCGCCGATGACATCCACGTGCGGGTAACGGTCCTTGATCCAGCGTACGCGGTCAAGGATGCCCTGCGAGTGACCGTGGGCGGTGTCGACCACCAGCACGTCCACGCCGGCCGCGACCAGCAGTTCGATGCGCTCTTCATCGCGTTCGCCGACGCCGACAGCGGCGCCCACCAGCAGCTTGCCCTGCGAATCTTTCGAGGCCAGCGGGTGTTCGTGCGACTTCTGGATATCCTTGACGGTGATCAGGCCGCGCAGTTCGAAGTTATCGTTGATGACGACCACGCGCTCGAGACGGTGCTTGTTCATCAGGCGCTTGGCTTCGGCCGTGTCCGCGTCTTCCTTGACCGTGACGAGCTTGTCGCGCGGCGTCATCTTGGCGCGCGCTTCGGCTTCCAGGTCTTCCTCGAAACGCAGGTCGCGGTTGGTGATGATGCCAACCACCTGGTTGCCTTCGACCACCGGGAAGCCACTGATGCCGTGCTGTTGCGACAGCGCCAGCACTTCGCGGATCTTCATGGTCGGTGGAATCGTGATCGGATCGCGCAGCACGCCCGCTTCGAAGCGCTTGACCCGCGCGACTTCGCGCGCCTGGTCGGCTGGACGGAGATTCTTGTGGATGATACCGATACCGCCCTCTTGCGCCATGGCGATCGCCAGGTTCGCTTCGGTCACGGTATCCATCGCGGCGGACAGCAGCGGAATGTTCAGCGTGATATTGCGGGTGAGCTTGGTGCGCAGGGAAGTTTGGGCCGGAAGAACGTTGGAGTAGGCCGGGACGAGCAGCACGTCATCGAAGGTGAGTGCTTTTTGGAGGAGACGCATAGTATTTCCTATAGGCGCAAAAGCGAATTATACAGAAACCCGTGATTTCCGTCGCCGGCCTGACCCAAATTTAGTTGGTGCGGTACGGTTTGAGATTGACAGCCGGACCGAAGCATGGCGAAATCTGTTAATTCTCAGGAGCAATTTCTATGTCGCAGATGCCGTACCGCGCCCTCGGCGCCACCCTGCTCTTCCTTGCCGCCACGGCCGCGCACGCCCAGTATGTCTGGATCGGCCCCGGCGGCACGCGCCAGTATTCCGATCGCCCGCCCCCGCCCGGCACACCGGCCAGCAAGATCGTCAAGGCACCAGGCCGCGCCAATCCCGAACTGGCATCGGCGCCCCCTGCCGTCATGCCAGCGGATGGGTCGGCCACCGTCCCAGCCGCCAAGCCGCTGCCATCAAAAGGCCAACCCACGCTTGCCGAGCAGGAAGCCGCCTACCGCGCGCGCACCAAGGCACGTGACGAGTCCAATCTGAAAGCACAGGAAGAAGCGCAGCGTGTACGCCAGCTGGCCGAGCGCTGCAACGCCGCGCGCGAGACGCAGGCGCAGCTGGCGTCCGGCACGCGCATCGCGCGCTACGGCCAGGATGGCCAGAAGAGTTATATGACGGATGCCGAGCGGGCCACGCGGGCCGCGCAGGTCAATCAGGCGCTGCAGGACTGCCGCTAGCGCCTTCCCGCTTGGCCGCGCGCTTGCGGCGCGACTCCTTTGGGTCAGCCACGAGCGGCCGGTAGATCTCGATGCGGTCGCGCTCGCGCAGTACCGTGTCGAGCGTCTTCTTCTTGGCGTAGATGCCCACCGGCTGCGTCGTCAGATTGATATCCGGGAAGGCTTCCAGCACGCCACTGCGCTCGATGGCGATGCCGATCGTCGTGCCGGGTTCGACCTGCAGCTCGCGCAGCCACTCGACCTTGTCGCTGGCGTAGCTGACCGAGATGCCCAGCAATGCGGGCGCAGGCGCGACGTCAGCCATACACGACCTCGGCACGCTTGCAGAACGAATCGACCATGCTGTTGGCGATCATGCCGAACACGGGGCCGACGATCTGCGCCAGGATCATGCTGGAGAACTCGTACTGCATGTCGAACTCGATCTTGCAGGCATCGGCGCGCAGCGACTTGAAGCTCCAGGTGGCTTCGAGCAGCTTGAACGGGCCGTCGACCAGGTGCATCTTCATCTGGGTCGGGCGCTGGTTGTGGTTCGATGTCGTGAAGCTCTGCTTGACGCCATGGAAATTAATTTGCAGAGCCGCGACGAGCTTGTCATCAGTGCGTTCGACGATGTTCACGCCACTGCACCAGGGAAGAAACTTCGGATAATCTTCGACTTTGGCAACGAGGTCGAACATCTGTTCTGCGCTATAGCCAAGGAAAACTGATTTGTGCACTACTGCCATTGGTCAACCGTTTGTTATGATGGGGGTCGTTTGCAAGTGGCGCCACCGTTGGCGCAATAGCAGTAGTTTAACCGACACGCGAATTTTCGCCTTTTCATGAGCATCGCTGACAATAAAAAAGCATTTTTTGACTACTTCATCGAAGACCGCTACGAGGCAGGTCTCGTGCTGGAGGGTTGGGAAGTCAAGGCCATCCGCGAAAGCCGGGTGCAGATCAAGGAAGCCTACGTGCTCGTCCGTGACAACGAGCTGTACCTGTTCGGTGCGCACGTCAGCGCACTGACGACCACGTCGAGCTTCAGCCACCCCGAGGCGCTGCGCTCGCGCAAGCTGCTGCTGCACCGCGCCGAGATCGATAAGCTGATCGGCAAGGTGGAGCGCTCCGGCTACACGCTGGTGCCGCTCAACCTGCACTTCAAGAAAGGCAATGTGAAGTGCGAGATCGGCCTGGCCAAGGGCAAGAAGCAGCACGACAAGCGCTCGACGGAGAAAGACCGCGACGCCAAACGCGAAGTCGCTGCCGCAATGAAGACCAACCGGCGCTAAGCCCTTCTACGCGCCCTGTGCCGGTAACGCCAGCACGCGGGCGCCGGTCAGCACGATCAGGTCGCGGTCGTGGGTCGAGAACAGCACCAGATGCTGGTGCGCCCGTGCTTTGATCTGATCGATCAGAAATGCCCGGGCATCGGCATCGATTCCATTGGTCGGCTCGTCCATCAGCACGACCTGCGCGTCTCCCATCAGGCCGGCGGCCAGCATGAACTTCTTGCGCGTGCCGAGCGACATGTCGCCAAAGCGCGCGCCAAGATACGCCGCGATTCCGAAGCCTTCCAGCAGCGCGCGATGCGGCCCGGCGCAGCCACGCAGCGCCTGCACCATGCACAGGAATTCGTCGCCGGTCATGAAGTCGTAGGCGACCGAGGCATCGGGCACCCAGGCCAGCGCAGCGCGTGCGCCCTGCCCGCGCGCCAGGTCATGCCCGCAGACCAGCACCCGCCCCGCCTGCGGCACGTCGACGCCGGCCAGCAACGCCAGCAAGGTCGACTTGCCGGCGCCGTTGGGTCCCACCAGCGCCACGGCGCCTGCGCCAAAGGCCAGGTGCAGGTCCTCGAACACCACCTGGCCGCCGTAGCGCATGCCCAGGCCGTCGGCTGCCAACAAGATCGTCATTGTGTTGCTCCCATCAGAATCAGTGCAGCGAACGTGAGCGCAGCCTTGAAGGCGGTCCCGTACCGGTGCCGCTGCAGCACCGGTGCGCCGAGAAGCGCGAGCAGCAGCAGCGACAGGCCGAGGGAGCAGGCCAGCATTGGCAGCAGGTCCGGGCTGCTCGCCGGCGCGGCGCGATACCCCAGCCACACCAGCATGCTGATGCCGCCGCCCAGGCCCAGCACGACCAGGTGCTCGGCCGCGAGCATCTTGACCACGCTGAACGGCATGCTGCGCAGGTAGGGCTCGAGCGGCTGGCGCGCGCGCCAGAACGCGTAGTACAGGCCGGCGAGCGCATACGCGCTTACGGAGCACGCCAGCGCGATGAAGCCTGCCGCATCCTGGCGCTTGCCCACCTGGCAGATCATCCACCAGCTGGCCGCATGTACGAGCAGCGCCGCCCCGATACGTGGCAGCGCCACGTGCAGGTGGCCGCGCCACAAGCTACGCATCTGCAGCAGCATCAGGAACACCAGCGCAGGAACACGCAGCACGCCGCCCGCACCCGTGCGCCGCGCGCCACGAGCACGGCCAGCACTGAACACCACGGCATGCGCCACGGCGAGTGTCAACACGATCAGCCCAAGAACATACAGGGGAAAGAAACCGTCAGCACCTAGCGGCGACGCGGGGCTCGTGGCCACAGTCCAGAAGGCGACTGCAAACGGCAGCGCCCACCACTGCAGCGCAACGAGCAGCAAGGCAAGGTCCAGCGCCGGCGCCACACGCCCTCCGTGCAGGCTCGCGCGGGCAAACCCCGCAAGCGCAGCGCCGCGCACGAATGGCCGGTGCACGCGTGCCCACAATGCAACCGCCGCCAGCCAGCCGGCGACGTACATCAAGCTGGTACGCCAGTCGGCGGGATCACGCCAGAAGTGCAGGATCGGCGCAGCCAGCAGCGTGGGCCGCTCGACCAGCGCAAGGCCAAACAAGGCAAGGCAGATGACCAGTGCATGCGCATAGCGCGCATACAGCGCCCGCGACTTCGCGGCGAAATAGCGGCGGCGCAGCAGGAACAGGGTACCGAAAGGTTCGGCCACCGCTGCCCGCCAGCGCCGCACCGCCATCACTCAGGCCGCGACGCTGGCAGGTTTGACCGCCATCATGACCGACAGGCGCCACGCGCCAAAGCTCAGCGCAAGCCCGGCTGCCACGCCCAGCGCGAGGTGAAGCGCGCTATGGAACAGCAGCGGCGCCACCAGGCCCGAGACCAGCGCAAACGACATCATCTGGATGAAGCCGATCATCGACGAGGCCAGGCCCCGGTTGTCAGGGAACAGGCCCAGCGCCGTGATCTGGATCGCCGGCATCGCGACCGACAGGCCGAACGTGTAGACGAACAGCGGCAGCACGGCCCACGGCACGGCGGCGGTGAGCAACGCGTTGTAGCCGACGTTAAAGGCCGCGCCCAGCGCCATCACGCCAAAACCCAGCCACATCATGCGGGTCGGCGTGCTTTTGTGCGCGTGTTTGCCGCCCCAGGCCGAGCCGACCACCATGCCGCCGACAAGCGGGATGAACATCCAGGCAAACGCCGTCTCGGGCAGGCCGAGGATCACCATCACGAAATTCGAGGCCGAGCCGATGTACAGCGACAGGCCCGAAAACGCGAGGCCCAGCGCCAGCGAGAGCAGCACGAACTGCGGATGGCGCAGCACCTTGACGTAGTTGCGGCCGATGGTCCCGGGATGGAAGACCTGGCGCTTTTCACGCGGCAGGCTTTCGGGCAGGAACTTCAGGCACACGAGGATCAGCAGCGCGCCGAACACCGCCAGGAACACGAACGACGAGCGCCAGCCGAAGGTGACGTGCAGCCAGCCACCCAGGACCGGCGCGATCGCCGGCGCGAGGCCGAACACCATCATGATGTGCGACATCATGCGCTGCGCCTGCGCGCCCGAGAAGCGGTCCTGCACGATGGCCTGGCCGATCACCGAGCCCGCGCCTGCCGACAGGCCCTGCAGCGCGCGAAACACGAGCAGCCAGCCGAAGCTTGGCGCCCACGCCGCGCCAATCGAGGCCAGCGTGTAGACCGTCAGCGCAGTCAGGATCACGGGACGGCGGCCGAACGAATCGGACAGCGTCCCGTAGAACAGCATCATGAACGCAAACGTGAACAGGAACACGCTCAGCGTCTGCTGCACCGCGACCGGGCCGACTGCATATTCGGCGCCGATGGCCGGCATCGACGGCAGGTAGGTGTCGATGGCCAGGGCCCCGACCATGCCGAGGCAGGCGAGGATGACGGTGAGGAGTTTTTGCATGAACGGCGCTTTCGGAAAACCTGCCGGCGCTGCACGGTGCGCGATGCACGATGCATGGGGCCGGATGACAGGCATTGGAGGGCTGCGATTGTAATCGATTTCGGTCTTCCCGATCTGCCGCTGCCCTGTTTTCAATCGGCGCTCAGCGCCATGCCGAAACGCTCGAAACGGGGCATCCAGTCGTGCTGGTAGTCGGCAGAAACAAGGATGCGTTCGGCGCGGCCAAGCAGCTTCGCGCGCGGCACCAGGCCGATCACGCGCGAATCGGCGCTGTTGTTGCGGTTATCGCCAAGCATCAGATACTGGCCGGGCGGTATGCGCAGCGGCGCAATGTCACGCAGCGCGGGTACGCCAGGAAGCAGTTGTACGCGCTGATGCGCACCGCCCACGGATTCGCTGAGCCGGACGGCGTCGACCTCGCGCCCGCCGGCCGGCTCGCGTGCGGTTCCGACCAGCGCGTAGGCACCCTCTTCCCCGTTGATACTCAAGCGGTCATTGCGCATCTCGACCAGGTCGCCCGGCATCGCCAGCACACGCTTGATCAGGCGCTTACCGTCGAGCGGCGAATAAAACACGACCACGTCGCCGCGCACAGGATCGCCGAGGTGCGCCACTTGCCGTTCAGTCAGTGGTATCTTGAGGTCGTATGCCAGGCGGTTGATGAACACCACGTCGCCCTCGAGCAGATTGGGCCGCATCGACCCGGATGGAATCGGGCTCCAATCAGCGACTGCGGTACGAAATACGCCGAACAGCAGCAGAAACAGCAGAAAACCTTTGTTGGCGCGGACAAGATTGATCACAGACTGCTCCTGATTGGGTGGTGGAGTCGTCAATAGTAATTGTCGATCAAACGTCAATGCTTAGCTGTTCGTTAACCACGCAATCCTGACAGCAGTGTCACCACGCTGTCATATTCGACAACTAGACTGATTGCGGGACGACTACGACCGCAGACCATGGATATGAAGAAAAAGGCCACCGAGGCTGACTTGAAACAATTTTCCGACGGCAGCGCCTATTTGAATCGCGAGCTATCGCTGCTCGAATTCAATCGCCGCGTGCTGGCACAGGCGGAAGACCCGACCGTACCACTGCTCGAGCGCCTGCGTTTTTTATGCATCGTCGCGAGCAACCTGGACGAATTCTTCGAAGTGCGTGTGGCCAGCCTGCTCGCCACCTACCAGATCGACCGCAACGACAGCGAGCTGCCCGAGACCCTGGCCACCGACCTCGAACGCGCGAGCGCCGAGTGCCGCCACCTGATCGCGCGCCAGTACGCGCTGTTCAATCAGGAGATCCTGCCGCAGCTGTCCGAGCAAGGCATCCACCTCCTGCACCGCAGCGAACGTAATCCCGCGCAGCGCGCGTGGGTCAAGCAGTATTTCGACCGCGAAGTGCGCCCGCTGCTCACGCCCATTGGCCTGGACCCGGCGCACCCGTTCCCGCGCGTGATCAACAAGAGCCTGAACTTCATCGTTGAACTCAGTGGCAAGGATGCGTTCGGCCGCGGCTCGGGCATCGCCATCATGAAGGCGCCACGCGTGCTGCCGCGCGTGATCCGCCTGCCGGACGACCTGTCGGACAAGCCGGGCAGCTCGTACTGCCTGCTGTCATCCGTGATCCAGTCGCACATGGCCGATCTGTTCACAGGCCGGGAAGTGGTCTCGTACTCGCAGTTCCGCGTCACGCGCAACAGCGACCTGTGGGTGGACGAAGAAGAAGTGAAAAACCTGCGCCAGGCGCTGCAAAGCGAGCTGCATGGCCGCCAGTACGGCTTTGCCGTGCGCCTTGAGGTGGGCCGCTCATGCCCGGCGCACCTGGCCGATTTCTTGCTGAACCAGTTCCACATCGACCGCAGCCGCCTGTTCACCGTCGACGGCCCGGTGAACCTGGGGCGCCTGCTCGAAATCGTCAACCAGCACGACCAGCCAGACCTGAAATTCCCGTCGTATGTGTCGGGCTATCCGGGCAAGCTGTCAGGCGCCGACATGTTCGCCGCGCTGAGAAAGCAGGACGTGCTGCTGCACCACCCGTTCGAATCGTTCCAGCCGGTGATCAACTTCATCCAGTGCGCGGCGGCCGATCCCAACGTGGTGGCGATCAAGCAAACCATCTACCGGGCGGGCAGCAATTCCGAACTGGTCGAGGCGTTGATCACGGCCGCCGAACGGGGCAAGGAAGTCACCGTCATCGTCGAACTGATGGCGCGCTTCGACGAAGAGGCCAATATCAACTGGGCCGAAAAGCTCGAGAAGGCCGGCGCCCAGGTCGTGTATGGCGTCGTCGGATTGAAAACGCACGCCAAGATGGCACTGGTGCTGCGCCGCGAACCGAGTGGCCTGCGCCGTTACGCGCACCTCGGCACCGGCAACTACAACCCCACCACGGCGAGGTTCTATACCGACTTCGGCATCCTCACATCCGACGACGACCTGACGTCGGATGTGAACGAAGTGTTCATCCACCTGACCAGCATGACGCGGCCCAAGCAGCTGGCCAGCATCTGGCTGGCGCCGTTCTCGCTGCACAAGGAAATCGTGCGCGCGATCCGCAACGAGACCGAGCTCGCGAAACAGGGCAAGCCGGGGCGCATCATCGCCAAGATGAATTCACTGACCGATGAATCGGTGATCAAGGCGCTGTACGACGCGTCGTGCGTGGGCGTGAAGATCGACCTGATCATCCGCGGCGCCTGCGCGCTGCGCCCGGGTGTCGAAGGGCTGTCCGAGAACATCAAGGTGCGCTCGATCGTCGGGCGCTTCCTGGAGCACACGCGGATCTACTACTTCCGCAACGACCTGAAACACGATACGTACCTGAGCAGCGCCGACTGGATGAACCGCAATCTGTTCCGCCGGGTCGAAGTGGCATTCCCGATCCGCGCGCCGCTGCTCAAGCGCCGCATCATGCGCGAAGGCTTGCTGCCCTACCTGAAGGACAACGTGAATGCGTGGGAACTGGGCAGCGATGGGCGCTACCGCCGCCGCCGGCCGCGCGGCAAACAGGTTGGCTTCAGCGCGCAGCAGGCGCTGATGGACATGCTCGGCGCTGAAAGCGCCCCCAACAAGGAAATCGACAATGGAACTGATCCTCTGGCGCCACGCTGAAGCCGAACCGGGCACGCCTGACCTGCCCGACGAACTGCGCGCGCTGACACCCAAAGGCCAGCGCCACGCGGCCCGCATGGGTGCGTGGCTCGAACGCACACTGCCACACGAATGCCGCATCCTCGTCAGCCCCGCCACGCGCTGCGTGCAGACGGCCGATGCGCTGGGACGGCGTTACAAGGTGGTGGAAGCATTGAGCACGGCGTCGAGCGCCGAAGCGATCATCGAGGCCTGCGGCTGGCCGGCGCACCGGCAGCCGGTGCTGGTCGTGGGGCACCAGCCACTGCTGGGCGACGTAGCCTCGCTGTTATTGTGCGGACAAAAGCAGGACTGGCGCATCCGCAAGGGCGGCGTGTTCTGGATCGAGCACAAGGCCAGCGATGGCATGCCGTACATCCGGCTCGTCGCCGGACCGGATGTCATCGGCAAGCTGCGCTAACCCTGGCGCACCTGGAACGGCACCCCGACCTCACCCCAGGCCTGCACTTCTTTCTCGAGCCAGGGCGCGAGCGTCGGGTGCTTGCGCATCAGCTCCGCCGGCAGATCCAGGTCGATGCGTGAGCGCATGCGCAGGCGCAGGCCGGCGATGTCGTCGTCCGCGCGTGCATGCATCAGCACGATCGCCAGGCGCAGCGCCAGCACGGCCTTGGCCAGATCGGCCTCCACCAGCGTTTCGCGGATCTTGCGCAGATTGCCTTTCTGACCCAGGACCAGCGTCGACAGCATGCGCTGCTCGCGCGTCGTGAAGCCACCCAGATCAGCGTGTTCGACGATGTAGGCGCCGTGCTTGTGCGCGCCGCTCATCGAGATCGCCAGGCCGATTTCGTGCAGCATCGCGGCCCAGGCCAGGTACGGCCGGTGCGTGTCGCCCTGCGGCTGCAGGCGTTCGAACAGCTGCGTCGCGATGCCCACGGTGCGCAGCGCGCGGCCGCTGTCGACGCGGAAGCGCCCCATGCAGGCGCGGATCGCGGCGTCGCGCCGGTCGCGCCGGTTCGCGCGCAGTTCGAGATCGGACAGCACGCCCAGGCGCAGGCCCGCATTGATGGCGGTAAGCCGTTCGACCTTGAGCTCTTGCATCGCGCCGATCAACACCGTCAGGCCGCCGACCATCACGGGTACGCGCTCGCGCTTGACGCCCGGTAGCACGAAGGCATCCACGTGACCCAGGTCGAGCAGGATGGCGCGCAGTGCCTGCAGGCTGTGCTGCGAGACCGTGCCGTCGCCGATGGCATTGCGCGAGATGACTTCGGAAATCGCCCGCATCGTGCCCGACGAGCCGTAGGCGGTGTCCCAGCCCTTGGCGTGGTACAGCGACGCAGCGTCTTCAAAGCGCGCGCGCGCGGCCGTGACGGCGGCGTCGAAATTGTGCTCGGTGATGCGGCCATCCGGGAAATACGCCAGCGTTTGCGGCTGGGTACCGATGCCGAAGGATTCGACCAATCCAATGTCGCCCCCGGTGCCGGCGATGACTTCGGTCGAGCCGCCGCCGATGTCGATCACCAGGCGCCGTTCGTCATGGCGCTCGATCGCGCGCGCCACGCCCATGTAGATCAGGCGCCCTTCTTCTTCGCCCGAGATGATGTCGATCGGGTGCCCGATCGCGTTCTCGGCCAGCGGCAGCAGCAGGTCGGCGTTCTTCGCCACGCGCATCGTGTTGGTGGCGACCACGCGCATGGCGTCGAGCTGGTATTCGTCGAGGATCTTGCGGAACTCTTGCAGGCAGTGGATCGCGCTGCGCATTGCCGCTTCGCTGAGCATATTGTCGGCATCGAGACCGGCCGCCAGGCGGATCGGATTGCGCGCGGTGCGCACGATGTGGATGCGGCCACCGGCGGGCTCGCCGATGTGAAGGCGGAAGCTGTTGGACCCGAGGTCGACTGCTGCAAACATGAGGTCCTTTCGATGATGACCGGATGCCTGGGCGGGCAAGGCGCCGCGCCAGGTATCTTCATTGGACCGAGTATACAGCCTGGGCCGGTGTGCGCCTAGAGCGCGCTGCGCTGCGCCGGCGTACGGCGCATGCCGAACCAGACGCCTAGCAGGCACGGGATGCCGAGTGCGACGGCCGAGACGGCGTCCCAGATGCCGTCGCCCAGCAGCGCCGAGATCAGGCCGATCGTGGTGAGGATGCCGAGCACGATCGGCGCGCCCCAGATTTGTGATGGTGTGCGGATCATGAGCGTTCTCCGGTGAGTGTCGTCGTTGTGGGGAGCGGGTGCGCGTGCGCGGCCACCTTGGTGGTGGCGTTGCCCGTCTTGCCGCGCTTGAGCCACAGGTACAGGCCCGTGCCCAGCAGGATGATGGTGGCAATATCCAGCAGCGCCCACAGCAGCTTCATCGCCTGCCCGCCGTAGTCACCAAAGTGCAGCGGCTGCGACACCAGCAGGGCTTTCAGATACCACGGCAGTACCGGGGCGTCCGTCAGCTGGCCCGTGTTCGCATCGACCAGCACCGGCCGGTACATGCGCGAGCTGAACGCCTCGTTGCCATTCATGTAGATGCCATAGTGATGCTCGCTGCTGAAATCGGTGCCCGGGAAGGCGACGAAGGCCACGCGCATGCCCGGCAGCGCCGCCTTGGCCGTCTCGATCGCATCGTGCACCGACGCGGTATGCGGCAGCGGCTTCTTGCCTTCGTATTGCTTGAGGATCTGCGCCAGCTCGTTCTTCTGGTAGTACTTGTACATCAGGTCGGCCCAGGTGTTGATCATCCCGGTGCCGCCGACGACGAACAGCCAGACCAGCGTGACGATGCCCAGCATATTGTGCATGTCGAGCCACTTCAGACGCGCGCTGCGCTCCTTGCGCACGGTGCCGAAATCGAGCTTGCGCATGAACGGCGCATACAGCACGACGCCACTGACGATGGCCACCAGCAGCAGCAAGGCCATGAAGCCCAGGAACAGCATTCCCGGCAAGCCCATGAACAGGTCGACGTGCAACGCCAGCATCGTCGACATGAACACGCCGCCCTCGAAGGCCGGCTCGGTGATCACTTTCGTGGTACGCGCATCGACCGCGATCGGCTTGTAGTCGTGGTCGTGCATGTGGTCGGCCAGCGTGACGTTCCAGATCTCGGGCACGTCGGCTTCCTGCGAGATGAACATCGGCTTCTTGGTCGGGTACAGCTCTTTCGCCGACGCGATCACGGCGTCGACGTTCCCCTGCGGCATCGGGCTCGACAGCACAGGCGGCTCTACCTCGGTGCCGAGCAAGTGGCCGATTTCGTGGTGGTAGATCAGCGGCAGACCGGTCAGGCACAGCAGCAGCATGAAGATGGTGCAGATCAGGCTGCTCCACTTGTGGATCCAGCCCCAGCGGCGCAGGGAGACGGGTGACATGATGGTTGCGCGTGCCTATGGCAAAAATCGTTGAGTCCAGAATAATAATCGTTCTCATTTACATTTGCAAGGCGCGAGGATAGAATGCGCGCTACCCTATTCACCCAGACTGCATCACATGAACACTCGCCGTTTCGCCCTGACCCCGGCCGCATTCGCCGCCGCCCTCCTCGTCGCAGGTACCGCATTTGCCCAGGACGGCGCGCCGGCCACGGACGACAGCGCCGTCCCGACCGTCGTCATCAGCGCGTCGGCCGACGCATCGGCCCAGGGCCTGCCGGCTGTCTATGCGGGCGGCCAGGTCGCGCGCGGCGGGCGTCTGGGCCTGCTGGGCAACGTCGACATCATGGACACGCCGTTCAACAGCACCAACTACACGCATGCGCTGATCCAGGACCAGCAGGCACGCAGCGTCGCCGACGTCGTCCAGAACGATCCGTCGGTGCGCGTGGCGCGCGGCTTTGGTAACTACCAGGAGCTGTACATGATCCGCGGCTTCGCGGTCGGCTCGGACGACACCGCGTACAACGGCCTGTATGGCCTGCTGCCACGCCAGTTCGTCGCGACCGAACTGGTCGAACGCGTCGAAGTACTGCGCGGCGCCCACAGCTTCATCAACGGCGCGGCCCCTGCCGGCGGCAGCATCGGCGGCTCGATCAACCTGCTGCCCAAGCGCGCCCCGAATCAGGACCTGAGCGAAGTCACGCTTGGCGTCGAGACGGGCGGCCAGGGTTACGGCGCCATCGACCTGGGTCGCCGCTTCGGACCGGAGGGCCGCGCCGGCGTGCGCGTCAACGTTGCGCACCGCAAGGGCGACACCGCAGTCGATCGCGAAGGCCGTGAACTGAGCGTGTATTCGCTGGGCGTCGATTACCGCGGCCGTGGTTTCCGCCTGTCGGCCGACATCGGCGCGCAGGACCACGAACTGACCAATGCACGCCCGAGCGTGACGCTGGGCGCGACCACCCCGATGATTGCCGCGCCAAGCGCCGACCGCAACTTCGCGCAGCCATGGACCATCTCGGAAGAACGCCACACCTTCGGCACCGTGCGCGCTGAAGTCGACCTGGCTGGCGGCGCCGTCGCCTGGGCCGCACTGGGCGCGCGCAGCGGCCAGGAATACAACATTCTGTCGTCGATCACGGTCAACAACGCCAATGGCGACGGCACCATGACCCGCTTCGACAATATCCGCAAGGACCAGGTCCGCACTGGCGAAGTGGGCGTGCGCGGCGCACTGCGCACCGGCTTCATCAAGCACATGCTCAGCGCCTCGGCCTCGGGCTTCCACAGCGAGTCGCGCAACGCCTATGCCCTCAGTGACTTCGCCGGCTTCGCGTCGAACGTCTACATGCCGCGTGACGTGGCAGCGCCATCGTCATCGTTCTTCACGGGCGGCGACATGGGCAATCCACTCGTGACGTCCAAGGCAATCCTGTCGAGCCTCGCGATTGCCGACACGCTGTCGCTGCTGGACGACACGGTGCTGGTCAATCTGGGCCTGCGCCACCAGCGCCTCAAGGACTACGGCTACGACTATGGCACCGGTCTGGAAAACTCGGCCTACGAGGCCAGCGAGAATACCCCGTTCGCCGCCGTTGTCTACAAGCCGCGCAAGGACCTGTCGGTGTACGCCAACTACAGCGAAGGCTTGCAGCGCGGCGCGGTTGCCTCGGGCACCGAGATCATCAACCAGGGCCAGGTCTTCGCACCGTACGTATCGCGCCAGCGTGAAGCGGGCGTCAAGTTCGACAGCGGCCGCTATGGCTTGAGCGCCGCCGTGTTCTCGACCAGCCAGCCGAGCGGCTATGTGCAGAACCGCGTGTTTGGCGTGTTCGGCGAGCAGCGCAACCGTGGCCTGGAGCTGTCGGTGTTCGGCAATCCGGTGCGCGGCCTGCGCGTGCTGGGTGGCCTGACGCTGATCGACGCCGAACAGCGCGTCACGGCCGGCGGCATCAACCAGGGCAAGGATGCGATCGGCGTGCCAAAAACGCAGCTGAACATCGGCGCCGACTGGGACGTGCCGGGTGTGCAGGGCCTGGCACTGAATGCCCGCACCGTCTACACGGCGACCCAGTACGCCGATGGCGCCAACACGCAGAAGCTGCCGTCGTGGACCCGCGTCGACCTGGGCGCAACCTACCGCACGAGCTTCATGGACCGTGACCTGACGCTGCGCGCCCGTGTCGACAACGTCGCCGACAAGAACTACTGGGCCTCGGCCGGCGGCTACCCGGGTTCGGGCTACCTGGTGCTGGCGGCGCCGCGCACCGTGGCGGTGTCAGTAACCGTCGGCTTCTAAAGCACGTTATCGCTGCGCCTTGACGATCTGCAGGGCGCTGGCGATGGCGGTGCTGATGTCGCCCATATTCGCGGGCACGATCAGCGTATTGTTGGTCTTGGCCAGGTTGGCAAAGGCGTCCACATAATGCTCGGCCACGCGCAGGCTGACGGCGTCCATCCCGCCCGGTGACTGGATTGCATCGCCCACCTGCCGCAGCGCCGACGCGCTGGCTTCGGCCAGCGCGACAATCGCCGTCGCCCCGCCCATCGCGCGGTTGATGGCCGCCTGCTTCTCCCCTTCCGAGCGCGCAATCGACGCCTCACGTTCACCGCTGGCGATATTGATCTGTTCCTGGCGTCGGCCTTCCGACGCCGCAATCAGTGCGCGCTTTTCGCGTTCGGCCGTGATCTGGGCCTGCATCGCATGCAGGATCTCTGCCGGTGGCGTGAGGTCCTTGATTTCATAGCGCAGCACCTTCACGCCCCAGTTGGCGGCCGATTCATCGATCGCGTTGACGATGTGGGTGTTGATATGGTCGCGCTCTTCGAACGTTTTATCCAGTTCCATCTTGCCGATCACCGAGCGCAGCGTGGTCTGGGCCAGTTGCGTGATCGCCTGCAGATAGTTCGATGAACCGTACGACGCGCGCATCGCATCGGTGACCTGAAAGTACAGGATGCCGTCGACCTGCAACTGCGTGTTGTCGCGCGTGATGCAGACCTGCGGCGGCACGTCGAGCGGGATTTCCTTGAGGCTGTGCTTGTAGGCGACGCGGTCGACGAACGGCACCACGATGTTCAGGCCCGGCGCCAGCGTGGCATGGTATTTACCGAGGCGCTCGACGACCCAGGCGTTCTGCTGCGGCACCACGTTGATAGTCTTGAAGACGAAGACCAGCGCGATGACGAAGATGATCAGTGCAACGATGCTGAAGGTCGATTCCATGGGGTTCCCTTTGGAGTTGGATTACATCCGGATTGGTTGAAACGGGGCAGGCCTACTGGCGCGCCACGATCAGGCGATTGCCCTGCACTTCGACGATTTCGTGTTCGCCCGGCTGCGCGTCCTGGCCGGGCTGCAGTTCGACGTCCCACAGCGCGCCCCGGTACATGACGCGGGCACGCCCACCATGCCACTGCGGCACGCTGACGCGCTGGCCGATGTCGAGGTTGATGCTCGGGTCATTCGCCGCCGGGCGCCGGCCGCTGCGGGCAAAGCGCGTGCGGCGCAGGACCAGCGTTGCCGCGATCCCGATTGCCGCCGCAACGAGCGTCTGCAGCGCGCCGCTCGCGCCCAGCCAGGCAGCCAGGGCGCCGGCGACAAGGCCAAGTGCAATCATCAGCAGGTAGAACGTCCCGATGAACAGCTCGGCCACGATGAGTAGCCCGGCCCCGATCAGCCAGTAGGTCCAGTCGGCCATGGTGTGTCTCCTTTTTATTGTGGTGAAAAAAAACCCCCGCTACCCGAAATGGATAGCAGGGGCCTTGCGAGCACTGTGTGCCCACCCTTGCTTACATCTTCGCCAGCTTTTGCCAGGTGTCGATCACCGAGTCAGGATTGAGCGACATCGACTCGATGCCCTCTTCCACCAGCCACTGCGCGAAATCAGGATTGTCCGATGGACCCTGGCCGCAGATGCCGATGTACTTGCCCTTGGCGCGGCAAGCCTTGATCGCCATCGACAGCAGCGCCTTGACGGCCGGATCGCGCTCGTCGAAGTCCTTGGCCAGCAGCTCCATGCCCGAATCGCGGTCCAGGCCCAGCGTGAGCTGGGTCAGGTCGTTCGAACCGATCGAGAAGCCGTCGAAGAACTCGAGGAACTGCTCGGCCAGGATGGCGTTGGATGGCACTTCGCACATCATGATCAGGCGCAGGCCGTTCTCGCCGCGCACCAGGCCATTCTTGGCGAGCAGGTTCACGACTGCCTCGGCCTGGCCGAGCGTGCGCACGAACGGGATCATCAGCTCGACGTTGGTCAGGCCCATCTCGTTACGCACGCGCTTCATGGCCGTGCACTCCATCGCGAACGATTCGGCGAAATCATCGGCCAGATAACGCGCCGCGCCGCGGAAGCCCAGCATCGGGTTTTCTTCGTCCGGCTCGTAGCGCGAACCGCCGATCAGCTTCTTGTACTCGTTCGACTTGAAGTCGGACAGGCGCACGATGACCGGCTTTGGCCAGAACGCGGCAGCGATCGTCGAGACGCCTTCGACCAGCTTGTCGACATAGAACGCGCGTGGCGATGCATGGCCACGGGCGACCGATTCGACGGCTTTTTTCAGGTCGGCGTCGATGTTCGGGTATTCGAGGATCGCCTTCGGGTGCACGCCGATATTGTTGTTGATGATGAACTCGACGCGCGCCAGGCCCACGCCGCTGTTTGGTACCGACTGGAAGTCGAAGGCCAGCTGCGGGTTGCCGACGTTAAGCATGATCTTGGTCTTGATCGGTGGCAGTTCGCCACGCGCGACTTCGGTCACTTCGGTTTCCAGCAGGCCGTCGTAGATCATGCCTTCGTCGCCTTCGGCGCACGAGACGGTAACCAGCGTGCCATCCTTGAGGACGTCGGTCGCGTCGCCGCAGCCAACGACGGCCGGCACGCCCAGTTCACGCGCAATGATCGCTGCGTGGCAGGTACGGCCGCCACGGTTGGTGACGATCGCTGCGGCGCGCTTCATGACCGGTTCCCAGTTCGGATCGGTCATGTCGGCCACCAGCACGTCGCCCGGCTGGACGCGGTCCATTTCGGACGGGTCGGTAATCACGCGCACGCGGCCCGCGCCGATTTTCTGGCCGATCGCGCGGCCGTGGGTCAGCACGGTGCCCGTGTCCTTCAGGTGGAAGCGCTGCTGCGCATCGGTCGACTTCTGCTGCGACTTGACGGTCTCTGGACGCGCCTGCAGGATGTACAGCTTGCCGTCGCGGCCATCCTTGCCCCACTCGATGTCCATCGGACGGCCGTAGTGGTTTTCGATGATGACAGCGTACTTGGCCAGCTCGATGATTTCTTCTTCGACCAGCGAATAGCGGTTGCGCATTTCGATCGGCACGTCGACGGTCTTGACCGAGCGGCCGGCCTTGGCTTCGGCGGTGAATTCCATCTTGATCAGCTTGGAGCCGATATTGCGGCGGATGACGGCCGACTTGCCCATTTCGAGCATCGGCTTGTGGACATAGAATTCGTCCGGGTTCACGGCGCCCTGCACGACGGTCTCGCCCAAGCCGTAGCTCGACGTGATGAAGACGACGTCCTTGAAGCCCGATTCGGTGTCGATGGTGAACATGACGCCGGCGGCGCCGGTGTCCGAGCGCACCATGCGCTGCACGCCGGCCGACAGCGCGACTTCGGCGTGGGTGAAGCCTTTGTGCACGCGGTACGAGATCGCGCGGTCGTTGTACAGCGAGGCGAAGACGTGCTTCATCGCCTCGAGCACGTTGTCGATGCCGACGACGTTCAGGAACGACTCCTGCTGGCCGGCGAACGACGCATCCGGCAAATCTTCGGCGGTGGCCGACGAACGCACGGCGAACGAGACTTCGGTTTCCGAGTCGGCGAACAGGCGCTCGTAGAAGTTGCGGATCTCTTGTTCGAGACGCGGCTGGAATGGCGTGGCGACGATCCATTCACGGATCTCGGCGCCGGCGACGGCCAGCGAACGCACGTCGTCGATGTCGAGGTTGTCGAGGCGGCGCGCGATGCGCTCGCCGAGCGACGCGCCGCCGTCGATGCTGTGATCGAGGAAGTCGCGGAAGGCATCGGCCGTGGTGGCAAAGCCGGTCGGCACGCGCACGCCGGCGCCTGCCAGTTGGCTGATCATTTCGCCGAGGGACGCGTTCTTGCCGCCGACCGACTCGACGTCGGTCATGCGCAAGTCTTCGAACGACGCGACGTAGACGCGGTCGGCCTGCCCCGGTTGGATCGCTGCAGTAGCTGGATTGGTCATGATAAAAAACACCTTACTTGATGATGGAAACCTGTGGGTGCATCGGTGCAAGGCGGGGGCGCGATTCGCGTATTCTTGTTATTCTCGCCCGCGTGCAGCACAATGCAAAATCCGTTGCCGAGCATTCTACCCCGCAAGTCGGGGATGTGCAGCGCACTTTACATGCAACTCTGTCAGCAAAGCTTAACAAACCGACCATGATCGACGATCCCCAGTCCCTGCCCGCACTGGCGCCGGCCCCCTCCCGCACCGTGTTCTTCGTCTCCGATGGCACCGGCATCACTGCGGAGACGTTCGGTCACGCGGTCCTGAGCCAGTTCGAGATGCGTTTCCGGCAGATCCGCCTGCCCTTCATCGACTCCATCGAAAAAGCGCACGACGCCGCGCGCCGCATCAACGACAGTTTCGCGTTGCACGGCCAGCGCCCGATCGTGTTCTCGACGCTGGTCAAGCACGACCTGTCGAGCGTGATCCGCTCGGCCAAGGGCATGCACATGGACCTGTTCCAGACTTTCGTCGCGCCGCTCGAGCAAGAACTGGACGTCAAGTCGACGCACACGATTGGCCGCATCCACAACGCGGTCGACAGCGAAGAATACAAGAACCGCATCGAAGCCATCAACTTCTCGCTAGCGCACGATGACGGCCAGTCGCACAAGAACCTGGCCGATGCCGATGTGATCCTGGTCGGGGTGTCACGCTCAGGGAAAACGCCAACAAGTTTGTACCTGGCGATGCAATACGGCCTGAAGGCCGCCAACTACCCATTGATCCCGGACGACTTCGAACGCGGCCGCCTGCCGAGCAACCTGCCGCCGTACAAGGCCAAGCTGTTCGGCCTGACGATCACGCCGGAACGCCTCTCGCAGATCCGCAACGAACGCCGCGCGGGCAGCAAATACGCGTCCATCGAAAACTGCCGCTACGAAGTCAACGAAGCCGAGCTCCTGATGCGCCGCGAAGGCATCCGCTGGCTCTCGTCAACGACGAAATCCATCGAAGAAATCGCCACAACGATCCTCCAAGAAATCGCCCCCGACCGCCGCGAATACTGAACAATTAGGGTCAGAGTCGAATTATTGAGCAATTTCTTTTTTATCCCGGCGGATTCAAGCCGGGATAACTTCAACTTGCGCCAGAGCTCTTGAATCCCAATTAGGGTCAGAGTCGAATTGTTTGACAACTTTTGAAATCAAAGCGACCTCAATCAGATGAGGTCGCTTTTTTAGTGGGAAATTGCCCAACAATTCGACTCTGACCCTAATTGCCGATTAATTGATTGGAGCTCAGGATTGAGAATAGAAGGACTTGCGCCATAAATCGGCGGTGTCACCCGACGCCGATCGGCCGAGCTGCTGTTGAAGACCAACATTAACAGTCGGGCCGACAATTAGACCGAAGCGGACTGGCAATAAACAATGAGGGTCAGAGTCGAATTGTTTGACAACTTTCTCGAATTAAACACCCTTGATAGGATGAGACTGCTCATTCAAAGATAAATTGCTCAATAATTCTACTCTGACCCTAATTGTTAGAGCTCATTAAAAAGGAAATTGCCCAACAATTCTACTCTGACCCTAATTGTTGGGCTATTGGGTGGGGCTAGAAGTATTGGCGCCAGTCGCTTAGCCAGGCGGGGAAGGCGGCGGAGGGCATGGGATTGGCGATGTGGTAGCCCTGGGCGTAGGTGCAGCCTAGGGCTTGCAGGAAGTCCCAGTCGCGGCGGGTTTCGACGCCGACGGCGACCGATTTGCGGTCCAGGCTGTGGGCCAGGCTCAGGCAGGAGCGCAGGAGCGTGCTCAGCGGCAAGCGGCGTGAGGCGCCGTCGACGAAGCTGCGGTCGATCTTCAGTTCGGTGAACGGGATACGGGCCAGCAGCTGCAGGTTTGAGCGACCGGTGCCGTAGTCGTCGATGGCCAGCCCAAAACCCATCATCCGCAGCCGGACCAGGCGCTCGATGAAGTCGGGGTCCGTGTTCAGCACCGACGATTCCGAGATCTCGAATGTCACGTCGGTAGCAGCGACCCCATGGCGCTCCAGGCACGCCGACATCTGGCGCACGAATGCGGGGTGAGCGAGCGTCTCGGAGGCGATGTTCAGCGAGATCGGGATGGCGATGTCCTGGTCCTGCAGCCAGCGCCGGCGCTCCACCGACAACTCGATCATGCTCCAGTCGAGGAAGTCGATGCGCCCACTCTCGGCCAGCGCATCGACGAACGAGGCTGGCCCCAGCACGCCGTGCTCAGGATGGTTCCAGCGTGCGAACACCTCGAGGCCTTTGACCTGCCCCGTCGCCAGCTCGATCTTCGGCTGGAAGTACGGCTCGAACTGACGCTTTTGCAGGCCGATGCCCACTTGCTGGAACGTGAAGCGCGGCTCGGCTGGCGCCTGCGTGAAGCGCGGCAGCGGCGTGTAGTTCTCCAGCACCGGCTTGAGCGCCACGGCGGTGACCGGCCGGGCGATGGCGCCGAGCAGCTCGATGCCGAAGGCTTCGGCCAGCGTTTCGACGGAGAACAGCAGGCCGGCCGGCTGCGCGCCGGTCACGATCAGGCGCGCGGCGCACTTGATCTCGCCCAGGCGCCGCAGCAGCGTCAAGCCGTCCATGCCGGGCAAGTCCAGGTCGATCAGTGCGACGTTGACGAGCGGCGTAGTCCCCGCTTCCAGCGCCTGCAGCGCAGCCGCGCCGTCGGCGACGTCGGTGACCTGGCCGGCGCCGAGTTGTCCCAGCAAGGCGACCAGCGCCCGGCGCTCGGAAAGGTCGGCTTGCGCCACCAGAAAATGCAAATGCGCGATGTCCATCGTTACTCCACGTTACAAGCCGCTAGCCTACTGGATGGCGCAGGCGCCGTCTATGCCTGTTGCTGGCGCAGGCCTTCAAAGAAGCACACGGCGGCGCAGGCGGCGACGTTGAGCGATTCGACCTGGCCAAGATGCGGCACCGCGACACGGTGCGTGGCCAGCTCCAGCACCTCGGTCGATACGCCCTGCCCTTCGTGTCCCAGCACCCACGCCACAGGTAGCCGCAGGTCCAGCGTATACAGGCCCTCGGCCGCATAGCCGCTGGTGGCCAGCACCGGCACCTGCGCCGTGCGCACCAGGTCCGCCAGTTCGACGTGCTCGAAAATCTCGAGCACGAAGTGCGCACCCATCGCCGCGCGCAGCACTTTCGGCGACCAGCAGAATGCGGTGCCGGGACTGCAGTACACTTGCCTGATGCCGGCAGCGGCAGCGCTGCGCAGGATCGAGCCGACGTTGCCCGGGTCCTGCACGCCATCGAGCAGCACGCTGGCCATCACCAGCGCCGGCGCCGTTGCCGGCTGCGGCGTGTCGATCACGAACAGCAGGTGCACGCCATGCTCGACCTGGCTGACCGCGTTGAACAGCGCATCGGGCAGCGCCGTCACCGGCGCGTTCACGGCGCCGCAGCGCGCGACGATGGCCTGCACTTCGGGATTGCCCAGTGCGCCCTCGGACACCACGCAGTGGCGCGGTGCGCCCCGCAGGTCGAGCCAGGTCTGGCACAGGTGCACGCCGTCTAACAGGCTGTGGCCGGCCTTGCGGCGCGCCTGCGAGCTGGTGGCGAGCGCCTTGATCTCTTTGTAGAACGCGTTGTCGCGCGAGGTAATGGTCTTCATGCGCTCACCGCGTTGTCAACCAGACCGCCGAACAGGTCGGTCTGCAGCATCCCGCGCACCGGTGCGAACGAGCGGCGGTGCGCGGGCGACGGCCCGTGCGCGCCCAGGCGTTCCAGGTGCAGCGCGGTACCGTAGCCCTTGTGCTGGTCGAAGCCGTATTGCGGATATTGTTCGTGCAGCCGCACCAGCGCCGCGTCGCGCGCGGTCTTGGCCAGGATCGACGCGGCCGAAATCGCATTGACCTTGTCGTCGCCCTTGACGATCGCATGAGCGCGCACCGTCAGCTCGGGACAGCGGTTGCCGTCGATGAGCGCGATCGTCGGCGCGTGCTGCAGCGCCTCCACGGCGCGGCGCATCGCCAGCATCGTCGCCTGCAGGATGTTGATGCTGTCGATTTCTTCGCACGAGCATTCCGCCACCGCCCAGGCCAGCGCCTGGGCGCGGATCAGCGGCGCGAGTTCGTCGCGCCGCGCGGCGGTCAGCTTTTTCGAATCGCGCAGGCCGTCGATCGGGCGGCGCGGATCGAGGATGACGGCGGCTGCAAACACGGGCCCCGCCAGCGGGCCGCGGCCCGCTTCATCGACGCCGCACACGATGTCCAGTGCGGTGAACGGCCGGCCCCTGGTGGGCAGGCCGGGATACAGATTGATTCTGGTTTTTGTCATCTACGTGTTCAGGGCGCCGTGCGCCCGATAATCTGCAGCACCGCCTGCGCGCTCTCTTCGGCGCTGTTGCGCAGCAAGCTGTGGTGCATGTCGAGGAAGCGCTGCGCCAGGCGCTCGCGCCCCGCGGTGTCTTCCAGCTGGTGCCAGACGGCGTCGGCCATTGCTTGAGGCGTGGCCGCATGCTGCAGCAATTCCGGCACGACGAATTCGCGCGCCAATATGTTCGGCAGGCCGATCCACGGCTGGTAACCCATATGCCGCATGATTTCCCACGAGGCGCGCATGACCTTGTAGGCGATGACCATCGGCTTCTTGAAGAGCGCCACTTCCAGCGTCGCCGTGCCCGAGGCGACGAGCACGGCGTCGGCGGCGGCAATCGCCATGTGCGAGCCTTCGGCAGTCACGATCAGTTCCACGCCCTGCAGGCCGGCTGCGGTGACGATCTGGTCGAAGTACGCGCGCTGGCGCTCGCCAACCATCGGCACAACGAAGCGCAGCCCGGGATCGCGCGCCGCCAGCAGCTGCACGGCGCGCACGAATGGCTCGGCCAGGTATTTCAGTTCGCCCATCCGGCTGCCCGGCATGACGGTGACCACGCGCGCATCGACCGGCAAACCAAGCGCGCGGCGCGCACCGGCCACGTCAGGCTCGAGCGGAATCGTCTCGGCCAGTGGGTGTCCGATATACGTCACCGGCACGCCGGCAGCGCGGTAGATCGCTTCTTCGAACGGGAAGATGACGAGCATGTGCGAGACGGCGCGCTGGATCTTCTTGATGCGGCCACCGCGCCAGGCCCAGATCTGCGGCCCGATGAAGTGCACCGTCGGGATGCCCGCCGCGCGCAACTGCTCTTCCAGGCCCAGGTTGAAGCCAGGGTAGTCGGCGCCGATGAAGGCAGCCGGCCGCTCGGCGATCAGCCGATCGCGCAGGCGGCTCTGGATGCCCTTGAGTTCGCGGTAGCGGGGAATGACTTCGAACAGGCCGCGCACAGTCAACAGGTCCATCGGGACGTCGCTGACCATGCCCTGCTCGATCATGCGCGGCCCACCGATGCCGTGGAAACGCGCGTCAGGCAGGTGCGGCCGCAGGCCGGCCAGCAGACGCGCCGCCAGCATGTCGCCGGACGCTTCGCCGGCCACCAGGGCCAGCGACACATCGCGGGCCGCGGCGGACGGCACGCCGTCAGCGAACGATGCCACGGCTCGCGGTGCCGAGGAAATCGCGCAGCAGGCGAATGTCGTTTGCCGCCGCTGGCAGGCGTTCTTCTTCGGCCTGCAGCGCCGCTTTCGATTCTTCGAGCGTCAGGCCATTCCGGTACAGCAGCTTGTAGGCGCTGCGGATGCCGTCGAGCTGCTCGCGCGTGAAGCCGCGGCGCTTGAGGCCTTCGAGGTTGACGCCGCGCGCACCGGCCGGATTGCCCGACACCAGCACGTACGGCGGCACGTCCTGCGTCAGGCTCGTGTACATGCCGATGAACGCGTGGGCGCCGATCTTGCAGAACTGGTGCACGCCGACGAAGCCGGACAGGATCGCCCAGTCGCCCACGTGCACGTGGCCCGCGAGCTGCGCATTGTTCGAGAAGATCGTGTTGCTGCCCACCTGGCAGTCATGCGCCAGGTGGACGTAGGCCGAGATCCAGTTGTCGTTGCCCAGGCGCGTGACGCCTTCATCCTGCACCGTGCCCAGGTTGAAGCTGACAAATTCACGCACCGTATTGCGGTCGCCCACTTCCAGCCGGGTCGGCTCGCCCTGCCACTTCTTGTCCTGTGGCGCGGCGCCAATGGAGCAGAACTGGAAGAACTTGTTGTCCTTGCCGATCGTCGTGTGACCATCGATGACGACATGCGGCCCGATGACGGTACCGGCATCGATGCGCACGTTCGGGCCGACGATCGAGTAGGCCCCGACCTCGACCGAGCTGTCGAGCTGCGCCTGCGGATCGACGATCGCGGTTGGATGAATCTTGCTCATCACGTCTCCTTACTCGGGCGTGGACGCAGCCGGTGCCGCCTCGGCGCCTTTCATCGGCGCTTCGGCAGCGCCCCGGATCGTGCACATCAAATCGCCTTCGACAGCGACCTTGCCGTCGACCGTGGCCACGGCCTTGTACTTCCAGATGCCGCGCGAAACGCGCACGATTTCCACTTCCATGCGCAGCTGGTCGCCCGGCTCCACTGGCCGCTTGAAGCGCGCATTGTCGATGCCGACGAAGTACACGACCGAGTTTTCATCGGGCTTGACGCCCATGGTCATGAACGACAGGATCGCGGCGGTCTGCGCCATCGCTTCGATCATCAGGACGCCCGGCATCACCGGCTTGTGCGGGAAGTGGCCGTTGAAGAATTCTTCGTTGATGGTGACATTCTTGATCGCGACGATGCGCTTGCCCAGTTCGACGTCCAGCACGCGGTCGACCAGCAGCAGCGGATAGCGGTGCGGCAGGTATTCCTTGATCTGGTTGATGTCGAGGGTGGTGAGTTCTGGCGTAGTCATTGTTGTTGTTCTGTGAGGGTTTTGATGGTTTTCTCGAGCGCGCGCAGTTTTTCGCGCATCGAGCCCAGGTTGCGCACGATCGCTGCGCTGCGTTCCCATTCGGCGTTCTTGGCCAGTGGGTAAAAGCCCGTGTACTGGCCCGGTTCGAGCACCGAGCGCGAGACCATGCTGCCCGATGAGATATGCACGTTATCGGCGATCTCGAGGTGGCCCAGCACCATGGCGGCGCCGCCGAACGTGCAGCGGCTGCCGATCTTGGCGCTGCCGGCCACGCCGACGCAGCCGGCCATCGCAGTGTGCGCGCCGATGCGGGTGTTGTGGCCGATCTGGATCTGGTTGTCGAGCTTGACGCCATCTTCGATGATCGTGTCTTCGAGTGCGCCGCGGTCGATCGTCGTGTTGGCGCCGATGTCGACGTCATCGCCGATCAGCACGCGGCCGGTCTGCGGAATCTTGATATACACGCCGCCTTCGTTGGCAAAGCCGAAGCCGTCGGTGCCGATCACGGCGCCCGAATGCAGGATGCCCCGCTTGCCGATCCGGCAGCCGGCGTGGAACGTGACGTTCGCGAACAGGTGCGTGCCTTCGCCGATGACGGCATTGCGCCCGACGTAGCAGCCGGCGTCGATGACGGCCTGCGCCTCGATCACGGCGCCGTCGTCGATCGTCACGTGCGGCCCGATATGGGCGCTCGGGTCGATCACGGCGGTTTCGGCAACGACGGCGCTCGGGTGCACGCCCGCGGGCGGCACATGGTCGGTCAGCGAAGCGAAATACTGCGCCGCGCGGGCAAAGTATGCGTAGGGGTTGGTGGTGACGATGCGCGCGCCTTCATAGGTCGCGGCCACCGTCGGGTCGTCCAGCGGCGACAGGATCAGGGCCGCGGCCCCGCTTTGCGCCGCCAGTGCGCGCAGCTTGCTGTTGGAAAGGAAGCTGATGTGCGAAGCGCCGGCCGTGTCCAGGGGAGCAATCGCCGTAACCTCGAGGTTCGGGTCGCCCACCAGCTGTCCGCCGAAGCGCTCGACCAAATCGCCTAGTCGAATGCCCATCTCGGTCTTTCAGTGTGAGTCAAAATCGGTAAAGCAGGAAAACACTGCCGACAGGTGTTACTTGTCGAGCAGCTTGAGGATCTTGTCGGTGATGTCCACGCGCGGATTCACCCATGCCGCCTCTACCAGCACCGCATCGAGCTTTTCGGCTTCGGCGTATTGTTCGACCAGCTTGTAGGCCTTCTGGGCGATCGCGGCGCGTTCTTCGTTCTTGCGCTGCTGCAGGTCTTCCTGGAACTCGCGCTGCATGCGCTCAACATCTTTCTGCATGTTGAACAGCTCGCGCGCACGGCGCGTGCGTTCCAGCTCGGCCAGGCTGCTGCCTTCGGCATCGAACTTCTCGGACGCGCCCTTGAACTTGCCAACCATCTCTTCGACGGCCTTCTGACGCTTGGAGAATTCGGCCGCCAGCTTGGCGTCCGCCGCCTTGGCCATCTTGGAGTCGGTCATCAGGCGCTCGGTGTAGACGAAGCCGATGCGGCCCGTCGCCACCTGCGCCTGCGCCTGTGCCAGCGGCGACGCGCACACCGCGGCCAGCAGCAAGGCTGGCGCCACGGTGGGCTTGAAGCCGTCAGGCAGCGAGGCAATCAGATTTTTCAACATAAAGTCTCTCGCAATCGTTCTTCAGGACGCAGTGGGCCGGTCAGAAACCGGTACCCATCTGGAACTGGAAGCGCTCCAGGCGGTCACCCGGCAGCGAATTCAGCGGCTTAGCATAACTCAACTTGAGCGGACCGACCGGGGAAATCCAGGACAGACCGATACCAGCCGAGTAGCGGAACTCGCCGAAGCGGATCTTCGCATCCTCTTGGAACACCTGGCCGCCGTCGGCGAAGGTGAACCAGCGGAGGCTGCGGTCGGTGCCGCTGCCCGGGAACGGGAACTGCAGTTCGGCGTTGACGATGATACGTTTCGAGCCGCCGATCGCATCGTAGTAGCGCTGGTCGACCACGCCCAGCGACGAGCTCTCGTAGCCGCGCACCGAACCGATGCCGCCGGCATAGAAGTTCTTGAAGACCGGGTAGGCGCTGCCGCCGATGCCCTTGCCGTAATCGAACTCGCCGCGCAGGGCCAGCGTCATCCAGCGCGTGACTGGCTTCCACCACTGGTGTTCGTACACGAGGCGGTAGTACTTGGCGTCGCCGATCGCATCGACTTCGAAGTTGGCGCGCTGGAAGCGGCCGCGGCTCGGGGTCACGGCGCTGTCGCGCGTGTCGCGGCCCCACGCCACCGTCAATGGAATCGCGTTGGTGGTGGCTGAACCGACACCGCTGGCCGGGCCACCGTTCTGGCGCACGAACGTCTGGTAGATGCTTGGCGACGATTCGTCGGTTTCCAGTTCGGTGCGTTCCAGGCCCGCGCCGAAGTAGACGGTATCGGACTCGGAGAACGGCACGCCGAACGTCATGTTGCCGCCGGTCTGACGCACCGTGTACGAACCGATGTTCAGCGCCGGTGGGCGCGACGTACGCAGGTACAGCGAGAACGCGCGCGAGACGCCGTCATCGGTGAAATACGGATTGGTCTGCGAGAACGCGATCGTCCGGTTGTACTTGCTGGTATTGAGTTCAATGCCGACCGTGTTGCCGCTGCCGGCGAAGTTGGCCTGCGAGATCGACGCGGTGAACGTGAACTTCTCGGACTGCGAGAAAGCGCCGCCGATCATGAAGTTACCGGTCGGTTTTTCTTCGACCGCGATGTTCACGTCGACCTGGTCGGACGTGCCTGGCGACTCGGGCGTTTCAACCTTGACGTCCTTGAAGTAGCCGAGGCGGTCGACGCGGTCGCGCGAGAGCTTGACGCGGTTGGCGTCGTACCACGAGCTCTCGAACTGGCGGAATTCGCGGCGGATGACTTCATCGCGGGTCACCGTGTTGCCGGAGATGTTCATGTGGCGCACATAGGCGCGCTTGCCCGGATCGACGAAGAACGTGAAGGCCACTTCGCGCTTTTCGCGGTTCAGTTCCGGGTTGGCCGTGACGTTGGCAAATGCGTAGCCAAAGGTGCCCAGGCGATCGGAGATCAGCTTGTTGGTGCCCTCTTGCAGGTCGCCCACGTAGGTCTTGCCCGGCTGGAGCAGGATCAGCTGCTTGAGCTCTTCTTCGCGGCCGAACATCTCGCCTTCGAGCTTGACGCTCGAGACGGTGTACTGCTCGCCTTCGGTGATGTTGAGCGTCAGGTAGATGTCGCGTTTATCCGGCGTAATCGACACTTGCGTCGATTCGACGTTGGCTTCGAGGTAGCCGTGATTCAGATACCACGACTTGATCTTTTCCAGGTCGCCGGTGAGCTTCTGCTTGGAATACTGGTCGGCCTTGGAGTACCAGGTGAACCAGCCCGACGGGCGCAGTTCGAGCAGCTGGCGCAGCTCTTTGTCGCTGAACGCCTTGTTGCCGATGATGTTGATGCCCTTGATCTTGGCGACATCGCCTTCGTCCACGTTGAACATGATCGTGACGCGGTTGCGTTCGATCGGGGTCACGGTGGTGGTGATCTTGACGCCGTACAGGCCATGCGACAGGTACTGGCGCTTGAGTTCCTGCTCGGCGCGGTCGACCGACGCCTTGTCGAAGATCTTGGTCTGGGCCACGCCGATTTCGGACAGCGCCTTGACCAGCATGTCTTTTTCGAATTCCTTGGTGCCCGTGAAGTCGACCGACGAAATCGCCGGACGCTCTTCGACCAGCACGACCAGCACGCCGTTTTCTTCTTCGAGGCGGATGTCCTTGAAGAAGCCGGTTGCGTACAACGCCTTGATCGCGCTCGAGGCCTTGACGTCGTCGAAGGTCTCGCCCACGCGCACCGGCAGGTAGCTGAACACGGTGCCTGCCTCGGTACGCTGGATGCCCTCGACCCGGATGTCCTTGACGACGAACGGGTTGACGGCCATGGCATTATTTGCGTACAGCGTGGCGCACAGCGCCACGACGGCGGAGCCAATCAGGCTGCGGCGAATGAACGGCAAGGCGAAACGATCTGGTTGTGATTTCATTGGCTGGATCAAAGGGTCACTCATTTGGACAACGATTGCTTGGTGATTTGACTGGGCTCCCGGGGAGCGAACCGCGGGCGGCTAGAGTAAGCGTCCCAGGTCGTTGAAGACGGCGAGCGCCATCAGCATGAACAGCAGGCCGACCCCGGCGCGCTGTGCGAACTCGACGACGCGCACAGAAACAGGACGCCCGGTCAAAACTTCCAGCGAATAATACAGTAAATGGCCACCATCCAGAACGGGAATTGGTAACAAATTCATGACGCCTAAGCTGATACTAATAAAGGCAATAAACTGTAAATAGCTGACGAGCCCAATGCGGGCGGTCTGTCCGGCGTAATCGGCGATCGTGATCGGACCGGTCACATTTTTCAATGACGCTTCGCCGGTAATCATCTTGCCGATCATTTTCAGCGTCATCGTGGACGTTTCCCAGGTGCGCTCGGCACCGCGCGCGATGGCGTCAAATGGACCTGACGACACAGTCACCATCTCGGGCGCCTGCGCCACCATGGCCTTGATCACGCCGCGGCCGCTGGCATCCGCCTCGGGCGTGAGCGACAACGTGAGCGGGGTGCCGGCGCGCTGCACCTCGACCTGCAGCGCGCGGCCAGGCGCGGCGCGCACTGCCTCGATGAAGGCGATGCCATCCACCACCGGCGCGCCGTTCAGGCGCAGCACGAGGTCGCCGGCCTGCAGGCCGGCGCGCTGCCCGGCCCCATCGGCGATGACCTTGTCGATGCGCGGCTGCGGGCGCCACAGGTCCAGGCCGAGCGTGGCCATCACGTCGCTGTCGACATCGAGCTTGCCGATGACGGACGCGGGCAGCACCACGGCGTAGGTGCCGCCACCGGTGCTGCGCAGATCCAGGCGCGCATCGGTCTTGTCGACCGCCGCGTGCATGATCTGCCAGCGCAGCTCGGACCACGAGCGCACGGCGCTGCCATTGACGGCAACCACGGTCTCGCCGCCGCGCACGCCGGCGCGGTAGGCGTCGGTCGATTCGGCCACGGCGCGCAGGCGCGCCGACGGCTCGTCCACGCCATGCATGAAGAGTGCCGCCATCAGGGCGATCGCCAGCGCGAAGTTCGACAGCGGCCCGGCGGCGACGATGGCGATGCGCTTCCAGACATTCTGGCGCGTGAATTCGCGGGCCAGCTCACTCTTGTCGATCGGGCCGGCGTCGGGATCGCGGCTGTCCAGGAACTTGACATAGCCGCCCAGCGGCAGCAGCGACACTGCCCACTCGGTCTGGTCGCGGCCGAAGCGGCGCGACCAGACGACGCGGCCCATGCCGATCGAAAAACGCAGCACCTTGACGCCGCAGGCACGCGCCACCAGGTAGTGACCCAGCTCGTGGATCACGATCAGGGGGCCGAGCGCCAGCGCGAACGCCAGCACGGTGTAAAGCAGGGTCATTGGGCGGTATCCGTCAATCAGTGCAGGCTGGCGACCGCATGCGCTGCGGCCTCGCGGGCACGCGCATCCTGGGCCAGCACGGCCTCGATCGACGGCGCCGGGCCGTGTTCGACGGCGTCGAGTGCATGGCGGATGACGCGGTCAATGTCGCGGAAACCGATGCGGCGTTCGAGGAACGCCTCCACCGCCACTTCATTGGCGGCGTTGAGCAGCGCCGGGGCGGTGCCGCCCGCGCGCAGCGCGTCGAACGCCAAAGCCAAGCACGGGAAACGCGCAAAATCAGGCGGGAAGAACTGCAGCGCTGCCATCTGCGTCAGGTCGAGCTGGGCGACGCCGGATGCGATCCGGTCCGGGTACGCCAGCGCGTGCGCGATCGGCGTCCGCATGTCGGGGTTACCCAGTTGTGCCAGCACCGAGCCGTCGACGTACGACACCATCGAATGGATCACGCTTTGCGGGTGGATCACGACTTCGATCTGGTCGGCCGGCGCGCCGAACAGCCAGTGGGCTTCGATCACTTCGAGACCCTTGTTCATCATGGTCGCAGAATCTACCGAAATCTTGCGGCCCATGACCCAGTTCGGGTGCTTGCAGGCTTCGTCCGGGGTCACGTCGCCAAGCGTTTCGACGGCGCGGTTCAGGAACGGGCCGCCCGATGCGGTGAGTAAAATCTTGGCCACGCCGGCCGCTGCCGGCACGCGGCCAAAGGCCGCAGGCAGCGACTGGAAGATGGCATTGTGTTCGCTGTCGATCGGCAGCAGCGTGGCGTTGTGCTCGCGCACGGCGTCCATGAACAGCTGGCCGGACATGACCAGCGCTTCCTTGTTCGCCAGCAGGACCTTCTTGCCGGCGCGGGCCGCAGCCAGCGTGGGGGCCAGGCCGGCGGCGCCGACGATGGCAGCCATCACGGTGTCGGTATCGGCGCTTGACGCGATATCGCACAGCGCCTGCTCGCCGTATTCCACACTGGTGGGCAGGTCGGCAATCAGCGCCGCCAGGCGCGCGGCCGCGTCGGCGCTACCGACCACGGCACGTGCGGGACGGCAGCTGCGGCAGGCGGCGGCCAGCTCTTCCACGCGGGTGTGGGCGCTCAGCGCGTAGACCTGGTATTGCTCCGGATGGCGCGCCAGCACGTCGAGGGTCGAGGCGCCGATCGAGCCGGTGGCGCCCAGAATGGTAATGCGTTGCATGTGAACTTCCTTCTAGAGCCAGGTGGCGATCAGCGCCGCCAGTGGCAGGACCGGCACGAGTGCGTCGATCCGATCCAGCACGCCGCCGTGGCCCGGCAGCAGATTGCTGCTGTCCTTGGCGCCGGCGCGGCGTTTGAGCTGGGATTCGAACAGGTCGCCAACGACGCTGGCAACCACGATGAGGGCAATCACGGCGAACAGGCCGAGCCAGCCCAGGCCCGCCTGGACGCGCACGGCGAACGTGCCGGCGAAGGCTTCGCCACCAAACAGCACGGTGCATGCAGCCAGCACCAGCGTAACGAGTCCGCCACCGATGGCGCCCTCCCACGATTTACCGGGCGAAATACTCGGCGCCAGCTTGCGCTTGCCGAAGGTCTTGCCGCATACATAGGCAAAGATGTCGGCGGCCCAGACGATCGCCAGCACCGACAGCAGCAGCACGGCCGAGTAATTGAACAGGTACACGATGGCCACGAAGCAGGCCACCAGCGAGATCGCATAGAGCAGGCTCAGCAAGGTGTTGGGCGTGCTCGACAGCGGCGGCAGGCCGAACTTGAGCGTGGGCGCGAAGCGCAGCGCCCACAACAGGACACCGATACCGAACCAGAAGGTTGGATTGCCCTGCTCACGCACGAAAAACGCGTAGGCAAAGGCCAGCGTCCAGGCGCCGGCGATCAGGAGCGCGCTACGGGCGCCGGGATTGAACAGGCGAAAACATTCCCAGATCGCGGCGCCGAAAAAGACGCAGGCCACCACCGCAAACGCCGTGTAATTGTTGGAGTACAGAACCGGCAGCAGGACTGCCAGCAGGACGAGTGCGGTGAGAATCCGGGTCTTGAGCATTTAGTTGGTCTTCTTCGCTACTTGGGCGCCGGTCTGGCCAAAGCGCCGTTCGCGCTCCTGGTAGGAGCCAATCGCCTCGTCCAGCGCCTTCGGCGTGAAGTCAGGCCAGAAGGTGTCGGTAAAGTGCAGCTCGGCATATGCCAGCTGCCACAACAGGAAATTCGAAATGCGTTCTTCGCCGCCGGTGCGGATGAACAGGTCGGGCTCAGGCGCATACGCCATCGCCAGGTGCGGCGCCAGCATCTCTTCACTGAACTCGGTGACGCCGGGGTTGGCTTTCACCATCTTGCCGGTTGCCTGCATGATATCCCAGCGGCCGCCATAGTTCGCGCACACGGTGACCGTCAGGCGCGTGTTGCCCGCCGTGCGGCGCTCGGCATTGGCGATCATGTCCTGCAGCTTGGCGTCGAAGCGGCTCAGGTCACCCACCACTTTCAGGCGGATATTATTGGCGTGCATCTTGGCGACTTCACGCTCGAGCGCCGTCACGAACAGGCGCATCAGCAGCGAGACTTCGTCGGCCGGCCGCCGCCAGTTCTCGGACGAGAACGCGAACAGCGTCAGGTACTCGACCCCACGCTCGACGCAGGCTTCCACCACGCCACGCACGGCTTCGACGCCCTTGACGTGACCAGCCACGCGCGGCAGCAAGCGTTTGGTTGCCCAGCGGCCATTACCGTCCATGATGATGGCGATATGACGTGGCACGGCGGACGTGACGGGGACGGCGGTGGTCGAGCTTTTGAACATCATGATTCCATAAAACTGCGCCATACAACTGCGCCATAAAACGTCGCCAGAGAACTGCGCTACAGAATTGCACCTGGCATTGCGCAATTGGCCAATCATAAGGCACGCGGACCGGCCGCGGCAAGTTGCCGGGGCCGGTCCGCAGGAAAGCCCGAGGGCTTGCCGATGAAATACCTGCTTACACCGTCAGGATTTCTTTTTCTTTCTCGCCCAGCAGCTTGTCGATGTCGGCCACGGCCTTGTCGGTCAGCTTCTGGATTTCGTCCGACGAACGGCGCTCGTCGTCTTCCGAGGCGGTCTTGTCCTTGACCATTTTCTTCAGCGCTTCGTTGGCGTCGCGACGGATATTGCGCACGGCAATTTTCGCGTCTTCACCTTCGGACTTGGTCAGCTTGACCATTTCCTTGCGGCGCTCTTCGGTCAGCGGCGGGGTCGGCACGCGGATCATTTCGCCCTGCGACGACGGGTTCAGGCCGAGGTCGGCATCGCGGATGGCCTTTTCGATGGCTGCCAGCATCTTCTTTTCGAATGGCTGGACGCCGATCGTGCGGGCATCGACCAGGGTCAGGTTGGCGACCATCGGCAGCGCCGTTGGCGAACCGTAGTAGTCGACCGTGACGTGATCCAGAATGCCGGTGTGGGCGCGGCCGGTACGGACCTTGGCCAGATCGGCGCGCAGGGTTTCGATGGACTTGACCATGCGGTCTTGTGCGTTTTTCTTGACGTCAGCTAAGGACATGCTGCTCTCCTGTTGTTCAGTTAATTTAGACGTGGACCAGTGTACCTTCGTCTTCACCCATGATCACGCGCGTGAGCGCGCCGGGCTTGACGATGGAAAACACCTTGATCGGCAGTTTCTGGTCGCGGCACAGTGCGAACGCGGTGGCGTCCATCACTTGCAGGTGCTTCGAGATCGCTTCGTCGAACGTGATGCTCTCGTAGCGGGTCGCGGTTGGATCCTTGTTAGGATCGGCGCTGTAGACGCCGTCGACCTTGGTGGCTTTCAGGACGATCTCGGCCGAGATTTCGGCGCCGCGCAGGGCAGCAGCCGTATCGGTCGTGAAGAACGGGTTGCCGGTACCGGCGGCAAACACGACGACTTTGCCTTCTTCGAGGTATTGCAGCGCTTTCGGACGCACGTAGGGCTCGACGACCTGCTCGATGGCGATGGCCGACATGACGCGGGCGGTGATGCCGACGTGACGCATCGCGTCCGCCAGTGCCAGCGCATTCATGACGGTGGCCAGCATGCCCATGTAGTCGGCGGTCGCGCGGTCCATGCCCTGGGCGCCGGGGGCGACGCCGCGGAAGATATTGCCACCGCCAATGACGACCGCGATCTGCACACCCAGCTTGGCCACTTCGGCCACGTCGGCCACCATGCGTTCGATGGTGGCGCGGTTGATGCCGAACTGATCGTCGCCCATCAGTGCTTCGCCAGACAGTTTCAGAAGGACACGTTGGTAAGCTGGTTTTGTCATGATGAAGCGGCTCCTTTAAGATATTGCTGTGGATCGAATTCGGGTCTGACCAACGCCTCGTGGGCGGGTCTCATCCGTGCCGGGACGGATGGGATTGTAAAACGGGTACGGCTTGGGGCGCGCTACGCATGGCGGACGCGACGATTGTTGGCTTTACGCTCATCCGGAATGATAACGGAGGCGCAATATTCATCCTGCAAAACTTACGTTCGGATACCAAACCGAACCGGCTCCGCTTGCTGCCTCATCACCGCGCCGCCAACCATCACCGCGCGGACAGCGAAGCTGTCCGCCCTACAAAAACGGGCCTCACGGCCCGTTTGTTTGATTACTGCTTGTTGGCAGCCATCTGTGCTGCGACTTCAGCTGCGAAGTCGTCGACCTTCTTCTCGATGCCCTCACCCACCACGTACATGGTGAAGCCCTTGACGGTGGTGTTTGCCGCCTTGATCATCTGTTCGATCGACTGCTTGTCGTTCTTGACGAACGCCTGGTTCAGCAGCGAGACTTCTTTCAGGTACTTCTGCACCGAACCGTCGACGCGCTTGGCGACGATGTCAGCCGATTGTGGCTGCTTGCCTTCGGCGACGGCCTTGTCGGCATCTTCCTTGGCTTTCAGTTCAGCAACCGAACGCTCTTTTTCGATCATTTCTGCTGGCACTTGCTCCGACGACAGAGCGACTGGCTTCATGGCAGCGATGTGCATGGCCAGGTCCTTGCCGACTTGCTCGTCTGCACCTTCGAAATCGACGATGACGCCGATACGGGTGCCGTGCAGGTACGATGCCAGCTTGCCGGTGGTTTCGAAACGCTGGAAACGACGCACGGTCATGTTCTCGCCGATCTTGCCGATCAGGGCAGTACGGACGTCGTCGAAGGTACCGCCTTCGTGTGGCAGGGCTGCCAGTGCAGCGACGTCAGCCGGGTTGTTTTCGGCGACAAGGCGTGCTGCCAGGTTGACCATGGCCAGGAAATCATCGTTCTTCGCGACGAAGTCGGTTTCGCTGTTGACTTCGACGAGCGCGCCGACGTTGCCCGAAATATAGGTAGCAACAACGCCTTCAGCGGTCACGCGTGCCGATGCCTTCGATGCCTTGCCGCCCAGCTTGACGCGCAGGATTTCTTCAGCACGACCCATGTCGCCGTCGGCTTCGGTCAGTGCTTTTTTGCATTCCATCATTGGTGCATCGGTCTTGGCGCGCAGTTCGCCAACCATTGCTGCAGTAATAGCTGCCATAGTGTGTTCTCCTAAATGTGTATCCAGGGGTGCAGTCCGCTCAAGTTGAGCGTCCTGCAAGTATTTAGCTTAAAAAAAGGGGGGCTCGACAGTCCGGCGCCCCCTTCTATGTGGCAGCAGGCACATGGCCTGCCATCACTTATGCCTGCTCGGAAACTTCGACGAAGTCGTCGCCGCCGGCTGCCTTGACCATGTCAGCCACTTCGTTGGTCGCGCTGGCGCGGCCTTCGATGATCGCATCGGCAACGCCGCGTGCGTACAGGCTGATGGCTTTCGACGAGTCGTCGTTGCCCGGGATGATGTGGGTGACGCCTTCTGGCGAGTGGTTGGTATCGACGATGCCGATGACCGGGATGCCCAGCTTGCCGGCTTCGGTGATCGTACCTTTGTGGTAGCCGACGTCAACGACGAAGATCGCGTCTGGCACGCCGCCCAGATCCTTGATACCGCCGATCGACTTTTGCAGCTTGATCATTTCGCGCGAGAACATCAGCGCTTCTTTTTTCGACATCTTCTCGACCGAGCCGTCTTCGACCAGGACTTCCATTTCCTTCAGGCGCTTGATCGACGTCTTGATGGTCTTGAAGTTGGTCAGCATGCCGCCGAGCCAGCGCTGGTCGACGTATGGGACGCCGGCGCGTTGCGCTTCAGCTGCGATGATGTCGCGAGCCTGACGCTTGGTACCGACCATCAGGATCGTGCCGCGGTTGGCGGAGATCTGCTTGATGGTTTTCATCGCATCCTGATACATCGCCATGGTTTTTTCCAGGTTGATGATGTGGATCTTGTTGCGATGACCGAAGATGAACGGTGCCATCTTTGGATTCCAGAAACGGGTCTGGTGGCCGAAGTGAATACCGGCTTCCAGCATTTCGCGCATAGTAACGGACATGTAATTCTCCAGGGTTAGGTCTTGAATGTGGCCAGTCACCAAGCAGGCACCCTTTTAGGGCCACATTCGCGATTTCTATCAATTAAAAAACTTTATTTTTACAACGTTGCACGATGTGAATCCGAGCAACCCGAGATTCTAGCGGAATTGTCAGCATTATTCAAGCGTGCAATCGCAGCCCGGCCAGGCAGGCGCCTCCCCTGCCTTACAGCAGTGCCGCGACATCCCTTATAATGGCGGCCATACTGCCCCGACCATTGCCACCCCGGTCGCCGGGCGCTCACCCGATACCACGCAGGATACGACTCTCCTATGGCCACCATCATCAAGACCCTCGAAGAAATCGACGGCATGCGCGTCGCTTGCCGCCTCGGCTCGGAAGTGCTGGACTATATCACTCCGTTCATCAAGCCTGGCATCACCACCGGCGAGCTCGACCGCCTGGCGTACGAGTACATGGTCAACGTGCAAGGCACGATCCCGGCCACGCTCAACTACGCCCCGCCCGGCTACCCGCCGTTCCCGGGCTCGATCTGCGCCTCGCTCAACGACGTGATCTGCCATGGCATCCCGGGCGACCGCGTGCTCAAGAGCGGCGACGCGCTGAACATCGACATCACGCCGATCACGAAGGAAGGTTTCCACGGCGACAACAGCCGCATGTACCTGGTCGGCGAACCGTCGATCATGGCGCGCCGTCTGTCCGAAGTCACCTTCGAGTGCATGTGGCTGGGCATCGCCGCCGTCAAGCCGGGCAAGCACCTGGGTGACATCGGCTACGCGATCCAGCAGCACGCCGAAAAGAACGGCTACAGCGTCGTGCGCGAATTCTGCGGCCACGGCGTGGGCCGCTCGTTCCACGAAGAGCCACAAGTGCTGCACTATGGCCGCCCGGGCACGCTCGAAGTCCTGCAACCCGGCATGATCTTCACGATCGAGCCGATGATCAATGCCGGCAAGCGCGACATCAAGGAAATGCCGGACGGCTGGACGATCAAGACGAAGGACCGCAGCCTGTCGGCGCAGTGGGAACACACGGTGCTGGTCACCGAGACCGGCGTCGAAGTCTTGACGCTGTCGGCCGGCAGCCCGCCACCGCCGGCGATCGCCCTGCCGCTGCTCGGGCCGGACTTTGTCTGGTCGGCGCCTGCCCCTGCTGCCGCAGCGGCATAAGGAGCCGGCCATGGGTCACGCCGAACACCTGGACACCGTCCGCACCACGCTGCGCCAGCGCCTCAAGAATGAGCGCCAGCTCGTGTTCCAGGCATTCCAGGAAGACGGCATGCCCGAAAAACTGCTGCGCAACCTGCGCCAGGTCGTCGATGCGGTACTGATCGATGCCTGGCAGGCGGCCGGCCTGCCCGCCGGCACCGCGCTCGTGGGCGTGGGCGGCTACGGGCGCGGCGAGCTGTTTCCGTATTCCGACGTCGACCTCCTGATCCTGCTGGCCGCCCCGCCGGATGCGATCACGCAGGCGCGCCTCGAAGGCCTGGTCCAGCTGCTATGGGACCTGGGCCTGGAGATCGGCCACAGCATCCGCACGGTCGACGAATGCCTGATCGAATCCGCGGCCGACATCACCGTGCAAACGAGCCTGCTCGAGGCGCGCCTGGTCACCGGCAACGAGCCGCTGTTCGACACGCTGCAGCAGCGCTACCGTGAGGCGCTCGACCCGCAGGCGTTCTTCCGGGCCAAGACGGCCGAGATGCGCCTGCGCCACGCCAAGCACGAATACACGGCCTTCGCGCTCGAACCGAACGTCAAGGAAAGCCCGGGCGCGCTGCGCGACCTGCAGGTGATCATGTGGGTGGCCAAGGCGGCGGGCCTGGCCGACAGCTGGGGCCAGCTTGCCACGCGCGGCATGATCACGCGCATGGAAGCGCGTCAGCTGATGGAAAAGGAAAGCGCCTTCAAGGACATCCGCATCCGCCTGCACCTGCACACCAAGCGGCGCGAAGATCGTCTGGTGTTCGACGTGCAGACGGCGATTGCCAATACGCTGGGCCTGGTCGCCACCGACGATGGCCCGAACGTGCGCCGTCCAAGTGAACTACTGATGCAGCGCTACTACTGGGCCGCCAAGACTGTCACGCAGCTCAACACGATCCTGCTGCAGAATATCGAGGCCCAGCTGTTCCCGCAGCCCGCCGTCGCTTTCCCGATCAGCGCCCACTTCCTGCAGATGGGGAACCTGATCGACATCGCGCAGGACGACACGTTCGAGCAGACGCCCACGGCGATCCTCGAACTGTTCGTCGTGATGACCGAGCGCCACGACATCAAGGGCATGACGGCGCGCGCCACCCGCGCGCTGTGGCATGCCCGCACCCGCATCGACGACGCGTACCGCGCCGATCCGGTCAACAAGGCGCTGTTCCTGCGCGTGCTGCAGGCGCCGCGCGGCATGGTGCACGCGCTGCGCCGCATGAACGAATTCGGCATCCTGGGCCGCTACCTGCCGGCGTTCCGCAAGATCGTCGGGCAGATGCAGCACGACCTGTTCCACGCCTACACGGTCGACCAGCACATCATGATGGTGGTGCGTAACCTGCGCCGCTTCACGATGCCCGAACATGCGCACGAATACCCGTTCTGCAGCCAGCTGATTGCCGACTTCCGCGATCGCTGGGTGCTGTACGTGGCCGCGCTGTTCCACGATATCGCCAAGGGCCGTGGTGGCGACCACTCCAAACTCGGCATGGACGACGCGCGCCAGTTCTGCAGCAGCCATGGCATGACCGAGGCCGACACTGAACTTGTGGTGTTCCTCGTCGAGCAGCACCTGACGATGTCGCAGGTCGCGCAGAAGCAGGACCTGTCCGATCCTGACGTCATCGCGGCGTTTGCTGCGGTGGTCAAGGATGAGCGTCACCTGACGGCGCTGTATCTGCTGACCGTGGCCGACATCCGCGGCACCAGTCCGAAGGTCTGGAATGCATGGAAGGCCAAGCTGCTGGAGGACCTGTACAAGACGACGCTGCGCGTGCTGGGCGGCGAGCCGCATTCGGCCGACCGCGAGCTGCGCGCGCGCCAGAAAGAAGCGCTGGCCACGCTGCGCCTGTTTGGCCTGCCAATCGATGCGCACGAGGCATTGTGGAAGCAGCTGGATGTGGCGTACTTTTTGCGCCACGACGCGTCCGACATCGCCTGGCAGACGCGCGCCCTGCACGACAAGGTCGACAGCGACAAGCCGATCGTGCGCGTGCGCCTGGCGCCGATCGGCGAAGGGCTGCAGGTGGCCGTGTACATCAAGGATCAACCCGACCTGTTCGCGCGCATCTGCAGCTACTTCGACCGCAAGGATTTCTCGATCCTGGACGCCAAGATCCACACGACGCGCCACGGCTATGCGCTCGACAGCTTCATGGTGGCCGACGAACACTTCGCCGGCAGCTACCGCGACATCATCAACCTGATCGAGCACGAACTGAGTGCCCTGCTCGTGTCGCAGGAACCGCTGCCGCCGCCGTGCCGCGGACGCCTGTCGCGCATGTCGCGCACGTTCCCGATCACGCCGACAGTCGAAGTGCGGCCCGATGAACGGGGCCAGTTCCACGTGCTGTCGATCGCTGCCAATGATCGTATGGGCCTGCTGTATGCGGTATCGAGCGTGCTGACGCGCTACCGTATCAACCTGCACACCGCCAAGATCATGACGCTGGGCGAGCGTGTCGAAGACGTGTTCCTCGTCGACGGCCCTGCCCTGAACAACCCGCGCATCCAGGTCCAGCTTGAAACGGATCTGCTCGACGCGCTCAAGATCTGATAACTACTCCTTCAACGAAAAGCTTTGACAATGACCGAACCGCTCCGCCTCTCCAAACGAATGTCCGAACTGGGCCTGTGCTCGCGCCGCGAAGCCGATGAATGGATCGCGCGCGGTTGGGTGCGGGTGGATGGCCAGGTGGTGGCGGAGCTGGGCAGCAAGGTGCTGCCAACGCAGCGCATCACGGTCGAGCGCCAGGCCGCCGCCGAGCAGTCCAAGCGCGTCACGGTGCTGATCCACAAACCGGTCGGCTACGTCAGCGGCCAGGCCGAAGACGGCTACACGCCGGCCGTAGCGCTGATCCGGCCCGAGAACCGCTGGGCCGATGATCCGTCGACGGAGCAGTTCCACCCGACCCAGTTGCGCAGCCTGGTCCCGTGCGGCCGCCTGGACATCGACTCGGTGGGCCTGCTGGTGCTGTCGCAGGATGGCCGCATCGCCAAGCAGCTGATTGGCGAGACGACGTCCATCGAGAAGGAATACCTCGTGCGCGTGGAGTACACGAAGCCGGGCACGCTGCCCGACAGTGAACTCAAGAAGCTCAAGCACGGCCTGTGGATGGACGGCAAACCGCTGCTGCCAGCCAAGGTGCGCTGGCAGAACGAAGACCAGCTGAGCTTCACGCTGAAGGAAGGCCGCAAACGCCAGATCCGGCGCATGTGCGACATGGTGGGGCTGAAGGTGCTAGGCCTGAAGCGCGTACGAATCGGCCGCGTCAAGCTGGGCGACCTGCCCGTGGGTCAATGGCGTTATCTGACGCCGGAAGAAGGTTTCTAAGCCGTAAGATGCAATGCTGGCCGATATCGCGCGGCCAGATCACAACTGCACAGCCGGGGTCAGGTCTGACATTCGGACACGAACTCAGCTGCACAGCCGGGGTCAGGTCTGACATTCGGACACGAACTCAGCCTTAGTCACTTCCTATAGTGTCTTGACCAGCATTAGTATTGCAGTCTGACAGCTACTTCCGACTAACCCGGCTAGCCGACTGCCGAGGCCGTGTCCGAATGTCAGACCTGACCCCGGCTTTTTTTGCTGCAGGCAGGTTATGGCAGCGGCGCGTCCTCGGCCACCAGGCCCTCGGTGCGCAGCGCTTCCCAGAATGCCTTCGGGATCGCCATCTCCATCAACACCGCATTGCGCCGCAGGTGCTCGGGGCTGCTTGCGCCCGGGATCGTCGCGGCGACCACCGGATGGGCCAGGCCGAACTGCAGCGCAGCCGCGGCCAGGTCGACGCCGTGGTCGACCGCGACTTTGCGCAAGCGTTCGCGTTGTGCCAGCTTGCCCGCATCGGCCGGACCGTAATCGTAGTTCGGCCCGCCCGCCAGGAAGCCCGAATTGAATGGCCCGCCGATGACGACCTTTGCGCCGCGCTCGGCGCATAGGGGGAACAGCTCGGCCAGCGGCGTCGTTTCCATCAGCGTGTAGCGCCCGGCCAGCAAAAAGATGTCGGGGTCGGCATCGCGCAGCGCGCGCAGGCAAGGCTCGACCGTGTTGACGCCCAGGCCCCAGGCCTTGATGACGCCCTCCTCGCGCAGCTTCGTCAAACCCTCGAAGGCGCCGTCCGGGCCGGATGCGATCCGGTAGTAGTGGTCGAACTGGTCGCCGAACATGTCGGGCGACAGGTCATGCACGTAGACGATGTCGATGGATGCCAGCGCCATGCGCTGCAGGCTGTCTTCCACCGAACGGCGCGCGCCGTCGGCCGTGTAGTCGATCACCCGCTTGAAGGGCAAGGCGCCGACGAACGGCGCGGCGATTTCGCCCGGGCTGGATGGGACCAGCAGGCGGCCGACCTTGGTCGAGAGCGTGTAGTCGGCGCGCGGGCGGCGGCGCAGTGCGTGCCCGAAGCGGTGTTCGGACAGGCCGGCGCCGTAGTGCGGCGCGGTGTCGAAGTAGCGGATGCCGGCGTCCCATGCGGCGTCGGCGGTCGCCTGGGCTGCTTCGTCGCTGGTGGCGTGGTACATGTCGCCAAAGCCCGTGCCGCCCAGGCCCAGGCGGGTGATCGGTTGATAGCGTTGCGTCATGGTGTGTCCTTTGTGCGTGAATCAGACACAAATTCTGCCTGACGCACGCGGACCCCGTCGCACCGCAGGCTAGCGGCGACGCCGTTCGATCTGCACCAGCGCTGCGCCCAGCACCTCGAGGTCGACCGGCTTGGCGAACAGGTCGTGAAAGCCCGCGGCGCGTGCTTCGGCGCGGTCTTTCTCCTGCGCGTAGCCGGTAACCGCGATCAGGATTGCATGGTCGGTCCCGGGCCTGGCGCGCAGCGCCCGTGCCAGCTCGAACCCATTCATCTCGGGCAGGCCAATATCGAGCAGGCACACGTCCGGCTCGAACGCCGGCAGCGCTTCCAGCGCGGCGCGCGCCGAATGGGCAACCGACACCGTGTGGCCCAGCGTCTCGAGCAGCAGCGCCAGCGTCACGGCGGCGTCTTCGTTGTCGTCCACCACGCCGATGCGCAGCGCGGCCGGATTGCCCTGCGATGCATCCGTCCCAATAGCCGGCGCGGCGGCGCCAGCGCGCGACGACAGCGGCAGCGTGACCCGGAACGTGCTGCCGCAACCCGGGCCGTCGCTGGCGGCAGTCACCTCCCCGCCGTGCAGCTTGAGCAGGCTGCGCACGAGCGCCAGGCCGATGCCCAAGCCGCCCTGGCTGCGATCCAGCCCGCGCGTGCCCTGCGCGAACAGGTCGAACGCGCTGGCGATCAGCTCGGGCGACATGCCGATGCCATCGTCGCGGATCGTCAGGTCGATCAGCGCGCCGCGCGTGGCCATGCGCACCTCGATGCGCCCGCCCTCGAGCGTGTACTTGGCCGCGTTGCTGAGCAAATTGGTCATGACCTGCACCAGGCGCTTGCGGTCGCCCACGACCAGTGCCGGCGTCGGCGCCGCCTCCTGCACCAGCCGGTGGCCGTGCTTCTCGATCAGCGGCCGCACCTGTTCGACCGCGTCGGCCAGAACATCCTTCAGATCGAGTTCGACGAATTCGAGCTCCACCTTGCCGCGCGTGACGCGCGACACGTCGAGCAGGTCGTCAATCAGGGAGGTCATGTGGCCCGCCTGGCGCGCGATGATGTCGGCAGCGCGCTGCACCATGCTTGGCTGGAGCTCGAAATTCGACAGCATCGTGGCGGCAGAGACAATCGGCGCCAGCGGATTACGCAGCTCGTGCGCCAGCATCGCGAGGAATTCATCCTTGCGCTGGTCCGCACGGCGCAGCGCCTCGTTCAGCGCTTCCTGCTCGGCGAGCGCCTGGCGCAGCTCGATCTGGCTCATCACCTGGTGCGCCAATGTCGTCAGCATGAACTGCTGCTGCTCGGTCAACCCTTCCGGCCGCGGTTTCTTGTCGAGCACACACAGGGTCCCGAGCGGCACGCCGTCGCGCGTACGCAGCACGGCGCCGGCATAAAAGCGCAGGCCGCCATCGGCCGTGACGAGCGGATTGCAGCTGAAGCGGGGATCGTTCTGGGTGTCGGTCACGATCATCTGCTCTTGCTGCAGCAGGGCGTGGCGGCAGATCGAGTTATCGAGCGGCATTTCGCGCGTGCCCAGGCCGATCTCCGACTTGAACCACTGGCGTCCGCGCGCGATCAGGTTGACGGCGGCAATCGGGGCATCGAGCAGCTGGCTGACCAGGCGCACCACGTCATCGAACGAGCGTTCCGGCGGCGTATCGAGGATGCCGAAGGAATCGAGGACGGCGAGGCGTGCATCTTCATCGAAGTTGGCAGAATTGGACGTCATCGCGGGAAAGCTTCAAGTGGCACGGTAAAAGGAAGCCGCAATCGGCAAAGGGAAAGGCACAGGGAAAGCATGATCGGCAGGCCCAGACCTGCCTGTCGGCCAGCCATTATAAATACCAAACCGCTGTCCTGCATGTGCATGGCGTCCACGAAACTGTGCATGCCCTCCGTGGCGGGGCGCTAGTTGCGGTTGCGATCGGCGAGGAACTGGATGGCGCGGGGATGCTGCGGGTTGGCGAAGAAGTCGCCGGGCGTGCCCTTCTCGAGGATTTTGCCTTCGGCCATGAACCAGATGCGATCGGCCACGTCGCGCGCAAACCCCATTTCGTGGGTCACGCAGACCATTGTCATCCCTTGTTTTGCCAGCGCGCGCATCACCTGCAGCACCTCGCCCACCATCTCCGGATCGAGCGCGCTGGTCGGCTCGTCGAACAGCATGATCGAAGGCCGCATGGCCAGCGCACGGGCAATCGCTACGCGCTGCTGCTGGCCGCCCGACAGCGCGTCCGGATAGGCGTCGGCCTTGTGGGCCAGGCCCACCTGGTCGAGCAGCGCCATCGCCTGTTCCCTGCCTTCTGCCTTGCTGGCACGCTTCAGCTGCACCGGCGCGAGCATGCAGTTCTCGAGCGCCGTCAGGTGCGGAAACAGGTTGAATTGCTGGAACACGAAGCCAATGCCGGCGCGCAGCGCGTTCACGTCGAAGCCTTTGGCGTGGATGTCGCGCCCGTCGATGGCGATATGGCCACCGTCGATGTCTTCGAGCCGGTTGAGCGTGCGGATCAGCGTCGACTTGCCCGACCCCGATGGCCCGCACACGACCAGGACTTCATTTTTTTCCACGCGCTCGGTGATCCCCACCAGCGCGTGATAGTCACCGTAATACTTGTTGACGTTATCGAGAACGATCATCGTTCGCTTCTTTCAGGAATTCAGTGCGCGCCGACCGGCCGCCGCTGCAGGCGCCGTTCGAGCAGGAAGGCCAGGCGGGACAGGCCGAAGCACAGGATGAAATAGGTCAGCGCCAGGATCAGGTACACCTCCACCGATCGGGTGAACACGAGCGTGTTGATCTGCGTTGCGATGAACGAGACTTCCGACAGGCCGATGATGTAGCCGAGCGAGGTCGCCTTGATCGTCGAGACCAGCTGGTTCACGATCGACGGCAGGCCGTGGCGCAAGGTCTGCGGTAGCACGACATGGCGCAGCGCCTGGCCGTATCCCAGGCCCAGCGAGCGGGCGCTTTCCAGCTGCCCCTTCGGCAGCGCGCGAATGCCCGCTGCCACGATTTCGGCCAGGTACACGCTGTCGAACACCACCAGCACGATCAGCATCGTCATCGCCTGCGAGGTCTTCACGCCGGTCACGGCGGGCAAGAAGAAGTACACCCAGAACAGCACCAGCAGCAGCGGCACGGCGCGCACGAGCTGCACGAACCCGCCCACCGGCAGGCTGATGGCGCGCCGGCGGCTCACGCGCGCAATGCCCAGCATCAGGCCAAGCGGCATGGCCAGCACCAGCGCGGCGCCGGACAGCAGGATGGTCAGCACCAGGCCGCCCAGCGGGCCGTCAGGGTATTGGCCGACCAGGAAGTACAGCCAGTAGGTATCGATCAGTTCCAGCATCGGGACGCTTTCATGGTCAGGCCGCCGTGCGCACCGGATAGCGGCGCTGGAACAGATAGGCTGCCGCTGAAATGAGCAGCGAGACGGTCAGGTAGGCCAGCGTGGCGAAGGTGAACGCTTCGAGGCTGCGAAAGCTCGCCGTCTCGACACGCGCGGCCTGGTACATCATCTCGGCCGCGCCGATCACGGTGGCCACGCTGGTGTCCTTCCACAGATTGACCGTCTGCGACAGCAGCGGCGGCACCGAAGCGCGCAGCGCCTGCGGCAGCAGCACGAGGCGCACCGCCGCGGCGCGCCCCAGGCCCAGCGAACGGGCTGCTTCGAGCTGGGTCGCGGGCACCGCCCGGATACCGCTGCGGATATCCTCGGCCATGTGCACGCCGCTGTAGAGCGTGAGCGCGATGACGGCGCACACCACTTCGGGATTGTTCGCGTACAGGATCTCGCGCAGTCCCTCGGGCAGCAGCTCGGGAAAGGCAAAATACCAGAACAGCAGATGCGCCAGCAGCGGCACGTTGCGGATCGATTCGACGAGCGTGGTGCCGACCGCGCGCAGCAGCCTGGACGTCGAGGTGCGCATCACCGCCACCAGCGCGCCGAACGGCAGCGCGAAGGCGAAGCTGATCACGGTCAGCTGGATCGACAGGATGAAGCCCTGCACCAGCCAGTCGTGGTACTCGCCGGATTGCAGGATGGTCGGATCGAACAGCGCCAAGGTCAGATCTTGTCAGTGCTGATCTTGAAGGTGCGCTTGGCGATATTGGCACGCGTGCCGGGGCCATACCATTTAACGAACAGGTCTTCGGCCGCGCCATTCGCTTCGAGCTCGCGCAGCGCCTGGTCGACGACCGTCTTGAGGCCCGCCTCACCCTTGCGCAGGCCCAGGGCAATCGGCTCGACGCCGATCGACTGCGGCAGGATCACGAAGTCTTTCGCAGCCGGGCCCAGTTTGCCGTAGTCGGCCAGCAGCGACGACTCGTCATTGACGTAGGCCGCGCCCTTGCCCTGGCGCAGTGCCTGGAACGCTTGCTGGGTATTCTCGAAGGTGACGATACTGGCCGTCGGTACGGCCTTCTTCATATTGGTTTCCTGGGTGCCGCCGCGGACGGTGACGACCTTCTTGCCCGCCAGTTGCGGCAGCGCCGTGATGCCGCTGTTCTTGCGCACCATGACCTTCGAACCGGTGACGAAGTGCGTCAGCGCGAAATCGACCTGCGCTTCGCGCTCTTTATTGTGTGTGAGCGTGGCGGCCAGGATGTCGACGTGGCCCTGCTGCAGCTCGGGGATGCGCGCCGACACGGCCAGCTGCTTGAACACGGGCTTGACGCCGATTTTCTTGGCCACGGCCGTGGCGACGTCGATCTCGTAGCCCACCAGCTGGCGCGTCTTGGGGTCGATGAAGCTGTTCGGCTCGTCGGTGCCGAGCACTCCGAACACGATCTGGCCTTTTTTCTTGATATCGGCCAGCTGGTCGGCTTTAGCCAGACCCATGGTGAGCGAACTACCCAGCGCAACGGCGCACAGGATGAGGGAACGGCGGTTGATCATGCAAAATCTCCAGCAACAATATTCGATGATCGAAGTATAGAACAAACACTTATATGAGAAAACGAACAATTCGCCATAAGATAATACTGTTTTGCGTATATGTACCGAAGCGCGCCCAATGAGACGTGCGACTGATTCCACGCAATATTGTCATAATTACCTACTACGAATGCGGAACACCCCATGCTGCTCGCCACCTACAACGTCAACAGTATCAACAGCAGGCTGGACGCCCTCTTGCACTATCTCGAGGAGCGCCAGCCCGACGTCGTGTGCCTGCAAGAGCTCAAGGCGCCGCAAGAGAAATTCCCGATCGCCGCAATCGAAGCGGCCGGCTACCACGCGCTGTGGCAAGGCCAGAAAAGCTGGAATGGCGTCGCGATCGTCACGCGCGAGCCGGCCCAGGAAGTGCAGCGCGGCTTGCCGGGCGACGACGCCGACGAGCAAAGCCGCTACCTCGAGGTGGCCTACCAGGGCATCCTGATCGCCTGCCTGTACCTGCCAAACGGGAATCCGGCGCCCGGCCCCAAATACGACTACAAGCTGGCCTGGATGGAGCGCCTGCGCCTGCGCGGCCTCGAGCTGCTGGCCGCCGGCGTGCCGGCCGTTCTGGCCGGCGACTTCAATGTGATCCCGACCGAGCGCGATGTCTACAAGCCCGAACGCTGGGTCGACGACGCGCTGTTCCGTGATGAGACCCGCGCTGCCTTCGGGCGCCTGATGGAACAGGGCTGGCTCGATTCGCTGCGCGCGCTGCATCCGGACGAGACGATCTACACGTTCTGGGATTACTTCCGCAATGCGTTCGGCCGCGACGCTGGCCTGCGCATCGACCACCTGCTGCTGAGCCCTGCGCTGGCGCCGGCGCTCAAGGCGGCCGGTGTCGACAAATTCATGCGCGGGCGCGAAAAGCCCAGCGACCACACGCCGACCTGGGTTGAACTCGACCTGAGCAAACTCTCCTGAATCAATTCACGACGGCGCCCCAACTAGATGCGCCGCGACCACCACCATAAGGAATCCTCATGAAAAAACTTCTCGTTCTTGCTGCCGCCCTCGCCCTGCCGATCGGCGCGCAAGCTGTCTCGATGCCGGGCTTCTGCGCCAAGGGCATCGGCTCGGCCGAAGCCAAGGTCTGCGGCCATCCCGGCTCCGCCGAATCGGAAGGCCTGATCTACGCAATGTACCGCGCAGCGCTGGAAAAAATCGATGCCGGCGCCGGCAAGACGCTGCAGGAACAGCACACCAAGTGGTGGGACGGCGTCAAGCAATGCGCCGATGCCAAGGACATGACTAGCTGCATCAACAATGCCTATGGCACCCGCGCCATGCAGCTGCAGACCGCCTACAAGGTCACCAAGGCCAAGGGCCCGGTAAAGTACACGTGCAGCGACAAGAGCAAGATCACCGCCTTCTTCCTCGAAACCACGCCAGCGTCGATGGTCGCAGCGCGCAACAAGGAACACGTGCTGCTGCGCGGCGAGCCAAGCGACAACGGCGTCGCCTACGGCAACCGCGGCGAACAGTTCAAGGAACAGAATGGCAAGGTCACCATCAAGTGGGGCGAAAACGCCAAGGAACTGAGCTGCAAGAAGGCGTGATGAGCGCTTGACCCCGCGCCGCGGGATGCTTGACGAAGGGCGAACATGCGCTATGCTGTTCGCCCTTTCTTCATCTTACCGCCACCATGCTTTCGCCCGAACAGCTCTTCGGCTTTCTCGCCGCCGCCATCCTGATCACGCTCTCGCCGGGACCGGATAACCTGATGGTGCTCAGCACCGGCATTGCCAAAGGGCGCCTGCGCGGCGTGGCCTTCGGGCTTGGCTGTGCCTTCGGCTGCCTGAGTCACACGCTGCTGGCCGTCATTGGCGTGAGTGCGCTGATCGCGGCGTCGCCGACGGCGTTCACGGCGCTCAAGGTCGCGGGTGGCCTGTACCTGATCTGGATGGGCTGGGGCGCGATTCGCAGCCGTGGCGGCGCGCGCGTCTCTGGTGAGGGATTGTCGAACGAACCGGCGCGGCGCCTGTTCGCCAAAGGCCTGGTGGCTGCGGCGATCAATCCGAAGGTGGTGCTGTTCTTCCTGTCGTTCCTGCCGCAGTTCGTCGTCGCGGCGCGTGGCGACGCCAATCTGCAGATCGGCGTGCTGGGACTGGTCTTCACGCTGCAGGCGGCCGTGATCTTCGGACTGCTCGGCTACTTCTCGGGCACGATCGGCGGATGGCTGAACCGCACCCCCACGGCAGGCATGTGGCTTGACCGGATCGCGGGGGCAGTGTTCATCGGACTGGGCCTGCGCTTGATCGTGGCCCGGTAGTCACAGCATCGTTATGCCGATGGCTCGTGAATCGGGCAGCGGTTGAACTCCGAGCGGAATTCGCGCGAGGTGGCCATCACCTGGCGCCGCGCGCGGTTCACCGACCCGAGCGGGCGGTGTTCGACGAGGCAGTTCCACTGATCGTAGGCGATTTCGTCTTCCAGCTTTTCCAGCGACGCGTCCCAGCTCGTTTGCGGCTCCAGGCGCACGCGCGCCACGGCGATGAACGGGCTCAGTTCCTGTGGCCACTCGACCGAGGCATCCTCGATCGGCATCTTCTCGACGTCGACGTTCAGCTGCACACGCAGTTCCCACTCGCCGCCCTGCGACGCAAAGTGCGAACCGATCGCGTGGCGCTGCGCGTCGTCCTCGGTCTTGATCGATGCGCCATCAAGCGCCAGCAGTTCAGGCGCGACCGGCGCCAGCGACAGCTTGGCCATGTACTGGCCATACAGGTACGGCGTCTGGCTGAAGTAGGTTTCGCCCAGCGGATGGTGCTGCGGCTCGCCGCCCAGCGCCTTGAGCATGCCGCTCTCGCCACCGACCGCCTCTAGCGCATTTTCGGCGGTGCGCAGCACCGCAGAGATGATCTTCTTGCCGGTTTCGGATGCGTTGGTGGTCGCTGCCAGCATCTTCACGCTCTTGAGGAACCCCTGCGGATCGGGCGCCGAGAACACCGGACCGTTCACCATCAGGAAGTCCTGCGAGTTGCCGCTCTTGGCCGTGTCGAAGCGCTCGCCCGGCACGTTCAGCACCTTCATCGCCACGGCGCGGTGGGTCGAAACGCCATCCGGCAGCTGCTCGGCCGGTGGCGACGACCATCGCAGCAGTACGTCATAGGTACCGGCCTTGCCGAACAGGCCCTGGGCCAGTTGCGGCGGCAGGTTGTCCAGCACGGTCAGTTTGCCGCGCACCAGGGCGTGGCCCTTGGCGTGGACGGCGCGGCTGGCGTGGCCCTCAGCGTCTGCCACCTTCTTGGCCATGTTGGCAAACACGGTTTGAAGGGCGTGGATGGTCTCGGATTCGTCGAGGCCGACGTGTTCGAACTCGCTGCGAAACACGAGGGGATTGGCTGGTGCGGTGGTCGTCATGGGTGGCTCCTGAAATGAAGCACCCAATGTAGCGAATTTCGGCAACCTGCGATGTTCGCCAGACCACCGTCCCTGCCACGCGCCGTTACAGCGTGACCACCACTTGCGCCGCCTGGCCCGCCTTCGCCGCGACCGGCACTTCCAGCAGGTGCTGCTGGGCGTTGAACACGAAGCGCACGGCGCGCCCGTCCACCGTCACCGCCCGCGGCTTGGCCGCCACATTGTGCACCTTGAGCGAAAAGCCCCTTGGGACGGCGGTCATCGCCTTGCCGGTTTCGGTGGCAAAACCGATCTCGAGCTGCGCCTTGCCGTCTGCGTCAGCCAGCTTGCTGGTGAAGCGCACGATCTCGTACTTGCCCGCAGCGAAGGCGCCAGCCGTCTCGCCATCGTCGTCATACAGCTTGCCGCTGGACGTCTTGACCGAGGCATCGTGGTAGTAGTGCAGGTCAATGTGACGGCCAGTGTAATCGCGCGTGGTCTGTACCACCTTCGCCATCGGCACGAAGGCGCCGGCGCGCACGTAGACCGGGATGTTGGCATCGACCGGGCGCACGGTTTCGAGAATGCCGCCCTTGTGCGCCTGGCCCGTATGGAAGTCGAACCACACGCTGCCCGTGGTCGGGAAGTACACCTCGGCGCGCGTGGCACCCGGCTTGACGATCGGCGTGACGAGGAAATCCGGGCCCCACAGATAGGTCGACGAGCGCTCGATCGGCTGGGCCGGATCGGTTTCGACGAACATCAGGGGGCGCATCAAAGGCATGCCGGTCTGCTGGTTGTCGAACGCGATCGTGTAGTTATACGGCAGCATCGCGTAGCGCAACCACACGGCTTCGCGCGCCAGCACCTTGGTGCGCTCCGAGCGCAGCACCGGTTCGGACGCCACCGCCTCTTGCGCATGCGGGCGGAAGATCGGCTGGAACACGCCGTACTGCAGCCAGCGCACGTACAGTTCGTCGTCGAGCACTGCGCCGGCAAAGCCGCCCAGGTCCGAGTGCATGTAGGCCAGGCCCTGCATGCCCATCTGCAGCGAGATTTCCATCTGCGACTGCAGGCCGCCCCAGCTGCGGCTGACGTCACCCGACCACGGGATCATGCCGAAGCGCTGCGAGCCCGAGTAACCTGCGCGCATCAGGATGAACGGGCGCTCGGCCGGGAATTCACGCCCGTAGCCTTCGGCGATCAGGCGCGCCCAGTCGTGGCCATAGATATTGTGGACCTGGTCCGCCGTGCCGGTGCCGTGCACCAGGTTCGACGGATGCAGCTCCGGCTCGCCCAGGTCGCCCCACCAGCCCGTGACGCCGCCCTTTTTCAGGTCGCGGTAGATGTTCCACCACCAGTCGCGCCCTTCCTGTTTGTACAGGTCGATCAGGCCCGTGTTACCGAAGTAGAAGTCATACGTGGCCGGCTTGCCTTTGCCGTCCAGCGCCAGCACGTTCTTGTCGACGGCTTCCTGCCAGCGCCTGGACGTGGTCAAGACGAACGGCTCGGTGATGACGACCGTCTTGACGCCCTTGGCCTTGAAGTCGGCCATCATTTTCTCGGCGTACGGGAACGTGTCGCGATCCCAGTCCATATTGCCCATCGTGCCCTGCACCGTCTTGCCGAACCAGTACAGGTCGAGCACGACCGCGTCGAGCGGAATCTTCTCTTGCGCGAACTTGTCGACGATGGCGCGCGTCTCGGCCTCGGTCTTGTAGCCGAAGCGGCTGGCGAAGTTGCCGAAGGCCCAGCGCGGCGGCAGCGGCTGGCGGCCCGTCAGGTCAGTGTAGCCGGTCATGACGGCGTCCCAGGTGTCGCCTGCGACGACCTGGTACGTTTTGCGCCCGCCGATGACTTCATAGCGCAGCGTACCGTCCTTGCGGCTGTCGAAATCGAGCCAGCCGACCTGCGGATTGTCGAAGTGGATCGCGTATTTTTTCGACGACAGCGCCACCGGAATCGTGAAGTTGAGCAGTTCGGAGCGTTCGGCGTAGCCGTAGTCGGCCTTGTTGTACAGACGCAGGCGGTTGCCGCGCCGGTTCATGCCGAGCGCACGCGCCCCGCCACCGTACAGCGCTTCGCCGTCGTCCAGTCCGAATTCGATGGTGTCCATGCCGTCGACGCGGCCAAAGCCACGCTTCTCGGCCACGAGCGGCTTGCCCTTGTACGTATAAGCGATGCGAAACGGCTTGCGCTCGACCGTGACCGCGATGCCGTCGGTCGCGTAGGTGATGCGCGCGCCGTCGTCCTTGAAGGTCGCCGGGGCCTGGACCGGGGCCAGGATCACCGCATGCGATGCCGGGTCCAGCTGTTCGCCGTTCGGGATGAAGGTGGTCTCGACGATCGCGCTCGAATACGGCTTGATCAGGTAGCGCCCGTCGGCCGTCGCGATCTCGAGTGTGTTGCCGTTCTGCGTGACGCTCTTGAACTGGCGCTCGACGTTCTGCGCAAATGCGAACGTGCTGGTGGCCAGTGGGAGTGCGGTGATGCACAGGGCAAGGCGGGCGATCGTGGCTGTTGTCATGGCGTGGTTGTCGTTATGTCAGGTTGTGCGGCTGCAGCCGAAGCATGACAGAATTCGGCCGCCACCAACAGCCTTGCCCTACATGAAACCTGAAGACCGGTCGCCCACTAGCGGGTACCGAGCGTCAGCAGCATCAGGCGGCCCTGGCCATCGGCGCGCTCGTTGGTCACGACGATGATGCGGCCTTCCGGATCCTGGCTCAGCGCCGACACCGACGGCGTCGAGAATTCGTCGTCGGTCTTCTTGTCGAAGCCCGGCACCAGCGCCGAGATGTCCTTCCACGAGTTGCCGCTGTCCTCCGACCACGCCAGATAAGGTCGGCCATGCAGTTTGTCGAAGCCGCCGATGACCAGCGTACCCGGCTTGTCGCGCAGCGGCAGGAAGGCGCCGATGTACGGATAGCTTTTGGCGCTCGTCAGCGGCTCGCGCAGTACGAACCGGAAGCTGCGGCCATCATCGAGGCTGCGCAGCAGGCCGCCTTCGACACCGACGTAGACGATCTCGGTGCCCGGCACCGATTCGATGAACTGGACATTGCGGTTTTCCAGCTCGGGCAAGGTCAGTGGCAGCTTGGCGTCGCCGGCCAGCGCGCCGCCGTCTGCGGTGAGGCGATAGGCCTCGACGAAGGCCATGTCGAGCGGGCATTCGCCGCCGACCAGCACGCGGTCGCCCAGCACGTGGAACTTGGTCGCGTAGCACATCTGCGAATCCTTCGAGCCCCGGATCACCTGCCAGGTCGTGCCACCGTCGCTTGACGTGAGCAGGTTGTTGCCGCCGCCCGCGTTGCTGTACAGCCGGTTGCCGGCCAGTTTCAGGTCCTGCATGGACAGCGTTTCGCAGAAGTAGTCGTTGCAGGTGCGCAGATCCTGGTCGCGCGGCGCGAAGCTGGCAGCTGTTGGACCCAATGTGCAGGTCGAGTGTTCGTTGCTGGTCTCGGGCGTATCTGCCCACGGCTGCATCAGCCACACGTCATGCCCTACCAGCTTGATCTTCGGCGAACGCCCGATGAAGTCGCCAATGGGCGCCATGGCGCATGCGCCCAGCGCCACCGGGCGCCAGTTCGAGGCGGCAGTCAGGGGCAGCGCGGTGCGCAGGACGGCCGAGCCTTCGGTCGCGCTGTTGGCCAGCGACAGGTAGGCGCTGTCGCCCCGGAACACGACCGTGTCCATCGCGCGCGCGGTCGACGACAGCAGTTCGAGCTTTGTTGCGACCGGCGTGACGGCCACTGGTGGCGGGAGCGGCAGCGCCGGGTTGTCCGAGCCGCCGCAAGCGGTGACGAAGGCGCCGAGCAGCAATGCGCAGGCGATGCGGACGGCCATGGGCCTGGTGTGGTCAATCATGCGAGTCTTTCGGATCTTGTGGATGTTGTCAGTGCGCGATTCTAGGCAATCACCGGCGCTCGCTTGCGGGTTTATTGTCCGTCGACTGTCGTGAAACTGTAAGCACCGCGCAGTGCCCCGACGATGCGTCTTTCACCCAAATCGCATAGAATCGTCGGATTTTGCGCGCCGGCCTGACCGGGGCGCAGTCGCAGAGGATTTGTATGGACACGACACTCGGGCGCCCGGTCAGCCAGACCCGCTCATTCGCCACGATCGCGCTGATCGAGTTGTGGGAGCGCTTCGGCTACTACGGCATGCAGGCGCTGATCGTCTACTTCATGGTGCAGCGCCTGGGATTCGACGACACCCGCGCGACGCTCGTATGGGGTGCAGCCGCCGCACTGATCTACGTCGCACCGGCGATCGGCGGCTGGATCGGCGACAAGGTGCTCGGCACGCGCCGCTCGATGGTGATCGGCGCCATCATCCTGTCGCTCGGCTACGCGCTGATGGGCATCCCGACGACCAATACCTGGCTGACGTTTTCGGCGTTGGGCGTGATCGTCGTCGGCAATGGCCTGTTCAAGCCCAATACCGCGAACCTGGTGCGCAAGATCTACGAAGGCAACGACTCGAAGATCGACAGCGCCTTCACCATCTACTACATGGCCGTCAATGTCGGCTCCACGGTCTCGATGCTGGCCACGCCGGCCATCAAGGACTACGTCAACGCCAACTACGCCGGTGAACTGGGCTGGCACGTGGCGTTCGCATTCTGCAGCGTGGGTCTGTGGGTGGGCCTCATCACCGTGGGCCTGTTGCGCCGTACGATCGGGCATATCGGTTCGCCCCCGGACAACTTGCCGCTCAACTGGGGCAAGCTCGCGCTGGTGCTGGGCGGCGGCGTTCTGGCGGTGATTGCATCGGCCTTCATCCTCGAATACGGCTGGCTCGCGCGCCTGTTCGTGTACCTGGCGGGCCTCGTCGTGCTGGGCATCTTCATCCACCTGATCCGTACCAGCCAGACCAGCGAACGCTCGGGCCTCGTCGCCGCGCTCGTGCTGACGCTGCAGACGGTGTTCTTCTTCATCTTCTACCAGCAGATGTCGACGTCGCTGTCACTGTTCGCGCTGCGGAATGTCGACCTGGACTTCAGCCTGTTCGGCAACCACCTGTTCACCTGGTCGCCGGCGCAGTTCCAGGCGCTCAACGCCATCTGGATCATGCTGCTCAGCCCCGTGCTGGCCTGGGTTTACACGCGCGCCAGCAATGCCGGGCGCGACCTGTCGATCGCCGCCAAGTTCGCGCTGGGCTTTGCCGTCGTCGCGGCGGGCTTCTTCACATACGGCTTCGCCGGCGCCTTCGCGGTCAACGGCCTGACGTCGTCGTGGATCATGATCGCGGGCTACGGCCTGTATTCGCTGGGCGAACTGCTGGTGAGCGGCCTCGGACTGGCGATGATCGCGCGCTACGTGCCGGCACGGATGGGCGGCTTCATGATGGGCGCCTACTTCGTTGCGGTCGGCATTTCGCAATACCTGGGCGGCCTGGTGGCCACGATGGCCAGCGTGCCGCAAGGGATGACCGACCCGCTGCAAACGCTGCCGATCTACACAAGCCTGTTCAACAAGCTGGGGCTGGCCGCCATCGCCTGCACGCTGATCGCGCTGGCCGCACTGCCACTGATGCGCCGCCTGACGGCTGAGCACCACACGCACCGCTAGCGTTCTTGTAAGATGGCCGGATTGTTCTTTTCCGATCCGGCCATCATGTCTTCCAATTCCCTCGACACCAATCTGCAGGTCGCACAGCGCGTGCACGCCATCGAACCGTTTCGCGTCATGGAGATGGTCAAGGCCGCCGCGCTGCTGCGGCGCGCGGGCCACGACATCATCAGCATGAGCGTCGGCGAGCCCGATTTCACGGCGCCCGACATCGTCGCCGATGCGGCCGTGGCCGCGATCCGCGGCGGCGTCACCCAATACACCGAGTCGCTCGGCCTGCCCGAGCTGCGCACCGCCATCTCGGGCCACTACGCGGCCACACAGGGCCTGACCATCGATCCACGCCGCATCGTCATCACCGCTGGCGCCTCGGCCGGCCTGCTGCTGGCCTGCGCCGCGCTGGTCGGCCAGGGCGACGAGGTCCTGATGCCCGATCCCTCGTACCCGTGCAACCGCCATTTTGTGACCAGCTTCGGCGGCACGCCGATCCTGGTGCCCTCCTCGTTCGAGGACCGCTACCAGCTCGGCGCGCACCATGTGCACGAGCGCTGGACGGCGCGCACGCGCGGCGTGCTGGTGGCCTCGCCCTCCAACCCCACGGGCACGTCGATGACACCGGCGCAGCTGCGCGACATGCTCGCTGCCGTGCGCACACGGGGCGGCTTTGCCATCGTCGACGAGATTTACCAGGGTCTGTCGTACGACCACGTGCCGGTCAGCGCGCTGGCGCTGGACCCGGATGTCATCACCGTGAACAGCTTCTCGAAATACTTCAACATGACCGGCTGGCGCCTTGGCTGGCTCGTGGTGCCCGACAGCCTGGTGCCCGTGTTCGAAAAGCTGGCCCAGAACCTGTTCATCTGCGCGCCGACGATCGCCCAGCATGCGGCGCTGGCCTGCTTCCAGCCCGAAGCGCTGGCGATCTTCGAAGCACGCCGCCAGGAATTCCAGCGCCGCCGCGACTATCTGGTGCCCGCCTTGCGCGAGCTTGGGTTCGGGGTGCCGGTGATGCCCGACGGTGCGTTCTATGTGTACGCCGACATCAGCGCGCTCGACCATCCGCTGCGCGGCGACAGTGCGGCGCTGAGCATGGCGCTGCTCAATGACGCGCACGTGGCGATCGTGCCGGGGGACGATTTTGGTGTAGCGGCTCCTGCGCAGCATGTGCGCTTTTCGTATGCGACGAAATATGAGCGGATCGAGGAAGCGGTGGCGCGGCTGGCGCGGCAGCTGGGGCGCTGAAGGCCCGGCACCGTCAACCCTCGGACACCGGCGATGCTGCGACCAGGTCGATGAAGGCGCGCAACGGCGCCGGCATGCGTCGGCTCGGGAAATACAGCTTGGGGCCATCGAATCGTTGCCACCACGTTGTCAGGACAGGTTCGAGACTGCCGTTCTCGAAATACGGATCGAGCCAGTTCCTGAAAGTGCAGATCAATCCATGCCCGGCACGCGCCAGTTCGATAGCGGCAGCAGCTGCATCGACGCCGATGATCAATCGGCTCGCAGGATCGACGGTGATTTTTTCGCCATCGCGCTCGAAGTCCCAGGCAGTGAGCGCGCCGCTGGCAAAACGCAGGCGCACGCACTGGTGTCCCATGACGTCGCGGGGATGCCCGGGGTGGCCATGCGCCCGCAGATACGCTGGCGCCGCGGCCAGCGCCAGCTCCTGGTAGCGCGGCCCGATGGGCACCGCAATCATGTCCTTCGCAAGATGTTCGGGATAGCGGATGCCGGCAGCACAACCCTGGGCAATCGTATCCGTCAGCCGGTCGTCCACGACCAGCTCCACGCGCACTGCAGGGTGCGCGGCTAGAAAGCGGTCGATCAACGGCGGCAGGATATCGACCATGACCGAACCGGCCACATTCAGTTTCAGCAATCCGCTCACTGACGTCGACGCGGCGCTGAGCTCTTGCAGGGCAGCGCGCGTCTGGGATAACAAGGGGCCCAAGCGGGCTTCCAGCTCGCGCCCTGCTTCGGTTGGCGTCACGCTGCGCGTGTTTCGGGTCAGGAGGGGCAAGCCAAGCTGCTTTTCCAGACGCGTGATGGTGTCGCTGACATTCGACGGGGCCAGTCCCAGCCGTTTGGCGGCGGCGCGGAATCCCTTCGCATCGCACACCGCAATAAATACGGCAAGATCGTCCAGGGATGGCTCGCGATTGTTCTTCATGGCGATCAGTCTATTCTGAAACCGCCGTCTTATCAAACTGGCTGGCCTCTTCTACACTGGGTTGCGCCGGATCCGACCGCTCGACAGGCGGCGTATCCAGGCGCCCAGTGATCGCTGGAGAGAACGCACAAATAGCGCCGTTCTTCTGGCTGATTCGTTTGCGACCCTTTTGAAAGAACGCCATGCCAGCATCCAACGACGTCACGTCGACCAATCCAACGAGCCCGTTTACCTCATGGCGAGGCGACCATGTCGGACTGCGCGTGCCGGACTTTGAAGCCGCTGCAGCCTGGTACACCGGCACGCTCGATTTCCGCCTGATGCGCACCATGGCACTGGGTGAAAAGACACTGGCTTTTCTTGCTCCTGCTGCTGACGACGGTTTTCGCATCGAGTTGATTGCAGGGCCCGGCTGCGCGCCGCGTCCCGGGTACGACCAGCTGATCGATACCCATGCGGTCGCCGGATGGCACCATCTGTGCCTGCGCGTCGAGGATGTCGATGCCGCGATCGGTGAACTGAGACGTCGTGATGTGAGGATTGTCAGCGAACCGCGCGACGCACCCGGACTGGCGCTGCGTTTCGCTTTTTTCAGCGATCCATGGGGCAATCTGATCGAACTGACGCAGCCTCTGTTGAACATTCAAGCTGCAAATCAACCTGAATCTCCGGGTCAAGGCACGAATGCTTTGCCCTGAAAAAGGCTTGAGCTGGGCATAGCCGATAGTCATGGCCGACATCGCCTGATCATGTCACGCCATGTTCAGGGAGCGGCACGGCTATTTGCGCTGGGCTGTCGCACTGCAGATCGTCAAAATGGCACCAGACAGCAAAATAGCCCGAAGTGCGCTGACGTCGCCGGCATAAACACAAACGACTACACCAGCCGCTGTCGCGGCCATTACTCGCGGCCATCGCTGATTGGAAAGGCGGAAAGCGAGATAGAGTGCGGTCATGCCAATCAGGCCAGCTGAAGCAATCCAATACCAGGAAACGTCTTGCATATTGCTCCGTTTAATTTTCTGCAGCCCGTCATGAATATTCAGGCTGGGTCTATCCGCGAATAAGGTCTGCAGTCCAGCACGTGCATCCCGTATTATGCCATCTTCAAAAGGCGGCCCATTGGTACCATTCCAAGCCGTTTGTAATGCCCGCTGTTTCCACTCAAAGAGGTGAATGCACAATGCGCATATCGATTTCAGTCGTCCTGCTGGCCGCGTTCTCGGCGGGTACAGCCCATGCCGACGCCCTTGACGCTGCCATTGAACGCATGATGCTGGCACGTCAGGTACCGGGTCTGGCGGTGGTCGTGGTCAAGGACGGCAAGATCGTGCGTGAACGGGGCTATGGCCTGGCCAACGTGGAGCACCGCGTGCCGGTCACGCCGGACACCGTTTTCCAGTCCGCGTCGACCGGCAAGACGTTCACGGCTGCATTGGTGCTGCTGCTCGAGAAAGACGGCAAGCTGACACTCGACGACCCGATCTCGCGCTACCTGGACAACACGCCGATCGCCTGGAAGGGCATCACGATTCGCCACCTGCTCACGCACACGTCCGGCCTCGGCGACCCCTACACGAAAATCGACCTGCGCAAGGATTACAGCGATGATGAACTGATCGCACTGGAGGCGTCCTTGCCCCTGTTATCTGCCCCCGGAGAGCGCTTTGCCTATAGCAATGCCGGCTACCACCTGCTCGGCTTCATTTGCAACCGGGTTGGCGGTAAATATTTCGGCGACCAGCTTGAAGAACGCATCTTTGCGCCGCTTGGCATGACGACCGCGGGCGTGATCAGCGAATCGGACATCGTACCGGGCCGCGCCGCGGGCTACGAGCGGATCGACGGCAAACTGCAGAATCAGCGCTGGGTGGCGCCCAGTCAGAACCGCACTGCCGACGGCACGATCCAGCTGAGCGCCCGCGACCTGGCGCGCTGGAGCATGGCGCTCGACGGCGATGCCGTTCTCGATGCCCATGCCAAGGCCGCCAGCTGGACGCCGGCGCGCCTGAATGACGGCAGCAGTGCTCCCTACGGCCTGGGTTGGTACGTGGGCCGCCAGCAGGGCCACCGTGTTGTCCAGCATGGCGGCGTCTGGCAAGGCTTCAAGGCAGCCCTCGCGCGCTACCCCGATGAACGCCTCACGGTGGTGGTACTGGCCAATTCGGCTGCTGCACGCCAGGGCAAGATCGCGGACATGATCGCCGCGCACTACGTGCCCGCACTGGCTGATCCGCGCCCGCCGGCCATTGCAGACCGCGCGCCTGCCGACACCGCCGGCGCGCGCAAGGTGATTGGCGAGCTGGCTGCAGGACAGATTCCCGCAGGCCTGTCCGAAAGCGAACGCGGCCGATTCAATCAGCGATGGGTCACGCAGATTGCCACCGAGTTCCGTGATTACGGGCCATTACGCAACGTCGACGTGCTGGCACGCAGCAGCGAAGGAAACGGCAAGCAGGCACGCTATCGTTTTTTGTTCGAGAACGAGACCGTGCTGGTGGCGCTGGAGCAAGACCGCGACGGGCTGATCAAGCAGCTGGGCGTCTCGCTGGAATAGCCTCCCGGCATGGGCAACGCGCAGAATCGGCACACGCCTGGTTTTGGAATGAACGTCAAGGCGCAACAAAGGCGTTATCCGCAGAGTGCCATGGACGAATACAACCCGACAGCAAAGCCGCCCCTGCAAAGACAGGCAACGCAATGCCCACGCCCCAACCGGTCAACAATGCGCCAAACAATGGCGATCCCGCGCTCTGGCCTGCGGCGAGAATCAGAAACGGGATACCCAGTCCCAGATCGGGCCGATCCGGAAGCAGCCGGATGCCCTGGATCAGAAACGCGCCGGACAACGTGATATATGAAGCGCCGAACAGCGCGACGCTGATGAAAGCGAATGCCACCGAGACCGACGTGAAGGACAGGCCAATCATCCCCGCCGCCATGCCGGCCAGGGAAACCCAATGAACCCGCACGAGGCCGAACCGCTGCACGAAGACGCCCGTCATCGCGCCAGTTACGCCAGCCAGACCAAGCGCCACCCAGACCCAGGCGATATCGGTTTGCGTGAAGTTGAATTCGTCCCGCAACAGGCTGCCGCCGAATGTCCAGATTGCAGTACTCGACAAGCCCATCAAAAAGCTGCCCGTGCAGAGCGCCAGCATGCCGGGGCGCTTGAAGATGGCAAATGAAATGGGCTCGCTCGCGGTGCGTTCGTGCCCCGTTGGCACGGCATACAACACCCACACCGCGACTGCGCAGCTGATCGCCGCAAAAAGGATATACAGTTCGCGCCAGCCACCGAATGCGAGCAGGCTCGCCAGGCCTGACAACACGATGCCCGCTGCGGTGCCCGCATTGATGATGGCATTGGCCTTCGGCCGGTGTGCATCGTCAAATTGCAATGACACCGCCGTCGCCAGTGGCGGCGAGGTCAGGCCGGTACTCAGGCCTGCCAGCGCGACACCCAGTCCCAGGACTATCCCGCTCGCAGACAACGTGATGATGACCATGCCAATGGTCGACGCCAATCCCGCGGCAAAGGCAAGCGCCCGTGGCGAGCACACACGGTTCAACGCGGCGGTGATGCACACGCCAATGCAATACGCGACGAACGCGCTGCTGCCGATCCAGCCCGTGGTGCCGATATCGAGGGATAGCTCAGTGCGTATCTGCGGCAGCAGCAGCCCGAAGGCAAAGCGCGCGAGCCCGTACGAGACGGCAGTCAGCGCGAAAGCCGCCGCCAGCAGGTTGACGTTATGCTTCACTGTGCTTGCCAGCATGGGCCATCAGGGATTTGGCGGCAGCCTTGGCAGCGCGAATCACCGCCGTATTGTCCAGGCTGGCGATGGCCGTGGCGCCTTCGAACAGGATCCAGATCTGGGAGGACAACAGCGCGTCATCATGTCCCAGCGCGTGATTGACGCGCCTGGTGATTTCCCTGAAAAATGCGGCTTTTTGTCCGCGCACCAGGGCCACGATGTCGTCGTTCGCACCCAAGTATTCATTGCCCGCCCGCAGCAGCAGACAGCCCGAGGCACCGAATTTGTCCGACCATTGTTCGAGCGTATCGAACAGCGATTCAACGGTACCGGTCTCTGCGTCGTCATGATTCAGGAGAGCCATGAATGCCGCATGCCGCGATTCGAGCGCTGCCATGACCAGCCCATCGCGCGAACCGAAATGCTTGTAGAGCGTACGGGTGGATGCGCCGACCGTGGCGCCGATGTGATCAACGCCGATGCCGCGCAAGCCTTCCCGCGCGAACAGCTGTGCTGCTGCTGCAGCCATCGTAGTTTTCTTGTCCATGACTCAAGTGTACAACGATCGTTTTACATGTCAAGCGTGCAGGGTCTGCACGTGATTTGTTTCATGATGCATGGGGAATGAAGTCTATTTACGCTGAGGCGGCCGACACGCCAGCCAGCGCCTCGACGAGCGTCGCCGGCGCCACCGGCTTGACCAGGTAACGATCGAACCCGGCGGCCAGCGCACGCGCGCGGTCACTCGGTTGGCCATAGCCCGACAGCGCCACCGTCAGCGGCCGCGGGACCGGTTGCGCGGCGCGCAGGCGCGTCATCAGCTCCAGGCCATCGATGCCGGGCAGGCCGATGTCGCAGACGATGGCGTCGAAACGTCCTTCAAGTGCGAGTGCCAGGCCAGCGTGCCCCTCGGCCGCGATCTCGACCTGGTGGCCCTCGAGCTCGAGCAACATGCGCAGCACGTCGGCGGCGTCGCCATTGTCTTCAATGACCAGGATGCGGCGCGTGGCGCTGGCCGCATGCGATGGCGCCGTGGTGGGAGCAAGCGGGGCAGCGGCCGACGATTGCGGCAGCCTCACGATGAAGGTGCTGCCCTGCCCCGGGCCGTCGCTGCCGGCAGTCACGCTGCCGCCATGCATGCTCACCAGATTGCGCACGACGTTCAGGCCCACGCCCAGTCCGCCCTCCGAGCGCGCCAGCGTGCGCGGTCCCTGCGTGAACAGCTCGAACGCGCGCCCGATGGTCTCGTCCGACATGCCGGCGCCATTGTCGGCAATCGTGACCGCGATGCCCTCGCCGCAGCGCACGCAGACGGCAACGCGGCCACCATCCTGCGTGTACTTCGAGGCGTTGTTGAGCAGATTGGTGAAGACCTGCGTCAGGCGCACGCGGTCACCGTCGACGACCAGATTGCGCTCGTCGTGGGTGATCGTGAGGCTCTGCCTGCGCTCGCGCACGCGCGGCATGATCGTCTCGGCGGCGTGTTCGAGCACTTCAGCCAGGCGCAATGGCTCGATCGCCAGCGTGATCTTGCCGCTGCTCAGGCGCGCAGCATCGAGCAGATCGTCGAGCAGGCGCGCCATATGGTCCACCTGGCGCTGGATCACGGCCGTCAGGCGCGCCAGCGGTAACGAGGCGACCGGGCCCCGTTCGAGCAGGCCTGCCGAGACGCTGATCGGTACCAGCGGATTGCGCAGTTCGTGCGCCAGCATGGCAAGGAACTCGTTCTGGCGCCGGTTGTTGTCCTCGGCATCGTCGCGCGAGGTTTGCGCATCGACCGCCGCCAGCACCAGGTGTTCGTTGGCCTCGCGCAGGCTGTCAGCCAGCGCCGTGCTGGCTGACAGCTCGCGCCGCAACTGCGCGTTCTCGCGCTCGAGCTGCGCGAGACGGCTCTCGGCCGTGACGGGTTCGTTGCCAGGAAGCGCCGGCATGGAAGTCACTCAGGTGGCGCCGCGTGTGGTCGGCAACCCGTGCAGCACACCCTCGTGCGCGGTGCTGATCGCATCGATGTGGATGCCGGCGTCGTCGATATGGAATTCGCGCAGGTCGTGACTGTGGCTGCTGCCGCGTACCTTGACCACCGAAATGAACCGGCGCAGCTGGCCGGCGCTTTCGCCAAAGCGCATCAGCACGACCGCATCGGTCAGGTAGGCGATTTCGGACTGGCTGAAGCGCAGATGCGTGAAGTCGTCGTCCATCCCCATCGTCACCAGCACCGTGACGTTGCGCTTGACCAGCGACGTGAGCATCTGGAACACGGTGGAGCGCAACTGGTTGCGCCCTTCCGGCGCCAGGTACAACGACAGCTCGGACAGCGAATCGACCACTACCCGGCGCGCACCGGTGCGGTCGATTGCTTCGTTCAGCGCCTCGAGTACCTCGTCGACCGTCAGGTCGATCATCCGGCTTTCCAGCACCACCACGTCGCCCGCGTCCACCATCGCAGCCAGTTCGGCATTGCGCAAGCGCGATGTGCCTTTCTCGAACGACAGGGCCACGCCCTTCTCGCCCTGGCGCACGCCCTCTTGCAGGAAACGCGTGGCCAGGATGGTCTTGCCGCAGCCGCTGGGGCCGGTCACCAGCAACGAATGCCCCTGCGGCAGGCCGCCATGCAGCAGTACATCGAGGTCGCGCGTGCCGGTCGGAATGCGCTTGTGATCGCGGTCGGTCGGCGCGCCGTCGTGATGGTCGTGGGCCAGCGGCGGCAGCATGCGTGGGTAGACGCGGATGCCGTCGCTGGTAATACGGAAGGTGTGCGAGCCGTTCATGTGGGCCTGGCCGCGCATCTTCACCACGCGCATCTTGCGCACCACCGAATTGTCGTCATGGACGGGCGTCAGCGAGATCATGCCGTCGGCCACTGTCATGATCGGACTGGCCTCGGCATCGCTGTTGGCATATTCGCCGATCAGGAAGGTGGTCGCTTGCCAGCTGGTCATGCGCGTGCCGAGATCCTGGATGAAGTGCTGCAGGTCGGCCACGCCCTCATTGCCGCTGCGCGCCGTCTGCGCGACCGAGCGGAACGAATCGACGAACACGAGGCTCGGTGCGAAGTCCTCGACCTCTTTCATCATGCGCGCCAGCACGGTGCTGAAGTCGCCAGCGCGCAGGTCTTCGGCCAGGTTCACGTAACGCACCACAGTGCCGACCTTCTGCATGTCGAAGAAACTGTACTGCTGCTGGTAGCGCAGCATCTTCAGCGGCGGCTCGCCCAGCACGGTGAAGAACAGGGCGCGCCGCTCGGTGGTCGCGAGGGAGAACATGATCTGGTGCGCCAGCGTGGTCTTGCCTGAACCCGGTGGCCCGGCGATCAGGTTGAACGAAAACTCGCTCAGTCCACCACCGAGCAGGACATCGAGCCCTTGCACACCAGTGCTCAATTTCCCAAGTGATACTTTGTCGCTCATTAGTTGTGATCCTGTACTTTCTTCTCTTCTCCGTCAACTGCCGCGGCATCGAGCAGGCGCCGCGCAAGTGCGTGCCCGATCAGCGACGCCAGCAGGTTGGTAAACGTCTGGAGCAGGGCCGCATGGGCCGCTTGTGCGAGGTCGGGTGCAACGCTGGCGAGCATGTCGTCCAGCGCGTCGATTTGGGCGGCGCGGGTCTGGCACGGCGCAGTGGAGGCCAGCCATGTGTAATCGGGACCGACGAGGCGCAGAGCCCGGCCATACAGCGCGCAGAAACCGTTGTCGCCAATGAGTGGGCCCAACTGGTCGGCTAGACGCCGCCAGGATTGAATGAGTAACAGGTGCTCGACAGAGCGGCCGGGATCACCCTTACTCGTCATCATGTCTGGATCGAAAAGCAATTGCGGCCGTTATCATCATGAAAGGTCCATGCACGCTGCGGTGCGGATTGGTCGTACGCCCGCGTCGTGTGGTGCCCGGCGATAGGTTGGCAACATTATATCGTGGCTTTCGACCGTTTCTTTTGAAAGCCCATGTAGATGGTGGGGACAAAGACGGCGTGGAAGCCGACCCGCAGCCCGTCAATACGCGGTGACGAGGCGGCTTGCATGCAGTAGGCATTCCCGGCATTCCCCGCTAAGATGGCATGCGCCGGGCGAACATGCTCCCGAGCATCATGCACATTCATGGATTGGGATTCAATGGAAAAGAAGAAGCTCAGCGCCGTCGTCTCGACGGCCTTCGTGGTAATGGGATTGGCCATGGCGCCAGCAGCAGCGATAGCGGCGGTGCCTGCAGCGGGCAAGGCTGCGCAGGCAACGCCAGCCGATGCGCGCTTCAAGGACATCTATACGCGGGAATGGAAGTGGCGCGTCGCCGAAAAGCTCGAACGCGATGAGGATGCACCGGACGCCAGCCGCGGCTTCGCCCGGGTCGACGCGCCAGCGCAGGAAGCGCGCCGCGTGTACTGGGCCGGCATCCTGAAACAGCTCGATGCGATCAAGCCCGCCAGCCTGTCGCCAGCAGAGCGCATCAACTTCGCCGTGTATCGCGCGCAGATCGCCTCGCTGCACGATGCCCAGGTGTTTCGCGAGTTCGAGCAGCCGGTCAATGCCGACAGCGCGTTCTGGACCGGCGTTACTTACAGCGCGCGCCGCCCGCTCAAGACCACGCAGGCTTACCGCACCTATCTTGACCAGCTCGAAGGCATCCCGGCGTACTTCGACGAGGAGATCGGCAATATGCGCGCGGGCCTGGCGCGCGGCTTCACGCCGCCGAAGGTCACGCTGGCCGGCCGCGAAAGCACGCTGCTGTCGGTAACCGAGGCAAAAACGCCGCAGGACACGGTGTTCTACGGCCCGTTCAAAGAGATGCCGTCGACCATGCCCGCGGCCGAGCAGGAAGCGCTGCGCCGCCAGGCCGTCGCCATCATCGCCGGCAAGGTACAGCCGGCGCATGCCAAGACCCTCGCCTTCTTCCGCGACGAATACGTCCCAAAAGCCCGCACCACGCTGGCCGCCCAGGACATGCCGGGCGGGAAGGATTACTACCAGTCGAAGATCGTCGAATTCACGACGACCAGCCTGACGGCCGACCAGATCCATGCGATCGGCCTGGCCGAGATGGCAAAGATCCGCGCCGAGATGCATGACATCATGCGGCAGGTCGGGTTCAAGGGTGACTTGCAGGCCTTCCTGCAATTCCTGCGCACCGATCCGCAGTTCTATGCCAAGACGCCCGCAGAGCTGCTCAAGAGCGCGGCGTGGACCGCCAAGCGCTTCGACGCCAAGGCCGACCAGTACTTCGGCCACCTGCCGCGCCGGCGCTTTGCGATCGTGCCGGTCCCGGACGATCAGGCACCATTCTGGACTGCGGGCCGCGGCGGGCCAGGCATGTATTGGGTGAACACGTATAACCTGCCGGCGCGCCCGCTCTACAGCCTGCCGGCCTTGACGCTGCACGAATCGGCGCCGGGCCATGCTTTCCAGATTCCGCTGGCGCAGGAGCAGAAAGGCGTGCCACCGTTTCGCCGCGCGTACATCTCGGCCTATGGCGAAGGCTGGGCACTGTACACCGAGCGCCTGGGCGCCGAAATGGGCATCTATGAGACGCCGTATGAAGTGTTCGGGATGCTCAGCTACCAGGCCTGGCGCGCGTCACGCCTCGTGGTCGATACCGGCGTGCATGCGAAGGGCTGGACGCGCGAACAGGCGCAGGCCTACCTGATGGAGAACACAGCGCTGTCGAAACACGAAGTCGAAACCGAAGTGGATCGCTACATCTCGTGGCCGGGCCAGGCGCTGTCGTATTACCTGGGCCAGATGGCGATCCAGGAAGCGCGCGCGCGGGCCGAAAAGGCGCTGGGGCCGAAGTTCGATATCCGCAACTTCCACGACACCGTGCTGCACATGGGATCCGTGCCTCTGCCAGTGCTGCAGCAGCGGATCGACGCATTCATCGCCGATGGCGGACCGAGTCCGTATCCGAAGGAAAGCTGATCGCTCCGGCGCTGAACGCGTGAACGGCACAGCCGGGGTCAGGTCTGACATTCGGACACGGCCTCAGCCTTTGCCTTAGCACAGCCGGGGTCAGGTCTGACATTCGGACACGGCCTCAGCTTTAGCCACCTCCATTAGTGTCTTGCATGGGATTAGCATCGCCCCGGCCAGCGAGTTTCGGCTACCTGACTGTCGAGATCGTGTCCGAATGTCAGACCTGACCCCCGCTTTTTGCACCGGCCAGCGAGTTTCGGCTACCTGACTGTCGAGATCGTGTCCGAATGTCAGACCTGACCCCCGCTTTTTGCCTTTATCGTTGGAACAGTTTGAACTTGAGCTGGAACGAGATACCGCCGTACAGGCGGTCTTTGTAGTTCGGGATGATCCCGACGTTCACGCCCACGCGCTCGTACTCGTAGGTCAGCGTCGGGATCACGCCCGGGAACCAGCCGCCGTCGCGCGTCTTCGGGTAGCCGTCGAACGCCGCCAGCGCCAGGCCCACGCGCACCGGTCCGACTGCGTATGGCTGCCAGATCACGCCTGCGTAGTTCGACCAGGCGCGGTCGCTGTTGTAGAAGCGACCGCCGGTGGCGGCCAGCGTGCCGCTGAAGCGGTATTCGAGCGCCAGGCCCTTGTTGTTATTGTTCAGGTCCTTGTCGCCGTCGAAGTGGGCCGTGTAAAAGCCTGTGTCGATCCACAATTCGCTTTTTGGCGCCGGGTCGATCTTCGTGAAGAAGTCGGCGCCGTGCGCCAGCGGGGCCGCGCCCAGGAGCGCCAGCAGATAAAGGGTGCGCATCAAGCGTCGGCTTTCTGGTCAAGGTCAGGGAACATCACGTCGGTGAAGCCGAAGCGGTTGAAGTCGCGGATACGCGACGGGTACAGGATGCCCAGCAGATGATCGACTTCATGCTGCACCACGCGCGCGTGGAATCCTTCGGCGTCAACGGCGATGCGCTTGCCGAACTGGTCGAAGCCTTCGTAATGCAGGCGCGCGTAGCGCGGAACGCTGCCGCGCAGGCCCGGTATCGACAGGCAGCCTTCGACGCCCTCTTCCATCGCCTCGCCGATCGGCGTGAGCACGGGATTGATCAACACGGTTTCCGGCACCGGCGGCGCGTCCGGATAGCGCTGGTTGCTGGCGAAGCCGAAGACCACCAGCTGCAGATCGATGCCGATCTGCGGCGCGGCCAGGCCCACGCCTTTGGCCGCATGCATGGTCTCGAACATGTCCGCCACCAGGGCGTGCAGCTCGGGCGTGTCGAATTGCGTGACCGGCGGGGCCACGCGCAGCAGGCGCGGATCGCCCATGCGCAGGATGGCTCGTACGGTCATTGCGCCCCCTCTCCTGCCAGCAGCGCGGTCAGCGACGCGCGGAAGCCTTCGGCGGTCTCGGGGTGTTTCAGGCCCATGGCCGTCATCGCCTGCAGGTAACCAAGTTTGGAGCCGCAGTCGTAGCGCTGGCCGGCGTAGCGGTAGGCCAGCACGCGCTCGGCCTGCATCAGCGCGGCGATGCCGTCGGTCAGCTGGATTTCGCCGCCGGCGCCCTTGCCGATCGTCTCGAGGTAGCCGAAGATCGATGGCGACAGCACGTAGCGGCCAACGACGGCCAGCGTCGACGGGGCATCGGCCGGCTGCGGTTTCTCGATGATGTCGGACACCAGTTCGAGGTTCGGACGGTATGGCGAGGCGCTGACAATTCCGTACTGGCGCGTCTGCTCGCGTGGCACGTCCTGTACGGCCAGGATGCTGCTGCGCTCATACGTGTAGAGGTCGGTCATCTGCGCCAGCACCGGCTTGTGGCCGGCGGCCGTGTCCATGAAGTCGTCGGCCAGCAGGACGGCAAATGGATCGTTGCCCACCACCGGGCGCGCGCACAGCACCGCGTGGCCCAGGCCCAGAGGCGAGGACTGGCGGATGTAGATGCAGTTGACGTTCTTCGGAATGACATTGCGCACCGTCTCGAGCAGCGCCTGCTTGCCAGCCGCTTCCAGTTCGGCCTCGAGCTCGTAGGCGGTGTCGAAATGGTCTTCGATCGCGCGCTTGTTGCGGCCCGTGATGAAAATCAGCTCCGTGATGCCAGCGGCGACCGCCTCTTCGACCGCGTACTGGATCAGCGGCTTGTCGACGATCGGCAGCATTTCCTTCGGCTGCGCCTTGGTCGCGGGCAGGAAGCGGCTGCCAAGGCCGGCCACAGGAAATACGGCTTTGCGGATCAGGGTCATCGGGTTCAGTCAGGTTGGGGATGATTGGCCGAGCAGCGCGAGCAGCGCCGCTTCGTCCAGGATCGCGACGCCCAGTTCTTCGGCCTTGGCCAACTTGCTGCCCGCCTCCGCACCGGCCACCACGTACGAGGTCTTCTTCGATACCGAGCCGGCGATCTTGCCGCCGGCCGCTTCGATCAGCGCGCCGGCCGCGTCGCGGCTCATGGTCGGCAGCGTCCCGGTCAACACGAACGTCTTGCCGGTCAACGGGCCTTCAGGCGTCGGCGCGGCTTCGGGCACCGCATCGAGCAGTTCGCGCCGCATGGCCGCCAGCGCCGTCACCAGATCGCGGTTGGCCGCGTCCGCCAGCCAGCCTTCGAGCGCGCTGGCCACCGTGGCCGGCAAGCCGAAGATCCCGAAGTCGGTACGTGTGGCGATGGCGTCCAGGGTCTGGCCCGCGGCGATGATCTGGCGCGCGCGCGGCTCGGTCAGTTTCGGGATGTCCAGCGCGGCCAGCAGCTTGATCTCGTCGAGCTTCTCGCGCAGCTGGGCCTTGGGCGGATGCTCGCCCTTGGGCGCCACGCCGGCCGCCAGCAAGGCATCCAGCGCAATCTGATTTTTTTGTTCAGCGAAGAAGTCGGCGATCGACTGCGCCACCGTGCCGCCGATATCGGGCAGCACGCGCAGCAGCGCGGCGGGGGCACGGCGCACCAGCGCCAGGCTACCGAGATACTCGGCCAGTGTCTTGGCGGTGGACTCGCCAACGTGGCGGATGCCCAGTGCGAACAGCAAGCGTTCGAGCGGCGGCGCCTTGCTGGCGGCAATCGCCGCCAGCAGATTGTCGGCCCATTTGGTCGGCACCTTGCCCTGCCGGACGGTTTCCGGGGTTGCAGCGTCGGCCTCGTCGGCCAGGCGCTTCATCTTGAGCAGGTCGTCCTGCGTCAGCTTGTACAGGTCGGCCACGCCGGTGACCAGGTCCGCTTCGACCAGACTGTCGATGTAGCGGTCGCCCAGCCCTTCGATGTCCATCATGCGGCGGCCGGCGAAGTGGCGGATCGCCTCTTTGCGCTGCGCGGCGCAGGTCAGGCCGCCGGAGCAGCGCGCGACGATTTCGCCTTCTTCGCGCACGACATGCGAGCCGCACACCGGGCAGGTTGCCGGCAAGGTGTAGACCGGAGGTTCCGGCGTCGGGCGGCGTTCGAGCACCACACCCAGCACCTCGGGAATCACGTCGCCGGCGCGGCGCACGATGACCGTGTCGCCCACCCGCACGTCCTTGCGCCGCACTTCGTCTTCATTGTGCAGCGTGGCGTTGGTGACGGTCACGCCACCGACCGATACGGGCAACAGGCGCGCGACCGGCGTGATGGCGCCGGTGCGGCCGACCTGGACCTCGATCGCCTGGACCGTGGTCAAGGCTTCTTCGGCCGGGAATTTATGCGCCAGCGCGAAACGGGGCGCGCGCGAAACAAAGCCCAGCGTACGCTGATCGTCCAGCCGGTCGACCTTATAGACGACGCCGTCGATCTCGTACGGGAGCGACGCGCGGCGCTCGCCGATGTCGCGGTAGAACCCGAGCAGGCCATCGCGGCCAGTGACCACCTGGCGTTCCTTGGCGACCGGCAGACCGAGCGCATCGAGCCAGTCGAGCATGGCCGAATGCGATACGGGCAGCGCATCCTGCGCAGCTTCAAGCTGGCCGACGCCATAGGCGAAAAAGCGCAGCCGGCGCGCACTGGTGATGCGCGCATCTAACTGGCGCAGGCTGCCGGCGGCGGCGTTGCGTGGATTGGCGAATTCCTTGTGGCCGGCGGCGCGCTGGCGTTCGTTCAGGCTCTCGAAGTCGCGCTTGAACATCAGCACTTCACCACGCACCTCGAGCACGGCCGGCACGGCCTCGCCATGCAGGCGCATCGGGATCACGCGCACGGTGCGGATATTGGCAGTGACGTCTTCGCCCGTGTAGCCGTCGCCGCGCGTGGCGGCCTGCACGAAGCGGCCGTTTTCATAGCGCAGGCTGATGGCCAGGCCGTCGAATTTGAGTTCGGCGTTGTAGGCGACCTCGCGCGTCTCGAGCCCTTCGCGCACGCGGCGGTCGAAGTTGTCGACATCCTCGTCGGCGAAGCCGTTATTCAGCGACAGCATCGGCACTGCATGCGTGACCTGGTCGAATTCGGCGATCGGCGCATCGCCCACGCGCTGGGTCGGTGAATCGGGCGCGATCGCTTCGGGGTGCAGCGTCTCGAGCGCGGCAAGCTCGTGGTACAGGCGATCGTACTCGGCGTCCGGAATCATCGGGGCGTCGAGCACGTGGTAGTTGTAGCTGGCGCGGTTCAGTTCCGCGACCAGCCAGGCCATCCGGGCCGGGGCATCGTGTTGCTCGGTCACGGCACGGTCCTCAGGAGAACAGGCGCAGTGCCCGGGTCGAGCCGGCGGCGATGTCGGCGGCGTCCATTTCGGCGTAGAACTCGACTACCTGGCCCTTGATGTCGTCGAGTGCTTCGGCTTCGAGCGGCTGGTTGCTATCGTCGACGATGGTCGCGTCCAGGCGCTGCGTGAGTGCGCGCGCGGTATCGACCATACGGCCGAAGGGATCGCGCGCCGGGGCCACGCATGGCACGTCCAGCAGCAGCGTCAGGCGCGACGTGGTGTCGGCGCCCAGCGTGACGTTGGTCGAGAGCGTAAACAGCACGCTGTTGCCCGGGCCGTCGCGGTCCGGCATTGCAAAGCGCCCGTCGGGCCGCACGTCGAAGCCCGCGTTCTCGAGCGCGCCGATCAGCGTGGACATCGCCCATGGCGCGCCGTTGGCGGCCAGGTTGACGCTCAGCTGCGCGTCGTGACCGGCGACGAAACGGTGCAGCGTGCGTGCTTCGCTCATCACTTCGATCATGTCGGGCACGTGCGGCTCGGCGCCGATGTCGTCACCCACTGCGCGCAGGCGCGTGACGAGTTCGGAGTATTCGAGCTCATTCAGCGCCGTGGTGCGCGTGGCCATCTGGACGCCCGCCTGCAGTTTGGTGTACACGCCGCCGTGCACGATCGGTTCCCACTCGCCGCTGACGGCAAAGCCGATGTAGTGGATTGGCTTGTTGCCCACGCGGCGCAGGCCGTGCAGCGTCGGCAGGATCTTGTCGCCGCGGACCGGCGCCTCCAGCGCCAGCGGGATCATGCAGTCGATCAGCGGATCGACCAGGCATTCGGCCAGTTCGGCGGGTGGCATGCCAGGACGGGTGCCCGGAAGCGATGCGGCCACGGCATCCTGCGCGGCGGTGGAACCGGCGGCGCGGTAGGACGGCGGCGCGACGGGTGCGGCTGGTGCGGCTGGTGCAGCCGGCACAACTGGCGCGGGTGGCATCGCCGGCGTGACTGGTGCAGGTGCCGGCTTTGTTACAGGCACAGGTGTTTCTTCGGCTGCTGGCGCGGCAACCGGCGCCGGCGTGTCGCCCAATACCGGCGCATCGAGCTGCGGCTCGGGCTTGGTGTCGGCGACCGTGAACGCATCTGCATCGAGCGTCGGCTCGTTCACACGCGTGTAGGTGAATTCGGTGTCCTTCACGGACGCGGCGGCGCCGGTGACAGGGGCCGCTGGCGGGTTGGCTGGCAGCGTCGCTGGCGGCACGCCGAGGTCGAACATCGGCTCGCTGCGTTCGGCGGCCGGCGCGCCTTCGCCGGTGCGCATCAACACGTCGTCGTGGTCCGATGCGAACGCGCGCTCGACGCTTTTCCTGGCCTTGTACTCCTGCCATTTGTTGTAAGTGACGACACCGACGACGAACACGCCGCCGGCTGCGATCAGGCTCATTTGGAGATCAGTCATGCTGCTTGTGCCTCAATAGCGAAAGTCGCGCCGGACGCACGGTCCTGGTCTTGCCGCGAACTGGGTGATTCAATCGAAATGCCACGTGTGCGGGCAGTCCCCACGCGAAGGCATGCAATGATACCAACTCCCCCGCGTGAATGTCATTTATTAGCATTCTGACACGGGCAGGGCCGCACGCGAAGGCCGCACGCGAAGTCCGCACGCTCACGCGGCGACGAGATCCGCCGCCGCTTCCATGTCCACCGCGACAATCCGCGAGACGCCCTGCTCCTGCATCGTCACGCCGATCAACTGGCTGGCCATCTCCATCGCGATCTTGTTATGCGAGATGAACAGGAACTGCGTGTGCTCCGACATGCGCTTGACCATGCGGCAAAACCGCTCGGTGTTGGCGTCGTCCAGCGGCGCATCGACTTCGTCGAGCAGGCAGAATGGCGCCGGGTTCAGGCGGAACATCGAAAACACGAGCGCCGTGGCGGTCAGGGCCTTCTCGCCGCCCGACAGCAGGTGGATCGTCGCATTCTTCTTGCCCGGCGGTTGCGCCATCACCTGCACGCCGGCGTCGAGGATCTCGTCGCCCGTCATCACCAGGCGCGCATTGCCGCCACCGAACAGGATCGGGAACAGCTCAGAGAAATGCCCGTTCACGCGGTCGAACGTGTCTTGCAGCAGGTCGCGCGTTTCGCGGTCGATGCGCCCGATTGCGTCTTCCAGCGTGGCGATGGCTTCACTCAGGTCGGCATTCTGCGAATCAAGGAAGTGCTTGCGCTCGCTGGCCTGCGCCAGTTCGTCCACCGCCGCCAGGTTGACGGCGCCCAGGCCGGCAATGGCATTGGTCAGGCGCGTGACTTCGCCCTGCAGGAATTGCGGCTTCAGATCCGGGGCGAGCTTGGCCAGCAACTCCGCCTCGTCGGCACCGGTGGCGGCCAGCGCTTCCGCGAACTGCTCCTGGTTCAGGCGCGCCGCCTGCTCCTTCAGTTGCAGCTCGGTAATGCGGTCGCGCTGCGGCTGCAGGCTGCGCTCGGTCTGCATACGCGACTCTTCGGCCGTACGCAGTTGCTGCGCGACCTGATCGAGTTCATGGCGGGCGCTTGATAATGCCGCCTCCTGCGTCGTGCGCTGGTCGAGCAGCACCTGCAGGCCTTCGTGGGCGCTCCCGCTTTCGAGCGCTGCCAGTTCCAGGCGCGCCTGCGCCAGACTGGCGCCAACCTGCTCGGCCTGCGTCGCGGCGGTGGCGATCGTGCGGCGCAGTTCGTCGATGCGGCTGCGCTGTGCGCGCTCGGCAAACTGCGCTTCCTGCGCGCCGCGTTCCAGGTCGCGCAGGTGTTCACGCGCGCGGGCCAGCGCCTGCTCCTGGTCCTGGAACGCGGCCTGGTCGACTTCGCTGGCGTCCTGCAGTTCGGCCAGTTGCATCTCGAGTTCTTCGAACGTTTGCTCAGCTTCCACCTGCGCCTGGCGCTGTTCGGCCTCCTGCGCCGCGATCTCGGTCAGGTCGGCCGCAATCTGGCCGCTCCTCTGGTTGAAGCGCGCTTCGATCTCGCTTTGCTTGAGCACCTCGATCTGCAGCGCGTGTACCTCGCGCTGCAGGGTCGCGACGCGGGCGCGCGCATCCTGCACGCGCCGCGCCAGATCGAGAACGGCGGCGTCGGCACGGGCGGCGCGCTCGCGCGCCTCATTCGCCAGCAGCGCCTGGGCGCGCACCTGCTTGTCGGTGTTGTCGATCTCGTGCTGGCGCGCCAGCATGCCATCCTGCTCGGCGTCGGGCGCATGGAAGCGCACGCTCGAACGCGTGATCACGTGCCCCTGGCGCGTGACGAAGCTGGCGCCATGCGGCAGGCGGGCGCGCGCATCGAACGCTTCCGATGCATCCTGCGCGATATACACGCCGTGCAGCCAGTCGTCGAGCACACCGCGCACGCCAGCGTCGTTGATGCGCAGGAGGCTCGCGAACGGCGTCAGGCCGGCCGGTGCCGCATCGCGCGCAGCACCCGGTTGCGGCGCATACAGCGCCAGGCGCGCCGGTGGCGGATCATTGAAAAAGGCCTTGGTGGCGTCGAGGTCAGACACGTCGAGCGCGCCGGCGCGTTCGCGCAGCACGGCTTCGAGCGCGGTTTCCCAGCCCGCCTCGACATCGAGCTGCTGCCACAGGCGCGGCAGGTCGGCCAGCGCGTGCTTCTGCAACCAGGGCTGGACCTTGCCTTTGGTTTGCACGCGGTCCTGCATCTGGCGCAGCGCGGCCAGGCGCGCTTCGAGCTGCGTGTTGGCGGCGCTCTCGCGCTGGACGTCGCCGTTGGCCTGGCGGCGCTCGGCTTCGACGGTGTCCTGGCGTGAGGTGGCGTCTTCCAGCACCTGCGTCTGTTCTTCGAGCGCCAGCTGCTTTTCTTCGAGCTGGAAGCGCAGGTTGTCGAGCGTGGCGCTGTCGGGCAGGTTCAGCGTATTGCGCTCTTGCTGCAGGCGCTCGCGCCGCACGACCAGGTTGGCCAGGATGCCGCCGGCATGGCGCCCGTGGGCGGCTGCCAGCTCGATGCGCTGCTGGACCGCCATAATGCGCGCGCGCGCCGCATTGGCCGCATCCTGGCCGGCGCGCCAGGCCGCCTCGAGTTCGGGCAGGCGCTCGCCATGCACTTCGACCGCGATCTGGGCGCCTTCGGCGCGCGCGGCCAGTTCCTCGAGCTGCATCTCGGCTTCTTCCTGGCCTTCGCGGTGTTCTTCAGCCTGGGTTGCCCAGCCATCACGCTGGGCGCTCAGCGTAGCGATCTGGTTTTGCAGGCGCGTGCGCGATTCGACGACGAACTTGATCTGCGCTTCGAGGCTGCCAATTTCCGCATTCACGCTGTAGAGCGCACCCTGCGCCGTGTGCAGGCGGTCGCCCGCCGCGAAGTGCGCCTGGCGCAGGTGTTCGAGGTCGAGCTCCACGCCGCGCAGTTGTGCGGTCTGCGCTTCGAGCCCGGTCTGCGCGTCTTCGATCTCGCGGAAGAACCGCACCTGCTCGGCGTTGGCGTCGTTCTTGCGCAGCAGCCAGAGGAGCTTCTGCTTTTCTTCCTGGTCGGACTGCATCTGCTGGAAGCGCCGCGCGACGGCCGCCTGGGCTTCGAGTTTTTCCAGATTGGCGTTCAGTTCGCGCAGGATGTCTTCGACCCGCAGCAGGTTTTCGCGCGTGTCGGACAGGCGGTTTTCGGTTTCGCGCCGGCGTTCCTTGTATTTGGAGACGCCGGCTGCCTCTTCGAGGAACACGCGCAGTTCTTCGGGGCGCGACTCGATGATCCGCGAAATCATGCCCTGGCCGATGATGGCGTAGGCGCGCGGGCCCAGGCCCGTGCCCAGGAAAATGTCCTGGATGTCGCGCCGGCGCACCGGCTGGCCGTTGATGTAATAAGTGGAGGTGCCGTCGCGCGTGAGCGTGCGCTTGACCGCGATCTCGGCGTACTGCCCCCACTGGCCAGCGGCCTTGCCGGCGTTGTTGTCAAACACGAGTTCGACCGACGAGCGCCCGGCGGGCTTGCGATGCGTGGAGCCGTTGAAGATCACGTCCTGCATCGACTCCCCGCGCAGCTCGGAGGCCTTGGATTCGCCCAGCACCCAGCGCACGGCGTCGATGATGTTCGACTTGCCGCAACCATTGGGGCCGACCACGCCGACCAGTTGGCCGGGCACCTGGAAATTGGTGGGATCGACGAACGATTTGAATCCCGACAATTTGATGGAAGAGAGGCGCACGTTGCGTGGGAGAAGAAGGTAGCGAAGAAGCGATCATCATACCATCGCCGGGATGGCGAAGGCCATGGCCGGGAGGCCGACAAACAAGCGCTTACTCGGCGGCGTGATGGCCGGCTGGCGGGCCTGCATCGTTGACCGCCTCGCTGCCAACGGCAGCGCCGAGGATACGGCCGACGACCCCTTCGGCCAGCACGACCCGGATCGCGCCGGCGCGCAGCAGATCGGCCAGGCGCCCGGCCGGCAGCGAGAACGCTTCCTGGCGCGCGGCGCCGGAGAAGATGTACAGCGTGCGCAGCGGACTGACCCAGGCCAGGCGCACCTTGCGGATGCGATCCCCTTCGGCCAGTTCGAGACGCATGCCGCGCTCCAGGCCGGCCAGGGTGTCCGCTTCCGGACCCTGACTGGCGTGTGCTTCATCCTCGGCCTGCGCCTGCTCCTGCGCCACCCGGCGCAGCGCATCCTGTTGCGCTGCTTCCACCGCCAGTTCGAGCTGGCGTTCGGGCGCCAGCTCGATCGGTGCCCGAACGATCGACGCGTGGCATTCGGCCAGCTCGGCGAAGAACTGGAGCCGCTCGGCGTCCTGCCAGCGCGTGGCGTCGAGCCATTTGTTCAGGCTTGCCAGCAGCGCAGGCAGGCGCGCGATCAGGGTCTTGCGCTGCTCTTGCGTCGCCTTGGGCTTGACGCTCCAGATCAGGTCTTCCATCGTGCGCGTGGCATTCTCGATTGCACCGGGTCGGCTGTCTTCGATCGTGTAGGCCAGCGCCAGCGCGGCGCTCCAGCGCTGTTCGAGAAAGCCCGCCACCGCTGGCACGAGCTGCTCGCCGGTCAGGCGCAAGGCCACGGCGCGCTGGGCCGAGCGCTCGGCGGCGAGCCGCTTTTCCTGGCGCGTGGCGTTGGCGATCGGGCCGGCAATAGCCGCCTGTTCGGCGGCTTCGCGTGCGGCCAGGCCGGCTTCGAGTTCGGCCACGGCGGCTTCGAATTCGGGCTGCTCGGCATCGCGGACCCGTTCGACGCTGCGGCGCATGGCGTGGTAGACGGGATCGTCCTGGTCGGCCGGCTGCTCCCAGCCCGTCTGCGAGAGCAGGTCGAGCAGGCGCCGGGCGGGATGGGCTTCCTCGTAGAAGAAGCTGCGGTCGCGCAGGGCCGCCTTGAGTACGGGCACCTGCAGGAATGCCAGCAGCTCGCGCGTCTCGGGCGCGACGCCGTCGTCCTGCAGCACGCCTTCGAACACGCGCGACAGCAGATCGAGCGTGGTGGCGTCGCCGCGCGAGAGTGCACCCGGCGGCAGGCTGGCGCGCAGGCGCGGGAGGTAGAAGGCGCCGTGCGGGACGCTGCTGTGAGTGCTGTGCCCCGTGCTGGTGGCCCCTGGGGCACCGGCGCTGCCGGCAAACTGGGGAAGGTCCGGCATGCCGGGGATGGCGGCGCCGGTGCCGAGGCGGCCGAGCAGGTCGATCAGCGGCAGCGCGCCAGGCACGGGTGATCCGCTGGCGGCGCCATAGGTGAATCCGTGGGCGGGCGTCGACATGGCGTGGCCTGATGCGCCTGGGTGGAAGGCAGCTTGGGCGCCGGCTTGCGCGCCGGCCTGGACGCCAGCCTCCGTGCTGACCGGCGTACTCGCTGCCGGTGCCGCATCCGTCCCCCGTTCCGGCGGCGCGACGGCAAAGCCCGACGCGGTGCTGGGCCGCCAGCCACCGCTGCCCTGCGGCAGATTCGGAATCTCCGGCACGGCCAGCGCCGGGTCGAACAGCTGGCGCAGCTGGTCCGACAACGACGCTTCGCGCCGTGCACGTTCGGCGCGGCGCGCGGCCCGGTCATCGGTCTTGGCAAAACGTGTGTCATCGCCCCTGCCCTTGCGCGCGGCCTTGAGCGCTTCGGTCAACGCTTCGTAGAGCGGGCCGAGGTCGATCATCAGGCCCGGGCGCAGCAGCGGCGCGAGCAGGACGTGCGCCTCCGGGTCGGGCTCGAACTCGCACCACGCCGCGTGCAGCGCGCCCAGGAACACGGCAGGCCGAAACGGGTTATGGGCGGCGCGCACGAGGTCGCGCCCGAGCAGCAATCCAAGGCGCACGCCGAGGGTCGCAAGCTGCTCCGAGTACTGCAGGTCGAACGGGCGGCTGACGGCGTCCAGCGCCATCTGCTGGTCGATCTGCTCGAGCGGCACGAGGCTCAGCGCCACGGGGGCGGCCTGCGCGGCCGTGGCGCCCGGCGCCAGCAGTGCGATCTCGGCTTCCAGCGCGGCTTCGAGCGCGCTGGTAGCGAGGTGGACGAAGGCGTAATCGTTATTTTTGAGGAGGTTGCCGGATTTGACCCGACGCATCACGGCGCGCGGATCAGGACCAGCTGCGGTAAGGTCGAGCAAAACCGACACGATGCGCCGGACCACGTCGCCCAGATCCGCCCCGGCCTGGCGGCAGGCGATGGCGACCAGCTCGGCAAGCGTTGCCTGCTGGGCGGCGGCATTGCGCGCGGCGTTGGTCTGGGCGGATGGGGTGGCCATGACGATTCGGCGAAGTAAGGCGAGCCTCTATTTTGCCACACTCTTGCCAGTCAGCAATGAGCAAACACAGCGGGCCAGAGGCAGAGCGGCACTGCGCAGGCGGGCGCCAGTACAGCGCTTGCCAACGTCGATAGTAGCTTCCCAGGCAGGCGCCTGTCTACAGAGGCTGAGGCCGCTGTCCAATGAGCCTGCGGCGCCGGGCTTTGCCGGGTAGCAGTTCGCGGAAACGAACAACGCCATATCGGCGGCAGGAGTACGATCTGTCGACACTATTGAAAGGAATCATCATGGTCGAGAAAAACAACGCTGATGCAGGCACAGGCAATCAGAGCAGCGCGCAGGCACCGCATATCGACGCCGAACGCCAGCATCGCGAGAACAATCCAGCCGGGCAGTCCGATGCCTTGTCGAACCAGCAACCGGATTTGGCGACCGATGCATCGGTGAACTCGGCGTGTCAGCCCACGCCGGTCCAGCAACCGGATACCCGTGTGAATGAATCGCATGAACCTGGCTCGCTCTCCGCTGCTGACGTCCAGGGCGGCATTCCCGGGCAGCACGCAAACGCAGGGCGCCAGAGCGACTAGAGCGACACCAGGCGCTGAGGCAGACTGCGCGCCAGCAGGGCCGGACGACAGTCAGATATTGCGCAGAATGGCGCCCTTGGGCGGCGCAAAGTCTTTCACTTCATGAATCATCCTGGCCAGCTTGGCATCGCGCGCCGTCATGTGCAGGTCGCCGTACTGATGCACGCTCCACTGCTCGGGCGTGAGCTCGATCTCCTTGCGCAGGATTGCCTCGGTGCGCGCATCGTCGGCGCGCAGGCCCTCGACGATGATATTGAGCGCGTCCGGTCGTGAACCGGGCGACGCCGTCGCATGCGACTTGTGAATCATGAACCGCGCCGTCTCGCTGGCGTAGCGGCGCGACCCGGCCAAATACACGACGACGGCAATCGACGCCACCGCCCCGGCGTTGTACATGACAAATTTAATGGGCGAATTGGCCATGAAGTTATACAGGCACAGCCCATCGCTGACATAACCACCGTTGGATTGCAGCAGTACGTGGGCAGTATCGATGCCATCTTCCGTCATATGAGCCACGGCCTCGAACATCCGGTGCACCATATCACTGTTGACATCGCCAGACAGCGTAAACCACCCATCTTTCTCCTGCGGCACTTTGGCTTGATTCATAGTCTGTTCCGCCTACAAAGTAAGTGAACCAAGTGTAGCAAATCCCCTCGCACGCCCTCCACAACCGACCACCAATAGTGCAAAGCAATGTTTAAGAGCACTTCCACGTCAAATCACAATGAGGGTCAGAGTAGATTTAATGGGCAATTCCCCAAAGTTGTCAAACAATTCGACTCTGACCCTCATTATTATTTGCTAATTTAGCGCTACCAAAATCCGGGTTTGATTCTGTTCGTCATCTAGTTTTCTGAGTGCATCGTTTTTATTGCCGCGACGGTCAAAAATAATGAGGGTCAGAGTCGATTTAATGGGCAATTGTCAAAAGTTGTCAAACAATTCGACTCTGACCCTAATTATGAGTTTGGGGGTATGCGGTTGACAGTCGGCAAAGGGTGGAATATCCTCCGCAGTCTTGATCGGGAGAGCGCAGCATGCTGCCGCCGAAGGGGCACTCACCCATAAACTCTCAGGCAAAAGGACCGGTCAAGGGACGGCGGCGCGACGCGCGGCGGTTCAACTCTGGAGAGCGGCCGCGGTAGCGGTCCACCGAAGGGGCAAGCGGCGCACAGCCGCTATCTCTCAGGTACCAAGGACAGAGGGGTCGACAGCGCACGACGACCGTGCTGTACCCCTATTTCTGCCTGAGGATTCCATGACGCTCAAAGCGACCCCGCTCAATTCCGCTCACCGCGCCGCCAACGCCAAGATGGTCGATTTCGGTGGCTGGGACATGCCCGTCAACTACGGTTCGCAAATCGAAGAGCACAACGCGGTGCGCAGCGACGCCGGCATGTTCGACGTGTCCCACATGTGCGTCGTCGACGTCAAGGGCGCCAACGTGCGCACATTCCTGCGTGGTCTGCTGGCCAACAACGTCGACAAGCTGCAAGTGCCGGGCAAGGCCCTGTACTCGTGCATGCTCAATCCTGAAGGCGGCGTCATCGACGACCTGATCGTCTATTTCCTGTCCGAAGAATGGTTCCGCATCGTCGTCAACGCCGGCACCGCCGAAAAAGACGTCGCCTGGATGAACCAGCAGAACACCGCCACCAACAGCGGCGTGACGATCACCGCGCGCCGCGACGGCAACGATCCGATCGCGCTGATCGCCGTGCAGGGCCCGAACGCCCGCGCCAAGGTGTGGCAGGTGCTGCCGACCACCCAGGCGCCATCGGAAAACCTCAAGCCGTTCAACGCCGTCATCGTTCCCGATACGGCGTTTGGCGAAGCGATGATTGCCCGCACCGGCTACACGGGTGAAGACGGTTTCGAGATCGGCGTGCCGGCCTCGCAAGCCGAAGCGCTGTGGAATGCCTTTGTCGCCGTCGGCATCAAGCCGGCCGGTCTCGGTGCGCGCGATACGCTGCGCCTGGAAGCCGGCATGAACCTGTACGGCCAGGACATGGACGACTCCGTGAACCCGCTCGACGCCGGCCTGGCCTGGACGATCGACCTGGTCTCCGAGCGTGACTTCATCGGCAAGGCGGCCCTGCAGGCCAAGGGCCAGGGCGCGCAATTCGTCGGCCTGATCCTGCGCGAAAAAGGCGGCATCCTGCGTGCGCACCAGAAAGTGGTCGCGGCCTCCGGCCTGGAAGGCGAGATCACCAGCGGCACCTTCAGCCCGAGCATGCAGCAGGCGATCGCCCTGGCACGCGTGCCGATGGACGTGGCCATCGGCGACACCGTCCACGTGATCATCCGCGACAAGCGCCTGGCCGCCAGCGTCGTCAAGCTGCCGTTCGTGCGCAACGGTAAAGTGCTGGCCGCCTGAGCGCTGCCCTGCATCCAGAACACCTATACTGCTATCCACCCAACTACCCGGAGTCCTCATGAACATCCCTACCGACCTGAAATACACCGAATCCCATGAGTGGGTTCGCCGCGAAGAAGACGGCACCCTGACCGTCGGCATCACCGAGTACGCGCAGGACGCGCTGGGCGACATCGTGTTCGTCGAACTGCCGCAGGTCGGCAAGGCCTTCACCGCCGGCAGCGACGCCGCCGTCGTGGAATCGGTGAAAGCCGCCAGCGACATCTACGCGCCAGTCGACGGCACCGTCACCGCCGTGAACCAGCCAGTGGCCGATGCGCCGGACTCGATCAACCAGGATGCCTACGGCAGCTGGCTGTTCAAGCTCGCGCCAAGCGACGCCGGCTCGTACGACAATCTGCTCGACGCTGACGCCTACGGCAAGACCACCGACCACTGATCCGCCGCCAGGTGCGCCGCCGGCCCCGCCGCGGCGCACTGCCCTGCACTACCCGCCATTCTCCTTCAACGTCGCCGCAGACTGTGTCCCCCAACATGACCCGACCAAGCCTCACCCAACTCGAAGCACGTGATTCATTCATCCCGCGCCACATCGGCCCGTCCGACGCCGACCAGGCAGCGATGCTGTCGGCCCTCGGCTACGAGACCCGCGCCGCGCTGATCGACGCCGTCGTGCCAGCCAATATCCGCCGCAAGGACAAGATCGACCTGGGCCAGTTCGCCGAGCCACGCACCGAAGAAGAAGCACTGGCCACCCTCAAGGGCCTGGCCTCGAAGAACAAGGTGCTCAAGTCGCTGATCGGCCAGGGTTACCACGGCACCTTCACGCCGAAGGTCATCCTGCGCAACATCTTCGAAAACCCGGCCTGGTACACCGCCTACACGCCCTACCAACCAGAGATTTCGCAGGGCCGCCTGGAAGCGATCCTGAACTTCCAGCAGGCCGTGACCGACCTGACCGGCATGGGCATCGCCAACTCGTCGATGCTGGACGAAGGCACCGCCGCCGCCGAAGCCATGACGCTGATCCAGCGCGTCGGCAAATCGGCATCGAAAGTGTTCTACGTCGCCGACGACGTGCTGCCGCAGACCCGCGAAATCATCGAAACGCGCGCGCTGCCGATCGGCGTTGAAGTGCGCACCATCGCTGCGGCCGACGTCGAGTCGCTCGACGAAACCTGCTTCGGCGTGCTGCTGCAATACCCGGGCGTGAATGGCGAAGTGCGCGACTACCGCGCCGCCGTCGAGAAACTGCACGCCGCCGGCAGCATGGTGATCGTGGCTGCCGACCTGCTGGCACTGACCCTGCTCACGCCGCCGGGCGAATGGGGCGCCGACGTCGTCGTGGGCAATAGCCAGCGCTTCGGTGTGCCGCTCGGTTTCGGCGGCCCGCACGCCGGCTATCTGGCCACCCGCGACGAATTCAAACGCAGCATGTCCGGCCGTCTGGTCGGCGTGACGATCGACGCGCAGGGCAACCAGGCCTACCGCCTGGCGCTGCAGACGCGCGAGCAGCACATCCGCCGCGAAAAAGCGACGTCGAACATCTGCACCGCGCAAGTGCTGCTGGCCGTGATGGCCGGCATGTACACGGTCTACCACGGCCCGCAGGGTCTCGAGCGCATTGCCCGCCGCGTGCACCGCCAGACCGCGATCCTGGCCGCCGGCCTGCAGCAACTGGGCTTCGAACTGGTCAACCAGACCTACTTCGACACGCTGACCGTGCGCGTCAAGGACGCCGGCGCGATCCACGCCGCAGCCACTGAGCACGGCATCAACCTGCGCCAGATCGACGCCACGCAAGTGGGTATCGCGCTGGACGAAACCGTTACCCGCGACGACCTGGCCACGCTGATGGCCATCTTCGGTGACGGCAAGTCGGTCGACCTCGACGCACTGGACGCCGACGCCAGCGATGCACTGCCGACGGCCCTGGCCCGCACCAGCGCCTATCTCACCCACCCGACCTTCAACCGCTACCACGCCGAGCACGAAATGCTGCGCTACCTGCGCGCACTGGCCGACAAGGACCTGGCGCTGGACCGCACGATGATCCCGCTCGGTTCGTGCACGATGAAGCTGAATGCGACGTCCGAGATGGTGCCGGTCACCTGGCCCGAGTTCTCGAACATCCACCCGCTGGCGCCGAACGACCAGACCGTCGGCTACCGCGAAATGATCACGCAGCTCGAGGCGATGCTGTGCGCCGCCACCGGTTACGCCGCGATCTCGCTGCAGCCGAACGCGGGCTCGCAGGGCGAGTACGCGGGCCTGCTGGTGATCCAGAAGTACCACCAGGCGCGCGGCGAAGGCCACCGCAGCATCTGCCTGATCCCGTCGTCGGCCCACGGCACGAATCCGGCGTCGGCCAGCATGGTCGGCATGAAGGTCGTCGTCACTGCCTGCGATGAAAACGGCAACGTCGACCTGGTCGATCTGAAAGCCAAGGCCGAGCAGCACAGCGCAAATCTGGCCTGCGTGATGGTCACCTACCCGTCGACCCACGGCGTGTTTGAAGAAGGCATCAAGGAACTGTGCGAGATCGTGCACCAGCACGGCGGCCAGGTGTATGTCGACGGCGCCAACATGAACGCACTGGTGGGCCTGGCCTCGCCGGGCGCATTCGGCGGCGACGTCAGCCACCTGAACCTGCACAAGACCTTCTGCATCCCGCACGGCGGTGGCGGCCCGGGCGTCGGCCCGATCGGCGTCGGCGCGCACCTGGCGAAGTTCCTGCCAAACCAGCTCTCCACCGGTTACGTGCGTGACGAACAGGGTATCGGCGCGGTCAGCGCTGCGGCCTTCGGCTCGGCCTCGATCCTGCCGATTTCGTGGATGTACATCGCGATGATGGGCGCGGATGGCCTGACGGCAGCGACCGAAGTGGCGATCCTGAACGCCAACTACATCGCACGTCGCCTGGCGCCGCACTACCCGGTACTGTACGCGGGCCACGACGGCCTGGTGGCGCACGAGTGCATCATCGACCTGCGTCCGCTGCAGGACAAGACCGGGATCTCGAACGAAGACGTGGCCAAGCGCCTGATGGACTTCGGTTTCCATGCGCCGACCATGAGCTTCCCGGTCCCGGGCACCCTGATGATCGAGCCGACCGAATCGGAATCGAAGGCCGAGATCGACCGCTTCATCGAGGCGATGATCACGATCCACGCCGAAATCGTCAAGGTCGAACGCGGCGAGTACGACCGCATGGACAATCCGCTCAAGGGTGCGCCGCACACGGCCGAAGTGGTCACGAGCGACGACTGGGCCCACGGCTACACGCGTGAAGTGGCGGCGTTCCCGGTCGCGAGCCTGCGCAAGAAGAAGTACTGGCCACCGGTCGGCCGTGCCGACAACGTGTACGGTGACCGCAACCTGTTCTGCGGCTGCGCGCCGATCAGCGATTACGAATAATCGCTGACCTGCCCTGGCAGCGGCATCATTTGCGGCTCGATGCGAGCCGCAAATGCGATGCCGAGTGACGGCGGCGTTCCCGGTTTGATCCACGCCGTTCGCGCGTGGGTTCGCCGGGGACGCCGCTGTTTTCGTTGGGGCCTGGCGGTGCCGGCAAGGGCGCCGCTGGCGCCCCGTGGCTGCCCTCTCCCTCTTCGAGCCGGAACCCGGCCACGGTGCGCGCCAGCGCAATCGCCTGCATCTGCAGCATGCAGGCGGCGCTGGCGGCTTCCTCGACCAGCGTGCAGTTCTGGCGCGTGACCTGGTCCATCTGCACGATCGCCTGACTGACGCCCTGCAGCTGCTTCGTCTGGCCATCGCCGGTCGAGCCAATCCGCCCGACGAGATGTTCGACATCGCGCACCGAACTGGCGATGCGCTGCATATTGCTGCCGGCGTGCAGCGCCCACGCCGTGCCGCCGTCGATCTGCGCCACCGACTGCGCAATGACGGCGCGGATTTCCTGGCTGGCCGCGGCCACCCGCCTTGCCAGCGAGCGCACCTCGGTGGCCACCGCCGCCAGATCCGTGGCGTTCATTGGCGCACGCGAGGCGTCCAGCGCCGCATTCAACACCCGCGTACCCGACTCGCCAGCCGCCACCTCCAGCGCATCGACGATCGCCATCACCTGCTGCGCGCTGCGCCGGCTCGCGTCGAGCGTGTTGACGAGCCGCTCGACCACACCGCCCCCGTCCTGCGCCACGTCACCGGCGCCAGCGGCGAGGCGGTTGGCGGCCCGGGCATCGTCGACGTTGTCGCGCACGTTTGCCGCCAGCGCCTGCAGCGTATCCTCGGTTTCCGCCAGCGCCTCGGCGCGGTATACGGCGCGGCTGCCCAGGCTCAGGCTCCCGAGCTTGATGTCGCGCGACGCTGCACCGATCGTGCGCGCCGCCTCGACCACCGTGCACAACATGCCATTCAGATTGCGGATGCTCGCATCGAGCAGGCGCGACGTGTCGGCGATTTCGTCGCTGCCGTAGTCACGCTCCTGTACCGTGAAGTTGCCGCTGGCCAGGCTGCTGGCGGCCATGCCGATGCCACGGATCTCACCGAGCAGGATCCGGCGCACGGCGAACGTGATGGCCAGCGACAGCCCGATCGCCAGCACCAGTACGGCCGGCATCAGCAGCGAGACCATGCGAAAGTCGGCCTTGGCACCTGCGGCAGCCTGGCGCGCCAGCGTGTCTTCCAGTGCGCTGAGGCCAGCCAGGCGCTGGTCGACCAGCGCGTAGGCGGCTTCGGCCTTCTGCATCGCGTTGGCGCTGATCGAGCCGTCCAGTGGCGCGAGTTCGATGACGTCGCGCACCGCGCGCGCATAGCGCCGCTGCGCCTGCGCGGCCTGCTCGACGTGGCGCAACTCGGCGCCAGTCAGCGGGCCGGCCGACAGCGTCGTGAGGCCAACCGCGATGCGTCCGTGCTGCGCCAGGATGTCGCGCCGCAGCGGCTCGGTGCGGGCCGGCGGAAAGCTGCCGCCCATCCAGCTCAGGTAACGGTAGATGTCGGCATGCGCCTTGTGCGATTGCGTGCCCAGGCTGGCGGCAGCGTGCAGGCTGGCAGCGCGCTGGCCGACGATCGATTCGAGCGATGCGTTCTGGCGCGCCAGCGCGACATAGGCTGCGCAGGACAGCACCAGCAGCAGCACGAGCACGGCGCCTGGGGCCAGCAGGAGCTTGGGGCCGATGCGAAGACGGGCCAGCATGTCAGGCCGCCGTCATGGCAGGTGGAACGAACGGGCGGCGCGGCGGTATCGTCATGATGGTATCCCCTTTAGAATGCAATATTTCTTGAGTGCACTCTTGAATGTACGCCGCAGAACAAGCCAGCCTTTGTGATGGCGCAAAGCGCGCGCTACACTAGCGGCATGATCTTTCTTGCTCCACTGCACCGAAACCGGCGCCTGCTCCTGGTCTGCGTGCTGTCGCTTCTGCTCCATGCACTGGTGATCGCCTGGATCGACGCGCGCCTGACGCAGCGCCCCGCCATCATCGGCATGCCGGAGTTCACGGTGCGGCTGGCCTCGTCCGAGCGGGGCATCGTGGATGCACCATCCAGGGCGGTCGACGCACCTGCCGCACCTGCACCTCCGGAACCTCCTGCACCAGCACCGCCCTTGGCGCCCGCTCCCATCGCCATGGCCGATGGGGGCCCTGTTGCGATGCCGTCCGCCGCGCCGCCCTCCGCCGCTGGCGAGAGCGCGCTCCCCACCGCCAGCGGCGGCAGTGCTGCCCCGATCCAGATGCCGGGCACCTACCGCGTCAAGCCACCGCCGTCCGGCCGCATCGACTACACCGTCGTCACCCGCAGCAGCCTGGACGCGCCGTCGCGGGATGCCGGCTCGGCCCGCATGGTCTGGCGCAGCGATGGCACGCGCTATGGGGTCGAACTCGATGGTGTGCTGGGCACGATCTCCAGCGAAGGCCAGGTCGACGATGCCGGCATCGCGCCGCAACGGGCTTTGACCGGGATGGGCACTGGCGCCTTGACCACCGTGTTCGATCGCGGCAGCGGCACCATCGGCGCCGGGCCGCAGGGGCAACCCTTCCCGCTCGTGCCAGGAAGCCAGGACACGGCGTCGGTCTTGCTGCAACTGGCCGGCATGGGCGTGGGCGACGCCGGCCAGATCAAGGACATGCTGGAATTCTGGGTCGGCGGCGCGGGCGGCGCCGGCATCGAGCGTTACCAGGTGATGGGGCCGGACCGGATCGACACGGCCGCCGGGCCGCTCGAGACCGTGCGGCTGGTGCGCCTGGGCGAGCCGGGCGCGCCCGTGCTGGAACTGTGGCTGGCGCCGCAGCACGCCTGGCTGCCAGTGCAGCTGCGCGTGACCGACGCGCTGGGCGCCTCGCGCACGCAAACGCTGGCATCGATTGCGATCGACACCAGCCCGACACCACAGGAGTAAAAAGCCCGCGTCAGGAAGACGCGGGCTCAGGCCTTGAATCAGGCCAGCTTGACCGCGTGCTCGCGGGTTGCGTGGAACGTCAGCTTGGGCCAGCGTTCCTGCGTCAGGCGCAGGTTGACGCCCGAGGTGGCCAGATACGCCATATTGCCGGCCGCATCGTAGGCCACATTGTGACCGAGCGAGTTTTCGAAGTCGGCCAGTGCCTTCTTGTCGTCGCTCGAGACCCAGCGGGCGCTGCTGATGCTGGCGCTTTCGAATACGGCGTCGACGCCGTACTCGTTGAGCAGGCGGCTGGCAACCACCTCGAACTGCAGCACGCCGACGGCGCCCAGGATCAGCTCACTGCCCAGCACCGGCTTGAAGACCTGCACCGCACCTTCTTCGCCCAGCTGCTGCAGGCCCTTGTGCAACTGCTTCATCTTGAGCGGATTACGGATGCGCACCGAGCGGAACAGCTCTGGCGCAAAGTAAGGAATGCCGGTGAAGCTGAGCATTTCGCCTTCGGTGAAGCTGTCGCCGATCTGCATATTGCCGTGGTTCGGCAAGCCGATGATGTCGCCGGCGAAGGCTTCTTCGACCTGCTCGCGGCTCGACGCCATGAACGTCACGACTGACGACAGCTTGACGTCGCGGCCCAGGCGCAGGTGCTTGACCTTCATGCCTTTTTCAAAGCGGCCCGAGCACACGCGCAGGAACGCGATGCGGTCGCGGTGCGCCGGGTCCATATTGGCCTGGATCTTGAAGACGAAACCGGAGAACGGCACTTCGCTTGGCAGGACCGAGCGCACCGTGGCGTCGCGCTCGCGCGGCGCCGGCGCCCAGTCGACCAGCGCCGACAGGATTTCGCGCACGCCGAAGTTGTTGATCGCCGAGCCGAAGAACACCGGGGTCTGCACGCCGGACAGGAAGCGCTCGAGATCGAACACGTGCGAGGCGCCGTGCACCAGCTCGACTTCCATCTTGAGCTGCTCGATCTCGAGCGGGAACATCTCGGCCAGGCGCGGATTGTCGATGCCCTTGACGATCTCGAAGGCGCCATCGGCTTTTTCTTCACCGGCCTTGAACAGCATGATCTCGTCCTTCAGCAGGTGATACACACCGCGGAAGTTCTTGCCCATGCCGATCGGCCAGGTCACCGGCGCGCACTCGATCTTGAGCACCGATTCGACTTCGTCGAGCAGTTCGAGCGGATCGCGTGTTTCGCGGTCCATCTTGTTCATGAACGTGACGATCGGCGTGGCGCGCATGCGGCACACCTCGAGCAGCTTGATCGTCTGCGCTTCGACGCCCTTGGCCGCATCGATCACCATCAGCGCCGAGTCGACCGCCGTCAGCACGCGGTAGGTGTCTTCGGAGAAGTCCTGGTGGCCGGGGGTGTCGAGCAGGTTGATGACGTGGTCGCGGAAATCGAACTGCATCACCGACGAGGCAACCGAAATGCCGCGCTGCTTTTCGATGTCCATCCAGTCGGACGTCGCATGGCGCCCGCTCTTGCGGCCCTTGACGGTACCGGCCAGCTGGATGGCGCCCGAGAACAGCAGCAGCTTTTCGGTCAGCGTGGTTTTACCGGCATCCGGGTGGGAAATGATGCCGAAGGTGCGGCGGCGCCCCACTTCGCGCGCGATCACGCCGGCCGGTGCGGCCGAGTTGGTGGTAGTGGTGGTGCTGTCATCGCGCGCGTCAGGCATGTCCTGCGCGGCGGAGGTGTCGGTATCGTTGGCCATAGTCGAGCCCTTCAAACGGCCCTTGTCGAAAACCCTCGATTTTACCGTTTTCGCAAGGCGCCGTGTGAACTCTCTTCGCTCCCGATGCCATCCCTCAGTCGCGCACCCGGCGCCAGCCGGCGCGGTGTGCCTCGATCGTTTCCGACGGCGGGAATTTGCCGGTCACCATGGTGCCGTCGGCGGTGGTGGTGATCGTCTTGAGTGCGCCCGACGGCAGGCGGATCACGATGAAGCCCACCGCGGCCGAACTGGCCAGCGGATACCCGGCCAGCCCGTCCGGCGAGGCCGCGCGACCGGTGCAGACATTGAGCTGGTAGATATTGCTGGTGCCGCCGACCTTGCAGTCGGTCGACGAGCTTGGCAAGTTGGTGACCACGTTGATGGTGCCGGCCACCACCTGCGGGTCGAGGTTGACGCGCTCGCCGGTATTGAGGTTGAAGTCGGTGAACCAGCCCTTCTTGCTGGCCAGGTTCACGTCGCCGCCATCGATCGTATAGGGCGCATTGCCCGTGTCGTCGCCGGCCACGCGCGCCAGCGTGCGCTTGACCATGGCCGAAGACTGGCGCCATGCGGCCGTGCTGATGCCCTCGCCGTCATCCTTGAGCAGATAGGCGCTCTGCACCTCGGTGCTGGTCACGTCGACCAGGTCGAGCAGGCGGCCCGTCCCGAACAGCACCACGCGCTGCGCCGACGCGACAGTCTTGTTGTCGACGGTGGTGTCGACCCGGCACAGGGTGACTTCAGGGCGGGTGGTGACCGGCTGGTTTACGCCGGCGTCGCCCATCAGCACGCGCGCCGGTGTGCCGGCGCCGGTGAAGTCGAAGCGCCACATCTTGCCGGTATTGTCGCCGCCGTACACATACGTGACCCGCGGATCGTTGTTCGGGTCATTCGTGATCGCCGAGATCTTGGCCAGGCCCGACGGCGTGGCGACGCTGCCCACGCCGGTCGTCGCCGAGCGCGATTCGATCACCTTGCCGGTGGCAACGTCGACCACCAGCAGATAGCCCTTGCCGTCGCCCCCATCGACGCCGTCGACACCCGGAATATTGTTGTAGCCCGAGGTCAGGAACACGACCCATTTCTCCACGCCGGCGCTGTCGACGATGGTGCCGAACTGCGGGTTGCCGAACGTGAGGCCCAGGCGCGTGTCGACGTTGCCGGCACAGGCGCTGGCGTCGGCGCACAGTTCCCACAGCGCTTTCGGTGCGGCCGGGTCGGTGACATCGAGCGCGTAGTAACCGCGCCCACCCGCGTTCAGCCCCGCCACCAGTACCGACTTCCATTCGGTGCCGATCTGGACGTCCGCAATCTCGGGCGAGCCGTCGACCGAGAAGATATGGTTGGTGCCGTAGGTGGTGCTGGCCAGCTGGTGCAGTTTCTTCATCGTGATGCGCGGGACGTACGCCCACAATTCTTCGCCCGAGTTCGCGTCGAACGCGTGCAGCATGCCGTCATTGGCGGCGGCGAACACGGTTGCCTTTCGGCTTGCATGGGTGGTCTTGAAGGCGCCGTAGCCGGGCCGGTCGAAATTGCGGCGCGGTTCGCGCAGGTACGCCGGCTTGGACGAGGCGATATCGCCCAGCACGATCGGGATCGTCGTCTTGTCGGTGCCCACTTCCTGGCGCGAGAAGGCGCGCAGGACGTTGTCGTTGGCGTACTGCTGGCGACCGCGCAGCCAGTTGACGATGTTGCGGCCATCGTTGACCAGCGCGCGGTTGGCCACCGACATATTGGCGCACTGCGTCAGTGCATTGCACTTGTTGTCGAACCAGGCGCGCGTGCCCGTGTCCATCGTGTCGTAGCTGAACGTGGCCAGCGCGCCATCCTTGAGCATGTAGATCGAGCGGCCGTCCAGGCCATCGTCACCCACCTCGACCTGCCTGCCGAGCAGGCTCGATGTATTCCAGTCCTCGGTTGCTGCCACGTCGCCGGTGATGGTATTGACCTTGCGCTTGGACAGGCGCCCGTACCAGTGCACGGTGGTGAACGTCGCCGAGAAGATGTCATTGTCGCTTTGCGAGATGTTCGGGGTCGAGGTGGCCGCCGCCGCTGCTGCGCCGGTCTTGACTTCGATGTTCGACAGGGCCGTACGCAGCCCTTCCACCACCTGCATCGGATCGGACGCCGAGAAGTACTTGCCATGGCCATTGATCGCGGCATGCCACAGATCGTCCACGCGCGATTGCAGGGCAGCCGAGCCGCTGTCTTCGTCGACGTCCGGATCGGGCCAGACGTAGCGCCCCTGATTGTTCCAGGGGCAGTTGAGCGCTCCGCTGACCAGCTTGTAGAAGTCGCCGTTCGGATCCGGGTCAGTGTCGTATTTCGCCTCGTAGTTCATGATGCCGTCCACGCCCAGGCCGAGGGCATAGGTGCGCATGTGCAGGCGGTTGTTCTCGCCGGTGCCAGCCGGCACCGCGCCGGGTTTGGTGTAGTCCTCGAGCGTCGGGCGCAGTGACACGGTCTTGTCGGCCGAGCCGCCGTTGTACCAGTACAGCGCGATGTCAGCCAGCGATGGCTTGCCCTGGCCGCGCGGATCCACGCAGCCCTTCGATTGCAGGCAGAAGCGCGCCGGATTGTTGACTTCGTCGTTGCTGGCCACCCCGAGCGGCGCCTTGCCATTCCAGTAGCCGTCGGTGGTGATGAACGTGAAGTTCTGCTGGCACGGGAACTTCACGACTTCCTCGCCGGCCGCGTAGTTGTACGGACTCTGGTTGGCGTACATCTTGCCGATCGCGTGCAGGGCCTGGCGGACCGGGGTTGAACCCTCCGTATCCATCGCGTACAGCGCGTCATACCAGCTGTTGCGGTCAGCGCCGGCAAACGGCCTGGGCTTGTTCATGGCGCCTTCGACCGCGGCAACCGACAACGCGACCAGCCCGACGTTGTACTTGTCGGTGACGGGCGAGAACGCCTGGCCAACGGCCGTCTTCATCATCTGGTTGCGGGTGCGGTAGTAGCCATACCAGTTGGCGAAGTTGGTCATCTCCTGCGCATACGAGCAGGAGCCGCTGGTGCAGTCGGTGCGGCCAATGGCGCGTGGGTAGATGGTGCGGCCGGGAACGATGTCGGTGCGCACGAACACCGAGCCACCCAGGCCGGTAGCCGACGTCGGCACGATGTCCGAGATCGCGTTGACAGCGCTCATCGTCAGCCAGGTGCGGTTGCTGTAGGTGTTATTGCTGGGAATGGTGTAGTCGATGCCCAACCCTTCGGCCTGGCCGGAGCTTTCCACCAGGCACAGCGTCGTGTTGGGCTCGTTCGCACAGACCGGCGACGAATTCGGGGTGCCGCCAACATAGGCGGTCACATTGCCCCGGGTGCCGATCCGGGCTTGCAGTGCAGCCACGACCGCGCTCGCGCCCGTGCTGCGGTTGAACGTGATGTCGCCGCCCAGCATGCCGCTGCCGGCAAAGTTCAGGCGGCTCATTACTTGCCTGTCGCGGTTGTTGTTGCTGTTGTTGGTGGTGCCGCTCACGCGCAACAAGGCGGTCGCGCCGGTGCCGTCCGCGACCATCAGGCCGGTGCCGGCGCGGCTGTTGTCGGACACCAGGCTGCACACGCTGAGCGACTTGGTGGTCGAATTCGCAGGGCACGAAACCGGCACGACGCCCACCACATTGTCGGCGCCGAGCGCCACGCCCAGGCTGCTGCAGCTGGGCACCGCGCCGTTTCTCGGGGAGCGCACGCAGGCGAAGTAACTGTCGGCGTCGCCGACCTTGTTATTGATCGACACAGCCAGCGCCTGGGCCAGGGCAGCCTGCTTGTCGGCCGTGTTGGTGCCGGCTGCCGCAGTCACGGCGCTGTTGGTGATCACCTGCGTGCCCAGCGGACCGACGGCGGTTACCTCGGGGATCGAGCGCGTGCTGGCGGTATTGGAAGCCCCGATGGTGATCGTGCCGTACCACGGCGCCACCACGTTCTCGGCGCCGAAACGCGGATACTTGTAGTTGCCGACGAACTTGGCCTGGCATTTGGTCAATGCTCTCGAGTCGCACCAGCGCACGCGCGCCGCGACGGTGTAGCCTGATGCCGGCGACGTGCCGTTGGCGGTCGCGGCGCGGCAATCGGTCAGGTTGGTATTGGTGCAGTATTCGGCGACGTTGTTCGTGTAGTAGTACGGGGTGCTGTAGACATAGCGTGAACGGTAGCGGGCGTTGGTCGGGTAGGCATAGCCACCCGTATTGCGCACGCAGTTGTTCATGTTACCGTCGCACCATTCGATATCGTAGAAGCCATCCACCAGATTGCTGGTGTCCGTCCTGGTGCCCAGAAAGTCCGCTTTGTTGACGCCATACACGTCAGTCGGCACGCGCTTCCAGTCGCCCGTGCGCCCGGCGTCGAGATCGGGATACGACGTGCCGTCGGCCTTGACCGGCGGGACATACCGCACCGCCGGGTCGTAGTACTGGCGGTTGAAGCCGGCACTGGCAAATGGCGGATCGCCAATCTTGCAGGCACGCGTGCCGGCCGACATCGTGGTACCGGCGCGGCAGGTATCGGTGACGTTGATGTAATCGGGCGTGTAATTGAAATTCATCGACCCCGAGTTATCGTACAGCAGCATCAGGTTCGGCTTGACGGTGCCGCTGCCGCTGATATTGAGCAGCGGCAATTGGGCGATGGCGGTGGGTTCTGCCTGCGCCAGTGGCGCGCCCAGGAGCAGCGCCAGCAATGCCAGCGGTACCAACTGTGCCAGCCGGCCAATGCGGCCGGCGGCACGCGTGGGGGTCGTCAAGAAGTTCATGGGCAATCCGTTCGTTTGTACGGCGCCATCAGACGCCGATCAGTACTACCATCTGGTTCACCACGGTGCCGCCGCGCGCACCGTGGATGCGGGCGGTGATCACATAGTGCAGTTGCGGGCTGGCGGCGTACACGACGCCATCGGTGCGGATGCTCTCGCCGATGGCGGTCGCGTTGCCCAGGCCGGCCGTGTTGGCAGCGGTCTGCACGCAGGCGTTCTTGTCGTCGAACGTGCCGGTGCTCTTGCACAGGCGGTGGATCACGTATTCCACCTCGGTGCCGCCCGAATCCGTGACCTTCTTGCTGTCGCTCCAGAACTCTTCTTCACGGGTGGACAGACCGGGCGCCATGGTGGCGCGGTAACCCTCCGCCGGCTGGTGCGCCGTCAGCGCGCCCTTGTCGGTCTTGGCTTTCTGGTCGATCCACTCGAAGCCCTTGTGCAGCCCGAAATCGGCAGCGCGGCTGAGCGTGGCGTCGTAGGCGAGGCTCGATGCGCTCAGCGTCGTGCTGTTGCTCGACTTGAGCAGATAGATGCTCGTCACGAGCATCACGAGCATCATGATCAGCATGACCGGCAGCGCAATGCCGCGCTGGGCTGCCCGGAACAACGGTTGCGGACGATGCGCCATCATGGCCTCCATCCCGCATTGCGCAGCGGGACAATGGTGTCGAATACGCGGTAGCGATAGCACGTCCAGTCGACTGGATCGTTCTCCACCGCCAGGTCGATCTCCACTTCTTCCGCCGTGGCCTCGCTCGGCTGCGCGCGCGCGAACAGCGTCGGCGCGGTGGTCGTGGCAGTGCACGTGCCGTCAGCGGCAGGCCGCTCGGGGTTTTTCCCGCGCGCCACCACGGCGATGCGCAGCGCCACGATGCGGCCATAGTCGCCGGGACTGCCGGTCACGCCATCGCCGTCGGCATCGATCATCGTGGACGACCAGGCACTGATGGCGGTGCCCTTCTCCAGTGCAAAGGCGGCGCCAAGACGCCGGTCGAAACCGTACTGCGCCTTGAGCGAGACGATGTCGCCGGTCACCGCCTGCGCAGTTGTGGCAGCATTGGCCATGTCGGTGGCGCGCAGACGGAGGTAGCCACCCTCGACCGACCAGGTATGAAACGCCAGGCGCGCGCCCGGTCCGAGATTGAACAGGCGGGTCGTATTGCCCGTGTAATTCGCGCCCAGCGCGCCGCGGTTGAAGCGCTGGCTGGTCGCGCCGAAGGCCAGTTCAGGCTTGTCGGGAACGCTCGATATCTGCGCCAGCGCGCAATCGGCCCCGATGTTTTCGGGCGCGACGACGATCACGTCACCGAGCGTGAAGTAACCCCATGGATCGCGATCGACCTCGACGCTGGTGCCGCCCATGTAATTCTTGATCACGCGCATCGTCGACGTGCCGCCAGGAGCGCCGCCTGCGTACAGCGTCAGGCGGTCCGGGCCCGTGCCGCCCGGCTCGATCACGGCAGCGGCCAGCGGCCGGATCGTGGCCGCGCCGCGCTTGGCCGGCGCCAGCTCGTAGCCCTGGCTGTCGGCAAACATGGTGTTGCAGCCGGTGATCAACGGATCGTTCAGTCCAAAGCCGGCCTGCTCAGCGTCGCTGCTGATCTGGAACATGGCCAGCATGCCGTTCTGCATCGAGTTGGAGCCGCCCAGTGCGGCGTCCTTGTTGCGCTCGCTGTCGGTCATGATCCTCGTCGCAAACAGCACTGCCAGCAGACCGATGACGACGCTGACCATCAGTTCGACCAGCGAAAAGCCACCGGCGCGAAGAATAGATGGGGACGGGGACGGGGCGCTCATGGTTTCGATGCCGTCAGGTAGGATTTGATCCGATGGGTATTGCGCTGGCTGTCGCTGGTGCGCTGCCAGCCGATCGCGATATTCACTTCGGTGCGGCCGACAGCCGCATTGGTGGCCACGCCCACCACGACGCCGGCGCCCGGAATCCGCTCCTGCACGGCCGCATGCCAGGCGGCCAGGCGCGCACCCGGGGTGCCGCCGGCAGCCAGCGCATAGTCGGCGGCGTGCGGCATGTCGCTGTACATGATGCCCAGCAGTTCGTTGGCAGCGACGGTCGCCTCGGCCCGCATTCCGGCATCCGACAGCGCCGCGATCGAACGCGCCTGCAGACCCAGCGTGCCGACCAGGGCGATACCCAGGATCATCACGGCAAGCAGCGACTCGAGCAGCGCGACACCGTGTTCGGCACGGCGAATCACTGAGGTGCGAATCGTTGAAGTGCGGATCATTGCGGGCACCTGCGTGAATCGCCGGGGGCGGCGCCCGGCACACAGGTCACCGCCATGCCGCCCAGGGTCAGCACGACGGCTGACGCCTTGAATTCACCCACGAGCGTGCCGGCTGGCGCGAGGTCGACACGGCGCACCTGATTCTGCTGGCCGGCATCGATCCAGCCCAGCGGCGTGAAATACACGGCGTCATCGTCGGCCGGATCCAATGTGATGGTCAGCATGGTGGTCGGGGGCAGCGTGTCGGCGCTGCGTACTAGCGAGCGGTAGTCTGCCGTCGGGCCGGTTGCCCCCTTGGCCACCGTGGTGGCGGTCGACCAGTCGTTGCTGCCATCGGTACAGGGGTTGTCGCTGTTACGCAGGCACACATCGATCTGCCAGCCTGGCTGGCCATTGGCGCCGGGAGCAAACACCAGCCGGCTCTGGCTGTTGTGCGTCATGGCCAGGTTGCGCGCCTGCGCGAAGCCGTCGGCGTAGAACTGCGCCGCGCCGGTGGCGCGCGTACTGGCCAGCCAGCCCGTCATCTGCGGCACGCCCACGGCCAGCAGAATGCCCAGCACGACCAGGCCGACCATCGACTCGATCAGCGTGAAGCCGCCTGCAAGGCGCCGGGGTGGGCTTATTGGGTACATGCGCCATCCTTGCGGTCGACCCAGCAAGTGTCTTTCTTGGTCCAGCCGGCCGGTGCGCCGGTGGTGGCGCGAGTACCGGCCTGGTCGATGGTATAAACGAACTCGGCAGCGCCCGCGCGGCCGGTTGCGGTCAGCACATAAGCGCTGGCGCTGGCGCTCGTCAGCGCGTAGGTAAAGTTCTTGGTGTCGGCGGGCTTGCCGGCAAAGCCCTCGTACGTGCGTTCGTTGGACCAGTACTGCTCAAGACGCGGCTGGGTCGACGCCAGGTCGCCATGGGCTTCAGCCAGGCGCGCGCGCAGGATGTAGCTATTGTAAGAAGGTAAGGCAATGGCGCTCAGGATGCCGATGACGGCCACGACGACCATGAGCTCGACGAGCGTAAAACCGGATTGACGTTGCTGCATGAAATTCTCCTGGGCGCCGGGCGCTGATGGCCGGGCTACATTTGTTGCTCAGCATGTTTCCAGGTGGAATCATAAATCATGTAGCTGTCATTTCCCTGAGGGAATGCTGACAAATCCCTGACAACTGCGCAAAAATGCGCTGCTTGCTTGACGCAACAACATTGTTTCGGAGATTGCCGCGTTTGCCGCAGCCACCGGACAGGTTGTCAGCCCGATGTGCCAAAACGCACAACGACGTGCGTGCCACCGCCCGCTGCCCCGCCAATCGCCACGTCCGCGCGGTGAGCACGTGCGATGTCGCGCACGATCGCCAGCCCCAGGCCGCTGCCAGTGGACTTGTCATCGAGCCGCACGAAGCGCTCGAACACGGCGGCGCGCCGGGCGACGGGGATGCCGGGACCGGAATCGACGACAGAAAACTGCGTCGCCCCGCCATCTACTCCGCAACCGACCGTCACCTGTCCGCCCTCCGGCGTATAGCGCAGTGCATTGTCAACCAGGTTGTCGATCAGATCGCGCAATTGAAAGGCGTCGCCCGTGACTGGCGCCGGTGCCAGCTCGAAGCCCAGATCGATCTCCTTGCGCGCCGCCTTGTCAACGAAAAACTGGATCGATTCCTGCACCAGCAGCGCCAGGTCGAGCGGGCCGACATGGTCACCTGGCCGCCCTTCCCTCGCCCGCGCCAGCGCCAGCAACTGATTTACCTGGCGGATCATGCGCTCGTTGGCCAGGCCCATCATGGCGAGCGACGCCACGGTGTCGGCGTCCTGCGCGTGACGGGCATGCAGCCATTCGAGCTGTAATTGCACGCCGGCCAGCGGCGTGCGGAGCTGGTGCGCCATGTCGGCCAGAAAGTCGCGCTGGGCCCGCGCGCCGGCCTCGACTTTGTCCAGCAGGTCGTTGAAGCCACTGACCACGGGCGCGATTTCATAGGGCACCCCGTCGGCGGGAATGGGGGCGAGGTCGCCCGGTCCACGCCTGGCCAGCTCGGCGCGGATGCGTGCCAGCGGCCGCAAGCCATTGCCAACAGAAAGCCAGACGACGCCAACCAGCGTCAGCGTGCCGAGCGAGACCAGCACGACGAGAGAGCGCACGATGGCGGCGCGCACCTCGAGGCGCTGGCGCAATGTGTGGGCGACGCCGACGTGACGTACGCCGGTCGGCGTGGCCACGGCCAGCGCGACGACGCGCACCGGCTCGCCGTCAACCTCGGCGTCATATGCCGGCGCGCCGGGGCGCAATGGCGGAAAAGTCCTGCTTCCTTCGAGATGCCGGCCTCCCACGTCGCGCACGACGAACCAGGCGCGCTCACCCGTCGCAGCAGGGGTCACAGGCGGCAGGCTGGCAGCACTGCCAGCGGCCACGCGGCCCGCCAACGCGGTGGCCGTGTCCATGAGGCCGGCGTCGAACGCCACCTGGGCGGGTGTCCAGGCCAGGCCCGCGACGAGCGCGGCGAGCACGAGATTGACAAGCAGAATCGGCCCGAGCAGCCATTTCAGCAGGCGCAGGCGAATGCTGTTCATCGGGAGGACTCGATCATGCAACCGCTTCGAGCAGGTAGCCGAAGCCGCGGATGGTGCGGATCGCCACGTCGGCGCCATCGAGCTTCAGGCGCAGGCGTGAGACATAGACTTCCACGGCATTGAGCGTGACATCGTCGCCCCACGGCAGGATGGCGTCGAGAATCTGCTGCTTGGAGACGACGCGGCCTGCCTGCTGCAGCAGGTATTCGAGCACGCCCCACTCGCGCACGGACAATTCGATAGCGCCTTCGCCGATGCGTGCGCGGCGGGTAGCACTGTCGAGGCTCAGGCGGCCCAGGGTCAGAACAGACGACGGCGGCGCATGACGGCGGGCCAGCGCGCGGATGCGGGCGACCAGTTCGGCAGTAGCAAAGGGTTTGACCAGATAGTCGTCGGCGCCGGTTTCCAGGCCGCGGACGCGGTCTTCGACGGCGTCGCGGGCGGTCAGCAGAAGGACGGGGATTGCGCCACCGCGCGCGCGCAGGCGGCGTACCACCTCGAAACCATCGATCCCGGGCAGGCCGATATCCAGCACAGCAACGTCGAATGTGGGGGTGGACTCGGCACGTTGCAAGGCGGTGTCAGCGGCGAGGCCGTCGCGCACCAGGTGAACGGTCATGTCCTGCGCATCGAGTGCGCGCAGCAAACCGTCGGCGAGCACGGTATCGTCTTCGACCAGCAATATATGCAGCCCGATTTGCAGCCCCATTTGTAGGAATATCCTGTTTTGTGGACGATGAACATCACCGCCGGCACCCCGAATTATGCGTTATTTTTTGTTTCCATAACAAAATACAACGCCATTCCGGGGCAAAACAGGCATTTCTCCCAGTAGGACTGGGCTGACACGTGATGATGCTTGCAACCTACACCGGGGCGACTACATGTCTTATGTGCGGCAACAGACGGTAGACGTAAAGTACACACATCGCAACGAGGCAAGCACCATACGCCTTCTGACTTGCACCCGACGCACGATAGACCTAAGAGGACATAAAATGAACAACACTCAACTTGCTGGTATCACACAAAAAGCAAAAAGCCAGACCCCTGCCACGAGTGAGGCAATGAAGTCCCAGTCTAAACCGATCGTCAGCTACAGCGGCACCCAACAAAATGAATTGCTGGCAGCACTGCCACGCATGGATCTCGAAGAAATGTTCGACCACCTCGAACTGGTGGCGATGCCATTCGGTAAAGAACTGTTCGAGTATGGCAGCAAACTGGAATACGTGTATTTCCCGACAACGGCAATCGTGTCGCTGCTGTACGTGATGGAAGATGGCGCCACGACCGAAATCGCTGTCGTCGGCCACGAAGGTGCAGTCGGTGTGTCGCTGTTCATGGGTGAGCGCGCTACCTGCTCGGCTGTCGTACAAAGCGCTGGCTACGGTTATCGCCTGCGCACCCAGTACCTGCGTGACGCCTTCAACCGCGGCGGCGCCCTGCCACAACTGCTGATGCGCTACACCAATGCCCTGTTCGCCCAGATGGCACAGAACGCAGTCGGCGGCCGTCACAGCTCGATCGAACAGAAGCTGTGCCGCTGGTTGCTCGATCGTCTGGATCGTTCAGCAAGCAACGAGCTGAAAGTGACCCAGGAACTGATCTCGATCATGCTGGGTGTGCGCCGCGAGAGCATCACTGCCGCCGCAGGCAAGCTGCAAGACGAAGGCCTGATCCAGTACCGTCGCGGCAACATCACCGTACTCGACCGTGCTGGCCTGGAAGACTACGCTGGCGAATGCTACAAGGTTGCCAAGTCGGAATACGACCGCCTGCTGTCGGACGTCGCACGCTAAGTCATCAACCCGGGTTCGCTGCCCCGTGCGGTAACGAATCCTGATATTCCGGCCCTGCACTCTGCGTCAGGGCCGGCGGTGTGTAAACGGTGCCTGCCACCTCATTGCCGCCCGGCGCCAATGCCGGAATCAGCGCGCGAACACACGTTCCAACGTCATTCACTCCCCGCTCCACCACTAACGTACCGCCCAATAGCAAGGCGCGTTCACGCATGCCAAGCAAGCCATGGGATTTGGTTCCGGTCAGCATGCCATCAGGGATGCCGATCCCATCGTCGGTAATTTCCAGACCCCATCCAGTCGGCTCGCGCGTCAGATTCACGATGACATTGCGCGCCTTCGCATACTTGGCGATGTTGTTGAGCGCCTCCTGCGTGATGCGGAACAGGGCGATGGCCTGCGTCGGACCAGCTTCATCGACATCGGCATCGATCAGCGCATCACAATCGAGCGACGTCACGTGCGCATAATCGGCGCAATAACTTTGCAGCGCCGCCGACAAGCCCATATTGTCGAGCAGGCTCGGTCGCAGGTTTTCGATGATGCGGCGCTTGAGCTGCACGGTGTCGACCAGCGTGCGGCGCGCACGGCCCAGCTTATCCGCCAGATCCGGTTCATTCGCCCGCAAGCGATCAATGACGGTGGCCAGGTCAATGCCGATTGCCGTCAGGTTGGCGCCCATTTCGTCGTGCAGTTCGCGTGCAAGCCGTGATTTTTCTTCTTCCGACACGCGAATCAGGTGGCGCGACAGGACCGACAATTGCGCCGTACGTTCCGCAACAATGTGCTCGAGACCGTCGTTCGTCTGCTGCAACGCATGCTCGGCATCCAGGCGCGCCCCGAAGGCACGCTGCACCAGCTTGTAAAAGAGCAGCAGGATAATGATGGCCGCGACATTGATGCTGACACCGAACAGGGCGGCATGCCGATACTGCTGATAAAAACCGGCGGTGCGCGACTTGAGTAACTCATTCTGTTCACGCGCCATGATCACCACTTGCAGGCGGATTTCATCCATTTCCGCGCGCTCGTCCGGTGACGCAGCATTCGCAACGATGTCATCCAGGCCACCGTGGCGGAATACGTCGAGCGACTGATTCAGCAAGGCGAGCTTGCGCTGGACCAGCGCGCGCAATTGCGCCAGATTGCGGGTTTGAGAAGGATTATCGGCAAGCAGCACGCCAAGTGCGCGCAACTGGGCATCGATCTGCTGTGGCGCGCCGCGCAGCGGGCTCAGATACACCGGATCGTTTGAAAGGAAATAGCCACGCAGACTGGATTCGGCATCCGTAACGAGGAGATTCAGGTATTGCAGCTCGTCGGAGACCTGGGCAGTCTGCGCCTGGAGCAGATTGGCGTCGCGCAAATCATCGAGATTGCGCAGCAAGAATACGCCATTGACCACAAGCAGCACCACGCAGACGAGGCACAGCACCGACTTGTGAAGAGGAAGACGACGGGCCGGGCGGTCCGCCCAGGTGGTAGAAAAATACATCCAGACATCCTTTCACGCTGACAACGCGGCCTCGCATTCTACCTGTAAGGACGTATTGTTGCGCCGCAAAATGGCCTGACGTAACTATTTGTTGCAGTTGATGCTGTTGAATAGTGCTGACTTCGTATTACCGCCGCCCCAATGACAAAACGCGCCGAAGCGCGTTGTGGGACCAATCCGATACGAAACATCAGCGCGCGCTTAGTCGAGCAGATTGTTCTTCATAGCGTAGTAGGTCAAGTCTGAGTTGGACTGCAGGCCCATTTTTTCCATGATCCGGGTGCGGTAGGTCGACACGGTCTTGATCGACAGCGACAGCGCATTGCCGATATCGGACACGGTGGCGCCCTTCGCCAGACGCAGGAACACCTGGAACTCGCGATCGGAGAGCTCGGTGTGCAGCGCCGTGTTCGGATCGCGGTCAAAACTCTGGGCCAGCAATTCACCGACGGTGGACGACACGTAACGCCGGCCCTGGAATACGGTGCGCACGGCCGTCTTGAGCTCGTCCGCTTCGCATTCCTTGTTCAGGTAACCGTTCGCACCCATCTTGAACAGGTTCAGCGCGTATTGCTGCGCCGGATAACCCGACAGAATCAACACCGGCAGGTTGGGCTGGCCCTGACGAATCGTGCGCAGGATGTCGATGCCGCTTTGGTCTGGCATGGCGATGTCGAGCAGCAGCACGTCGCAAATCTCGCGGCGCGCGATATCCAGTGCCTCACGGCCCGTAGCGCCTTCGGCCACGACTTCGAAGTCGCCCGACGACGAAAAAATCTGCTTGAAACCTGCTCGTACTATCTGGTGATCGTCACAAATGGCAACGCGTATCATTGTCTTCCCTTAAATTTTCCTTGCGCAGGAAAGTGCCGGATCTGCTCCGCCCGGTTGATGCGTGTCATTCAGCATCGCGCGAGTGACATTTTAACACTCCGCGGCCTGCCTTCAACAGCGTACGAATGCATGAGTGATTCAAACGTGGTGCTTGACCCGGCGACGACCCGCTGCCTGCGGGGTCCCGAGCGAACCGGCGCAATCTGGTGCGGCAATCTGGTCGATGGCGTGAGGTGCTGGACTGCACTATGGCGCTGGCTGCGATCCGTGTTTCAGCAGATCGAGAATATCCAGCAAGCCGGCGCGCAGTTTGTCGCCATCGATGGCTGGTGGGGCGTCGCGCAGGCGCTCTTCGTCGAGCTCAGCCACTACGGTGGCGCGGTGGTCGAGCCGGTTGCGGGCGCCGCTGATGGTGAAGCCCTGCTCGTACAGCAATTCGCGGATGCGCCGGATCAACAGCACTTCGTGGTGCTGGTAATAGCGGCGGTTGCCACGACGTTTGACAGGCTTGAGCTGGGTGAATTCTTGCTCCCAGTAGCGCAACACATGGGGTTTGACACCGCACAGCTCACTGACTTCCCCAATCGTGAAATAACGTTTGGCCGGAATAGGTGGCAGCACGGTCAGTTCGGTCTTGTTTGGTCGGTCGTTCATCGTTTAATCAGGCTGCGCGCGCCATCGAACCCGAGCCCGAATTGCCCGGCCCGGCTTCTTCGACCATGGCCTTGAGCTTCTGGCTGGCGTGGAACGTCACGACGCGGCGTGCCGTAATGGGAATTTCTTCCCCGGTTTTCGGATTGCGGCCAGGCCGCTGCGGCTTGTCGCGCAGCTGGAAATTGCCAAAGCCCGACAGCTTGACGGCTTCGCCGCGCTCGAGTGCATTGCGGATCTCGTCGAAGAAGGTCTCGACCATGTCCTTGGCTTCGCGCTTGTTCAGCCCGACCTGTTCGAACAGCAGTTCGGCCAACTCGGCTTTGGTCAGCGTGGGCAATGACTGCTCTGCCTCTTTACGCACGCGCGCCACCAGCATTGCACGATCCAGGTCGGCCACGAGGGCTTCCTGGAACACGGTCGAATCAACGTCGTTATTGTTAATTTTGAGGCCCTGCCCGTAAGTCAAACGATGCCGCGGCGACAGCAACACGGCTTGGGACCCGTGTGCTGTCAGCCTGGAGATGCATATTATGCACGCAGCTTCGCGTTCAGTTTGGTTGAAGCAGTGGCGAGCACCGCCGCCATGATGGCGTCGACCGCATCGTCCTGCAGTGTCGATTGAGTATCTTGCAAGCTAAAGCGGAAAGCAAGGCTTTTTTCATCCGCTTCGAGACCCTTGCCGCGATATTCATCAAACAAAACAACGGCTTGCACGATCTTTCCCATAGGATTTACTGCGATTTCAGCAGTAAAAGCATCCATTACGGACTGGGCCGGCACGTCCTGTTTTACGACCAGCGCGAGGTCGCGCGTGGCGCCCGGGAACTTGGAAATCTCGGCATAGACCGGCACGACGCGACCGCGCAATGCTTCAGCATCGACCTCGAACACGACCGGTGCTTGCGGCAGATCATACTTTTGCAGCCAGCGCGGGTGCAGCTCGCCGATCACGCCGATCTGCTGGTCGTCGAGCATGACGTTGGCCGAGCGGCCCGGGTGCAGCGCTGGATGTTCGGCAGTGGAGAAACGCAGCTGGCGCGGCGCGAACAGTGCTTCGAGATCGGCCTTCAGATCGAAGAAGTCGACGGCGCGCGTGGCGACGTCCCACTGCTCGTCGAGCGCAGGGCCGTAGGCAATCGCGGCGACGCGCTTTGGCTGGTCGTAACCGGCCACCGTCAGCGGACCATCCATGACCGACGCGTTGCGCTTGAACACGCCGCCGACTTCGAACGCGCGCACGCGGCCAGCCTTGCGGTTGATGTTGTAGCGCACGTTGGCGACCAGGCTGCCGATCAGCGACGAACGCATCACGCTGAGCTGGCTGGCAATCGGGTTCTGCAGGCGGATCGGCTCGAGGTTGCCGGCGAAATCCTGTTCCCACGTGCTTTCGACAAAGCTCATGTTGACCACTTCCTGGAAGCCCAGGTCGGCCAGCTGGTGGCGGATCGCGAACAGCGAGCGGGTGTTTTCCGGCTCGATCAGCATCGCGCTCGGCGCGGTGGGCGGCCGGGTAGGAATGTTCTCGAAGCCATAGACGCGCGCGACTTCCTCGATCAGGTCTTCCTCGATCTCGATGTCGAAGCGGTAGGTCGGCGCCGTCACGTGGAACACGCCCTCTTCTTGCACGAAGCCCAAATGCAGGCGCGTGAAGATGTCGGCGATCACGGCATCGGTCAGCGGCACGCCGATCACTTGAGCGGCGCGCGCCGTGCGCAGCACGACCGGCGCACGCACCGGCAGGTTGACGATCTGGTCGTCGATCGGGCCAACCTTGCTGTCCGGCGTGCCGCAGATGTCGATCAGGAGCGCCGTGATGCGCTCGAGGTGCTCGGGCACGGTCGCGTAGTCGACGCCACGCTCGAAGCGGTGCGCGGCATCGGTCGAGAAATTGAAGCGGCGGGCACGGCCCTGGATGGCGCTCGGCCACCAGAATGCTGCTTCCAGATAGATATCGGTGGTGTCGAGGGACACGGCGGTCGAATCGCCGCCCATGATGCCGGCCAGCGATTCGATCTGTGCTTCATCGGCGATCACGCCGACCCACTCGTCGACGGCAACGGTGTTGCCATTGAGAAGCTTGAGGGACTCACCGGCCTTGCCCCAGCGTACGTCGAGGCTGCCGTGGATCTTGGCCAGGTCGAACACATGCGACGGACGGCCGACTTCGAGCATCACGTAATTGGAGATGTCGACCAGGGCCGATACCGAGCGCTGGCCGCTGCGTTCCAGGCGACGCTTCATCCAGTCAGGTGTGGCCGCGCGCGCATTCAGGCCGCGGATCACGCGGCCGGCGAAACGGCCGCACAGGTCCGGCGCCGACACCTTGACAGGCAGGATCTCATCGCTGTTGACGGCCACCGTGCGGGTCGGCTCGAGCATCAAAGGTGCGCCGGTCAGGGCTGCCACTTCGCGTGCCACGCCCAGCACGGACAGGCAGTCGGCCTTGTTCGGCGTGAGCTTGATCGTGAACTTCAGGTCATCCAGGCCCAGGTAGTCGCGGATGCTCTGGCCCACCGGCGCGTCGGCCGGCAGTTCCATCAAGCCATTGCTTTCTTCGGAGATGCCGAGCTCTTTGCTCGAGCACATCATGCCCTGCGACTCGACGCCGCGCAGCTGGCCAACCTTGATTTCAAACGGCTTGCCATCGGCGCCTGGCGGCAGCACGGCGCCGGCTTTCGCGCAGATCGCTTTCATGCCGGCACGCACGTTCGGCGCGCCGCACACGATATTGAGCAAGGTGCCGGTGCCGACATCGACCTGGCACACGTTCAGGCGGTCGGCGTTCGGGTGCTTGACCACTTCCTTGACCTCGGCCACGACGACGTTCGAGAACGGTGGTGCGACCGCTTCGACCTCTTCGACTTCGAGGCCCGACATGGTGAGCAGGTGCGACAGCGCGCCGGAGTCGATCTGCGGATTGACGATCGAGCGGAGCCAGTTTTCGGAGAATTGCATAATCTTTGTGCCTCAGCGTCGAATTAATTGAACTGCTTCAGGAAACGCAGGTCGCCTTCGTAGAACAGGCGCAAATCGCTGATTCCATAACGCAGCATCGTCAGGCGCTCGAGGCCGGAGCCGAACGCGAAGCCGATGAATTTTTCCGGGTCGAGCCCGAAGTTGCGCACCACCGTCGGGTGCACCTGACCGGCGCCCGACACCTCGAGCCAGCGGCCCTTGAGCGGCCCGGAGCCGAACGCGATGTCGATCTCGGCCGACGGTTCGGTAAACGGGAAATACGACGGGCGGAAGCGCACTTGCAGGTCGTCGGTCTCGAAGAAGGCCTGGACGAAGTTCAGGTACACGCCCTTGAGGTCGGCGAAGCTGATGTTTTCGCCAATCCACAGGCCTTCGACCTGGTGGAACATCGGCGAGTGGGTGGCGTCGCTGTCGACACGGTAGGTGCGACCGGGCGCGATGACCTTGATCGGCGGCGTGTGGGTGCGGGCGTAGCGCACCTGCATCGGGCTCGTGTGCGTGCGCAGCAGCAGCGGCTTGCCGGTGCTGTCGTTGCCGTCGATGTAGAAGGTGTCCTGCATCGAACGCGCCGGGTGATTCTCGGGGCTGTTCAGTGCCGTGAAATTGGTCCAGTCGTTTTCGATCTCGGGGCCGTCGGCCACGTCGAAACCGATTGAGCGGAAGATCTGCTCGACGCGTTCCCAGGTGCGCATCACCGGGTGGATGCCACCCTTCGAGCGGCCACGGCCGGGCAGCGTCACGTCAATGGCTTCCATGGACAGGCGCGCCTGCAGCTGCGCCTCGGCGAGCGCATCGCGGCGCGCGGTCAATGCCTGTTCGATTTGTTCTTTGGCGGCATTGATCAGGGCGCCCTGCGCCTTGCGCGCATCGGGGTCGAGCTTGCCCAGACCCTTCATCAGGTCGGTCACCTGGCCGGTCTTGCCCAGGTATTTGGCTTTCGCATTTTCAAGCGCGGCAGCGTCTGGTGCCTCCGCGAAATCGGCACAGGCCGCGACGACGAGTTCTTCCAGGTTCATGCTTGTTCTTTTCCTGTTTTTCGTTGGCGGGAGACGCCAGAATCAAAAACGGGGCACAGGTGTGAACCTTGCCCCGCTTCTTTGTGCGCCACGCCCGATAAAGGGCGCGGCACCAACTTGCTTAGCAGCTTAACGAATCAAGCAGCCAGCTTGGCCTTGACGGCGCTGACAATCGCGGCGAATGCCGGCTTGTCATGCACAGCCATGTCGGCCAGGACTTTACGGTCCAGTTCAATCGCGGACTTCTTCAGGCCGTTCATGAACACGCTGTAGGTCATGCCGTGCGAACGCGATGCCGCGTTGATACGGGTGATCCACAGTGCGCGGAAGACGCGCTTCTTGTTGCGACGGTCACGGTACGCGTATTGGCCAGCGCGCATGACTGCTTGCTTGGCAACACGATATACCTTGCTGCGACGACCGCGGTAACCTTTGGCAAGGTCAAGAACCTTCTTATGACGGGCACGTGCTGTAACCCCACGTTTAACTCTAGGCATAGTAGCTCCTTAGTGTGAGATTAAGCAGATGGCATCATGCGGTAGACGGACGTGACGTCTGCTGCATTGATGTTGCGGGTGCCGCGCAGTTGGCGCTTGTTCTTGGTGGTCTTCTTGGTCAGGATGTGACGCTTGAACGCCATACCCGATTTCACAGTACCACCTGGACGCACGCGAAAACGTTTCTTCGCGCTGCTTTTGGTTTTCATTTTTGGCATAGTCATCTGCCCTCGCGGACAGTCTCATATGTAACAGGATTGCAGGTGGCAGCGACGCTGCTCTTAGATGCCTACTTTCACTTGTTTTGCAGCAGACGCAGAGCCTGCTACAACCTGCTTGTCGCAAACAGGAATCGAAGATTGTAGCACAGCTTCTACACGCTGCGATAGCCGACAGAAAGAAACACTGCTAGCAGGCGACACCGGGCGTACAGACGCAATAAAGCCGGGCCGGGCTGCAGACACTGCCTGCAACGCGGACCCGGCTCTGGATGCTCCCGGCGAAGAATTACTTCTTCTTCCTCGGCGCGACCACCATGATCATCTGGCGACCTTCGAGTTTCGGGAACTGCTCCACCTGACCGACTGCATCGAGATCCGTGCGCAGACGCTCGAGCACACGCATACCGATATCCTGGTGGGCCATTTCACGACCGCGGAAGCGCAGCGTGATCTTGGCTTTGTCGCCTTCTTCCAGGAACTTGATGAGGTTACGCAACTTGATGTTGTAGTCGCCATCATCGGTACCCGGACGGAATTTGACTTCCTTGACCTGGATGATCTTCTGCTTGAGCTTCGCCTCATGCGCCTTTTTTTGCTCCGAATACTTGAACTTGCCGTAGTCCATCAGGCGGCAGACCGGCGGGACCGCGTTTGGCGCGATCTCGACCAGGTCGACGTTCAGTTCTTCGGCCATGCGAAACGCGTCGGCCAGACTAACGATGCCCAATGGCTCGTTCTCTACACCGTTCAAACGCATTTCGGGATGGGTGATCTCGCCATTGATGCGATTATTCTTGTCAGTAGCTATGTTGTTTCCTTTGAACGTATTGAAATTTGGCCGGGATTACTTGGTCTTGGCGGCGACTTCGCCCACCAGACGTTCCACGAGTGCATCGACGGACATCACGCCCAGATCGACATTGCCTCGGGCTCGCACAGCCACGGTATTCGCGTCTTTTTCTTTATCCCCAACAACGAGGATGTACGGCAGTTTTTGGACGGAATGTTCACGTATTTTATAGGTGATCTTCTCATTGCGCAAATCAGCGTGAACGCGCAGGCCTGCCGCACGCAGCTTGGCCTCGACTTCTTTCACGTAATCGCCTTGCGCATCCGAGATGTTGAGCACCGCCACCTGCACCGGCGCCAGCCAGAGCGGCAGCGCACCGGCGTAGTTTTCGATCAGGATGCCGATGAAACGCTCCATCGAACCGACGATCGCACGGTGCAGCATCACCGGCACGCGACGGGTGTTGTCTTCTGCGACATACTCGGAACCGAGGCGGCCCGGCATCGAGAAGTCGACCTGCACGGTGCCGACCTGCCATGGACGGCCGAGGCTATCCTTCAGGTGGTATTCGATCTTCGGACCATAGAACGCGCCCTCGCCCGGCAATTCGGTCCAGGTCACGCCGCAGGCACGCAGCGCCGAGCGCAGCGATTCTTCGGCCTGGTCCCAGACCTCGTCCGAACCGATGCGACTGTCGGGACGCAGCGCCAGCTTGACGTCAATGTTGGCAAAGCCGAAGTCGTCATACACGGCCATCGCCTGGGCATGGAACGACGTGACTTCGCGCTCGACCTGCTCTTCGGTACAGAAGATGTGGCCGTCATCCTGGGTAAAGCCGCGCACGCGCATCAGTCCGTGCAGCGCGCCGGACGGCTCGTTGCGGTGGCACTGGCCGAATTCGCCGAAGCGCAGCGGCAGGTCGCGGTACGAGCGCATGCCCGAATTGTAGATCTGCACGTGGCCCGGGCAATTCATTGGCTTCAATGCGTACGAACGGTTCTCCGACTCGGTCGTAAACATATTGTCGCGGTAGTTTTCCCAGTGACCGGTCTTTTCCCACAGCGTGCGGTCGAGAATCTGCGGCGCCTTCACTTCGCTGTAGCCGGCGACCTGGTACTTGTGGCGCATGTACTGCTCCACCTGCTGCCAGATGGTCCAGCCTTTCGGATGCCAGAACACGAGGCCTGGGGCTTCTTCCTGGAAGTGGAACAGATCGAGCGACTTGCCGAGTTTGCGGTGATCCCGCTTTTCGGCTTCTTCGAGCATGTGCAGGTACTGCTCCTGGTCTTCCTTCTTGGTCCAGGCGGTGCCGTACACGCGCTGCAGCATCTCGTTCTTCGAGTCGCCGCGCCAGTAGGCGCCCGCCAGCTTCATCAGCTTGAAGACTTTGAGCTTGCCGGACGATGGCACGTGCGGGCCGCGGCACAGATCGGTGAAGCTGCCTTCGGTGTACAGCGAGACATCCTCGTTCGCCGGGATCGAGGCAATGATTTCCGCCTTGTAGTGCTCGCCGATCGATTTGAAGTAATCGACGGCCTCGTCACGCGGCAGCACCTTGCGGGTGACCGGCTCGTCCTTCTTGGCCAGCTCGGTCATCTTCTTTTCGATGGCGGTCAGGTCGTCCGGGGTGAACGGGCGCTTGTACGAGAAATCGTAGTAGAAGCCGTTTTCGATGACCGGGCCGATCGTCACCTGCGCCTCAGGGAACAGCTCCTTGACCGCGTGCGCGAGCAGGTGGGCGGTCGAGTGACGGATCACGTCCAGGCCTTCCGGATCGCGGTCGGTGACGATCGCGAGATCGGCATCGGCATCAATCAGAAACGACGTGTCGACCACTTTGCCGTTGACCTTGCCGGCCAGCGCGGACTTGCCCAGGCTCGGGGCAATGCTCTGCGCTACCTGCGCCACCGTCACGGGACCGTCAAACTGGCGGCTGGAACCATCGGGAAGTCGGACGTTCAACATGCTGTACTCCAATCGTGGCGCCGCGCGCCGTTAAATAACAAGAATCAAGGATAGTAAAATCTGGACGAAAAAAAACGCGGGCTAGCCGCGTTGATTCGTTGTGTTAAGCAAAAGCACACCCCTTCGCGTCTAGCGATTCCCCCACAACGTCGTTGTAGTTCGCGGTGTCATAACCGTGGTGCCTTTCTCGCTCTTACTGATGTTCTGGTGGGCGGTGCAGAATTCGAATCTGCGACCCCTTGGATGTCGACCAAGTATTCTAACCAGCTGAACTAACCGCCCGATGCCGCCATTATAGGGACCTGATGCGGGAACCGCAACCCTCGCACCAAATTTATTGCTGACCAGGCCGTCATGCTGCGGATGCACCAGATGATTTACACTGCTGATCCTGCCCCATATTGAATGCATTGGCGATGACGTACAAGCCGCACGACCCTTCCCACCTGCATGCCCACCTCGACGGTGACGCAAGCCATTCCCATTCCATCGAAGCGCGCAGCCAGAAGGCACTGGCGTTCGCAATGGGCCTGACATTGCTGTTCGCACTGATCGAGGTGATCACCGGCTTCGTGTCGAACTCGCTGGCACTGATCTCGGACGCCGGCCATATGGTCACCGACGCCGCGGCCCTCGGCCTGGCCCTGCTCGCACAGATGATCGCCAAGCGCCCACCCTCGGCCCGCCACTCGTTCGGCTTCGTGCGCGCCGAAGCCCTGGCCGCATTCGTCAACTGCCTGGTGATGCTTGCCTTGGTGGGCTGGATCGGCTGGGAAGCCATCCAGCGCCTGATCCATCCGGAGCCCGTCAAGGGCGGCATCGTGCTGGTCGTGGCTGCCCTGGGCGCCTCGATCAACCTGCTCGTTGCCTGGATCCTGTCGCGCAACAACGACAGCATCAACACGCGCGCCGCGCTCGTCAATGTGATGGGCGACCTGCTCGGCTCGCTGGCCGCGATCGCGTCCGGCGCCATCATCTATTTCACCGGGTGGTTGCGGGCCGACCCGATCCTGTCGATTTTCGTTGCCCTGCTGATCCTGCGCTCGACGAGCGGCATCCTGCGCGAGTCATATCACTTCCTGATGGAAGGTGTGCCGCACAAGATCGACTTCGTCCGGGTCGGCGCGGACATGGCCACCGTCGATGGCGTGCTGGGCGTGCACGACATGCACGTCTGGGACATGTCGCCCGGCCACCCGGCGCTGATTGGCCACATCGAGATCCGCAGCCTGGAGCAATGGCCAGCCGTGCTGGAAGCCGTGCGCGCGATGCTGCGTGAGCGCCATGGCATCGACCACGTGACGCTGCAGCCGGAGGCGGCCGGCGGCAAATCGCTGTGAAACCGATCGTGACAATCGTCAACTAACCAATCGTGTAAGCACAGGCCGACTCAGCACGGGCGCGTGCGCTGATACCTCCATCCTGCATTCAGCGACATAATGCAGCGATGGACCTTACACCAAACGTATTTGATACCCTCATCATCGGCGGCGGGCCGGGTGGCCTGACCGCCGCCATCTACCTGCGCCGGTTCACCCGCAATGTCGCCCTGGTCGACAAGGGCAACAGCCGTCTGGCCTGGATTCCCGTCTCGCACAATTACCCGGGCTTCCCGGACGGGATCAACGGCAAGCTGCTGCTCGACCAATTGCGCTGCCAGCTCGGCAAGTATGGCGGCCACGTGATTCCCGGTGAAATCAGCAACCTGCGCATCGACGACGGCCTGTTCATCGCCGACTGCACGAGCCCGGAGGGCGACGTCACCGAAATGCGCGCCTACACGGTGCTGCTGGCCACGGGCGTGGCCGACGTCGGCATGCCGGTCGAGCGCTGGGACGAAGCGGTGGCCAGCGGTGCGGTGCGCCTGTGCCCCGTGTGCGACGGCTACGATGTGATCGACAAGCGCATCGCCGTGGCCACGGCCGAAGTCAATCCGGTCGGCCACGCCCTCTTCATGCGCAGCTTCAGCCGCGACGTGCTGCTGTTCGAGCGGGCCGACGAGTCGGTGGTCGACGCCGACCAGCATGCCCAGCTGCAGGCGGCGAACGTGCAGCACATCGCATCACCGCTGGCCGGGGTCACACTGACCGACGATCTGAAACCCGTCCTGCACACGCGCGACGGGCAATCCTATGAATGCGATGTGTTCTACCCGATGCTGGGCGAGAATGCGCGCTCGGCCCTGGCGGCCAACCTGGGCGCCGAAACGGTTGAATGCGACACGCTGACCGTGGATGACCATTGCCGCACGGCGGTGCCGGGGCTGTACGCCATTGGGGATGTCACGCGCGGGCTGAACCAGATCACGGTGGCAACCGGCCAGGCAGCGATTGCCGCAACGACGATCCACAACACGCTGCCGTGGGCGCTGCGCTGACGGGTTAAGCGTTACTGGCCGCCGGCCAGCTTGCGGCGCCGCTCGATCGCCGCCTGCGCGGCCGTGTCGCCCGCCGCCTCGGCGCGTTGCGCCTGCACACCCAGCCACGCCAGCAGCGGCCGGCGCCAGCCTTGGGTCGACGCCGTGTCGACTGCCAGTGCGATTCCCACTGGCGTGATGCGGCGCGCCTTGAACTGCGCGCCAGCAGCAACCAGCCGCGCCAGTGGATCGGCAATGCTCTCCAGCGCGCCGCCGCCAACCACAGCCCGATGCTGCTCGGGCAGCAGCGCCACCTCCAGTCCATCCCACTGCCCCGCCAGATACGCTGCGTAGGCACGCTGCGCCGGTGTCGCATCCGGCGCCAGCGCCGCGTAACCCGGACAATCCTCGAACACCAGACTGGCTACCTGCGCCGCGCAGCGCACCAGCTCAACCTGGGCCACATGGTCGGCTCGGCCAGTGGCAGTCGTCTCGGCGCGCGCTTCGCGAAACTCGGCATTCGACGCGGCCGTGTGCCCTTTCAGGTAGTCGTCCACCGACGCGTCGAGCGCGCCCTTGGCGTTCGCCTGCCAGTCGGGCGGCAACGGTTTGCTCGCGCAGCCGGCCAGCAAGGCAGCGATCAACAATGGAATGGTCTTCATGGCAGCTTGATCTCCGGATTGGTGCGCGCGAACGGCCACTTGCGGTTGATTTCCTCGACCAGGCGATTCACCTTGCGCAGGCTGGCGTCGACGTCGCCGCGCAATGCGCTCAGGTCTTCGGTCGCTTCGCGCGTGTTGGCGCCGACGGCTTGCGCCTCGACCAGCACCGCGTCGACCTTTTTCAGTGTGGCGCTCGCGTCCTTGAGCACGACATCGAGCTGACGCACGGCCGTCTGGGCGTCGTCCATCACGCCGGCCTGGCCGAACACGCGCTGGTCGGCCTTGGCCAGGATCACGTTGACGCGGTCCAGCGCTTCCATCAGCTTCTTCGCTTCTTCGTCGCCACCGAGTGCACCACCGAGCACGCCATAGCGCCCCGACATGCGGCCCGTCACGGCCGACAGGTTCGACAGGCTGGTGTTCACGTCCGAGCCGGACGAGGTCATCGTTTCCAGATTTTCCAGCAGCCCGCGCGCCGTAGCGACGATGCGCGGGATTTCCGCGGTCGCGTCGCCGCGCAGCACGGTGCGGGTCGAGTCGGCCGGCAGCGGCGCATCGGTCAGCACGCCCGTGTAGGCGCGCAGGCGCGTTTCGCCGACGATGCTCGACTCCAGCGTAAACACGCTCGAGGCGCGCAGCCACTTGGCGTCCTTGCTCTGGACATCGACCAGGATATTCACCTTGCCGGTATCGGCCAGTTCGACCTGGCGCACGCGCCCGATCGGAAAGCCGGCAAACGTCATGTCCATGCCGGGAATGACGCCAGTCGAATCGTCGGCCACGAGCGTCAGGCGCTGGGTCGGCTCGAACACGCCGCGCGCGTACATCACATAGAACACGAAACCGCAGATCATCAGCCCCAGAAAAACGAGGAGGATCACGGCCTTGGTTTCGACATGCTTCGGCTCGTCGGGAAGCGCGTTATCGGGAATCTGGTCCGTCATGTAATGTGGGTCCTGTCAATCAGATGTATTTCAGTGCAAGCGAGGCCGCTTCGATCACGATCAGCACGAACAGCAGGCGCAGTGCGCCCGGCTGCACGGTCGAGACCAGGCGCCGTGGATAACGCTGCAATTCGAGAATGGCCGCCGTCGGAATCAGCGCCACGGCCAGGCCGAACAGCACCGTCTTGAGCACGAAGCCGGCCGTGACGGTTGGCGCGAATACGCGCCCCACGGTGCGGGTATAGTCGCCCAGGCCCCATGGCGAGATGCCGTACACGTTCAGATAGGCCAGCAGCAGCACGACGATGGATGTAACCAGCGCCAGCGTCAGCACCGACACCGCATTCGCGATCAACTGCGGCACCAGGTCGCTGCGCATGCGGCGCAGCGCATCGTCGCTGGCGCCACGTGCCGGCAGCGCGCGGCGGGCCAAACCCAGCGCCGACGCGTCGAACGCCATGCTGGCGCGCAGCGCGACGAACAGCGCCGCGCACAGGGGAATCAGTTCGAGCACCAGCACCCGCACCACCATCTCGAGCGCAAAGCCCGACAAGCCGTAGCTCTTGGCCGTGACCAGCACGATGCGGATGATGACGAGGCTCACCAGGCACGCGGCCAGCGTGAACCAGGGCAGCACCTGCCAGGTGCTGGCATGGATGTGGCGCGCGGTGGCGTGGAAGCGCTCGCGCTGCCAGGTGGACGGCGAGAATGCCAGCACGATGGCCACCGCACCCAGATGGATCATGTACCACCAGCTGCGCAGGTAGCGTTTGACGTGCGCGAACCAGAGTTCGGGATGGGCAATGGAAGGAAGCGAGCGCGGCATGGGCTGAATGATACTGCGGTTGCGGCAGGCTGCGCGGCCCGGTGACAAATGATTACGTCACCTCGCCGCACAGGGGGATGATGCTACTGCTACTGCCGCTTCGCCTCCATCACGCCGCCCACTTCCATGATCGCCGCCAGCGCCTTCTGCGCCTGCGCCGTGGAGCCGATTTCGGCCGTGAAGATCATGCGCGCCTGCCCTTTGGCGCTTTGCGTGTTCACCCCGATCACATTGATCTTCTCGCGCGAGAAGACTTCGGAGATATCGCGCAGCAGTCCCTGCCGGTCCTGCGCCAGGATAAACAGGTCGACCGGGTAGACGGTCTCGTTCCCGGCTGAACCCCATTCGGTCTGGATGACGCGCTCCGGCGACTTGGCTTGCATCTCGGAGAAGTTCTTGCACGTCAGCCGGTGGATCGACACGCCCTTGCCGCGCGTGACGAAGCCGATGATCGGGTCCGGCGGGGCCGGCTTGCAGCACTTGGCCAAGAGCGTCATCAGCCCTTCGGTGCCCAGCACCAGCACACCCGACTTGGCGCCCTGCTCCACGCTCGAGGCGCGGCTCTTGTTGTCGAACTTCGGCTCCTCAACGGGCGCCGGTTCGTCGCCATCGTGCAGCGCCGCTTCCACGTGGCGCAGGCTGAATTTGTCCTTGCCCACTTCGATGAACAGTTCGTCCACCTTGGCAAAGCCCAGCTTCTGCGCGAGCAGTTCCAGGTTGACGGCGGTCTTGCCTTCACGCTGGAGCGATTTTTCAACGAGCGCGCGGCCGTGGGCCAGCGTTTCGGCCTGGTCCAACGCGTGGAACCAGGCGCGGATCTTCGAGCGCGTGCGGCTGCTGACCGCGTAGCCGGGGCTGAGCCAGTCGCGCGACGGGCCCTGGTTGCCGCTCGATCCCTTGGCCGTGATGATTTCGCAGGTCTGGCCGTTTTTCAGTTGCGTATTGAGCGGCACCATCACGCCATCGATGCGCGCGCCGCGGCAGCGGTGGCCGACATCGCTGTGCAGGTGGTACGCGAAGTCGATCGGCGTGGCGCCCACCGGCAGTTCGAGCACCCGCGCCTGCGGCGTCAGCACGAAGATGCGGTCGTCGAGCGTCGTGGCCTTGAGCTTTTCGACCCATTCGCGCTGCAGTTCTTCCTGACCCGAGACCGCATCGGACACGTCGGTCTTCCACGCCAGCAGCTGGCGCAGCCAGGCGATCTTTTCGTCGTATTGCTGGCTCTTGAAGTTCGAGCCCCCTTCTTCTTTATAACGCCAGTGCGCGGCGATGCCGTACTCGGCGAAGTTGTGCATCTCTTGGGTGCGGATCTGCACTTCGAGCGGCCGGCCGTCTTCGGCCATGACCACCGTGTGCAGCGAGCGGTAGCCGTTGGGTTTCGGGCGCGAGATATAGTCGTCGAATTCCTTCGGCACCGGCGTCCAGATATTGTGGATCACGCCCAGCACCGTGTAGCAGGTCTTGATGTCGGGGACGATCACGCGAAACGCGCGCACGTCATACAGCTCGGTGAAATCGAGCTCCTTGCCGCGCATCTTGCTCCAGATGCTGTAGATGTGCTTCGGGCGGCCCGACACGTCGGCCGGAATCGACGCCGATGCCAGCTCGCTTTGCAGGCGCTCGATCGACGAGGCGACAAAGCTCTCGCGCGACATGCGCTTTTCTTCGAGCATCTTGGCGATGCGTTTGTAGGTATCGGGTTCGATGAAGCGAAACGCGAGGTCTTCCAGCTCCCACTTCAGTTGCCAGATCCCGAGCCGGTTGGCCAGCGGCGCATAAAAGTCCAGCACCTCACGCCCATAGGCGCGCGTGACGTCGTCAAACCGTTTGTGTTCGGCGAAGTGGCGCAGCGTGGCCGCGCACGAGGCCAGGCGCATCAGCACCACGCGCATGTCGGTGGCCATCGCCAGCAGCATCTTGCGCAGCGTCTCGTTTTGCGCCGCGGCCTGTTGCGCCGCGTTCTTGCCGCTGCCCACGGGCGCGCCGCCGGCGGTCAGGTCGCGCAGGCGGATCAGCTGATGCACGCCCTGCACGAGCGCAACGACGCCGGCGCCGAAGCGTTCTTCGAGGTCGGCGAACACGGCCGGGTCCATCAGCGCCAGCTCGAACACCAGGCCGGCGATGCGCGTTTCGGCATCGGTATTCAGGTACGCGAGCGTGCCGGCTGCACCGAGCGAGAATTCGAACGCGCTCTGGCCCGAGCCGGCCAGACGCGTGCCGTACGCGCTGAACGCGTAGTCGAGCGCAGCGTGCACGCGCACGCAGTCCTCAGGGCTCAGCCCCTGTACCAGGCCGGTCTTGGTATCTCCTAACAGTGCGGTGGAGACCATGCGCTCAGCGCAGAGCGGCGATGATGCACACCTCGACCAGGCAGGCCGGGTTGGCCAGCTTGGCTTCGACAGTGGCGCGCGGCGGCGTGTGGCCCTGGGCGACCCACTCGTCCCAAACGTCGTTCATGCCGGGAAAGTTGTCCATGTCCGAGATGAAGATATTGCAGGACAGGATGCACGATTTGTCGCTGCCGGCTTCGCCCAGCAAACGGTCGACGTGGCCCAGCACTTCGCGCATCTGGCCATCGATGCCCTGGGTGGTGTCTTCGGCGATCTGGCCGGCCAGGTACACGGTCTCGTTGTGGATCGCGACTTCGGACAGTCGTTTGCCTACGTGCAGTCGTTTGATTTCCATGATGTCTTTCTGTTCGATAAAGGTTGATTCAGGCCGGATCGTCATGATCCCGTGCCGGTTAAAAAGGTGCGGGCAATGGCGATCTGATCGGCGTGCACGAACGTCGGCGCATGGCCGACGCCGGGGATTTCGACCAGGTGCGCATGCGGCCCGCGTGTCGTCATCTGCTGCGCCGTGGCGCGCGAGAGCAGATCGGACTGTTCGCCGCGTACCAGCAGCGTGGGGCACCTGATCGCATCCCAGGCCGCCCACAACGCCGCTTCGTCCTCGGCCGCGCGTTCGACCGTCATGCTGCGAAACGGCTGCGCCAGGCTTAGATCATAATGGCGCCGCCACTGGCCGTCGACGTCCTGGCGCAGCACATCGCTGGCCAGCTTGTGCCACTCTTCGTCGGCGTGCGGCCCGAACGTGGCCGAGACGGCCCTGATGTAATCCGCGCCGGCAGCAAAGCTCGGAAAGCGCACGTCCTGGCCGATATACTCGCCGATGCGCCGCAGCGCCTCGCCGCCCAGCGCCGGGCCGATATCGTTGATCACGAGCCGCGAAATTGGCGAGCCTTCGAGGGCGGCCAGTGTCATGCCGATCAGGCCGCCCATCGAGGTGCCGAACCATGCGACGTCTTCGCTCTCAGTGCCCGCCGTGACGCGTGCAATCAGCGTGACCATGTCGCTCACGTATTGCGACACCTGATAACCGGCCGGATCGCGCAGCCGGTCGGAGCGGCCGCGCCCGACGATATCGGGGCACACGACGCGAAAGGTATCGCACAGCGCCTGCGCCATATGGTCAAAATCATCCCCGACGCGGGTCACGCCGTGCACGCACACGAGCACCTTCGGATTGTCCGCCGCGCCCCATTCCTTGTAGGCGACGCGGTGCAAACCAGCAGGCGAGATGCACTGGACGCTCTTGAATCTGGGCTCGGACATCGCGACTCCGGAATAAGAAAATCATGAAAGGCGCCTGGCTGCTTTCGCGCGCGGGAGGCGTTACGGTTAGAATTCTACCAATTCTGAGGGAGTTCCCCCCATACGCTCGCCAACGGGCATTTACCAATGAGGACACAATGACATCGACCATGCTAAACGGTAAAACGGCTCTCGTCACCGGATCGACCTCGGGCATCGGCCTGGGCATCGCACGCTCGCTGGCCGAACAGGGGGCCAATATCGTGTTCAACGGCTTCGGCGACGCGCAGCAGATCGAAAAGCTCTACACCGATATCGGCGCCGAATTCGGTGTGCAAACGGCGTACCACAATGCCGACATGTCCAAGCCCGACGAGATCGCCGCGCTGATGCAATATGCCAGCGACAAGTTCGGCGGCGTCGACATCCTGGTCAACAATGCCGGCATCCAGCACGTCGCCGCGCTCGAGGATTTTCCGCCTGAGCGCTGGGACGCGATCATCGCCATCAACCTGAGCTCGGCCTTCCACACCACGCGCCTGGCCTTACCCGGCATGAAGCAAAAGAACTGGGGCCGCATCATCAACCTGGCCTCGGTCCATGGCCTGGTGGGCTCGAGCCAGAAGTCGGCGTATGTCGCCGCCAAGCACGGGCTGGTCGGCCTGACCAAGGTCACCGCGCTGGAAACGGCGCAGACGGGCGTGACGTGCAATGCGATCTGCCCCGGCTTCGTGCTGACACCACTCGTCCAGAAACAGGTGGATGACCGCGCCGCCCGCGAAGGGCTCGACAACGACGCCGCGCGCAAGGCGCTGCTGCTCGAGAAGCAGCCGTCCGGCGAATTCGTCACGCCCGATGAACTGGGCGCGCTGGCCGTGTTCTTCTGCAGTCCGGCGGCGAACCAGGTACGCGGCGTGGCCTGGAATATGGACGGCGGCTGGGCCGCTCAGTAACAATTCTCCCGTCGTGGCCAGGCTAATTGCCTGGCCACGCACACTCCGGGTGCGAAAATTTCCACGCTGCACTGCTGCAGTGCAGCATGCGGATTTCCACAATAGCTTGCACCGCTTGAATGCGCCACCATGGCATCACTACCAACCTCGTTGAAGAGTTGCCATGAAGAAGCCGTTCTATAAAATCCTGTACGTCCAGGTATTGTTCGCCATTGTTCTTGGCGTGTTGCTGGGCGTATTTTACCCAGAGGTAGGCACCGCGATGAAGCCATTGGGAGACGGCTTCATCAAACTGATCAAGATGATCATCGCCCCCGTGATCTTCTGTACCGTCGTTGCCGGTATCGCCGGCATGCAGGACATGAAGAAGATCGGCCGCGTCGGCGGCAAGGCACTGCTGTACTTCGAAGTCGTCTCGACCTTCGCCCTGGCCATCGGCCTGGTCGTGGCCAACGTCGCCAAGCCGGGCGCCGGCTTCAACGTCGATCCGGCCCACCTCGACTCGAGCTCGATTGCGCAATACACGACCAATGCGCATGCCCAGACCACGACCGAGTTCATCATGCACATCATCCCGACCACGTTCGTGGATGCGTTCGCTACGGGTAACATCCTGCAAGTGCTGCTGGTCGCGATCCTGTTCGGTTTCGCGCTGTCGATGATGGGCGAGCGCGGCCGTCCGGTGACCAAACTCATCGATGACGTCTCGCACGTGATCTTCGGCATCGTCAACATCATCATGAAAGTCGCTCCACTGGGCGCATTCGGCGCGATGGCGTTCACGATCGGCAAGTACGGCATCGCGTCGCTGCTGCCGCTGGCCAAGCTGATGGGCTCGTTCTACCTGACCTGCGCCCTGTTCATCTTCGTCGTGCTGGGCCTGATCGCCCGCTTCACCGGTTTCTCGATCTTCAAGTTCATCCGCTACATCAAGGAAGAACTGCTGATCGTGCTGGGTACGTCGTCGTCGGAAAGCGCACTGCCGAACCTGATGCGCAAGTTGGAGCGCCTGGGCTGCTCCAAGCCGGTCGTCGGCCTGGTGGTCCCAACCGGTTACTCGTTCAACCTGGACGGCACCAATATCTACATGACGATGGCGGCCCTGTTCGTGGCGCAGGCAACCAACACCGACCTGACGCTGACCCAGGAACTGACCATCCTGCTGGTGGCGATGCTGACCTCGAAAGGCGCATCGGGCATCACCGGCGCCGGCTTCATCACGCTGGCCGCAACGCTGGCCGTGGTGCCAACGATTCCGGTGGCAGGCATGGCGCTGATCCTGGGCATCGACCGCTTCATGAGCGAAGCGCGCGCACTGACCAACTTCATCGGCAACGGTGTGGCCACGGTCGTCGTGTCGAAATGGGAAAACGAGCTCGACACCAAACGCATGGACGATGTCCTGCATGGCCGCGAGATCGTCGAAGACCAGAACAGCATGGCGGCAGTGCGCAACGCTGCGTAATCTTCTACCTTTGCCCGTCCATGAAAGCCGCACCCTTCGGGGTGCGGTTTTTTTTGGCGTGCCTGATCGTGCGGAGGCGGCCTGGTAGCGTCTGGTATATTGAACATCCCGACTGACGACCGGCCGCGCCGGTGCTTCCACGATGCTGATTGCCGCTACCCCCGACAACGAAGCCGCGCGCCTGGCCGCCCTGTATGACCTGCTGATCCTGGACACGCCCGCCGAGGAGCGTTTCGACCGGATCGTGGCCTTCGCTGCCACCGAGTTCGACGTGCCGATCGTCACCATCACGCTGATCGACACGGATCGCCAATGGTTCAAGGCCCGTACCGGCACCGCGCTCTGCGAAACCGGCCGCGACATCTCGCTGTGCTCCCATGCGATCCTCGAGCAGGACATCCTGGTCGTGAACGACACGCTGCTCGACACGCGCTTTGCCGACAATCCCCTCGTTACCGGCGCGCCGCACATCCGCTTCTATGCCGGCGCGCCATTGACCATGCCGTCACGCCTGAGCCTTGGGACCCTGTGCCTGATCGACCGCAGGCCACGCACGCTGGACGCGATGGAGCTGGGCATCCTGCGCACGCTGCGCGACCTGGTCGTACTGGAACTGCGCAATCTTGGCGAGGTGGCCGATGCCTGACGCAACCACTCACATCCTGCTGGTCGAACCGGAACCGATGCTGCGCCGTACTGTCGCGATGACGGCGCGCAGCCTGAACCTGGGCCAGGTCCATGAAGCGGCAACGAGCGCGGCCGCACTGCGCCTGCTGAGCGTGCGCACCTTCCAGGGCGCGGTGATCGCTGTCGATTGCGTGGGCAGCGGCAAGGACAGCCGCTACGATCTGGGCCTGATCGACCGCCTGCGCGCCGATGCGGCCGCCAACAAACAGGGCTTGTCGATCGCGATCATGACCGAGACGGCCACGCCCGAACTCCTGAGCGACCTGCGCGAACGTCGGATCAGCCGCGTGATCCTCAAGCCGTTTCGCGCCAGGGTCGTGCTGGACACGATCGAGACGATGTGCCGCGCAGGGAAAACCTAAGCACGTCTCCGCCCGGCATGCCAAATCTTTGTAGACAACTCGATCTAGACAAGATAATCTAGCTTCATCTTGTCTATCCGAGGATGTCATGCCGCTCTCCCCTGACGCGCCCAAGCCCACGCCTGCCGAGCTCGACCTGCTACAAGTGCTGTGGCCGCTGGGCGCCGCCACCGCCAAGCAAGTGCATGAGGCGATGCTGCCGCAGCGGCCCGACGTGACCTACGCGACGGTGCTACGGCTGATGCAGGTCATGCACGCCAAGGGCTTGCTGGGCCGCGACGAGAGCGAACGCTCGCACGTCTATAGCCCGGTCCACGCGCGCGATGCGCTGCAAGGCAATCTTCTCAACGACCTGATGCAGCGGGCCTTCGCCGGCTCGGCCAAGGCACTGGTGCTGGCGGCGCTCAAGAGCGGCATCTCCAAGAAGGAGCGGGCCGAGATCGAGCAACTGCTGAAGGATGGAGACGGCCAATGACCGCCGCCCACCTGGTTGCCAGCATTGGCTGGACGCTCGTCGAATTCATCTGGCAAGGGGCGCTGATCGGCTGCGCCGTGGCGCTGGCGATGAGCCTGCTGCGCAATGCACGCGCCGAGCACCGGTATGCGGTCGCCTGCGCTGGCCTGTTGCTGTGCCTGCTCTGGCCCGCCGCCGAACTGGCGACGCGCCTGGCCGGCACGCTGGACATGGCGACCCAGCCAATGGCAACCTTGGCGAGTAGCCTGCTGGCGGGTCCGCTCGACGAGAGCTGGCGCACCGTATTCGAACGCAGTCTGGGCTGGATCGTCCGCACGTGGGGTGTCTGCGCTGTCGTCCTCGCATTGCGGATGATCGCAGGATTGCTGTGGCTGCACCGCGCAGCGGCGGTCGAGGCAAGCGAACCGGTCTGGCAAGCCCGGCTTGACCGAATGGCGCAGGCTGCCGGCATTGCGCGCACGGTGCGGCTGCGCATCGTCGCGGGCCTGGCCAGCCCCGTCACCTTTGGCTGGTGGAGGCCGGTGCTGCTGGTGCCGGCATCGCTCGTATCCGGCATGCCACCCCACTTGCTCGAGGCGCTGCTGGCGCACGAACTGGCCCATATCCGGCGTCACGACTACCTCGTCAACCTGCTGCAGAACGTGGTCGAGGCACTGCTGTTTTATCACCCGGCAATCTGGTGGATCTCGGGACGCATCCGCGCCGAACGGGAACTGGTTGCCGACGCCATCGCAGCAAGACAACTGGGCGAACCGCGGCGCCTGGCTCTTGCGCTATCCGAACTGGAACGACGCCAGTTTTCAACCCAGCATCTGGCCCAGGCGGCCAATGGAGGCAATCTCATGCAACGCATCAAACAACTCGTTCGTCCCGACACGCAGGCACTGAACTGGAAAGCCGCGCTTCCGGTCCTCGGCCTGGCCCTGGCGGCCCTGGCCGGCTGCACGAGCACGGCGCCGGTCAACCCGTTCGCCGCGATGCCCGACAACGACACGACGATACCAATGGCAAAATTCAATTCGTGTGCAAGGCCCGTGTACCCGGCCGATGCGCTGGCGGCCAAGATCGAAGGCACGGTGACACTCGCGATGCTGGTAAGGGCCGATGGCAAGGTGCGCGAAGCCGTGGTACGCAAAACCAGCGGCAATGGGTCGCTCGACGAGACGGCGCGCGCGGCAATCGCCAAATGCACCTTCCAGCCGGGCACGGTGAATGGCGCACCGAAGGAACAGTGGGCCGAGGTGCAGTACGTGTGGGTCGCGAGCTGATTCGCTCTACCACCAAGCATTACCGTAGGGTGGACGGCTGCGCCGTCCACCCGTTCAACGATTGTTGATGCGCCACGAAATCCGTGCAGGTTGAACGCGTGGGCGGCATAGCCCCCCACCCTACGTTCGGCGACGGCTACGCGTGCTGGACGGAAGACACGTCGAGTTCGCAACCAGTCGCTGCGACGATCTCGTCCACGCTCACGCCGGGCGCCAGCTCGACCAGCTTCAAGCCGGTAGGCGTCACGTCGAGCACGCCCAGATCGGTGATGATGCGATCGACCACGCCAACACCGGTCAACGGCAGATCACATTTCTTCAGCAACTTGTGGCTGGTGGAGCCATCCTTGGCGGTGGCGACATGTTCCATCACCACGACCACGCGCTTGACGCCGGCCACCAGATCCATCGCGCCGCCCATGCCCTTGACCATTTTCCCCGGAATCATCCAGTTGGCCAGGTCGCCTTCTTCCGACACCTGCATCGCACCCAGGATCGCCAGGTTGATCTTGCCGCCGCGGATCATGCCGAACGAATCGGCCGAGCTGAAGTAGGCCGAGCCCGGCAGCGCCGTCACGGTCTGCTTGCCGGCGTTGATCAGGTCGGCGTCGACCGCATCCTCCGTCGGGAACGGGCCGATGCCCAGCAGCCCGTTTTCAGACTGCAGCGAGACCTCGATATCCTTCGGTACATAGTTTGCCACCAGGGTTGGTAATCCAATGCCCAGGTTCACGTAGAAGCCGTCTTGCAGCTCCAGCGCCGCGCGCGCGGCCATTTCATCACGAGTCCATGCCATGTTGTTGTCTCCGTTTCTGTCGTCGGGTTAAAGCGCTTAGTTGCTCACCGTGCGCACGGTGCGCTGCTCGATGCGCTTCTCGGGCGACGGGTTGTGGACGATGCGGTGCACGAAGATGCCCGGGGTGTGCACGTGGTCGGGATCGATCTCGCCGGTCTCGACCAGCTTCTCGACTTCGACGATGCAGATCTTGCCGGCCGTGGCCACGTTGGGGTTGAAGTTGCGGGCCGTCTTGCGAAACACGAGGTTGCCCGAGCGGTCGGCCATATAGGCCTTGACCAGCGACACATCGGGGAACAGCGCATGCTCCATCACATAATGCTCGCCATGGAATTCGCGGGTTTCCTTGCCCTCGGCGACGATGGTGCCGTAGCCGGTCTTGGTGAAGAAGGCGGGGATGCCGGCGCCGCCGGCGCGCAGCTTCTCGGCCAGCGTGCCTTGCGGCGTGAATTCGAGTTCGAGTTCGCCGGCTAAAAACTGGCGCGCAAATTCCTTGTTTTCGCCGACGTACGACGCGATCATTTTCTTGATCTGGCGTGTCTCGAGCAACTGGCCCAGGCCGAAGCCATCGACGCCTGCGTTGTTGGAGATGGCGGTGAGTTGCTTGACACCCGAGTCGCGCAGCGCTGCGATCAGGGCTTCCGGAATACCGCACAGGCCAAACCCGCCCACGGCGATGGTCTGGCCGTCCTGCACGACGCCTTCAAGTGCCGAGCGCGCGTCTGGATACACTTTATTCATACCTGTCCCTTTTATAAGTTTGAGAACCCGTCTCAGCATAGAATACCGGCAGCCCGTGCACAATACCGTAGAACTACCGCCATCCTGCGCCACCTGCACGCCAACGAACCACGCCCTGACCCGCCTCACATGAACCTGCCGCACACGATTGACTATGAGATGATTTTCCAGCACGCGCCAGTGGGCATGTGCATCTCGCGCGACCGGGTGATAGAGGCTTGCAATGGCGCGCTGGCGGCGATGTTCGGCCATCCGGCCGGGCACCTGACCGGCTCGTCGTTCTCGGTGCTGTATCCGACCATGGACGAATTTTTGCGCACGGGTGACCGCATCATCCCCATCATGAACGCGAAGGGGCGCTACTCGGACGAGCGCATCATGCGCCGCGCCAACGGCGAGCTGTTCTGGTGCCATGTGACGGGCCGTGCGCTGTCCCCGCTCGAGCCCCTGGGCGCCGGCGTCTGGATCTTCGAGGATGTCAGCGAGAAGCGGCCCGTGACGGCGCAACTGACGCCGCGCGAGCGAGAGATCGCCGCGCTGCTGGTCGAGGGCAAGACCAGCAAGATCATCGCGCGCGAAACCGACCTCAGTCCACGCACGGTCGAAATGCACCGCGCCAGCCTGATGCGCAAGTTTGCGGCATCGACGTCGGTGGAACTGGTGCACAAGCTGGTGGGTGCGGGCTAGCGGGCCACCAGAGCCCCGATCCACCTTCGCGCGATTACAGGTACAGCTGCCAGTGCTGTTCGCGCATGCGCTCCAGCAGCAAACGCAGATCGCCATCAAGACGCCGGTCTTCACGCACCGGCGCAATGTCCTGCCCCAGCTGCGCCTGCATCTGCGCCAGTGGCGCCGGCAGTACCCGCTCCGGCTCGAGCCGGCAGCGCAGCCAGACGCCCTGGCGCACGGCGATCAAGAGCGCCGCGGCCACCTGCTCGGTCAGTTCCAGCACGCGCAGGCAGTCGCGTGCCGCAATCGTGCCCATGCTGACCTTGTCCTGGTTGTGGCATTCGGTCGAACGCGAAAAGACCGATGCCGGCATCGTCAGCTTGAGCGCTTCCGCGGTCCAGGCCGAGGCGCTGATCTGCAGCGCCTTGAGGCCGTGGTTGATGGCAGCGCGCTCGCCCTCCATGCCCGACAGGTTGGCGGGCAGCCCGGCGTTGTAGCGCGGATCGACCAGCAGCGCCAGTTGCCGGTCGAGCAGGTCGGCCAAGTTGGCGACGGCATTCTTCATGCTGTCCATTGCGAACGCAATATGGCCGCCGTAGAAGTGCCCGCCATGCAGCACGCGCTCGCCCTCGGCATCGATGATCGGATTGTCGTTGGCGCTATTGAGTTCGTTCTCGACCATGGTACGAAAGAACGGCAGCGCGTCAGCCAGCACGCCGATCACATGCGGCGCGCAGCGGATCGAATAGCGGTCTTGCAGGCGCTTGCCATTACGCTCCTGCTGGCCGGAATACGCCAGATCGGCGCGCAGCCACGCGGCTACGTCCTGCATCCCCGCATGCGGCTTGACCGAGAACAGCGTCTCGTCAAAGTGATGGGCATTGCCGTCCAGCGCAAACGAGGCCATCGCCGTGATGCGCGTGGTCAGGCGCGTCAGGTAGGCGGCGCGGTCCCAGGCCAGGCAGGCCAGGCCCGTCATGACGGCGGTGCCGTTCATGATCGCCAGGCCCTCCTTCGGCCGCAGGCGCAGTGGCGCGATGCCGGCCTCGCGCAGCGCATCGGCAGCTGGCATCGGCACGCCCCTGCGCAGCACCTCACGTTCGCCGCACAGCACGGCCGCGAGATAGGACAGCGGCGTCAGGTCGCCGCTGGCGCCGACCGAGCCTTCGCTGGGGATCAGTGGCAGCAGGTCGGCATCGAACAGGCGCACGATCTGCTCGAGCAGGTCGATGCTGACGCCTGAAAAGCCTTTCGCCAGCGACGCCAGGCGCGCGGCCATCACGGCGCGCGTCTCGGCCGGGCTCAGAAAGCTGCCCAGGCCGCAGCCGTGGTAGGTGTACAGGTGGTGCGGCAGTTCGGTCACGAGCGCCAGCGGTACCGGCACCGTGCATGAATCGCCATAGCCGGTGGTCACGCCATAGATGGCGCCGTCTTCAAGCAACAGCCGGTCGAGGAAGTCGGCGCCGCGCTGAATAAAAGCGCGAAAGGCCGGGTCGGGCGAGAGCACCGGCCGCGCCGTCCCGCGCGCGATGGCGACGATATCCTCGAGCGCGAGCCGGTCGCGGTCAATGCAGACCACGGCGGTCACGCCGCCGGGAAGACGCTGCGCAGCGCAGCCGGCAACGGGGCCGACTTGCCCACCTTGAAATCGACCCACACCACCTTGGCCATCCCGTTGGCGTGCAGCTCGCCCGGTGCGCCGTCAGCGTCCAGCAACCGGATTTCGTGCGACACCTCGATGCTCGAGCGCCCCGGCGGCGCAATGAAGGTACGCACCTCGATCTCGCCTGGATAAGTCAGCTGCTTGAGGAAGTTCATCGACGCGTTGACGATGACGGGACCTTGGTCGCGCGAGTCGGGCAAGCCGCCGACCTGCTCGAGCCAGGCGATGCGGGCCGACTCGATATAACGGAAGTAATTGGTATTGTTGACGTGCCCCATGGCGTCCATGTCGCCCCAGCGGATTGGCATGCGCATGGTGTGCACCAGCATCGGTGCGGTAGTCTCACTACTCATTCTGTGGTTCCTGGCGTTTAGTGCGCCATCATGCCGTCGTCGGCCGTGATGATGGCGCCGTTGATGAAGTGGGCTTCTTCGGCGGCCAGCAGCAGCAGCAGGCCGTCGAGGTCTTCGGGCCGGCCGGCGCGCTTGCGCGGCAACATCTCGACAAGTTTGCGGCCCTGCTCGGTCTCGAAATAATCTTCGTTTGCATCGGTGGCAATGTAGCCGGGGCAGATGGCGTTGACGTTGATGCCGTACTTGCCCCACTCCACCGCCATCGCCTTGGTCATCTGCACCACACCAGCCTTGCTCATGCAGTACACGCCGATCTGCGGCAGTACCCGCAAGCCCGCCACCGAAGCGATATTGACGATGCGATGCTGCTTGCGTGGATCGCCCTTGGCGCGCGCGATCATGCGCTTGGCGGTTTGCTGGGCCACGAAGAACGCGCCGCGCAAATTGGTGTCCATGATGTAGGTGTAGTCATCCTCGCCCACGTCGATCAGGCGCTGGGTGGATGATACGGACGAGTTGTTGATCAGGATATCGATCGGCCCTGCCTCGGTTTCAGCATGGGCTATGGCCGCCTTGATGCTGCCGAGGTCGGTCACGTCGAGCCGCACCACGTGCGCGGCGCCGCCATCGGCTTCGATTTCGGCGCGCAGCTCCTTGAGACGCTCGACGCGGCGCGACGCCAGCACGACCTGGGCGCCGGCCCCGGCCAGGGCCTTGGCGAAACGGGCGCCCAGGCCGCTCGATGCGCCAGTGACCATGGCGATCTTTCCTTCGAAATTGACTTCAATGCCCACGTCCGACTCCCCGGTGTAAGTACGATCACGAGTTGCGAAAGCACCATGATCCCACAAATGTCCGGTATTCGATTGTCCCTTCTAATAATGCCTTTACAATGGCCGCGATATTGCAATGAACAGCGAAAACCCGCACACTCGTGCTATTTTCTGATTACCGTCATCCCTTTCCCAAAAAAACCATGACAGAGACAACGAACTTTCTCGAACAATACGGCCCGCGCGAAGCGATGGAATACGACGTCGTCGTGGTCGGCGGCGGCCCGGCTGGCCTGTCGGCGGCGATTCGCCTGAAACAGCTGGCTGCTGAAAAAGGCCAGGAAGTCACGGTCTGCGTGCTGGAAAAAGGCGGCGAGCTGGGCGCGCACATCTTGTCCGGCGCCGTGATGGACCCACGCGCGATCAACGAACTCATCCCCGACTGGAAAGAAAAAGGCGCGCCGCTCAATACCGCCGTGACCGAAGACCGCGTTTTGTTCTTGAGCGAGACCAAGTCGTATGCCACGCCGGCATTCGCCATCCCGCCTGCACTGGCCAATCACGGCAACTACGTGATTTCGCTGGCCAATGTGGTGCGCTGGCTGGGTCAGCAAGCCGAGGCGCTGGGCGTGGAAATCTTCCCCGGCTTTCCGGCTGCTGAAATCCTGTACAACGAAGACGGCTCGGTCAAGGGCGTCGCAACCGGCAATATGGGGATGAAACGTGACGGCGAGCCCGGCCCCGAATTCCAGCTTGGCATGGAGCTGCATGCCAAATACACGTTCTTCGCCGAAGGCTCGCGCGGCCATCTGGGCCGTCAGCTGATGGCCAAGTATGAGCTGAACAAAGGCAAGGACCCGCAAACCTACGGCATCGGCATCAAGGAACTGTGGGAAATCGATCCGGCCAAGCACCAGCCGGGTCTGGTGATCCACACCGCCGGGTGGCCACTGCCGAACGATACCTACGGCGGTTCGTTCCTGTACCACCTGGAAAACAACCAGGTCGCGGTCGGTTATGTCGTCGGCCTGTCGTACCAGAATCCGTATCTGTCGCCGTACGAAGAATTCCAGCGCTATAAAACGCACCCGGCCATCCGCGGTTTCTTCGAAGGCGGCAAGCGCATCTCGTACGGCGCGCGTTCGATTACCGCAGGCGGCCTGCAATCGCTGCCTAAAACGGTATTCCCGGGCGGCGCGCTGATCGGCTGCGATGCGGGCTTCCTGAACACCAGCCGCATCAAGGGCAGCCACGCAGCGATCAAGACCGGCATGCTGGCGGCCGAGGCGGCGTTTGCCGCGCTGGGCGAAGGCCGCACGAGCGACGAGCTCACGAGCTTCCCGGCAGCGTTCGAACAATCGTGGCTGCACGAAGAGCTGCATGTCGCGCGCAACTTCAAGCCGTGGATGAGCAAGGGCCTGGTCCTGGGCACGATCATGACGGGCATCGACCAGATCGTGTTCCGTGGCAAGGCGCCCTGGACGCTGCACCACAAGCATGCCGACCACGAATGCCTGAAGCCGGCCTCGCACTTCAAGCCGATCGTCTACCCGAAGCCGGATGGCAAGCTGACCTTCGACAAGCTGTCGTCGGTGTTCATCTCGAACACCAACCACCGCGAAGACGAGCCGATCCACCTGACGCTCAAAAATCCGAGCGTGCCGGTCGACGTCAACCTGGCCAAGTACGCCGGGCCCGAACAGCGTTACTGTCCGGCCGGGGTGTACGAGTACGTCAAGCGCGAAGACGGGGGCGACCGCCTGCAGATCAACGCCCAGAACTGCGTGCACTGCAAGACCTGCGATATCAAGGACCCGACGCAGAACATCGTCTGGGTGACACCGGAAGGTGGCGGCGGGCCGAATTATCCAAATATGTGATTGCCGGGCCGTCCGCTTTTATTGCTGACTTTGTAAGAATCATCCTGCAATACCACCGCCAATCTGCTGATTGGCGGTCAACGCGAACGGCGTAGCATGGGTCGCTCCTACACCAGTGGCAGGAGGCAGCGATGGGTGATTCCACACGCAGTAATGACCAATCATCGGGGCGCTCAAACCCCGGCATGCAGCAAAGCAGCAATCTGCAAGGCGGCAAGCAGGATATTGCTGGTAACAAGCAATCCACCGGCCAGCAAAGTGGCCGCACGCAGGAGGGCAAGCAGCATGACACCGGCAGCCGGCAAGGCGCTGGTGCCCAACAGCAGAACCAGCAACATGGTGGCCAGCATGCATCAGGCGGCACCCCGGCGCTGGACGACCTGAATGCCGACCGCGCCAGCCGCGACCAGGGTTCGCCGGGCAGCGGGTCTCGGCAAATGGACCAGCAGAGCGACTGGCAAGGCAAGCAGGACAAACAACGCTGACGTGGCACTGTCCACACAAAAGCGCGGCACCATGACTGGGCCGCGCTTTTTTTTGCGCCGTCAGGATGGCGGCATGCTGCTGGCGTCGTGACCGAACCACTTGAGCGACAACGCGCGCAGCGTGCCATCGGAGCGCGCCTCGCGCAGCGCCTTGTCGATCGCCAGTTTGAATGCCGGACGACTCTTGCGCAGGGCGATGCCAACGGGCTCAGGAGTGCCGATGCGGGCACCGGCCTTCAGTGGAAGCTGCGTCTTGCGGATCAGGTAATGCACCATCAGGCTGTCGTCAAGCAATGCGTCGATGCGGCCAAAGGCCAGGTCCTGCAGATTCTCGGGCGCGGCCGGACAACGCTTGATGTTGATACCCTGGACCGCCCTGGCCTGCTGCTCGAACACGCTGTTCTGTCGCACGCCCAGTGTGCGGCCCTTGAGGTCGGCCAGCGTGCGGTAAGTAGCGCGCTCGTTCTTGCGCACGATGAGCTGGGACTGCGAATAGCAATAGGGCGCGGAAAAGTCGAACGTTTTCGTGCGTTGTGGCGTGATGATGACCTGGCTGATGGCCACGTCCACCCTGCCCGCACGCACCGCCGGCAGGATCGCGCTCCATTCGGTCAGCACGAATTGCGGCTCGAGGCCGATGCGCGTCGCGACCGCGTGCGCCACGTCGATGTCATGACCGGTCAATTGCCCGCTCGCCGGATCCTTGAAATTGAAGGGGGGATAGGTGCCCTCGAGCGCGATGCGCAGCGTGCCCCGTTGGCCGGGTGAATCTGCCTGGTCTGCCTGGTCTGCCAGGCCCGCCGCGCCCGCCGATGGCGTACATAGTGCGGCTGACGCTGGCAGCGCCAGCAACTGCCCCAGCACCCGGCGCCGCCCCCCGTTTGCGATCCCTTCGGCCATCCCCTTGCCCCCGCGCGGTCAAAGATACGTTATAACCGAAAAGCAGCAGGATGGGCCAGTGTCAGGACCGCACGACGATCCGCTTCTGTTCGCGCGCCGAGCGGTACACGGCCTCGATGATGCGGATGTCGCGCAGGCCTTCTTCGCCAGGAACCAGCGGCTCGCGGTTCTGCATGACGCACTGCGCCATGTGGTCGAGCTGGCCAACCCACTGGTTCGCGTACGGTCCGGGTGGGGGTTTGACCTCGGTCTTGTCGCTGCGTTCCTGGCCCACCCACATGCGCTGGCCGCTGTAGGCAGTGGCCGGTTCCAGTTCAATGCGGCCCTTGTCGCCCATCAGCACGAACTGGTTGCGGTTGGCGCTGTACATCGACATGCACGAGCCGATCGCGCCGGACGGGAACTCGAGCTGGAAGTCGATCATGTCTTCCACTTCACGGAAACGCGGGTCGCTGCGGTTGGTCGTTTCTTTGGCGAACACGGCCACCGGCTCTTCGCCGGTCATGTAGCGCGCCGCCTGCAGCGCATAGATGCCGATGTCCATCAGCGAGCCGCCGCCCGACTGCGCCTTCTTCATGCGCCAGGTGTTCGCGTCCCCCGCGACAAAGCCGTGCTCGGAGCGGAAGTAGCGGATCGTGCCGATCGCGCCGGCACGTGCCAGGCGGATAGCTTCGACATTATGCGGCTCGAAGCGCGAGCGGTAGCCGATCATCAGCTTCTTGCCGGCCTTGCGGCAGGCAGCAATCATCTGTTCACACTCCGCTGGATTGATGGCCATCGGCTTTTCGCACATGACGTGCTTGCCGGCTTGCGCGGCGCGGATCGTGTACTCGGCGTGCATGAACACGGGCAGGCAGATATACACGATGTCGATGTCCGGGTTGTCACGGATGCGGTCGAAATCGCTGTACGAATAGATGCCGCGTTCAGGCACGCCGTATTCCTGCGCTACCTTTCTTGCCTTGGCGGGGTCGCCGCTGACAAGCGCCACGAGACGGCTGTGCTGGCAATTCTGGAACTGCGGGATGATGCGACCCAGGCCATAGCCGCCCAGGCCCACGATCGCGTAGCCGAGTTTGCGGCCGGTGCTGGCCCAGGCCGGGTTTACTGCGCTTGCCGCCAGGACGCCACCTGCAGCCATGACCAGGCCGCGCCGTTGTAAATCGATCATGCTTGTCTCCTCCAATAAGGTTGCGGGAATGTTATCGTCTTGTGGAGAGAAGGATACAATTGATTCATTTGAAATGATAGCGGTATCACCGCCCTCATCTAACGTTCACTTTGCCAGGAGTTGCCCATGTCCTTGTCCCCCCGTCGTGCCCCACGTCGCATTCCGCTCGTCCGCCTGATGCTTGCCGCCAGTGTCGCCGCTATCCTCTCGCCAGCAGTGTTGGCTGCCCCGGCCGCCAGTTGCAGTGGCAAGGCCCCGTCGGGCGAACTGAAAGCCGAGCGCATTGCGGCGATCACGCCGTCGCGGGGCGAACCAGGCTTGTACGAAGGGGCGGTATGGATGAACGGGGCGCTGTATTTTTCGGACTTCAGCTTCAGCCAGGGTTTTCCGTCACGCGTGCGCAAGTACACGCCGGGCGGTGACGTGACCACCGCCATCGAGGACGCGGGCAGCAATGGACTGGCGGTCGACACCGCAGGGAAACTGGTCGCGGCCACCCACAAGTACAAGGCGCTGTCGCGCTACGACCTGGCGGACGGCAAGCGCACGGGTGTCGCTTCACAGTTCCAAGGGCAGGTCTTCAATTCGCCGAACGATATCGCCATTGCGGCTGACGGCACGATTTACTTCACGGATCCGGATTATCAGAAAGCCGCAGCGCCCGGCGGCCAGCCGGTGACCGGTATCTATCGCGTAGGGGCGGATGGCGCAGTGACACTGGTCGACGGCTCGCGCAAGAATCCGAACGGGATTGCCCTGTCACTCGACGGCAAGACGCTGTACGTGAACGCGAGCGATGGCGCGGTCCGCGCCTACCCGATCAAGAACGGCGTGCCGCAGGCGGGGCGTGATCTGATCAAGGGCATCGAGAATGGCGACGGCATGACGCTGGACTGCCATGGCAACCTGTATGTGACGGAACACGCACCCAAGCGCGTGCGCGTGTTCTCGCCGCAGGGCCGCGAACTGGCGACGATCCGGGTCGACGCCAATGTGACAAATGTGGCGTTCGGTGGCACTGACGGCAAGACGCTGTACATCACCGGCGCCGGCGCCGTCTGGCAATTGCCGCTGGAAGTCACGGGACTGCCCTACTGACACCTCTACCAGCTGGGGCGCGAACCTGGTCCGAAGTTGTGGCCCGTGACCAGCGTGGTGCTTTGTACGAGCGTCGACAAGCCCAGGATCAGCTGGACGAGCTTATCGTCCGGCAGCACCCAGATCTGACCACGCGGCTGCTCGGCGCCGGTGGCGGCCATGATCAGGGGCGCGATCCAGGCGGCATCGCTGTCGACGTCGAGCAGAATGGCGTCGGCCGTCGTCTGCATGTGCACGAGGCCGCCTTCGGCAATAGCGAAACAGATGCCAACGCCCGTTTCCTGCGGCGTGATCAGTTCCTGCATGGCGGCGTTGTGCTCGTCAATCCAGAGCTCGACGTCTTGCGGCGTCTCAAGCGCGGTCCAGGGACGGGGTTTGAAGCGGGGTGGTTGTTCGGGCGGGAGGGTCATGTGCTGCAAGCAAAAGGGGACGGGGCGTATCTTACGGCAATTTCCATCGCCGCGGGCCAGGTCCACGTTTGCCAGGGTCACGCTTGCATCATGGGATATCGAGCGTCACGAGCCGCACGCTTGCATGCCCATCATCGATGATGAGTTCGCCGACCGACACGGGCAGCGTAAACCGGCGCCGCCCCGCCGCACCCGGATTGACATACAGCACACCGCCCCGCTCGATGCAGGCCGGCTTGTGCGTGTGACCGGTGACCACGACGCGCACGCCACTTGCCACCGGGTCGATGGCAAGCTCCTTCAAGTCGTGCAGCATGTGGATGGCGACACCACCAAAGTTCACCGTGACGACGTCAGGCAATGCCCGGGCCCAGGCACCGCTGTCGTTGTTGCCGCGCACGCTCGTGAGCGGTGCAATCCCGGCCAGGCGCTCGAGCGTGGCCGGATCGACGATGTCGCCGGCGTGCAGGATGGCATCGCTACCCTGCAGAAAGTCGAGCGCCTGTGGACGCAGCAGGCCGTGCGTGTCGGCGATCAGGCCAATGCGAATGACCACTTACGCGCGCTTGCTGCCGGCCATCTTGGCCATCGTGACCACCGAGTACAGCGCCGCCAGGCCAACGAGCACGTAGACGACGCGGGTGAGCGTCGAACCCGGCGCGAACAGCACGCCGACCATGTCGATGTCGAACAGGCCGACCATGCCCCAGTTCAGGCCACCAATAATCAATAGCACCATCGCAATATAATCCAGTGCAGACATGGCGGAGCGGCCATGCGTACGCGCCGTCACGCGACGATCGGGCATCGAACGGCGATCCATGGTTGGGGTATTGATTGTTGACATCAGAGCCTCCTGGAAAAGTGACATGGACACCACCGGGGCGGCGCCCCGGCACTTGCTGTCCATACTAGCCCAGGTTAGCAAACACGCACGCACCGTTGCAGCGCATGCACACCGCAGACCCGACACGGGGCTGCGGCCGCGAACTCAGCCTTTCCAGGTACGCGCCAGGCCCGTATCGGCGTGAATCCAGCCACCGCGCGGACCGCTGCGGTAGTAGTAGCCGACACCGCCGCCGCGGAAGCTCTTGATCAGGCCACCGAGCACTTCTTCGTTCAGGTTGGCGATCCGGATATCGGCAGCCTTGCCGACCAGGTGCAGCGACTGGCGAGCCGCCGGGATGCCCTGCTCGCGCAGGCGCGCGTTCGATGCCGGCGAACGGTAGCCCGACAAAATCTCGAGCGGCTTGATGATGCCGAAACGGGCGATGAAGGCCTGGGTGCTCCACAGCATCTCGAACAGCTTCGGATCGATGGGGGCGGAGGCCTTGCCGTTCACGTCGCGCAGCAGATGGCACAGCTCCTGGTATGCCGACTCGATGACTTCGCCGTCTTTCCAGTACAGCACGTTGGCCGTCTCGCCGCTTTGCGGGCGCGTGACCGACAAGGTACGTGGCTTGACCCAGAAATCGAGGTCAAGCGCCTGCGAATCGAACAGGTCAGGTGGCGGTTGGAGGTCAGTTGCGGCGGCGGCCAACGGCGCACCGATGACACCGATGGCGGCAAGGCGCGCGCCCTGATGGAGGAAGTCTCTGCGGGAAGCCATATATGCGTTGGTGTGACTCGTGAATATCGATGGGCCGTACTATAGCGTATTCGTCATGGATAGCGCTGCGTGGCGTGCTGGGGGCGTGCAGCGTGCGCGTTGGTCGACTGTTCAGTCGCTGCAGTTGCAGAAGCGCTTGCGCGCGCCGCCTTCGCTGGCGCCGTCGAGCCGCTTCCACATCAGGTCGCTATCGAGGCCGAAACAGGATTTTTCCTTGCCCGCATTGCTGTAGCCGTGGCGCTCGAAGAACGCGCTTGCGCCAGCCGGGCTGTGCAGATGCAGCTTGCTGATATTCCAGGCACGCGCCTGCTCTTCGACCGCCGCCAGCAGTGCCCGGCCCACGCCGCAGCGCAGCGCATCGGGCAGCACGTAGCACAGCGCCACCTTGCCGGCCGGGGTCAGCAGCGTCAACCCGACCATCCGCCCTTCACTCTCGGCAACGACGGCAAAATTGGCGGGCGCGGCAAACCAGGCGGCGACGGTGGCCGGCGTCTTGTTGCCGAGCCAGGCGTCGAGTACTGCTGGCTGGCCATGGTGGTCGGCACTGCAGCCTTCCTCGATGGAGCGGCGCAGCAGATTGCAGGCTGGCGCGGCGTCGGCGGGAACTGCCTTGCGGATTTCAATACGCGTGGACATCGATCATCAACATAAATACGGTACAAAGGCGTGAGGTGGCGACAGATGGCATCCCCGGCTTAACACGGGCTCGACTATACACTGAAAGGCAACGACCCTGCTGGCGGCAGGGACAAGCGCATGATGGGCATAACCATATGACGAAAGTATTGTTCCGTTTGACGGCCGCATCGGGGAACATGCACGCTGTCACTCCAACTTCAAGCAAGCGAGACCACATTATGCGCATCACCCCTCCGAACACGCTGCGCCGCTCGATCCTGGCGCTGGTCCTGGCTGCTGGCAGCGCCGTGCCGCTGCACGCCAGCGCCGCCGGGCCCGAGCTGCTGAACGTGTCGTACGACGTCGCCCGTGAATTGTACAAAGAAATCAACCCGGCGTTCATCGCATCCTACAAGCAGCAAAGCGGCCAGACGGTCGAAGTCAAGCAGTCGCACGGCGGCTCGAGCAAGCAGGCGCGCGCCGTGGCCGATGGCCTGGCGGCGTCGGTCGTGACCATGAACCAGGCCAATGACATCGACATGCTGGCCGACCGCGGCCTGGTGGCAAAAGACTGGGCCAAGAAGTTCCCGAACAATGCCGCGCCCTACTACTCGACGATGGTGTTCCTGGTCCGCAAGGGCAACCCGAAGCAGGTACGCGACTGGCAAGACCTGGCGCGCCCCGGCGTGGCCGTGATCATCCCGAATCCGAAGACCGCCGGCAACGGCCGCTACACCTATCTGGGTGCGTGGGGTTCCGTGATCAAGAAAGGCGGCAATGAGGCCGCTGCCCGCGACCTGGTCTCGAAGATCTTCAAGAACGTGCCGATCCTGGACGGTGGCGGCCGCGCTGCGACCACCACCTTCACCCAGCGCCAGATCGGCGACGTGCTGGTGACGTTCGAAAACGAAGTGAGCATGGTGCGCAAGGAATTCGGCAACGACTTCGAAGTCGTCTACCCGACCAGCTCGATCCTGGCCGAGTCGCCGGTGGCCGTCGTCGACAAGGTCGTCGATCGCCAGAAGCTGCGTCAGCCTGCTACGGCTTACCTGAACTTCCTGTACAGCCCGGTGGGCCAGGAAATCGGGGCCAAGCACTTCATGCGCGTTCGCTCGGAAGCGGTCATGAAGAAGTACGCGGCCAACTACAAGCCGATCAGCCTGTTCACGGTTGACGAAGTCTTCGGCGGCTGGCGCGCAGCGCAAAAGCGTCACTTCGACGATGGCGGCGAGTTCGACAAGATCTACACCGCGAAGTAATCCGCATCACCTCACAACAGCCCTGCCATGTGCAGGGCTGTTTGCATTGGCTCAGTCAGCGTTATCTGTTGATGACGCTGATGGCAACGCGAAGCAACTGTTCCGGCGAAATAACCCGCTCCCCATCCAGCGCCCAGCGCCAGCCCAGGTAATTGGGCAGGTAGCGCGATGCCACGCCACGAAAGCCCTGTAGCCACGCCTTGAAGCGCTGGTGGTAAGCGTTCACGTTCTGTACGTGGATGGCAAGGCTGCCCAGGCGCCTTGCACGCACACCGGCGCGCACATTGACCGCCTCGTGCGCGATCCTGTGCTTGCGTGCGAAGGCGCGGTAAGCGGGATGGCCGTCACTGACCAGCAAGGCCTGCCCATCGAGCCTGGGTAGCAAGTCACGCTCGAGTTGGGCAGTCTTGAGGGCACCGCGCCCAGTAACGGCATCGATGGTGCGCCCTTCGCGGTCGCGCGCGACCAGGATGCAATCGAGTTCACCGGAAATGCCCCGTTTGGCAGCATGGCCGCCACGGCGGCGCGGTGGCCGATCGAGCGTGCGCGAACCTTTTTGTGACTCGAGCAGAAATGTTTCGTCAGCCTCGACAATGCCGTTGAGGACTGCGGGCCGGTCGAGCTTGACCCAGTGCAGGAAGCGGTGGCGCCAGCGAAAGGCGGTATTGCGGTGTACGCCGACTCGATCTGCCGCCTTGCGCACGGTCAGTGAATCGAGCAGCACCTGCGAATAGGCGAGCCATTTGTCTTTGAGCCTCAGCCGCGCCAGTGGCGTGCCGGTCAGGTCATTGAAGGTGCGGCCGCAGGCACAGCAGCGGTAGCGCTGCAAGTCGTTGGCGAACCCATGCCGGTAGCAGTGCCCGTTGCCGCATCTGGGGCAACAACGGCCTGGCGCTCTAACCTCAGTGATGAGCGCAACCACCTGATCGAGTCCGGCTGCAGGATGCAGGGCATCGAGCACTTGCCGGCGCTGCGGCTGGTTCAGCGAAGGCAGTTTTGCGAACCAGCCTTTGAAACGTGGCGCTTTCATGATCGACTCCTGACGCTGGGGACAGGGGTTGGACCACTGAACTACTCGTCAGTTCAAAGCTAGTCTCTATTTAACGTTGACTGCGCCTTTGCAGTTGGTCACACTAACCAAGTCAATCGACATTTCCGTGCGACATACCCTATTAATAATATGCACCTGCAATGCCCTATTTCGATAGAAAATTGGGTTTAGACAGGGGAATTTTCTTGTGCACCATAGACATGCCTGGCGGATGGATGCTATCTTGCCTGCCTTCTAGTTGCTCTAGAAACAGATGTTGATCCGCGCCGCCCGGCGCCCAGCTCCATCAACCTCAACCCAGATTCCAGACAGACATGATCAAACACCTGTTCGCCACGGCCCTGATGACGTTGTCGGCCGCGGCATTCGCCGTGCCGTTCGGCTCCCAGTCCGTGCTCGTCGTTGAAAACGACACCGGCAAAATCCTCCTTGAAAAAAATGCCGACACCGTCGTCCCGATTGCATCGCTGACCAAGCTGATGACGGCCATGGTCGTGCTCGACGCCAAGCTCGACATGAACGAGCAGATCGAGATCGACCGCGACGACGTCGACCGCGTCAAGTTCAGCAGCTCGCGCGTGCCGGTTGGCGCCAGCATCTCGCGCAGCGATGTGCTGCACCTGGCGCTGATGTCCTCGGACAACCGCGCCGCCGCCGCACTGGCCCGCACGTACCCGGGCGGCAACGAAGCCTTCAAGGCGGCCGTGCGCCGCAAGATCCGCGCGCTCGGCATGACCCAGACCACGATCGAAGAGCCTACCGGCCTGTCGCCGCACAACCGCTCCACCGCAGGCGACCTGGTCAAGATGGCCGTCGCCTCGGTCCGCTACCCAGATATCGTGCGCATGACCACCGAGACGAAGGAAATGATCGACATCAACGGCCGCGGCGTCGAGTACCACAACACTAACCGCCTGGTCGGCGCCAAGGGCTGGGACATCGGCCTGTCAAAAACCGGCTACACGAACGAAGCCGGCCGCTGCCTGATCATGAACATCACGGCCGCCGGCAAGAAGGCAACGCTGGTGCTGCTGAACGCCGGCGCCTCGTCGGCCCGCGTGCTCGACGCACTGAACATCCGCCGTTTCATGACCGGCGACGCAGCACCGGTAGCCCGCGTCGCGCGCGCCGCACGCGCCTCGTCGGGCGGTCCACGCATCAAGGCCAGCGCCGGCAGTGTGAAAGCCAAGGCGAAAGCCCGCACCAAGCTCGTCAAGTCGAAGGTCCAGGCCACCAAGAACCGCAAGGTAGCGAAGGTCAAGACGACGCGCAAGCGCCGCGACTGATCAGATGATTGGGAGGATCAAGGGGCCGTGAGGCCCCTTTTTCTTGCGCTCACGGTTTGACAAGTGACAGCATGTGGGCGTCCACCCACTGCTGGCCCAGTTTGAGCCGCTTGCGCGCGATGCCTTCGTCGAATGCCCCGGTCTTGCGGGCGGCGTTCAGACTGGCGTCGTTACCGACGGCCACCACGATTTCGAGACGCTGCACCTCCAGTTCCGTCCAGGCGTAATCGGCAAGCGCGCGGATGGCTGCCGACGCTGCGCCTTTGCGCTGCCACGATTGGCGCACCCAGTAACCAAGGTTGCAGAACCCATGCATTGCGTTCATCTGGTTCAGGCCACAGCCGCCGACAAACATGCCGGATGCGCGGTCGAAGATAGCGAACTCGAAGCACGTCGCTTCCGCCAGTCCTTTCTCGCAGGTCGCGATCCAGGCAAGGGCATCGTTCATTGAAAACTGCGCTGTCGCCCAGGGCATCCACGGCGCGAGCGTCGGTGTCGATTCGACGATGGCCGCAACCAGTGCCGGCGCGTCGCCAGGAACATAAGGGCGGAGGACGAAGTCGGTGGAAAACAGCATGGGACGCCCCTGTTCATTGCACATCCGGCCCGGCACGCTTTACCGGGTGGCAGCTGCCTTCACCACGAGCGCATCCATCACCTGTCCGGTCGCCGCCATGACGTCACCGGCATCCTGGATCCTGTTCGCCTGCTGTACCTGCGATGGCGACACGACATACGTGCCGTCGATGACGATGGTCGGGGTGCCAGTGACCTTGTAGGCGTCGACGATCTGGCTCAGGCGTTTGAGCCTGGTCTGGACGCCGAACGAGTTCCACGTGTCGGCAAACGCCGACTTGTCGAGTCCATTCGCGCCGGCCCACGCGATGATGTCGGCGTCCTTCATCAGGCGCTTGCGCTCGACGTGCACGGCATTGAAGACGCGCCCGTGATACGCCTCGAGCTTGCCCATCGCTTCGAGCGTCAGGAACAGGCGCGCTTCCGGATCGGCCGGGCCCTGGAACGGCAGCGGCACGCGGCGCAGCGCGATGCGGTCGCCCTGCTGCCTGACCCAGTTCTTCAGCGTCGGTTCGAAGGCATTGCAGGCGCCGCAGTGATACGCGAAGAATTCGATGACCTCGACCTTCTTGCCCTCGGCCTGGGTCGGCTGCGGTGTGGCCAGCGTCGTGAAGTCCGCGCCATCGCGCGGCGCGGTTGGCGACGCGTTGGCAAGGCCGGCCACCAGGGTGGCGGCGATGAGGGCAAGTCGCAGGGCGCGCATATCGATCCTTTTCAGTATGAAGCAAACATTCTAGCGGACGGCGACGCCGTCAAATGCACGCATTCTCACGACGCCGCGCGCACGGCCCCTTACGCCACCAGATCGCGCAAGCCACTCGTGCGGTGCGTGCGGCTGGCAATCGCTTCCTGCAGCACGTCGCCGCCCGGCGTCACCAGCGTAAACACCTCGCTGGCGCGCGTGATGCCCGTGTAGACCAGCTCGCGCGTGAGCACTGCATTGCGCTCGCGCGGCAGTGCCAGCACCGTGTGGCGAAACTCCGAGCCCTGCGATTTGTGCACGGTCATCGCGAACGCCGTTTCGACATTGCGCAGGCGCGTGGCCAGCACGCTGCGCACGGCGTCGCCTTCCAGGAAGTAGACGCGCAGCGCGCCGGCGCGCGCCGGATCGGGCAGCGTGACGCCGATATCGCCGTTGAATACGCGCGTCGAGTAATCGTTGCGCGTGACCATGACCGGCCGGCCGACATACCACTCGGCGCCATGGCGCAGCAAGTGACTGGCCGCGAGCCGCTTTTCGATGGCCTCGTTCAGCCCCGCCACGCCCCACTCGCCATCGCGCACCGCGCACAGGATGCGGAAGGTCTCGAAGCTGAGCAGAATCCGGCGCACCCAGTCTTCATGCTCGCCCTGGGCACCGTCGCGCAGCAGTTGCAGGTACGGCGCATACCCGGCATGCGCCAGTTGCAGGAGCTGCGCCGGCTGCGCATGTTCGAGCCAGCGCACGCTCTCTTCCCCGGCCCGCAGGACCTGTTCGGCGCGCGCGGTGTCGCCACCATTGACCGCCAGCGCCAGCTGGCCGATCGGCCCGCCGAAGCGGCGGCTGTAGCGCAGCATCACGGTTTGCTGCGCCAGCGCGCCGCCGTCGCCGCGATAGATGTCCGGGATGATCTCGCCGCTCGCGGCTTCGATATACGCGATCGTCGCTGCGCTGTAGTGGCCTTCGTGCGCGGCATGGCACAGGTCACCCAGCACGGCGCCCGCCTCCACCGACGCCAGCTGGTCCTTGTCCCCCAACAGGATCAGCGTCGCGCCAACGGGCAGCGCATCGAGCAGGCTGGCCATCATTTCCAGGTGCACCATCGATGCCTCGTCGACGATCAGCACATCGACGTCGAGCGGATTGCCGCGGTGGTGCGCGAACGCGCGCGTGTCGGGGCGCGCGCCGAGCAGGCTGTGGAGCGTGCGCGCCGCGCCCATGCGCGCCGTCAGTTCGCGCAGCGGCAGGTCGCCACCGACACGATCCGCCAGTTCATTCAGGGCCTTGTCAATCGACTGCTTCAGGCGCGCTGCCGCCTTGCCCGTCGGTGCGGCCAGCGCCACGCGCTGGCGCCCTGCTTCCGGCGCCGTCGCGAACAACAGGGCCAGCAGGCGCGCGACCGTGTAGGTCTTGCCGGTGCCGGGGCCGCCCGTGATGATCGCCACCGAACTGCGCAGCGCCACGGCGCAGGCGAGCTTTTGCCAGTCCGGCCCCTGCGCGCCGGGCTGCGTCGTGAACAGCTTGTCGAGCCAGCTGCGCACGAGCGGTGTATCCACCGGATGCGTGGCCGCCGCGCGCTCGCGCACGGCCTGCGCCACCAGCGTCTCGTCGCGCCAGTAACGCCGCAGGTACAGGCGCTGGCCATCGAGCACCAGCGGCTGGTCGAGATCGAATTCACCGCGGATCCAGACCTGCTGGCAGTGCGCCAGCAGCTTGCTCCACCCTGCCACGCCGCGGGGCAGCGGCGCGGCGGCCTGCGCCAGCTGGCGCCATGCATCGTCACTCCAGCCCAGCAGCAGCGCCGGCCCGGCGGCCAGGTCGTCCAGCTGCAGGCAGCTGTGGCCATGGCCTTCGAGCTCGGACAGCACCGCCGCCGCCAGGATCAGCGCCGGCGGCGCGTCGCCCAGTTGCGCAATGAAGCGCGCGAACGCGCCCGACAGGCGACGCAGCTCGCCCGCTTCGGTCAGCGCACCGATTTCGCGCCACAGACCATCGATATCGGCGTCAAGCTTCGCCATGTGCATCCTTGTCCAGCAAGCGTTCCAGTCCATCCAGCAGATCGAGGTCGGGGGCCAGCACCCAGCAGCCGCGCGTGACCGGGTTCGCAATCCCGCGCAGGAACATGAAGACGGCGCCACCCAGCTGATATTCGGGCTCGTAGGCGTCGCCCAGACGCGCGCGCAGCAGGCGGTGCAGGGCCAGCAGGTAGATGCTGCCCTGGATCTCGTAGCGGTGCTCGGCCATCCCCGCAGTCATCGCGGCCTGGCTGTACGACGCGTCGCCCGGCCCCAGCGCATTGGACTTGTAATCCAGCACCCAGTAGCGGCCTTCGTGCTCGAACACCAGGTCGGCGAAGCCCTTGAGCATGCCGTGCAACACACGCTCGGGCAGCACGGGCCGCTCGAGCCCGCCCAGCAGATGCGTGCGGCACAGCGCGTCCAGGCGTTGCAGGTCGAGATGCTCGCTCGGGAACCAGAACTCCATCTCGGGCAGCACGCCATGCAGGTCGCGCAGGCGTGCATTCAGTGGCGGCAACGGCGTATCGACAATCTCGCGCAGCCAGGCCAGTGCATCGGCCAGGCGATGGCCCCAGCCCGCACGTTCGATATGCTGCACCAGGCGCGCCTCGCAGTTCGGGTCGTCCAGGCAGGCGAAGCCTTCGCGCGCCAGCCACTCGAGCCGCTCGTGCATGAAGTTGCCGGGCACCGAGCCGCGCGGGAAGCGGTGCCATGGCGCGTCCTCGATGCGGGGCGGCGTGGCAGCCTGGGGCACGTCCTCCATCAGCGTCTGGTCCTGCGCGCGCATTGGTGTCGGCGGCGCGATCGCGTGGCGCGTGAGCGACGTGAACGAGCCGACCGACCAGTCGCGCTCGAACTCGGCGCGGTAGCGCGGCGCATCGAGCAAGTCCGGCCGGATGTCCTCGCGCGACAGCAGCGTGACGCCATCCGGCTCGGCCAGTTCGTGCAGCGAAATGCCATCGGCGCCGCCCGCCACGACATCGAAGTGCCCGCGCAGCGCCTCGGCGGCTATTCGCTCGCCCCCGGCCAGCAGATAGCCAAGGGCCGACTCGTGCAGCTTGTTCTCGCCCTTGCGCGTGCCGGAGACGGCCGCTGCGCCGAGCCACAGGAAGTGGCGCGCACGTGTCAGCGCGACGTACAGCAGGCGCAGGTCTTCCTCAATGCGCGCGCGGTCGACCGCCGCCAGCGCGTCGTCAGTTAAGGCCAGGTCGAGATGGCGCGTGCCGGCATCGTCCACGTACTCGAAGAACGCGCGATTGCGACGGTTGGTGGCGCGCGCCGTCACGGCGAACGGCAGGTACACCAGCGGGTATTCCAGGCCTTTCGACTTGTGCACGGTGACGACCTTGACCAGTTCGGCGTCGCTTTCCAGGCGCAGCACGCGCTCGTCGCCGCTCGACCCCAGCCCGTCGATCTGTTCGGCGAACCAGCGGATCAGGGCCTGTTCGCCTTCGAGCTGGCTGCTGGCTTCCTGCAGCAGTTCGGCCAGGTGCAGCAAATTGGTCAGGCGCCGCTCACCACCCGGCTCGCGCAGCAGGCGCGCCGGCAGTCCCAGTTCGTGGATGAAGCGGCGCAGCATCGCCAGCACGCCCTGGCGCTGCCAGCTGCCGTGCAGCGCCTTGAGCTGCTCGACGCGCGCCTCCCACACCATCTCGTCGTGCGAGAACTGCGCCAGTTCGGCCAGCCCCAGGCCGGCGGTGGCGGTGGCGAATGCCGCCCGCGCCAGCGCGCCATCGAGCGGATTGGCCACCGCGTACAGCCAGCGCAGCACGTCGGCCGCTTCGTCGCTCTCGACGACCGAATCCTTGTCGGACAGGTAGACGCTGGCCACCTTGCGCCGCATCAGCGCGCGCCGGATGGCGCCGGCTTCGCGCCGGTCGCGCACGAGGATCGCGATATCGGCCGGCATCAGGCGTGTGAATCCATCGGCCTCCCCGGTGTCGTCGTCGAAGCCCACGCGCGCATCGTTGAGCAGCCCGACAATGTGTTCGGCGCAGTGATGGGCAAACACATCGCGGTAGTCGTCGGCCTTCAGGTCATCTCGGTCCACGATGTTCACGGAGAGTGCGCCAGTGGCATCGCCCATGCCCACAAGATGGCGGCGATGGCCCTGCGCCTTGACCGCGTCGAACGGCAGCGGGTTGTCGTCGCCACGCCGGAACCGGAACGCGGCGCCCGGATGCGCGCCCTCGGCATGCAGGAACAGGCCATTGACGGCGCTCACGAGCGGCGCGGTCGAGCGGTAATTGGTGTCGAGCTGGTAGTGGCGCCCCGCCGTCGCGCGACGCGCCGCCAGGTAGCTGTGGATGTCGGCGCCGCGAAAGCCGTAGATCGACTGTTTCGGATCGCCGATGAGGAACAGGCCATGCTCCGCGTCATTCGCTTCGACCCGGTACAGCAGGTCGAAAATGCGGTACTGGTCGGGCGACGTGTCCTGGAATTCATCGACCAGCGCCACCGGATACTGGCCAACGATGCGCGCGCGCAGCGCTGCGCCGTTCTCGCCCTCGAGCGCAACCTTCAGGCGCTCAAGCATGTCGGCAAAACCGAACTGGCGATTGCGCCGCTTGAGCTCCTGCATGCGCGCGCCGATATGACCGGCGGCGTGGCGCAGCAGCGCGTGGGCGATCGGGTCGAGTGCGGCCAGGCTGGCCTGCAGCGCGGCGGTGGCGTCGAAACAGTCCGGCACGTCGGTCGAAAAATCCTTGCTGAACGCGTCGGCGATGCCGTCCGGGGTCAGGCGGCGCCACGCCGTGTCGGTCAGGTCCGGCATGTGGCGCGCCGGGTCCGTGGCCCACGCGCGCAGCGCTTCGAACCATTTGACGAGCGAGTCGGCGCGCAGTTTGTTGCCGTTGAAGCACTTGGGCTGGCGCTCGCGGTGCCCGGCGATCCAGCGCTCCATCTCGTGGGCGCGCTCGAACCAGCCATCCTTCAGGCGCATCAGCGCTTCGCGCTGCGCCTTGGCCAGCCGCGCCACCAGTTGCTTCAGTGGTTCGGTCGCGGGCACGCCGAGCAAGGCGTCGCGCCGCACCAGCTCGCGCACGCTCGTCTTGAGCGCCTCGACATCGCGCCAGCTGTCCATCACGATCGCCAGCGCCTCGGCGCCCAGCGGGTACACCTGCTGGCGCCAGTAATCGTGCGCGGCGTCCTCGAACAGCTCGCGCTCGTCGCTGACCAGTTCTTCGTCGAACAGGCTGCCGCTGTCGAAGGCGTGCTCGCGCAGCATGCGCTGGCACCAGGCGTCGATCGTGAAGATCGCCGCTTCGTCCATCGTCTCGGCGGCCATGAACAGGCGGTGCCCGGCAATCTGGCGTTCGCTGCCCGCCGTGTAGCTGGCGGCCAGCTCGTGCAGGTACGGGTCGACCATGTCGAGCTCCCCGCGGAAGTAGCTTGCGGCCTGCACCAGCCGCTCGCGCACGCGGTTGGCCAGTTCACGCGTGGCGGCGCGCGTGAATGTCATCACCAGAATCTCGGACGGCAGCAGTGGCCGCACGAACGCATCCGCCCTGCCGTGCCCCAGCACCAGACGCACATACAGCGCGGCGATGGTCCAGGTCTTGCCGGTGCCGGCCGAGGCCTCGATCAGGCGCGAGCCGTGCAGCGGGAAATCGACTGGCTCAAGTTTGGTGCTCATGTGGACGACTCCTGCAACGGCCTGATCTTGACGCATTCCTGCATCCAGCGTGCCAGCGGTCCATACAGTTCCTCGGCCAGATCGGGCCAGCCGCCGGCGTTCTTCAACGCGTCGAAGTCCGGCCACAGGCGCGCCAGGCACAGGTCATCGACCTCGCCGCGCAGCTCGAAGCCGCCGTCGTAGGTCGCGCGCGGATCGCCCTGCGCCAGGTGACTCAGGGCCGTCTTGCATGCCACCGGCAGCGGGCTGTCCAGATTGGCCCGCCACAGGCGCACCAGGTCGTGCAGCGTTTCCAGCGCCGCATCCTGGGCCAGCGGCGCCATCTCGAGCACGGCGTCGCGCGCCACCAGGTAACCCGTCACCGGATTGCCGGCAGCGGCGGCGGCCAGCTGGCGCAGCCATGGCGCGATCAATTTGTCACCACGCGGATTGCCGGCGCGGTCCAGCACCTTCGACGAGATCTGCATGAGCCACGCACTGCCCTCGCCGCTTGACCGCAAGCGGTCGATCCAGTCGTCCAGATGGATGTCACCCAGCAGCAGGCTGACGGCGAATTTCGGCGCCGCTTGCGGGAAGCGCGCGCCCAAACGCAGCCACTCGGTGCGCACGGGCGCCAGGCTCTCGACCAGCTGCTCCTGCCACATGCGGCCCATCAGGCCAATCGGCAGCACGCCTTCGCGCGCCAGGCGTTCGGCGCGCACCGCCAGCGTGGCACGCACGTCGCCGATGGCCTCGGCCTCGCCGCTGTCGTCCAGCAGGTGGTCTTCGATCTGGTAGCGCTCCAGCGCATCGAGGCCAAACGGCTCTTCGTCGTCGCCCACGTGCGCGGCATCGGCAAACACGACGCCAAGACGGCGGCGGAAGAAGAAGCGCGCCGGCTGGCGCAGGAAACTGGCCAGTTCGCCCAGCTTGAGGACGAAGTCGGGCTCCAGCTCGTAGGCCGGCAACGCATCATCGACGGGATGGTCATCAGCGCCGTGCGCGGTGCGCCATTCGCCCGCGTACGTGAGCAGACCGCCGCGCTGGAAGTAGCGCCGACTGAATGGCTGCAGCGGATGCTCGATCGTGATGTGATCCAGGTCTTCCATGTCCCAGCCGGCCTTCAGGTAGTCGCGCAACTGCGCCACCAGCACCGAGGGCGGCTGCTCGCTGTTGTCACGCACATTGCGCCCGACCCAGCTCACGTAGAACTTGTCGCGCGCGGCCAGCAAGGCCTCGAGCATCAAGTAGCGGTCGTCGTCGCGGCGCGAGCGATCGCCAGGCCGCGCCATGCCGGGCAGCGCCAGCAGGTCGAAGTCGGACGGGCGCGCGCGGCGCGGGAAGTCGCCGTCGTTCATGCCCAGCAGGCAGACGGCGCGAAACGGCACCGCGCGCATCGGCATCAAGGTGCAGAAGGTCACGCCGCCCGACACGAACTGGTGATTCAGCGTGGGCGCATCGAGTTCGTTCATCCACGCTTCGCGCAGCACCGCCAGCGGCACCGGTTCGTCAAAGCCTGCACCGGCGCAGGTCTCGAGCCAGCATTGCAGGCCCTCGCCCAGGTTCGACAGCGTCAGGCGGTCGGCTTCGTCACCCGCGGCATAAAAGCACGACAGCAACTCGCGCGCTGCCTCGCCCCATTCGGCCGGCCGCAGCGATGCATCGAGCCGGCCGCGCCAGGTCAGCAGGCATTCGACCAATTGCGCGAGCGAACCGGCCAGCGCGGCATCGAGGCCACCGACTTCGGCGTACGGCTCGATGTCGCCGAAACTGGCGCCGGCGCCGCTGGCGTAACCCAGCAGCATGCGACGCACGCCGAAGATCCAGGCATTCTGCTCGCCCGTCATCCCCAGACCCAGGCCCGCACGATGGTCGTGGTCCAGGCCCCAGCGCACGCCGGCGCCATCGATCCAGCGGCCCAGGATCGGCAGATCCTCGCTCGTCACGCCAAAGCGGCGCGCGACGGCCGGCACGTCGAGCAAATCGCGCACTTCGCTCTGGCGGCAGCGCTGCTGCGGCAGGCGCAGCAGCCACTCGAGCGAGACCAGCAGCGGGTTCACGCTGCGGTCGCGCACGTCGCCGATCTCGAACGGGATGTGGCGCGGATCGTGCCGCCGGTGCTGGTCGAATACCGCGTGGATCGCGGGCGAGAACGCATCGATATCCGGCACCATGACCACCACGTCGCGCGGGCGCAGTGTCGGATCGAGTGCGAACCACGACAGCAGCTGGTCGTGCAGCACCTCGATCTCACGCTGCACACTGTGCGTGACGTGGAATTCGATCGAGCGGTCATCCAGCAGCGGCGGCACATGCGGGTGCTCGGACAGCGGCACCAGGTCGCGCACTGCGGCCTGGACCTGCGACAAGAGCGTGCCGCCGTCGTCGTCGGTGAACAGGTCGACGCGCAGCGGCGCCGGCTGGCCTGCGCCGCTTTCCCCACTTTCGCTCGCCTCGTGCTGCTGGTCGAATTCATCGAGCATGCGCACGAAATCGCGCCCTTGTCTTCCCCAGCTGGCCAGCAGCGGATGGCTGTGGACATGCATTTCCTCGATCGGGATCGTGCCCAGGTCGACGCCCTCGCGCTGCGGCTGGCGGCGGCGCGCCGCCTTGAGCAGCTGGCTGCCTTCGATGATGTCGCCCCAGTAGAACTGGCACGGATTCGGTACCGCGAACAGCACCTGCGTGTGGCGCGCCAGCGCCGATATCGCTTGCAGTGTCTGGTACGGCAGTGTCGACATCCCGAACAGCACGACGCGGCGCGGCAGCCGGCTGGCCGGTGCAACGTCCGCCGCGACGGCGGCGAGAAACTGGTCGTGGATGGTGGCGCGGCCGCTCTCGCGCTGTGCCTCGGGCAGGCTCGCGTGCACGGCGCGCCACAGGCAGGCTTGCCAGCGCTGCTCGGGCGCGAGCGGGACCACGTCGCCCCCGGCGCGGCGCAGCACGTCGCGCCCCGCGGCCCAATCGGCCAGCCAGTCGGCGCGGTAGACCTGGTATTGGTCGTACAGGTCGGCCACGCGTTCGGCCAGTTGCAGGCGGCGCTCGGCGTCGCCATCGGCCAGAAAGCGCGCCAGTGGCGCGTAGCCATCGTCCTGCAGCAGCGTCGGCAACAGCCGCATCAGGCGCCAGGTCAGCGGATCCTTGTCGAACGGCGCGCGCTGCGGCACGCGCTCGCGCCCCAGCATGCCCCGGTAGGCTTCCCACATGAAGCGCGCCGGCAGCGCCACGCGGGTGGCGGCACAGACGCCGTTTTCCTCGGCCAGCGCGATCTTGAGCCACTCGGCCACGCCATTCGACTGGACCAGAAAGATCTCTTCCTCGAGCGGCCCCAGAGGATGGTTGCGCAGCCAGTCGAAGACGGCGCTGCGCAGCAGCTCCATCTGGTTACCGTGGAGGATCAAGAGACCGGGAGTGATCGGGGCAGACATGCGCTGGGCGTGGGCAATCGGGACCAAAGCATACCGCGTTTGGCCCCCTGACGGTAGGGATAAACGGGCTGGTCAGCGGCCGTCGCTGGCGCGCCCGCCAAACTGCGCCGAGACCTCGCGCTCGATGCGCACCAGCAGCGCCCGCAGGCGCGCCGTCAATGCCCGCGCCTGCGCTGTGCCGCCTCCGCGCAGGTCGCGCACCGGCTGCGCTTCCAGGTCTTCGCAGATCGCGGCGAACGCCGTGGCGCCGACCGCGCGCGCAGCCGACTTCAGTTGGTGGGCCAGGCTGGCGGTGTGGGTCAGGTCGCCGCCTGCCAGCGCCGTGTCGATGCCGGCCAGGTTCTCGCGCGTGGTGTCCAGGAACAGGAATGCGTATTTGCGCATCCGTTCGAGGTCGCCCCCGGCCGTTGCGGCCAGCAGCGCCACGTCGAGCACCGCGCTGCCCGGGGCGGTGGCGGCAGGCAGATTGACGGCGACATCCGACACCGGCGCCGTGGTGCGCCCGAGGCAGCGCGCGATGGTGGCAGCCAGCAGTTCCGGCACCACCGGCTTGGCGAGAAATTCGTTCATGCCCGCCGCCATGCAGCGCGCGCGGTCGTCCACGCCGGCATTGGCTGTCATCGCCACCACGAGCGTGCCGGCCAGGCACGGATCGCGCCGGATGCGGCGGGTCGCCTCCAGGCCATCCATCACCGGCATCTGCACGTCCATCAGCACGCAGTCGAAGCGTGCCTCCGCCATCGCCGCCAGCGCCTCTTCGCCATTGCCCGCGACGACGACATCGGCCCCGGCCAGTTCGAGCAGTTCGCGCGCGACCTGCTGGTTGAACGGGTTGTCCTCGACCAGCAGCACGGCGCAACCGTCCAGGCGCGCCTGGGCCGGCGCGGGCGCTGCGCCCAGGCCGGAACTGGCGCCCGCCCCCACCCGCGCGCCGGCACCATCGTCCAGCGCCAGGCGCGCCGTGAACCAGAAGATGCTGCCCACGCCAGGGGTACTGGTCACGCCGACCTCGCCGCCCATCAGCTCGGCCAGTTGGCGGCTGATCGCCAGTCCCAGGCCGGTGCCGCCATGCCGGCGCGTGGCCGACTGGTCGGCCTGCTGGAATGGCGTAAACAGGTGCTGCAGCGCATTCGGGGCGATGCCGATACCACGGTCTTCGACTTCGAAGCGCACCAGGATCTCCGGACCAAATGCATGCGCCAGGCGCGCGCGCATCGTGATGCGGCCGCGCTCGGCGAACTTGACGGCATTGCCGGCAAAATTGAGCAGCACTTGTTCGAGGCGCAGCGAATCGCCGCACAGGGGCCGCATCAGCTCGGGCGCGATCTCGATATCGAAACCCAGGCCCTTGGCGGCAGCCGCCGTACCCAGTTGCGCCTCGACGTTGCGCATCAGGGCGTCGGGCATGAAGCGTTCGGTCGCCAGTTCGAGCATGCCGGCCTCGATCTTGGAAAAGTCGAGGATGTCGTTGATGATGCCCAGCAGGTGCTGGCCCGAGTGGTAGATCTTCTCGAGGTAGTCGCGCTGGCGCGGATCGGGCCCGGCCTGCAGCGCCAGGTGCGTCATGCCGATGATGCTGTTCATCGGCGTGCGGATCTCATGGCTCATGTTCGACAGGAAGTCGCTCTTGGCCTTGCTGGCGGCATCGGCGCGCGCCTTCAGGCGGTGCAGTTCGGTGATGTCGGTCGATACGCACAGCACGGCCGGCGCTTCGTCGACCTGCAGCGGCACGCGCACGCTCCACAACTGGCGCGTGGCGCCGTCCGGGCCGGCCTGGGCCACTTGCGCGCTGCTCTGGCGGTCGGCCCGCAGCACGGCGCGGTCCAGCTCCCAGGTGGCGTCGGCCTGTCCCACGTCCATCGCCTCGGTATCGGGCCGGCCGATCAGGTCCGTCGCCGGGCGGCCGAGGCGCGAGGCGCCCTTGGCATTGAGGTAGCGGATGCGGCGCGCGCCGTCCTTCAGGTACACCTCGGCGTCGAGGTTGTCGAGCACCGTGTCGAGCAGCAGGCGCTGCTCGACGGCGGCGCGGCGCGCCCGGTACTGGGCCAGGAACAGCCCGTACATCAGCAGCGTGCCGATGAAACCTGCGGCGAGCGCGCCCAACGGCACATAGCGGTCGACGCCGACCAGCATCTCGTCCATGGGCGCCGAGAAGTGGGCTTTCCAGCCGTTGCCGACGTAGTCCACGCCCAGTACCGACAAGAAATGCAGCGCCGGATCGGGCGGGTTGCTGCGCACGTCCACGCCGTGCAGCAGGATATCTCCCGCCGCCGGCGCACCCGGTCGGCCAGTATAGCGGCGCCCGGTCCCGTACAGGCTCACGCGCAGCGGTTGTGCCTCGAGCGAGACGAGCGCGTTGCGCACCAGCTCCTGCACCGAAAAGAAAATGCCGAACGAGCCCAGATAGGCGGCCCGGCGCTCTGCCACGCCCAGCGGCAGCACGCCCCCGACGTATACGGGCAGGCGCATGCCAAGCGCGTTGTGTGGCACCGGGTCGGGCAGGAACACGGGTTGTCCCGACGCGACGATGGTGCCGCTGTCGCGTGCCTGTGATATCGCCCGCGCGACCAGCGGACGGGACGCCATGTCGAAGCCAAGCCGCCGGGTCGGCTTGTCGGCCGGATACTGATAGGTCACCACTTCGTACCACGGGCGGCGCCCGGCCGGAAAGATCTGGAAATCCGGGTAACCGCGCACATCGACGCTGCGGTCGGCGCGCATGGCCGCAACAAAGGCGGCGCGCTCGCTGTCGGGCACGCGCGTGGCAAACGTCAGGGCTTCGATGGCCGGATAATTATTCGGCAGGTCGAGCGCCGCCGCGTAACGGTGAAACGATGCGCGGTCGGGCACCGCACTGCCGCCGCCGGCCGCATGCAGGGCGGCCATTGCGCGCACGGCGCGGGCATACGAGGCGATGGCGTTGTCGAGCCGTTCCTGGGCGCCGCGCGCCAGGTTGTCGAAGCGGCGCTGGGCGTCGGTCTCGACGGCGGCACTGGCGACCGCATGCAGCAGCATGCCGATGGCCAGCGCCAGCAGCACGCCGCCACCCCACAGCACGATGGGCCGGCCCACGCGCGCGGCGGCAAGTTCGATGGCGCGGGCGCCACGCAAGGCTGATCGCTTCATGCTTCCCCTTTCGGGCGATGCATGCCCCGCATATTGGTAAGAATCAAGATGAGTATATCGGTGCACCGGCCTGGCGCGACCACGGTCACCATCCCGATGAGGCACGCGAGCAACAAATCGCCTCTCACCGGACCACCGCCCAAGGGCGGCGGCTGCGTCTGCCGAGGCCACGGCCGTACCAGGCGCCGTGGCCCCCGTTCACGATGCCAGACGCCTGGCAAACAGCGCGTCCCAGGTCGGCTCGATCTCGACGTACAGCGCCACTGCCTGCTCGATCCCGACCGTCTGTGGCTTGCCGACCCGCGTGATGACCACGCCGGCGCGCCGCAGCATGCGTTCGATCGCCGTCGTGGTCACGGTGATGTAGCGCGACAGTCCGCGCTGGTGGGCATCGTCGATGATGGCGGTGATCGACTCCATCGTCATGGCCGAGAAACCGTAACCGGCCACCCCATCGGTTTCCAGCGCAAAGCGTGACAGCTCCCAGATCTGCGGGTCGCTCGGCGCCGCCTGTCCGTCGAGCAGTTGGGGGAACGAATCCTTGAGCATGTACGGTCCCTCCGTGGGCAGCAGTCTCCAGCAGCCGCGCAGCGTGGCGTCGTCGCGCATCAGCATGTAGCGCGGCTCGAGGGCGTCGTAGCCATCGATCTCCATGCCCGACAACACCGGCACTTCCCAGCCAAGCCGCCCGCGGAATACCCGGGCGCGCAGCAAGTGCATTTCGCACAACTCGTTCGATGGAATGGCGCGGCGTGGCGCGATCCGGATATGCATGCTCATTACCCCTCCCTGAAATGACATCTGGTCGATCGGAAAATGCAAACGGCATAAAATCGTTATGCAAGTCGGGTAGCGTGGGTACTATCAGCTCTGCTAGGTGGCGAGCAATGTCGGGGGTGCAATACTTTTGCTTATGCAGTTTTCCAAGTGCTGGCTTCACTTTCCCGAAAGGAATAATCATGGCAATCGAAATGATGTCTGACGCGCTCGGCGCCGACATGCACGCCAACCACGTCATGCAGGCAGCCGGTGCTGTTCGCATGGCACCGCATGAACTGCGCCGTCTGCGCATCACCAAGCGCGAAAGCCAGGAAAAGTTCTGGGGCCGCTTCGGCGTCACCCAGTCGAGCGGCTCCCGCTTCGAGACTGGCCTCGCCATCCCGACGCCCGTGTCGATCCTGCTACGCATGTATGTCAATGGCAAGCTCAGCGATGGTGATCTTCAGGGGTAATCAATCCAAGGCCGATGGCCTTGACCACCGCCTGCTGGCGGGTGTTGACGTCGAATTTCTGACGCACATTCGCCAGATGGAAGTTCACGGTCGCTTCGGAGCAGTTGGTAATGCGCGCAATCTCCCATGACGATTTGCCCGCCATGACCCACTGCAGGACTTCCAGTTCGCGCTTGGTCAGGCGCGGCACCGCGCCCCGCCCTTCTTCAGGACGAATACCTTCTTCGCGAAAGCGATGCGATGAGGCGAACGCGTAATCGCGTACCAGCGCCAGCATCGGCAGGGCTTCCATCACGGCGCGCTGGGCAGAGATATCCGGCCGCGCATCGGAGGCAAAACTGATCACCCCGAATTCCCCCTGCGGGCCGTGCACCGGGAGCGTCACGCCGCTGCGAATGCCATGCGCGCTCGCCTCTTCGTACAAGCCGGCTTGCTGGGTACCCGACGCGAACAGGCCCGGCTCCCACACCATCGGCAAGGTGCTCGTCAGGCAGTGCGCCACCGTCGGATCGACATACGCAAAACCGTTGCGGTCGTAGCGCTCGCGCCAGTTGTCCGCGTAGTTACTGCGCAAAAAGGCGGACTCGAAGCGCGCATGGCGCGAACCGACCAGCCCGAACAGCACTTGATCGAACCCCAATGTTCGCGCGAGATTGAACAGGGACGCGCTCCACTGGGTCGCATCCCTGGCTTCCATCAACTCGAGTAGCAAGGCGGTATCAATCATGGGGTCACAAGAATATGCATCAGCGCTATCCTAGTCGGTTCACCCCCCTTCAAAATCCTCGAAAATTAACAATCAAGATATTTACACGCAGCCATTTCGCTGGTGTCGTGCAATGACAACAACTATTTTCAGTTCAACCCGTCTTGCAGATTGCGTTTGCCGGTCGTGTGTGAGGTCAATCGCATTGAATTTCGCTGCTGCAGTTCATCTTTATGCTTTTGTTAACGCAAAACAAATTTGTGTCTTGACGTAGATCAATGAACGTTCTGTTGCTACAGCAGGCGGAAGATCAGACCGGGTCTTCTACCTGCGCACGCCCGATTGCTGCTGCCGCCTGCTCCGCTGCGATCCACGTGTCGACCGCCTTGCCGGCGCCGGGCCGCAGGTGCAGGCCCAGCTTGCTGCGGCGCCACAGCACGTCGGCTGCGCAGGTCGCCCATTCATGCGCCATCAGATAGCGCAGCTCGGCTTCATACAGACCGGGCGCGATCTCCAGGCCAAGGTCGTTCAGCGCGTGGCACCCATCCAGCAGGCGCGCCACGCGCGTGCCGTACGCGCGCGCATACCGCAGCGCGAGCGGCGCCGGGAGCCAGCCGTGGCGCTGCCGCAGCGCCGCCACCCAGCCGTCGAATTCGAGCACGCCCCGGCGGTCCGGCATAGCACCGAACAGGTCGCCGCCGGGCAGCACCGCGCGCGCCGTCCAGGCGCCTGAGACTGACCGGCCAAGTCGCGGCGCCAGCCAGTCAAGCGCTTCCTCGGCCAGCTTGCGGTAGGTGGTGATCTTGCCGCCGAACACCGACAGCAGCGGCGGGCCATCGGCGTCGCGTGCCAGGTGATAGTCGCGCGTGACCGCTGCCGCCGTGCCCGCATCGTCGGCCAGCAGCGGGCGCACGCCGGCATAGCTCCAGACGATATCGCGCGGCGCGATCTGGCGCCGGAAATAGACGTTGGCCAGTGCGCACAGATAGCGTTGCTCGTCGTCGGCAATGGCCACGTGGCCGGGGTCGCCCGAAAACTCGACGTCGGTGGTGCCGATCAGCGTGAACGCGTCTTCGTACGGCAGCGCGAACACGACCCGGCCATCGGTATGCTGGAACAGGTAGCCGCAGGCATGGTTGAACAGGCGCGGCACGACGATGTGGCTGCCCTTGACCAGGCGCAGCGCACGCTGCGGCGCGGCGCCGCCCGCGCGCAGGGCCAGGCGCCCCGCCCACGGCCCGGTGGCATTGACCAGGCCACGGGCACGCACGGCGAGCGGTCCGCCGGCGCGCGCCAGCCGCGCCTCCCAATGGTCGGCGCGCCGCACGATATCGTCACACGCCGTGTGCGGCATGACCTGCGCGCCGCGTTCGTGGGCATCGAGCGCATTGAGCACGACGAGGCGCGCATCGTCGACCCAGCCGTCCGAATAGGCAAAAGCGCGCGCGAACCCGGGCTTGAGCGCATCACCCGCGCGGTGCCCGGCCAGGTCGATCGTTTCCGCACCCGGCAAAAAGTCGCGCGTCGCAAGCCGGTCGTACAGGAACAGGCCAGCGCGGATCAGCCACGCCGGCCGCGCGCCACGCACATGGGGCATGATGAACCGCAGCGGACGCGTGATGTGCGGCGCGCTGCGCAGCAGGATTTCGCGCTCGGCCAGGGCCTTGCGCACCAGGCCGAACTCGCGGTGTTCGAGGTAGCGCAGTCCGCCATGGATCAGCTTGCTCGATGCGGACGAGGTGTGCGCGCCAAGGTCATCCTTGTCGCACAGGATGACCTTGAGGCCGCGCCCGGCGGCGTCGCGCGCGATGCCGGCGCCATTGATCCCGGCGCCCACGACCAGCAGGTCGCAATCGATGAACGTGTCCGTTGCCATCCTTCCCCCCTCACCGCTGTCATGCCGGGCTCTGCCCCTGCCCGGCCAATTATGCGCAAAATGAAAGAGCCGGTGTGTAAAATCGCCACATGCACATACCATCTTCGCCGGCCCCCGAAGGCACCAGGCCGGACACCACGACGCGCGCCTGGGTCCGCATGCCGTCGGGCCGCCGCCTCGACCTGCTCGACCCCACCCCGTTCGACTGGGACGACGCCGACCTGGCGCTGGGCCTGGCCCGCACCTACCGCTGGGGCGGTCACTCGGCGTGGCCGCTGCCGCTGTCCGTCGCGCAGCATTCGATCAGCGTGATGCTGCTGCGGCGCGCGGCGATGCCCTCGTTGTCGCCGCTCGACGAACTGCGCGAATTGCTGCACGATGCCGAAGAAGGCTTGCTGGGATTCGATGCGATTTCGGTCATCAAGCCGTTTCTGGGCGACGCCTTTCGCGCCCTGACCCAGCGCCTGGAACACATGGTGTTTTTGCGCTACGGCCTGCCGGCCTGGGATGCGAAGTCGCACGCGGCGCACAAGAAAGCCGACCGGCTGGCCGCTGCCAGCGAAGCGGTCCATGTGGCAGGCTGGTCGGCTGAAGAGGTCCGGCGCACGCTGAAGATTCGCGCGGCGATCCTGCCTGAGGACCCGCTGGCGCGCTACTACGATTGCGCGCCATGGGAACCGTGGCCACCGGCGCTGGCCTGTGAGCGTTTTTTGCGCGAGCTCGAACGGCTCACGGAATCTGCCGCAACGTCGTCGATCACGCCGGCATCGATCAAGCCGGCGCCCTGAGGAGCGCCGGCCTCCCCTTTACGCTTTCGCGCGCGGGGTCAGTTCTTTTTCCAGAAACTTTTCCAGGCCTTCGAGGGAGCGACCGCGCGTTTCCGGCAGGCGCAGCGCAACAAAGATCAGCGAGCCGACATTGATGGCGGCGAACAGGAAGAACGTCGCACTGCCGAACTGCGCCAGCGCCAGCGGGAACAGCAAGGCGACGATCGCGTTGAAGATCCACTGGCACGCCACCGCAGTGCCGGTCAGCACGCCGCGCAGATGCATCGGGAACAGTTCGGACATCAACAGCCAGTACACGGGCGCGATCAGCATCTGCATGCACAGCAGGAAACACAGGATGCAGGCCAGTGCAGCGTAGCTGCGCGTGATGCCATCGGGCATCCACAGCAGCACGGCGCCCAGCGCAAACTGCATGACGACCACGCCGGTCAGGCCCGACATCAGCATCGAGCGGCGACCGTGCTTGCCGATCAGCCAGATACCGATGAATGTGGCGATCACGGCCACGACGCCATTGCCGATGGTCGCGGTCAGAGCTGCATTCGTGCCCAGGCCGGTCGATTGCAGGATGATCGGCGTGAAGTACATGAAGGCATTGACGCCCGTGAACTGCGCCATGAAGCCCAGGCCGATGCCGAGCCACAGCAGTTTCTTGATCCATGGCGTGCCCAGCACTGCAGACCAGCCGGCCTGCTCGTGTTCGATCTGGTTCAGCCTGGTCATGTCGGCCATCTCGGTCTCGATCTGCTTGTCGCTCGAGCGGATCTGCTGCAGCACGGCGCGCGCTTCGTCCATCCGGTTCTTGCTGGCCAGCCAGCGCGGCGACGGCGGCACGAACATCATCCCCACACCCAGCAGCAAGGCGGGCACGGCAGCGATGGCGAGCATGTAGCGCCAGACATCCGGCGAATTCGAATAATGCGCCAGCACCGCATTGAGCACATAGGCGATCAACTGGCCGGTCACGATCATCAGCTCGTTCTGCGTGACCAGTCTGGCACGCCTGCTGGGTCCAGCCATCTCGGCAATAAACACTGGCACGGTGGAGGACGCGCCACCCACGGCCAGGCCAAGCACGAAGCGCATCGCGACCATGACCTCGACCGATGGCGCGAGGGTCGTACCGAGCGCGCCGATCATGAACACCAGCGACAGCCAGATCAGCGTCATGCGACGACCGAATTTGTCCGACAGCGTGCCTGCCATCAGCGAACCCACGGCAGCGCCGAACACGAGCGCGGACGTCACGATGCCTTCGGTCAGCGGGGTCAAGCCGAGGCCGCCCTGCGATGGCGGCGCACTCATGAATGGCAGCGCGCCGGAAATCACACCGGTGTCGTAGCCGAACGCGAGCGCGCCCATCGTGGCAACGATGGCGACCTTGAAGACGAAGCGGCTTTCCTTGGTATCGGGCGGCGCTGGTGCGTCTGCCGGGGGGACTGCTGAAGACATACGGATCCTTTGTTGGACATGGACAGGACAGGGAAACAGCGGGCCCATTTCGTTACCGTCCGGACGACGGGAGCGTTGGCAAACGCACGGAGACGTTACCCATCACGGCATATTACTTGGCAAAGGATAAAGAACTGCAGATGACACGACTGTTCGATAACAAACATATTAGTGAATGTTTGCCACTGACAAAAAAACAACCATGTTGTCGATGTTGAACCCAGATCAGCTGTTAAGCCAAACATGCCGGGAGGCATTAATGAAAGCTAACTAGCTGATTTTGTTCATGGTTTTAGACTATCCACAAGAATTGTGGATAACTGTGTGGACAAGCGCCACTTGACAAGCCACAAAGCCAGACGGGATGCGGGTTTCAACAAATTGCCCGTTCGAGAGGCAAAATTTTGTTCCAATAAAATCAACCACTTGCACGTGCACCACATGGGAGCAACAAGTTTATATGCGGTCCACTCCTACAAAAGCATGACATGGGGGATAAGTGGCCAGCGTCGCGTGATTCGCCGTCATTTCCAGGCGCTGCGAGCCCGGTCACGCACGAGCATGCGGACGCTGTCAGGCATGGGCGTGCGCAGCTCGCGCTTGTCGGCGCTCAGCCACGCCGATTCTTCGAAATGCTTGAGCATGACAGGCGTGACAAAGCGCGAGCGCGTCGCATACACATGGCGGTCACCCATGTTGGATTGCTGCTTGATGAAGAAGCGATTCGGCACGATCAGGTGCAGGTTGTCGCGGGCCCGGGTCATGGCCACATACAATAAACGCCGCTCTTCCTCGATATCGTCCTGGTTGCCAGTGGCCATGTCCGACGGTATGCAACCGTCGACCACATTAAGCACATGCACCGATTTCCACTCTTGCCCTTTGCTCGAGTGAATCGTGGACAGGATCACGTAATCGTCGTCGAGCAGTGGCGGGCCGGCGCGGTCGCTGGTCGCTTCGGGCGGGTCGAGCGTGATCTCGGCCAGGAAACTCTCGCGGTTGGCATGGCCACCCGACAGGGCGACAAGCTGGTCGAGGTCGAGTGCGCGCACCTGGAAATCGTCGTGCAGACGCTCCAGGTGCGGCGCGTACCAGTCGCGCACCAGTTCCAGGTCTTGCGGCCAGCGCAGGCCAGGTGCGCGCAGGCGTGCATACAGCGCGCTGAATGCCTGCCACTCGACGCTGCTGCGCGCTGGCACAGGGAACGCCGCCAGCGTGGCGGTGACTTCGCTGCTCTCGCCCACCGCGTCCAGCACGCGGGTGGCAGTCGCCTGGCCGATCCCGGGGATCAGTTGCAGCACGCGAAACCCGGCCAGCCGCCCGCTCGGGTTCTGGGCAAAGCGCAGCAGCGCCAGCACATCCTTGATATGCGAGGCCTCCAGAAACTTCAGGCCGCCGAACTTGACGAACGGGACGTTGCGCCGCATGAGCTCGAGTTCGAGCGCGGCACTGTGGCTGGCCGCCCGAAACAGCACCGCCTGCGACTTGAGTGGCATACCTTCTTCGCGCTGCTCGAGGATACGGCTGCAGACCCAGCGCGCCTGCTCGGCTTCGTCGGGAATCAGGACCAGCTGCGGCTTGATGGCCGAGGCCTTGTCGGTCCAGAGGGTCTTGGCATGGCGTTCGAGCGCCGCGCCAATGACAGCGTTGGACGCGTCGAGGATCGGCTGCGTCGAGCGGTAATTGCGCTCGAGCGTGATCAGGTGCGCCGGTTGCGAGAACTGGCCCGCAAAATCGAGGATGTTGCGCACGGTGGCACCGCGAAATCCATAGATGGACTGGGCGTCGTCGCCGACCACCATCACACCCCTGCCATCGGGCTTCATGCCGGTGATGATCGCGGCCTGCAGGCGGTTGGTGTCCTGGTATTCGTCGACCAGGACGTGGTCGAACCAGCTGCCCAGCTCAGCCCCCAGCACGGGGTCGGCGGCCATCTCGGCCCAGAACAGCAGCAGGTCGTCGTAGTCGAGCACGTTCTGCTCCTGCTTGGCGTCGACATAGGCGCCAAACAGCGTCTTGAGCTGGGCTTCCCATTCGGCGCACCACGGGAAACAGGCTTGCAATACCTGATCCAGCGGATCGCGGCTGTTGACCACCCGCGAATAGATCGACAGGCAGGTGCCTTTCATGGGAAAGCGTTTTTCGGTGCGCGAAAGGCCGATTTCGTGACGCACCATGCCCATCAGGTCCTCGGCGTCGCCCCGGTCGTGGATCGTGAATTGCGGATCGAGCCCGATGCGCCCGGCAAATTCGCGCAGCAGGCGTGCACCGATGCTGTGGAAGGTGCCGGCCCAGGGCAGCGCCACCGGCGCCTGGGCCCGGGAAGCCGCGCCACGGCCAAGCAAACGGTGCAGGACGCCGCTGGCGCGCTGGCTCATCTCGCCGGCGGCGCGGCGCGAAAAGGTCAGCAGCAGGATGCGCTGCGGATCGGCGCCGGCCCCGATCAGGCGCGCCACGCGGTGCGCCAGCGTATTGGTCTTGCCCGAGCCAGCGCCAGCCACCACCAGCAGCGGACGCGGCGTGGCCACGCCGATGTCATGCTCGACCGCGGCGCGCTGCTCTGGATTCAGGCTGGCGAACGGGTCCTCAATGGCAGGCTCGGCGGTGGCGGTGGTCATGGTATGGCAGACGGAGAAAGCGATACTGTACATTTATCCAGTACCAAACCACAAGCGCTAAATCGCCCGTCCGCGCGCCCTGCCCACGCCTGACATCGGGCGCGAATTACCGTCCCAGCGCCAGGCCATGGAAAAATAAACTGTTTTGGATATCCACAAAGTCTGTGAATAACTATGTGGAAAAGCGGGGGCTTGACACGCTGAACATGGCCTGCGGGGCGGCTTTCAACAATTTGCCTATTGGGAAGGCAACGACGGTGACAACTGCAAAATAGCCCCTGACAAAGGTGCCGGCACCCTTGACAGCGCGCGTACCCCTGTGCGGATTACGCCAGTGCGCGGCGCCGTTCGGGCTCGAGCAAAACGCGCTCGATGACCTTCGGCCGCACACCGTTGGACTTCAGGTATTCGACCGCCGGGACGACGCCGAGTTCGCACAAGGTGGCAATGCCACGCGTGACGACATCGCGCTGGTCGGCATTCGATCGCAACTCGGACACGCTGGCAGCGCGTGGATGGATGTCTTGCGCGTGCAGTGATTTCATCGCTGAACTCCGGTGATGGTGGATGCGTCATGCACCACGATTATTGGCGAAGTAAATCCAAAGTCAATGGCAAACCTGTATCAGTTCGCAAATACCATGTCATGCCGAGCGCGAGCACGGCGCAACAGCGATAATAACGGGATGAGCCCCTCACCCCTTCCCTCTCCAAGCGCGCCGCCCGCCGCAGCGCACCCGGTGCCGGCCTCGTGCACCGACCTGTTCGTCTCGTTCACGCTGATCGCCCTGCAGGGCTTCGGCGGTGTGCTGGCCGTGATCCAGCGCGAAATGGTCGAGCGCAAACGTTGGCTGAGCAATGAAGAATTCATCGAGGAATGGTCGGTCGCGCAAATCCTGCCCGGGCCGAACGTGTGCAACCTGGCGCTGATGATCGGTCAGCGCCATTTCGGCCTGGCCGGCGCGATGAGCGCACTGGCCGGCTTGCTGGCGGCGCCACTGGTCGTCGTGCTGGCGCTGGCGCTGGTGTACGCCCGCTTCGCCGATGTGCCACAGGTCCAGGGCGCGCTGCGCGGCATGGCGGCCGTCGCCGCTGGCCTGGTGGCGGCCACCGGCCTGAAGATGTCGGCCGCATTGGGCAAGAACGTGCTGCCGCTCATCGTCTGCGTACTCATCGCTGCGGTCGCCTTCGTGCTGCTGGCCTGGGTGCGGGTGCCGCTGGCGGCCGTCGTATTGGGACTTGGCGGCCTGGGCTGCGTACTGGCCTGGCGCAGGCTCTCCCCATGAGCGCGCCGCAACTCGTCTTCACCTGGCACGACTGGGTCAGCCTGTTCACGCACTTTCTGGGGTTGTCGCTGATGTCGCTCGGCGGCGCGATCTCGACCACGTCCGAAATGCAGCGCTATCTGGTCGAGCGCCAGGGCTGGCTGACGCCCGCACAGTTCGGCGACTCGGTCGCGCTGGCACAATCGTCGCCCGGGCCGAACGTGCTGTTCGTGGCGCTGCTGGGCTGGAACGTGGGCCTGAACAACGGCAGCACGATGGCCGCGCTCTGCGGCGTGCTCATCGCGATGATCGGCATCATGCTGCCGTCGACCGTGTTTACGTATCAGGTCGCGCAGTGGGCGCATCGCAATCGTGGACGGCGGGCCGTACGCGCCTTCAAGCAGGGCATGGCCCCGCTCGTCATTGCGATGCTGCTGTCGACCGCCTGGCTGCTGGCCTCGGGCGGCGCCACCGGTCCGGACCACTGGCCACTGTGGCTGCTGTCGGCGGCCAGCTGCATCATTATCTGGCGCACCCGTCTGCACCTGCTGTGGATGCTGGCGGCCGGCGCCGCGCTCGGTGCGCTTGGACTGCTGTAGTTGGCATGTAGTTGGCATGCCTTCGCAGGACGCGGCATACTGGCCGCATCTTTCACTGTCCCCCACATGACGATGTCCGAACTCCTGAACCAACATGCCTGCTTCGGCGGCGAGCAGCGTTTCTACCAGCACGATTCCAGCGCCATCGGCTTGCCGATGAAGTTTTCGGTGTACCTGCCACCCGAGGCCAGCGGCAAGAAGCTGCCGGTGCTGTTCTACCTGGCCGGTCTGACCTGTACCGAAGAAACGTTCATGACCAAGGCGGGCGCGCAGCGCGTGGCGAGCGAACTGGGCATCATCCTGGTGGCGCCCGACACCAGCCCGCGCGGCGCGAACGTACCGGGCGAGACCGACAGCTGGGACTTCGGCGTTGGCGCCGGCTTTTACCTCGACGCCACCGAAGCGCCATGGTCGACCCATTACCGCATGCACAGCTACCTGCTCGAACTGCACGCGCTGGTGCTGGATCTGCTGCCGGCCGATCCGGCGCGCGTGGGCATCTTTGGCCACTCGATGGGCGGCCACGGCGCGCTGGTCATGGCACTGCGCCACCCTGAGCTGTTCCACTCGGTGTCGGCGTTTGCACCGATCGCCGCGCCAAGCCGCTGCCCATGGGGCGTGAAAGCCTTCGGCGGTTACCTGGGCCCGGATGAAAGCACCTGGCAGCAATACGACGCCAGCGCGCTGATGGCGCAGCAAGAGACGGCGCCGTTCCCGGACGGTATCCTGATTGACCAGGGCCTGGGCGACAAGTTCCTGCCCGAGCAGTTGCGGCCGGAAGCCTTCGAAGGCGCCTGCGCCCGCATCGGCCAGCCGCTCACGCTGCGCCGCCAGCCGGGCTATGACCATGGCTACTACTTCATCTCGACGTTCGTCGAAGACCATCTGCGTTTCCACGCACGTCAGCTCGGCTGATAGCGTACGGCTTCAGTCCGCCTGAAGCCGATTTCCCGCGTTCGGTATGAAGACTCTGGCCGAAGCAGCATGCCACGGCTGATTGCTGTCTGATAACTGCAACAAACATCCCGGTTCATCAGGCGATCATGCAGAGCGCGTGAATTACGCCGCCCATAAAGTTTCCCACAGGATACAATGGTTGCACAAATGTCCATGTGCATCACGGCCCTCGCGCGTATTGCGTCCTGTCGCCACGATACAAGCCGGTCTTCAATCCGCCCACGTCATTGTTCACGATCTTCAGACGTTGTGAACGCATTCGGCTCGCCACGATGCCCCCTTCCCTTTTTCAGTACCCAGAGAACGTCAACACACGATGAAACTAAGCTTCCGCGCCAAACTTTACCTGCCCCTTATCCTCAGTTGGCTATGCCTGTCGGCGATGGCAATTTTTCATGTTTATGAAAGCAACGTCCAGCGCCTGGAAGAACGCAAGGTCGCCCTGAGATTTGCGACCGATGTCGGCATGTCCACCGTCAAGGAATACGCGGAATTGGCGTCATCTGGAGCAATGCCCGTCGCCGAAGCGCAGCAGCAAGCCTTGAAGCGGCTCAAGTCCATGCGGTACGGGAAGGATGGCTATTACACGGTCGTCGATTCGGCCCCGACAATGCTGATGCACCCGGTCAAGGCAGAGCTGATCGGCAAGGATCTCAGCGACTTCAAGGACACCAATGGCACCTATTTGTACCGTGACGTGGCGGCCATTGCCAAAGGCAGCGGAGAAGGCTGGATAGAATATGTCTGGCCCAAGCCAGGCCACCCGGACCAGCAGCAGGTGTTCCCGAAAGGTGCCTACGTGCTCACCTACAAGCCGTGGGACTGGACCTTCATGACGGGGCTGTACCTCGATGACCTGCACGACGCGTTCATTGGCGACATATGGCGCGCAGTCGTCTTCCTCGCCATTTGCGGGGTGGTTCTCAGCACGATTGTCTTGCTGGTACTGCGCAATATCACGCGTTCGATCCGCCAGGCGGTCAGTGCAGCAGACGCCGTGGCCGGCGGCGACCTGACCCATCACATCACGATCGATGGCAAGGACGAGATCGCGCAACTGATGTCGTCGCTCGCGAGAATGCAGGAAGGCCTCGCCAACGTGGTAAGCGAAGTACGCCAGGGCACGGACGCGATCGCCGCCGCTTCATCGCAGATCGCGCAAGGCAATCTGGATCTGTCGGCGCGTACCGAGCAGCAGGTCGCTTCGCTCGACAAAACCACCGCGTCGATGGAAACATTGGCCGGCACCGTGCGCGAAAACGGTAACCATGCGCGCCAGGCGAACACACTGGCGTTGTCGGCGTCCGATGTGGCAACCCACGGCGGCACGATCGTCTCTCAGGTGGTGGTGACGATGGCGTCGATCAATGCCTCATCGACCAAGATCGTCGACATCATCAGCGTCATCGATGGCATCGCCTTCCAGACCAACATCCTGGCATTGAACGCTGCTGTTGAAGCAGCGCGGGCGGGTGAACAGGGTCGCGGCTTTGCTGTCGTTGCCGCTGAAGTGCGCAACCTGGCCCAGCGCTCGGCGGCAGCGGCCAGGGACGTCAAGACGCTCATTGGGGATTCGGTTGCGAAGGTCGAGGCAGGCAGCAAACTGGTCGGCGAAGCCGGCAGCACGATGGATGACATTGTCGCGAGCGTCAAACGCGTAACGGATATCATCGCGGAAATCGCGGATGCCGGACAAGCGCAGCAGGTGGAGCTGCAACAGATCAACGACACGATTCTCGAGATGGACAGCACGATGCAGCAAAACGCCGCGCTGGTCGAAGAAGCAGCATCGGCGTCCGCCTCGCTGCACACGCAGGCACACAATCTGACCGGTGCTGTGAGCCTGTTCAAACTGACGGCAAGCCAGCTTCGCCCGGGCACGGCGCCCCGCCTTGTATTGACGTCACGCGCCGGTCACTGATCTTTCGCCTTCCCTGGCGTGATGCGGTGTTAGAAGGTGCTGCTGGCCGCGCCATGGGCCGGATCGACGTCGATCCCGCCATGGTGCTCCAGAATGGCAGCAGCCCGTTCGAGCTGGAAGGCTTCGGCAACGGTGACCGTCATCATGCACAGATCGCCGCGGACGGCAGGCTTGAAGACATCCTCGTAATCGGTGCCGCCTTTGACAGCGGGCGAGTCGCCCACATAGAAATTGCTTTCAGCAGGACCTGCTTCGTCGGTGGTGACATTGACATTGATGCCGTCGCCGTCGAAGCCCTCGGCCAGCAAGCCATTGCGGGCTGCCTCGGCCGCTTCGAAGTTGGGCAACATGCGAACGATATGGTGATTCATGTTATCTCCTTGTTTCATTGGCAACCACCGTATCAGAATCCCGTGGTACGCGGCGCAGGCCACCCGAAGTCCTTGAACACGCCCGTCGCCAAGGCTGACCCCGGTCAATTGCCATGCGGCAAACGAACGCCGGGAACGCGAAACCGTGGTGTATGCTAAATGCAATGCACGCAGATACCTGCGCGGCTTCACCAAATCAGCGGCGTCGTGGACGTGGTGACATGGGTGAAGCTCGAGAACGGCGTACTGCTACTGATCCTGCAAAAAGCAGGCTGACAAAGCACGTCGTCTGACCATCTACTGCGCATCGGGTTCGGCTCGAATCGCGTGATGGTTCGCCGGAACGCACTGCAACGCATGACAGCGAAGCGGTGCGTTTTTTTATGTGTGCAAGCGACGCGGCAAAGCGACGCTGCAAAGCACGATGAATAGTCAGTAACAGACCAGTGATGGGCCGGCTATGCCGTGGCACCGCCTGGCGACCAGGTCCAGCACGACACAGTACAACTAACCGAGAGGAGTCGACATGAACGAATCGAACGATCAGGGAAACAACGCAGGTAAATGGATTGGCGCCGCAGTGGCTGGCGCCCTGCTGATGTATGCATTCGACCCAGACCGCGGCCCGAAACGCCGTGCACGCGCCAAGGGCGCACTGCGCGACGCGCGTCACCGCGGCGCCGACAAACTCGAGCACGCGCTGCATACTGCCGGCGAGCGCTTCGACTCGGCGCGCGAGCGTGCCGAATCGGTCTACCTGCGCGCCGGCGCGCGCCTGGCCGGCGCCGCCCACGCTGCCGGTGACCGCCTGGCCGAGGCATCGCACGAAACGCGCGACCGCCTCGAACGCGCGCGCGGCCGCCTGGCCGAAGCATCGTACGATGCACGCGACCGCGCCTCGCACGCTGCGGACTATGCCCGTGACCGCGTATCGCATGCTGCCGACACGGCGCGTGACCGCGTGTCGCAAGCTGCCGACACGGCCCGCACCGCCGCCGCCCGCGCCGCCGACGATGCACGTGACTACGCCGACGACGTCCGCTCGCGCGCGCACCACGTCGCCAACGACGCACGTGACCGCGCCAACTACGCTGCCGACAAGGCGCGCAGCAGCGCCAGTGACGCTGCCGACAAGGCCCGCAGCAACGCCGATGACGCTGCCGACCGCGCACGCGAACGCGCCGACATCGCCCGTGAAAACCTGGCACATGCCGCGCACAGCGCCGGTAACGGGGCCCGTGCCCGCGCCAACGACGTGGGTAACCAGGTACGCGAATGGACCGATCACCTGACGCAGGCCTTCGGCTCGCGCGGCCCGACGCTGACCAACTCGGCGCTGCTGGGCACCAGCGCGCTGAGCATCGTCGGCCTGGCGCGCCGTTCGCCGGCCGTCGCCCTGCTGGGCCTGGGCGCGCTGGCAGTGCTGCTGCGCAGTGACCGTGGCCGCAACCTGGTCGACTCGCTGCGTCACCGCGGCGAAGCAAGCCGGGTCGAAGTCGAGAACAGCGTCTTCATCGATGCATCGCCACGTGAAGTGTTCGATGCGTGGGCCGACGTGGAAAACTTCCCGCGCTTCATGTCGCACGTGACCGAAGTGCGTGACCTCGGCCACCGCCGTTCGCACTGGGTCGTGCGCGGCCCGGCCGGCATGGAATACGCATGGAACGCGGTCATGACCGAGCAATCGCGTCCGGATCGCCTGTCGTGGCGCAGCGAGCCGGGTTCGGAAATCGAACAGGACGGCAGCGTCACGTTCGAGTCGGTCAATGGCGGCACGCGTGCGACGGTGCGCATCAGCTACGCACCACCAGCGGGCGCGCTGGGCCACGGCGTGGCACGCATGCTGGGCGTCGATCCGCAGCGTCAGATGGATGACGACCTGGCGGAGATGAAAGCGTTCATCGAACGCGGTGGTGCGCGTGGCGCAGGCCGCCGCTAACCCGTCCCGGCCCCTGCGTTGCCGCGCAAAACGATAAACGGCAAGGCGGTGCAAGACCATGAATGGCCCCCAAGCGGGGCCATTCGTTCGTCTGGCAGCGTTCAATCCGGAATGATCGCAGTGACCTCGATCTCCACCCGCGCGCGGTCTTCCATCAGGCCCGCCACCTGCACCGCCGTCATCGCCGGATAATGGCGGCCGATGACGTCGCGGTAGGCTGCGCCCAGTGCCGGCCCGGCATCGAGATATTCGCGCTTGTCGAGCACATACCATGTCATGCGTACGATGTGTTCCGGGCCGGCGCCGGCTTCGCGCAGCACGGCCACGATATTGGCAAGCGCCTGGCGCGACTGCCCGACGAAATCATCCGTCTCGAACCGGCCTGCCGGCGTCCAGCCAACCATCCCGCTGACATGCACCTGCCGGCCGCGCGCGACGACGCCATTGGCGTAGCCTTTCGGACGCGGCCAACCAGGCGGCTGCAAGAATTTCATTAAATCTCCCGACATGCGGCCTCAGTGTTGCGGCGCGAGCAGTTCGCGCGCGATGATCAGGAGCTGCACTTCGCTGGCTCCCTCGTAGATGCGCAGCGCGCGGATCTCGCGGTACAGGCCTTCGACGACCTGGCCCCGTTGCACGCCCTGCCCGCCAAACAGCTGCACCGCGCCGTCGATCACGCGCTGCGCCGATTCGGTTGCGGCCAGCTTGGCCATTGCCGCTTCTTTTGTGACGCGCTTGCCGCTGTCGCGCAGCCACGCCGCGCGGTAAGTCAGCAGCGCGGCGGCGTCGATCTCCAGCGCCATCTGCGCCAGTCGGGCCTGCGTGAGCTGGAAGTCGGCCAGCAGCTTGCCGAACATGGGGCGCGCCTGCGCATGCGCCAGTGCTTCGGCCATGGCGCGCCGCGCGAAGCCCAATGCCGCTGCCGCCACCGACGTGCGAAACACGTCGAGGGTGGCCATCGCCACCTTGAAGCCGTCGCCCTCGCCGCCAACCAGGCAACCGGCCGGCACCCGGCAACCGTTGAAGCAGAGGCGCGCCAGCGGATGCGGCGCGATCACATTGATGCGCTCGGCGACCTCGAGGCCCGGTGTGGCCGCATCGACGATGAAGGCCGAGATGCCGCACGCGCTGCGTTCGACCGCATCGCCCGTGCGTGCGAACACGACGTAGAAGTCGGCGATGCCGCCATTCGAGATCCAGGTTTTTTCGCCATCGAGCACCCAGGCATCGCCGTCGCGGCGCGCCGCACATTGCAGCGCCGCGACGTCGGAGCCGGCGGCAGGCTCGGACAGCGCAAAGGCGGCGATCGCGCTGCCGTCGGCCACACGCGGCAGCCAGTGTTGACGCTGCGCAGCGCTGCCGAACAGCGAGATCGCCCCGCTGCCCAGGCCCTGCATCGCGAACGCAAAATCGGCCAGCCCGGCGTGGCGCGCAAGGATTTCGCGGATCAGGCAAATGGCGCGGGTGTCGATGGCGGCCTGTGCGCCGCCATGCTCGACGCCAGCCACGGCGTGGCGCAGCCAGCCGCCCTGTCCCAGCCTCGTGACCAGCGCGCGGCAGACGGCGTCGACATCGGTTCCGTGCGCATCGGCCAGATTCGCCGCGGCCCAGGCGTCGAGCTCACGCGCCAGCACGCCATGGTGCGCATCGAAAAATGGCCAGTCGAGGACATCGGGTTCCATCAGTTGCCCTCGAACTGCGGCCGCTGTTTGCCCACGAACGCCTGGTAGGCGCGCTGGAAATCCTGCGTCATCATGCAGATGGCCTGAGCCTGTGCCTCGGCCTCGATGGCTTCGTCCACGCCCATATTCCATTCCTGCTGCAGCATTTTCTTGGTCATGCCGTGCGCGAACGTCGGGCCGGCCGCCAGCTGCGCGGCAAACGCCTGCGCCTCGGCGAGGACGTCGCCCGGTGCGCACAAGCGATTGAAGAAGCCCCAGCGCTCGCCCTCTTCGCCATCCATCGAGCGGCCGGTGTACAGCAATTCGGCCGCGCGGCCCTGGCCGATCACGCGCGGCAGCAAGGCGCAGGCGCCCATGTCGCAGCCGGCCAGGCCCACGCGCGTAAATAGAAAGGCGGTGCGGCTGCGCGCCGTGGCATAGCGGATGTCCGAGGCCAGCGCCAGGATGGCACCGGCGCCGGCGCATACCCCATCCACCGCCGCGACGATCGGTTGCGGACAGGCGCGCATCGCTTTCACGAGGTCCCCCGTCATGCGGGTGAAGGCCAGCAGGCCCGGCATGTCCAGTTGCGTCAGCGGTCCGATGATCTCGTGCACGTCGCCGCCCGAACAGAAATTTTCGCCCGCGCCGGTGAGCACGACCGCCTTGACGTCGTCGGCATATGCCAGCGCGCGAAACAGGTCACGCAGCTCGGCGTAGGCGGCGAACGTGAGCGGATTCTTGCGCTCGGGCCGGTCGAGCGTCACGGTTGCTACCCGCGTCGCCGGGTCAAGCACCAAGCCGACGTGCTGCGCCACGTAGCCGGTCAGCCCCGTTGGATTGCCCGCTAGATCATGCATGCCTGCTCCTGATGACGCGTTGAAAAATGGACGAACCGGTCACGTGTTTGGCCGCCCGCGCGCCAGATTGCGCTCGAGTTGCTGCTTGCCAGGGACGTACTGGCGCGGCCACGCGGCGCCAGTGTAGCCGATGCGCGCCGCCTCGCTCAGCGTCCACGCGGGATTGGCCAGGTGCGGGCGCCCCACCGCGCACAGATCAGCGCGGCCGGCGGCGATGATGCTGTTGACGTGGTCGGCCTCGCTGATACCACCGACGGCGATCGTCGCGATGTCTGCCTCGTTGCGGATGCGGTCCGAAAACGGCGTCTGGTACATGCGGCCATACACGGGTTGCTCGGCCTTGCTCACCTGCCCGGACGAGCAGTCGATCATGTCGGCGCCGGCGGCGCGAAACAGGCGCGCGATCTCGACGGCGTCCATCGGGGTGATCCCGCCATCGACCCAGTCATGGCTTGAGATGCGCACGCTGATCGGCAGGTGCGCCGGCCAGGCCGCGCGCACGGCGGCAAACACGCGCAGTGGAAAGCGGCAGCGGTTCTCAAGACTGCCACCGTAAGCATCAGGGCGCTGGTTGGTCAGCGGCGAGATGAAACCCGAGAGCAGGTAACCGTGCGCGCAATGCAGTTCGAGCCAGTCGAAGCCTGCCTCGCTGGCGGCCAACGTGGCGCGCACGAAATCGGCTTCGATCTGCGCCATGTCGGCCTCGCTTGCCTGGCGCGCCACCTGCGACACGCCGGCCAGGTATTGCTGGGGCGACGCCGCCACGAGCGGCCAGTTGCCGTGCGCGAGCGGCTGGTCGATCCCTTCCCACATCGGCCGGGTTGAGCCCTTGGCACCCGCGTGCCCCAGCTGGATGCCAATTTTCGCGTCGCTTGCCGCATGCACGAAGTCGACGATGCGGGCCCAGGCCTGCGTGTGTTCGGGCAGGTACAGCCCGGGGCAGCGCGGCGTGATGCGCGCGTCGGCCGACACGCAGGTCATTTCGGCCAGAACAAGGCCGGCCCCACCCAGCGCGCGTGCGCCGAGATGGGTCAGGTGAAAGTCGCCCGCCACGCCATCGACGCACGCGTACTGCGCCATCGGCGAGACGACCACGCGGTTCTTGAGCAGCACGTCGCGCACCCGCAGTGGCGTAAACATCGGCGGCGTGGACACCGCTGGCGCGGCCACGCCGGCCTGCGCTGCCGCCTGAACGGCAAAGCGGCGTTCGAAACCTTGTATATAGGCGGGGTCGCGCAGGCGCAGGTTTTCGTGCGACAGGCGCTGGCTGCGCGTGAGCAGCGAGTAGGCGAAACCATCGACCGGCATGGCACTGTAGCGGGCCACATTCTCGAACCACTCGGTCGAATTGCGCGCCGCGCTTTGCAGCTTGCTCACGTCGATCACGCGCGCTGCCTGATAGCGCGCCAGCGCGGCCTCGATGCCGTCGCCCGGCTCGGCCGGCAGTTCGGCAGCCAGCGCAATGGCGTCTTCCAGCGCCAGTTTGGTGCCCGAGCCGATGGAGAAATGCGCCGTGTGCGCGGCGTCGCCCAGCAACACCAGCGGCACGCGCCGGCCATCGACGTCAAGCGCACCCACCCACTCGCGGCAGATCAAACGCGCAAAGCGGTGCCACATGGCGGCGCCGCCACGGCTGGCCTGCGTCAGGAGCGGCGCGCCGCCAAGAACACGGGCAAACAGGCGCTCGCAAAACGCCAGCGTGCTTGCTGCGTCCATGTCGGCCAGGCCGCTGGCGCGCCAGGTCGACTCCAGCGTCTCGACGATGAAGGTCGCATTCTGGTCATCGTATTGATATGCGTGGGCCTGAAACCAGCCATGTTCGGTCGCTTCAAAGGCGAACGTGAACGCGGCGAAGTGGCGCCGGGTGCCAAGCCACACGTAGCGGCATCGCCCCTCCTGAATGTCAGGCTGGAACACGGCGGCATGGCGCGTGCGGATCGCGCTGTGCACGCCGTCGGCAGCCACCACCAGATCGGCGTCATGGCGGCGCGCCAGCGCCACCTCGTCCGTCACGTCGGTATCGAACACGAGCGCCACGCCGGCTTCTTTGCAGCGCGCCTGCAGGATGCCGAGCAGGCGCTTGCGCGCGATGCCGCAAAAACCATGGCCATGCGAAGTGACGGTGGCGCCGCCGATCTGCACGTCGATTGCATCCCAGCGGTTGAACGCGCCCTCGATGGCGTGCGCGCTGGGCGCGTCGGCCAGCGCCAGATTGCCCAGCGTCTGGTCCGAAAACACGACGCCCCAGCCGAACGTGTCGCCGGGCTGGTTGCGCTCGACGACCGTGACGGTGCGCCTCGGGTCGCGCAGTTTCATGAGCAGACCGGCGTACAGACCGGCCGGCCCGCCACCGACGCAGACGATGTTCATGGTCTCTCCTGGTACTGGCAAGCGTCTATCTTACCTGCGCCGATGCTTGACATGTCAACCAGGCGTCGCGCACACGCGACTGATTCGCTGTGGATAAGCCAATTTTTAGTACAATCAGGAAACGTTACGCCTGTATTCCCGCCATTTTCGGCGGGTCCTATCGATCAATCGTTCGCCACACATGTTCCACATCGCCCGCACATTCGCGCTGTCCACCGTCACCACCACGCCGCAACCGGCGCCGCAGCGATGAGCAAGTCATCCGGACGTTTTCGCCTTAACAGCCTGCGCAGCAGGCTGATGCTGCTGGTGCTGCTGGCCATCACGCCGATCGCCATCGTCACCGTGCTGGGGGGCCTGCGCGAACGCGAAGCCGCGATCCGCGCGACCGAAGACAACCTCAAACGCCTGACGGCGCTGGCCGCGGCGAATGAAGCGCAGTCGATCGACCGCGCGCGCCAGATCCTGGTCGACCTGGCCAGCGTGCCGGACCTGATGGGCGACACGGCTGGCTGCAATGCACTGCTGGCCAATGTCCTCGACCGCAACGAACTGTATGTCAATTTCGGCCTCATCCAGCTCAATGGCGACGTCAGCTGCAGCGCGGTGCCGATGGTGCACCCGGTGAACCTGGGTGATCGCAGCCACTTCAAGCGCGCCGTGGCCGAACGCCGCTTCATCGCCGGCGACTATGTGTTCGGGCGTGTGATCCGCCGTCACACGATCAACCTGACCTATCCCGTCACCGACCGCGACGGCAAGGTAGTGGCGGTGGTGTTTGCCGCAATGGACCTGGCGGGCCTGGACACCTTCGTCAACGACATCAGCCTGCCGGCCGGTTCGATCCTCGAGACGGCCGATGCCACCGGCAAGCTGATTTCACGCCGCCCCGATCCCGAGCAATGGTTCGGCAAACGTGTGCCCGCCCCGCTGTTTGCGGCGATGCGCGGCCCGCATGACAGCGCCCGCGTGATCCAGGGCGAGGATGGCGTCGAGCGCCTGCACGCATTTGCGCGCGTCGGGCCGCCGACGCTGTCCGATTACACGGTGACGATCGGCGTGCCGACCGAAACCATCACGCGCGTGGCGCGGGAGGCGCAGCTGATGTCGCTGCTCGGCCTGGGCCTGACGACCATCCTGGCCCTGCTGGCGGCCTGGCTGGCGGGCGACAAGCTGATTGTCCGGCGCGTGCGCAAGCTGATGACGGTGGCGCGCCGGATCGCCGCCGGCGAACTCGATGCCCGCACCGGCATCGGGTCGAACAGCGAGGAAATCGGCCGGCTGGCCGCGGCCCTGGACGAGATGGCCGAGCACCTGCAGCAAAAAGAAGCCCAGCGCAGCCTGGCCGAGCGCGAACTGCGCGCGGCCGACCAGCGCAAGGACGAATTTCTCGCGATGCTGGCGCACGAACTGCGCAACCCGCTCGCGCCGATCAGCACCGGCGCCCATCTGCTCAAGCTGCTGCATTCGGACAATGCGCAGATCACGCAGACCTGCGCGATCATCGCGCGCCAAGTCGAGCACATGACGAGCCTGGTCGACGACCTGCTGGACGTCTCGCGCGTGACGCGCGGGCTGGTGACGCTGTCGACCCAGATCCTCGACCTGCGCAAGGTGGTCGACGACGCGGCCGAGCAGATTCGCCCGCTGATGCTGGCCCGCCGCCACAAGGTGGTACTCGACATGCCGCCGCAACCGGCAAACGTCAAGGGCGACCACAAGCGCCTGGTGCAGGTCGTCGCCAACCTGCTGGGCAACGCGACCAAGTACACGCCCGAGGGCGGCCACATCACCCTGCAGCTGGCGCAGCAGGGCGAGACGTGGATCATCGACGTGACCGACGACGGCATCGGCATGGATGCACGTCTCGTCGAGCGCGTGTTCGATCTGTTCACCCAGGCCGAGCGCACGCCGGACCGGTCGCAGGGGGGCCTGGGACTGGGCCTGGCGCTGGCCCGCAGCCTCGTCGAACTGCATGGCGGCAGCGTCGGCGCAATGAGTGCCGGTCCGGGCCTGGGCAGCACGTTCACGGTGCGCCTGCCGTGCTATGCCCAAGCGATCCCGGCCGGGCCGGCCGCAGCGCCGCTGGCCAGCAGCGCCAGCGCCGTCGGCCCCTTGCGCATCCTCGTGGTGGACGACAATCTCGACGCCGCCCAGACGCTGAGCCTGTTTTTGCGCGCAAGTGGGCACACGGTGGAAGTGGTCTACTGCGCGCTGGATGCAATCGACGTCGCCGCCGTGTTTGCCCCACAGGTCTGCCTGCTCGACATCGGACTGCCTGACATCGACGGCAACGAACTGGCGCGGCGCCTGCGTGCCTTGCCCGGGATGGAGAACGCCATGCTCATCGCGGCGACCGGTTATGGCCGCCAGCAAGACCGCGAACAGGCCCGCCAGGCCGGGTTCGACCACTATCTGGTGAAGCCGCTCAACACGCTGCAACTGAGCGATATCCTCGTGCAGGCCGGCGCTCACTGAGGCCGGCACCGCAACTGAACCGCGATCGGGCATGGTCGCGTTTCATTGGCGCAACAGCCTGGCAGATATTGCGTGACAGGTAACATTGCCCCTGCATAGAATTTGCTTCGATAAATATACTATGCTCCGGAGAAATTCCGTGCGGCGTGCCGAACAGGATGCTTCATGCCAATTCCTCCAGATGACATCGCGCAATGGCGCATCAAGGTGTTTACCACCATCCTGCCGATCGTCGTGGCGCTGGGATTTGTCGCCGCCCTTCCCAGCATCCCGCTGCTCATCAGCAAGGGCAAATGGCCGGTCATTGTCATGGACGTGGTGGCGCTGGCATGGCTGCTGGCCATCTGGCGCTTCGACCGCGTGTCGCACACGGCACGCGTTCTCAATTTCATTGCGATGCTGTTCCTGGTGTCCGTCGGCCTGCTGTTTTCAGTGGGGCCGGTTGGCCTGGTGTACCTGACAGCCCTGCCCGCAATGGCCGTCATCCTGCTCGGCATGCGCCAGGCCCTCATCATCCTGGCCCTGGGCGCTGCCTGCGTCCTGCTGCTTGGCGTGAACGGCAAGGTGCACCTGTATGTCCCCGGTCTGGAGCAGAATGGCCTGGCATCGGCAATCGTCGTCGTCATCAACTTCTGCTGCGTCGGCGCATTGATCACGATCACCAGCGGTACCCTGCTCAAGGGACTGGCACAATCGCTCCTCGAAGCGCGCACCGCTGCCGCCGGTCTGGAAGCGGGCCAGTTGCGCCTGCACGCCGTCAACGACGAACTGCGCCTGACGGCAGCCGCAGTCGCGCGCCTGAACGACATGGTCATGATCGCGCGCATGGTCGACGTGCCCGGCGCCGAGCAGCCGATCATTTTTGCCAACGACGCCCTGCTGCGCCACACCGGCTACACCCGCGAAGAAATCATCGGGCGCAGCGTACGCATGCTCGAAGGACCGGACACTGACCAGGAGACGGTCAGGCGTGTCATCACGGCCGTGATGCACAAGGAAGCCGCCAGTGCCGAAATGGTCCTGTACACGAAACATGGCACGCCGTACTGGGTAGAGGCCGAGATGGTGCCGTTCTCCGGCGACAACGGCGCGATCACGCACTGGCTGATTGTCAGCCGCGACGTGACGGAGCGGCGCAACGCCGCCGACGCGATCCACCGCCTTGCGTTCTACGACGTGCTGACCGGCCTGCCGAACCGGCGCCTGCTGATGGAGCGGCTCGACATGGCGGTGGCCAGGGCCCGCACGGGCGGGTCGATGGCTGCCGTGCTGTACGTCGACATCGACAACTTCAAGACCGTCAACGATGCACGCGGCCACGCCATTGGCGACCAGTTGCTCAAGATTGTGGCCGATCGCCTGGTGGCGATGACGGGCGACGACGGCTGCGTGGCACGCCTGGGCGGGGACGAATTCGTCGTCCTGCTCGACGCGCTGGGACAGCATGCGGGCCGGGCCACCGACCGCGCGCTGGCCGTGGCCGAGCGGATCCGGGCTGCGCTGGCCGACAAGATCGTCATCGACGCCCAGCGTTACTACGCCACCAGCAGCATCGGCGTCGCGCTCACCGCATCCGCCAACGCGCAGCAGACCGTGCACGACCTGCTGCGCGAGGCCGACACCGCGATGTACCACGCGAAGTCGCGCGGCCGCAATGGCGTGGCGCTGTTCGAACCGGGCATGCTGTCCGACGCCGAAGGCCGCCTGACGCTCGAGCGCGATCTGGGCCAGGCGCTCGAGAACGGCGAACTGTCGCTGCACCTGCAGCTGCAGGTCGACGGCGCACGCGTGCCGAGCGGCGCCGAACTGCTGATGCGCTGGCGCCGCAAGGACGGCAGCAGCGTGCCGCCCGACGTCTTCATCCCGGTGGCCGAATCGAGTGGCCTGATCGTGGCGCTGGGCGACTGGGTGCTGCGCGAAGCGTGCCTGGCCTGGCACGTGCTGGACCGCGCCGGCCACCGCTTCCCGCTGTCGGTCAACGTCAGCCCGATGCAGTTCCGCCAGCACGACTTCGTCACGCGGGTCGAAGCGATCCTGCACGAGACGGGCGTGCCGCCCGGCCAGCTGATCTTCGAGATCACCGAAGGCTTGCTGGTCGATCGCCTCGACCAGACCATCGAGCGGATGCATGCGCTGGCCGCTCTCGGGATCCGCATCTCGATCGACGATTTCGGTACCGGCTATTCGAGCCTGTCGTACCTGACCCGGATGCCGCTGTACGAACTGAAGATCGACAAGAGCTTCATCCGCGACACCCCGCACGACAAGAACGGCACCGCCATCGTGCAATCGATCCTGGCGATGGCCGGCCACTTGGGCCTGCGCGTCGTGGCCGAAGGCGTCGAGACGTCGGCCCAGGCCGAGTACCTGGCCGCGCACGGCAACGCCTGCATGCAGGGCTACCTGTTCCACCGGCCAATGCCGCTCGAGGCGTTGCTGGCCGAACTGCAGGCTGCGCCCCAGGCCAGTTTGTCCGCTGCCTGATCAACAGCGTCGTCACGGGCGGCGCCAATCCCTTATCATCTTGTCTTGAACAGGGAGATGTTGATGGATGAAGTGGGAATTGTGCTGGCCATGCTGCTGGCGGTGGTGGCCAGCGGCTACCTGGTGCGCATGCTGCCGTTCGCGGTGCCGCTGCCGCTGATGCAGATCGCGCTCGGTGCGGCCATTGCCGGTAGCACCGGCCACGGCGTGCGGCTCGAACCGCATATCTTCTTCCTCGTGTTCCTGCCGCCGCTGCTGTTTCTCGACGGCTGGCGCATCCCCAAGATCGGGCTGTTCCGCGACCGCTCCACGATCCTCGAACTGGCCCTGGGCCTGGTACTGTTTACGGTGCTGGGCGCGGGCTTCCTGATCCACTGGCTGATTCCGTCGCTGCCGCTGGCCGTGTGCTTCGCGCTGGCTGCCATCCTTGCCCCCACCGACCCGGTCGCGGTGTCATCGATCGCCGCGCGCGTGCCGATCCCCCCGCGCCTGATGCACATCCTCGAGGGCGAATCGCTGCTGAACGACGCCAGTGGCCTGGTGTGCTTCCGCTTCGCCGTGGCCGCTGCCCTGACCGGCACCTTTTCGCTGGGCGAAGCCACGCTCACCTTCCTGTGGGTCGCGCTGGCGGGTGTGGCCATTGGCGTGGGCATCACGGTGGGCGTGAGCTGGGCCCAGCGCCAGCTGGCCGCGCGCATCGGCGAAGAAAGCGGCTCGCCGATCCTGATCAACCTGCTGCTGCCGTTCGGCGCCTATCTGGCAGCCGAGCATCTGGGCGCCTCGGGCATCCTGGCAGCAGTAGCGGCGGGCGTGACGATGAGCTACGTTGAATTGAGCGGGCGCGCGGCCGCCACGACGCGCGTGCGGCGCGCGGTGGTGTGGGACACGGTGCAGTTCGCGCTCAACGGCATCATGTTCGTGCTGCTGGGCGAGCAGCTCCCCAATATTCTCGAGGCAGCGCTGGTCGCACCCGAGCTGCCGCGTGCAAACGATGTCTGGTGGCTGGCCACCAACGCGCTGGCCATCAGCTTCGGCCTGATCCTGCTGCGCTTCGTCTGGGTCTGGGTTTCGCTGCGCCTGACGCTGCTCAACGCCCGGCGCCAGAAGCTGCCGGAGTACCGTCCGAACCCGCGCCTGATCCTGGCCACCTCGCTGGCCGGCGTGCGCGGCGCGATCACGCTGGCCGGCGTGCTCACGCTGCCGCTGGCAATGCCGGGCGGTGCGCCGTTCCCTGGCCGCGACCTGGTGATTTTTCTGGCCAGCGCCGTGATCGTCGTCTCGCTGGTGCTGGCCAGTGTCGGGCTGCCGCGCGTGCTGCGCGGCCTCGAACTGCCGCACGATTCAGCGCATGAAAGCGAAGAAGCGCGTGCGCGCCATGCCGCCGCGCTGGCCGCACTCGAAGCCATCGCCAATGCACCGCCACCGCCACCCACCTCGGGCTGCGATGCGCAGGGCGCGGTGGAGATGCATGCGAGCGCGGTCGACCAGGTGCGCAGCCTGTACCAGTACCGGCTCGATGGCGGCAACGGCAACGATGTCGATCCGGCACATGCACGCGCCGCCGAAAGCGCCGAGCGCCATTACCGCCTGGCCGCGCTGGAGCACGAACGCGCCGTCCTGCTGCGCATGGCGCGCAATAACACCTTGTCGGACGAAGTGGCGCGCAAGCTGCTGCGCGAGATCGATCTGGTCGAAGCCCGCTACCGCTGAACCGGGTCTGTATTTGCAGCCCTGCCCGCCTGTCCCGCACTCCGTTATCTTGCGAACAGTGCGGGCCCTGGCCCGGGCGTAGCATCGGTGCGATATCCACCATTCGCGAAACAGCCATGCCAAGCCAGACCACCGACGCACTCGACGCACTCGACGCACCCGATACCAAAGATTCCTCCACCGCCGCGCGCGCGGCCGGCCTGCGCTACGTGCACGATGGCCGCGCCGGCGTCAGGCGTGAAGCCGTCAAGGACGGCTTTCGCTACCTGGACGCACACGGCGCGCCGGTGGAAGACGAAACGACGCTGGCGCGCATCAAGGGCCTCGTGATTCCACCGGCCTGGCAGGACGTCTGGATCTGCGCGCAGGCCAATGGCCACCTGCAGGCGACGGGCCGCGACGCGCGCGGCCGCAAGCAATACCGCTACCATCCGAAATGGCGCACCGCCCGCGACGAAGTGAAGTACGAACGCATGCTCAAGTTCGGCGATGCGTTGCCGGCGATCCGGCATGAAGTCGACCGCGCCCTGAAGCTGCCCGGCCTGCCGCGCGAAAAGGTGCTGGCCACGATCGTGTACCTGCTGGAAGCGACGATGATGCGGGTCGGGAACGAGGAATATGCGCGCACCAACAAATCGTTCGGCCTGACGACACTGCGCAACCGCCACGTCAAGGTCGATGGCAGCGACGTGCAATTCAGCTTCCGCGGCAAGAGCGGCGTGTACCACAAACTCAAGGTGCACGACCGGCGCCTGGCCGGCATCGTCAAGCGCACGCGCGACCTGCCGGGCCAGGAACTGTTCCAGTACATCGACGACGATGGTGAGACGCACAGCGTTGACTCCAGCGACGTCAACGACTACCTGCGCAACATCACGGGCGAGGAGTACACGGCCAAGGATTTCCGCACCTGGTCCGGCACCGTGCTGGCAGCGCTGGCCCTGCAGGAATTCGAAAAATTCGACTCCGAGACACAGGCCAAGAAGAACATCGTGCGCGCGATCGAATCGGTGGCCGAAAAGCTCGGCAACACGCCGACGATCTGCCGCAAGTGCTACGTGCACCCGGCCGTGCTGGACGCCTACCTAGAAGGCGCGCCGCTGGACGTGATGCGCGAACAGACCGAAAAGAAACTGGCCGAAGACCTGCACGCGCTGCAGCCCGAGGAAGCGGCCGTGCTGGCGATGCTGCAGCAGCGGCTCAGGCACGAAGAAGAAAAGCCGCGCAAGAAGGCACGGGCAAAAAAGGCGGCGACAAAAAAGGCGGCAACCTCGCGGCGCCGCGAAGCCGCTAGCGGATCACGTACGTGATCGTCTTCCAGTTGCCATCTGTCTCGCGCATCACGATCACTGTTTCGGTTACGGTCGGCCGATTGGCAAAGCTGGACTGGTATTGCAGCACGACGTAGTCGCCCTCGGGCGCACCCGGCAGCGTGCGCGTGGCTCGCGCGTCGGCCAGGGTGCGCCTGGTCAGCGCGCCGTATGGCGTGCGCGCCTGGTCAAGCGCTGCCGTCCAGTCCTTCTGGCTCACTGCGGCCTGGAAGACCGCGCCTGCGGCATGCCACGTCGCCTCGCCGTTGCCCGCATCGGCCAGTGCCAGCCAGCGCCCCGCCGCTTCGGCGCCTGCCGTGGTCTGGTCGGCCTGCTGGGCATGGACGGCGACGGTTGGGGTAGCGAACAACACGGCGATGGCGAATGGGGCGAGCTGCTGCATGGCGGTCTCCTGGGCGATGGCGGGAAACCAACAGCATAGCGCGCCTGGCGCTGCCATAAACTCACACAATCTTGCGCACGGCTAGACCGGGTGGTTGAACACCTGACGCAGATAGGCGATGTAGGTCACGTCGGTGCACTGCGACTTGCCCGGCTCGTCCGACAGCTTGGCCACCGGCTGGCCGTTGCAGCGCACGAGCTTCATGACGATATTGATCGCCGGGAAAGGCGTGTCGTTGGTCAGCTTGGTGCCGATGCCAAAGCCCGTCATTACGCGGTCGGCGAAATGGCGGTACAGGTCGAGGGCCTTGGGGATGGTCAGCGCGTCCGAGAACACGAGGCGCTTGGTGCGCGCATTGATGCGCAGGCGCGCGTAGTGGGCCAGCGCTTTTTCGCCCCACACGACCGGATCGCCCGAGTCGTGACGCAGGCCATCGAACAGTTTGGCGAAGTACAGGTCGAAGTCGGCCAGAAACGCGTCCATGCCGACGACATCGGTCAGCGCTGTCCCCAGGTCGCCCCGGTATTCCTGCACCCAGTTCTCGAGCGCTGCGCTCTGGAAGTCGACCAGGCGCGTGCCGAAGGCCTGGTGCGCCTGCAGGTATTCATGCGCCATCGTGCCGATCGGGACCAGGTTGAACTTGTAGGCCAGATAGACGTTCGACGTGCCCTTGAAGTACACCGGCAGCTCGCGCGCCAGCGTCTGCACCACTTCGTCGTGCCACTCACCCGAGAAGCGGCGGCGCACGCCGAAGTCGAAGAACTCGAACGGGTTGGCGCGCGGGGCTTCTTCGCCAAAGGCGCGTAGTTCGTCGATCTTCTGGCGCAGGCGTGCACGCGCTACCTCCATGGCCTCGGCCTGGTCGAAGCGGCGGAAATACAGCTCGTTGACGATGTAGAGCACGAAGATTTCATAGCCCATCACGTGCACCAGCGGGCCGCTGGCGCGGATGCGCAGGTGCGGGCCGTCGGTCGTGACCTCGATGAACTTGCGCTGAAAGCGGAACAGCGTGAGGAAGTCGGCGAAGTCGCCCTTGATGAAGCGCAGTGCGCGCAGGTAGGCGACTTCGTGCTCGGTAAACATCATCGAGCACAGGTGATCGAGCTCGCGTTCGATGTCTTCCTTGAGCTCCGCCAGCGGATAGGCTGGCTCGTTACGGCAGCGGAATTCGTATTCGCCCGTCGCGCCGGGGTGGCTGTGCAGCAAGGCCTGCCACATCGTGAATTTGTACAGATCGGTTTCAAGCAGGCTGCGAACTACTGGTTTCATCGTTGCTCCAGGTCGATGATGGGGCGGGCCGGCCTGACCAGGCCAGCCGGGGCTTGGTTCATTTACCGGCGGCTGGCGTGCGGGTGCGGCGCTTCGGCGCAAGCATCGTGCCGGTGCAGCCGGGCGTACCGCAGCGGCAGGCGAACAGTTTCTTGAGCTTGGGCGTATGGCGCTCTTCGTAGATCAGGGCGTAATTGTAGTTCAGCTCTTCACCGGCGTCGATGTCGTGCATCGCGTGGATATAGACCTTGCCTTCATCTTCGAACGCTTCGCAGTTGGGCGAGCAGGCGTGGTTGATCCAGCGCGCCTCGTTGCCGCGCCGGCCGCCGTCGATCACGCGGCCGTCGGCCAGGCTGAAATAGAAGGTATGGTTGACCGGGCCGCCGGCCTTGTCGGCGCGCTCGGTCGCGAGGTCCCAGCTGATGCGCTCACCGCGGTACTCGATGATGCGCTCGCCCGCGGCAATGGGCTTCTTGGCGAAAACGCCGTTACCGTGGATCGGCGACTGGCGCACTTCGTACGACGGGCCGCTGTCGGTTGCGGCGGTATTGGTATCAATGTCGGTCGGCGTGGACAGGGTTCGCTTGGTGGTCATCGAGGTGGCGCTTGGGCGAGAAAAAAGAGAGCATCCATTATGGCCGCATTCGCCCGAAACGCCACGCACTTGCCGCTACACGGGGAAATCTTCCTCGCGGTATTCGGGCGCGTCGCCTGCCCCGCCGGTCCGCCCTGCTTCTTCGCGCCGCAACTCGACGCGCCGGATCTTGCCCGAGATGGTCTTGGGCAGCTCGCGGAATGTGATGCGCCGGATCCGCTGGTACGGCGCCAGCCGCGCGCGGCTGAACGCGAACAGCGCGGCGGCCATCTCGCGGCTCGGCGCGACGCCGGCGCGCAGCGTGACGAAGGCCTTCGGCACCGACAGCCGCAGCGGGTCGGGACTGGGCACGATCGCCGCTTCGAGCACGCTTTCGTGTTCGATCAGCACGCTCTCGAGTTCGAAGGGGCTGATGCGGTAATCGGCCGACTTGAACACGTCGTCGTTGCGGCCCACATAGAAATAGTAGCCATCGCTGTCGATCGCCGCCGTGTCGCCCGTGTGGTAGTGACCGGCGCGCATGACGTCGCGCGTCTTGTCGGCATCGCCTTCGTAGCCCGCCATCAGGCCGACCGGATTGGCTGCCAGCGCCACGGCGATCTCGCCTTCGGTGGCCGGTACGTCATCGATGTCGAGCAGCGCGATGCGATAGCCCGGCAGCGCGCGACCCATCGAGCCGGGCTTGAGCGGCTGGCCTGGCGAATTGCCGATCTGGCAGGTGGTCTCGGACTGGCCGAAGCCGTCGCGGATGCGGATGCCCCAGGCGCGCTCGACCTGTTCGATGACTTCGGGATTGAGCGGCTCGCCCGCCCCCACCAGTTCGCGCAGGGCCGGCTTGCAGGCGGCCAGGTCTTCCTTGATCAGCATGCGCCAGACGGTCGGCGGCGCGCACAGCGAGGTCACGCCGCAGCGTTCGATCACGTTCAGGACGGCAGCGCCGGCGAAGCGCTCGTAGTTGTAGACGAACACGGTGGCGCCCGCATTCCATGGCGCGAAGAAGCAGCTCCAGGCATGCTTGGCCCAGCCGGGCGAGCTGATATTCCAGTGGATGTCGCCCGCCTGCAGGCCGATCCAGTACATCGTCGACAGGTGGCCGACGGGATAGCTCTGGTGCGTGTGCAGCACGAGTTTCGGCCGCGCCGTGGTACCGGACGTGAAGTACAGCAGCAGCGGATCGGTGGCCAGCGTCTCGCCCTCGGGCACGAACACGCTCACCACCGCATGGCTGGCTGCGTAGTCATGCCACCCTTCATTGCTGCCTTCGTGCGCGCCGCCCACCGCGATGCGGGTGAAACAGCCCGGCAGCGCATCGAACTTGTGCGTCTCGGATGCCTGCGCGATCACGTGCCTGACGGCGCCGCGCGCGATCCGGTCGGCCAGGTCGTCGCCGGATAGCAGCATCGTCGTGGGCACCAGCACGGCGCCCAGCTTGATCCCGGCGAGCATGACTTCCCACAGTTCGACCCGGTTCGGCAGCATCAGCAGCACCCGGTCGCCACGCCGCACGCCGCAGTTGCGCAGGTACTCGGCCACCTGGCTGGAGCGGGCGGCCATGTCGGCGAACGTGACCTTGTGCTCGGTGCCGTCTTCATCGACGACCCACAGCGCAATGCCGTGGTTGTCCCGGGCCTGGTGGTCGAAAAAGTCGAGCGCCCAGTTGAAGGTGGACAGCTGCGGGGGCTGGTAGTCGCGGCAGGCGGTCTCGTAGTCGAGCCGGTGCTGCTGGAGGAAGTCGCGCGCCTGCACGAAGCGCTGGTTGGGCGTCATGGTGGTCTCCTGATGGGGTTGCAGGTGCAGGCTGCACCGCGGCGCGCCTGCTGTCGTGCTGCCCCGCCATCATGCCACCAAATGCGCGCGGCTTGCCAATTCCCGTTGGCGGTCCGTTTCGAGAGTAGAATTCGGCTCCAACAAACTAAAGGCACGTGATGAAAAAGACTGACATGGCAAAAGGCGACGCCAAGAAGATTCAAGGCCAGATGGCTGCCCGGGGCGCCGTCGTCGGCGCGCCAGCAAAAGATGCGGCGCCGGATCGCCGCGAACAGCGCGAACGCGACCGTGCGCTGGGACTGGTGCCGTTCGCCGTCAAGCTCAATGGCGACCTGGTGGCGCAGCTGCAAACGCTGAGCAAGGAGCGCGGCGTCGAACTCAATGCGCTGGTGGCCGAGCTGCTGCAAAAAGGCCTGGCCGACTAACGCTGATTGGCAGTTTCAGGGCGTTCACCAAATCGCTTGACAATACTTTCTGGCAATCCTAAAGTGATATCACTTTGATGTCACACCCACCTAGAAGAGGTCAAGCATGAACGCATCGCATACCCGCCGCGAAAAGGCATTTTCGTCCGCGAATGGCTACCTGGCCGCCTGCGCCGGCATTGTTTTCCTGCTGGGTGCAGCCTACCTGTTCAAGACTGGCGTCGAAACGCCCGCCGGCTTGCCGCTCCTGGGTGCCGTCGCGATGGGACTTGCCGGTCTGCTGTGCCTGACGGGCCTGTTCATGCTGCAGCCGAACGAAAGCGCCATCCTCACCCTGTTCGGCAAATACATCGGCACCGACCGCAGCGAAGGCCTGCGCTGGGCTTTCCCGCTGTACGTCAAGCGGCGCCTGTCGCTGCGCGCCCGCAACTTCAATGCGCCCACGCTGAAGGTCAACGACAAGCGCGGCAATCCGGTGGAAATCAGCGCGGCGGTTGTCTGGCGCGTGCGCGACACGGCGCAGGCCGTGTTTGAAGTCGACGATTTCGAGCGCTACGTATCGATCCAGGCCGAAGCAGCGCTGCGGCACCTGGCCTCGCAATACGCGTACGACGAAGGCGAGGATCTGCCGCAGGGCGAGACCACGCTGCGCGCCGGCATGGATGTCGTCGCCGATGCCCTCAAGACCGAGTTGCAGGCACGCTTCGAAGCGGCCGGTGTCGAGGTGCTCGACGCCAAGCTGACCCATCTTGCCTACGCCGCCGAAATCGCCCAGGTCATGCTGCGGCGCCAGCAGGCCGAAGCCATCATCAGCGCCCGCAGCAAGATCGTGCATGGCGCTGTGAGCATGGTCGAAGCGGCGCTGAAAGGATTGTCGGAGCGCGGCATCGTGGAGCTGGACGACGAGCGCAAGGCGGCGATGGTCAGCAATCTGCTCGTGGTACTGTGCTCGGACAAGGAAACGCAACCGATCATCAACACGGGCACGCTGTACAACTAGCGGCCGACCAGTATGGCAAGTCCAGGAAAAAAAGCATTCGCGCTACGGATCGACCCGGCGCTGTGGGATGAACTGCAGCGCCTGGCCGCGCGCGACCTGCGCAGCGTGAACGCGGAAATCGAATTCCTGCTGCGCGAAGGCCTGGCCCGGCGCGGCGTGAAGCTGGCCGAGCCAAAGGGCCAGAGCGATACTGACGGGGAAAGCTGACAGCGGGACTATAATCCGGGCTGAACCTCTGCCGGCCTATCCCATGATTCCAGCTTCCTCCTCCCCTTCCGAACCGCTCGTGAGCATCCAGGCGCTCAAGTCCTGCGCAAGCTGCAGCATGCACCAGCTGTGTCTTCCGATGGGCCTGGAAGACGCCGACATCGTGCGCCTCGATCAGATCATCGGCCGGCGCCGGCGGCTGGCACGCGACGAGCGCCTGTATCAGGTCGGCGAGCCGTTTCGCAACCTGTATGCGGTGCGCTTCGGCCACTTCAAGACCTTTCAGGTCAACGCCGCCGGCGAAGCCCAGATCACGGGCTTTCAGATGGCCGGCGAATTGCTGGGCATGGACGCGATCAGCGGCACGCACCATTGCGACGCCGTTGCGCTCGAGGACAGCGAAGTGTGCGAGATCCCGTTCGTGCGGCTCGAAGAACTGTTCGGCGAAGTGCCGGCGCTGCTGCGCCACTTCCACCGCATCATGAGCCAGGAAATCACGCGCGAGCAGAACGTCATGCTCCTGCTTGGCAATATGCGCGCCGAGCAGCGCTTCGCCGTCTTCCTCGTCAATCTGTCGGCGCGTTACGCGGCGCGCGGCTATTCGAGTACCCGGTTCCAGCTACGCATGTCGCGCGAAGACATCGGCAATTACCTGGGCCTGACGATCGAGAGCATCAGCCGACTGCTGTCGCGCTTCAAGAAACAGGGCTGGCTCGCCGTCGACAAGCGCGAGGTCACGCTGCTCGATCCGGTCAAGCTCAAGGCGCTGGCGGCGGGCACGGATGTGTGCAGCCCGATGGAATGATGCACAGATCGAAGCAGGTAGCGCCGGGTGCACCCTCGTAGCGCAAGTTGTAATACCCGGTTTCAAAGCCAGCAGGCGCAGCCAGGCGGACGTAAGATCGGCATCGAATCGTCGTGACGATTCACCGACGATTTATCGACGATGCCCTGACTACCTACCTGACTATTTGCCATGATGCCTGCCCGCCCGTTCCTGCCCTTGCTGTTGTCTGTACTGATCCTCGCTGCCCCGCTGCCGGTGGGCGCGTCGATCCTGCCCGAGGTGCCGGACATCAGTGCTGTCACCGACTACCGCCCCAAGATTCCGCTGCGCGTCTATAGCGCCGACAAGGTGCTGATCGGGGAATTCGGCGCCGAGCGGCGCGACTTCGTGCAGATCGCGAAGGTGCCCGCCCTGATGAAGACCGCCGTGCTGGCGATCGAAGACACGCGCTTCTACGAGCATGGCGGGATCGACTGGATCCGGGCACTGGGCGCGGCCAAAGCGAACATCACCGACTTCGGCAGCCAGGGCGCGTCGACCATCACGATGCAGGTGGCGCGCAACTTCTTTCTGTCGCGCGACAAGACGCTGCCACGCAAGCTCACCGAAATCGCGCTGGCTTACAAGATCGAGAAGGCGCTGACCAAGGACCAGATCTTCGAGGTCTACCTGAACCAGATCTATCTGGGCCAGCGCTCGTACGGCTTTTCCAGCGCCGCGCGCACCTACTTCGGCAAATCGCTGAACGACCTGACGCTGGCGGAAACGGCGATGCTCGCCGGCCTGCCACAGAATCCATCGAGCAGCAATCCCATCACGAACCCGGCGGCGGCAAAAAAACGCCAGCAGACGGTCCTGCGCCGCATGTTCGAGTTAAAGGCGATCACCGAGCCGCAGTACCGGCGCGCGCTGGCCGAGCCGTTGACCCTCAGGCGTGACGGCGCCGGCTACGGTGGGCGCGCCGCCTGGGTCGCCGAGATCGCGCGCCAGGCCGTGCATACGCGCTTTGGCGCGGCGGCCTACGAACGAGGGATCACGGTAACGACGACCGTCATCGCCGCCGAACAGGAAGCCGCCTGGGATGCGGTGCGCCGCAACGTCGTCGCCTACGACCGGCGCCATGGCTACCGCGGCCCGGAAGCGCGCATCGCGCTGCCGACCGCGGGCGACGCGCGGGACGATGCGGTGGCCGCAGCGCTGCAGAAACGCCCGGCCGTGGACGGCTTCGTGCCAGCCGTCGTCGTGAGCGCCTCGGCCAAACGCGTACGGGCTGCCACGACGGGCGGCGAGACGATCGAGATTACCGGCGCTGGCCTGCGTTTTGCTGCAGGTGCGCTGGCACCGGCAGCGAAAGCTGGCGTCAAGCTCTCGCCCGGCGCCATCATCCGTCTGAGCAAATCGCAAGGCGACTGGGCGATCACGCAACTGCCCGAAGTGGCGGCCGCCTTCGTCGCGGTCGATGCCGGGACGGGCGCCTACCGCGCGCTGGTCGGCGGCTTCGACTTTGGACTGAACAAGTTCAATCACGTGACGCAAGCCTGGCGCCAGCCGGGATCGAGCATCAAGCCGTTCGTGTATTCGGCCGGCCTGGAACGGGGCTTCTTCCCTGGCACGCCGATCCTCGACGCGCCGCTCGACCTTGGTGGCGACAACGGCGCTGCCGGCTGGTCGCCGCGCAATGACGACAATACGTTCGAAGGCCCCGTCACGGTGCGCCATGCGCTGACGCGCTCGAGAAACGTGCCCACGGTGCGCATGCTGCAGGCGATCGGCGTGGACGACACGCGCGCGCACCTGGCGCAATTTGGCTTCGACGCCGCGCGCCATCCGCGCAACCTGACCATGGCCCTTGGCACGGGCGCCGTTACGCCATTGCAGATGGCTGGCGCCTACACGGTGCTTGCGAACGGTGGTTACCGGGTCGAACCGTGGCTGATCGCCCGCATCCAGGATGGCGACGGCAAGGTCGTCTACGAACACGCCCGCAAGGAACCTGTGCGTGTGCTCGATGCGCGCAACGCGTTCATCACCGACAGCATGCTGCGCGATGTGGCGCGCGTGGGCACGGCCGCTGCCGCGTCACGCCAGCTGGGGCGAAGCGACCTGGCCGGCAAGACCGGCACGACGAGCAATGCGATCGACGGCTGGTTCGCCGGCTACAGCGGTCCAGTGGTGGCGGTGGCGTGGATGGGCTACGACGAACCGCGCTCGCTGGGCGGGCGCGAATTCGGCGCGACGCTCGCGCTGCCGATCTGGGTCGACTACATGCGCGTCGCGCTGGCCAACGCCCCGGAACGCGCGCCGCTGGTGCCCGACGGCGTCGTGAACGTCGCCGGCGACTGGGTGTATGCGGAGTATGCAGATCAGCAGTTGGAACAGCAGCAGCGGCAGGAACCGCAGCCGACCGAAGTGGACAGCATTGACACGCTGATGGAGAACCTGTTGCAGGAACGCCCGCCGCGCGAGTGATTACAGCTCGATCACCAGCGCGGGGCGATACCCTTCCTGCTCGCCCTTGCTCAGATACCCGAGCGGATTGGCCACGACGCGGCAGCCCCACGACAGCGGGCCATCGCGGCCCTCGACCACGTAGTCGTTCGCGCAGTGCAGGTGGCCATGCATCCATACCTGCGCGCGCTTGAACAGCTCATCGAGCGAATTGCAGAAGCCGGCCGTGCCGGGCGTCTTGCCGTAGCGCGGGTCGGCACTTTCGAGGCTCGGGGCGAAATGCGTGACCACGACCGTCTTGCCCTCGAACGGCGTGGCCAGCGCCGCGCGCAGCCAGGCCTGGCAATCGAGCGCCAGCGCGCGGATGCCTTCGGCCAGTACCGGCTCGCCATCCTTGATGGTCGTGTTCTTGCTCAGGTAGTAGTTCGCGGCGCGGAAGGCCTTGGTGCGCTGCTGCAGCTGCTTGGTCAGCGGCGCGCCCTCTTCCACCAGCGCATCGAAGTCGCTCCACAGCGTGGTGCCGATGAAACGCACGCCATCGATCGTGACGATTTCGCGATCCAGCCAGGTAATGCCCAGGCGCGCGCAGGTTTCCTGCAGTCGCGCGTAGGTAGCGTCGTAGTCGAGCGCGTCGAATTCGTGGTTACCGGGGATGAACAGGACCTGTGCCTGCGCCAGGGCAGGCACCAGGAGCGGTGAGAAACGTTCCAGCCCGAAGTCCTGCGTGAGCAGGCGCGAGCCGGGTTGGTACGAGCCGATGTCGCCGGCCAGCACCACGACATCCGTGCCGGGAAGGATCTGCGGCTGGAAGTCGGGGTACCGTTCGAGGTGAAGGTCGGAAAAAAGCTGTATGCGCATGGCCGGCGAGTATAGCGCAAGCGCTCTTCGCCGGCCCGCAACGCAAGGGTTTTAAAACCCGATATTGGCCGTCAGGCTGGCCGAACGCGCCACGCCGGGCGTGTAGCGGTAGCCGCTCTTGTTGATCGCGACGACGTATTTTTCGTCGGTCAGGTTGTAGACGTTCAGGCGCAGGTCGATGTTCTTCGTCAAGCGGTAACCCAGCATCGCATCGACCACCCAGTACGAATCGGTGTAGGCCGGGGTGCCGATGGCGCCGTCGGTGCCGCGTTTGAGCTTGTCCGAGAAGCGCGCCCCGCCGCCGATGCGCAAGCCCCATGGCAGGTCATACGAGGTCCAGGCGGTGAACGATTGCTTCGGCGTGTAGGTCAGGCTGTTCTCGCCCGAGGCGGTCACGTTGCGGCCCGCTTCCACGCTGGTGTCCATGTAGACGTAGCCGGCGCTGACGAGCCAGTGCGGTGCCAGTTCGCCCGTTGCGCCCAGCTCGATGCCCTGCACGCGCTTCTCGCCCGTCTGGTAGTACTGCAGGTTGACCGGATCCTGCTCGACCTCGTTCTTGACATCGGTGCGGAACAGCGCGCCCGACAGCGACAGCTTGGACTTGAGAAGATCGAGCTTGCCGCCAAATTCGGTGGTCGTCGACTCCTGCGGATCGTAGATCGGATTCTGCGCGCTGTTGGCATTGCCCGAGACGGTGAAGTTGCCGCCCGGCGGCTGCTTCGAGCTGGCCACCATCGCATACACGCTGCTGTTCGCGGTCGGCTTGTACAGGGCCGACAGCTTGCCGTTGACCAGGTTGTCGCCGACCTTGAAGCGGTTCGGCACGAGCACGTTATTGGTCAGCGCCACGGTCGAGTAGTCAGCGCGGAAATGATCGACCCGCACGCCGCCGTTGATGATCCAGCGCTCGCCGATCTTGGCGGTATCGAACACGTACAGGCTCTGGGTATCGACCTCGCCTTCGTTATAGGCGCCGGTGCGGCGCACGTTCACGGGCGTGGTCGGCGCATCGTTCGGGTTCGGGTTGTAGATGTTCGCGGCCGGCAGCGTGCCCAGGCCAGTCAGGCCCCAGGTGGTCTGGCGCTCGCTGGTCAATTCCAGACCGCTCACCAGCGTGTGCTTGACCGCGCCGGTGTCGAACTGCGACGTCAGCGTCGTCACGTTGGTCAGGATTTTATTTTCCTGATCCTTGCCGGTGCGGATGCTGCGCGCCAGCGTCCACGTGTTCGGGTCGGCCGGGTTCGGGGTGCCCAGGTTGGCGGCGCTGGTCAGGAATGCACTGAGCAAGTAGTCCTGCGACGTCTTGCCGTAGCGGCTCGTGTTCTGCAGCTTCATCGTCGGCGAGAAGTCATGCTCGATGCGCACCGTGGCCATGTCGGCCTTCACGTCGTCGTAGTCGCCGGTCGAACCATAGAAATTCTTCGGATCGACCTTCTTGCCGTCGGTGACGAAAGGCCGGGTGCGGTCCGGGCTCGTGTAGCCAGGCAGGCCGATGACATAAACGCCACCGTCAGGGATGTTGTTCTGGTCGACGTGCAGGTAGTCCAGATGCACGCGCGTGGCGCCGTTCAGGCCAAAGCCGATGCTCGGCGCGATTGCCCAGCGCTTGTTCTCGACCACGTCGCGCGAGGCGCTTCCTGCGTCCTGGGCCAGCACGTTCAGGCGCAGCGCGATGCCGCGCTCTTCGTTCAGCACTTTGTTGACGTCGGCCGTGACGCGCTTTTGCGAGCCGCTGCCGCCGGTAATCGCGGTGGACATGGCATCCGTCATGCTCGCCTTCTTCGACACCAGGTTGACCGAGCCGGTCGGCGAGCCGCGCCCGTTGTCGGTACCCGCCGGGCCCTTGAGCACTTCGATCTGTTCGAGGTTGAAGACGTCGCGCGAGATGGAACCGATGTCGCGCACGCCGTCAACGAAAATGGAGCTCGACGTATCGAAGCCGCGCATGAAGATCGCATCGCCGGTGGTGGTATTCCCGTTCTCGCCCAGGAAGAACGCGCCAACGCCTGGCGTGTTGCGCAGCGCTTCGGTGAGTGTCAGGGCGCCCTGCTGCTCGAACAGTTCTTTCTTGATGACCTGGAGCGTCTGCGCAGTATCGACCAGGCGCTCGGTGTACTTGGGCGACGACGCCTGCTCGGCGCGGAACGCGTTTTCGTACTTGCCGACGATCTCGACCTTGGTTTCCGGAACGACGTCGACGGGGGCCGCTGCATCGATGCCGGCAGCCTGCGCGCCGAGCGGCAGCAGGACAGCGGCCAGCGCAGTGCGCATGACCTGGTTGCGGGTGGACGAATGCTTGCGGCTTGTTATTGCTTTCATGGCGAGGCGGTCTCTTCGGTGTAAGTGGGTGGAAACACTGCTTGAAAAACAATGATTCTAACGGGAATGTAAGGACATGTAAACGATAATCATTATCATTTGCATTCGTACGACACCAATGTGAGTTGAGTCACCCCTTGTATTCCAGGGTCTACGGTTTGAGCCGGGCGTTCCGGCAATGCGCGGCCAGCGCATCGATGAAGAGCCGCAGTCGTGACGGCATGAGCCTGTTGCCAGGCCAAACCACACTGACCGGCATCGGGAACGGCCTGAACTCTGGCAGCACCTCGACCAGATCACCGCGCATCAATTCTTCCGCTGCCATGTAATCGGGCACCTGGGTCAGCCCTGCACCAAGGCATGCGGCCTGCACCAGGGCTTCGCCGTCGTCGAGGATGACGCGGTAAGGCGGATACAGGTTGATCATCGTTCCGTCGAGCTGGAGTTGCACAGGCCGTTGCCGACCCGACGTTGGGTTGCGGAAGACGACAAAATCATGTTCTGGCAACTGGTCGGGATGCGCCGGCAAGCCGCGACGCTCCAGGTAGGCAGCGCTGGCACACAGCGTCAGGCGCTGTTCGTCCACTTGTCGACACGTCAGCCTTGAATCGTCGAGGGGCATGATCCGCACTGCTGCATCCAGGCCCTCCCGAATCAGGTCGCACTGCTGGTCTGACAGGCGTACGTCGGCACGCAGCCCAGGGTGCTCACGCAGCATGCGTGCCAGGACAGGCATGACCATCTGCTTGCCGTAGGTGATGGGAAGGCTGATTCTCAAGTCGCCGCGCGGTTCAGCGATTGAACTCGCCGCCAAGTCTTCGAGCTCGCCGATATCGGCCAGTATCTTCTCGCAGCGGGCATGCAACACCTCGCCGTCGGCGGTGAGCTGGACCTGGCGCGTGGTCCGGTGGAACAGCTTGACGCCGAGTTCACTCTCCAGACTGCTGATCCGTTTGGCGACAGTGGAAGGTGTCAGCGCCAGTTCCCTGCCCGCCTGGGCAAAGCTGCCATGGCGTGCGGCGCACGAGAAAGCAATGAAACGACCGAATCCGCTCATGATGCCCTCGCTCTGACTGGAAAGATTGAAGAAAAATCTTCGTCAATATTAGTCAATCGACGCGTCTTTTAAAACGATCCAGAGTCGCCGATACTGTATTTACGCCGTCACCCGATGGCTCCACAAGAGGAGAGCAGCCATGCATGTGATTTCCAACCAACAGCCTCTGCCCAGCGCCATTCCGGGTATTTCCCATGTCACCCTCGCCGGCCATGAGGACGGATTGAGCAAGCTGTCGGTATGGCAGCAATCGGTTGCGCCTGGTGGTGCCACGCCGCCACATCGGCACGATTGCGAGGAGGTGGTGATTTGCAGCAGCGGTACCGGAGAATTGCGTTTGGGGGAGAAAGTAGAACGGTTTTCTCGCGACATGACAGTCGTCATTCCTGCCAATGTCGAGCACCAGATCATCAATACCGGCCTGGATGACCTGCAGTTCGTTGCCGTATTTTCGATGTCTCCAGTGCTTGCTTGCCTTCCAGACGGCACTGCAATTGAACTTCCCTGGCGGTCTTGATGCCGGGCGTGCCGCAAGACTCCGCATTGTTGTGGCAATCAGGCAGGAGGCCGAGCGTGGCGCCCAGCGAGGTGTACAGCCGGGGACAGGTCTGATCTTTCACAGACGACCTCTGTGGTAGCGTCGGCTACTTCCAATGGCGTTTTGCCCGGTACCGGGATGGCTCGTCGCCGCCAGTCCCGACTACCCGGGTACCGACTACCCGGGTATCGAGATCATTTCCTGCGTCAGAGACAGACATACTTCAGGCAAGGGTCGTGACAAGGCGAGCATGTCAACGGCCCATGCAGCTGATAACATCCGGCAGACACGCTCCGATCCGCACACAGGCAATCATGCCGGACCAGCATATCGCTCTGGCAGCCCAACTATCGCTCACAAACCACTGAGGCAAACGACGGGGCGGGCGCTGCCTGAGCTGCTCATCGTCGTACTCGCCGGTGTACATGCGATTCGCTCCAAAAAGACAGGCCCTGACGTTGTCGCGATTAATTGGTAACAGAAATTGAGCAAGGTGCCGATGCCATATTACAAGCTGACTTTATTCGCCGATTACCACCAGTTCTACATTCAGGACGAGGAAGTCGACAGCAATCTCTCTGACGCCTGGACGGATACTGCTATCGAACGTCTGCTGGCGGTTGCTCCAGGTACCGTCGGAATCGGCACGGTCAGCAACAGCGACGTACCCGTCACGATCGCCGTGTTGGAGCATGCGCCTTTACTCGATGCGGACAAGTTTGATCACGTTGTCGAATGCTCCATCGCAGTCGAAAGCGGAACGATCGTCGCGGTAGGCTGCACGGATTATTTTCCAGACGCAGTGCGCATCAACATACCCACGGGGTCGTATCGTGTCCGTGCCAGCTTTGAAGGGCTTGACTCTGTCTTTGCCAATGGGCTTGCGGGCAGGGACCAATACCACCTCCAGCTTTGGCCTGCCCCAATGGGCCCAGTCCAGGTACGCAAGCAACATGCCTAACGCGGCTTGACGTCATGTCGCACTACCCGCTTCGGGTTAATTCCTGCCAGTCGGGACAGCCAGCGGGTTTATGGCCGGGCAGTCTGCTAAGGTGACGCGATCGGCCGGATTTGGCCAGCAGTACTTATTGCGCTCCCTGAAAGATAACTATGCGTGCACGCTCATGGCTTGGGTACATTGCTGCATTCGTTTTGGGAATGTTCACCATGCTTCCGTATTTCCTCTTCGGCGGGACAGCCTCGTCGAGACTGATCATCTGGTGCAAGTTAATCGTCTATGCGATTCTTCTATTCAGTCCACTGAGGCTCTTGGGGCGACCGCAGTGTCGACTGGTGCCCATCTTCTGCTTGCCGGTCATCGCGCTCAGCTCAGCAATTGGCCTTCCGGGACCACACGCTTTATCCACCGGACTGCAAATGATTGCAGAGCCAATTTTATGCGTCTGGATTGGCGCATTGCTCGCCTGGATTGCGCTAAACTTCAGGTCGCCCAACGCAGTCATCCCGAAACCACCACGAACCAATCCATGAAACATCTTGCTGTCGCCGCTGCGCTCATCCTGTGTTCATTTCAGGCTGCTGCATGCCCCTTGTCCGAGGCGTTATCAACCCGTTATGGCATCTCGTTCTCAGGTTTTGAAACGCCGATTCCAGCAGCGACAGCGCCGGACATGACGGATTCCGGATCATTCATTCGGGTTGCGGTCCGGGACAACAGCAAGGTGGCGGATGGCTTTCGCCACACGATCGTCATGAACACCAAAACAAAGAAGGCGTGGGTCCTTCGCACTGGCGGCTTCGCCAGCGTGTACGACTGGTTCGGTCCAGTGGATGCGCGTCACGTCCCGCTGCAGAATTGCGGGTCGGACCACATCCCAGCGGCCATGCGCGCTTTATAAAAACATCCCCGCGCAGGCCAGGCCTGCGCGGGGATGTCATCATCTCACCGGCTCTGCGAAAAACGCGCTAACGTCCTGCGCCCGCCATCACGCCTTCTTCTGCCCCGCAATCCAGTTGTCCACCAGATTGCCCAGCACATCCAGCGGCACCGACCCGGCGCCCAGCACCAGGTCATGGAACGCCGGCAGCGAGAACTTGTCGCCCAGTTCGGTCTGCGCCTTCTGGCGCAGTTCCAGGATACGCAGCATGCCGATCATGTAGGCATTGGCCTGGCCGGGCCAGACGATGTAGCGCTCGGTTTCCTGCACACCCATGCCGTAATCGATCGCCTGCTGGCGCGTCCAGTTCTTGGTGTGCAGGCCGGTGTCAGCCACGAGGCGGCGGGCGCGGAACAGTTCCGACCCCAGCGCGCCGAGCAGGCCCGGCACATCGCCTTCATACCAGCCCTGCTCCACCGCGAGGCGCTCGGTGTACAGCGCCCAGCCTTCCGAGTGCGCACTGCCGCCGCTGAAGATGCGCTGGCTGCGGAACTTCGGCAGATCCTTCATCTCCTGCTGGATCGCGAGCTGGAAGTGGTGGCCCGGCACGGCCTCGTGGTACGACAGGCTGCGCATGCGGATCATCGGGAACGTCGGGCCGACCAGCGGCACCCAGAAGATGCCAGGGCGCGTGCCATCCGGCGCCGGCATGCTGTAGTGGGCGGCGGCCGACGGCTCGGTCATCGGCGGGACCCGGCGCACATCCACCGGTGCGCGTGGCTTCAGGTTGAACAGCGGCGCACTACGGCGCTCGGCGTCGCGCACCATCTCGTTGTAGCTGGCGATGATGCCCGGGCGCGGATCGCCCTCGCCCTTCGGCTGGAAGCGCGCGTCGAGCTGCTTCATGCGCGCTTCGATGCCGCCTTCGCTCAGGCCCAGCGACTTCAGATGCTTGTCCATCTCCGCTTCGATGCGCGCCACTTCGCGCAAGCCGATCGTGTGGATCTGGTCGGCGCTGAGCTTGGTACTGGTGAAGTTTTCCAATGCGCGCGCATACGCGGCAGCGCCGTTCGGCAGGCGCGAGATGCCGGCCACGTCGGTGGTGGCCGGATGGATCTCGGCCATGAAGGCCTGCACGCGCGCATAGGCCGGGCGCACCTTCGTCTCGACGATCCTGGTAGCGCGGGCGATGGCGGCGCTGCGCGCTTCCGGGGTCAGGTCTTTCAGCTCGGCGCTGCGCTCGGTCAGCGACGTCACGAACACGTTGTCGGCCGCCGAGGGCTTGAGGAAGTGGTCGACCTGGAACTGCGCGCGCTCGAGGATAAAGCGCGGCGGGATCAGCTTTTTGGCCGCGGCGCCCCGTGCGCGCACCAGCGCTTCGTCCATGCGCATGCCCACCTGGTCCAGGCGCGCCAGGTAGCTGTCGACATCCTGCTTGTTGCGCATCGGGTGCGTGTTGGTCATGAAGTTGACCAGGCCATTCTGCACGCCGCTGAACTGCGAGAACACGAAGTTGTAGTCTTCGAACGGCTCGTTCGCGATCACGTTTTCCAGCGACCAGCGCATCACCGATGCCGAGATCTTCTGGGTCGCGTCCAGCGGGGCAGCGTTGAAGCCATCGAGGCGCTTGAGGCCTTCGCGGGCCAGCGCCACGGCTTTCTGGCGATGCGCGGCGGTCAACGGCGTCAGTTCGCGATCCAGGCGCGCCTGCTCGGCACCGCTGAAGTACTGGGTCGACGTGGCCGTCTGTGGCGACAGGCGCACCCAGTCTTCGGCGAAGCGGTCGGCCCAGACGTTGAACGCGGCGTCCGGTTTGCTCGCGCTGGCCTGCGCGACGGATGCTGGCGCGGCTGCTGCCGGCAAGGCCACCCCGGCAAGCATGGCGGGAACAAACAGGGCGGCGATGATGGCGCGCGTGCTGCGCTGGCGGGTCAATGGCATGTCGTGGGCTTCCTTGTGATTGTCTGTCGTCGGCGGTGGCTGCTTTTTGCCGTCAAGAATCTAACATGGAAGTAAACAGATCGACAACATCGGTGTTGCCGTGCGGCGTAAGTACCGCGCTACCGACAACGAACGTCCGTCAATCCGAATAGCCGCGCGCCGCCGTGATCATCCGGTCCTTGAAGACGCTCTCGCCGCAGTAACACAGCAGCGCGGCCGCGATGCAGGCCAGCACCTTCCAGCCCAGCAGCAGGCTGCCGATGCACACGATGGCCGCGCCGATGGCCAGGCGGATCGCGAAGGTGCGCCGGGTCATGCCGAAGACGAAACGGCTGCGCGGTCGCGTGTGCAGGAACACGACGAACATCAGCCAGTAGCCAATCGCATAGACGAAATACAGCAGCGCACCGATACCGAGCGCGAAGCCGACACCGGGCACGCGAAAAGCCAGCAGCCCGCCAAGGCCAAGGGCCAGCCAGTACAACATGAGGTTCCGGTACTGCACATGCTCTCCCGATCGATCGACAGCGGCATCTTACAATACCGGCACCATTCATCCGACGAGGCGACACACCCATGCAGGCATTGCGCGACAAGCTGGAACACCGGCAGATCGCCATCTACTTCGGCGCCGTTGCGATGGCCGCCATCGTGGCGGGCTTGACGCCGGCAAGCTCCAGGCTGGCCGCCGTCGTCAATCCGGCCCTGGCATTCATGCTGTTCGTGACCTTTTTGCAGGTGCCGCTGGCCCAACTTGGCCGCGCCTTCACGCACCTGCGCTTTTTGGCCGCGCTCCTGGTCACCAACTTTCTCGTGATTCCCCTGCTGGTCGCGTGCCTGCTGCCGCTGACGCCGGCCGATCCGCTCATCCGGCTTGGCGTCCTGCTCGTGCTGCTCGCGCCCTGCATCGACTACGTCGTCACGTTCTCGCACCTGGGCCGCGCCGATGCACGCGCCCTGCTGGCGGCAACGCCCGTGCTGCTGGTGGCGCAGATGGCGCTGCTGCCGGTCTACCTGCGCATCCTGCTGGGCGACGCTGCCGCCTCTCTGATCCAGCCGGCGCCATTCATCGACGCCTTCCTCTCGCTGATCGCCGCGCCGCTGGTGCTGGCGGGCGCCGTGCAGTATTGGGCAGCGCGCACGCGCACCGGTGCGCAGGCCGCCGCGGTGCTTGGCGTGCTGCCGGTGCCGGCCACGGCGCTCGTGCTGTTCGTCGTGGTGGCGTCCGTGCTGCCGCAGCTGGGCCAGGCGCGCGCTGCCGCGCTGGCCGTCATCCCCGTCTACCTCGCCTTTGCGGTGCTGGCACCACTGGCCGGCTGGTTTGTCGCGCGGCTGTGCCGGCTGACAGCGCCCGCCGCGCGCGCCGTCGCCTTCAGCGGCGCCACCCGCAACTCGCTCGTGATCCTGCCGCTGGCGCTGGCCGTGCCGGGCGCGCTGCCGCTGCTGCCGGCGATCATCGTGACGCAGACGCTGGTCGAACTGATCGCCGAACTGGTCTACGTGCGCGCCATCACACGCCTGGGCGCCGGCGACGCCGACTGACGCTTGGGCCAGCGCAGAGCCTGGTGCGGCGTCTTGGCGTGACCTGCCCGGCATCAAGGATGATCCATCGGTGCACGGCCATGATGTTTCCATATGGAAACCAATGGAGACTGCCGTGGAAACCCTTCTTGAGGTCGCACCGGACGCGCCCCCGACGACGCCCAGCAAGGCCTGCACCCTGGACGCGAGCCTGCCCCTGTGGAATCCGCGCGCGGCGACGTATCTGGGCCTGCTGCTCTCGCCTGCCTTCAGTGCCTATATCCACATGTGCAACTGGGATACGCTGGGCGAAGACGACCAGTCTCTGGAAGCGCGGGCCTGGTGCTGCATGTTGCTCGGTTACTTCGTCACGTTCGGCGTCCTGCTTGGCGTGAGCGACATCGTCGGACGCAACCTGGCGCCGCCCGTCTCGGCGACGATCGGCCTGCTGGCCGGCTGGCATGTCTGGGGCGGCCGCGCCCAGGAGCGCTATGTCGCGGTCATCACGGGCGGTGCCTACACGCGTCGCCCGTGGTATGGCGTCATCCTGGCGGCGCTGGGCGTGCTGGCGGTGCTGGTCGTAATGGTGGCGGTCGTGGTGCGCGTCGTGCGGGACTGACCCGGCGCCTAGATCGTGCGCGAGAAGCGCGGCCCACCGGCCTGCTGGCCAAGGTAGCGATCGAACACCATGCACAGGTTGCGGATCAACAGGCGCCCCTTGGGCGTGACGCTGATCCACGCGTCGTCCACCTGCACCAGGCCATCGGCCTGCATCTCGCGCAGCGCCGCCAGTTCGGCCGCGAAGTAGTCGGCGAACACGATCGGAAACGCCTGTTCGATGGCGGCGACCGACAACTCGAACTGGCACATCAGCTTCTGGATGATCGCGCGGCGCAGCAGGTCGTCCATGCCCAGACGGATGCCGCGCTGGAGCGGCAGCGCGCCGGCATCGATCAGCGCGTAGTAGTCCTCGAGCGTCTTGGCGTTCTGGCTGTAGGTCGCACCCACGGCGCCGATGCTCGACACGCCGCACGCGACCAGGTCGGCGTCGGCATGCGTGGAATAGCCCTGGAAGTTGCGGTGCAGCCGGCCCTGGCGCTGGGCCACGGCAAGGTCGTCGCCCGGCTTGGCGAAATGGTCCATCCCGATATACACATAACCGGCCGCACCCAGGCGCTCGATGCACAACTGGAGCATGCCGAGCTTGGTGTCGGCGCTCGGCATGTCGGCCTCCAGGATGCGCCGCTGCGGCTTGAACAGGTGCGGCATGTGGGCATAGTGGTAGACCGAGATACGGTCCGGGCTGGCCTGAATGACCTTGTCGAGCGTCTGCGCCATGCTGACCAGCGTCTGCTTCGGCAAGCCGTAGATCAGGTCGATGCTCACCGAGCGGAAACCGGCGGCGCGCGCGGCGTCGATGATGGCCACGGTCTCGGCTTCGGGCTGGACGCGGTTCACGGCGCGCTGCACGTCCGGATCGAAATCCTGCACGCCCAGGCTGATGCGATTGAACCCCTGCTGGCGCAGGCTGTGCACCCGCTCGGGCGACACGGTACGCGGATCCACCTCGATCCCGTACTCACCAAGGGCATCCGGCGCGAAACGGAAGCTGGCCTGCAGATGCGCCATCAGGTCATCCATTTCGGCATCGAGCAGAAAGGTCGGCGTACCGCCGCCAAAGTGCAGTTGTTCGACCTCGTTCATGCCGGCAAACAGCTGGCTCTGCATCGTGATCTCGCGCTTGAGGTAATCGAGGTAGGTGGCGGCGCGCTCGTGTTTGCGCGTCACGATCTTGTTGCAGGCGCAGTAATAGCAGACCGTGTCGCAAAACGGGATGTGCACATACAGCGACAGCGGACGCCCGCCGCGCTGGCGCCGCGCTGCCACAGCGGCGAGATAGTCGCCGGGGCCGAAGTCGACGCCGAAGCGATCGGCAGTAGGGTACGAGGTATAGCGCGGCCCCGACTTGCCCAGGCGGGCCAGCAGGGCGCCATCGAAGCGGGCGGCAGAAAAGACGATGGCGGAACGTACCGCAGGAGGGATTTCGGCGTGACCCGGCATGATGAACAACTCCAGCAAAAGATTTCAGCAAACTGCGGCAATGACCGCGTTGCAGGAAGCAACGCGGCGCCAACAGCGATCAGCTTATTGATCCATGCCGGATGAATCCATGCGGTGCATCAAACGCGGCCAAGTCGGCGTTAGCCGCCCTCCCGTGCTCCGGAATTTGAAGACCGACAGCGCCAGCGACAGGCGCGCCGCCTCATCGGCGACGTTGCCCGAGGCTGCAGCGGATTCCTCGACCTGGGCCGCATTGCGCCGCGTGATCGCATCGAGTTCGACCATGGCCGCATTCACGCCGTCGATTTCCAGCGCCTGCTCGCGGCTCGCGGCCGTGATCGCACTCATGATTGCGGCCGCATCGGCCACCTTGCCGACCACGTCGCGCATCGTCTGGCCGGCGGCGCCCACCAGCTGCCCGCCCTGGCCCACGTGCGCCCGTGACGCCTCGATCAGTCCCGTGATTTCACGGGCGGCGCCGGCAGTGCGCTGGGCCAGGCTGCGCACCTCGCCGGCCACGACCGCAAAACCCCGGCCCTGCTCGCCGGCACGGGCCGCTTCCACGGCGGCATTCAGCGCCAGCAGATTGGTCTGGAATGCGATGCCGTCGATCAGGCCGATGATGTCGCCGATCCGGTTTGACGAGGCGCTGATTTCCTCCATCGTCGCGCCGACCCGCTCGACGGCCTGGCCACCGTGCCCGGCGACGGTGGTGGCGGCCAGCACCATGCCATCGGCGCGCACGGCGCTGTCCGTGTTGCGGTTTGCCGCCTCGGCGATATTGCCCAGACTGCCCGCGGTCTGCTCCAGGCTCGCGGCCTGCGCTTCGGTGCGGCTGGCCAGGTCGGCATTGCCGGCAGCGATCGCCCGTGTGGCGTGCTCGATCGAGCTGACGTTGTCGCGCACGTCGCCGATGACCGCCGTCAGGTTGACGGTCAACTGGCGCAGCGCCAGTTGCAGGCGGCCCATCTCGCCACTGCCGGCCGCCGACGTGGGCGCCGGGTGCGCCAGGTCGCCGCCGGCCAGCGCGTGAACGGTGGCGATCGCGTCGTGCAGCGGCCGCACGATGCTGCGTTGCAGCCCATACCAGGCCGCCAGCGTCGCCAGCGCGCCCACGCTGGCGGCCGCGCGCCAGACGCCGTCCCCGGCCGCCAGGCCCAGCGCCGCCAGCAGCAGCGCCTGACCGCCCATCAGCCAGCCGAGCCGCTGACCGAGCGGCGCATCGCGCAGCAGACGCAGCAGACGCTCCAGCCCCAGACCGGTACGCACGACGCGCCCCCGCACGATGGCCAGTCCGCGCGCCTCGTTATCCGTGAACTTGCGGTACAGCGCGCCGGCCGTCTCGACCTGTTCGCGCGTGGGCGCAGTGCGCACCGACATATAGCCCGTTATCTGGCCGTGCTCGCGGATCGGCGCCACATTGGCCACGACCCAGTAGAAGTCGCCATTCTTGCGGCGGTTCTTGACCAGGCCAGTCCACGGCTCACCGCCCTGCAACGTGCGCCACATGTCGGCGAATGCCTCGGGCGGCATGGCCGGATGGCGCACCAGATTGTGGGCTTTGCCCAGGAGCTCGGCTTCGGAAAAACCGCTGACCTCGACAAAGCTCGGGTTCACATAGGTGATGCGGCCCTTGGTATCCGTTTTCGAGACGATCGACTGCCCCGGTTGCAACCGGTATTCGGTCGTGGTGACGGGCTGGTTGTGACGCACTGCGCTCTCCTTGAAATTGCCTTAATGCAAGTTCTGGATTGTACGGACAACTTTCCTAAAAAAATTTGATCTGGATCAAAAATGGCCAGGTCACTTCCCTGTAGCGCGTGCGTCATCCGTAGCAGGGGTCAGGGTGTTGCTTTTCAGGATAAACTTTGCAAATGGATAATCTGACCCACTCCCTCGTCGGCCTGGCCCTCGGCGAACTCGTCGACCGCGCCCTGCCTGCCCACCCCGATCCGCAGCGCGGGCGCACCCGTCGCCGCGTCCTGCTGGCCACCGGCGCGCTGGCCAGCAATTTCCCTGACCTGGATCTGGTGCTCACGCCGCTGCTGGCCCCACCGCTGGGCTATCTGCTGCACCACCGGGGGCACACGCACACGCTGCTGTTCGCGCTGCCGCAGATCGCCCTGCTGCTGGGCCTGATGTGGCTGCTGTGGCCGGGCGCGCGGCGGCTCATGCAGGGTGACCGGACGGCGCGCACCGCGATCCTTGCGACGGCCGCGCTCGGCATGGTGCTGCACCTGTCATTCGATTTTTTGAACGTGTACGGGGTGCACCCGTTCTATCCGCTCGATGCGCGCTGGCTGTATGGCGACATCGTGTTCATCGTCGAACCCGTGTTCTGGACCGCGCTCGGCGTGGCGCTGGCGCTGCAGGTGCCGGGCCGCGTGCTGCGCCCGCTGCTCACCGGGCTGATGCTCGCCGCGCCGGTGCTGTTTTTCACGATGGGCTTCCTGCAGTGGGGCTCGCTCGTTGGCTTGCTGCTGCTGGCCGGTCTGGTCGCGCTGGCATCGCGCCGGGGCGGCGCCGCCGGCCTCGTCACGGCGATCGTCGCCTGCATGGGCTTCATCGCCATCCAGGGGGTGGCCGGGCATCTGGCGCGCGAACAGATCCGCAGCGCCCTGGCCCAGGTAGAACCCGGCAGCCGCGTGCTCGACATGCCGTTGTCGGCGTTCCCGTCCAACCCGCTGTGCTGGTCGTTCGCGACCGTGACCGACAATGGCGGCGCCGGCAGTTATGCGATCCGCCTTGGCGTGCTGAGCCTGGCGCCGGGCGTGACCGGCGTGGACGCCTGCCCCGCGCGCTTCGGCGGCATGCCGGGCAGCGCGCCTGCCGATTTCGCCTGGAAATATCGCGAAGGCGGCAGCCTGGCCGGCTTGCGCGGCCTGCAGCGCGACAATTGCCAGTTCGACGCCTGGCTGCGCTTCGCGCGCGTGCCATCGCTGATCGACGGCGAGGCCACCGACATCCGCTTTTCTGCGCCCGGCGAAGACAATTTCTCGACGCTGCCGTACAAGGCGATGGCCAGCCTGCCATGTCCGGCGCCCGTGCCCCAGTGGAGACGGCCGCGGGGCGACCTGCTGGGCGAGGGGCAGGTTCGCCCCTGACCTTACAACCGGGCCGGTCAGCAGTGCGCGCCTGAACATGGGAAAGGCGCGACACTGCTCCCGTCTACCCACATAACAAGGAAACAACAATGACGACCGAACTGACCCTGCTGGCCTGGACCCTCGTGCTGGCTTTGGTCCAGATCATGCTGGTGGCTAACCTGCGCACCGCCGAAACCGGTATTCAGTACAACGCCAGCGCCCGCGACGGCGAAGCCCCGCCACCGCGGCCCGTCACGGCGCGCCTGCAACGCGCGCAGGCCAATCTGTTCGAGACGCTGCCGCTGTTCATCGGCGCGGTCCTGATCGCGCACGTGTCGGGCAGCGAAGGCGACCTGACGCTGTGGGGCTGCTGGATGTATCTGATCGCGCGCATCGTCTACATCCCGCTGTATGCGGCCGGGATTCCCTACGTGCGCTCGCTGGTGTGGCTCGTGTCGCTGGCCGGCCTGGTCATGGTACTGGCGGCTGTGCTGACTGCTTGACCTGCATCAAACGCGCGCCTGACATGGGCGCGCGCCGGGCGTATGCTTTTCGTGTCGTGCAGCGTTGCACGCCCCATACGAACGGAGTCAACCATGTTCAAGACCATCCTGGTGCAGATCGACGGCGGTGCGGGCCAGGCCAGCCGGTTGCGCGCGGCGGCAGTGCTGGCCGAGATGCACGGCGCCCACCTCGTGGGCGCCGGCGCCACCGGCATTTCGCTGGCCAACTATGCGGTGCTCAATGGCGGCATGGCCGTGCCATTGTCCGACCGCGCATTCGAGGCGCTGCGCGACGACGTCCGCATCCGGCTTGACGCGTTCATCGAGCAGGCGCGGCGTCTTGGCATCGTCGGCGCCGAGGCGCGCCTGTTCGAGGGCAGCACGCACGACGGCCTGCTGCTGCAGTCGCGCTACGCCGACCTGATCGTCGTCAGTCAGCCAGACCCCAACGATCGTTTTGGCGCCGAACACGGCCTGCCGCAGACCCTGGCGCTGGGCGGTACACGTCCCGTGCTGGTGGTGCCCCCCGCCTATGACGGCGCGCCAATCACCGGCAACGTGCTGGTTGGCTGGGATGGCTCGATGCCGGCCCAGCGCGCCATCTGCGCCGCCCTGCCCCTGCTCGCGGGTGCCGGCAGCGTCACGCTCGGGCTGATCAACCCCGAACGCCAGTCCGAGCTGCACGGCGACGAACCCGGTGCGGATATGGCGCTGTACCTGGCGCGTCACGGCGTGAAGGTCAATGTCGCCGTCGCGCATACCCGTGCACGGGAGAGCGACGCGCTGATCGACATGGCGGGCGAGGTGCACGCAGGCCTGATGGTAACGGGCGCCTTTGGCCACAGCCGCTACCGCGAATGGTTCCTGGGCGGCGTCACGCGCGACCTGCTCGGCAGCGCGCCGGTGCCGCTGCTGATCGCGCACTGATCGCGCACTGATCACACCATGGGCTTTCGCCATTCTCCGGGCGGTGGGGCGGGCGCCATCGGCGCTGCCATGCGCCACGCCAGGCGCCGCCTGTGCGTGCGCCTGGCGTGTGCGCTCGATCCTGCCCGCACGCCAGATGCCGATTTCGTGCGCGAGTTTACCGTGCTCGTGGCCCTGGTCGAAGCGGGATTCCGGCACGAAGAAACGGTCATGGAGTTGCTCGACTATCACCGCCGGCACGATCATCTGGCCGACAACGCCGTCGTTCTGGCGGCGCTGCACCGCGCCTTGCCGCTGATCGAAGAAGGCGACATCGCGTTCGGGCGGCGCCTCATTGCGGCGCTGCTCGACCTGCTGTCGCTGCATCGCATTTCCACCGACCTCGCGCTGGTGACGATGCCTGGTGCGCCCCCAGGCCGCCAGGGCAGCCACCTGGCGGGCGCACTGAAGCGGCGCGACTACTTCAAGCCGTCACGCTGACGCCGGATCACCTTGCCCGCCACCATGAACGTGCCATCGCCCTTGTAATGCAGCGTTTCCGGATGCCGCGGCCGCGCCGCCGCGCGCGCCGCTACCACTTCCCAGATGAAAAAATCGTATCGTTCAACCAGACTGTCGTCATGCAGCCGGCACTCGAACTGCGCATGGCATTCACGGATGGACGGCGCCGCTACCAGCGCGCTGGCCTCCGGCGTCAGGCCTAACGCCGCGAACTTGTCGATGTCGGCACCGGACGTCGAGCCCACGCCCAGCACCGCCTCGAGCTGGCTGCTGGTCGGCAGGTTGATCACGCATTCGCCGCTGGCGCGGATCAGGCCGTGGCTGTGGTTGGCAGACGAGATCACGCAGCCGATTAGTGACGGCGAAAATTCCATCACCGTGTGCCAGCCCATCACCATCACGTCACGCTCGCCCGCGTGGGCGGACGTGACCAGCACCACCGGTCCTGGCTCCAGAAAACGGCGGACCTCGTGCAGCGGTAGATCGGGCTTGCGCGCCATCCTATGCTTCGCGCGCAGTGCGCATTTCTTCGGCCAGCAGCGCCACCAGCTGCGCCGCCGGCATCGGGCGCGCCAGCGCATACGCCTGCCCGGCCCAGTTGACCGAATAGTCATCGAGCCCCTTGCTGCTGGCGGCGGCATGCAACGCCTTGGCGGCGTCGTAGGCGATCGGATAATCGGGCACCGGCGGATGCCCGGGCGTGTCGATTTCGTTGACAAAGTGATTGATGATGCCGCGCGCCGGCCGGCCTGAAATCGTCGCGGTGACGGCTGTGCCAAGATCCGGTTGCGTCAACAGCGCGCGATAATGCGTTGACGTCTGCGCTTCCGGGCAGGCCAGGAAGGCCGTCCCCATCTGCGCGCCACTCGCGCCCAGGCGCAGGCTGGCAGCAATGCCCTGCCCGTCCATGATGCCGCCGGCCGCGACCACCGGAATCCGCACTGCCTTGGCCAGCAGGCGCACCAGCGCGAACGTGCCGAGCGCCGGGTCGGGCACGTCCGGATCGAAGATGCCGCGATGCCCGCCTGCCTCGTAGCCTTGTGCGACGACGATGTCGATGCCGGCCGCCTCGATGGCACGCGCTTCGACCGGGTTGGTGGCGGTGGCCATCAGCACGCAGCCGGCGTCGTGCAGCGTGTCGATCTGCTGCGCGGTCGGCACGCCGAAATGAAAGCTGACCACGGCCGGGCGCGTGCGCACCAGCACCTCGAGCATGTCGGGGTCGTCCAGGAAGCTGCGGTAGATTTCGCGCAGCGCCGTCGGTGGCGCCTGGCCCGTGCGCGCGAAATGCGGCGCCAGGTGCTCGAGCCAGCGCGCCTCGCGCGCCGCATCGGGCCGCGCTGGCGTGTGCGTGAAGAAGTTGACGTTGAACGGGCCGCCCGTCAACCCCTGCAGCGCCGTGATCGCGCTTTCCGCCTGCGCTGGCGTGACGTGACCCAGCGCGAGCGACCCGAGGCCGCCGGCGTCGGTCACGGCCGCCGCGAGTTGCGGGGTGCCGAAGACCGCCATCGGCGCCTGGATGATCGGATGGCGGATGCCGAGCAGCGTCGTCAAGGTGTTCACGGGCACTCCATGGGTGGTTGGATTGGCCACCAGTATAGTGCGTCGCCCGGCGCGCTGCCCTAGCGCGGAATCGACAGCGCCAGCGTCTCCTTCAGTTCTTCCATCACCACATAGCTCTTGGACTGGCCCGCATCGGCCACGTGCAGGATCTCGCCCAGCAGGCGCCGGTACTCGGACATCTCGGGGATACGCGCCTTGATCAGGTAATCGAAGTCGCCCGATACCAGATGACATTCGAGCACCTCGGGAATGGCCAGCATCGCGCGCCGGAAGCGCTCGAAGGCCTTGTCCGATTTCTGGTGCAGGTTGATTTCGACGAACACCAGGATCTGCATGCCCAGCGCCTGCGGATTGACGCGCGCGTAGTAGCCCATGATCACGCCGTCGCGTTCCATGCGCTTGACGCGCTCGATGCAGGGTGTCAGCGACAGCCCGACCTGCTCGGCCAGGTCCTTCATGACGATCCGCGCATCCTGCTGCAGTACCGACAGGATATGCAGGTCGATGCGGTCGAGGATGCGGTTCGAGGCCTTTTGTACGCGCATGGGCAAACTCCGTAATTTTTGCTGAAAACTGCCGTATTAACAGAAACAATTATCAGGCTTCTGACGGTACGATGGCAAGCTTTACCAAATCCTGATTCTTTTCGAGGAAATTATGCGTGTCATCGTATTGGGCAGCGGCGTGGTCGGCGTCACCACCGCGTATTACCTGGCCCTGGCCGGCCATGAAGTCACCGTGATCGACCGCCAGCCCGGTCCCGCCCTCGAAACCAGTTTCGCCAATGCGGGCCAGATCTCGCCCGGCTACGCTTCGCCGTGGGCCGCGCCCGGCATTCCGCTGAAAGCCGCCAAATGGCTGTTCCAGCGCCACGCGCCGCTGTCGATCAAGCCCGACGGTACGCTGTTCCAGCTGCAGTGGATGTGGGAGATGTACCGCAACTGCGACCCGGCGCGCTACGCCGTCAACAAGGAGCGCATGGTGCGCCTGGCCGAATACAGCCGCGACTGCATGCGCCAGCTGCGGCGCGACACCGGCATCGCCTACGAAGGCCGCCAGCAAGGCACCGTGCAGTTGTTTCGCACGCAGCAGCAGTTCGACAGCGCCGCCAAGGACATCGAGGTGCTGCGCGAGGCCGGCGTCGCGTACGAAGTGCTGCAAGGTGCGCAACTGGCTGCGGCCGAACCGGCGCTGGCGAATGTCTCGCACAAGCTGGTGGGCGGCCTGCGCCTGCCAAACGATGAAACGGGCGACTGCCAGCTGTTCACCACCCGCCTGACCGCCATGGCGCGCGACCTGGGCGTGCGCTTCGAGTTCGACACCACGGTGCGCCGCCTGGAGCAGGCCGGCGGCGAGATCGCCGGCATCGTCACCGACAAGGGCGTGTTCACTGCCGAGCAGTACGTGCTGGCCACGGGCAGCCATACGCGCGCCCTGCTGCAGCGCTGGTTCCCGGTGCCGGTGTACCCGATGAAGGGGTACTCGCTGACCGTGCCGATCATCGACGCGGCGCGCGCGCCCGTCTCGACCATCCTCGACGAAACCTACAAGATCGCCGTGACACGCTTCGACGACCGCATCCGCGTGGGCGGCATGGCCGAGCTGTCGGGCTTCAACCTGGACCTCAATCCGCGCCGCCGCGAAACGCTCGAACTGGTGGTCAACGACCTGTTCCCCGGCGCCGGCGACACGGCCCAGGCCAGTTTCTGGACCGGCCTGCGCCCGATGACGCCGGACAGCACGCCGATCGTCGGCGCCACGCCGCTGCGCAATCTGTTCCTGAACACGGGCCACGGCACGCTGGGCTGGACGATGGCGGCCGGTTCGGCCATGGTCATCGCCGATCTGGTGGGCGGCAAGACGCCGGCGATCCGCGCCGACGACCTGGCCGTGTTCCGCTACGCCGGTGCGCGCGATGTCTCTCCTGATGCTGAACTGGCACGGGCGTAATCCGATGACGTCCGCAGCACGCGCCGGCGCGTACCTGACCGTCGACCTGCACGCGGTGCGGGCCAATTACCGCCATCTCCGCGCGCTCGGCGGCGGCGTCGAATGCGGCGCCGTGCTCAAGGCCGATGCGTATGGCCTGGGCATGGCGCCGGTGGCCGCCGCGCTGGTGGCCGAAGGCTGCCGCACGTTCTTCACGGCGCACCTGGACGAAGGCATCCGCCTGCGCACGCTGCTGCCGGCCGGGACCACCATCTATGTGATGCACGGTGCGATGCCGGGCGCCGCGCGCGACTGCCTGGCGCACGACCTGGTGCCGGTGCTGAACGATCCGGGCCAGCTCGCAGAGTGGCGCGCGCTGGCCCGGGAAACCGGCCGCGTGCTGCCGGCCGCGCTGCAGTTCGACACGGGCATGGCGCGCATGGGCCTGGCGGGCGCGGATGTCGAGCGCCTGCGCCAGGACCCGGCCTGGCTGGATGGCCTGCGCCCGCAACTGGTCATGAGCCACCTGGCCTGCGCCGACGAACCCCTGCATCCGATCAATGTGCACCAGCGCCAGCGTTTCGATGCCGTGCGCGCGCTGCTTCCCGGCGTACCGGGCAGCCTGGCCAATTCGTCCGGTGTGTTTCTCGGCCCGGCCTTTCATCACGACCTGCTGCGCCCGGGCGCGGCGCTGTACGGCATCCACCCGCAGCCCGGCGGCGTCAATCCGCTGGCGCAGGCGGTGTCACTCGCTGCGCGCGTGGTGCAGCTGCGCAGCATCGATGCGGGCGACATCGTCGGCTACGGCGCGCGCTACGTGGCGCCCGGCCCGCGCCGCATCGCCACGATCGCCATCGGTTACGCCGATGGCTGGCTGCGCGCGCTGAGCGGCCGCTCGTACGCGTACGTCGACGGCCTTGCCGTGCCCTTCGTCGGCACCGTGTCGATGGACAGCATCACGCTGGACGTGACCGGCGTGCCGGACGAGCGCATCGCGCCGGGCCAGAGCGTCGGCCTGCTGTGCGCGCAGCAGACGGTGGACGATGTGGCGGCGCAGGCCGGCACGATCGGGTATGAGGTGCTCACGCGCCTGGGCAGCCGTTTCCACCGAGAGTACATCGGCTTGTAACCCGCGGCTTGTAACCCGCGGGGCTTGATCCATCCTCCACCGGTTACACTATTCGCCCGGCGACCCGCCGTATCCTGGTGAAGAGGTAACCCTTGTTTGAAATCAGCCAGCTGCGCTGCTTCGTCGCGGTCGCCGAAGAGCTGCACTTCAGCCGCGCAGCCGAGCGTCTGAACATGACGCAGCCGCCCCTGAGCCGTCAGATCCGGCTGCTCGAACACAGCGTGGGCGTGGCCCTGCTCGAGCGCACCAGCCGCTCGGTCACGCTGACCGCCGCCGGCGCGGCCTTCCTGCCTGAAGCGACCCGGATCCTGCGCCTCGCGCAGGAAGCGGCCGTCAAGGCACGCCGCACCGCCAGCGGCGAACAGGGTTCGCTGACGATCGGCTTCAGCGCCGCATCGGGTTACAGCCTGTTGCCGGCCGTCGTGCGCGGCATCCGCCAGGCCTGCCCCGAGGTCGCCCTCAATCTCAAGGAACTGGTCAGCACGGCGCAGGTCGAAGCGCTGAATGCCGGTGAAATCGACCTTGGCCTGATGCGCCCCCACACCATCAACAGCGAACTGGAAAGCATCCTGATGGTGACCGAATCGCTGATGCTGGCGATCCAGGAAAGCGACGCCCACCTGTGGCCCGAAGCCCCGACGCTGGCCTGCTTTCACGGCAAGCCGTTCGTCATGTATTCGCCCTACGAGGCGCGGCCGTTCTACCAGATGCTGAGCGAACGGTTTGCAAAGGCCGGCGTGGTACCGGACATCGTCGAGCACATCGGCCAGGTTCACACGATGCTGGCCCTGGTCGGCGCCGGCATGGGCGCGGCCCTGATCGCGGAAGGCGCCGCGCGGCTGAAGTTCGAAGGTATCGTCCTGCGCAAGGTGGCCACCGACCCGGTGCACCTGGTGGGCACCTACCGGCGCGACAACGACAATCCCGTGCTGGCACTGCTCAAGCAGCAGGTACTGGCATCGTTCCATCCTGCCTGACCGCAGCATTGATTCAATTCCTGTATTGGTGGCGACAGCCTTTGGATTGATTAGGCATTGATCTCCGCTCTATGATGGACCCAGCCCCAAGCAGGCGACTGCCGAAGGCTGCGTACGGATCACATAAGGTCCGACCACATAACAAAGGAGACAGTCTTGAAAACAGCAGCAGCGCTTGTCCTGTTACTGGGCGCCGGCACGGCCCATGCCCAAACGTCGGTCGCGTTCTACGGCCTGGTGGACGCCGCCATCGTCGTCGAGGATGGCGGCACCGCCGGCCGCGTCACCAAGGTCACCAGCGGCGCCGCCGCCGCATCGCGCTTCGGCCTGCGCGGCGTGGAAGAACTGGGCGACGGCATGGCCGCCTTCTTCACGCTCGAAGGCGGTACCAAGATCGACACCGGCGAAATCGACGCCGCCGGCACCATCTTCAATCGTCAGGCCTACGTCGGCTTGCGCACCAAGTTGGGCTCGGTGGCGCTCGGGCGCCAGTACACGCCGTATCACACGGCGATGGTCTCGATCGTCGACCCGTTCAACACCGGCTATGCGGGCAGCGCGAAGAGCCTGTTTCCCCACAACGGCACCAATATCCGCACCAGCAACACGATCACCTACGCCACGCCAAAGAAGAACGGCTTCGACGGCGAACTGGCCTACAGCGTGGGCGAGCAAAGCCGCTCGGCCGCCGGCCGCCAGTTCGGCGGCGCGATTGGCTACGCGGCCGGTCCGCTGGCCGTGCGCCTCGTCTACAACCACAAGAACACTGACGTCGCGGCCAATGGCGCCGTACCTGCAGTGGACCGCTCGATCGGCCGCAACATCCTGCTCGCTGCGTCGTACAACGCCGGCTGGATCAAGCTGCACTCGGGGATCAGCAGCGACAAGGGCGACAACGCCGCGCCGCTGATCAACCCCAACAACCCGTATGGCGGGACGCGGCCGACACCATCGACGGACGGACGCAGCTACCTGCTCGGCATCTCGGCCCCGGTCATGGGCGGCACGCTGCTGGCGTCGGTCCTGCACAAGGATGACCGCACCCGTTTCAATCAGGACGCCAATGCCTGGGGCATCGGCTACCTGTACGCACTGTCCAAGCGCACCGGCCTTTACGCCGCCTACGGTCACGTCGACAACCGCAACGGCGCCGGCTACACGGTGGCAAACAATACCGAATCGGGCAGCGGCGACACCGCCTACAACCTGGGCGTGCGCCACAGCTTCTGAGTTCTGACACCACAATAACGAGGAGACACAATGACGATTCGTACCAAGGTTTCATCCCTGCTCATCGGACTGGCAATCGCTGGCAGCGCGCAGGCAGCAGGTTTTCCGGACAAGGCGATCAATGTCGTCGTGCCATTCCCGGCGGGCGGCTCCACCGACGCCATCGCCCGCGCGATCGGTCCGAAGGTCAGCGCCAAACTGGGCCAGCCGTGGGTGGTCGACAACCGCCCGGGCGCCACCGGCGCGCTGGGCGGCGGCTACGTCAAGCGCGCGTCGCCCGATGGCTACACACTGATGGTCGCCTCCATCGGCGTGTATTCGGTCAACCCGCTGCTGCAAAAGACGCTGCCCTACGATCCGTCGAAGGACTTCGACCTGCTGACCGTGGCCGTACAGGCCCCGAACGTGCTGGTGACGAATGCCACCGTGCCGGCCACCACGGTCGCCGACTTCGTCGCCTACCTGAAGAAAAATCCGGACAAGATCACGTTTGCCACGTCCGGCGCTGGCAGCTCGGACCACCTGACGACGGCGCTGTTCTGGCAAAAGACCGGCACATCGGGCCTGCACGTGCCGTACAAGGGCGGCGCACCCGCGATCACCGACCTGCTGGGCGGCCATGCCAATGCATCCTTCCAGAACATCAACGTCGTGCTCAGCCACATCAAGGCCGGTAAACTCAAGGCCCTGGCTGTCACGGGCAGCAAGCGCTCGGCGGTGCTGCCGAACGTGCCGACGCTGGGCGAAGCCGGCGTCAGGGAAGTCGACGTCTATTCGTGGCAGGGCATTGCGGCGCCGAAGGGCTTGCCGAAAGACGTCAAGGCGACGCTGCATGCGACGATCACGGGCGCGCTGCACGATCCGCAGATTGCCGCCAAACTGACCGAACAGGGTTTCGAGGTCGTGGCCTCGACGCCCGAGCAGTTCGCGAAGTTCCAGGCGCAGGAGCTGGCGCGTTGGCGCGAGGTGATCACCAACGGCAAGATCACGCTGGACTGACGCCAGACCCGTTCAACACTTTTTTTCAAGCAGCCCATCATGTCCAATACTTCGTCCTCTGCCCCCGTCATCACCAGCCTGCGCGTCGTCCCCGTCGCGGGCCAGGACAGCATGCTCCTGAACCTGAGCGGCGCGCACGGCCCGTGGTTCACCCGCAACATCGTGATCCTGACCGACAGCGCCGGCAATACCGGCCTGGGCGAAGTGCCCGGCGGCGAAAAGATCCGCCAGACCATCGAGGATGCCGGCCCGTTCGTCATCGGCGCCACGCTGGGCGATTACAACAAGGTGCTGAACGCGATGCGCAGCGCGTTTGCCGACCGCGATGCTGGTGGCCGCGGCCTGCAGACGTTCGATCTGCGCACGACCATTCACGCCGTCACGGCTGTCGAATCGGCGATGCTCGACCTGCTCGGCCAGTTCATGGGCGTGCCGGTGGCGGCGCTGCTGGGCGAAGGGCAGCAGCGCACGGCGGTCGAGATGCTGGGTTACCTGTTCTACGTGGGCGACAGCGGCAAGACGCCGCTCGGTTATCGCAGCGAGGCCGATGCGGTCGATCCCTGGCTGCGCCTGCGCAACGAACAGGCGCTCACGCCGGAAGCCATCGTGCGCCTGGCCGAAGCGGCGCGTGAGCGCTACGGCTTCAATGACTTCAAGCTCAAGGGCGGCGTGCTGGGCGCCGATGAAGAGATGGAAGCCATCGTCGCCCTGCACGAGCGCTTCCCGCAGGCGCGCGTAACGCTCGACCCGAATGGCGGCTGGCTGCTGGCCGACGCCATCCGGGTCTGCCGCGACAAGCACGACATCCTGGCCTACGCCGAAGACCCGTGCGGCGCCGAGAACGGGTACTCGGGCCGCGAAGTGATGGCCGAGTTCCGCCGCGCCACGGGCCTGCGCACGGCCACCAACATGATCGCGACCGACTGGCGCCAGATGGCCCATGCGATCCAGCTGCAGTCGGTCGACATCCCGCTGGCCGACCCGCACTTCTGGACCATGCAGGGGTCGGTGCGGGTGGCCCAGTTGTGCGAGATGTTCGGCCTGACCTGGGGTTCTCACTCGAACAACCACTTCGACATTTCGCTGGCGATGTTTACGCACGTGGGGGCCGCCGCGCCGGGGCGCGTCACGGCCATCGACACCCACTGGATCTGGCAGGATGGCCAGCACCTGACCAAAGAGCCGCTACGCATCGAAGGCGGCATGGTGCAGGTGCCGGCGCGCCCGGGCCTGGGTATCGAGCTCGATGCCGACAAGCTCGAAGCAGCGCACCAGGCCTACAAGAATCTCGGCCTGGGCGCACGCGACGATGCCGTGGCGATGCAGTACCTGATCCGCGACTGGCAGTTCGACAACAAGCGCCCGTGCCTGCTGCGCTGATCAGAACAACTCGCCATTGACGGGTACCGGCGCCGCGGTCGGCGCTGCGCGCCTGGGCGCCAGCGGTGCCGGCCACGCCGTCATCGCCTCGGCCGGAAAATGGCGCAGGAAGCTGTGCGCCACATCGAGGTCGCGGCTGCCCAGCCAGTCGCGTACCTCGTCGTCGCCCAGCAGCACGAGCGAGCGCTTTTCGTCGCCCGGCCGGTGCATGCGGCGCATCAAGGGATGCGTGTCGGCGTTGATCGTGATCTGGGTAAAGGCACTAGTCATGCTGCCGTCCGCTTCCTGCCACTCGCGCCACAGCCCGGCCACCCAGAACAGCGATTTGTCGCGCATGCCGATCGCCGTGCGTTCGGCGCGGCCGCTTTCGTAGCAGGGTTCGTAAAACCACAGCATCGGCACCGCGCACAGTTGCAGGCGACGCCAGGCCGACGCAAACGAACGGCGCGCAACGAGCGATTCGGCGCGCGCGTTCATCGTGTCGAACGGTTTCACGTCAGGCGGAATGTGGCGGCGCGGGACCATGCCGTAGCTCGCCACGCGCGCCTGCGGCGCGAGCCCGGGCGCGGCGCACAGGATCGGCGCATCGTAATCCTTCCACGTTTCTTCGGGCCATTGCCAGTCGCGCGGCAACTGGCTGAACGCGCCGATGCGGCCGTTGAACATCTCCGGGGTCGGGGGGCGGTAATTCACGCACATGGCTGCACTCCAAAAATATTTCTTATCGGTAATGATGCGTCACTGCTCAGCGGTCCAAGTGTAAAATACCAGCGTCCATTTTTTAGCATTTTACCCACGATGCCAGCCAGCCTGCCCTTCCTGCCCGAAATCGACGAAACCTCGCGTTTGGTCCTGGCCTACCCCTGGCAAAGCACCGATCTCGGCCCGATCGACGACTGGCCAAGCGTGCTCAAGACAACCGTCGCCCTGATCATGGCCACGCCGACGCCGATCGCCACGCTGTGGGGCCCGGACGGCTACATGATCTACAACGAGGCTTACGGGGTGATCGCAGGCGGGCGCCACCCAATGCTGCTGGGCTCGAAAGTACGCGAAGGCTGGCCGGAGGTGGCTGCGTTCAACGACAACGTGATGCGGGTCGGGCTGGCGGGCGGCACGCTGAGCTACCAGGACCAGGAACTCACACTGCACCGCGGCGGGCCGCCCGAGCAGGTCTGGATGAATCTCGACTATTCCCCGATCCGCGACGGAGATGGCGTCGTCGCCGGCGTCATGGCGGTCGTGGTCGAGACCTCCAGCAAGGTGAAGGCCGAACGCCACATCCAGGCCGAGCGCGCGCGCCTGCACACGATGTTCGAGCAGGCGCCGGGCTTCATCTGCCTGCTCGATGGCCCCGAGCACCGCTACGCGCTGGCCAACGATGCTTACCGCATCCTGACCGGCGAGCGCCCGCTGCTGGGCATGTCCGTCGCGCAGGCCGTGCCCGAACTGGCCGAGCATGGCATCGTCGAGCAGCTCGATCGCAGCTACGCCGATGGGGCGGTGTTTCGCGCCGAAGGGGTTGAACTCACGCTGAACAATCCCGGCCAGGACGGGCTGATCCGCACCTTCGTCGACTTCGTGCTGCAACCGCTGCGCGATGCCGATGGCGCCGTGTTCGCCACCTTTGTTCTCGGCAACGACGTCACCGAGCGGGTGCACGCCGAGCGCGCGCTGCGCGCGAGCGAAACGCGCTTTCGCACGTTCGCGCAGGCGATGCCGAACCACGTGTGGGCGGCGCATGACGACGGCAGCGTCGAATGGATCAACGACCGCGTGCGTGAGTACGCCGGCTGCAGCACGTCGCCCGACACAGCGCTGGGTCTGGGCTGGCAGGCGATCGTGCATCGGGACGACATGGAACGCTACCGCGCCGTGTGGCAGGCCAGCGTGGCGACGGGCGCGCCGATCGACGCCGAAATCCGACTGCGGCGCCACGACGGCCAGTACCGCTGGCATCTGGTGCGCGCCCACCGCTCCCCGGGCGAGGCTGACGAAGCATCGCTCTGGATCGGCAGCAGCATCGACATCGAAGACCAGAAGCGCGCGTCCGACGCGCTGGCACTGTCCAATGCCAGCCTGGAAGAACGGGTCGAACGCCGCACCGCCGAACGTGACCGCATGTGGCGCCTGTCGAAGGACATCATGCTGGTGGCCGACCTGCACGCCACGCTGTTCGCGGTCAATCCGGCCTTCACGGCCATCCTCGGCTGGACCGAGGCCGAGGTGCTGGGCACGCCGATGCTCGCGCTCGTGCATCCCGACGACCGCGCCGTGACGGCGCAGCAGATGGAGGCGCTGCGCCTGGGGGGCCAGATGTTCCGCTTCGAGAACCGCTGGCAGCGCAAAAACGGTTCATGGTGCAACCTGTCGTGGACCGCGTCGCCCGACCTGCAGTACGTGCACGCCGTGGGCCGCGACATCAGCGCCGACCTGGCGCAGATGGAAGTGATGCGCCGCACCGAGGCGGCGCTGCAGCAGTCGCAGAAGATGGAGACGATCGGCAAGCTCACCGGCGGCGTGGCGCATGACTTCAACAATCTGCTGCAGGTCATCGGCGGCAACCTGCAACTCATCGCACGCCGCGCCGACGGCCTGCCCGAGATCCAGAAGCGCGTCCAGAACGCGATGAGCGGCGTCGAACGGGGCGCCAAGCTAGCCAGCTCGCTGCTGTCGTTCGCGCGGCGCCAGCCGCTCGAACCCAAGGCGGTCAAGATCGGGCGCCTGCTGGGCAATATGGACGACATGATGCGGCGCGCGCTGGGCGAAGAGATCGACATCGAGATGGTGATCTCGGGTGGCCTGTGGACCACCGAGGTCGACCCGGCGCAGCTCGAGAACGCGATCCTGAACCTGGCGATCAACGCGCGCGATGCGATGGAAGGCGCCGGGCGCCTGACCCTTGAGGTGGCCAATGCGTCGCTCGACGACACCTACTGCGTGGGACACCCGGAAGTGGCGCCCGGCCAGTACTTGATGCTGGCCGTGAGCGACACCGGCAGCGGCATGCCGCAGGATGTGATCGACCAGGCCTTCGAACCATTCTTCTCGACCAAGCCCGAAGGCAAAGGCACGGGCCTGGGGCTGTCGATGGTGTATGGCCTGGTCAAGCAATCGGGCGGCCACGTCAAGATCTACAGCGAGGTCGATGAAGGCACCACGATCAAGATCTACCTGCCCCGCTCCCTGCAGGTCGAGGACCATGCGGGCGAGCCGCTGCTGCAACCGGTCACCGGCGGCCACGAGACCGTGCTGGTGGTCGAGGACGACGAGCAGGTGCGCCTGACGGTGGTCGACATGCTGACCGACCTGGGTTACCGCGTGCTGCGCGCCAACGACGCCAGCGCGGCGCTGACGGTGGTCGACAGCGGCATCCACATCGACCTGCTGTTTACCGACGTCGTGATGCCCGGACCGCTGCGCAGCCCCGAGCTGGCCAAAAAGACGCGCGAGCGCTTGCCGAACGTGGCGGTGCTGTTCACGTCAGGCTATACCGAGAACGCGATCGTGCACGGCGGCCGGCTCGACGCCGGTGTCGAACTGCTCGGCAAGCCGTACACGCGCGACAACCTGGCGCGCAAGGTGCGGCATGTGCTGTCGAACCAGCAGCAGAAGAATGCGCTGCTGGCGGCCAGTCTGCCTGCCACTGTGGCGGACCCGGTGGCGGCGAAGGCGCGGGTGCTGCTGGTGGAAGACGACGACGCCATCCGCGAGAATACGGCTGAACTGATGCGCTTTCTCGGGTACGAGGTGCTGGAAGCGGCCGATGCCGAAGCCGCGCTGGACTTGCTGGACCGGGCGCCCGACATCGTGTTGACCGACCTGCACCTGCCGAAGATGCAAGGCGATGAACTGGCCCTGAAGATCAAGGCGCGTCTGCCGCAGACGCGCATCGCGTTTGCCAGCGGGGCCAGTCAGGCCTCCAGCGTCGCGGATGCGATTCTGGCCAAGCCGTATGATGCGCAGCAGCTCGAGGCGCTGCTGGAGCGGCTGGCGTAGCTTGAAACAGCCGCCGGGTCAAAGCGATGCAATCAGCTTTGCACCGCAGGCCGTGAGGTCGTTGTTGTAGGCGTAGGCCCGCCCCATATGCCGGGCACCTTCACCGTCCGGGATGATCGCAAACCGGCCCTTGCATTTCGGGCAGAAGGTGGTATCGCCTGCTAGGGCCACTTCGGTGCCCATGACAACGGTGCCGGAGGAAACCAGAATGACCTGGCCGCCGTGATCGGTCTTGTCGTTGAGACGAATGACACTACGGCCTGCGTGTTTCATTTGTCCTCCTCCGTATGCCCGCGATCGACCTGTTGGGGCTCGATCAGATGCCAGGCAAGTTCGCTCGCATCAAGCGGCAGCATCCAGTCGCGCTTCGGATCGGGAAATGACTGCCCTGCCGTCAGCCAGCGCTGGCGCCACGCCTGATTGACTTCGTATTCCAGCGGATGCCCGGGCGCGATCCATGGCTGCCAGGTGCCCGTACGCGCGCATGCCTTGTCACCCGCACAGGTTATTGGCGGATCCAGCCGTGGGACCTGCCGCGACAGCCTGAGCGCCGTGCGCGGCGCGACCGCGCCGCCGTCGTTGTGCATCGTCAGCACGCGCTGCCAGAGCAGACCGGTGATCGCCCTGGATCCCGCGCCGTTCGTGTAACGCGGCGGCTCGAACGTTTCCCCTTTGCCGTACAGGCCGGGAGGAATTGTGGCGAGGAAAGCGCGCACCTCGCCCGCTTCCTGCGGCGCCTTCGGTTGCCAGTAGCCGGCGACGGGCGCCTGGACGGCGTCGGTGGTTTCGGAGAGGGGCCGGAACGTGTAGGCGCTGTCGAGGAAGTACCGACCTTTCCTGAGCGAGGCCTCGGTCGGCGCCGGGTTTACCGGGGCAGGCACGACGGGCATGGCGGCAGCGAGGAGGCTCTCGCGCGTGCCGTCCCATGGCGGCAGCACGGCCGGCGGCAGGGGCACGATTTTGTCCAGGTTCGGGAAGCGGCGGTCGGGGTTAAAGCTGAGTGCCGTCCCCAGCCTGTCATAACGCTCGCCTCGCGCCTTGTCGATGAAGGGCACATACATGGTTGCCAGATTGCTCGGACGGTCGAACTCGCTGCCAATGTTGTTCGAGCAAAACTCGCAGCCGCCCTTCACGCCCTCGTGCATCGCCCGCATTACGCGGTCGAAGGTTGCTCGGGATCGCTCACCCACTTGTGTGCCGTCCAGGGCCCGAGGAACAACATACATGGGTTGCATCTCTATCGCTCCTGGGCCATATCCCTGAGCTAGCGCGCATTCGAACATCTTGATCGCAATCGGGATATTGCCCCAATAACCAGGTACGAGGCCATCGGCTCCCGCATCGATCTTTTCACCGAGGAAGACCATCGCCTGCGGGTTGCCCATCTGCGCTGCCTTCTGGAAAAAAGCGTAAGCACGGTCCGTATTTCCGAACACGCCGGTTCCATTCAGATAATAAGTGCCCATCCGGTCATAAGCAGCCGGAATGCCCAGTTCCACGGCCTGCGACACCAGCCTCATCGCCGCATCCTCGCCATTTGGCGGATCCTGGCCTTCTACATACAAGCTGGCCAGGTTCAGCATCGCTTTCCAGTGATGCCGCTCGGCCGCCTGGCGTGTCAGCTGGACGATTTTCTTGTAGTCGCGGTCGTCGATGAAGATAAAACTATCTTCGAGCGTCCGCGCTTCGAGGAACCAGTCGTCCGCTTGGGCGTCGATCGGCGGCACCTTGCTCGCTTCGGTCTGGCACTCGAACGATGTGATATGCGGATCGAACGGCGGCAACGGTTGCATGTGTGGCGGAACCTTGGCTTTGTCCATATGGCAGCCCGTCATGAAAGTAAGAACGACGATCACGGTCGCCGCATTCCGGCGACCACGAGGAAGATGGATGGAACGTGCCCACATGATCAGGCGACTCGCGCGATTGAGCATCGCCCATCATCGAGCGGTACGATGAACCCTTCCATCTGCTTGTCAACCGGCTTGTTTGATCGCGCCTTCTGCCTGTCCTTGTTGAGCTTCATCAGGCTCACCCAGTCCTTGAACGTCCGTTCGATCTCTCGCGGCGTCGCATTGCCGCCGTCATTCTTTTTAGTCGCCAGCGTCGACCAGATCCGTCTTCTCAGGGCAGTTGCGTGTCGCTGGTCATTCGTGGCGAGGTTGATCTCGCTGTCGACCGCCATGCTGCGCTGATTCAGATTCGCACTACCTAGCGTGAAAAAGGAGTCATCGACCAGTAGCAACTTGGAATGAATATAGATTTCACGGTAGCGCCATGCGCGACGGGCCTCGTTGAATTCGCAGGCGTTGAGCATGGCCACGCAGACTCGCAGGCCGTACGTATTCTTGAGGATCAACTCGGACGGCTTGTCGATCCTGTTAGCAGCCACGACGACTTCCGGCAAGGGCTTTGGCGCGCTCGCCCGCCTGTCCACGGCATCCCCGAAAAAAGGCTTTGGCATCGTTCGCTCAAGTCTGGCTTGTTCATTGGTCTTGTCGATCATGTCGACCTGTTGCGTCAAGCCGCCCTGTTGTCCCAGGGGCGCCAGTGTCTCGTAGGTGCGCGGGATCATCCCTGCCGACTCCGGCGCCGGGATGACGACGAACACGTGCATCACGGGCACATCTTCACTGCCCTTGCCGATCTTCGCGCAGTTGCGATTCCATCCGGCGAGCACCGCTTTGCGGATCGCGAGCAGATGCTCAGCCCACTCCTGATACTGGAAATACTGGTTTTCCAGGTAAAGGTAGCCACCCCCGCCCGCAGCGACGCGGGTCGCGTTGAAGTAGATCTCCTTGATCGTGAAATCGTCTTCCTCGGGCTGTGTGCGGACAATCTGCACCGTCGAGTCGCCGCCGGTCGCCTTGCGCAGCAGGGCCGAGGGCGGTGTGCTGCATACGTAGGACGCTGTTTTGGCGTAAGGATTGTCTCCGTTACCGGCACGCGCCCACGCCCGTTCGAAATTCTCGTGCAATGGTATCAGCGCCCTGCCACCGTCGATCCGGCAGGCGTAATCGCGCAGCGGCTTGAGCGTTTCGAAATCGTGAACGCCGTCCACGCCCTGTGTTTTCTCTTTCAGCGTATTGACCTCTCCGTGTTCGCGCAATAAATTGTCGACGCCATGCTCCTCGGTGTCCCAATAGCCGGTCATGGAATTGAGTCCCATGACATAACCGACGGCCTTTTCGCCCTGCTTGTAGTTGAAATCGATCAGTACCGGCTTCTGGTGGTGGGTTCCGTGATGCTCCAGCAAATAACTCTCGCTGAAATCGGGTCGTCCCCGCTCGTGACCGAGCGATTTTTCGTTGCTATTGCAGTCCCCATCGCGCAGGCGAATGCTGATGCCCCTGAGCAGATTCTTGAATGCCGCGCGATACCAGCTGCAGCAGTACTCCTCCTTCGCCATTGCGCCCAACTCGTCGCCCGAAATCATCCATTTTTTTTGATGGCGATGCTCACGCGCATGCTCACGAATCATTTCCAGACTCGTCTTGGCATGCAGTTGTTGGCCGACCAGATCGCTTTTCTGCGTATGCCAGGGTGAAGTGCCGTGGGTATGGCCCGGCATGTGTTTCTGTTTTTTTCCGCCGATCCAGCTATACCAGATCAACAAGCGAACACTTACGCCCCGCCGTCCGGCCGCGATCAACAGATCGCCATAGGTGTCGGCCCGTGGCCAGATGTACCCATTTCGGTTCAGCTCCATTCCGGGATCGAAGCCCCAGCACACCAGATCGATGCTTTCCTTCGCCTCGGCGATGTCTTTGGCGATTGCGGCGAAACCCTCCTTGCCGCAGACCAGGAGCCTTAGCCGATTGTTGTGGGTGATCGGATGGGTGGCGCTTCCCTTCTTGTTCCTGACTTCCGCGAACCACTGAACGGTCGAATTCGCATGGCAGCTGACTTCGTTGATGTGCACCTGCTCGGTTCGCAGATAAGTTTCGGCGCTCATGTCGTTTCCTGTTCTGTTCATGAAAAGTCAGGTTGGGGTGCGGCCATCCGCCGAACCATCAAGCGCGCGTGCGCCCTGACTCGACAAGGACTGTTCGGTGTACAAAGCGTGGTTCGTCGAATCGAACTTCTCCGAGGCTGCCAGATCGTAGCGATCACCATTGGCCAGCTCGACCGAGTAAGCCTGCGTTCCTTTTGTATGCTTGATGGCGATACGACCGAGGTCATCGGTGATGCCTTCGTCGAACCGGCTGCCGTTCTTGAACAGCTTGTACGGCATGTTGGCGATTGGGCGGCCGCTGTCACGATGCGTTTGCAGCGTCAACACGAGCTGTTTCGGATCTTCGGGCGTGGCCGCCTCGTCGATGTTGGTCTTGTGCTCCTGCGATGGCTGCGGCCGGTTCTGGGGCGCGAGCGTTTCCAGGTTGCCGTGAAAGAGCGTCGGCTTCGGCGCGAATACCTGCATGCGGTCGGTGATTTCAACCATGGCGCCGGGGCCGTGCAGCCGTACCCCCTTCCTTCCCCGGATATCGACCCAGTCGGATTGGCTGATCAGCGCCAGCACCTTGTCTGCGATCACCTTAATGTCGTCGTCATGCGCCTGCACGGTGATCTTTCCGGCGGCGGCAATGAACTTCATGCCCGCTTTATGCACGAACAGACGCAGTGTCTGCCTTATGCTCGCGTAGAGGCTGTCACCAGCTGCGATCGACAGGTTGTGGCCGGCCGTCAGCGCGGTGTGCTCGCCGCTGGCAATATGGGTCGACCTGGTCGAGACCAATTCAATTCCGGCCGGGCTGGACAAAACAAGATGTGGCTCCGCAAGCTCCGGGAACTGTTCGCCTGCGCCCCGTATCGCATCGTTTTGCGCTTTGAGCACATCGGCGACGCTGTGCTGCTGTCCATTGTCCTGCGCAAATCCCTTCAATGCGGACGTCGCCTGAGCGTCGTGCAATGCCTGTGCGGCATCCAGCTGCCTTACCGTTTCGCCCATTTCCTTGACAGTCCCGCAGGCAGCCTGCCGCACCTCGGTCGTGATCAACAGACCCTTGGCCGCGCGCGCCACACCATGCCCGTCGGTACGAAGTTCCCACCCTTCTCCACGCCTGTCCCTGCGCCCACGATGGTCTTCGATGCGCGTGATGAGGCCCAGTGAAAGCTGGCTATGCTGATGATCGCTTCTGAGCTGCGCCTGGATCTCGCCGCTCGTGTCGTCAAGGATCAGGTGATTGCCGCGCCCGTCCGCAGAACTGACCCCGGATCCCAGCTCGCGGCTGCGCAGGCCCGTCAACGCGCGCTGCCCGGGCACATCCCACGGCGGCATGTTACTGCCGTTAAAGACCGCCCCTGTGATGATCGGGCGGTCCGGACAACCGTCCAGCCACTGGACGACAACCTCCGTACCCACCCTGGGAATCGCTGCCGCGCCAAATTCTGCGCCCGCCCAGGCGCTTGACACACGGATCCAGGCGGAACTACGGTCATCGTTGCTGCCCCTGCGATCCCAATGAAATTGCACGCGTACCCTGCCGTAATCATCCGTGCAGATACTGTCCTGGCCAGGGTCACCCACGACGATCGCCGTCTGCGGCGCGAGAATCCGTGTCTCCGCGCTGTTGAAATGCCGCCCCGGTCGCCAGGGGACGGATCTGGCGGAGCATGTCGCCCAGTTACGATAGGAGACCTTTTTTTCCACCGTTTGCAGATAGTTGTTCGTCGCAGTATGGCGTACCGAAATAATCAGAAACTCGTCCTTCCCGGGCCTGCTCGCCTCGCGCGTTATACCGTAATTGAAATGGCCCAGCAGACGGAACCAGCGGCCCGGCATCAGGAAGCGATTGTTGCCCCTGGCATCGATATGCTTGGCGATGGCTTCTACTTCTTCCATGCGAACGAGGCTGAGCGCATTCCCGTGATTCCAGTCCTTGAAACCGTAAGCGCCAGCATATCCATATGATTCGATCAATGGCACCAGGCCCTGCTTGCTCACCGTTGGCGTCGTGACGCTGCGCGGTCTCGCATTTTTGAAATTAAAACTGTTCAGCGCGACGCTTGAAACCGCAACATGCCTTACCTGCGACCAGTAATCGATGGCATCTTCTTCCAGTGCATTACCTTCTCCGTGAAAGCGCACGTCGGCACCACCGTCGATCGGCGACGCCAGTGTGGAATTGCAGCCAATGATCAGCGTGTGACCAGCAGCGTCGTGCTCATACCAGTAGTACCACCCAGCGTCTTCCCAGCGCCGGCTCAGGTAATTGAAGTCGCTTTCGTTGAACTGGCAGGCATCGTGCATCACCGGATCCTGCGCCGTCACGCGCCATTCCCAGCGCGACAACACGCCATAGTCGCGAAAGATGTCATCGGCCTGCGCTCGCAAGCGCATGCCATGAAACAGATAGCTGTCATTGCGCAGTGCCAGGAATTTCAGCCACGGGCCAAGGATGGCTTCATAGAAAGTGACGCCACCATCGCATCGGCAACGACGGAAGCTGAACAAGTAGCCAGAAAAATAGCGCAGGCTGCCATCTTGGCGCACGAGTTCGATATTCAGCAATTTTGCCAACATATCCTTGAGCGCGATATTGGGATCATCGGCCAGCAACTCGACCGTAAAAACGAAATCCCGCGACAGGTATTCCTCTGCATCGATCCGGTTCACCAGGAATTGGGCGCGCGGTGCATCGTCGTTCGGAAACGAAAGGCGCAGGATTCGATTGTGCTGCTGATCGTGCAAGAGGTCTTGAAACGCGCGGCGATCGATAGCCATGTGTGGTCCTGGGATGGGAGGAATGAACTCCCTGCAGCGAACGCGACAGAAAAAGTTCAGCCGCTACACTACGCTGATGCCGCCAGATCAAAGTTGACTAACGTCAATGTGCTGTTTTGCGTTTGCTCCACAGCGCCACAATGCGTTATTGAGCAACTTGATTGACCAAAAGCGTTGCTGGGCATCATGGCAAGCTGCGAGGTTGCTTTTGCGTGCACAAGAAAAAATGGCCCCGCGGGGCCATTGAATCAGCTGGAGGGCGCGCAGCTCAATGCACCGCGCCCAATTGCTGGCGCAGCGTGACGATGAACTTCTCCTTGTCGAACAGCGTCAGCACGTCCTCGCGCCCGTCGATGCCGGGCACTTCGAGCACTTCGGCGCTGTCCTGGCGCATGTCTTGCGGACCGTTTACGCGCAGCAGTTGCGGCGATGGGCGGCGCTGGGTGTCCGGCAGCGACAGGATGGTGTCGACGCGGTCGACGATCAGGCCGAAGCGCTCGCCGTCGTGCTCGAGCACCAGGATGCGGCGCGCGGCATCGGTCGCCGGCGCGGCCGCCAAGGGTGCCATGCCGTACAACAGGCGCAGGTCGATCACGCACACCATCTGCTGGCGCACCTGCAGCATGCCGTGCACGCAGGCCGGCATCCCGGGCGGGCGGGTGACGGCGCCGTCGAAATCGACGATCTCGCGTACCTGGCTGATGTCGGCGGCCCAGCCTGTATCGAGCGAAAACGCCAGGTATACGTGGCGCGCGCCGGTCATCTTGCGGGCAGCGCAGGCAGCGCTGGCTTCTTGTGCATACAGGCGGCGATGGCCGGCGCAGATGTCGCTCACCTCGGACTCCGAGAATAGATGGTCATGGGCCAGGAACAGGCTGTCGCCCAGTTCGGCGTTGGGCAGGCAGCCGCGGTACATCGCGCCGCGCGCGGTGCCCAGCAGCGGAATGGGCAGGATGTCGGTGTCGAAGTACGGGCGGATGTCGTCGACCGCATCGACCAGCAGGCCCAGTTGCTCGTCGCCGATGCGCACGATCAGGACGCGTGCATCAAGCGGCTCGGACTGCGACGGACCGCAACCGAGCAGCGCGCCGAAGTCGACCACGCCGACCGGCACGCCGCGCAGGTTCAGCCAGCCCTTGCACAGGCGGCCCACCATCACCGACGGCAGCAGTTCGGGCACGCGCATGATCTCCTGGATCGCTTCCATCGCCAGCGCAACGCGCAGGCCGCCGACGGTAAACGAGATGCACTTGCGGCCCTGCGCCTGGCGCAGGAAGCGCATGCGCCAGGCGTCGCGCGCCACGCTGGCATGGGCGCGTACCTGGGGCACGTTATCGATCCGCACCAGCGCATCGGCATCGAGCAGCTGCAGCACGCGCGCGCCATCGGCCAGCGTGATCGTGCCGGCGATGACGCCGCGCGCAGTGTCCTGTTGCCAGTGCAGGCCGGCGCGTTGCTCGGGCCGCACGCGCAGCACTTCGCCGGTGGCGTCGAACACGAGGCCGACCTGGATGTCGTCGACGTCGATGATCACCACGCGCTGCTCGCCCGTCACACCAGGTGCAGCAGGATCGAAGATGCGGCCCAGGTTGAGCAGCGGAATCGCCGCGCCGCGCAGTGTGAAGATGCCCTCCAGGCAGCGCGGCGACAGCGGGATCGGCGTGATCCGCGCCGGCATGCCCACCACTTCGCGCACGTTCAATGCCGGCAGCGCGAACTCCTGCCCGGCCAGGAAGAACGTGCCCATCACTTCCATGCCGGCCGCTTCGCGCAGCACGCGCGCCGCCCCGGCCATCTGTTGTTCGATGGCCGTCACGGCCGCGTGCACATCTGTCATCGTTGCAGTGTCCGTATTCATGCCGCCAGCGCCTCCTGTTCGCGCGCGATGCGCACCACGCTGAACGTCTGTTGATCGCAATCGATCGACAGGCGCCGGCCCTGCGAGCCGCCCACGTCCTGGAAACGCACCTGCAGACCGCGCAGCGACAGTTGCGAGCGGGCCGCTTCGATATTGCGCGTGCCGACCGCGCCGCCCACCGGGCGCAGGTTCAGCATGCGCGCACCGCCGGCGATGACGACGTCGACTTCGTCGTACTGCTCGCGCCGCACGCCCATCATTGCCAGCAGACGCGGCACGGCCGCGCTGACGTAACGGGCCGAGCCCTCCCCGGCTTCCACGCCATCGGGCAGGAAGCAGTGCGCCAGGCCGCAGCGGCCCTGCTTGCGCCAGATCATGCCGATCCCGACGCAGGAGCCGAGCAGCGCGGTCAGAACCTGGTGGCCGTGGCCGATCTGCATCTGGCCGGACAAGACATGCGACATGTGGCTCAGGCTTTGCATACTCATGATGGTTCTCCGCCAATACGATAAACATGGGCCTGCTCGAACGCGAACGCGGTCTGCAGGCGGGTGATGGATTCCTGTTCACCCAGGACCAGGCGGGCGTCGGGCCGCATCGCGGCCCGGGCGCCGGCCAGCACCTGCTGCTGGTGCTCGGCGTCGAAATAGATCAGCACATTGCGCAGCATGACGAGGTCGAACGCGGCGCCCTGTGGCGGGCGGCCCAGCAGATTGTGCTGGTCGAAGCGCACGTGCTGCGCGACTGCCGGATCGACTTTCACGCCATCGCCATGCGCGACCAGGTACTTGCGAAACAGGGCCGGGCGATCGGCCTCGAAGCGTTCCACGCTGCGGCCGCGGTAGGCGCCGGCGCGCGCCGTGGCCAGCGCCGCATGCGAGATGTCGGTGCCCAGGATCTCGAAGCGCAGGCCGGGTGCATGCGCCTGGTATTCGAGGCAGCTCATGGCCAGCGAATAGGCTTCTTCACCGGTGGCTGCAGCGGCCGACCAGATGCGCAGCGGCGCGGCGAAGTTCTGCGCCGCGAACGCCGGCAGGAACGTCTCCGACAGCCAGGCCCAGACAGCAGGCGTGCGGAAGAACACCGTGTCGTTGGTGGTCACCGAGTCGATGAACGAAGTGACCTCGGTGCGATCGCTGGCCAGGCGCTCGATATAGCCGGCCCACGAGGCGATGCCCAGCGCGCGCAGGCGCGGCAGCAGGCGCCCCTGCAGCAGGACGCGCTTGTGCTCGTTCATCGCGATGCCCGTGTGCTGGCGCACCAGGGCGATCAGGGCGGAGAGATGGTCGTCGCGCAGTTCCATGGCCGTTTCCTCGTGCTTCAGACCACGAAGCGGGCGACAGTGTTGTTCAGGTGAGTGGCGTGCTCGTTCAGGCCCTCGGTCGAACGGGCGATGCTGTCGCACGAACCGGCCGACCGCTCGGTCTCCTGGGCGATGTAGAGGATCGCGGCCGAGACTTCCTTGGCCGTGAGCGACTGCTCGCTGGCGCTGTCGGAGATCTCGGCAATCGCCAGCGAGGTCTTGCCGACGCCGCTGGTGATGCGGTCGAACGCTTCGCTGGCCTGGCGCGAGATTTCGCTGCCCTGCGCCACGCGGCGCACCGATTCGTTGATCAGCTTCGAGATTTCCTTGGTCGCCTGCGACGAACGCTCGGCCAGCTTGCGCACTTCGTCGGCCACGACCGAAAAGCCCAGGCCGTGCTCACCGGCGCGCGCTGCTTCGATGGCCGCATTGAAGGCGAGCATATTGGTCTGGCCGGCGATCTCGCCGATGACCTTGACGATCTCGCCAATGTCTTCGGACGACTGGTTGATCATCGCCATCGCTTCGATCGAGCGGGCAATCGCCTTGGCGCCGATCTCGGCTTCGTCACGGGTCGACTGGGCCAGGCTGTTGGCTTCCTGCGTGCTGCGGGCGATCGTGTTGATCGAGGCGGTCAAGCCGTCGACCGACGCGTTCATCTGTTCGACCGTCGCGCCCAGTGCCTGGGCGCTGGCAGCCACCGTGTTGGAGCGCTCGGCGATCGTGCGCGACGACACATTGAGCTTGCCGGCGGCCGAGACGGCATCGCCGATCACGCTGCGCAGGTCGCCGATCATCTTCATCACGCCGCGCCCCAGTTCGTCTAGCGGCTCGGTGCCACTGGTATCGATCGTGCCGGTCAGGTCGCCGGCCGAGGCGCGCGCCACCTGTTCGAGCAGCAGACCGACCTTGCGGCGCTCGTCTTCGGCGCGCTGGACGGCAGCTTCTTCGAGCAGCACCTGCGCGGTGATGTCGGTGGCAAATTTGACGACTTTGACCGGCTTGCCGTTGGCGTCGAAGATCGGGTTGTAGGTCGCCTGGATCCACACGGTCTTGCCGTTGTTGCCGTGGCGCTTGTAGCGGCCGGCGTCGAATTCGCCGCGATTGAGCTTGCCCCAGAAGCGGCGATAGGCCGCGCTCGACGCGTATTCGTCGTCACAGAACACGCGGTGGTGTTCGCCGCGCACGTCCTCCAGCGCGTAGTCGAGCAGGTCGAGGAAGTTGGCATTGGCATCGAGCAGGACCCCGCTCATGTCGAATTCGACCACGGCCTGCGCGCGGCCGATTGCCGACACGAGGCCGGTGGTTTCAGCAGCGCGGATTTTCTCGGCCGTGATGTCGGTGGCGAACTTGATGATCTTGGCGACGCGCCCCGAGCTGTCCTTGACCGGATTGTAGGATGCATTGATCCAGAATTCGCGCCCGCCCTTGGCGATGCGCTTGTATTCGGCGCGGTCCGCCTTGCCGGCGCCCAGGTCTTGCCAGAAACGGGCATAGGCCGGCGAATCGATCAGCTCGCGCTCGCAGAACATCGAGTGATGACGCCCCGCCAGCTCGGCGTCCGTATAGCCCGTCACGCTCAGGAAGTTGTCGTTGGCGCGCAGGATGTTGCCATTCAAATCGAATTCGACGATGGCCTGGGCGCCGTCGAGCGCCGAATAGATCGCACGCAGGTCTTGCAGCGCATCAGGCGATTCCAGATAGATCGTTTCCATAAATTCAGTGAGATAGGTGGATAAGACGCTGCGGGCGACGACGCAACGGGTGCATGTCTCCATCATGCGTCATTTCGCACAAACAGTAAATCCAGCAAAGTCAGAGTATTGATTCGGCCTGAATTTTGTTGCCTCAAAACAACGGCAAAAGCTATTTCAGGTTAGCGCTCCCCATTTTTCGCACCAGCACGGGGACAAAAATCATGTTCAACATGTTCCTTCGGCGCAACCAAACCAGTCAAAACGAAATATTTTTCTTGAGAAATTCAGCAAAGACGATAAAATTCCTCACATCAACAATCCAGTAAAAACGAAACCATGACCACTTCCAACCAATACCGTTTGACTGCAACGAATCCCCTGCTGATGCGCATCGTGATGATCCTGCTGTTCTGGATCACGGTCCTGGCCGGCACGAAGGTGTTCGCTGCCGATGCGCAGGCGGTCGATGTCCGCCTGCAAGCGTTCCAGGTCGTGACCCAGGACAAGGGCGGCGAAAAGCTGGTGCCTGCTACCGAAGCGAACCCTGGCGACACCATCGAATACCAGGTGACCTACCAGAACCACGGCAAGTCGATCGCAAAGGCAGTGGCGGCAACGCTGCCGGTACCGGAAGGCGCGATGGTCTACCTCGACGGCAGCGCTGCCCCGAAAGCGGTCCAGGCCAGTCTCGACGGCAAACAGTTCAGTCCCCTGCCCCTGACCCGTGAAGTCAATCGCAACGGTCGCCGGACAATCGAACCGGTACCACCCGAGCAATACCGCTTCCTGCGCTGGGAACTGGGCGATCTCGCGCCCGGCAAGGCCGCCACCGTGACATCGCGCATGCGTGTCGGTGTCCCGCCGTCGTCCAGGCTCGCACGCTCCTGACCATTTGATTTCCTGACGTTTCGGCGTCGCTCTGCAACACTGCGCCAATAGTTGCCTTTTTATTAACATAACACCCGATCACCCTGTTCGATTCTGACTCACGCAAGTCCCATTACAAGGAAGCAGCCATGAAAACCCATCTCAAGCTCGTCGCCGCAGCAGCGCTGCTGGCAACCGCCAACGGCGCCTACGCCGCCACTGCGGCCGGTACCCAGATCACCAACCAGGCCACCGCCACCTATAACGATTCCACCGGCACCAAGACGGTCCAGTCGAACACCGTGATCACGACCGTGCAGCAGGTCGCCAGCCTGACCATGCCGGCCGGTACCGCCAAGAACGCCGGCGCCGGCACCTCGGTCACCTACGCCCACAGCGTGACCAACACCGGTAATGGCAGCGATACCTTCGCCCTGTCGCAAACCAACACTGGCACGCTGAACATGACCGGCGTCGTGTTCTATGCGGACGCCAACGGTGACGGCGTGGCCGACAATGCGACTCCGATCACCAGCACCGGCCCGCTGGCTGCCGGCGCCACCTTCCGCTTCGTGGCCGTCGCTTCCCTGCCGGCCGGCGCCGCCAACGGCACCACCAATGCGCTGACCGTCCGCGCCACCAGCGGCTTCAACGGCGCGGTCACCGCCGCCAGCATCGACACCACCACCGTCTCGGCCGGCGCCGTGATCGACATCACTGCCAACTCGGCCGGCGCCGGCGCACCGGGTGCCGGGCCTGGCGTCGAAGCTGCTGCCGTAGAAACCAAGACGACGACGGCCGGCACGATGACCTCGTTCGTCCTGTTCCTGAACAACACCGGTGGCAGCCCCGACACCTTCAATCTGCAGGCGAGCACTGATGGCACGTTCGGCACGCAAGTCCTGCCAACGGGCTGGACCGTCGTCTTCAAGGACGCGAACGGCGCGGTCATCACCAACGCCACCGTCGCCGCCGGCGCCAACGTGCGCGTGACGGCCGAAGTGACGCCGCCGGCCGGCACCGCGCCAGGTACGACCGACCTGTACTTCCGCGCGATTTCGGGCACCACCGGCGTGGCCGACCGCATCCATGAAGCCGTCACCGTTGCCGCTGCCGATTCGCTCGTCGAGCTGGTCAAGACCCAGGCGCTGGACGCCAACTGCGACGGCACCGCCGATACCGCATTCAGCAACGCACCGATCACGGCCGGCGCCGTACCGGGTGCCTGCATCCGCTACCAGATCGTCGGTACCAACAAGGGTGTGACCACCATCAACGCCATGGTCATGACCGACACGATCCCGGCCAACACGACCTACCATGCCGGCGCTCCGGCCAACACGCTGCTGGGCTCGATCCTGGCGCCGGCCGCCGGCCTCGTTGGCAGCGTCTCGGCCAGTGTCGGCAACCTGGCCCCGGGCCAGTCGAACACGATGGCCTTCGGCGTGAAGATCGACTAAGCACAGCAACGTAATCCATCGCTACCCCAACGCAGCGCCGCTCCGGCGGCGCTGCCTTCGAATTCCCAGACTCCCGCGCGCGCCATGACCACCCTCCTCCGACACCTCGTATTTCTCTGCATGAGCCTTGTCCTGTGGTTGGCCTGCGACGCGGGCGCCGCCATCAACAACCGTGCCAGCGCGACCTTCGTCGGCGCGGCCGGCAACAGCATCACCATCGAATCGAACACCGTGCGCGCAACGCGCCCCGACGCGATCACCTATTTCACGTCGGCCGCCTACAGCCGCGTGGCGCGCGCAGCCGAACTCAATGGCAACCTGTTTCTTCAGGTCGATGCTGCCGAGTGCAACATCGACAAAAATGTTGCCGAACAGGTCAGCGTGACGCTGACTTCCACGCTGACGGGCGACCGGCAAGCCTTCCCGGCGCGCGAAACCGGCGCCGACACGGGCGAATACCGCTTCAGCGCCGTCGCCGCGAGCTACCGCGACGACGAAGACCATGAGGACGACGCTGCCGACGGCATCATCGAAGTCATGAAGAACGACACCCTGCTGGCCAGCGTCGAAGGCTGCGGCAGCGGCATGATCCAGACCGCGATCCTGGTCGACCCGATCGGCATCGTCTACGACAGCCGCAGCAACCTGCCGCTGCCGGGCGCAACCGTGACCCTGATCGACATCAGCGGCGCGGGCAACGGCGGCGCGCCAGGTGCACCGGCCCGCGTATTCGGCGTGGATGGCGTCACGCCGGCACCCAGCACCGTCATCACCGATGGCGGCGGCATGTATCAGTTTCCGCTGGTGGCACCGAGCCTGTACCGTCTGCAGGTGACCCCGCCGTCGAACTACGGCTTCCCGTCGAAGCGCGACATCGGCGAACTGCCGCCTGGCCGCACCACCAACCTGTACGGTTCGTTCGGCGGTGAATTCATCGTCAGCGAAACCTCGGGCGTGGTCACGATCGACGTGCCGCTCGACCCGATCCCGGGCGTGCTGTACGTCGAAAAGAATGCGTCGCGCGCCATCGTCGAAGTGGGCGACGTGCTCGATTACACGGTGCGCGTGCATAACACCGCCGAGCAGGCGCTGGTGGACGTGATGGTCGAAGACCGCCTGCCGGCCGGTTTCAGTTTCGTGCCAGGCACGCTGCGCATCGATGGCGCGCTCGTAACCGACCGGTTCGAGAACCGCGGCCCGACGCTGCGCATTCCCCTCGATACGCTGGCCGCCAGATCGAACCGCGTACTGCGCTACCGCGTGCGCATTGGCGGCGGCGCGCTGCAGGGCGACGGCATCAATCGCGCCCAGGCTACCAGCGGCGCCCCGCTGGCGCTGGTCTCGTCGGTGGCCGCGGCCAAGGTCAAGGTCGAAGCCGGCATCTTCAGCAGCAAGGGCTTCATCCTGGGCGACGTGTTCGCCGACTGCAATGTCAATGGCCAGCGCGACCCGGGCGAGCCTGGCATCCCCGACGTGCGCATCTACCTGGAAGACGGCAGCTTCTCGCAGACCGATGCCGATGGCCGCTACAGCTTCGCCGACGTTGCCCCGCGCACCCACGTGGCGAAAGTCGACCTGAGCACGATGGTGGCCGGCCAGCTGGCCGTGCTGTCGAACCGGAATGCGGGCGACGCCGGCAGCCGCTTCGTCGACCTCAAGGACGGCGAACTGGCGCGCGCCGACTTCGCGCTGAGCGGCTGCAATCCCGACGTGCTGGAAGCGATCAAGGCCCGGGCTGCCCGTCTGCGCGCCGTGCTGGCCTCGGCCGCCGTGCTGACCGCCCCAAGCCCGGTCGCCGCGAAGGCAGCGCCCGAGCTGGACCTGGCCACGGTGACCAACCACCTGGGCTTCATTGGCCTGGCCGACGGCGCCATCCTGCCGCACGCCCAGCCGACCATCCGCGTCAAGGGCGGCGCCGGTTCGAGCTTCACGCTGCTCGTCGATGGCGTGGCCGTGGACGACAGCCATATCGGCAAGCAGGACACGGTCGCAGCCCAGGCGCTCGAGCTGCGCGACTATGTTGGCGTGACCCTGAAACCCGGCCACAACCTGATCGAAGTGCGCGAAACCGACAGCTTCGGCAACCCGCGCGGCAGCAGCGTCGTCGACGTGGTCGTGCCGGGCACCCTGGCGCGCCTGTCGGTCGCCCCACTCGCCGAATCGGCCCCGGCCGATGGCCGCTCGCTGGCGATGGTCGCCGTACGCCTCGAAGACGCGAACGGCGTGCTGATCGCCGAACGCACCCCGGTCACGCTGGAGGCCAGCGCCGGCCAGTGGGACCAGCCGGACCTCGATCCACGTGAGCCTGGCCACCAGGTCTTCGTCGAAGGCGGCAGCGCCGAATTCGCGCTGCGCAGCGCGCCGGACGCCGGCGAAGCCCGCCTGCAAGCCACCAGCGGCCTGCTGCGCGCCAAAAACACCCTGCGCTTCCTGCCGGCCCTGCGCCCGATGGTAGCGGCCGGCGTCGTCGAAGGCGCGTTCAGCCTGAACCGCAGCCGCGGCAATACCGCGACCCCGCTGCGCGATTTCGACGGCTTCGAAGACCGCCTGCGCCATGTGGCCGGGGGCGAGACCGTCAATGCCGGCGCCCGCGCCGCGATGTTCGCCAAAGGCCAGATCGGCGCCGATACGCTGCTGACGATGTCGTACGACTCGGACAAGGACACCGAGCCGAAGATGTTCCGCGATATCAACCCGTTTGCGTTCTACCCGACCTATGGCGACGATGCGCGCCGCGGCTTCGAGGCGCAATCGGCCGGCCGCCTGTACGTCAAGGCCGAGCGCAACCGCTCGTACGTGATGTTCGGCGACTTCGTGCCGCCAGGTGTGACCCCGGCGCGCAACCTGGGCGCCTACAACCGCAACCTGACGGGCCTGCGCCAGCACGCCGAACTCGATGGCCTGACAGTCGACTCGTTCCTCAGCTACGACAGCACCCGTCAGATGGTCGAAGAATTCGCCGCCAACGGCACCTCGGGCCCGTTCCTCACCGGCGGCGGCCTGATGGTCATCAACAGCGAGCGCATCGAAATCATCGTGCGTGACCGCGACCAGACCGGCGTAATCCTGTCGCGCCGCGCCCTGGTGCGCTACGTCGACTACGACATCGATCCGCTCAGCGGCCGCATCCTGCTGCGCGCCCCGGTGCCGAGCCTGGACGAGAACCTGAACCCGGTCAGCCTGCGCCTGGCGTACGAAGTGGACCAGAACGGCGCGCGCTTCCTGGTTGGCGGTGTGGCCGCCCAGTACCAGATCGGCAGCCACGTCGAATTCGGCGCCAGCGCCGTCGAAGACCGCAACCCGGCCGCCCCGACCCGCCTGGTGAGCGTCAATGCCAGCGTCAAGCCGGATGAAAAAACCGTCGTCATCGTCGAAGCGGCGCAGATGGAAAAAGCCGGCCTGTCGGGTCGCGCCGCACGCTTTGACGCGAACCGCACCGACGGCAAGCTCGAAAGCCACCTGTTCCTGGGCCGCGCCGACGCCAACTTCGACAATCCATCGGCCAACCTGCCGAAGGGCCGCACCGAAGGCGGCGCCAATGTGCGCTATCGCTTCACCGAGCGCACCAGCGTCGGCCTGGAAGGCCTGCACACGGCCGACCTGACCACCGACGCCACCCGCAATGGCGTGCAGCTCTTCGCCGGCTACGCGTTCGACAATGGCCTGCAAGCCGAAGTCGGCATGCGCCATGCACGTGAAGAAGGCGGCGCCGGGGTCATCGTGGCCCAGCCCGACCTGACCAGCGTGCGCGCCAAGCTGGGCATGCAGATCCCTGGCCTGCCGCAGGCCGGCGTGTTCGTCGAAGGCGAACAGGATATCCACGACAATGGCCGCCGCATGGTGGCGCTGGGCGGCGACTACCGCTTCGCCGGCGGCAGCCGCGTGTACGGCCGCCATGAACTGATCAGCAGCCTGGGCTCGACCTATGCGCTCAATCAGGGCCAGCAGCGCCACGCCACCGTGTTTGGCGTCGATACCGACTACATGCACGACGGCCGTGTGTTCTCGGAATACCGCGCCGGCGGCACGTCGCCAGCGGGCACCGTGACCGGCGAGCGCCAGGCCGAAGCAGCTCTGGGCCTGCGCAATCTGTGGACGCTGGGCGACGGCGTGCGCGCCAACACCAGCTTCGAGCGCGTCAAGGTGCTCTCGGGCGCCAACAACAACGAAGCGATCGCGCTGACCGGCGCCATCGAAGTGAGCCGCCATCCGACCTGGACCGGCAACGCCCGCCTCGAACTGCGCCACGGCGCCGACAGCGACGGCCTGCTCTCGACGCTGGGCCTGGCCTACAAGATCGACGACAGCTGGACCTTCCTGGGCAAGAACACGCTGGCCGCCACCCGCTCGAATGCCAGCAAGACCATGCGCGTGACCGAGCTGCTGCAAAGCGGCGTGGCCTACCGCGCGCTGCAATCGATCGGCGTAAACGGCCTGGCCAAGTACGAGTACAAGCTCGAACGCGACGACGGCCTGGCGGACCTCAAGCGCGCCGTGCACGCCGTCTCGGTCGGCGCCAACTGGCAGCTGCGCCTTGATACCACCGTCAGCGCCCGCTACGCCGCCAAGATGGCCATGGACCAGTCGAGCGGCCTGTCGAACCGCACGGTCAGCCACCTGGTGGCCGGCCGCGTGACGCACGAGATCAATGCCGACTGGGACATCGGCGCCACGGCGCAGATGCTGATGGACCGCGACACGCGCGGCCGCCAGTACGCGGCCGGCATCGAGGCGGGCTACCAGCTGCAACGCAATATGTGGGTCTCGGCTGGCTACAACCTGCTCGGCTTCAAGGAACGCGACCTGGCCGGCGCCGATGCCACGGCCAAGGGCGTGTACTTCCGGGTACGCATGAAGTTCGACGAGAACACGCTGCAAGGCCTGCTCTCGGGCGACCTGCTCAAGTAATCAAGGATACCGACATGACTTTCGCACTGCTCTCGTCCCGCCTTAGCCATGCCTGGCTGCGCGTCTTCGTGGCCCTCGCCTGCCTGCTTGGCGCCCTGCCGGCCAAGGCCGACTGCACGGTGACCGGCGCCTGCATCACCGCCGGCCCGCGCCTGGCCAGCGTCGACACGGGCAAGAGCGCCCTGCTCGGCCCGCTGCTGGGCGGCATGCTCGGCACCGGTACCTCGCTGAGTGCGGTCGACTGGAACGCGCTGGCCGGCGGCAACCTGAACCTGCTGAATTTCCTGAACGTGCTCAAGACGGACCTGAGCGTATCGACCCCGGCGCAGGCACTGAGCGCCAACGTCACGCTGGTGCAGATCGCCAACGCGCTGGCAGTCGAGGCGCAGGCTGAGGCCAAGCCGCAACTGGCCGGTGCGTTGTCCAGCCTGGCCTCGCAACTCAATGGCGTGGGCGGCACCGTGCGCCTGGGCGACCTGGTCAAGGTCACGGCCGACACCGGTTCGCTCGGCACCAGCACGGTCAACGCGCTTGACATGTTCACCGGACTGGTCCAGCTGTACAACCGCCGCAACGTGCTGACCACGCCGCAGCCGGTCGGGATTTCGGGTGGCCTCCTGGGCGCGACCGGCGTGGTCAACAGCCTGCAACTGTATGCGCAGGTGATCGAGCCGCCGGTGTACGTGTGCGGGCCGACCGGTTCGACCTTCCATTCGGCGGCGATCCGCCTCAAGCTCAAGATGGACCTGGTGTCACTGACGCCGGCCACCGATTCGCTGGTCGGTACGGGACTGCTGCAAAGCGCATCGGTCGGCATCGGCAAGCTGGACGTATACGTGGAAGTCGCGCGCGGCCAGGGCAGCCTCTCCGCCGTGAGTGCTGCGACCAAGGCCGTCACGCTGCAGGTGGCGCCGGGCGTGTCCGACATCTTCATCGGCAAGATCGACGACAGCGTGTTCTTCAATCGCAGCCGCGCGATTCTCGACTCGGACGTCGACTTCGGCACCATCGGGTCGCTGCGGGCCGCCGCGCTGGGGCTGCTGCCGGTCGATATTGCGCTCGACATCAAGAGCATCGTGCGTGGCCAGGCGCCGTTCTCGACGAGCGTGACGATGACGGGCACGTTCCCGCAGACGCGCACCGTGAGTTCGAGCACGACCTTCATCACGAATGCGGCCAACAGCCTGGTGACGAATCTGCAGATCCGCAGCATGCCGGCCCTGGGGCTGTTGCAGGGGGCGGTCGAACCACTCGTCAAGACGCTGGTCAAGAACGTGGTCAGCCCGCTGATCGCGCCGGTGCTCAGGGGCGTGGCCGACCCGCTGCTCAAGCTGCTGGGCATCGGCCTGGGCGAAATCGTCGTCACGGTCGAAGGCATTTGCCAGACCTGCGACGACTTCAAGCTGACCAAGGCAGTCGACAAGGCCAATGCAACGCCGGGCAGCACGATCCTGTATACGATCACGTTCGAGAATAGCGGGACCACCACGCTGACCCAATTGAAGATCGAAGACACCACGCCGGCCTTCACGACCTATGCCGACAGCAGCTGCGGTACGCTGCCCTCTGGCCTGGCCTGCGCAGTCGCCGCCAAACCCGATGTGGGCGCCAATGGCAAGATCGAATGGGGCATCACCGGCACGTTGGCACCAGGGGCCAGTGGCACCGTCACCGTGACGGTAAAAGTACAATAATGCGCCGCTGTTCATGACCGCAAGTTACAATACAGAAACGAGTTATCACGTTTCACTATCGTAATTTGTGATAATTTGATAGATTGTTGACTTGCCTATGCGTATTGTTACGCATCCAGGTGGCTTGATCCGTCTGTTCCGACGCGCTGTCACCCTGACGACACGCGACGGGGTGGGTCGTCGGCCCCCGGTCGGGAGGCTTTTAACTACCAGCACAATTCTATTTCATGATATCGCACAGCAGTTCAGCGCCCGCGCCGACCGACCCCGCTTCCGCAGAAGTCTGCTCGACCAAGGAGGCCGCGAGCCTGCTTGGCGTCTCGCACCGGACCGTGCAGCTCTGGGTCGAAAGCGGTGTGCTGCAAGCCTGGAAAACCGCCGGCGGCCACCGCCGTATCCTGCTTACCTCGGTACACCGCCTGGTCGCGCAGCGCAATCACGCAGTCACCGGCGGCCAACCAGCGCCGGCGCCCCCTGCCAGGTCGATGCCGGCCGGCCGGCGCATCGTGATGGCCGACGACGACGCGACCCTGCTGCGCCTGTACGAGCTGGAAATGTCGGGCTGGGGCCTCGACGCGCAGCTGATCAAGGCGCGCGACGGCTTCGATGCGCTGATCCGGATCGGCGAAGCGCGGCCCGACCTCCTGATCAGCGACCTGAATATGCCGGGCATGGATGGTTTCCGCATGGTACGTACACTGCGCGCTGACCCGCGCTATGGCAATATGGCAATCATCGTCATCAGCGGCCTCGACCCTGCAACCATCAAGTCGATGGGGCTGCCCGATGACATTCCGGTATTTGCCAAACCGGTGCGCTTCCCTGAACTGCGCGCCCGGATCGAACGCATTTTCAGTGACATCGACGCGGCGGCTGCGCCCGACTGACAGGATCGACATCATGCATTCCGAGCCGGACCGACACCCCTTTGTTGCCCCGACTTTGCCTGCCCCGCAATCCATTCCCCAGTCCGACCAGGCCCGCGTCAGCGCACTGCACGAACTCGCCCTGCTCGACACCCCGCCCGAAGAACGGTTCGACCGCATCACGCGCCTGGCCTGCCGTTTGCTGGGCGTGCCCATTTCACTGATCGCGCTGGTCGACACCGACCGCCAGTGGTTCAAGTCGCGCGTGGGCATCGATCTGCACGAAACCACGCGCGTGACCTCGTTCTGCACGCACACGATCGAGCACGAGAACGGCCTGGTGATCGACGACGCGCGTCTCGATCCCCGCTTTGCCCATAACCCGTTCGTAACCGGTGCGCCGGACGTGCGCTTCTATGCCGGCATTCCGCTGGCTGCGCCGGACGGCAGCCGGGTCGGCGCGCTGTGCGTGATCGACCGCGAGGTACGCCATTTCGACGACGACCAGATGGCCACGCTGCGCGACCTGGCCGCCATCGCCGGCGACGAATTGCGTGCGCGGCCGGCTGGTCGCCCCGCGCCCGAAGGCTGGGAAAAGGCACTGGTGGGCCACCTGCCCGACGGCATCCTGATGCTCAATGCACAAGGCAATATCGTGGCCGCGAACCCGGCAGCCGAAAGGCTGTTCGGCGCATCCGGCCCGCTGCTGGCCGGTCGGCCGCTGCGCGAATTGATGGATGAAGACCTGCTGCGGATGCGCCGCACGGGCCAGTTGCGCGAAGGCGCGCGCTACGAGGCGCTCGCGCGGCGCCTGGACGGCAGCCGCTTCCCGGTCGAGTTTTCGTATTGCCGCATGATGTGGGCGGCGCGGCCGAAGTTCGCCGTGACGGTGCGGGACATTTCGCAGCGGCGCGCCGCCGAAGAACGCAACCGCGCCACTGACGAGCGGCGCCGGCGCCACTTCGCCACCGCGACCCACGAACTGCGAACGCCAATGTCGAGCGTGCTGGGCTTTTCCGAATTGCTGCTCAAGCGCGAATTCGATCCCGCCGTCAGCCGTGAACTTGTGGAAATCATCCACCGTGAATCCGGCCGCCTGGTCGGCCTGGTCAACCAGATGCTCGACCTGGCCCGGATTGAAGCGGGCGGACGGGACGACCTGAAGATCGACGCTGTTCCCGTGGGCGATCTGGTCAGCAGGACGCTGGCGTCCCTCGAAGGTCTCGGCCAGGCGCACCGCGTCAGCACCGACATCGCGCCCGGGCTGCCGCCACTGGCGGCCGACGCCCAGAAGATGCAGCAGGCGCTGACCAATATCGTCAGCAACAGCATCAAATATTCCGCTCCCGGCACGCCGATTTCGCTGCGCGCCGCGCCCGAACGGTGGGGCGACCGGCCGATGGTGGCGATTCGGGTGCGCGACCGCGGCATCGGCATGACACCCCAGCAGCAGGCCCAGGTCTTTGACGCCTTTTATCGCGTCGACAGCGATTCGGCAGCGCCAGGCAGTGGCCTGGGGCTGACGATCCTCAAGGAAATCGTCGATCTGCACGGCGGACGCATTGCGCTCGAATCCGAGGCCGGCGTCGGCACTGAAGTCACCCTCTATCTGCCGGTGGCGAATGCCGATGACGGCCCGGCATCGGCCCGTCGCTGAGGCGAGTGTTGCAAGTGCCCGTCAGTGCCGACGAGACCTTGCGGTTTGCCTTGACAGTCCAATGTGAACCGGTAAAATCAGCAAAATATGAAAATTGCCGACCGTCAAGATATTGCTGAGCCCGCCTGTGACCGGTCGGCCTTTTGCACCACCCGGCAAGCGGCCGAGCGGATCGGCGTTTCGCCGCGCACGGTGCAGATGTGGGTCGAGAATGGCGCGCTGCAGGCATGGAAAACGGCGGGCGGCCATCGCCGCATCACCAATGCCTCGGTCGAGCGCCTGCTCGACGGGCGTCGCGCCGTGCTTGCCGCGCCGCCCGTCTTGGCAAGCAGCGCCCGCCCGATCCTGCCGCTGGGCCCCGCGCGCACGGTGCTGATCGTCGACGACGACGCGACGCTGCTGCGCCTGTACGAACTGGAAATCGGAACCTGGGGCATGGATCTCGCCGTGCGCAAGGCGAGCAACGGCCTCGAGGCGATGATGTGCATCGGCCAGGCGCGCCCCGATGTCCTGGTGAGCGACCTGCACATGCCGGGCATGGACGGCTTTGGCATGATCCGCAGCCTGCGCGACAATCCGGCCACCGCGTCGATGCCGATGGTGGTCATCAGCGGCATGGACAAGCCGACCGTGCTGGCCATGGGTCTGCCGGACGATGTACCTTACCTGACCAAGCCGGCGCCGCTCGCGGCCCTGCGCGCCGCAGTGACATCGGCGCTGCCACCGGCTCCCTGAGACCGATCCCGCAGGACCCGATAATGAACGAGACGCCACCGAACCAGTACCCCGCACCCACTTCAGCCCCCCTGCCGCCGGATGAATCCCGGCGCCACGAGGTGCTGCTCGACCTGAACCTGCTCGACACGCCGCCGCAAGCGTCGTTCGACCGCATCACGCGCATGGCCACGCACCTGTTCAAGGTGCCGATCGCGCTCGTGAGCCTGGTCGACACCGACCGCCAGTGGTTCAAGTCGCGCATCGGCGTGGCGCTGACCGAGACGCCGCGCTCGGTGTCATTTTGCGCGCACGCCATCCTGCAGGACGACGTGATGGTCGTGCGCGATGCGCGCGCCGACGCGCGCTTTGCCGACAATCCGCTGGTACACGGCGAGACAGCGGCGCGCTTTTACGCCGGTTCACCGATCGATGTCGGGGACGGCATACGGATTGGGACGCTGTGCATCATCGACAGCGTACCGCGCGAGTTTTCCGACACCGACCGCGCGATGCTGCGTGACCTGGCGGGCATGGTGGCGGGTGAAATCGCCACCATTGAACTGCGCGCCGCGTGCGAGCGTGAGCGCAGCAGCGCACGCTCACTGCGCACGCTGCTCGAGCACCTGCCCGACGCCGTGCTGTTGCTGGACGCGGGAGGCCGGATCCTGTCATGCAATCCGGCTGCCGAGCAGTTGTTCGGCGCGCCCAATCCCGACCTGGCGGGCCGCTCGTCGGCCACGCTGATCGGCATGGCGCCGCAGGTGGTCTCGCGCCACGAGGGCAATGCCCGCCGCGTCGATGGCAGCAGCTTTGCGGCCGAAATCTCGATTGCCAACATGACGCTCGACGGGCATGTGCACCTGGTGGCCACCGTGCGCGACGTGGGCGGCCTGCGCGCGGAACGCGAACGGGTACGCGCCGCCAACCAGCGGCGTCACGATTACTTTCGCACCGCCAGCCACGAATTGCGCACGCCGATGGCCAGCATCCTCGGGTTTTCGGAGCTGCTCCTCAAGCGCGAGTTCGACCCGGCCACCGGGCGCGAGCTGATCGACATCATCCACCGCCAGGCCACGCGCCTGATCGGCCTGGTGAACCAGATGCTCGACCTGGCGCGCATCGATGCAGGCGGCGCGGCCCAGTTGCAACCGACCTTGCTCGACCTGGCCGACATGATGGCCAAGATCCAGGGCGCGCTGGCCAACGACGCGCATGCCGCACGGATCGCGCTGGCCGTGGCGCCCGGCCTGCCGCCCGTGACAGCCGACGCCGCGCGCGTGCAGCAGGCGCTGGGCAATATCGTCAGCAATGCGCTCGCCTACTCGGCGCCGGACAGCATCGTCGATGTCAGCATCTCGCAGCAGGAACGCGCCGGGCAAGCCGGCGCCGCAGTGCGGGTGCGCGACCAGGGCGTGGGCATGACGCCGGAGCAGCGCAAACAGGTGTATGACGCCTTCTGGCGCGCCAACGCCCTGCCCGACGTGCCTGGCAACGGCCTGGGCATGACCATCGTGCGCGAGATCGTGACCGCGCATGGCGGCGTGATCGAGATCGTGTCGTCGCCGGGTGATGGGACTGAAGTTGCGTTGTGGCTGCCGGCGCGTGCTGGTGTTGGGGATGCAGCAGCAGTCTGATGCACCGGATTCTGGTGGGCCAGGCCAGGCCAGGCCGGCCTGCGATGGCTGACTGGCCTCAGTCTGCGTGCAGTGCGCGGTCGGCTGTCGCCAAGTCTTTGCGGCGCCTCGCCCATATCCATGCGCAGATACCGAATACCCCAGCCGTGAAACCGGCGCCACCAGCGATTGCAACGGTCAGTGGTTTAAGGGGAATGTCTTCTCCCAGCAGCGCGTGAAGCGTGAAATATATCGCAATAGATAGCGCAGCCAGGATAATTCCCATTGTGCTCGCCCGCCTTCCCAGGTGACACCACCGCGGTGTGCATCGCGCCCAGATGACTCCCGCTGCTACCAACGGACTGATGACAGCGCAAAGCATGAATAGAAGAACGAATAAAACGGAAAAAGGCACGTCAGTGTCTCCTGATTGCTGATTCAAGCGCTGAACGTCCCATCTTGCCTGGTCCGGCTGTGCGCCGCTACACGTTTTTCATGAGCCCCTTTAATTTTGCCTCGTCAAAAGGCAGCTTGCAAAATTTATATAAGCGCTTATACAAATAAGTGTATGATCAAATCCATGAAACAAGGACTCGGCACCAAGTTGCGCCATCTTATCGAGCTGCTCGACGGCGCAGTGGCTGCTTCCTATACGGAGGCCGGCCTGAGTTACCGCCCGCGCTATACCCCCGTCATGCGCGCACTGGCGGTACGTGAGCCGCGCACTATTGGCGACATTGCCGCAAGTGCTGGCATCACGCAGCCGGCGGCAACGCAGACCGTTGCATTGATGCTGAAGGAAGAACTGGTCATCCGCATGTCATCCGAAGATGGACGGCAAAAGCTGATCGGGTTGTCGGAGCAAGGGCGCGCGCTGCTGCCGCAACTGCAGTCCTGCTGGGCGGCGACGACTGCGGCCGCTGCGACGCTGGATGCAGATCTGGCATACCCGCTGTCGGAAGTATTGGCGCAAGCAATTGCTGCGCTGGAAGCACGACCGTTCGGCGCACGGATCCATGCCGCGCGCGAGCAAACCAACCACGAGGAGCCGTCATGAGTACCCAGCAATATGCCGTACCATCCGCACTTCCGCTGCGCACACGCATCCTGCGATATCCTTTGATCCTGGCGATCGTGGGCATCCTGGCGACAATCGCGCCGATGTTTGTCACGCTGGGGCTTACCGAAATCGTGCCGAAACCGCTGCGCCTCGGCTGGCCCATGCTGCTGTCGGCTGCTGTCGCGGTAGCTGGCTATCGCTGGTTTGTCATGCGCCTGGAGCGCCGCCCGGTCACTGAGCTGGCTCTGGCTGGTGCGGGACGTGAACTATGGCGCGGACTCGGCATCGGCGTGCTGCTCGTCGTGGCGACGTATTCGGTGTTGCTGGCCAGTGGCGCCTTCATCATCACTGGCGCAGTAGCGCCGGGTGTGCTGCTGAAGCCTTTTCCTGAACAAGTCATGGTGGCCATCTTCGAGGAAATCGTGTTCCGCGCCATTGTCTTCGGCATGCTACAAAAATTCTGGGGCACGAAAATTGCGTTGGGCGTGTCGACCGTGATTTTTGTTGTCGCCCACATGCCGAACGGAGGTTTCAACGTGCTGGGCGCGGCGATGACGGCGGTGGCATCGCTTGCCCTCTCCGGCGCCTATCTGCTCTCTGGCCGTCTGTGGCTGCCGATCGGCCTGCATTTCGCATGGAATTTTTTGTGTGATGCCGTGTTCGCAGTCTCTGTCTCCGGCCACCCCGCTCGCGGCTGGCTTCAGGTATCCACAAGCGGTCCAGCATGGCTGTCCGGCGGGGATTACGGCGTTGAAGGTTCCATCGTCACCGGCATCACCTGGTCCATGGCTGCCATCGCGCTGCTCGCGATCGCATACCGACGTGGGCACTGGCGCTGAGGCTGGCAGCGCCAACATTAACGATATTTAACGAATTAACCACCCCCGCTTAAGCCTGCGCCGGGCATAGTCGAAGGTAGGGAACAATACGCTCTCCACCTTGCAAACGGATCCGACACCCATGCCCTCGATGACCCTTCCGCGCCGCCTGGCGCTGGCGACCGCCATAACGGCCGCCGCGCTGCTCTCCGCCTGCGGCAACGACCCCAAGCCTGCCCCGCCTGCGGTGCCCGAAGTCGCCATACTGACCATGGCCACCACGAACGTGGCGCTGAACATCGCCCTGCCCGGCCGCACGGCGCCGTTCCTGCTGGCCGAGGTACGGGCCCGGGTCGACGGGATCGTGCAGGAACGCCGCTTCACCGAGGGCGCCGACGTGCGCAAGGGCGAGCCGCTGTACCTGATCGATCCGGCGCCGTATCGCGCCGCCGTCAAGAGCGCCGAAGCCGAGCTGCAACGGGCGCAGGCGACGCTGGCCAGCAATGTGTCGCAACTGAACCGCAACCGCGTGCTGGTGAAAGAAAATGCGGTGAGCAAGCAGGAATTCGAAACCGCCGAAGCAGCGCAGCTCGAAGCGGCGGCCGATGTCGCCGCCGCCAAGGCGGCCCTGGAGGTGGCCCGCATCAACCTTGGCTACACCACCGTGACCGCGCCGATCGCGGGCCGCAGCAGCGTGTCGGCCGTGACCCAAGGCGCGTATGTGCAAGGCAGCGCCGCCACCCTGATGACGACGATCCAGCAGATCGACCCGATGTACGTCGACCTGCAGCAGTCGAGCAGCGAAGGTCTGGCGCTGCGGCGCGAGATCGCCGCCGGTCGCGTGCGCATGGAAGGTACCGATGCGGCCAAGGTCAGCCTGCAACTGGAAGACGGCAGCACCTACAGCCGCAGCGGCACGCTCGCGTTTTCGGGCGTGACGGTTGACCAGGCCACCGGCTCGGTCACGCTGCGCGCGCGCTTCCCGAACCCCGACAAGCTGCTGTTGCCTGGCATGTTCGTGCGCGCGAGCGTCAGCCAGGGCGTGCGCCAGGGGGTCATGCGCGTGCCCGCGACTGCCGTGACACGCACGCCGCAGGGCACGGCCACCGTGATGGTCGTCGGCCAGGACAACAAGGTCGCACTGCGCACCGTGCGCACCGGCGCGCTGGTCGATGGTTTCTGGCTGGTCGATGACGGCCTGAAGGCCGGCGAACGCGTGATCGTCAGCGGTGTGCAGAAGCTGCGGCCCGGCACCGTGGTCAAGGTCGCCGCGGCGCCAGCGGCAGCGGCGCCAGCAGCCGCGGCGCCTGCCGCAGCCACTACAGCGCGTCAGGAATAATCCAAGATGCCAAAGTACTTCATCAACCGTCCGATCTTCGCGATCGTCATCTCGCTGCTGATCATGCTGGTCGGCGGCATCGCGCTGCTCAAGATGCCGATCGAGCAGTATCCGCCGGTCTCGCCGCCATCGGTGCAGATCCAGGCGACCTTCCCCGGCGCGTCGGCCGAGACCATGCAGAACACCGTGATCCAGGTGATCGAGCAGCAGATGACGGCGATCGACAACCTGCTGTACATGCAGTCGACCAGCGATGACACGGGCCAGTCGACGACGTCGCTGACGTTCGCCGCCGGCACCGATCCCGACATCGCCCAGGTCCAGGTGCAGAACAAGCTCCAGGCGGCGGTTCCGCGCCTGCCGAGCGAGGTCCAGCAATCTGGCCTGCGCGTGACCAAGTCGACGTCCGACTTCCTGATGGTGGCGGCGTTCGTTTCCGACGACGACAGCATGACCAAGTTCGACATCGCCAACTACGTCGCCTCGAACATCCAGGACCCGCTCTCGCGCATGCCGGGCGTGGGCAGCATGAACCTGTTCGGCACCCAGTACGCGATGCGTATCTGGCTCGACCCGGTCAAGCTGACGAGTTTTGCACTCACACCGCTCGACGTGACGGACGCGATCCGCGCGCAGAACGTGCAGATCTCGGGCGGCCAGCTGGGCGGCACGCCGGCGGTCCAGGGCCAGACCCTGAGCGCCACGATCAACCAGGCGACGATGCTGCGCACGCCCGAGGAATTCAAGCGCATCCTGGTCAAGGTCCAGCCGGATGGCTCGTCCGTGCGCATCGGCGACGTTGCACGCGTGGCGCTGGGCCCCGAAAACTACAACGTCGACGTGCGCTACAACGGCAAGTCGGCATCGGGCCTGGGCATCCAGCTCGCGCCGAACGCCAATGCGCTCGATACCGCAGAAGCCGTGCGTGCGCGTTTGAAAGAGCTGGGCGAATTCTTCCCGCCGGGCCTGCGCACCGTGTATCCGAACGACGTCACGCCCTTCATCGAAACGTCGATCAAGGGCGTGACCCACACGCTGATCGAGGGCATCGTGCTGGTGTTCCTGGTGATGTACCTGTTCCTGCAAAACTTCCGTGCCACCCTGATCCCGTCGATCACGGTGCCGGTGGTGTTGCTGGGCACGTTCGGCATCATGTCAGCGCTGGGCTTTACGATCAATACGCTGTCGATGTTCGGCCTCGTGCTGTCCATTGGCCTGCTGGTCGACGATGCGATCGTGGTGGTGGAAAACGTCGAGCGCGTGATGCACGAAGACGGCTTGCCGCCGAAAGAAGCGACGATCAAGGCCATGAGCCAGATCACCAGCGCGCTGATCGGCGTGGCCCTCGTGCTGTCGGCCGTGTTCGTGCCGGTGGCCTTCTCGAGCGGCACGGTGGGCGCGATCTACCGCGAATTCTCGCTGACGGTCGTGGCCTCGATGCTGCTGTCGGCATTCATCGCGCTGACGCTCACGCCGGCGCTGTGCGCCACGATGCTCAAGCCGGTCGACCCGGAACACCATGAAAAGAAGGGTTTCTTCGGCTGGTTCAACCGCTCGTTCGATGCAACCCGCGACCGCTACCTGGGTGGCGTGACGCGCATCCTGGGCCGGCGCGCGCTGTGGATGGTCGTGTACCTGGTGCTGATCGGCGCCGTCATTGCCCTCTTCCTGCGCCTGCCGGGCGGCTTCCTGCCGAAGGAAGACCAGGGCTACATGTTCGTCCAGGTGCAGACGCCGGCCGGCAGTACCCAGGAAACGACGGGCCGCGTGCTGGAAGAAATCAGCCAGTACCTGCTGAAAGAAGAATCGGCAGTGGTCGAAGCCACTTTCATGACCAATGGCGCGAGCCAGCCGCAGCGCGGCCAGAACCAGGGCCGCCTGTTCGTGCGCCTGAAGACCTGGGACGAGCGCAAGGACGAAGCGCTGGGTGTGTCGGCGCTGGCCAACCGCATCGCAGCGCGCTACGCCAACTACCAGGGCGCGACCATCAACACAGTCGAACCGCCCTCGATCCGCGGCCTGGGATCGGCCAACGGCTTCTCGCTGCAGCTGCAGGATCGCGGTGGTTTGGGGCACGATGCGCTGGCCAAGGCACGCGACCAGTTGCTCGAACTGGCGCGCAAGGAACCGAACCTGCAGCGCGTGCGCTTCACGGGACAGGCCGACAACGCCACCTACAAGATCGACATCGACCGCGAAAAGGCCGCCGCGCTGGGCGTGAACCTGACCGAAGTCGACCAGACCTTCTCCACGGCCTGGGGCTCGCGCTACATCAACAACTTCCTCGACACGGACAACCGCATCAAGCGCGTGTACGTGCAGGCCGATGCCCAGTTCCGCATGAACCCGGACGACATCAAGCTGCTCTATGCGCGCAATAGCGCCGGCGAGATGGTGCCGTTTTCGAGCTTCGCCAGTGCGCGCTGGGCCTGGGGTTCGCCAGCGATGGCGCGCTACAACGGCATCGAGTCGGCCGAAATCCTCGGTCAGCCGGCGCCGGGTTTCAGTTCCGGCGAGGCGATGGCGATCATGGAGCGCCTGGTGGGCGAACTCCCGGACGGCATCGGCTTCGAGTGGAGCGGCATCTCGCTGCAGGAATCGCAGGCCGGCTCGCAGGCGCCGCTCTTGTACGCGCTGTCGATCCTGGTCGTGTTCCTGTGCCTGGCCGCGCTCTATGAAAGCTGGGCGATCCCGATCTCGGTCATCATGGTGGTGCCGGTCGGTATCCTCGGCGCCCTGAGTGCAGCGACGGCCTTCGGCATGGAGAACGACGTATTCTTCCAGGTGGGCCTCTTGACCACCATCGGCCTGTCGGCCAAGAACGCGATCCTGATCGTCGAATTCGCACGTGAACTGCAGATGCAGGGGATGGGCATTGTCGAAGCGGCGCTCGAATCGGCCAAGGTGCGGCTGCGCCCGATCATCATGACGTCGATGGCGTTCATCCTGGGCGTGCTGCCGCTGGCGTTGTCGAGCGGCGCCGGTTCGGGTAGCCAGAATGCGCTGGGCATCGGCGTCATCGGCGGCATGCTGACGGCGACGTTCCTGGCCACGTTCCTGATTCCGCTGTTCTACGTGATCGTCGCGTCGCGTGCCAAGACGCCGACGCATATCGATGACACGCCGGCCGACGGCGAGGCGGCCGCGGAAACGTCTGAACCGCAGCCGCAAGCGCATTGAGGTCGCCGTGAAACTGCTCCTCATCGAAGACAACGAACGCGTCGCGCGCTTCGTTACCAAAGGCCTCAGTGAAGCCGGGCACACGGTCGACCATGCGGACAATGGCCGCGACGGCATGGTCTACGCCATCACCGAGCCGTATGACGCCATTGTCATGGACCGCATGCTGCCCGGTGGGATCGACGGCCTGGCGCTCATCGAAACGCTGCGCCAGCAAGGTAACCGGGTGCCGATCCTGATCCTCAGCGCCCTCGATGGCGTGGACGACCGCATCCGCGGCCTGCGCGCCGGCGGCGACGACTATCTGACCAAGCCGTTCGCGTTCGGCGAACTGCTCGCGCGCCTGGACGCGCTGCTGCGCCGCTCGCAAAGCCAAGCCGTCGAAACCGTCATGACGCTGGGCGACCTGAGTGTCGACATGCTGGCGCACCGCGTCACCCGCGCCGGCAAGACCCTGGCGCTGCAGCCGCGCGAATTCAAGTTGCTGGCCTATCTGCTGCGTCATGCGAACCAGGTCGTCACGCGCACGATGCTGCTCGAGAACGTGTGGGACTACCACTTCGACCCGCAGACCAATGTCATCGATGTCCACATCAGCAAGCTGCGGCAAAAAATCGACGCCGGCTTTCCTTCGGCCCTTCTGCGCACGGTGCGCAATGCTGGCTACATGCTGACCGACCAGCCTTGAGCGAAGCGCATACGATGCTCAGGCTCCCCAGTTTCTCCGCCCGCACGATCGCCATCGGTTATGGCCTCGTGACGCTGCTGGTGCTGGCGATGTTCGCCGGGCCACTGTGGTACGCGTGGCACACCAATATCGGCGAGGTGCGCAGCCAGCTGCTCAAATCCGACGCGCAGCACCTGAGCAACCTGTTCATCCGCCAGGGCCCGCCCGCGCTGGCCGCTGCGATCGACAGCCAGGTCCACGGCGTAAACGACGGCGTGCGCAAGATCATGCTGTTCGTCGCGCCCGATGGCACCAAGCTGGCAGGTAACCTGCAGGCTTGGCCCGAAGGCGTGCCGGATCGCGATGGCTTGTGCCGGGTGACGATCGTGGTCGACGACGTGCCGCGCAACGTGGAGCTGGTGCGCGTGACGCTGGAAGACGGCTACCGGCTGCTCGTGGCCAGTAACCTGAATCGCTTCCAGAAGCTCGAGCGCCTGTTTGGATATGGCTTGCTGGGATGCGCGATCACGGTGCTGCTCAGCGCCGCGCTGGGCGGCATCATGATCCGTCGCGCGCTGCTGGGCCGCATGCAGGGCATCAGCGACACCACCGCTTCGATCATCGAGGGCAAGCTGTCGCACCGCCTGGTCGAACCGGGCGATGGCGACGAGCTGCAGCAACTGACGCGCACCGTGAACCGCATGCTCGACCAGATCGAGCATCTGGTGACCGGCGTGCAGGATGTCTCGAACGCGATCGCGCACGACCTGCGCACGCCGCTGTCCGAGCTGCGCGCGCGGCTCGAGGAGTTGTCGGTGGCGCGGCCTGCGCCGGACGAAACCTTCGTCGAGATCGACGCGGCGATCGATGACGTCGACCGTGTGATGGGCATCTTCAATGCGTTGCTGCGGCTGGCAGAAATCGACAGCGGCAGCCGGCGCGCCGGTTTTGTCGATGTCGACCTGGCAGCACTGAGCGCAGAGGTGACCGAATTTTATGCACCGGTCGCCGAACTGAAGGACATCGCGCTGGGCTTTGACGGCCCGGACGACCTGCACGTGGTGGGCGACCCCGTGCTGCTGGCGCAGGCGCTGGGCAATATGGTCGACAATGCGCTCAAGTACGCGCCGGTGCGCGGCGCGATCGCGATCTCCGCGCGGCGCATCGATGCCGACACGGTGCAGATCGTCGTGGCCGACAATGGCCCCGGCATCCCCGCGCACGAACGCACGCGCGTCATCGAGCGCTTCTACCGGGTGGACGCGGGCCGCGGCACGCCCGGCGTGGGGCTGGGCCTGAGCGTGGTCTCGGCGGTGGCGCGGCTGCATGGCGGTACGCTGACACTGGAGGACAACCATCCCGGTCTGCGGGCCACGCTGCGTATCGGCGCCATGACGGCGTCGGTGTAGGCGTCAGCATCGGATTGCGCTTCGGCTCAGGTTCCCGGCACCTGCCCTGCCGGCTGCATTTGCGCTACAGTGTGGCCTTTATTGGCGCCCCACTCTGTCGGGCCACATTCACGGGAGAGCCTCATGCCTGAACCAGTTCCACCCAACGGCGACCTGACAAGGCGCGCCGACGACCACTTCCTGCGCCACCTCGGCATCGGCTTCGAGGCGCTGGCAGCGCCGGTGGATCCCGCCAATCCGACAGGCCTGCCGGCCCGCGCAACGAGTGTCTACCGCGCCATCATCGAAGCGCGCCAGGGCGATGAAGATATCCAGCCGCGCGGGGTCTGGCAGCGGCAACCAAAGCGCTCGGATTGGCCGCACGTCAGCAACCTGGCCGCTGGTGCCTTGCGCACCCAGGGCAAGGACCTGCAACTGGCGGCGTGGCTGTGCGAGTCCCAGGTCCACGAACATGGCCTCGGCGCGCTGGCTCCCTGCCTGCTGCTGGCGCACACGCTGTGCGAGCGTTACCCGACCGCCCTGCATCCGCAACTGGAAACCGACGACACCGAAGCCCGTGCGAACATCCTGCGCTGGCTGGACCAGAAGCTGGCCCCGACGCTGCGCCAGTCACCGCTATTCACAACGGAAGACGGCTGCGCCACGACGTGGGCCGACTGCGAACAAACCGCACAAGAGCGTGATGTCGATGCCACGACCCGCAGTACGCTGGCAGCCATGCCACCAGCAATCCTGACCGAGCGCATCACCGCACTGGAAGACGCGCACGCCACGATCGCCCTGCTCCACGGCACCTCCAACACCCCGCAAACCACCACCGCACCGTGCCTGAGGGCCCTGGCCGACCAGGTACACGCCATCCTCTCAGCACTCCACAACGAACGCGCCGTACGAGTCCCAGCACCAGCGCCAGCGGACGTGCCAACCGAAGCACCGTCAGAACAGACCGAAACACCAGCCACTGCGCCCACGACAAATACAACCGAGCCCCACCAATTCCGCGACCGCGCCGACGCCTACGCCTGCCTGGCCGCCGCCGCCACCTACCTCGCCCACCTCGAGCCACACAGTCCCACGCCCTACCTCATCAAGCGCGCCGTCGAATGGGGCAATATGAACGCCGGCGCCCTCTACCAGGAACTCTTCATCCGCCTGGGCGGCCAACTGAGCATCTTCGACATGGTCGGCACCGACATGCTCCCCACCCCGCAAAAACCCATCCCACCCCAATAACCCCAAATAACAATTAGGGTCAGAGTCGAATTGTTTGCCAACTTCAATGAATCAATTGTTTATTAATTCGACTCTGACCCCGATTGATTTGCAAGATTAACTGCCGAGCTTAGGGTCGGAGTCGATTTGTTTGACAACTTTGGGTAATTTCCCATTAATTCGACTCTGACCCTAATTGTTCAGAATGATTTTTAGGGGTCTATGAATGCTCTTGTGAAATTAAATGCACGAGAGGATTTGCCTAGTACGAGGTAGCGCTACCAACAGCAAAAAATAATGAGGGTCAGAGTCGAATTGTTTGTCAATTTTTATAAATCAATTGAAAAACAATTCGACTCTGACCCTAATTTTTATGCAACGTTTTACGAGCTCATCTGTAGGGGCTCGAATATGGCCGTTTGCTAAAGGCTATTACCCAATAATTCTACTCTGACCCTAATTGTTGGGGTTAGCTGCCGAAGTAGCGGCCGGCGCGGTGCCAGGCCATGACCATGCCGCTCATGGCGACGGCGCTCAGGGCGGACCAGGCGACCTGGTGGGGGGCGACCAGCAGCAGTGCCAGTGCCAGGATGACGCTGTCGATCATGATCTGGGTGCGGCCGGCGTTGATGTTGTACTGCTTTTGCAGCCACAGTGTGACGATGCCCGTTCCGCCGACGCCGGCACCGTGGCGCGCGAGTGCCAGGATGCCCATGCCGCAGAAGGTACCGCCGCCCAGGGCTGCCACGGCCGGATGCACGCGGTCGATGACCAGCACGAACGGCATGATCTTGAGCAGGCCCATGATCATCGCGCTGCCGGCCAACGACTTGATCGTGAAGCGCGCGCCCATGAAGAAGTAACCAAACAGGAAGAACGGCACGTTGATCATCATGAACAGCGTACCGACCGGCACCCCGGTCGAGTACGACGTCAGCAAGGCGATGCCAGCAACGCCGCCGGTGAGCAGGCCGGCTGCGTGCAGCAGCACGATGCCTATCACGACGAACAGCACGCCGACGACGATACCGTAGACGTCATCGAGCGTCGAATGCGGCTTGACCTCGATGATCGGTCGCGATGGCTTGCTGGGAGAGCCTGGATACATGACAGACTGACTCACGCGCGCACCATCGCGCATGCAGGACCGGACCGCGATGCGCACGTCAGCGCGAGCGCTATCACCACGCGAGCGGGAAAGTGGCGGCGCGGAGCTGCGCACACGGAATCGGCAAGCGTCGGGCTAGAGTTCATGGTCCTCGGATGATCGGATGGGTAAGAGAAGCTGCAGGCGGCGCAGGTCTGGTCGAAGACGCAAACACGCAGGTTATGGCGCGCTACAGCCCGCCATTATCGCCCATGTTGCGGCGCAGTGTCGAGCCGCACGAACGCCCCATGTCGCGAATGAGCGAATGGATGGTGCGCTGCACCTTGACGGTGCACGAACACCGCCCATTGCGCCGCTGCGGTGCGCTACGCGCCAGCATCCGGTGCCCCACCCGCAGCCAGTTCGCGCTCGAGAAATTCAACGCACACCCGCACCTTCGCCGAATTGCCCAGCCGCTGCGGATACACGGCCCACACGTTGGCCTCCTGCGCGTACTCGGGCAGGATCTGCACCAGCTGCCCGGACGCCAGCAGCGGCTGCGCATGCCAGCGCGAGCGCAGCACGATCCCGGCGCCGTCCAGCGCCCAGCGCAGCGCGACTTCTCCATGATTGGTCGACAGCGCGCCCGACACCTTCACCGTCTCCTCACCGCCTTTCGCGCGCAGCCGCCACACGCCGAACGGATGATCGCGCTCCTTGATCACCAGGCACTGGTGGCCCGCCAGATCCTGCAGCGTGCGCGGGGTCCCGTGCTGCGCCAGATACGCGGGCGCCGCGCACAGGATGCGGTGATTGACCATCAGGCGCCGCGCGATCAGCTGCGGCGCGATCTCGTCGCCGATCCGCACATCCAGATCGAACCCTTCGGCCACCGGATCGACCAGCCGGTCGAACACCTCGAACCGGATCTGCAGCGCCGGATAGGCGCGCGCGAGCCGGGCAATGGCCGGTGCGACGACCTGGCGGCCGAAGCCGAAGCTGCTGCACACGCGCAGCTGGCCGCTGGGCGCCCGCCGCCGCTCGGCCGATTCCTCGATCAGGTCATCCAGGCTGTCGAGAATCGCCTGCGCCCGTTCAAACGCCTGCGCGCCGTCCTCGGTGATGACGACGCGCCGCGTCGTGCGCTGGAACAGCCGCACGCCCAGCGCGGCCTCGAGCACCCCGATCCGTTTGCTGACATACGCGGCCGACATGCCCAGCGCCTGCGCCGCGCCCGCAAACGATCCCTGACGCGCCACGGTCACGAACACCCGCAAATCAGCATTCTCCAACAGATTATTCACGCCGCGTGTTCCTTAACACCACAAGAACCAGCATTATAAACAAGCCGTTTTGGCTTATTCTTGAAGCATTCAGATCAGCTCACAGGAGACACCCATGAAAACCCACAAGATCGCCGTGATCGCCGGCGACGGCATCGGCAAGGAAGTCATGCCCGAAGGCCTGCGCGCGCTGGACGCGACCGCCAAACGCTTCGGCATCCATCTCGAATTCACTACGTTTGAATGGGCTGACTGCGACTACTACGTCAAGCACGGCAAGATGATGCCGGACGACTGGCGTGCGCAACTTTCGGGCTTCGAGGCCATTTTCTTCGGCGCGGTTGGCATGCCCGACATCGTCCCCGACCACATCTCGCTGTGGGGCTCCCTGCTCAAGTTCCGGCGCGAGTTCGATCAGTACGTCAATCTGCGCCCGGTGCGCCTGATGCCCGGCGTGCCCTGCCCGCTCGCCAACAAGAAGCCGGGCGACATCGACTTCTACGTCGTGCGCGAAAACACCGAGGGTGAATACTCGTCGGTCGGCGGCAAGATGTTCGAAGGGACCGAGCGCGAATTCGTGCTGCAGGAATCGGTCTTTACGCGCCACGGCACCGACCGCATTCTCAAGTATGCGTTCGACCTGGCCCAGAGTCGCCCCAAGAAGCACCTGACCGCCGCCACCAAATCGAACGGCATCTCCATCTCGATGCCGTACTGGGACGAGCGCGTGGCCGCCATGGGCGAGCAGTACGCCGATGTCAAATGGGACAAGTACCACATCGACATCCTGTGCGCACGCTTCGTGATCTCGCCCGAACGCTTCGACGTCGTCGTGGCGTCGAACCTGTTCGGCGACATTCTGTCGGACCTCGGCCCGGCCTGCACCGGCACGATCGGCATCGCGCCGTCGGCCAACCTGAATCCGGACCGCACCTTCCCGTCGCTGTTCGAGCCAGTACACGGTTCGGCCCCCGACATCTACGGCAAGAACATCGCCAACCCGATCGCGATGATCTGGTCGGGCGCCATGATGCTCGAGTTCCTGGGCCAGGGCGACGCCAACTACACGGCTGCGCATGACGCCATGCTCGGCGCGATCGAGCGCTGCCTGGTCGAGGGCCCGCGCACGCCCGACATGGGTGGCACGGCCAACACCACCGAAGTCGGCAAGGCAGTCACGCGCTACCTCGAGGCTTAAACCACGCCGCGGTTGGCCAGTGTTATTGTGTGGGTCCTGACAGCACAATCACCCGGGGCCACCATGCAACCGCACGAATCGACCGAACTGGAATACGTTGGCTTCTGGGCGCGCACCGGCGCGGCGCTCATCGACAGCATTTTGGTGATGATCGTCGCGCTGCCGCTGCTCACTGCCATCTATGGCGCCGCGTATTGGGACAGCACAGAGATGGTCATGGGCCCGGCCGACTTCATCATCAACTGGCTCCTGCCGGCCGCCTTTGTACTCGCGCTATGGATCAAGCTCTCGGCCACGCCGGGCAAGATGGCCGTTGGCGCAATCATTGTCGATGCGCGCACCGGTGGCAAGCCAAGCACGCGCCAGTTCATCATCCGCTACCTGGGCTACTACGTCTCGATGATCCCGCTGATGCTGGGCATTTTGTGGGTCGGCTTCGACGCGCGCAAGCAGGGCTGGCACGACAAGATGGCCGGCACCGTCGTCGTGCGGCGCAAGGGCGGCGTGACGCAACCCGTCAAATTCGACGCCGCCGACCGCGCCTGATCAGTCGGTCAGCCTGCGCATCTGCGCAATCAGATCGGCTTTTCCTTCGAAGCCGATCCCCGGCAGATCGGGCATCGTGATGTGGCCATTCTCGACCTTCACGCCATCCGGGAAGCCGCCGTAGGGCTGGAACAGGTCGGGATACGATTCGTTCCCGCCCAGTCCCAGACCGGCCGCGATATTCAGTGACATCTGGTGCCCGCCATGCGGGATGCAGCGCTTGGCCGACCAGCCGTGCTCCTTCAGCATGTCGAGCGTGCGCAGATACTCCACCAGGCCGTAACTGAGCGCGCAATCGAATTGCAGCCAGTCGCGGTCGGCGCGCATGCCGCCATGGCGGATCAGGTTGCGCGCATCCTGCATCGAGAACAGGTTCTCGCCGGTGGCCATCGGATTGCGGTAATAGTTGCGCAGCGTCGCCTGCAGCTCGTAGTCAAGCGGGTCGCCCGCTTCTTCGTACCAGAACAGATCGTACTGCGACAGCGCCTTGGCGTAGCGGATCGCCGTGTCCAGATCGAAGCGGCCGTTCGCATCGACCGCCAGCTTCTGCCCGTCACCCAGCACGCTCAGGATCGAGTCGATGCGGCGCAGGTCTTCGTCGAGCGAGTCCCCGCCGATCTTCTTCTTGACCACCGTGTAGCCGCGATCGAGATAGCTGCGCATCTCGTCTTTCAGCTTGCCGTGATCCTGCCCCGGATAGTAATAACCACCGGCTGCATACACGAACACGCGGCGCTCCGGCTGGCCATTGCCATAGCGGTCGGCCAGCAACTGAAACAGCGGCACGCCCGCGATCTTGGCAGTCGCATCCCACACGGCCATGTCGATGGTGCCGATGGCCACCGAGCGCTCGCCGTGACCACCCGGCTTTTCGTTGGTGAACATCGTCTGCCAGATCTTGTGCGGGTCGAGGTTCGCACCCGTGTCGTCCTGCAGCGACGTCGGATCGGCCTCGAGGATGCGCGGGATGAAGCGCTCGCGCATCAGCGTGCCCTGGCCATAGCGACCGTTGGAGTTGAAGCCGTAGCCGATCACGGGCTTGCCATCGCGGATCACGTCGGTCACCACGGCGACCACGCTCAGCGTCATCTTGCTGAAATCAATGTAGGCATTGCGGATCGGGGAGCTGATCGGAACGGTCTGCTCGCGGATGTCGACGATTCTCATGGTGGTGTCTCTCATGTACTGGTTGAACGAGACACCAGATTATTCGCTGCGAAGGCGGTTATGATTGAATCCCATTCATAAGATTCTTCACCCAAAGTGAATAATGACCTCGCCTCGCATCTCGAATTCTTCGTGCTGCTGGCCCGCCACGGCAGCCTGAGCGCCGCGGCACGCGCGCTCGACCTCACGCCGCCGGCCGCCACCAAGCGCCTGGCGCAGCTCGAAGCGCGCCTCGGCGTGCGGCTCGTCAATCGCACCACACGCACCAGCAGCCTCACGCCCGAGGGCGAAACCTATCTGCACTACGCGACCCGCATCCTGGCCGACCTGCACGAGATGGAAGAAGCCGTATCGAGCACGCGCGCCGTGCCGCGCGGCCTGCTGCGCGTGAATGCGTCGCTCGGCTTCGGGCGCACGGCGATTGCCCCGCTGGTGTCCACCTTCGCGCAGCGCTATCCGCAGGTGGAGGTGCAGCTCGACGTCACCGACCGGCCGGTGGACCTCGTCGCGAGCGGCATCGACCTGGCGATCCGCTTCGGCGAGTTGCCCGACCAGCGGCTGGTCGCGCGCCGCATCATGTCGAACCGGCGCCTCCTGTGCGCGTCGCCGCGCTACCTCGAACGGCATGGCATGCCCGCCAGCCTGGCGGATCTGGCCAACCACCGCTGCATCGTGCACCGGCAGAACGACGAGGCGCATGGGGTCTGGCGCCTGGAACATGAAGGCCGCGCAGTGTCGGTCAAGGTGCAGGGTGCGCTGTCGAGCAACGATGGCGACATCGTGCTGGGCTGGGCGCTCGATGGCCACGGCATCCTGGTGCGCTCGGAATGGGATCTGGCGAAGTACGTCGACAGCGGCCGGCTGCGCATCGTGCTGCCCGGGTATGTGCAGCCCGAGGCCGACCTGTTCGTCGTCTATCCGAACAAGCGCCGGCAATCGGCGCGGGCACGCGCCTTCATCGATTTTCTGGTGGCGCACTTCGGGGCCTGACGTGGCGCTGAGCGGACGCAAAAACGGCCCCGATCGGGGCCGTTTTGCTGACAATACACCAGGGCCAGGGCCCAGCCCCGGTGATCGCCCTTACTTCACGGCCGCCGCTGCCAGCGCCGTCATGTTGACGATGCGGCGCACGGTGGCGCTCGGGCTCAGGATGTGTACCGGCTTGGCCGCGCCCAGCAGGATCGGACCCACCGTCACGCCCTTGCCTGCGGCGACCTTGAGCACGTTGAACAGGATGTTGGCCGCATCCAGCGACGGCATCACCAGCAGGTTCGCGCTGCCCGAATAGCCTGCGTCGATCTTGTACAGATCACGGATTTCTTCCGACAGCGCAGCGTCGCCGTGGATCTCGCCGACCACAGCCAGTTCGGGCGACTGCTCGGCCAGCAGCGCGCGCGCTTCGCGCATGCGCTTGGCGGACGGCCGCTCGGACGAACCCTGCGACGAGTGCGACACCAGCGCGGCCTTCGGCTCGAGGCCGAAGTGCTGCAGCGTCTCGGCTGCAAGGCGCGTGATGGCGGCCAGCTCCTGGGCGCTCGGCTGCTCGTTGACATACGTGTCGGTGATGAACAGCGTGAACTTGTCGAGCACCAGCGCATTCATCGCGGCCAGCACTTCGGCACCTGGCGCCACGCCGATCTCGCTGCGCACGTGCTCCAGATGGTCGTCGTAGCAGCCGGTCATGCCGCAGATCAGCGCGTCGACCGTGCCCGCCGCCAGCAGGCGCGTGCCCTGCAGCGTCGTATCGGCTTCGGCCGCAATGACGGTGTAGTCGGCGCCTTCGCGCAGGCGCAGGCCCGCGTCCTTGATGGCGCGCTGCAGGACCGACGTGTCGCCGATCAGCACCGGATGGGCGATGCCCTCATCGACCACTGCTTGCACTGCGCGCAGCACGCGCGGCTCGGTCGCTTCGGCGTAGGCCACCTTGCGCACATCGGCGCGCGCCTTGTCGAACACCGGCTTCATGAAGAACCCGGTGTGATAGATCATCTGACCAAGCTTGTCGCGGTAGGCGTCCATGTCGGTGATCGGGCGCGTTGCCACGCCCGATGCGGCGGCCGCTTCGGCCACGCGTGGCGCGATCGCGCCGAGCAGGCGCGGATCGAACGGCTTCGGAATGATGTACTCGGGGCCAAAGGCCAGGTCCTGGCCTTCGTAGGCCAGCGCCACGACGTCGCTCGCTTCGGCTTCGGCCAGTTCGGCGATCGCGGTCACGCAGGCGAGCTTCATTTCGTCGGTGATGCGCGTGGCGCCGCAATCGAGCGCGCCGCGGAAGATGTACGGGAAGCACAGCACGTTGTTGACCTGGTTCGGGTAGTCCGAACGGCCCGTGGCGATGATGACGTCCGGACGCGCGGCCTTGGCCACTTCAGGACGGATCTCAGGTTCGGGATTGGCCAGCGCCAAGATGACCGGCTTGTCGGCCATCGTCTTGACCATCTCGCCCGTCAGCACGCCGGCGGTCGAGCAGCCCAGGAACACGTCGGCGCCCTTGACGACATCGGCCAGCACGCGCGCATCCGTTGCCTGCGCATAGCGCGCCTTGTTTTCTTCCATATTGGCGTCGCGGCCCTGCCAGATCACACCGCGCGAGTCGACGACGTAGATGTTCTCCTGCTTGACGCCCAGCAGCACCATCATGTCCAGGCAGGCAATCGCCGCCGCGCCGGCGCCGGAGGCGACCAGCTTGATCTGGCCGATGTCCTTGCCGACGACTTTCATCGCATTGAGCAGCGCCGCGGTCGAGATGATCGCGGTGCCGTGCTGGTCGTCGTGGAAGACCGGGATGTTCATGCGCTCGCGCAGCTTCTTCTCGATGTAGAAGCATTCCGGCGCCTTGATGTCTTCGAGGTTAATGCCGCCGACAGTCGGTTCGAGCATCGCGATGGCGTCGATCAGCTTGTCCGGATCGAGTTCGTCCAGTTCCAGGTCGAACACGTCGACACCGGCAAATTTCTTGAACAGGCAGCCCTTGCCTTCCATGACCGGCTTGGCGGCCAGCGGACCGATATTCCCCAGGCCCAGCACCGCGGTGCCGTTGGTGATCACGGCCACCAGGTTGCCGCGCGACGTGTAATCGAACGCGGTGGCCGGATCGGCGGCGATTTCTTCGCAGGCGTAGGCCACGCCCGGCGAATAGGCAAGCGACAGGTCGCGCTGGTTCGACAGCGGTTTGGTGGCGATCACTTCGATCTTGCCGCGGGTGGGGCTGCGGTGGTATTCCAGCGCGTCGATCCGCAGTTGGGTGTTCTGTGCTTCGTTCAGCGTACTGTCGGTGCTCATGTTCTTCCTATGCTTATTGGGTGATGCGGTGTGGGAGACGGGGCCGCCACAAGGCGCGCGCGCAACGATCCTCCCATTGTTGGGCAAACATTCTAGCCGAACCGACACCATCGCGTGCGCGACCGGTTCTCGCACGATCGTTCACATTTTCTGCTCGTTCAAGAGTTCGATGAAGCGCGTTGCTGCCATGCCCAGCGGCCGTTCTTCAGTCCACACGATGTCGACGAAAAAGCGCAGCACGTTGGTGAGATTGGCCATGGGGATCTCGACCAGCTCACCGCCCTGCACGGCCTCGCGCACCTGGCTCGATGGCAGCCACGCCCAGCCCAGGCCCGCCTTGACCAGTGCCAGCGCGGCGATCGGGCTATCGGTCTTCCACTGCAGCGACGACATTGCGATGCGCTGGTCCACCTGGTCGGTGTCGCGTCCCGCCACGACGATCTGGCGCTGCAGCAGCAGATCGGTGTCGCGCACCTGCGCCTGCTCGCCCCCCTTGAACATCGGATGGGAGCGCGCCGCGACCGCTACCAGGCGCTCCTCGGCTACTTCCTGGAATGCCTGATAGGGCGCCGCGCCATATCGCTCAAAGACAAGTGCCAGGTCGGCGCGCCCGCTGCGCACCATGGCCAGCGCATCGGCCTGCGGCGCGGTCAGCACCTCGACCTGCAGCAGCGGATGCTCGAGCGCCAGCGCATGCAGCGCGGCGCTCCATGGCACGGTGTCCTGGAGTTCGGGCACGAGCGCCAGCGTGACCGACGCTTCCAGGCCCCGGCTCAGTGACAGCGCATGCACGTTCAGGCGCTGCAAACCCTCAGCCAGCAGGCGCGCCTGGGGCAGCAGCGCCAGTGCCTGCGCGGTCGGTGTCGGGTTGCGGCCCGTACGGTCGAACAGCTGCACGTCAAGCTGCGCTTCCAGATTCGCGATCGCCATGCTGACGGCCGACGGCACGCGACCAAGTGCGCGTGCGGCCGCGGAAAACGAGCCGTGGTCGATCGCTGCCAGGAAGGCTCTTACGTTGTCGAGGTCAAACGCCATCGTTCAATTCCATTGATAGGTACTGACTTTTTTCATCACCGGATTCGACATAGTATCGGGCCTCACCCAATCGGAGGCAATATGGTCTGGATACTCCTGGTCCTCGCAGGACTGTTTGAAATTGTCTGGGCCGTTGGCCTGAAATACACGGAAGGCTTCACGCGTCTGTGGCCAACAGTCGGCACGGTCGCCGCCATGATCGTCAGTTTTGGCCTGTTGGCCCACGTGCTCAAGACGCTGCCGATCGGTACCGCCTACGCGATCTGGACGGGAATCGGCGCCGTCGGCACGGCGCTGGTGGGCATCATCGTGCTTGGCGAATCGGCGTCACCGGCGCGGCTGGCGTGCATCGGCATGATCGCGGCGGGCATCGTCGGGCTCAAGCTCGTTTCTTCACATTGAGATCGATTCGGGGAATCAATCAAGAAATGACTAGGACATTCTTGAAAAGCCGTGTATCTTCAACGATGCACCACATCAAGTCGTTGTTATTGTTGGCTTTTCTCTCCCGCCTCGCCTCCTCCGGCAGTCCAGTTTGATTCCCCCGCTTTTATCTTCTCTTGGTTGAACGTGCGTATTGGGCGATTTTGCCCATGTCACTGCAAAGGAATTCAACATGACTACCCAAACCGGCACCGTAAAATGGTTCAACGACGCAAAAGGCTTCGGCTTCATCACGCCTGATGGCGGCGGCGACGATCTGTTTGCGCACTTCCAGGATATTCAATCGGAAGGCTTCAAGAGCCTGGCCGAAAATCAGCGCGTGTCGTTCGAGCGCTCGACCGGCCCTAAAGGCGAAAAAGCCGGCAACATCTGCGCAATCTGATGCTGCTGTCGTGACGCCGCAGCGCGCACCACGCAGATAGCGTGGGCGCAGCCGCAGCGCACACTGAAAAGCCCGCCTGTTGGCGGGCTTTTTGCTGTCTGGGCGTTCGGGGGTCGTTGAACGCGTGGACGGGAAACCCGTCCACCCTACCGATGTCTGCTCATAGGGTGGACGGCTCCGCCGTCCACGCGTTCAATCACCCTCATAAACTGCTGAGGAATTGGCTCACATCCGGCCGCGCGCGCGGCGCCTTGATGGTCGAAGCGGTGCCAAGGCCAATGAAGCAGATGGCCTGCTCGTGCGCATCCAGCCCAAGCAACGTGCGCATGCCCGCAAAATCCATCGCTGCGCCGCTGGCCAGGCCACTTGCAAAGCCAAGCAGTTGACCAGCCACCAGCATGTTCTGGATCGCGCAACCAAGCGAAACGAGTTTTTCGTGTGTCGGGATGATGGTGCCCGCTTCGTCGCGCAGCACCGCCACCAGCAGGCATGGCGCGCGCAGGGCCTTGTCGTGCGCCGTGGCGAGCGCCTCGTCGCCGCAGGCCGGATCGCGCGCCAGCACGGCGGCGGCAAACACGTCACCCAGCAGATGCCGCTTGTGCTGCGGGATCAGGATGAAGCGCCACGGTCGCAGCAGGCCATGGTCGGGCGCCTGCGCGCCGGCTTCGACGATGTGCCGCAGATCCGCATCGTCCGGGCCGGGCGCAACGAGACGGCGCAGCGTATAGTTGCGCCGCGCGGCCAGGATGGTCAGGAAATCGTCGGCGCCAGCCGGATACTCGGTTTGCATGGCGCCAGTATAGCGACAGCGCCGCCGATTCGCCGGGATGGGACGAACTGACGGTGCGCAGAGAATTCACGCTCAGTACACGTCGCGCCGGTAACGCCCTGCGTCGATGAGGCGATCGCGCCCGGTCTCGCCGAGAATCGCCGCGAGCGCCGCATCGACCTCCCCCGCCATACCCTGCAGGCTGCCGCAGACATGGATGACCGCATCGCGCTCGACCCATTCGTACAGCGTGTCGGCGCGTGCGCGCAGGCGGTCCTGCACATACTCGGGCGCGTCGTCGCGCGAAAATACCAGATCGCATTCCGGCAGCGCGCCGGCGGCGCGCCACGCGGCGATCTCGCCGATGCACAGGCTGTCGAAGGCGCGCTGACGTTCGCCGAACAGCAGCCAGTTGCGGTGCTGCCCGGCCAGCACGCGGCTGCGCAGGTGCGCGCGCAGGCCGGCCATGCCCGAGCCGTTGCCGATATAGATGCAGGGCCGCGCATCCTGCGGACCATGGAAGCCCGGGTTCGTCGCCAGCCTTGCGCGGACCAGCCCGCCGACGGCGAGATGCGCAGTCAGCCAGCCGGATGCCAGGCCCATCCCCTGCTCGTGGCGCTGCTGGCGCACGAGCAGCGTCAATGCGCCGTCCTGCGGGATGCCGGCAATGGAATAACGGCGCGGCGCCAGCGGTTTGAGTGCATCGGCGCATTCCTGCGTCGATGCGAATGGATGCCCGACGCCGGGCAGTTCGCTCCAGGCCAGCGCCTCGCGCAGCGGCTGGGGTTCGCCCTGCCAGGTCACGCGCGCCGCGCCATCCAGGCCGCTGGCCGCCAGCCAGGCGTCGACGGTCGCCGAAGTGTGGCGCGCCGCGACATCAAGCAGGTCGCCGGCCTGCCACTGCTGATCTGCCGTCGTCTGCAGCACGATTTCATACAGCGGCGCGCCCAGACTACCGGGATTCAACAGCGTGCGCGCGACAAGGCGCCAGTCGGTCATCGGTGCCGGGTCATTGGCAGCGGGCTGCGTGCCGGCGGCCGCACCCAGTGTGCCCAGCGCATGCATCCAGCGGCCCAGCGCCGCAGCGTCGCCCTGGTCGACATCGATCCGTGGGAACAGCGCCGTGGCGCCCAGCGCCCCGAGGCGCTCGTCAAGCGCGATGCCGTAACCGCAGTAGCGCGCGTAATTGCGGTCGCCCAGCGCCAGCACCGCGTACTTGCACCCGGCCAGCACCAGCGGCCCTGCATGCAGCTCGCGTGTGAAGCGGCGCGCGGCATCCGGCGCCTCGCCGTCGCCGAAGGTCGCCGCCACGAACAGCGCGTGGTCGTAGCCAGCCAGTTCGCCCGGACTGAGCGCCGACACCGCACGCAGATCGACCGCGCGGCCACCGGCGCGCAGCGCCGCGGCGCTGTGCAGCGCGATCCGTTCAGCCTGGCCGCCCTGGGTCGCAAAGGCCAGCAGAATCGGTGCGCCGGCGCCTGGCGTTATGGGTTCGCTCGTCATGGCAAGCGCCCGTTCGCGCGCCAGTGCACGCTGCTGGCGGCGCCGGCCCAGGTACAGCAGCCAGCCGGTGATGGCAAAGCCGGGCAAGGCCAGGCTGGCCAGCATCATGATGACCCGCCCCGGCAAGCCGAAATAGCTGCCCGTGTGCAGCGGCCGGATCGTGGTCAAGGCGCGCTGGCCAAGGGTTTGCGCGCCGTAGGTCTCGTTCTTGAGCAGTGCGCCGTCGCTGGCGCGAAGCGACATGCGGTTACGGGCGCGCTCGTGCGGGCCGTCCTGCGCAATCCATGTCAGCTGGTAGGCGCCGCTGCCCCGTTCCGGCAGGCGGATCGTCGCGCTGGCCCAGTTTGGCGCGTGCGCGAGGAAGGTGTTCCAGGCCGGATCGAGTGCGGCCGGTCCATCCGGCGTTGCTGCGCGCTTGCGTTCGCGTGGCTTCGCCATCGTCTCGGTCGCGGCCCGGCGCTCGTTGCCGGCCCAGCCCTGCACCGTGTCGCGCACGACGTCAAAACTCCAGTAGATGCCAGTGCCACCGACGATCAGATAAGCCACCAGCGCCCAGGTGCCGGCAATCGCGTGCAGCGCCCACAGGAACGAGCGGCCCCGCAGGCTGGTATTGAAGGTCAGCCACGTGCGCCAGTTGGCGGGTTTGCGCGGCCAGCGCAGATACAGGCCGCTGAGCGCGAGACCCACCAGGCACAGCGCCAGAATGCCCAGCACGAGACGGCCCGGCGCGCGCGGCAGCAGCAGCCAGCGATGCAGTTCCTCGACCCAGTTGAACGCGGCCTCGAAACGCAGCGACGGCAAGACGGCGCCGCTGTACGGGTGCACGCGCACGTCCGGACCGCGCCGCTCGCCCGGCGGTGCGGCAAAGCGCACCAGCGCCGTGCTGCCCGGATCCGCTTCCAGCACGATGCTCACCACACGCTCCCCGGGACGTGCACGCTGCGCCGCCTGCAGCAGCTGTGCAGGTTCCAGGGGCGGACGTGCTTCGGCGTCGACCGTCATGACGCCCGGATTGAACACGTCCAGCAGTTCGTCCTCGAACGCCATGATGGCGCCGGTCAGCCCGATGACAGCCAGCAGCGTGCCGGCCGTGATGCCGACGAACCAGTGCAGCTGGAACCAGACCGCGCGCAGCGACGGCAGGCGCCAGCGACTCACAGCGCGACCTTCATCGACAGCTTGATCAGGCGCGGCAAGCCTGCGCTCAGGCGCGTGCCGGCGCCGGCCCAGTACTGTTTGTCGGCCGCATTGTCGACATTGAGTTGCCACGTGGTGCGCTTGCCAGCGAACTGGCCGATGTAGCGCGCGCCCACGCCCAACAGCGTCGTGCCGCCCAGCCAGGCCTGGTTCAGGTCATTCACGGGCCGGCGGCCCGTGTAGTACGCGCCGGCGGTCAGCGCCAGGCCGGGCACCGCATCGAGGTCCCAGGCCACGAACGTGCTGGCGGTGCGGCGCGCCGCATTTTCGGGCAGCTTGCCGTCGTACGCGGCGTTGATATTGCGGAAGGCCGGATCGAGCCACTGGGCCGACGCCTGCCAGGCCACACTGCGCAGGATGCGGCCCTGCGACGACAGCTCCAGGCCGCGGTAGCGCTGCTCGCCGTCGGCGGTGAAGACATTCGCGGTGTTGGTGTAATAACCGGGGCGCTCGATCTCGAACAATGCCGCCTGCGTCAGCAAGCCGCCGGCCGTGCGCCAGCGCGCGCCAACTTCGCGTTGCTTGCTTACGCCCGGCGCCATGCGCGTGCCCTCGTTCGCAGTGCCGGCCGGTGCGGCCTCGCCCTCTTCCAGGCCTTCGGCCGCCGATGCATACACGGAGAGATCGTCACGCAGGCGGTAGACGACGGCCGCCATCGGCGTCGTCTCGCTCGCGTCGTAGTCGTTCACGCCCTGCGTGCTGCGGTAGTCGACGCGCCGCACGCCACCGATGAACTGCCAGCTGCCCATGCTGATGCGATCGACAAGGTACAGGCCCTGGTCGCGCGAATCGAGGGCCGCCGTCGTGGGCGTCGCCGGCCGCGCACCGACCGAGAAGTTCGTCACCGGCAGCGGCGCATACAGGTTCTGTGCGGGGATCGTGTAGTTGGTCTGGAAGATCGGCGCCTGCCCCTTGTCGGTATCGCTCGCGCCGAGCGTCACCTCGTGCGTCAGGGAACCCGTGCGCAACTGGCCCGCCAGTTCAGCGCGCAGCATGCGCGAATCGACGTCGGCATGCTGCAGGTTGCCGGTGATGCGCCCGGCCCCGGTCGCGACGCTCGCCGCATTATTGAAGCGGAAGATCGGCAGCGAGCGGTCGCGCTTCGTTTCGGCGTGGCCCGCTTCGAGCGTCAAGGCCCAGGCGTCATTCAGTGCGATGTCTGCGCGCAGCTGCGCGTTGCGTGCATGCGTTTCAAACCTGGCCCAGTCGGGGCCGACGGGACGGCGCGGATCGACCGCGCGCGGCAGCGTGATCACCCCGCCCACGGCCGGCGGCAGATTGACGCCGGCCTGCTCGGTCACGCGGCGCTTGTCGTATTCGAGATCGGCGCGCACGCGCACGCGGGCATTCACGCGCCAGTCGAATGCGCCGGAGGCGAAGCCGCGGTTGCCGTTGCCGACGCCATCGAGGTGCGAACCAAGTGTGCCGCCGGCTGCGTTGATGCGCACGCCGAACGCGTCATCAACACCAAAGCGGCGCGCAGCGTCGAGCGTGGCGACGACCGTCCCGTTGCTGTCGACCTGGGCGCCGACGGTCGTCAGCGGCGTGCTGCCGGCGCGTTTGGTGACGAAGTTGACGACGCCGGCCGGCGACGTGAAGCCGTAATACAGCGCCGTCGCGCCCTTGAGCACCTCGACGCGCTCCTTGTTCTCCATCGACACCTGGCCGAAGTTCATGATCGGCAGCGAGCCATTGAGGCGGTAGTTCGTGCGGTTTTCGACAGCAATGCCACGGATGACCAACTGGTCCCATGTGTCGCCACCGTTTTGCTGGCGCGTCACGCCAGCCGTATTGCGCACTGCGTCATACAGGCCGGCAGCGCCTTGCAGCTCAAGCACGTCGCGCGTGATGACGTTGACGGTCGATGGCACATCCATCACGTCACTGCCGCGAAAGCTCCCGGCTTCGACCGTGTTGGGCATGAACCCCTGCGCCTTTACGGCGGTTACGCGCACTGCCGGCATGGCGCCACCATCGGCTTCCTGCGCCATCGCTGCTGCCGGAAACGCATGAGGAAACACCAGGGACAGGGCAAGAACGAGGCGCGATGGACGCAGGGAAAGGGACAGGGACATGAGAGGAAGCAGCAATCAGGAGCAAACCGGGATTCTATCGTGAATGAGAATCATTTTCAATGACGGCTGCATGCACACCGAGACTTGCTGCAGATGCACACCGTGCACCGGCAGTACCTATCGCCTTTTTTGATGGAGGCATCAGAAAACGTTATTTACGTGTGCATGACATTCAATTCTATGATGACTTGCCTGCATCGAACGCCTCGCGCGGCGCAGCCTCGAGCACGAAAGCCTATAACAGGAGACACGCATGCCGACACACGCAATCACACGCAGGGTAATGACCACCGCGATCGCCCTGCTCGCATCAAGTGCGGCCCTGGCCGCCGACTATCCGGAAAAAACCATCACCCTCGTCGTCCCGTTCTCGGCCGGGGGGCCCACCGACGTCGTGGCCCGGATCCTCGGACAGACCATGGCGAAGTCACTCAAGCAATCGATCATCGTGGAAAACGCCCTTGGTGCGGGCGGCACGCTGGCTGCCGGCCGCATCGCGCGCGCCACGCCGGATGGCTACACGCTGCTGCTGCACCATAACGGCATGGCCACCAGCACCACGCTGTACCGCAAGCTGGCCTTCAACCCCATGACCGATTTCGAATACATCGGCCAGGTGGCCGACGTGCCGATGGTGCTCATGGCGCGCAAGGACCTGGCGGCCAATACGCTGCCCGAGCTGATCGCGATGATCAAGTCGAAAAAGGACGCGATGACAATGGGCCATGCGGGCCTGGGCGCCGTGTCTCACCAGTGCGGCATGCTGTTCCTGAGCGCGGTCGGCGTACCGCTGACGACCGTTCCGTACAAGGGCACGGCGCCGGCGTTGAGCGATATGCTGGGCGGCCAGATCGACCTGTTGTGCGACCAGACGACGCAGACGACGTCCTACATCCGCACCAACCGCGTGAAAGTGTACGGCGCGACGACGAAGACCCGCATCCCGTCGCTGCCGGCCCTGCCGACGCTGGCCGAACAAGGGATGGCCGGTTTCGAGATGTATGTGTGGCACGGCATGTACGCACCAAAAGGCACGCCGCCAGCGGTGGTAGCACGCATCGGAGTCGCGCTGCGCGAGGCGCTCAATGATCCGAACGTGAAGGCGCGCTTCGCCGAACTGGGCGCCGAGCCGGTGTCGGATGCAAAGGCCACGCCGGAAGGCCTGCGCACACACCTGAAGGCCGAGATCGACAAGTGGGGCCCGATCTACAAGAAGAACGGCGCGTTCGCCGACTGATACATGAAATGTAAAAAAGCCCGCGTCGCCATCATGGCGGCGCGGGCTTTTTTTATCGCTGATCGCTAGACAGCGCCTTGCGCGTGCATGGCCACAATGGCCGCCGCGTCGTAGCCCAGCTCCGCCAGGATCGCATCGGTATGCTGACCGAGCGCCGGCACGGCGTCCATGCGCGGGGTGACGTTGTGCGGCAATCCGGGCGGCAGCATCGCGGGCACGCGACCGTTGGCGGTGCCCACCTCGGTCCAGCGGCCGCGCGCCTTCAGTTGCGGATGGTCCCAGACTTCGTGCATGTCGTTCACCTGGGCATTGGCGATGTGCGCCAGCTCCAGCCGCTCGCGCACCTGCTGCGCCGTCAACGTCGAAAACGCTGCCACGATCAGCGCCGCCAGTTCATCGCGCGCTGCGACCCGGCGCGCGTTGGCGTTGAAGCGCGGATCGGTCGCCAGTTCGGGCGCCTCCAGCACGATGGCGCAAAAGGCTGCCCACTCACGTTCGTTCTGGATGCCCAGCATGACCGACTTGCCGTCGCCGGCCATGAACGGCCCGTACGGGAAGATGGTCGCGTGCGAGGCGCCGGTGCGCGGCGGCGGCGCCGCGCCGTCATACGCGTAGTACAGCGGGTAACTCATCCACTCGGCCATGCTCTCAAACATCGACACATCGATGCGGCAGCCCTCGCCCGTGCGCCCACGCTGCAGCAGTGCAGCCAGGATGTTCGTGTACGCGTACATGCCGGCCGCGATATCGGCAATGGAGCAGCCGGCCTTCGATGGTTCGTCCGGCGTGCCCGTGATCGACAGGAAGCCCGATTCGCTCTGGATCAGCAGATCGTAGGCCTTGCGGTCGCGGTACGGACCGTCGCTGCCATAGCCAGAAATGTCGCAGACGATCAGGCGCGGATGGCGTGCCTTCAGCGCGTCGTACGACAGACCAAGGCGCTCGGCCGCGCCGGGCGCGAGATTCTGCACCAGCACGTCGGCGCGTTCCAGCAGGCCCGCCAGCACAGCATCGGCGTCGGCATGCTTGACGTCGAGCGTAAGGCTTTCCTTCGAGCGGTTGGTCCAGACGAAGTGCGAGGCCAGGCCATTCACGCGTTCATCGTAGCCGCGTGCGAAGTCGCCGCTGCCGGGTCGCTCGACCTTGATGACGCGCGCGCCCAGGTCGGCCAGCTGGCGTGTGCAGAACGGCGCCGCGATCGCGTGTTCGAGCGTGACGACGGTGATGCCGTCGAGGGGTCGCAGGGGTGTCATGGGTGTCATGTGCCTGCCTCCTCAGAACGAGCGTGGCAGGCCAAGCACATGCTCGGCGACGTACGACAGGATCAGGTTCGTCGAGATCGGCGCCACCTGGTACAGGCGCGTCTCGCGGAACTTGCGCTCGACGTCGTACTCGGACGCGAAACCGAAGCCGCCGTGGAACTGCAGGCAGGCGTTGGCCGCTTCCCACGACGCTTCGGCGGCCAGCATCTTGGCCATATTGGCTTCGGCGCCGCACGGCTTGTGCGCATCGAACAGCGCGCAGGCTTTAAAGCGCATCAGGTTCGCCGCTTCGACGTTGATGTAGGCGCGCGCAATCGGAAACTGCACGCCCTGGTTCTGGCCGATGGGGCGCCCGAACACGACGCGCTCGTTGACGTACTTGCTGATCTTGTCGATGAACCAGTAGCCGTCGCCGATGCATTCGGCGGCGATCAGCGTGCGCTCGGCGTTCAGGCCATCGAGGATGTACTTGAAGCCCTTGCCTTCTTCGCCGATCAGATTCTCGGCCGGGATTTCCAGGTTCTCGAAGAACAGCTCATTGGTCTCGTGGTTGACCATGTTCTGGATCGGTTGCACGACCATGCCCTGCTGGATCGCGTCCTTGATGTCGACCAGGAAGATCGACATGCCTTCGGATTTCTTCGTGACCTCGGCAAGGGGCGTAGTGCGCGCCAGCAGGATCATCAGGTCGGAATGCTGCACGCGCGAGATCCATACCTTCTGCCCGTTGATCACATAGCGGTCGCCCTTGCGCACGGCCGTCGTCTTGATCTTGGTGGTGTCGGTGCCGGTGGTGGGCTCGGTCACGGCCATTGACTGCAGGCGCAGTTCGCCGCTGGCGATGCGCGGCAGGTAATGGCGCTTCTGCGCTTCGGAGCCATGGCGCAGCAAGGTGCCCATATTGTACATCTGGCCGTGGCAGGCGCCGGCGTTGCCACCAGAGCGGTTGATCTCTTCCATGATGACCGAGGCTTCGGTCAGGCCCAGGCCCGAACCGCCGTATTCCTGCGGGATCAGCGCCGCGAGCCAGCCGGCTTGTGTCAGCGCAGTGACGAAGGCTTCGGGGTAGCCACGCTCGTCGTCGACCTTGCGGAAGTACTCGGCCGGGAATTCGGCGCACAGGGCGCGCAGCGCGTCGCGGATGTCTTCAAAATCGTGCTCGTTGTGCATGGCGGTCTCCTGGTTTTTATTGGGGTGGCTTACGCCAGTTGCGCCTCGGCGCGCATGGCCAGCTGGCCGTCGTGGGTCTTGGCCCACAGCGTGATCGTGTGGCCGTCCGGCTCGACGCGGCCGCAGACGCTGAAGCGGTGGATGTCGAACAGCGGCTGCACGGCGCGGAATGAAAACGCGGTCACGACAGCGGCCGGCCGTTCGCGCCGCACGAGGTCGAGCAGCAGGCTCGCAATCAGCGGGCCGTGCACGATCAGGCCGGGATAGCCTTCGACCTGCGTCACGTAGGGCTGGTCGTAATGGATGCGGTGGCCGTTGAAGGTCAGCGCCGAGTAGCGAAACAGCAGCACCGGGTCGGGCGTGATTTCGCGGATCCAGTCGTGGTCAAGGTCCGCCGCCACCGGGGCCGCCGCCGGATCACCCGGCTGCGGATTGGCGCGGTAGACGATGTCGTGTTCTTCCTCGATCGCCACGCCGGCTGCACCTTCGATCAGGTGGCGCACCAGCACGAAGACCAACTTGCCGCTGCGGCCTTCCTTGCTCGTGATGTCGGCGATGGTCGACACGCGCCGCGCCTGGTCGCCGACCTGCAGCGGCGCGATGAAGCGCAGGCGCCCGCCAGCCCACATGCGGCGCGGCAGATCAACCGGCGGCAGGAAGCCCCCGCGCAGCGCGTGGCCGTCCGGGCCGAGTTGCGATTGCCGGTGCACGGGCAAAAAGTACAGCCAGTGCCACAGCGGCGACACGGCGCTGCCAGGGGTCGGGGCCGGGTCATCGCGGTCGAGCAGCGCGGCCATCGCCGCGATCGGCGCCGCGGTGATGACGTCGAGGCGTTCTTCGGTGCGGCCCTGCCAGGCGGTCAGATTGTCCATGGTGTATCTCCTGTCGTTATCTTGTTCTAGTGGGCTGCATCGTCGACGATGCGCTGCGCCCTAAGGATCACGGGGCGGTCGACCATCTTGCCGTCCACGGCGACAGCGGCGCCGTTGGCCTCGCGCGCTGCAGCCAGCACGCGCGTGGCCCATGCCACCTCAGCATCCGTGGGCCGGAAGCCTGCGTTGACAGGCGCCACCTGGCGCGGATGGATGCACAGCTTGGCGCCGAAGCCGAAGCGGCGGGCGCGCAGGGTGTCCGCATGCAGCTGGAATTCATCGTCCAGCGCCACAGTCACGCCATCGATGGGGGGCGCCAGGCCGGCCACGCGCGAGGCCAGCACCAGCATCGAGCGGAAGTACAACAGTTCCTGGTCATCGCCCTCGATGCCTAGGTCGAACTGGAAATCGATCGAGCCGAATGCCAGCCGCGCGACGCCTTTTATCCGCGCCAGCGCGTCGACCGCCGCCATACCGGCGGCTGTTTCGATCAGCGGCAGTACCGGGAGGCCAAGCTGCGCAACGCGCTGCAGGTTTTCCACCGACTCCGCTTTCGGCAGCATGATGGCGGCCACGCCCGCGTGGCGGCACAGGGCCAGGTCGTCTTCGAACCAGGGCGTGCCTTCGGCGTTGATGCGCGCGACGACGGGCATGGACGGATCGAGCGCCCCTGCCACCTGCATGCGCGCAGCATCCTTGTCTGCGGGCGGGACGGCATCTTCCAGGTCGACGATGACGGCGCCGGCGCCGCTGGCTGCCGCGCGGGCAAAACGCTCGGGGCGGTTACCGGGGACGAACAGGTAGGAACGGGGGATGGCAGGCATGACGAACCAGTCGCGTGGTGGGATCGAGATCCATCATAAATTTGAATGGGTATCACGCAGAAATAGAAAAAAGTGATTCCACGATCACGTGGACGCATGGCTGGTGAGGATCACAGCCCGGTATTGCAGGTAGCTCAGGAATAGCTTATGTTGATGGCTCGATCAGTTGAAGGACGACCATGGACATCAAGCAGATCCGCACGCTCATCGCCATTGCCGAAACGGGCAGTGCCACCAAAGCTGCGGAGCTGCTGCACCTGGTACAGCCCGCCGTGTCGCGCCATATCCGGATGCTGGAGGAAGAATGCGGCGCCCTGCTGTTCGAGCGCGAGCGCCATGGCATGGTGCTGACCGACGCCGGCCGCACGCTGGCCGAATACGGCCGGCGCGCGCTGCGTGAACTGGACAAGGCACGCGCCGAAATCGGCCCGGCCGCCAATGCGATCTCGGGCCGGCTCATGATCGGCCTGCTGGCCAGCACCAGCAATCTGCTGGCGACCGAACTGGTGGCGCGCGTACGCGCGAAGCACCCCGCTGTCACGGTCGGCATCAATGTCGGTTATGCGGGCAATGTCGTGCAGTGGCTGGAAGCCGGTGAAGTCGAGCTGGCGCTGCTGTACGACACGCGCGCCTCGCACGGCCTGCAGGTCGAAGCGCTGCTCGATGAACGCCTGTACGTGATCGGGCCTCCGGGCGAAATCGACGCATCGACGCCGTTCCCGCTCAAGCAGCTACGCGACCGGCCGATGATCCTGCCGAACGCACCGCATGGGCTGCGCAGCATCATCGAACACGCGCTGGCGGTGGCCGGCATCAGTGTGGACGTGGTGGCCGAAACGAATGCCCTCGACCTGCAGAAATCGCTGGTCAACAAAGGCTTCGGCTACAGCATCCTGCCCAGCTCCGCGATCCTCGACGAACTGCGCGACGGCACGCTGTCAGGCGCACCGGTCGGCACCCCCGACCTGTCACGCCGCATCGTGCTGGCACGCGCCGCCACCCGCCGTGCGTCCCCGGTCAGCGTGGCAGCCGCGCCAGAACTGGTTAGCCTGATGAAAGAAATGGTCCTGAGCGGCGCCTGGCCCGGCGCCGCCTGGATCGGCCGCTAACCGCACTGCAGCAGCCACTGGCGGGCTAGCTGCCAAAACAATTGCTCAACAATTCGACTCTGACCCTAATTGTCAGGCAGACTCAGCAGCCATGTAACAATTAGGGTCAGAGTCGAATTGTTTGACAACTTTTGGGAATTGCCCAATAAATCGACTCTGACCCTACTTGTTGGCGGTGCCGAGCAATTGCCCAATAATTCGACTCTGACCCTCATTGTGGAGAAATCGGATCAATTGCTCAATAATTCTACTCTGACCCTAATTAGGGGTTGGGGTCAGAGGGATTGGCCGAGTTTGAGTGTGGCGGCGACGTTGCGGGCTGTGGTGCGGAGGTTGAATTCGGCATTGGCGAGGGCTTCGGCGACCGTGCCGGCTTTCATGATCGTGCTGAAGGTGGCGTCGATGCCGTGGGCGTGGACGGCGCTGGCGTCGTGGCCCAGGCAGCCGCCGATGGCGATCACTGGTTTGCCGTGGCGCACGGCCACGCGGGCCACGCCGATCGGGGTCTTGCCGTTGACGGTCTGGCTGTCGATGCGGCCTTCGCCCGTGATGACCAGGTCGGCCAGCGCGACGGCGGCGTCCAGGCCGACCGCGTCGGCGACGATTTCGCTGCCCGGCCGCAGACGGCCCTTGAGGAAGACCAGCATTGCAGCGGCGATGCCGCCACCGGCGCCGGCACCCGGGACATCGGCCACGTCCTGGCCCAGATCGCGTGCGATGACGGCGGCGAAGTGGCGCAGGTTGGCGTCGAGCTGGGCGACCATTGCCGGCGTCGCGCCTTTTTGTGGGCCGAAGATGGCTGAGGCGCCATTCACGCCGACCAGCGGGTTGCTGACGTCGCAGGCCACCTCGAACACCGAATCGAGCACGCGTGCGTCGAGCTGCGTGATATCGATGCGCGCGAGGTTGGCCAGCGCCGCGCCGCCTGGCGCCAGTGGCGCGTCCTGCGCGTCGAGCAGTTGCACGCCCAGTGCCTGCAGCATCCCGGCGCCGCCGTCGTTGGTGGCGCTGCCGCCCACGCCGAGGATGAAGCGGCGGGCGCCGGCGTCGAGCGCGGCGAGGATCAATTCGCCCGTGCCACGGCTGGTCGCGCGCAGCGGGTCGCGTGCGGCCGGCGGGACCAGTTCCAGGCCGCTGGCGGCCGCCATCTCGATCACGGCGATGACGTCGCCGCCCGTCAGGCCGTAGAAGGCATCGACGGGCGTGCCCAGCGGACCGGTGGCGCGCAGGTCGACGCGGCGGCCGGCCGTTGCGGCAATCATCGCGTCGACGGTGCCTTCGCCGCCATCGGCGACAGGGATCTTGACGTAGCTGGCGTCAGGGAAGATGTCACGGAAACCCGCCTCGATGGCGCTGGCTGCTTCCAACGCCGACAGGCTTTCCTTGAATGAATCGGGGGCGATCACGATGTACATGGTCCGCTCCGATCAACGATTGACGAGGCGCGCAGGCACCACGAGCACCAGCATCGCGCCGATGAACAGCACGGTCGACAGGATGTACAGCGCCATGTCCGTGCTGCCGGTGGCGTCCTTGATCCAGCCCACCAGAAACGGGCTGAGGAAGCCGGCGATCTGGCCCATCGAATTGATCAGGGCGAGGCCCGCGGCCGCAGCCGCGCTGCCCAGGAAAGCCGCCGGCAGCGGCCAGAACATCGGCAGGCCGGTCAGTGCGCCCATCGTCGCCAGACTCAGGCCGATCATCACCAGCACCACGTTATCCGAGAAGTTCGCAGCCAGCAGCAGGCCGGCCAGCGCCATCAGCAGCGGTGCCGAGAGATGCCAGCGGCGTTCGCGCCGGCGGTCGGCCGAGCGGCCCACCAGCACCATGAAGACGCCGGCGAACAGGTAAGGAATCGCGCTGAGCCAGCCGACCGTCGTGGCGCTTTCGAAGCCCAGCGACTTGATGATCGACGGCAGCCAGAAGTTAATTGCATACACGCCCATCTGGATGCTGAAGTAGATAAAGCCGAGCATCCACACATGCCAGTCGCGCAGCACGGCGCCAAACGAATGCACCGCATGCGTGCCGCTCGAGCGCTGCGCCTCGTCCTCGTCGAGCGCCGTCTGCATCGCCGTTTTTTCTTCGGCAGTCAGCCATGGCGCCTGCGCCAGGCTGTCGTTCAGGTAGAACAGCACCGCGACACCCAACAGCACGGTCGGGATGCCCTGCAGCAGGAACAGCCACTGCCAGCCATCCATGCCGCCTTGGCCGGCCGAGAAGTGACTCAGCATCCAGCCCGACAGCGGGCCGCCGATCAGGCCCGAGACGGGAATGGCCGACATGAACAGCGCCATCACCTGGCCGCGCTTGTGCGCCGGGAACCACTTGGTGAAGTACAGGACCATGCCCGGGAAGAAGCCTGCCTCGGCCACACCGGTGAAGAAGCGCAGCACATAGAATTCAACCGGCGTGCTCACGAACAGCATGCAGGCCGACAGCGCACCCCAGGTCATCATCATCACCGCGATCCAGCGCCGCGCGCCCAGCTTGTGCAGGATGAGATTGCTCGGCACGCCGAAGGTCACGTAGCCGATGAAGAAGATGCCGGCGCCCAGGCCATACACGGTCTCGCTCAGTTGCAGCGCGTCGAGCATCTCGAGCTTGGCGAAACCGACGTTGACGCGATCCAGGTAATTGAAGAAGTAGCAGACGAAGATGAAGGGGATCAGGCGCCACGTGGCCTTGCGATAGGCGCCTTCGAGCAGGCTCGCGCCGGGGGTGCTGGCAATGGTACTCATGCTGTCTCCGAATATATGGTCATGTAATCATCGAGATTATCAACCAAACAAGGGCTGGCAAGCGTCGGCGACACGCACAATTCAAGCCGCCTGATTCCTGCCTTTTTTCAGGCATGTGCACAAGTTGATGACAAAACCAGTGTCGACATACCCAATCAGCATGCCAACCCCACCCGCCCGGATCGCCCACCGCCCCGGCATAATTGTGCATAATCACAAACGCCCCTTCCCATCCAGAGATCGCCATGCACATTCTCGACACCGGCCTCGCCCAGGAAATCGTCGCCCGCACCATGCGCATCATCCCGTTCAACGTCAACGTGATGGACGCCCACGGCGTGATCCTCGCCAGCGGCAACGCGGCGCGGGTCGGCGAGCTGCATGCCGGCGCCCTTCTGGCGCTGGCCAAGGAGCTCACCACCGAAATCGATGCAGCGGCCGCGCACAAGCTGCACGGCGCCCAGCCGGGCATCAATCTGCCTCTGTGCGTCGGCGGCGAGATCTGCGGGGCGGTGGGCTTGTCCGGCGCGCCCGACGCGGTGCGCCAGTTCGGCGAGCTGGTACGCCTCAGCGCCGAGATGATCCTCGAGCAGGCCGCCTTGACCCAAACGCTGCAAAGCCATTCACGCTACCGCGAAGCGTTCGTGCTCAACCTGATCCGCTACGAGCCGGGCGCACGGGCCGAACTCGAAGGCTGGGCGCAGCGTCTCGGGATCGACATCGAGCGCATGCAGCTCGTGTTTCTGGTCGAACTGCAGGGGGTGCCGGCGGCGGTGGACCATGCGCCGAGCGCCGTGCAGCTGCTGCAGATGCGGCTGCTGGCGCGCCGCGACGATGCCCTCACCGCCACCGTCGGCCCCGCCGAACTGGTGCTGCTCGAAGCCTGGGAGCCGTCCCGCAAAGGACTCGAGACACCGCCGCAGCGCCGTCTCGATGCCCTGGCCCAGCTGTTGCGCGAAGAATGCACGCTGCCGTTCACGCTGTCGATGGGCATTGCGCTGCCCGGCATCGACGGCGCCGCGATCTCGTACGGCAGCGCGCGCACCGCCAGCCGGCTTGGGCGCGCGCGCCATCCGCAGCAGCAGGTCTTCAGCTATTACGAGATGGCCTTGCCGGTACTGCTGTCGGGCCTGGACAGCGGCTGGCAAGCCCACCAGTTGCGCATGCCGATCGCGCGGCTCGCGCACGACAAGAGCCGCACCATGCTGCGCGCGACACTGTCCGCATGGTTTGAGCAGAACGAAAATTCGGCTGCCACCGCGAAGGCGCTGGGCATCCACCGCAACACCCTCGACTACCGGCTGCGCCGCATCGGCGAGCTCACGGGCCTCGACCTCGGCGCGAGCGAAGACAAGCTGCTGCTGTATGTGTCGTCGTTGTTAAGCCCGACTCTGAGCCCGACACTGAGCCCGATATTGAACGCGACGGTCAGCCCCGACGACCCGCCGGCATAGCCGACAATCCGCCGGTCGCCAACGACGCCGGCATGACGCCCGACTTGTTGTCGCTGCGCTCACGCCGCGCTTTTGCCGCCGCAGCGATGCGACGCGCTTCCACCAACGCCGCCGCACGCTGTTCCTGCGTCAGTTGTCCACCAAGCGCGGTCAGCAATCCGCTGCCCTCGGCGAAGATCTGCGGCGACCGGTCGCCAGGCTGCGCGACCTGGGCGTCGATCAGGCCAACCGCGACCAGATAGCCATACCCCTGCACGGGATGCTTGTCCGTCAGATCCGAGCCAGTCAGCTTCTGCATCCCCCACAGCAGCAATGCGGTCGTGTCCCCCGCCTCGGCCGCCGTGTCGAGCTGGCTGGCCGCCGTCGCCTTCCATTCGCGCACCAGGGGATCGTCGGGCCGCGTCGTCAACGCACTCGGATCGCCAAACGGGCCTTCGACAGCATGCATCCAGGCCGCGCCCGGTACGCCGGCCTTGACGGCAGTGGCCAGGTAATCGAGCCGCGCCAGCCGCTCGCGCTCGGTCATCGCGCCGCACATGCGCGTCATGTTCCGGCGTTCATCGGCGTTCAGCGCGCGTTTCGCACCCAGTTTGCTGTCGTGGACCTCGAGATCCTGCCGCCGGTTGAATGACGCGCAGGTCGACACGAGCATATAGGCCGCGTAGGCATCGTTCGGATCGTGCGAGGCCAGCAGATCGGCCACGTGCGCGCTCAGGTTCGGGTTCACGGCAGCAGCCAGCACCGACGCCGGCACTGCTGCCGACACTGCCTGCGCCGGCTCGGGCACGGCGGCACGTGGCGCATCCGGCGGCGTTGCGCCGGCCACATCGACGACCGTTTCACGTGTCGAGCTGCTCCACATGAGCCCTGCCGCGCCAATGCCGGCCACCACGAGCGCCGCGACCAGCCATTGTTGCAGACGTTTTTCCATCACAGCGCCTCCCGGTTGAATGCATCGATCGAACCGAGTATATCCAGCGCCGATGCGCTATTTCTCACACATTATGGCGACAGCCGGCACGGACACACTTTGTAGCATTGCTTACTGGAATTCTTAACATGTTAGGCGGCGCCCATAGTCTAATGAACTCATCGATTCAACGGATCGGCCACCAGGAGAAACAATAATGAAAACGAAGTTCATCGCAGCACTGATTGCATTGACCTTTACCGCCAGTGGCAGCGCTTTTGCACAACGCGGCGATCACGGTAACGATCGCGATCACGACCGCAACGGCTATTCGCAACAACAGCATCATGATCGCCGTGACGATGATCGCCGCGACGACAAACGAAATGACCGCCACGACGGCCCGCGCGCCAATCATGGCAAGCACCGCAACGACAGCGCCCAGTATTATCGGCGTGACGATTCCCGCGGTGGCGGTCCACGCCACGACTTGCGCCGCGGCGGCAAGCTGCACAAGGAATACCGCCATGATCGCTACGTGGTCAATGACTGGCGCGGTCGCCACCTGAGCGCGCCACCCCGTGGATATCACTGGGTCCAGACCGGTAACGATTATGTGTTGGCGACGATTGCCACCGGAATTATTGCCCAGGTATTGTTTGCGAATTAAAAGCTGGCTGATGCCCCTATAAACCGCCCGTCGAAAGACGTGGCGGTTTTTTTACGCATGCGCGTACCATATTTACAACACTCATTCATCCCTCGCCAACTGTTGCATCCCTTCAACCCTGCGCACGTTTACTATCAATCAATATGCTTGATGTAATAACGGAGAATTGATGAAACTGAATCTGAAACCAGGCGCCCGCGCCGTGCGTGGCGTGCTCCTGGCATGCGCTGGAACGACCATCGCCCTGGCCAGCCTGCCCCTGGCCGCGCAGACGTTGCCAGCAGTCCCGGCAGTCGAATTGCCGCGCGTCGAAGTCACGGGCTCGGCGATCCGCCGCGTGCAGTCTGAAACTGCGCTGCCGGTGCAAACGATTTCACGTGCCGAAATCGAGAAAACCGGCGTGACCACCGCCGCCGAGCTGATGGGCCGGGTCTCGGCCAACAGCAACGGCCTGACCGACGGCGCCAGCATCAATGTCGGCGGTGACCAGCGCGGCTTCAACAGCGCCAACCTGCGCGGCATCGGCACCTCGTCGACGCTGGTGCTGCTCAATGGCCGGCGCATGGCCAACTTCGCTTCGCCCGGCGACGACAGCGGCGTTGACCTGAACAATATTCCGGCGGCTGCCCTCGAGCGCGTCGAAGTGCTGCTCGACGGCGCATCGGCGCTGTATGGCACCGATGCCATCGGCGGCGTCATCAACTTCATCACCCGCAAGGACTTCCAGGGACTGGAAGCGAACGTGTACGTCGGCACGACCGATGAAGGCGGCGCAGGCAAGCGCACCGCCAGTCTCAGCGCCGGCAAGGGCGTGCTCGAGCGCGATGGCTACAACGTGTTTGCCGTGGCCGACTTCCAGCGCACCAATCCCCTGAGCACATCGCAGCGCAGCTTCATCCCGGGCCTGCAGGTCGAGCAGCGCCTCGGTCACCTGCTCTCCAGCTACACGAGTCCGGCCAATATCCGCCTGACCTCGGCCCAGCGCGACCACTTGCAGGAAATCGGCTTCACGCTCAATGGCAAGCCGATCACGAACCGCCTGATCAACCTGTCGATCCCGGGCTGCGCGCCGCCGGCCAATGTGTACCTGCCGGATGGCACGGGCGGCGTCGACGCCTGTACCTATAACTATATGGGCGACACCGAGCTGTATCCGAAGTCCGAAAAGGCCAGCGTGCTCAGCCGCGCCGTCATCAAGCTGGGGGGCTCGCACCAGGCCTACGCCGAAGTGGCGCTCAGCCGCGCCAAGACCGACTACACCGGCTCGTCGGCGCGCGTGGCTGGCTACATCGATTATTCGCGGGTGCCGCAACTGGCCGGCACTGGCCTGGACCAATTGGACGACGACATCCCGGGCGAACTGGAATTGCGCATGCGCCTGAACGAAGCGGGCCAGCGCACCAGCACCCTCACCAGCGAAGGCGTGCGTTTTGTCGTTGGCGTGACGGGCACCGTGGGCGGCTGGGATTACGACACCGCTTACAACCACAGCGTCAATACGGTCAAGGACCGCGACACCCATGGCTACCTGCTCTACAACGAGCTGCTCGAAGGAATCGCCGACGGCCGCATCAACCCGTTTGGCCCATCGAGCCCGGAAGGCCAGGCGCTGATCGACAGCATCCAGGTCGATGATGTCGTGCGCCGCGCCCGCGGCACGCTCGACGCCGTCGACGTCAAGTTGTCGCGCGCCCTGATGCCGATGGCCGGCGGCGACCTGGCGGTGGCCATCGGTGGCGAAGCGCGGCGCGAGAAAAACCAATTTACACCATCGGCCCTGCTCCTGAGCGACAACATCAACAATGACGCAGCGCCGGAAGGCGGCCGTGCCACCAGCGACAGCCGCGATGTGGCGGCGGTCTACGGCGAAGTGCTGGTGCCGTTCGCAAAACAGTGGGAAGCGCAGCTGTCGGCGCGCTACGACCATTACGAAAACGTGGGCGGTGCGGCCAGTCCGAAGATCGGCCTGACCTACCGGCCAAGCGACGCGCTGCTGCTGCGCGGCTCGGCCGGCCGGGGCTTCCGCGCGCCGTCGATGACGGAGCTGTACCGCCCGACCGTCTACAGCAGCACGGCCACCCTGCCCGATCCTGTCTACTGCGCCACGGTCGAGAACAATTACTCGGACTGCGCCGACAACTGGGACACGCGCCGCTACAGCAACGACGCGCTGAAACCCGAGCGCAGCCGCCAGTTCTCGCTGGGCGCCGTGTTCGCCGCCGGCAAACATGTCAGCGCATCGCTCGATTACTGGAACATCAAGCGCACGAACCTCATCAGTGAAATCGGCGACGACATCATCCTCGGCAATCTGGCCAAGTATGGCGACCTGGTGTATCGCGACGAGGATGGGCTGATCGACTACATCGAACTGCGCAAGGACAACCGCGGCGCGCAACTGGCGCGTGGCCTCGACCTGGCGCTCACGGTACGCGGCGTCGACACCGCCATCGGCCGCTTTGGCGGGCGTCTGAACGGCACTTATGTGCTGACGTCGAAAATCCAGAATGCGCCTGGCGATGCGTTAGTGAGCAATCTGAACCGCTTCGTGACGAAAGGCGTGGTCCAGCGCTGGCGCCATACGGTGAGCGTTGACTGGGATCGCGGGCCACTGTCGGCCAGCTTGCAAAATACGTTCTCGAGCGGCTACGAAGACCAGAACACGGCGATCAATATCGACAATGGCAGCGTGGTGGCGGCCAACCGGGTCAAGGATTATTCGCTGTGGGATTTGTCGGGCGCATATGGGGTCAATGCGAACCTGAAACTGCGCGTCGGTATCCAGAATCTGTTCGACACGAGTCCGCCTTATTCGAACCAGGCGTATTACTTTTTGTCGGGATATGATCCAAGCTATACGGATCCGCGCGGGCGCCGTTTTTATGCGAGTGCCAATTACTCGTTCAGATAAGGCATGATCGGTTTTCCCGGAATTCCACCAAACAGTGGGATCCGGGTTTGACGGGCGGCGTCAGAGAGACCGGTTCTCGATGCGGACCAGTCTCCAGCAATCGTCCATCTTGAAATAATACGACACCAGGTAATCGGTATCGGGGTTGGCCAGACTGACCCGCGCATTCGATGCCGTCACGTCTTCCAATTGCATGACAAGCGCATTGTCCTTGCGCTCCTGCACCAGAGGCATCACGGGAAATGCAGTCGACTGGACCGTGGTGTAGCTGCGTTGCACCGCCTCATCGCTGGAAAATCGCTGAATGAAAAATGAAATGTCCTGAGCCGGACAAACAGACATCGACGTGGCCGCCGGTGAATCTGACTGGGTGCTCAACTGAGCCGCCTGCCCATGGCTTGCTGACATCAACAGCAGTGCAAAGATTAGCTTGTTCAAATCACCCACGTTGACCTCCCGGATCGACTCCTTCAGAAATGGCGCGCTGCAATCAAGCCGACAGCCGATCGACCAATCGACCGATGAACGTGCCTTGCAGCATGCGTCCAAGTTTATCAGAAGAGCAACGCTACCCTGAACACGATCGCCTGGCTGGCAACGACGGGACCAGGACAAAACAGCAATCTTGACAGATCGCCATCAAGAAAATGCAGTGCGTGCTGCGGCGTTTTGTCGTCATACAGGCACGAAACCCATCTGACATGACGCATTTCTGCACACGATTGCATTGTCATGCATCAAATGCAACGGATAAGCTGGCATGATGTGGAAGATAAGACATGAACGTCTGCAGTGCTCACGGGCAGCAGGCACAGAAAATCGCACGGCTTTGACAGAATGACGATGAATCGATTTCGAACTACCGGACTCCCGGCCAGCATCCGGGGCACGCTGCCCACTCATCTTGACGTATCCACCACCCCACCTCCCCACCGTCCCCGCCTGCTGCTGGTCGATGACGAGCCACGTGTGCTGGCCTCGCTGCAGGAAATGCTCAAAGGTTGTGGTTATGCCATCAGTACGGCTGCCAGCGGCAACGAAGCGCTGGCGTGCCTGGCCGAGCAGTGCTTCGACCTGGTGCTGCTCGACCTGCTCATGATGGACGTCGATGGCCACGAGGTCATGGACTTCATCAACCAGCACGACATGAAGGCCGACGTCATCGTTGTCAGTGGCACTGTCGGCATCGAGTCGGCCATCGGGGCCTTGAAGCGCGGCGCCCACGATTACCTGCGCAAGCCATTCAGCCGCGAAGAATTGCTGCGCACGGTGGACAACGCGCTCAGGCAGCGCGACCTGCAGCAAATCAACCGTCGCATGGTGGCGGCGCTCGCGCTGTCCGAAAAAAAATACCGCTACCTGGTCGACGCGTCCCCCGACATGATCTACATGCTCGGTCATGAAGGCCGCTTCACCTACGTCAACGATCGCGCCTGCCAGATGCTGGGTTACGAACGGGAAGAACTGCTGGGCCAGCACTACACGGCGCTGCTGCATGCCGAAGACCACGAGCGCGCACTCTACGTGTTCAACGAACGGCGTGTCGGCGAGCGGGCCTCGCGCGACGTCGAGCTGCGCGTGACATGCCGCGCGGGCCAGCAGCACACGCACGACGCCGCCGACACGTCCGTGATGACGATCTCGCTCAACGCGATCGGCATGCACCGTGAAAAACGCGACCCGCACACGCCAACCTATGTCGGCACCTACGGCATCGCGCGCGACGTCAGCGCGCGCAAGCGTGCCGAAGCGGTCATCCATCACCAGGCCTACCACGACATCCTGACGGACCTGCCCAACCGCGTGCTGTTCAAGGACCGGCTCGGCCTGGCGATGCTGCAGGCCCGGCGCAAGCACACCGAGCTGGCGGTGATGTTCATCGACCTGGACCGCTTCAAGCTCGTCAACGACACGCTCGGCCACGGCCATGGCGACAAGTTGCTGCAGCAGGTGGCGCTGCGCCTGAAGGAATGCCTGCGCAAGGGCGACACGCTGGCGCGCCAGGGTGGCGACGAATTCACGATCGTGCTGCCCGACCTGCGCTCGCGCGACGATGCGCGCGTGGTCGCCGACAAGTTCATCGAGCGGCTGCACCAGCCGTTCGATCTGGGCGGCACCGAGGTGCACATTTCGGCGTCGATCGGCGTGGCGCTCTACCCCGAGCACGGCGAATCGATCGACGAGCTGCTGCGCAATGCCGACATTGCGATGTACCGCGTGAAGGACCTCGGCAAGAACGGTCATGCCTTCTACGATCCATCGATGCACGACGCGCTGCACCAGAACGTCGCCCTGGAACAGCATCTGCGCCGCGCGCTCGAGCGCAACGAACTCGAGATGTACTACCAGCCTCAGATCGACGCCGCCAGTGGCCGCATCATCGGCGCCGAGGCGCTGATGCGCTGGAACCATCCGGTGCGCGGCCTGATCATGCCCGCCGAGTTCCTGCCATTCGCCGAAGAGAGCGGCCTGATCGTGCCGATCTCGGAGTGGATGATCGATACGCTGTGCCGCGACATGGCGCAGTGGGGCTCGGACGGTGCGGACCAGTTGACGCTGTCGCTGAATCTGTCGCCGCATTATCTCGACCACAGCAAATTCTTCGAAACGATGCGCAATGCCCTGCAGCGCTACGACATCGGGCCAGGGCGAATCGCCGTCGAGATCACCGAAAACATCTGCATCCGCAATCCGCAATACGCGATCGAGCAGCTGAAGAAGCTCGGGCAACTGGGCGTGTCGGTGGCCATTGACGATTTCGGCACCGGATATTCGTCGCTCGCGTATCTGCACCGGTTTCCGATCCAGACCATCAAGATCGACCAGTCCTTCGTGCAGCAGATCAGCGACGAGGACGGGCATTATCCGGTCGTGCTGGCGATCATCTCGATTTCACGCGGCCTGAATCTCGATCTGGTGGCCGAAGGCGTGGAAACGGAAGTGCAGGCGCGCTATCTGCGCGCGCATGGGTGTTCGACGATGCAGGGCTTTTTGTTCCACCGGCCGATGCCGTTGGGCGGCTTTGTGAACGTGCTCAATTCCTGAAGTGCATCCCGGGGAATCTCGCCCGGGTGAAGCACACCTGCCGTGACTGCAACAGCAGGTGCGCTACGCCATCATTCCCCCGTGATCTTCGCATTCTTCACAAACGTGCCCCACGTCTGATATTCCTTGCTCGTATGCGCCGCCAGTTCCTGCGGCGTCATGTAGACCGCGTACGCACCCTGCTCCTGCGCCTTGCGCTTGAAGGCGTCGGTGGCCATGATTTTCTTGATTTCACCCGTCAGCCTGTCGACGATCGGCTTGGGCGTGTTGGCGGGCGCGTACACGGCGAACCATGAGCTCACGTCGAGCTTCTCGTACCCTTTGATCGTCGCGGTGGTCGGCACATTGGGCAGGCTCGGCAGCGCCACGTCGCCGGTGACGGCAATCGCGCGCAGCTTGCCGGACCGGATGTGGGCCAGCAGCGGCGGCGCCGTCGTGAAGGTCATTTCGACGTTGCCACCCAGCAGATCGGTAATCGCCGGGCCGGTCCCTTTGTAGGGCACGTGGGCGATGTTCGTGCCGCTCATCTGGTTGAGCATTTCACCCGTCACGTGCTGCAGTGAGCCATTGCCGGACGACGCGTAATTGAGTTTGCCGGGGTGTGCCTTGGCGTAGCTGACCAGCTCAGGCAAGGTCTTGATCGGCAGATCGGGCCGCACGACGAACACTTGCGGCGCCACGATAAGGTTCGCAACCGGGGTGAAATCCTTGATCGGGTCAAAACCGGCCTTGACCACGTGCGGCGTGATGACGTGAAAGCCCGAGTACTGCACCAGCAGGGTATAGCCGTCCGGCTTGGCCCGCTTGACGGCTGAAGCAGCGATCGCGCCCGCCCCGCCCGGCCGGTTCTCGACGACCACCGGTTTGCCAAGTGCCTTGGATAGCGGATCGGAAATCATGCGCGCGGCCAGGTCGGTGGTGCCGCCCGGCGCGGCCGAGACCATCAGCGTGATGGCGCGTGCGGGATAGTTGTCCTGCGCGTGCGCGCCGATGCTGGCAAATGCTGCGCCGACGGCAAGCAGGCCCGCGCGAATGCGCAGCGAGTGAATCGATTTCATGGTGTCTCCTGAATTATTAAAATAGTTTTGTTTGTGCAGGCGATGGCATGGTTTCAAGCCGGACGCGCTTCTGCGCGCTCCCTGATCGCTTCAAAATCCCTGGGTGGCCGGTGCAGATCGAGCCGCCGGCCTGCCTTGACGATCTGACTCGGCGTCTCGTGCCCGATCAATGCCGGCAGTCGTGCCGATGCGTCCAGCAAGCGGCCAAGATCGACGCCCGTGTCGTAACCCATCAACTGCAGCGCGTGCACCACCTCTTCGGTGCAGACATTGCCTGAGGCGCCGGGTGCATACGGGCAGCCGCCGATCCCGCCAAGCGACGCGTCGAAGCGGTCGGCGCCTGCATCGATCCCGGCCAGCACATTGGCCAGGCCCATGCCGCGGGTATTGTGAAAGTGCAGGCTCAGTTCGGTTTCTGGCCAGGCTGCGCGAAAACGCGCCGTCAGCGATGCCACCTGGCTTGGGTACGCCATGCCGGTCGTGTCGCACAGGGTGATGCCGCCGGCGCCCGCCTCGTCGATGAAGCGCGCACACCAGGCCAGCACCGTGTCTTCGGGCACGTCGCCTTCCATCGGGCAGCCGAACGAGCACGACAACGAGATATTGACGGCCAGCGCCGCCTGTCGCGCCAGCGCCGCCACCTCGCACAAGCCCTGGAACGATTGCGCCTGCGTCATGCGCAGATTGGCCAGGTTGTGCGTTTCGCTGGCCGACATCACCAGGTTCAGTTCGTCGGTGCGGCTCTCGATTGCGCGTTCGGCGCCGCGCACGTTCGGTACCAAGGCGCTGTAGATCACGCCCGGCACGCGCTCGATGCCGAGCATGACCTGCTGGGCATCGGCCAGCGCCGGGATCGCTTTGGGAGAAACAAACGCGGTCACTTCGATCTTGGCCATGCCGGCCTGCGACAGGCTGTTGACCAGGGCAATCTTGTCGGCGGTCGGCACGAACACCGACTCGGCCTGCAAGCCATCGCGCGTGCCGACTTCCTGCATGTGGATGCGGCGGCCAGCGCCGTTCCACCGGTTCATGCGATCACTCCCTTGGTGCGCAAGGCGGCGATGTCCGGCTCACTCAATCCCAGTTCGCGCAGCACGCCATCGGTATCGTCGCCGAGACCTGGGGCGGAGGTGCGCACGCTGCCTGGCGTGCCAAGCAATTTGGGGACAACGCCCGGCACCTCGAGCTCATAACCGTCGCGCGTGGTCTGGGCCAGGATCATGTCGCGCGCCCGGTAATGGGGATCCTCCGCGATGTCTTTGGCGGTATAGACCTTGCCGGCCGGGACGCGGGCACTGCCCAGCAAGTCGAGGACCTCGGTGATCGGGCGCGTTGCCGTCCAGACGCTGATGGCGGCGTCGATCTCGGCCACGCGCACGACGCGGCCGGCATTGCCGGCCAGCGCCGGGTCGTGGGCCAGGTCGTCGCGCCCGATCACGGCCATCAGGCGCTTGAAGATGCTGTCGCCGTTACCGGCGATGAGCACGTAGCCGTCGTTGCAGCGGTAGGCGTTCGACGGTGCGATCCCGGGCAGCGCGCTGCCGGCGGCCTCGCGCACGGCGCCAAACGCGCTATATTCGGGCAGCAGGCTTTCCATGACGTTGAACACGGCCTCGTGCAGGGCGACGTCGATCACCTGGCCCTTGCCGCCATTGACCTTGCGGTGGTACAGCGCGGTGAGCACGCCGATCGTGCCGTGCAGCGCGGCCAGCGTGTCGCCAATGGACACGCCGCAGCGCACCGGCACGCGGTCCGGTTCGCCCGTCAGGTGGCGCAGGCCGCCCATCGCTTCGCCGATGGCGCCAAAGCCCGGCAAGTCGCGGTACGGCCCGGTCTGGCCATAGCCCGAGATGCGCAGCATGACAAGGCCGGGATTGATGGCCGACAGCGCCTCCCAACCCATGCCCCAGCCTTCCAGGGTGCCGGGGCGGAAGTTCTCGATCAATACATCGGCTTCGGCGATCAGCTTGCGGGCGATGTCCTGGCCTTCGGCACTGCGCAGGTCAAGGGCGATCGAGCGCTTGTTACGCGACTGCACCTGCCACCAGACCGATGTGCCTTCCTTGATCATGCGCCAGTTGCGCAGCGGGTCGCCGCTGCCGGGCGCCTCGATCTTGATGACGTCGGCGCCGAATTCGCCCATTGTCTTGCCGGCGAACGGGCCGGCGATCAGTTGGCCCATTTCGATCACGCGCACGCCGCGCAACGCGCCGTCGGGAATGCTGTTGTTGAGGTTCATGCTGGTCTCGTCGATGGTTGTAGCTTGTCGACCCAGCATAGAGACAACGGGCCCTGCCCGTCCAACCGTTTCTTTTCAACGAGCCTTCGTCAACCGCGAACGCTCTTCGGCGGATCCCAGATGCGCGAGCAGCGCCCGCGTCACCGGCGACAAGCCCTTTTCTTCCCGCACGACGATGCGCAGTTCGCGCTCGGCCCACGGCTCGTCGATCTCGACCGCCACCAGGCCCAGCGGCTGGCCGATGGCAATAAACACTTCGTGCGGAATCACGCCCAGGCCCATGCCCACCTGCGCCATGCGGCAGACGGCGTCAAAGCCGGGCACGTGGATACGGGTTTTCAATGGCCGGCCAGAGGCGCGTGAGGCCAGGTGCGTACGCTTGTTGATCGAGCTGTCCGCGTGCAGGCCCACGTGATCGAAGTCGAGCGTGTCGGCGAACGGCACGCGGCCACGCCCGGCCAGCGCGTGGTCGTGGCGCATGACGAGCACGATGCGGTCGCGCCGGTACAGGTGGCTGTGCAGCTCGCGGGTATCGGTGTCGCCCGAGCAGATGCCGATCTCGGCGAAGCCGTCTTCGACGCCCTTGACGACGTCGCCGCTGGGACGCTCTTCGAGGTCGAGCCGGATCTGTTCGTGCAGGTTCAGGAACGCGCGCAGGTCTTCCGGCAGAAATTCCACGATGGCCGACAGGTTCGCCACCATGCGCACGTAGCCGCGCAAGCCCTGGGCGTGCTCGGCCAGTTCCTGGCCGATCTTGTCGACGCTGAGCAGGATGCGGCGCGCATGCGTCAGCAGCGATTCACCGGCCGGGGTCAGGGTCATGCCGCGCGCCGTGCGCACCGTCAGCGCCACGCCCAGCGCCCCCTCCATGTCGGCCAGTCGCTTGCTGGCGGCCGAGACAGCAATGGCTTCGCGTTCGGCTGCACGGGTGAGTGAACCTTCTTCGTGGATTGCCAGGAAAAGCTGCAGGCTGGTGAGGTCCAGCCTTCTGAGGATATTGTTCAGTGCCATCGGAAAAGCTGATACAGCGGGAGACGAGAGTGTCACGACTGTATCAGGTCTTCTCAGGCAAACAGGTTTCCCACCCTGGGCGCGTCCGCCAGGTTCCAGACGCGTTTGGCGAGCGCATGCATCTCGGCCTCGCTCGCCGCCTCGCCGAACAGCGCCAGCCGCAGCGCTTTCTGTTCGAGTTCAGGGCGCGACAGGGTGTTGCCGGGGTCGCCCTTCGGTTCGTCCACCCGGCCGGTGAGGCGCCGGCCATCGGTCGTCTCGACCGTCACCTTGCCGATCCAGCGCGCCGGATACGCGGTGTCGACTTCGTCGTCGAATTCCATGCCCACCTTGCCACGAAACGCCGCAATCGGCGCCGCATTGAAGCTGTCCTCGAACTGCGTCAAGCCGGCTACATCGTAATGCGCGATCAGCCCCAGCACCGTCCCCATCGAGAATTTGGCCTGGTGCACCGTTTGCGGATCGACGACCGCGCCCAGCACGTCGATCGCGCCCTGGTGCACGTGCGCGACGACGCGCACGATCTGCTCCGGTTGCAGGCCGTGGGTTCGCATCACCTGCTGCAAGGCGTCGGCGGCCGGATGCGTGTGCCGGCACGACGCGTGGAATTTGAAGGACGTCTCGGCCAGCGCCCAGCGCTCGCCGAGGCGGTCGGTCAGCCTGGCCGGATCGGCGTCGCTCGACATGCCCGCCGCCATGCCCTGCGCGCCCTCAAGGATGCGGCGCGCACCGGTAAAGCCGTCCTGCGCCAGGTAGGCCGACGTCAAGCCGTTCGCGGCCGCAGCGGCCGTGTGCAATTGCTTCGAGTCGGCAGCGTCGCGCAGGAATTCCCATAGGCCCGCCGCCTGCGTGCCGGCCGAGCCGAAGGCATGCAGCATCTGGTCGGGCGTGAGCTTGAGCAGGTGCCCCGCTGCTGCTGCAGCCGCCAGCGTCCCGGCGGTGCCCGTCGTGTGGAAGATGCGGTAGTGCGAGCGGCCAAGAAATTCGCCGACGCGAATGCCGACCTCGTAGCCGGCCACGGCCGCCGTCAGCAGGTCACGCCCGCTGGCGCCGATCGACTGGGCAACGGCCAGCGCCGCCGGAAACACGACCGCGCCCGGATGGAATACCGAGCCGTTGTGCACGTCGTCCTGCTCGGCGACGTGCGAGGCAGCGGCATTGACCATTGCCGCGAACAGCGGCGTCGTCGTGCGGCGCGAGATCAGCACGTCGCAGGGGCCGCCGCCCGGCCCCATCGCCTGTGCGTAGCGGTCGATGGTTTGCACGGCGCGCGACGTGCGGCCGGCCAGCGCGGAACCGATCCAGTCGAGGAACAGGTCTTCGGTGCGCATGCGCACGGCATCGGGAATCTGCTCGTAGTGCAGGTTGGCAGCGAAGCTGGCAAGCAGCTGGCTAGGGTGCTGGTGATCAGCCATGTGGTCTCCTGGATTATTCATATCGGTGGTCGGCACGCTGCGGCGCCGCTGGCGCAGTCTGACCATCATAGAGAGCAATAGCCGGCAAGTAGAAATAGAAAAAATTGATACCAGCATGATGCTGTCGGATCAGTCGCTGGCTGCGAGGTCGGGTCTTATTCTGACAAGAAACCTCATTCCCCCTCTCAGTAATGAGATATCATTATCAATAAGGTCGTGATCGATCCGTTAGCCCGGCAACCTGCACGCCGCTGCCATCCGACCTGACAAATTCTGTTCTCACCTGCCTTCCACTCTGGAGTGTCGACCTTGCAATCCGCTACCCGTTCTACCCGCCTGCGTGCGATTTCCCACGCCGTCATGCTTACCTGCCTGTTTGGCGGCGCCGCCGTCGCGGCTGACGAGACACCTGACCTCGCCCCAGCGGCTGCACCGTCGGCGCAGGTCGTCGAAGTCCGGGGCCAGCGCGGCGACGACGAACGGCTGGCGCCTGGTCTGGGCGCCGCCTCGCTGCCGGGCAGCGTGACCACCGTGACGGCCGAAGACCTCGCCACGCTCGACATCGGCCGCGACATCTCGAACGTGTTTCGCCGCGTGCCGGGCGTGGTCGCCAACAATATCGACCAGGGCGACACTGGCAATGGCTTTCGGATGCGCGGCTTCGCTACCCAGGGCACGCACGGCGCCGACACCGCCATCCATATCGACGGCGTGCCCCAGAACATTCCATCGAGCCAGGGCGGCGCGGGCCACGGTCCGGCGTTCCTCGAATGGATGACCGGCGACATGATCGACACCTTCGACGTCATCAAGGGCCCGGTCTCGGCCCTGTACGGCGACCAGAACCGCGCTGGCGCAGTGGCGATCCGCACCCGCGAAGGCGGCGCGGCCACGCCGTCGAGCGCCACGGTGACCGTGGAAAGCTATGGCGGGCGGCGCGGCTCGCTCGTGCTGTCGAATGACTTCGGGCAAATCCGCTCACTGGTGGTGGCCGACCGCTACAGCCTCGACGGTTTCCGCCACGGCGCCAGCCTCGACCGCAACAACCTGTTCTGGAAGCTCTCGACCACTATCGGTGACGGTGTCTACAGCCTGCGCGCCACCTATTACAAGTCGGACTATGCCGGCGCCGGCTACCTGTCGCTGCCGGCCATGGAAGCCGGGCTGGTCGATCCGCACGACACCATGTTCAACCTGCCGGGCTTTGGCGATGCGCACCGCAAGACGCTCGTGGTCAACCGCAGTCCGGCATCGGGCGACGCGGGCTGGTTCGCCACCGCCTATGCGGAGGACTTCGCCCGCAGCCGCGCGATCCAGACCAGCACCACGCTGCACACCTATGGCTATGATGAGCGCGACATTTTTGGCGCGCGCGGCGGCAATACCTGGGCCTTCGGCACTGCCAGCGTGCTGACAATCGGCCTTGAAGCACGCCAGGACAAGGGCGATGCGTTTCGGCAGCAATACCGCAACCGGCAACCGACCGCCAGCTACGTCAACAACCAGGCACTCGACCTGCTGACCTACGGTGCGTTCATCCAGGGCCAGTACCGCATCCTGCCCACGCTCAAGCTGCACGGCGGCGCGCGCTACGACCGCTTCGACTACGACCTCGTCAACCGCAAGCTGCCCGCCGCATCGACCGGCTACGACGCCTCGGTGGTCACGCCAAAATACGGCGCGATCTGGAACGTTCTGCCGGCCGTCGAGCTGTACGCGAACATCGCCCAGGGCTTCCGCTCGCCGGCGGCCGAGCAGATCAGCACCAGCGGCAGCCTGGGTCCGCTGGGCGCGCTTGGCGGGCGCAGCAATCCCGGCATCGATCCGAGCCGGGTGCGCTCGCACGACCTCGGGTTCAAGGCGGCGCCACTGGACGGCCTGAGCGTGTCCGGCGCGTTCTACGCTATCCAGAATGACGACGAGATCATCAACACGGCGCCGGACGTGTTCGTGGCATCCGGCCAGACCACGCGCCGGGGTCTCGAACTCGACCTGCACTACCAGCTCAGCAGCGCACTCAACACGTACCTGAGCTACGGTCGCATCCTGCGCGCGCAGCTCGACAACCCGGCGCCTGGCGCCGGCCCGCGCCTGTCGGTGCCGGAGCACACGTGGAAAGCCGGCGTCCAGTACCGCACCGCGATGGGTCCGGGCCGGCTGTCGCTCAGTGGTGACGTGTACGTCACGGCCGGCAATCCTTATTACATGGGCACGCCGCTGTACGAACGTGACATGCCGACCTATGTGCGCTACGGCATCAAGGCGACCTACGATCTGGGCAAGTTCCAGGGTGCGCTGTTCGCCACGCTGCAGCCGCACGAGTTCGCCAGCGATATCGCGTATGGCACGGCCGGTGGCTTGCTGGTGACGACCGTGCCGCAGGCCACGGCCGGGGCGTCGCTGCGTTATTACTTCTGATCGGGAGAAACCGCGTCCATCGTAACGCGGTCGTTGCACCGGGCGATCCGTTGGATTGATGCAGATCAACGACTGCCAGGCGCTGGAGGGTGTAATTTTGACGCCTGTCACATGACCCCTCCATCACAGCGCATGCACCACACCTCATGGTAGTTCCCCGTCTGACCTGGCCCGCCAAAGCACATGGCGGCGCTGCGCATCTTCTTCTGCTGTTGCTGCTTCAGGCTGCCACGGGTTCCGCCGCATTTGCCCGTGATGCCGTCGCGGGCGTTGAGGTCGCGGCGCCCGTGGTCAATCCTTGTGCACCGATCGCCGCAACCGATGCATCCTGGCTGTCCGGCGCGCAGGGACTGGCGCCGCTCGCACTGCAACTGCTGCGCGCAGCGCCCGAGCACGGCCTCGACATCCGCCGCTATCAGGTGGACGAGCTGACCCGGCGGCTGGCCGGCCCGGAGGGCACATCGGCGGCATTCGTGCGCGACCTCGACCGCGCGATGATGCAGTACCTGTGCGATCTGCACGGGGGTCGCGCGGCCTGGGCCAGCCGGGTTTCCGCTGCGCCCGACACCGGCTTCGACCCGCGCCAGCGCCTGGCCACCGTGCGCGACGCGCAAGGGCTGGCACAGGCCATCGACGCCGCCGCGCCCGCCATTCCGCTGTTTGGCAGGGTCAAGGCAGCGCTGGCACAGTACCGCGAACTGTCTCGTGCGACACCGGACTGGCCCGCGCTGCCGCCAGTCGCACGGGCCGCCATCCACGCCGGCGAGCCCTATGCGGGCGCGGCCCTGCTGCAGGCGCGGCTGCAGTTGCTGGGTGATCTGGACGCGCAGGCGCCCATGGGCAGCGACGGCATCTATACCCCGGCACTGGCGGGCGCCGTGCGGCGTTTCCAGGCGCGGCACGGGCTGGATGAAGACGGCGTACTGGGCACTGGGACGGTCACGGCCCTGTCGGTGCCGCCCGCGCATCGCGTCGCCCAGCTGGCGCTGACGCTGGAACGCCTGCGCTGGCTGCCACCGCCTCCGGCGCATGGGCGCGTCGTCGTCGTCAACGTGCCCACCTACCGCTTGTGGGCCTTCGATGCCAGGGACATCTTTGCGGCGCCCGCGCTGGAAATGCGCGTGATCGTGGGCGCGCGCGGCCACACGCCCACGCCGCTGTTCATCGGAGAAATGCGCTACCTGGAATTCGCGCCATACTGGAATGTACCTGCCAGTATCCAGAAGAATGAAATCCTTCCGAAGCTGGCACGCAATCCTGCCTATCTGCAGCAGAATGACATGGAACTGGTGGGATCGGACGGGCGTGTGCTGCAGGTTGGCGCCGGCGATGCGGCAAGCCGCCTGCGGGCCGGCGGCGCCAGGGTCAGGCAGCGCCCTGGCTCACGCAATGTGCTGGGCGACGTCAAGTTCGCGCTGCCCAACCCGATGAATATCTACCTGCATTCGACGTCGGCCAGGGAACTGTTCCAGCGCACGCACCGTGACCTGAGCCATGGCTGTATCCGCGTCGAACAACCGGCCGAGCTCGCGCAATTCGTGCTGGCCGATCCGCAGCAGTGGAGCGGTACGCAGGTAACTGCCGCCATGGGCGCGGGCAAGAACCGCTTCGTCAAGCTGGCCGCGCCGGTGCCCGTCGTGCTGTTCTATGCAACGGCTCTGGTCGATCGCCAGGGCCGGGCCTTGTTTGCACCCGACATTTACGGGCGCGACGCCGCCCTGATCGCGGCGCTGCAGCTGGAATGAACGGGCCGCTGGGACGCTACCGTCACTTGGCAGGCTCCGCGGCCGCAACGAGGGCATCGACCAGTGGCGCGGCCTGTGGATTGTTGGTCGTCCCCTTGATGACATCGGTCGCCGACAGCGTGCGCTCGTAATACGCGTTCGTCACGTTCTGGTTGAAGCGGATGTCATTGACTTGCACCGTCGCGACATCGCCGAACAAGCCCTGGGTATCGCTCCAGGCCACGACGTCGCCAGCGCCAGCGGTGCCCTGCACCATCTTGTTCCACCTGACCACCGTCAGGCCGGCTTTCGCATTGACCGAGAAATTGTTTTTCTTGAGGAAGGCATTGACCGCCTTGTCGTTGTTCAGCACCAGCACCAGGTTACCGCCCTCGACGCCCGCCTGGAGGCCCACACTGAGCCCGCCCGTGTTGTAAAAGACGGGGTCGCTCCAGCCGCCACTGGCACGCCGCACCAGCAGGATGCCGGTGCCGCCGGCCGCGCCCACGCCCACGGCCGCACGCCGGTAATTTGGCACGATGAAGATGCCCTTGGCGCTTGTCAAGACGCCCTGCATGCGCTCGACGGCGTCAAGCTTGCGCACCACGGCAACCGCGTCGCGCACGTGTTCGCTGGCGATCGCTTCCTGTTTTGCGGACGACGACGTGGTGTCCACCGGCGTCTGTGCTGCGGCGCCATGGACGACGACGGCATGCGCCAGCAATGCATAGAAGATCGTGTTCATGCGGCGCTTTTGCTTGGTATTCATGGGGACTCCCTGATGGATGAATGGACGCCAGGATAGGTACCGGGCGCAAGATCCAGTGTGGAGAGAGCGATGACGAATTTGAATGATGCACGTCAAATACTGCCGTCACCGTGCTCCGTCGATGGGATGCACCGGCTGCGCGTTTATCGCACCAGCACGTAACTGCCTGGTGCAGCGTCGAACACCGTGTCCGGTCCGGCAGGATCGGCCGGCACAACAGAATTAGAGGCGATCTGCGCAGTGGCATGACTGCGCAGCCAGTGTTCCCAGGCCGGCCACCACGAGCCGGATTGCTGCGGCGCCGCGGCGCACCAGGCGTCGGGATCGAGATAGCGGCCATCGCGAGCGCGCGTGGCGATCTGGTAGCCGTGCCCGCCGCTTGCCAGCGGCGGGTTGACGACGCCGGCATTGTGCCCGCCGCCCGTCAGGCAGAACGTGAGTTCAGCATCGGCCAGCAGGTGCAGCTTGTAGACCGACAGCCACGGCGCGACCGTGTCGCGCCGGGTGCCGAGCACGAACATGGGCAAGTGCAGGTCGGACAGCGCGACCGGCCTGTCGCCCACGCGGTAGCGACCCTGCGCCAGATCGTTGTCGAGATACAGGCTGCGCAGGTATTCGCTTTGCTGGCGGTACGGCATCCGGGTGGCATCGGCATTCCAGGCCGCCAGGTCGCTTGTGACGCGCCGGCCCTTCCCCAGCAGGTAATTCTGCACCATGCGCGACCAGACCATGTCCTTCGAATTGAGCAGCGCAAACGCGCCTTCCATCTGCGTGCCATCGAGATAGCCTTTGCCGGCCATGACGTTGTCGAGGAAGTTCAGCTGGCTTTCGTCGATGAACAGGCCCAGTTCGCCCGGCTCGGTGAAGTCGACCTGCGCCGCCAGCAGCGTCAGGCTGGCCAGGCGCTCGTCGCCGTCGCGCGCCATCGCGGCTGCGGCAATCGCCAGCAGCGTGCCGCCCAAGCAGTAGCCGAGCGCCTGGATGGCGTACCCGGGGCGCCGCGCGGCGACCTGGTCAATGGCCGCCATCACCCCCAGGTTCAGATAATCGTCCATCCCCAGATCGCGATCGGCCGCGTCCGGGTTTTTCCAGGAAATCATGAAGACGGTGTGGCCCTGGCCGACCAGGTAGCGCACCAGGGAATTGGCCGGGGACAGGTCGAGAATGTAGTATTTCATGATCCATGGCGGCACCATCAGGACCGGCTCGGCGCACACGGTGGCGGTCGCCGGCTCATACTGGATCAACTCGATAAGGCGGTTGCGGTACACCACCTTGCCCGGTGTCAGGGCTACGCCCCGGCCGGGCTCGAACCCCGTTGGCGCCGTCGCTGCAGCACCGCTCGCATCCTCGATCGCATTGTGCCAACCCATGACCAGATTCATGCCACCGGAACGCCAGGTTTCTTTGAGCACGACCGGATTCGTCAGCAGGAAATTGGATGGCGAAAACATGTCCAGCGCCTGGCGCACGGCAAAGGTCCATACCTGCTCGTGATGCCGCGTCACCCTGGGCACGCCGGTGGTGGCGTTGTACCACCACTGCTGCTCGAACAGGAACGCCTGGTGGATCAGGTTGAACGGCCACGCCTGCCATTCGGGCGCGGCGAAGCGGCGGTCCTGCGGCAGCGGGGCGATGCAGGGCGCGCCATTCTGATCGGCTCTCGCAGCGGCGCTTGTAGCCAGACGCAGCAGTTTGCGCTGCGCCTTGATCACCAGTTCACGCTGCTTGTCAGGGGAGCCGGCCAGGTGCACCAGCCAGTCCGTGGCCGCCGCCGCCAGCGAGGCCGGGGACAGGCCCTGTGTCCACCAGGCCAGCTGCGCATACAGTGCACGGTCGAGCTCGCGCACCGGCGTCTCGCCAGGGGCCGCGGCTCCGGTAGCAGACTGGGATGGGAGATCCGAAATGAGCATACCCTCCTCTCAGCGAAACAGTAGAACAGGCAGATGCGCGTGCTCGATGACCCGCGCCGTCTGGCTTGCCAGAATGTGCTCGCTGGCGCCGTGGCGGCCATGCGAGCTCATGCAGATCAGGTCAGCGTGATGGTCAAGCGCGGCGCGCACGATTTCACGCCACGGTTCGGCGCCGGTCAAGACCTGGCACTCGCACGGCACGCCCAGCGTGTGCGCCGTCTCGGCCACGTTCTGCAAGATGCGGCTGGCGTGGATGCGGCCGGCGCCAGCAGCATCGGCGTCCGTCACGACATGCACGGCGACCACAGCCGCACCAGTGCCGGCGGCATACGCCAGGCAGGTGCGCGCCAGGGGCGTCATCGACAATGAGCCATCGACCGGCAACAGGATGCGCCGGAACATGGGCTGGTGTTCAGGCGCCGCTTGCGCAGGCAAGGCCGGCACGTGCAGGGCGTCCGGGGTCACGCGATCGCCAGCGGCGTGCCGCTGCCGCCTGCCTTCTTGGGCAGTTCCAGCTGCAGGACGCCATCCTTGAATTCGGCCCGGGCCGCAGCATCATCGACCGCTTGCGGCAGTGTGAAGCTGCGGTAGAACTGGCCCCAGGCACGTTCGGCGCAGATGGTGGTGGCGCCTTCGTGCGCGCTCTGCGATGACGTGTCGGCACTGATCGACACCTGATTGCCGTCGATATTGACCTTGATGTCTTCTTTCTTCACCCCCGGCAGGTCGGCCTTGACGCGGTAGCCGTCGCCATTTTCGGTGACGTCGATGCGCATGCGCGGCGCCAGGTCGGCAAAGAAGTCATCGAAGGTGCGGAACGGATCGGCACGCAGCATGCGTGCGACGGGATCGAAACGGGTCATGGAATGGGACATGGTCATTCTCCGGAAGATGGTCTCTGCGCCTGCCGTCAACGGGTAGTCGGGCATCGAATTGATCCTAGTCGTGCTGGCGCAAACACCGATATGACATGCATCAAAAATCGCGGCGACGCGAAGCCTGACGAACGTTCTTCGCCGTGTCTCGCCCGGCAAGTTTGATGCAGGTCAAATTCGGTGAAACCGGTTGCACCAAGCGCAAACGTCGCGCTGGACTGACCGCCACGACGCGCCGTACGCTGGCTGTCACGGCCATCCGGAGGTGCATCATGTGCTACAAGACCATCGTCGTTCACGTCGACCACTCTCTGCATGCGGAGGCGCGCATACGGTACGCGGCGCAACTGGCTGCCCGCTGCGGCGCGCACCTCGTCGGCAGCGCCTTTTCCGGCATCTCGCGCTATGCCGAGGCCGGCAGTACCATGCTACTGGCGCAGCAACACGAACGCCGGGGCGATCACGACACCGCACTGGCACGCTTCGACGCCATCGCCGCTGCCGCGGGCGTGGCCAGTCACGAGCGGCGCTATGCCGACGACGACCCGGCGGGCGGACTGGCGCTGCAAGGCCGTTACGCCGACCTCGTCGTCGTCAGCCAGACCGACCTCGACGATCCAGCGGCAGCGCACCTGGCCGGCCCGGTGCCGGCGCAGGTGGTCCAGGGCAGCGCGCGCCCGGTGCTGGTGCTTCCCCATGTACGCCGGCACGAGACGATCGGCGGGCGCATCATGCTGGCATGGGATGGCAGCCTGCAGGCAACGCGCGCCGTCGCCGGCGCCATGCCGCTGCTGCGCGATGCCGGCCTGGTAGCGATCATCCTGTTCCAGCCGTTCGAGGCGACCGGCCGCGAGCCGGGCACCGATCTCGCGCTGTATCTGGCACGCCAGGGCGTGCGCTGCGAGGTGCACGTCGAACCGTCGCCAATCGACGACGGCGCCGCCTTGCTGGCCTGCACGGATTGCCTCGATGCCGACCTGATCGTGATGGGCGCCTACGGCCGGCCGCGCCTGCGCGAACTGGTGCTGGGCGGCGTCACGGAAACGCTGCTGGACCGCATGACGGTGCCGGTGCTGATGGCGCACTGATGGCCGCCGAACCGACGGTCGATGGCTTGAGCGCCGCCGAGGCCGCGCACCGCATCGCCATGGACGGGCCGAACACGCTGGCCGAGACCGAGCGCCGCACCTGGCGCCGCATCGTCGCCGACAGCGCCCGCGAGCCGATGTTCCTGCTGCTCGTGGGCGCGGCTCTGCTGTACCTGGCACTGGGCCAGCTCGACGAAGGGCTGCTGCTGTGCCTGATGGTCGCCGTCAGCCTCGGCCTGGGCCTGTACCAGGAAGGCAAGACCGAGCGCGCCCTGGCCGCACTGCGCGACCTGGCCAGTCCGCGCGCACACGTCCTGCGCGATGGGTGCTGGCACGTCATCGACAGCGCCGGGATCGTGGCCGGCGATCTCGTCGCCGTCCACGAAGGCGACCGCGTGCCGGCCGATGCCCACGTGCTCAGCAGCACCGGACTGCAGGCTGACGAATCGCTGCTGACGGGCGAATCCATGCCGGTCGATAAGGACGCAACGGCCATGCTGTATGCCGGGTCCCTGGTGCTGCAGGGCCACGCGATCGCCCGCGTGGCCGCCACCGGCGGGCGCAGCCAGCTGGGCCGGATTGCCGCATCACTGCAGTCGCTGCGGCCCGCGCCGTCCCCGCTGCAGCGCCAGAGCGCCGCGCTGGCGCGCACCTTTGCCGTGCTGGGCATGGCGTTCAGCGTCGTTCTGGTGCTGGTTTATGGCCTCATGCGCGGCGACTGGCTGCAGGCCGTACTGGCAGGCATCGCGCTGGCCATGTCGATGCTGCCCGAAGAACTCGCGATCGTGATGACCGTGTTCCCCGCGATTGGCGCCTGGCGCCTGTCGCGGCAGCAGGTGCTGGTGCGGCGCCTGCCCGCGATCGAAACGCTGGGCGCCATCTCGGTCCTGTGCGTCGACAAGACCGGCACGCTGACGGCCAACCGGATGGACGTGGTGGCGCTGTATGCGCACGGCGCGCGCCATCCGGTGCTGGAGGAATCCCTGCCGGCCGCGCTGGCGCCGCTGCTTGAAACAGCCGTGCTGGCCAGCACTGCGACGGGCCCCGACCCGATCGACCGGGCCGTCCAGCGACTTGGCGCGGCGAACCTGCCGCCGGCGCAGCAGCACCCGGACTGGTCGCTGGTGCACGAATACGGTGTGAGTGCGCAGCAACGGGCACTGGTGCAGGTGTGGCGGCGCCCCGATGGGGTCCTGATCGCTGCAGCCAAGGGCGCGCCCGAAACCGTGCTGGGGTGGTGCAATCCTGATGCCGATGCCGATACCGGGGCCAGCGCCGGGCTGCTGGCTGCGGCGTCGTCCATGGCGCAGGATGGCCTGCGCATGCTGGCGGTGGCGCAGGCCACCCTGCCCGGCGCCAGCTGGCCCGCCCGCGCTGCCGATATCCCATTCACGCCAACCGGCCTGCTGGCCCTGGCCGACCCGCTGCGGACCGAGATCCCCGCTTGCGTCGCCCGCTGCGCCGGGGCCGGCATCCGCGTGGTGATGATCACGGGCGACCATCCGGACACGGCGCGCGCCATCGCGCGGCAGGCTAGGCTGGCCGACACGCCGGTCCTCACCGGCGCGGCGCTCGATGCGCTGGGCGATGCTGCGCTGGATGCGCGCATCGGCGCTCTCAGTATTTGCGCGCGCATTGCTCCGACGCAGAAACTGCGCCTGGTCCAGGCGTTCGCACGGAACGGCGCCACGGTCGGCATGACGGGGGACGGGGTCAATGACGCACCGGCACTCAAGGCCGCCCACGTGGGCATCGCCATGGGCGGGCGCGGTACCGACGTGGCGCGCGAGGCAGCGGCGCTGGTGCTGCTGGACGACCGCTTCGCGTCGATCGTCGATGCCATCGGCGCCGGCCGCCGGATCCACGACAACCTGCGCAAGTCGATCCGCTATGTCATTTCGATGCACGCACCGATCGCCGGCATGGCCATCCTGCCGATCCTCGCCGGCTGGCCGCCGTTGCTGTTTCCAATGCACATCGTGTTCATGGAATTGATCATCGATCCCGCCTGCACGCTGGTGTTCGAAAACGAGCCGGCGGCGCCCGGTGCGATGCTGCGCCCGCCCCGCGATGCGCAGGCGCCGCTGTTCACACCTGCCGCCCTGGCCCGCACGCTGGCGATGGGCCTCGGTCCGCTGCTGGGGGTGGCCCTGGCGTATGGCTGGGCACTGGGCGCACTGGCGCCGGCGCAGGCACGCGCTTTTGGCTTTACCACGCTGGTATTTGCCAACCTGTCGCTGATCCTGGTCAACCGCGCGGCTGGCGCGACCCTGTTTGGTTCACTGCGCCAGCCCAACCGGATTCTCTGGCTGGTCGTGGCGGCAGCCCTGGGCCTGCTGGCCCTTGCGCTGTACGTGCCGTGGCTGGCGGCGGTATTCCAGTTTGCGGCGCTGGCGCCGTTACTGGTCGCCGGCGCGGCCGTCATTGGTTTCGCAGGCGCGCTGCTGCCGGCGCTGCTGATGCGGCGACATGAATACTGGCCAGTTCGCTGCACGTGAAGATTTATGTCAACAACCAGTCGGTATTTTTTTGATGCAAATCAAAAATCAATAAAATATGTAACCTCTTCAACACCTTGATCTCGACGCGGCCCGGCGATGGGCCTATTGTCAATACATTCAGCACACCAAGCCGGAACGTCATGACATCCACGCCAGCCATCCAGCCAGCTTGCGCCAGCACTGCCGGGGAATTGGCGGCATCCGTGTTCCATCACAGCCGCGACGCCATCATGATCACGGCCCTGGATGGCACGATCCTCGCCGTCAACCGCGCATTTTGCACCATCACCGGGTATACCGAAGACGACGTGTGCGGCAAGAATCCGCGCATCCTCAAGTCGGGCGTGCAAGACCAGGCATTCTATGCCCGCATGTGGCAAGCGATCACCAGTCAGGGCTACTGGCAGGGCGAAGCCTGGAACCGGCGCAAGGATGGCACCCTGTTTGCCGAGCGCCTGACAATCGTTGCGGTCCCGGGCGCCGACGGCACGCCGCACCACTACATCGCCATGTTCGCCGATGTCACCAGCGCCAGCCTGCAGCGCCGCCGTCTCGAAGAACGCGCCAACTACGACGCGCTGACCGGCCTGCCCAACCGCGTCCTGCTCGGTGAGCGGCTGGAGCAGCTGCTGGCATGCGCGCGTGAAGCCTCGTCCAGCGTGGCGCTCGCCTTCATCGACCTGGATGGTTTCAAGCAGGTCAATGACAGCATGGGCCATCCGGCCGGCGACCGCCTGCTGGCCAGCATCGCCCAGAACCTGCGCGCTGCACTGCGCGGGTCCGACACACTGGCGCGCTTTGGCGGCGACGAGTTCGTCGCCGCACTGCCCGGCATGCACGACGACGCGCTGCTGGCCGCCCTGCTCGCCCGCGTGGCCGTTGCCGCCCGCGCGCCGATCGTCATCGATGGCAAGGCAATCTGCCTGTCAGCCAGTATCGGCGTCGCCGTGTATCCACGTGATGGCACCACGCCGGCGCAACTGATTGCCCATGCCGACGCCGCGATGTATGCCGCCAAGCGTGCAGCACGCGGCAGCGCAAGCCCCATCCATGTTTCCGCCGCCACCACGGTAGGCGGAAAGCAATACCACCATGAGGTACTACCACCATGAATGCACCGTTACGCATATCCCCCGGTCCGGCCCCACCCGGTTTGCTAACAGTTATGAAGGGCCAGTGCGGTGACTGCAACACCGGTGGCCTGTGCCTGTCCACCGGCCTGGACTCGGGCAGCAAGATGCGCTTCGACCGCCTGGTTGGCCAGCATCGCCGCGTCGCGGCCGGCGACACGCTGTACCGCACCGGCCAGCCACTGCGCAGCCTGTACGCGCTGCGCTGCGGTTTCTTCAAGACCCGCCGGCGCGGTCCTGCGGGGGACCAGATCACCGGCTTCCCGATGGCCGGCGAACTGATGGGGCTGGAGGCCGTGGGCACGGGCATTCACCAGTCCGACGCCATCGCGCTCGAGGACAGCATCGTGTGCGAACTGCCGTTCGCGGGGCTTGAACGCCTGTTCGAGGACATTCCCGGCCTGCATCGTCGTTTCTACCGGTTGATGAGCGGCGAAATCAACCGGGAACAGCATCTGATGCTGTTGCTCGGCCATATGCGGGCGGAGCAGCGGATGGCGACATTCCTGGCCGACATGGGAGCGGCCTATGCGGCGCGCGGCTATTCTCCCGCGCAATTTCAGTTGCGCATGTCGCGTGAAGACATCGGCAGCTATCTTGGCCTGACCATCGAAAGCATCAGCCGCCTGCTGGGCCGCTTTACCAAGCTGGGGCTGATCACAGTCGACAAGCGCGCCGTGGTGCTGACCGATCCGCAACGGATTGCCGAGATGGCAAGCGGCTTCTCGCCCTGCAGCCCGATGGTGTGACTGGCCGTGCCGCCAGGGCACACTGGCGGTTTTGATGCACGTCATGGATTTTGCGGCCCCTCCCCGTCATCCTCGTGAATGACACGACAGTCGGCCTGTCGTCGCCGGCAGCGCGACGGCAAGCACGAAGACACCGGAGGTTTTCATGAGCATGATGAACGCAGCAGTCTTCACCGGCCCCGGCCGCATCATCCTGGACCGCAAGCCGATTCCGGTCGCCGGGCCCGGCGAAGCCGTCATCAAGATCACGCTGACGACGATCTGCGGCACCGACGTCCATATCCTGAAGGGCGAGTATCCCGTCAAGCCGGGCCTGACGATCGGACACGAGCCGGTTGGCACGATCCACGAGCTGGGCCCCGGCGTGACCGGGTACCAGATTGGCCAGCGCGTGGTCGTGGGCGCCATTACGCCGTGTGGCCAGTGCCATACCTGCCTGGACGGACGCCATTCGCAGTGCGGCGGCCACGCCATCGGCGGCTGGCGCTTCGGCAACACGATCGACGGCTGTCAGGCCGAGTACCTGAAGGTGCCGTTTGCGATGGCCAACCTGGCGCCGATTCCCGACGGCCTGACCGATGAGCAGGTACTGATGTGCCCCGATATCATGAGCACCGGGTTTGGCGGCGCCGAACACGGCGGCATCCGGCTCGGCGATACGGTCGCCATTTTTGCGCAGGGCCCCATCGGCCTGTGCGCCACCGCCGGCGCCCGGCTGCGCGGCGCCAGTTGCATCATCGCTGTCGACGCCGTCCCCGAGCGCCTGAAGATGGCCCGGCAACTGGGGGCCGATCACACCATCGATTACCGCGAAACCGACCCGGTCGGGGAAATCCTGCGGCTGACCGGTGGCCAGGGCGTCGATGTTGCGATTGAGGCGCTCGGCACCCAGCAGACGTTCGAGAATTGCCTGCGCGCCCTCAAGCCGGGCGGCACCCTGTCGAGCCTGGGCGTGTATTCCGGCAAGCTGTCGCTGCCGATCGACGCCTTTGCGGCCGGGCTGGCCGACCAGTCGCTGGTTACCACGCTGTGCCCCGGCGGCAAGGAGCGCATGCGCCGTCTGATGGCCATCGTTGCCTCCGGCCGGCTCGACCTGCAACCGATGATCACGCACCGCTTCCGGCTCGAACAGATCGAAGAAGCGTACGACCTGTTTGCGAATCAGCGGGACGGCGTGCTGAAGGTGGCGATCACGCCCTGACGGCCGCCCGCCCGTCCATGTTCGCCACGTCACCAACCCAGGGGAAAGTCATGTCCTACCAATCGATTCTCGTCCACGCCTGCCAGCCGGAACTGGCGCAAGCACGCTACCGGCTGGCAGCGGCGATCGCGCTGGCCGAAGGGACGCGCCTGACCGGCATTGCCCTCTCGGGCGCGATCGAATTCATCGTCCGTTGCAGCGCCGCCGCTGGCGTCGCGCCCATCGGACCGGACGACTACAATTTCCTGACCGACAACGCGAAACGCACGTTGACGGACTTCGAGCACGCGGTGCGCGCCGCAGGCGTCGTGCCGCTGGAAAGTAAACTCAGCGATGAATCGGCCATCCGCGCCTTGCCGCTGGAGGCGCGCTATTGCGATCTGCTGCTGATCGGCCAGGTCACCCACCCCGATGCGATCTTGGCCGACGATTACTCGCTGGCACGCACTATCCTCATCCATGCGCCGTGCCCGGTGATGGTGGTGCCGTCCACGACCACTGTCACCAGGGTGCCCGTCCGGCCCCTGATCGCCTGGGACGGCAGCATGGAGGCGAGCCGGGCCGTGCGCGCCGCCCTGCCGCTGCTGCGCCACGCGGCCAGCGTGACGGCGGCATGCTTTCACCCGCAAAAATATAGTGGCACGCAAGTCCAGGCGGGCACCCAGCTTGCCACCTACCTGGCCAGTCACGGCATCGACGTCGAGATTCTGACGCCAGCGCCGGCACCAACCGGCAACATCGGCGAGGCGCTGCTCGGGCTGGCCGCCACAGGGGCACACGACCTGATCGTCATGGGCAACTTCGGCCATTCGCGCTTTCGTGAACTGGTGCTGGGCGGCGTCACCGAAACCGTGCTGGCCGGTACGGTCGTGCCCGTGCTGACAAGCCACTAGTCACACACGGTCTCCGACGCAGCACCGGCGTCGCGCTGTTTGCCGGCGACTGTTTGCACCCGCAGACATTCTTCGTGTTTCCACCCGGCCAAGGAGCCTTTATGCACACCCTCTCTGCGGATGAAGCGGCGCACGCCCTCGGTACTGCCCTTCGGCACACACACACGCAATTGTGCCGCCAGATCGACGCGCTGGCAGCGCAGCCTGAAGCGTCCTTCGCCGCCGGCTGGACGGACCTGGTGGCAGGGACCGAAACGGCCTTCCGGGATGAAGAGCGCGTGATGGAGGAGGTACGGTATGCCGGACTGGCAGAGCACCGGGCCGAGAATGCCTGCATTCTCAGCGCGTTGCATCACGTGTCGCCGCGCGTCGATGACGGCGACCACGGCATCGGACGTGAGGTGTTGTCGGCACTGGCGGCCATCATCTCGTCGCACCGGTGCGGCGTCAGGATCCGGCCGCTGGCCGCCGTGCAGTTGCGTGGGTATCAGCCGCCGCTCTGTGGCTGAGGTGCTGGGTCGCGGGGATGTCGACAGTATCGTCTGCGCAAACGCAAAACGGGCCCTGAAAGGGCCCGTGCGATGCGTTCTGGAGGCGAGGATCGGAGTCGAACCGACCTAGACGGCTTTGCAGGCCGCTGCATAACCGCTTTGCTACCTCGCCAGAGGATTTGATGCACTCGCGATGCGGGCGGTTATGCACCGCATCGACAAGGGAAGAATGGATCTTCCTGGAATTCTGGAGCGGGAGAAGAGGCTCGAACTCTCGACCTCAACCTTGGCAAGGTTGCGCTCTACCAACTGAGCTACTCCCGCTGGGGAGTACTACGTTACTACGCCATTTGCAAGACACTGGAGCGGGAGAAGAGGCTCGAACTCTCGACCTCAACCTTGGCAAGGTTGCGCTCTACCAACTGAGCTACTCCCGCTTAGAGCCATGCAATTACTGATTACATCTACTGCTTTACTACGCCAATGCTACGTTCTGCAACAACCAGCCGAAACTGGAGCGGGAGAAGAGGCTCGAACTCTCGACCTCAACCTTGGCAAGGTTGCGCTCTACCAACTGAGCTACTCCCGCGTACAGAACAACGATTATGACAGGTTTCAGACGTTTTTCCAAGATCGCGTGCCAACTTTGCAATCTTTGGAGCGGGAGAAGAGGCTCGAACTCTCGACCTCAACCTTGGCAAGGTTGCGCTCTACCAACTGAGCTACTCCCGCTTCGTCTTTCAATCTGTCGCGTTGTTGTCGCAACAGGCAGGCATTATAGAGATTCTATTCCGTACGTCAAGGATGCCCGGAAACTAATTAAATCGGGCCCGCTTTTTCCTTGATCAGGGGCCAGGCGCGGCGCAGATAGTAGAACATCGACCACACGGTCAGCACGCCCGCGATCCACAGCAGGTACTCGCCCCAGAAGTGGATATCGATGCCGAACAGGCGGTCGTGGAACAGCAGCATCGGGATCGCCGTCATCTGGGCCGCCGTCTTGATCTTGCCGATCGAGCTGACCGCGACCGAGCGCGTCGCGCCGATCTGCGCCATCCATTCGCGCAGCGCCGAGATCGTGATTTCGCGCCCGATGATGATGCCGGCAATGATCGCGTCGACGCGGTCGAGCTGGACCAGCACGAGCAGCGCCACGGCCACCATCAGCTTGTCGGCGACCGGGTCGAGGAAGGCGCCGAAGGCCGAGGTTTCGTTCCAGCGGCGGGCCAGGAAACCGTCGAACCAGTCGGTGATCGCGGCCACGATGAAGACGGACGTGGCGGCCAAGTTGCGGTCCTGCAGGCTCATCCAGTCGGAGGGAAGATAGAACAAGCCGACCACCAGCGGAATCAGGGCGACACGTAACCAGGTCAGGAGAATCGGGATATTTAAAGGCATGGGGGAGCTGATTACCGTGGAAAATGCTTGGCCGTAAGTCTACATGGCTAAGGGGGTTTGGGCCAGTTGACTCGTCGGTAATGTCGACGAACAGCGGACGCTGCGGTGCGTGCAAGCTCAACGGCTGTGGCACGGTGCCGGTTGACACCGGCTGCAGAGATTGGCGGCGCCGCAGAGCGCCGCGTCTCTCTGCCAACCTTCAGTGTAATTGCCGGTAAATTTCTTCGGCCAATGCGCTCGAAATACCCTCGACCGTCATCAGGTCTTCGACACTGGCGTCGATGACCCCGCGCAGGCCACCAAAGCGCGCCAGAAGGCGCTGGCGGCGCTTGGCGCCGATACCCTCGATCTCTTCCAGACGCGACGCCTGGCGCGTCTTGGCGCGCTTGGCGCGCATCCCGGTGATGGCGAAGCGGTGCGCCTCGTCGCGGATCAGGGCCACCAGCATCAGCGCCGCCGATTCCTTGCCCAGTTCCTGCGCCGGGCGGCCATCGGCGAAGATCAGGGTTTCCAGGCCGACGCGGCGCCCTTCCCCCTTGGCCACGCCGACGATCATCGACAGGTCCAGCCCCAGCTCTGTGAATACCTGGCGCGCCATCTCGACCTGGCCCTTGCCGCCGTCGACCAGCACGATGTCGGGCATCACGCCGGCGCCGGCCAGCACCTCGGCCGCCACTTTCTCGTAGCGGCGCATCAGCACCTGCCGCATCGCTGCGTAATCGTCGCCCGGCGTGATGCCGTTGATGTTGAAGCGGCGATACTCGCCGTTCTGCATCGCGTGGTGGTGGAACACGACGCACGACGCCTGCGTCGCCTCGCCTGCCGTGTGGCTGATATCGAAGCACTCGATGCGCAGTGCATCGAGATCGTCGGTCTCCAGCCCCAGCGTGTCGGCCAGCGCGCGCGTGCGCAGTTGCTGCGAGCCTTGCTCGGACAGCAGGCGCGCCAGCGCGATCTCGCCGCCCTTCTGCGCCATCTCAAGCCACTGGCGGCGCTGGCCGCCCGGCTGCAGCACGAGGTTGATGCGGTGGCCGCATTGCTCGCTGAGCGCCAGGATCAGCTCAGGCTGGTCGAACTCGACGTTCAGGATCAGCGTGCCCGGGATGAACTGGCCCGCATAGTGCTGCGCCAGGAACGCGCACAGCACTTCGACCTCGAGCGGGCATTCGCCCAGCGACTCGCCGACATGGCTCGGGAAGTACGCGCGGTCGCCCAGGTGTCGTCCGCCGCGGACCATCGCCAGGTTGACGCAGGCGCGCCCGCCCTGCAGCACGACGGCAATGACGTCGACATCGGCGTCGCCCACGGTTTCCATGCTTTGCGCGTGCAGCACTTTCGACAGCGCCTGGATCTGGTTGCGTACACCGGCGGCCTGCTCGAACTTCAGGTCCATCGCGTAGGTCTGCATCTTGTTCTGCAGATCGGCCATGACTTCGCTCTGGCGCCCGCGCAGGAAGCGCGCGGCGTTCTCGACGTCGAGCTTGTATTGCTCCGGCTCGATCAGCTTGACGCACGGCGCGCTGCAGCGGCCGATCTGGTGCAGCAGGCACGGCCGCGTGCGGTTGGCGTACACGCTGTCTTCACAGGTGCGCAGCATGAACACGCGCTGCAGCAGCTGGATCGATTCCTTGGCTGCCCACGCACTCGGGAATGGGCCGAAGTACTGGTTGCGCTTGTCGAGCGCGCCGCGGTAATACGCCATGCGCGGCGCTTCGCCGCCCGTGATCTTGATGTACGGGTACGATTTATCGTCGCGAAACAGGATGTTGTAGCGCGGCTTGAGCGACTTGATCAGGTTGTTTTCAAGGATCAGCGCTTCGGCCTCGCTGCTGACGATCGTCGTTTCCAGGCGCGCGATCTGCGACACCATCATCGCGATGCGCGGACTGGACAGGTTCTTCTGGAAATAGCTCGAGACGCGGTTCTTCAGATTGCGCGCCTTGCCGACGTATAAAACATTCTCGGCCGCGTCGAAGTAGCGGTAGACGCCAGGCAAACCAGGCAGGCGATTGACGGTCGCGAGCACCTGCGCGCGCACGTCGGGTTCGACCTTCGGGCTCAGTTCGCGGTTGGCCTCGGCGCGCGACTGATCACGCGCTTCTGCAAGGCGTTCGCGCCCCAGGCGCGCCGTCAGTTCGGGCGTGAGTTCGACACCGCTGTCGGTGGGCGTGGTGGGTACGACGGGCTTTGCTTCGGACATGAATCTCTTGAAAAGGGGTCAGGCTGTTGGCGCAGGGGCCTGGGTGACGATGACGAACGCGACGCCGTAATCGGCCTCGTCGCTGATCGACACCTGGGCGCTGAGCCGGTTCTGCTGCATGAATTCTTCGAGCGCGCCGCTGCAGACGATCACCGGTTTGCCGCTCGGGGCATTGAGCATCTGCATCGATCGCCAGGTCATCGGCATGCGGATCCCGGTGCCGATGGCTTTCGAGAACGCTTCCTTGGCCGAAAACCTCGTAGCCAAAAAACGCAGCCCGCGCACCGCATTCTTGGCGCTGCGGGCGTGGTACTTGGCCAGCTCTTGCGGGCCGAGGACTTTTTCGGCAAAGCGCGGGCCGCTGCGCGCCAGCGCTGCCTCCACGCGCGAAATCTGGACGATGTCGGTGCCGATGCCGTAGATCATGCCGGCTCGGTCCCGCTCGTATAGGCCGTGCCCAGGCGCGCCGCGACCATGATCGCCTTCATCTCGCGCACGGCGTTTTCAAAGCCCACAAACAAGGCGTGGCCGACAATGGCGTGGCCGATGTTCAGCTCGTGCAGATCCTTGATAGCCGCGATCGGCTGGACGTTGGTGTAGTGCAGGCCGTGGCCGGCATTCACGCGCAGGCCGCGCTGGACGCCTTCACGCGCGCCGAAGCGGATGCGTTCGAGCTCGTGCGCTACTTCGTCCGGCGTGGCTTCCGCATAGCGGCCCGTGTGCAGCTCGATGACGGTTGCGCCGACGGCGGCGGCCGCCTCGATCTGGCGCGCGTCGGCATCGATGAACAGCGAGACGCGGATGCCCTCGTCCTTCAGCTGCTTCACGGCCGCCTCGACCTCGTTGTAGTAACGCACGACGTCGAGGCCGCCTTCGGTCGTGACTTCTTCGCGCCGCTCGGGCACCAGGCACACGTCCTGTGGCTTGACGCGGCAGGCGAAATCGATCATCTCGCGCGTGACGGCCGCTTCCAGGTTCATGCGGGTGGCCAGCAGCGGGCGCAATGCGATCACGTCGGCGTCGCGGATGTGGCGGCGATCTTCACGCAGATGCAGCGTGATCAGGTCGGCGCCAGCCTGCTCGGCCAGCAGCGCGCCGCGTAGAGGATCGGGATAAGTCGTGCCGCGCGCATTGCGCACGGTGGCGATGTGGTCGATGTTCACGCCCAGGTCGATCACCTGGCCAACGGGTTGCAGGAAGCTCATGGTGTTTGGTCTTGTTTTACAGTTGCATCAAGTCGATCAGGATCTGGCGCGTGTTGAGCGGCTGGCCGCCCAGGTGGTGCGCCAGCAGGAAGCGCATCAATTGCTTGCTTTGCGCCTGCGTGGCCGGGTCAGTATAGTCTTCGCGCTCCATGTCCAGCAGCGTCTTGCCCAGTACCACCGGCCAGACTTCGCCGGCACCGGCTTCGCGCGCGCCGCGTTCGGGGTCCACTACATAGTCACCGCCCGACTCCACCCGACTGCGCGTGGTCGTACAGCGGCTCAGATCGGCAGCGACCCCTGTCTCCTTAAGTAAGGCCCGTTCGAATTTTCGCAAGACAATTTGCGCAGGTTCGCCGTGCGCCAACTGGTTCAAGGTCGAGACATAGTGGTCGAACAGGGCTGGATGGCGATCGTCGCGCGCCAGCAGCTTGACGAGGAGTTCGTTGAGGTAGAAGCCGCACAACAGCGCCGTGCGCTCAAGCGGGAGCATGCCGCCGACCCATTCGGCGTCGATCAGCGTGCGCAGCTCGGACTTGCCGCTCCACGACACGGACAGCGGCTGGAAGGTTTGCAGCACGCCACGCAGCTTGGAAAACGGGCGCTTGGCGCCCTTGGCCACGACACCCACGCGACCGTGGTCGCGCGTGAACATGTCGATGATCAGGCTGGTTTCTTTGTAGGGATAGCTGTGCAGCACGAAGCCGGGCTGGCCCAGCACGCGGCCGTCACGCGAAGAGGTCCTGGCCGGTGCGCTGGCCGACGCGCGGGTCCGCTTGGCGGGCGTTGGCGCCGCCTGCTCGGGCGCGTCGTCGATCAGGTCATCGTGGCTCGGCATGCTGTGTGGGCGCGCTCCGGGAACTTACTCGTAACCGTAGGCGCGCAGGCCCATTTCATTGTCGGCCCAGCCCGATTTGACCTTGACCCAGATTTCCAGGTACACGGGACCGCCGAACAGTTTTTCCATATCGAGGCGCGATTGCGTCGAAATTTCTTTCAGGCGCGCACCCTTGTTACCGATGATCATCGATTTATGGGTGTCGCGCTCGACCAGGATGGCGGCAAACACGCGGCGCAGATTGCCCTCTTGCAGGAACTGCTCGATCAGCACGGTGCTGGTGTACGGCAATTCGTCGCCCGACAGGCGGAATACTTTTTCACGGACGATCTCGGCCGCGAGGAACTTTTCGCTGCGGTCGGTGATGTCGTCGGGGCCAAACACGGGCGCATTCTGCGGCAGGTGGTTCTTGATCTCGTTTTCCAGCGCATCGATCTGGAAGCGCAGCTTGGCAGAGACCGGCACGACAGCGGCGAATTCGCGCATCGCGGCGATCTTTTGCGCGAACGGCATCAAGACGGCCTTGTCCTTGACGTGGTCGGACTTGTTCAGCACCAGGATCACCGGCACGTTCTTAGGCAACAGTTCCAGTACTTGCTGGTCGGCCGGGCCGAAGGTGCCGGCTTCGAGCAGATACAGGACGACGTCGGCCGAGATCAGCGTGTTCGAGACGGTTTTGTTGAGCGTCTTGTTCAGCGCGTTGGCATGCCGGGTCTGGAAGCCCGGCGTGTCGACGTAGATGAACTGGGCGTCGTCGCGGGTCTGGATGCCGGTGATGCGGTGGCGGGTGGTCTGCGCCTTGCGCGACGTGATCGACACCTTGGCGCCGATCAGGACGTTCATCAGCGTCGACTTGCCGACGTTCGGACGGCCAACGATGGCGATATAGCCGCAGCGGAAATTGTCGGGGATGGCGTTCATGCTTTTTTGCTTCCTGGTTGTTCTGGCTTTGCCGCAGCCGGCGCCAAGGATTGGTCTGGGGCGCCGCCCTGATTGGTGGCGATGCCGGCCAGCTTGAGCTGGGCCGTGCGCGGCTTGGCCTTGCGGCTCACAGGCGACTTGGCCAGCGCCTTCTGGGCGGCGCCCAGGGCCAGGCTGGCCGCGGCCTGCTCGGCAGCGCGGCGGCTGCCACCGCGCCCGAACACTTGCACACTCAATTTGGGCACCAGGCATTCGACTTCGAATTCCTGGCTGTGTGCGGCGCCGTGCGTGGCCACCACATTATACGTCGGCAGCGCGATCCGCTTGGCCTGCAGGAATTCCTGCAGCAGCGTCTTGGCGTCCTTGCCCAGCGTGCCCGGGTCGACCGTATCGAGCAGCGGAATATAGAAGGCGCGGATGACGTCGCGCGCACTGTCGAATCCGGCATCGAGGAAGATCGCGCCCAGCAGGGCTTCGAGCGTATCGGCCAGGATCGACGGACGGCGAAAGCCCCCCGATTTCAGTTCGCCCTCGCCCAGGCGCAGGAACTGCGACAGGTCGAGCTTCTGGGCGATTTCAAACAGCGCCTGCTGCTTGACGAGATTGGCGCGCAGGCGCGACAGGTCGCCTTCATCCAGGCCACGATAGCGCTCGTACAGGATCGAGGCGACGACGCAGTTCAGGATCGAGTCGCCCAGAAATTCGAGGCGCTCGTTATGCAGCGCGCTATGGCTACGGTGGGTCAGGGCTTGCTGAAGCAGCCCGGCATCCCGGAATGTGTAGCCCAAGCGCGTCTGCAATAACTGATGATTCATTGTCGGTGTCGTGTGCGTGGCCGGCGCCAGGCGCCCTGCCACGAAGTCCATATGGCGTGAAAGTACGGTTACGGTGCGGCGGTACTGGCCTCGGCAACGATGCCGCTCGGGTCCGTGGTGCCGGAAAAATCGATGAGGATGCTGACGTTGCCGGCCAGGGGCAGGCGTTTTTCGTAGGCGAAGCTGATCTCGAGGTCGCCATTGTCGCGTGTGAAGACCAGGTCGGTGCCGCGGATGGCTTCGACGTCGTTGATGCTGGTGTTGCGGTCGAACGCTGCCTGCATCGCCCGCACCGTGCCGCCTTCGGCCTTGGTCTTGACGATCGCGGTCTTGATCGCGTTGTACTCGATATAGGCCGGAATCATGCGCATCGCAAAGACCAGCACGAGGCCGATCACGGCGAGGGCCACGATCAGGCCGGTCAAGGTGACGCCCTGCTGTTTGCTCCGGACCATACGCACCCCTTTAGTGAATGCCGCCAACGCGTTTGAAGTTGCCAAAGTTCATCCAGACGACGAATGCCTTGCCCACGATATTACGGTCTGGCACGAAGCCCCAGTAGCGGCTGTCGGCGCTGTTGTCGCGGTTGTCGCCCATCATGAAATACTGGCCGGCCGGCACGACGCAGGTGAACTTGTCTTCCGTATAGTCGCAGGCTTCGCGCAGCGGGAACTGCTCGACGCTGGGGAAGTCAAAGTTGCGGCGATCGGCCGTGTTCAGGATGCGATGTTGCGTGAAACCGCCCGGGCTCGGCAGTTTTTCTTCGAGCTGCTTGTGGTAGACCGGATGCTGGTCGTCCAGGTAATCGTCCAGCGGCGTGTACTCGACGGCCTTGCCATTGACGGTCAGGCGTTTGTCTTCGTAGGTGATGGTATCACCAGGCACGCCAACGACGCGCTTGATGTAATCCTGGCTCATGTCCTTTGGATATTTAAACACCATCACGTCGCCCCGCTGCGGGTCATTGATCTGGATAATTTTCTTGTTGATGATTGGCAGGCGAATACCGTAGGTGTACTTGTTCACCAGGATGAAGTCGCCCACCAGCAACGTCGGCACCATCGACGACGACGGGATCTTGAACGGCTCCCACAGGAACGAGCGCAGGATGAACACCATCGCAATCACCGGGAAGAAGCTGCCCGAATACTCGACCCAGGTCGGCTGGCGCACGTGCGCCGCTTCGATCGCAGCGCGGTTGCCGTTGTGGTCGACCTTGATGCCCTCGGCCACCAGCTTGGCGTTGCGCGCATCGTACTCGCGCAGCGCGGCATCGGCGGCGCGCCGGCGCTGCTTTGCCAACACAAACCGGTCCAGGCACCAGATGATGCCCGTGATGACCATCAGCACGAACAGGATCAGGGCAAAATTGCTCAACACGGGTTGCAGGTTCATTATTTGTCTTCCACCTGGAGGATCGCCAGGAACGCCTCTTGTGGAATCTCCACCGAACCGACCTGCTTCATGCGTTTCTTGCCTGCCTTTTGCTTCTCGAGCAGTTTCTTTTTACGGGAAATATCGCCGCCGTAGCACTTGGCCAGCACGTTCTTGCGCAGTGCCTTCACGTTTTCACGCGAAATGATCGTTGCGCCAATGGCGGCCTGGATCGCGACGTCGAACATCTGGCGCGGGATCAGTTCGCGCATCTTCGCCGCCACCTGGCGGCCACGGTACGGTGCGTTGGCACGGTGCACGATGATCGCCAGCGCATCGACCTTCTCGCTGTTGATCAGCATATCGACCTTGACGACGTCGGCAGCGCGGTTTTCCTTGAACTCGTAATCCATCGACGCGTAACCGCGCGACGTGGACTTCAGGCGATCGAAGAAGTCCAGCACGATCTCGGCCATCGGGATTTCGTAGTGCAGCTTCACCTGGCGACCGTGGTAGGCCATGTCCATCTGGATGCCGCGCTTGCCATTACACAGCGTCATCACGGCGCCCACGTATTCTTGCGGCATGTACAGGTTGACGTCGACGATCGGCTCGCGCACTTCGTTGATCTTCGATGGTTCCGGCATCTTCGATGGATTGTCGACGCGGATCATGGTGCCGTCGCGCATTTCGACTTCGTACACCACGGTCGGGGCCGTCGTGATCAGGTCCATGTCAAATTCGCGCTCGAGGCGCTCCTGCACGATTTCCATGTGCAACAGGCCCAGGAAGCCGCAGCGGAAGCCGAAGCCCAGCGCCTGCGAGACTTCCGGCTCGTACATCAGGGCGGCATCGTTCAGCTTGAGCTTTTCGAGGGAATCGCGCAGCGCATCGTACTGGTTGGCTTCGACCGGGAACAGGCCGGCAAACACTTGCGGCTGCACTTCCTTGAAGCCCGGCAGCGGTTCAGTAGCCGGCTTGTTGGCCAGGGTCACTGTATCGCCCACCTTCGCGGCGGTCAGTTCCTTGATGCCGGCGATGATGAAGCCCACCTGGCCAGCCGACAGCGACGGCAGCGAGACCGAGCGCGGCGTGAACACGCCGATGCTTTCGACCAGGTTCACCGAACCGGTCGCCATCAGCAGAATCTTGTCTTTCGGACGCAGCGTGCCGTTGATCACGCGCACCAGCATCACGACGCCGACGTAGGGGTCGTACCACGAGTCGACGATCAGCGCCTGCAGCGGCGCATCGGCGTCGCCTTTCGGCGGCGGCACGCGGGCGATCAGCGTTTCCAGCACGTCTTCGATGCCCAGGCCCGTCTTGGCCGAGCACATCGTCGCGTCGCTGGCATCAATGCCGATGACGTCTTCGATTTCCTTGCGTGCGTTGTCCGGGTCGGCGTGCGGCAAGTCGATCTTGTTCAGGATCGGCACCACTTCGACGCCCAGGTCGAGTGCGGTGTAGCAGTTGGCGACCGTCTGCGCTTCCACGCCCTGCGACGCGTCGACCACCAGCAGCGCGCCTTCGCAGGCGGACAGCGAGCGGCTTACTTCGTAGGAGAAGTCGACGTGACCCGGGGTGTCGATCAGGTTCAGGTTATAGACCTGGCCATCGCGCGCCTTGTAATGCAGGGCCGCGGTCTGGGCCTTGATGGTGATGCCGCGCTCGCGTTCCAGGTCCATCGAATCGAGCACCTGGGCATCCATTTCACGGTCCGACAAGCCGCCGCACAGCTGAATGATGCGGTCAGCCAGGGTCGATTTACCGTGGTCGATGTGGGCGATGATGGAGAAGTTACGTATGTTGTTCATTAACAGAGCTCAAAACCAAATAGACCGCGAATGCGGCGGATACGACTGAATCAGGGTGCACGTGCCGCGCGCGGCAAACAGAAAAAGCGCCGCGCCGGGGCCGTGCCGGTCCCCAGGCGAGCGCCATGGCAAAGCAAACAATTCTGGGGAGGGCCGTCTTGAAACACGCCAACCCGGCATTTTACCGGATTTCGGGACGCCCAACGGGATTTCCGGCCTGCCCATCAAGGTAGGCCAGCACGGCGGTGCGGTCGAGGAAGTAATGGCACAGCTCGGGCTGGTCGAGTGCGCCATACAGCACCGGCACCAGCTCGTCGAAGCGCGCCACCAGTGCGGGATCGGCATCGACGTCCAGCACAGTGATGGCGAACGGCTGCGCCGAGGTTTCCAGGGCCCGCAGCGCGGCCAGCATGTCGTCGCACAGATGGCAATACCCGCGCGCATACAGCGTGAACGATACTGGTGGCGCGGCGGGCACTGCGCGCATCAGGGACGCGGCTTGATGGTCAGGTATTGCGTGGCGCCGTCGCGTTGCACCAGCAGCGCCACCGGCTTCGCCTTGTCATGCTTGGCGAGCAGACCCGCGAACTGTTCGACGCTCGTTAGCGGCGTGTTGTTCCACTGCAGGAGCACGTCGCCCGGCTCGATGCCGGCGCTGGCTGCGGCGCCGGTCGCGTTCTCGACCAGCACGCCGCCCTCCACGCCCAACTGGCGGCGGTCGGCCTGCGGGATAGCCGACAAGGTCAAGCCAAACGCATTGGCCGTCGCGCCCTGTGCCGGCTTTTTCGCCGCAGGCTTGCCAAGCGTCGATTTCTCGTCCTGCAGCTCGACGATCGTGACCGGTACCTCGACCTGCGCGCCGCGGCGCCAGACGGTGACGCTGGCGCGGCTGCCGACCTTGGCGGCGCCCACCAGGCGCGGCAGGTCGCGCGTGGTCTCGACCGGCTGCTTGTTGAAGGCCAGGATGATGTCGCCGACCTTGATGCCGCCCTTCTCGGCCGGCCCGCCCGCCTCGACCATCGACACTTCGGCGCCGCGCGCCTTGCCCAGGCCCAGCGATTCGGCCACGTCGCGCGTGACCTCGCTGATCTGCACGCCGATGCGGCCCCGCGTGACCTTGCCGGTGGCCTTGAGTTGCTCGGACACGCGCGTGACTTCATCGATCGGCACCGCGAACGAGATGCCGTTGTACGCGCCGGACAAGGTGGCGATCTGCGAATTGATGCCGATGACTTCGCCGCGCATATTGATCAGCGGACCGCCCGAGTTACCCGGGTTGACGGCCACGTCGCTCTGGATCAGCGGCAGGTACTCGCCCGTGTCGCGCGACTTGGCCGAAATGATGCCGGCCGTGACCGTGTTTTCGAGGCCGAATGGCGAGCCGATCGCCAGCACCCATTCGCCGACGCGGATCTTGCTCGAGTCGCCCGTGCGCAGGTACGGGAGGTTGGTGGCGGTCAGCTTGAGCAGTGCGACGTCCGAGCGGCGGTCGGCGCCCAGCACCTTGGCCTTGAATTCGCGCCGGTCGGTCAGCGTGACCGTGACTTCGTCGGCGCCTTCGACGACGTGGGCATTGGTCAGCACGTAACCATCGCCCGAAATGATGAAGCCGGAGCCGACGCCGCGCTGGACTTCGCGCTCTTCTTCGGCTTGCGGCGGGCCGCGCCGGCCGCCGCGCGGCGGCATCTGGCCACCGAAGAAGCGGCGCAAGAATTCCTGCATTTCTTCTTCGCCGGGTGCCCCGCCCCGCGTGCTGACACGTTCGGTGGTGCGGATATTCACGACAGCCGGGCCGACCTTGTCGATCACATCGGTGAAGTCGGGCAAGCCCGTGACGGTGGGCGCCGACACAGGTGCGGCGCCAGCGGCATACGCAGGCGACAGGGTGAATGCAGAGGTGCCGGACACGAGCAGTGCCGACAAGAGCAGGCTGGCAGTTTTACTGGTCATGGATTCGCTGTTGAATGGCTAAGATTGACCAAATGGTAAGCCAAAAACGGCGCTTTGTCGCGTCGCGAGGCGTCGCGTGCAGGACGGCCCGGGCCGCACAGCGTGACAGCCTGATCTGAGGAGGAAGCGCGGCTCAGGAAGCGCCAGGATTGGCGAGGATAGCTGCCTGACCCGTCGACTCGGTGGCGCTGCGGGCACCATCGCCACCTTCGGGTGCCAATGCCACCGACTCAGCCGCCAGGCGCGCCGCCAGCCGTTCGGCAAAGCCGGGCGACAGCGCTGGCGCGGGCGTAGCGCGCAGCGTGTCCCTGATCAGGTGATACCGGTCCCACGCCGCTTTGCCATCCTTTTCCTGAAGTGCGGCAAACGCCAACTCCACATCGGCCTGCGGCAATTCGCCGTCGACCAGTGCGGAGATATGCGCGCGTAGTGTCTCGTTGGTGTCCATCGGAGTGTCCGTCGACGTCGGTGTGTTCACGGTAAGTTCAATCTTAATGCTGTGTTCGTACGATCCCGCTACCTACCGTCGTTTGTCAACCGGAAATTCAAGCAAAGGCCGCAATTTTTCGGCAATGACTTCGCGCGCCCGAAAAATACGGCTGCGTACCGTACCGATGGGACAGGCCATTACTTCAAATATTTCTTCGTAGCTGAGTCCTTCTATTTCGCGCAAGACAATTGCCGTGCGTAATTCCAGGGGCAGCGCTTCCATGGCCGCATTCACCGTGTGGGCGATCTGCTTACTGGCCAGCATTGACTCCGGCGTATTAATGTCACGCAGGCTGTCCGCATCGTCAAAGCCTTCAGCCCCTTCAGCATCTGTTTCAGTCGAGGTCGGCGCGCGCCTGCCTTGGGTCACCAGGTAATTCTTGGCCGTGTTAATGCCTATCCGATACAGCCAGGTATAAAACGCGGAATCGCCGCGAAAATGGCGCAGTGCCCGGTACGCCTTGATGAACGTTTCCTGCACGACGTCTTCGGCCTCGGCCGGATCGTGAACAAGACGCGACACCAGGCGCATCAAGCGGCGCTGGTACTTGGAGACGAGCAGATCGAACGCCTTATGTTCCCCTGCCTGCACGCGCTCCACCAGCAACTGATCACTCTCGCGTTCTGTCGTCACGGACCATGCCCCATTGGCGACCCTCTCCTGAGAGTTGATCCCCTGCAATAAGTTCAAAGTATTTTTGTCGCTTCGTCGCGCGCACCCTGCGCCAACGACCGTACGGCCACGGACAGCGCACGAAAGTCGCCTGGCGACAGGCTGTCGCGCAGTACGACGAGCGCTACCGTCTTGCCGGCCGCCGTGCGCAGACGCAGCAGAATGCAGCCCGGCCAGACCGTGGCACCCGGCAGCAGCGTCACCGCAACGCCTTCGGACGTGGGGCCGGATGAACCCGCTACGTGCAGTGCGCCGGCCGCGCGCATCTCTTGTTGTACCGTCAGGCGTAGCTGCCCAAGTCCAGAAATATCAAGGCGGTGTGCCGTTCCAAATTTGGGCAAAAGTGCATGGGAATCAGCCTGTAAGCAAGCCTGCAGACGATGGCGTGCGCGGACCAACGGCCACCCCAGCGCCGCAGCGCCGGCCAGCGGCACAAGGGCGACCAGCCCGCCCAACGCGAAGCGTTCAGGCGTGCCAAGGCCGATGACCAATGCGGTCGCAATGAGGGCGCCACCGAGCGCGGCGCACAGCCAATACAGGCAACGCGACGGCCGGACGATGACAGACACCGCACAGTTCATACAACGAGGGAAACAGGAATAACAGGAATCGGCTGGCCCGGCGGGCAAGCTGCGGACGGTTGCCGCCAGCACCGGAGCATCACCGCTGTAGAACAACAAGCGGGCAATGCACCGGGCTACAGAAAACGCCCATCCCGTTCGACCGGGATGGGGCTGGTCAAGTTCAGATTTTCGCGAAAACGAGCGTACCGTTGGTACCGCCGAAACCGAACGAGTTCTTCACCGCGTAATCGATCTTCATCTCACGCGCCGTGTTGGCGCAGAAGTCCAGGTCGCACTCGGGATCCTGGTTGAAGATGTTGATCGTCGGCGGCGAGATCTGGTTATGGATCGCCAGTACCGTGAACACCGATTCCAGGCCGCCGGCGCCACCAAGCAGGTGACCGGTCATCGACTTGGTCGAATTCACGACAATCTTCTTGGCATGGTCGCCAAACACGCGCTTGATGCCACGCACTTCTGCAGCATCGCCCAATGGCGTCGAGGTGCCGTGCGCATTCACGTACTGCACCTGGTCGGCATTGATGCCGGCGTTGTTGAGGGCATTGACCATGCAACGTGCCGCGCCACTGCCATCCTCGACCGGCGAGGTGATGTGGTTGGCGTCTGCACTCATGCCAAAGCCGATGACTTCAGCGTAGATGCGGGCGCCGCGCGCGACAGCGTGCTCATACTCTTCGACGACCATGACACCGGCGCCCTCACCCAGCACGAAGCCGTCGCGGTCGCGGTCCCACGGACGCGAGGCTGTGGCCGGATCATCGTTGCGGGTCGACAGTGCGCGTGCCGAGGCGAAGCCGCCCAGGCCCAGTGGCGACACGGTCGACTCGGCGCCGCCTGCGATCATCACGTCAGCGTCGCCGTATTCGATCAGGCGCGCTGCCGCGCCGATGCTGTGCAGGCCGGTGGTGCAAGCGGTGACGATGGCCAGGTTCGGGCCACGCAGGCCGAACTTGATCGAGAGATCGCCCGAGATCATGTTGATGATCGAGGCTGGCACGAAGAATGGCGAAATACGGCGTGCGCCGCGGTTCATGTATTCCTCTTTGGTGGCTTCGATCAGCGGCAAGCCGCCGATGCCCGAACCGATCACCACGCCAATGCGGTCCGCATTTTCTTCGGTAACAACCAGGCCCGAATCCTGCAGGGCCTGGATACCGGCTGCCATGCCGTAATGGATAAAGCTATCCATATGGCGGCCTTCTTTGCCCGGCAGGTAATCCTCGACGACGAAGTTCTTTACTTCACCAGCGAAGTGGGTCGTGAATTGCGACGCATCAAACTTGGTGATGGCGGCAATACCCGACTTGCCAGCCAGCGCTGCATCCCACGCTTCGGTAACGGTGTTACCGATTGGTGAAATGCAGCCCAGGCCAGTGACGACGACACGGCGGTTGCGTGAACGACTCAAGCGATTCTCCCAAAAACTGTAAAGCGACTACTAGACCCCGACTCAGGCTTTGACGTGCGCGGTAGCGTAGTCGATGGCTTGCTTGACGGTGGTGATCTTCTCAGCCTGTTCGTCAGGGATTTCCATTTCGAACTCATCTTCCAGAGCCATCACCAGCTCGACGGTGTCCAGCGAGTCAGCACCGAGGTCGTCAACGAACGAGGATTCGATTTTGATGTCGGCTTCAGCAACACCCAGTTGCTCAGCGACGATTTTTTTAACGCGTTGTTCGATATCCGACATGTTGTAGCTCCATTAAGGTATGTGTTGCGGAAAGTGCGCGCATTTTATCAGGTTTGCGACCTGAAAAACTATTTTCGGCGACTGCGCCTAACTCGCCGGAAAGTCCTGCTAAAAGTCGGGATTGCACCGATATCGTCCTGTTCAAACGGGGCCAATTATCGTGCAATCCTTCGCTCTATTGCTTCTGATTTCGTGCTTGATGCTTAATATACTTAATTCATGTACATGCCGCCGTTCACATGCAGCTCGGTGCCTGTGATATAGGCCGCTTGCGGACCGGCCAGGAACGCCACTGCATGCGCGATGTCTTCCGGCTGGCCAAGGCGGCCCAGCGGAATCTGGGTCAGCAGTGCAGCGTGCTGGTCGTCGCCCAGCGACTTGGTCATGTCGGTATCGATGAAGCCCGGCGCGACGCAATTGACAGTGATATTGCGGCTGCCGATCTCGCGCGCCAGCGCGCGGGTCATGCCGGCCACGCCCGCCTTGGCCGCTGCATAGTTCATCTGGCCCGGGTTGCCCGAGGCGCCCACCACCGACGTGATGTTGATGATGCGGCCCGCCTTGGCCTTCATCATCCCGCGCAGCACCAGTCGCGACAGGCGGCCGACGGCGGTCAGGTTGGTGGCGATCACGCCGTCCCACTCATCGTCCTTCATGCGCATGGCCAGGTTGTCCTGGGTGATGCCAGCATTGTTGACAAGGATCGACAGGCTGCCGAAGTCCTTCTGCACATCCGCCACGACGGCCGCGCAGCGTTCGCTGTCGAGCACATTCAGGACGACGCCCTTGCCGCCGAACGGCGCCAGGTAGTCCGAGATCGCCTGCGCGCCGGCGTCGCTGGTGGCGGTGCCGACGACTTTCGCGCCCTGGCGTGCCAGTTCGAGAGCGATGGCCTTGCCGATGCCGCGCGATGCGCCGCTGATCAGGGCGACTTGGTTTTCCAGATTCATGGTGGTCCTCTTGTTGGGGTTGTTGGTGCTGCGCCGGCGTTACGCGTTGAACGTGGCCAGCACGCGCTCGAGCGCAGCCTGGTCGACCAGTGCGTCGCCGACCAGCGCCGGATCGATACGCTTGGCCATGCCCACGAGCGTCTTGCTCGGTGCGCACTCGATGACCTGCGTGACGCCGTCCTGCGCCATCTTCTGCATCGTCTCGACCCAGCGCACCGGACCGGCGGCCTGGCGCACCAGCGCATCCTTGATCTGCTCCGGATCATTCAATACGACGACATCGACGTTGTTGATGACGGGGATCTGTGGCACGGCAAAGGTCAGCGTGCGCATGTACTCGCGCAGACGATCCGATGCGGGTTTCAGCAGCGACGAGTGGAACGGCGCCGAGACCGACAGCTTCATGGCGCGCTTCGCGCCCTTGGCCTTGGCGATCTCGCAGGCGCGCTCGACCGCAGCCGTGTGGCCGGCGATCACGATCTGGGTCGGCTCGTTGAAGTTGACTGCTTCGACGACCTCGCCCTGGGCGGCTTCTGCACACACGGCGCGCACGTCGTCGGCCTGCAGGCCGAGGATGACGGCCATGCCGCCCTGCCCGACCGGCACCGCGTCCTGCATCGACTGCGCGCGAAAGCGCACCAGCGGCACGGCGTCGGCAAACGGAATCACGCCAGCGGCGACCAGCGCCGAGTATTCACCCAGGCTGTGGCCGGCGACAACGGACGGAATCGGGCCGCCGGCCGCGATCCAGGCACGGTACACGGCCACGGCGGCGGTCAGCATGACCGGCTGCGTGTTGGTGGTCAGATCGAGGTCTTCTTTCGGGCCGTCGGCGATCAGGCGCTGCAGATCGAAGCCAAGCGCGTCGGAGGCTTCTTGCACGGTCCGGTCGACAACCGGGTTGCCGGCGAAACCGTTCAGCATGCCCACTGCCTGGGCGCCTTGTCCGGTAAACAGGAATGCGAAGTTGCTCATCGTGATGTATCCGTAGTAATTGGTTCTTGGGAGTGCCGCGCTATGATTGCGAAGCGGTGTGCGACTCGTTACATGCGCGCCAGCACGGCGCCCCAGGTAAAGCCGCCGCCCACGCCTTCCATCAGCACGTTCTGGCCCGGCTTGATGCGGCCATCGCGCATCGCCTGGTCGAGCGCCAGCGGAATCGAGGCGGCCGACGTATTGCCGTGCTCATTGACGGTGACAACCATTTTTTCCAGCGGCAGGCCAAGTTTTTTGGCGGTGCCGTTCATGATGCGGATATTGGCCTGATGCGGCACCAGCCAGTCGATCTGGTCCGGCGTAACGCCAGCGGTATCGAGCACTTCGTGCGCCACCTTCTCGAGCACCGACACGGCCAGCTTGAACACGGCCGGGCCATCCATGTGCAGGAAACCGCTGCCGGCAACGGCGCCGCCCGCCAGGTTGCCCGGGATCGACAGGATGTCGGCGTGACTGCCGTCGGCGTGCAGCTTGGTGGCCAGGATGCCCGGCTCGTTCGACACTTCCAGCAGCACGGCGCCGGCGCCATCGCCGAACAGCACGCATGTGCCGCGGTCATTGAAGTCGACGATGCGCGAGAAAATCTCGGAACCGATCACGAGTACGCGCTTGTGGTTGCCGGCACGGATGAACGCATCGGCCGTCGACAAGGCGTAGACGAAGCCGCTGCAGACCGCCTGCACGTCGAAGGCAGCGCTGCCATTGGCCATCCCCAGCTTTTGCTGGACGATGCAGGCCGTGCTCGGGAAGCTGCCGTGAAAGTCGGGAGTGGAACTGGCGACGATGACGAGGTCGATGTCGCCCGCTTCGCGGCCGGCCATCTCGAGCGCCCGGCGCGCGGCGTGCACGGCCAGATCGGATGAAAGCTCATCGGCGGCGGCGAAGTGGCGCGCCTCGATGCCGCTGCGGGTAACAATCCATTCGTGCGACGTTTCGACACCTTGCGCGGCCAGCCGCGTGGCCAGCGCTTCATTGGTGACACGGTTGGCCGGCAGGTAGCTGCCGGTGCCAGTGATTTTGCTGTACAGGGTCATTGCTTCACCATCCGCTCGGTTATTGCGCCTGGCGCTCGATCGTGGACACGGGCTCGAGCACCGGCATGGGCGCTTCGGCAGCGCCCGTTGAATTCGGCATCAGCTCGGTAATTAGTGCCGACAACTGTTCTTGCACATTATTGTGCGCGGCCTCGTAGGCACGCTTGATCGCCCATTCGAACGAATAGGCGTTGGCGCCGCCGTGGCTCTTGAACACCAGGCCCTTCAGGCCCAGCAGACCGGCGCCATTGTAGCGCTCGGGATTGAGTTTCTTCATCGCCTTGCGTGCGAACACGGCGCCGACCATCGACATGATGTCGGACTTGAAGGTCGATTTCATGAAGCGCGACAGGCCTTCAATCGCCTTGAGCATCACGTTGCCGACGAAACCGTCGCAGACGACGACGTCGACGGTACCCTTGAAGATGTCATTGCCTTCGACGTTGCCGTAGAAATTGAGCTTGCCGCGGGCAGCATCGTCGCGCAGCAGCACGCCGGTGGCCTTGACCACCTCGTTGCCCTTGATGTCTTCGGTGCCCACATTGAGCAGGCCAATGGTCGGGCGGGGGATGCCTTCGATCGCCGAGCACAGCACCGAGCCCATGATCGCGAACTGGTGCAGGTGATGCGGTTCGCAATCGACGTTCGCGCCCAGGTCGAGGATATAGGTCGGGCCGTTCTTCTGGTTCGGCATGATCGAGCAGATCGCCGGACGGTCGACGCCGGGCATCGTCTTGAGCACGTAGCGCGAGACGGCCATCAGGGCGCCGGTATTGCCGGCAGAGACGCAGGCATTGGCGCTGCCGTCTTTCACCAGCTCGATCGCCACACGCATCGACGAATCCTTCTTGCGGCGCAGGGCCACCTCGATCGGATCGTCCATCGCGACGACTTCGGTCGCGTTCTTGATCGTCAGACGGGGCAATTTGTCGCCGTGGTGTTTCTTGAGTTCTGCGCGCAGCACCTCTTCGACGCCCACGAGCACAAGCTCGGCGTCATCCTGCTTCTTGAGGAACGAGATTGCTGCCGGAATAGTTACTGACGGGCCGTGATCGCCACCCATGCAGTCAATGGAAATTTTTATGGTCATGTATTGGGAATGCCGCGGCTCACACAGGACTGGCGGCCAGATGGGATCGATTCGTCGCCAGGAGGCGCACAAGATCCGCGCTGCTCAACATGACGGGGCGAAACACATGCCCGTGATGCCAACAATGCCTGAGCAGATGCCAAAGAAAAAGCGGCGCCACGCAGATAACATACGTTGCGCCGCTTTCATGGTTCTAAAAGCCAGGACGTCGATTACTCGTCGTTTTTGGTCTTCAGAACTTTGCGACCACGGTAGAAACCGTTAGGGCTGATGTGGTGACGCAGGTGCGTTTCGCCGGTGGTTGGCTCGACTGCCAGGTTTGGTGCAACCAGGAAGTCGTGCGAACGGTGCATACCGCGCTTCGATGGGGATTTTTTATTCTGCTGAACAGCCATGATAACTCCTAATACTAAGTTCTAAAATTTTAACACATTCGACGTGCAACGATTTGCGCATCGAGTATCCCAGCAGCAATCTTCAAGGATGTCCCCCGGGATTGCCGACACGTTTCCGTCTACTTCTACTACCAATGCCATACTCGAGCGCTGCACGCGTCTGACACATTCTTTGCAAATTTTGGGCGACATTCTTTCTACGCTGCCGCCACCGTACTGCGAAACCGATCCTGCTCTTTGTTGGTGCTAATTCATTCTGTCTTGAGATTCTTGAGGCCGGCAAATGGCGACGGCTTCTCGTTCTTCAGGCTGTCCAGCAGCTTGGTTTCTGGGCAGACATCGTGCTTTGGCGACTGCGGCAATGCCAGCAGGGCTTCGTCTTCGAGCAACTGGCGAATATCGCAAGTGCGACTGCCGACGATCACATCGATGCTGTCGTCGTCGAGAACGATCTCGATGGCATCGGCTTCTTCGTCATCTTTACCCAGCACCAGCATGGTCGACGAATCGATGTCGTAATCCATGGGCTGCAGACAACGCTGGCATTCCAGCTTCACGTGACCGGCGACCTCGAGAGTCAGCGACGGATAACCGTGACGGGTTTGACCACCTTGCATCGTCCAGCGGATGTCGCCGCCTTTTTCGGAACTCTCTGCGGCCAGCCGGGTCATCTCGACCAGGGGCGTGCTGCCCTCACGAAAACCATCGCTCTTGCAAAACTCGAAGGCATCAATGATGAAAGCGCTCATTTAGAAAGTCGTCCCGGAAAACCTGCGATAATAGCAGGCTTTTCACCGCAGCGCCATGAAACTGTGGCTTCGCTGCCGATTTATCCCGAGGGCCGCATGATAACAAGCTCTACCCCGCCCCGCCTGATCCTCGCCTCGAGCTCGGCCTACCGGCGCGAATTGCTGGGCCGGCTCGGCCTGCCATTCGAGGCCATCGCGCCCGATCTCGATGAAACCCCGCTGCCAGGCGAAACGCCGCCGGCAACCGCGCTGCGCCTGGCGCGTGCCAAGGCCGAGGCCGTGGCGCGCCTGCATCCGGATGCGCTCGTGATCGGCTCCGACCAGGTCGCCACGCTCGACGATCTGCAGATCGGCAAGCCGGGTGACCATGCGCGCGCGCTAGCCCAGCTGCAGTTGATGCGGGGCCGTGAAGTCGTGTTCCATACGGCCCTGTGCCTGTGGGACGGGCGCGTGACCAACCCTGCCGCCGCTGTCCAGGTCGACAATGTGCAGGTTCGCGTGCGTTTTCGCGACCTGCCAGATGCCGAACTCGACGCCTATCTGCGCATCGAACAGCCGTATGACTGCGCCGGCAGCGCCAAGAACGAAGGCCTGGGCATTGCCCTGATCGAACACATTCACTCGCTTGATCCGACCGCCCTCACCGGCTTGCCGCTCATCGCCCTGACCGGCATGCTGCGGCGCGCCGGCGTGCGCTTCTTCGGCACCTGACCACTTATCTGAAACGAACCCATGCCCGGCACCCTGTACCTGATTCCCAATACCCTCGGCCCACTCGACGCCGCGCCCGGCTGCCTGAATGGCCTGCTGCCGACGCAAGTGCAGGCACTGACCAGCTCGCTCGATTATTTTGTGGCCGAAAACGCCAAGACGGCGCGCGCGTTCCTGAAACTGATCGCCATCGACCATCCATTGGCCAAGCCGCTGCAGGAAATCGAGATCGCCGAACTGAACGTGAACACGCCGGCCGCAGCGCTGACGCAATTGCTGGCGCCGCTCCTGGCAGGACGCGATGCGGGCCTGGTGTCAGAGGCCGGCGTGCCAGCAGTTGCCGATCCCGGCGCCGACCTCGTGCGCCTGGCGCATCAGCACGGGATTGCCGTGCGGCCGCTGGTCGGCCCGTCATCGCTGCTGCTGGCCGTCATGGCCAGCGGCCTGAACGGCCAGAGCTTCGCTTTTAACGGCTATCTGCCGACCGATGCGGCGCTGCGCACGAAACGCATCCGCGAGCTGGAAACCCGTTCACGGGGCGAGCGCCAGACACAGCTCTTCATTGAAACGCCGTACCGCAACGGCGCGATGCTCGAAGCACTGGTGGCGGGTTGCCAGCCGGGCACGCTGGTGTGCGTGGCAACCGACCTGTCGTTGCCGAGCGAGTCGGTGCGCACCATGACGGCGGCGAAGTGGAAGGCAGCGCTGGGGGCGGACAAGGGGCCGGACTTCCACAAGAAGCCGACCGTGTTCCTGCTGCTGGGGCAATAAAGGATCGGTCGGACTTTAGCGCACGTCGTGGGTCAGCTCGCGGACCCAGTCGAACGCTGCCAGTTCGATCTCGCGTACCTCGGGCACCGTCAACCCGATCTTCTTGAGTTCGGCATTGAGCTTGCGGCCACCGACGGCTGTTTCGAGCAGCTCGGCGATGCGCAACATCGTGCCGAAGTCACCATCGCGGTCGATCAGTGCATCGCGTACGTCATGCGCGACCTCGACATGCACGAGGATGTCGGCCATCCGCACCGAGAACAGCGCTTCGGCCAGCGACATGATGCCGACCGTAAAGGCGCGGTCGGCGCTGGCCGTGTCGCCTGGGCGCACGCGCAGCGTCATCAGTTCGAGCAGCTTGCCGCGCGTGGTGGCCAGTTGCAGCAACGGCGAGTCGAGCGAGACCTGCGCGCCCGCCGCCGTGTACAGCAGGATCTGCAGCCAGCGACCCAGCTGACGCCGGCCCAGCACCGCGAGCGCCTGGGACAGCGATTCGATGCGCGGACCCGGCACTGCGCGGCTGTTGACCAGGCGCAGCAGGTTCAGGCTGACCAGCGCATCGCGCTTGACGGCCGTTTCGATGGTCTGGTTGTCGGCATTGGAATTGACGAGCTCCAGCAAGCGCAGTAGCACGACTTCGGTCGGCGCGATCTTGCGGCCGCTGAGGATCACGGGCCGCGCAAAGTAATACCCCTGGAAGTATTCGAAACCGAGTTCCATGCACAGCTTGAATTCTTCGATCGTCTCGACCTTTTCAGCCAGCAGGCGCTTGCCGGTCTTTTTCAGCGACGCGACCAGATCGCCCAGCGCATCCGGGGCCACGCCCTTGATATCGACCTTGATGATGTCAATCAGCGAAATCAGCTGATCGAGTTCGGGCGAATGTTCGATGACGTCGTCGACGGCGAACTTGAAGCCGAGGTTTTTCAGTTCGTCCACCCGCGCCAGCAACTCCGGCGTGGGCTTGACGGTTTCCAGGATTTCGAGAATGACTTTATGCGGCTGCAGGAAGCGCACGAAGTCGCTCATCAGGACGACGGCGTCGACATTGACAAAGGCGAGCTGATCGCCCACCACCTGCTCCATGCCGAGCTGGGACGCATGCGAAATGACGGCCGCCGTCGCGGCGGCGCCGTCGGTCAGCTTGGCGTCTTCGTCCTCGCCGGCAGCACGAAACAGCAGTTCGAACGCCAGCAATTGCTGGTCGCGCCCGAGAATGGGTTGCCGTGCGAGGAAAAAATCGTCAGACGGCACCAAGACCGCTGCCGTTGCATCAGCATGCATTGAAATATTACTCCTGGAAACTGTCACAGCGGATCGCGGCGCGCTGGCAGCACGCACCCGCGCACCACCTGCACCGACTATACTACAAAAACATCAATCTTAGCATTTCGACATCAAATCGAATGCTAGCTGCGGCCGCCGCCCTGTCGGGTGCGGCCGGTGCGCGGGGCACCCGGCGTTGCCGGGCGATCGCCAGCGGTGCGGGGTGCACGCGGCGCGGCAGCATCCGACGCCGCGCGCGATGAGGCGCCGGGCGCACGGGGCGCGCGAGGTGCAGCAGTCTTTGGCGCACTCGAGCGCGGCGGCGCACCCGGCCGGCCAGCATCCTGCGTCGGACGGCCCGTGCCAGTGCGGGATGGCTTGACCGGCGCTGCCGGCTCGTCGCCTTCGCGCGGCATGACCTGGCCCGGCAGGCGCAGACTGCCCTTGCCCGACAGCGGGCTGGCGCGGCGCGCATTGCCGATCGGCTGGCGCGGCATGCCGGCGGCTCCATCGGTGCGGCTGGCGCTGCGGCCGAGGGCCGTGCCCGTGACCTGGGTACCCTTTTCGATCGTGAAGCGTGCGCCGGCATCCTTGCCCAGCACGCGCACCAGATACGGCAGCACTTCGCGCAGGATCGGCTCGAGCGTGTACGGTGGGTTCAGGATGAACATGCCCGAGCTGTGCAGGCCAGTGCCGTCAGGGGTCGGGGTCTGGATCGTCAGCGTGACGTTCAGCCATTCCTTGGCCGGCACGCGCTTCAGGCGATCGGCAAACTGGCGCGATTCCATGCGCTGCAGCACCGGATACCAGACGGCGTAGATGCCGCTCGGGAAGCGCAGCAGCGCGTCGTCGAGTGCTTCCTTCACACGCTTGTAGTCATCCTTGACTTCGTACGGCGGGTCGATCAGCACCAGCGCGCGGCGCGACGGTGGCGGCAGCAAGGCCTTCATGCTGTCGAAGCCGTCGCCCCGGTCGATCATCACGCGGCGGCCGCGCGAGCGTTCGCCCTGCTCGGCCTTGTGCGCGTCGAGCTTGCGGAAGTTATCGGCCAGGATCTTGCAATCGGCCGGGTGCAGCTCGAACAGGCGCAGGCGGTCCTGCTCGCGCGCCATCTGCTCGGCAACATACGGCGAGCCCGGGTAATAGCGCATCTTGCCGCTCGGGTTCATGCCCTTGATCAGGTCGAGGTATTCCTTCAGCGGTGCCGGAACGTCAGTGAGGCCCCACAGCGGGCCGATGCCGGTATCGAATTCGGCGGTCTTGGTCGACTGGAAGCTGTCGAGTGCGTACACGCCGGCGCCCGAGTGGGTATCGATATAGGTATAGGCGGCATCCTTCTGGTTCATGTACTGGTGCAGTTGCACCTGAATGAAGTGCTTGAGGACATCGGCGTGGTTACCCGCGTGGAAGGCGTGGCGGTAGCTCAACATAAGCTGGAATTCCTAAAAGTGACGTTGCCGCGCGAAACTGGCGGCGATATTAGGCGCCATTATCCACTACAACCGACCGCGGCTGGGAATGCGGGTACGAACTTTTGGGAATGCAGGTACGGACTTGCGGGAATATGGGTACGGACTTGCGCAGATGCGGTACGGACTTCGCGAATGCGGGTACGGACTTCCGGCAATGTAGGGTGGACGCGGCCGGCGAGGCGGCTCCGCCGTCCACGCGGTGATCGCTATCCAAGAGATCATTGAGGAGGTAAGCGGAGTCGGCTGATAGCTATCCGAGAGATCATTGAGGACGCAAGCGGAGTCGGCTGATCGCTATCCGAAAGATCATTCGGAACGAAAGCGGCGTTGTTTGAAAGCCCATCCGGCGCGGCGACGGCAACGATCACCATCACCGCGTGGACGGCGAAGCCGTCCACGCTACGTCGGATCGATCAGGCGACTTTCTTTTCTTCGAAGAACTGTTCGTCCTCAGTCGAGCCGTGCAGCGCCGTGGTCGAGCTCTGGCCCTGCTGGATGGCCTGGGTCACGGCGTCGAAGTAGCCGGTGCCCACTTCGCGCTGATGCTTGACGGCGGTGAACCCTTTTTCAGCGGCGGCGAATTCGGCTTCTTGCAGCTCGACGAAGGCCGACATGCCGGTGCGTGCATAGCCGTGGGCCAGGTTGAACATGCCGTAATTGAGCGAGTGGAAGCCTGCCAGCGTGATGAACTGGAACTTGTAGCCCATCGCGCCCAGCTCACGCTGGAACTTGGCGATGGTCGCGTCGTCCAGGTTCTTTTTCCAGTTGAACGATGGCGAGCAGTTATAGGCCAGCATCTTGCCCGGGAACTTGGCGTGGATCGCCTCGGCAAAGCGGCGCGCGAACTCGAGGTCGGGCTTGCCGGTTTCGCACCAGACCAGGTCGGCGAACGGTGCGTAGGCCAGGCCGCGCGAAATCGCTTGCTCGACGCCCGGCTGGACGCGGAAGAAACCTTCGACCGTGCGCTCGCCGGTGCAGAATTCTTTGTCATTGGCGTCGACGTCGGACGTGAGCAGGTCGGCTGCTTCGGCGTCGGTGCGGGCGATGACAAGCGTCGTGGTCCCCATCACGTCGGCTGCCAGGCGGGCCGCGTTGAGTTTTTCGATGGCTTCGCGGGTTGGCACCAGCACCTTGCCGCCCATGTGGCCGCACTTCTTGACCGACGCCAGCTGATCCTCGAAGTGCACGCCCGATGCGCCGGCTTCGATCATCGACTTCATCAGTTCATAGGCATTGAGCACGCCGCCGAAACCGGCTTCGGCATCGGCCACGATCGGCGCGAAGTAATCGATATCGTCCTTGCCTTCCGACCACTGGATCTGGTCGGCACGCTGGAACGTGTTGTTAATGCGGCGCACGACCAGCGGGACCGAGTTGGCAGGATACAGCGACTGGTCCGGATACATTTCGCCAGCGGCGTTGGCGTCGCCCGCCACTTGCCAGCCCGACAGGTAGATCGCCTTCAGGCCCGCTTTCACCTGCTGCATGGCCTGGTTGCCGGTCAGCGCACCCAGGGCGTTCACATACGGCTCATCATTGACCAGGTTCCACAGCTTCTCGGCACCGCGCTTGGCCAGCGTGTGCTCGATGCGCACCGAGCCACGCAGACGGACGACGTCGGCAGCGGTGTAATTGCGCACGACGCCTTTCCAGCGTGGATTGGTGTCCCAGTCTTGCTGCAGTTCGGCGATTTGCTGTTCACGGGTAGTCATGGTGTGTTCTCCTGAAGGGTGGTAAGACGTTTGATCGAGCCTGCGAATCCGTTGAGACAATCATAAAGCCGTTTGTGCGTGGCACCATCAGTCTTCTATAAGACATACGACTAAAATAATTACCAGTAATATCAATGGCTTGCAATCCATATATCATGATGCGGAATGAAATTTCTTACGATGGTAAGGAAAGCGCCCGCTGACGTGCTGCGCATTTCGCATTGCACGATGATCATTTCGCATCCTGAAATATGGCGTCTTATTTTCTGTCAAGAAACGACAAAGGGCGCGGCAATTGCCGCGCCCTTTTCATGTCAACCGAACCGGCTTACTTCGCCAGTTCGACTGTCTGCTCACCAAAGGTCAGCTCACCACCCCGCACCCGGACCGGAATCACATCCTTCGGTCCGAAGCGGCCCGACAGGATCGCTTTCGACAGCGGATTTTCGATCTGCTGCTGGATCGCGCGCTTGAGCGGCCTTGCGCCATACACCGGGTCATATCCTGCTTCGGCAATCTTCTGCAGCGCCTCTTCGTCGATATCGAGCGTCATGTCCATCTTTGCCAGGCGCGCTTCCAGAATCTGCAGCTGGATGCGCGCAATGGCGCCGATGTTCTTCTCGTCGAGTGCATGGAACACGACGATCTCGTCGATGCGGTTGATGAACTCGGGGCGGAAGTGCCCGCGCACCTCGGCCATCACCGCCATCTTGACCACTGCCGGCTCATCGCTTTCCATGGCCTGGATCCGGTGCGAACCCAGGTTCGACGTCATCACGATCACCGTGTTCTTGAAGTCGACCGTGCGGCCCTGGCCATCGGTCATGCGGCCATCGTCCAGCACCTGCAGCAACACATTGAACACGTCCGGGTGCGCCTTTTCGATCTCGTCGAGCAGGATCACGCTGTACGGTTTGCGCCGCACGGCTTCGGTCAGGTAACCGCCCTCTTCGTAGCCGACGTAACCGGGCGGCGCGCCGATCAGGCGGGCAACCGAATGCTTCTCCATGAATTCGCTCATGTCGATGCGGATCATTGCATCCTGCGTATCGAACAGGAAGCCGGCCAGCGCTTTGCACAGTTCGGTTTTACCGACACCGGTCGGCCCCAGGAACATGAACGAACCATATGGGCGATCCGGATCGGACAGGCCGGCGCGCGAACGGCGGATTGCATCCGACACCGCTTCGATGGCTTCGTCCTGGCCCACGACGCGTTTGTGCAGCTCGTCCTCGATGTGCAGCAGCTTGTCGCGCTCGCCCTGCAGCATGCGCGTGACAGGAATGCCGGTCGCGCGCGAAACCACTTCGGCAATTTCTTCAGCCCCGACCTGCGTGCGCAGCAGCTTGGGCTTCTGGCCGTCGAGTTCGGCGCGCGCGGTGCTGGCTTCAGCGTCACGCAGTTGCGCTTCGAGTTCAGGCAGGCGGCCATACTGCAGCTCGGATGCCTGCTGCCAGTTGCTCTGGCGGCGCGCTTCTTCCATCTGGTAGCGGATGCGCTCGATTTCTTCCTTGATATGCGTGGTGCCCTGCACTGCGGCCTTCTCGGCTTTCAGGATTTCTTCGAAGTCGTTGTACTCGCGCTCCAGACGGGTGATTTCGTCGCCCAGCAGCTCGAGGCGGCGCTGCGACGCTTCGTCAGTTTCGCGGCGTACGGCTTCGCGCTCGATCTTCAGCTGGATCATGCGCCGCTCAAGGCGGTCCATGACTTCGGGCTTCGAATCGATCTCGATCTTGATCTTGGCCGCCGCCTCGTCGATCAGGTCGATCGCCTTGTCGGGCAGGAAGCGGTCGGTGATGTAGCGGTGCGACAGCTCCGCCGCCGCGATGATTGCCGCGTCGGTGATGTCGACCTGGTGGTGCAGCTCGTATTTCTCCTGCAGCCCGCGCAGGATGGCAATCGTCGCCTCGACACTTGGCTCGTCGACAATGATCTTCTGGAAGCGGCGCTCGAGTGCGGCATCCTTTTCGACGTACTTGCGGTATTCGTCGAGCGTCGTCGCGCCCACGCAGTGCAGCTCGCCGCGCGCCAGCGCCGGCTTGAGCATATTGCCGGCGTCCATCGCGCCTTCGGCCTTGCCCGCGCCAACCATCGTGTGCAGCTCGTCGATGAAGACGATCGTCTGGCCTTCGTCCTGCGCCAGCTCTTTCAGCACGCTTTTCAGGCGCTCTTCGAATTCACCGCGGAACTTCGCGCCGGCCAGGAGCGAGGCCATGTCGAGCGACAGCACGCGCTTGCCCTTGAGCGAATCGGGCACTTCGCCATTGACGATGCGCTGCGCCAGGCCTTCGACGATGGCGGTCTTGCCCACGCCCGGTTCACCGATCAGCACGGGATTGTTCTTGCTGCGACGCTGCAGCACCTGGATCGCGCGGCGGATTTCGTCGTCGCGGCCGATCACCGGATCGAGCTTGCCGGCGCGGGCGCGCTCGGTCAGGTCGAGCGTGTATTTTTTGAGCGATTCGCGCTGGCCTTCGGCTTCGGGCGAATTGACGCTTTCGCCACCGCGCACGGCCTGGATCGCCGACTCGAGCGACTTCTTCGCCAGGCCGTTTTCACGGGCCAGGCGGCCGGCGTCGGACTTGTCTTCGAGCAGCGCCAGCAGGATCATTTCGGACGAGACGAAGCCGTCGCCGCGCTTCTGCGCTTCACGGTCCGCCAGGTTCAGCAGGCCCATCAGGTCGCGCCCGACCTGGACGTTGCCGCCGGTACCGGTGACCTTCGGCTGGCGCTCGAGCGAGGCTTTCAGCGCATTGGACAGCGCGCCGACGTTCACGCCGGCGCGCTGCAGCAGCGAGCGCGCACTGCCGTCGTCCTGGTTCAGCAGCGCCACCAGCAGGTGGACTGTTTCAATGTATTGGTTGTCGTTGCCGACTGCCAGGCTCTGGGCATCCGCCAGCGCTTCCTGAAGCTTGGTCGTCAATTTATCTTGTCGCATGGTGTGACTCCTGAGTTTGTTCTTGGTTGCGATACAAGATTGGGATGACGGGATGCTTTTCAAGCACCCCGTCTGGCCGCGCGTAAGAAAAACACCTACAAAGAGAAAAGCAGTTAGCTGTCAGACAACCTGGATTCGGGTGCCGGCCCGGCCGCTTGCAACTCGCGCACGTTCTTTTGCACGGCAACCACGGCAAACAATGACAGCGCAAACGACATCGCATAAAAGCCTTTTTCGCTCAGCGCCAGCGTGGCGTTGATAAGTCCGATGCCCAGCAGCCCGATCGATGCCATCAGCGAGAACCAGCACAGCGACACATACAGTCCGGTGACGGGCAAGCCTTCTGCACGATCACGCACTGTTTTTTGCAGGGAAATCGCGGCGAACAGGCCGTACAGCAGCAGCACGAGGTAATAACCTTTCTCGTTCAGCTGCATCTGCGCGTTCCAGAGGCCAATCAGATAGGCGGCCATGCCGATGATGAGTGCGCCCCAGGAGGCGCCGACGAAGGCCGCGGTCGGCCGGTAATGAGTATGCATGATCGAGCCCCGTATGTATTTACTGGACGGAAACTCTAGCATGCTTCAACCGGGCAAATTGTGCGTTGTCAGGCAAACCCGCCCTGCTTCGCCGACTTTACCCGCGCAGGGTACGCAGCAGGGCAAAACCGGCCATGCAGCACAGCAGCGAGCCGATCAGGTGCAAGGCCGTGTGGGCCAGCGCCCAGCCAATATCGCCGCGCTGCAGCAGCGTCATCGATTCGCCACTAAAACTGGAGAAGGTCGTCAAGCCACCGAGGAAGCCGGTAATGATGAACAGGCGCCAGTGCGGCGCCAGTCCGGGCTGATCGGCAAAGAACGCGAGCGCGCAGCCGATCAGGAAGCCACCGAGCAGGTTGGCCGCCAGCGTGCCGATCTGGACAAAGCCGTGCAGGCTGCCCAGCCACAGGCCCAGGCCCCAGCGCAGCCAGGCGCCGATGGCGGCGCCGAGCCCGACAGCGAGAAAATTCAGCGGGCTTGCCACCGCGCCCGCGCTGTATCGTCCGTCACGCGCGCATCGACCCAGCGCGCGCCGTCCGGCGTGTCTTCCTTCTTCCAGAACGGCGCTTCCGTCTTCAGGTAATCCATGATGAATTCGCAAGCCGCGAACGCATCGCCCCGGTGCGCGGCGGTGACGGCCACGAGCACAATCTGATCCAGCGGCAGCAGCGGCCCCACGCGGTGGATGACCAGGGTAGCGAACAGCGGCCAGCGCGCCGCGGCCTGGGCGGCGATGTCGTCGAGCGCCTTCTCGGTCATGCCGGGATAGTGCTCGAGTTCCATCGCAGCGACCTGCGCGCCGTCGTTCAGGTCGCGCACAGTGCCGACGAATGCCACGACAGCGCCGACCCGGGCGTCGCCCTCGCGCAGGCGCGCGACCTCGAGGCCGAGGTCGAAGTCGCCGGTTTGCACACGGACATTGTTCATGACGCCTCCTTCGGCTGACGCAGCATCAGGCATTCGATGCGTGTTTCGGTGCGCACGTCGGCCAGGGCCGGCAGCGCCAGCAGCGCGCGCAGCTCGGCCGTATTGCCACCCGGCTTCTGGCCCGACTTGAGGGAGCTTTGCAGCACCTCGACCTGCAAGCGCAGGCGGTCCCGGGCGAATTCGGCGCCGCTGTCGATGCCAGCAGCGATCTCCAGGCGCAGCAGATCGTTCAACAGGCGTGGCCGATTCTCCTGGAGCTGGCGCGCATACGCGGCGCGGTCGCCTTCGAGCGCCGCCAGCGCCGCGTCGAAGCGCTTCTGCAGGATCGGCTCGTAACCACCGTCGACCGGGGCCAGTGCCGCCCAGCGGGCACGCCAGTCGTCACCCTGCGTGTGGGTGCCGGCATTGCTGTCCGGATCGGCGATTGCTGTTTCGAGCGCCTGGATCAGGCGCAGCTTGTCGCGCACGACGCCGGCCAGGACCGTGTCGGCGGCGCGGCGTACCTCGGCCACCTGCGCCTGCACCTGGGCCACGGCAGCCTGGTAACGCCCCTCGATACGCGCCTCGTGGGCACGCGGTACCGGGCCGATCGCCTGCCATTCGGCGGCCGCTTCGCGCAGCATTCTGGCGACGTTGGACGGCGTGGCATCGAGCGCCGCCGCTTCGAGGCGGGCGCACAGCGCTTCCTTGGCCGCTTCGTGGGTGCGGCGCTCGCTGTCGGCGGCGTGTGCATGCTCCTTGCGGGCCGCAAACAGCGCGTCGCAGGCGGCGCGGAAACGCTGCCACAGCGCCTGCTCGGCCTTGCGTTCGAGCGGCAGCGCGCGCGCATGCTCTTGCCAGCGGCTCTGCAACTCGCGCAGCAAGTCGACGGCATGCCGTTCGTTCGGGTCGAGCTTGTGGACTTCTTCGATCAGTTGTTCCCGCACGGCGACTTCGACCTTGCGCTGGTTTTCCAGCGGCCGCTGCAGCGTGGTCAGTGCCTCGGAGAACAAACCGTCGAGACGTTTCTTTTCCTTGCGGTCGACCGCGCCCAGATGGCTCCAGGCCGTACGCAGGCGCTGGACGGTGGCCGACACATGCTTCCAGTCGGCATTGTCCTGCTGCAGGTTGGCGATCTCGGCCTGGGCTTCGTCGACCAGCGCCTGGCCGCGCGCGGCATTCGCGTGACGCTCGTCAGCCAGCTGACGGAAATGCGCGGCGGCCGGCGCGTAGGCAGCGCTGCAGGCGGCGTCGAAACGCTCCCACAGGCTGCGCGGCGCCGGGCCGGACAAGGTGTCGAGCGCCTTCCAGCGCTCGCGCATGCTGCCGACCTTCTTGGCCAGTTCGCCCATCGCCAGGTTCTGCGTGGCCAGCGTCTCCACTGTCTTGATCAATTCTTCGCGCGACACGTTGCCGCCCCAGCGCGCCCAGTCCGACAAGCGTTTCAGGTCGGCACGCAGATGGGTCAGGTGCTCGAGCTGGGCGCCCGTCAGGCGCATGCCCTTGTCCTTGGCGTCCTTCAGCGATTTGTCGATTTCTGCGGCGGTCCCAAGCGAGCCCTGCTGCAGGGCGGCTTCGAGCGCCTCTAACTGGTCGAGGAAGGCCTGGTCGGCGCCCTTGTCTCTGGCGGGCGCGGCGCCGCTATCGGCTGGTGCGCCTGCTTGTGCTGCAACCGGGACCGCTTTCGGCTTGCGGATCGCTTGCGGGAACGACGCGAGCAAGGCGTCGAAGCGCGCTTGCAGCGCTTCAGTGGCGGCGCCGTTGGCGGGCATGGCCGGCAGGCGCTGCCATTCGCGGCGCAGGGTATCCGGCGTCAATTCTTCTTGCGGCTGCGCCGACCATGCGGTGAGCGCCGCGTCACGGGCAGCCAGCGCTGCGGCATCCTTCTCGGCGGTGGCCAGGCTGGCCGTCAGGCGTGCCAGTTCATTGCTTACCTCCCCGACCAGCGCGCGCGGCAACGATGGGTGGCCAGGGTCGGCCAGTGCCGCTGCCTGCTCCTGCTGCAGGCGGGCCAGCGCCTCGCCGAGCGCGGCGGCGTCCAGCCCCTGCCCGTCGAGCTGGCGCAACGCCGTCAGGCGATCGATCATGGCGCGCTGCAACTGCACCTGCGCTTCAAGACGCGCGCCAAGCTGGGCGCGCACGGCCTCGAAGTCGGCAGCGAGTTCGGGCGCGCGGATGACCGACCATTTGCGGTCAAGTTCGCCAACGTGGTTGGGCGTCAGCAACACGTCACCCAACATGGCGCGCGCCTGCGCCAGGGTGTCTTCACCACGGCGCAGTTCGGCTTCATGGTGGCGGATCGCGTCGAGCCGGCCATGAACGAGCTTGGCAACGCGGCGATCGACATTGCGCATTGCGCCGTACACGCGTTCGAGGTGCTCGCGGCCATGGAGCAGCTCGGCGGCGGCCAGACGCAATTCGGAAAACGGTGATTGCAGGATGAACTCGGCGGCGGCTGCTTCGTCGCTGCCGAGCGCCTTGAGCTGCGCTGCCTGGCGCTCGCGGGCGCTGGCCACGGCGGCGCGCGCCTCGGCGGCCTGCGCCGCGGCCTGGTTTGCCGCCTGCTCTGCTGCTGCGGCTGCTGCCGCCTTGGCCTTGTTATTGGCTTTGCTACCGGCCTTGCCAGCGGTCTTGCTAACAGCGGGCTGGGCAGCGCCCGATTTTGCCGGGGCCGGCTTGACGGCGCCCTGTTGCTCGCCGGACGCCGCCGGCTTGCTGCCCTGCCGCTTGAAGAGAAAATCGAACATAGGAAATTCGCACCGCTAAAACTGCCATCATAGCAAAGAACATGGCGTCAACCGGCGCGCACGCCCTGCTGCAGCGGCTAATTCACGATGGGCACGACGGGCGGCAAGGCGGACGATTTCCTTGTTGAAACTTCTGCGGGAAACCTGGCGCGCACCATGCCGCGCCCCGTGTCGCGCTGTTCGTTCTGCACCGAGTCGTGGGCAAGCATCTGGTTGGCAATCGTGAACCAGTGGTCGCCGGGAATCAGCGTGCGCGCCAGCGGCAGCAACTCGCGCTCTTCGCGTTCGAGGCGCTCGAGCAGCAGTTCGCAGCATTCTTGCAGCGCCGCCAGGCAGCCGGGATCGCCTTCGGCAGCGGCCGCCTGAGCCGCCATGCGCGCCGCGTGCGCGCGCCGGCTCAGCGCATCGAGTTCGGCCAGCAGCGCGCCGGCATCGGCGCCACGCCGGCGCAGCGCCGGCAACACGAATTTGTCGAGCTTGCGCCAGTGGCACGCGTCGCTGACCTGGCGCAGCGCGTCACAGGCCGCCTGGTACTGGTGCGCCGCTGGCGGCTCGCCCCACCAGGCGGCGGGCCGCCAGCGCTCGAGCAGCGCCTGCAAATCGACGCGCGCCCGGGCCTGTTCGACGGATAGCGCCACCAGCGTGTAGGTGGAAGTGAGCATGATGTCTCCTCTCAATGCGCCGCCAGCGCGCATGGCGAGGCCATGCCGGATCGGCTGGGGATGCGGGTATCGGGGTAGCCGGCGATGGATTTTGTAGTAGTAGCCGGCGACAAGAACTAGCTAGTGTAGAGACACAGTCCTGGCCAGGTTTGATGTTCGTCAAATGCGATTTGACAACAAGAGCGGGGTCAGGCACGACGAATTTCCCCACACAACATGCTTGCGAGATGGTATTGCACGGCGCGCCACGACGGGTCGCCGGCTGCGTTATAGTAGGCCCCGATTTCGGCTTTCCCAACGGTAGAACTCCCCATGCGGCTGCTGCACACCTCCGACTGGCATCTTGGCCAGACCCTGCACAATTTCGACCGGATCCACGAACACCAGTGCTTCCTCGACTGGCTGGTCGATACGCTGGACGAAGAGCGCATCGACGTGCTGCTGATCGCGGGCGATATTTTCGATAACGCCAATCCGTCGTCGGCCGCGCACCGCCAGCTGTATCGCTTCCTGCAGCAGGCCCGCAGCCGCGTACCCCATCTGCAGGTGGTGGTCATCGCGGGCAACCACGATTCCGCCGGCCGGCTGGAAGCCCCCACGCCGCTGCTTGAGGCCTATGGCACGATTGTCGTGGGCAACGTGCTGCGCAGCAGCGATGGCGAGGTCGACCTCGACCGGCTGCTGGTGCCGCTGCATGACCGTGCCGGCAAGGTTGCCGCCTGGTGCCTGGCCGTGCCGTTCCTGCGTCCTGGCGACGTCCCGCGCCTGTGCGCCGCGGCGGGCGATGGGGCCAGCGATGCGCCAGAGCTCGATCCTTATCTGCAGGGCACCACCCTGCTGTACCGCCAGGCGTATGCGCTGGCGCGGTCCCGCGCCACGGAGGGCCAGGCCATCATCGCCATGGGCCACTGCCATATGGTCGATGGCCAGGCGTCGCTCGACTCCGAACGCCGCATCGTCATCGGCGGCACCGAGGCGCTGCCAAGCAGCATGTTCGATCCGGGCATCGCCTACGCAGCACTTGGCCACCTGCACCTGGCCCAGAAGGTCGGCGGGCGCGAGAACGTGCGCTACAGCGGCAGTCCGCTGCCGTTGTCGTTTTCCGAAGTCAATTACCAGCATCAAGTGCTGCGGATCGACCTGGAGGGCGATCATGCCGCGGAGGTCACGCCGCTGTTCGTGCCCCGCGCGGTGGCCTTGCTGCGGGTGCCGGCCAAACCTGCGCCGCTCGACGAGGCACTCGCGGCGCTCGAGGCGCTCGAACTCGATCCCGACCTGCCGCAGCATGCCTGGCCCTTTCTCGAAGTCAGGGTGCTGCTCGACGGGCCGGAACCCGGTCTGCGCGCGCGCATCGAGGCGGTACTGGCCGGCAGGCCAGTGCGTCTGGCCAAGATCGAACCGACCCGCAAGCACGTGGTCACCGACGACACCGAACTCGCGCTGAGCCTGGATCAACTGGCGCAGCTACAGCCGGACGATGTGTTCCGCCGCCTGTGGCTACAGAAATACGGCGCCGAGGCCCCGCCCGAGCAGATCGCGTCGTTTGCCGAACTGTTCCACGCGGTAGAAGGTGAGCCGCGATGAAGATCCTGCGTATCAGCGGCAAGAACCTCGCTTCGCTGGCGGGCGAATTCGCCATCGATTTCGAATCCGAGCCGCTTGCCTCCGCCGGCCTGTTTGCCATCAGCGGCCCAACCGGCGCCGGCAAGAGCACCCTGCTCGACGCACTGTGCCTCGCGCTGTATGGCGACACGCCACGGCTGCTGAAGCGCTCGAGCACGCGCCTGCCCGATGTGGGCGAAGAAACCGTCACCGCCCAGGATGCCCGCACGCTGCTGCGCCGGGGCGCCGCCGAAGGCTGGGCCGAGGTCGACTTTGTGGGGAGCGACGACCGGCGTTACCGCGCCCGCTGGGCCGTGCGGCGTTCGCGCAACAAGCCCAACGGCGCGCTGCAACCAGTCAAGATTTCGCTGAACCGGCTGCCCGAACTGATCCCGGTCGGCGGCACCAATACGGAAGCCGCGGCAGAGATCGTGCAACGCATCGGCCTGTCGTTCGAACAGTTCACGCGCGCCGTACTGCTGGCCCAGAACGAATTCTCGGCATTCCTCAAAACCGACGAGAACGAGCGTGGCGAACTGCTCGAAACGCTCACCGGCACGACGATCTACAGCGACATTTCGCGCCGGGCGTTCGAGCGCTACAAGGCCGAACAGGTCCGCACCCAGGTGCTGCAATCGAAACTGGCCAATGCGGCCCCGCTGTCGCCGGAAGACCGCGCGCTGCTGGAGACCGAACGCACGAACGCCGACCTGGCCCGGCAAGCGCTGGACGATCGCCACGCCCTGCTCGAGGGACAACTGCGCTGGCACCAGGAACTGGACAAGCTCACGCGCGGTGAAGCGCAGGCCGAACAGGCACTGGCGGCGGCCAACGCGCAGCGCGCGGATGCCGGCGAGCGGCGCCAGCGCCTGGCCACCCTCGACGCGGTGCAGGCGGCGCGACCCTTGAGCATGGAGGTGCAGCGCCTTGAAGCCGAGCGTCGGCAAGCCCATTCCGCCATCGAGACGACGCAGGCCCAGCTGGCGGCAGCGCTCGAGGTGCGACGCAGCAGCGTGGCCGAGACCGACGCAGCCACCGCGCAGCTGGATGCCGCCGAAGCAGCACTGCGTACAGCAACGCCGCAACTGGATGACGCCAAGGCCCTCGATGCGGCGCTGGCGACATTGGCGCCAAACCACGTGCAGGCGCAGTCGGCGCTCGACGCCACGCGCATGCAGGCGCGCCAGGCCCGCGAGCAGCACGCGGCCAAATCGACTGCACTGGCACGTGCGCAGCAAGCCCGCGATAACGCTGCCGCCTGGCTGGCAGCCCGGTCGCGCCTCGACGCGGTGGCCGGTGCCTGGGGCCAATGGGAACGATTGCTGCGCCAGGGCGAAGACACGCTTGCCACGCTGGACGCCAACCAGACGGCGGCCGAGACCATCCAGACCCAGGCACTGGGCGCTGCCGGGCGCGAAGCGCAAGCCACGAGCGCGCTCGCGGCCAGCACCGAGCGCCTCGATGCGCTGGAGACGACGCGCCGCGCGGCGATGGCCGCGCTGGCCGGTGTCGATGCCGACGCCATCGGCGCCGAACGCCAGGCTCTCGATGTGCGCCGCGAACGCCTGACGCAGGCCGAGCGCACCTGGAATGACCTGGCGGCCGCGCACGCTACGCTGACCAGCCTCGCGCGCGACATCGATCGCGTGGAGACAGCGCGCTCAGGCGCCGAACAGGGACTGGCCGAGGTACGCGCTGCCGCGCCAGCGCTGGAAGCGGCCATGACGCAGGCCGAACGCTCGCTGGCGGCAGCGGAACTCGCATGCGCGGCAGATGTCGAACAGTTGCGTGCGAATCTGGACGACGACGCGCCCTGCCCCGTCTGCGGCGCGCACGAGCATCCATATGCCCATCAGGCTGCACCGTTGAGAAACATGCTCACCAGCCTGCGCGCCGAAGTCGACGGCTGCCGCCTGCGCGTGCGCGGCAACAACGCGCTGCAGGCGCAGAATGCGGCGGCAGCCGGCGCGGCGCACGAGCGGCTGGCGGCGCTGGCGCACGAGCGCAGCACGCTGAGCGAGCGCGTCGCCAGCCTCGAACAAGCCTGGCACGCCGACCCGCTGGCGGCGGCCGCGCCGCCGGCCGCCGAACGCGCCGACTGGTTCGCTGCCCAGCGCAGCGCGCTGCGCGACGCGTTGGACGCATTGGCCCGGCAAGAACAACAGTGGCGCGCCGCCGCCGTTGCCCGCGACGCGGCCCAGCACGACGTCGACGCCGCCCAGTCCGACCTGGCCCGCCTGCGATCGGAAGAAGAAGCCGAGCGCGAAGCGGCAGCCGGGTTGCAAGCCGCGCTCAAGACCCACACGCTGCGCCACGAGGCAGCGAGCGCGCAACTGACCGCGCTACTGGCCGAACTCGACGGCCCGCTGGCCGACGCGCTTGGCGATGGCTGGCAAGCAGCATGGCGCCGCGATCCGGCCACCTGGCGCGCGGCGCGCGGGCACGAAGCCGCCGCCTGGCGTGAGCAGACCGACGCGCTGGCCCGCGCCACTGCCACGATTGCCACACTGGACGTCGAAACGACGGCGCTGGCCACGCGCATCGCCGAGATCGACGCCGCCGGCGCGCGCAGTGCGCTCGACTTCGAACGCATCGACACCGAGCTCACGCAGAAACGCACGGCGCGCGCCGCGCTGTGGGCCGGCCGCCCGGCACGCGAGGTCGAGCGCGAACTGAACACCGCCGTCACCGGCGCGCGTGAACAACTTGCGGCGCGCCAGCTGGTGGCGCAGCACGCGGCACAGGGCGAAACGACGGCGCGCACCGCACTGGCGGGCCTGGTCGAGCGCGTGGCGCAACTCGACAGCGCCGGTGCGGCGGCGGCCACCGCCCTGGCCGACTGGCTGGAGGACTACCGCAAGGATCCCGACGGCGTGGACGACATCGCCAATCTGGATGCGCTGGCCCGCCTGCTGCAAGTGGGCGCCGCCTGGCTGGCACAGGAGCGCACGGCGTTGAATGCGATCGACACCGAGGTCGGCCAGGCCACCGCCATCCTGAACGAGCGCCGCGCCCAGCGTCTGGCGCATCTGGCGTCGGCCCCGCCGGACGGCCAGCCGGTCGAGGCCGTCACGGCGGCGTTCGATGCGATCCAGGCCGAGCGCCATGCGGCGATCGAAGCATCGACCTCGGCACGCCTGCGCGTCATGCAGGACGACGAGCGGCGCGTGGCCGCCGCGTCGAGCCTGCGCGAGATCGAGCAGCAGCAGGTGCAGGAGCAGCGCTGGGGCAAGCTGTCGGAGCTGATCGGTTCGAGCGACGGCAAGAAATTCCGCAATTACGCGCAGCAGTTCACGCTCGACGTGCTGCTTGGCTATGCGAATGCGCACCTGGCGCAGCTGGCCAAACGCTATCGCCTCGAGCGCGTCAGTTACGCGGGCATGCCGTCGCTGGCGCTGATGGTGCGCGACCAGGACATGGGCGGCGAAGTACGTTCGGTCAATTCGCTGTCCGGTGGCGAATCGTTCCTGGTGTCGCTCGCGCTGGCGCTGGGTCTCGCTTCGCTGTCATCGAACCGGGTGCGGGTGGAGTCGCTGTTCATCGACGAGGGCTTCGGCAGCCTCGACAGCGAAACGCTGGGCGTGGCAATGGACGCGCTGGACGCGCTGCAGTCACTGGGCCGCAAGGTGGGCGTGATTTCGCACGTGCAAGAGATGACCGAGCGCATCGCGACCAAGGTGCTGGTGCGCCCGGCGGGTGGCGGCAGCAGCGCGGTGGTGGTCGAATGACGCCGGGCCAGGCGGTGTAAAATGCCGCCCTCCTCTCCTTTACCTGCTCCGTGATCATGAAACCAGCCCGTACCCTGACGTTCAAGTGCGCAAAATGCACCAAGCCAGTCACCGTCTACCTGCAGAAAGTCTCCGCGTGCTCGCACATCCAGCCTTACCAGGGCATCTGCGGCTGCGGTGAAGTCAAGCGCCACGCCACCGGCAATGCCGACGCCGTTGCGTCCTATCTTGCCTCGAGCGACGGCAACTGGAACCACCATCACTAATACTAATAGGGGATCAAGCGATGGCACGCATCGAATGGGTCGAGGACGGCGTCGAACGCTCGGCCGTCTGGCGCTCGGAGAGCGGCTGGCCCGCGCCGAAGAAGGTCGTGCTGGCCGACGACACGATGAGCGCCGACGCCGCCTACCGGCTGGCGCTCGACGGCACGGCGCTGCTGTGGCGCGGCGACTTTCAGAACGCCCGCCAGCTGGTGCAGGCGCTCGCGCGCCGGATCGACCACAAGGGCGAGCGCCCACGCCGCGCCAAGGCCGGCAAGGCCGTGCCTACGCCACTCGAAGCCTTCCACCGCCATCGCCTCTCCCAGTTGCAGCGCGCCCGCACGCTGGCAATGCTCGTGCTGCCGTTCGAAGCCGATCACAGCATCCCCCTGCGCCGCGCGCCCGATGCGCAACAGGCTTGCCTGGAAGCCTACGGCGCGGTCGATGCGCCGTATGTCGCCTCGCTGCGCGAACTGCTGGGCGTGATCGGCGCCCATGAATGGCGCAGCAAGGGCGTCATGATTCCGGCGCTGAACGACCGCATCCACCCGTGGTACGGCGTGTTCTCGCCCGTGCGCGGCGAATACGTTGAACTGGTCGCGCAGGCGCCGCTGCCTGCCGGCGCCCGGCGCGCATTCGACATCGGGGCTGGCACCGGTGTGCTGTCGGCCGTGCTGGCGCGGCGCGGCCTGCAGGTGCTGGCAACCGAGGTCGATCCGCGGGCGCAGGGCTGCGCGCGCGAAAACATCGCGCGCCTGGGTTTGACGGCGCAGGTTGAGATCGCGCAGACCGACCTGTTCCCGGACGGCCGCGCGCCGCTGGTTGTCTGCAATCCACCGTGGTTGCCGGGCAAGCCGAGTTCGGCGATCGAGTATGCGATCTACGATCCGGACAGCCGCATGCTGCGCGCGTTCCTGGCGGGCCTCGGTGCCCATCTGGAGGCCGGTGGCGAAGGCTGGCTGATCATGTCGGACTTTGCCGAGCACTTGGGCCTGCGCAGCCGCGATCAGTTGCTTGGATGGATTGCGGCAGGTGGCCTGGAAGTCATCGAGCGCCACGACACGCGGCCCGTGCACCCGCGCGCGACCGATGCTGACGATCCGCTGCACGCGGCACGCTCGCAGGAAGTCACGTCGCTGTGGCGCCTGCGCAGCAGCGCCATTTGAGGGATTTACCCCCTCTGCACGTCGCGCATTGCATATTGCTGCGCAGCGCGCTATAATTGCGCTGCGGGGTGGAGCAGTCTGGCAGCTCGTCGGGCTCATAACCCGAAGGTCACAGGTTCAAATCCTGTCCCCGCAACCAATTCAATACAAAAGCCCGACTCACAGAGCCGGGCTTTTGTTTTCTATGGCAACAAGATGCAACCTCGAAGGCAGAGGATGAGAGACAAGAAAGACCACGCAACGTTCGACCTGCCTGGTTTCGAGCCGGCAGCGCCGCTCGATACGGTCACCGAACCCAAACGCACCGGCCCTCGTCCCCGCCGCGGTTCGCTCAAGCAAGAACAACTCTGCCTGATCGACGAAACCGACAACTCCGGCCTGCCTGTCTGGCGCCGCGACGACAAGCTCGACCTGACCGGCCTGCCGGTCTGGGCGCCCGATCCCCAATAGCGTCGGCCCTGCCGGCTGGAGGCTTCCATGCAATCCGATTCGTTTACCTCGCTGGCCCTCACGCCGCAATTTCTCGCCAACCTGACCACCCTCGGTTACGACCACATGACGCAGGTGCAGGCGGAAACGCTGCCGTCCGTCCTGGCCGGCAGCGACCTGATCGCCCAGGCCAAGACCGGCAGCGGCAAGACCGCGGCGTTCGGCATCGGCATTCTGCACAAGCTCAATCCGGCCTGGTTCGCGATCCAGGGCCTGGTGCTGTGCCCGACGCGCGAACTGGCGGACCAGGTCGCCGGCGAACTGCGCCGGCTGGCGCGCGGCGTGGGCAACGTCAAGATCCTGACGCTGACCGGCGGTGTCTCGATGCGCCCGCAAATCGCCTCGCTCGAACATGGCGCGCACATCGTCGTCGGCACGCCGGGCCGCATCCGCGACCACCTGGGCCGCGCGACGCTCGACCTGGCCAACGTGCAGACGCTGGTGCTGGACGAAGCGGACCGCATGACCGACATGGGCTTTTACGACGAGATCGCGGGCATCGTGTCGGCCACGCCAAAGCACCGCCAGACCCTGCTGTTCTCGGCCACCTACCCGGACGATATCCGCTTTGCCACGCAGGGCTTCCTGCGCGATCCGCTGGAAGTGAAGGTCGAGGGCAAGCACAGCTTCGAGCAGATCGACCAGCGTTTTTATGAGATCGGCTTCGAAGGCCGCGAAGATGCGGTCGGCCGCCTGCTGCGCCATCACCGTCCGGTGTCGGCGCTGGCCTTCTGCAACACCAAGGCGCGTTGCCGCGAACTGGCCGACGCATTACAGGCGCAGGGTTTTTCGGCGCGCGCGCTGTACGGCGAACTTGAACAGAGCGAACGCGATGAAATCCTGGTGCTGTTCGCCAACCGCAGCTGCTCGGTGCTGGTGGCCACCGACGTCGCCGCGCGCGGTCTGGATATCGCCGACCTGGACACCGTGATCAACGTGGACGTATCGAAAGACCCCGAAGTCCACGTGCACCGCATCGGCCGCACCGGCCGTGCCGGCGGCAGCGGCATGGCGCATACCCTGTGCGCGCCGAACGAAAAAAAATGGGTTGGCCTGATCGAGCAGTACCAGGACCAGCCAGCCGTCTGGGAAAGCCTGGCTGCGCTGGGCGACGATGCCGAACCGGCCGCACCGGCGCCAATGGTCACGCTGGTGATCGCCGGCGGCAAGAAGGCCAAGCTGCGTCCGGGCGACCTGCTGGGCGCGCTGACGGGCGACGCCGGTCTGACGAAAGACCAGGTCGGCAAGATCAATATCGGCGAATTCAACAGCTACGTCGCACTCGAGCGCAGCGTGGCGCAGGCTGCCGTCAAGCGCCTGGGCGAAGGCGACGCGCCGGGACCGGGCTTTGGCGTCATCAAGGGCCGCTGGTTCAAAATGCGTTTTCTCGACGCCTGAACGGTTGCGCGGCAGCGTACTTGCCGCGCATCTACTACCCCATCTGCCGCGCACGCTTAAGTTGGGGGTACCGTCTTCCCCACAAATCTGGCATTATTTGCAATAAATAAACATTCGTTCGGCCCGCGCAAGCGGCGACCGGCAAGATGCCATGAACCCCAGCACGCCCCCGCAGCAACTCGACGGCCGCACGGCCCGCGAGATCGTCGAGTACAACCACGAGATGGTCAGCGAGCCATGGTGCCGCCGCATCATCCGTCAGGTGCTGCAATCGCTCGAAGTCCAGTACGGCATGAACGTGCCGCACCGCCGCATCACGCCCGACAGTCTGCACATCCTCGAGGCCGGCGACCCGATGCTGGTGCCGGGCTACAGCGAGTTGCCGGACACCGCCGTGCCGGCCGACTACGAAGCACGCGACCTGTACGACCTGGCCGCCGTGATGCATTACGCGATTTCACAGGAACTGGCACCGGTCGCGCAGTTGCGCACGCTGGGCCTGACCGAGTACAGCGAGAGCTTCCTCGCGGCGCTCGACCGCTGCCTGTCGCCCGACCCCGCCGTGCGGCCGCAAACCATCGAGCAGATGCGCGGCCTGCTGGGCATTGCCGTCATCGCGCCGAAGCCCGCCATCTCGCTGCCACCGATCGACGACGAGCCCATGGCGCCAGTGGTGCCGCTGCCAATGCCTACGCCGGCACCGACGCCGGCCCCTCCGCCGACGCCAGAACCTGTCCGCGCGCCTGAACCAGTAGCGGTGCCAAAGCCAGCGCCGGCAGCGCCACCCCCTCCCCCCGCCCCCGGTCCGCTCCCGATGCGCGCCGCCGCCAACGCATCGACGCCGATGGCGCCCGCGCCAACCCCGGTCGCTGCCCGGCGCAACAAGACACGCTGGCCGCTGATCGTCGGCACCATCCTCCTGATCCTGGCCGCGCTGGCCGCCTTGTTCGCACTGACGCGCCAGGCCGACCTGAGCGGCATGAAAGACATGTCCGCGCTGCCGGAGACGCCCGAGGCGACCGTGCCGGCAGCCGCGCCCGCGCCGCTGGTGACGCTGGCCGAAGAACCGCCACGGCTCGACGCCCCCGTCATCGACGAGACCGCACCGCGCGCGACCACTGCCACCCCGCCGCCAGCCAAACCCGACGTTGCCGTACCACCGACCGCCGTGCGCCTGGCGCCGCAGGGCACACCGCCCGAAGCGGCTGTCGCCGGCACCACCTATAAACTCCTGATCCAGCCGTGGGGGACGATCGTCGTCGATGGCGTCGAGCGCGGCGCCACGCCGCCGCTCAAACACATCACGCTGCCGCCGGGCGAGCACACGATCCGCATCGTCAACCCGGGCTTCCCCGAGCACACGGTGACCGTGCAGTCGGCCGAAGGCCAGAGCGGTACGATCGAACTTGATTTCACCGAGGAGAAAACGCCTTGAGCACCCGTTTCATGAAACACCTGCCTGCGGCGCTGATCGCCGTGATGGCGACTGGCTGCGCCGAATTCGGCCCGGCACTGGGCGGCAAGGAAGCCGCGCGCGCCCATCCCCGCGCCGACGATGCGCGCCCGCGCGCTGAACGTGCCCAGCGCGCGGACCGCACGAACCGCCCTGCCGCCGGCACGGTCGACCGCAGCGATGTCGCGCTGCGCGAAGGCATCGCGCTGTACAACGACGGCGATTACAACGGTGCGATCCGGCGCCTGACGAGCGCCGACATGAAAACCGGCACCCCGCGCGAACGCCTGTCCGCCGCCAAATACACGGCGTTCAGCTATTGCGTGAGCGGGCGCCAGGCGCTGTGCCGCGAGACGTTCGACGGCGCGTTCCGGCTTGATCCGGGCTTCGACCTGAGCCCCGGCGAACACGGCCACCCGCTGTGGGGCCCGGTCTTCAGCCAGGCCAAGGGGGCGGCGCGCCGCTAGTGATTTACGCGCTGACGCGCGCCCGGTAGGTCGGCGCGCGGCGGCGCCGGCTGGCCTGCTCGTAGGCGTACGCCATCCCGATCAGCGCCGGCTCGCTCCACGCCGTGCCAACGAATGACAGCCCGACCGGCAAACCGTGGATAAACCCTGCGGGCACTGTGATATGGGGATAGCCGGCCACCGCTGCCGGCGACGAAAAACTTGCGCCGTAATGGTCGCCGTTGACGGTGTCGGTCAGCCAGGCCGGCCCGCCGGTCGGCGCCACCAGCGCGTCGAGCTTGTAGGCACGCAGCACCTGATCGATCCCCTTGTCGCGCGAATAGCGCTGGTTATTCGCCAGTGCCTTCACGTAGTCGCGCGCCTGCAGGCCACCCGCCGCCTGCGCTGCGATCAAGTGTTCCTGACCGAAGAACGGCATCTCCCGCGCTGCATTGCGCAGGTTGAACGCAATGATGTCGGCCATGGTCTTGACCGGCGCATGCGGCGCATAGGTCGCCAGCCACGCTTCGAGGTCGGGCCGGAATTCGTGCAGCAACACGGTCAGCTCGGACGCGCCGTATTTGTCGGTATTGGGCACCGTGACATCGACCAGCACCGCGCCCTGCGCCCTGAGCACGCCCAGTTCCTTCTCGATCAGCGCATTAACACCGTCATGCCCGCCAAAAAAGTCACGCGCGACACCGATGCGCTTGCCGCGCAAGCCATCCTTGCGCAGCGCGTTCGCATAATTGATGGCGGGGGCACGCGCCGTGGCGCCATCCTGCGGGTCGGCGCCGGCCAGTGCTCCCAGCAGCAGCGCCGCGTCGGCGACGCTGCGCGTCATCGGCCCGGCCGTGTCCTGCGAATGCGCGATGGGAATGATGCCGCTGCGGCTGACCAGGCCCAGGGTCGGCTTGATGCCGACGATGCCGCAGGTTGACGCGGGCGAGACGATGGAGCCATCGGTTTCCGTGCCGACGGCCAGCGTGGCCAGGCTGGCTGCCATTGCCGAGGCCGAGCCGGAACTCGAGCCGCTGGTGTTGCGGTCGAGCGCATACGGATTGCGGGTGAGGCCGCCGCGTCCGCTCCAGCCGCTGGTCGAGCGGGTCGAGCGCATGTTTGCCCATTCCGACAGATTGGTCTTGCCAAGGATGACGGCGCCGGCATTGCGCAGGCGGGCCACGATGTGGGCGTCGCGCCGGGCCTTGACGCCATCCAGCGCCAGCGAGCCTGCTGTCGTGCTCATCTTGTCGGCGGTAGCGATATTGTCTTTCAGCAGGACCGGAATGCCGTGCAGCGGTCCGCGCAGCTTGCCCGCCTTGCGTTCGCGGTCACGCTCGCGGGCGATCTCGAGCGCGTCGGGATTGAGTTCGATGACCGAGCGCAGGCGTGGGCCGGCGCGGTCGATGGCCGCGATGCGGGCCAGGTAACGCGAGGCCAGCTCGTGCGCCGTCAGCTTGCCGGCGCGCATGGCCTGCCCCTGCGCGTGGACACCGGCCTCGAGGATGGCGGCCGGCGCCGTCTTCGATGGGGCGGCGTGTGCCAGCATGCTCGTGCCGGCAACCGAACCGGATACCGTCCCGGCCACGCCCATTCGTACAAAATCCCTGCGCTCCATGCCTGTGTACTCCATCAAATGGCCAAGCAATAGCATAGCAGCAACGTGACAGGCGAACTGCCCGGCTGTGATAGGTGAAATGACTCACAGACGCGTCGATCATATATTGGACAAATCCAGCGCCAGCCGTCACTCTGATTCAATCATTGTTTTTGCATTATTCTGGGAGATTGCCATGCCGACTTACCGTTCACACACCACGACCCAGGGTCGCAATATGGCAGGCGCCCGCGCCCTGTGGCGCGCCACCGGCATGAAAGACGGCGACTTCGACAAGCCGATCATCGCCGTGGTCAACTCGTTCACGCAGTTCGTGCCGGGCCACGTCCACCTGAAAGACCTGGGCCAGCTGGTCGCACGCGAGATCGAAGCGGCTGGCGGCGTGGCCAAGGAATTCAATACCATCGCCGTCGACGACGGCATCGCGATGGGCCACGGCGGCATGCTGTACTCGCTGCCTTCGCGCGACCTGATCGCCGACTCGGTCGAATACATGGTCAACGCGCACTGCGCCGACGCGATGGTCTGCATCTCGAACTGCGACAAGATCACACCCGGCATGCTGATGGCCGCGATGCGCCTGAACATTCCGACCGTGTTCGTCTCGGGCGGTCCGATGGAAGCCGGCAAGGTCATCAAGGTCGTGAACAACGAACGCAAGGTCATCAAGCTCGACCTGATCGATGCGATGATCAAGGCCGGCGACGCCTCCGTGTCGGACGCCGACGTGGCCGAGATCGAGCGCTCGGCCTGTCCGACCTGCGGCTCGTGTTCGGGCATGTTCACGGCCAACTCGATGAATTGCCTGACCGAGGCGCTGGGCCTGGCGCTGCCGGGCAACGGCACGATCGTCGCGACCCATGCCGACCGCAAGGAACTGTTCCTGCGCGCCGGCCGCCTGATCGTCGAGACCGCCAAGCGCCACTACGAGGAAGACGACTACTCGGTGCTGCCGCGCTCGATCGCGACCAAGACCGCGTTCGAGAACGCGATGGCGCTCGACGTGTCGATGGGTGGCTCGACCAACACCGTGCTGCACCTGCTGGCCGCCGCGCACGAAGCCGAAGTCGACTTCACGATGGCTGACATCGATCGCATCTCGCGACTTGTGCCCTGCCTGTGCAAGGTGGCGCCGATGACCGACAAATACCATATCGAAGACGTGCACCGCGCCGGCGGCATCTTCTCGATCCTGGGCGAACTGGCACGCGCCGGCCTGTTCGACACGTCGCTGCCGACGATCCACAGCCCGACGATGGCTGCGGCCATTGAAAAATACGACATCGCGGTCAGTACCGACGAAGCCGTGCACCAGTGGTTCCGCGCAGCACCGGGCGGCGTGCCGACCCAGGTGGCGTTTTCGCAGGCCGAGCGCTACGAAAAGAACGACCTCGACCGCGCCATGGGCTGCATCCGCGACCGCGAGCACGCGTATTCGAAGGATGGCGGCCTGGCGGTCTTGTACGGCAACATCGCCGAAAAAGGCTGCATCGTGAAGACGGCCGGCGTGGACGAAAGCATCCTCAAATTCTCAGGCAAGGCGCGCGTGTTCGAGAGCCAGGACGCGGCGGTCGAAGCGATCCTGGGCGACAACGTGGTGGCCGGCGACGTCGTCATCATCCGCTACGAAGGCCCGAAAGGCGGGCCGGGCATGCAGGAGATGCTGTACCCGACCTCGTACATCAAGTCGAAAGGCCTGGGCAAAGCGTGCGCATTGTTTACCGATGGCCGGTTCTCGGGCGGTTCATCGGGCCTGGTGATCGGGCATGCATCACCCGAAGCGGCCGAAGGCGGCGCGATCGGACTGGTGCAGGAAGGCGACATGGTCGACATCGACATCCCCGAGCGCACCATCAACCTGCGCGTGACGACCGAGGAACTGGCGCACCGCCGTGCGGCGATGGACGCACTGGGCGCGGACGCCTGGTTGCCGCTGGGGCGCGAGCGTTACGTCTCGCAGGCACTGCAGGCGTATGCGGCGCTGACCACGTCGGCCGATCGCGGCGCGGTGCGGGATCTGGCGCAGCTGCGCCGCAAGTAACATAAGGTCGGGACATAAAAAAAACGCTGCCGAGGCAGCGTTTTTTTATGGAGAAACTCGTGCTTAGTTACGCACGACTTTCTTGTACTCGTTGGTACGGGTGTCGATTTCGATCATGTCGTCGCCGCTGACGAACAACGGCACCATCACGGTGTGCTGCTTGCCTTCGATGGCGTTTTCGATCTTGGCTTCTTTCAGGACGTTGCCCGACGTGTTGCCCTTGACTGCTGGCTCCGAGTACACGATCTGGCGTGCGATCGTGGTTGGCAGTTCGACCGAGATGGCCTTGCCGTCATAGAACACGGCTTCGCATTCCATACCGTCTTTCAGGTAGTGCAGCGCGTCGCCCAGGTTCTCTTCTTCGATTTCGAACTGTTCGTAATCGGCGTCCATGAAGACATACAGCGGATCGGCGAAGTACGAGTAGGTCACTGGCTTCTTGTCCAGCACGACGACGTCGAACTTGTCATCGCCACGGAACACGTTTTCCAGCGGTGCATTGGTCAGAAGATTCTTCATCTTCCACTTGTAGGTGAAGCCCGTGCGGCTCGAGCCGTTAACGTCGGAACGCAGCACGATGAACGGCTTTTCATCAACCATGATGATGTTGCCAACACGAATTTCTTTTGCGGGTTTCATAGATATTTTACGTAAAAAGATAGTTGCATTAAATCATCGCCGGCTGGTGGGCCGTAGGCCCCGGACCTGCGTTTGATCGTCGGAATCCGTTAGAAACTAACCGGGCATTATACGCTGTTTTCCTGGGCAAACCGCAGATCGCGCACGAAATCGAGCAGTTGCGTGACCAGATCGCCCTGCGCGAGCACGGTCTGGCGCCATGCATCGGCCTGCGCTGCGATGTCGGGCAACGTGGCGTCGAGGGCATTCCAGGCGGCCCGGTGATCATCCATCGGCTGCGCACCGTTCCAGCCAAGCATGTACGCCGTCAGTGCCGGCGCCCCTCGCGCGTACAACGACAGGAACGCGCGCAGCTTCTTGTGGTGCAGATTCTCGTCCTGCGGATAAATGTGCCAGACGAACGGGCGACCGGCCCATTGCGCCCGTACCCACGAATCTTCGCCACGCACGAAATTGACGTCGCAGGCCCAGAGTAACAGGTCGTAATCGGCCTGGGGCAGGAATGGCAGCACGCGTACCGTCAGTTGGCCATGGCGCGCGCTCGCGCCGGCCACTGGCGCGGTACCCAGGAAGGCGCTGACCTGCGCGGACGCGACGCCTTCCGGCACCAGGCACAGCGTGGGGGTGGCGCCGCCCCGCCAGGTGTCAAACAGTGCCGCGACCGGTGCATCCGGATAGCAGAACAGCGACACCTTGCGCCCTGCTGCCTCGGCCGCGGTCACGCCAAACCGGGCCAGGAAATCGGTCACCGCAGCGCCATCCTGCTGGAATGCACGACGGCGCGCGTCCAGTCCCGCTTCGTACAGCAGCCCGCCGGTACGCGCATTAAAGCCCGGGAAATAGAAATGCTTGGTCAGCCGCAGGCGGGGATGCATCGATGGCAGGCGGTGGCAGCCCTCGACCCAGTCCTCGGCCGTCAAGCCCTCGTAGTTCAGCCATACGGGGCGCGGCGTGCGGGCGGCCATGGCCCGTTGATAGTCGGGCGGCAGCTCACAACCGAAGAACTCGATGACGACGTCGGGGATGTCACGGGCGTCGAACTGGCCATCCTGATCCTGCCAGTGACGCACTGTGACGCCTTGTATCGCTTGCTGCGTTCCCACCGGATCCACCTCGGGGCAGATGCGCCGGAAACTGACCAAGTCGTCGACCCACAGCGTGACCGCCAGCGCATGCTCGTGGCACAGCTGGCGCGCCAGGCGCCAGCAAATGCCGATGTCCCCATAGTTATCGATGACCTTGCAGAAAATCGCCAGTGACGGCGCGGAGGAAGACAGGGACATGGATGCGGGCGGTGCTTTGACGCGCGGAGACGAGGGTCGTCATTCTAACCCGGATTTACGTGGTGATTTTTCTCAAGCACCAGTGCGCATCGCGAAGAAAGTTGGCGCTTTCTGACGCGCGTCTGCGCTACCGCAAAGCGCGATTTTAACGTTGCCCACATCGCCATAAGACCAAAACTTCATTGCCAGGCACCGGTCGAACGCCTACCTGCAGGAAAAGCAGCCTCGAAAGGCCGCCATCCTGCCCTTCCCTCGCGCCACCGGTCACGCCGCGGCGCGAATTATATGAACACGGTCGTTTGTGGCAGGCCCTTGCTGTTTCAAGCCAGCCTCAGCGCGACCGATCAACCGGAGGCTTAGCACCATGAACGAATTTCAACAACCATTTGGTCAACCACAGTTTGCACCACAAGGCCTGGGCAGCATGTTCGGCGGCGCACTAGGCGGCGCCGTTGGCCGCGGCATCGGGGGCTGGTTTGGCAATAGTGGCGCGGGCGGGCGCATCGGCGAAATGGCCGGCAACTTCCTCGGTCACCTGTCGCCATTCTCGGTCGATCCCGCCGCTGCCATGGGTGCGCAGCAGCAGATCGATCCGCAACAGCTGCAGCAACTCCAGCAGATGCAACAGCTGCAGCAACTGCAACAACTTCAGCAGCAACAGCAGATGCAGCAGCTGCAAGGGCAGTTGACCCCGCAGGGCGGTTTCTTCGGCAATCTGATCAGCACGATCGGCAAGCCTGCCGGCGCCCTGGTCGGCAACCTGACCGGCAACCGCCACCTCGGCAACATGATCAGCGACTATTCCGGCTATGCCCGGCTATTGCCGCTCGGCGCCGACCCGCAAGGGCAGCAGCAGGTCCAGCAGCAACACCCGATGGTCCAGCTACAGCAGTTGCAGGCCCAGCAGCAGCAATTGCAACAACTGCTGCAGCAGGTCCAGCAACAGGCCGTCATGCTGCAACAGCAAATCGTGCAGCAAGGCGGTCAACTGGCGCCGCAGGGTTGGCTCAGCAATGCGATCACCCAGTATGCACGGCCGGTCGGCGGCTTCATCGGCGAGCAACTGGGCAACCAGGGCCTGGGCGCCGCGATCGGCGGCGTGGCGGCGCAGCTTGGCCGTTATATACCCGCATCCGTTGATCCGTATGGGCAGCAGTTCGGCAACCAGCTCGGGGGACAACTCGGTGGCCAGTTCACCGGTCAGCAAGCGCAGTACGGCCAGTCTGGCCAGTTCGGCCAGCAAACCGTGCACTAAACCATGAGCCACACCACACCATGACATATAGCCAGGTTATTGCAGGCAACTGCCTGCAGTGATCTGGCGCCGAGGAGTCCCCGCCATGCCGGCTTCCCTGCCCCCTGCTTGTCCCGGCCGCTACATCGTGCGCGCTGCGAGCGACGACAACGAACTCGTCCGGTTCCTGGCGATCCTGAGCGCCGAACCCGGCGTGCAGGTTGTCGACCTGATCGGTCCGTCGTCCGGCCCGCCACACACGGCAGTCGTCGAAACCGACGCGCCCACCGCCGAGCGGCTGCGGCAGCAGACTCTTGACCAGTTAACGATCGAACCCGACGAACCCCTCTCACTGTCCGACTGAGCGGCGCCGGGCAAAGGACACACTATGGCCAAACAAGCAAAAGGCGGTGCTGCCGATTCGCAGCAGACGCCCACCGAGTTGCATGACGGCGCAGGAGACGCCCGCGCCGATACCGGCAGCAGCCCCACCCCTGCGCACGGGCGCCCGGTCACCGAGCGCAAGAAAAAATACCTGGTGGCGCCGCGTGCCGTGCTCGGTGCATTTGGCACCAGCAGCTGGATGACGCCGCTGGGCCTGTCATCGGTGCAGCAAGCGCTCACCGCCATGCCTGATATCGACGTGGTCGACACCATCACGCCGCGCGCCGGGCTGACCACAGCCGGTTTCGGGCCATCGTCGATGGGCGACGGCGCCGAGGGCGTTGTCGTCGCGCGCATGACCGATCAAAAAGCCGGCGAACTGCTGCAGCGCGGCCAGGGCCAGTTGCTCGTCGAACGCGACCAGCACCTCGCACTGCTCGACCCCATGCTGCGCCGCCCCGACCTGGTCAGCTCGCTCACGCCCTACCAGGGCCCGCAGTGCGAACTCTTGCTGGCGGTCGTGGGCACTGACGGTGGGCCGCTGCCCGAGGTCGAGGTCTCGCTGTTCGGTGGCGTGCTGCCCAGCACTGCCGTCACCGGCGCCGACGGCGTGGCGCACCTGCGCCTGTATGGCGACGATCCCCACACGATCAGCGGCCTGTATGTAAAACCACGCGCCGATTACTGGAGCTTCTACCAGCGCGATCCCGACCTGAGCCTGCAAGAGGCCAACGTCGTCATGCTGCGCCCCCTGGCCGAATGGCCGGCGCTGCGCGGCCTGCCGCAGCAAAATGCCATGGGCTGGGGGGCGCGTGCCATGCGCCTCGACCAGGTGCCCCAGCATTATCGCGGGCGTGGCATCAAGGTGGCCGTCATCGATTCCGGTGCCGCTACCACGCATGGCAATCTGAACGAGATCCACGAAGGCTTCGACGTCATCAACAAGCGCACCGACCGCAGCACCTGGAATGTCGACACGCTCGGCCATGGCTCGCACTGCACCGGCGTGATTGCCGCCACCGATCCCGCATGGGGTATCCGCGGCTTCGCCCCCGAGGCCGAAATTCACGTCTGCAAGCTGTTCCCCGGTGGCCAGGTGAGTCAGCTGATCGACGCCCTCGAATACTGCATCGAGCAAGGCATCGACATCGTCAACATGAGCCTGGGCGGCTCGGCGCCCTCCGAAGCACTCGAGCGCCAGATCGTGCGCGCCAAACAGGCCGGGGTGGCCTGCATTGCCGCCGCCGGCAACTCCGCCGCTGCCGTGCAATATCCGGCGTCATCGTCACATGTGCTGGCCGTCGCGGCCATCGGCAAGATCGGTGAGTTCCCGTCCGACAGCTACCATGCGGAAACCATCGGCGCCGACATCGACGTGTATGGCTACTTCACGGCGCGCTTCAGCTGCTTCGGGCCACAGGTCGATGTGTGCGCGCCCGGTGTGGCCGTCGTGTCGTCGGTGCCACCAAATAATTTCGCCGCATGGGACGGGACATCGATGGCGGCGCCACATGTGTCGGGCCTGGCTGCGCTCGTTCTGGCACACAGGCCCGAATTCGGGTCGATGCTGCAGGCCCGCTCGCCGGAACGGGTTGAACGGCTATTCCACGTTCTACGGATGAGCGCGCGCCCTGTCACGCTGAATGATCCCAACCACATCGGCTATGGTTTGCCCGATGCGCTGGTGGCGCTGGGCTTGCCTACGGCGCAGCAAACGATGCCCTGGCAGAGCACGGCAGCAGGGTTTGGTGCGCCGGTTGGCATGCATGGCATGGCAACCCATGACGGTGGATGGCTCAGCGCGGTGGGGGTCAGCATGCAGCATCAGGGCATGCAACATCAGGGTATGCAACAGCAGGGTATGCAACAGCAGGGCATGCCGAATCAAGGACCGACGCTGCCATATCCGTTCGGCACGCTGCGGGTGTCAGGTTGGTGAAGTACGAAGCGCCGCGCGAGCCTGTCGCAGACGAAAAAAAACCGGAGCCCCACTGTCGTGGCCGGCTCCGGCTTTCTGTCTGGCGTCCCCACGGGGATTCGAACCCCGGTACTCACCGTGAAAGGGTGATGTCCTAGGCCTCTAGACGATGGGGACCTAAAACTGGTGCTGCATATTACCGACTGCGTGTTGCCCGATGCCGCTGACTGCAACGCAAAACATCACAAGACTGTGGCAACCTTCGCAAGCCATCACAATAACGATCCTGCGATCCTACTTTACAACCAAATCATTGCGCACACAAATGTAGTGCCACAATAGAAAAACCGGAGCACCTCTCCGCGCAAGCGCGTTGGTCTACCCCGGTTTTAAACTGGCGTCCCCACGGGGATTCGAACCCCGGTACTCACCGTGAAAGGGTGATGTCCTAGGCCTCTAGACGATGGGGACCTAAAACTGGTGCTGCATATTACCGACTGCGTGTTGCCCGATGCCGCTGACTGCAACGCAAAACATCACAAGACTGTGGCAACCTTCGCAAGCCATCACAATAACGATCCTGCGATCCTACTTTACAACCAAATCATTGCGCACACAAATGTAGTGCCACAATAGAAAAACCGGAGCACCTCTCCGCGCAAGCGCGTTGGTCTACCCCGGTTTTAAACTGGCGTCCCCACGGGGATTCGAACCCCGGTACTCACCGTGAAAGGGTGATGTCCTAGGCCTCTAGACGATGGGGACCTAAAACTGGTGCTGCATATTACCGACTGCGTGTTGCCCGATGCCGCTGACTGCAACGCAAAACATCACAAGACTGTGGCAACCTTCGCAAGCCATCACAATAACGATCCTGCGATCCTACTTTACAACCAAATCATTGCGCACACAAATGTAGTGCCACAATAGAAAAACCGGAGCACCTCTCCGCGCAAGCGCGTTGGTCTACCCCGGTTTTAAACTGGCGTCCCCACGGGGATTCGAACCCCGGTACTCACCGTGAAAGGGTGATGTCCTAGGCCTCTAGACGATGGGGACCTAAAACTGTTTTGCTCTAACGAGCGCGCTACAACTACATGATGCTGCTGACTTCCATGCGCCGCCGCTGGCGCGGCACATCTGCCAAATTCTTGGCGTCCCCACGGGGATTCGAACCCCGGTACTCACCGTGAAAGGGTGATGTCCTAGGCCTCTAGACGATGGGGACCCTGGACTTGCTGAAACTTTTACTGCGCTTGCTTTACTCGTACTGCGGTACTACTCAATGTCGTTTTCTTTTACGTGGTGGAGGTAAGCGGGATCGAACCGCTGACCTCTTGCATGCCATGCAAGCGCTCTCCCAGCTGAGCTATACCCCCCACGGGAAAACAACATTTTACTACACTGCACCTGCTTCGACCAGTAGCGCATGCTGCTTGCATACTGTGTCTTGTTATTCTAACCAGCAAGCTGGCGTCCCCACGGGGATTCGAACCCCGGTACTCACCGTGAAAGGGTGATGTCCTAGGCCTCTAGACGATGGGGACCATGAACAACCGATACTGCATTACTACATTGCTGCTGGCTACACAGCTTCACATTACAACCGAGGCAAAACCACTGCCACACTTCAGAGTTGGTGGAGGTAAGCGGGATCGAACCGCTGACCTCTTGCATGCCATGCAAGCGCTCTCCCAGCTGAGCTATACCCCCGCAGCGCTGAAGTGCGAGCATTATATAGGACACCCTTGCATTTCGCAAACAACGTTTTGAGACGTCGAAGCGGGGTGTCCAATGCGGGCTGTTACAACCCCTTCTGCACGCGCGCCAGCACGACGTCGCGGCCAAACAACTCGAGCACCACATCGATCGCCGGCGTCTGCAACTGGCCTGTCAGCAGCAGGCGCAGTGGCATGGCCAGTTGCGGCATCTTGAGGCTGTGGGCAGCCAATACTTCCTTGATCATCGCTGCCAGCGACGCCTTGTCCCACGCCACCGTGGCGCAGCGCTCGGCAAACAGCGCCAGCGCCCCGCGCACGGCTTCGGTCAGGTGCAGCGCCAGTTGCTCGGCGTCCGGCTGCGGATCGCGGTAGAACAGCATGGCAGCATCGGCCAGCTCGTTGATCGTGTTCGCGCGTTCCTTCATCAGGCCCAGCACGGTTGGCAGTGCCGGCGCGCCATCGAAGCGCGCACCGTCGCGCTTCAGCTTTGGCAGCGCCAGTGCGGCCAGGCGCTCATTGTCGGCTGCCTTGATATAGTGGTTGTTCAGCCAGTTCAGCTTTTCCGGATTGAACTGGGCCGCCGATGCGGTCAGGTGTTCCAGATTGAACCACTCGGTGAACTGCGCCATCGAAAATACTTCGTCGTCGCCGTGGCTCCAGCCCAGGCGCGCCAGGTAATTGAGCATCGCTTCAGGCAGATAGCCCTGCTCCGGATAATCCATGACGCTCACGGCGCCATGGCGCTTGGACAGCTTTGCGCCATCGGTGCCGAGAATCATCGGCAGGTGGCCATACAGCGGCAACTCGGCGCCGAGCGCGCGCAGGATGTTGATCTGGCGTGGCGTGTTGTTGACGTGATCGTCGCCGCGCAGCACGTGCGTGATCTTCATGTCCCAGTCGTCGACCGCGACGCAGAAGTTATAGGTCGGCGTGCCGTCCGGGCGCGCGATGACCAGGTCGTCGAGTTCCTTGTTACCGATCGTGATCGTGCCCTTGACCACGTCCGTCCAGGTCACGTCGCCATCGAGTGGATTCTTGAAACGCACCACCGGCTTGACGCCTTCCGGCACGGCCGGCAGGACCTTGCCGTCTTCCGGACGCCAGGTGCCGTCGTAGCGCGGCTTCTCGCCGGCTGCGCGCATGCGCTCGCGCATCGCTTCCACTTCGTCAGGCGACGAGTAGCACAGGTAGGCGGTGCCGGCGTCGAGCATGCCGGCGACCACTTCGCGGTAGCGGTCCATGCGCTGCATCTGGTAGAACGGGCCTTCGTCGTGCTCCAGTCCCAGCCACTTCATGCCGTCGAGGATGGCCTGCACGGCTTCGGGCGTCGAGCGTTCGAGGTCGGTGTCTTCGATGCGCAGGATGAAAGTGCCACCGAAGTGGCGGGCGTAGGCCCACGAATACAGCGCGGTGCGCGCGCCGCCAACGTGGAGATAGCCGGTCGGGCTGGGAGCAAAACGGGTGCGGACGGTCATGGCGGAAAGCAATCAGGTAAAAGGCGTATTCTACCCCGACGCCCGGCCGGCCAGCATGCATCCCCACGGTCCCTGGCCCAGTCTCTTCAACCGCGCACCACGGCGCGATGGGCCGAGCGGCCATGCCGGGCGCGCGCAGCGCCACCGGCCGCCTCCCTGCACGACACGGGCCTGCAAAATGAACAAAGCCCCTGTACAACAGCGTTGCGCAGGGGCTTTGTGAAACGGCTCCGGGCACCAGGCCCGGCCAGGCTTGAGATCAGTCGTTCCTGACGACGATGCTCGGGAACTTGCTGCTCATGTCCTTGGCCTTGTCGGCGATCTTGATCGCGACCTTGCGGGCGATCTGCTTGTAGACCGCAGCGACGGCGCCATCCGGATCGGCGACGACGGTCGGGCGACCGGCATCGGCCTGCTCGCGGATCGACATCGTCAACGGCAGCGCGCCGAGGAATTCGATGCCGAAATCGGCGCACATCTTCTCGCCACCGCCGTGACCGAAGATCGCTTCGGTATGACCGCAGTTGGTGCAGGTGTGGGTGCTCATGTTCTCGACCACGCCCAGGATCGGGATCCCGACTTTCTCGAACATCTTGAGGCCCTTGCGCGCGTCGAGCAAGGCGATGTCCTGCGGCGTGGTGACGATCACGGCGCCCGTGACCGGCACTTTCTGCGACAGCGTCAGCTGGATGTCGCCGGTGCCTGGCGGCATGTCGACGATCAGGTAATCGAGGTCGCGCCAGTTGGTCTGCTCGAGCAGCTGCTGCAGCGCGCCGCTGGCCATCGGGCCGCGCCACACCATCGGCTCATCCGGGTCGATCATGAAGCCGACCGACGACACCTGGATACCGTGGTTTTCCAGCGGCTCCATGCTCTTGCCGTCGTTGGTCAGCGGGCGACCGCTCACGCCCAGCATCATCGGCTGCGACGGACCATAGATGTCGGCATCCAGGATGCCGACACTGGCGCCTTCGGCGTGCAGCGCCAGGGCCAGGTTCACGGCCGTCGTCGATTTGCCGACGCCGCCCTTGCCCGAGGCAACAGCGATGATGTTCTTCACGTTCGGCATGACCTTCATGCCGCGCTGGACCGTGTGCGACACGATCTTGCTGTAGGCGCGGATGGCCACGCCTTCGACGCCTGGCAGGGCCAGCACGGCGCTGGCCGCCATCTGGCGCAGCATCTCGACCTGGCTGGCGGCCGGGTAGCCCAGTTCCAGTTCGAACGTGACCTGGCCATTGTCGATATTGATGTTCTTGATCGACTTGGTGGTGATGAAATCCTTGGTGGTATTGGGGTCGATAACGCTCGCCAATGCCGTCTTGATATCGCTTTCAGTGATGCTCATGGTGCTCTCCGGGTGTTCTCCGATTGATATTGGGGCGAAGTGTAGCGCAAAACGGCAGGGCAGCCAGCCTGTTGGTCGTAAACCACGGGGAATACCCCCTGCGCGCACAGGGCCATCCGCTGTTAAAATGCTTCTTTTCATATAACCGAAGCGTTTCAACCATGACCCGCAAGCTGTTCGTCACCACCGCACTGCCCTACGCCAATGCTGCCTTCCATATCGGCCACATGATGGAATACATCCAGGCCGACATCTGGGTCCGCTTCCAGCGAATGCAGCGCGAAGGCAATGCGCAGGGCGGCCAGAAACGCGAAGTGCATTTCGTCTGTGCCGACGATACGCACGGCACGCCGATCATGATCGCGGCCGAAAAAGAAAACATCACGCCGCAGGAATTCGTGGCCAAGATCGCCGCCGGCCGCGCGCAATATCTCGATGGCTTCCATATCGCCTTCGATAACTGGTATTCCACCGATTCGCCCGAAAACGTCGAACTCTCGCAAGGCATCTACCGCAAGCTGCGCGATGCCGGCCTGATCGTCACCAAGACCGTCGATCGCTTTTACGATCCGGTCAAGGGCATGTTCCTGGCCGACCGCAACATCAAGGGCGAGTGCCCGGTGTGCCATGCCAAGGACCAGTACGGCGACAACTGCGAAGTGTGCGGCGCTGCCTACCAGCCCACCGAACTGATCAACCCGTTCTCGGTCTTCACCGGCTCTACGCCCGTGCTGAAACCGTCGGAGCAGTACTTCTTCAAGCTGTCCGACCCGCGCTGCTTCGCGTTCCTCAAGGAGTGGCTCAACACCCCGGGCCGCCTGCAGCCTGAAATGGTCAACAAGGTGTCGGAGTGGCTGGGCGAAGCCGGCGAAAAGCTGGCCGACTGGGACATCTCGCGCGACGCGCCCTACTTCGGCATCCCGATTCCGGATGCACCGGGCAAGTTCTTCTATGTGTGGCTGGACGCGCCGGTCGGCTACCTGGCCAGCCTGAAAAACTACTTCGACAAGCAGGGTCTGGATGTCGAGGCGTTCCTGAACGACCCGGCTGCCGAGCAATTGCACTTCATCGGCAAAGACATTGTCTCGTTCCACCTGCTGTTCTGGCCGGCGATGCTGAATTTCTCGGGCCACCCGATCATCGACAACCTGAAGGTCGCCGTCCACGGCCACCTGACGGTGAACAATGAAAAAATGTCGAAGTCGCGCGGCACCGGCATCTCGCCACTGCGCTACCTCGAACTGGGCATGAACCCGGAGTGGCTGCGCTACTACCTGGCCTTCAAGCTCAACGCGAAGGTGGAAGACCTGGACTTCAATGGCGACGACTTCGTGGCCCGCGTCAACAGCGACCTGATCGGCAAGTACGTGAATATCGCCAGCCGCTGCGCCGGCTTCATCGCCAAGCGCTTCGACGGCAAACTGGCCGACAGCGTCTCGCCGCTGGGCCGCGACTGGATCTGCAAGGCACTGATGCATGACGGCGCCGAGCGCCAGGCATCGGTGGCCGCCAGCTTCGAGGCGCGCGAATACGGCCGTGCACTGCGCGAAATCATGGAGATTGCCGACGTCATCAACCAGTACGTCGACGAGCACAAGCCATGGATCCTGGCCAAGGACGAGACCAAAACGGCCGAACTGCACGATGTCTGCACGACCGCGCTGATCCTGTTCCGTCAACTGACCATCATGCTGCAACCGGTGCTGCCGCAAGTGGCCGCGCGCGTCGCCGAATTCCTGGGCGACGCTGAACTGAGCTGGGCCGACACCCATGGCGCCGCCGTCTACGAATCGATGCTCGGCCGCACCATCGGCACCTACACGCACCTGATGCAGCGCGTCGACGCCAAGATGGTCGAGAACCTGTTCGACAAGCCGGTCCCGGCGGCGGTTGCTCCGGCGATCGCTGCGCCGGCAGCCGCTGCGGCGATCGCCCCGGCGTCTACGCCAGTGACCGACGCGTCGGACGAAGGCGACATCGAAGCCCTGGCTCCGACCATCACGATCGACGATTTCACCAAGATCGACCTGCGCGTCGCGAAAATCGTCAATTGCGAACACGTCGAAGGTTCGACCAAATTGCTGCGCCTGACACTGGACGTCGGCGAAGGCCGTCACCGCAATGTGTTCTCGGGCATCAAGTCGGCATACCAGCCGGAAGACCTGATCGGCAAGCTGACAGTGCTGGTGGCCAACCTGGCCCCGCGCAAGATGAAGTTCGGCGTGTCCGAAGGCATGGTGCTGTGCGCATCAAGCGCTGACGAGAAAACCAATCCGGGTCTGTACCTGCTCGACCCGATGCCGGGCGCGACGCCAGGCATGCGCATCCGCTGATGCTTCACGACAGCGGCTGGTCTGGCGTGCCACGATGACGTGGCCGCCAGCCAGCCACTGGCCGGCCCCGGGGTGCGAATTCCGGGGCCAGTACCGGGTGTACAATGCCATGTTTAAACTATGACAAGACGCCCTACAAACTCTTTTGATAGGTAGCCAAGAACCATGACCGATTTGACTCCCCTGCGCCATATTCCGACCGCCAACGTGTTCCGCAAAGGCGACGTGTTCGTCCTGTTCGGTGAACTGTTCGGCCGCGGCTACGTGAATGGCCTGATCGACGAAGCGCGCGCTGCCGGCATGACGATCGTCGGCATCACCGTGGGCCGCCGCGACGAAACCGGCGCACTGCGCCCGCTGGACGCCGCCGAACTGGCCGAAGCCGAAGAAAAACTGGGCGGCCGCATCATCAATGTGCCGCTGATGGCCGGCTTCGACATGGATGCACCGGAGGGCGAAAAGAACCCGACCGAAATGCTGTCGGGTATCACGCTGAAAACCTGGCAAGAAGAAACGCTGGACTGGGCGCACATCGAGCGTTGCCGCGAAGCCGGCGTGCGCCGCTTCACGACCTCGGCCGCGCAAGTCATGCAGGAAGTCGACAAGCTGGTGCCACAGGGTGCGAACGTGTTCTTCGCCCATACCATGGCGGGCGGCATCCCGAAGATCAAGGCCTTCCTGGCCATTGCCAATCGCATCTACAAAGGCCGCGGCGAGCGTTTCATGTCGTCGCGTGCCCTGCTCGAGAGCGATCTGGGCAAGTTGATCCTGATGAACTTCGACGAAGTCTCGGCCAACACGCTCAAGTACCTGATCGATGCGTCGGCCACGATCCGCGACCGCGTGACCCAGGCTGGTGGCGAAGTGCGCTACACGGCGTATGGCTACCACGGCACCGAGATTCTGATCGGCGGCGAGTACCACTGGCAGACCTACACCAACTACACGCAGGGCTACGCCAAGATGCGCCTGGAGTCGGTGGCTGAAGCGGCGTGGAAGAACGGCATCACTGCCACGGTGTTCAACTGCCCGGAAATCCGCACGAATTCGTCGGACATCTTTGTCGGCGTGGAACTGTCGCTGTTCCCGTTGCTGGTCGCGCTCAAGCGCGAAGGCGGCGGCGCCTGGGCCGATGAGCAGTGGCGTATCTGCGAAGAATTGCTGGGCGAAGGCACGTCGCTGCAGCAATTGCTCGACACGATCGAGGGCTACAACAACGACGCCACCAGCGCCGAGTTCCGCAATTTCGAAGCCTGGCCGATGGACAACACGCCGGCCCTGGCCGATGTGATGATCGGCACCTCGGAAGCGATCACGGCCTTGCACAAGGACAAGAAAGCGCTGATCACCGATCACCTGTCGAGCCTGGTCCTGGAAGGCGCCGGTCCGCTGATGTTCCATGGCGCGTCGGAAAAGATCGCCCCGGTGCTGTGGCTGAATCACGACATCATCGCGCGCCAGCTGAACGCGCTGCACAAGTAAGCCTGACATCGTCATACTTGACGACACCTGGGGCGGGGCGCAAGATTCTGTCCCGCTCCAGGTGTCGTCAAGCCGCTGTTCCATTGCATCCACGAAGCCAATCATGATCTTCTCGAAAAAACACGTGAACTACGAATCCGAGCACACCAAGTTCATCTCGGAACTGAAGAAACAGCATCCAGAGATGGATGCCGGCCAAGTGGCCGGTCGCGCGCTGCTGTGGGACAAGTCCCCTGTCTCGCTCGACGAACAGGCGCGCACTGAAGAGTCGCGCCTGCGCCAGCAAGCTTATCCGTACCAGAACAAGGTCTGAGGACGGTCGCGCGCATGATGCCCGACGGGGCGGCTGACGGGCACGACGAGGTACACACTCAGGCTGTCCAGCCCGCCATGGAAACACCGCATCCTGCGCCGGTCGACGCCACCCTGGCACGCCTGTACGGCGAACCGCTCACGCGCTTGCCGAATGACCTGTACATCCCGCCCGATGCGCTTGAGATCTTTCTCGACGCATTTGAAGGCCCGCTCGATCTGCTGCTGTACCTGATCCGGCGGCAAAACTTCAATATCCTCGATATCCCGATGGCGCAGGTCACCCTGCAATACCTCGTCTATGTCGAGCAGATCCGCAAAAGCAATCTCGAGCTGGCCGCGGAATACCTGTTGATGGCGGCAATGCTGATCGAGATCAAGTCGCGCATGTTGCTGCCCAAGCGCCAGGATGAATTGATCGAAGATGCAGGCGACCCGCGCGCCGAACTTGTGCGTCGTCTGCTGGACTATGAACAGATCAAGACCGCCGCCGTCGCACTGGGCAACGTGCCGCAGGAAGGCCGCGACTTTGTCCGGCCCGAGCTGTTCGTCGAACAGGGCCTGGTCCAGCCGCTGCCCGATGTTGATCCATGGGATTTGCAGCGCGCCTGGCTCGATGTACTGCGCCGCGCCAAGCTGACCCAGCATCACCGGATCGGCCGCCAGGAACTATCGGTGCGCGAGCACATGTCGGCCATCCTGCGCACGCTGCAGTCACAGCGCTTCGTCGAGTTCGGCGACCTATTCGCGGGCCAGCACACGGTGCCGATTGTCGTGGTGCACTTCGTCGCGATGCTCGAACTTGCCAAAGAAACCCTGATTGAAATTACCCAGGCCGAACCGTTTGCACCGATCTACGTGCGACTGGCCTATTCGCCGGCATAACGCCGGCCTCTCCTGACCCGATCCATCATGAAAATCATCTCTTCCATCGACGAACTGCGCGACCAGCTCAGCGGCCAACTGCGCACGGCATTTGTGCCAACGATGGGCAATCTGCACGAAGGCCACCTGTCGCTGATGCGTCTGGCGCGCCGCCATGGCGATCCGGTCGTCGCGTCGATCTTCGTCAACCGCCTGCAATTCGGCCCCAACGAAGACTTCGACAAGTATCCGCGCACGTTCCATGAAGACGTGGCGAAGCTGGAAAAAGAAGGCGTCTACGTGCTGTTCGCCCCGACCGAGAAAGACCTGTACCCGGAGCCGCAAGAGTATCGGGTGCGCCCGCCTGACGGCTTGGGCAGCACGCTGGAAGGCGAGTTCCGTCCCGGCTTCTTCGAAGGTGTCTGCACGGTCGTTACCAAGCTGTTTTCGTGCGTGCAGCCGCGCGTGGCCGTGTTCGGCAAGAAGGATTATCAGCAGCTAATGATCGTGCGCAATATGGCGCGCCAGTTCGCCATGCCAACCCAGATCATCGGCGCCGAGACCTACCGCGCCGAAGATGGTCTGGCGCTGTCGTCGCGCAACGGTTATCTGTCGGAGACCGAGCGGGCCGAAGCGCCGACCCTGTACCAGAACCTGAATGCAGTGGCCGACAGCGTGCGTGGCGGCGAGCGCGATATCGCACAAGTCGAAGCGCGCGCGATGGCGGCGCTGGCCGAGCGTGGCTGGAAACCCGACTACATCTCGGTGCGCAAGCGCGGCGACCTGCAGGCGCCGGATGCGGCCGACCTGACGAATGGCGCGCCGTTGGTCGTGCTTGCCGCAGCCAAGCTGGGCAACACGCGCCTGATCGACAATCTGGAAATCTGATCGTTTGGGCCGCCCCGCGGGCCTCAGCCCGCCGGGCAGCCCTGGCGCACCAGCGCTGCCTTCAACTCCCGCTTGAACCCGGTGTAATCGACGGCTTTCTGCACATAGTCGTCGACACCCAGCGCCTGGGCGCGCTCACGGTCGGCTGCCAGACCGGACCCCGACACGATGATGACGGGCATCCCGGCCAGCGACTCGGTGCGCAGAAGCGCCAGCAGCTCGAACCCGTCGACCTGCGGCATCTTGATGTCGAGGAGCAGCAGATCGAAGCGCTGCTGGCGAAGCATCTCGTACGCCTGGGCGCCATCGCCTGCCACGACCAGTTCGTGGTCGAACGCGAATTCTTGCAGGGCAAGTCGCGTCAGCATGACATCAATGCCCAGATCGTCGACCAGGAGAATATTTTTCATCCTGCATGCTAGCAGAGCCGCCAAACGGACGCCGCCACGTATGCACAGGGGACGACAGACTAGCCGTCCAGCCCCACGCTCTGCGCCCACGCCAGCGCCGACAGATGCGCCTCATTGACGTCGGACGGACTCAGCCCCAGCGTCGCCGCCAGTGACGCCACCAGGTTCGAATTGAGCTCGCATGCTTCGGCCAGCGCCAGGTAGGGCCCGTAACTGCCTTCGCGCTTCGTCAATGCCTTGACCACTTCATCGGGCAACTGGATCGCATCGAGCACTTCCTGCATGGACAGGCCCAGCAGACGGTCGAGTAGCGAGAACATGCCGGCCACGAACAGGTGTTCACCGGCGCCCCGGCCCAGGGCTTTTTGCCCCAGCAATTCAGCCAGGCGGCCGCGCACGACAGCCGTTTCCATCAGCACCGGCGAATAGCCACTCGCACTGGCCGTGGCCAGCAGCAGCACCAGCCAGCGGTACAGCGGCGCGTAGCCGAGCAGCGAGATGGCCTGGCGCAGCGACTGCACTTCGCGGCCCGCGCCGAAGCCGGCGGTATTGATGTAACGCAGCAGCTTGTAGGTCAATGCCGGGTCGCGTTTGAGCACGCTTTCGAGCCGGGCCACGTCGTCATTGGCCTGCACCATCTGCATCAGTTGCAGGATGATTTGCTGGCTCGGGTTCATGCCCTTGACGGGATTGCCCGGTCGCGGGGTCAGGTGCAGCTTGCCGACAAAGGCATCGAGCCCGAGCGCGGCGCAGGCATCGAAATCGGCCCACGTGCCCACCGGCCGCCCGACCATGCGCAGCGAAGAATGCTTGGCGCTCGCATAGGTCCGGGCCTGGTCCGCCACGTTGACGCCGGTAAAGCGCACCTCGACGTATGAAGCGTACGGTGCCAGATTGCGCCCCAGCAGCGTGAGGTCGCAGCCGCGAATGGCCACGCCCACGCCACCGGCGCGCACGGCCTGCACGGCCGAGCGCACGTCGACGTCGGTCAACTGGCGGATATCGAAGGCGAGGACGGTGCGTTCCGGCGGCAGCGCATGCAGTGCATCGGTCGACAGCATGGCGGGGACGGCGTCCAGGAACAGGATCTTTTCACGCAGCAGCCAACCCTGGTCGACATGGTTGACGTGCTCGGCGACAAAGCCGACCAGGCCTTCAAGGTCGGGGCCGGTCGGGATACGGCCGTCGTGCTGTTGCCACGACAGCTCGTAACCGAGAACACGCTGCCGGGGATCAAGCAGCGGTTCACGGACAATGAAGTTGGTGCGATGCATGGAGGCGCCGTTTCAAATTGCTCGGCGCAAGCTCAAAACCCGAGACTGTCGAGCAGGTCGTCGACCTGCCCCTGGTTTGCCACGACTTCGGTACCCATCGGCTTGATTTGCGGACCGTTCATCAGGCCATTGTCCAGCTCGCGCTTGATCTCGCTTGGTGCGAAATCGATCAGGACCTGGACCAGTTGCTTTTCGAGGTTCTGGGCAATGCCCGTGATGCGACCGATGACCTGGCCCGTGAGATCCTGGAAATCCTGGGCCATCATGATGCTCATCAGTTCACTGCGGGTGGCAACCGCCCCGGCCCGCGACTCGTCCAGGCCAGCGATCGTGCGCTGCGCCAGCGCGCGCCATTGCGCATCCGTTGCCTCACCTGCAGGCGCGTCGAGCAGCGCCTGCCAACCTGCCTTGAGGTCGGTCGAACGTGCTTCGATGGCATCCTGCAGCGGGCCGGCCGCGTCGGTTGAGTCAAGCACCTTCTTGGCCGCCTGTTCGGACAACTGCGCCACGTAGTCGAGCCGGTCGCGCGCATCGGGGATGTCGCTTGCGGCCTTCTCGATCAACTTGTCGAGGCCCAGACCGCGCAGATTCTCGTGCAGCGCACGGGTCATGTGACCGACCCGGCTCAGCACCTCATCGTGCGTGGACGCGCCGGCAACAGGCGCGGTGTTCTGCTCAACCATTTCAGGCTCCGGCTTTGTCCAGTTTCTCGAAGATCTTGTTCAGCTTTTCGTCGAGCGTCGCTGCCGTGAATGGCTTGACGACATAGCCGCTGGCGCCTGCCTGTGCTGCCGCGATGATGTTTTCCTTCTTCGCTTCGGCAGTCACCATCAGCACCGGCAGCTTGGCCAGTGCCGGATCGGCACGAATATTCTGCAGCATCGTCAGGCCGTCCATGTTCGGCATGTTCCAGTCCGACACGACGAAGTCGAACGATTCACTGCGCAGTTTTGCCAGCGCCATGACGCCATCTTCTGCTTCGTCGACGTTGGCATAACCCAGTTCTTTCAACAGATTCCTGACAATGCGGCGCATCGTCGAGAAATCGTCAACAACCAGAAAACGCATCTTTGGATCAGCCATGAATTACTCCGTTTGAATCTACTAATTTGGTTTGTTGGGTAAGCTACTTTTACAGACGCAAGAATAGCATTTTTGTTGCTCTACGGCGATAAAATAGCCTACAAAGCATGGAAGGATGATGAATTCAGCTCAAACACGCAACGCCCGGCCGCCTTGGGCCGCCAGATGGTCGAGTACAAGGCGCGGTAAAGCCTGCAATGGACCGACCTCATGTGCCGCGCCAATGGCAATCGCTTCACGCGGCATACCGAACACCACACAGCTCGCTTCGTCCTGAGCGAAGTTGTGGGCGCCGGCTTCGCGCATCTCGAGCATGCCCGCCGCGCCGTCCTTGCCCATCCCGGTCAGGATAACACCAACGGCGTTTTTACCGGCCGCCTGCGCAGCGGAACGAAACAACACATCGACCGATGGACGGTGGCGATTCACGGGCGGACTCTGCTCGATGCGCGTCATGTAATTGGCACCGGAGCGCACCAGCAACAGGTGCGAGTGGCCGGGCGCGATATACGCGTGGCCAGGCAGCACCCGCTCGTTACCAGCCGACTCGACCACGCTGATCTTGCACAGCGAATCAAGGCGCTTGGCGAACGACGTGGTGAAGCCTTCCGGCATGTGCTGGGCAATCAGGATGCCCGGGCAATCGGACGGCATCTGCATCAAAAATTCGCGGATCGCTTCGGTACCGCCGGTCGAGGCGCCGATGATGATCAGTTTTTCAGAAGAAATGAGAGGACTCCTCAGCGCCGACAGTTGCGTGCTGGCCACCTGGGGCGTGCGGCTGCGCGGTGCGATGCGCGCACGCGCGGCGCCGCGAATCTTGTCAGCGATCATGTCGGCATACTCGCGCATGCCGCTCTGGATCGATATCTTGGGCTTGGTGACGAAGTCGACGGCGCCAAGCTCCAGCGCGCGCATCGTGATTTCCGAGCCGCGCTCGGTCAGCGACGAGACCATCAGCACCGGCATCGGGCGCAGGCGCATCAGTTTTTCGAGAAAGTCGAGGCCATCCATCTTGGGCATCTCGACGTCGAGCGTGAGCACGTCCGGATTGTGTTTCTTGATCAGCTCGCGCGCGACAAGGGGGTCGGGCGCCGTGGCCACCACTTCCATATCGGGTTGCGAATTGACGATCTCGCTCATCACGCTGCGGATCAATGCCGAGTCGTCGACGATCAGGACCTTGATTTTCATGGTGTCTCCGTGGTTGCTCAGAACAGGTCGATCGCGCCGCCGACCGGTTCGACCTTGAGTCGCTTGGCGTAATCGAGTTCGCGCTTGGCCAGCGTGTCGTTATGGGTCTGCATCAGCTTCTTGACCAGCACCTTGCCCGTGCGCGGGAAGAAAAACACCTTGCGCGGGTAGATGTCGTTCAGGTCTTCGGCCAGCACCGGAATCCGTTCGGTCTTCAGGAACTGCATGACGAACGCGGCATTGCGCTCGCCGACATTCATCGCGGTAAAGCCGCGCAGCACGGCGCCGCCGCCGAACACCTTCGCTTCGAGGTGTTCGCGGCGCGCGCCGGCCTTGAGCAGATCGTTGATCAGGATCTCCATGGCGAAGGTGCCGTAGCGCATCGAGGCCGATACCGGGTTGTTGGGCTCGGCCGCGCCGTCAGGCAGCATGAAATGGTTCATGCCGCCCAGGCCCGTGACGCGATCGCGGATGCAGGCCGATACGCACGAGCCGAGCACGGTCGCGATCAGCATGTTCTCTTTGGTGTAGAAGTACTCGCCGGGCAGGATCTTGGCGGCATCGATCGCGAACGTGCGGTCGTGGTACAGATTGGTTGCGAATTGGCTGTTCATGGTCGCCCTTCGTTCCTACGCCGTGCGCGCGTCGAGTTCATACACGGTCTTGCCGCGCAGGCGCAGGGAATCGGACACATACAGGAAGTTCTCGGAGTGGCCGGCAAACAACAGGCCGTGGCTCTTCATCAGCGGCACGAAGCGGCTCAGGATGGTGCGCTGGGTCGGCTTGTCGAAATAGATCATCACGTTGCGGCAAAAGATCGCGTCGAACTGCCCATCCAGCGGCCAGCCATCGGCCAGCAGATTGAGCGGCTTGAACGTCACGAGCGCACGCAACTCGGGGCGGATGCGCACCATGCCTTCGTGGGCGCCCTTGCCGCGCAAGAAGAACCGGCGCAGGCGTTCCGGCGACACCTTCTCGATGCGCTCCATCGGGTACACGCCATTGGACGCCGTGGCCAGCACATTGGTGTCGATGTCGGTGGCGATGATCTCGACTTTGGGCGTGAGCGTATTGAACGCTTCACAGGCCGTCATCGCGATCGAATACGGCTCTTCGCCGGTGGACGCGGCCGAGCACCAGATGCGCAGCGGGCGCGAATCCTTCTTGTGCAGTGCCACCAGGTGCTCGAGCAGCAGCGGGAAGTGATGGGCCTCGCGGAAGAACGACGTTAGGTTGGTGGTCAGCGCATTGGTGAACGACTCCCACTCGCGGTCCATGCGCCCTGCTTCCAGATCATCCAGGTAGCGCGTGAACGACTGGATGCCGGTCGCGCGCAGGCGCCGGGCCAGGCGGCTGTAGACCATCTCCTGCTTGCTGTCGGCCAGGGAGATGCCGGCGCGCTGGTGAATCAGCGCGCGCACCCGCTCGAAATCACGCCGGGTGAAATCGAACTCTTTATTGGTTTCTGTTTTCTGCTGCGGCACTGTGCGTGACTTTCTTGGATACGATGGGCGGGCTCGACGAGCCTGCCGGATTGTTGTGCTTCGTGCCGACGCAGACGGGTGGCTTACGCCGCCAGCTTGTCGATCAGGCCCATTTCGCTCGACGACATCAGCTTGTCGATGTCAACCAGGATCAGCATGCGCTCGTCGACGGTACCCAGGCCAATCATGTAGTCCGAATTGAAGGCGCTGCCCATTTCCGGGGCCGGCTTGATCTGGTCTGGCGTGAGCGTGGTGACGTCCGAGACGCTGTCGACCACCATGCCCATGATGCGGCCACCGATGTTCAGGATGATCACGACGGTGAACTGGTCGTACACCGGCGTGCCCAGCTTGAACTTGATGCGCATGTCGACCACGGGAATGATGATGCCGCGCAGATTGATCACGCCCTTGATGAATTCGGGGGCGTTGGCGATGCGGGTCACGGCTTCATAGCCGCGGATTTCCTGCACCTTCAGGATATCGATGCCGTATTCTTCCGAGCCCAGGGTGAAGGCAAGGAATTCGCTGCCGGCGCCGTCGTGCGCGGTGCCGTCGGTCGAGAGGGTGTTTGCCAGGTTGGACATGGTATTCCTTTGTTTGCAGTGAAAATAGAATTTATTGAACGACGGGATCGTCGGCCAGCTGGCGCGACGAGCGCACCAGCGCTGCCACGTCGAGGATCAGGGCAACACCACCGTCGCCCATGATGGTTGCGCCGGAAATCCCGGCCACTTTTCGGTAATTCGCTTCCAGGTTCTTGACGACCACCTGCTGCTGCCCGACCAGTTCGTCCACGAACAGCGCGGCCTTCTTGCCCTCGGTTTCGAGGATGACGACGATGCCGTCGGACGGGTCGCGGTGCACCGGTTCGATATCGAACATCTGGTACAGCGGGATCATTGGCAGGTATTCGCCGCGCACTTTCAGCACGCGTCCGCGGCCGGCGATCTCGCGCACGTCCTGCGGCGTCGGCTGCAGCGATTCGACAACGAACGACAGTGGCAAAATATAGATTTCTTCGCCGCTGCGGATCGACATGCCATCCAGGATCGCCAGCGTCAGCGGCAGCGAAATCGAGATCGTCGTGCCGAAACCGGCCGCCGAGCGAATGTCGACCGTGCCGCCCATCGCGGTGATATTGCGCTTGACCACATCCATGCCCACGCCGCGGCCCGACACGTCGGTGACGGTATCGGCGGTCGAGAAGCCCGGTGCGAAGATCAGTTGCCAGACTTCGGCATCCGTCATCGTGTCGGCCACGGCCAGCCCGTTCTGCGCCGCCTTGGCCAGGATTTTTTCGCGGTTCAGGCCGGCGCCGTCGTCGGCCACTTCAATGACGATATGCCCGCCCTGGTGCCCGGCCGACAGGAACAGGCGCCCTGCTTCGCTCTTGCCCGCGGCAATGCGCGCGGCCGGCATCTCGACGCCATGGTCGATCGAGTTGCGCACCAGGTGCGTCAGCGGATCGACGATGCGCTCGATCAGCCCTTTATCGAGTTCGGTCGCGGCGCCATTGGTGATGAAGTCGACCTTCTTGCCGAGCTTGCCGGCCAGGTCGCGCACCATGCGCGGGAAGCGCGAGAACACGAAGTCCATCGGCATCATGCGGATCGACATCACCGCCTCTTGCAGCTCGCGCGTGTTGCGGTCGAGCTGGCTGACCGACGACAGCAGGCGCTCGTGCAGGATCGGATCGAGTACGGCGCTGCGCTGCTCGAGCATTGCATTGGTGATGACGAGTTCACCGATCAGGTTGATCAGCTGGTCGACTTTTTCGACCGACACGCGGATGGACGACGACTCGTTCTTGTCATCCTTGCGCGCGGCTTTCTTTTCCAGCGCCAGTTCGGCCAGGTGCTCCACCACGTTCTGGGCTTGCGTGGCAAGCGCCGCTACCGGTTCCGGCGCGCTGTCGACGATGCCGGCGGCAGCGCGGATCTGCTCGATCGGCTGGAAGAAGCCGTAGCCGAGTTCGTCTTCGGACGGCTCGCCCGCGGCAGGGGCGATATCGTCGTCCGGGCCGAAGAAACCGTAGCCCTGGTCATCTTCGATCCGCTTGCGTTCGGCCGCCTCGATCAATCGCTGCTCGGGCGTGAGCGCCGGCGCCTCGAAGATTTTCAGGTCATCGGGATCGAGCACGAACGAGCAGATGGCGATGATGTCGTCCAGGCTTTCCAGCGTCGTGATGATGACGGCGGTGCGCCCGCCGTCGAGCGGCGCGACGGAGATCCGGCCCATCAGTCCGAGCTCGTCGACCAGCGCATCGATGTCGCGCTGCGCCACTTGCGGCAGTTCGATCTTGTAGCGGTGCGCGCCTTCGGTGGGCACGTCAACGCGTGCCGGCGCCGACAGGTAGGACGGTGCGACCACTGGCGCCGCCGGCACGAGGCCTTCGGCCAGGTCGTGCAGCGCCATGCGCACGTTGGCGACGACTTCGTGGTCGACGTGCTTGCCATGGCGATGGCCGTCGAGCTGCATCTTGAGCGCGTCCTTGGCCGCCAAAAACGCGTCCACGTGATTCGACGTCAGTGCCATCTCGCCCTTGCGGATGCGGTCGAGCAGCGACTCGAGCACGTGGGTGACGTCGCACATGTCGGTCAGGCCGAAGGTCGATGCGCCGCCCTTGACCGAGTGCGCGGTGCGGAAAATCGCGTTCAGGTCCTCGGCGTCGGGCGCTGCCAGATCGACGCCCAGCAGCAGGCGCTCCATTTCGGCGAGCAGTTCTTCTGCTTCGTCGAAAAAGACCTGGTAAAACTGGCTGATGTCGATGCTCATGGGGATGTCCGCTCGTGGTTGCCTAAGCCAAAATTCATGGCTTAACCGATCACTTTTTTGACCACCTCGATCAGGCGCTGTGGATCGAACGGCTTGACCAGCCAGCCATTGGCGCCGGCAGCACGGCCCTTGGATTTCATTTCATCCGACGACTCGGTGGTGAGCATCAGAATGGGCGTCTTCGCGTAGCCGGGCAACGTGCGCAGCGACTTGATCAGCGCCAGGCCATCCATCTTCGGCATGTTCTGGTCGGTCAGCACCAGGTCGACGGCCTGCAGCTTCGCCTTGTCGAGGCCATCCTGGCCGTCCACGGCTTCCACCACATGGTAGCCGGCGGCTTTCAGACTGAAAGCCACCATCTGGCGTAGCGAACTGGAATCGTCGACTGCGAGAATCGTTTTTGCCATCTTGTGCTCCTGCTGTTTTTACACCGGGCGGGCCCGGGTTGAATTGGTTGTTGAGTAAAATCGGTGCGGCGGCGGCGCGGTCAGAACAGCTCGACGTCGCCACTTTCCAGGTGTTTCTGTTCGACCGATCTGCGCAGCTTGCTGCGCAACTGAAGGGACTGGATCGCCAGCGCGACGCTGACCTGGCCCAGCCGGTCAACGATTTCGTCGCTGCCGTGGTCCGGTGCGATCCCTGCGCCATGGTCGTTCAGCGTGCCCAGAAAGTCACGCAAGCCCGCGACGCGGCGCAGTGTCCGTTCGATCAGTTGCGCCGTCAGGTCCTGGAACTGCATGCTGGTAATGGCCGTGTTCACGTGCTCGCTCACGTCGTCCGACATCGAGCCCAGCAGAACGCGATCTTCAAGCGACAGCACGCCGCCGGCGAGCATGCGGTTGATCGCTTCCTGGCGCGCACCGACGACGGCGTGCACTGCCACGAAGCTGCCGGTGAGCTTGTCGATAGCTTCTTCGAGCAGCAATTCGGTCTGGAGCAGATCGGCTTCCACTTCGGTCAGGTGGCGCCGGCCATGCACCGACACGCCTGACAGCAGGCGCTTGACATGCGATCCGAGTATCTTTTTTCTTGTCATCGTGTTCTCTCCAAACCTGCCCGCACAGCGTCGGTCATCGCGGTTTCACCGCATTTAACGTTGCCGTCGCTGCCGCCTCGGCGTCCTCGGCCGGCACGTCCAGCGTGGATGCATCGCGCCGCACCGCATCTTCGGTGCGCTTGTTCATGACGATGATGCTGATGCGCCGGTTGATCGGGCTGAACGGGTCGGTGGCGTCGAGGTGGGCGGCCGAGGCCAGCCCCACCACGCGCAGCACCTTATCGTCCTGCAAGCCGCCCAGGACCATCTCGCGCCGCGACGCGTTCGCGCGGTCGGCCGACAGTTCCCAGTTGCTGTAGCCGGCGTCGCTGTGATACGGCGTCGAATCGGTATGACCCGAAATCCCCAGCTTGTTCGGCACCTCATTGAGGACCATGCCGATGATGTGCAGGATTTCCTTCGTGTACGGCTGCAGTTCGGCCTTGGCCATCGCGAACATCGGGCGGTTCTTTTCATCGACGATCTGGATGCGCAAGCCTTCGCTGGTGATGTCGAGCAGCAGCTGGTTCTGGTACTTCTTGAGCATCGGATTGACCTCGATGGCCGACTCGATCCGTGCCTTCAGGTTTTTCAGGCGCTCGCCTTCTTCGCGCGCCAGCGCAGCCTTGGCCGCCTGCAGGTCGTAGCTCTTGCTGACCGGCGCCGAGTCGCCGCGCTTGACCTGGCCAGCGGTGCGCGTCAGGTCTTCGCCGCCGCCCTGGATGACGGACGACGAATCGCCAGAGCCCGAGCCGCCCTGCATCGCCACCTTCAGCGGGGTCTTGAAGTATTCCGAGATGCCCACCAGGTCGCCCTTCGCGGTCGAGCCCAGCAACCACATGAGCAGGAAGAACGCCATCATCGCGGTCACGAAGTCGGCGTACGCGATTTTCCAGGCGCCGCCGTGGTGGCCGCCGGCCACCTTCTTGATGCGCTTGATGACAATGGGACGTGCGTTGTCGTCAGCCACTCTCATGCTCCCTGGTGTATTGCGGCGAAAGATCGGATGCGGTCATCGCGGCTTACTTCTTCTTCTTGATGTGTTCTTCGAGCTCGGCGAAGGTCGGGCGCTCGGTCGAGTACAGCACCTTGCGGCCGAATTCGACGGCCAGCGCCGGCGCATAGCCGTTCAGGCTCGCCAGCAGCGTCACCTTCACGCACTGGAACATCTTGGTCGACTCTTCGAGCTTCTGCTCCAGCACGGTCGCCAGCGGGCTGACGAACGCATAGGCCAGCAGGATGCCGAGGAAGGTACCGACCAGCGCCTTGGCGATCAGGATGCCCAGTTCGGCCGGCGGCAAGCCGACCGATTCCATCGTGTGCACCACGCCCATCACGGCCGCCACGATACCGAAGGCCGGCAGGCCGTCACCGATCTTGGCGATCACGTGGGCCGGAATGGCGCCTTCGTGGTGGTGCGTCTCGATCTCGTTGTCCATCAGGTTTTCGATCTGCATCGCGTCCATGTTCCCCGACACCATCAGGCGCAGATAATCGGTCATGAATTCGATGATGTGATGGTCGGACACGACAGCCGGATACTTGGAAAACAGCGGCGACGCGTCCGGGGCTTCGATATCGCCTTCGATCGACATCAGGCCTTCCTTGCGGACCTTGGACAGCACGTCAAATTGCAGCGCCATGAGTTCCATGTACATGTCCTTCGTGTACTTTGAGCCCTTGAAAATGCTGGGAAACGCCTTGAGCGTCGCCTTGATTGCCTTGCCGCTGTTACCGACGAACAAAGCGCCGAACGCGGCGCCACCGATCATCAACAGCTCGATGGGTTGCCACAGCGATGCGAGGTGACCACCCGCCAGGGCAAAGCCACCAAACACGCAGGCACAGACGATGATGTAACCAACAATAACTAACAAGGGATTTTGCTCCAGAAAACCCGCGCCGCGTCGCGACATGTCGACTCGGAACCGGTAATTTCAGAAAATGTTTATTCAGGGAATTACTTTAGCTGGAGAAGTGCTGTCCGGCAAGCAAAACCACCCCGAAAACTCACCGTTTGTCTCTTAAAAGTCCCATATATACAAAGCGGGCCCGCCTGTGTATGGATGCACAACACGCGTCGGTGTTTGTCCGACAACGATGAATTCGTAACTGAAAAGCATCGAACCGGGGCGCATCTCGCGCGCGGCCTTGCGCCATAGCGCGGTCATTGCGGCCGGGGACAGGTAGGCGAACACGGCGTCGTAGTCGCCCAGGTCGAGTCGCTCATAGTCGCCACGGATGAAGGCGGCGGGACTGCGCGCCAGCTTCGCGCGCGCGAAACTGGCGAGCCATGGCAGCGGCGCGAGTTCGATACCCTCGATGCGCGCATCTGGCCGGCGGTGCTGCAGCGCCAGCACCAGTCCGCCGATGCCACTGCCAATGTCGATCACGCGCAGCGCCCTGCCCTGCGGCAGCGCGGCGTCGACCGCCTCCCACACCTTGCGCCCGGACGGGTAATACGGCACCTGCGTGCGATAGGTCGACCAGTACAGCAGCAGCAGGAACAGAAAGACGACGAGGAACGCCAATGGCGGAATCGCCAGCGTGCTGGTGGCCAGCAGCGCCAGCGGGAAACCAAACTGGATCGCGCGCCACCAGATGGCCAGGCCGCGCCACCAGGTCAGGCCTGCAGCAAGCAGGCCCTGGACCAGGGCCACGTGCCAGTATGAGACGACCAGGCCGCCCGTGGCGACCAGGTAGACGACGGCGAGCGTCAGGGGAAAGGCGGCGAGTTGCAGCAGCAGCGCCCGGATCGCGGGCGCGCCCAGCAGGCGCCGGGGCGACGGGGAGGAAGGTGATGCTGGCAAGGGTGGCAGCCGGCGGGCTGGATCAGGCCGGGTCCAGGCCTTCGGCCTGCTGCCCCGCCTGTTCGGCTTGTTCGTCGGCCCGGGCCTGGTCGAGGGCTTCCTTGGCCTTGCGCGTCTTGCCGGCGCGTGAAGGCATGTGGCACAGGCCGCACAGGTAGTCGCTGTTCAGGTCGAGGGCATTGACGATGAACTTGCCCTGGCACTTGCTGCAGGGGGCCAGTTGCAGCATGCCGCCATTGAAGAAGCGCACGAGCGTCCAGGCGCGCGTGAGCGAAAGCAACGGCTCTTCGTTCGGCGCCGGCGGCATTTGTTCGAGATAGAGTTTATAGGCCTTCATGACGGCCTGGATGCCGGTGGCGCCGGCATGCTCCACCAGGAACTGGTGGATATTGATGAACAACGACGAATGGATATTCGGTTGCCAGGTCAGGAACCAGTCGGTCGAGAACGGCAGCATGCCCTTGGGTGGAGAGACACCCTTGAGCTCCTTGTACAGCTTGAGCAGGCGTTCGCGCGACAGCGAGACTTCGGTCTCGAGCAGTTGCAGGCGTGCGCCCAGGTTGATCAGTTCAATGGCGAGCTGGATTTCCTGCGCCTCGGTGACAACGCTCTTTTTACTCATGGCGATACGGCTCCCGGCACTGTCGGCCTTACAGCAAGACCGCTGACAACGATTATACGATCTCTTCGACTGGCTGGCCGGCCATCAGGATGGCAGCGTGCGACTGGGCCAGGCTGCGTTCCTTCGTGTGGCTCGTCAGCATCGACAGGATTGCGCTGTCGTCGAAGCGGAAGCGGGCCAGCATCATGTTGCCGCCAGCAAGCTTCAGGATTTGCGCGTTGCTCATGCCTTCGATCAGGTCGGCGATGTCGGCCGAGACGCCCAGGCGGAAAATGGCAGTGACCTTGTCGGCACGGATCATTTGCTGAGCCAGCATCAGGTAGCTCAGGTTAGCGTCGCGAATTTCAGCCATCATGTCGTTCATCGTCATTTTCTCTCTCCAGTCGTTGTGTCGGCTGCCGTTGTGTTGCCGATGAGATAGATTCTGACCGTGGGGAAACTATTCTCAAATTGGAGAAAGTCTGTATTTTCAGTCAGTGAACGACGAGACGGACCCATAGGAGTTTGTCTGACAAACCCATCTGGTTCCCTATGAAGCCGCCGTAAAAATCGGGGCTGTTTGGTGCAGGAAAGCACCTTGATGATGTACAGCAACAAACCGCGTTTGTCGCAATTTTGCCACTCGGCAATTGCCGCTTATCTCTTTAACGGCAGCCCGCGGAACAACTTTAGGGTCAGTTTGAAAAAATTTTCACTATTTTTGCTGACCACACAACCTGCCCGACGCCGTCTGCTCTTCCATTTACGGCAGCCTCGCCACCAACTTTAGGGTAACCCGCAACTATTTTTGAATAATGTGCGCGGTTTGCTGCCTATCTGGGATTGTTATCGGATGGTCCCGCGGGAACTTTAGGGTTCGCCGCAAAAATTTTTGACGTTTTTTTTCGACGTATCCGTCCCTGGCCAAAAATCGTGCAATCGGCGTTTTGCTTTACTATTAATGCAATGCGCGCTCCTCCCACTCCCCTCAACCAGCCGTTCTCGGTGTACCTCGACCTGGTGCGCTTCCTGGCTGCGGTGGCCGTGGTGCTGATGCATATGCGCATGTTCAAGCTGGTCGATATTCCCGGTTCCCAGCACTGGACGCTGCTCGGCCGTGAATCGGTCATGGCCTTCTTTGTGTTGTCCGGCTTCGTCATTGCCTACACGACGCAGATGCGCCGCCCCGATGCAATCGACTTTACCGTCGCGCGTGCTGCCCGGATCTATTCGGTGGCCCTGCCCGTGCTCCTGCTGGGCTTTCTGTGCGCTTACCTGAGCCAGGGGCCGCATGTTCCCGGCATGGGCGCAAGCTACCAGGTGGCCAAACCCTGGTTTTATATCCCGTTCCACCTGCTGTTCATGGGCGACTTGTGGACACTGTCGGAGTACCCGCCCTGGCTCGGCCCCTGGTGGTCGCTCAATTACGAGGTGTGGTTCTACGTGCTGTTCGGCGTCGCCTGTTATGTGCGCCAGCCATGGCGCCTGCCGGCGATCGGCCTGCTGCTGGCCATCATGGGCTACAAGCTGTGGCTCCTGCTGCCCGTCTGGCTGGCCGGCGTCGCGCTGTACCACTGGCAGGCGCGTTACAGCCTGGGCCGTAGCACGGCGCGCGCCGGCTGGGCACTGAGCATGGTCTTGCTGGTGGCGTACGAGGCATACGGCATGGAGGAACTGCTACGCGCAGCCGGCAGGGCCAGCTGGCTCGGGCAGTACGTTGCACTCGGCAACGCCGACCGATTCCTGGCCGACTACGCCTTCGGCCTGATCGTCCTCCTCAATTTCGCCTGCGCCCGCTTCGCCGGCTTCACCGGCCTGCTGCGCGTGGCGCGCCCCATCCGGCTGTTCGCCGCCTATACGCTGACGCTGTACCTGTCGCATGCGCTGGTGCTGATCGGCTGGCCCGTGCTGTATCCGCATGATCCCGCCAGCGTGACTGACGTGCTGGCCCTGTCGGCCGCCGTCGCCCTCGCAACGGCCCTGCTCGGCATGGTGACCGAGCAACGCAAGGACGTGTTCAAGCGCCTGTTCGAGCGCGCGCTGCGTCCGCTGCGGCGCCCTGCACAGCGTGCAGTCCTGGCCTCGGCGCCGACCAACCCCATCAAGGAGAAACAAGATGACGTGTGACGTATTGATCCTGCCCGGCCTGTTCAACTCCGGTCCCCAGCACTGGCAATCGCTGTGGCACGAACGCAATCCCGCGTGGCGCCGCGCGGCCCACCGCGACTGGACCAACCCCGACCGCGACGAGTGGGTGGCCGAGATGGAAGAAGCCATTGCCGGCTGCAGCGGCGCCCCGGTGCTGGTGGCGCATAGCCTGGGCTGCATGCTGGTCGCGCATTGGGCACTGTCGGGCTCGCCCCTGAAAGTGGCCGGCGCCTTTCTGGTGGCGCCCAGCGACGTTGAACGGCCATCGTTCCCGATCCCGGCCGGCAACTGGGCGCCGATCCCGCGCACGCCGCTGCCGTTTCCCAGCATGATCGTGGCAAGCACGAACGATCCTTATGCAAGCCTCGCGCGCACCCAGTCGTTTGCCGACGCCTGGGGCAGCAAACTGGTCGAGATCGGCGACGCCGGCCACGTCACCACCGATTCGGGCTATGGCGACTGGCCCGACGGCATGCGTCTGCTGGACGCGTTTTGCGCTGACGTGACGGCGCAAAAAGAATCGACGTGACCACCTTTCACGGCAGTTGCCACTGCGGTTCAGTACGCTATGACGCCGACATCGACCTGGCCGCCGGCACGGTCAAGTGCAACTGTTCGATCTGCACCAAGATGCGGTTCTGGGCCTTTGTCGTCGCGCCAACGGCGTTTCGCCTGTTGCAGGGCCACGAGATGCTGCGCGACTACCGCTTTGGTGCGCGCCGTGATGGCCACGCGTTCTGCAGTACCTGCGGCATCCATGTCTTCACGACCGTCGCTGCGGGTCCGTTCATTGCCGTGACGGCCGCCAGCCTGGACGATCTACCGGTCGATGCGCTCATGGCCGCGCCGGTGCGCTACATCGATGGCCGCAACGACAACTGGCATACAGCGCCAGCCGAGGTGCGTCACTTGTAGGTGGACCAGCAGCGCTCATCAAAAAAAAAGCCGCCGCTCCCGGTGACGGGAACGGCGGCTTTTACGCTGACCGATCAGGCGCTTACTTCGCGCCAGCCAGCAGCATCTCGTTCAAGCGCTTCACGAACGACGCCGGATCGCTCAGGCTGCCGCCTTCGGCCAGCATCGCCTGATCGAACAGGATGTGCGACCAGTTGGCAAAGCGCGGGCTCGTGGTGTCTTCGTACTTCAGGCGCTGCACCAGCGGGTGGTCCGGGTTGATCTCGAGGATGGGCTTGGATTCCGGCGCGTCCTGGCCTGCTGCCTTGAGCATGCGCAGCAGATTGCCCGACAGCTCGTTGTCGTCCGCCACCAGGCAGGCCGGCGAATCGGTCAGGCGGAACGTCACGCGTACTTCCTTGGCCTTCTCGCCCAGCGCGCCCTTCATGCTCTCGACCAGTTCCTTGTAGCCAGCCTCGGTCTCGGCATGTTCCTTCTTCTCGGCTTCGTCTTCCAGCCCGCCCAGGTCCAGGCCGCCCTTGGCGACCGACACCAGTTCCTTGCCTTCGAACTCGGTGAAGAACGACAGCATCCACTCGTCGACGCGGTCGGTCATCAGGATGACTTCAACGCCCTTCTTGCGGAAGATTTCCAGGTGCGGGCTGTTCTTGCCGGCATTGTAGTTGTCGGCCGTGACGTAATAGATCTTGTCCTGGCCTTCCTTCATGCGGCCGATATAATCGGCGAACGAGACGGTCTGGGCATCCGAGTCATTGGCGGTCGACGCAAAGCGCAGCAGCTTGGCGATGCGGTCCTTGTTGGTCGCATCTTCGCCCACGCCTTCCTTGAGCACCTGGCCGAATTCCTTCCAGAAGGTCGCGTACTTGTCCTTGCCGGCCTGCTCGTCCGAGTTCGCCATTTCTTCGAGCATGCCCAGCACGCGCTTGGTCGAACCTTCGCGGATCACGCGCACGTCGCGCGATTCCTGCAGGATTTCACGCGAGACGTTCAGCGGCAGGTCGCTCGAGTCGATCACGCCCTTGATGAAGCGCAGGTAGGTCGGCATCAGCTGCTCGGCATCGTCCATGATGAAGACGCGCTTGACGTACAGCTTGATACCGCCGCGCTTGTTGCGGTCCCACAGGTCGAACGGCGCGTGCGCCGGCACGTACAGCAGCTGCGTGTATTCGCTGCGGCCCTCGACCCGGTTATGGGTATAAGTCAGCGGTTCCTGGAAGTCGTGCGAGACGTGCTTGTAGAACTCGTTGTACTGCTCTTCGGTGATTTCGTTCTTCGAGCGTGCCCACAGCGCGCTGGCCTGGTTCACGGTCTCGACGTCGTCCTTCAGGACGGTTTCCTTCTTTTCTTCGTCCCACTCTTCTTTCTGCATCACGATCGGCAGCGAGATGTGGTCCGAGTATTTGCGGATGATCGACTTGAGCTTCCAGGCCGACAGCAGTTCTTCTTCGCCGTCGCGCAGGTGCAGGATCACGTCGGTGCCGCGACCGGTCTTGTCGATCTGCTCGATGCTGTAGTCGCCTTCACCGGCGGACTCCCAGCGCACGCCTTCGGACGCGTCGGCGCCTGCGCGGCGGGTCTCGACCGTGATTTTCGACGCGACGATGAAGCCCGAGTAAAAGCCCACGCCGAACTGGCCGATCAGCGCGGCATCCTGCTGCTGGTCGCCGGACAGCTTGCTGAAGAATTCCTTGGTGCCCGACTTGGCGATGGTGCCCAGGTGCGAGATCACTTCGTCACGGTTCATGCCGATACCGTTGTCCGAGATCGTGATCGTCTTGGCGGCAGCGTCGAACGCCACCTTGATTTTCAATTCGTGGTCGTTGCCGTACAGGGCGTCGTTGTTGATCGCCTCGAAGCGCAGCTTGTCGGAGGCATCCGACGCGTTCGAGATCAGTTCGCGCAGGAAGATTTCCTTGTTGGAGTACAAGGAGTGAATCATCAGTTGCAGCAGCTGTTTTACTTCAGCCTGAAATCCAAGGGTTTCTTTTTCGGCATGTGCCATCTTGTTCCTCGTTAAAGACAATAGGGTTGGTCAGACCCGGACGCATATGTGGCCCTGCCGGGGGATTTCAAGAGATATTTTTGATAAGCAATATCGCGCGGCGCCGGTGACCCCGTAGATGGGTACTCCCAAACCCGGTGGTTGGGCAGCGCCGCCGGCTCGACGTACAATACCGGATTCATTCACGCACCCTGGAAATTCCATGACCGTCTACGACAAACTCAAAGAACTGAACATCACGCTGGAAGCGCCAGCCACCCCGGCCGCAGCCTACGTCATGTACGTCCAGACCGGCAACCTCGTGTTCATCTCGGGCCACATCGCCAAGAACGCCGACGGTTCGCCGAACGCCGGCATCCTGGGCCGCGACAAGACCACCGCCGACGGCCAGGCCGCTGCGCGCTCGGTCGCCATCGACCTGATCGGCACGCTGCAGGAAGCCGTCGGCGGCGACCTGACCCGTGTCAAGCGCATCGTCAAGCTCATGAGCCTGGTCGCATCGACCCCGGAGTACAACGAGCAGCACCTGGTCACCAATGGCGCGTCGGAACTGATCGGCGAAGTATTCGGCGACGCTGGCAAGCACGCGCGGTCGGCCTTTGGCGTCGCATCGCTGCCACGCGGCACGTGCGTCGAGATCGAAATGATCGTGGAAGTGGCATAAAAACAGCGTTTGCGTGGCAATAACCGGCGCACATTCGCCGGTGTTTCCTTTACTGTCATGACGGGTGGCGCTGACCCGGCGCCGTCCGCCGACAAGAGATCGCCTACCCGGCGTGTTCTATATAATGGCCCGGCACGACCGTGCCCCTTCCTGCGAGACAAGTATGAAAATCGACAACCCTAATCCTATCCAGTGGCAGTTCTCGGAACGCGCCGCGCAGCTGCAAAGCTCCTTCATCCGCGAAATCCTGAAGATCACCCAGCGTCCGGACATCATTTCGTTTGCCGGTGGCCTGCCGTCGCCAGCGACCTTCCCGGTCGAGCGCATGAAAGCGGCCTACGACAAGGTGCTGAGCGAAGCCGGCAAGGTGGCGCTGCAATACGGCCCGACCGACGGTTACGCGCCACTGCGCGAATGGATTGCCAATTCGTTGTCGACCGAAGGCTCGATCATCCTGCCGGAACAGATCCTGATGACGTCCGGCTCGCAGCAGGCACTCGACCTGCTCGGCAAGGTGCTGGTCGACGAAGGCAGCCGCGTGCTGGTCGAAACCCCGAGCTACCTGGGCGCGCTGCAGGCGTTCTCGGTGTACCGCCCCGAATTCAAATCCGTCGACACCGACGAGCACGGCCTGGTGCCGTCGTCGATCGACGCCGTCGCCAAGGGCGCGCGCATGCTGTACTCGCTGCCGAACTTCCAGAACCCGACCGGCCGCAGCCTGTCGCTCGAGCGCCGTCGCGAACTGGTGGAAACCTGCGCGCGCCTGGCCATCCCGCTGATCGAGGATGATCCGTACGGTTCGCTGTCGTACCGCGGCGAGCCGATGCCGAAGATGGTCGCGATGAACCCGGATGGCGTCATCTATATGGGCTCGTTCTCGAAGGTGCTGACGCCCGGCATCCGCCTGGGTTACGTGTGCGCCCCGCTGCCGCTGGTGCGCCGCCTCGAGCTGGCCAAGCAGGCTGCCGACCTGCACACCGCGCAGCTCACGCAGATGGTCGTGCATGAAGTCGTCAAGGACGGTTTCCTCGACGAGCACATCCCGACCATCCGCAAGTTGTACAGCGACCAGTGCCAGTGCATGCTCGACGCGATGAAAGAACACTTCCCGACGAGCGTCAGCTGGACCGAACCGGAAGGCGGCATGTTCATCTGGGTCACGCTGCCACAGCAGATCGACGCGATGAAACTGCTCGAGCAGTCGCTGGCCGCCAAAGTGGCGTTCGTGCCGGGCGCGCCGTTCTATGCCAACGATCCGGCGTCGAACACGCTGCGCCTGTCGTTCGTGACGGTGCCACCTGAACGCATCCGCGAAGGCATCGCCATCCTGGGCAAGCTCATCGCCGGCATGCTGTAATACCACCCCGATTGGCCCGCGATTCGTCCGCGGGCCAATAACGGTTCAGTTGCATTATTGCAACAACCGTATCACGTGGTGGGTTTCTGGCAAGATCAGTTGTCTGATTACCTCGGATTGCGGTTATGATTTCCGCACACTGATGAGGTCTTTCCGCAACTGATGATGTACCCTGCTCTAGCGCTAGCAGCTCCGGCGCGCCAATCCGCCATTTTGATCGTCGACGACGCCCCGGACAGCGTCGGCTTGTTGCAGGACATGATGCGACAGCAGGGTTACCAGACCTTCGTCGCCGGCACCGGCAAACGTGCACTCGACATTGCGCTGCGCGTGCAGCCCGACCTGATCCTGCTCGACGTACGCCTGCCCGACCTCGACGGGCTGGAAATCTGCCGCCGCCTCAAGCGCTCCCCTGACACCGCCCACATCCCCGTCATCTTCATCAGCGAGTGCAGCGAGACCGATGACGTCGTCGCCGGCTTCGACACCGGCGCCGCCGATTACATCGCCAAGCCCGTACGGATGGCCGAAGTCTGCGTGCGCGTGCGCGCCCAGCTGCGCCTGCGCAGCAGCAGCGACAGCCAGAAACAGCAGGCCGAGCGCCTCCAGCTGGTCGTCGACGGGATGGACGAAGGCCTGATGCTCGTCGATGCAAGCGGTTGCATCGCCTTTGCCAACCCTGCCAGCGAAGGCTTCCTGGCGCAGCCCCGCAGCCTGCTCGTCGGGCGCCCGCTGTGCGATCTGCTCGAGCCGCCGGCGGCCCACGACTATGCCGCCTTCTTCGCCAACCCGTCGGACGAGAATGCCGCTGCACGCTGCCGGGGCACGCGCGAAGTGCTGCTGCACCAGCCCGACGGTGCACTGCGTGCGATCGACATGGGACTCTCGCCGATGGCCGGCGACGAAACCCTGTTCGTCATCCTGCTGCACGACATCACGCACCACAAGCAGTCCGAGACGGCGCTGCAGCATGCCGCCCTGGTCGACCCGCTCACGCGCATCGCCAACCGGCGCCACTTCGACGCCTTCCTCGAAAAAGAATGGCAGCGCGCGATCCGCAATGGCCAGCCGCTGTCGCTGATCGTGATCGACGTCGACCATTTCAAGGGCTTTAACGACAGTCTGGGCCACGCCGCCGGCGACGCCTGTCTGCAATCGATCGCCGAAGCGCTGCAATCGCATGCGATGCGCCCGACCGATCTGGCGGCGCGCTACGGCGGTGAGGAATTCGTCGTGCTGCTCGCCGATACCAGCGCCGCAAACGCTGCGAGTCTCGGTGAAACGATCCGCGCCCACATCGAGCGCCTGGCCATGCCGAACCCGCGCGCCGACGGCACCGGCGTGGTCACGGCCAGCCTGGGCGTGGCCTGCATCGTGCCGACGCTGTTCGACGATCTGCGCTCGCTGTTCATCTCGGCCGACCGGGCCATGTACGAGGCCAAGGCGCGCGGACGCAATCAGGTCGTGATGCTGCAGGCAGGGACGACGCTGGAAACCGTGCGCGGCGGCCGCGTGCCCTGATCTCAAGCTTTTTCAACATCGCCAACCGCGCCCCCTAACCGCCCCAGTCGAATCATCATAATTTACCCATGCTCGATTCTTACTATCCTCAGTCCGGCGAGCCAATCGTCTTCTTCGATTTTGAAACCACAGGCTTCTGTTCAAAAAAAGATCGAATTATCGAAGTAGCAGCGGTCAAGTATGTTCCAGGCGCTGTATCACATCCCCACATGCAGAAGCTGATTGCAATCGACAGGCCCCTGCCCCGATTCATCACAAATCTGACGGGTATTACCGACGTCATGCTTCGCGAAGGTGGCCGACCGATGGAAGAAGTGTTGGATGAGTTCATCGAATTCATTGGAGGTCACGATGTCGTGGCATTCAATATCAATTTTGATGTGCGATTTCTTAATGCCGCAATCGAACGTCACGGTCGCATGCCCGTGCGAAATGTCGGACATTGTGCCCTCGCCAGAGCGCGATCTGCGTGGCCCGACTTGTCGAGCCACAAACTGATCCATCTCGCAAAGCATTTGGATCTCGAAACAGGCTCCAGCCATCGTGCGTTGGATGACACGCTGGTTGCACTGGAAGTCTATTTCCGGGCCATCAAAGCGAACTCTGCGGGCATGCCCGAACGGAGCAGGGACAAGACAGTGCAGGCAGGCGCGCCCTCGATTATTCCAGTTATCAGTGGGCCTCGGCAGTTTCGTATTGAAACGCTCGGCACGCGACGTTATCAAAATGTGTTTGAAGCTGTATGTGGTCCACGAACCCAAAAAGGTACAGTTGTTGACACCCAAGTTCAATTGCTTCTTGCAGCATCATCAAATAGCGTGAGAGTCTTGTTGGACGAAGAGATTGTAGGCAACCTGTCTCCTCGCCTTGCCCAAGATTTCAGACGCGCGGTCATTGAGGGCGATCTGGCTGAGTTCAAACATTTTGAATGCTCAGCGAAAATCCGAGGCGGGAAAATCAGCGACCCGCCAGAGGTTGGCCTCTACGAGATGTGGCTCGACATTCCTCAGGATGACGACTGAGAGGGCGAAGATTTATTCTGACTGCTCCGGAAACGCCTTCTGGAGTTGCGTGTTCCGGTAATTTAAACCAAGCTTGGTACGACTCAGGCTGCCGGCACCGCGTGCTGCAACCGCCAGGCTGCGATATAACGTTTTTCCTGCGCCTCCCACTGCGCATCATCCCACCCCAGCTCCTTCTGGCAGATCGCGCGCACCCGACCCATGAGGGCGGCGCCGCCGTCGGTCAGCTGGATGCCCAGGCGCGTGCGGCGCAGCAACAGGTCGTCGAGGCGGTACACCTGTTCGGCGCGCGCCGCCCAGCGCAGCTCGGCCCACAGCGTGTGCGTGCCTGGAATGCATTCGAGCTCGCCCGCGTGCGCGGCAGAAAGCAGCGCCTTGACGTGCGCGCCGTGGCGGCCCGTCAGCCGGCGCAGCACATTGGGCGGCAGGTCGCGCCGCGCCGGCGCACTGGCGCGCGCGAACACGGCGCCGCGCTCGGTGCGCATCTGCCAGCCCGGCAACTGGCGGGCCGCTTCGCGCAGCACGTCGCGCGCGGCGAGGCGGAACGTGGTCAGCGTGCCGCCCGCGACCGACACCAGGCCGGGCTCGGACCACACCAGATGCTCGCGCTTGTCGCTGATCGATACGCCGTCGCTACCGCTGTCGAACACGAGGCGCACGCCGGCAAACGTGGCGAGCACGTCGGCATCGACCAGCGCCAGCGGCGCGAACTGGGCCTGCACGGCCGCCATCAGGTAATCGAATTCGCGGCGCGTGATGCTCGGCTGGGCGTTGACGTCGTCGGCCTGGTCGATGTCGGCCGTGCCCACCAGCGTCACGCCCTCCCACGGAAAGGCAAACACGGGACGACCGTCGACCGGATGCAGCAGGCTGACGGCTTCGGTCAGTGGCAGGCGGTCGGCCGGCAGCAGCAGGTGGCTGCCGCGCAGCCAGCGCAGGCGGGGTGCTTTGTCGTTGCCGCCGGCGTTGGCAGGCGCCGGCGGCGCGCCGGTGGCGTCGATCACCAGGCGGGCGCGCACGGCCGTCTCGGCGCCCGTGCGTTCGTCGCGCAGCAAGGCGCCATGCACCTTGCCGCCATCGCGCACGAGCGATTGCACGGTCACGTAATTGCACGCCACCGCGCCATGGGTGCGCGCCTCGCCCAGCACGCGTAGCACGAGGCGCGCATCGTCGGTCTTGGCGTCGGTGTAGCGGATGCTGCCGGCGCTGCGCGGATCGGGCGCATCCGGGGCCGGTTTGCGCAGCGCGTCCTGGCGCTGCCATTGCGGTTCGCGCCGGCCCGTGAGCAGGTCGACCACGCGCAGCATCGACAGCAGGCCCAGGCGGCGCGTGAGGTCGGCGCCATGGTTGGCAAACGCGAACGGCTGTGCATCGACGAGGCCGGGCGCCGCGCGCAGCAGCGCTTCACGCTCGGCCACCGCGTCGCGCGTGCGGCGCAGGCTGCCGGCCGCCAGATAGCGCAGGCCACCATGCATCAGTTTCGACGAGCGGCTCGACGTGCCGCAGCCAAAGTCGGCCTGCTCCACCAGCAGCGTTTTGAGGCCGCGGCGTGCCGCTTCAAGCAGGACGCCGGCGCCCGTGATGCCGCCGCCGATCACGAGCACATCCCAGTCGCGCGGTGGCGGGAACGTCGTCATGGCCGCACCATACAGGCGGCACGCATGCAGCCGGCGGGACCGGACCGGCAAAACAGCGCACATGGCCGGACATCCAACGCCCGGGGCCGGTCTTGCAGTCGCACCGCCATTACTTCGTTACTCCAGCCGTTCCAACGCCGCATCGATACGCTTCCCGTTATACTGGGCACAAGTTGCCCTTTTTGCCAGACTAGTCAGGGCTTCGCCAACTGTATTGCGCATTCATGCCATCGCCTTGCTCCATCACGCCACACTTGCCCAATCCCGCCCGCGTGACTGGCGCCTACCTGCAGGCGCTTCTCCATGCTGCCCTTGCCCGCGGTGTTACGCACGATGCGCTTGCCGCTGCCGTCGGCCTTGCCGCCGATGCACTCGACCCGCTTCCTGCCACCCTGCCGACAGCACGCTACATCGCCCTGCTCGATGCTGGCGCGCGGCTGGCGAACGATCCGTTTTTCGGTTTGCATGTCGGCGAACAGGTGCGGCCCGCAACCTACAGCGCCTACGGCCTGCTGCTGCTGGCCTGCAGCAGTTTCGGCCATGCGATGGCGCTGACCCAGCGCTATGAATCGCTCGCGCACGACCTGGGCCGCAGCCGGCTGGGGATCGAGGGCCCGCAGGCACAATATGAATGGATCAGCCGCTATCCGGACGCCACGCGTCACCTGGCTGAAAGCGTGTATGCCGGCATTGCCGTGTTCGGCAGCTGGATGGCGGGCCGGCCGCTACTACCGCAGGCGATGCGCTTCCGGCACGCCGATCCCGGCCACGGCCACGACGAATACCGGCGCGTGCTGGGCGTCGCGCCAACCTTCGACGCGCCACGCCACTGCGCTGCCTTCGACGTGGCGCTGCTCGACATGCCGGTGCCGAACGCCGACCCCAGCCTCTACCCGGTGCTGCAACAGCATGCCGAAGGGCTGCTGGCGCAGCGCGTCCTGGTCGCCGACGGTATCGTGGCGCGGGTGACGGCGGCGCTGACGCCGCGGCTGCCCGATGGCCAGGCACGCCTGGCGCCGGTGGCGGCAGAACTGGGATTGTCGGCGCGCACGCTGCAGCGCAAGCTGGCCGAGGCCGGATCGAGCTTCCAGCAGGTGCTCGATGGCGTGCGCTTCGCGCTGGCGCAGGAGTATTTACGGCGGCGCGAACTGGGCCTGGCCGACGTCGCCTTTTTGCTGGGATTCCAGGACCAGAGCGCGTTCACGCACGCGTTTCGCGAGTGGAGCGGCATTAATCCAGGCGCATGGCGCGCGCAGGCTGCGTGAGCGGTCACTCAGGGCCGGCAAACTGCGTTCAGGCGTCGTGCCCGGCCCGCCGGGCGCGCCCGAGCACGCGTAGCGTGTCGTCAACCACAGGCACAATCCCCAGCACGCACAGGAAGCCGGCCAGCGGGATCGTCGACAGGTAGCCCAGGTGCTTGAAGCCCAGCGCACCGGCCACGCCGCCAATGCAGAATGCGACCAGAAGCGCCACCATCAGGCCCAGGCGGCCCAGGTTGGCCGTGACCTTCGGCTGGCGCAGGCCGCCATCCCGGTTCCAGTACGCCAGCTTGCCCAGCTCGATGCCAATGTCGGTGACGATGCCGGTCATGTGGGTGGTGCGGATTTCGGCGTGCGAGACCTTGGTGATGACGGCGTTCTGCAAGCCCATCATGAAACACAGCAGCATCACGGTCAGCGGGATGAACAGCGCATCGATGTCGTTGAGCCGCGCGCCCAGGATGCCGAATACCAGCAGCAGGATTGCCTCGAGCACCAGCGGCAGCGCGTAGCCGCTGTGCAGGCCCTGGCGCCGCACGAGATTGACGAGTATCGCGGTGCTGGCCGCGCCCAGCAAAAAGCTGAGCAAGGCGCCCACCGCCGCGAGCACCAGGTCGGTCTGGCCGAGCACCAGATGGTCGGCCGCACTCGAGACGATGCCGGTCATGTGTGACGTGTACTCGCGCACCGCCAGGTAGCCGCCCGCGTTGATGGCGCCGGCAACGAAAGCCAGCGCCACGCCCAGGTGGCGGTTGGCGCCCGGCGTGCGGGCGTGTCCAGTCAGGCTGCGCGCGTAATTGATCGGCACGGAAAATCGGCTTTCAGCGTGAACATCACGGGTGGGTATTGACGTTAGATGTTACCGCAAATCACTTTAATCGTATGCCCCGTGGCAGCGATTCCTGGCGCTATAATGAAAAATTAGCGAAAAGCGCACACTGGTATCGCCGTGAATCCCCATCTCGACAAACTCCACTCCTACCCGTTCGAAAAACTGCGCCAGTTGTTTGCCGGCGTAACACCGAACCCGGACTACGCACCCATCAGTCTCGGCATCGGCGAGCCGAAGCATCCGACGCCCCCGTTCATCGAGAAAGCGCTGATGCATGCAGTATCGGGCCTGGCCAGTTATCCAAGCACGATCGGCAGCGAGCCACTGCGCACCGCCATTGCCGGCTGGCTCGAACGGCGCTACGGCTTGCCCGCGCTCGATGCGGCCACGATGGTGCTGCCGGTGAACGGCTCGCGCGAGGCCCTGTTTGCCATCGCGCAGTGCACGATCGACGCATCGAAGCCGGATCCGCTGGTGGTGTGCCCGAACCCGTTCTATCAGATCTACGAGGGCGCGGCCTACCTGGCCGGTGCTGCGCCGTGGTTCGTCAACTCGGAACCGGGCCGCAATTTCGCGCCCGACTACGCGAGCGTGCCAGAAGAGGTCTGGCCGCGCGTGCAGCTGATGTATGTCTGCTCGCCCGGCAACCCGACGGGCGCCACGCTGACGCTGGACGACTGGCGCGACCTGTTCGCGCTGTCGGACCGCTGGGGCTTCCTGATTGCGGCGGACGAATGCTATTCCGAGATCTATACGGGCAGCGCGCCCCCGCTGGGCGCACTGGAAGCAGCGCACCAGCTGGGCCGCAGCAGCGGTGAACAGCCCTACCGCAACCTGATCGTGTTCTCGAGCCTGTCGAAGCGCTCGAACGTGCCGGGCATGCGCTCGGGCTTCGTGGCGGGCGATCCGGTGGCGATGAAGCGCTTCCTGCTGTACCGCACCTATTGCGGCGGGGCGATGTCGCCACCGGTGCAGGCGGCATCGATCGCGGCCTGGAACGACGAGCAGCACGTGCAGGAAAACCGCACGCTGTACAAAGAGAAATTCCATCTGATCACGCCGCTGCTCAAGCAGGTGATGGACGTCGAACTGCCCGACGCCGGCTTCTACCTGTGGGCCGACGTGCGCCGCACCGGCCTGTCGGATGTCGACTTCGCACGGCGCCTGTACGCCGACTATAATGTCACGGTCCTTCCGGGCAGCTACCTGGCGCGCGATGCGCACGGGCAGAACCCGGGCCAGGACCGCATCCGCATGGCCCTGGTGGCCAGCGTCGACGAAGGCCTGGAAGCGGCCAACCGCATCGTCCAGTTCTGCCAGGGCCTCACCTGACGCCTGCGCACCCCTGAAATCATTCCAACCAAGACCAGCACCATGACCCAACAACTCCAGAACATCATCGACACCGCCTGGGAACAGCGCGCCGACATCAGCCCGAACAGCGCCAGCGCCGAACTGCGTGACGCAGTCGCCCACGTGCTCGCGGGCCTCGACGACGGCAGCCTGCGCGTCGCGCAGAAGGACACCGGCACCTGGGTCGTGAACCAGTGGCTCAAAAAGGCCGTGCTGCTGTCGTTCCGCCTCGAGAACAACGTGCCGGTCGTCTCGGGCGACATCCAGTTCTACGACAAGGTCCCGACCAAGTTCGCCGACTACACGCCCGAAGACTTCGCTCGTGGCGGTTTCCGTGTGGTGCCGCCGGCAGTGGCCCGTCGCGGCAGCTTCATCGGCAAGAACGTCGTCCTGATGCCGTCGTACGTCAATATCGGCGCCTACGTCGATGAAGGCACGATGGTCGACACCTGGGCCACGGTCGGTTCGTGCGCGCAGATCGGCAAGAACGTCCACCTGTCGGGCGGCGTGGGCATCGGCGGCGTGCTCGAACCGATGCAGGCCAACCCGACCATCATCGAAGACAACTGCTTCATCGGCGCGCGTTCCGAGATCGTCGAAGGCGTCATCGTCGAAGAAAACTCGGTGATCTCGATGGGCGTCTACATCGGCCAGTCGACCAAGATCTATGACCGCGCCACCGGCGAAGTGTCGTATGGCCGCGTGCCGTCGGGTTCGGTCGTCGTGTCGGGCAGCCTGCCGTCCGCCGACGGCAAGTACAGCCTGTACTGCGCCGTCATCGTCAAGCGCGTCGATGCACAGACGCGCTCGAAGACGGCGATCAACGACCTGCTGCGCGGCGACTGATTGCGCAAGTAGTCAGTACGGCTGGTTGAACGGGGCGGCGTGCCCGCCCTGCTCAACTGGCTTTTGTAACTCCCCCGAATGACGGAGACGATGCGATGGCCATGGACCGCCTGTTCCAGCTGATGAAAGAGAAGAACGCGTCCGACATGTTCTTCGCCGTGAACTCCCCGGTGCACATCAAGATCAACGGTGCGCTCATCCCCATCAACCAGCATCGCCTCGAACCCGAGAACATCCTGTCGCTGCTGTCCGAGATCGCGACGCCAGAACAGATCGACGAACTCCAGCGCGACAATGAATTGAACATGGGCGTGTCGGTCGCGAACGTGGGCCGGTTTCGCCTGTCGGCGTTCCGCCAGCGTGGCTCGATCTCGGCCGTGTTCCGCTTTATCCCGGCGACCATCCCGCCGCTGGCCGAGCTGGGCCTGCCGCCGGTGCTGGCCGAACTGATCATGGAAAAACGCGGCCTGATGCTGGTCGTGGGCGCCACGGGCTCGGGCAAGTCGACCACCATCGCGTCGATGCTCGACCACCGCAACGACCTGCGCACCGGGCATATCCTGACGCTGGAAGACCCGATCGAGTACCTGTTCAAGAACAAGAAATCGATCGTCAACCAGCGCGAGATCGGCAGCGACACGCATGATTTCGGCATCGCGCTGAAGAACTCGATGCGCCAGGCGCCCGACTGCATCCTGATCGGCGAAATCCGCGACCGCGAAACGATGCAGGCCGCGCTGGCCTATGCGCAATCCGGCCACCTGGTGCTGGCCACGCTGCACGCCAACAACAGCTATAACGCGCTCAACCGCATCATCAGCTTTTACCCGCTGGAAAACCGCAACGCGCTGCTGCAAGACCTGGCGTCGAGCATCAAGGCCATCGTCTCGCAGCGGCTCGTGAAAGCCGCTGCCGGCGGCGCGCGCCGCGCGGCAGTCGAAGTCATGCTCAATACCCGCTACATTGCCGACCTGATCGAACAGGGCGAAATCAGCCAGATCAAGGAAGCGATGGACAAGAGCCTGTCGGCCGGTTCGCAATCGTTCGAAGGCGCCCTGTTCCACCTGATCAAGGAAGGCCACGTGACGCAGGACGAAGGCCTGGCCAACGCCGACTCGGCCACCAACCTGCTCTGGCTGCTCAACAACGGGCCCGATAGCCAAGTCCAGCAGCAGATGGACGACAAGGCCAGCGAGCCCAAGGGCGGCGCCTCGTTCACCGAGTTCACGCTCAACTCCTGATGTTCCAGGGCGGCGCTGCCGTCCGCTTTTTTACTTCCCCCCATGACGACTACCCTCTACGGCATCCCCAATTGCGACACCGTGAAAAAAGCCCGCACCTGGCTGCAGGATCACGGCATCGACTTCACGTTCCACGACTTCAAGAAGCAGGGGCTCACGCCTGAACTGGTGAAGGCCTGGCTGCAAGACCTCGACTGGACCACGCTGGTCAACCGCAAAGGCACCACCTGGCGCAACTTGCCGGACGAACGCAAGGCGGCCATCGTCGATGCCGACAGCGCCATGGCGCTGATGCTCGAGAACCCGTCGGTCATCAAGCGCCCGGTCGTGCAAGGCGCCGGCCCGGTGACGGTCGGTTTCTCGCCGGCTGCATTTGAAGAAAAATTCGGGACGGCGCCATGAGACCGTCACGCACCCTGCTGCTCACTGAAGAGCTGATCGCGCTCGACTCGATCACGCCCCAGGACAAGGGCTGCCAGCAGCGCCTGATCGAACTGCTGGCGCCGCTGGGCTTCGTGTGCGAGACGATCGTCTCGAACGGCGTGACCAATCTGTGGGCGCGCAAGGGCGAGAATGCGCCGCTGTTCGTGTTTGCCGGCCACACCGATGTGGTGCCGGCCGGTCCGCTGCACCAGTGGACATCCGAGCCGTTCATGCCGACGCAACGCGATGGCAAGCTGTACGGCCGCGGCGCGTCCGACATGAAGACGTCGATCGCGGCGATGGTCGTCGCCTGCGAAGAATTCATCGCTGCCTATCCGGAGCACCGCGGCTCGATCGCGTTGTTGATCACGAGCGACGAAGAAGGCCCGGCGGTCGACGGCACCGCCATCGTCTGCGACCTGCTTGAAGAACGGGGCGTCGCGCCCGACTATTGCCTGGTGGGCGAGCCGACCTCGAACCACGTGCTGGGCGACACGATCAAGAATGGCCGGCGCGGTTCGCTGTCGGGCCACCTGACGGTCAAGGGCATTCAGGGCCACATCGCCTATCCGCAACTGGCGCGCAATCCGATCCACCAGGCCGCGCCGGCACTGGCCGAGCTGACGCTCGAAGTGTGGGACGAAGGCAACGAGTACTACGCGCCCACCAGCTGGCAAGTGTCGAACATCGCCGCCGGTACGGGCGCCAACAACGTGATTCCCGGCAGCGTGAGCCTGGACTTCAACTTCCGCTTCTCGACCGCCAGCACGGCCGAAGGCCTGCAGGCGCGCGTGCATGCGATCCTGGACCGCCATAGCCTGGACTACGATCTGGACTGGACCTTGTCGGGCCTGCCCTTCCTGACCGAAAAAGGCACGCTGTCGGACGCCGTCTGCACCGCAATCAGAGACGAACTGGGCGTGCATACCGAATTATCGACCTCGGGCGGGACCTCGGATGGCCGCTTCATCGCCCGCATCTGCCCTCAGGTGATAGAATTCGGCCCACCGAACGCCAGCATTCACAAAATCGACGAGCACATCGAACTGCGCTACATCGATCCCCTGAAGAATATCTATCGCCGTACGCTCCAGCGCCTGCTGGCCGCTTGAAGCCCTACAACCCATCATCCAGGCCATGACCACCACCTCATTCTCCACGCCGCGCGACCTGCTGCGCTATGCGATCACCCGTTTCAATGGTGCCAAGCTGTTCTTCGGCCACGGCAGCGTCGAAGCGTTCGACGAAGCCGCCTACCTGATCCTGCACACCCTGAAGCTGCCGCTCGACCGCCTGGAGCCGTTCCTCGACGCCAGGCTGCTGGACGACGAAGTGCTGCAGGTGCTGGCCGTGATCGAGCGCCGCGTGACCGAGCGCGTGCCGGCCGCCTACATCACCAAAGAGGCATGGCTGGGCGAGTACCGCTTCTATGTCGACGAACGCGTGCTGGTGCCGCGCTCGTTCATTGCCGAGCTGATTCCGCAGCAGTTCAGCCCATGGCTGGTGGACCCGGATGGCGTGGAAAACGTGCTTGAGCTGTGCACCGGCAGCGGTTGCCTTGCGATCATGATGGCCGATACGTTTGCCAACGCGGTCGTAGATGCGATCGACATCTCGAAGGATGCGCTGGCCGTTGCCGAGACAAATATCCGCGAATACAAACTCGAAGGGCGTGTGAACCCGATCGAGTCCGACCTGTACGAGAACGTGCCGTTCAAGAAATACGACCTGATCATCACCAACCCGCCGTACGTGAATGCCGAATCGATGCGCACGCTGCCGCAGGAATACATGGTCGAGCCGCAGATCGCGCTGGCCGGTGGCGAAGACGGCATGGACCTGGTGCGCAAGATCATCGCCGGCGCCGCCGAGCGCCTGACGCCGGAAGGCATCCTGGTGGTTGAAATCGGCAACGAGCGCGAGTACGCCGAAGCCGCGTTCGGCCACCTGGGCCTGACCTGGCTGACCACCAGCATCGGCGACGATGCCGTGTTCCTGCTGACGGCCGAACAGCTGCAAAACGCGTAATCATCCGCATCCTTCTTTTATCCGTGGGGTTGGCGACTCGGTTGCCCACCCCACGCTGCACGTCAACTTTCAAGCGTCCCACACCATGATCCGTATCCAGAACGTCAGCCTGATGCGCGGCACCAAGCCGCTGCTCGTCGATGCCGACCTGACCCTCAACCCGGGCGACAAGATCGGCCTGATCGGCGCCAACGGCGCCGGCAAATCGAGCCTGTTCGGCATGCTCCGTAACGAGCTGCACCCGGACCAGGGCCAGATCGACTTCCCGGCCAAATGGCGCATGGCATACGTGGCGCAAGAGACGCCAGCGCTGGACCGCGCGGCGCTCGATTACGCCATTGACGGCGACGTCGGCCTGCGCAAGCTCCAGGCCGAGCTGGAAGAACTGGAATCGCACCCGGACGTCGACGCTCACGGCATGCGCCTGGGCGAGCTGCATGGCATGCTGGCCGACGCTGACGGCTACACGGTGCAGTCGCGCGGCGAACAGCTGCTGCTGGGTCTGGGCTTTTCGCTGGCACAGATGAACCAGCCGGTGGCAAGCTTCTCGGGTGGCTGGCGCATGCGCCTGAACCTGGCGCAGGCGCTGATGTGCCCGTCCGACCTGCTGCTGCTCGATGAACCGACCAACCACCTGGATCTGGATGCGATCATCTGGCTCGAAGACTGGCTCAAGCGCTACACGGGCACCCTGATCATCATTTCCCACGACCGCGACTTCCTCGATGAAGTGGTCAACGTGATCGTGCACATCGACGAGCGCAAGCTGAAGCGCTACACGGCCAACTACTCGGGCTTCGAGCGCCAGCGCGCCGCCCAGATGATCCTGGCCGCCGGCGCCCTCGAGAAGCAGCAGCGCCAGCGCGCGCACCTCGAGTCGTTCGTCAACCGCTTCAAGGCGCAGGCCTCCAAGGCACGCCAGGCCCAGAGCCGCATGAAGGCCCTGGCCAAGATGGAAGAGCTGGCACCGCTGCGCGCCGCAGCCGAATTCTCGTTCGACTTCCGCGAGCCGCTGTCGGCACCGAATCCGCTGCTGGTGCTCGACAAGGTCGATGCCGGCTACTTCCTGCTCGACGAACATGGCGACAAGGTCGGCAAGAAGACCATCGTCAACCATATCGACTTTTCGCTGACCATCGGCCAGCGCATTGGCCTGCTGGGTGTGAACGGCGCCGGCAAGTCGACGCTGATCAAGACCATCGCCGGCGAGCTGATGCCGCTGACCGGCGAAGCGACGATCGGCAAAGGCCTGTCGATCGGCTACTTCGCCCAGCACCAGGTCGAGATGCTGCGCCATGACGAGTCGCCCCTGTGGCACCTGGCCAAAATCGCGCCGACGGTGCGCGAGCAGGAACTGCGCAACTTCCTGGGCAGCTTCAACTTCCCGGGCGATATGGTGACCAGCTCGATCAAGCCGTTCTCGGGCGGCGAGAAGGCGCGTCTGGCGCTGGCCCTGATCGTCTGGCAGCGCCCGAACCTGCTGCTGCTCGATGAACCGACCAACCACCTGGACCTGGAAACACGCGAGGCGCTGACGATGGCGCTGGCCCAGTTCGAAGGCACGCTGATCGTCGTGTCCCACGATCGTCACCTGCTGCGCGCGACGACCGATGAATTCATCATCGTTGCCGACGGCCGCCTGCAACCATTTGACGGCGACCTGGACGACTACAAGGACTGGCTGTTCAAGACCAAGCTGGGCAAAGGCACCGACATCCTGCCGCTGGCCAAGGCCGCTGCGCCCGTCGCGCCGGTGCCAAGCGCCACGCCGGCCGAGCGCAAGGAACAGAAGCGCCTGGGCGCCGAAGAGCGCCAGCGCAACGCCGCGCAGCGCAAGCCGATCGAGAACAAGGTCAAGCGTCTGGACGAGCAGATGGCCAAGCTGCAGGCAAAAAAGGCCACGATCGATGCCGCCCTGCTCGACCCGACGATCTACGACGCGCAGAACAAGGATCGCCTCAAGACGCTGGTGGCCGACCAGGCATTCGTGGCGCGCGATCTGGAAACGTTCGAAATGGAGTGGCTGGAATTGCAGGAACAGCTGGAAGCGCTGGCGTAAGCTGGCAGTACGACGCCGTCAGGCGGCCCGGAGCGGCCGCCGCGGCGACAACGACATCAGGCCATCGATGTCGATCAGGATTACGCAGCGGCCGTCGATGCGGGCAATGCCGATCAGGTAACTGGCGCCCGCTTCGCCCGGGACGGTTTGCACGGCTTCCGGGCGCACGTGCACGATCCCCGTCACCCCTTCCACAACCATTCCCACCAGACCGCTCGACAGGCGCAGGATGATCACGTCGGTATCGGGATGCACCACGCCGCCGTGCGCATTCACCACTTGCGTGGCAGTGGTACGCATGTCGATCACCGGCAGGATCACGCCATGCGACAGCGCCACGCCGCCGATGATGTCGCCATCTTCCGCGAAGCGTTCGAGGGACTTGAGCAATTTGAGTTCTTGCACGCGCGCGCAATCGAGTCCGTACTCCTGCCCGTCGAGCATGAAGCTGAGGTAATCCCGTGGTGCGCCAGACCGTGGCGCGCGCGATGTGGTGTGCATGGTGGATCCTTCGTCAGTCCGACCACCATCGTATGCCTGCCTCCCGGCCTGATGTTGACTACCATCAACTTGAACTGGCCGCCCCGTGGGCGGAAAGGTTCATCCCGGCGAGACGGCGGATGCGGAATCCCAGGCCCAGGCGCCGTCGCGGCCTGCATGCAACAATTCGGTGCCGATGGCATCGCGCAGGCGCAGCCGGATGTCGCGCGGCCCTTGGTCCCAGATGCAGCCAAGATCCGGCTCGTACGGCAATGCGCGCACCTGCACCTCGCCGGCAATGGCCTCGAGTGCAATCTGCGCCGCGCCGACACGGTCGTAACGCTGCGCTTCCAGGCGGCCCAGCACCGCCATCCCTGACTTCCGTTCGGCGTCGAGCTTTTTCGCTTCGTCCGACAAGCGGCCAAGCTCCTTGAGCGCGGGCCCCGCGGTATCGGTCATGCGCTGGAACTGCGGCACCTGCTCGGGCTTGAGCACCAGATCACCGCTGCGGATGCGCGGCGCGATTTTCAGGTACTTGCTCAGGTGCGGCTGGGCCGTCAGCGTCTCGATCGATGCGCGGTGGCGCGCTGCGAGCTGGCCGAACTGCCCGATGCGCTCGCGCACCTGGGCCATCGCATCGTCGATGCGCGCACAATCGGGCCGCAGCAGATATACCAGCATCTCGCCCTGCTTCCAGGGCGCGGCGCGGCCGATCCGGACGCGCCGGCCGGCAATCGCGCTGCCTTCGGCGTGCGTGACCTCGACGTCGTCGCCCATGATCTCGCAGTTAATCGCGGTCTCGACCCGGATGCGCGCACCGGAAATCACGCAGTTCTCGGCCCGCCCGAGCACCACGTCCCCCTTGGCCGCCTGGATCGTGGCGCTGGAGGCCACGCCCAGCACACGCACGCCGCCATTCATGTTGCGCGCGCTGCCGCCGACCAGGTTGCGCTCCAGGCGGACGGCCCCGCCACGCGAGAGCACGTGGCCATACACGTCTGCATGCACGGTGATGCTGTCGCCTTCGATGGTGCGCTGTTCCTGCACCTCGCCGAATTCTTCGTAGTCGCCGCTCAGGTTCAGGTTGCCCGTGGTCCTGGCGCTGACGCCATCGCGGCTGACGATCTTGTCGGAGATCGCGATGCGGCTGCTTTTCGGGTCGACATTCAGAAATCCGTCGCGGCGCGCGATCAGGAATTCGCCCGCAGGAACGACGTCGATACCGGTGCCTTCGGCGGCATAGGCGGCCAGGTCGAGGTCCTTGCCGATCTCGGCCAGGAGCGGAATGCCGGTCAGCTCGAAACCGGGACTGCCCGCCGTGCGGGGCACCTTGCGCAGCAGGCGCGTACCCATGCGCACTTGCGGAAAGCGATTCTGGAAGCTCATGAGGTCGAGCCTGCCATTGGCCAGTTCGAGCGGCGCATCGCTGCGGTGCAGTTCGTTCGTGACTTCTTCGACGCGCGCGGCGTCGCCGTCGACGGGCGGCAAACGGCGCGCCACCACGTAGCGCCCGGCCACACCCTTGCCGATGGCCTCCGCGATGGCGGCGACATCGGCGCCGAAGCGGATCCCCTTGACCCACATGTCGGCGACAAATTCGTCGGCATCGAGCGCGGTTGGCCGCTCGCCGCCGTCGGGATCGGGTTCGACCACCGGCTCGAAATAGTATTCGGCCTGGCCGTCCGTGATTTTCACTGAACGGTACAGCGCCTGGCGGGCCGGGGTGAACGGGCGAATGTCAGCGGCGATGCGCACCTGCACCCGGCCCGCGGCATCGCGCGGCAATGCCGGGCCATGGCCATACAGCGCCTTGATGAGTATCGGGTAATCGAGTCCCGCCAGGTAGTGGCCGGCGCGCAGCAAGCTGTCGAGCGCCGCCACGAGAGTCGTGCCGAGCGCTTCCGGGTCGGCGTACACGCCGTCCTCGCGCCGAACGATGCAGTGCTCTGGTCCGTCAGAGACAAAGCGTGCTACAGAAGATAAGGCGACATCGGACACGTTTGCGCTCCAGGTTGCGGATGTTGTTGGTGGCTGACCTTACCAACAGTAAGGCGCTCGCCAACATAGCATGTTGCGCTAACTAAATAAACATATAGCAATAAATTTTGCGAAAAAGAAAATGCACAGGGTGAGCACTAGACTAGCAGGGCGGGCCGGCCCCGTGCGATTGATACCGGTCAAACGCCAGATACGACAACGGCGCCAGAGGCGCCGTCGTTTTGCTGAAGCAGCCGCGTGTCAGCGGCGGCGCGAATTGGGATACAGATCCGCACCTTCCTTGATCTGGCGGCGCAGGTCGCGCCGCTCGTCCGGCGACAGGCGCCCGCGAGGCCGCTCTTCACGCACCGTGTCCTGCTGGACCTCGGCATTGCGGCGGCCCTGCTCGCGCACTTCGAATGCGCGCGCGTCGCGCAGGGCCTGCATGTCGTAACGCTCGCGCGCCTGGACGTCGTCGCTGCGGCGGTTGCGGTCCTGGTCCTGGGCCAAAGCGCCGGCACCGGTTGCTGCAAACGCGCAGGCGAAAACACCAAGGCGCACAAGCCGGGCGAGCCGGCCGCGAGCGGTACCGGGTGCTGCTGGATTGTCGTTGAGCGCGTGGTTCATGGTGTTCCTCTTCCGTGATGCCTGATAAACGGATAAGCTGTGTTGATCACTTGACGCCAGTGTAGGTTGATCGCGCAGGCGGGGTAAGACTAATTGGGTAAAGTTTGTAACACATTGTAATGGCTGAGCTGAGTCGTGCCTGCGGCGCCGCCATAAGAAGTTACCATAGCGACATTCATCTGACAATTCTGGACAGTTCCATGACTTCATCGACTTCGAACATTAACGTGGGTACGGGCACGCAGGGCGGCCACTCCGCCAAGATCATGGTCGTGGATGACGACGTGCGCCTGCGCGATCTTCTGCGCCGTTATCTGACCGAACAGGGTTTCCAGGTCGTGACTGCCGAAAGTGCACCCGCCATGAACAAGCTGTGGCTGCGCGAACGCTACGACCTGCTCGTGCTCGACCTGATGCTGCCCGGCGAAGACGGCCTGTCGATCTGCCGCCGCCTGCGCGGCGCCGGTGACCAGACCCCGATCATCATGTTGACCGCCAAGGGCGAAGACGTCGACCGCATCGTTGGCCTCGAGATGGGCGCCGACGACTACCTGCCCAAGCCGTTCAACCCGCGCGAACTGGTGGCCCGCATCGGCGCGGTGCTGCGCCGCAAAGGCCCCGACGAAATCCCGGGTGCGCCATCGGAAACCCCGCAAACCTTCGAGTTCGGCGACTTCATCCTTGATCTCGGCACGCGCACGCTGAAGAAAAACGGCGAGACCGTGCCGTTGACCACCGGCGAATTCTCGGTGCTCAAGGTGTTTGCGCGCCATGCACGCCAGCCGCTCTCGCGCGAAAAGCTGATGGAACTGGCCCGTGGCCGCGAATACGAAGTGTTCGACCGCTCGCTCGACGTCCAGATCTCGCGCCTGCGCAAGCTGATCGAACCCGATCCTTCGAGCCCGCTGTACATCCAGACCGTCTGGGGCCTGGGCTATGTATTCATCCCTGAGGGTCAGCCGCGCTAGTGAAGCCTCCTGCATTTACGTCGCTCGCGGCGGCGCATCGCGCCGTGCGCTTTGCCTGGTTCAAGAGCGGCCTGTTCTGGCGCACGTTCTTCCTGATGTCGGTGCTCACTGCCGTCTCGATGGGCGCCTGGATCGGCATGATCAACGTCTACCAGCGCGGCCCGCAAGTGCAGCAGACGGCCGAAACGGTCGTGTCCGTCGTCACCATCACCAAGGCCGCGCTGACGCACTCGGCGCCCGACCTGCGGCTCGAACTGCTGCTCGAACTGGCGTCGAACGAAGGCATCCGCATCTTCACGCTCGAAGACACGGACATCATCGATCCGCCACCGCACAATCCCCTGATGCCCGAGATTGCCGCCATCGTGCGCGAACGACTCGGCGCCGACACCCGCTTTTCCAGTGGCGTAAACGGCGTGCCCGGCTTTTACATCAGCTTCAATATCGAGGATGACAAATACTGGCTGATGCTCGAGCGCGAGCGTCTGGCGGGTCTGACGCGCGTGCAGTGGCTCGGCTGGGCGGTGGTGGTCGGCCTGCTGTCGGTCCTGGGCGCAGCGCTGATCTCGAGCCTTGTCAACCGGCCGCTAGCGCGCCTGACGTCGGCTGCGCGCGCGATCGCCAAGGGCGAGCGCCCTGCGCGGCTGCCCGAAAAAGGCTCGCAAGAAATCATCGAGGCCAATCGCAGCTTCAACCAGATGGTCGAAGACCTGGCCCAGGTCGAGAAGGACCGCGCCGTGATCCTGGCCGGTATCTCGCACGATTTGCGCACGCCGCTGGCGCGCATGGGCCTCGAGGTCGAGATGGCCAACCTGTCGCAGGAAGCGCGCGACGGCATGCAGTCGGACATCGCGCAAATGGACGCGATCATCGGCCAGTTCCTCGACTACGCCAAGCCGACCGAAGCGGCCACGTTCGTGCCGGTGGATCTGTCCGAGCTACTGGCGGACATCGGCCACCACGCGGGCCGCATCCCGAGCCTGCGGATCAGGACCGACCTGGTGCCGGACGTGCACGTGCAGGGCAACGCCACCGACCTGCGGCGCGTGATCAACAACATCATCGAGAACGCCCGCCGTTACGGCGTCACGCCGGGGCAAGACTACACCGAGATCGACATCGTGCTGCGCGTGAAAGCAACGGGCCACGGCCGACGCGCCGTGATCGAGATCGGCGACCATGGCGTCGGCGTGCCGCCGGACCAGATCGCGCAACTGATGAAGCCTTTCACGCGGCTGGACAGCGCGCGGGGCCAGGCCAATGGGGCCGGGCTGGGCCTGGCCATCGTCGAGCGGGTGCTCACGCGCCACAATGCAGGGCTCGAAGTGAGCAACCGCGACGGTGGCGGTTTCCTGCTGCAGGTGGCGTTGCCGCTGGCGGCCTGAGCGCTTAGCGGGGTCAAGCCCCGATCAGGCTCGCGAAGCGGGCCAGATCGATATTCCCGCCACTGACCAGCACGCCGATCCGCTTGCCACGCAAGCTGTCCTTCATCTTGCGCGCCGCCGCAAAGCCCAGGCACCCCGTCGGCTCCACGACGATCTTCATGCGCTCGGCAAAGAACCGCATGCACGCCACCAGTTCGTCGTCGCTGACGGTCAGGATGTCGTCGACGTCGCGCTGGATGATCGGGAACGTCAGCTGTCCCAGGTGCTGCGTCTGCGCACCATCGGCGATCGTGCGCGGCGTGTCGATGTGCACGATCTGCCCGGTACGGAACGACTGCTGGCCATCGTTGCCCGCTTCGGGCTCGACGCCATACAGCAGGCACCCAGGCGACAAGGCGCGCGTGGCCAGTGCCGAGCCCGACAGCAGCCCGCCGCCGCCCAGGCACACGAAGAACGCGTCGAGCGGGCCGACCTCGTCGAACAGTTCCTTGGCCGCGGTGCCCTGCCCTGCAATCACGTCCGCATGGTCGTAGGGCGGGATCAGCGTCAGGCCATCACGCTCGGCCAGTGCGCGGCCGATCTGCTCGCGGTCCTCAGTATACCGGTCGTAGGTCACGACGGTGGCGCCATAGCCGCGCGTGGCGGCGACCTTCGCGGCTGGCGCGTCCTCGGGCATGATGATCGTGGCCGGGATGTCCAGAAGCCGCGCCGACAGCGCGATCGCCTGTGCGTGATTGCCCGACGAGAACGCCACGACGCCGGCGCGCCGCTGCTCAGGGCTGAATTTGGCCAGGGCGTTATAGCCGCCCCGGAACTTGAAGGCGCCCATGCGCTGCATGTTTTCGCACTTGAAGAACACCTCGGCGCCGAACTCCTCGTTGACAGTGCGCGAAGTCAGCACCGGCGTGCGGTGCGCGGCGCCGGCAATGCGTTCGGCGGCCTGGACGACGTCGTCATACGTGGGAAGCTGGAGCATGGTCATGCGGGTGGTCCTTTCAGGGGCATGGGTAAGGAAGACGATGGCGCAGTCTATCGGCCACCCGGACGAACGTCAAACCCGACGGCAAGGTGGCTGAACAATCGTATACAGACGTTGCCAATTAGATCGTTTTGCGATGTAATTGTTGGTACAGTAACCGATCGTCGCAGGAGACGCCACGTTGCACACACCGAGGAAGCATATGTATCCGTTGCATTTTGCCGTCACCAGTTGGTTCGCTTTTCTGCTGTTGGGGCAAGCTGCCCACGCAGCCCCCGTCATCACGAAACAAGCGCTGCAACAGGATATCGATCTCGTGCTCAGGACCGTGCGCGAGCAGCATCCGGACCTGGGTTTTTCGACGAGCGACGCGGCCGTGACTGCTGCACTGGAAGCGATCGGGCGCGACCTGCCGGCGACGATGACCCCCGATGAAGCGTGGCGCCAGCTGGCACGCATCAATCCGCTGCTGGCCGATGGACATCTTGCGATCGCGCTGACCGACTGGCGCGGCGATACCGCAGCGCACCGTGCTGCCGGCGGCGTCCTGTTCCCGTTCGATGTGGCGTTCGATCCGCAGGGCCGGCTCGTCATCGATGCTGCATTGGGAGGCGCAGCGTCACCCCTGGCCGGCGCGCGCATCGTCGCCATCGACGGTGTGCCGGTCGACACGCTCGTGGCCAGCCTGGCGGCCCGCGTCCACGGCGATACGCCCGCGATGCGCATGGGCCTGCTCGCGCAGCGCTGGTGGCTGTATCACTGGAAAACGCTCGGCGCTGCGCAGCATTACCGGCTCGTGATCGAACGCGATGGCCAGCGCAGCGAGGTTGCTGTCCCCGGCAGCACGGACCAGCCGCGCATGCTGCAGGACGAGGTGGACATCGCGCGCCTGTACCGGCTCGACACCGTGCCCGGCTGTTCGGCGGTCCTGACCGTCAACGCGTTTGATAGTGCCCACCTGGCAGACTTCGTCGCCTTCACACAGGCCGCGTTCACGCGCATGCGGCAGGAACACATCAGGCACCTCGTCATCGACATCCGCGCCAACGCCGGCGGCGACGACGGCATGTGGCTCGACGGCCTGATGCCGTATCTGGCAACGGCGCGTTACCGCACCGGCTCGAGCGCCGTCAAGCGCGTGTTGCGCGCCAACCCCGAGCGCGGCGAACAGGTCGGCCAGATCGTCCACACGCAGATCACTACCTGGCGCGAGCCGCAACCTGACCATCCCGCCCGGTTCAACGGCAAGGTCCAGGTGGCGATCGGTCCGCTGACCTACTCGTCGAGCGTGCTGTTTGCCAACGTGATGCAGGACTTCGGCTTTGCCACGCTGGTCGGCACGGGCGGCGCGGCCAGGCGCAGCCAGTCAGGCGGCGTGTACGGCGTGCCGCTGCCGCAGTCGGGCCTGACGCTGTGGATACCGCGCTTCGTGCTCGATCCACCGGGCGGCGCATCGAAGGGCGCCCTGCTCAGCGCGCAGGGGCCATGGGATCCGGGTGCCGCGCCTGCGTGTCAGGCGCTGTGACCGTGCGCGCCTGATCCGGCGAGACGGCAAGCAGCGCCTGCTCGATCTGGCGGTTGTGCAGGGCGCCGCCGACGACGATCGCACAGGCTCCCAGCACCATCAGGACAACGGCCAACAAGGCCGCCCACGGGCCACCCAGCAGCAGCGCGCCACCCAGCACGATGACAAGGATGGGAATCCCGTACAGGTACATATCGAGCAGCAGATCAATCGCGATGCCCCAGGCGCTGCGTTGCAGCTTCACCCTGGTGGTCGACAGGTCACGCCAGCCGCTCACCGTCTGCCAGTTGCCCGCCTCCTCGAATGCAACGGCAAACGTCGAGCCTGTGACAGGCACACTCTTGCGATCGAACGCCACAGCAAACTCGCGTTTTCCGCCCGACTCAAAACTGAACATCTCCGACTGGACGTCGAATACCCGCTCGAAGCGGATCGTCTCGATGTGCATGTGTGCTCCTTTGTGGCTGGCTTGCTCCCTGCACCGTAACGCAGGCCAGGTGCGCTGTCCAGCAAGCGGGGCGATTCATGCGCCCTGCATCAGCCGGGAATGCGGTTGACCAGCGCCTCGCCGCGCTCGAATGCGCTGATGCTGTCAATAGTGGTGCGCATGATCTGGCCGATCGCTTCGACCGTGAAGAACGCCTGATGGCCGGTGACGATCACGTTCGGGAACGACACCAGGCGCTGGATCACGTCGTCGAGGATGATCGTCGACGACAGGTCCTGGAAGAACAGGCTCGCTTCCTGCTCGTAGACGTCGATTGCCAATCCTCCCAGCTGGCCGGTCTTGAGCGCCTGGACCACGGCATCGGTATCGACCAGCCCGCCACGACTGGTGTTGATCAGCACGCAGCCGCGCTTGACGCGCGCCAGTGCGGCCGCATCGACGATGTGGTGCGTCGCGTCCAGCAGCGGGCAATGGAGCGAGACCACGTCGCTGCAGGCGAGCAGCTCGTCCACGCCCGTGTAGCGGCCACCGAGCGCCTCGAACGCCGGCGTCGGATACAGGTCGTGACCCACGAGCGTACAGCCGAAACCGGCCATGATGCGGGCAAAGATCAGCCCGATCTTGCCGGTGCCGATCACGCCGACCGTCTTGCCGTGCAAGTCAAAGCCCATCAGACCGTCGAGGTCGAAGTTGCCTTCGCGCGTGCGCACGCTGGCACGCGCGATCTTGCGGTTCACGGCCAGCAACAGGCCGACCGCGAATTCGGCGACCGAATTCGGTGAATAGTCGGTCACGCGTACCACCTCGATACCGAGCCGGCGCGCGGCGGCGGCGTCGATATGGTTGTAGCCGGTCGAGCGCGTGGCCACGAGGCGCGTGCCCTGCCGCGCCAGGATCTCCAGCACGGCAGCATCGACCGTGTCGTTGACGAACACGCAGACCGCCACGCACCCGGCTGCCTGGCTCGCCGTCTGGACACTGAGCCGCTCTTCGATGAACAGCAACGCATGGCCGACGCCATCGTTGGCCTGCGCCAGCATGGTCTTGTCATAGCGACGTGCACTGAATACGGCTGTTTTCACACGAGTCTCCTGCTGGATGATGAACAAGCCCTTATACGCCCTCGGACGCGATAAGGACAGTCTTACCGTCCCACGCTGTCAAACGGACGGCGCGCAGGCCTACAAGCCTGTGTGAATTGGCGCACAGAAGCCAAATGATGCAAATAAGACAATTAAATTGTTGAAATTAAAACAAAGCCGAGGAGTCGATCATGAAGCGTCATTTCTGCCAACTGTGCCTGCTGGCCGCCACCATGATGGCTGCACCGGTCGCGTTTTCCGAGACCAGCATCGTCAAGTGCGTCGATGACGAAGGGCGTGTGACGCTGACCGACCGGCCTTGTGAAGTCGGCGCAACGACCGTGCAGATGGCGAGCGAACCAGCCAACGAAGGTGTGACCCGTGTCCACGCGTACCCTCTGGTCGCCGAGGCCAGCACCTTGCCGCCACCGCGCGCGATGCAACGTAGTCATGTTCCGACCCCGCGTGCAGCAGAAAAACCGCTGGCCAGTGACGTTGCCACGCTGAAGGCGGCGCGCGCCCAGTTCGTATTGAGTGACGTGCGGTCTACCCCGGCATTGGCGGGCCTCGACTGACGCCCAATGCAAAAAATGCCGTTCAGTGCAAACTGAACGGCATTTTGCTTGGCTGAACGAGCTGCCGTGAGCGTGACCGGTTAATGCAAGCGCGTGACGCTGGCCAGATGTGACGTGGGCGGCTTGTCCCACTCGCTCAACAATGCCAGCAACGCGGCATCCTGGATGAAGCTGGCGCTGGAGCGGCCCTCCAGAATGCGCTCCGGCGGCATCGAGCGCGCCACGACGAACCCCTGCACGTAATCGACACCGATTTCCTGCAGCGTCTGGACCGTCGCCGCGTCCTCGGCCCATTCCGCGATTGTCTTCATGCCCAGATTCACGGCAAGGCTAACGATCGCCTCGACGATCGCCACATTGGCCGGATGCGCATTGATATTGACGATGAAATTGCCGTCGATCTTGAGCACGTCCGCCGGCAGCTCTTTCAGGTACGAGAACGAGGTGTAGCCGGCGCCGAAGTCGTCCAGCGCCACCTTCACGCCGAAGCCACGTACCTGGTCGATGAAGCGGCGCGTGTTGTCCAGATCGTGCAAGGCAACGCTTTCGGTGATTTCGAGACACAGGCGGCTGGCAACGTGCACATAGCGGCCGAGAATGTCGAACGTGTCCTGCACAAAGCGCTCGTCATTGAGGGATGCGCCCGACAGGTTCATGCAGACGAAGCGGGTATTGACCAGTTCGTCGTTGTGCTCGGCGATCCAGGCCAGCGTACTCGTGAGCACCCAGCGGTCGATCACGCTCGCGCGCCCACTCTTTTCGGCGGCGACAATCACGGCGCCGGCCGGCACGATGCGGCCATCCGGCTCGCGCATGCGCAGCAGCACCTCGAAATTGAGCGATTCGAACGGCGTACGCAGCGACATGATCGGCTGCATCTCAAGCAGCAGGCCATCGGTGGCAGCCGGCCCCGACAGGCGCTCGACCAGGTCGAGTTCGGCGGCGCGCTGACGGAACGCATCGGCGTCGCGCTCGTACACAACCAGGCCGTCGCCCGTGCCAGTTTTGGCTTCGCGGCAGGCGCGGTCGGCGGTGGAGACGGCATCCTTCATCGGCATGCCTGGCACCACTTCGATCAGGCCGACCGACGCCCGCACGTGGAACGCCTTGTCACCGACGCGGTATGGCGTGCTGCCGAGCCGGTCGACGATGCCGCGGACGATGATCGAGGCCAGCGGTATCGCTGTCTCGGGCATCACGATCACGAATTCGTCGCCGCCCACGCGGCCCAGTTGCTGGCCGCCGGCCAGCATCGCGCCCATGCGCTCGCACACCTGCTTGAGCACTTCATCGCCGGCGCCGTGCCCGAACAGATCGTTGATCAGCTTGAAGCGGTCGAGGTCGACATATGCCAGCGCCATCGGTCGACCGGCGGCCAGGCTAGCGCTGGCATTGCTGAACTCGCGCTCGATGCCGCGCCGGTTGAAGACCTTGGTCAATGGATCGTTGTTGGCCATGAAGCGCAGCTGCTCGGTGGCCTTGTGTTTTTCGGTGGTGTCCTGCAGCACGCCTTCGATGCGCGACCTGGCCAGCGTGGCGCTGACCTGGAAGCGCTGGCCGCCGTCGCGGCTCGTCAGCTCCATCTCGGCTTCGACTTTCGCATGGACCTGCTCGTGCAGGGCGGCCCAGCTCGCTTCAGTGAAGTACTGGCGCCACGCCGTACGGCCCGCCGTGAAGTCGGTCATGCCGAGCATCTTCTGCAGCGCCGGATTCACGCTCAGGAAGTGGCCGTAGATATCGAGCGTGAACAGGCCCACCGGCATCGCCTTGTACGCATGCTCGAGTTCTTCCTGTGCTTCCTGGCGCTTCTCGGTTTCCATGCGCATCTGTTCGGCCACGGCCAGCGCCGCCAGCAGGCTCGACGCGAGCGCGGCGGTGACGCTGTTGATCACGCCCAGCAGTTCGCGCATGCCGAACGCGGCCGACGCGACCTCGGCCAGCGACGCCATGAAGGTGACGGCGAACGACGCCGCGAACCAGGCCGCGACCCGCGTGCGCGATTCGACGATGATCTTGAACAGGCCGATCGTCATCAACGAGAAGCAGCACGCCAGGATGCCCCACATCAGCGGCAGGTACATGCCATACGGGACCAGGATGGCGGCGGCCAGCATCGGCATGCACAGCCACTGCATGACGCGCATCGGCACCACGTAGCGCATCTCGGCCAGGTGATCCTTCAGCAGCGCCTGGTACAGCGTCAGCGTCGCGATGCCGTACATCGTGAACGTGACGGCGCGGCTGCGCAGCAGCCATTCGGACGGTACCGCCTGGCCGAGCCACTGGATGTCCCAGCCGGCCGACAGCGCCCCCACGCGCAGGTTCAGGATCAGCCAGCCGGCGAACATGACGTATACCGGTTGCCGGTTGATCAGTGCCGTGATCAGGATGAACAGCGCCAGCACGATCATGCCGCCATCGAGCAGCCCCGACTTGCGGTGGTACTGCTTGACCGACAGCACATACTGCTCGATGGGCCACTGCACGACCGTCAGGCGGGCCGGGCCCGCAAACGTGCCGCGGCACAGCAACTGGCGCGGCAACGGCGCGACGCTCAGCGCGAAGCCGGCCTTGTCGGCGCTCAGCAGACCGGTGCTGTCGCTGCGGCTGGCAGTGCCCAGCGGGGCCAGCGAGGCGGCATTCCAGCAGGCGATATCGAGTGCATGGCGCGACGGGAATTCGAGCACCTGTGCGCCCGGGCGCGGCATCGGTTCGACGACGAACCAGACCGGTGCTTCGGACAGATGGGTGTCATGGGTGTTGGTCAGCGGGCGCGCGCGCGCCTGCCCGAGTGCGCTGGCAGGATCGAGTGTGCCGGCCGGATCGGCCAGCACATGCATCGTCAACGGCACGTCGCCGCTGGTGCGGTATTCGTCGTGCCAGAAAACGAGCGCGATCAGCGACACCACCGCGATCCCGATCGGGATGAGGTAGTAAGAAAATATCTTGAGAATCAGTTCGACCGCCGCTTGCAACGCGGATGGCAGCGAAGCACGAAACTGATGGGAAAGCTTGGGCATGAGCGGCCTTGGTAATACGCGTGACCACCGTGCAGACAGCGACGGCCACTAAAGCGCAAGGATACAGCTTTAGCGTAGTGCCGTCATGCCCTTCGTAGTTGAACAAACGTCGATCGCGCGCCGTGTAACAGGGTCTCAGGCGACGGCCAGTTCTTTCCGCGCCGGCCATTCCTGCACCGATGGGACGACGACCGGACCGATGTCGATATCCGGGTGCAGCGTGTTGAAGAAGAAGTCGAGCATCGGATGCCGCGCCTCGGTCCAGCGCTGCTGGAAGGTGGCGATCTCGAAGGCCATCACGCGGTGCGGGATATTGCCGACATGGCGCAGCGGCACCAGGCCATCTTCCGGGAACACGTCGACGAACAGCATCTGCTCGTACTGCCGGTCGACCGGCGGGCGGCCCGTCGCCACCGAGAAGTCGATAGCGTTGTCTTCGCAATACATGAAACACGCCTTGACCAATGCAATTTTTACCATGCGCCCCACCCGCCCTTCGTCGACGGCCAGCCGGGTTGCCTCGACCAGCCGCTTGCCCTGCAGCCAGTCAGGCAGCACCACCGATTCTTCGACACCCAGCGGCCGGTGCAGATTGGTACGGATGCGGGTACTGCCGATCGCCGTGCCATCGAGCTTGGACTCGGCCAGCAGCACGATCGTGTCGGCATCGAAGTCAGCCGCTTCAGGCTGCGCGAGCGTGCGTGCGAAATCCGGCACGTGGCGCGCATAGGCGGCGTGCCGAATCCGCACGGCCTTCTGCAGGTCGGCCTGGGTCTGTACCCGGCGGATCGTGAACGGCAATCGTTCGGTCACGCTGCCGGCGGCCGGGGGACGCACGGAACGTGGTCGCGACAGCGTGGCTGGGTTGATGACGGCGGCGGTGAACTGCTCCATGGCGGGACTCCTGGGTTGATTGAGTGAAACAGAAATTAACTGGATTCAATTATCAATCCGCTTACGGAAAATCGATTTGCGGAGCAGGCGTACTTTTCACCTTCAGTTTGAATGAGCGGGAAACCGGGAAAAATGGCTGCGTCACGCACACCATGTGCGTTGCATAATGACTGCCGCAATCACAACATCCGCGCGCTGCCCGCCACACGGATCGGGCTGCCAATTTCATTGGTAAATTCGGCAGTAATGAGCGAACGCATGCCCATGTCCTCGCCCTGCACGATCTCGATCCGGCCGCCATGCGGCCAGCCGAGATCGCGCAGATACCCGGCCAGCGCTGCCGCCGCGGCGCCCGTGGCCGGATCCTCCAGCACGCCACCGGAGGCAAAAGCGTTGCGCGTATGAAACAGGTTATCGTGTTCGGCCCAGGCCAGCACGATCGTCACCAGGCCGTGGCCAGCCATCAATGCCTGACCTGCGTCGAGCGCGTACGCCATCGCCGCCAGCGCAGCGCGGCTGGACAGCGCCAGGAACAGGTGGTCAGCGCCGGCGTGGATGCACGCGGGCGGCAGGCGCGGATCGAGGTCGGCGTGCCCGTAGCCGAACAGCGCGAGCGCAGCGTCGACAAGAGCGGCCGGCGCGGGCCGGCTGCGGGTGGGCGGCGACTGCAGGGCCGCCTGCAGCCGGGCACCATCCTGCCGGCCCTCGACGGTGATGGCGGCGGCGTTCAGCGTCAGCGCAAAGCGGCCAGCGCCATGTCGGCGTGCCAGCGCAGCGCCCAGGGCGATCGTCGCATGGCCACAGAACGGCACTTCGGAAGCCGGCGAAAAATAGCGCACGCGCCACCCCTCGCCTTCGGGCGCGGCAAACGCGGTTTCAGAAAAACCGACGTCGCGCGCCATCGCGGCCATCTCGGCAGCCGGCGGCAAGGCCGCGCCGATCCAGACGCCGGCCGGATTCCCGCCCTCACCGTGGTCGTCGAAGGCGGCGAGAAGTTCAATGTCCTGACGCATGGATGCTTCCTCAGTGATTGGAAACACCCATCATAGCGCCGGGCCGCTAGCGCCGGGTATCGATGCGCGGCAGCAGCACGGCCAGGATGCCCAGCAGTGGCAGGAACGAGGCAATCTGGTACACCTGCGCGATGCCGTGCACGTCGGCGATGCTGCCCATTGCAGCCGCGCCCACGCCGCTGATGCCGAACATCAGGCCGAAGAAGATGCCCGAGATCAGGCCGACCTTGCCCGGCACCAGTTCCTGTGCGAACACGACAATGGCCGAGAATGCCGACGACATCACCAGGCCGATGATCACCGACAGCACGCCGGTCCAGAACAGGTCGGCGTACGGCAGCGCGATGGTGAACGGCGCCGCGCCCAGGATCGAGAACCAGATCACGCGCTTGCGCCCGATCTTGTCGCCGATCGGCCCGCCCGCGAACGTGCCGAGCGCCACCGATGCCAGGAACAGGAACAGGTACATTTGCGCGGTGCCGACCGGTAGCTTGAACTTCTCGATCAGGAAGAAGGTGTAATAGGTCTGCAGGCTCGCCATATAGATGTACTTGGAGAACACCAGCAGCGCCAGCACCACCAGCGCCTGGATCACCTTCTTGCGCGGCAGCGCCGGACCGGCATGCAGCGCGGCCTTCTTGACCATGTTCATCAGGTGGTTGCTGTACCAGCGGCTCACGCCCACCAGCACCGCCACCGCAACGAGCACCAGCAGCATGAACCAGGCGATCTCGGCTTGCCCGCGGCCGACGACGATCGCCGCCGCCAGCAACGGCCCCAGGGCCGAGCCGGCATTGCCGCCAACCTGGAACACCGACTGTGCAAACCCGAAGCGCCCGCCCGACGCCAGGCGCGCCACGCGCGAGGCTTCCGGGTGGAAGGTCGACGAGCCCACGCCGATCATGCCGGCAGCAACCAGCAGCATCGGATAGCTGTTCGCCCACGCGAGCAGGCCCACCCCAAACAGCGTCACGCACATCCCGGCCGGCAGCAGGAACGGGATCGGCCGCTTGTCGGTGTACAGGCCGATCCATGGCTGCAGCAGCGAGGCAGTGCACTGGAACGTCAGCGTGATCAGGCCGACCTGGGTGAAGGTCAGGTTGAATTCGTGCTTCAGGAGCGGGTAGATCGACGGCAGCACAGCCTGCACGCAATCATTGAGCAGGTGGACAAAGGCAACCGAGAGAAGGATTTGCATGACCGCACCCGGGACGGCCGGGGTGGTAGCGGAGGTGGTGCTGGACGGCGAGGAAGATGTGGACATGGACGACGCGGGTGGACAGAACAGTTCGACAGGATATGCGAAAACCGGCGCCCGCGGGCGCCGGTTCTTTGACTAACGGTCGGTCAGCCGGCCGGCACCAGCCGGATCGCCTGCCCGCCGCCCGGCGCCAGCACCATCTTGATGGTGTCGGTGCTCTTCACATTGCGCTTCTCGATCACCAGGTCGAAGCGCCGTTCGCTGCGGTAATCCGCCTTGTCGCCATCGCGGTAGATTTCGGCCACATACGATTTGCCAGCATCGAGGAACGACAACGGCAGATCGAGCGTGCGCGCATTGCCATCGGTGACCGAGCCGACGTACCAGGCGCTCGAGTTGCGGTCCTTGCGCGCGATGGTGGCGTATTCACCGACAGCGCCATGCAGCACGCGCGTATCGTCCCAGTCGGTCGGCACGTCGCGGATGAACTTGAACGCGCCCGGATAGCGGTCGTAGTGCTCGATCAGATCGGCCGCCATCACCACCGGCGAATAGATCACGACGAAGTTGGCCAGCTGCTTGGCCTGGGTCGAGTTGAACGGCTTCTTGTCCTTGCCCTCCAGACTCAGGATGCCCGGCGTATAGTCAAGCGGACCGCTGAGCATGCGGGTGAACACCAGATTGGCCTCATGCTCGACGCTGTTGACCGGATTGCCCCAGGCGTTGTATTCCACGCCGCGCGCACCTTCACGCGAGATCCAGTTCGGATAGGTGCGGCGCAGGCCCGTGTCCTTCACCGGCTCGTGCGTGTTGATCGCGATCTTGTAGCGCGCCGCATCCTCGACCACCTTCTGATAGTGACGCACGCCCTCTTGCGAGTCCGTATAGCCGAAATGGACCTTGCCATTCTTGCCCATGAACTGCGCCGCGCCGCCATCGGTCACGTAGCCGGTCTTGATGCTGTCCACGCCGTTCTTTGCATACAGGCGCAGCGCGGCATCCAGCTGCTTCTCGTAGTGTGCGATATTGCCGCCGGTCTCGTGGTGACCGATCAGGTGCACTCCCTTCTGCTTGCCATACGCTGCCAGTGCCGGCAGGTCGAAGCGCGGGGTGGAACGGGTGAAGTCCATGTCCGCACCGTTGCCGGCCCAGTCGCTGTCCCAGCCCGGATTCCAGCCTTCGACCAGCACGCCACGGAAGCCGTTCTTCGCAGCGAAGTCGATGTAGCGCTTCGTGTACTCGGTCGTCGCGCCGAGCCGGTCGCCCGCGGCCCAGGTTTTGGTTTCGAGGTGCATGTCCCACCAGACGCCGACGTACTTCGATGGCTTGACCCACGAAACGTCGCCCAGTTTGTTCGGCTCGTTCAGGTTCAGCACGAGGTCGGACATGTACAGGCCCGCCGCATCACCCGCGATCTGCATCGTGCGCCATGGCGTCGTGAAGCTGCCGGTGCGCACGACCGGCGCGCCATTGGCGGACGGGGTCAGGTGCGCGCGCAGGCGCTGGCCTTCGACCCGGCGCAGCCACATCGACGCGTAGTCGACCAGTGCTGCTTCGTGGAAGGCGATGTGCGTGCCGTTTTCCATGCGCACCGTCATCGGCGTGTTAGCCATGCCCACTTCGCGCAGTGGCGTCTTCTGGATCGGGTATTCCAGCGCCCAGACTTCACCGGCCTGCTGCCACCAGGCGGTGGCTGGCTGCGCCACCACGAATTCGGTCAGCTCGTCAGCGATGTGCACGGCGCGGTTATTGGCCTGCTTCGGGAATTCGTAGCGAAAGCCCACGCCATCGTCGAACACGCGAAACACGATGGCAAGGCGACGGCCATCCTTCTTCTGGTGGACGTCCACGCGCAGCTGGCTGTAGTGATTGCGCACCGTGCGGCGCTCGCCCCACGGCTGCTCCCAGGTGCTGTCATGGGCCGTAACCAGGTGACGCTCCATCGCGAAGCCGGCATCGAGCGGCTTGTCGCTGGCCAGCACGAAGCCCAGGCGCGACGGGGCGATGACCGGCTGGCCATTGCGCTCGACCTGGTACGACAGGCGCCCGTCCGGGGCAACCTGCAACGACACCTTGAGCACCTTGCCGGGCGACTCGACGGTGGCCATCAGATCTTCAGCGGCGAACGCGCCGGTACTGATCACCATGCCCAGCGCCACGAGGCTCATCTTCAATAAACTGGTACGCATCCTTCGTCTCCTGTCTCGTCTTGTTTTCTGTTGCATTTTCAACCTGAAAGCGGTCGCCCCGGATAGTCTGGCATCGGGGATGCGCGGTCAACGTATGGCTAAAGCGAATCTGAAGATTCGCTGCGACGCCCGAAGCGCAGCGCACTGCTACACTTCCGGCATGAAAATTCTGATGATCGAAGACGATCTGGCGATCGGCCAGGCACTCTTGTCGGTGTTCCAGGACGAAGGCCACACGGCAGTCTGGCTGCGCCTGGCCCAGGGCGCGGCCGCGCGCATGCGCAGCGAATCGTTCGACGCCGTGGTGCTCGACCTGGGCCTGCCCGATGGCGACGGCACCGACGTGCTGCGCGCGCTGCGCGATGAAGGCGTGCGCCTGCCGGTCCTGATCATCAGCGCGCGCGACAGCCTGCAGGACCGCCTGAAGGGGTTCGACCTGGGCGCCGACGATTACCTGATCAAGCCCTTCGAGATTCCCGAACTGCTGGTGCGCCTGCGCGCGATCGTGCGCCGCAGCCACGGTGCACTCGAAGAAAACCTGTGGGTGGCGGGCGACATCGAACTGGACGAAAACCGCATGCTCGTCACGCGCGCCGGCCAGAGCGTCACGCTGTCAAAAACCGAATTCGCGCTGCTGCTTACCTTGATGAAGCAGGCCAACCGCGTGCTCACGCGCGTCGAACTCGAACGGCGCGCCCTGCCCTCCGGCGAAGGCCAGAGCCAGACGCTCGACGTACACATCTTCAACCTGCGCAAGAAAGTGGGCGAAGGCGTGATCCGCACCGTGCGCGGCGTCGGCTACATGGTGCAGCGTGACGTTTAGGCAGTCCTCGCTGTTCCGGCGCCTGATGTTCAGCTTTGCCGGCGTAATCGTCAGCGTCGCGATCATCGGCGTGCTGTGGATGTTCTACGAAGCCAAGGTCACGCAGCGCACGCGCACCTTCAGCGAAAACAAGGCGCACACGCTCAACATCCTGTCGCACCTGGTGGACTCCGGCGCGCGGCCCGAGCGCATGCTGCCAGCCCTCGCTGCGATCGAGGTGAACCGCGAGCGCATGTTCAGGGAGCTCGATTACCACTCGCGCGTGCGCGTGCGCGTCTGGCTCGATGGCCGCCTGCTTTACAACTCGATGCCGGAACTGCCGGACGTGCTGCCCGAGGTGGCCGCGCGCGGCGCCTACGGCTGGGTACGCTGGACAGCGCATGACGCGGCCAACCGCATCGTCGTCGAGCGCCGTCACGAAGTCGACGACGAGTGGATGCTGACCATCTGGGGCGTGAGCTTTTTACTGTCGTCGACCTTCTTCAGCCTGCCGCTGCTGTTGATCCCGGCATGGCTGATCGTCGGCATTGGCCTGCGGCCGCTGCGCTCGATCGCGTCGAGCATCGCCCAGCGCACGGATGCCGACCTGACGCCGCTGCCCGACTCGAAGTACAAGGAACTCTCGCCGCTGGTGGTGGCGATCAACGGCCTGATGCATCGCCTCTCCCAACGCATCGAGCACGAACACGAGTTCCTGACCGACGCCGCGCACGAACTCAAGACGCCACTGGCGGCCATCCAGATCAACGCCCACGTCTTGATGAGCCGCGCCGGCGCCGAGATGGCCGAGCGCTGCGCGGAGCCGGCGGCCGGCCTGCGCAGCGGCGTCGCGCGCGCCACGCACACGGTGCACCAGTTGCTGGCGCTCGAACGCGCACGGGCCGAACCGCAGGTGGCGCAGGCGTGTCCGCTGACGAACGTGGCCGATTTCGTTCGTGAGCGCGTGGCAACGGCAGCGCACCTGGCGGTGCAACGCAATATCGAGATCGAATTCGACGCTGCCCCGGACGCCGGCGGCGTGCTGCCGCTGCATCTGGAAAGCATGGCGTCGGCGGTCGATAACCTGATCAGCAACGCAATCAAGTATTCACCGACGGATGGCCGCATCACCGTGCACCTGACGCGTGCTGCTCACGGCTACCGGCTGGCGATCTGCGACGGGGGGCCGGGGATTGCGCCGGATTTGCGCGACAAGGTATTCGAGCGGTTCTACCGGGTGCCGGGGCAGGAGCAGCTGGGTTCGGGGCTGGGGCTGGCGATTGCCGAACGGGGCGCTGCAAGGAACGGCGGCACGATTTCGCTGGAGGCAGGCGAGCATGGTCGCGGCGTGTGCGCGACCATCACGTTCACTGGCGCCGTCGGCTAGCTTTTCTTGGTGGTAAGAGATTCTTGAGCGCCGCGGTCAATCGCTTACACCGCCAAGCGCCGTTTCCGTGACGCCGTTGTTACCACATTCGATCGAATAGCCAACTTCTGAATAAACTCGTAGGACATCCCAATTTCACTAGCGACCGTGGCTCAGTTGTATACCTTGATCGGTTCCTTCTGCTCTCGCACGTTGTTTTCCGCGTCCAGCTTGGCTTTGTTTCGGTAGCAGGTCTGGCTGATTCCGGACGCCTGGCAAGCCAAGCTGATTGTGGCTCACCGTTGGGCAACGGCCACTGCGCCATCTCCGGCCGCTGAAATGGCGCCACCATTTTTTTGTGAGGGCCTCGGTGACAATTTCAGCCTTGAGACGCTCCTCTGCATACATCTTCTTGAGGCGATGGTTTTCCTCCTCCAGCTCCTTCATGCGTGCCATCGGTGACGCTTCCATACCACCGAACTTGGTGCGCCACTTGTAGAACGTGGCATTGCTGATGCCATGTTCTCGACATAGCTCCTGTACCGGGTTGCAGGCTTCGGCCTGCTTGAGGATGGTAATGATCTGGCTGTCAGTAAAGCAGGGACGTCTTCATGTAGAACTTTCTCTTTCTTAAGTAGAAAATTCTACTTCTGAACGTGCTCTTTTTGCAGGGGAGTATCCATTCATATTTGTGTCCCCGGTCATAACCAAAGCACCCGTTTCAACATCAGATACGGCCCAATCCGTCCCGTCCAGAGCTCGGCTCCAATAAGCGTCGAACTCGTGCCCTTTAAACGGCGACTCGGTACGCTCTGCATGAATGGTCTAGGTCTTTCCGTTTTCGTCAACAACATTCTAGAGATAAATATCGGCCATGTGTTTTTCCCTATTCTTCATCAAGCAATGAAGGTGCCACCAAAACCAAAGGGTTTCTGTTGACATCCGGTGACGTCACCGAGGCCCTAAAGCATGCTGCTGCCTTACCTATGCGACGTTTCAACGCTTCGAATTCGGACAATACGTTTGTCAACGTCGAATACTGCTCAGAATAACGCGGGCAACGGCAGCAGCTGGGGCCACTAGAATGGCGTAGGCTACAGCCCTCGCGAGTTTTCTATGTCGGATGTAATCAGCGGCAGCTGGAGCCCGGCGATAATAGAACGAAATGAAACCACGTCCCAAGCTCCGCTTGTTCAGCCAACGATCGCGGAATTGGCGAAGTGTCTCCACCGTCGGGTGATCTTCGCTTCCCATGGCCGCGGCGACCACAAAGCACGCAGATGCCGGCTTTTTAGCTACCGGATTCGGTATTACAAAGTCCGGGTTAAGCTCCGCTAGACGGTTCGCCACAGACAGCATTTGGTCACGAATCTCTTGCTCAAACTGAGGAACAAGAAAATTTGCTTTGGGAACTTGGTCAAAACCAACATATTGCACACCTTCAATTAACTGCGAACATAAGGTAACAATATTCTCAAGCGTATTTTTATCATCAGGTCTCCAAGCCCGTACGGTTTCTAAAGCCTGAAGCAGTTGCGTCACACGGCCGATATGGTCGGCCCATTGCCCGTCAACGGCGGCGAACTGGTGAGCCTGATCTACAGACATGCCGTAAATAGTCGCCACCAGCCCATTTGTTTCAGCTACACATGTGTCGATCACATGATCACGCTGCTGGACTGGTGTGTTGGCGATCGCATGATTGAACGCCACAACACTTTCGTTAATTCGCAAATGTGCCAATGTTGACTGAAAGCCCGCGGCGCGCCCTTTGCCGATCCATGCTTCGGCCAGGTTAGGATTCATTTCAAGTACCCGGTTGTAATACGCTACCGCTTCGTCAACGTTATTAGACGATTCAGCCGTACGTGCCATACCCAGTAGGTTCTCGAGAGCCGGGCCCATTGATACTTGCGTCAAGCCCTGAATGGTAACAGTCTGGCCACAGTACATGCAGTGCGCAGCAATTAAATCTGCAGGTACCTGTTGATTCTTCCCACATGAAGAACATGTTACGGTTCTGGTAGTCATTGATTTATCCTTGGTTTGTACATGGGTGCAGCGGTGTGCGTAGCACAAATGCGCATCGCTGACGGGATTTGATCGTGCGACAACACGAGTTTCGTATTTGCAATATTATAAGCTAACGCTTAATAAGTCGATAAGCATTGATGGAATAAAACATGACAACCATAACAATGCCCTGCAGTTGTTGTCTTTTGGGTGTGTTTTTTTGACTTGGCTAGCTAGTGAACTGTGGCGAACATCTTTTCGAGCTTTTTCTGCGACACTTGCAGGTACGGACAAACCTGATCAAGCTCGGCGTGCCAAAGCAGCAACTGGACTGTTTCGACTTATTCGCCCTATTGGATCAACCGTGATCTCATCGTACGGCGGCCGCTGTGTGACGAGCCGCCCCGTATGCAGCGTCGCGGTACAGCTTTGTGATGTGAGACTGCAGGCTTTCGCAAGCAAGGTAGTCGACAGGCTCGCCGGCCCAGATCACGCGGCGCTTGGTATTGAGGTGGAACTTGCCCCCGCTGTGCGTAAGGATGAGTTTGCTCGCCTTCTCTAAGGCCCGGTAGCGGCCTAGCTCACTCGTCGTGCGTAGACGGCGCGCCATTCGGATATTCCAGGTATCGATTAAGCACCTCGATGGCCTTTACGTGGATGAGGTAGATGCAACGCTGTCGGCCCCCTTTCGTGATCGCTACGCGAAGGCTGATTTCGTCCCGACGCGCGCCGGGCCGGAACAGCACGTCTTGAACTTCGATCTGCGCAAGCTCGGTTACGCGCATGCCGGCTGTCAAGCCGAGCAGTAGGACCAAACAGTCTCGCCTCCTCTGCCTGCTCGTGGCCGATGTGACACGAAGAAGGTGTCGGATTTGCCCAGGCTGGAGCGAAGTGGTTTGGAGCCATGTGAAGCTCTGAATAAAGTGGATTGGAGATAAATTCAGAGGGAGAACTATTCAGGCTGTTTTTCGAGCATTCCACGGCCTGTTTACTGCGGTCCTCGGAAAAGCCCCTATCTACTGAATACACTGAGGAGCGTACTGTATAAGCTTTGGTTTCTAGCCAAGTTGACAGCAAATATTCTTTCCGCCGTGCCATCGCAATTGAGTATTACTGGGGCGATCGCTCAAGTTCGTCCTGTAAACCGATAAGCCATTCCGCCCCACAGTTGATGCGGGTTACTATTGCATAAATATCGGCCATTGTCGCCTTATGCTATTAGTTTTCCGATTCAGCCTTGCACCAGAAACGGCAACACCCGTTCCAGCAGCATATCCGGCGCTTCCTCGGCAATGTAGTGCCCGCACGGCAGCGCCCCGCCCTGCACATCAGCCGCCACCCGTTGCCACTCCGCGAGCGGATCAAAGCAGCGTCCGACCACGCCCTGCTCGCCCCACAGCACCATCAGCGGCAGCGCCAAACGGCGTCCGGCATCGCGGTCCACCCGATCGTGCTCGAGGTCGATCGTCGCCGCAGCGCGGTAGTCTTCGCAGATGCCATGCGCGGCGCCCGGCAATGCCAGGCAGCGCTGGTATTCGGCCAGCGCGCGTGGATCGAAAGGCGCCAGGCCCGCGCTGCGCTTGCCCATCACATCGCGCACGTACGCAGCCGGGTCGGCCTCGATCAGGCGCTCGGGCAGCGGCGCCGGCTGGATCAGGAAGAACCAGTGCCAGTAGGCGCGCGCAAAGGTGTCCGACGTCTGCTCGTACATCGCCAGCGTGGGCGCGATGTCCAGCAGCGCCATCCGCTCGACGGCCTGCGGATGGTCCTGCGCCATCCGGTGCGCCACGCGCGCGCCGCGATCGTGGGCCAGCACGCGGAAGGTGGCAAATCCCAGTGACTGCATCACCGCCACCATGTCGGCCGCCATTGCGCGCTTGCTGTAGTTGGCATGGTCCGGCGCGCCCTGCGGTCTGGACGAATCGCCGTAGCCGCGCAGGTCGCAGGCCACGACCGTGAAGTGCTCGGCCAGGCGCGGTGCGACGCGGTGCCAGATGGCGTGCGTTTGCGGGTGGCCGTGCAGCAGCAGGAGCGGCGGGCCGGAACCACCGACGATGGCGTTGATGGTGACGGTCGGGTTGACCTCGACTTGCAGGGCGCGGAAATTCGGGAACAGGGCTGTCATCGTCTCTGGTGGTTGGTTTCTGGTTGGCGGAACCTGCCGCGCTATCGAATATACACGGGGCCGGCATGAAAAAAAAAGACCGGTCCGCGCGTGCGCCTTTGCCCTTACACGAACCTGACATTCGGCAACTGTTGTAATTACGTCATTCGCGATTAGCACGAATTGACACCATGGCAAGCGCTGAGCAGTATGGAATGGAGGTCCCGGCCTCGCCCTTCCCAGTGGAACACCCGCGTTCGAATATCAAAGGATCAGCATCATGCAGAGAGCCAAGACCGAAAAGACAGCAGTTGCCCTTGCCATTGCCGCGCTGTGCGCAGGCTTTGCCCACGCCCAGGAGGCGCCGCAAGCCGAAACCACCGCAGCGTCTGCGACCGTGGTCGTCACCGGTACACGGGTGGCCAACCGCACCGTGCTCGATACCACCGCACCTGTCGACGTGATCTCGGCCGAGACCCTCAAGAACTCGGGCAGTACCGAACTGACCCAGGCACTGTCGATGGCCCTGCCTTCGCTGAACTTCCCGCGCCCGGCGCTGACCGACGGCACCGACACCATCCGCCCTGCCACGCTGCGCGGCATGTCGCCTGACCAGACCCTGGTACTGGTGAATTCCAAGCGCCGCCATGCGTCGTCGCTGGTGAACGTCAACGGCTCGATTGGCCGCGGTTCGGCAGCGGTCGACCTGAACACCATCCCCACCGCCATCGTCAAATCGGTCGAGGTGCTGCGTGACGGCGCCGCGGCCCAGTATGGCTCGGACGCGATCTCGGGCGTCGTCAACATGCGCCTGCGCACCGACCGCACGGGCGGTGAGGCGACCGTCAACTACGGCGCCAACAAGACCGAATACGATCTGTACAACGCAGCGCCACCGGCCGGCGGCACCTGGACCGCGCCGGCCTCGCGCAAGCGCACCGATGGCCAGACCGCCACGGTCAGCATCTGGAAAGGCCTGGCGCTGGGCGAGACTGGGTACCTGACGATCGCCGGCGAATTCCGCGACCAGAACCGCACCGAGCGTGCCGGCTACGACATGCGCCAGCAGTACGCGCTGGTCAACGGCGCGTTCGATCCGCGCGAGAACACGATCAACCGTTTCAATGCGTGGACGGGTGAGCCCGACATGAAGCAGTCCACGCTGTTTGCCAATGCGGGCAACGACATGGGCGGCGGCGTCAAGGTGTACGGCTGGGCGAGCTACCAGGACCGCGATGCCACGTCGGCCGGCTATGCCCGCATCCCGCAGGATGCGCGCAACATCCAGTCGATCTACCCGGACGGCTTCCTGCCATTGATTTCGCCCACCGTGAAAGACTTCTCGGCCACCGGCGGCGTGACCTGGGTTGCCGGCGCATGGGACATGGACGCCTCGCTCGGCTACGGCAAGAACAAGATGGAATACACCATCGAGAACACGCTGAACCGCTCCCTCGGGCCGACCAGCAAGACGGCGTTCTACGCAGGCGGCTATTCGTACGACCAGGCGGTGCTGAACCTGACCGGTGTGCGCAGCGTCGAGATGGCGTCGTTCTCGTCGCCGCTGAACGTGGCCGTGGGTATCGAAGCGCGCCGCGAAGGCTATGAGCTGTTTGCCGGCGAAGAGCAGTCGTACAGCTTTGGCGGCGCGCTGCTGCCGAACGGTACGCCGACGGCGCCGGGCGCCCAGGTGTTTCCGGGCTTCCGGCCATCGAACGAAGTCGATGCGCACCGTAACGCGATTGGCGCCTTCATCGACCTGGAAGCGAATGTCACGCCCGAGCTGCTGGCATCGGTGGCCGTGCGCGGCGAGCGCTATTCGGACTTCGGCAACAGCCTGGCCGGCAAGCTCGCGCTGCGCTACGACTTCAACCCGAACTTCGCCGTGCGCGGCGCGATCCAGAACGGCTTCCGCGCGCCCTCTCCGCAGCAGCAGAACTTCACCGCGACCTCGACCAACTTCATCAACGGCGTGCCGTTCGAAATCACCACGTTCCGCCCGGACGATCCGGTCGCCGTCGCGCTGGGCGCCAAGCCGCTCGACGCCGAGAAATCGATCAATGCGTCGCTCGGCGCCGTGATGCGGTTCGGCGCCGTGAGTCTGACGGTCGACGCCTACCGCATCGACATCGACGACCGCATCATCCTGTCCGAAAACCTGACGCAGACGAACGTTCGCAACTACATCGCCAGCCAGGGCTTCATCGGCGTGGGCGGCGGGCGCTTCTTCATCAACGGCGTCGACACCACCACCAAGGGCGTCGACATCGTGCTGAGCATGCCGTACAACGCCGGCGATGCGGGCAAGCTGGACTTTACGCTGGCCGCCAACTTCACCGATACCAAGGTGACCAAGACGCCGACGACCGAGCAGCTCTCGAACCTGAGCCCGGCGCCGGTGCTGTTCGATCGCCTCAACGTGCTGTCGCTTGAAAAAGGCCAACCGAAGAACAAGGTCAGCGCCAACGTGAACTGGAAGCTGGGCCAGTGGGGCGCGACGCTGCGCGCCACGCGCTACGGCGAAGTGCTCTCGCCAGGCACCACGGCGGCATTCGACTTCGAGATGGGCGCCAGGACCACGGTCGACCTGGAAGGCCGCATGGCGGTCACGCCGAAGCTGACCCTGGCGCTGGGCGCGGACAACGTGTTCGACCAGTATCCAGAGACGCTGCCGCCGTCGCTCAACACCACCGGCAACACGCCATTCTCGACGTATGCGCCGTTCGGTCGGTCGGGCCGCTATATCTACGGCCGCGCCACCTACGCGTTCTGACCTAGCGTTCCAGCACCTCGCCCAGCCTGTGGGCGAGGAAGTCCACCAGCGCCGCCACCCGCGGCGCCAATGCACCCTGCTTGTAGAACACGGCCCACACGGGCTGTGTCCACGGCAGGGTGTGTTGTTCCAGCACCGGCACCAGCCGCCCCGCCGCGACATCCGCGCGCGTCAGAAAATCCGACAGCGATGCAATCCCCGCGCCATGCAGCGCCAGCTGCCGCAGCGTCTCGCCGCTCGACGCCACCACCTGCGGCGTGATCGTCCAGCCTTCGCCGCCACCATGACGCAGCGGCCAGGTATTCAACAACGCCGGCGCCGTGAAGCCCAGCGTGCGATGCCTCGCCAGCGCCGCAGTGTCAGGCGGGGCGCCATGGCGCTCGAGATAGGCAGGTGAGGCCAGCACGCGCAGCCGCGCCGCGCCCAGGCGGCGCGCATTGAGCGTCGAATCGGGAAGCGCGCCGATGCGGATTGCCAGGTCGGCCCGCTCTTCGATCAGGTCGACATAGGTTTCGCCGCTGACCAGTTCCAGCGCGATCAGCGGATACGCATCCAGAAACTCGGCGACCAGCGGCGCGAGCAGGTGGCCCAGCGCCGGCGTGGCGGCATTCACGCGCACCAGGCCCGCCGGCTGTGAGCGGCGCGCCGCCGCTTCGGCCTCGGTGTTGGCCAGGTCGGCCAGGATCGTCCGCGCCCGGCCCAGCAGCCAGGCGCCCTCCTCGGTCAGTTGCAGGCGCCGCGTCGTGCGCTGGATCAGCGTCATGCCCAGGCTGCCCTCAAGGCGCGAGATCGTGCGCGAGACGCCCGACGGCGTCTGTCCCAGACGCTCGGCAGCGCGCGAAAAAGAGCCCGCATCCATGACTGCCGAAAACACAATCAGCGCATCCACGTCGATCATTGATGACTCCGAATCAAAAGTCCATTGTAGCCGGACCTGTTTTTTCGGGCTGGCAAAGGCGGCACACTGCACGCCTGCCATCTCTGAGAAAGAACACCATGCCACTCGCACTATGGGCACTCGCATTGAGCGCTTTCGCCATCGGGACGACTGAATTCGTCATCGTCGGCCTGATCCCCACCATCGCCGCCAGCCTGCAGGTGTCGGTACCCTCGGCGGGCCTTCTGGTCAGCCTGTACGCGCTGGGCGTGGCCATCGGCGCGCCCCTGCTCACGGCCATGACGGGCCGCGTGCCGCGCAAGCAACTGCTGCTTGGCCTGATGGTGCTGTTTACGATCGGGAATCTGGTGGCCTGGATGGCGCCGGACTACACGGCGCTGATGGCCGCGCGCGTGCTCACAGGCCTCGCGCACGGCGTGTTCTTCTCGATCGGCTCGACCATCGCCACGAGCCTGGTGCCGAAGGAAAAAGCGGCTAGTGCGATCGCGCTGATGTTCACCGGCCTGACCGTGGCACTGGTCACCGGCGTGCCGCTCGGGACCTTCATCGGCCAGCACTTCGGCTGGCAGGCGACGTTCCTCGCGGTGTCGCTGCTGGGCGTGATTGCCGTTATCGGCAGCGCCATCCTGGTGCCTTCCGATATTGCCGGCAGCAAGCCGGCGCCGCTGTTGACGCAACTGGCGGTGCTGAGGAAGCCGCGCCTGCTCCTGGTATATGCGATCACGACGCTCGGCTACGGCGGCAGCTTCATCGCCTTCACCTACCTGGCGCCGATCCTGCAGCAAGTGTCCGGCTTCGCCGCGTCGACCGTCAGCCTCGTGATGCTGGTGTATGGGGTCTCGGTCGCAGCCGGGAATATCTGGGGCGGCAAGCTGGCCGATCGCCTCGGGCCGGTGCGCGCACTGCAGATCGTGTTTGCGCTGCTGGCGCTGGTGCTGTTCGTGCTGGCCTTCACGGCGCCCAGCAAACCGCTGGTGTTGATGACGGTCCTGGCCTGGGGCGCAGTCGCTTTCGGCAACGTGCCGGGCCTGCAGGTGTATGTGGTGCGGCGCGCCGAACGCGATGCGCCGCAGGCGGTCGATGTGGCGTCCGGCTTGAACATCGCTGCCTTCAATGTCGGCATCGCGCTGGGCGCATGGGGCGGTGGCCTGATTGTCGCGCACCTCGGCCTGATGGCCACGCCGTGGATCGATGCGCTGGTGGTCGTGGGCGCACTGCTGCTCACGACACTGGCCGGCTGGCTCGATCGCCGCGACGGCGTGCCTGCAAAAGGCATGACCACCGCGACGGTCGCGTTGCACTGACCTGCTTACGCGTCCAGCTCGGGATAGCGACGGAAGATGCCGTCCTGGTTGAACGGGATGCGGCGCGGCGATGCCAGGTAGGCCGCAATCCTTGGCCGCGCCGCTACCCGGTCGCGCAGGCCGGTGAGCTCGGGATGCTCCTGCTCGACCTTCTTCATCGCGTTGGGGAATGCATAGCGCAAGCCCTCGATGACCTGGAACAGCGACAGGTCGGCGTAGCTCACGCGCTCGCCCAGCAGGTAGTCGCGCGGCTCGGGATTGGCCAGCAGCCGCGCAAAATAGGCCATGAACTTGGGGATGCGCGTCTCGACGAAATCGGCCGCGCGGCGCTTGGCTTCGGGCTTCTGGTCTTCGTAATACAGCATCGAGGCGATCGGGTGATGCGTGTCGTGCGCCTCGGTGACCAAGTCGGCGATCGTCAGTTGCAGCTGGTGGACCCAGAGCCGGCCAGGTTCTGTGCGTGGCGCCAGGCCATGCTGTTCACCCAGGTACAGCAGAATGTTGGCCACCTGGCCGATGGTCTGTTCACCGGCTTTCAGGAACGGCGGGGCAAAGGAAGGATGGTCGCCGACTTCGAGCGCGGCCATCAGCAGATCGACGCCGCCATCGCGGCGCGCCACGTCGACGTAATCGGCGCCCGCTTCTTCCAGCGCCAGTCGTACGAATTCGCCGCGGCCCTGGATCGACGGCCAGTAAAACAGTTCGTAGGGTTGCACCATGATTGCTTTTCCTGTTGATGGAGAAAAGTCATGGTAGACCGATCCGGAAGGCCGGGAAGCACGGTACGCCGGCCGTGCGCACCTTCCCTGTCTTTCAGGCGACGGCGCACCACCGTTTGGCGATCGTTGGCGGCAGGTTGAAATGCTTCGCCGTTTCTGCAATCGAGGCCTTGTTTTCTTTCTTCCACGCCGAAACCTGGCTGGCGTTCGGCCTTTGCGGAATGCCCGTGCTGTCCTTGTCCTTGCCCTTGGCCGTCTTGGCGGTCGCAGCGCGCGATGCCTGGCCGACGACGCGACTGGACGCCGTGCGGTGCATGCTGCGGGATTGCGTGTCATTCACAGATTCGTTCCCGGTCACAGGGCCCTGCGCGAGGGCGCCTTCCGGCGGCTGGTTGTGCGTCATGGATGTTCTTTCGTGCTGATAAATAAGTGCCGCCATTATGACCTGCTCCCGATAGCAAGCGGGTATTCGCGGCGGTCAACGTAACCCGACAGGCGTGGCGCGCCACAGACATGGACCGATTGTGGCTATTGAGCAACGCCCTTTCGGGCACTGAACCCCGTCAGCAGGGCCACTGCCCCGAATCGTGTTGGTTCCTGACGAATCATTACACTTTCTCCAAGCACACGTTGGCAATCGGGAACATAATTGCACTGAGGAACTAATTTAATAAAGTTCGCCCGTCACTTTCTGTCCAATGGAGCGCCCATGATCATCGCGCGATTGACCCAACGCTGGCACGCCCTGCGCCACTGGCGCGCGCACCAGTCCCTCGATTCCCACGGCCGCTTCGAGGAGACGACCTTCAACCGGACGTACCGGGATGCGGTGCATGGCAGTGCCGGCCTGATCTTGTGGCAGCACGATAGCGAGCATGGGCGCTTTGCGCTGCAACTGCGCACGGCGCAGCGCGACGATTCGCAGAATGGGTTGACCTTGACGCTGCTCGCCAATGATGCGGTGTTGCATCGCCTGTCCTGGACCTGGACCGACGGCGCGCAACTCGCGCTTCCAGTGGCGAGCGTGCCGCTGGTGACCCACAACGCGGGCCTGTGGCGCAATGCCGGTCCGGCCTTCGATGCGTTCGAGCGCGCCTTCCCGAACAACTCGCCCAGCTTCTTCGCGTTCGCCGCCCTGCAGGGCGCGGCGCAGGCGCTGGGCATCGACCGCGTGCTCGCGCTGCGCGCCACCGCGCACCCGGCGTACCGGGCAGACCAGCACGCGACCTTCGAGAGCGGCTACGATGGCTTCTGGCGGATTCTCGGCGGCGCCGAACACGATGCGCGCCACTACCAGATCACGCTGCCGTTCTACCTCAAGCCACTGGCCGACATGCCATCGAAGCACCGCAAGCGCGCCGCCCAGCGCCGCGAACAATGGCGCGCGATTGCCGAAGCCGCCCACAGCGCGCTGCTGCGCTGCATGGCGTCGGTTCCCACGACTGCCGCCGCGACCAGAGCGCCCACTACCGCACAAGCCTGAAGCTTCACGACGCTTGCCAGATTCACCACGGCCGTCAAGCGCCGTGCTACACTCGCGCCTTCGCTAGGGGTCCTGGAACGTTGTTCCGGGTGAGACATACCCTTCGTACCTGATCTGGATAATGCCAGCGAAGGAAAGCGCAAAGCAGCCCTCCCGTTCGTTTGCCCTTCCCCCACGTTGGCTCCGGCTTGAATTTAAGCGGCGCGCCCTCGTGGCGCGCAAACACGAGCACACCATGACCTTCACTCTGAAGCACCCAGTCCTTGCCTGCGCCATCGTGCAGGCCTTCGTTGTCACGCCTGCTGCATTTGCGCAGGACACCATCCCCTCGGTCGTCGTCACCAGCAGCAAATGGATCGCGCTTGACCGCGCCAGCGTCGGCGGTTTCGCCGAAACGCAGCTGCTCGACGCGCCGGCGTCGATTACCTCGATCGGCCAGGGCCAGATGCAGGATCTGTCGATCCGCAGCGTCAGCGATGCGAGCCGCTACGACGCGTCGATCGGCGACGCCTACAACGCCATCGGCTACGCGGAGCAGTTCTCGGTGCGCGGCTTCACGCTCGACAACGCGACCAGCTATCGCAAGGACATGATCGCGATCTCGGGCGACACGCAGATCCCGCTCGAGAACAAGGAGCGCATCGAACTCCTGCGCGGCCTGGCCGGCCTGCAGGCCGGCGTCGCGGCGCCCGGCGGCATGCTCAACTTCGTCACCAAGCGCCCGACCAATGCGCCGCTGCGCTCGGCCACCGTCGAAGTGCGCGAACGCGGCACCGTGTACGGCGCGGTCGACCTGGGCGGACGCTTCGCCGACCGCCGTTTCGGCTACCGCATCAATGCCGCTGCCGAAGACCTGAAATCGTATGTGCGCGGCGCTGACGGCAAGCGCCAGTTCATCTCGGCCGCCTTCGACTGGCAGATCTCGCCCGACGCGCTGTTCCAGATCGACGTCGACCACCAGCACAAGGAGCAGGTTACCGCCCCCGGCTACCAACTGCTGCGCAACGAAGTCCTGCCCACCGGGATCTCGGCGAAAACGCTGCTCAACGACCAGCCGTGGACGCGCCCCGTCGACACCGACAGCAGCAACCTTGGCCTGCGCTTCGAGTACCGCATCAGCGACACCTGGACCGCGACCGTCAACGCCAACAAGCACTGGTTCAAGCGCGACGACTTCACCGCCTTCCCGTACGGCTGCAGCAACGAGGGCGACGGCTACTATCCGGGCTACTGCTCGAACGGCGACTATGATGTGTATGACTTCCAGAGCACCGGCGAGCGCAAGACGCCGTGGGGCGCGCAAGCGATGCTGCAGGGCCGCTTCGACACGGGCGCCGTGCGCCACGCGTTGACGATCGGCAGCGCTTACGCCGAACGCCACGACAGCTTCGGCGAATACGTCTACGACTACGTCGGCTCGAGCAATATCTGGCAGAACCAGATCGTGCCGCCGGTGGACAGCAGCCGCGTGACCGGCCCCGTGATGGAACGCCGCGCAACCGAAGAGCGTTCGCTGTTCGTGCAGGACATCCTGACCCTGTCACCGGACTGGACGCTGCACGCCGGCGTGCGTTACGTCCAGCTCAAGCTCGACGCGCTGGAAGAAATCGACCAGGCGCGCGTGAAATCAAAAGACTCGTTCGCGCTGCCGAACGTGGCGCTCGTGTATGCACCGGCGCCTGACTGGCGCGTCTACGGCTCGATCAGCCACGGCCTGCAATACGGCGGCATCGCACCGATGGAGACGGTCAACCAGAACACGGTGCTCTCGCCAAGCCGCTCGAAGCAATTCGAATTTGGCGTCAAGCGCAATGTGAACGAGCAGCTGGCGCTGTCGGGCGCCGTGTTTGAAATCACCCAGGGCCTCGAGTACACGAATTCCGCCAACGTCTTCGTGCGCGCGGGCGAGCAGACGCACCGCGGCGTCGAGCTGTCGGCCCAGGGCCGCGCCCTGCCCGGCCTGAACTATAACCTGTCGCTGATGGCGCTCGATACGGACCAGAAGGACACGGGCGACGCCAGCACCGAAGGCAAGCGCGTGACCAATGTGCCGGAACTGCGCACGTCTGCGTGGATCGAGTACGAAGTGCCGCAAGTGGCGGGGCTCAAGCTGGACGCGCAGTGGCAGTATTCGGGCAACAAAGTGTTCGATCCGGCCAATCGCGTCAAGGTGCCGGGGTACCACGTGGCCGGGTTTGGCGCATCGTACCTGCTACGCGCGGGTGGTCTGAACACGATCATCCGGGCGCGGATGGACAATGCGTTCGACAAATTCTACTGGCGCGACGTGACGCAGTCGCTGGGTGGGTATTTGCTGCCAGGGGCGCCGAGGACGTTCAGGGTGTCGGCGCAGATTGATTTTTGATTTGAGCCGGTAGTGAACTACAGTTGTTGGTGTGACTGTAGTTCCTACCAGTTGCCGACGGGTCTGCACTGTCGCACATCAGGATGCGGTCGCGACGTGGATTCTTGAACTATCCAACATGTACGTTCTTTTCGTGGTTAGTTGTTGTAGACGGCGTCAGGTTCACGCGCGCGTATTTTCAAGCTATTGCTCAGTTCAATGAATTCGGTGTGGTACTCGGCCTTGACCACGACGGCATGCCAGGCGTCATCGTCGTTGTCGAGATCGACCAGGCGGTAACCTCTCGGCTGCAGCCAATCTGCAAACGCCAGCAAGCCCGCCCTGCAACGAGCCGGGCCGAATGGTGGACCTGGCGGTCCGTCAAAATCACCCAGTGCGCGTTGCTCGGCAATTCGCCCGGCCTGGAGCAGCGTCGTGGCGTCATCCTTCACGTCAGACTGAATCGCCTGGCTCGATGCGGCCAATGCCGCCATCAATTCGTCGATATCCTCAACCTTGCGCGGTTTGCCGATCGTTTCCAGCACAGATTCAGTGGCATCCATATCGCCGTCGCAAACCAGTTCCACCCATCGTGCAAAGGTCTTGCGTTTCGACCTGGACAGGTCCACCCTCTTCGGAAGGGGCGGCGTGACAATCGGCACGCCAGCGCCAGCCCCATGCGGGCGCCAGGCATCGCGGTTGTGGCGAATCTTCGTGCGGTAATGTTCGACCAGGTCGCGCGGATAATATGGATGATCGTTGAAGGCACTGTCGTCGATGTCGTAGGCACATACCGCCAAAGCGACTTCAAAAGCAAAATCACAGAACAGATTGTCACCGCCGTACACCGGCTTGAGGTTGGGCTTCCATCCCCAAGGGCGCATAATCCGGCACCAGTTCTTCATGTGCGTGGCGAGTGCCTGGGCACGCTCACCGGCAGGCAATGCGAGCGAGCGCTGGATCGGGTCCATCCATACCGCAGAATATTTATCAATTCTGTATTTGCTGGCCAGCGAATAGTTCGGGATGAATGCTTTAAAAAGGATATCAGTCAGATAAGCACGTCGCTGCAAGTCGATGTCAATTATTTTACGCAATAGCTCAGGATATTCCGGCGCCTCTACAAGCAGCAATGCCAAACCAGCAAACGAGATATTGCCCCGCCAGGTGCCATCAATGGGATACACCTGATTCATTCCTTCTTCCGCGTTCGTTCGCAAAAATTCTGCGTCGCCTATCAATAAACTCGTATGCGACCGAACTGTCGACTGAATCTCGTCAAGGCGATCACCTCTGCCATATCGGTGCAACACCATCTTTTGGGACAAGCCCATCTGCTCGTAGCTATACCAGATCTGCCGCTCCAATGTGAGCGTGGCGAACTTTTCTTTGCGCCAACCCATATGGCGATCGTAATGTTCGAAAAATTCCGCGTAACTCGTCATATTACCTGCAGGATCACGCATTCAAGTTTCCTTCATATTCCCTGTTTGGGATCCCAAGGATCCCCTGCCGCCTTAGTTTGTGTAGAAATTTAGACCTGGCCCCTTGGTTTGCGTCCCCTAGTTTATGACCCCTTAATTTGCGTTCTCCTTGTAGTCAGTCTTTGTAGATGGCTTCGGGCGCGCGCGTGCGTATGCTCAGGCTGTGGCTCAGTTCAAGCAATTCGGCGTGGTACTCGGTCTTGACCACGACGGCGTGCCAGGCGTCATCGTCGTTGTCGAGATCGACCAGGCGGTAACCTCGCGGCTGCAGCCAGTGTGCGAACGCCAGCAGGCCTGCACTGCAGCGGGCCGGGCCAAATGGCGGGCCGGGTGGGCCGTCGAAATCGCCCAATGCACGTTGCTCGGCAAGTTGGGCGGCCTGTAGAAGCGTTGTTTCATCATCTTTGATATCCGCTTCGATTGCCTGGCTCGAGTCGGCCAGCGATTCCATCAGTTCGTTGATGTCCTCTACCTTGCGCGGTTTGCCGATCGTCTCCAGCACAGCTTCGGTGGCATCCATATCGCCGTCGCAAACCAGTTCGACCCATCGTGCAAAGGCCTTGCGTTTCGAGTTTGCCAAGTCAGCCTTCTTAGAAGGCGGAGGTGCTTCGACTGGAACACCAGAACCCACCCCTTCGGCCCGCCATGCGTCACGTGTGTGCCGCACGTTAGCTCGGTAGTACTCAACCAGATCGCGTGGATAATACGGATTGTCGCTAAACGAACGGTCGTCGAGATCATAGGCACATACAGCCAAGGCAAGCTCGAAGGCAAAATCGCAAAACAGGTTGTCACCGCGAGCCACGGGATCAAGATCCGGCTTCCATCCCCATGGCCGCATTATTTGGCACCAGCGATTCAAGTGGTTGGCCAACGCCTGCGTCCGCTCTTCGCCAGACATGGCTAGAGAACGAAGAATGGGAATCATCCACACCGCAGCGAATTGATCCATTTTGTAATTTTTGGCTAATTCGAAGTCGGGAATGAACGCCTTTGTCAAGATATCTAGAAGATAGGATCGCCTTTTCGAATCTGGCGGAATAAGCTGTCGAAGCTGGACTAGAAATTCGCTTGACTCCGTGACAAGCAGTGCAATTGCAAAAAATCCCAGGGCACCTCGATTTGTTCCGCCCAACGGATAAGGATCGTATGTCTGGGAATGATCGGCATATCCTCTTAAAAACTCCGAACTCTCGTGCATTAAGGCAATCCGGGACAAAACTTCCAATCGAATATCAGCCAGCTCCCTACCCGCACCGTACTGGTATACAACTGCTTTCCCGGAAAATTCAAAATCCCGAAAATGGTAGAGAAGCCGTGTTTCGAGAGGCGCCTTGAACCGCCCCCCTTGCATTGACCTTTCGCTCTTGACATGGCTTTCGATGATTTCAGTGTACTTACTGACGCTACCCGCAGGATCCCGCATCTGTCCAGTTTTCATTCATGGCTCCCATTTTTTTTAGTCACGACCGGCTTACTATTCTTATCATCTTTAATAATATGACAAGAGCGTCCATTAGGGTCCTGCTGAGCATATATCTTTGTGACTTTCTTGTTGCTAAGCTGATTAAGAATTAGTTCACGCTCATTTTTTCCATCGGGGTCGGGCAATGGTGACGGGGTCAGGTGACGGGCTCAGCTCTGACATTTGGACACGACTTCGACGCTTTACTGCATTGCGTTACTAGCTCTCAAACAACCTAACAAAGGCGAGTTCCCGTTGACGTCGCGCTCTACTTTTTAATCTTTTGGCTGAGGATGAAGTCGTGTCCGAAAATCAGACCTGACGCCTTAGTTTAGAAAGCAGACCGGACCCGTTAGTTTGTGCCCCCTTAATTTGCGTTCTCCTTGTGGTCAGCCGTGGTAGACGGTGTCGGGCGCGCGCGCGCGTATTTTCAGCCTGTTGCTCAGCTCAATCAGTTCGGCGTGGTATTCGGTTTTGACCACGACGGCGTGCCAGGCATCGTCGTCGTTATCGAGGTCGACCAGGCAGTAGCCGCGCGGCTGTAGCCAGTGTGCGAACGCCAACAGGCCGGCACTGCATCGGGCTGGACCGAATGGTGGGCCGGACGGCCCGTCGAATTCACCGACGTCACGCTGTTCAGCAAGCTCACCTGCCTGATACAGCGCCGTTTCGTCGTCCTTCATATCAGCGTGGATAGCCTGATTCTCCTCGCCGAGGGCTTCCATCAGTGCATCTATACGTTCCAGCTTGCGTGGTTTTCCGATTACCTCAAGAACAGACTCTGTGACGTCGATATTACCGTCGCAGACTAGCTCAATCCAACGTGCGATGCCCTTGCGCTTGGTCTTGGTGAGGTCGGCCTTCTTCGGCGGCGGCGGCGCACTGACCGCAACACCGGCGCCAACACCTTCGGCACGCCAAGCATCACGCGTGTAACGCAGATGAGCGCGATAATATTCCACAAGATCGCGTGGATAATAAGGATGGTCGCAGAAAGTACGATCATCAATATCGTAGGCGCACACGACCAAGGCCACTTCAAACGAAAAATCGCAGAAAATCCGGTCCTTGGCAGAACGCGGCACAAGATCGGGTTTGCATCCCCACGGGCGCAGCATTCGGCACCAATTTTTCATATGGCGCTCCAATCCTTCGGCGCGCTCTTCGGGTGCAGAAGCAACTATCCGCAATACCGGTTCCATCCATATTGCCGCATTTTTATCTGCCTTGTATTTCTGTTGGATAGCGTGATCGGGGACCAAGGCCTTAATCAAGACATCCATGAGATAAGACTGCCGCCTTCCATCGGGAGCAAGAAGTTTTCGGAACAGATCGACATGATCTGGCTGCGGCAGCAGCAGCAGCGCCAGCGCAGTAAAAGCGGTATCGCCACGCCTCTCGTCTTCGACCGCGTAGAAATTTCTATTGTTATCCGTACCGTTAATACGGACGAATTCGCTGTTGGTTACCATAACAGGCAGACGAGCCACGATCTCTTGCTGGATCACCTCTATCGCGTCACCAATTCCATATTGATGCAGGATGAGATCCCGGGACGTGCCTATCGTTTGCAACTTAAACCATACCTCTTGCTCCAAAGACTCAGGGGTATAAGTAGTAATTATTCTCTCTGTATGCAATGCTTCCATCACAAACTGATTATAACGATCAATATTTCCGACTGGATCGCGCATGATTTTTTCATTTCGAAGGAGTCCACTTTCCCTTGGCAGGCACAGCGCGGCGAGGCGGGACGCATGGATGATATTCATCGTGGTTCAGGGCGCTGTGCAACGTTCGGCAATGCGGGTGAGCGTGGTGCGCTCGTGAATCCGGACCGGCACTTGGCCATGCATGCGCGCGATGGCTTGTCGCGCAAGCGCCTGCTCCTGTGGGGTTTTCGCGCCGGCCAGGGCTTGCGCCATCATCGCCTCTGCCGCCCCGCGGTCGCGCGCCAGGCTGGCTTCAAGGCGCGGCATGTCGGCCAGCGCCCGGGCGGCGCGAGCGCGATCGGCGGCCGACGCGGCGCTGCTCGCGGCCATCTGCAGCATTGCCCGGGTGCTATCCAGGTTGGGCGTGGCCCCGCCCGACATGTCGGTCTCGGTCACGTATTCCCAGGTTGTGGCGTCCAGGCGGCGAATTCTGAGCGTGAATTTTCCGGTAGGGCACGCGGCAACCTGTACCAGGCCTTGGGCACTGCGGCTGGGCGGCTGCGTCTTGCAGGCCGCCGCGGCGAATGCCGGCGGCAGCACCTGTGCGCCGGCCTTGATGCATTGCGTTAGCGGCGCGTCGCCCTTGTCGATTCTTGTGCCACCGTCCTGGCCGGCGATTACCGAGCGGGACGCCTGGTCGCCGCTGGCGCCGTCGGAGCGAAAGGTCGTACTGGCCTCATGCGGGCCGACCTTTTCGTCCTTGCGGGTGGTGTTGTCGACCCGGTACAGCCCCGGCGGCGGTAGCTCCTGGGGCACGGCAGCGGCGGCGGCCTGGGCCTGCGCGGCCAGCGTCATCAGAAGCCCGGTTGCGATGATCCGGCCCGTCATCAGCGCACCACCATTTCCACGCGCCGGTTCCTGGCGCGCCCGTCCTCGCGGGTGTTGACCGCAGCCGGTGCGAAGTTGGCCACACCTTGCGCCTGCAGACGGTTCGGGGCGATGCCATGGCGCGAGACCAGGGCGTCGACCACGGCCTGTGCCCGCCGGCGCGACAAATCGACATTGCCGGCCACCGCGCCCTGGTTGTCGGTATGCCCGACGATGAAGACATCGAGCGCAGCGTCGGCCTTCAGGGCGCCGGCCATCTCGCCCAGGGTAGCGCCCGATTCGGGCTTGATGACAGCCTGATTGGTATCGAACAGCACGCCATACAGGGCAACGCGGCCTTCGCGCCGGAGCGAAGAACGAATTGCCGCCGCATCGACCATCACCTTGCCTCCCTCGAGGCGGGCCGACTCGATCACCTGCACCAGTTGCTGGACCCTGCCGGCGTTATGGCGGTCGTTGTCGCCAGCGCGCAGCGCGACCTGCACATCGACCGACGCGTCCCCGTCGCGCTTGCGCGCGTGCACGTAGTGGAAGCCTGGCTTGTACTCGAACATCCGGCGCAAGTAGCCCTGCGAACCGGCGCTGGGAATCCAGCGCATTTTTTCTACCCAGCGCACCATCTGGTTTTGCGTGCGATCCTGCTTGCATCTGGCTTCCTCGCACTCGTACAGCACCTCGAAACCGGCCTGCCTGAGCGCCTGCTGGTAGTTGCGGAACACCTCGAGCGGTGAGCGCTGCGCCGGCGCCCAGTACAGACGATTGGTCAGCTTGCCTTCGATCTCTTCGATCTCCCCGCCGTGCTTGCCGGCGACGAAGACCTTGGCCGTGCCGTAGTTCTCGCCCCCGTGCAGGTAGAGAATCGAGCCGGCATAGCGGAAGATGAGCGGATGGTCGCCTGCGCCGGGCAGATCGGTGGAATACCGGTTGGCCTGCGCGCCGACAGTTGCGCTCGCAGTCGCAAATGACAGGGCGGCAAGGATCAAGGGCACAGCCCGGTGGGACATCACATGCATTGCTTCACGCCCTTCTTTGTATTCAACAATCGACTTCCCTGCACATCGCTAGCGCCGGCGGTCATCGGGTACCACATCGACATTGATCCGGCCCGCATCGATGCCGGATGCGGCAACTGCGTCCCAAGGCTCGATACCGGCCTTTGCTGCCCTGACGACCGCGCCCAATCTCTGCGCGGTCGGTACGCTGCGCGCCACCATGTCACCGGTGCCGCTGCTGCCGTTGGCGCCCCACCGTGCAGCTCCAGGCGCCGCTGCCAGTGGTGACATCGAGCGCCAGCCAGCGCTCTTGTCCTCGCTGAGCTGGCTGGCGCCGGCGTGCACGAAGCTGGGCGTTGTGCGCGACCTGACATGGTTCGGCAGCAGCCCCTCAGCATGGGGAGAGGAATCGTTGGCGCGATAGCGGAAGGTTGCGTTGCCCCAGGTAACGGTCTGGACGTTGGTGCCGTTAAGCCTGAATTCGCCGTTGGTCAGTTCGGCCTGCGGGTCATTCCGCGTGACCACTTCATCCGCGACCAGTGCCATGTCGAGGATGGTGGCTGCGTGATGAGCCTGCTGCGCCGTCTCGTGCGCCATGATGAGGCGATTGAGGCCGGTGACCGTCACCGGCGCAATTGCCGCGAACGTCGAGTTCAGGGACTGGATGGCCAACCGCTTGCCGAGGTCCCATGCTGGTTCCCTGGTCGGCAAAGTGGATGCTTTAAAGTCGAGGAGCAACTCGCTCATTCTTTGCTGGGTATCAGCCGCGTCTTCGGGATAGGATTTCAGGCTTACAAGCTGGACGACGGCGACTTGGTTGGCGACCATCGACCGGTTGGTATAGGCGGCGAAGTTATGGTCCCGCGCCTGCAGCAACGCTGCACTACAGGCGCCGGCATCGGCCGCGTTCTGCAAGCGGGTCTTGGCATTGGCCAGCATGCCGCTATTGAAAAGAAGGAGCGCAATGAGCGCGGCAACGGCGCCAAAGACCAGCGTGAACGCCATTACCTGCCCCGCCTGCCGCGTCGCTCCGAATCGGCATGAACGCCTTCTCGTCGCCTGCATCGTCGGTTGCTGCTGTTGTTCCTGCCGCCTGGATCTGGGTTGCGGAATCGACGCCGGCCATTTCATTGGCCAGGCCGGCGGTCTGGATACGCATCGTTTGACCAAATACAGAGTTCACACCGATCGCCGCAACCGCGATAAGGGCCTCAATAATCATGTATTAAATCATTCCCTCATCGCGTTGGCGGTGCAGGCTAAGGCTATATTGTTTCATGGGCTTCTCCGGTTCATAAGGAATATGCATGCCTTGACGACTCGAAGATCGTATAAGGATTTATTAATATGAACAAGGGATTTTTCGCTTTGATTCCTATCAATGTTGATAGGAAAATGTATTTTAAAAATAAGAATCTTTTGTTTCCGTGTATTAATTAATTTGTGAACGAGCCCCCCCGGATTGAATATGACATTATTCGATCTCCATCCGGCAACAGATCCACAACAGGCACTCTCATATACGGCCATTACGGAAATAAACAGAGCTACGCAATACAATGCCACGCTTTGAGAGAATATAATAATCGTCTATTTCGCGATCATTACAGACCATCCCACAAGTGGCTTTCCCTGAATGAGTAATCATGGAATATGCATCGTGAATAGAACCGATGCTGATATGTCTGTTTGATGAAGCAGTCATCGATTGAACGGGGCTTTTTATACTCACGGCGAATAAATGGGCCTGTCGAGTTGGCGAACCCTGGCGAGCCGGTCGGGTGAACTGCGGTGCCCAACCCAGGATAGCTCGACATGCTCAACTTCAAAGGGACACGATTTCCGATCGATGTGATCCTGGTCCACATCGCTGGTGTGCAGCCTACCCGCCGAACTACCGGCACCCCAACGAGATCGGAGGCATCTCGCATATGAATCAGACGTACATCAAGGTCGAGGGCGTCTGCAAGTATCGCTACCGCGCTGTCGGCAAGCAAGGCAATGGAGCTAACGGCGATCCGGACAAGGTCGCGATGGACAAGAACGGCGCCAACAATGCAGCAATCGATGCAATCAACGCCGGGCGCGCGGTACCGCCCCTGGTGCGCCACTCACATACCTCAATAACATCGTCGAACAGGATCACTGCGCCATCAAGCGGGTAAGAAGGCCGATGCTCAACTTCAAATCATTCCGCGACGCCGGGATCCTGGTGAGTTCAAGGAGGCGATTTTGCTGGCCAATCAATGCGTGGCAAGAGACAGGGATGGATGCAGACCGGCCATGGTTGGGTAACCTCCATCTTTGATTGACGTCATCACCGACACGTCGCGCCGCTGCGATGAGCTGCACAGATCCCCTCCGCACGCCTGGTCATACAGGACTTATTCCGACAACTCCAGCAACTTGCCCAGACACCGCCGCTCAAATCCGTTCAACCCCTGCATCACCAGCGGATCATCATCACCGATCACCCCAGCGTCCAGCAGCAAGCGCAGCGTCGCGATCCGGTCACCCAGCGCCAGCGCCTGCGCCGGATGCGAGCCCTCCGCCTCATGCGCCTGCGCGATCGCCTTGACGACATCCGGCGGAAAATCCCAGTGGCTGGCAATCACCGATGACAGCTCGCGGCTGGCGGCAAAGAACGCGATGCCGAATTCGCCGGAGCCCGGCACCTTGCCTTGGCAGACGCGGTCGGCCACCTGAAACGCCACCTGCAAGCCGAGGTTCTGCATCAAGCCGGACAGGTAGGCTTCGAACACGCCGGCTGACAGCCCCGGCGCCATGACGCTGGCGGCGAATGCGCAGCGTTCGGCATGCTTCCAGACGATCGGTGCGACCTGGCGCGCCACGCCCTGCACCGTCACGCGCAGCAGCGGCCTGAATGCGATGCGTGCGAGCAGCATGCGCAGGCCGTTCAGGCCCAGCATCGTCACCGCCCCTTCCAGCGTTTCGATGGGCGTCACCGGGCGGTAATAGGCGCTGTTCGCTTCGCGGATGACTTCAGCCACCAGCACCAGGTCGCGCCCCACCTGAGCCGACAGCGCGCCGGTCGAGATGTTCTCGTCCGACAGCGAGGTCAAGAGCTGCGCGATGAGTTCGGGGATACGTGGCACCAGACCGGCCGCGCAGACCGGATCGGCGGCGAGCGAGCGCACTTCGCGCAGGATTTGCGCCTCCTGTTCAGGGGATGCCTTGCAGCGGCTGCTGGCCGTCAACCAACGGTAATAGGTAGCCTGGACCTCGGTCGCGACGGCTTGATCGTCGTCGAACGTCAGCGTTGCGCTGACCGGCGCCGGCGCGATGGTTTCCTTCTCGGCGCTGCCCAGCAAGCGACCAATCCAATTTTTCATCGCGTCCCGTCCCGTGTTCAGAAAGTGGCATATTGTAATGCCACAAAGAAACAAAGCGACGTGGCCATGAAACTATTTGCCGTCACCCTGCACGTCTCTGTCTTATCGGCGCAGCGCGCGACCAGCACATGATGGCGATCAAACGTCGTGGCAAGCTTGCCGACGATATGACTTACGGTACGCCGAGCAGCTGTTCCACCTGCCGCAAGCGTTGCGGCAGGTCCCCTGCCAGCAAGGTGTAGGCAATGCCGCGCGTGGCGAGCGTCTCGAGCAGCAGCCGGTGCACCATCTGGCGCACCTCCTCGGATTCGCGCTGCAGGCCGTCCGGTTCCCACGGGCCGTCGGGCGCCGTCACCAGCGTGATGGCGTAGGCGTGACGCGCGGCGAGCTGCGCCAGTTGCGCGTCCACACGGTCCCAGTACACGCGGCTGTACAGCGCCGTCATCAGCGCCGTCGTGTCGCAGAACAGGTAGCGCCGCGCGACGCCGGCTGCTGCATCTTCGCGCGCCAGTTGCGTGTGCGCGATGCCGAACTGGTCTTCCTCACGCGGAACGCGCGCATGGACGTCGACGAATTCGCGCAGGTATTCCGGCACCCAGACGGTGTCGTAGCGGCGCGCCAGCGCTTCGGACAACGTGGACTTGCCTGACGATTCCGCGCCCAGGATTGCAATCCTGGCCACACCGGCCACCGGCATGTTCATGTCCGCTGCTCCACATGCGCCGCCCAGGCACGCAGCCCGGCAATAGCCAGCAGCACGAACACGCCATACAGCACCGCCGTGAGCATCAGGCCCTTGTAGACATACAGGCCGACATACAGGATGTCGACCGCGATCCAGATGTGCCAGTTCTCGAGCTTCTTGCGCGCCAGGAGCAGTTGCCCCATCAGGCTGCCGGCGGTGAGGAAGCCATCGGCGTGTGGCACGTCGGTGTCGGTGAAATGATCGAGGAAGGTCGAGAGCACCACGAAGCCGGCGAACCAGGCGACGAGTACCCAGGCGCTGGTACCGGGATTGAGGCGCTTGACAACCAGCGGACCATTGCCGGCGCCGCGCAGCCACATAGTCCAGCCCCAGATCGACGCGATGATGAACACGAACTGCAGCCCCATGTCGCCATACAGCCGCGCGTCGAAAAACACCACCGCGTAGGTGGCGGACGACGCGATCGAGAACAGCCAGGCCCAGTGTTTCTGGCGGATGTTGAGCACGACGGTGATGACGGCCAGCAGGAACGAGATCAGTTCGAGTGGCGACGTCGTCAGGCCGGCAAGGACAAGGGGTTCGTTCATGCGGACGTACCCGGCTTACTTCTTCGGATACTTGATCGTCATTTCCTTGAGCAGGTTGTCGGCATGGTCGACCTCCTTCATCACCCACAGCATGTAGCGGATATCCACGTGGATCGCGCGCGTGATGGCGGTGTCGAAGTACCAGTCCTTGGTGATCGATTCATAGGTCGAATCGAAGTTCAGGCCCACCAGCTCGCCCCGCCCGTTCATCACGGCCGAACCTGAATTGCCGCCCGTGGTGTCGGCGCTCGACAGGAAGTTGACCGGCACGGTGCCCAGCGCCTTGTCCTTGAACACGCCGTAGCGCTTGCCCTGAATCGCTTCCTTGAGCGCGGCCGGAACGATGAACGGATCCTTATCGGTTTCCTTCTCAAGAATGCCTTCGACGGTCGTGAACGGGCCTTTCAGCAGGCCGTCGCGCGGTGAGTACGGCGACACCGTGCCGTAGGTCACGCGCAGCGTCGAGTTGGCGTCCGGGTAGACCGGCTTGCCCTGCGACGTCTTGAACGCGATCACGGCCGCCATGTATTGCGGGATCACGCGTTCAAGGTTGCCGTCGATCTCGTTGCGCCCGTTTTCCAGCACCATGCCGGCGTCGTGCAGGCGCACGGCCAGCGCGATGAACGGATCGTTCGAGGCGCGGAAGGCCTGCGGGTCCTTGCCGATCCAGGCCAGGCGCTTGGCGGTGTCGGCCAGCTCGCTGCTGCGGTACATTGCCGGCAGCGCCGCTTCCGTCGGCAGCAGCGCGTCGAGACCCTGCGGGCGCACGGCGCCATCGATACGCGCGTAGCGGGCCAGCGCGGCCTTGTAGCGCGCTTCGTCCACGCTCGGGACGAACGATTGCTCGAGCCGCGTCAGGCGCGCCTTGATGAACGACAGGTCGCGTTCCTGGTAGCCGCCTTCGCGCTGCGCATCCGGCTTCTGGCGTTCGAGGGCCAGGCGGTACAGCGTGCGTGCGCTCTTGAGCAGGTCGCTGTGGGTCGCTTCATTCCACGCAGATTCCTGGCGTTGCAGGGCCATGTCGCGGGCGATCACGGCGTCCAGTTCGGTCAGCAGGTTCTTGTTCGCGCCAGCATGGCTTTGCTGCCAGGTGCGGAACTCGGCGTCCTGCACGTCCTTGATGGCGGCAATGTCCTTGCGCGCGAAGCCGTCCATCAGGCCCTGCGTCTTTTTCAGCACGTTGTTCAGGCTCTTGGCCACGCTCGCATAGCGCACGTCCCAGGCGGGATTGTCCTTGGTTGCGGCGGCGATGATGGCCAGGTCGGCCGTGATCGTGGCTGCCTTGGCCGGGAAATCGACGTCGCGCGCGAAGCGGATCTCGCTTGGCAGCTTGTAGCGGCTGGTGCGGCCCGGATAGCCGGCCAGCAGGATCGGATCGCCGTTCTTCAGGCCTTCGGCCGACACCAGCAGGAAGTCCTTCGAACGGTATGGCACGTTGTCCGGCGACGGGTCGGCCGGACGGCCGTCCTTGCCAACGTAGGCGCGCAGGAACGAGTAATCGCCCGTCTGGCGCGGCCACTCGTAGTTGTCGATGTCGCCGCCGAAGTTGCCGATGCGGTCCGACGGCGCGTGCACCAGGCGCACGTCGCGGATCATCAGCTGCTTGATGCGGTAGTACTCCAGGCCGCGGTGAAACGCCGGCACCGAGCAGCGCGTCGATTTGTCGGTCTCGCATTCGGCGATCAAGGCCTTCACGCGCGCGGCCACCAGTGCATGGCGCTCGCTGCCCGACAGCGTGGGGCTCAGGCCATCCAGCACGCGCTTAGTGACGTTCTCGACCTTTTCGGTCACGTAGATCAGCGTGTTCGGGCCGCCCGGCAGTTCTTCGGCGCGGGTCCTGGCCAAAAAGCCATTGACGATGTAGTTCTGTTCCGGGGTCGAATTGCGCTGGATCGCGCCGTAGGCGCAGTGGTGGTTCGTGACCACCAGGCCATCGGGCGAGACGAACGAGGCCGAGCAGCCACCGAGCGACACCATGGCGCTCATCGGATGCTTGCTCAGGTCGGCCAGCTTCGAAGCCGGCATCGTGATGCCAATGCGCTTGAGTTCGGACGAGAGCTGCGGCAGCTGGTGCGGTTGCCACTGGCCTTCGTCGGCAAAGGCGGCGGTCGCGGCGCCCAGGAGGGCGACAGGCAGGAAAATCGATTTGAACAAGACAACACCCTGGATGAAAAAAGCAATGCGGGAGTATATCGCCGTTGTATCCCAACCGTGTCGATTTATGGCGATGCGACCGCCGCACCGGTCGCGTCAACACTGCGTCATATTGGTCTGGCACGATGTAATATTGTCGTTTTGCAAGACGGGCATCCAGGAAAGGCATGCAAACATGACAAGCGAGGCATCACTGTACCGACATACTGTTCTGTATCTCTGCCAGAGTTTCTTCATCAAGGACAACCGGGCAGAGTTGCTGCTGCACGCGCACAAATACGATTTCGACATCCGCTTCTTCAGCGAACTGGCGCAATTTATCGCAGCCGTCGACGCCGATCGCGGCACCAGCCTGTTCGTGATCGACCTCGACACCCTGCACAATATGCAGGCCGACCTGCAGGATGGGCGCAAGACGCTGATGCTGGGTGAATTGCTGGCGCGCCTGCCGCCCGGTCACAGCTATGTGTACCTGCAATCGAGCCGCCAGGGCAGCCGCTTCCTGCTGCAGCAACGGCTGGTCGACAGCCATTGCCTGGCGTATGCCGAAAAGCCGATCGCCAACGATGTGCTGGTCGACAAGCTGTTCAACCTGTTCGTGCAAAGCAAGCGGGGCGACGCCGTCACACTGGTCACGCTCGGCCTGCCCGGCAGCCTGGATGACGCGGCGCTGCGCGACCAGCGCATCGACGTCAGTTACCACGCCGACCCATCCACGTTGCACCTGCGCGTCAAGGAATTGCAGCCCGATCTGGTCTTGATCCCCGACAGCGACTACCTGCGGGTGGACGCCCTGGCGCGCGTGATGCAAAAGAATATCGAGGCTGACCCGGTGCGCGAAATCGTGCTGCTGCAGCGCCGCCCGGACGACGCCCTGGCCCGGCGCGCGCTGGGCGATGGCTTTGACGCCGTCCTGCCCGACACCGGCTCGGGCATGCTCGAAGCGCAACTGGCCAACCGCGCGGCCAAGATCCGCGTCAACAAGGATTTGATCGGCAAGGACCGCGCCACCGGCCTGCTCAACAAGGTCGGGCTGCGGCGTAAAACGCAGGACCTGATCCGCCAGGCCACGCTGGAAGACAAACCGCTGGCATTCGGCGTCATTGACATCGACAAGTTCAAGACCATCAACGACACCTGGGGCCACCATTTCGGCGACATCGTCATCAAGCGGCTATGCCTGTGCCTGGCGCCGCAGATGGGCGAGCGCGATCTGCTCAGCCGCTTTGGCGGCGAGGAGTTCGTGGTGGTGTTCTGGGACTGCACGCTGGCGCAGGCCTGGCCGCGGCTGGACGCGCTGCGCGCCGCCTTCGGCGCCATCGCGTTCCAGGTGGCGCCGGGCGACGAGCGGCGCTTTTCGTTCAGCGGCGGCCTGGCCGCGTTTCCGGCGCAGCGCAGCGAAAACGAACTGTTCGTGCAAGCCGATGCGATGCTCTACACGGCCAAGCAAGGTGGGCGCAACCGGATCTGCCCGGCGCGCTAAACGCGGATGTCGGCCAGCTTGCCCAGGCAGCGCCGTTCAAAGCTGTCCAGGCCAGCGCTGACGAGGCTGTCGTCCTCCGCGACGACGTGCGCGTCGATCAAGAGGCGCAGCTTGGCGATCTGGTCGCCCCGCTCCAGCGCCCGGGCCAGCGCCGAGGCGGCCGGCGTGCTGGAAGTGGCGATGGCCTGCACGACATCCGGCGGAAACTCCCAGTGCGCCGCGATCGACGCAGACAGCCCCCGGCTGACGGCAAACAGCCGGGCGCCGAATTCGCTCGAGCCGGGAATCTTGCCCGCTTCGGCCGCGCGCTCGGCCAGGCGGAAGGCCACCAGCAAGCCCAGGTTCTGCATCAGGCCAGCCAGGTACGCTTCGAACACACCGGCAGCCATGCCCGGCGCCATCAGGCTTGACGCCAGCGCACACTTCTCCGCCTGGTGCCACACGAGCGGCGCAGCGTGGCGTGCAAAGCCGGTGTCGGCCATGCGCAAGAGCGGCCGGAACGCGATCCGCGCCAGCAGCATGCGCAGGCCGTTCTGACCGAGCATCAACAGCGCGGCATCGAGCGACTTGATGGGCTGCAGCGGGCGGTAATAGGCACTGTTGGCTTCGCGGATCACCTCGGCCACCAGCACCGTGTCGCGCTCGACCGAGCGTGCGAGCGCGCCCTGCGACACGGCGTCGTCGGCCAGGTCGCGCAGCAGTTCGGGGATCAGTTCGGGGATGCGCGGCACCAGGCCGCTGGCCGCGCCCGGGTCGAGCGCCAGCGTGCGCACCAGGTCCAGCAGGTGCTCTTCGACCTCGGGCGTGGCATCGTAGCCGGCCGAAGCGGTCAGCCAGCGGTAATACGCGGCGTCGACCTGCACCGCAAGGTCGTGCGCCGCTTCGCCGGCCGGCGCTTCGCTGGCATCAGGGGCCGGCGCCTTGTCGGCGCCCAGCATACGGTCAATCCATTTTTTCATAAAGTCGCTCGGGCCTCGGATGCGTCATTGTAAGCCCTGGCCCGGCTTAATTGACAATTGGCGGTGCGTTGTTCACCTCTGCGTCGGTCCAGCCGCCGCCCAGCGCCTGGATCAGCGACACCGCCGCCGTCTGACGGTCGGCCTGCACCTGCACCAGCTGGCGACGCGCATTGAGCGCCGTGACCTGCGCCTGCACCACCTCGGTATAGCTCACCTGCCCCGCCTGGTAGCGGTTCAGGATCTGCTGCTCGACCAAGCCGGCCGCTTCGGCCGCCTCGACGCGCAACTGCTGCTGCTGTTCGAGCACGCGCGTGGCGGCCAGGCCATTCTCGACATCGGCGAACGCCGTCAGGACCACCTGGCGGTAGTTGGCCACGGTGGCCTGCTGGCGTGCCTCGGCGCCTTCGACACTGGCGCGGGTGGCGCCGGCATTGAACAGCGTCTGCGCCGCCGACAGGCCAAACGACCAGGCCGCGTTCGACAGCGAAAACAGGTCGCCCACGCGGCTCGTGTTGTTGCCGTACGAAGCCGACAGCCCGAAGGTCGGGAAGTAGGCCGAGCGGGCGATGCCGATGTCGGCATTCGCCACGGCGACATCGCGTTCGGCGGCGGCGATGTCGGGCCGGCGCTGCAGCAGTGTGGATGGCACGCCGACCGGCACGGCCGGCACCACGACCTGCCATGGCGTGCTTGCCAGCGCAAAGCTCGACGGACTCTGGCCAACCAGCACCGCGATCGCGTGTTCGAGTTCGGCGCGCGAGCGCTGCAGGCCAAGTGCATCGCTGCGCGCCGTGGCCAATTGCGTCTGCGCCTGCAGCACGTCCGAGCGCGCCGAGACGCCGGCCGCGAAGCGGTTCGACGTGATCTGCAGCACGCGTTCGTAGCCCTCGATGGTGGCCGTGAGCATGCCGATCTGGGCGTCGGTCTGGCGCAGCGAGAAGTAGTTGATCGCCAGCTCGCCAAGCGCCGCAAGGCGCACGCTGGCCAGATCGGCGGCGCTGGCCTGGGCGCTGGCTTCGGCCGCATCGACCGCCGTGCGCAGGCGGCCGAACACGTCCGGCTCCCAGCTTGCGCCGATCTGCAGGCGGTAGGCGCTGGCGGCACCGCGGTTATTGTCGCCGCTGCCACCGCCGGCACGGTCGCCGCCGGCGCCAAGCGACACCACCGGGAACAGCGACGCGCGCTGCTGCGCGACGATCGAGCGCGCCTGGGCATAGTTGGCCACGGCGACGGCAATGTTCTGGTTGGCCGCTTCCACCTGACGGCTCAGGCGATCGAGTTCCGGGTCGTTGAACAGCTGCCACCAGGGACCGCGCTCGAGTGCGTCGGCGGGCGCGGCAGGCTCCCAGCCCGGCAAGGGCGCGTTGACGCCCTCGTAGCTTGTCGGTACCGGGCCGGCCGGCAGCGCGGCAGGCCGTTCGTAAACGGGCCCGACGGCGCAGCCACCGAGGCCGAGGGCCATGGCGAGGAGGGTCAGGCGCAGGGAGGTCGAGATTTGCATGGGCATCATGGTTTGGCGAGCGATGGGCCGGCACCCGGCGTCGGATCGACGTCGTGCGGATGGCGGCTCAACGCGTGTTCATCGGGTTTGCGGGTGCGCAGCTTGTCGAGCAAGACATACACGACCGGCGTGGTAAGCAGTGTCAGGAGCTGGCTGGCGACCAGGCCGCCGATGATGGCGATGCCCAGCGGCCGGCGCAATTCGGAGCCTTCGCCGAAGCCAATCGCCAGCGGCAAAGCGCCCAGCGCGGCAGCCAGCGTCGTCATCAGGATCGGGCGGAAGCGCAGCATGCAGGCTTCGCGCACCGCTTCCATTGCGGTAAGGCCGCGTGCACGCTCGGCCTCCAGCGCAAAGTCGATGATCAGGATCGCATTCTTCTTCACGATGCCGATCAGGAGGAACACGCCGATCAGCGCAATGATCGAGAACTCCATCTTGAACATCAAGAGCGCCAGAACCGCGCCCACGCCCGCCGACGGCAGCGTCGAGAGCACGGTAATCGGATGGATCAGGCTTTCGTACAGAATGCCAAGCACGATGTAGATGACGACGATCGCGGCCAGGATCAGCAGCGGCTGCTCCTGGCTCGACGCCTGCGCTGCCGCAGCGGTGCCCTGGAAGCTGCCGCGCACATTGATCGGCATGCCGATGTCGGCTTCGGCCTGGCGCACGGCGGCTTCGCCGTCGGTCAGCGTGAAGCCTTCGTTCAGGTTGTACGACACCGTGGTGGCCAGTTCGCCATCCTGGTGGCTGACTGACGTTGCCGTGGCGCTCTCGGCGAAGCTGGCAATCGCCGACAGCGGCACCATCGTCGCGGCGTTGTCGGCCAGCGCCTGGCCACCGGACGGATCGCGCGCCGCCGTCAGGCTTGCTGTCGCCGAGGTCGCCGCGCCCGCAGCACCGGCAGCGGCGGCCGTGCCGGTACTGGACGACACGACGTTCTCGCTCCCGCCAGCGGCCCGCGCCGGCACGTACACGTCCTTCAGCGCTTCGGGCGACTGCGCATACTTTTGCGCCACGCCCATCACGACGTGGTACTGGTTCAGCTCATCGTAGATGTTCGCTACCTGGCGCTGGCCGAACGCGTTGTACAGCGCATTGGTCACGTCGCGCGTGGTGATGCCCATGCGCGCTGCACTCTCCTTGTCGATCGTGACATAGGTTTCCACGCCGTTTTCGGCCTGATCGGTGTCGACGTCGACCAGCGCCGGCTGCCCTTTCATGGCCTCGGCCAGTTTGGCGGCCCACTGCTTGAGGTCTTCCGCGTTGTCACTCTTGAGCGTGTACTGGTAGGTCGAGTTGCTCGAGCGCCCGCCCATGCGCAAGTCCTGCACCGGATTCAGGAAGATCGTGATGCCGGTGACCTTGGCCAGTTGCGGGCGCAGGCGCGCGATCACGGCCTGCGCCGCGACATCGCGCTCGCTCACCGGCTTCAGGTTGACGAACATGAAGCCGCCGCCAGCGCGCCCGCCGCCCGTGAACGCGACGACCGTTTCGACGGCCGGATCCTTGCGGATGATCTCGACCAGCTGGTAAATCTTCTTCTGCATGGCCTGCGACGAGATGCTCTGGTCGGCGCGGATGCCGCCATTCATCTGGCCGGAATCCTGCTGCGGGAAGAAGCCCTTCGGTGCATTGGTGAACAGGTAGATGTTCAGGCCGACCGTAAACAGCAGGATGATCATGACCAGCACCTTGCTGGCCAGCGCCCAGTCAAGGGCATGTTCGTAGACGCGCAGTACGCGCGCAAAGCCGCCTTCGGACCAGCGCGCGAGACGCCCCGGCTTCTTGTCCTTGTCTTCGGGGCGCAGCAGCCAGGCGCACATCATCGGCGTCGTCGTCAGCGAGATCACGAGCGAGATCAGCACCGCGGCCGACAGCGTGACGGCAAATTCGCGGAACAGGCGACCCACCTGTCCGCCCATGAACAACAGCGGGATGAACACGGCCACCAGCGACAGCGAAATCGACAGCACCGTGAAGCCCACTTCGCGCGCGCCGAGCAAGGCCGCCGCCATGCGGTCCATGCCATTTTCGATATGACGCGCCGTATTTTCCAGCACCACGATCGCATCGTCGACGACAAAGCCGGCCGCCACGGTCAGCGCCATCAGCGACAGGTTGTTCAGCGAAAAGCCCAGCGCATACATGACGCCGAAAGTGCCCAGCAGCGAGACGACCGTCGCCACTGCCGGGATCACGGTGGCGCGCAGGCTGCGCAGGAACACGCTGACCACGGCCACCACCAGCACGATCGACAGCACCAGCGTGAATTCGATCTCGTGCAGCGAGGCGCGGATCGAGTTGGTGCGGTCCGACGCGATCGCCAGCTGAATGTCCCCGGGCAGCTGCGCCTGCAGCGACGGCAGCAGGTCGCGGATACCATCGACGGTTTCGATGACGTTGGCGTCGGGCTGGCGCGTGACCAGCACGATCACGGCCGGCTGGCCGTTGAACAGGCCCAGCGTATAGATGTTCTCGGGGCCGTCGAACACGGTCGCCACGTCGGACAGGCGCACGGCGGCGCCATTGCGCCAGGCGACCACGAGGTCCTTGTAATCGGCAGCGCTGCGACCATCGCCACCGGCTGGCTGCGAATAGATCTGCAGGCGGTTGCCATTGCTGTCGATCTCACCCTTGGGGCGGTTCGGGTTGGTGGCCTGAATCGCGGCGCGCACGTCCTCGGCCGAGACGCCATAGCGGTTCAGCGAATACGGCACCAGCTCGACCCGCACGGCCGGCAGCGAACCGCCACCGATTTCGACTTCGCCCACGCCCTTGACCTGGGCCAGGCGCTGCTGCACGAGATTCGAGACCGACTCGAAAATCTCCGCCGGCGCCTTGGTTTTGGACGTCAGCGCCAGGATCAGTACCGGTGCATCCGACGGGTTGGCTTTACGGTAGGTCGGATTGCTGCGCAGCGTGGCCGGCAGGTCGGCGCGCGAGGCGCTGATCGCCGCCTGCACTTCGCGCGCGGCGGAATCGATCTGGCGATTCAGTTCGAACTGCAGGTTGATCCGGGTCGAGCCGGTACCACTGCTGGACGTCATTTCGTTGACGCCCGCGATCGCCCCAAGGCGCCGCTCGAGCGGCGTGGCCACGCTCGAGGCCATCGTGTCGGGACTCGCGCCCGGCAGCGAGGCCGACACCGAAATGGTCGGATAGTCGACCTGCGGCAGCGGCGCCACCGGCAGCACGAAGAAGGCGGCAATGCCGGCCAGCGCGATGCCGATGGTCAGCAGGACCGTGGCGATCGGCCGTTCGACGAAGGGGCGCGACAGGTTCATGCGCCCGCTCCCTCGGTTTTGTGCGGCGCCTTGCCCGTCAGGCGCCGCGCGGTGCGGTCGAACGCCAGGTAGATCACCGGCGTGGTGAACAGCGTCAGGAGCTGGCTCAGGACCAGGCCACCGAACATCGCCAGGCCCAGTGGGCGCCGCAGTTCGGCGCCCTCGCCCGTACCCAGCATCAGCGGCACCGCCGCGAACAGCGCCGCCAGCGTCGTCATCAGGATCGGGCGGAAGCGCAGCAAGGCCGCCTGGCGGATTGCGTCCAGTGGCGATTTGCCTTCTTCGCGCTCGGCCTCGATCGCGAAGTCGATCATCATGATCGCGTTCTTCTTGACGATGCCGATCAACAGGATCATGCCGATGATGCCGATCACGCCCAGCCCCTGGCCGCTGACCCACAGCGCCAGCAGCGCACCCACGCCAGCCGACGGCAGCGTCGACAGGATGGTGAGCGGGTGAATATAGCTTTCATACAGCACGCCCAGCACGATGTAGACGCACACGACGGCCGCCATGATCAGCCACAGCTGGTTCGACAGCGACGACTCGTAGGCACCGGATGCGCCCAGGAAGGTCATGCTGACCGAGGCCGGCATGCCGATGTCCACGGCTGCGGCGCGGATCGCAGCCACCGCATCGCCCAGCGAGGCGCCGGCTGCAGTATCGAAACCGACCGTGGCAGCCGGGTACTGCGCCACGTGGATCACCTGCAGCGGCGCCTGGCGTTCAGTGATCGTGGCCACCGCCGACAGGGGCGTCGACTGGCCCGAGCCGGTACGCAGTTGCAGCCGGCCCAGCGCGGCGATCGACATCGCTTCGTCCCGCTGCGCTTCCAGAATCACGCGGTATTGATTGGTCTCGGTGAAGATGGTCGAGACGATGCGCTGGCCGAAGGCGCTGTAGAGCGCATCGTCAATGGACGCGGCCGTGATCGACAGACGCGACGCCGTGTCGCGGTCGATGTCGATGAACGCGGCAGCGCCGGTCGCGCCGGCATCGGTCACGGCCGTGCGCAGCTCGGGCAAGGTGCCGATCTTGGTCGTGAGCTTGCGCGCCCATGCGTTGACCAGCTCCGTATCGGCGCCTTCGACCGAGAAGCGGTACTGGGTCGGGCCGCTTTCGGCATCGATCGTCAGGTCTTGCGTCGGCTGCAGGAACAGCTGCAGGCCCGCGACATTGGCGACACGCTCGCGCAGCCGCAACATCGTCTCGGCCTGGTCGCCACGATCGGCCTTCAGGTTGATCAGCATGGTGCCGGTATGGAGCATCGTGTTGTTGGCTGCGTCGACGCCCACATACGAGGCGACCGACTCGACCGCCTCGTCCTGCATGATGCGGCGCGCCGCTTCCTGCTGCAGCTTGGCCATGTCGGTGTACGAGATCGACTGGCGTGCCTGCACGCGCGCCTGCAGCTGGCCGGTGTCCTGGGTCGGGAACAGGCCTTTCGGGATGATCGTCCACATCACGGCGGTCAGCACGACGGTGGCCAGGGCCACCAGCAGGGTCAAGCCCTGGCGCTTCAGCACCCAGCCCAGCATCACGTCGTAGCGCGCGATCACGCGGTCAAAGAAGGCCTGGAACTTGACGGCAAAGCGACTTGGTTTTTCATTCTCGTGGCTGCGCAGCCAGCGCCCGGCCATCATCGGCACGAGCGTGAGCGACACCACGCCCGAGATCAGGATCGTGATGGCCAGCGTGACGGCAAATTCGCGGAACAGACGCCCGACCACGTCGCCCATGAACAGCAGCGGGATCAGCACGGCGATCAGCGAGACGGTCAGGGAGATGATCGTGAAGCCGATCTGCGTGGCGCCCTTGATCGCGGCGGCCATCGGGGCCTCGCCCTTTTCGATGTAGCGCGCGATGTTCTCGATCATGACGATCGCATCGTCGACGACAAAGCCGGTGGCAATCGTCAGCGCCATCAGCGACAGGTTGTTCAGGCTGTAACCGAGCAGGTACATCACGCCGAAGCTGCCGATCAGCGAGATCGGCACGGCCAGGCTGGCAATCACGGTCGCGCGCAGGTCGTGCAGGAACGCGAAGATCACCAGCACCACCATGATCACGGCCAGCACCAGCTCGATCTGCACGTGCTTGACCGAGGCGCGGATACCCGTGGTACGGTCGCTCAGCACATCCATGCGCAGCGCGCTCGGCAAGCCGGCCTGCAGTTCGGGCAGGCGCGCCTTGATCGCGTCAACGGTGGCGATCACGTTCGCGCCCGGCTGGCGCTGCACGTTCAGAATGATCGCCGGCTTCATGTTGGCCCAGGCGCCCAGGCGCACGTTCTCGGCGCTGTCGACGACCTTCGCCACCTCGAGCAGCTTGACCGGTGCGCCGTTGCGGTAGGCGACGATCAGGTTCTGGTAGTCGGGCACCGTGACCAGCTGATCGTTGGCATTGATCGCGTACGAGCGCGTCGGGCCGTCGAAGCTGCCCTTGGCGCTGTTGGCATTGGCGGCGGTGATCGCGGTGCGCAGCGTGTCGAGGCCCAGGCCATACGATGCGAGGGCATCGGTATCGGCCTGGATGCGCACGGCCGGCCGCTGGCCGCCCGACAGCGACACCTGGCCCACACCGGAGACCTGGCTGATCTTCAGGGCCAGGCGCGTGTTGACGAGGTTCTGGACTTCAGTCAGCGGCAGCGTGTCGGACGTGATTGCGAGCGTCAGCACCGGCGCATCTGCTGGATTGACCTTCGCGTAGACCGGCGGCGCCGGCAGGTCGGTCGGCAGCAGCGAACCGCCGGCATTGATCGCGGCCTGGACTTCCTGCTCGGCCACGTCGAGCGTCTCGCCCAGCGCGAACTGCAGCGTGACCATCGACACGCCGGCGGCGCTGGTGGAACTCATGCGGGTCAGGCCGGACATCTGGCCGAACTGGCGTTCGAGCGGCGCGGTGACGGTGCGCGCCATGACTTCGGGGCTCGCGCCCGGATACAGCGTCTGCACCTGGATGGTCGGGAAGTCGACCTGCGGCAGCGCGGCGAGCGGCAGGAAGCGGTAGCCCACCAGGCCGGACAGCACGATTGCCAGCATCAGGAGGGCCGTGGCGACCGGCCGCTGGATGAAGGGGGTCGAGGGACTCACGCGTTGCTCCCCTGCGCCGGATACGGCACCATCATTGCGGTGCTCCCCGCGCCGGCCGGCCTGCGCCCTCGCGCCCGCCCTGCCCCGCGCCACGCGCGCCGCCCGGCTTGTCGCCCGGCAGCACGACGCTGGCGCCATCGCGCAGGCGGTCGGCGCCTTCGGTAATCACCTGCTCGCCCGCTTTCAGGCCGCTGGCGATCTGCACCTTGTCCACGGTCGCCTGGCCGCGCTTGACGGTGCGCAGCGACACGGTGCGCTTGGCGGCGTCGAGGACATAAACGAAGTCGCCATCGGTGCCATGGCGCAGCGCCGTGACCGGCACCTGCACCGCGTTCTGGATCGTGTTGACGGTCAGGCGCAGGTTGACGAACTGGCTCGGGAACAGCTTGCCATCGGTATTCGTAAAGCGGGCCTTGGCGCGCACGGTGCCGGTCGACGTATCGACCTGGTTGTCCAGCGCGATGAAGCTGCCCGTGGCCAGTGCATCGGTGCGGGTGCGGTCCAGCGCGGTGGCCGGCAGCTTCGCGCCTTGCGTGATGCGCTGCTGCAGCACCGGCAAGCCATCCTGCGGCACTGCGAATTCAACGTCGATCGGGGCCAGTTGCGTGATCACGGCGATGCCGGCGGTGTCGCCGCTGCCGACCAGATTGCCCACGTCGACCGTGCGCAGGCCAACGCGCCCGCCGATCGGTGCGCGCACCGTGGCGTAATCGAGATTGAGCTGGGCCGTGCCTTCGGCGGCGCGGTCGATCGTCGCCGTACCTTCGAGCTGCTTGACCAGCGCGGCCTGCGTGTCGACTTCCTGACGCGCGATCGAATCCTGTTCGAGCAGCGTCTGGAAGCGCTTGAGCGTGACGCGCGCGCTGTCGAGCTGCGCTTCGTCGCGCTGGCGCTGGCCGCGCGCCTGCAGCAGCGCCATCTGGAACGGGCGCGGATCGATCGTCGCGAGCACCTGGCCCGGCTTGACCAGTTCACCCTCGGTAAAGTGGATCTTCTGGACCACACCCGAGACCTGCGGGCGCACGGTCACGATCGCGGCCGGCACCACGGTGCCCAGCGCTTCGAGGGTGACCGGGATGTTGGCCACCGTCGCAGTAGCGACACCGACCGTCGTCGCCGGGCCGCCCCTGCCACCGCCGGGGCCACCAGGGCCACGACCGCCACCGCCACCGCCACCAGGGCCGCCTGCCGACATCCCCGGTCCGCCCGGGCCGCTGGCAGGTGCCGGGTTGATCAGCGTCCAGGCCAGATAGCCCAGGGCGGCCATCGACAGCACGGCAATGGTGCCGCCAATGACACGGGTGCGCTTCTTGCGCGGCGGGCGGCTGGTGGCGGGAGGGATCGGAGAATGCTGGTCCATGCTTGTCCTTGTCGATTTTTTTTGTCAATGCGTGCTACGCACTACTACTCACGACGACTGTAGCATGCGAATTTCACATGGAATGTTTCGTAACGTACATAGAAAAGGGGAAGAACCGGCCTTGAAACGGCACCTTCCCACCTCACTTAACACCGATTTACACGGTTAGCCCCTGAATGGCAGCCGTAAACAGCAAACGGGCGCAACACCAGCGTGTCGCGCCCGTCCCGCCCTTGTCTCAATCAGTTACAAAGTCGCTACATGTGGAGCATGCCCGCGCCAGCGTACATCACCAGTTACCGCAGAAGCAGTGCGTGACGGCCGTAAACGGCTTGCGCTCGGTGGTCAGTTCTGACAGGAACGCCATATCGGCGGCAACCTGGTTCACGGGGCCCGCCGGAATCGCGTTCTCGATCAGGCCCAGCTTGACCTGGATCGTCATGGCCTGGGCCGCCGAGGCGCCCGCCATCTGCAGGAAACGCTCGACACGCGTCACCGGACGCTCGACATACACGACGCGGTAATCCTTGCCCAGCTTGGCGCGACCGGCAGCCGATGCCAGCGCATCGTTGTAGCCGCCCAGGCGATCGACCAGGCCGCGTTCCTTGGCCTGGACACCGGTCCAGACGCGACCCTGCCCCACTTCATCGATCTTGGCCGGCGTGGTCTTGCGCGCCGCCGCCGCCTTGGTGGTGAAGTCGCTGTAGACGTTGTTGATGCTCGACTGGACCAGCTGCTGGAAACGCGGATCGAGTGGACGCAGCGGGTTGTAGGCGTCGGCCAGCCAGGTGGTGGTCACGCCATCGGTGTGGATGCCCAGCTTGGCGGCGACCTTGTCGGCCGTCGGCAGCAGCGCGAATACACCGATCGAGCCGGTGATGGTGGCCGGGTCGGCGATCACTTCATCGGACGCCATCGAGATCCAGTAGCCGCCGGACGCTGCCACGCTGCCCATCGACACGACCACAGGCTTGCCGGCGGCGCGCGTCAGTTCCAGCTCACGCCGGATCAGTTCAGACCCGTAGGCGCTGCCGCCCGGCGAATCGACGCGCAGCACGAGCGCCTTGATGTTGTCGTCTTCGCGCGCCTGACGAATCAGGTTGGCCATGCTGCGCCCGCCGATCACGCCAGGGCCGCCGTCGCCATCGGTGATGGAACCGGCGGCAACCACGACGCCGACCGCATCGCCGAACTGCTTCTGCGGATGACGCGACAGGTAGTCGTAGAAGCCGATCTGGCGGAACGACTTGTTGTCGTCGTCCGGCGCGCCGCGCTTGATCATCAGGTCGCGCAGTTCGTCGCGGGTTTTCAGGCCATCGACCAGTTTTGCCTGCAATGCCACCTTGGCGGCGCTGCCGCCGGCATTGTCCATGCGCTCGGGGAGCGATTCGATCATGCCGGCAATCGCGCCATCGGGCAGCTTGCGGTTTTTCTCGACCAGGCCCGTGTAGCCGGACCACAGCGCGTTGTACAGATAGGCGTCGGCTTCGCGCGCGGCGTCGGACGGGCCGTTGGCGATGTACGGCTCGGCGGCGCTCTTGTAGGTGCCGACCTTGATCAGGTTGACGGTGACGCCGACCTTGTCGAGCGCGTCGCGGTAGTAGTTGCGGCGCCCACCGAAGCCTTCGATCATGACCATGCCCATCGGATGGACATAGACTTCGCTGGCGTGCGACGCGACCAGGTAGCGCTTCTGGTCGTAGCTGCCGCTCCAGGCAACGACCGTCTTGCCGCTCTTCTTGACGCGGTCGACCGCCGCGCCGATCTCGCGCAGCATGGCCATGCCGCCGCCCTGCATCTCGTCGAGCAACAGTACGACGCTCGAGATGTTCGGATCGCGCGCTGCCGCGTCGAGCACGACGATCACGTCGCGCAGGCGCACGGTGCGTTTGGAATCGCCGCCGACGTTGTCGAGCACCGCGTCGCGCAGCGTGGTTTCATACTGCTCGACCAGGTCGCCCCGGATCTCGAGCACCAGCGCCGTCTTGTTCGAGAGCGGCTTGACGCCACCGCTGAAGAACAGCGAGACGACGATGATCACGATCAGCAGGAACAGCAGGTTGACGAAGGTGCGGCGGGTCACGTCGAGCGCGGTCCACAGCATGACGAACCCGCGCCGCAGGGCGCTCAGGGGCTTGAAGGCCATCGATACTCCATAAAAGGTTGTTGCAAGCAAGGTTGATGCATGATTAAGCAGACTGCATGGCATGACGGCCCTGGTGGCGCAGCGAAATCGCGTACAGCCCCGCAAACACCAGCATGCCGTTGATCATCAAGAGTTCCAGCCCGAGTCGGTAAGAGCCGAGCAGATACGCCTGATTGTACTCAAGGATCGCGCACAGGACCGGCGCACCGATCGTGACCAGCGGTACAAGGCGATTGCGCGGCACGCGCGCCGTGAACATGCCGAACGCGAACAGGCCAAGCAGCGGGCCATAGGTGTACGCCGCGAGCTTGAGGATCACGCCGATCATGCTGGGATTGTCGGCCGCCTTGAAGCCCATCACGAGCAGCAGGAACAGGAACGCGTAGCCCAGGTGCACGCGGCGGCGCAGGCCCTCGGCCTGCGCCTGCGTCAAATCCGTCCTGCGCTTGATGCCCAGCAGGTCGATGCAGGTCGACGAGGTCAGCGCCGTGATCGCGCCGTCGGCGCTCGGAAACAGCGCCGAGATCAGCGCGATCAAGAAGATGATCTGCAGCGCCGGTGGCAGGTGGCCCATCACGACGGCCGGGAAGATCTTGTCGCCGGTGGCGGTCACCCCCACGGTCGGCGCGTACAGGTACAGCAGGCCGCCCAGGAACAGGAACGACAGCAGCACGACGACCAGCACGGCCGTCAGCGCCAGCAGGTTCTTTTGCGAGTCGGCCAGCGTCTTGACCGAGATAGTCTTTTGCATCATTTCCTGGTCCATCCCCGTCATGGTGATGGTGATCAGCGCGCCGGCGACAATCTGCTTGAGCCAGAAATTCGGGCTGTTCAGGTCCGTCGTGAACACGCTTGCCAGGCCGCTCGAGCGCATCTGCTCCAGGCTATCGGGCACCGACAGATTCAGTTCGCCCAGCAGGAACCAGGCGCATGCGAACAGACCGAACAGCATGCCGGTCGTCTGCAGCGTGTCGGTCCAGACAATGGTCTTGACGCCGCCCTGGTAGGTGTAGAGCAGGATCATCCCCAGCACGACGAGGGTGCTGAGCCAGAACGGCACGCCCAGGCTGTCGAGGATGATCGCCTGCAGGATGTTCACCACCAGGTACAGGCGCGCGGTGGCGCCCAGCAGGCGCGAGATGATGAAGAACCCGGCCCCGCTCTGGTAGGCGCGCCGGCCAAGGCGCACGTCGAGGTAGTGGTAGATGGACGTCAGCTGCAGGCGGTAGTACAGCGGCAGCAGCAGCCAGGTGACGGCCAGGTAGCCGATCACGTAGCCGATCAGGATCTGCGCATAGCCAAAACCATCGGCGCCAACGGCGCCCGGCACGCTGACGAACGTCACGCCCGAGAGCGTGGTGCCGACCATGCCGAAGGCGACCAGCACCCAGTTGCTGCTCTTGTTACCGATGAAGAAGCTGTCGTTGTTAGCGCCGCGCGATGTGGCCCAAGCCACGGCCAGCAGCAAGGCGAAGTAGCCGATGAGGATGCAAAACAGGAGTAACGGGGACATGAAAAGCCGGGGATGATCGTTTTGCCCAGCAATATACACTGCCGGGCAACCGGCACTCAAACCTCTTCGCTGCGCACCCGCCGGAATGGCCCGATACAGGTTTGCATGGTCTGGTCGGCGCACATCAGGAAAATGGTGCGCGACGGGTGGAACTGGATGAAGTTGATGACCTGCGCGCCCGGCTTCATCACGTTGCCCGAACAATCGGGCTTGCCGTTGTCCTTGACGATGCGGTCCTGCAGGCGATAAAAGCCCTGCTTGTCGGGCTGCGCGGAAATGGTATAGACGCTTTCGGAGACTTCAGCGGCGCTGGTGACGAATGTGGTGCCGTCGGCGCGAAAGCGGTAGGTCTCGGCGCATTCGGTGCCGGGCACCGTCAGTCGCCAGATGCCCAGGATCGGATGACCGGCGGCGACGTCCGCCGGCGCAGCGGCCAGCGCAGGCACGCCCAGGCAGGATAGCAGGAACAGGACGGCACGTGTGCGCATGCGAGGCTCCATCAAACGACAACGCCTGCCCGAAAACCGGGCAGGCGTCGTGATTATGGCATCGCGCAGGGGCGCGCGGCGCGCGGCAGTCTGTGATCAGCCGTTGTCGGAACCGGCCTTTGGCTTGGCTGGACGACGGCTGCGCGGTGCGGCCTTGCGCGCCGGACGTGCGCCCTTGGTGCGTGCCGGCTTGGCGTCTTCTGCTTCTGCCTCCACCTCTGGCTCAGGCGCGACCTCTTCCTGCGTTTCAGCAGCCGCAGCAGCCTGTGCTTCCGCTTCGGCTGCCGCCGCAGCAGCTTCAGCCGCAGCCTGCTCCGCCAGCTTCTTGGCCGACGGCTTGCGTGGCGCGCGGCGACGTTCCTTCTCGACCGGCGCCGGCGCTGCTTCAGCTTCCACCAGCTCGGCGTCGCTCACGACCAGCGTCGGTTGCGATGCCGGTTCGTCGAAGGTGTCGTCCTGTGCTTCCGGCTCGACAGCAACCGGCGCCAGCAGCGCCGGCACGTTCGACGCATCGTTGCGGTTGCCGCCCTTGCGCCCGCCTTGACCACGGCCACGACGGCCGTCGGTCCTGGCCGGTTGCGATTCCAGTTGCGATTGCGGTTGCGATTCTGGCTGCGCTGCCGGTTCCTCGAACAGTTCTTCCTGTGGTTCCGGCTCAACCGCCACCGGTTCCATCAGCGCCGGCACGTTCGACGCTTCATTGCGGTTACCGCCCTTGCGGCCACCGCGGCCACGGCCACGACGGCCATCGTTCTTGACCGGCTCGTCGTTGCCCTCGACCGGCGCTGCCGCATCGAGCATGTCCTGCACCACGGCGTCCGGCGCCTGCGTGCCGTCCTGCTGCGCTTCCTGGCTGGACGCCACATTGCCCGCATGCGCGCTGCGGAACACATAGGTGCCGGATTTTTCGTCGCGGCCGAATTCGAACAGGCCACGGGTCTGCGCTTCTTCGAGCAGGTTGCCGAAGGTGCGGAAGCCGTAATAGGTTTCCGAGAAATCGGGACGGCGGCGCTTGAGCGTGTCTTTCAGCAGCGAGGCCCAGATTTTGCCGGTGTCGCCGCGCTCGGACGTGAGCGCGTCGAACGTCTCGACCACCATGTCGAGCGCCTGCACCTTGCGCGCTTCGAGTTCTTCCTTGCGCTTGTCGTCGCCGACATTCGTGTTGGTGTTGTTGCTGGCATTCGAGCGGCGCGGTTGTGGCGCGGCCTTGCGCTCGTCGCGCTTGGCGGCGGTACGGCGCTGTTCGCGCACGAGGTCATCATAGAAAATGAATTCGTCGCAGTTTGCCACCAGCAGGTCGGAGGTCGACTGCTTGACGCCCACGCCGATCACCTGCTTGTTATTTTCACGCAGCTTCGAGACCAGCGGCGAGAAGTCGGAGTCGCCGCTGATGATGACGAAGGTGTTCACGTGCGACTTCGTGTAGCACAGATCGAGTGCATCGACGACGAGGCGGATGTCGGCCGAATTCTTGCCCGACTGGCGCACGTGCGGGATCTCGATCAGCTCGAAGTTCGCCTCGTGCATCGCCGCCTTGAAGCCCTTGTAGCGGTCCCAGTCGCAGTACGACTTCTTGACCACGATGCTGCCCTTGAGCAGCAGGCGTTCCAGCACTGGCTTGATGTCGAATTTTTCGTAATTGGCGTCGCGAACGCCCAGTGCGACGTTTTCAAAGTCGCAGAACACCGCCATGCTGATGTTGTCGGAAGAAGAGGCCATGAGTTGTTTTTTCTGTAGTGATAGGGCAAACGTATGGCGATTATACGCACGCCCTTCCGTTTCGCGCCGTATGACATTGCCTGGCGGCCAGTTTCAACGATCGGGTGTGGCGCGTGGGCAGCATCGGCCAAGGTTCTTTATGCTATGCCATCCGATCCACTTCAAGGAGCTCTCCACATGACCGCAACAACCAACCGCCGCATCGTCCTCGTGTCGCACCCGAAGGGCAAGCCGACCGCAGAGAACTTCCGTATCGAGGATGCGCCGATCCCGACACCGGGCGCTGGCGAACTGCTGCTTGAAACACTGTTCCTGTCGCTCGACCCGTACATGCGCACGCGCATGAACGGCACCGCCACCTACGCCGCCGCCCTGGAGCTGGGCGACGTGATGGTCGGCGGCACCGTCGCCCGCGTCAAGCAGTCGAACCACCCGGACTGGAAAGAAGGCGACATCGTCGTGGCCTACTCCGGCTGGCAATCGTTTGCCATCTCGGACGGCAGCAATCTGCGCCGCGTCGATCCGGACAGCGCGCCTGTGTCCACCGCCGTCGGCGTGCTCGGCATGCCAGGCTTTACGGCGTATGCCGGCCTGCTCGAAATCGGCCAGCCGAAGCAAGGTGAAACCGTCGTCGTGGCCGCCGCCAGCGGCGCCGTCGGCTCGGTCGTCGGCCAGATCGCCCGCATCAAGGGCGCACGCGCCGTGGGCATCGCCGGCGGGCCCGAGAAATGCGCGTTCATCAAGGACGAGCTGAAATTCGACGCTGTCGTTGACCACCGCGCACCGGACTTCGCCGAGCAGCTGGCCAAGGCCTGCCCGGACGGCATCGACGTGTATTTCGAGAACGTCGGCGGCCAGGTGCTCGAGGCCGTCAAGCCACTGCTGAACAACTTCGCGCGCATTCCCGTGTGCGGCCTGGTGTCGCATTACAACGATGCCGGCGCGGGCGCCTCGATCGACCTGAGCCTCACGCTGTTCAAGAGCCTGACCGTGCGCGGCTTCCTGCAGAACGAATTTGTCGAGCGGCTCGAGCCAACCTTCCTGAAAGAAGCCGCAGGCTGGATCAAGGATGGTTCGCTGAGCTACCGTGAAGACATCGTCGAAGGGCTGGACAAGGCGCCCGAGGCGTTCATTGGCCTGCTTGACGGCAAGAATTTCGGCAAGCTGGTGGTACGCGTCGCCGAATGATCAAAGGCCACAGCTGACATTTGGAATTGGTGCAGCATCCGTCAAATGTGGCCTATAATTATTTAACCTTTTGCAACCATTTGTCGAACATCGATGCTGCCCACCAACCTGTTCGAGTCTGTCTTCAACCGATCGCCCTTCGGGCATTACCTGCTGTCTCCTACGCCCGAAGCGACGATCCTGGCCGTGAACGACGCGTTCCTGAAGGCCTCGGCGCGCACGCGCACTGAACTCGTGGGCCTCAGCCTGTTCACGGCATTCCCCAGCAATCCGGCCGACCCTGGCGATTCCGGCGAAGTGCTGCTGCGCGACTCCCTGGCCCGGGTCCGCACCAGCAGGCATCCCGACACCCTGCCCGCCATCCGCTATCCGATTCCGGTCGTGCTGCCCAATGGCGAAACGGGGTTCGAAGAACGCTTCTGGACCGCCACCAGCACGCCGATCTTCGGCGCCAATGGTGAACTGGTCTGCATTTCACACAGCAATATCGACGTCACCGACCAGGTCAATTCCGAAGCGGCCGTGCGCGAAAGCGAGAAACGCTTCCGCGCGCTGACCAATGCGACGGCCGACGTCATCTACCGCATGAGCGCCGACTGGTCCGAGATGCGCCGCCTCGAAGGACGCGGCTTCATGAAGGACACGGAGTCCCCCACGGGCAACTGGCTTGACGACTACATTCCGCCCGGCGACCATGCGCTCGTCCAGGCCGGGATCGCACGGGCAATGGAGGGCGGCGCGGTTCTGGAACTCGAGCACCGGGTCTGGCGCAGCGACGGCAGTTGCGGCTGGACGCTGTCGCGCGCCGTGCCGATGTTCGACGCGGCTGGCGAACTCTATGAATGGATTGGCGCGGCCAGCGACATCAGCGAGCGCAAGGCATGGGAAGACAAGCTGCGCGAAGCCGACCGTCGCAAGGACGAGTTTCTCGCGATGCTGTCGCATGAGTTGCGCAACCCGCTGGCGCCGATCGGCGCAGCGGCCGAACTGCTGCAGCGCACGAAGCTCGACGACGGCATGCTCAAGCGCACCAGCCAGATTATCGGGCGCCAGGTGAAACACATGACGGCGCTGATCGACGACCTGCTCGACGTCTCGCGCGTCACCCGCGGGCTGGTGGAGCTCGACCAGACCGTGCTGGACGTGGGCGCCGTGCTGCACGAAGCGGTGGAACAGGTCACGCCGCTGATCGATTCACGTGGCCATTCGCTGACGCTGAACCTGCCCCCGCCCGGCACGCAGGTGCTGGGAGACCGCAAGCGCTTGGTGCAGGTGGTCGCCAACCTGCTGGGCAACGCCGCCAAGTACACGCCCGAAGGCGGTCGCCTCGCCGTCAGCGCCTTCGCGCGCGGCGACCGGCTGCATATCGACGTCCTCGACAACGGCATCGGCATGGCGCCCGAGCTGGCAGCGCGCGCTTTTGACCTGTTCACGCAGGCCGAGCGCAGTTCGGACCGCTCATCGGGCGGACTGGGGCTGGGCCTGGCGCTCGTGAAAAGCCTGATCGGGCTGCATGGGGGCGAAGTCGCCTGCGACAGCGCAGGCGCGGGCCAGGGCAGCCGGTTCTCGGTCTGCCTGCCGCTTATCCATGCGCCGGCGGCGACTGCGCCAATGCCCGATGCGCAGCCGGGCGCGGACACGGCGCTGCTGCGCGTGCTGGTTGTCGACGACAATATCGACGCTGCCGTCATGCTGGCGATGCTGCTGGAAGCAAACGGGCACCAGGTGCAGGTCGAACACGATCCGCTCGAGGCACTGGCCGCCACGCTGGCCAACCCGCCGCAGGTATGCCTGCTCGATATCGGCCTGCCCGGCATCGACGGCCTCGAACTGGCGCGCCGCCTGCGCGCCCGCCCCGGCACCGCCCACGCGCTGCTGATCGCCATCACCGGCTATGGCCAGGAGAGCGACCGCCAGCAGATCCTGCAGGCCGGATTCGACCATCACCTGGTCAAGCCGATCGATATCGCGCAGCTTTACACGTTGCTGGACGGCGTCGGCTAGCGCGTTGTCGCGATCGGCTGTCTACTAGCAATAAAGTTAGCCGCAATCGCATACCGGAGTTTCAAGGTGCATAGCTTGCAACAGTGAAGTGAGACACACTACAAACAAGGCGCTTTCAGCTACATATCCCCCACCAATTCCCGCGGAAGCACTCCCTTGGTAGAGGTTTTTTAAATGTTCAGCGACCACCGCTTCTGGCCAATCCCTGCTGGGCGACCGTCTGGTTCCGACCAGACGCGGCGTATGAGAGGATTCATTCAGGTTGCTTTGTCCAGCTTGACAACCATCAGCCAAATGAGACACCTGCACCGAGCCCCAAGATTACAGGCGGGAACCAGTTCTAAGTTAGCCAAGTTAGAAAACGATGAACGGGGCGATGAAAGCAAACGCTTTTCTGCTAACACCGATAGTGATTTTCTGCCCGCATTTTAGGCACGCGCCGAATCCGACCGATTCCGAACCTTCAGCGGTGAATGTTCAGTAGCTAAGAAACATCGCGATTCCACCCAGTATTGAAATGACTGACCCAGTCAGAAGGAGCTTCGCAAATCGTCCCGCGACCAAAGTGTTTTGCTTCGGATCATAGCGAGCAAATACAACAGTAATTAACACACTGGCAAAGCTGATAATCATCGGTAAGGCTACAAAAGCCGATGCCCCGCGATAGTGATGACCCGGAGTCCTTTTGCCAGGTATGTAGATGTCATCCACAAGCAGTCCGTGAAATCCATATATGACCAAGGATAACGCTGCTAAGACAACTAAGCGTCGTGCCCAACTCTTCATGAGAGGACGTAGTTCATGGACTGCCTGATCTAACGGAAGAAGGTAGTTCCGATGGCCAGGCGTATAAGGTTGAGGCCGCATTCGCTTGCTAACCAAATCCACTTCGCCATGCTGGTTTGTCATGTTTTTCCAGGCGTTCGCGTGACGATGACTGTGTTTGCACATACAAATTCCGGTTGGGTCAGAGGTTCGGCCCTGACCTTACAATGCCAATCATCGAAGGTGCGGTTCTGGCCGAATCCGACCGATCAAGTCAGCGTGGCAGGTTGGTCGGGTGAAAATCCAGTCGTGGCCGCGACAGGCCGGTGCCCATTCAAAGCCCACATTCGGTCTTGAAGCTAAGTCATGTGAGCACGTGTTACTGCTTCAGGTTTTAGTGCGTGGAATAATAAAACGCGCGTCAAATTGTTTCGCCAACTTTGACTGCCAAATTTAGCACTACAACGATGATTGTGGAGTGGACAAGCACGCGGCCGGACAACGGGAGTATTTTGTAATGCCGCGTTGCTTCTTGAATAATCTTGTTCACAACTAGGCTTTCCTAAAGAGTGAAAATGGCGTAATAGCCAATAAGACTGACACAAGTATTTCATTTTTGCAACATGCAGGATCAAGGTTGTTTGTCTGAGTTGCGACAGGCCGGTACCGACCCGAAGCAGACCCATCACTCAGCTAGAGGCTTATCGATCTACATCCGCTTGCAGCGCTATCGTGGCAACGGGTCTTGGAATACGGACCACTTGCCATCTTTAAAGAGGTAGAGTGCAGACGAGATCCGCATCTGTCCACTGCTCGAGTGCAGTTGTCCGACGGCCTTGCGCATTCCATTGACTGCTTTTTCATTTGAGAGCGGTGAATAGAGCAAGCCACCGCGCTTTACAACGGCAGCGACGATGCCCCCGGGGTGTTGCTTCAGCAGGTGTGACCAGAATTCATGATCGAGAAAGTAGCTGCTGTTGAGATCTGGTGATTTTCCGGAAACCTGCATCAAGTCGTCCCAAGGGATCGCCTTTGGGGCACCATACACTCGCTTGATATTTGCAACAGAAAGCTTCAGTGCTGCCTCTGGCGTAAGTCCAAGCCGCCTTAAATCATCTGCAGACGCACTGGGCATTGACGTAGGCGTATCAAACACAAACCGCACGTGCATGTCCCCAACGTACGAGTACCAAGATGTTTCTACTTCGATTTCCCTTCCATCGGGAAGCCTGCCCTTAATCTTCCCCATCGGGACCAACGATTCTTCCCGCTTGTTTGCGCCTTCCGACTCTCGCAATACAACCATCAGATTGGTTGCACTCGTGTCAAACGATTGAGCTGGCTGCGCGCAAGCAACCGAGGCCGCAGATAAACCAAAAACCAATGATAGAAATTTTTGAATCATGTCGCGTGGCCTCCAAGGTTGGGAGTAAACATGTTGCGATCATGGCATCAACCAAGCAGACAGGCAAGGTCCGCTTCTGGCCGAACCCGGCAGCTTACGTCTGCTTAGCAGGTTGCCTGGCTTGAAAAAGCACTGACTGTCACGACAGGCCGCTACCGCCCCTTAGCGAACTATGGAGCGGAGTATCCTGCTAATGTGGCGATTCCATGCGGGTCCAAGTCCATCGACGATAAGGACACGCCTCCGCCACCAGTTTAGGCCATGTCTATGACCAAGCGCGTGACTCAACATCTCTGCATTGCTTTAGCCATTACGCTGCTCTCCTCAGCATTTCCTTACAAGGTTTTACAGGTAAAAGAAGCGAGCGATTACTGCTCGAAAGGCTGCTTGGCGGTAGCTGCGGGTTGGCCCATCACTTATCTGGTCGATGGGTACGGGAGGTCTCCGGCCGGGTCCGTCCATCTTTTGATGGGGATTACCGGTGACGATGACCTGTTCATCGGCCGAATGAGCATTGATGTTGTGCTCTGGCTTATCATGTCGATGTCGCTACATTCGCTATGGCAACGTCGACCATCAGCAAAAGCAACCCACGAAGTGCCATAGGAAAGGCCCCCTTTTGGCCGAACTCGGCGGTTCGCTTCAGCCTGGCAACTTACCGGACTGAAAAGTCACCGACTGTCTTGATGTGAAGATGTCGCCCCAGAGCTGGCTTACGGGCAGATAAGTGATCGATATGAACGTTGCCGTTTGAAGCTCAGTTGCACCACTGCTGCTCGCACGGAATTCCATCGCGATCACCGTCCATATCAGGAACACTGCATTGTTCTTGGTGAAATAGCGCTTCGGCACAAGATGCCATCTTTGAACACGAATTCTTCTCTGGCTTGCACTGAAACTCTGGTTGTGAATTAAGCGCATCCCTGGCAGAAACGATCTTGTATGCGCTTGCAGAAATCGTGCTATTCGGGTTAGAGAGGCGAACATGGCCCACATAACCAAGCACAAGCAGAAGCGCCAAGCCAACTATTGCAGATAAGAATGCTCCTGCAGAACTGTTCCTGGATGTTTTAGTGCTGACGAACTCAGCACTTGCGGCCCGGAGTCGACCTTTCTCATCTCGCCGAATTTCATAGGTGATCAAGCTCCCCAAAAGTGGGCGATCTGCCCGCTTGCGAAATGCAGATACGTGCAGAAACATCCGCGCGCTTGCCCCGTTTTGAACGACGAAACCAAATCCGCGCTCATCATTCCACTCGATGATTCTTCCTTGAAGTCGCATGTTTTATGAGCCAAATTGAATAAATAGATTACTGCCGATACCGGTGCTCTCACCAATAGATACGGGTCGATCTTGTCCGTTACAACACCGGAAAACGGCTGCTCTTGGCCGAAAGCACAAGTTCCGGGAGCATGTCTGTCTCGGCCTCTGGTGTCAAACATGATCATTTTGTGTCGAACTTAATTATTCTCTGCCCGAGTTTATTGTTCGTCCGCATCAGCTGCAGGCTGCCGCATGTTGCGGCCTGGAGCCTGCGATAATGACGTCTTTGAACCACCGACCCGGCACCGACACCATGCAAGCCAAAGCCCATTACCTGCAACTACGCCCACACGACGCCCTGCCCGACCTGACCGCCCTGGCGCCGTTCATGGCGATCGTCGTCATTGATGACGACAGCGATGAAATGTGGCGCTGGGACGTGGCGCGCTGGCTGGTCGCATCCGGCTGCCGCAGCATGCTGGCCTGGGGCAAGGAATGCGAAAGCTGGCACGACGCCGTTGAGGACGCCGCGCTCGAAGCATTCGATTACGACGACATCCCACCCGAGCAGATCGTGACGGTGTCGCAGCACGCCGACGAAGACCTCGACGAGGTGTTCTGGTTTGCTCGCCACCGCGCGAGCCATCCGGCGCTGCGCCTGAACACGGCAGTGATCCTGCACGTGGCGATGCGCGGGCGCCCGGACGACCTGCTGGCGCAGCTGGCCGAGGCCTGAGTCCCTGCAGTCACCCCTTACAGCCGGGCCAGCGTGGCCGGGTCGGCCTGGCCATCGAAGTAGTTGTCGATGCATGCCTGAAACACGGCTTCATCGGGCGCCACGTCGGCGAACAGCGTCATCGACGAGTGAAATTTCAGCTCGTCCGGATGGCTGAAGATGGCGCCGGCCGAATCGGCGTCGAGCGCGGCGACGATGCCGGCGCACTCGCGCAGGCGCTTTCCCAGCACCGGGTGCGCCAGATACGCGGCCGCTTCGTCGGCGGATGCAATCGCATAGCGCTGCGCCATCGCGCTCGTGCCCAGGCCAGCGATCTGCGGAAACACGAACCACATCCAGTGCGTGCGTTTGTGGCCGGCACGCAGTTCGGTCAACACCGCGGCGTATACCGGATCCTGTGCCTGCACAAAACGGTCGAGATCAAATTGATTGTTCATGGTGGCCTCCCTTGTCATCGAAATGCTACAACGTCGCCGTTGTTTGCTAAAGTGCCGCACAATGAATGCTGACCATTTAGCCCTCCTGTTAGTTCGGGAAATGCCTTACGGTAAATACAAAGGCCGCAAGATTGCCGATATGCCTGGCCATTACCTGGGCTGGCTCGCCCGCGAGGGCTTTCCACGCGGCGAGCTGGGCCAACTGCTGGCCCTGATGTATGAACTCGATCACAACGATTTGCGCGGCTTGCTCGATCCGCTGCGCGGCCCGCCCGGCCGTCGCCGGTAATTGATACTTTGTGGCAATTTTCGTGACATACCGCGCATCCACATCGGTATAATCGAACATTCACTGACGGGTTCATCATGCCGAACGAACAAGCATCATCACCGCTGGTTCTGGTTGTCGAAGACGATGACCATATCGCCCAGGTACTGCGCTTCATGCTCGAACGCCAGGGCTACCGTGTCACGCACCTGGCCGACGGCCGTGTCGCGAGCGCGCACATCGCCGCCGCCGCCGAGGCACCGGCCCTGATCCTGCTCGACGTGATGCTGCCCTACCTGGACGGCTTCGAGCTGGTTGCGCTGGTGCGTGCACGGCCCGACTGGAACGCCGTGCCGATCCTGATGCTGACGGCAAAAAATACCGAACGCGATACGGTGCGCGCGCTCGACGCCGGCGCCAACGATTTCGTCAGCAAGCCGTTCGAGCCCAATGCCCTGCTGGCGCGCGTGCGGCGCCTGATCCAGGTCCAGGGCGCCTGACGGGGCCGAACCGTACGCGCCAATTCGGGCTCTTGACTTAAAATCAAGTCATGTCCCGTTCGCTCCCACTCCTGTTTATTGTCTCGCTGTCGATCACACCCGCGTTTGCTGCCAGCCTGCAGCTGTGCCCGGGTCCGCTGGTCGTCTCCCCTGGCGCCATCACCGCGCAGACCACCGCGCCCGACGGCACCATCCTGCACGCCATCGTGACCGAAGAACCTGGCAAGCAGCAGGCGAATTGCCGCGTGCTGCCACTGCCGACGGCCGTCATGGGTGTGCAGGCGCTGCACTTCCTGCCGCCCGACGCCAGCCCTGGCAAGACCATCCTGCTGCGCGGGATCGAGGCCGACAAGGGCAAGTCGTTCAGCGTCAGCGAACACACGCTGGTGAGCGACCAGCCGGCGCCGCGGCCCCAGACCCCGATGCCGTTCGGCGCCAGCCTGCTGGGCGCGATGCAGACCCGCACCCATGGCGATACGGCGCGCATCAGCGCCGACGTCAAGGACGGCCGACTGTACCTGACCTGCCGCGCCGGCGCCAAACCGGCCAGTGTCACACTGCTCGGCCCGTGGTTCATGCCACGCGCACGCGCCGTACTGCAGGCCGCGTATTCCGGCGAAGGCCGCTTTGCGCTGCAGGTTTCAAGCGGCGCGCCGGGCAAGCCGGACCAGACGTTCGATCTGGGCAGCCTGGATGCCGGCCAACCTGTGCAGACAGCGCGCTTCGACCTGCCCGAAAAACTGGACCGTGCCAATTGGCGCGCGCTGTCGCTGGCCTGTCCGCAAGGCGCCGCGAAACTCACGGTCGCCGCGCTGACGCTCCAGCCTGCCAATGACGCCGATGCGGCTGCGGCAGCGCGCGCGACCTGGACCTGGAGTCCGAACGAATGGCGCGAACGCGGCGCAGCGCTGCTCGACTGGGCGGTCCAGCAAAAGATCGGCGCGGTCTTCATCACGGTCCCGCTGCGGGACGGCAGTGTCGACGACGCGGCGCAGCTGGGCGCCTTCGTGCGTCAGGCCGGCAGCCGCGGCATCGCGGTTAGCGCGATGGAAGGCGCCCCCGAGATGGTGCTGCCGGCGTCCCAGGATGCGGCCGTCGCCCGCATGCGTGCCTACGCCGCCTACAACGCGTCTGCTGCCGAAGGGGCGCGCCTGAAAGGTGTCCAATACCATATTGAACCGTACCTGGTCCCGGCCCACGTGCTGCCACAGGCGCAGCGCGATCGGCGTTACCTCGAACTGGCGGCGAAACTGCGCCAGGCGGCCGGCCCGCTGACGCTGGACTTCGTCGTGCCCCACTGGTGGGCCGACAAGGGCGCGCTGCTGACCGGGCTGGCAAAGCACGCTGACATCCTGACCGTCAAGAGTCCCCGCACCGATCCGGCGCAGATCTACCGCCTGGCCGTCCCGTTCCTCGACTGGGGCGTCGAGCATGGCAAGACCGTGCGCGTGGCGCTCGATGCAGGGCCGATTGGCGCCGGTGTTCAGCGCCGCTATGAACGTCGTCCACCCGGCGCGCGCGGCGACCTGCTCGTGTTCACACTGGGTGGCCAGAAGATCCTGCTGCTGCAGCAGGTGCCGGCAGCGCACGACAAGGCGCAGGCCTATGCGCTGGCCGCCAGCCAGGAGATCGATGCAGCTGACGCCAGCTTCCATTCGGACAAGGGCGCGCTGTTGCGGCTGCTGCCACAGCTCGAACGCACCTTTGGGGCCTGGGAAAGTTTTGGTGGCATGGCGCTGCACGACCTGCGCTAAGTCACGGTCAGGCCAGCGGTAACTCCACCGTAAACCGCGTCCCTGCGCCGGCGCGGGTTTCGAACCCGATCGAGCCGCCGTGTTCTTCGACGATCGCCTTGCTGATGGAGAGGCCCAGGCCCGAGCCGCTGCGCTGGCGCGAGTCGGCGGCGTCGGCTTGCGCGAAGCGTTCGAACACGCGGCTCTGGAACGCCGGTGGAATGCCGGGCCCTTCGTCGGTCACGCTCAGGCGCGCCCAGCCCGGGCGCTGCGCCAGGCCCAGGATGACGTCCTTGCCGCCCGGTGTGAACTTGATCGCATTCGATACCAGATTGGTCAGTACCTGCACCATGCGGTCGTGGTCGATCTCGGCCTGGACAAATTCGGCGCCCGGTGGCATGTCGAGACGCACCGTCACGCCCGCCTGGCGCGCCTGGCCTTCCATCGCATCGGCCACGTGATGCATCAGCGGCGCCAGCAACTGGGCGGTGCGCTGGTATTCCATATGCCCTGCTTCGATCTTCTGGATATCGAGCAGGTCGTTCACCATCCGCATCAGGCGATCGCAGCTCTGGCTGGCAATCGCGACCAGCCGCGCCGCGTCGGGCGGCAGGTTGCCGGCCATGCCGCCGTCGAGCATCGACAACGATGCGTGGATCGACGTGAGCGGCGTGCGCAGCTCGTGCGAGACGGTCGAGACGAATTCGTTCTTCATGCGCTCCACCTTCTTGCGATCGGAAATATCGTGCAGGAAGATCGAGAAGAACGCATCCTCGCCCTCGCCAGCCAGCGTCACCGTACTCTCGACCGTGAACTCGAAGCCCTGGCGGTTGATCACGGTGCGTTCCATGCGGCGGGCGAGCATGAACTGGCCGTTCTGGCGGAATGCCTGCAGCGCCTTGCCGATGCTGTCGCGGTAGCGTTCGGGCAGGATCATTTCTGCCAGCGGCCAGCCCACGGCCTCGTGCCGGGTCCAGCCGAACATGCGTTCGGCGGCCGGGTTCCAGTCGACGATCATGCCGCGCAGGTCGACCGCAATGAATGCATCCTGCGCTGCCTCGACGATGGCGATGATGCGGCCCTCGCTGGCGCGCACCGCGACCAGCGCGCGTTCCAGTTCGCGGGTGCGGCGATCGACCCGCTGTTCCAGCGTGTCGTTCAGGGTCTGCAGATCGGCGCGGCGTTGCACCAGCGCCGTCACCAGCGCATTGAGCGCGCCCGACAGCTGATGCACTTCGGTATAGCTGCTCCCGGCCGGCACCAGTTCATGCGTGTCGCCGCGGCGCAGGCCATCGGCCGAATGGGCCAGCGCCGCCAGCGGGCGCGTGATGCGGCGCGCCAGCAGCCAGCCGCCCAGCGAGAACAGCAGCGCAAGTGCGCCGCCGCTCCACAGGGCGCGCGAGCGTAATTGCCGTACCGGCGCGTAGGCATCCTGGAGATCCTGGCGTACCAGCACATGCCAGCCCAGGCCAGGGTAGTCGCCTACGGCCTTGGTTGACGCGTAGCCGACCAGATAGTCATGCCCATCCGGCCAGCGCTCGACTGCATACCCGGTGCGCCCTTTGCGCGCCGCATTCAGGCTGCCCAGTCTGACGGTCGTGTCGAGCAGGTCTTGCGGCCCGAGCAGCACCACGCCTTCGGCACTGACGATCAGTGCCTGCACCTTGTTGCGGGTCTGAACCGGCGCGATGATCGAACGTTCGACCTCGCGTGCCCATTCCCACGACAGGTGCGTGCCCATCACGCCGGCCGGCTGGCCATTGGCATCCAGATAAGGAAAGGCCACGTCGACAAACCTGCGCGGCTCGCCCTGCTGCACCGGCAACAGCTTGGCCAGCAGCACTGCCTCGTGCACGTCGCCGACATGTTTACCTGCCAGTGCATTGCTGAACCAGGGCCGCTTGGCGACGTTCTTGCCTTCGAGCAGCCCGCGCGCCTCGACCAGCACCGTGCCGTCCATGGCGGCCAGGCCGATCCATTCGTAATAACCGTAGGTAGACTGCATGTCGGCCAGGATGCGGCGCCGTTCAGCCTGGCTCGTCTCGGGGGAAATCAAGTCATTGCGGCGCGCCATCAGGCGCACTTCGCGGAACCGTTCATACATGCCGCGATCGAGCTTGTCGGCGGTCTGCATCGCCATCTCGCCCAGCCCCCCGCCGATACTGGTCTTGACCTGCGCCGTCGCGGAGCGTTCGACCACTTCGACCAGCAGCAGCGTGAGAATGCCGCTCATCAGCGTGAACGCGAGAGCAAGCCGTGCACCCAGCCCGCGCGGGGTCAGGCGATGCCAGAAGGATTGGGGATTCTGCATGGAAGACATGACTGTGTCGATTCTCCGAGCGTAGCACGCAGATGATGGCCCAGGGCAATACTATACTTGGTAATCGACCGAGAGTTACAGGAAAACCCGGTGTAATTACCCATTCTGCCTAAATGTGTTGCGAGACCGCCTTGTACGAACATACCTGCAGCCGTGGTGTTGCAGCGGCGGTCGGGGTGATTCCGCACGGCCACGCCCGATTTCCGATAAACTTGCGCCTTACAAGTCTATCGTCATCGATTGGAAACACCGTCATGCAAGCCGCCGCCATTCCCGCCAACGTCCCGCCCGCCCTGCTCGACTACGCCACCTCGTGCGCGCTGCCGACGCCGTGGGCCGAGTTCACGCTGCACGCCTGGGTCGAGGCCGCCACCGGCAAGGAACACCTGGCGATGGCGCTGGGCGACCTGGGCAACGGCGAGCCGGTGCTGGCGCGCGTACATTCCGAATGCCTCACCGGCGACGTGATGTTCTCACAGCGCTGCGATTGCGGCGCACAACTGGAAGGCGCGCTGCGCCGCATCGCCGAGGAAGGTCGCGGCATCGTGCTGTACCTGCGCCAGGAAGGCCGCGGCATTGGCCTGCTCAACAAGATCCGCGCCTACCGCCTGCAGGAAGCCGGCGCCGACACGGTGGAAGCCAATCTGCAACTCGGTTTTCATGCCGACGCCCGCAACTATGAACTGTGCCGGCCGATGCTGGCCCAGTTCGGCATCAAGGCGGTGCGCCTGATGACCAACAACCCGCGCAAGATCGACGCCCTGACCCGCCTGGGAATCACGGTCACCGAACGCGTGCCGCTGCTGGTGAACCGCAACGCCCACAACAACAGCTACCTCAATACCAAGCAGGCCAAGCTGGGCCACATGATGGCGCCCCTCACGTCGCTCGAGCAGGGCGAGCCGGTTGCCCCGGCCACGTCTGCTCCGGTTGCCTGACCGTGGGCGCGCTAACGCGCGCAGCGCTGGCCGCCCCGATGGCAAGATAGCGGCTTCCCTCTGCTTCCTGGTAACCGCATGAACCGGACCGTCGTGGCACGCCTGGCCGCACTCCTGACCACCTGCCTGGCGCTTGGCGCGGGGCTCGATCTCGTCACGCGGCCAGCGAGCGCGCAGACGGGCGCGGGCACCGTCGCGCGCGCCGGACTGGCTGCACCGGCAGGTGCCCCCGTCGCCGCACCCGTGCCGCAGATCGCCGTCGACACGCCGCCGGCCGCCACGCCGACCGAGCTGATTGCGGGCGAGGCCGACACGCAGGACGCCCTGCCCCAGCCTTCGTCGGCTGCGCAGGACCTGTATGAATCGGCGCGCAGCGACCTGCTGCAGATCCGCATGCTGCTCAAGAACGGGCGCACCCAGTCCACGGTTGGCTCGGGCTTTTTGGTCGGTACCAGCAATCTGGCGCTGACCAATTACCACGTGGTCTCGCAAATGGCCCTCGACCCGGCCATCTATACAGCCGAATACATCGACACCGACGGCAATACCGGCCCGGTCGAACTGCTGGCGGTCGACGTGCTGCACGACCTGGCCGTGGTGCGCATCAACCGCAATGGCAGCGGCTTCTTCAAGGTGCCCGAGCAGAAAGTAAAACTGCGCCAGGGCCAGCCCCTGTACTCGCTGGGCAATCCGCTCGACCTGGGGTTTGCGATTTCCGAAGGCGCCTACAACGGCGTGCTTACGCGCAGCTTCTACGATCGCCTGATCTTCAGCGGCCCCATCAACTCGGGCATGAGCGGCGGCCCGAGCGTGACCGCCAGCGGCACAGTGGCCGGCATCAATGTCTCGCGCCGGCGCGACGGCGAATCGGTCAGCTTCCTGGTGCCGGTGATGTACGCACAGGAGCTGCTGCGCAAGGTGGCCGAGCAGGCCGCGCCACCGCCTGATTTCAATCCGCTGATCGGCAAGCAGCTGCTGGCGCATCAGGCCGGCATGGTCGACCGGCTGCTCGAAGAGCCGCTGACGCTCAAGGGCATGGGGCCGTACCTGGTGCCGGTGCGCGAGTCCGGCCAGGTGCGCTGCTGGGGGCGCTCCAATGCGCGGGGTGCCGCCTACGCGGTCGACGCCATGAGTTGCGTGATGCAGTCGGCAGTGTTTGTCTCGGACGTCCAGCAGACCGGTAATGTCTCGATGACCCACCGCTACATCCGCTCGGGGACGATGGACCCGATGCGCTTTGCCGCGCTGGCCACCGACATCTTCCAGGTCGATAACCTGGGCAGCACGGGCGATCCGCGCCTGACCAAGCCGTTCTGCACCGAGCGCTTCGTGCACACGCGCACGCTGCCGCTGCGCGCCGTGACCTGCGTGCGCGCCTACCGCAAGTTTGAAGGACTATACAACTTCACGCTGCTCACGGCCAGCACGGACGCCTCGCAGGCCAGCCTGCAAAGCCGGCTCGATGTGTCGGGCGTGTCGTACGAAAACGGCATGCGCGTCACGCGCGCCTATCTTGGCGCCTTCGGGCGCCCGGTGCGCAAATGAGCGGCCCCTGGACCATCGAGACGCTGGCGCGCAATGGCGAGGTGCTGCACCGGCATCGCGTGACCACCCTGCCGATCCGCCTTGGCCGCGCCTACGACAACGACTTCATCGTCGACGACGAGTACGCCGCCGCGCACCATGCGCTGGTCGACCTTGGCGCCGATGGCGCCCTGCTGCTGCGCGACCTGGATACCAAGAACGGCATCAACCACAAGGGCAGGCGCGTCAAGGAACTGACGCTGGGCGGCGACACCGTCGTGCGCATGGGGCACACGTCGCTGCGCATCCGGCCTGCCACGCACCCGGTACCGCCCGAACTGGTCGACCGCACGATGCACGGCTGGGAAGGCATGCTGCCGGGCGGTGCCGGCATCGTGCTGTGCCTGCTGACCGCGCTGCTCGTGGCCTGGCTGCTCGACGCCGGCGCCGACCCCGAACGCTATGGGGTGTATCCGGCGGTGGCCGTGGGCGCCGGCCTGGCCTGGAGCGGCATGTGGGCGTTTTCCAACCGTCTGTTCGGGCGCCGCGCACGCCTCGGGCGGCATCTGTTCATTGTCGGCTTGGGCCTGGCCGCGCTGGTCGGCGTGCGCCTGCTGGCCAGTGTGGTGGCCTATGCGTGGTCGCTTGAATGGCTGACCGGCTACGGCTCGCATGCGGTCGTGGTGACGGTGTCGATGATGGTCTACTTCCATCTGGCCACCGTGACGCCGCAGTTCCGGCGCCGCCTGCGCCTGTCCTGCGCCGGGATTGCGGTGCTGGTTTCGCTGTTGATCCTGGCCGGGAACATGCAGCGCAATGGCCGCACTGCCGACGAGCTGTACATGCCGGTGCTGCTGCCGCCCGAACTGCGCGCCAGTCCCGCTGTGCCGGTGGCCGAGTACATGGGCAGCGTGGGCGCGATGAAGCGCGAGATCGACGCCGAGCGTCGTGGCAACGCCGAGTAAGGTAGACGCCTAGTCCAGCGCCGCCAGCAGGCGGCTCACCGTTTCGGCCGCGATCGGCTTGGTGAAGTGCTGGTCGAACCCGGCTTCGCGCGAGCGCGCCTGGTCTTCTTCCGAACCCCAGCCGGTCACGGCGACGATGGTCATCCGCGCCAGTTCGGGCATCGCGCGCAGGCGCGTGGCCAGCTCGAAGCCCGTCATGCCGGGCATGCCGATGTCGAGGAACGCGACGTCCGGCACGAACTCCCGGGCCAGGACCAGCGCATCGCGGCCATTGTTCGCGGTACGGATCTCGTGCGAGTTCAGTTGCAGCAGCAGCGACAGGCTTTCGGCGGCGTCGGTGTTGTCGTCGACCACCAGGATGCGATAGGTGCGGCGCTGCGCCGTGCGGCGGTCCTGGCGCGCCGTGTCGTCGCCTGCCACCGCCATGCGCGCGCCCAGCGGCAGGCGCACGGTGAACGTGCTGCCAAGGCCGGCGCCGGGACTTTCGGCGCTGACACTGCCGCCGTGCAGCGCCACCAGCTGGCGCACCAGCGACAGGCCGATGCCCAGCCCGCCCTGCGCCAGGCCCCTATTGCGACCGACCTGGTTGAACATCTCGAAGATCGTGTCCTGGTGTTCGGGAGGGATGCCCACGCCGCTGTCGGTCACTGCCACCACGGCCTGCCCGCCGCGGTTGCCGTCGCTGCGTTCCTTGTGCACCGTGAGGCGGATACTGCCGCCGGGCGGCGTGTACTTGGCCGCATTGGTCAGCAGATTGTTGATCACCTGCGCGACGCGGGTCGGATCGATGTCGAGCAGCAGCGGCTCGCCCCACATCTCCACGTCGAGCACATGGCGCGCGCCCTGGATCATCGGCGTGCTGGTCTCGACCGCGCTCGCCACCACGCGGTTGAGGTCGACCAGCTGCTTGCGGATCTCGATCTTGCCGCTGGTGACACGGGCGACGTCGAGCAGGTCGTCGATCAGGTGCGTCATCTGGCGCGTCTGGCGCTCGAGCATTTCGCGTACGCGCTCGATCGTCTCGGGACTGTCGGCGCGCAGGCGCATGATTTCCAGGCCGGTGCGGATCGGGGCCATCGGGTTGCGCAGTTCGTGGGCCAGCACCGCCAGGAATTCGCTGCGGTGGCGGCTGGCCTCGGCCGATTCGTGCGCCTGGCGCTGCAGCGCAGCCTCGACGCGCCCGTGCTCGCCGGCGTCGAGCGCGCAAGCAGTATGAAAGAACCCGTGCACCGTGCCGGCGGCATCGCGCAGCGGCGAGAAAGCAGTGTTGAAGTGGCGCGTGCCGGGTCCGAGCAGCACGTCGTCGAGCCAGGCCGGTACACCGGCAAGCGCGCTGCCCACCAGCGGCGCGAGATGCGGCCAGGCAGCGGGCAGAATGTCGGCCAACGGCTGACCCAGCGCCTGCGCGGGTTGTTCGCCCAGCAGGCTGGCGTAGGCATCGTTGAACAGCACCGGCATGGCGTCCGATGCAGGCGTACGCCAGCCAACCAGCGCCGGATGCCGCGCGTCGAGCATCAGGTCGACGGCCACCCGCAGTTCGGGCGGCCAGCCGGCCGCGTCGCCCAGTGCAGTTGCTGCCCAATCGTGGTTGCGCACCAGCGCGCGCATGCCTCGATGGTCGGAGGACATGGAAGAAGGTCGGCCCGGATCGTTCATGGCTTGATTGTCGCATGAACTCCAATTGACAGTAGGCAATTGATCCTTGGATGATGCAGTTTCGCAGCAGCCGTATGCAGCAACCGTATGCAGCAACCGTACGCAGCATGCATGGCGCTTTGACACGCGATCACGAATGCTGGAAGATCGGCCTTCACCTATCCGGTCCGCCCCATGCCATCACGCCGCACCATGCTCGTCGCCGGCATTGCCTGGCTCCTGTTCTGGACGCTGATGGTGCTCGTCGCCGTGGAAGACTACCGGCGCGACGGGGGAAGCGCGCCCTGGCAGCCGGTCTTGTGGGAGACCTCGTCGGCACTGGTGGCAACCTGTCTGTTCGTGATCCAGCGCCGCTTCAGCGCGCAGCATGACGTGCTGGTCGCCACGCCCTGGCGCTGGTTCGGCCAGCAGGCGCGCTGGCTGCCACTGTACTGGTTCGGGTTCACGCCGATCGTGTTTGCGCTGCGCCACGCTGTCTATGCATTGGCGGGCGAGCGCTACGAGCACGAGGCCTGGGCCGAGGTGTTCGTCTACGAGGCGCTCAAGATCTCACTGTTCTTCGGCATCTTCACGACGATCGGCTTCGGCCTGCTGTCGTACCGCGAGATGATGAAGAAACGCGTGCGCGCCGAGCAGGCTGGCGCGCTGCTGCGCGAAGCCCAGCTCGAACGCCTGACGCGCCAGATGCAGCCCCACTTCCTGTTCAATGCGCTCAACACGATTTCATCGCTGATGCATACCGACGTGGCGCGCGCCGATGCGACCCTCGTGCGGCTGGCCGACGTGCTGCGCGTGACGCTGGCGCTGGGCGACAAGCCGCAGGCGAGCCTGGATGACGAATTGCGCCTGGCCCAAGGCTACGCCGCCGTGATGCAGGAACGCTTCGACGGGCGCGTGACGCTGACCTGGGCCATCGAGCCGGCGGCTCTCACGGTGCGGCTGCCGGCCATCAGCCTGCAGCCGCTGCTCGAGAACGTGTTCAAGCACACGGTGGCGCACCGGCGCGCATCGACGGCGATCCGGGTCGAGGCCCGGATCGTGGACGGCGCGCTGCACTTGTCCATCGAGGACGATGGCGGCGTGCTGGCGCCATCCGGCACACCCGGCACGCCCGGCATCACGGTGATCAACCTGCGCACCCGCCTCGCCGCGCTGCATGGCGACGGCGCAGGCCTGGCGCTGAGCGCACTGCAACCGGCTGGCGTACGCGCCGAACTGAGGGTGCCATGCGCCTCCTGATCGTCGACGACGAACGGCCGGCGCGCGAGCGCCTGCGCCGCATGCTCGCGCACGAACCGGGCGTCACGTCAGTGACGGAAGCCGCGGACGGCGTGGAAGCGCTGGCGCTGGTCGCGCGCGACGCGCCCGACGCGCTGCTGCTCGATATCGAGATGCCGGAACTGTCGGGCATCGATGTGGCTGCCTCGCTGGTGGCGCCGGCGCCACTGGTGGTGTTCGTGACCGCGTATGACGACTACGCGCTGCGCGCCTTCGATGCCGAGGCGGTCGACTATCTGCTCAAGCCGTTCGATGGCGCGCGGCTGCGGCGCACACTCGACCGGCTGCAGATTCGGCTGCAGAGCCGGCTGACAGCAGCAACACGCGCGCCGGCACTCACCTGTACGCCACCGCGCCAGCTGCTGGTGACCGAGCGCGGCGCCACCCGCATTGTGCAGGTCGCCGATATCGAGTGGCTCGAGACAGCCGACAACTACGTCGCGCTGCATACGCGCGACGGCGCGCCCTTGCTGCGCCAGTCCCTGGGCACGCTGCTCGGGCAACTCGGCCCCGCGTTCGTGCGCTGCCACCGGTGCGCGGCGGTGCGCCTGACCGCTGTCAACCGCATCGTCCCGCACAGCAAGGGCGATTGCACACTCGTGCTGCATAGCGGCGCGGTCGTTCCGTGCAGCCGGCAATACCGGGCGTCCCTGCTCGATCCGCTTCGCCCCGCCTGAAGTCCGGTTCACCCCATCGCGCTGGCGCGGCCACGCAGGACTGCGCGATGCTGGGGCCTTCAAACGATGAGGACACCCCATGCAGCCATCTGTTCCTGCCACCAGCGAGCGCCTGTACTTTCTCGACTGGGTACGCATCCTGGCGTTCTTCGTGCTGATCGCGTATCACGTGGGGATGTATTACGTGAGCTGGGACTGGCACGTGAAGAGTGTGCACGCCAGCGAAGCGGCCGAACCCTTCATGCTGCTGTCGTCGCCCTGGCGCCTGACGCTGCTGTTCTTCGTGGCCGGGGTGGCCTCGCATTTCATGCTGGGGCGCCTGGGCCCGCGGATGTTCCTGCGCCGGCGCAGCCTGCGCCTCTTGGTGCCGCTGTTGTTCGGGATGCTCGTGATCGTGCCGCCGCAGCCCTATCTCGAAGTCGTCGAAAAACTCGGCTACACGGGCGATTTCCTGGCATTCATGCGGCTGTATATCGTCGGCTACGACGGCTTCTGCCGCGAAGATTGCCTGTCGCTGCCCACCTGGAACCATCTGTGGTTCGTGCTGTACCTGTGGTGTTACACGGTGGTGCTCGCCGCCGGCGCGGCGCTGCTGGGAGAACTACGCAGCGCCGCGCTCGCGCGCCGGGTCGGCGCCGTGCTGGATGGCTGGCGCCTGATATTGCTGCCGGTCGTGTTCCTGGGCCTGGTGCGCATCCTGTTGCTCGACCGTTTTCCGCAAGACCATTCGCTGACGAACGACTGGTACAACCATGCCACCTACCTGCCCGTCTTCGTTCTCGGCGCGCTGCTGGCGCGCACGCCACGGATCTGGGCCACGATGATGGCGCAGCGCTGGCCTGCGCTATGCCTCGCCCTGGCGGCCTGGGTCGGGATCGTGCTGTGGCTGCTGGGGCCACACGAAACCATGACGCCGCACGACATCGAACGCTGGCGCACTGGCATGCGGTTCGTCTACGCGCTGTGCGCCTGGAGCGCCATCATCGCTGCCTGCGGCTTCGCCCGCTGCCACCTGAACCGTGACGGGCCTGCCCGGCGCTACCTGACTGACGCCGTGTTCCCCGTCTATATCGTGCACCAGACACTGATCATCACGATGGCGCACGCCTTCAAGCCGCTGCATCTGGCGCCTGGCTTTGAAGCGGTGCTGTTGATGATCCTGACCGCCTGCGGCAGCTTCGCGCTGTACGAGGTGGTGCGGCGCGTGCCGCCCATGCGGCCGCTGTTTGGACTGGCGCGGCAAGCGCGCCCCGTTCGGCCGAGCGGATCCGTGACGGGAACCGCAGTGCCGCAGTAAGCCGCATCCCGGGCATTCGGCGCGCACCAAAAGTGGTCGCATCAAGGCGGGTCAGCCGGTCAACCGGGCTGGCCCGATCCTTGCATGTATAAAAGCACACTGAACTGCGGGAGAAGTCGATGTTTACCCAAAACGATGTGCTCGAATACACGGGCATGCATGGCCATCTGATCCGCGTGCTGTGGATCGACCGTTCACAGGCGCTGGCCTGGACGTACCGCCTGGGCAGCCACGCGGCCCTGCCCGAGCCGGTGCTGTTGCACGAACTCGAGGAAGCACTGCGCGCTGGCGGGGTGCGCCGGTTGCTGGTCGATCCGTTCGCGGCCGCGCCGCCGCAAGAGCCGGTACCGCAAGGCTATCTGGCCCTGCAGGCCAAGGCCTGGTCGGCCGTGCGCGCCCTGCACGCCGACCGCCAAGCCTTGTACCAGCCGCGTGATCGCGCCATCCTGATGGCCGGGTATGCTGCGGCGCACGGCATCTCGAAGTCCAGCATCCTGCGCTACCTGCGCCGCTACTGGGAACGAGGCCAGACGCCGGATGCGCTGCTGCCCGACTACGGCAACTCGGGCGCACCGGGCCGCACCCGCGCCGTCACCGCCGGCATCAAGCGCGGCCGGCCACGCAAGGGCGAGGCCACCGGCACCAATGCGGACGAACGGATGCGCGCAATCTTCCGCGCCGCTGCGGCGCGCTACGCGGCGAGCCACGACGATTTTTCGCGCCGCGCAGCGTACCGCCAGATGCTGGGCGACTTCTTCCAGGGCCAGGATGCAGGCGGCCTGCCGAGCTTCGGCCAATTCAATTACTGGCTCGAACGCGACGCCGCTGCCCCGCCAGCGGTCACGCTGACGCGCCCGAGTGCACCATTGCCGGGCCGCGCTGCACCACGCTTTGCCCACCACGCGTCCATGCCGTAAACCACCAATCCGGTGCGCCGCACGCCACCGTGGTGCGCACCGGACACTCGTCTAACGTGGCCGGCGCATCTGGAACAGCTGTTCCGGCCCGACCGAAAAGTAATCGGCGGGCCCGCCCGCGCGCAGGATGTGGCCGGCAGTGGCCGTGTCGTAGATGCCGTCCTTCAGCGACGCTGCAGCGATGTGCACGCCCACCACTTCGCCCAATACGAGCCAGGTCGGCACCGTCTCGCCGCTGACCTGCTGCAACTGGATGATCTGCGTGACCTTGCATTCGAACGCGACCGGGCTTTCGGCCACGCGCGGCGCTGCGACCAGGCGCGACGGCGTGGGCGTCAGCCCGGCCAGCGTGAATTCATCGACCTCGGGGCCGACGGCGGCGCACGACGCGTTCATCGCCTCGGCCAATGACCGGGTCGCGAGATTCCACACGAATTCGCCCGTCTCCTGCACATTGCGCAGCGTGTCCTTGGCGCCGATGCTGGCAAACCCGACGATCGGCGGCACGTAGTTGAACGCGTTGAAGAAGCTGTACGGTGCCAGGTTGCGCACGCCGGATGCGCTCAGCGACGAGATCCAGCCAATGGGCCGTGGGCCGACGATGGCATTGAAGGGATCGTGGGGCAGCCCGTGGCCCTGACGGGGTTCATAGAAATGGATCGACATGGGTTGGTTTTTTCGTGAATGGATTGAAATGGTGTGCGTTCAGGGCGCGTTGATGGCGCGGGCCGCATCGGCGCTCAGACAGCTGGCCAGCAACCTGACCGGGGCTGGCAGCGCCAGCGTGCTGCGCAGCGCAAGCAGCAGCGTGCGCTCGGCCCAGTCGTCGGTCAGCGTGATGAGTTTCAGGCCCATCGAGCGTACATGGGGTTCGGCAGCCAGGCGCGGCAGCACGCCGATGCCCAGGCCGACCATCACCATGCGGCAGACGGCGTCGAAGCTGCGCACCTGGATACTGAGCTTCAATGGCTTTTCAAGGCGGCTGCATTCAGTGCGCAGCCGCTCGGCCAGCGACGTGGCTTCGGACAGGCTGACGAATTCATAGTCCAGCGCATCGGCCAGCCGTACGCTGTCGTACGTGGCCAGCGGATGATCGTGCGACACGATCAGGACCAGCCGGTCCTGCCGGTAATCGAAGACGTCGATATCGCCGACGGCGGTGCGGTCAGCGAACAGGCCGATGTCGGCGCGGTTCTCGCGCACTGCCGCCACCACGTCGCCGCTGTTGCGCTCTTCCAGGCTGACGCGGATGCCCGGATGCTCGCGCCGAAAACGCGTCAGGTCGTCCGGCAGGAACTGCGTGACCGCGGAGGTGTTGGCCCAGATGCGCACCTGGCCCCGGCCGCCCGCGGCAAAGTCGGACAGGTCGCCCGACATCCGGTCGACATCCTGCAGGATACCGAGCGCATGCTGGAAACACGAGCGGCCCGCCTCGGTCAGCGTGACGCCATTGGCGTGGCGGTACAGCAGCCGCGTGCCCAGGTGCGCCTCCAGGTCGGATACACGCTTGCTGGCCGCAGCGACAGCGAGATTGGATTGCTGGGCGCCGCGCGTGATGCTGCCGGTGCGCGCAATCTCGATGAACAAGTTGAGCGTGACCAGATCAAAACGCGCGTAGTTCAACAGCACTCTCCTTGGATGGCCGACATGGTGGACAGCGTGCATCTTGCCACAAGCAGGCGGCGTCGTTGCGCGCCGCTTCAGAACACCCAGTCTTCTTCCTTCCTGCGCCATGCCTCGTAGGCCTTGATCTTGTCGGCGTGGCCGATCGTCAGCGCGATATCGTCGAGGCCATGCAGCAGGCGATCCTTGCGCGCCGGGTCCACCTCGAACCGGCTGACGCGTGCTTCGCCCGGCCAGGTGACGGTCTGCGCCGGCAGGTCGACCTTCAGCGAAAATCCGGGCGTGGCATCACATGCCGTGAACAGCGCATCGACCTCGTGGTCCGCGAGCACGATCGGCAGCAAGCCGTTCTTGAAGCAGTTGTTATAAAAAATCTCGGCAAACGACGGTGCGATGAGCACGCGGATGCCAAAGTCGGCCAGCGCCCACGGCGCATGCTCGCGCGAACTGCCGCAGCCAAAGTTGTCGCGCGCCAGCAGGATGCTGGCGCCCTGGTAGCGCGGCTGGTTCAGCACGAAATCCGGGTTGAGCGGCCGGCCGCTGCAGTCCTGGTCGGGTTCGCCGGTATCGAGATAGCGCCAGGCATCGAACAGGTTCACACCGAAACCGGCGCGGCGGATCGACTTGAGAAACTGTTTGGGGACGATGGCATCGGTATCGACATTGCCGCGATCGAGCGGCACGACCAGTCCTTCGTGTACGGTAAATTGTTCCATCAGCACCACTCCCGGATATCAACGAAATGCCCCATGACGGCAGCGGCCGCCGCCATTTCCGGACTGACCAGGTGCGTGCGACCGCCCGCACCCTGCCGCCCTTCGAAATTGCGGTTCGAGGTCGAGGCTGCGCGCTGGCCGGGCTGCAGCTGGTCGGCGTTCATGCCCAGGCACATCGAACAACCCGGCTCGCGCCATTCGAAGCCGGCCTGACGGAACACGGCGTCCAGCCCTTCTTTCTCGGCTTGCTGCTTGACCAGCCCCGAGCCCGGCACCACCATCGCCAGTTGCACGTTGTGCGCGACCTGCCGGCCGCGCACGATCGCGGCCGCAGCGCGCAAATCCTCGATGCGCGAGTTGGTGCATGAGCCGATGAAGACGACATCGACATGGATGTCGGTGATGCGCGTACCGGGCGCCAGGCCCATGTATGACAGCGCGTGCACGATCCCGGCGCGCCGGGTCGGGTCCGGCTCGTGCGCCGGATCCGGCACCACGCCGTCGACGGTCGTGACCATCTCGGGCGACGTGCCCCACGTCACCTGGGGCTTGATCGTGGCCACGTCGATCGTCACCACCGCATCGAACACGGCATCAGGGTCGCTCGCGAGGGTGCGCCAGTACGTCACGGCGCGCTCCCATTGCGCACCGCGGGGCGCTTCCGGCCGGCCCTCCAGGTAGGCGAGCGTCTTGTCGTCCACTGCGATCATGCCGCAGCGCGCGCCTGCCTCCACCGTCATATTGCACAAGGTCATGCGGCCTTCCATCGACAAGGCGGTGACTGCCGCGCCGGCATATTCGATCGCATAGCCCGTTGCGCCTGCGGTGCCGATCTTGCCGATCATCGCCAGCGCCATGTCCTTGGCCGTTACGCCCGGTGGCAGCAGGCCGTCGTAGCGCACCAGCAGGTTCTTCGACTTCTTGCCGAGCAGGCATTGGGTCGCCAGCACATGCTCGACCTCGGACGTGCCGATGCCGAATGCCAGGCAGGCAAACGCGCCGTGGGTGCTCGTGTGGCTGTCGCCACAGACGACGGAGAGGCCCGGCAGCGTGACGCCCTGCTCCGGCCCGATCACATGGACGATGCCCTGGCGCCGGTCCGTCATGCCGATTTCGTCGATCCCGAATTCGCCGCAATTTTTCGTCAGCGTTTCAACCTGCAGGCGCGAGACGGGATCGTCGATGCCGGCCGCGCGGTCGGTGGTGGGAATATTGTGGTCGGCCACGGCCAGGTTCGACGCGATGCGCCAGACCTTGCGCCCGTGCGTGCGCAGGCCTTCGAAGGCCTGCGGGCTCATGACTTCATTGAGCAGATGGCGGTCGACGTACAGCAGCGTCGTGCCGTCATCCTCGACATGCACGGCGTGCCGTGCCCACAGTTTGTCGTATAGCGTGTCGCCTGGCTTGTCTGCCATGATCTGTCGTCTCCATCGCGATCGTTCGATTGCCGGCACTGCCCGCTCTGCGGCGGCGTTGCCGGTGGACCGAGTGTGGCCCGGATTGCGATGGCCGGGGAATCCCTGAATCGGCAATTCCCGTTTCGCGGATGACGAAGGCTTCGCGGAATGCGAAGACTGCACGACCGATAATACGAATGCCAGCCCGGCGATAAGTCAGTACATTGGCTTGTACCTTGCTGCACCCAAAGCCCGCCCCCGAGAGCGGGTCATGACAGACACATTCACAGGAGACGTACGATGCTTCGCACCTTTGCCGGCAGCCTGCTGCTGCTCGCTTCAGCCACAGCCCTTGCCCAATCGCTGCCATCCAAGCCGATCACGCTGATCGTTCCCAACCCGCCCGGTGGCGTGGTCGACACGGCCGCGCGCGTGGTCGCGCAACCGCTCGGGCAGCTGCTCAAGCACACGGTCGTCGTCGACAACCGGCCTGGCGGCAGCGGCAATATCGCCTACCAGACGGTGGCCCGCTCGGCGCCGGACGGCGCCACGCTGCTGGTGTCGTATTCGGCGTATCACACCGCCAATCCGTCCCTGATGACGAAGCTGCCATGGGCGCCGAAGGATTTCACGCCCGTCGCGCTGCTGGTCACCGCAACCAATGTCGTGGCCGTGCACCCGTCCCTGCCAGTCAACACGCTGGGTGAACTGGTGGCGTACCTGAAAAAGAATCCCGGCAAATTCAGCTACGCGTCGCAGGGCAACGGTTCGCTGTCGCATATCGGCACCGAGCTGTTCAAGCAGCAGACCGGCACGAATATGCTGCACGTCCCGTACAAGGGTTCCGGCCAGGCGATCGCGGACGTGCTGTCAGGGCGCGTGCACGTGTTCATCACGACGCCACCGTCGGTGATGCAGCATGTCCAGTCCGGCAAACTGAAGGCGCTGGCCATCGCCGGCAAGGCGCGTCATCCGATGCTGCCGCAGATACCGACGACGGCCGAAGCCGGCTATCCCGAGTTCACGCTCGAAGCCTGGGTAGGCCTGTTCGCGCCGGCGGGCACACCGCCCGCTCTCGTCACGCAATTGACCAATGGCGTGAAGGGCGCGCTGGAGACGCCGGAAGCGAAAAAACAGGCCGATGCGCAGGGTGTCGAAATCCGCTATCTGAATCCGCCTGCCGTCGCCACTCTCGTGACGGGCGAGCTCGATTACTGGAACAAGGTCATCAAGAAGGCGAACATCACGCTCGATTGACGCCCCTGCCGTCAGGCCTGGTCTGCCGCCAGGCCGGCGCCGCAATCCTTGCAGAACTGCGCGCGCGGATCGTGGCCCGTGCTGCCGCAGGCGCTGCAGCTGCGGGGTTCGCCGCGCGGCGCGTGACGCGCCAGTTTCTGCGAAGTCATCTCGGCGCTGACGATCCCGGTCGGCACCGCCAGGATGCCCCAGCCGAGCAGCATCATGAACGAGGCAATCGCCTTGCCCAGATGCGTGTGCGGCGTGATGTCGCCATAGCCGACCGTCGTGATCGTCACGGTGGCCCAGTACATCGCCATCGGGATGCTGGTGAAGCCGCTTTCGGGCCCCTCGACCACATACATCACGGTGCCGAGAATCAGGATCAGCATCAGCACGACCGACAGGAACACCATGATCTTGCGCTTGCTGGCCACGAGCGCCTCACCCAGGCGCGTGTACTCGTCGACATAACGCGTGAGCTTGAGGATGCGGAAGATGCGCAGCAGCCGCAGGATGCGCACGTCGAGAAAGACCTGGCTGCCCGGGACCAGCAGTGAAATCCAGGTCGGCAGCACCGAGACCAGATCGATCACGCCATAGAAGCTGCGCGCATAGCGCATCGGGCGCTGGACGCAGACCAGACGCGCGAGGTACTCGAGCGTGAAGAAGATCGTAAACGTCCATTCGAGCACCGACATCTGCGCCGCGTAGCGCCGGCCGATGGCAGGCACGCTGTCGAGCACCACGGTGAGGATGCTGAGCAGGATGATCGCCACCAGCGCGAGGTCGAAGCGGCGCCCGGCCGGCGTGTCGGTGCCGAAGATGACGTCGAACATGCGCGCGCGCCAGCCGCCGGGCGGGCGGCCCAGCAGGGTTGGCATATCGCGCGGCGCGATCGGTACGGCGTGGCTGTCAGTCGCCCGGCTCATCGGGCGTGCTGCGTGACCCAGGCGCCAAATGCGGCCATGAATTTTTCAAAGAAGGCGCGGGCGCTGTCGTCGACCAGCCGGTCGCCCTCGTACTTGCTGGCGACGCCGCCAATATAGGCCTCTGGCGCCGGCATCGTCGGCATGTTCAGGAACGGCAGCATCTGACGCAGGTGGTGGTTGGCGCCGAAGCCGCCCAGGGCGCCGGGCGAGACGCTGACCACGGCGCACGGCTTGTCGGCAAACGCCGCCTTGCCATACGGGCGCGAGCCGACGTCGATCGCGTTCTTGAGCGAACCTGGCACCGAGCGGTTGTATTCGGGCGTGCAGAACAGGATGGCGTCGGCGCCTTGAATCGCCTCGCGGAACACCGTGAATGCCGGCGGCGGCGTGTCGGTTTCGTCGTCCTCGTTGTACAGCGGCAGGTCGCGCAATTCGACGATCGTCAGTTCAAAGCCGTCCGGGGCCACCGCGATGAGGCTGTTGGCAACGCGGCGGGTGAACGATTCCTTGCGCAGGCTGCCGACGAGGACGGCGATTTTCTTGGTGGTCATGGGGATCCTTTGATTATGCATGATGTGTTATCGATCTCTCATGATACCCATTTTCACTGCGACGCTGGGCCGTTACAGGCGCAGGCGCCGGTACATCTGCAGGAAGCGCTTGCGCCCTGCCTTGGTCAGGACCACCACCGGGTCGCCATGCCAGGCATACAGGAACGGCGCGCCGCCCTGGCGGTCGCTGATGCGCACCGACAGCAGGAACGCCGTGCCAAGCGGGTACTGCGCCAGGTCGAGCAGGCGGCGCGAACATTGCACCCGCATGCCCGTTGAAAACGCCTGCCCCGAGACAGGCGAAATGCACGGCCGGCCGCGCCAGTCCAGCCTTGACTCCACCGCCACCTCGCGGTATGCCCATGCATCGCGCGCCATCGTTACGCCTTCGCCAGCGCGGGTGCGCGCACCACATGCGCCTCGCGGATCGGCAGATTGATCAGTGCGGCAGCCGCCGCCAGGGCCATGTCGGCGTACCACATCCAGCTGTAGTCACCCGTGTGCACGACGGCCAGTCCGCCCAGCCAGGCGCCGAAGAAGCCGCCGATCTGGTGCGACAGCAAGGTCATGCCGAACAGCGTGGCCAGGTAGCGCACACCAAACAGCTTGCCCACCAGCCCTGCGGTTGGCGGCACCGTGGCCAGCCAGGTAAAGCCCAGCGCGCCGGCGAAAATATAAAAGGTCCAGGCCGTCTTGGGCGCCAGCAGATACAGGCCGACGATGACGACGCGGCTCGCGTAGATCCAGAACAGCAGCGACTTCATCCGGTAACGCGAGGCCAGCATGCCAGCCGACAGGCTGCCGGCGATGTTGAACAGGCCGATCAGCGCAAGCGCCGTGGCCGACACGGTCGTCGGCAAGCCGCACATGGCGACTTCGCCCGGCAGGTGGGTGACGAGAAAGGCGATGTGAAAGCCGCAGGTGAAGAAGCCTGCATGCAGGCACAGGTAGCTGCGGTCGCGCAGTGCCTGGCGCAGTTGCTGGCCGAGGGCGACGGGTGGTACCGCCGGTGCTGCCGGTGCTGCCGGTGCTGCCGTCGGCAATGCTGGCGCAACGGCGGCGCGCTTGCGGCGCAGCGGCCAGGCCAGCGGAATGGTCAGCAACGCGGTGGCCGCCAGCGTGAGCATCGCCACGATCCAGCCAGCGCCGGCGATGATCGCGCCCATCAGCGGGGCCAGCGCGAACTGGCCGAACGAGCCACCGGCATTGATGAAGCCGGACGCGAACGCGCGGCGCTCGGGCGGCAGGCGCTGGGCCGTGGCGCCGATCAGGATCGAGAAGCTGCCCGCCCCTGCTCCGGCCGCCGACAGGAAACCCATTGTCAGCAGCAGCGCCCATTCGGACCCGACGAACGGCGTGGCGGCCGTGCCGACCGCCAGCATCACGCCGCCCAGCGCAATCACGCGACCCGGGCCATACTTGTCGGCCACGGCGCCAAAGACCGGCTGCGCCACGCCCCACATCAGCTGCGCCACCGCCATCACGAAGCTGATCGTGGCCACGCCCAGGCCGGTGGCCGTGTTCAATGGCGACAGAAACAGGCCGCTCGTGAGACGCGTCCCCGTCGTGATCATCATGACGGCACTGGCCACCAGGATCAGGGTCCAGGCCGCGCGCGGCGACAGGTGGGCGGAGGCGTTTGTCATTTGGCAATTATAGAGCCACCACCCCTGCCATGGGCAACGATCGGTTGACCGATCAGTCGACGGATCAGTCGGCTGGCGCGCGGATCAGCAATGCGGTCGATTGCGCGGCCATGCCTTCTTCGCGCCCGAGATAGCCCAGCTTCTCGTTGGTCTTAGCCTTGATGTTGACCTGCTGCGGCGAGACGCCCAGGTCTTCGGCGATGCGCGAGACCATCAGCGGGATGTGCGGTGCCATCTTCGGTTGCTGCGCGATGATGGTCGCGTCGATATTGCCGATCGTGTAGCCGGACTGCAGCACGCGGTGCCCCACTTCGCGCAGCAGCGTGCGCGAATCGGCGCCGGCGAACATCGGGTCGGTGTCCGGGAAGTGCTTGCCGATGTCGCCCAGCGCGGCCGCGCCCAGCAGCGAATCGATGATCGCGTGCAGCAGCACGTCGGCATCCGAATGGCCTTGCAGGCCCAGGCGGTGCGGGATCGTCACGCCGCCGACGATGAGCTTGCGCCCTTCGACGAGCGCGTGGTTGTCATAGCCGGTACCGATACGAAACGGTGGAGTGGGATTGTAGGATGCGAGTGCCATGATGGTCGTTTCTTGTCTTGGTCAAATGGAGGCGTCAGCGGCCAGGTACATCTCGGCGATGCGGATGTCCGATGGCAGCGTGACTTTGAGATTGCGCGGGTGCCCTTCGACCAGCCTGGGGGCCAGGCCGAGAGCTTCCACGGCGCTGGCGTCGTCGGTGATCGCGGCAGGGTCGGTCGCCGCGTCGAGCGCGCGGCACAGCAGCGCGTAGGTAAACATTTGCGGGGTCTGGGCCAGCCACAGGTTGGCACGATCGACGGTGGCAAGGCCGCCGTCGCCCCTGCGCTTGACGGTATCCACCACCGGCAGGGCCAGCAGGCCGCCGGCCGGATGGTCGCCTGTCTCGGTGATCAGGCGTTCGATCAGCGCCGCGTTCAGGCCGGGGCGCGCGGCGTCGTGCACGAGAACGTGGTCGGTATCGGCCAGCGCGGCGCGCACGGCGTGCAAGCCGTTGCGGATCGATTCCATGCGCGTCGCGCCGCCGCAGCGAAGGACCGTCACGCGGCTCGAGTCATCGCTGGCGTCCGGCAGCACGGTGTCGATGAACGGGTCGTCCGCGCTGACAACCACATAGGTGTGCGCAATCAGCGGGCTGGATAGAAAGGCGTCGACCGTGTGGCGCAGCATGGGCTTGGCGCCGATCGGCAGGTATTGCTTGGGACTGCCGGCAGCCATGCGGGCGCCGACACCGGCGGCCGGAATCAGGGCCACGTGGCGGGTTACGTCGGGTTGTTCGTTCATTGTCATCAACAGCTGGTTGTCATCCATTACGCCGTGCAGGTCTCAACAACGACTGTACCTCACCTGCACAAACCTTGCCCAGGCGGGCGTACTCCTGCGGCGTATCGATCGCGGCCTGCAGCACTTCCACTTTCGCCATCTCACCCTTAATGTAGGGCATCCAGCTACGGTCGATCTCGCGCTGCAGCAGACCCCGCGCCTGGCCGATGGGCGCGTACAGCGGCTTGCCGGCAAAGCGCGCCGCCAGTCGGGCGCGCACGGTGGCTTCGGCTTTCGGCATGAAGGTCTGGTAGGTCGTCAGGTGGCGCATTTCGTGGGCCAGCACTTCGCGGTAGGCGCACGATGCGGGCGGGAATTCACGGCTCACATACACAACGATGGGCGCGTAATCGAGACTGACGTCAATGCGCGGCGCCACGCATTCATAGCCCGTCGCCGCGTCGATCAGCATGCGCCCGTCGACCTTGATGCGCACGCGTGCTTCGGTGTGGGTCAGGCCAAGCACCCACGAGCCGCGCCGCACGCTGGGCATCAGGCGCGTGAGGTCATGATACGAGCGCGTGTTGTCGATGCGATAGCCCTGCTCGCGCGTCGACAACACCGAGATGCTCTCGCCGATCGTGTCTTCGCAGCGCGCCTGCAGCGGCGTGCGGGTTTGCGCCGACACCGACGAGGCCAACAGGATTAGTACTGCTGCAAACAACCAGGGCTGCATCGTGTTCAGGCGGGGGTCCAGTCGCCGGCCGGGATCTTCTCGAGCCAGAACGTGCCGATGATCGTCTTGACGTCGGTGATCTCGCCACGGCGCACGAGTTCGAGCAGTTCGGGCAACGTGACACTGAACAGTTCGAGGAATTCGCCGGCGTCGAGCCGTTGCTCGCCGTGCGTCAGGTCTTCGGCCAGGAAGATCTCGAGGTGCTCGTCCGAGTAGGCGATGGCATTGTGGATGGTGCAGACGAAGCGCCACTTGGCAGCCGTGTAGCCGGTCTCTTCGACCAGTTCACGTTTGGCGCAATCGAGGTGGTCTTCGCCCGGATCGATTTTACCGGCCGGGAATTCGATGAAGACCTTGCCGTTCGGGTAGCGGAACTGGCGTTCCAGCAGGATGCGCCCATCGGGCAGTAGCGGGAGGATGACAACGGCGCCGGGGTGGCGGATGAATTCGCGGTGGCTTTCCTTGCCATCCGGCAGACGAATGCGGTCGCGTTCGACCTTCAGGAAGTGACCATCGTAGACGACGCCGCCATCAAGGCGGGTTTCTTTCAGTTCCGACACTATGTGCTCCTTATCGTTGAGGCTGCGATACGAAGCATCATAAGCGAACCGCCCGATCTCTACCTGCGTGGCTTGTGCAGATACCGCATCACGAAGCCGGGAAACGCCAGTACCAGGAACAGGCACCCGGTCACGGCATGAAACTCCCAGGTCTGCACGGCCACCGACCCGATGCGCGATTCGAGCAGGCGGGCAATGAAGCCCACCACGAAGTACAGGACGATCAGCTCGAGCAACCGCACCGGGAACGGCTTGGTGCGGCGCTCCCCGGCCGGCTTGCGGCTGGGGAGCGTCACGAGCCCGAACAGGCGCTCGTTGATGAACGGCAGATTGGCGGCGGCCAGTGCAAGCAGCACCACCAGCCAGGCGGCCAGGTTCAGATCCACGCCTTACTTGGCCAGCGTGGCTTGCATGGCGCTGTAGCAGACGGCCAGCAGGCTGCCTGGAATCACGCCCATCACCACGATCGCCACACCGTTGAGCGACATGATGATGCGCATGTCCAGCGGGGTCGAGATGGCCGAGGTGTCGATTGCTTCGTCGAACCAGATGGTCTTGACGATGCGCAGGTAGTAGAACGCACCGATCAGCGAGAACATCACGGCCACAACCGCCAGCCACACCATGCCGGCATTGGCCACGGCCTGCAGCACCGCGTACTTGGCGATGAAGCCCACCATCGGCGGCACGCCAGCCAGTGAGAACATCAGGATGGTCATGACAATCGCGAACCATGGGCTGCGCTTGCCGAGACCCTTGAAGTCGCTGATCAGCTCGGCTTCATGGCCGGCGCGCGCCAGCATCATGATCAGGCCAAAGGTACCGACCGTCGTGAGCACATAGATGATCGTGTAGTACATACCAGCGCTGTAGGCAGCGGCGGCATCGGTCGTATCGCCACCGATATTGCCCACCACCAGGGCCAGCACGACAAAGCCCATCTGGGCAATGGTCGAGTAGGCCAGCATGCGCTTGAGATTGGTCTGCGCGATCGCGGTGATGTTACCGAAGGCCAGCGACAGCACGGCCACGACCATCAGCATCTGCTGCCAGTCAAAGGCCATCGATGGCAGCGCTTCGACCAGCAGGCGGATGATGATGGCGAACGTCGCCAGCTTCGGCGCGCCGCCCAGCAGGATCGTGACAGCCGTCGGGGCGCCCTGCACCACGTCCGGTACCCACATGTGGAATGGCACGACACCGAGCTTGAACGCCAGGCCAGCCACCAGGAACACCAGGCCGAAGACCAGGATCATCGGATCCGCCTCGTTGGCGCTCGTGACCTGCCCGATCGTGGTGATGTCCAGCGAACCGGTGGCACCGTAGATCATCGACATGCCGTACAGCAGGAAGCCCGATGCCAGTGCGCCGAGGACGAAGTACTTCATCGCCGCTTCGGTCGAGATCGCGTGATCGCGGCGCAGGGCCACGAGAGCGTAGGTCGACAGCGACATCAGTTCGAGGCCCAGGTAGATCGACAGCATGCTGTTACCGGAGATCATGATCATCTGGCCCAGCATCGCGAACAGCGCGAGCACGTAGAACTCGCCGCCCAGGTTGCCCGACATCATGTCGCGCTCGCCGATGTACTGGCGCGAGTAGACCAGGGTCATGGCCGTGGCTGCATAGGTGAACAGCTTGAGCAGATTCGACATCGGGTCGGACACGTACATCCCGTTGAAGGTGAAGACGGTCGTGCCGGCATTGAAATCGACGAAGGAGAACACGGCGCAACCGGCGATTGCCAGCAGCGACAGCGCATACGTCAGGTTGCGCTTGCCGGCCTTCAGGTACATGTCGATCAGCAGGATCGCCGAGGTGGCGATCAGGAGGAAGATCTCGGCGTAGACCGGCACCAGATTGGTGTCGACCGCCGATAACAGGGTTGTGTTCATCTCGTTCATGGCGTTTTATTGAGGCACTTTGCTGACTGCGACATGTTGCAGGAGATCGGTGACCGACACCTGCAGGGTCTCGGCGATCGGCGCAGGGTACAGGCCCATGGCCAGGGTGGCGATGGCCAGCACCGACAGGATGGCGAACTCGCGGCCGTTCAGGTCGACCAGCTCGGCAACATGCTTGTTGGCGACCGGGCCAAAGATGACGCGCTTGACCATCCACAGCGAGTAGGCGGCGCCCAGGATCAGCGCGGTGCCCGAAGCAAGACCGGTCCAGAAGTTGAACTCGACCGCGCCCAGGATGACCATGAACTCGCCGATGAAGCCCGACGTCGCCGGCAGGCCGGCATTGGCCATCGAGAACAGCACGGCGAAGGCAGCGAACTTCGGCATCGTGTTGACGACACCGCCGTAGGCAGCGATTTCACGCGAGTGGACACGGTCGTACAGCACGCCGATACACAGGAACATCGCGCCCGACACGAAGCCGTGCGAGATCGCCTGCATCAGGCCGCCCTGCACGCCCAGGTCGTTGAACATGAAGAAGCCCAGCGTGACGAAGCCCATGTGGGCAATCGACGAGTACGCCACCAGTTTCTTCATGTCCTTCTGGACCAGCGCAACCAGACCGATGTAGATCACGGCGATCAGCGACAGCACGATGACGACCGGCGCCAGGTACTGGCTCGCGTCCGGGGTGATCGGCAGCGAGAAGCGGAGAAAACCATATGCGCCGAGCTTCAGCATGATCGCAGCCAGCACGACCGAGCCGCCGGTTGGCGCTTCGACGTGGGCATCCGGCAGCCAGGTGTGCACTGGCCACATCGGCACCTTGACGGCAAATGCCATGAAGAACGCGCAGAAGATCAGGATCTGCTCTTTCATCGTCAATGGCAGCAGGTGCCAGTCGAGGATGTTGAACGTGCCCGACGCGTTGTACAGGTAGATGATCGCGACCAACGTCAGCAGCGAGCCGAAGAAGGTGTACAGGAAGAACTTGAACGCCGCGTACACGCGATTCGGGCCGCCGAACACGCCGATGATGATGAACATCGGGATCAGCGTCGCTTCGAAGAAGAAGTAGAACAGCAGGCCGTCCAGCGCGCAGAACACGCCGATCATCAGACCCGACAGGATCAGGAACGAACCCATGTACTGGGCGACACGTTCCTGGATCACTTCCCAGGCCGCCAGCACGACGATGATCGTGATGAAGGCGGTCAGCGGCACGAACCACAGCGACAGACCATCGACACCCAGGCGGTAGAAGATGTTGAAGCGATCGATCCAGGCCGCTTGTTCGAAGAACTGCATGCCGTGCGCAGCGTTGTCGAAGTTCGTGATCAGGGGAATCGTCGGCAACAGGCTGACGATGGCGCCCACGAGCGAGAGCATGCGTACCATGCCGGCATTCTTGTCGCGGCCGACGGCCAGGACCAGCACGCCGAACAGGATCGGGAGCCAGATGGCCAGGCTCAGGTACGGTGGAAATGTTGAAATTGTAGACTGCATCATTTTTCGTTATCTCTGCCTGTGATTAACCGCGCCAGAACGGGAAGAAGTACAGCATGGCCGCCAGCACGCCAACGATCATCACGAACGCATAGTGGTAGATGTAACCGGTCTGTGCTTTACGGGTGATGGTCGAGAACCAGCCGACTGCCTTGGCGCTGCCGTTGACGACCAGGCCGTCGATCAGGCCGCGGTCGCCCACTTTCCACAGGCCGCCGCCCAGCAGCAGCGAACCGCCGGCGAAGACTTTCTGGTTGAACGCATCCATGTAGTACTTGTTGTCCAGCAGGGTGTGCAGCGGCTTGAACTTGGCATAGAACCAGGCCGGCACGCGTGGGTTGATCATGTAGCAGTAGTAGGCGGCAACGACGCCAGCCAGTGCCAGCCAGAACGGTGCGGTCTGCAGACCGTGCAGGGCCATCGCGGCTGCGCCGTGGAACATCTCGCCAAGCTCGGCCATGGCCGGGTGGTTCGGGTTCACGGTGATGACGCCATCGAAGAACGTGCCATGCAGCATCGGCTGGATCGTGAAGAAACCGATCAGCATCGACGGGATTGCCAGCAGGACCAGCGGCACCGTCACGACCCATGGGGACTCGTGTGGCTTCTGGCCCGGGGCCAGGCCGTGGTGGCCATGGTCGTCGTGCGCGTCTTCTTCGTGGTGCGAACCGGAATCGTGCAGTGCATGCGGATCCGAATGATCGTTGGCAGCGGCCTTGTGATGCGCGTGATCGTCATGATGATCATGCGCATGGGCTTTGCCGAAACGCTCGTCGCCATGGAACACGAGGAAGTACATGCGGAACGAGTAGAACGCCGTGACGAACACACCGGCCAGCACCGCAAAGTTCGCGAAGCCGGTACCTGGCAGATTACTCGCGTGCACTGCTTCGATGATCGAATCCTTCGAGTAGAAGCCCGAGAAGAACGGCGTACCGATCAGGGCCAGCGAACCGATCAGCGAAGTGATCCAGGTGATCGGCATGTACTTGCGCAGGCCGCCCATATTGCGCATGTCCTGGTCGTGGTGCATGCCCATGATGACCGAGCCGGCGCCAAGGAACAGCAGCGCCTTGAAGAACGCGTGCGTCATCAGGTGGAATGCGGCGACCGAGTAGGCCGACACGCCCAAAGCAACGGTCATGTAACCCAGCTGAGAAAGGGTGGAATAAGCGACAACGCGCTTGATGTCATTTTGAATGATGCCCAGGAAGCCCATGAACAGCGCGGTGATCGAACCGATGACGATGATGAACGACAGCGCGCCATCGGACAGCTCGAACAGCGGCGACATGCGCGACACCATGAAGATGCCGGCGGTAACCATCGTCGCAGCGTGGATCAGTGCCGAGATCGGGGTCGGGCCTTCCATCGAGTCAGGCAGCCAGACGTGCAGCGGGAACTGCGCCGACTTGCCCATCGCGCCGATGAACAGGCAGATACAGGCGGCGGTCAGCAGCGGCCAGTCGGTGCCCGGCACCGTCATCAGGGCCAGTTGGTCGGCCTGGGCGAACACTTCGGCGTAGTTCATCGTGCCGGCAGCGGCCAGGATCAGGCCGATACCGAGGATGAAGCCGAAGTCGCCGACGCGGTTGACCAGGAACGCCTTCATGTTGGCGAAGATCGCCGTTGGACGCGTGTACCAGAAGCCGATCAGCAGGTACGAGACCAGGCCCACTGCTTCCCAGCCAAAGAACAGCTGCAGGAAGTTGTTGGACATGACCAGCATCAGCATGGCGAACGTGAACAACGAGATGTACGAGAAGAAGCGGTTGTAGCCGTCATCCTCGGCCATGTAGCCGATCGTGTAGATGTGCACCATCAGCGACACCGACGTGACGACGCACATCATCATCGCGGTCAGGGTGTCGATCTGGAAGCCGACGGCCAGCTTGAGCGTGCCGACGGTCATCCAGGTGTACAGGTCCTGGTTGAGCGTGAAGCCGTCGAGCGCGGCCATCAGGGTCATGACCGAGATGACCAGCGCGATCGCCACGCCGAGGATGGTCGCGGTATGCGACACCTTGCGGCCGACGACATTGCCCAGGAACTTGGTACCCAGCAGACCGGCAATTGCCGAGCCTGCGAGCGGTGCCAGTGGCACTGCCAGTAAGAGTGAGGTTGAAATTTGCCCCGCCATGTTGAACCTTATTCGTTATAAGTTATCGAGCGAGACCGATCAGCCCTTGAGGCTGTCGAGGTCTTCCACGTTGATCGTGTCCAGATTGCGGAACAGGACCACCAGGATCGCCAGGCCGATTGCACTTTCGGCGGCCGCGACGGTCAAAATGAAGAACACGAAGATCTGCCCCGCCGCGTCGCCCAGGTAGTGGGAAAACGCGATGAAGTTCAGGTTCACCGCCAGCAGCATCAATTCGATGGCCATCAGCAAGATGATGATGTTCTTCCGGTTCAGGAAGATACCGACCACCGAGATCGCGAACAGGATCGCGCCCAGGATCAGATAGTGTGCGAGGGAGACGGTCATTTGCTTTCCTTCGGTTCGGCAGCAGCTGGCGCGGCAGCAGCAGCGGCTGCAGCGGCCTTGGCCACGTTCGCGGCATCGATCGCCGGCTGGTTCACGGTCGCGACCTTGATGATCTTCAGGCGGTCGTTGCGTTTCACACGCACGGCGTCGGCTGGATCGATGGCCTTGCTGTCCTTGCGGCGGCGCAGCGTCAGGGCGACAGCAGCGATGATCGCCACCAGCAGCACCACGGCGGCAATTTCAAAGCCGTAGATATAGCGGGTGTAGATCTGCAGGCCCAGTTCCTTGGTGCCGCCAATGTTCAGGGCAGCCGCTTCCGGGGTTTGCTGGAAGTTGCTGTAGCCGTGCCACAGCACCGCGCCCATTTCGAGCACGATCAGGGCGCCGACGCCGGCGGCCAGTGGCAGGAAGCCCCAGAAACCTTCGCGCATGCGGTCGATATTAATATCGAGCATCATGACGACGAACAGGAACAGCACCATGACGGCGCCGACATAGACCAGCACCAGCACGATGGCGAGGAATTCGGCCTTCAGCAGCAGCCAGATACCGGCGGCGTTAAAGAAAGCCAGCACCAGGAACAGCGCGGCGTGAACCGGGTTCTTGGCGGTAATGACGCGCAGGCCTGCCAGCACCATCACGGCCGCGAACACGTAGAACAAAATATCAGTAAATGTCATGACTAACCCAGGAGCCTCTTGTAATTAACACTTAGCGGAACTTGGCGTCCGCCTCGCGGGCAGCGGCAATCTCGGTTTCGTAGCGGTCACCCACGGCCAGCAGCATCTCTTTGGTGTAATAGAGGTCGCCGCGTTTTTCGCCGTGATATTCCAGCACGTGCGTTTCGACGATCGAATCGACCGGGCACGATTCTTCGCAGAAGCCGCAGAAGATGCACTTGGTCAGGTCGATGTCGTAGCGCGAGGTGCGGCGGGTGCCGTCTTCGCGCTGGGTCGACTCGATCGTGATCGCCATGGCCGGGCAGACTGCTTCGCACAGTTTGCAGGCGATGCAGCGCTCTTCCCCGTTGGGGTAGCGACGCAGCGCATGCAGACCGCGGAAGCGGTTCGACATCGGGGTCTTTTCTTCCGGGTACTGGACCGTGATCGAGCGCGACAGAGCGTAGCGGCCGGTCAGGGCCAGGCCCTTGATCAACTCGGTCAGCATCAGGCTGCCGAGGATTTCTTTCATACGTGACATGTGCGTCCCCTTACTTCCAAATATTCCACGACGTCTGCATCCAGGCGGCGATGAACACCAGCCAGATCAGCGTGATCGGAATGAACACTTTCCAGCCCAGACGCATGATCTGGTCGTAACGGTAACGTGGGAACGTACCGCGCACCCAGATGAAGAACGTAACCAGGCAGAACGTTTTCAGGAACAGCCAGAAGAAGCCGATGAAGCCGCCCAGGGTGCCGCCCACTTCGAGGAAGCTGAATGGTGCCGACCAGCCGCCGAGGAAGAACAGTGACGCCAGGCAGGCGATCAGGATCATGTTGCCGTATTCGGCCAGCATGAACATCGCGTACGACATGCCCGAGTACTCGACCATGTGACCGGCAACGATCTCGGATTCACCTTCGATCACGTCGAACGGGTGACGGCCGCACTCGGCCAGGCCCGACACCAGATAGATGATGAACAGCGGGAACAGCGGCAGCCAGTTCCACGACAGGAAGTTGACACCCCAGCCGGCGAACGTGCCCATCTGCTGACCGGCGACGATGTCCGACAGGTTCAGGCTGCCCGTGACCATCAGCACGACCACCAGCACGAAGCCCATCGGGATTTCGTACGAGATCATCTGGGCCGATGCGCGCATGGCGCCCATGAACGAGTACTTCGAGTTCGACGCCCAGCCGGCGATGATGATGCCGTAGACCTCGACCGAGGTGATCGCCATCAGCAGCAGCACGCCGGCGTTCACGTTGGCCAGCGCAAATTGCGGACCGAATGGAATGACCGACCAGGCAGCCAGTGCGGGCATGATCGTCATGACCGGACCGATCACGAACAGGCTCTTGCTCGCCTTGGCCGGGATCACGATCTCTTTGATCAGGAGCTTCAGGCCGTCGGCCATTGGCTGCAGCAGGCCGCCAGGACCGACGCGGTTTGGACCCACGCGGATCTGGATCCAGCCGATGAACTTGCGTTCCCACAGCGTGGCGTAGGCGATCGCGATCATCAGCGGCGCCAGCACCGCGATGATCTTGATCAGGGTCCAGACAATCGGCCAGACCGGGCCGAGCAGGTCTGCACCGCCGGCGTTGAATGAATCAATGTAACCGGGCGCGGCCATTACTTGCTCTCCCCTGCTTTTGCAACTTGGATGGAACCGAACATGGCGCCCAGGCCTGCCACGGCCGGATGGCCCGCGGCGACCCGCACTGCGTTCGATGGCAGCGTGGCGTCGACATCGGCCACCAGCACGGCCGAACCGCTGCCTTGCGTGACGGTGACGCTGTCGCCGGCCTTGACGCCGATCGATTCAGCCACCGCTTTCGAAAGCGTGACCAGCGGCGCGTTCGCATCCGCGGTGCGCTGCAGCGGTTCGGCGCGGCGTGCCAGCGCATCGGTGAAGTACACCGGCACGTCGGTCACGCGCTCGAGCTGGCCCGCTGGCGCATAGGCGCCAACGGTCGGTGCCAGCGTGGCTTTGTTGTTCAGCTTGCCCGACAGATCGGTAACACCCTTGCCGAACAGCTCGTCGCGGATCGATTCCGACGTGTCGTAGTCGAAGCCCTGCAGGCCCAGCAGGTTACCCAGCACGCGCAGCACTTTCCAGGCTGGACGCGTGTCACCCAGCGGACGCACGGTGCCGTTGAAGCTCTGTGCGCGGCCTTCGCAATTGACGAACGTGCCCGAAGTTTCCGAGAACGGCGCGATTGGCAGCAGCACGTCGGCGTAGTCCAAGCCATGCTTGAAGGCCGACATGACGACGACCATCTCGGCGCCGGCCAGAGCGGCACTGGCTTGCTGCGGATTGGCAGCGTCCAGTTGCGGCTCGGCGTTCAGCAGCACATAGGCTTTTTTCGGCGTGGCGAACGGTGCTTCGTTCTTGCCCGACGTGGCGCCCACCAGGTGGCCGCCGATCGTGTTGGCCGACTCGACCAGGTAACCGAACGAGCAACCGGTCTGCTCGGCGATCCACTGCGCGGCGGCGTGGATTTTCGATGCTTGCGGATGTTGTGCAGCAGCGTTGCCCAGCAGGATCGCGCCTGGCAGTTCAACGTCGCCAACGACGACCAGCGACGCGGCGATGGCTTTGGCGATGTCCGATGCTTCGATTTGTTCGAAACCGGCTGGCGCCGCGATGCCCTTGTCGGCAGCGATGGCAACGACGATTTCCGACAGTGCGACGAGCCAGTCGCTCGGCGCGGCGATCAGTTTGTGCGCGACCTTCATCAAGAGTTCGTCGTCTGCGCCAGCGACCAGCGACAGGCGCAGGCCCGACTTGGTGGCGGCGCGCAGACGCGTCGTGACCAGCGGGTGATCCTTGCGCAGGAACGAACCGATGACCAGTGCGCGCTTGAGCGTGCTCAGCTGGGCGATCGGCATGCCGAGCCATGGCGTGACCTGGCCGTCGAGCGAAAAATCGCTCTGGCGCAGGCGGAACTCGACGTTGTCGGAGCCCATGCCACGCATGGCCTTGTTCAGCAGGTGCAGTTCTTCGACGGTCGAGTGCGCAGTCGCGACGGCAGCGATCGCATCGGCGCCGTGTTCGTGACGGATATTGCGCAAGCCGTGGGCGACGTATTCGAGGGCGGTCTGCCACTCGGCTTCCTGCCACATGCCGCCCTGCTTGATCATCGGCTTGGTCAGGCGGTCGGTGTTGTTCAGCGCTTCGTACGAGAAACGCTCTTTGTCCGACAGCCAGCATTCGTTGACCGCTTCATTCTCGAGCGGCAGCACGCGCATGACGCGGCCACCCTTGACCTGAACAATCAGGTTCGCGCCCAGCGAATCGTGCGGCGAGACCGACTTGCGGCGCTGCAGTTCCCATGGACGGGCCGAATAACGGAATGGCTTGCTGGTAAGCGCGCCGACCGGGCACAGGTCGATCATGTTGCCCGAGACTTCCGAGTCGACGGTCTTGCCGACGAACGTCGTGATCTCGGAATGCTCGCCGCGGCCCAGCATGCCGAATTCCATGACGCCGGCCACTTCCTGGCCGAAACGCACGCAACGGGTGCACTGGATGCAACGCGACATCTCTTCCATCGAGATCAGCGGGCCCGCTTCCTTCGGGGCCACCACGCGCTTTTCTTCTTCGTAGCGCGAACCGCTCTTGCCATAGCCCACGGCCAGATCCTGCAACTGGCATTCGCCGCCCTGATCGCAGATCGGGCAGTCGAGCGGATGGTTGATGAGCAAAAATTCCATCACCGACTTCTGGGCCTGCACGGCCTTGTCGCTGTGGCTGCGCACGATCATGCCCGGCGAGACCGGGGTCGCGCACGCTGGCAAAGGCTTCGGCGCCTTTTCCACTTCGACGAGGCACATGCGGCAGTTCGCAGCGATCGACAATTTCTTGTGATAGCAGAAGTGCGGAATGTACGTTCCGAGCTTGTTTGCGGCGTCCATCACCATCGAACCCGGTGGGACTTCAACTTTCTTGCCGTCTAATTCAATTTCAACCATGGGATCGTTACCTGACCTGGTTTAAAGGTATGAGGGCACGAGGCAGTGCTTGTGCTCAATGTGATATTCAAATTCTTCGCGGAAGTGCTTGATCATGGCCTGCACTGGCATCGCTGCCGCATCGCCGAGCGCGCAAATCGTGCGGCCCTTGATGTTGTCAGCGATATTGTTCAGAAGATCCATGTCGTCCGGTCGGCCCTGGCCATGCTCGATGCGGTGAACCATGCGGTACATCCAGCCCGTGCCTTCGCGGCATGGCGTGCACTGGCCGCACGATTCTTCGTAATAGAAGTACGACAGGCGCAGCAGCGACTTGACCATGCAGCGCGTCTCGTCCATCACGATCACGGCGCCCGAACCGAGCATCGAGCCGGCCTTGGCGATCGAATCGTAGTCGAGATCGGTTTGCATCATCTGTTCGCCCGGCACGACTGGCGCCGACGAACCGCCTGGAATCACGGCCTTGATCTTCTTGCCACCGCGCATGCCACCGGCCAGTTCCATCAGGGTCGCAAATGGCGTACCCAGCGGAACTTCGTAGTTGCCTGGCCGCTCGACGTCGCCCGAGATCGAGAAGATCTTGGTGCCGCCGTTGTTCGGCTTGCCCAGCGCCATGTAGTTCTCGGCGCCGATGTTCAGGATGAACGGGACCGCAGCGAAGGTCTCGGTGTTGTTGATCGTTGTTGGCTTGCCGTACAGGCCGAACGAGGCCGGGAACGGCGGCTTGAAGCGCGGCTGGCCCTTCTTGCCTTCGAGCGACTCGAGCAGTGCGGTTTCTTCGCCGCAGATGTAGGCGCCGTAACCGTGGTGCGCGTGCAGCTGGAACGAGAACGTGCTGCCCAGGATGTTGTCGCCCAAAAAGCCCGCGGCGCGCGCTTCTTCCAGCGCTTCTTCAAAGCGCAGGTAGTCTTCGAAGATCTCGCCGTGGATATAGTTGTAACCCACGGTGATACCCATCGCGTAGGCGCCGATGGCCATGCCTTCGATCAGCGCATGCGGGTTGTAGCGAATGATGTCGCGGTCCTTGAACGTGCCTGGCTCGCCTTCGTCGGTATTGCAGACGAGGTATTTCTGGCCCGGGAACTGGCGCGGCATGAAGCTCCACTTCAGGCCGGTCGGGAAACCGGCGCCGCCGCGGCCGCGCAGGCCCGACGCCTTCATGTCGGCGATGATCTGCTCGGGCGTGATCTTTTCTTCGATGATACGGCGCAGCGCCGAGTAACCACCACGGTTGACGTAGTCGGTCAGGTGCCAGTTGGTGCCGTTCAGATCCTTCAGGATCAGCGGCTTGATGTGACGATCGTGCAGGCTGGTCATTTGTTCAGTTCCTCAAGCAGGGCGTCGATCTTGGCGTCGCTCATGAACGAACACATGCGGTGGTTGTTCACCAGCATGACGGGTGCGTCGCCGCAGGCGCCCATGCACTCGCCCTCCATCAGCGTGAACTTGCCGTCCGCCGTGGTGTCACGGAAGTCGATGTTCAGGGCGTCCTTGATGCGCTGGGCTGCGCGTTCGCCGCCCGACAATGCGCATGGCAGGTTGGTGCACACGGTGATCTTGTGCTGGCCAACCGGCTTGACGTTGAACATATTGTAGAAAGTCGCCACCTCTTGCACGGCAATGGCCGGCATCTGGATGTAATCGGCGAGTTCCTGCATCGTCTCTGGCGACAGCCAGCCCAGTTCGACCTGGGCGTGGGCGAGCGAGGCCATCACGGCCGACTGGCGTTGATCGGCTGGGTACTTGGCCAGCTCCCGATCGATTTTTTGATAGCACTGCGGGGATAACATATTCTTCTCTGCCTTTCGGACTAGCGATCAATACTGCCGAACACGATGTCTTGCGTACCGATGATGGCGACGGCATCAGCGATCATGTGTCCGCGTGCCATTTCGTCGAGGCTCTGCAGGTGGACATAGTCCGGCGTGCGGATTTTCAGGCGGTATGGCTTGTTGGCGCCGTCGGAGACGATATAGATGCCGAACTCGCCCTTCGGATGCTCGACCGCAGCGTACGCCTCGCCCTCGGGGACGTGGAAGCCTTCGGTGAACAGCTTGAAGTGGTGAATCAGCGATTCCATATTGGACTTCATGTCCATCCGGTTCGGCGGCGCAATCTTGTTATTGTCGATCATGACCGGGCCCGGATTCGCGCGCAGCCAGGTGATGCATTGCTTGATGATGCGGTTCGACTGGCGCATCTCTTCCACGCGCACCAGGTAGCGGTCGTACGAGTCGCCGTTGGTGCCGACCGGGATGTCGAACTCGACCTTGTCGTACGCTGCATACGGCTGCGTCTTGCGCAGATCCCAGGCGATGCCCGAGCCGCGCAGCATGGCGCCCGTGAAACCCATGGCTTTCGCGTCTTCCGGCGTCACGACACCGATGCCGACCGTACGCTGCTTCCAGATACGGTTGTCGGTCAGCAGGGTTTCGTATTCGTCGACGTAACCATCGAAGCGCTTCGTGAACGCGTCGAGGAAATCGAGCACGGAGCCCTGGCGGTGTTCGTTCAGTGCGTCAATGGCCTTGGCGCTGCGGATCGGCGAAGCCTTGTGCTGTGGCATCGTGTCCGGCAGGTCGCGGTACACGCCGCCCGGGCGGTAGTAGGCTGCGTGCATGCGCGCGCCCGACACGGCTTCGTAGACGTCGAACAAGTCTTCGCGGTCGCGGAAGCAGTACAGGAACGGGCCCATGGCGCCGATGTCCAGCGCGTGCGCGCCGAGCCACATCAGGTGGTTCAGGATGCGGGTGACTTCGTCGAACATCGTGCGGATGTACTGGGCGCGGATCGGCGCCTGGATACCGAGCAGTTTTTCGATGGCCAGCACGTAGCCGTGTTCGTTGCACATCATCGACACGTAGTCGAGACGGTCCATGTACGGCACCGATTGCAGGTAGGTGCGGGTTTCGGCCAGCTTCTCGGTGCCGCGGTGCAGCAGGCCGATGTGCGGGTCGGCGCGCTGGATCACCTCGCCGTCGAGTTCGAGCACGAGGCGCAGCACGCCGTGCGCTGCCGGGTGCTGCGGACCAAAGTTCAGGGTGTAGTTCTTAAGCTCAGCCATTATTTCGTCCCGTAAGTCTCTTCGCGAATCACGCGGGGAATGTTCTCGCGCGGTTCGATCGTGACGGGTTGATAGATCACGCGTTTCTGCTCGGGGTCGTAGCGCATCTCGACATAGCCCGAGATCGGGAAGTCCTTGCGGAACGGGTGGCCGATGAAACCGTAGTCGGTCAGGATGCGGCGCAGGTCGCCGTGGCCGTCGAACAGGATGCCGAACAGATCGAACGCTTCGCGCTCGAACCAGTTGGCGGCGCGCCAGATCGGGGTAATCGATTCGACCAGCGGCATGTCGTCGTCCGGGCAGAATACCCGCACGCGCACGCGCCAGTTGTGGGTCAGCGACAGCAGGTGCACGACGACCGCAAAGCGCGGTCCTTCGTAGGTGCCTTCGCCATATTCCGAATAGTCGACGCCGCACAGGTCGATCATCTGCTCGAAGGCCAGCGCAGGGGTATCGCGCAGGGCCGTCATCGAGCGGATGTAGTCGGCGGCCTTGACCACCACCGTGACTTCACCCAGCGCCGCCGAGATCGCGGCGCCCTCGCCCAATGCAGTCTGCAGGGCGAGTTGAAGGGTTTCGAGTTTTGTCGTCATGGAGTACGCCGTCCGTTTTTAGCGCGCGATGGTATTGGTGCGCTTGATCTTGTTCTGGAGCTGCATGATGCCGTACAGCAGAGCTTCGGCGGTCGGTGGACAGCCTGGCACGTAGACATCGACCGGGACGATGCGATCGCAGCCACGGACGACGGAATACGAATAATGGTAGTAGCCGCCACCGTTGGCACAGGAGCCCATCGAGATGACCCAGCGCGGCTCGGCCATCTGGTCGTAGACCTTGCGCAGCGCCGGCGCCATCTTGTTGCACAGCGTGCCGGCAACGATCATGACGTCGGACTGGCGTGGCGACGGACGGAACACGATACCGAAACGGTCCATGTCGTAGCGGGCCGCGCCCACGTGCATCATCTCGACCGCGCAGCAGGCCAGACCGAACGTCATCGGGAACATCGACCCGGTACGTGCCCAGTTGACCAGCTTGTCGGCTGTGGTGGTGATGAAACCTTCGTTTAGTACGCCTTCAATAGCCATGGCTTATTCCCAATCAAGGGCACCTTTCTTCCAGATGTACCAGAAGCCCACGACGAATTCGGCGATGAACACCATCATCGTGATGAAACCGGTGAACCCCAGTTCGCGCATCGAGACGCCCCATGGGAAGAAGAATGCCGTTTCAAGATCAAACAAAATAAACAGGATCGCGACCAGGTAGTACCGGACGTCGAACTTCATGCGCGCGTCTTCGAAGGCTTCGAAGCCGCATTCATACGGGGACAGTTTGGCATCGTCGGGTTTGTGCGGCCCGAGCAGGCGACCAAGCACCTGAGGGGCGACACCGACACCGATGCCAACCAGGATAAAGAGAAGAACGGGGAGATAACTTTCGAGGTTCACGATGAAGCCTTCTGAACGATCGGTTAATGGAACGCTGCAGAGATGCAGCACCGAATCGTGCGAACCTGGCCTCGAGCCTGCCGCCAGGATCGTACGACAGATCCTCGTAAAAAAGCCAGCTCAGGCATGAGGTAAAAACTCGTGCGCCCTTGCTGGCTTTCTTTCTAAATTTTGGTGCCGACGGCGAGACTCGAACTCGCACAGCTTGCGCCACTACCCCCTCAAGATAGCGTGTCTACCAATTTCACCACGTCGGCTGGAGAACAGTATTTTAACCTGCTTTAGCACTATCTTTCAATGCTCAAATTGCGCAATCACAAAGATATTTGCCATTTATTTGAATCATATCGCCGAACAATCTATTGGACGCTCTTTTACTGACATGAGCATGACAAAGTTCGTTGCGACACGACCGTCAATATTGCGAGGCTGCACAGACCGGTTGTTCAACCCTGTCACGCGCCGCAGTATTCTACGCCTAAAAACGACAATGCGCCCGATAAAAAGGCGCATTGTTTTGGAACAGCAATGGCGCGCATGGCGCCGGGACTGCGTGGCTTAGTTCGTGGCTGGTGCCGGGGCTGCCGGCGCTGGCGCCGGGGTTGCCGGAACAGCCGGAACACCCGCTGCCGGTGCTGCCGGAACGGCACTGCCCGCTGGCAGCGTCGGCACGTCGGCTGGCGCCGTCTGCACCGGGGCCGTGACCGGGATACCGGCTGCAGGCGCCTGGGCACGACCCATCACGCCGGCGTTGTCGCCGCCGCTGCGATCGTTGCCGATATAGGCCAGCGTCAGCGTGGTGCCGAAGAACACGGCGGCGGCCACTGCCGTTGCCTTGGACAGGAAGTTCGACGATCCGGATGCACCGAACAGGCTGCCAGAGGCGCCGGAACCGAAGGCCGCACCCATATCAGCGCCCTTGCCATGCTGCATCAGGACCAGGCCAATAATGGACAGGGCCGAGATAACCTGCACGACGATAATAAGATTAGACCAGATCATTGCAATTCCATTCCAAGGTTTAACAGCGTTTCAAATTTTTTGTAATTCCAAAATCTTCGCAAAACTATATGTGCGAGATTATGTCGTTATGCGGCGCGCAGAATGGCGAGGAAATCGGCCGCTTTCAGCGCCGCCCCACCGATCAGGCCGCCATCGATGTCCGGTTGCGCCAGCAGCTCGCGTGCATTCTCCGGCTTCATGCTGCCGCCGTAAAGGATTTGTACGGTTTCTGCGGCATCAACGTTGCACTTGCGCACTAACGCGCGCATGTCGGCATGAACTTGCTGCGCCATCTCGGGCGTGGCCGTCTTGCCGGTACCGATTGCCCACACCGGCTCGTAAGCGAGCACCAGACGCGCGACATCTTCAAACCCTACCAGTTCCAGCACTGCGTGCAGCTGGCCACCGACGACGTCGTTGGTCTCGCCCGCTTCGCGCTGCTCCAGCGTTTCGCCGATGCAGACGATCGGGGTCAGGCCGGCGTCCAGCGCCGCTTTCGCCTTGCGCGCGACCAGCTCGTTCGACTCGCCGTGGTAGCCGCGGCGCTCGGAGTGGCCGACGATCACGTAACGGCAACCGAAATCCTGCAGCATCGAGACGCACACTTCGCCGGTGAAGGCGCCGCACGGCTCGGTCGCGACATCCTGCGCGCCCCAGGCCACGCTGCTACCGGCCAACAATTGCTCGCACTGGAACAGGTACGGCGCGGGGACGCACACCGCGCACGACGCCTGCGTGCCAGCGCCAGCATCAGCGTCGAGACCAGCGAGAATGCCTTGCAGCAGCTCGGCATTGACTGCCCGGCTGCCGTTCATTTTCCAGTTACCTACTACGAGTGTGGGACGCATACTACCCCATGTCAAATAACCCGCTATTCTAGCGGTCGATATTGTGGCGGTCAAACAATGGCTGGGAGTGCCAAGCTGCCTGAAGCCGCCCGTGGATGCACCGCGCAGGGCCTGTCGGCCCCACCGGCGCGCCTGTTGTTTTTATGGTCAGTCGGCCAGCACTTGCAGGACGATCTTGCCCACGTGGGTGCTCGATTCCATCATCGTGTGCGCTGCCGCGGCTTCTTCGAGCGGGAACACGTGGTGGATCACCGGCTTGATCTTTTTCTGCGCAAACAGCGGCCAGACCTGCTCGCGCAACTGGCGCGCAATGGCCGCCTTGAACGCAACCGGACGCGGACGCAGCGTCGAACCGGTAATCGTCAGGCGGCGGCGCAGTACATGGTTCATGTCCAGGTTGGCCTGCGCGCCACCCAGCAGCGCGATGACGACCAGGCGACCATCGTCGGCCAGGCACTCGATCTCGCGCGCCACATAGTCGCCCGCGACCATGTCCAGAATTACATCGACACCACGGCCGTCCGTGAGTTCCTTGACCACGGCGACAAAATCTTCATCGCGGTAATTGATGCCCCGTTCGGCGCCCAGCGCTTCGACGGCGCGGCACTTGTCGTCGCTGCCGGCGGTGATGAACACACGGTGGCCCAGCGCGCTGGCGACCTGGGTGGCGGTCACGCCGATGCCCGAACTGCCGCCCTGCACCAGCAAGCTCTCGCCTTCGCTCAGGCGGGCGCGGTCGAACACATTGCTCCAGACCGTGAAATAGGTTTCCGGCAAGGTGGCTGCTTCCAGTGGGGTCAGCCCTTCTGGTACAGTCAGGCATTGCTCGAGTGGCGCGGCGCAGTATTCGGCGTAACCGCCGCCCTGCACCAGGGCGCATACGAGGTCGCCCTTGGCAAAACCGCTGTCTTTCATGTCGCCATCGACGATCTCGCCGGCTACCTCCAGGCCCGGCAGGTCAGAGGCGCCCGGCGGCACCGGGTACTTGCCCAGGCGCTGAAACACGTCAGGGCGGTTGATCCCGGCAGCATGGACCTTGATCAGGACTTCGCCGGTTTTCAGGACCGGCAATGGCCGTTCACACAGTTGCAAGACGTCGGGCTGGCCCGGTTTGGTGATCTCGATGGCGCGCATGGAAAGCTCCCGCATTAGCAAAACCGCAATTGTACGGGAGTCGGCGGTGGCTTGCCGGCCACCCCGGCGATCGTGCGCGCCGTAAATACCATGCCTACGAATACGTCGTAACGGTCACGCCCTGCTCGACCGCATCGAGCGCCTGGCGCGCCATGATGCGAATGCCGTCGTAGCTGCGCGCGGCGGCGATGAAGCGGCCCGTGTGGCAGAACACGGCGTCCGGCACGCCCGTCACAGCGGCCAGGTCTGCTTCGCGCAGGCCCGCCCAGGTTTCGGGCAGGTCGGCGCGTGCATCGAAGCTTTCGGTGTCGACCGACACGGTGTGCAGGATGTAGCGGTTCTCGGTCAGGCTGTGGCTGATGACGAACAGGATCTTCGGCATTTCCTTGCGCACGATGCTGCTCCACGGCAGCGCCGCATTCTTCAGGAACAGCAGCTTGCCGCCCTCGAGTACCTCGGCCTGGCGCACTTGCGTGACGGCCAGCATGGCGCCCACGCGGTAGCGCACGGCATTGCCCATGATGTCGGTAAGGAACTCCACGGCGCGCATGAACTGACCCATCCGATACACGTCGACCGCTTCGCCATAGCCCAGGCGCTGCTCGTCGAGCCAGCCCGGATTGAAGCCCGAGACGACGGCCGACAAGCCATAGCTGCCCGGCGCGTTCTTGGCCACACCGACGTCCGACAGATCGAGGTACTGGACGATATCGACGTCGATCGCATAGGCGATCTGCTGGGCCGTGTCCTCGGACAAGGTTTCGCCCGTGTGCCGCAAAGCCAGCGCGGCGACGCACTGTGCGCCGTGATCGCGCCAGACGAGGCCGGCGCTGGCATATGGCACGCCGGACGACCGGGTGGCATTGAATTCCTTCTGGTGGTGGTCGAACCGGCCGGTGGCCGGGTCCCAGACGCCGCCGACGTCGATCGCGAAGTCGGCGGCATCGATCCGGGCCTGCTCGCGGGTGCGAATCACGTCGGCATCGGGGAACAGCACCTTCAGGACGGCGACGGCCCACGCATCATCTGCGTGGAATTTTCCGCCGTGAGTGGCAATCAACATACAAGCTCCAAATTGCTGCAACGCCGCGATGCAATCGGGCGCGCGAATGAGTCAAAGCCGAAGCCTACCATGCGGGGACGTATCTCAGCCTGTCTCAGCGTGCTCTGCCGGCTGCGCCGCGGGCTGCGACGGTAGCTCCACGGACACCCAGCGCCTGCGCCAGCTTCTTGTGACGGTGCGCGAAAAACAGCTTGACCAGGTAGCGCACCACCGGCGTAGCCAGGCGTGGCGTGAACGCCAGATGGTCGGTGACCTGGGCGCCCCGGCCATCGGCCGACGGCGTGATCACGCGCTCATGGCGCCAGGAACGCATCGACAGCAGGTCGGATTCCTCGACGAAGCGATGGCCCGGTTCCATCTCGGTAAAGCGCAGTTTGGACATGTCGATGGGAAACAGACCGAACAGCAAAAACTGGCAGCGGCCCAGGACCGTGTTGAGCGCGGTATCGGGGCCGATATGCGTCATCGCCTTGGGAAAGACGACCTTGAGCAACGGGCGCATTTCGGTGCGCACGCCTTCGAGCGATGTCGACCAGGCCCAGGCTTCGCCGGTCGAGACCGGTACGTGGGTCGTCATCGTCAGTGTTACCTTGGCCATCGGGGACTCCTTGACAGTGTGTTCACACCATCATGGCTTGCCCTGCACCCCGGTTCGGTTCGCCAACCCGCATAACAGGACGATTGCCAGGCGATTGTGCCGGCCGCGCTGGCGCGTTATGCGTCACCGCCCGTTTTCGACGTCGTCGGCAGCGGCGTGCCAGGTTTCCAGGTACGCGACAGCGCCTGCGCTTCTTCAATCTGCTCCTGCGTCATGCGTTTGGCAATGGCAGCGCGCTGGTCGACGGCGTTGCGGTTGCCGCCGGCCGCGGCCAGGTTGTAGAGCATGTAGGCCAGCACGACATCCTGCGGTACCCCGGCCACATGGTAGCGGTACATCAGCCCGAGGGCATTCTGCGCCTCGGCATGGCCCTGCTCGGCGGCCTTGCGGAACCAGGTCACGGCGTGCTTCTGGTCTTGCGGCACCGAGTTGCCGGTGTAATACATGGCGCCGACGACGTACTGCGCATCGGCCTTGCCCTGCAGCGCGGCCTTCTGGTGCCAGGCAAATGCCTGCTTGTAGTCGCGCGCCACGCCCCGCCCCATGTAGTACATGAGCCCCAGCAGGTGCTGCGCTTCGGCGTGGCCGGCCTTGGCCAGCGGCGTGACTTCCTTCAGCGCGAGCGCATAGTTGCGGGCATTGTAGGCACTGGCGCCTTCGGGAAAACCGGCGTGGGCGCTGCCATGCAGGCCGAACTGCAGGCACAGCGCCAGGAGAACTGCAAAGAATGGTGTCTTCATGGTTCGCACACAGAATCCAGGTCGTTGCCGATGCCGCCGGGGTGTCCCCGGCCAGCGTGGTTGTCGCGTGTCCGTCATTTCCAGTTGACCTTGCCCAGCCCGTCGAGCGCTACCTTGCGGTTGACCGGCTTGCCCAGTACCGTCACCGATCCCATGCCCGACAGCGATACATTGATGCTCTGGCGCACATTCACGGTGGCATTGCCCAGCCCCGACAGATCGAGCGCGACCGAGTCGACGCTGCAGCCCTGCGCATCGAGCCCGCCCAGCCCGCCCAGCTCGGCCTTCAGGCGTTTGCTGCGGCCGGTCAGTGTCACGAAGCCGGCGCCGCCCAGGTTCAGGTCGATGCCCTCGCTGTCGATCCCGTGGATCTTGAGGTTGCCCACGCCGCCCAGGTTGGCGGTAATAAAACGATAATTCGATGATGATACCGACATTGACCCGGCGCCATCGAGATTGATGTCCAGTGACTGGCCGGCAAAGCCGCTGACCGTGGTGGCGCCGATACTTTCGGACGATACGGCGCGCAGGTTCGGCAGCACGAGTTCGGCCTGGATGCCCGATGAACGCCCGAAGTTGAAGCCCCCGCGGCGGCCTTCGGTCTCGATATTGAGCGTGTCGCCGCGCTGCGTGGTCGTGGTGCGCGACAGCAGGCGCGCGTCGCCCGTCAGCATCAGCGTGGCCGTCGCGCCCTGGCGGATCACCAGATCCCCGACCCCTTCGAGCGTCACGCGCACGACCTGGGCATCGACGGGCCGCGTCTCGCTGGCCGCGTCCGGCGCGGCGCGCACGAGGCCGGCCGTAGCGCCCAACAAGGCAGCCACGGCGCCCAGCTTGAAAAGGTGATTCATCGAGGTTCTCCAGTGTGTTGCGGCCCGGGCCAATGCCGGGACTTGTCATGATGAAACTATAGCCCGAAAGTCAAGCGCCGCCGCAATGCGTGCGATGAACTGCAAAAAACGGCATCCGAGCTGCGCGGCGGTGGCGGTTTGCATCAGAACGCGGGGGGGCCATGCAGCACGCATGCACGCACATTGTCCTGCGCTGCAACAACAAAAACATTCTTTTAAAGCATGCCATTGCGCTAAGATGTTTCGCCGGTGGCGCACCCCGCCCCGGTCACATTCATTTCATTGCGATCCATTTCGAGGTCCCCATGCGCATGCGCCACTACCCCGCCCTGCTGGCCGGGTTCACCCTGTCGATGTCGGCATTTGCCGCGCCGGCCGACGGGTGGACCTTGCCGGTCACCATGAAAAAACTCGACAACGGCCTGACCGTGATCGTGTCGGAAGACCGCACCTCGCCCACCGTCGGCGTCTCGGTCGTCTACCACGTCGGCATGCGCCTCGAGCCGAAGAACCGCACCGGCTTTGCGCACCTGTTCGAACACCTGATGTTCCAGGGCACGCCGAATGCACCAAAAGGCATCTTCGACACGACGATCACGGGCGGCGGTGGCTGGAACAACGGCTCGACCCGCCCTGACTTCACCAACTACATCGAGACCGTGCCAAGCTCGGCACTTGAGCCGATCCTGTGGCTGGAAGCAGACCGCATGAAGACACTCGACTTCAGCGCAACCACGCTGAAGAACCAGCAGGACGTCGTCAAGGAAGAAATCCGCGTCAACGTGAAGAACCAGCCGTATGGCGGTTTCATGTGGATCGACATCAGCCAGCACGCTTTCCAGAAATGGGAAAACAACCACGACGGCTACGGCAGCTTCGAAGACCTGGAAAACGCCAGCCTGGACGACGTGCGCGCATTCCACCGCGACTACTATGGCCCGAACAACGCGGTGCTGGCCATCGCCGGCGACATCACGCCGCAGCAGGGCTTCGCACTGGCCCAGAAATACTTCGGCGCCATCCCCGCGCGACCGGTACCGAAGAGCACGGATTTCAGCGAGCCCCTCAACACCGTCGAAAAGCGCCTGCAGCAAAGCGACGCGCTGGCCCAGGTGCCGGCGATCGCGGCGGCCTGGAAGGTGCCCGAGCGCGGCAGCCGCGACCAGGCGCCGGTCGCCGTGCTGGCCGAGCTGCTGGGCGGCGGCGATGCGTCGCTGTTCTACCAGGGCCTGGTCAAGGGCCGCGAGATCGCGCTGAACGTCGACATCCTGTTTGGCCTGACCAGCCCGTGGGAATACAACGGCCCTACCCTCATGACCGTGCATGCGCTGTACAAGCCCGACAGCAGCGCGGACGCCATCCTCAAGGCCATGGATGAAGAGATCGCCAAGGTGGCAAAAGACGGCGTCGACGACGCCACGCTCAAGCGCGTCAAGACGCGCATGCTGGCCGACTGGAACAACAAGCTGGAAAGCTTCGTCAACCGCGCCGACACGATGGCCAAGCTGCAGGTGCTGTGGGGCGACGCCAATGTCGTCAACAAGATTCCGGGCTGGATCGATGGCGTGACGTCGAGCGACATCCAGCGCGTCGTCAAGACCTATCTCGTGCCGACCAACCGCACCGTCATCGACCGCAAGCCGGCCGCCATGATCGACGCGGCGCGGACCGCTGCCACCCCTGCCAACAATGCGCCTGCCGGCGTGAACAAATAAGGAGCGCATCATGAACAAATTGATGCTCGCGCTTGCCGTTTCGCTGGCGTTCGCGCCGCCACTGCATGCACAAACCAGGGCGCCAAACGGCATGCCTGCCTATGGCCAGGAAAAATCGATTCCCGCACCGAAGATCGGCAAGCAGACGCTGGCCAACGGCCTGACCGTCTGGGTCGTGCCACGCCAGGGCTTGCCCCGCGTGGACTTCGTGCTGGCGCTGCGCGGCGCCGGTTTCGCTGCCGACGCCCCGACCCAGGGCGGCTTCGCGGCGATGCTCGCCGGGATGCTCAACGAAGGCACGGCCAAGCGCGATTCGCGCGCGATTGCCGAAGCGGCGCAGGGCATGGGCGGTGAAGTGGCCGCCAGCCCGGCTTCCGACGGCATCATCCTGTCGGCCAACGCCGTCGCCTCGCAGGCGGGCGGCATGCTGGAGCTGATGGCCGAGATCGCGCGCCAGCCATCGTTCCCCGAGAACGAAGTGGCGCTGGCGAAAGCCAATGCGCTGCAGGCGCTGCGCGTGGCCGAAACCCAGCCGGGTTTCCGCGCCGAGCGTGCGATCAAGAAAGCCGTCTACCTCGATCACCCTTACAGCCGCACCGATCCGACGGTCGAGTCGATCAATGCCGTGAACGCCGCGCTGCTGCGCACCGAACACGCGAAACGCTTCCGTCCGGACCGCGCGCTGCTGGTCATCACCGGCCGCATCACCGAAGCACAGGCGATGAAGCTGGCGCAAGCCGCGTTTGGCGACTGGAAGGCCAGCGGCGCCGCATTGTCGGACACGCCTGCCGTCGCCACGAACGTGAAGCCGGCGCGCATCCTGCTCAAGCGCGACGGCAGCGTGCAGTCGACACTGCGCGTTGGCAGCCCCGGCATCGCGGCCAGCGCCGCCGACCAGATCCCGCTGCGCCTGACCAGCACCATCATCGGCGGCGGCTTTTCGAGCCGGATCAATACCAATCTGCGCGAAGAAAAAGGCTATACGTATGGCGCCTCGGCCGGGGCGCGCATGAGCCGCGCGGGCGGCATGATGGTCGGCGGCGCCGACGTGCGCAATGAGGTGACGGGCGCGGCGCTGGCCGAATACTTCAAGGAGTACAAGCGTCTGGGAAGCGAGCTGGTCACGACGGCCGAGATGGACATGAACAAGCGCTACGTGGCAGGCGGCTACCTGCTGAACAACCAGTTGCAGCGCTCGGTGGCCAACACGCTGGCCGCGAACTGGCTGGTGGGTTTGCCGCCTGAATTCCTGGGCGACTACGTGCCACTGATCCGCAAGGTCACGCCGCAGCAGGTGCGCACGGTGGCGCAGAAATATTTTGCGCCCGAGAACCAGTCGATCGTGATCGTCGGCGATCCTTCCAAGCTCGATGCGCAGCTGGCGCCGTATGGCGAGTTTACGGTGCAGGACAAGTAACCCGACCAGCGCAGGACCCATGCATGCCCCGTGTCACTCACGGGGCATTTTTTTCGGGCGCAGTCAACGTTAAATAGAGGCGAGCTTTGAACTGATGAGCAGCCCGGTGATCCAACCCCTGCCCCCAAGCCAGGAGTCGATCATGAAAGCGCCACGTTTCAAGAGCTGGTTCGCCAGGCTGCCATCGCTGAATCAGCCGCAGCGCCGGCGAGTGCTCGACGCCTTGCATCCTGTGGCCGGCCTCGCCCAGGTGGTGGCGCTGATCGCCCAGGCCAGAGCGCCTGGCCGTTGCTGTCCCCGCTGCGGCAATGGGCGCTGCCACGGGCACGGCTCAGGCTCAAGGCGAAATGGCTTGCGGACTCCCAGGTGCTGCTCGACTCACTGTCGGTGCGCAAGGGTGCAGACCGGGTTGGCGTGTACCGCAATACCGCCTTCCGGTGGCGCCACCGCTTCCTCGATTGGGTCAAGTTCGACCGGCCCGCATCCCTGAATGGCATCGTCGAGGCTGACGAGACGTCCACGTACAGAACGTGAATGCCTATCACCAGCGCTTCAAGGACTGGCTATTGGGCGGCACTGTCGTTCCTGACTGCAGATACCTTGTTCCTCAGTTCCACCAATGACATCGCCGTTGTCGAACAGTCCGGCGTCAGCAATATTATGGGACCGGACGTGCCCGTCGATGTGCGTCGCCGCCGCACGGGCGCCCGCGTCTGAACAGCCACGGGCACAAGCAAACAGGCCTGCACCGCGGTGACGCGGTGCAGGCCTGTTTTCAATGACACTACTGTTGTTACGCCAGTGCTTCCTTGGCCGCCTCTTCAGGCGTGAGCGAATCGTAGAACTGGTCGGTGAACCATTCGATTTCTTCCTCGATATGGTCTTGCGCCTGCCGTACGGTCGCGCCGCCCGCGACTAAAAACCCCTCGACCTCGATACACCAGTTGACGAACGCCAGCGTTTCTTCATCGAGTTCTTCTTCCTTCTTGGCCATGGCAAATCCCCGTATCACGTTACCGCCGGTCGGCGCGACCGGCGTTGGCGTGATTCTACCGTAGCCGGTCAGCGCTCGGTGGCCACTTCCGGCATGAGCCGGTTCATGACGCTGTAGTTAATCGCCGTCCACCACTCCGAGCCTTCGCCGGTCAGCGCCGCTTCGGATTGCGCGATCGCCTCATGATCGTTGCTGACCAGGTAATCCTCGACATCGTTCAGTGACGCAAATGACAGGATCGAGACGGCATCGATCTTGCTGCCCTCCGGGTCTTTCTGGGTCGAGCCGATATTGAGCAGCACCGCGTAGCGCTTCACGAACTCGGTCGTTGCCGACTGGCCCATGACCAGCGGCGCGTGCTCGTCCAGCAGGCGCCGCTGGAATTCTTCGCGCGACAGGTCCGGGTTGCGCATGTGGATCTTGACCAGGCTGACCGGATCGCGGTGACGCGCGCTCGGGATCAGGATGTATTCGCGCGTGATTTCACGCGTGACCATGCGGAACGCCACCTGCTCATCGGCGATGATCCGCTCGGCAAATTTCTCCTGACCCAGCACGCGCTCGATATCGTCCTGCTCGGCATACGTGATGTAGGCCAGGCCATCCCAGCGCGGACGCCCGTACGGCGGCACGCACTTTTCTGGCTCGGCCGGCAGCTTGCCGTCCTCGCCGATCATCGCGCGGTACGGTGGCGGGAAGAACGACGACGGGCCCGATGCGATACGGTGCACCTGGTCGTAGCGCAGCACGCGTTCGGACGAACTGCCCGGCTCGTCCCACGCGAATTTCGGGCCGTGCACCTTGCGCCAGTATTCGTCCCAGTGCTCGAACGCCAGGTTTTCATTGCCTTCCAGCGCCAGCGCGCCGGGACGCCAGTTCGGCAGATGCACCTCATTGCCGTGCTTGCTTTTGGCCGACCCCGCATCTTGCGGACGCTCGCTGCGCGGCGTGCTGTCGACACGGCTGACGAAGGTCGCCGTGACGATCAGTGGATGCGTAATCGGATCGCGGGTCTGGCCCATCGGTGGGCGCTGCAGGTTGTCGCTACGGTCGAAATCAATGGTCATGACATTCCTTTTTCTTGATCGTGCATTAAAAGACAATGATAAAAATTAGTCCGCCTTAAACAGCGGCAGCACATGCTCCGCGAGTTCGGCCAGCGCATCCTGCGCCGGCCGGCGCAGCGGCTTCAGGTTCAGCGCCACGTGGCTCACGCCTTGTTCCTGCTGATGGTAAAACAGCTCGACCAATGCATGGCGGCCGCTACGAATGCCATTGAGCACGAAGCGCATCGGCTCATGCGGGTCTTCGGCCAGGTCGAACATCGTGCCGTAACCGTACGGGCGCACCCACTGCCCCGGCTCGTGGCTGGCGCGCCATGCCTCGATCAGTTGCGGCAGGCGGGTAAAGTCGCTCAGGTGCCAGATCCAGCCGTCGCTGTGACGGGCGATCCACGCCATGTCCTGGCGCGCCCGGCCGACGACGATCATCGGCAGGCGCGGCGCCGCCGGCTTGGGCACCAGATCGATGCTCCCGTCGAGGTTGCCGTAGTGCGCCGTGCGCGCATGCGGAAAGTCCTGTTCGGTGACGGTCTTGATCAGGCCGAACGCTTCGCGAAAACGCTCGCCGCGGTTCTCGAAATCCTGGCCAAACGCCGGATACTCGACGGGCCGGTCGCCGGTCGACAGGCCCAGCACCAGGCGCCCACCCAGCAACTGGTCGACCGACACGGCCTGCTTGGCCACGATCAACGGCTCGCGCAGCGTCGCCACGATGCCGGCGGTGCCCAGCGCGATGCGGCTCGTGTGCGCTGCCAGAAAGCTCATGTACACCATCGGATCGAGCACCTGGCCGGTGTCGCCGAAATTGGGATCGTAAAACGGCACGTCGCGCAGCCACAGGGTCGAGAAACCGGCCTCGTCGGCCATGCGCTCCATCGCCTGGTGATGGGCCAGCGTCGGAAACGGCGAATCCGGATAGCCTTCGAGCGGCATGATGAAGCCGAAGGTCAGCTTGCCCGGCTTGAAGATACGCTGGTAGCCGGCGTGGTTTGCCAGTTCGGCCGGCAACGGGCCAATGGGTGCAATCGTCATGATCGTTACGCCTTGACTGCAGGGGTCATACGCGCGACCAGGCCAGTCGCCAGTGCCGCCAGTACGGCGATGCCCGCAGCCACATAACCGACATTGCCAGCGCCCCAGTTGGCCACTGCAAGGCCACCGATCACGGCGCCCAACGCGATGCCACCGTTGGCTGCCGACACATTGATGGTGCCGGCCAGCGCCTGGGCGCCGGTTGCCGCCTTCATCACGCGGATCTGGCAAATTGGATACAGCGCCGTATTGGCAATGCCCCACACGCCCAGCGCGATGGCGAACCCAATGCTCAGACCGGCGAACAGCATCGACGCGGCCATGCCGGCTGCCAGCACGAGGCTGAAGATGGCGGTGGTGGCCAATGGTTTCTGGTCAACCCAGAGACCACCCAGCCAGTTACCGATTAGGCCAACCGCGCCAAAGCCCATCAGCCACCAGCCCACCTGCGCCGGCGCCACGCCAGCCGATTTCTCCAGCATCTCGGCCAGGTAGGTGTAGCCGGTGAACATGGCAGTGAACACCAGGATCGACAACGCCACGTTGGCCATGAAGAACGGACTTTTCAGAATCTTGGCCTGTTCACGCATGGCAACCGGCTGCGATGCACGCACCGTCGGCATGCTGAAGAACATCAGCACGGCCACCAGCAGCGACAGCGCGGCCAGCAGGCCGAACGCGCCGCGCCAGCCGATCGCGTCTGCCGCCAGCGTGCCGAGCGGAATACCAAACAGCATCGCGGCCGAGATGCCGAGATACACGGTCGAGACGGCGCGACCGGCTTTTTCCGGGCCAGCGATCTGGGCTGCGGTGTCGCTCGCGGTACCCCAGAACACGGGCAGCGCCAGCGCCGGCAGCAGTCGCGCCAGTGCCAGCACCCAGATGTTTTGCGCGACGGCCGCCAGCGCATTGGTTGCCGCGAACAGCACCAGCACGGCGATGAACAACTTCTTGCGGTCGACGTTGGCCAGCCACGCCGTCAGGAACGGGCCGCATACCATGACGACCACGGCAAACAGCGTGACCAGCTGGCCGGCCGTGGCCACCGTGATGGACAGGTCACGTGCCAGTGCCGGCAGCAGGCCCACGATCAGGAACTCGGTGGTCACGATCACGAACGCGGCGATGGCAAGAATCGTGATCGATAGCGCGCCGCCGGTGGCCTCGGGCTTGTCGGCCATCGCGTCGACGGTCGTAGTAGATGAATTGGGCATTGCAAAAAACTCCTGTGGATAGTTGTCTAACATGATATAAAAGATAAAAATTCTCGTGTTGGATAAGAATTCCCGCATCATGTGGAATAAAATTCCAGGAGCAAGTCAATGACACCCGCAGAACGCCTGAAAGGCCTTGAAACCTTCGTTGCCGTCGCCGACGCCGGCAGTTTTACGGCGGCCGCTGACCGGCTCAACCTGACCAATTCCGCCGTCGGCAAGGCCATCGCCCGGCTGGAAGGGCGATTGAAACGGCCACTGTTCGACCGCACCACGCGCAAGCTCGAGATGACGGACGCCGGCAACGTCTTCTACAAGGTCTGCGTGCGGGTGCTGGACGAACTCGAAGCGGCCGAGCGCCTGCTGGCGCACGACCATATCGCCCCGTCGGGCCGATTGCGCGTGGACATGCCGGCCACCTTCGGCCGCATGCACGCCGTGCGGTCATTGCTGGCGTTTGCCGAGCAATATCCGCAGGTGCAGCCCCATGCGTCGTTCACCGACCGCTTTGTCGATCCGGTCGAGGATGGCCTGGACGTGGTGGTGCGCATCGGCGGCTCGGACACCTGGCCGGCAGCGCTGTGCTACCAGCACCTGGGTGACGAAGAGCTCGTCTTCTGTGCGTCGCCCTCCTATGTGGCGCGCCACGGTGCACCGGCGACGCTGGACGCGTTACTGGGCCACGACGCCATTCTGTACGGTCGCGCGGACGGCAGCACGAGTCCATGGCTGATCAAGGATGGCGAGCTGCCACTGGCGCGCCAGCACGTGAAGAGCCGCATCGTGCTGGGGCAGGCCGAGGCGCAGGTCACTGCGGTGGAAATGGGATTGGGAATCGCGCAACTGGCGACCTGGCTCGTCGAGCAGCAACTGCGCGACGGCAGCCTGGTGAAAATCCTGCCCGAGCTGGCGACGTCCGGCCTGCCGCTGTATCTGGTATGGCAGCGCAGCCGCCAGCACGCGCCCAAGGTGACGGCGCTGATCGCGCACTTTGCGCAGACGCTGACGATCCGGCCTGCAGCGGCCGACGCGCCGGGCGCGCTAGCGCTGCAGCCTGTCGCGCCAGCCTGACGGGGTCACACCGACACAGCCCTTGAAGCGCCGGGTCAGGTGACTCTGGTCGGCAAAGCCGCATTCGATCGCCACCGCCGCGAGTGGCATCCCGCCCCGGATCAGCGTGCAGGCATGGGCGACGCGCACCGAATTGAGGTACACGTGCGGCGGTGTGTGATACGCCGCGCTGAACGCGCGCGTGAGATGCGTGCGCGACATCCCGGCCACGGCGGCCAGGTCGGCCACCGTCATATCGCGCTGGAAGTACGTGCGGATATAGTCCCTGACCTGCACCATGCGCGCATCGTCGACATAGGTACCCGCCCGTTCGAGGTGCGCCCCGGGCCGCTCGCCATGGCGCGCCAGCATCGTTCCGAGAAACGCACGCAGCATCGTTTCCGCGCGCAACGACTCGGCTGGCGTTGCCAGCAAACTGCTGGACAGCCGCGCAAACGTCGCCGCCATCCGGTGGTCAGTCACGCATGGCCGGGCGAAATACCGGCCATCGGCGCGCTCGCCCTCGGGCGCGATGCAGCTTGCCACGAACGCATCCGGTACATACCAGATCGCATAGCGGAAACCGTCGGCCGTGCCGGCGCTGCCGTCATGGTCCTCATCCGGATTGAACAGGACCAGGTCGCCTACCTGGCTGTCGTACTGCGCGCCCTTGCAGCGAAACCGCTGCACGCCGGCGGTGGTCACGCCGATCGCGAAACCATCGTGGCTGTGGCGCTCGAACGCGTGATCGGTGAAGCTTGCCCGCATCAGCGTGACGCCGCCGGTCAACGCCGAAAAGGTGGCGTCGTTGACTGGACGTGCGGGTGCGGGGTGCATGCAACAATTGTACAAGACCCCTGGCCACCCAAAGGCGCACCATGACGTTTTCACTTTTTCACTCAAGGAGAACCCATGAACGCTGCAATCGACCTGGCTGGCAAACTGGCCACATTCAACGAAGCCTGGCAACCGCGCACGGTCAGCCTGTTCAACGGCCACGACGTCATGGTTGCCAAATTGCGTGGCGAATACCACTGGCATGTGCACGACGATTCGGACGATTTTTTCCTGGTGCTGGCCGGCAGTCTCGAGATCGACCTTGACGACGGCACGACCGTGACGCTGGGACAGGGTCAGCTCTATGTCGTGCCGCAAGGCGTGCGGCACCGGCCCCGCGCGCCCCACGAAGCGCAGATCATGCTGATCGAGCGCACTGGTACACCCAACAGCGGCGACCTGGCCACGGCAGCCCCGCGCCGGGTCTTCTAGCGTCCTTACAGAACAGGCTGATTTTCGATTTTGTGTTAAAAATAAGGCAACTGAATCAATCTTGTATTCAGTTGAACAACGTATCGAACAACACTATTTCCTTAGGACTTACGATGAAATCTACCAGCCTGCTCTCTTCCGCCCTGATTGGCGCTGTCGCCAGCGCCCGCTCGATGACGCCGATGGCCACGCTTGCCGCCGCACGCCTTGCCGGCCGTCACACATCTGGCAACCTCATGCTACTGGACCGCCCCCTGTTCAAGTACGGCGCACTGGCCATGGGCGCCGGTGAACTGTACGGCGACAAGATGAAGTCGGCGCCGGACCGCACCGTGTTCCTGGGCCTGCTGGCGCGCATCGCCAGCGCGGGCATTGCCGGTGCGGCGCTGGCGCCAGAGGGTCGTGAAAAGGCAGGCGCCGCAGTCGCCGTCGCGACCGCCGTGCCGTTGGCGTATGCGACGCTGGCCGCCCGCAAACAGGCGATGGCCAAGATGGGCCAGACCCGCAGCGGCCTGATCGAAGATGCGCTGATCGTCACGGCAGGCATTGCCGTGGTGGCGCTGGCAACGCGCGCTGCACGCGACTACTGATGTACCTGGGCCGGCGTCAGCCGCCGGCCCGCTTCGCCCGGTGCCCGAGTTTGGCCAGTGCCTGCAGAACGGTGTCGCAATGATCGCCCTGCACTTCGATCACACCGTCCTTGACGGTCCCGCCGGCGCCGCAGGCCGTGCGCAATTGCTTGCCGAGCACGGCCAGGGCCATCGGATCGAGCGCCACGCCCTTGACGAGCGTGACGCTTTTGCCGCCCCGCCCCTTGCTCTGCAACGACACCCGCACATTCCCATCGCCGACCGGCGCAGCACTGGCGCCCGCCTTGCACGTGCACTGCGCCGCAGGCTGGCGACAGGTGGGGCACATGCGGCCCGTTTCCGTGGAATAGACGAGACCGCTGTTCGAACTACGCATGACGATCAGTCCAGCCGCTTGAGGCGCTGCCCCATGATGCCCCAACGGCAGTCCACGCCGTCGACCCGGCCGACCAGCGCCCAGCCGGTGCCGATTTTTTCGACGGTGACGCGGCTCTCGATTTCCTTCGCAAGCTTCTCGGCCCAGCCAGTGGCGGCGCCCTGCCCCTTGAAGAGTTCCTTGCCGTCGTAGATCACGGTTGCATCGAAGACGGACATGGCGAATATGGTCATTGCTTCCTCTGGACTTCTGAACGAAAGCAGCATCCTACCACCGGTCACCGTCGCGTAACCTCGCCATGCATGACGCATCGCAGGCACGCTGCCTGAACGTCGATGGATCCTCGTCGCATGGCAATCGACTTATTCGGCGGCATCGATCAATTTGAGGAGATCCGCCTTGCCGGTGTCTGACCAGCCGGTGCGCCGGTCGACGAGCTTGCCGTTCCTGAGCAGATGAAAGGACGGTATGCCTGTCACGTCGATGCTCTCCCATTGCGCGGCACTATACGGCGCGTGGATTGCCATCGACGGATTGACGCCGTTCCACTCGCTGATCAGATGCGTGTCGATGGGTGCGTTGGGGGCAATGACCAACACGAGATGTACCTGTTGCAAACGCCGCTGGAGTTCGGGGTCAGCCTGTAGCATGTCGTCGACTGTTGACGATACCGGGTTGTCGTTAGCGGCCAGGCTGGCGGCGTCGAACAGGGCCACGAGATTGCCTGACGGCTCGTTGCTCAACGTTGCCGGGTTCAGACGGTTTCCGAATAGCTGCCGGTAGCGCAGCCGGCCAGTTGGCAACACAGGCAGAAAAGCAGGTGATGCGCTGGGAAATTCACTGACACTGCGTCTGTTGGCTTACTTTTTTCTGTTTTTGCCAGGCCATATAGCCAAGCATATTCCACAGAAAATCCCCACGAATGCAGCACGGCCCCAATCGAGTTCGTCTGTACTGCTCAGGAAACCGGTGTAAAGAAGTGTGCCAACGGCAACTCCTGACGCATTAAAGAAAAAGTTTTTCATCGTTTGCAAAAGTCATCTTGACGTGAAGTCAGTAATCTACCGAGAGCAGATATTCAAGAACTTTTTCGATTCCCAAGTAATAAAAAGGTGACCGATGCAAAACCGCAAAGTATTCCTATACCAATACCTCGCACCAAAAAATTGGCAGATATCGGTCCAACGACATACTCGTAGATGAGAACAAGCAGGGCTACAAGCAATCCAGCAAGCACGCTCTGGACAATCAATTTTTTTGTAATATTCATGCCCTGTTTTCCATACTTAATCTGCGTTGTCTTTTTTTCAGAGATGAGCGCTAGCGTCATCCGACTTTATCCAGCATAGCAGACACACAAGTTCCATAAGTCACAGAATGTCACAATGACTATCTTTGGCGCTGGATCAAATGTCGATATATCACCAGCGAATTGCTGGTCGCGTTGGTAAATGGCCGGCCAGCCATTATCGGCATGGCCGTCGTTTGAATTCTCCGCGTTAGCGCAGCACGGCCAGCCTGACCTTCTTGCCTTTGCGGAAGGTATAAATCGTCATCGCCGCGTCGCGCAAATCGCCCTTCTGATCGAAGGCGATACTGCCAGTAACGCCCTCGTGCCTGACGGCGGCCAACGTCGGCAGGAACCTGGCTGGATCGCTCGAATTTGCGGCCTGCATCGCTTTCGCGAATACCATCACCGCATCGTAGGCATACGGCGCATACGTCTGCACCGGAAGCTTGTAGCGCTGCTGGTAACGCTGCGTGAAGGCGTTCAGGCCCGCTTCCTGCGCGGCACCAACGCCGCCTGCCACGACGCAATACACCTTGTCGTCGACCAGCGCATCGCCGGCCAGCAGCGGCATTTTTTCCGAGCAGACGCCGTCGCCCGAAATGAGCTTGGCACGCAGCCCGAGCGCCTTCATCTGCTTGAGCATTGGCCCGGCAACCGCATCCATGCCGCCATAAAAAATCACGTCCGGATCGCGCGCGCGGATCTGGGTCAGGATGGCGCTGAAATCGGTTGCCTTGTCACTGGTGAACTGGCGGCTGACGACGCTTGTGCCGGCCCCCGCCTTCTTGACGCCCTTGACGAATTCGTCCGCCAGCCCCTGGCCGAAGGCGGTGCGGTCGTCGATCACGGCAATCTTCTTGGCCTTCAGGGTGCCGAGCGTATACGTGGCCAGCGTGCGGCCGATCAGGTTGTCATTGGCGACGACACGAAACGCCGTCTTGAAACCCTGGTTGGTGTAGACGGGCGTCGTGGCCGCTGGCGAAATCTGCGGAATGCCGGCGTTGGCATAGATTTTCGAAGCCGGCACGGTCGTGCCTGAATTGAGGTGCCCCACAACGGCCGCCACTTTCGCATCGACCAGCTTTTGCGCGACCGTCGTGCCGGTGCGGGGATCGGCGCCGTCGTCCTCAGGCTGCAAGACCCATTGGACCTTGCTGCCGCCAAGCACGATCCCTTTCGCATTGAGGTCATCAATCGCCAGGCGGGCGCCGTTTTCGATGTCCTTGCCCGCATGGGCGCTGGGGCCGGACAGCGGAGATACCGTACCGATCTTGACTTGCAGAACCTTGCCTGCAGGCTGGGCCTGGGCAAGCGGTACGGTGGCAAGGACGAGCGAGGACGCAGCGGCGAGGACAAGAAAATGCATGACGGGCCTTATGATGGTGCGCCTAGCGCTGTGGTGCCATCAGGTCGAGCAGAATCGCCGTCTCGGCCTTGATGGTATTGGTCAGCGTCGGCTTCAGATCCGGCGCCCATTGTGGCGAATGAGTGCCCGGCAAGGGTTTGCCTGCTTTCTTCGCTGCCTCGAGACGACCGGCATCGACCGCGCCCACGTGCAGCAGCAACGCCTTGACGCCGGGCTGCTGGCCGTACATGGCGAAGTCTTCAGACGTCATCTTGGCCGGCATTTCTTTCACAAAATCGGGCCCGACGGCCTGCTCGACCGCCTTGACGGCGCGCGCCACCAACTGCGGATCGTTGACGACCGAATCGGTGCCCGTCTTGACTTCCACCAGCGGCTCCTTCGGCGCGCCGGCGGCAAGCGCCTCACCCTTGGCTTCACGCGCGATGCTGGCCAGCACGCGCTGGCGCACTTCGGGCCGGAAGGTACGCACCGTGAGCGCCAGCTTGACCTGATCCGGCACGATATTGGCCTGGGTGCCGCCCTGGATGCTGCCGACCGTGATCACGACCGGATCGAGCGGATTGTTTTCGCGCGAGATCAGCGTTTGCAACGCCATGACCAGGCGCGCCGCCATCACCACCGGGTCGCGCGTTTCATGCGGCACGGCGCCATGGCCGCCCTGCCCGAACATCGTGATGGTGACGGTGTCGGCCGAGGCGCGAAATGGCCCGGCGTGCCACATGACCGTGCCCGATGCCATCGACGCGTCGTCATGCATCGACAGCGCGTAATCCGGTTTCGGGAAGCGCGTAAACAAGCCGTCCTTGAGCATGGCGGCGGCGCCCGTCAACGCTTCTTCGGACGGCTGGCCGATCAGCATCAGCGTACCGCTCCAGGCCTTGCGGTTCTCTGCCATCAACTTTGCGGTGCCATACCAGGCAGCCATGTGCAGATCGTGGCCGCAGGCATGCGCCACCGGGACGGTGTCGCCGGCGGCATTTTTCGTCGTGACCTTGCTGGCAAACGGCAGGCCGGTCTTTTCCAGCACCGGCAGCGCGTCCATCTCGGTACGCAGCATCACGGTCGGCCCCGGACCATTCTTGAGGATCGCCACGACGCCGGTACCACCGACGCCGGTGGTCACCTCGAAACCGAGCGCCTTGGCCCGTTCGGCCAGCTTGGCCGCAGTCTTGTGTTCTGCAAAGCCGAGCTCGGGATTGGCGTGCAGATCACGGTAGAAGGCTTCGAGCTTGGGAAAGTCGGCGGCCAGCTGGGTGTCGAATGGCGCCGGAAGCGACGCGGCGTGCGCGCCAACCTGGGACAGGCCAGCGAGCAGGCTGGCGGCGAGGATGGTATGGCGGAAGGTACTGCGGAAGGTGCGTGAAAATGACATCGTGACTCGCTTCAAGAGTTGGGAAGAGGCAGTTCCAGATTCATTCTGACTGCGCGCTGGCGCGCACGAGGCTGGCGGCGCGCCACCGAACTCAGGCTTGTTCCTGCTGGAACTGGGTGCGCTGGGTCCCGATTTCCTGCATATAGCCTTCGAACTCGGCAGACGTCTCGATGCGTCGCACGACCTGGTCATTGCTGTCGTCAACCGTGAATACCCCGCCGCGTTCCAGTACGCCCAGAATGGCGGCCCGAACGTTTTCAAGCGACACATCACTGCCCGTGGTGGCCAATGCAGTCCACGTATCCTGGTCGATCGATACATCGTGTTCAAGAAATTGCAGGTTGAATTTCATGGTGTTTTTTATCTCGAAGGGAATGAGTTTTCAACATAACATGAACGCCGCAGCCACGATTTTCCACTGAATGCGGTGCCGCAGGCGGCAGCGGTGTTCAATCTGCGCTGTCAGGTTCCGGCCCGCGCGTCTTGCCCGCCGGCGGCTTGAGCTTGACCACCCGGCCGCTACGCGCCGATTCGTAGATCGCATCCATGATGCGCTGGTCCTGCAACCCTTCCTCGCCCGGCGTGTGCACGTCCTTGTTTTGCTGGATGCAGCTGGCGAAGTGGTCGATCATCAGCGTGAACTGGTTGGTCTTGCCGGCCGGGATCTCGGTGGTCAGGTCCTTGCCGTCGACCACGCGCGTGATCCGCAGCTTGTTACCGTGATAGGCGTAGGCAGGATCCATGTCGGCCCAAGCTTCAAACCCATTCAGGCGGAACATCTGCGACTTGTGCGCCGAATAGCTGGTGCTGCAGGTGGCCGAAAAGCCACTTGGAAAGCGCAGGACGAACTGGCACGATTCTTCGACTTCGCGAAAACGCGCATCGCCTGGCGTCGACCAGATGCTGCCGAATACCTCGGTCGGTTCTTCGCCGCTGAGAAAGCGCGCGGCATTGATGCAATAGATGCCGATGTCCGGCAGCGCGCCGCCACCCGCCAGCGCCTTCTTGAGGCGCCAGTGCTGCGGGTCGCCCATATTCTGCGAGTTGACCGAGTTGAATTCCTTCAGCGCGCCCAGCTTTTTCTCGCGAATCCTGTTCACCAGGGTGCGATCGAGCGCTTCGTACTGGCTGCGATAGGCGATCATCAACTGGCGCCCGGCCTTGCGGCACGCGTCGATCATCTGGCGGCACTCGGCGGCGCTGTTGGCCATCGGCTTTTCGCACAGCACATGCTTGCCAGCGCGCGCCGCACGCACGGTGTACTCCAGGTGCATGTTGTTGGGCAGCGCGATGTAGACGCTTTTCACGTCCGGCATCTGGGCCAGCTTGTCGTAATCCTTGTAGTCGAGCACCGCGCTTTCCGGGATGTTGTACTGGCGCGCAACCTTCAGGCCCTTTTCGCGGTCCCCCGTGACCAGCGCCACGACCTTCGCATGCTTGCTTCGCTGGAAGGCAGGCAGCATCTCGTCGATGGCGATGCGGCCCAGGCCGACCACGGCCATGCCCACCCGCTCATCCCACGAGTCACCCGGCGGCTCGGTCTTCTCGGACTTTTCGGACTTGTCGAAGATGGGCGGGAAGCTGAAACGGTTCTGTTCGCTGGCCGCGGCCTGCAGCGCTGGCGTGGACAGGGCGGCCACGGTACCGACATAGCGCAGAAAATCGCGGCGCGGCGGCTGATCGTGCTTCATGAGGATTCCTTTCGCGTAGAGGGAATGGATCCTCGCATGCGACTCGGAACAGCAGCGCTCGCTTGCCGGGCAGAAAACCGCTCACGCCTCGATGTATGCTGTCAGCGCACACCGACGTCAATCAGCAGGTGGCGCGCCCACGATGAATATCTTTTGCAATGTCGCTTCCAGTGACAGCAGTGAAAATGGTTTTTGAATGAACGCGTCGATTGGCGGCGCCGAATATTCGGGCAGCTCGACTGCGGCGGCCATGATCACTTTCAGGTGCGGCTGGATCTTTTTTGCATCGATCGCATAGCTCGGCTCGCCAAGCAATGTGGCGCCCGGGCTGATCATCATTGCGTCAAACACCATCACCTCAAGCATTTTGAGGCCGCGAACGGGTGACGATGCGCCCAGACCAGAGTGGCCCAATGCCGTCAACAGATCGAGAATGGTCTCGCGAATGAGAAGGTCTCGTTCGACTATCAAGACATAGCATCGCATGGATCGGCCTTCTTGATGACTAGTGGTCGAGCTTACTCTCATGGCGCGCAAAATGCGGCCGTTCTCAACATATCAACAGAAAACAAGCGGGGGTCAGGTCTACCAGCGGGGGTCAGGTCTGACATTCAGACACGAGCTCAACAAAAGCTCTGTCCATGCATGCCCAAGTGAAGGTACTAAGCGAGAGCCCTCGTCCAAATGTCAGGCCCGACCCTGCCCATTCATCGTGAACACAGAACTTTGGCAGACAAGGAGGATTTTATATACGCACGTTCAGCATCACTCCCGTGTCGGGCCGGGCCCTGACGAGGTTCAACGGGCAAATGCACCATAAATCAGGAGGATTAAAAAGACAGCAACGATCAACCACAACGCGATCCGCACGACTGGATACCGTTTCGCACTGATTGGACCGAGGATATTCAAGATCAGGTCAGCCAGCATACTTCTTCCTTTGGTCTCTTCAGCAGTGACTATGTGGGTTGTTCGCCTACGTCTGCCAATCCGACGCTGATGATCGCTCAGCTATTGCCATTTTTTTGATGGGAATGCGGACACCACAATAACCCGGCCCACAGCAGAAAAAAGGCGATTGAGGGTGAAAAAACACATGAGGGAGACCACCCCCTGAGCGAATCCTGTGACAGGCCACGTGCCAGCGCCAATTAACAAGGGAATTGACGTAAGCGCAGTGACAAAAGAGACCATGCCAACGAACCACCATTTCTTTTCAATATTCAAATCTGTGCCCCTTGAAAGCTTGGTTTGGTGTATCAGGCTGACAGTACGGAAAAGTCACAGGCTATTGCCACAGCCGATATCAGTTCTGCGCAGCACAACGTCTATGAACCTGCGGCCCTTGTCACCGTGGGGTACGCCATGGTTCAGTAGCGAGCCTTTCAGGCCCGCCACCACCCCCTGATCAGTTGTGAATGTACTTGGTGTACACGTCGCTGAAATCGCGCTTGGTATAAGTATCGAGCATCGCGGTATTCAACGCCGTCAGCAATTCATCGAACTGGCTGACGAGACCACCGGCACCCGGTGCGATATTGAGCTTGTGCACCGATGCAGTAGCGTCCAGCGTACGCAGCGCGTTGTTGCGGCATACCGCATCGCGCTGCTGGCGCTTGCCGATCGAGATCAAGGCTTTATAGATGTCCTTGAGCTGTTCGATGAACGCTTTCTTGACGTCGATGGAGAACTTCGTGTCGTCCAGATTGAATTTCAGTTCGATATCCATATCGAGCGTGCCAGCCGTTTCGATGGTCACGCCACTGATCTGGTGCGACGCGTAATCGTAGCGTTTGATCGCGCGCTTCGACGAAATGGCCGAGTCGCCATCCACATGGATCAGGCCAAGATTGGTAAAGCAGTATTCGTCCTTCTTGCTTTTGATGAGAAAGAAGATCTGTTCGCCGTCTTCGGTGAACAGGTAGTCATCCGCATCGACATTGCCGTAGTCGGCCGGGCCGACAATGACGCCGATATCGCTGATGCCGAGTGCTTCTGCCGCCATACGCTTGAACATGATCGCCTTTCAGAGGTGGGGAAAAAAGATACATTACCACCGTTTATTCGGGCACCCCAAGAATGACGCTCGACGCCTTGAACACGGCGGTTGCAGCTGTGCCCTCGGCCAGCGCCAGCGTATCGACACTCTCGTTGGTCACGGTCGCGGCAACCGTGCCGCCACCGCCGAGCGCAATCACGACCTCGGCATTGACGGCGCCGCGCGTCAGGCGCGTGACGGTGCCGGCCAGCTGGTTGCGCGCCGACAGCCGCACGCCCTCGCCCGCCGTCATGACGATCACGGACGACGACTTGATCAGCGCAAACACTTGCCGGCCCGGCGCCAGCGCCAGGTTGTCGGTGCTTTCGCGCGTGACGATGGCGACGATCTTGTGTCCGCCGGCGATGGCGAGTTCGATCTCGTCATTGACCGCGCCCGCCGTAACGCGCGTCACGGTGCCAAAGAACTGATTGCGTGCGCTCGTTCGCATCCTGAACCTCGAAAATAGTGAAACATCGTCGGCCACGCCCTCTGCCTGTCGATTGAGCCGCTCCAGAAAATCATGGTGCAGTTGCTCGATCATGGCGAAGTTCTCGACCAGCTGCGCGCCGCGCGCCGTCAGGCGCGTGCCGCCGCCACCCTTGCCGCCCGTCGAGCGCTGCACGAGCGGTTCGCCGGCCAGGTTGTTCATCGTGTCGATCGCCTCCCACGCCGCCTTGTAACTCAGGCCAACCTGTTTCGCGGCTGCGGTGATCGAACCGCATTGCGCCAGCGCCGCCAGCAAGCCGACGCGGTTCGTGCCGCCGAGCTGCTCGCCACCGACCGTCATCCAGACGGTGCCCCCGAGAGCGATGTGCCTGTCATCCATGTGCGCTCCAGAATCCGTTATATACTTGCGACTATAGCGCTTTTTACGACTGAGGAACGACATGAAATACCTTGCCAGTGTGCTCGCCGTGGTGACTTGCCTGGGAACGGCCCATGCTGGCGAAGTCCAGGTGGCGGTGGCCGCCAACTTTGCCGGCCCGATGGAAAAGCTGGCCGAGCAATTTCAGAGAGACACGGGCCACAAGGCCGTCGTCGCCAGCGGCGCGACCGGCAAATTCTATGCGCAGATCCGCAACGGCGCGCCGTTCGAGGTGCTGCTCTCGGCCGATGATGAAACGCCGGCGCGGCTGGAAGCCGAAGGCCATGCCGTCGCCAGGAGCCGCTTCACCTACGCGGTCGGCCGCCTCGTGCTGTGGTCAGCCAAGGCCAACTACGTCGATGCAACCGGCGCCGTGCTCAGGACGGGCGACTTCAAACACCTGGCCGTCGCCAATCCAAAGACGGCCCCGTACGGCGCGGCGGCCGTCGCCGTCATCGACAAGCTGGGCTTGACCGCGCGTTTGCAACCACGCCTCGTCCAGGGCGAAAACATCGCGCAAGCGTTCCAGTTTGCCAGCACGGGCAACGCCGAACTGGGGTTTGTAGCGCAAGCACAGGTCTGGCGCGACGGCAAATTCACGGCCGGTTCGGGCTGGATCGTCCCCGCGACGATGCACGTGCCGATCCGCCAGGATGCCGCGCTGCTGACCCGCGGCGCGAAGAATCCGGCTGCGCAGGCACTGCTGGACTATCTGCGCACCGACAAGGCCAAGGCGCTGATCCGCGCCTACGGCTACGAAGTCTAGGCACATGCTGGACGCGTCCGACTTCGCCGCGATCTGGCTGACGCTCAAGCTCGCGACCCTCGTCACGCTGCTGTTGCTGCTGTTTGGCACGCCGCTGGCTTGGTGGCTTGCGCGCACCCGCTCGCGCGCCAAGCGCGTGGTCGGCGCGCTCGTCGCCCTGCCTCTCGTGCTGCCGCCGACCGTGATCGGCTTTTATCTGCTGCTGGCGATGGGGCCGAACGGCCCGCTCGGGCAACTCACCGGCGCGCTGGGCCTGGGCACCCTCGCCTTCACCTTCACGGGCCTCGTGATCGCCTCGGTGTTCTATTCGCTGCCGTTCGTCGTGCAGCCGTTGCAGAATGCGTTCGAGGCCATCGGTGAACGCCCGCTCGAAGTGGCCGCCACGCTGCGCGCCGGGCCGTGGGACACGTTCTGGTCGGTGGTCGTGCCGCTGGCGCGCCCGGGCTTCGTCACCGGCGCGATCCTGGGCTTTGCGCACACGATCGGCGAATTCGGTGTCGTGCTCATGATCGGCGGGAATATCCCCGACAAGACGCGCGTCGTCTCCACGCAAATCTACGACCACGTCGAAGCGATGGAATATGCGCAGGCCCACTGGCTGGCCGGCGGCATGCTGGTGTTCAGCTTTGTCGTGCTGCTCACCTTGTACACGCTGTATCCGCAGTCGATGCGGGGAACGCAGCGATGAAGCCCATCTCGCTCGCATGCCGGATCGACCGCGGCACGTTCAATCTCGATGTCGACCTGACCCTGCCCGGGCGCGGCGTGACCGCGCTGTTCGGCCACTCCGGCTCCGGCAAGACCACGCTGCTGCGCGTGCTGGCGGGCCTGGAGCGCTTGGCCGGCGCCCGCGTCGCGCTGGGCGATGAGGTGTGGCAGGACGATGCGCGCAAGCTATTCGTGCCGACCCACGAACGCGGTATCGGCTACGTGTTCCAGGAAGCGAGCCTGTTCCCGCACCTCTCCGTGCGCGCCAATCTCGAGTTCGGACGCAAACGCCTCAAACCCGCCGAGCGCCGCTTCGACCTGCTGGCGGTGGCCGAACTGCTCGGCATCGAACGCCTGCTCGATGCCAGTCCCGCCACGCTGTCGGGCGGCGAGCGCCAGCGCGCGGCCATTGCGCGCACGCTGCTTGCCTCGCCCCGCCTGCTGTTGATGGACGAGCCGCTCGCTGCGCTCGACATGCGGCGCAAACTCGAAATCCTGCCCTACCTCGAACGCCTGCACGGCGAACTGGCGCTGCCGGTCGTCTACGTCAGCCACGCGGCCGACGAAGTGGCACGCCTGGCCGATCATCTGGTGGTGCTGGAAGAAGGCCGGGTGCTGGCCAGCGGCCCGTTGGCCGCGACGCTTGCGCGGCTGGACCTGGCGGCGAATTTTCAGGACGACGCCGGCGTGATGCTGGAAACGACGCTGCAAGCGCACGACGCCGATGGCCTGTCGCACCTGGCCTTTGCCGGCGGCGTGCTGCTGGTGGGCCAGCGCGACGTCGCCATCGGCACCCGTGTGCGCTGCCGCATCCATGCGCGCGATGTGAGCCTGGCGCTGGAGCGGCCACGCGGCAGCAGCATCACGAATATCCTGCCGGCGCGGGTCGATGCGGTCGGCCCGAGCGGCGCGCCCGGCCAGGTGCTGGTGCGTTTGCTGGTCGGTGAAACCGCGCTGCTGGCGCGGATCACCGAGCGTTCGCGGCGCGAACTGGCGATCGCGCCGGGCTGCGCGGTATGGGCACAGGTAAAGGCCGTGGCGCTGCTGGCCTGAAACTGAACCGGGTTAGCCCCGCAGCGCCGCTTCCAGATCGGACAACTCGGCCGGCTTGACCAGATGCGCATCGAACCCGGCCTCCTGCGCGCGGCGGCGGTCTTCCGGCGAGCCGTAGCCGGTATGCGCCACCAGGCGGATATGCGCCAGCTGCGGATTGCTCTTGATGCGGCGCGCCACCTGGTAGCCATCCACGCCCGGCAAGCCGATATCGAGCACGATCACGTGCGGCTCGTGGCGCGCGGCCAACTCTTCGATCTCGTTGGCGTCGGCGGTGGTATGCGCCTCGTAGCCCATCTCGGCCAGCAAAAAGCCCATCATCTCCATCGCATCGACGTTGTCGTCCACCAGCAGCACGCGCATGCCGCCGCTCTGCGACTCGGGAGTTGGTTGCATTGCCGTCGCATCGTCTGCGCCGGCGCCGACATGCAGCAGCGGCAGGTCGACCATGAATGTGCTGCCAAGGCCAATGCCCTCGCTGGTGGCCGACAGATGGCCGCCATGCAGTTCAAGCAGGTGCGACACCAGCGACAGGCCGATACCGAGGCCCTCCGGCGCGCGGTCGGGCGGCACCTCGACCTGGGTGAACATGCCGAAGATGCGTGGCAGGTTGTCCTTGGCGATGCCGATGCCGTTGTCGCGCACCGAAATGCACACGCGCGCACTGTCGGTAACGCGCACCGCCAGGTGAATTTGGCCGCCGGTGGGCGTGAACTTGGCCGCGTTGTGCAGCAGGTTGCCGACCGACTGGGCCAGGCGTACCGGGTCGCCCGAGACCCAGATCTGGTGGTCCGGCTGCTCGACGCTCAGGTGATGCCCGCGCGCGTTGATCAAAGGCGCAGCCGTCTCGATGGCCTGGGCGATCACGCCGTTGATGTCGACTTCTTCATTGCGCAGCACGATCTTGCCCTCGGAGATGCGGGCCACGTCCAGCAGGTCATCCACCAGGTGCGCCAGGTGATCGACCTGGCGCGTGATCACGTCGCGTGCATGCGCCTGGCGCTCGGCCGCCCCTTCACCGATGGCGCCCAGCAGCGCGGCCGCGTTGCGGATCGGGCTCAGTGGATTGCGCAGCTCGTGCGCCAGCGTCGCCAAAAACTGGTTCTTGTTGCTGTCGGCGGCGCGCAGCAGCGCCTCCATCTCGCGCCGGCCCGTGATGTCGCTGGTCACGCGCGCCACCCGCACCACCTGGCCGCGTGCATCGCGCACCGGGAACACGCGGTCGCGCACCCAGCGCACCTGGCCGTCGGCGCCGGCGATGCGGAACTCGTCGTCGTAGTGGGCTTCGAATGCCACGCGTTCCCAGCGCGCCGCCATGCGCGCGCGGTCGTCCTGGTGCACGGCCGCGAGCCAGTCGTCGGGCTGCTCGCCCAGCGCCTCGGCGCTGCGGCCCCACACGATGGCATACGCCGGGCTGACATACACCACCTCGCGCGCCGGCACCGAGAACATCCAGAACACGTCGTCGATATTGTCGGTCAGCTGGCGGAAGCGCTCTTCACTGTCGCGCAGGTCAACCTGGATCTGGCGCATGCGCAGCAGCGCATTGACGTTGGCGATCAGTTCATCGGCCTCGATCGGCGCGGCCAGGTAGTTGTCGGCGCCGCCTTCCAGGCCGCGGATCTTGTCGGCGCGGCCCGTCAGCGCGGCCGACGTCTGCAGCACCAGCACCGTGCTGCTGTCCGATTCGGCCTTGATACGGCGGCACACTTCGATGCCGTTGATGTCGGGCAGCTTCACGTCCAGCAGCACGAGCGCCGGCAACGTGTTGCGCACGATCTCCAGCGCGTCGGTGCCGTTGGCCGCTTCCAGCACCTCGAAGCCGGCGCTTTGCAGGATGCGGGTCTTGGCGTAGCGCGCGCCGTCGTTGTCGTCAACGTTGAGAATCTGGGTCGGATGGGAGTTCATGATCCTGTGGTGTCAAATGCTGATGGCGTCGGCGCCAGGCTGCGCGGCAGGGTCAGCGTGAAGGTCGAACCGACACCGACGGTGCTGGCCACGTCGACCCGCCCGCCGAGCAGTTCGGCCAGCTTGCGGCACAGGGGCAGACCGAGACCGGTGCCCTTGCTGCGCCGTTGCAGCGGATGCTCGATCTGGCTGAATTCTTCAAAAATGAGTTGCAGGTTGTCGTGGCTGATGCCGATGCCGGTATCGGCCACGGCAAATGCAATGGTGTCGGCCTCGGGATCATGCGCGGCAAACACCAGCACCGAGCCCTGCTCGGTGAATTTCAGCGCGTTCGAAATGAAGTTGCGCAGGATCTGCGAAATCTTGCCTTCGTCCGAATACAGGGGCTCGCTCACGCCGGACGGCTCGAACACCAGTTCGACGCGCGCCTCGTCCACCAGCGGACGCAGCATCCCCTTGAGCGCGCGGAACAGGTTCTCGACCACCACTGGCTCGACCTGTACCTGCACCCGCCCCGCTTCAATCTTGGCCAGGTCGAGCAGGTCATTCACCAGCTCGGACAAGTCGTTGGCCGCGGTGGCGATGAAGCTCACCTGGCGCTCCTGTTCCTCGGTCAGGTCGCCGTCCATCCGGTTGAGCAGCAACTGGGCCAGCGCGCGGATCGACGACAGCGGCGTGCGCAGTTCGTGGCTCGTGTTGGACAGGAAGCGCGACTTCATTTCGTCGGCGCGGCGCAGGCGCTCGGCCTTGTCTTCGATCTCGGCGTACAGCGCCACGATGCCGCGGTTAGTGTCTTCCAGCTCGCGCGTGAGCGACATCAGGTCTTCCTGGCGTTCGCGCAGCTCGGCCAGAGTCGACAGCAGCTCCTGGTTCTGCATCTGCAGCTCGTGCAGCGGGGTGGCATCCGGGCTGTCGGCCAGGCGCGCGCCGATTTCAGCCAGCCGCGCCGGCGTGATGCGCTCGTGCACCGGCAGCGCCTTGCGCACCGTGACGTTGGCCGCGCCGGTTTCACCGGGATCGACTTCGCACGCGTCCATCAGGCGATGGGCGGTGACGATCGCCAGTTCGCGCAGCGACTCGGGGCCAATTTCGCCAAACGTGGCGTCGCCTGCACGGCCATTGCGGGGCCGCCCGGCGCTGACCAGGACTTCGAGATGCTGACGCCCGTCGCGTTCACACAGCTGGAACACGGCGCGCCCGCCGGGGCCCTGGTAGCTGGCGCCGCGCGCCACTTCGGACACCGCCGTGCCAACCCGCACCTGGTCCTGCTGCGACAATCCCAGCATGGCCGAGATCTGGCGCGCACGCTGGCGCACCAGTACCACATCCTGCTCGCTGTCCAGGCCAACGCTGAGGATGCGCAGGGATGTCATGGGAGGCTCGCTGCCCGGCGCACGACAACGACCATCGCGTCGTCACGGCCGCGAATGAAGTCGCGCATCAGCACCGCGGCGATCAGCGCCGGCGCGCGCCCGTGCAGGCCCGGATACTTGTGCAGATCCCACTGGGTCTGGATGCCGTCCGAGCACAGGATGCACAGCGCCCCGGCGGGAAACGGCACCGCGAACTCCTGCACCTTGCGCATATTGGCGCCGACGATGCCGTTGTGCGAGACCAGCGCGCGCCGGTCGTCGTCGATCACGACGCCGGCGATATTGCCCACGCCGGCGAAACTCAGTTCGTCCTTGTAGAAATCAATGCGCGCCGCCGCGAGGGCGGCGCCGCGCGTGCCGCGCAATGCCTCGTGCGCCACGTGCACCATCTCGCCGGCGCCGACCGGGCCGCACTTGGCGAGTGCATCGATCGCCGCATTCGTCGCCGCCGCCGCATTCGGGCCGTGGCCCAGGCCATCGCAGGCCAGGATGGTGGCGCCATCGTCGCCGCACGAGACGGCCCAGCCATCGCCGCATTCGTCTTCGCCGGCGATCGGCGCCCACAGCGCGCCCACTTCCACGCCGCTCGGATGCGGCGCCGGTTCGTCGCGCCACAGGCGCATGAAGAATGCCGTGCCTTCGCCGCGCCGCGTGTACACGTCGAATTCATCGGACAGGCGCAAAAGCGCGCCCAGGCCGGTGCCGGCGGTGCCGGCGCTCGAAACCCCATCGAGCAGGCAGTTGTCGATGTCGGCGATGCCGGGGCCCTTGTCGAGCGCCAGCACATCGACGCCGATGCCGGCCGGCGACTGCGCCGGACCGACGTGCATGGCGCCTTCGCCGGCGTGCTTGAGGATGTTGGTGGCAGCTTCGGTGATGATCAGGGCCAGCTGGCCGGCCTTGACTTCATTGAAGCCCAGCGAGTCGGCGACCTTCTGGCCGGCGCGGCGCACGGCCGCGACATCGCTGGCATGGGTGAGGGTAAAGACGAAGTGCGACGACTGAGAACTGATCAGCGTTTCCATTTGATAATCAGCACCGCAGTGCCCTCCTTCGGACGGCTGTCGATGTCGAATTCGTCGACCAGCCGCTTGGAGCCTCCCAGGCCGAGGCCCAGGCCGCCGCCAGTGGTGAAACCGTCACGCAGTGCGCTCTCGATATTCGGGATGCCCTGGCCGGCGTCGACGAACAACAGCCCGATGCCAAGGCGCGCGCCGTCGTCGAAGGCATCGAGATGCACCTCGCCGCCGCCGCCGTATTTGATGGTATTGCGTGCCAGTTCACTGGCCGCCGTCACCAGCTTGGTCTGGTCGACCAGCGAGAGACCGATCGCCACTGCGCGTTCGCGCACCTGCTTGCGCACGCCCACCACGTCTTCATCCGAGCGCAGGCGCAAGGTCACGCGGCCGGTGCGCTGCGCGCGGCGATGCTCCAGCAGCGGTGTCTCGAACAGCACCGTCTGGGTTTGCGCGTCGACCATTATCGATAGCTCTTTCCGAGCAGGGCCATGCCCTTCTCGACATTGAGCGCCGTCTGAACGCCATGCAGGGTCAATCCGAGTTCGACCAGCGTGATCGCCACCGCCGGCTGCATGCCCACCACCACGGTGCGGGCGTCGAGCACGCGCGCCATGGCGGCGGTATTGCTGATCATGCGGCCGATGAAGGAGTCGACCAGGTCGAGCGCCGAGATGTCGATCAGGACGCCCTTGGCACTGTCGCTGACGATGCGCTGGGTCAGATCGTCCTGCAATTGCATCGCCAGGCGGTCATGCATGTCGACCTGGATCGTCACCAGCAACAGGTCGCCCATGCGCAGGATCGGGATACGTTCCATAGCACTCGCCTCAGGCTGCGTTCTTGATCATGATCGACGCACCGGTGCGCTCGAGCGCGACCAGGAAGGCGTCGGCCAGCGTGGCCTTGGTGATCACGTCTTCCAGGTTCACGCCCAGGTGCACGATGGTTTGCGCGATCTGCGGGCGGATGCCGCTGATGATGCAGTCGGCGCCCATCAGGCGCGCGGCCGCGATGGTCTTCATCAGGTGCTGGGCCACGAGCGTGTCGACGGTCGGCACGCCGGTGATGTCGATGATCGCGATGATGGCGCCCGTGTCGACGATCTTTTGCAGGATGTTTTCCATCACCACCTGGGTGCGGGCCGAATCGAGGGTGCCGATCAGCGGCAGCGCCAGGATGCCGTTCCACAGCTTGACCACGGGCGTGGACAGCTCGAGCAGCTCCTGCTGCTGGCGCACGATGATCTGGTCCTTCGTTTTCTGGAACACTTCGATCGTGTACAGGCCCAGCTTGTCGATCAGCGTGTTGACGGTCCATGATGCTGTCGCCAGGCCATCGGCATCGCTCTCGAACGCGTCGCGCAGGCGCGCGAACAGCGGCTGCTTGAGCGAGAACACGAGCGTTGCCGTTTCGGCCGGGGTGGAGCCGGCCTTGGCGCGGGTGGCCGAGATTTCGCTGAGCAGGTCGCGCACTTCGTCCCACGAACGGTGCTCGATGTTCTCGAGTTCACCGCTGCGGGTCGCGACTGCGAACGCCTTCAGCAGCTGCTGGCAATGGGCGCGCAACTGCTCGCGCGCCGCGCCGCTGCTGCGCACCGTGATCGACTCCAGCTGGGCGAGCCATTCTGCGCCAATCCCTGATTCTTCTGCAAGAATCGCCTGGCTGATCCGGTCCGCATAATCGTTCATGCTCATCTGTCGTGTCCTCAAATAATAGGTGGCGCCGCACAATATCCCGATCATTCCGGGCTGCTGTGGCAGAGTGCTGGTAAAAATCCAACTATACCATTTCCGATGTAGACAATCGGCCTTGTTCTATTGACTAGAGGATATTTTTACGCGCTGTGCGCAGGCCTGCACGGTGAGCCCATTCATACAACACGGGCAGCAATAACAACGTCAGCACGGTCGACGACAACACCCCGCCGATGACCACCGTGGCGAGCGGGCGCTGGACCTCGGCGCCGGTGCCGGTCGCCAGCGCCATCGGTACGAAGCCCAGCGAGGCCACCAGCGCCGTCATCAGCACCGGCCGCAGGCGTGCCAGGGCGCCATCGCGCACTGCATCGGGTAGCGCCACTCCCTCTTCGCGCAGGCTGCGGATGAACGCGATCAGCACCAGGCCATTGAGCACCGCCACACCCGAGAGCGCGATGAAGCCCACCGCCGCCGACATCGACAACGGGATGCCGCGCGCCCACAGCGCGGCCACGCCGCCGGCCAGCGCGAACGGAATCCCGGTGAACACCAGCAGGCCATCGCGCAGGTTGTTGAAAACCAGGTACAGCAGCACGAACACCAGCAGCAGCGAGGCCGGCACGATCAGGCGCAGGCGCTCGGCGGCAGCGGTCAGGTGCTCGAACTGGCCGCCCCAGGCCGTCCAGTAGCCGGGAGCGATCCGTACGTCTTCGGCGATGCGCGCCTGCGCTGCCGCGACGAACGAGCCGATGTCGCGCCCGCGCACGTTGGCAGTGATGACCACGCGGCGCTTGCCTTCTTCGCGACTGAGCTGGTTCGGGCCAGGTGCGACGTCGAAAGTGGCGATTTCGCCCAGCGTGATGAAGCTGTGTCCTCCCTCCTTCGTGCCGGGCAATGCCACCGGCAGCCGGCGCAGCGCGTCGATGTCGGAGCGCCTGTCTTCCGGCAGACGCACCACGATGTCGAAGCGGCGGTCACCTTCGAACAGGGTACCGGCCACGCGCCCGGCGGTGGCGGTCGCGATCATTTCCTGCACGTCGCCGATGTTCAGGCCCATGCGCGCGGCGCGCTCGCGGTCGACCCGGATCTGCAGGATCGGCAGGCCGGACGTCGCCTCGACCTGCACCTCGGCCGCGCCAGGCACCGTGCGCAGACTGGCCGCGATCTGGCCAGCGGTCGCTTCCAGCACCCCCAGGTCGTCGCCGAACAGCTTGACGGCGACGTCGCTGCGCACGCCCGAAATCAGTTCGTTCACGCGCAGCTGGATCGGCTGGCTGAATTCGTAGCTGTTGCCGGGCAGGCGTTCGAGCGCCGTGCGGATCGCCTCTTGCACGGCGGCGCGCGAACGTCTTGGCCTGGGCCACGCGGACTCGGGCTTGAAAATGATATAGCTGTCGGCCACGCTGGGCGGCATCGGGTCGGACGCGATTTCGGCCGTGCCGATGCGGGCGAACACGCGCGCGATCTCGGGCACTTCGCGCATCAGCGTCGTCTCGATCTGCTGCTGCATCCTGACCGACTGGGTCAGGCTCGTGCCCGGCACACGGACCGTCAGCACGGCCATGTCGCCCTCGTCGAGATTCGGCGCAAATTCGGTGCCCAGGCGCGTGGCCATCAGCACCGCCAGCGCGATCACCAGGCCGGCAAACACCAGCACCACGGCGCGGTTGGCCAGCGCATAGTCGAGCGCCGGCGCGTACCAGCGGCGCGCGGCCAGCATGACGCGGCTGTCCTTTTCGGCGACCTTGCGGCCAATGAACAGCGCCACGGCGGCCGGCACGAACGTCACCGACAGGATCATCGCGCCCAGCAGCGCGAACACCACCGTGAACGCCATCGGGTGGAACATCTTGCCCTCGATGCCAGTGAGCGCAAAGATCGGCAGATACACGATCATGATGATCAACTGCCCGTAGATCAGGGGCCGCCTGGCCTCGCGCGCGGCGGCGAAGACTTCGGCAAAGCGCTCTTCGCGGGTGAGCAGGCGCCCGAGCCGGTGCTGGGCGCCGGCCAGCCGGCGCACGCAGTTTTCGACGATGACGACGGCGCCGTCGACGATGATGCCAAAGTCCAGCGCGCCCAGGCTGAGCAGGTTGGCGCTGACGCCGCCGGCGACCATGCCGGAGAACGTAAACAGCATCGCCAGCGGAATCACCAGCGCCGTGAGCAGCGCCGCGCGCAGGTTCCCCAGAAAGAAAAACAGCACGGCGATGACGAGGATCGCGCCCTCGACGAGATTCTTGCGCACGGTGGCAATCGCCTTCTCGACCAGCACCGTGCGGTCATAGACGGTGACCGCCTTGACGCCCTTCGGCAGACTACGGTTGATCTCGAGCATGCGCGCGTCGACCGCCTGCGCCACCTTGCGGCTGTTCTCGCCGATCAGCATGACGACAGTGCCCAGCACCACCTCGACGCCGTTCTCCGTGGCGGCGCCGGTACGCAGCTCGCGCCCGATGCCCACTTCGGCGACGTCGCGCACGCGCACCGGAATCCCGTTGACGCTGGTGACGACGATATTGCCGATGTCGTCGATCGACGCGGCCTGGCCCGGCGCGCGCACCAGGTACTGCTCGCCCTCGCGCTCGATGTAGCCGGCGCCGACATTGCTGTTGTTGCGCTCGAGCGCGTGCACGATGTCGATCAGTTCCAGCCCGTACGACGACAGCGTGGCCGTATTCGGGGCCACCAGGTATTCCTTGTCGAAGCCGCCGATGGAGTTGATGTCGGTTACACCCGGCACCGTGCGCAGTTGCGGCTTGATGATCCAGTCCTGGATCTCGCGCAGGTCGGTCGGCGTGTAAGGCGTGCCATCGGGCTTTTTCGCACCCGGCTCGGTCTCTACGGTCCATTGGTAGATCTCACTCAGGCCCGTGGCGATCGGCCCCAGCGCCGGCACCACGCCGGCCGGCAGGTTCTCGCGCGCATCCTGCAGGCGCTGGCTCACGAGCTGGCGCGCGAAGTGGATGTCGGTCCCCTCGTCGAACACCACCGTCACCTGCGACAGGCCATAGCGCGACAGCGAGCGGTAGGTTTCCAGGTGCGGCAGGCCGGCCAGCACCGCCTCGACCGGATAGGTGATGCGCTGCTCGACCTCGAGCGGCGAGTAGCCCGGCGCGGCCGTGTTGATCTGCACCTGGACGTTGGTCACGTCGGGCACGGCGTCGATCGGCAGGCGGCCGTAGTTGTAGATGCCGATGGCCGCCATTGCCAGCACGGCCAGCAGCACCAGCCAGCGGCGCTCGATACTGAGCGCAATGAGGCGGTCGAACCAGGTGGAAGCTTGCAGGTCAGTGTTCATGGCTGGCCTCGCCCTTGCCCTGTTCGGCCTTGACTGTGAAGCTGCCGCTGGCGGCGTAGGTGTCGCCCGGATTCAGGCCGGCCGTGATCTCGATGAAGCGTGCATCCGCGCGGCCGGTGCTGACAGGCTGCGCGATGAAGCCTTCCTTGACGCGCTTGTAGACTACCTGCCGTGTATCGACGGTCTGGATTGCCTCGCGCGCGACCGCCACTGGCACGTCGCTCGAGCCGGTCACGATGTCGACGTTCACGGCCAGGCCTGGCCGCCACGCGGCGCCCGGATTGGCCAGCACCACGCGCGCCTTGGCCGAGCGCGACGCCTCGCCCACCAGCGAACTGACAAAGCTCACCTTGCCGGGCGCCGTCGTATCCGAGGCAATCGAACGGATCACGGCGGTCGTACCGACGCGCACGATGTCCAGGTCACGTGCCGGCACCACCACGTCGGCCCACACGGTCGACAGGTCGGTCAGCGTGAACACGCGCGTATCGGCGCCCACCACTTCGCCCAGCGTGATGTGCTTTTCGACGATGATGCCGTCGAACGGCGCGCGGATGGCGAGCAGATTCGAGCCGCCGCCACCCGCAGCGCCCAGCGCTTGCAGTTGCTGGCGCACGGTATCGCGCGCGACTTCGGCCTCGACCAGTTCCTGCTCGGCTTTCAGCAGATCCTGGCGCGCCGTGATCTTTTCTTCCCACAGTGTGCGCTCGGTCGCCACGGTCCGGCGCGCATAGTCCACGCGCTTTTGCGCCGCCGTCAGCGCGCCGCGCTGGCCGGCGATGTCGGCACTGGCGATGCTGGCCAGGACCTGGTCCTTGCGTACCTGCTGGCCCAGGTCGGCGCTGACGTCGCGCACTGAACCAGCCGCGCGCGGCGTGACGTGGGCGGTACGGTCTTCGTTCAGCGCGATCTGGCCCGGCATGCGGATGAAGGTGTCCAGGTGCTTCGGGCCGGCCGTGGCAACGGTGATGCCGGCCACGGTGATCTGGTTCGGCGTAAAGTGAATGACGCCGTCGTCGGCGTGTGTTCCTTCTTTTTCTTCGGCGTGTTCGCCCTGTTCGGCGTGTTCGTCATGCTCGGCGCCTGCCGGCTGCGCGCGGTCGCGCAGCATGACAAAGGCGGCCAGCGCCAGCGCGATGGCCAGCATGATGACGATGATGCGGGTTTGCTGCTTGTTCATGGGTTCTCCTGCACGGCTGCCTGTCCCAGCAGGCGTGCGATATCGGCCTGCGCGCGATGGCTCTCGGCGACGGCATTGAGGTATTGGTAGGTGGATTGCGCCAGTACGCGCTGGGCGTCGAGCACGTCGATCAGGCCGAACTTGCCAAGCTCGAAGCCGCGGCTGGCGGCGCGCTGCGCGTCCTGCGCACCCGGCAGGATGTCGGTCGCGATCAGCGCGCATTCGGCCAGCGCTGTGCCAAGTCTCGCATGGGCCTGGCCCAGTTCAGCGCGCAGGCGGGCAGCTTGCGCATCCTGTTCGTCCTGCGCCTTGTCGACGCGGCGCAGCGCATCCAGGACGGCGCCATCGTTGCGATTGAACAGCGGCAGCGGCACCGACAGGCCCAGCACGGTGCGGTTGCGGGCATCGGGCCCTTCGCGCTGGGCGCCGACGATCACGCTGATGTCCGGCGTGCGGCGCGCCTGTTCGAGCCGGGCCAGCGCCTGCCTGTGCTCGATGTTCACCTTGGCATGGCGCATGCCGGGTGCGGCGTCCAGTTGTGCCAGCAACCGGTCGAGCGGCGGCAGCACGGGCAGCGTGACAGCCTCGGGCTCGACGACCACGAGTCCGCGCGCGTCACCCGCCCACAGCGCTGCGAGCTGGATACGCGCTGCCTCCAGCGCGCGCGCCGCCTGCAGCGCCTCGATGCGCGCGCTGCCCTGCGCCACACGGGCGCGGGTCTGCTCGACGGGCGACAGGGTGCCGGCATCGACCCGCTTGCCGGCGGCATCCAGCGCGCGGCCAGCGAGATTCACCAGTTCCTGCGACATGCGTTCGCGCGCCAGCGCAGACACGACGTCGTGGAACGCGGCAATCACATCGGCGCGCACGCGCGCCTGCTCGGCGTTCAGCGCCAGCGCCGCCAGCTGGCCTTCGTGGCGCGCCGCATCGATGCGCGCGGCGCGCTTGCCGCCCAGTTCCACTGGAATGGTCAACAGCGCCGTGGTCGTGCGGCTGTCTCCCCGCGTGCCCTCGCGCAGCAACTCGAGCTCGGGATTGGGCCGCGCCCCGGCCTGGGTCAGTGCGCCCTGTTGCGCGGCGACTTCCTGGCCGGCCGCGCGCAGCGTCGGATTCAAACGCAGGGCCAGCGCGATGGCGGCGTCGAGCGTCAAGGGCTGCAGGGGTACGGCCACGGCGGCAGCCATGGGCGCGGCCTGGGCGGCAAGTGGCAGGCCAATGGAGGCCAGCGCGCACGCCATGGCGAACGCCGCCAGCGGCGGTGTCAAACGGTGTTTCATGATGGTGCTCCGAACGGGTGAATGTCCGGCGAAGGCAATCGGGCGGCCGCGCGTGGCGGGCCGGCGATGGAGGTTCGCCGCGCTAGATGCGCAGCAGGCGGTCGGGTGGCGGGATCAGGTCGGGCACGTGCGAGACGTAGCGCCGTGTTTCGCCGCGCAGGTGCGGCGCCCCCTTGGGCAGGGGCAGATTGGGTTGCGACGACAGGACTGCGCTGGCCGACAGATGATGGCAGGCGTCGCAGTCGTTGCACGGGTCGGCCGGGCTGGCGTCATCCTGGGTGGCAGTCGATGACGCGCTCGCGGTCGAGGACGAATGCTTGTGGGTGTGGTGGCCCGGGTGCATCGTCTTTTCATTGTGCGTGCAATAGGCAGCACCCGCCGCCCAGGCGGCCTGGAAGGGCATGGCGAACAGCAGCAGGATGAGGAAAAGACGGCGCATCGGATCGGTCGTTGTCGAATGGCGCGCGACCGGATGATCGCGCGCCAGATGCCATTAAATACCCTGTAGCGGCTGGAGGGTCAAGGATTATCGTCGCGCCGCGCCATACGCGTTGCAGGCAGGGTCCGCTTAACCGACCAGCACGCTCGCACGCGACTGCGGTACAGGTTGCGCTGACTGCGGTACAGGCTGCGCTTCCTGTGCACCGCTGCGCGCAGGCACCGGCACATCGAACTGATAATCGGCCGCGGCATGCACTTCCCAGCCGCCGTCGCCCGTCAGCCACAACACGTGCGTATGGTGACGCAGCACGCCGGCGCGGTGCGCGACGCTCACCAGCGTCGTGCCCTTGTCGCGCAGGCGCTTGTACAGCGACGATTCGTTGGCACTGTCGAGCGCGCTGGTGGCCTCGTCCAGGATCACGATGGCCGGCTCGTGCACCAGCACGCGGCCGAACGCCAGGCGCTGCTGCTCGCCGATCGACAGCAGCTTTTCCCAGTCGAGGACGGCGTCCAGGCCCCCAACGCGTCCGGCCAGGTACGGCAGATGCACCTGCTCGAGGATGTCGGTCAGCTGCGCGTCGCTCAGCGAGGTGCGGGTGCTTGGATAGATGAGCTGGCTACGCAGCGTGCCCGGCTGCAGATACGGCTGCTGCGGCAGGAAGAAGAAATCCTCGCGCGGCGGATGATGAATTACCCCGCTGCCCTTGTGCCAGAGCCCGGCAATGGCGCGCAGCAGCGAGCTCTTGCCGCAGCCGCTGTCGCCGTTGATCAGCAACGCGTCGCCCGGCTTCAGGGACAGCGTCAGGTCCTTGATCAGCACGCGGTCGGACTGCGGCGGGCACAAGGTCAGTGATTCAAGTGCCAGATGGTCGCCAGGGGTGCGCGTGATGCGGGCCTGCGTGTCGCACGGATTGCCGGCCGGCGGCTCGGGCATCACATGCATCGACAGGGTCTGCAGCCGGCCGATGCCCGCGACAAAGCGGCTCAGGCTCTCGAAGTTGTCGACGATGACGCCCACCGCCGCCAGCACCGCCGTAAACGCACCGGCCGCCTGGACCGCGCGCCCCACTTCGAGCTCGCCCGACAGGACGGCATCGGCCAGGATCACGAATGGCAGCACCAGCGTGAGCTGGCTGAAGGTGCGCTGGAACAGATTGAGCGCGCGCTGCTTCTTGATCAGGCGCGAAAAATTATGGATGACCTTGTTGAATTTGCTGTCGATGTGCGCGCGCTCCTGCGCTTCGCCGCCATAGAAGGCGATCGACTCGGCATTCTCGCGCAGCCGGATCAGGCTGAAACGGAAATCGGCTTCGCGCCGCAACTGCCAGAAATTCAGGTGGATCAGCGGATTGCCGAACACCACCAGTGCGATGATCGTGCCCAGCAGCGCGTAACCCACCAGGACGGCCACCAGCACGTGCGAGATCGACCACAGTACGGCGCTGAACGCCACCAGCTGCATCAGCGACCCCAGGAAGATCAACATGAAGTGGACCGAGCGGCCGGTGAACGTGTTCACGTCCTCGCAGATACGCTGGTCGGGGTTGTCGATCTCCTGGTTCGAGCCCAGCTCGTAGTATTTGCGGCCGCCTACGTAACCATCGAGAAAGCGTCGCGTCAGCCAGCGCCGCCACTTGTTCGCGAACAGGTCGCGCATATAGTAGTAGAACGCGTAGATCGGCACGGCGAACGCCAGCACGATCAGGCAAGCCTGGACCGCGCCCCAGAAGCGGTTGCGGTCCTTGCCGGCCAGCGCCGACGTCAGCTCGCCGGCCTGGTCATTGAGCATCACGGCGAGCTTGGTTTCCACCAGCATCAGCACGATCAACAGCGCCAGCAGCAGCCAGGCCAGCTTGCGCTCGTCGCCCAGCCAGTACGGCTTGGCGACGCTGACAAACTGTTTCCATGCCGCCACCGACAAGGGCGGGCCTCTGCGCTTTTTCTTCGTATTGCCTGGAATGCCGCGTGGCGTTCCCTCGTCAAGCGTCTGTGTATGGTCCGTCATGATTCTGCAATGCCTGTTCCCGGCGCGTCCGACCACGAAAACGCGTCCGGTGGTACGTTGATTCGTGCTGGCATCGGCAGCGGTAATGGCCGATGTCTGCAAACCTGAAAACTGTATTTACCCAGTTCACGTACGCAGCATACGGTCGTGTCAGCAAGTAATCCGTGCGGAAACAGACATAGTCGAGCAAATACAAGCCGCAACAACAGGCAGTTCGCCAGCCAAATGCCTACAGGTCGTGCTCGCTGCGCGCGACATCGATTTCTTCCCGGTGCCGACCGGCGTAAAAAAACCGCCAGGCTCACGCACTGGCGGTTTTTTCATATTGCAGCGTGATTACACCGCTGCGCCTTCGACCGGATCAGCCGCCTTCATCGACAGCTTCAGACGACCGCGCTCGTCGGTCTCGAGGACCTTGACGCGCACTTGCTGGCCTTCTTTCAGATAGTCGGCAACAGCGTTGACACGCTCGTTGGCGATCTGCGAGATGTGCAGCAGGCCATCCTTGCCTGGCATGACTTGCACGATCGCGCCGAAGTCCAGCAGTTTCAGCACGGTGCCGTCGTAGGTCTTGCCCACTTCGACCGATGCGGTCAGCTCTTCGATGCGGCGCTTGGCTTCCTGGCCGGCAGCAGCGTCAACCGACGCGATCGTGACCACGCCTTCGTCGCTGATGTCGATCTGGGTGCCGGTCTCTTCGGTCAGCGCGCGGATGACAGCGCCGCCCTTGCCGATGACGTCACGGATCTTCTCCGGGTTGATGCGGATGGTGATCAGGCGTGGCGCGAAGTCCGACAGTTCGGTCTTCACGGTTGGCATGGCCTTCTGCATTTCGCCCAGGATGTGGTGACGGCCTTCTTTGGCTTGCGCCAGTGCCACCTGCATGATTTCCTTGGTGATGCCCTGGATCTTGATGTCCATCTGCAGCGCGGTGATGCCTGCTGCAGTACCTGCCACCTTGAAGTCCATGTCGCCCAGGTGATCTTCATCGCCCAGGATGTCCGACAGCACGGCGAACTTGCCGCCTTCCTTGATCAGGCCCATGGCGATACCGGCCACGTGCGATTTCATCGGCACGCCGGCGTCCATCAGTGCCAGACAGCCGCCGCAGACCGACGCCATCGACGACGAACCGTTCGACTCGGTGATTTCCGAGACCAGGCGCACCGAGTAGCTGAAGTCTTCCGGATCCGGCAGCGCAGCGATCAGCGCGCGCTTGGCCAGACGGCCGTGGCCGACTTCGCGGCGCTTCGGCGTACCGACGCGGCCGGTTTCGCCGGTGGCGAACGGAGGCATGTTGTAGTGCATCATGAACGAATCGGTGTACTCGCCCATCAGCGCATCGATCTTCTGGCTGTCGCGGGCGGTGCCCAGCGTGGCAACGACCAGCGCCTGCGTTTCGCCGCGGGTGAACAGGGCCGAACCGTGGGTGCGTGGCAGCACGCTCGAACGGATCGAGATCGGACGCACGGTGCGGGTGTCGCGACCGTCGATGCGTGGCTCGCCTTCGAGAATCTGCGAACGCACGACCTTGGCTTCCATGTCGAACAGGATGTTGCCGACGTCCCCAGCATCTGCCGTCACGCCAGCGGCGTTCAGGTCAGCCATCACTTCGGACGACAGCGACTTCAGCTTTTGCTGACGCGCCGATTTTTCGCGGGTCTGGTATGCATCGCGCACTTTCGCGCCAGCCAGTTCGCCGATACGGGCGATCAGCTCTTCGTTCTTTGGCGCCGGCGCCCATTCGACTTCCGGCTTGCCGCCTTCGGCGACCAGGTCGTGGATCGCATCGATCACGACTTTCATCTGGTCGTGGCCGAACACGACGGCGCCCAGCATGATTTCTTCGGACAGTTGCTTGGCTTCCGACTCGACCATCAGGACGGCGGTTTCGGTACCCGCCACGACCAGGTCCATCTGCGAGGTCTTCAGCTCGGTGGTGGTCGGGTTCAGGATGTACTGGCCATTCGCGTAGCCGACGCGCGCGGCGCCGATCGGGCCGCTGAACGGGATGCCGGCGATGCACAGGGCGGCCGACGCGCCGATCATCGCAGGGATGTCCGGATCGATTTCAGGGTTGACCGACAGCACGTGGATGATGACCTGGACTTCGTTCAGGTAGCCTTCCGGGAACAGCGGACGGATTGGACGGTCGATCAGGCGCGAGGTGAGCGTTTCTTTTTCGGAAGGACGGCCTTCGCGCTTGAAGAAACCGCCCGGGATTTTACCCGCAGCATACGTTTTCTCGAGGTAGTCGACGGTCAGCGGGAAGAAATCCTGGCCCGGCTTGGCATCCTTGCGTGCGACCACGGTTGCCAGCACGACGGTATCTTCGACCGACACCACGACGGCGCCGCTTGCCTGGCGCGCGATTTCGCCCGTCTCCAGGGTGACAGTGTGTTGACCGTACTGGAAGGTTTTCGTAACTTTGTTAAACATGGGGTATCCCTTTCATTTTGCCGACAGATTTTCAGGTGCTGTCGTTCACCTCTCACCACGGGCCGTTCACGAGCAGAACAGCCTTGCAACAACAAACAAACTGCTCAAAAACGAAAAATGCCCGCGACAGAGAACTGGCGCAGGCATCTTCAGACTTAAACCGTCTGGCGCAAACGAATTACTTACGCAGGCCCAGTTTGGCGATCAGGTCGCGGTAACGGTTCAGATCCTTGTTCTTCAGGTACGACAGCAGGCTCTTACGACGGTTGACCATCATGATCAGACCACGACGCGAGTGGTGATCTTTCTGGTGGGCCTTGAAGTGGCCGTTCAGGTCGTTGATGCGTGCGGTCAGCAGTGCAACTTGCACTTCTGGCGAACCGGTGTCTTTTTCGCCGCGTGCGTTGTCCGCGATAATCGCGGCTTTGTTCAGAGTTTCTACGGTCATGATGTTACCTTTCACATGCGGTGCAAGAGTCGCAACCCAGCGCACCGTGATTGATTGAATGCCTGCCCGGATTCGGACAGACCGGCAAGTATAGTGCAAATCGCGGGTGCCCACCAGCGTTTGCCTGCCCTGCCGCCACGTAAAGGACAAAATAATGCACCCAATGATGAAAATAACAACGCTGGCCGCCACGCTGCTGCTGGCGGCGTGCGCCACCCGCCCTGCCCCGCTGCCGGGCGAGACAGCCGATGTGGTCCAGGCCAAGCTTGGCAAGCCGACGTCCATCTATGTCGATCCCGATGGCGCGGCGCGCTCGCTCGAATACGCGACGGGGCCGATGGGCCAGTACACGTGGATGGCACGCCTTGGTTCCGATGGGCGCCTGACGGCCTACGAGCAGGTGCTGACTGGCGAAAAATTTGCCACGCTCAAGGTCGACCAGGCCACCAAGGAGCAGGTATTGCGGACGATCGGTCGCCCTGCCGAACGCTCGCGCGTGGCGATGCAAAACTACGAGGTGTGGTCGTATCGCTACAAGGAGGCTGGCGTCTGGAACTCGATGATGCACGTTCACTTCGACGAACAGGGCGTCGTGCGCCAGATGATGAACGGGCCGGACCCGATGTACGAGCCAAGGGAACGCAGCCCCTGGTAGGGGCTGCTGCATGAAAAACGCCTAGCGCGCGGGCGGCAGCTTGCGCCCGCCGTCGCTGTGCACGAAGTCTTCGATCGCGTCGAGCGACGGCGCCAGGCGGCGCAGCGAGCTCGATAGCGTTGCGAGCAGCGTGACGTGGTTCACGCCAGTAAAGCTCACTTCGCGCACCGGCACACCCGTCGCACGCAGCCGGTCGGCGAGCGCGCCCGTGTTGCGCTCCGGGTCGACTGTCGAATCGTTGCGCGCCGCGATCAACAGCGCAGGCGGCGCATTGACCGTCACGTGGTTGATCGGCTGCGAATCGCGCGGCGTATCCGGGTACAGGAAGACCGGGCGCGTCGTTTCATTTTCGACGGGCAGGAAGTTGTACGGGCCGGCCATGCCGATCCAGCCACGCAGGATGCTCGGAGCCGTGCCCTGCGCCCGCAACCAGCGCGGGTCGAGCGCCAGCATCGCCGCGTTGTAGGCGCCGGCACTGTGGCCCATCGCATAGATGCGCTTCGGATCGCCGCCATAGGCCTTGATGCGGCGCGATGTCCAGGCCAGCGCTTCGGCGCTGTCGGTCAGGAAGTCCGGATAGCGTACCTGCGGGTACAGGCGGTAGTCGGGAATGACTACGACGAAACCACGCGCCGCCAGCGCGCGGCCGACGAAGGCATAGTCGCCCCGCTCGCCATTGACCCAGTTGCCACCGTAGTAGAACACGATGACGGGCGCCGGGCCGGTCCAGTTTTCAGGGCGGTAGATGTCGAGTACGTGGCGCGGATTGGTGCCGTAGGCGGCCGAGGCCACCGTGCGCGTGGCGCCGCTTGGCGAGACCGCATTGACCAGCGACAGCGGCGAGCAGGCCGCAAGGAGTCCTGACAGCAGCAGGACGGTGGCGGCGCAGGCCGCAAAGTAAGGAGCTCTCATGGTTCAGGCAGCCTGTGATCAGCGGTGGAGGTCGTCGTCGGCGTCGTCGAGCGGGATGATGCTGACCCGCTTGCCCTTTGCACGCTGCCACACATACACGGCGTAACCCGACAGGCCGTAGATCACGAAGATCGGCCACAGCACCTTGGGCGGATCGATCGCCAGCAGCGCCAGCACCAGTGCAATCAGGAACACGGCGATGAACGGCACCGACTTGCGGAAGTTGATGTCCTTGAAGCTGTAGAACGGCACGTTCGACACCATCGTCAGGCCGGCGAAGACCGTGATGCCCCACGACACCCACTCGACCTTGCGCGGGATGACGCTGATATCGGGATCGATCATCATCATGATGAAGCCGATCACGAGCGCCGCCGCCGCCGGGCTGGGCAGGCCCTGGAAGAAGCGCTTGTCGACCACTTCGATATTGGTATTGAAGCGTGCCAGGCGCAAGGCGGCGCAGGCGCAATAGATGAAGGCGGCGACCCAGCCGACCTTGCCAAGGCCGTTGAGCGACCATTCGTACATCACCAGCGCCGGCGCAGCGCCGAACGATACCATGTCGGCCAGGCTGTCGTACTGCGCGCCGAATTCGGATTGGGTATTGGTCAGGCGCGCGATGCGCCCGTCCAGGCCATCGAGGATCATTGCGATGAACACGGCCCAGCAAGCCTGGTCGAAACGCTGGTTCATCGCCATGACGATGGCGTAGAAGCCACAGAACAGCGCGGCGGTGGTAAAGGCATTGGGCAGCAGGTAGATGCCGCGGCTGCGCTCACCGGCCGCGCGTGCTTGCGTACGGGGCGCGAAACGCTTTTTCAGGCGGGAGAATCGTGGACCTTTGGGCGGGGTCCCTGGCTTTCTTCTTCGTGGAAAAGTTGGCATAAGCAATCGTATTCAAGTGAGCCGCCGAGCGACTGTTCCCAGCCATTATAGAGGCGGGACCCGTGTTAGCGAAACACTACGCTAACCCAGCTGGCAATTGCATGGCGCCTACTTGAAGGCGCAGTCAACGTTAAATAGAGCCAAGCGGTGAACTGATGAGCGGTTTCGTGGTCCAACACCGGTCCCCAGCGTCAGGAATCGCTCATGAAAGCGCCCCGTTTCAAGAACTGGTTTGCCAGGTTGTCAGCGCTGAATCAGCCACAGCGCCGCCAAGTGCTCGATGCCCTGCATCCCGCAGCCGGCCTCGACCAGGTGGTCGCGCTGATCGCGCAGGCCAGAGCGCCAGCGCGCTGCTGCCCCAGCTGTGGCAACGAACGCTGCAATCGACACGGATACGCCAACGACCTGCAGCGCTTTCGCTGCTGCGCCTGTGGCCGTACTTTCAACGACCTGAGCGGCACGCCGCTGGCGCGACTCAGGCACAAGGCCAAATGGCTCGCGTATTCGCAGGTGTTGCTCGATTCTCTGTCCGTACGCAAGGGCGCAGACCGGATCGGCGTGCACCGCAACACGGCATTCCGGTGGCGCCACCGCTTTCTCGATTGGGTCAAGCTCGACCGGCCTCTATCGCTCAATGGCATCGTGGAGGCCGATGAGACATTCCTGCTCGAATCGCAAAAAGGATCACGCACCCTTGACCGGCCGCCACGCCGAAGGGGCGGCCGCGCCCCCAAACGTGGCATTTCCCGCCACCTCGATTGCATCCTGGTGGCGCGCGACCGGAATGGCCGCACCATCGATGCCGTCACTGGCCGTGGCGCACTGACGGCCGCGCAACTCGAAAGCGATTTGCTGCCCAGACTTGATCCGCAGGCACTCTTGGTCAGCGACAGCCACGCCGCCTACCGGGCCTTTGCACGCAAGCACAGGATTGCGCACGAGACAGTCAATTTGCGCGCTGGCGTGCGCGTCAGGCATTCGGGTAGCCGCGCCATCCACGTACAGAACGTGAACGCGTACCACGGACGCTTCAAGGCCTGGCTACTGGGCTTTCGCGGGGTGGCATCGCGCTATTTGCCCAACTACCTGGGGTGGCGCTGGGCACTGGATGGCGGGAGGGTCAGTTCAGCAGAACAATTGTTTTGCATCGCAATCGGCGTCATCAACAGACGACGCTGACTGCGCCTTACTTGAACTTGACCTTGCCCACCAGGCGCATCTGCAGCGTGGTTTCGCCTGGCTCGAAGCTCGGTTCGGCCACGCCGTCATCCATCTCGCGCTTGGCGCTCGAGCGCATCATCATGGCCGGCGCACCTTGCGCGTCGCCCGCATAATTGCCCGAGCCTTCGAAGTCGACCGTATCGAGCACGGCGTCGCCCGGCTGGCGGCCCATTGCCTTGGCGATCGAGACGATGCGCTCGTTCAGGTTCTGGTACGTGGCGGCGATGCGCTGGTCATCGAGGCGCTTTTCGGTCGCCGGGGTCAGGCCGAAGTTGATGTTATTGATCTGCAAGACCTTCTGCGCGGCAGCGGCCGTTTTCGGCAGTGCGGCCAGGTTCGTGGTCTTGACTTCCAGGTACTGGCCGACGCGCCAGGCGATCGGCACCGGCTTGACCGGCGCAACCACGCGCCCGACCGGCTGTGGCTGTACTTCCGGGTACACCGGGTACGTGTAGTAGCCCTGGGTTTTCAGTTCGGCTTTCGGATCGGCGCGGCGCACGATCTCGGTGCCCTCTTTCATCTTGCGGTTGACGCGGTCGGCGGCGGCGTTCTTGTCCTTGTCGTGTTCTTCGACGGCGAACGTGATCGTCGCTTCGTCATTGGCGTGCTTGACTTCGCCGAAGGCGGGAACGATGACCATGGTGCCGGTGGTCGCAGTCGACGGCGCGGTCTGCGCCTGGGCAGCGCTGAAGGCCAGCACGAGGGCGGCGGCGACGAGGGATTTGGTGAATGCCATTCTTGTTCTCCTGTGGGTTGCGACGTATGTCCGGCGTAGTTATACGATACCGTGCACAGGGAAAACATCGGTAATTTGTAATGGACAGTTGCAAATGAGTAGCTTTTGACGTGGTTTGTAACAACCGGCGCCCCATGAAAAACGGCGCCCGAAGGCGCCGTTCCTGTCCACTAGCGCGAACTTAGTTCTTCGACTGATCCACCAGCTTGTTCTTCGCAATCCACGGCATCATCGCGCGCAGCTTCGCGCCGACTTCTTCGATCGGATGCTCGGCCGTCAGGCGACGGCGCGAGATCAGCGTCGGTGCGCCGGCCTTGTTTTCCAGGATGAAGCTCTTGGCGTATTCGCCGGTCTGGATGTCCTTCAGGCACTGGCGCATCGCGTTCTTGGTGTCTTCGGTCACGACGCGCGGGCCGGTGACGTATTCGCCGTATTCCGCGTTGTTCGAGATCGAGTAGTTCATGTTGGCGATGCCGCCTTCATAGATCAGGTCAACGATCAGCTTGAGTTCGTGCAGGCACTCGAAGTACGCCATCTCCGGCGCATAGCCGGCTTCGGTCAGCGTCTCGAAGCCCGCCTTGATCAGTTCGACCGCGCCACCGCACAGCACGGCCTGCTCGCCGAACAGGTCGGTCTCGGTTTCTTCGCGGAAGTTGGTCTCGATGATGCCGGCGCGGCCGCCGCCGTTGGCCATCGCGTACGACATGGCGATATCACGGGCGGCGCCCGATTTGTCCTGGTACACGGCGATCAGGTGCGGCACGCCCCCACCTTGCGTGTAGGTGCCGCGCACCGTGTGGCCCGGCGCTTTCGGCGCGACCATGATCACGTCGAGGTCGGCACGTGGGACGACCTGGCCATAGTGCACGTTGAAGCCGTGGGCGAAGGCCAGCACGGCGCCCTGCTTGGCGTTTGGCTCGATGTTCTGCTTGTAGACTTCGGCGATGTTTTCGTCCGGCAGCAGGATCATGATGACGTCGGCGTTCTTCACTGCTTCATCGACTTCCGCCACTTTCAGGCCGGCTTGCTCGACCTTGCCCCACGAAGCGCCGCCGCGGCGCAGGCCGACGGTGACATTGACGCCCGATTCGCTCAGGTTCTGTGCGTGCGCGTGGCCTTGCGAGCCGTAACCGATGATGGCAACGTTCTTGCCCTTGATGAGGGAGAGGTCGCAGTCCTTGTCGTAGAAAACGTTCATTTTTTTGTCCTGTTATTGAATTTGAATTGTGTAATGTTGAGCGTTGCTCAAACTTTCAGAATGCGTTCGCCGCGGCCGATGCCCGAGCCGCCAGTGCGCACCGTCTCGAGGATCGAGGCGCGGTCGATGGCGTCGATGAAGGCATCCAGTTTCGATTTGGCGCCGGTCAGCTCGATCGTGTAGGTCTTTTCGGTGACGTCGATGACGCGGCCACGGAAGATATCGGCGGTGCGCTTCATTTCTTCGCGCTCCTTGCCAACCGCCCGTACCTTGATCAGCATGAGCTCGCGCTCGATGTGCTGACCTTCGGTCAGGTCGACCACCTTGACCACCTCGATCAGGCGGTTCAGGTGCTTCGTGATCTGCTCGATGATGTCGTCCGAGCCGGACGTGACGATCGTCATGCGCGACAGCGTTGCGTCTTCGGTCGGCGCCACGGTCAGCGTTTCGATGTTGTAGCCGCGCGCCGAGAACAGGCCCACCACGCGTGACAGCGCACCGGCTTCATTCTCCAGCAGGACAGAAATAATATGGCGCATTTACAGGTCCTCCGAGCCGAGCAGCATTTCGTTCAGGCCGCGGCCCGCCTTGACCATTGGCCACACGTTTTCACTCTGGTCGGTAATGAAGTTCATGAATACCAGGCGGTCTTTCATGGCGAATGCATCGCGCAGCGCGCCATCGACATCGCCCGGTTTTTCGATCTTCATGCCGACGTGGCCATAGGCCTCGGCCAGCTTTTCGAAGTCGGGCAGCGAATCCATGTACGACTCGGAATAGCGCGAGCCGTAATCGATCTGCTGCCACTGGCGGACCATGCCCAGGAAGCGGTTGTTGAGCAGGATGATCTTCGGCGTCAGGTGGTATTGCTTGCAGGTGGCAAGCTCCTGGATGCACATCTGGATCGAACCTTCGCCGGTGACACACGCCACGGTGGCATCCGGGTTGGCCATCTGCACGCCCATCGCGAATGGCAGGCCCACGCCCATCGTGCCCAGGCCACCGGAATTGATCCAGCGGCGCGGCTTGTCGAACGGGTAGTACTGCGCGGCCCACATCTGGTGCTGGCCGACGTCGGACGTGATGAACGCGTCGCCACCGGTGACCTTGTGCAGCTGCTGGATCACGGACTGCGGCTTGATCAGCGTATCCGAGCTTGCATACGCCAGACAGTCGCGGCCACGCCACTCGGCGATCTGCTTCCACCAGCTTTGCAGCGCAGGCGCATTCGCGTGACCAGTACCGGCCTCGAGCTGCGAGAGCAGTTCGATCAGCACGTCCTTGACGTTGCCGACGATCGGGATATCCACTTTCACGCGCTTGGAAATCGACGACGGGTCGATGTCGATATGGATGATCTTGCGCGGATGCGAAGCGAAGTGCTTCGGGTTGCCGATCACGCGGTCGTCGAAGCGGGCACCAATGGCGATCAACACGTCGCAGTGCTGCATCGCCATGTTCGCTTCATACGTGCCATGCATGCCCGGCATGCCGACGAAGTGCGGATCGGACGAACGCGACCCGCCCAGGCCCATCAGCGTATTCGTGATCGGGAAGCCGGTCGTCTCGACCATGCGGTTGAGCTCATTCGAGGCATTGGCCAGGATGACGCCGCCGCCCGCATAGATCATCGGCCGCTCGGCGTTCTGCAGCAGCGCGACCGCTTTGCGGATCTGGCCGGCATGGCCCTTGTCAACTGGACGGTACGAGCGCATCTCGATCTCGCGCGGGTACTCGAACAGGCATTTGTTGACCGTGATGTCCTTTGGAATATCGACCAGCACGGGACCGGGCCGGCCAGTGCGGGCGATGAAGAAGGCTTTCTTGATCGTTGACGCCAGATCGCGCACGTCCTTGACCAGGAAGTTGTGCTTGACCACCGGACGGGTGATGCCGACCGTATCGCATTCCTGGAACGCATCCTGGCCGATCGCGTGGCTCGGCACCTGGCCGGAAATCACGACCATCGGTACCGAGTCCATATAAGCGGTCGACAAGCCGGTGACGGCATTGGTGACGCCCGGACCGGACGTGACGAGGGCAACGCCCACGGTGTTCGAGCTGCGCGAATAGGCGTCGGCGGCATGCACCGCGGCTTGTTCGTGGCGAACGAGAACGTGCTGGAATTTATCTTGCTGGAAGATCGCGTCGTAGATATACAGAACCGCGCCGCCCGGATAACCGAAGACGTGTTTGACGCCCTCTTCTGCCAGACAACGGACAACGATTTCAGCGCCCGTGATGGGGACTGTTGGATCGAAACTCATAACCATTCCTTTCAAAACCCATAGGGTTGATTGATCGGATGCTCGTTCCTGGCGATATGCGTGCTGCGCTTACAACCCTCAGGCTCCACTTCTTTCTGCGTGCACGTCGATGGTTCGGGTCGCCGTAGGGACCGTACGCATTGACGCTGGGCGCAACTCGTTAGGCTTGAGTGTTTGTAGCGGTTGGACGCATCTCTCGCGCTTGTGGCACGGGTCGGAGCAAACTGCCTACAAATGAAAGCGTGCCATGGCGGACGGGGCGTTGTGGGCGACTCCCGCATGACGTTGATGCTTTGAGGGTGCAAAGCGTGAGGAACACCATACCGCGCCGCACCATTCTGGTCAAGCTTTGTCTTTCGACAAGGTGCGACCATGGTTGGCGTAATAGCTGCAGGACGCTCTCACAGGGTGGCTGCTGCAGCCAAAGCACCGCACTGCGTCGTAGCGCGCACGGTGCTGACCCGCTCGTTTTTGGTGCAAGTCGCGCGCACGTGTTGTAAATCGGGCGCAACGCAGTAAAATTTGATCTATTGCTACATGGAAATCATGTCCCAAAGAAAAAAACGCTTAAGATTATTGCCTCGGAAATGCCGTTTTTTTTGCTCACCTTCTGCCCCGGATTCAGCTATGCAAGCGCCCCACGACAATCTTCAGGAAATGGCCATGGCCGCGATGACGGCCATCGACCGCGCACAGGCGGTGATCGAGTTCGATCTCGAAGGCCGCATCCTGCACGCCAACCGCAATTTCCTGCTCACCCTCGGTTACGAGCAGGATCAGGTCATCGGGCGCCAGCACGCAATGTTCTGCGATCCCGCCTATCAGCGCTCGCCCGAATACAAGATGTTCTGGCACAGCCTGGCCAAGGGCGAGTTCCACACGGGCGAATTCAAGCGTATCCGCAGCGACGGCGCACCGGTCTGGATCCAGGCCACTTACAGCCCGATCTTTGACGCCGACGGCAAGCCGGTCAAGGTGGTCAAGTTCGCCACCGACATCACCGAACAGAAGCTGCTGGCCGCCGAATCGCGCGGCAAGCTCGACGCGATCGGACGCTCGCAGGCAGTCATTGAATTCGATATGCGCGGCAATGTCTTGTCCGCTAACGAAAACTTCTTGCGCACCATGGGTTATACCGAAGACGAGATCGTCGGCTGCCACCACACGCTGTTCTGCGACCCGGAACTGGCCAAAAGCGCCGAATACCGCCACTTCTGGGCCGATCTGGGCCAGGGCCGGTTCCAGGCGGGACGCTTCCAGCGCCGTGGCAAGCACGACGCTGATATCTGGATCCAGGCCACCTACAATCCGATCCTCGATGCCACCGGCAAACCATACAAGGTCGTCAAGTTCGCGATGGACGTGACGGCCCAGGTGCGGCGCGAAGAACTGGTGAGCACCAAGATCGACGCCATCGGTACGGCACTTGACGGCCTGGGCCGCTCGATCACCACGATCGTCGACGGCGCGCGTGACTCCGCCGCGATGGCCGCGCGTACCCAGGAAGGTGCGGCCAGCGGCAGCCGCCTGCTGGAACGCTCCAAGGGCGCCATGCAAGCCATCCAGACGTCGTCTGGCGACGTGCGCGAAATCATCGACACCATCACGAGCATCGCCGGCCAGACCCACTTGCTGGCCTTTAATGCCGCGATCGAAGCGGCGCGCGCAGGCGAACATGGGCGCGGCTTTTCGGTGGTGGCCAACGAAGTGCGCAAGCTGGCCGAGAAATCGGCACTGGCGGCGCGCGAAATATCCAAGCTGATCAACGAGACAGTCAGCCGCGTCGACGAAGGCACCCGCCTGGCCGGCGATGTGGAAGATGCATTCGAGCGCATCCTCGAGTCGGTCGCCGCTACCAGCAGTTCGATCGCAGGCATTGGCAGTGCCACCCACCATCAGGCCGACTCCACCCGCGACGCTTCACGCCTGCTGGCCGAGCTCGAGGCAGTGGCGCGCGAGCGCTAGGCCGTGCCGGCCACTTGCAGCGCGCCGCTGACGCTGGCGCGCATCCGGATCGGCGAGGTCGGGATCGGCGTACGGATCGAGGCCGTGCTCCAGGCCCTGCCACTGCCGGCGACCCTCGGTCGCCTGCCCCTGCGCACCCACGCCCTGCTCGGCATGGTCGACCACGACGGCATGGCCGTGCCGGTGGTCGACCTGGCGCGCTGGCTCGACGTCGGCGCGGCGCCGGCGGGCGCCGTCCCGCAACTGCTGTTGCTGCGCGACGGGGACCGCACGGTCGGCCTGCGCGTCGATGCGCTCGAGGAACTGGTCGAGGTCGAGGCAGCGGCGCTGCAGCGCCTGCATCACGGCGACGATCCGAACGATGTGTTTCATAGCGCCGTGCCGGTCGGGAACGGCGTGCTTCTAAGCCTGCTGGAAGTGACCCGGCTGACCGATCTGGCGCTGTGCTGGAGCACGGACCCGGCGGCCACCACGGCCGCTGCGTCCGTTGCCCCGCCCGTGGCCGACACGCTGCAACGCACCTGCTACGCGCTGCTCGACACTGGCCACGGCCTGATCGGCGTGCCGCCGGCCGCGCTGGCCGAAGTGCTGGCCTTGCCCCCGCTGACGCACATCGGCAGCAGCGCCTGGTGCCGCTGGAACGACAACCAGCTCGCGCTGATTGCCAGCACAGCGCTGTTCCAGGCGCCTGGCGTCGACACGCGCGTCGCTGCTGCGCCCCTGCTCGCCGTGCTGCAGCAGGCCGACCTGATGCTTGGCGTGCCGGTGCAGGCCGTTCTGCGGCTCGAAGAATTCGGTCCTGGCGTACCCAGCACGGACGGGGTTGGCGAGAATGTGATCGATGCCAGCGGCGCAACGGTGCTGCTGGTCGATGTCGCGCGCCTGCTGGCGCGGCATCCCGAGGCGGCGCTGGCGCGCGGCGACAGCGTCACGTCCACCGCGTCCGCCGGCACCGGCACCGGCAATGCCGAAGCCTATGTCGTGTTCGATGCCGCCGGCCTGCAGGCGCTGCCGCTCGCGGCGATCGAACAGATCGTGCCGCTGGACGCACCGCACGGCACGACGATGGCCTGGCATGGCGCGGCCATCCCGCTGATCGACCTGCGCGGGGATGCGCCAGGCGCGGATGGCACGGTGCTGGTGGCGCAGGGCGCGCAGGGGCTGGCCGGTCACGTCGTGCGCAGCGTGCAGTCCCTGATTCCTGCGGGGGCCGGCCGCATGTTCAACATGGGCGCTGACGGCACCGAGTTCATCATGACCGACGACGGCGGACAGAAAGCCACTTACCGGATTGCGTCACTGGGCGCACCGCAGGCGGCGAACTGAGCCAGGCAGCCTTGCGTTTCAGCGCTGCATGCCCCAGCGCCGCACCGTCACGCGCTCCAGCGTCTGAAACACGCAGCGCTCGATCGCCAGGCCAATCAGGATCACCGTGGCCAGGCCCGCGAACACTTTATCGGTGAACAGCTCGTTGCGGTTCTGGAAGATGTACCAGCCCAGGCCGCCCTGCCCCGACGTGCTGCCAAAAACCAGCTCCGCCGCGATCAGCGTGCGCCAGGCAAAGGCCCAGCCGATCTTCAGGCCTGACAGAATCGACGGCAGCGCCGCCGGCACCAGGATCTGCAGCACCATGCGTAGGCCGCCCAGGCCATAGTTACGCCCGGCCATGCGCAGCGTCTCGGGCACGGCGCGAAAGCCCGCGCTGGCATTGAGCGTCAGCGGCCACACGACCGAATGGACCAGCACCATCAGCAGGCTGCCCTTGCCCAGGCCGAACCACAGCAGCGCCAGCGGCAGCAACGCGATGGCCGGCAGCGGGTTGAACATCGACGTCAACGTGTCGATCAACTCGCGCCCGAAGCGGTTCGACACGGCCAGCCAGGTCAACAGGAACGCGATGGCCACGCCCAACAGGAATCCCTGCACGAGGATGGTCAGCGATACCGTCACATAACCGATCAGTTCGCCAGACGCGATGCCGTCGACAAATGCGCGAGCCGTCTGCAGCGCGCCCGGCAACAGTAAATCGTTGTCGACCCAGCGCGCGAGCAACTCCCACAGGATGCTCAGCGCCAGCAGGATCGCGGGCTTGCTCAGCCAGCCCCAGCGGTTGACCGGCCCGGTGCTGACCAGGGCAGGCGCGGGCGCTGCACGCTGTGGCGCGACGTATTCGGGCCGGATCGGTGGTTCATGCACGGCGCTCATGGTTGCACCTGCGCCGGTTGTGGTTGCACGGCCGGCGCAGCAGCATCATCTGCACCGAACAGCAGCGCGTGGATGCGCTGCGTGGCGGCCTGAAACTCGTGGCTGCCCGCGCTGGCCAGGCTGAACTGGTGACTATTGAGTTCGGCGCGCACGCGGCCCGGGTGCGGCGAGAGCAGCAGGATACGGTTGCCCACCACCAGCGCCTCTTCGATCGAGTGCGTCACGAACAGCATCGTGAAGCCGATCTCGTCCCACAGCGCCTGCAGCTCTTCCTGCATGCTGCGCCGGGTCAGCGCATCGAGTGCGGCGAACGGCTCGTCCATCAGCAGCACGGCCGGCTGCATCGCCAGCGCGCGCGCAATCGCCACACGCGCTTTCATGCCGCCCGACAGCGTGTGCGGATACGCATCGGCAAACCGCGCCAGCCCGACCTTGCCCAGCCAGTGGCGGGCACGCGCCTCGGCCTCGGCCCGCGCAATACCACCGGCCAGCATCGGGAACATGACATTCTGCTTCACTGTCTTCCACGGCGGCAGCTGATCGAATTCCTGGAACACGACGATGCGGTCCGGGCCCGGCCCCGTGACGGGCGTGCCGCCCAGGTGCAGGCTACCTGCGCGTGGCGCGATGAAGCCGCCGATGGCTTTCAGCAGCGTCGACTTGCCGCAGCCTGACGGCCCCAGCAGCACGAAGCGGTCGCCCCGGTAGACATCGAAGCTCACATCGTCGGTCGCGCGCACGACGCCGCGCTCGCTGGCATATTCCAGCGTGACATGTTGGGCTCGCAGCAACGGTTCCGGCGGCACCAGATTAAAGGGGGCAATGGCGCGCATATCAGCTTCCGTTGGCAATGGCCGGATGCGCGAAGAAGTAATCGCGCCACGATGACGGCCTGTTCTTGATGGCGCCGACCTGATGCAGGAACTGCGCCAGGCCCAGCGTGTTTTGCGGCGCCACGCCGAACTGCGTCTTCGGGTCCTTGATGACCTTGAGCAGCAGCGCCCGGTCGACGCTGCCCTTGTTCACGCGCAGATAGGCATCGGCCGCGCCTTCCGGATTGGCCGCAATATACCGGGCCGCTTCGGCCAGCGCATCGATGAAGGCGCGATAGGTCTTCGGATTGTCTTTCACGTACTTCTCGGTGGCATACAGCACCGTGGCCGACGACGGCCCGCCCAGCACCTGGTACGAGTCGAGCACGATGTGCGCATTAGGGTTGCCCGCCAGCTCGAGTTGCTGGAACGGTGGCGCGGCGAAGTGCGCATTCAATTCGGTCTTGCCGGCGATGAGGGCAGCGGCCGCATCCGGATGCGGCACCGTCTGCGTGAGCGGATCGAGCTTCTTGAACCCGGCCAGGCCCCACTGTTTCGCCGCCGCCATTTGCAGAATGCGCGCCTGCACCGACACCGTCACGGCCGGCAACGCAATCCGGTCTTTCGCGCTGAAGTCGGCAATCGTCTTGACGGCCGGATTGGTGCTGACGAGGTAATACGGAAAACTCCCCAGCGACGCGATGCCGCGCACGTTCTGGCGGCCCCTGGTGCGATCCCAGATCGTCATCAACGGGCCGACCCCGGCGCCGGCCACGTCGATGGAGCCGGAGAGCAGCGCGTCGTTGACGACCGCGCCACCCGACAGCTTGACCCAGTCCACGTCGACATCGATCCCCTGCTTCCTGCCATGCTTTTCGATGAGCTTCTGGTCTTGCGCCACATTCAGCAGCAGATAGACCACGCCAAACTGCTCGGCCACGCGGATCTTGCCTTCGGCCTGGGCCATTGACGGCAGCGCCAACGTCAGCGCTGCGGCCAGTGCCAACAATTTTGTAGTGAGATTCATGGGTATCCTGGAATGGGTCAGAAAGGCACGTCGCCTTCGATCGTCGTGCGGTACAGCTTGCGGCGCAGGTGGTCCGGGCAACCGGCGGCCAGGTGCATCAGCGAGCGGTTGTCCCAGAACACCATGTCGTGGGGCTGCCACTGGTGGCGATAGACATGTTCGGCACGGGTGCCGTAATCGAACAGCAAATCGAGCAGTTCACGGCTGCGCTGTTCGGACACGCCCAGGATGCGCGTTGTGAAATGCTCGCTGACGAACAGCGCGCGGCGGCCCGTCTCGGGGTGCGTGCGCACCACCGGGTGGCTGACCGGCTTGACTTCGTCGATCTGGGTTTGGGTCAGCTGCGGCCGGTACGGGTTGCGCTGGCGCAGTTCGTCATAGCGCGCCAGGTACCAGTGCTCGGCCTGTAATCCTTCGACCTCACGCTTGAGGTCATCTGGCAACGCGTCCCACGCTGTATGCTGGTTGGCAAACAACGTGTCGCCGCCCACGGCCGGCAACTCCTGCGCATGGAGCATCGAGCCCAGGCTCGGCGTCTCTTTATAGGACAGGTCGGAATGCCAGAAGTGGCCGGCGTCGCCCAGCCCGACCGGCTTGCCGTCCTGCTGGATATTCGAAATCACCAGCACCTCGGGTTGCCCGGGCAACTGGAAATTGCGCAGCACGTGGATTTGCAGCGCGCCGAAGTGGCGGCTGAAGTCCACCTGCTGCGCGGGCGTGATGTGCTGGTCGCGAAACACGAGCACGTGATGGTCGAGATGCGCGCGGTGCAGCCGCGCAAGATCGGACGTGGCTAGCGGCAGCGACAGGTCGAGGCCGACGACTTCGGCGCCCAGTGGCGCGCCGGGAAACGGATGGATGGCAAAGGATTGACGGGCAGAATCGAGTGGCATGGCGATGGCCTGGCTGAATGATCGTGTTGTTACGATAGCCACGCCTGACAGCCCCAACAACGAATGATTTCAGCTATCGTCATGCAGTTTTTGCACCCCATGCAAGCGGCATGGCAGAACTGGCGGCTGAGCGATTCCGATGCAGGCCGGATGGTTTTTTGCTAGGATGCGACAGTTTTCCCTAAAGCACGACCCACTTGCGCGCCTCCCCCTGAACCTGCATGGCCACAGACAAAGAACTTAACGACTTTCTGCAGAATGTCGAACGGCGCGCGTTCAAGCAGGCGGTCTATGCGGTTCGCAAGGACGAATCGGCGCTGGACATCGTGCAGGACGCGATGATCAAGCTCGCCGAAAAATACGGCGACAAGCCGGCAGCCGAGCTGCCGATGCTGTTCCAGCGCATCCTGCAGACGACGATCCTCGATTACTTCCGCCGCGAGAAAGTGCGCAATACCTGGGTCAGCCTGTTCTCGGGCTTCGGGCGGGGCGACGGAAACGACGATGATGACTTTGATATACTCGCCTCACTCGAGGCCGAGCAGGGTTCGGCGGCCGCAGAGTCGAGCGCGGACCAGGTCGAGCGTACCCAGACCTTGCGCTTGATCGATGACGAAGTACAAAAACTCCCGACGCGTCAACGGGAAGCCTTCCTCATGCGTTACTGGCAAGATATGGACGTCGCCGAAACGGCGGCAGCAATGGGATGCTCGGAGGGCAGCGTCAAAACGCATTGCTCGCGCGCCACCCACGCCCTCGCGGCAGCGCTCCAGGCCAAGGGAATCACACTATGAACATCGACGACATCAATCTGGCGTACAAGATACGCCACGCGCTGGACGAACAGCTCGACCACCTGCCGGCCTCGACGGTTGACAGGCTGGCCGCCGCACGCGCGGCGGCCATGGCGCGCAAGAAGCCCGACGCCAGGGCCGGCTTCGGCTGGCGCGGGCTGGGTGCATTTCTTGCCGGGCCGGCCGTGTCGCGCCTGGCCATCGCCGTGCCGCTCCTGGCACTGGTCATTGGCATGGGCGGCTTCTACGAGCATGAACAACAGCAGCAACTGGCCGCACTGGCTGACATCGACGCCGCTGTGCTGGCCGACGAATTGCCGCTGACGGCCTATCTCGACCCGGGTTTCAACGCCTATCTGGAGTCGCAGCAGCGCCAGCAATGACCAAGAAGAACGTCTCGAGATCGCGTTTCCCCGTGCTGAAGACCGTCATCGGCGTGGTGGCCGCTGCTGCGCTGGCCTGGGTGATCGTCGATCGCCTCGAGACGCCGTCCATCCTGCCGGCAGCCACCGAGACGATCGCGAGCGTGCGCCCGCTGCGCAAGGCCCCTGACAAGCCGCTGTGGCGCGACCTGAGCAGTGCGCAACAGGTGGCGCTTGCACCGCTCGCGCCCGAATGGGACCGCATGGAAGGCGCGCGCAAGCGCCGCTGGATCGAGGTCTCGGCCCGCTTTGCCTCGATGGCCCCGGCCGAGCAGCAACGCGTGCAGGAACGCATGCGCCAGTGGATGAAACTCACGCCCCAGCAGCGTGACCTGGCGCGCGAAAACTTCAGCAAGACCAACAAGCTGGCGCAGGGCGACAAGGCCGCCAACTGGGAAAACTACAAGCAGCTGTCGGCCGAAGAAAAGCGCAAGCTGGCCAGCAAGCCCTCCACGCTGCAAAAGAGTGCGCCGATCGCGTTGCCGGACGCTCCGCAACTGGTCGTGCCGATGCCGTGCGCGGCAAACACGACGCGCCGCGGCGCCGAGTGCGTGCTGATCGGCACGCCCGATACGCCGCCGCCGTCGGCGATTGCCGTCGTGCCGGCGCCCGTTGCGCCAACACCGAGCACCGTGCCGCCGCTCGCGCCTGCCCCGGCAGCGCCCGCAAATGGCGGCGCTGTCGCCACATCAGGCGTCCAGCCCGGTACCGCGCAGGCCGCCAATGCCGGCAACTGAGCCACCGGTCATGTTGCCCGAGGCTGCACTGGCGGCCGCCGGCACGCCCACGATCAAGCGGCGCCTGGCCGTCATGATCTATGAATTCTTCCTGCTGTTCGCGGTCGAGATGCTGGCCGTCCTGCTGTATCTGCTCGTTACCGGCAACCGCCAGGATCCCCTCTTCCAGCACGGTCTGAAGGTGTACCTGTTCGTGATCACGGGCCTGTACTTCACCTGGTGCTGGCGCGACAGCGGGCACACGCTGGCGATGAAGACCTGGCGCATCAAGCTCGTCAAGCCGGGCCATGCCCGCCTGCCCTGGCGCGTCGCCATCGTGCGCTACCTGGCCGCCTGGGGCTGGTTTGCGCCCGCGCTGATCGTCTGCGCGGCCTTCGGGCTGCATGCGAAGGCCGACATCGCGATCGCACTCGCACTCGGCGTTGCTGCCTGGGCAGCAACGGCCTGGCTCGACCGCGACCGGCAGTTCCTGCATGACCGCCTGGCCGGCACGCGCCAGATCGGCCTGCCGAAGCCCATGTCCGGTGAGGGTAATGGCAAGGGAAACGGCAAGGGAAACGGCAAGGGCAAGCTGCCCTGACACGCCCGAGCCGGCGCGACCCGATAATCTTGCATCAAGACGGCCACGCTGTGACATCATGCGGTTCCAACAACAAACATCAGTCCACGTGCGCTTTGTCTTCCACTGCGCGCGGTACGTTCCCCGAATCAGGATTAGAAGCAGAATCAGCCAGCATGCCCGACACCCGTTTCCAGGCCCTGTTCGAACAGGCGCCAATCAGCATCCAGATCCTCGCGCCATCCGGGCACACCACGCGTGTCAACAAGGCCTGGGAAAGCCTGTGGCAGATCCACGAAGGCACGCCGCTGATGGCGTACGTGCTGGGCGACTACAACGTGCTGCACGATCCGCAACTGGCCGACAACGGCATCGGCGCGCTGCTGGCGCGGGCGCTGCAGGGGGAACCGGTTGAATTGCCGGCTGCGCTGTACGACGTCAGCGCGCTCGATGGTCACGGTCCGAAGCGCTGGGTTACCGCGAAGGCGCGGCCCATCAAGGACAAGGCCGGCAACACGCTTGAAGTGATGCTCATGCACGAGGACATCACCGAGCGCATGGCGGCCGACAGTGCGCTGCGCCTGCGCGAGCAGCGCTTCCGCTCGCTCGTGATGGCCACGTCGCAGATCGTCTGGTCGAATACCCCGGATGGCCGCGTGCTGGAAGACTCGCCGTCCTGGCGCGCCTATACCGGCCAGACCTACGACGAATGGAAGGATTTCGGCTGGGTCGATGCCCTGCACCCCGACGATCGCGCACCGGCCCAGTCTCTGTGGCTGGCCTGCGTTGCCGCGCGCTCGGTGTTCGAGACAAAATACCGGCTGCGCAGCGCCGACGGCAGCTACCGCTGGACCGCGGTCAAGGGCATCCCGATCCTGGCCGACGACGGCACGATCCGCGAGTGGATCGGCGCCAACACCGACATCCACGACATGATCGCGGCCGAACTCGAACTGGCCCAGCGGCTCGATCGCGAAAAACGCAACAGCGCCCTGCTGGCCAAGGTCGCGCAGGCGGCCCGCACGCTGCACACGGTGCTGGCGGCCGAAGACATCGCGCAGGCGCTGGTGACGGCCGTGCGCGACATCCTGCAGACCCACCAGGCAGTTGTTTCGCTGACCGAAGCGGGTGGCTGGAAGCAGGCCATCAATGCCGTCTCGCTGTCGGACAAGTACGCCGCTTACCGCGGCTACGATGCCAAAACAGACGGCTCCGGAATCTACGCGCAGGTGTGCCGCGACAACCGCGTGATGCGCCTCACGCAAGCGCAGCTCGAAGCGCATCCGGCCTGGCGCGGCTTTGGCGAGCATGCCGGTGCCCATCCGGTGCTGCGCGGCTGGCTGGCCGTGCCGCTGATCGACCGCATGGGCAAGAACATCGGCCTGATCCAGGCATCCGACCGGTTCGAGGGCGACTTCACGGACGAGGACGAAGCCATTCTCGTGCAACTGGCGTCGATCGCCGCCACCGGTTTCGAGAATGCGCGGCTGTACGGTTCGCTGCAGGATCAGGACCGTCGCAAGGACGAGTTCCTGGCCATGCTGGCGCACGAGCTGCGCAACCCGCTGGCGCCGATCGCCGCGGCCGCAGAGATGCTCAAGTTCGGCACCGCCAACGAAGAACGGGTACGGCGCTCGAGCGAAGTGATCAGCCGCCAGGTGCGCCACATGACGTCGCTGGTCGACGACCTGCTCGACGTGTCGCGCGTCACCCGCGGCCTGATCAAGCTGGACCGGGCGCTGCTCGACCCGATGCAGCTCGTGGCCAATGCCGTCGAGCAGTCGCAGCCGTTGATCACGGCGCGCGGCCATACCTTGAGCGTGACGGGCGATGCCGCCGGCGCCCACATCGCCGGCGATGCGCACCGCCTGGTCCAGGTGCTGGCCAACCTGCTCAACAACGCAGCGAAGTACACGTCCCACGGCGGACGCATTGCGTTGACGGTGGCGCGCGAAGCGAAGACCGTGGCCATCACCGTGCACGACAACGGGGTTGGCATCGATGCGTCGCTGTTGCCGCGCATGTTCGACCTGTTCACCCAGGCCGAACGCTCGCCGGACCGGGCCCAGGGCGGCCTCGGTATCGGGCTGGCCCTGGTCAGGAGCATCATCGACCTGCATGGCGGCGACGTCATCGCCGCCAGCGACGGCATCGGCCGCGGCAGCACCTTCACGGTCCGGCTCGCGATTGCCGACACGGTCACCGGCGCCGTCGATGCGACGGATGCGCTGCGCTTGCAACAGCGTTAACTTGTCACGCGGAATTCGAAATACGTCGTCGCAGGAATACCCCAATAATTGAACGATCTACGAACTCGTCAATTATTGAATAAGGGTACGCCATGCACCAATCCCATCTTCGCGTCGTCATCATGGGCGGCTCCAGCGGCATCGGCGCCGCCACTGCCATCGCCTTCGCCCGCCAGGGCGCCCACCTCGTGCTCGGCGCGCGCGGCAAGGACGGCCTTGACGACATCGCCCGGCGCTGCCGCCAGGCTGGCGGCCATGCCGACGTGCTGGTCGTCGACGCCACCGATGCCGACGCGGTGGCTGCGTTCGCACAGGATGCACGCGACCTTCTCGGCCAGATCGACCTCTGGTTCAGCAATGTGGGCAGCGGCGTCGTTGGCAAGTTCGCCGACGTGCCGATCGCGCACCATCGCCAGGTCATCGAGACCAACCTGATCACGCACATGAACGACGCGCACGCCGTGATGCCGATCTTCCTGGAACAGAACTACGGTATCTGGGTCAACATGATTTCGTCGGGCGGCTTCGTGGCGATGCCGTATGCGTCGGCCTATGGCGCCAGCAAGTTCGGGCTGCGCGGCTTCAGCGAGGCGTTGCGCGCCGAGCTTGGCAAGCAGCGCGACATCCACGTGTGCGACATCTACCCGACCTTCGTCGACACGCCAGGCTTTCATCACGTGGCCAACTACACCGGTGCCAGGCTGTCGTATCCGCCGGGCGTACTGGCCCCTGAGAAAGTGGCCGATGCCGTCGTTGCCCTGGTGCGCAAGCCGCGGCCCGTCACCGTGCTGGGCGCGCCCGACGTGACCAAGAAGCTGACGCAACTGGCGCCGGATCTGATCGCGTCCGGCATGAACCGCTTCATGGAAACCTGGGCCAGGCGTGCCGACCCGACCGGTAACACAGTAGGGGCGCTGTACGAGCCGCAGCAGGGCGCCAGCGGCGTACACAGCGGCATGGTGAAGCGCCCTGCCCGGCCACGCCGCGACATCCCGAGTGGCGCGCCGTCGAATGAACGGACGCTCGCCGTGGGCGCCGTGCTGATCGCCGCCGCGATCGGTGTCAGCCTGCTGGGCAAGCGCAGCGGGGATCAGTCGGACAATTAATACGTCAGATTGACCTGCATGACGGCAGTCGTTCCGCTGACCTCGTTACCGACGATCAGCAACGGCTTGCCGTTCGGTGACTTGTGCGCCGGGATGAACGTCAGGCCTTCCGGTCCCAGGTCGCCCTTGTCGCCATCACGCGTGTTCAGGTAGGTCACGAACGACGCTGACGCCGGTTTCGTGATGTCGTAGACCATCACGCCGCCGATGCGCTCCAGGCCGACAAACGCATACTGCTTGTCGCCGAACTTGCCGACCACGACGCCTTCCGGCTCCGGGCCTTTCGAGCCACTGCGGTCTTCCAGATTGTTGTTGTCGTTGCTGGCATTGAAGCGTGCGTTCGGCAGCGTGCTCGTGCGGCGCTCGAACTCGTCGCCCGAGTCGTAGACGCGCTTGATGTCCGTGTCCCAGATCGAGAATGAACGCCCGCCAAACGTGTACAGCTCGGTGCACTGGCCGGCGGCGTTCTTGCCGGTCATGCCACCGCCATTCGGCGTCGTCGTCACGCGCAGGCGGCCCAGGTTCGAGTCGAACGTTGCGTTGCCGGGGTTCGCGAACATGCTCGGGTCCAGCCCTGCCGTGCAATGGGCGCGGATGCGCGTCTCTTCATTGAAGCCCGGCCAGTCGGCGCGGGCATCGCCCTCATTCGCGGTCAGCAGGTAATGCTTGCCGTCGACCGTGTAGCCCGCAATCGCGTCCGGCAGGTACATGCCCTTGACGGGCTGCGGACCGATCTTCGTGGCCGGCGTGCCGCTGTTGGTATTGGTGCCGCCATCTTCGTCCGACGCATCCAGACCGAAACCGGCGACGTTGTGGTCCTTGAAGCCGAGCGGCTTGATCGATGTGACCTTCGCACTCGCGACGTCAACGATGGCAATGGCATTGTTTTCCTGCAGCGTGACCCAGGCCGTCTTGCCGTCTTCGCTGACGGTGATGTATTCCGGCTCGAAGTCCTGCGCTGCCGTGGCGTTGGGGCCAAAGATGCGGATGCCCTGCGCGCGCAGCGCCGTTTCCTGGCCATTGAAGCTGCGAAAGTCTGCGGTGGCGACACTTGGTGCGCCGCCACGATTCACGGTGATGATGCTGACCGCGCCTTCCGGATCGCTCGTCCCGGCCACGCCGTAGCCGCTTGGCTCGCCTTCGTTCGCGACCAGCACCTTGCTGCCATCCGGCGTGAATACGAGCATGTCGGGCAGCGCGCCGACTTTGATGCTGTTGATCAGCTTGAGGTCAGCGGCATTGTAGAACGCCACGGTGCCCGGGTCGGTCTTGACCGCCGCTTCGATGGCAAGTGCCACCAGTCCGTCATGCACGGCGACGCTGTTGACGGCCTTGCCGATGCCCGCCACGCTGATCGTGCCCAGCAGCTTGGGCGCAGTCGGTGCGCTCAGGTCCAGCACGTCGACCGTGCCATTCGCGCCGTTGACGACGAACAGGCGCTTGCTGGCCGCATCGTAGGCGGTGATCTCGGCCGCACCAACGGCGCCGCCGTTGTAGCTGCCGATTTTTTCCAGCGTCAGTGTGGTGGGCGTCGGTTCATCGTCATGATCGCCGCCGCAGGCAGCAAGCGTGCAGGCCAGCGCAATCGAGGCAATCATCGGAAGGTAGCGGGAAGTAGCAGGGGCAGCAGGGGCGCGGTGCAGCATGATGGTCGGTTTTCCAGGGATGAAAAACCGCCAGCATAGGACGCGCCGATGACAGCAGCATGACATGTCATCAACACGTTCCCCGTCACCGGATCAGAACTGGTCGGTGTCGCGCAGGAAGCGCCAGCCGCCGGCCGGCATCGGGCCCATCGAGATGCGGCCGATGCGCAGGCGGCGCAATGCCGTCACGCGCAGGCCCACGTCGCCGCACAAGCGCTCGATCTGGCCACGCTGGATGTTCTTGCCGGCGATGCGCAGGCGCTGCTCGCTTTGCCAGCTGGCCTTGAACATGCGCCCGAGTTTGGCCATACCATTGTCGGCGATCTGGCCGTCGACCTCGACGACGTATTCAGACTCGTTGCGCGAGGCATCGTCGACCAGCTTGCGGATCACGCGGAAATCCTGGCTGAACACGATCAGGCCCGAGGCCATGGTTTCCAGCGGCGTGGCGGCCGTGGTCTTGAACAGGTGCCGGCGCAGAAACGGCTTGCCGCGCCCGTGTTCCAGCACCTGGTTCTCGGCGGTGATGCTCGCGAGCGCCGCCTCGATTTCCATGCCGGCCGGCTTGTGCATCAGGATCGTTACCGGGTCCGGTTCGACCGGCGTTGCACCCGGCAGCAGCTCGACCTTTTGCTCCGGCGTGACGCGGGTGGCGGGATCTTCGGCCACGGCGCCGTCGACGCTGACCCAGCCGCCGGCAATATAACGCTCGGCATCGGCGCGCGAGCACCCTGCCACGTCGGCCACGCGCTTGGCCAGGCGGATTGCTTCTTCAGTTGTCATGCACGCCAATCAGTAAAAAATGCGGTGAAGACGTCGACCGTGCGCTGTACGTCGCGCGCGGAGACATCGAGGTGCGTCACGAGACGCATTCTGGGGCCGACCGTGGCGCGGATCTGCGCCCGTTCGAGCGCCGCGCGCAGCGGTGCGCAGGCGCCAGCCGGCACGTCGATCCAGAAGATATTCGTTTGCGGGGTGCTGACGGTGAGCGCCGGGATCAGGGCCAGGCCGCGCGCCAGTTCGGCGGCGTTGTCATGGTCCTGCGCCAGCAGCGCGACATTGTGTTCGAGCGCGTAGTGCGCGGCAGCGGCGATCACGCCGGCCTGGCGCATGCCGCCACCCAGCATCTTGCGCCAGCGCTTGCCCTGCTCGATGAAGGCTTTCGGACCCAGCAGCACTGAGCCGACCGGTGCGCCCAGGCCCTTGGACATGCACACCGAGACGGTGTCGAAGCCCTTGACGGCGTCCGCCAGGCTGATGCCCTGCTTGACGGCGGCATTGCAGATGCGCGCGCCGTCCAGGTGCGTGGCCAGGCCCTTCTCGTGGGCCAGCGTCGTGGCCGCAGCCACGTACTCCTGGCTCAGCACACGGCCGCCGATCGTGTTTTCCAGCGCCAGCAGGCGCGTACGCGCGAAGTGCATGTCGTCGGGCTTGATGTATGCCTCGATATCGGCAAGCAGGATCGAGCCGTCCGGCTGGTTGGCGATTGGCTGCGGCTGGATGCTGCCCAGCACTGCGGCGCCGCCGCCTTCGTATTTGTAGGTGTGCGCTTCCTGGCCGACCAGGTATTCGTCGCCGCGGCCGCAGTGCGTCATCAGGGCGATCAGATTGGTCTGCGTGCCGCTCGGGGCGAACATGCCGGCCTCGTAACCGAACAGCTCCGCCGCGTAATCCTGCAGGCGGTTGACGGTAGGGTCATCGCCATACACATCGTCGCCGACGCCCGCAGCCACCATCGTGGCGCGCATCGCGGCGCTTGGCTGCGTCACCGTGTCGCTGCGCAGGTCGATCCAGCCTTGCGTGTTGTCGCTCATGCTTGTTGTCACTCCGTGGTGGCGGCTTGTGGGGCGTAGAAACGTTCGGTCATTTCTGCCAGGCCCAGTTCACCCAGCACCTCGTGCAGGCGTTCGGTCGGGCGACGGCGCGGCAGGTTCTTGTAGGTGGCGATGATCAGTTCGTTCTTCATCGAGTGCTCCCAGCCCACCAGCTCGGTCACGGTGACCTGGTAGCCATGCGCCTCGAGCTGCAGGCAGCGCAGCACATTGGTGATCTGGCTGCCGAATTCGCGCGTGTGGATCGGGTGGCGCCAGATTTCGGTCAGCGCGCTGCGTTTCACGTCCTTGCCCTTGTTCTTGCGCAGGACAGTGGCGACTTCGGCCTGGCAGCACGGCACCAGCACCATGTGCTTCGCGTTCTTCTTGAGCGCGAAGTCGATGGCGTCATCGGTGGCGGTATTGCAGGCGTGCAGCGCCGTGACGATGTCGATTGTTTCCGGCAACGCACTCGACGTGGTCGATTCGGCCACCGACAGTGGCAGGAACGACATGCCCTTGAAACCCAGGCGCGCGGCCAGCTCGGTCGATTTGGTGACCAGCTCTTCGCGCGTCTCGATGCCGTAGATGTGCGAACCCTCGGTTTGGGCTTTCACGAACAGATCGTACAGGATGAAGCCGAGGTAGGATTTGCCGGCGCCATGGTCGACCAGCGACACGCTGCCCTTGTCCGCCTGCACATCGCGCAGCAGCGGCTCGATGAAGTTGTACAGGTGGTAGACCTGCTTGAGCTTGCGGCGGCTGTCCTGGTTCAACTTGCCGTCACGGGTCAGGATGTGCAGCTCTTTGAGCAGCTCGATCGACTGGCCCGGGCGAACCTCGGGTGGCAGCTCCGGAGCGGCCGGGGCTTTCTTGACGTTCTCGACACGCTTCATGAAGATCAGTGGTTCTTTTCAGCGGCGTGATTGATCGTGTACTTCGGGATCTCGACGACGAGGTCTTCGTCGGCGACGATCGCCTGGCACGACAGGCGCGAATTGGGCTCCAGGCCCCAGGCCTTGTCGAGCATGTCTTCTTCCTGCTCCTGCTGTTCGTTCAGCGAATTGAAACCTTCGCGCACGATCACGTGGCAGGTGGTGCAGGCGCAGACGCGGTCGCAGGCGTGTTCGATGTCGATGTCGTTTTCGAGCAGGACGTCGCAGACCGATTTGCCGCTTGGCGCGTCAAGCACGGCGCCTTCTGGGCACAGCACGGGATGGGGAAGGATGACGATTTGTGGCACTTGGGTTACCTCGGTTGATTGTTGTAGTTTGCGCTGTGCAGATCAGATTTCGTCCAGCGACTTGCCCGACAAGGCCTTGCGCACGCTCTTGTCCATGCGGCGCGCCGCGAATTCTTCGGTGCCGTGCGCCAGCGCCTGGACCGCATCGTGCACCACGTTCTGGCGCAGGCCCGGTTCGAGCGTCGTGTCGTTCGACATCGCCACCGCATCGCGCACCATTTGCAACTGCCCGGCAATGGCGGCCTGCTCGTCAGGTGAGAGCAGATCGGTATCGCTGTCGAGCGCCGACTGCGTTGCCAGCAGGATGCGCTCGGCTTCGACCTGCTCTTCGCGCAGTGCGCGCATCTGCATGTCGCTCGAGGCCGACGTGTACGAATCCTGCAGCATGCGCGCCACCTGATCGTCGGCCAGGCCGTACGACGGCTTGACCGTGATCGATGCTTCGACGCCCGAGCGCATTTCGCGCGCGGCCACCGCCAGCAAGCCATCGGCGTCGACCTGATAGGTCACGCGGATGCGCGCTGCACCGGCCGCCATCGGCGGGATGCCGCGCAGCTCGAAGCGCGCCAGCGAGCGGCAGTCCGACACCAGCTCGCGCTCGCCCTGCACCACGTGCACTGCCAGCGCCGTCTGGCCATCCTTGAAGGTCGTGAATTCCTGCGCGCGCGCGACCGGGATCGTCGAGTTGCGCGGAATGATCTTTTCGACCAGGCCACCCATCGTCTCGATGCCCAGCGACAGCGGGGTCACGTCCAGCAGCAGCCAGTCTTCGCCATCAGCGCGGTTGCCGGCCAGCAGATTGGCCTGGATCGCCGCGCCCAGCGCCACGACGCGGTCCGGGTCGATATTGGCGTGCGGGATGGTCTGGAAGAATTCCGACACTGCCCGGCGCACATGCGGCATGCGCGTCGCGCCGCCGACCATCACCACGCCGTCGACGTCCTCAACGCTCGTGTCGGCGTCGCGCATCGCCTTGCGGATCGCATTCATCGTCTTGCCGACCAGGTGCTTGGTGATCTCGACGAACTCGCTGGCCGTGATCGTCACCTGCACCAGCTCGCCCGACTTCAGGATTGCCTCGATCGTCGTTTCTTCGTTCGTCGACAGCAGTTCCTTGGCCTGGCGGGCCTTGACCATCAGCGTCGCGGTATCCTGGTCCGACAGCGGCGCCAGGCGCGCTTTTTCCATGATCCAGCAGAACAGGCGATGGTCGAAATCGTCGCCGCCCAGGGCCGAATCGCCACCGGTCGACAGCACTTCGAACACGCCTTTTGACAGCTTGAGGATCGAGATGTCGAAGGTGCCGCCGCCCAGATCGTAGACGGCGTACACGCCTTCCTTGCCCTGGTCGAGACCGTACGCAATGGCAGCCGCGGTCGGCTCGGACAGCAAGCGCAGGACGTTCAGGCCGGCCAGCTGGGCCGCATCCTTGGTTGCCTGGCGCTGTGCATCGTCGAAGTACGCCGGCACCGTGATCACGGCACCGACCAGGTCGTCGCCCAGCGAATCTTCGGCGCGCTGGCGCAGCGTGGCCAGGATCTGGGCCGAGATTTCAACGGGGCTTTTCACGCCCGCGACGGTGTTCAGCTGGACCATGCCCTCGCCATCGACGAAGTCGTACGGCAGGTTTTCTGCGTGCGTAATGTCTTTGAGGCCACGGCCCATGAAGCGCTTGACCGAGACGATCGTGTTCTTCGGGTCGGTGGTCTGGTGCGCGCGCGCCTTGTGGCCGATATGCGCGTGGCCGTTATCCAGGTAGCGCACGATCGACGGCAGCAGCGAGCGGCCCTCCTCGTCGCTGAGCACTTCGGGGATGCCGCTGCGAACGGTGGCAACGAGCGAATTGGTGGTGCCCAGGTCGATGCCCACGGCCAGGCGGTGCTGGTGCGGGGCGGTGGACATGCCGGGTTCGGCGATTTGGAGGAGTGCCATAGTCGTGATACCAGTGTTATTTTGCGTGCCGGGATGGTGCGGACGCTATTTTACGCGTCCGGCCGGAATAGCGTGGCGTTGCGTGACGTGGCGTGGACGACGCTGCCGCCCACGGTGAAGTGCAGGAAGGTTATGCCTCGATCGCTTCGAAGGCGTACTGCACTTCGTCGCCGAACTTGTCGAGGAACATCAGCGAGCGCACGCCCTGTGCGGCAGCGGCGTAGTCGCCCGCATCGAGCTGCTGGCCTACGGTGACCAGCATCTGCTTGCGTTCGGCGCGCACCTGCGCATCGAGCGCGTCGAGCGCGGCGGCATCTTTGCCCGCACGTGCATCGCCGAGTTCTTCGCGCCATTCCATCTGCTGCATCAGGAACGCAGTGGGCATCGCGGTATTCGATTCGGTCTGCAGGTCGACGCCGTTCAGCTCGCACAGATACTGCGCGCGCTTTTGCGGGTTGCGCAGGGTCTGGTAGGCGTCGTTGGCGCGCGTCGCCCATTGCATGGCCACGCGTTTTTCGCCGTCGCTGCTGCCGACGAACCGGTCAGGATGCACGCGGCCCTGGATCTCGCGGTAGGCGGCATCCAGAGCGCTCTGATCGACCTCGAAACGGGCCGGCAGTTGAAACAGTTCGAAGTGATTCTGCATGCGCGATCAGATGCGGAAGCTCTCGCCGCAGCCGCAATTGTCCTTGACGTTCGGATTATTGAAGCGGAAGCCCTCGTTGAGGCCTTCGCGGGCGAAATCGAGCTCGGTGCCGTCGATGTACGGCAGGCTTTTCGGATCAACGAATACCTGCACGCCATGCGATTCGAAGACGCTGTCTTCATTGGCGCTTTCATCGACGTACTCGAGCTTGTAGGCCAGGCCGGAGCAGCCGGTGGTGCGCACACCGAAACGCAAGCCAATGCCCTTGCCCCGGCGTTCGAGGTAACGGTTGACGTGCTTTGCAGCTTTTTCGGTCAGGGTGATTGCCATGTTGTGCTTCTCCAGCTCTGTTCTATTCCAGGAATTACGCTGCTGCTTTGTCGGCGTGCTTTGCCTTGTAGTCGGCCACAGCGGCCTTGATCGCGTCTTCTGCCAGGATCGAGCAGTGGATCTTGACCGGCGGCAGTGCCAGCTCTTCGGCGATCTGCGTGTTCTTGATGGCCAGTGCTTCGTCCAGGCTCTTGCCCTTGACCCACTCGGTGATCAGCGAGCTCGATGCGATGGCCGAACCGCAGCCATACGTCTTGAACTTTGCGTCTTCGATCAGACCCTGGTCGTTGACCTTGATCTGCAGCTTCATGACGTCGCCGCAGGCCGGCGCGCCGACCATGCCGGTGCCGATGTCATCGTCGCCCTTGTCGAACGCGCCGACGTTGCGTGGGTTTTCGTAGTGGTCCAGTACTTTGTCCGAATATGCCATGGTGATGCTCCAGTATGTTTAGAAAATGCGCGCTCGGTATGAGCAGATCAGTGTGCAGCCCACTGGATCGAGCTGATGTCGATCCCGTCCTTGAACATGTCCCACAGCGGCGACAGTTCACGCAGCTTGCCAACTTTGCTCTTGAGCAGGTTGACGGCAAAATCAATTTCTTCTTCGGTCGTGAAGCGGCCAATCGAGAAGCGGATCGAGCTGTGCGCCAGCTCGTCGCTGCGGCCCAGGGCGCGCAGCACGTACGATGGTTCCAGGCTGGCCGAGGTGCAGGCCGAACCGGACGACACGGCCAGATCCTTGATCGCCATGATCAGGGACTCGCCTTCGACATAGTTGAACGAGACGTTCAGGTTATGCGGCACGCGGTGGTCCATGTCGCCGTTGATATAGACTTCTTCGATCTCCATCAGGCCACGGGCCAGGCGATCGCGCAGTGCGCGCACGCGCGCCAGCTCGCTGTCCATCTCGACCTTGGCCAGGCGGAAGGCTTCGCCCATGCCGACGATCTGGTGCGTCGGCAGCGTGCCCGAACGCATGCCGCGCTCGTGACCGCCACCGTGCATCTGCGCTTCGAGGCGCACGCGCGGCTTGCGACGCACGTACAGCGCGCCGATGCCTTTCGGGCCATAGGCCTTGTGCGCGGTGAAGGTCATCAGGTCGACCTTCAGGACTTCGAGGTTGATCTCGACCTTGCCGACAGCCTGGGCTGCGTCGCAGTGGAAGATGATGCCCTTCGAGCGCAGCAGTTCGCCGATTTCGGCGATCGGTTGCACGACGCCGATTTCGTTGTTCACGAACATGACCGACACCAGGATCGTGTCAGGGCGGATTGCCGCTGCCAGCTGCTCGACGGTGATCAGGCCATTGGCTTGCGGCTCGAGGTAGGTCGCTTCGAAGCCGACGCGTTCGAGTTCGCGCACGGTGTCCAGCACGGCCTTGTGCTCGGTTTTCACCGTGATGATGTGCTTGCCCTTGGTCTTGTAGAACTGGGCCGCGCCCTTGATCGCCAGGTTGTTGCTTTCGGTCGCGCCCGAGGTCCAGACGATTTCGCGCGGATCGGCGCCGATGATCGCGGCAACGTGGCCGCGTGCTTCTTCGACGGCCGCTTCGGCGTTCCAGCCGTAGGCGTGGCTGCGCGACGCAGGATTACCGAACTGCTCGCGCAGGAACGGGATCATCTTGTCGGCGACGCGTGGATCGACCGGCGTCGTGGCCGAGTAATCCATGTAGATCGGAAAATGGGGAGCTGGCGCGAAGCTCTGCTCGGTGGTCTTGTCCATAGGCGCGTTCATCTGATTTACTCCGGTAGCTTTAGTTATGTCCGACTGCGGCGGGGGCGCCGCGGTGCACGTGCACGACGTTCTGTTCTTTCTGGCGCTGCTGGTCGACGAGGTCTTGCAACGATACCGAATCGAGGTAGTCGACCATTTTTTCGTTCAGCGTGGTCCACAGTTCGTGGGTCATGCAGCGGGCGCCGTCGGTGTGGGCGCCATGGCAGTTCTCTTTACCGCCGCACTGGGTTGCATCGAGCGGCTCGTCGACGGCGATGATGATGTCCGCCACCGTCACCTTGCCCGCCGCGCGGGCCAGGCTGTAGCCGCCGCCCGGCCCACGGATCGATTCGACGATCTCGTGGCGGCGCAGCTTGCCAAACAGCTGCTCGAGGTACGACAGCGAAATGGCCTGGCGCTGGCTGATGCCCGACAGCGTAACCGGACCATTGCCTTGACGCATGGCAAGGTCGATCATCGCAGTGACAGCAAAACGGCCTTTGGTGGTCAGACGCATTTCAACCCCGGTAAGTGATAAAATATTTCTCTTGTCCAAGTCCCAAGTCGGCACTGCATCCTGCAGCACGTTTCCCTCTGGGAGCGGGGAAAGACCTGATTAGTTGAACGATTTAGTCAAGTATAGCAAATCGCAATGATCTTGTCTTGGACCACCCCAAAAACGGCGGGTCATGTTCATGACGAATGTGCGGTTTCCACGCCCCTCAACGGGCCCGCAGCAACGCCATCGGCCCGAATAGCGCCTGCATGCCCGAATGCCCGATGAAGCTCAGGTTGTAAGGATGTTCGGCCACTGCCTGCGGGAAGGCGGTCGTTTCTGGCAATTTCTGCAATTGTTCGGCGATCTTGCCCCACAGGACCAGCGTCGGCGCCTGCGGCTGGGCGGCCAGCGCCCTCAGCACCGTCTGCAGGAACGGCAACCAGGCACGCGCATCGATGACCGGCTTGACATGCTTGCGAAACACCAGCGCGGCATTGAGCAGCAAGAAGCCCTCATGCATCAGATTGTCCTGCAAGTGCGCCAAGGTCTGGATCGCGCCATCAACCCGCGCGGCCCGGGCGATCGGCGCCAGCGCCTCCCCGCTCGTCGCCTCGGGCTGCAACTGGCCGCTTGCCACCAGCAGCATTTTCATGAAGTTGCGCAGTGACGTGGCCCGGTTCACCGGCTTGGACAGGCCGGCATCGCTCCACAGGTCACCCACGGCGCCATCCATGAAGCTCACGCCGGTAGCGCTTGCAGCGCGCGGGTACGGCCCCTCCCCCACCAGCACGTAGCGCACCTTGTCCAGCGGCTGGGCGAAGGCGGCGAACATGCGGTGTTCCGTGGGGACGTAATCGTCCTGCGCCAGCGCGGGCAAATAATCAGGATTGGCGCGGGCCACCGCCTGCAGCCCCGCTTCGAGGATCGGACGCCACGAGGCATCGGCCAGGTCGAGGGCCCGCAGGATCGGTGCAGGGATAGCGATGGGACTGGAGGGGGGCGCGGCGGTGGCGGTCATGGCGAAATGGCAATGGAATGAGGCGGCGATTGTAGCGCGCCGCCGCCCTTCGCATCCACCCGCGCGCTATTCGGAGTCGGGCTGGCGCGACGGGTGCGCTGCCTGGAACGCGGGCAACGCGATGCACAGCGCATTGATGCGCTCGATGTTCGGATAGGCCGCCACATCGATATTGAAACGCTGCGCATTGAATACCTGCGGCGCCAGGTAGCAGTCGGCGATGGTCGGATGGTCGCCGTGGCAGAACGGCCCCGCACCCGGATCGCGCGCCAGATGGGCTTCAAGCGATTGCAGCCCCTCGATCACCCAGTGACGGTACCACTCGCTCTTGGCCTGGTCGGGCACACCGATCTCGCGCTCCAGGTAATTGAGCACGCGCAGATTGGTGATCGGGTGGATGTCGCAGCCGATGATCTGGGCCAGCTCGCGCACGCGCGCCCGGCCCGGCGCATCCTTCGGCAGCAGCGGCACGTCCGGATACACTTCTTCGAGATACTCGATGATGGCCAGCGACTGCGACAGCGTGATGCGGTCATCCTGAAACGCCGGCACCAGGCCGCTCGGGTTGATCTGGCGATAGTCGTCCTGCAGGTGCTGCCCGCCATCCTTGAGCAGGTGCACCGGCACGGCGTCGTAGGCCAGCCCTTTCAGGTTCAGGGCAATGCGCACCCGATACGCGGCCGAGCTGCGAAAGTAGGTATACAGTTTCATGGTTGTCTCTCGTGGTAACGGACGACTTCCTGATCGATGGCGCCAAAAATGCTGGCCCCGCTCGCATCTTGCATCTCGATGCGCACTGTGTCGCCGAATGACAGGTACGGCGTTTTGGGGGCGCCGCCTTCAATGGTTTCGTACATGCGCACTTCGGCCAGGCAGCAATAGCCCACGCCGCCATGCTCGACGCTCGAGCCATACAGCCCGCCCTGCTTGTTCGACACGGTGCCCGAGCCGATGATGCTGCCGGCGCACAGTTCGCGCGTGGTCGCCGCGTGCGCGATCAGCTGGGCGAAGCTGAAGGTCATGTCTTCACCGGCGTTCGGCTTGCCGAACGCGGCGCCGTTGAGCGTGACCAGGATCGGCAGGTGCAGCTTGTTGCCCTGCCAGGCGTCGCCCAGCTCATCCGGCGTGACCGCCACCGGCGAGAACGCACTGGCCGGCTTGGACTGATAAAAACCGAAGCCCTTGGCCAGTTCGTTCGGGATCAGGTTACGCAGCGACACGTCGTTGACCAGCATGATGAGACGGATGGCGCTAGCGGCCTCGGCTGCGTCGGCGCCCATCGGCACGTCGCCCGTGACCACGGCTACCTCGGCTTCGAGATCGATGCCCCAGTCTTCGGTCAGGGCGGCGATTGGGTCGGTCGGACCGACGAAGGAATCGCCACCGCCCTGGTACATCAGCGGATCGGTATAGAACGACGCCGGCACCTCGGCGCCGCGCGCCTTGCGCACCAGCTCGACGTGGTTGATGTAAGCCGAGCCGTCGGCCCACTGGTAGGCGCGCGGCAGCGGCGAGTGGCAATCTGCTTCGATGAACGATTCGGCCGCCTCGGCGTTGCCGTCGTTGAGCTGGGCATAGACGTCTTCGAGCTGCGGCTTGCACGCATCCCAGTTGTCGAGCGCGGCCTGCAGCGTGCGCGCGATGGTCGGGACTTGCTGGCAGGTGACCAGATCGCGGCTGACGACGACCAGGGTACCGTCGCGGCCGCCGGCTTTGAGGGTGGCGAGTTTCATGGACTGTCCTTTTGTTATTGCTGAGTAGCCGCCATTACAAGGTAAAACGCACTATCATACAAACGATATTTTCAGCTCGATTTATAAGCTTATCTGATGAATCCAACGTTACGACAAATGCGCGCCTTCGTTGCGCTGGCCCGCACCGGCAATTTCACGCTGGCCGCGCAGACACTGCACGTGACGCAATCGGCACTCTCGGGCCTGATCAAGGAGCTCGAGCAGACACTGGACGCCCGGGTCGTCGACCGCAGCACGCGCCGGATCGGCCTGACCGACATCGGCCGCGAATTGCTGCCCTTATTTAGCCAGATCATCGACGACCTGGACGGTGCGCTGGCTAACGTGGCCGACCACACGCGCCTGAAGAAAGGCGTCGTGCGCATCGCGGCGCCACAGCTGATGGCGTGCACGCTGCTGCCGCCCAGCATTGCCGCCTACCGCGCGCAGCACCCCGAGATCGTCGTGCGCCTGGCCGATACCGAAGTCGAGGGCGTCATTACGCGCGTGCTGTCGGGCGAGGCCGATGTCGGGATCGGTCCGGAGCGCACGCCCGCGCCGCCACTGCTGGCGCGTGAACTGTTCACCATGCCGTTCGCGCTGGTGCTTCCGCACCAGCATCCGCTGGCCGCGCTCGAGCGGGTGACGTGGCAGGATGCGGCGGCCTATCCGTTCATCTCGCTGCAGGGGCAGTTCACCGAATTGCTGCTCGACGCGGTGCCGCCCTCGCGCACGGGCATTGCGCTCACGCCGGCGCACGAGGTGACGTTCATGACGACAGCGCTGGCCATGGTCAGCGCGGGCCTGGGCGTCACGGTGTGCCTGCCCTACGCGGCGCCGCTGGCCACGCTGTATGGATTGACGATGCGCCCGCTCGATGCACCGACGCTGCAGCGGCGCTTTTTCGTCTACACGCGGCCGGGCCGGTCGCTGTCGCCGGCCGCCGAGAGTTATGTGGATTTCCTCTTTGCATATGTAAAACGGGCGCAAGCGGAAGGCTGATTCTCACAAAAAGGCACGCTACAATGAACCGTGTCTTTTTTTATCGGACCCACGATGTCCCACGATACCATCGCGATCAACCGCCAGATGAACAAGTTCGATGGCCATGCCAGCGTCTGGCTGTTTGGCTACGGCTCCCTGATCTTCAAACCCGATTTCCCGTTTCTTGAACAGCGCGCGGCGTCCATCCAGGGCTGGACGCGCCGCTTCTGGCAAGGCTCGCACGACCACCGCGGCACCGAGACGGCGCCGGGGCGTGTGGTAACGCTGGTACCGGATCCCGATGCTGTCTGCCACGGCATGGCGTTTCTCGTCACGCCCGAAGAATTCGCGCATCTCGACCACCGCGAAAAGAACGGCTACCTGCGTCTGGCCACGCAAATGCAATTCGATGACGGCAGCAGCGACGAAGGCATCGTGTATATCGCCACGCACGACAACGCGGCCTACCTGGGCCCGGCCGACGAGCACGCCATTGCGCGCCAGATTGCCACGGCGCGCGGCCCGAGCGGCCCGAACAGCGACTACCTGCTGGGCCTGGCCCAATCACTGCGCGCGCTGGGCAAACCCGATCCGCACGTGTTCGAGATCGAGCGGCATCTGGCGGCGCTCGGGGTGATGCAGCGCGATACGCAAACAGCCCCGGCACTCGACTGAACACCGGGGCTGCGCTGATGCACCAACGATCAGTCGAGCGCGCGGTTACGCGACTCCAGATCGACACACAGGATGGCCACCGCGCCCACCAGCAGGAAGCCCGACAGCATCAGCAGTGACAGTGTGAACTGGGTTGCCATGACGGGCGCAATGATCAGCGGCGCGAACAGACCACCGAAACGCGCCACCGCGCCGGCCATGCCCATGCCACTGGCACGCAGACTGGTCGGATAGACTTCCGGTGTGAACGCGTACAGTGCGCCCCAGGTACCGAGCAACGCAAAGCTCATCAACAGCGTCGAACCGATCACCACGGCTGGCGCGCTGCCGAGGCTGTAGCACAGGCAGCCTACCGCACTGAGCAGCAGGAAACCCACCAGCGTTGGCTTGCGCCCCCACTTTTCGACGCCATAGGCCGACAAGGCGAAGCCCGGCAACTGCACCAGTGCCAGCAGGATCAGGAATTCCTGGCCGCGCATGAAGCCGAACCCTTCCGCGCTCAGCTTGACCGGCAGGTAGACGAACACACCGTAATACGCCACCGAGATCAGGCCCCAGGCGATGAACAGTGCAATGCTGCGACGGCGCAACTGCCCCTTGAACAGCGACAGGATCGAGGTCTTGACCGGCACTTCGGGCTGCAGCGCAGGAATCACGACATCGCTGCCATTGGTCTTGGCGACGCGCTGCAATACCGCCTGCGCTTGCGCCGACTTGCCATTGCGGTTAAGGAACATGGGCGACTCGGGGACATAGAAGCGCAGCACCAGGCCGATCAGCGCCGGCAGGCCGGTCACGAAGAAGATCACGCGCCAGGCATCGTCGCCCCAGTTGACGGCATACAGCGCCAGCACCGCCAGCAGGATGGTGCCGATGGCCCAGAACGATTCGAGCAGCACCAGCCAGCGGCCCCGACGGTCACTCGGCAAAAATTCAGCCATCATCGTGTAGTCGACCGGCAGCGTCGCACCCACGCCAATGCCCGTCATGAAGCGCAGCACCAGCAGCCAGGTGAAGTCCGGCGCAAAGGCCGAGGCCACACCGAAACAGGCGTCGATGACCACCGCCATCAGCAGCACGGGCCGCCGTCCGATGCGGTCGGCCAGCCGCCCGAACACGAACGCGCCGATCAGCATCCCGATGAAGAAGAACGTGCCGGTCTGCAGCGCCTGCGGCATCGTGATGCCGAACGTCCTGGAGATCGACGGCGCGGAAAAGCCGATCGACAGCACCTGCATCGCATCGGCCAGCCAGACCAGGCCAAAGATCAGGAACAGGCGATACTGAAACTTCCCGACGCCGGCTGTCTGCAATGCTTTTTCCACCGACATGCCTGCTGCCCCCGACGCTGCGTTCCCTGCCGACGGGCCTGGTACAGCGCCGCCCATTGCTGTGACTGAAGTTGCCATCTGTATCGCCTTCACATAGTCAAAATTGAGTATTGCCCGGACCCGCCTGCGCGCCGCAACGTTCACCTTGCCAGCATACGCGAGCAAGGAATGGTCCAGCACCGGTCCAGTAACGAACGGGTGCGCCGCAGGTCCATCGTCAAGCTGCGGCTTTTACCGGCGAGACAAGGGGAACGTTGAACACATCGTAGCCAAAGCACCAGGACGGATCTTCATTTGTACGGAGCCAGGTATTGTCGTGCGAAATGCGCTGCACCTTGCTGGCACGCGCGGCGCGGTTGGCCTCGTACAGCGCGAACGCGTCGCTGTGGTTGCTCACGCCGACTTCCTTGAGGCAGCGCGCCAGCATGGCGCCGTCTTCGATCGCCATTGCCGCGCCCTGCGCCATGTGCGGCTTCATCGGATGGCAGGCATCCCCCAGCAGCACGAGTCGGCCACGACTCCACAATGGCAGCGGATCGCGTTCGAGCAGCGACCACTTGGTCACGTCCACGGTGGCGTCGATCAGGGCCTGTACGGTCGGGTGCCAGCCATCGAAGGTCGCGCGCAGTTCGTCCTTGTTCGACGGCAGCCAGCGGTCCTTGAGGTCCCACTTGTCGGCCGGGACCCCAGTAACGTAGTACAGCTCGTCGGCCTTGCCGGTGACGTAATACACCATCATGTGGCGATCGTCGCTCCACCACTTGACGCACGCATCAAAAGGCAGCATGCCGGCCTTGACCTGTGGGGTCGGGAACACGGCGCGGTGCGCCAGGTAGCCGGCATACTTCGGCTCTTCCGGTCCCAGCAACTCTTCACGGATGCGCGAATTGACGCCATCGGCGCCGATCACGATATCGGCCACCTCGGTGGTGCCATCAGCAAAGTGCATCAGCACGTCGTCGCCACGGTCTTCCACATGCGTGAGGTTCTTGCCGAAGGCGACCACATCGCCGGGCAGCGCCTTGACCAGCAGGTCGTGGAAGTCGCCGCGGTGCACGGTCAGGTACGAAGCGCCATAGGTTTTGACGGCATGCTCGCCCAACGGAATCTGCGCGAGCACGTCGCCAGTTTGCCAGTGACGGCTGTACCAGAAGTCGGGATGCGAACCCTGAGCGTTGAGCGCATCCTCGATGCCGATGCGGCGCAGGATCTTCATCACGTTCGGCCCGACATGGATGCCGGCGCCCAGGCGCGAGAAGCTCGGCGCCTGCTCGTAGACGCGCACATTGAAGCCTTCCTTGAGCAGCAACGCAGCGGTTGCCGCTCCGCCTAAGCCGGCGCCGACGACGGCGATACGGGGGGATTGGGACACGGTGTTCTCCTTGCAAAAATGGTTGAAACGCGCGCGGCGCAAGGCCGGATGGGCGGCGTCGTGTGCGAGTGATTTAAAGTGTACACGCTCATTTATTTAAATGAAAGACGTCATGATGGCTAAATTTTTCATGCTGCACCGCAGTGCAAAAACATCGATTTATGCAGAGCTTAATCACTTTAGTGGTGCAAATTTTGCCGCGGCCTCACCATGCCGGCCCACCCAACCTTTAAAGCGTACACATTGTATTTTTAGCGCACTCAGAACAAGTGACGAATTCCGAATTGCAGGCCGTCGACCGTGCCGCCGGCGGTCGGCACATTTCTCGTGATCGGCGCGGCAGCACTGAACGTGTAATTGGCCGCATCCTTGTTCATCATGTGGGCATAGGTCGTGTAAAGCAGCGTGCGCCTGGACAGGTCAAGCATGCCGATCAGACTGATCTGCCGCGCGTCGCGGGCCACACTGGTGCCGCTTTCACCCCAGCCATAGCCGGCGCCGATGGTTGCGCGATCGCTCAGGCGGTAGTTGCCAGAAATCGAGTACGACGTGTAGTACGCGCCGGCGATATTGGTGGCGGCCACGGCGCCCAGGTTGTTGCCACGGTAGACGCCGGCATACAGCCTGCCCCGACCGTAGTCGTACGAACCGCCGGCAAACGTGGACGTGATCGACGCCTCGCCGTTCGCGGTGTTCTGGCGCGATGAACTCACCCCCAGATACAGCGGCCCACGCTCGTATTCACCGGCCAGGATCATCGTGCGCAGGCCGTCGCTGTCGTCACTGCGCTCGCCCAGGCTGTAGTAAGCCTGCAGCTTGAAGCCCTTCATCACCGGCGAGATGTAGCCGATCACGTTGTCATAGCGCGGCGTGTAGGCTGACGTATTGTTCAGGAACGAGCCGTAGGTGGCACCGGCGAACGTATCGAGCCGCGCGATCATCAGGAAGCTCGACGAATTCTGACGACCGAAACGCAGTTCGCCATACCCGCTGCTCAGGCCCACCCAGGCCTGGCGGTTGAACAGGCGGCTGCTGTCGTGCATCGCACCCGTGTCCGAAGCGATGCCGCCTTCGAGCGTGAAGGTGGCCTTGACGCCACCACCGAGATCCTCGGCGCCACGCAGGCCGATGCGACTGGCCTGGTAACCGCCACTGTCCACAGTCGCCACATTGCCGGTGCCTTCGGCATTGGTATACCCGGCGTACGTGTCGAGCACCCCGTAGATGACGACATTCGACTGGGCCTGGACACTACCTGCGCAGACAATGCCCACGGCGCCTGCGGCCAACATTTTTTTCATGATTGCGATCCCTGTTAGTGGTGTGGTGAACTGCGTGAAGAACATTACTCAGAAATTTATGGTGTAGACACTCTTTAACTTATCTTGAGCACGATCCGTACCAGCGCCGCACGGCTGTGGCATCGCCTTATTTTTAGAGTAAATGTGGCGAATTCTGCGTTTTACCGGCATCGACAGTGGCGACTAACTTATAATGTGCACGCGCTATTTATGGACAGTGCACGCATGCACATTGCGAGTGCACGACGCACCCGCCAATTGCACCGCATTGGGTGCAGCGGCGCCTGCCGCGCTACGTCATCAACATCAAATACACACCGGCCACAAGCCGCGCTAACATTGCATCCATGACCGACAAATCCGCGATCCGCGACTACCATTTCTCCGACCAGATCGGCCATCTGCTGCGCCGGGCTTATCAGCACCACACGGCCATCTTCCAGCAGCACATTCTCGATTCACAGCTCACCGCAGCGCAGTTCGTGACCCTGTGCGCGATCCGCGACATGCAGACCTGCTCGCTGAGCGAGATCGTCAAGGTGACGGCCATCGACCAGGGCACGATCCGCGGCATTATCGAACGCCTCAAATCGCGCCACCTGATCCTCCTGTCGCACGACGCCAACGACAAGCGCAAGGTGCTCGTATCACTGAGCGACACCGGCAGTGCGCTCGTGACCGAAACGGTGCCGTTTGCGGCGACGATCACCGAAGCGACCTACGGCAACCTCAATCCGGGCGAGCGCGTGGCGCTGGTATTCCTGCTGCGAAAAATGATCGACAGCTGACCGTCAGGCATTGCCCTGCAGCGCCGCGAAGATGGTCTCGGGGGTAAACGGCGGCTGCCGCAGGCGCAGTCCGGTCGCATCGAACAACGCATTGGCCAGTGCCGCCGCACTCGGAACCGATGCCGATTCGCCCGCGCCGAGCGGCGGCTGATCCGGCCGGTCGATCAGGACGATCTCGATCGGCGGCACCTCGGTAAAGCGCAGGATCGGATAGGCGCCCCACTCCAGGCTGGTAGCGCCCTGTGCGCCGAAGCGCACGGTTTCCTTGAGCACGCGGCTGAGCGACTGCAGGACGTTGCCGTGGATCTGATGGCGCACGCCGGCCGGGTTGACCATCAGGCCGGTGTCCTGGCCGACCACGATCGACGTCACGGCCAGCGTCCCATCGCGCGGATCGACGGTGATATCGATCACCCATGCCGACCAGGCCGCGCCAAAACCGGGGAATTTGCTGTGGATGTAACGGGCGTAGGCGATGCCGCGTCCGTGCAGCAAGCCATCGGCCGCAACCTGCCCGCGCGAACCGCGTGCAGCGTGCTGCCAGTTCGCCCTGGCCGCCACCGCGCGCAGCAAGTCACAGGCGCGCTCGTCCGGCAAGTGCGCCAGGCGGTACGCCAGCGGGTCGCGCCCGGCCAACTGCGCCAGCTCGTCGATGAAGCAATCATGTGCAAACGAATTGGGCAAGGCCGAGACGCCGCGCAGCCAGCCGGCGCGCACGATCGGCGCCACGTCATCGCACACCACCAGCGTATTCGGGTACGCGTACGGCGGCACTGCCGTGCGGTCGCCCATTTCCAGCACGCGCGGCGTGGCCGGGATCTTCCCGGTCAACAGCAAGGCCAGCGCCGGAGCGTCATTGGACGGATAGCGCGTGGCAAATTCGTACGCCGCCAGCGCACCCTGCGCATCGATGGCGCCGCGCACATCCATCAACTGGGCCGCCCCCTTGGGCTCCCACGCATGCTCCTGCTCGCGCGTGAGCTGCACCCGCACCGGTCGGCCGACGGCGCGCGAGAGCAGCGCGGCGTCGAGCACCACGTCGTCGGCGCAGTTACGGCCGTAGCAACCCGCCGCCTCCATGCGCACGACTTCGATGCGACCCTCGTCCAGATCGCACAGGCGCGCCAGGTCGATGCGCATGACGTGGGGATTCTGGGTGCCCGACCAGACGGTCAGGCCATCGTCACGCATATCCGCCACCGCACACGACGGACCGATCGACGCGTGCAGCTGATATGGCCAGACATAGGTGGCGTCGAGCGACTGGCCGGCCCGCAGCGCGTGGGCCGTGTCGCCCTGACGCACCAGTTCGCGGCGCGTTGCCGGCAGCGCGCGCAGACGCGCTTCGAGGTCGTCCATCGGCGCCAGTGGCGCAACCGGTTTCCACTGGACCGACAGTGCCCGCATGGCACGCTGCGCCTGCTCTTCGCGCTCCGCTACCACGCCGACAAAGTCGCCCTCGACGACCACGGCGACGATCCCCGGAATGTGCGCCACCGACGCCCGGTCGACGGCGATCAGGCTCGTGCCGACGAAATCGCCACCGTCGCGCCCCGGATACGGCGGGCGCACGACGCGCCCGTGCAGCATGCCGGGCACGCGCACATCGTGCACATACAGCGCCTCGGCCCTGACCTTGCGCGCGATGTCGACGCGCGGCGCGCTCCTGCCCACGATCGTGTACTGGCTGGCAGGCTTGAGCGGCACGTCCCCGGCATCGAGCAGCAGTTCGATCCGGTGCCCGGCCAGCAACGACCAGTAACTGACCGAGCGCGCCGGCTCGGTGCGCACGCGGATCTGCCCATCGTCCAGCACCAGCGCGCCTGCATCGGCCTGCAGCACCTGGGCTGCCAGCGCCAGCAAGTGTTCGCGCGCCTGCGCCGCCGCCTTGCGCAGCGGGATGGCGGAAATCTGGATCGTCGCGCTGGCAATCGTCGGCCCCTGATTCGGTGCGGATTCGGTGTGACCCAGCACCGTGCGCACGCGCGTCATGTCGATGCTGAGTTCTTCGGCCACGATCTGGGCCAGCGCCGTGCCGATGCCGGTGCCCAGATCGACATGGCCATTGAAGGCCAGTACCTGCCCTTCGGCGAGCATCGCAATGAACACGTCGGGCAACGGCTGCAGGTAGGACGACGCAGCACCCGGCTGGCCTGGTGACGGCGTCGCCCCCGGTTGCGCAGGCCGCATCACAAGCAGGATGTCGTCCCGCGCCAGCAGCGCGCGGCGTGCATCTTTCGGGGTCGTTGGCGCAGTCAAGTCGTTCATCGCTGTCATCATGGGGTGCGCCGGCCTGCTTGTCAGTTACCGCAGCAGGGCCAGCGCTTCATCGAGCGGCGCCACGGTCGCGTATTTCTGCGCCATGTCGAACAGGCTCGCATCATGCGGCGCGATGGCGCGGTCACCCACGCAATCGGCCACCACCAGCGGTCGGAAGCCCCACGACATTGCATCGACGACGCTGGCGCGCACGCAGCCGCTGGTGACGGCGCCGGCCACCAGCAGCGTCTGCACGCCGTGCTGGGTCAGCCACGGCGCGAGCGACGTGCCGAAGAACGCCGACGGCACCGTCTTGCGCACCACCAGTTCTCCTTGGCGCGGCGCCAGTTGCGGCACGATCGCGCTGCCGGGCGAATCTTCCTTGAGCGTGACCATGCCCGGCACCTTCAGGCCGAAAATATTGCAGTCGGCGTCATCGTCGGCAAACACGATGCGGCTGTGCGCCACCGGCCAGCCCTGGCTGCGGGCGTGCGCCAGCAGCGTTGTGGTGCGCGCGATCGCTGGGCCGATATTGCCGCCGCCGAACTGCTGCGGATCGGCGAAGCTGTTGACGAAATCGACGATCAGCAGACCGTAGGGCGGCGTCATGTCGAGCGTCTGGCCAAAGCCCTGGCGCTCGTAGGTTGCGGCTTCGTGGTGCATGCTCATTCTCCTGAGCAATCGGCGCTGCCATACACGAAGCCATCGAGTACCTTGCCGTCGCGGACCACCGGTTCGCCGTCGATGGCCACCGTGCAGCGGCGCAGTGGAATATCGATATGGCAGGCCGTCGTGCGCGAACCGCCCGCCTCGTTGTTCGGCCCGAACGAAAACAGGAAGTTGCCTTCGAACGCGCGCGCATCCATGCCGATGGTCGCCTCGCGGTCGTACATCGCCAGCGTAGTCCACTGCGCCCGTGGCTGCAGGCCCCAGCCGATGTGCGACATCGCATACGCTTCCGGATCGTTAAACGAAGCCATGTACTCGCTGAGCAGCTCTGCATCCAGGCCGCCGTCGATCGCGGTCACGAAACCCTGCGTCACGCGGACACGGATCGGCTCCTGGACGTAGCGCTTCATCGGCAGCAGGATGTCGCCGCGGTCGATCACCAGGGTGCCCTCGGTCTGGCGCTCGTTCGGCCACGTGAGCACGAAGCCGCTTGGCCAGTGGTCCCAGCGGCCGGGCGCATCGACGAAGCCGTACTCCTGGATGACCGGGAATTCGCCCAGCTGACAGCGCAGATCGGTGCCGGCAGCGGACGTGATGTGCATCTCGCGCGCGCCGTCGAGGCGCTGCGCGGCCTGCGCCACGCGGGCCTTGTCATCAAGGGTTGGCACCATGCGCACCAGCACCTCGGGCGGCTCGACTGCCAGCAGAATTTTGGTGCCAGCCGCCAGGATCTCGTGCTGCTCGGGCGAGAACAGCAGCGTCATCAGATCCAGCACCAGATCGCTCTCCTTGAGCGCGGCAATCGCCGCCCGGTTGCCGGTCAGCGGCGTGGTGCCAAGAAAGGCCAGCGAATCGCGGCTGAGCGCCTTTTCGCCATTTACCGGCGGCAGATCGAGCCGGTTGGCGGTGGCGCCCATCAGGCCAACGGCGACGAGCGCCGTCGACAGCGTCTGCGGGTGCGTGCTGGTGCTGGTGAGGACGGTGACGATCTGTCCCGGCTCGAGCTTCGACAGCGTGAAGACCTGTTTCCAGGCTTGAATCAAGTCGTGGTCACTGACGGCCATAACGTTCTCCAGTAATGATCGGGCGCGGCGTCACAGGCGGGCGCCAAGGAAGTCGCCAAACGCCGCGTAGAAACCTTCTTCGTTATCCCACGGGATCATGTGCCCCGCATTCTCGACACGGGAGACGGCCAGGTGCGGTACCAGCGTATTGAATTCGGCGATATCGGCCGGCAGCAGCACGTCGCCGCGCGAGGCCACCATCAGCATCGTGGGCAGTGCCAGCGACGGCAGGTCCTGGTGGATGTCGTCGCTGTGAAAGCCCTTGAAGCTCTCGATTACGGCGCGCTCGTTGCAGGTGTGCAGCCACTCGGCGCGCAGGCGCAGCTGGTCGTCGGTCCAGGTCGGGCAGAAGTCGCGCATCTGCTCGGCCGAGCAGCCTTCGCGCGCCAGGCGCATCGAATCGACGTACCACGGCAGCTTGGATGGATAAGCGCGCCGGCCCGGGCCGGATACCGGTGGGTCGACGATCACCAGGCGGGTGAGGCTACGCGGCTGTGCCCGCGCGGCGCGGATGCCGATGCGGCCACCCATCGAATGACCGACCACCGCATACCGGTCCAGGCCCAGCGCTTCGGCAAACGCGATGACGTCCTGCGCTTGCGCATCAAGGCTGTAGTCGAGCGTATCGGAAGCCGACGACAGGCCACGCCCGCGCACGTCCAGCACATAGGTGTCGAACTGCTGGCCGAAGCGCTCGCCGATGAAGCCCCAGGTGATCGCCGGGCTGGTAATGCCCGGCACGATGATGACGGCGTCGCGGCTGGCGCGCTCGCCCTCCTGGCCGCCGTAACGCAGATAGTGCTGGCGGATGCCGTTGGCGTGGATGTTGGCGCCGTACCGGAAGGTGCTGGTCATGGCCATCTCCTTAATAGGCGCCGGAGAGCAAGGCGCCGGCGCCCGGCACGATGCGGTCCAGATCCAGGCGCTTGAGCATGGCGTAGGTGGTGGCCACCGCCGCCGTGATCACCGGCTTGCCGGTCATGGCCTCGACCTGCGCGATGACCGGCAGCGACGGCATCTGCACACAGGCCGACAGCACGATCGCATCGACGCCGCTGGTGTCCATCTGCGCGACGATCGCCGGCAGGTTGGCCGGGTCGTGGCGCGCAACGTCGAGGTTATCGGGGATCTCGAGGGCCCGATAGTCGAGCACGTCATAGCCCTCGTTGCGGATGTAATCGACCACCAGTTCGGTCAGCGGCTTCATGTAGGGCGCGACGACGACGATCTTTTTGGCGCCGATGACGGCCAGGGCATCGATCAGGGCACCGGCGCTGGTCACCACGGGCGCACGGGCGCCGTTGGCAACCGTCAAACCCGCCAGGCGCTCTTGCGATACGCGGTGGTAGCCGTGGCCCATGGCCATGATCGCGACCAGGCAGGCATAGCCCAGTACATCGACGCGGGCGTCGCTCAGCTCGACAGCGCAGCGGTCGGATTCGGCGTCCATGGCGGCCAGTTCCTCCTTCACCACTTTCTTCATCCGCATACGGCTGGAGTGGAACGTGAACCGCTCGGGCCGGATTGCCTGGCGCGCCGTCAGCATCGCCGGGATTTCGGTTTCCATGGTGGTGTTGGAACTTGGGACGATTTGCCCGATACGATAAAGACGTTGCTGCATTGCTGCTCTCCTTGATGGTCGATGGCGCTTGCGAAGCCGCATAATTTATAGCGCATACACTATAGTTAACCAGTTTCAGCCGTTTTGCAACAAGCTTTTTTTCAGCGTCTTCCTGTCATGTAAAAATCCCGTTACGGGTGCAGCGCAGCACCGAAAACGCGCGCAGGAGCTGTCATAACGCACCACCAGGCGGCAATCCGCAGGGGCCATAAAATTTCACATTGTCGTGAAATTTTCCATCGTGTACACTCGATTTGAGCATCCTGATTCAAGGCTTGCCCGATCGCCATGAGAGCGGTTGGCCGCACGCTTTTCAGGCTGAACTACCCAGGCTGGGTTAATCTCTGAAACTGTTGTCGCAGCATATCCATGAACATGCACACCACGGTCCCCATCGCTTTTTACGTCAACGGTCAACCCGTCAGCCTCGACATCGCGGGCGACGCGCCCCTGCTGAATGTTCTGCGCAACGATCTGTGCCTGAACGGTCCCAAGTTCGGCTGCGGCCTGGGCGAATGCGGCGCCTGCACGGTGCTCATCGACGGCGTGGCCGCGCGCTCGTGCGTGATTCCGCTGGCCGGTGTGGCCCGGCGCGCAGTCATCACGCTCGACGGCCTGGAACGCGACGGCACGCTCGACCCCGTGCAGCAGGCCTTCATCGATGAACAGGGTGCGCAGTGCGGCTACTGCATGAACGGCATGATCATGACGCTCAAGGCGCTGTTGCTGCGCTGCCCGGCGCCGACCGAACAGCAGATCCGCAACGAGCTCGATTTCAATCTGTGCCGCTGCGGCACCCATGTCGAGATCATGCGCTGCGCACTGCGCGCGGTGGAGCTGACGCGTGGAGACGTCGCCTGATGACACCTCCCCTGTACGCACGGCTGGTACTTCCGCCAGCACTGGCCTGGAACGGCGAGCGGTATTGCGGCGCGCGCCTGCAACGGATCGATACGACGCGCGCGCTGGGCCAGTCCGGCGTGCAGCAGGTGGTCGTCCTCAAGCAGTTGGTGGCTGTCATTGCCACGTCGGACGGCGCAGCGCGCGCGGCGCGGCCGCTGGTGCGCTGCGCCTGGAGCGCAGGATCGGACAATCACGCGAACGACGCCAGGCTGCCGCGCGTGGCGCTGCCCAGGCGACTGTTCGGACGCGGCGCGATTGATCCGAATGCGGATGCAGCCGACACGCTGGCATCGTCGTATCGCTGGCAGCCCGGCATGCCGGATGGCGCGCCCGGCGCCGTGACGGTGCAGGCCACGCCGGTCCCTGAAGGCATGCAGATCGACCTGCCTTTTGCCGCGGGCGCGGTGGCCCGTGAACTGGCCGACCTGCTGCGCGTCGCGCCCGGACGGATCGCCGTACAGGCGGTGCGCGCGGCGCAATCGGATGGCGAAGCGCGCGCGGCCATCGATGCAGCAGGCGTCGCCGCCCTGCTCTGCCTCGAGCTGGGTTGCGCAGTCTCTTTGACGCTGGAAGCCGGTGCGACAACGCCGCGCACCACACTGCTGCATGCGGGCGCACGGGTCGACAGCAACGGGCTGCACCACTACCGCCTCGACGTCGACCAGCCGGCGGCCACGCCGCCGCTGGCCTGGCTGCTGACCGGACGCGCCCATGATCTTGGCGACGTCAGTCACACGCCGGCAGAGACGCTGGCGCCGCCGTATGACTGGCCTGCGGTCGAGGTCAGGCGCATCGGCACGGGCGACGACATCGCGCCAGCCGCAGTGACGTTCGCGCAGGAGTCGTTCGTCGACGAGCTCGCCAACCAGGCGGGCCAGGACCCGGTGGCGTACCGGCTCGCACACGTGGACGATCCACGCGGCGCGCGCTTGATCCGGTCGGTCGCACAGGCGGCGCACTGGCAGGCACGCACCACGGGTGAGGTTGCCAGCCGGGCTGGCACGAGCGGCGTGCTGCGCGGGCGCGGCTTCGGCTACGCCACGACGATCGAGCACGAAGCGGGGCAACCGGTGCAGAGTTGGTCGGCCTGGGTGGCGGACGTCGAATACGACCCGGCATCGGGCGAGTTGAGCGTGACACGCGCTATCGCCGGCCACGATCTGCAAGGTATGCCCGCGCTTGACGGTGCGCAGGCGGCGCTCGGCGCCGGCGCGCCAGACACGCAGGCCAGGCTGGCCGTGTCGCACCTGATTACGCCGGGCACGGGGTTTGATGACTGGGCGTCGGGCAGCCCGGGCCCGGCAACGCAGATCGTGGTCCGGCCGATCACCTCGGCCGTTGACGTGATCGGCCCACCGGCCGGGCTGCAGTCGAAGGATGTGCAGCTCAAGGCCGGTGGCGCATTCGCGCTGCCGGCGGCAGCCGCGGTGGCCAATGCGATCCATGATGCAACCGGCGTGCGCCTGCGCAGTGCGCCATTCTCGGGTGCGCAGGTCAAGCAGGCGCTGACCGCGCAGCAGACACCGACCGCCTGGCGCCGCCTCAAAACAGCAGGCTGGATCGGTGGCGCGCTCGCCGCGATCGGCACCACGCTGACGCTGGCGATGCCATGGCGTGCGGCGATCGCGCCGGTCGCCCCGCCGTCACCGGACTTGTATTCGACCGCGACGATCGAGCGCGGCCGCCTGGTGGCGCTGGCCGGCGACTGCGTCGTATGCCACACGGCCCCGGGCGGCGGCGTGACCAATGCGGGCGGCCATGCGCTCGACACCCCCTTCGGGACGATCTACACCACCAACATCACGCCAGACGAAAAAACCGGCATCGGCAACTGGTCGTTTGCGGCCTTCGAGCGCGCCATGCGCGAAGGCATCCACCGCGACGGGCGCAACCTGTATCCGGCGTTTCCGTACACCGCTTACGCGAAGATGAGCGACGCGGACATGCAGTCGCTGTATGCGTACCTGATGGTGCAAACACCGGTTGAGCAACATGTACCGGCGTCGAGCCTGCGTTTTCCGTTCAATATGCGGCCATTGCTGGCGGGGTGGAATGCGCTGTTTCACAAGCCCGAGGTATTCCAGCCGGACCCGGATCGCTCGACGCTGTGGAACCGCGGCGCGTATCTCGTCGAAGGGGCCGGACATTGCAGCGCCTGCCACTCGCCCCGCAACGCCATGGGCGCGGAAAAGAAAGGCCTGCATCACCTGACCGGCGGTGTGGTCGATGGCTGGGAAGCACCGTCATTGACGGGCAATTCGAAAGCACCGACAGCGTGGACCGAGGATGAGTTGTTTACCTATCTGCGCACGGGTTTCTCCGCACGGCACGGGATTGCCGCCGGCCCGATGGCGCCGGTGGTGGCGGAACTGGCACAGTTGCCGAGTGACGATGTGCGGGCGATGGCGCATTATCTGGCGTCGTTGAATGACCAGGCCGGTGCCGCCATTGCGCCAGAACCGGCTGCGCCGTTGGCCATGCCGCCGGCTGCGGCGGTCAACCCTCTGCAGACGGTTGGCATGGCCAATGGCAAGCGCCTGTTCCATGGCGCCTGCGCTGCGTGCCATATGGAGAACAGCGGCCCGACCCTGTTCGGCGTGCGCCCGTCACTGAAAGTCAACACCAGCGTCCATAGCGACAAGCCCGACAATTTGATCCACGTGATCCTGAACGGCATCCAGCAACCCGCCAACGCCGATCTGGGCTATATGCCGGGCTTTGCCGACAGCATGAGCGACAAGCAGGTGGCCGATTTGCTGGTCTATGTGCGCAGCACGTTCGCCGGGGACAAGCCCGCCTGGAGCAACCTGGAAAAAGACGTGGCGTCAGCGCGGCTGCGCACAGCGCACTGAGAGACCAGGTCCGCGCGCACAAAGGCTGCTCTCTGCTGGTGCCGGCACCGCCGTCGTCGCAGGCCGGATAACGCCGCGATCATCGCAGATGATCGCGTGCACGCTGTCGGTCAGCCGCCGAAGTTCAGAGAAGCGCCGCCCGGCCCACCCGGTCCCTGACCGGCACCGGGGCTACGCCCGTTGCCAGGCCCGCCGCGTCGGTTCTGCTCGTCACGCGGTCCAGCCGGCGCGCCACTGCGCTGGCTGCCGTCAGGCACCACGCGCAGCAACTGCTCACCGAGTCGGCTGGCAACCTGACGGCGCTGGTGATCGTCCAAGCCATCGTTCACGTCGAGCCACCGCGCGCGCAGTTGCCGGTCCTCCGCGTTCGCTGTCGCGCTTTCGGCGTCGGTGGCTGCGTCGAGCTTGCGCAGGTCGGCGTCCGGGCTGGCCAGCAGGGTCCTGGCCCATTCCTGCAGCGCGGCGCGGCGCCGGGAGCGATCGCGCAGGATCGTGCGTGACGCCCCTTCGGCCTTGTTCCACAGGGTTTGCTGGTTGGGACTCAGGCCGAGCGACTGTTTCAGGTCGCCCGCCATTGGCAGCAGATCTTCGGCGCGCAGATCGGTCAGTGGTACGCCATGCGCCGTGCCGGCGCCGGCCGTGGCCAGAGCCAGTGACAGCAGGCAGGTGCGCAGCCAGCAAGGCAAGCGCGAGAACGTGGTTTGAATTGGCATACGACACCCATGGTCAGAAAAGGATGATCACGAATATAGGCGCACGCCAGTTGGCTGTCGTGCTGCTTTACCGAAACTTACCCGGCGCGTCACCATCGTTTCAGTGCTGCACCAAGTTGCTTCAGGCTTGGGGACAGTGCGCCCAGCACGCTGTCGGCACGGGATGCCTGCCCCGGCCCCAGCAAGCTGACGGCGGCCGCCAGCGCCTTGTCGTCACGCGTGCCGAACATGCGCGTGCTTTCCACCCCGGCGCGTGTCGTGGGCAATGCGTCATCCTGTGCAGGCAGGATCGCGGCGAGATGCTGCGCCAGATCTTCCTCGCGCAATGCCAGTCCCAGCGCATCGTTACGAGCGGGATCCGGCGCCACGATCACGTCCGGCGTGATCCCGCGCGCCTGGATTTCGTGGCCGTTTGGCGTGAAGTAGCGCGCCACCGTGATCTTGACGGCACTGTCACCGGTCAGCGGAAAGATGCTCTGGATCGAGCCCTTGCCGAACGTGCGCGAACCAAGCACGGTGGCGCGGCGGTGATCCTGCAATGCGCCGGCCAGCAATTCGGCGGCCGAGGCCGACGCACCGTTGACCAGCACCGCCAGCGGCACCGTTCGCGCCCAAGGGGGCAGGTCGGCCAGTACGTCCGGCTCGCCTGGCCGCCGGTAGAACCGCGCATCGACCGTGACGGTGGCTTCGGCAGCGGCAGCGGCTTCGGCAGCAGGATCAGCAGCGGTGGCACGCCCGCGCGCCGAAAATAACGGCGTCCCTGGCGGCAGGAATGCCCCGGCCACGCCGACCGCGGCCGACACCAGGCCGCCCGGATCATTGCGCACGTCGAGCACGATGCCGCGCGGCGCCCCGCTTGCATCGAGCGTTTTCAAGGCCGCAACCAGGTCCTGCGCGGTGCGCCCTTCGAATGCCGATACCTGGATCCACGCGACGCCGTTTGGCATTGCACGTGTCGTGACGGTCTGCGCCAGTAACGCCGCCCGGTGCAGCCTGGCGGTACGAACGGAGCCGCTGCCGCCCCGCCGGTACGCGATGTCCAGCGCGCTGCCGGGCACGCCGCGCATGCGCCGCGCAATGTCGGGCAAGCGCATGCCCGAGATCGTTGCGCCGTCGATCGAGGCGATCGTATCGCCCGGCTCGATGCCGGCCAGGTACGCCGGCGAGTCTGCGGTGACCGCCGTGACCACCATGTCGGCGGCAGCGAAGTCGACACTGATGCCGATGCCGGTGTACTCGCCAGCCTCGTCCTTGCGGAGGGCATCGAGTTCGTCCTTGTCCAGAAAGCCCGAGTGCGGGTCGAGCGAGGCGAGCATGCCGGCGATCGCCCCTTCGAGCAGCTTCTTGTCGTCCGGCGCTTCGACGTACCGGGTTTTTACCAGCGCATAGGCCGAGAGCAAGGCCTGGAATTCGGCAGCGGGAACCACGACCGGCTCGCCTGCCTGGCAGGTGCTTGCGGCGACAAGGGGAAAGAGAAGGCAAAGAATGGTGGCGCGAAGTCGTTTCATGAGTCGGTGTCCTTGATGATCGACCGATTCTCTGCTGACCGCGTGTTGTGTGCGGTTAAGCGCTTGTAAGCAGGTGTAAGCAGGAGGCTGTGCAGATCTGCGTTCAGCGCTGGCGCATCAGCTGCAGCTGCATTCTCAGAACAGGTCCAGTTGCCCTGCCCCCTGCGCACCGCCGCGGCGTGTCGTCGCGGGCACCACCACTGGTCGCCTGAATTGCGAGCGATCGAGCCGCCCGAAGCGCCCGCGCAATGACTTGAAGCCAAGGCGCTCGACTGCTTTTTCAAAACGCTGACGGATCAGGTCGGCCCACACGCCGTCACCGTGCATGCGCTGTGCAAAGTTGGCATCGTAATCCTTGCCGCCGCGCATCTCGCGGATGCGGTTCATCACCCGCTGCGCGCGATCCGGGAAATGCGCCTGCAGCCACTCTTGAAACAGCGGATTGACTTCGTGCGGCAGGCGCAGCACCGTGTAGTGCGCACCGACCGCGCCGGCGTCGCGCGCCGCCTCGAGGATGCGTTCGATCTCGGGCTCGGTCACGAACGGGATGATCGGCGCCACGCTCACGCTGACGGGAATGCCGGCGTCGGTCAGTGTGCGGATCGTGCGCAGGCGGCGCATTGGCGCGGCCGCGCGCGGCTCGAGCGTGCGCGAAATCTGCGCGTCGAGCGTCGTGAGCGTTACTGCCGCGCAGGCCAGGTTGTTGGCCGCCATCGGCGCAAGCAGGTCGATATCGCGTTCGATCAGCGACGACTTGGTGATCAGGCCAAGCGGGTGGCGGCATTCGGACAAGACCTCCACTACCTGACGCGTAATCCGACGCTCACGCTCGCAGGGCTGGTAGGCATCGGTATTCACGCCGATGGCGATATGTTCGGGGACGTAGCCGGGCTTAGCGAGTTCGCGCCGCAGCAGTTCGGGAGCATTCACCTTGGCGAAGAGCCGGGATTCAAAATCAAGGCCCGGCGACAGGCCGAGATAGCTGTGCGTGGGCCGCGCGAAGCAATAAATGCAGCCGTGCTCGCAACCCCGGTAGGGATTGAGCGACACGCTGAACGGAATATCGGGCGACGTATTGCGCGACAGGATAGTCTTGGCGAACTCGTCGGTGACCACCGTCTTGAACGCAGCCGATTCACCGGTCGAATCAACAGCCGATTCAGAATCGGCATCGAACCAGCCGTCGTCAAAACGCTCGCGATCGTTGACCTCGTAGCGTCCCTGCATATTCGACACCGCACCACGCCCCTTGCGTGCAACGCGCGGTGGCGCCAGCATGATGTGTTCTTCTACCCGCTCGCGGCGGATGGGCTCATCGGTGTCGATCATGGCCGCTGCTCCATACTGTATGTCTATACAGTATATTACGCCGCCACCCCACCAAATTCAAGACGCACGCAAGCCGCTAGTTGTGCGGACGGGCAAAGGTCGCAAGATAGTTCACGCTCGTATCGCTGCACCATGAGGCCCGATGCAACACCGGCAGGTAACGCATGCCGCGCAAGTCGATCCGCTGCAGCCCGGCCCCGGTGGCTGCAGCCAGCATCTCGGCGGGTTTGACGAAGCGATGCCACTGGTGTGTGCCACGCGGCAGCACGCGCAACACGTACTCCGCGGCCACGATGGCCAACAGGTAGCTCTTCCAGCTGCGGTCGATCGTCGACGCCAGCAGCAAACCACCGGGCGCAACGCGCCGAGCTACCTCTTCGATGAAGGCGTCGGGGTCGGCCACATGCTCGGCCACCTCAAGCGCCAATACGACGTCGAAGCATTCGTCGGGCTGCAGGACGGATTCCAGTTCGCCGAGGCGATAATCGACGACCGCGCCGCTGGCGTTGGCGTGACGTTGCGCCGCTGCCAGGTTGCCTGGCGAGGCGTCGAGGCCGACCACCTGCGCGCCACGCAGCGCCAGCGGTTCTGACAGCAGCCCGCCGCCACAGCCGACGTCGAGGATGCGCAGACCCGCCAGCGACATATCGGGGCGGCCGAAATGCGACGCCATGCACGCCAGCAGATAAGCCTGGCGCAGCGCATTCGTGACATGCAACGGCCGCATCGGTCCGTTCGGGTCCCACCAGGTGGCGCCGAGTCGGTCGAAGCGGGCGATTTCGTCTGCAAGCGCGCTCATGCCCGGCCCCCGTTCGCAGCAGCGGACAACAAGGCGGCCAACGCGCGACCGGAGCGCCAGGCGCCTTCCACACCGCCGCCGGCAAGGGCATCGCCGCACACGCCAAGCCCCATGCCCGCGTCCCACCAGGCACCAGTGGCCGGCTCGTCATTGGGCGCTGCTGCCAGCGTTGCATACAGCCAGCGATGCACAGCCGCGAAACGCCAGGCCAGAGCGCCGCCGACACAATCGGCAAGCGCCGCCTGCAGCATCGCCTGCACCTGGTCGGGCGGCGTGTCCAGATGCGCGCCGGTCCAGTCGGGCGTTGCGTGCACAACCCACTGGGCCTGCCCCGCCAGCACTGCCCGGGCCGGCTTGGCATCGTTGCGCACCACCAGCGCCAGCGGACCAGATGCGGGCAGCGCCAGGTCCCAGTCACAGCCCGTTGCGGGCGCGTCGGTCATTCCCATCAAGACCCAGACGGGCAACATCGGCACGGCCTGCGCGCGCGCGGCCCAATCCGGTCGATGCACGCCCAGCAGCGCGGCCGCCTGTTGCGACGGGATTGCCAGCGCCACGGCATCGAAGCCATCGGCCACGGTCACACCGGCACTCTCCAGAGACCACGTTGCACCGCTGCGACGCATGCCATCGACCGTGCACAGGGTATGCAACGGCAGGTCCGTCAACAACGTGCGGCACAGGGCCGGCATGTCGGGCGTGGCCACCCACATCGCGCCGCCAGGCAGGGCTGCGCTGTGTGGGGCCAGGCGCGGCGTCCAGCGCGCCAGCAGCCCGGCGCGCTGCCCCTCTTCCACGAAACCCAGGAAGTCGGCGCCCGTGGCAGCAAAGCACGGCGTCCCGTGATCCAGGCCCAGCACGGCATCGGCATCGGCGCCATCGAGCGTCACACGCCTGGTGGACATCCGCCCGCCTACGCCGCGCGACTTGTCGAACACCTGCACCGCATGACCGGCATCGGCCAGCGCACGCGCGCAGGTGGCCCCGGCAATGCCCGCCCCCACCACTGCCACCCGCAGGCTCGTGCCACTCATCGCTTGCTGCCGCGGCCGCGCCACAGCGGCCGCATGACGAGGAACAGGCGGTAGGCCGGCTCCAGCACCGCCAATGCGAGCCTGGACCCCAGCAGCCGTCCAAGCCAGGCCCAGCGCGGCAGGGACCGCCACAGCAGGGTGAATGCCTCCGCACCACTGGCCAGGGTCCCATCGGGACGACGCATGTGCAGGCGCGCCATGGCGGCCTCGCGGTTCAGTCCCGGGCCAAGCGCTTCGGGCGCGCAGTGGGCGACGTCGACCCAGCACACCCGGTCTGCGCCGTCCTGACGCTGATAGAGGGCGATCTCGCGGGTGCATACCGGGCAGCCGCCGTCGTAGTACACCGTGGGGGAGGTGAAGGATTGTTCTTGCATGATTTGATCATACAGGAAACAGGTCAAAATGCGGTTCACCGTCACGGGTGTTTCGGTTTAATGCCCCGCTAAACGGTTCACGCCCTGTTCATCAGACTGACTTGCGTCGCCTGCGAGTGATCCGGCAGCGCAAGTGCGTACATAGGCCGCTTGCTGTGCGACAAACCCGTCGAAGGCGTCGAGCAGCGGGCTGAAACGCCCGGGCGCGCGTTCCAGCTGCCCCAGCGCCTGCGCCGCCGCTTCCAGGCTCGACAGCTGATGCGGCGCGTGCGCCTTGCGAATGCGGTAGTTCGACGGCGCTACGTCGGTCAGTGCCAGCCGCGGCAGCCGTTGCAGCGCCGGGTTCATGTACAGCATCTTGCGGCTCTTGCGCCAGGTGGCGTCGAGCAGCACCAGCCGCAGGGCCTCGGCAGGCAGCGCCGGCATCGGCGGCGGTGCGGGCAGCCCGGCATCATCTGGTGTGGCCGGATACAGCAGCACGGGCGTGCGCCCATCCACATGCAACAAGCCATCGAGCACCTCCGCATCGAAGGCTTCGCCGGTCGCCATCACGCTGCCGCTCACGCACAGATGCAGCAAGCGCGCGCTGTTCTTGGCATTGCCCACTTCCAGCGGATGCTGCAGGATCAGCAAGTGCGCCTGCGCCTGTATCGGCGTGATCCAGCGACAGATGCAGGCCGACTGCGCCCGCAGGCACGTCGTGCAGACAGCGCGTTTGAAGCCAGCCACACCGTTCACGGCGCCGGCGTCCAGCCACCGCCCAGCGCCCGGTACAGGTCGACATGCGCCGCCAGCAAACTCGTGCGTAGTTGCAGCGCTGCGAGATCGGCACTGAACGCCGTACGCTGCGCGTCGAGCTCTTCCAGGTACGACGCATAACCATTCGTGTAGCGGTTGTGCGCCACGCGCAGCACTTCACCGGCCGCCGCGCGCCGTGCCTCGGCTTCCACCAGTTGCCGCTGCAAGCCGTCGATCGACGCCAGGGCATTCTCGGTCTCGGCAAACGCCGTGCGCACCACGGTTTCATAACCATAAATGGCGCGATCGCGCACCGTGCTGGCGATCTCGGCCTGCGCACGCAGGCGGCCCGCGTCAAACAAGGGCGCAAGCACACTGCCGCCGATACTCCACAATTCCGTTGGCGAACGCAGCAATTGCGTGATGCCGCCCGCCCCTGCCCCGAGCGACGCCGTCAGCCGGATCGACGGCAGCAGCGCATCGCGCGCCACGGCCAGACTGGCGTCGGCCGCCGCGATGGCCTGCTCGGCCTGGGCGATGTCGGGCCGGCGCCGCAGCAGTTCCGACGGCAAGCCGGCGCCCGGGGTCGGCTCTCGCAGCGACAGCAGATCGGTACCGCGCGCGATCGCGCCCGGGCTCGCACCCAGCAGCAGATTGAGCGCCTGTTCCTGCTGCGCCACCTGCCGCTCCAGCTGCGGCACGGTGCCAGCCGTCGCGTGCAATTCGGCCTCGGCCTGCGACATTTCCAGGCGCGAGCTGTAGCCCACCTCGAACTGATGCCGCGCCAGATTGTACGAGCGCTCGCGCGAGGCCAGCGTGGCCTTGGCCAGCGCCAGCTGGGCGTCCAGGCCCAACAGATTCAGGTAGCCCGACGCCGTGTTGGCCGCCACCGCCAGCGCCGCCGCTTCCAGCGCCGCCTCCTGCGACAGCGCCTCGAACCGCGCCGCCTCGACGGTGTTGGCCACGCGGCCGAACAGGTCCAGCTCGTAGCTGGCCTGCACCGCGCCCACGAGCGACGTCGATTCGATCGGCGTGCCTTGCGGGCCGATGGCGCGCGCCCGGGTCGGCGCCAGCGACAGGTTCAGCGCCGGCAGGCGCGCGCTGTCAGCCACGCGAATGCGCGCCTGGTATTCCTGCAGTCGCGCGCGGGCAACCTTGAGATCGCCATTGTTCGCCTGCGCCTGTTGCACGAGGGTGTCCAGCGCAGGATCGCCGAACGCACGCCACCAGTCGCGCTCGACGCTGGCATTCGCGCCAGGCAAGGTCGTGCGCCACGCCAGTGGCACCGTCACCGAGGACGGCGGCGCCGGCTGCGGCGCCATCGCGCAGGCAGCCAGCAGCAACGGCGCCGCCAGAACCACTAACCGCCGCTTCACCGCTGCCCCGCGTTCGCCGTAGTGGCAGCAGCCGTATCGATCGTCGTCACCACCGACATCCCGGGCCGCAGGCGGTTGGCCAGCGGCTGGTTCGGGTCGATGCTGATGCGCACCGGAATCCGCTGGGCGATCTTGACGTAGTTGCCGGTGGCGTTGTCCGGCGCGATCACCGAAAACTCCGAACCGGTGGCCGGCGCGATGCGCTCGACGTGGCCGCGCAGCTTGGCGCCGCCCAGCGCGTCGACACTAAAACTGACCGGCTGGCCAACGGCGACCCCCGCCATCTGCGTTTCCTTCAGGTTGGCGATGATCCACATCTGGTTCGGCACCAGCGCGGTCAGCTGCGCGCCGGCATTCACAAAAGCGCCTTGACGCACGGTCACTTGCCCCAGCTGGCCGTCGCGCGGCGCGGTGATGTTGGTATTGGCCAGGTCGATCTCGGCCAGCTTGACGGCCGCTTCGGCGCTGGCAACCGCGGCTTCCAGGGCGGCGCGGTTGACGCCGACCGACGCCAGGTTCTGGCGTGCGATTTCGACGGAGGCGCGCGCCTGGTCGCGGCTGGCCGTGGACTGGGCGCGGGTGGCGCGCGCGGCGTCGAGTTCGCGCGCCGACAGCGAACCGTCGGCCGCCAGCTCTTCCACGCGGCGCAAATCAGCGCTGCTGCGCCGTGCCTGGGCTTCGTTCGAGGCCAGCAGCGCCTGGTTCTGGGCGATGGTCGCGCGGGCGCTGGCGTTCGTTTGCGCGAAATTGGCCAGCGCCGCCTTGCGGTTGGCCAGTTCGGCCCGTGCCTGCGCCAGCCGCTGGATCGGGATCCGGTCATCGATGCGCAGCAACAGTTCGCCCTGTTTGACGGTCTGGAAATCCTGCACGCGCACCTCGGTAACGTAGCCGCTCAGTTGCGGACTGATGATCGTCACCTGACCGCGCACCAGCGCGTTCTCGGTCGCCTGCAGCGTGCTGCGAAACGGCGGCAGGTTCCAGGCGTACAGCACGATCAGGATGCCGGCGAGCGCGATGGCGGCAAAGGCCAGCGCACTGAGGATGATCTTGCGCTTCGGGCGCGCGGGGGTGGGAACAGGTTCTGACATATCAATCGGTGACGGTAATGGGTGCGGGAGTATTGTTGACAGGTGCGGCGGGTGTGGGTGCAGCAGCCGGGGCGGTAGCCGGAAGGTTGTAATGCATCCAGACGGCGTGCAGGAAAATCCAGGTCGCGCTCACGGCGGCAATCAGGGCGATCATCAAAAACACGTCGTTGTAGGCCAGGATGTTGGCTTCGCGCGTGGCGCTGGCGGCCAGCGATGCCAGGCTCTGGCGCGTGCGCGCGGCCGGATCGGCCAGCAATTGCCCTGCCGCCGCCGCACCGGACTGGATGCGCCCGGCCACCAGCGGATCGAGCAAGCTCAGGCCCTCGACAATCGTCGACGAGTGGAATTTCTCGCGCATGATCTGGAACGTGCCGACCAGCGCCGAGCCGATCAGGCCGCCCAGATTCTGGGTCAGGCCGAACAGCACCGAGAAACTGATCAGGGCGCCGGGATTGCCGATCACGGTGACGATCATCGAAATCAGCGACGGCCCGATGAACAGCGTGCCGCCAAATGCGAGCAGGCTCTGGCTCAGGTACATCTGCTCGGCGCGGGTCTGGTTGGTGGCGTGCGCGTCCATCCAGGCGCCCAGCGCCATCAGCAGCAGCGCAATGACCTGCGGCGCCATCAGGTGCTTGACGTTGACCGTCAGGGCCGACACCACGATGCCGGCGACCGTGGCCGCCAGCACGCACAGGAACAGCGACTGCATCTGGTTATTGTCCAGCCCCACGGCGCGCAGGAAACCCACCGCGCCGACGCTCTGCTCGGACAGCACGATGCGCACCAGCAGCAACGACAGCGCCACGCGCAGGATGCTGCGGTTGGTCAGCCAGCGCAAGTTGAGCAGCGGGTTGGCACGGTTGTGCTCGACACACATCGCGGCCGCAAGCAGGAAGATCGACACCGCCAGCGCCACGCCGATCCACGCCTGCTCGGTCCACCAGAAGATGCGCCCGAACGTGAGCACCATGCACAGCAGCGCCATGCCCGGCGCAAACAGCGCGAACGTGACGAAGTCGGTAGGGCGGAACGCCTTGATGCGGTCACCCGGCGGCAACTTGAGCAGCAGCACGGCGCCCAGCGACACCAGCGCCAGGCCCAGCTCGAACATGTACAGCCCGCGCCACTCGGCAATGCGCAGCAGGTCGCCCGAGAAAATATAGGCCAACGGCAACGCCAACTGCGCCGTACCAAGCGAGATCGCGATGCCTTTCAGGCGCCACTCCTTCTTGAATCCCTGCAGCGTGTAATACAGGCCGAGCGGACTGACTGCAGCGGCCAGCATGCCGTGGGCGGCGCGCACGGCGATGGCCGAGCCGAGATCGTTGACGAACAGGTGGGCCAGCGTAACCAGCGCGTACAGCACCAGAAAACACTCGGTGAACAGGCGCAGGCCGAATTGTTGCCGGAATTTCACCAGCAGCAGGTTCATCGATGCGTTGGCCATCACGTACGCGGCTGGCAGCCAGGCCGTTTCGGTCTGGTAGGCGCCCAGCACCCCCTGCAGATTGATCAGGTTGACGGCAACCAGCGCGTTGCCCAGGCCTCCCGTGATCGTGACCAGGATGCCGACCGCCAGATAAGCCAGTCGCAGCTTTGTCGTGTGCGCTGGCGTGGACGGAGAGCCGGGCAGCATCGGCTTTTCGTCGGGTGCCCATTCGCGTGGCGCGTACTTGCTCATCCTGCTGTTTCACCGTAATTGTCAGGCTCGCTATCTTACGCCTTTGCTCGACTTCACGTCGGATGACGCTTTCGCCACACCCGCAACATTTAATGCGAAAGTTGGCCAATCGGATATTGCCCTACGGATTTATTGGTCCTAGACTCAGATTGTGCCGTACGGAAATAGTTTCGTATGGCAGCATTTCCAGAGTCAGCCATGTCGAACATCCACGCCATCCGCACCCTGATTTCCGCTTCGATTATCTCGCTGGCCATGCTGCCCGCAGTCGGCTTCTCGCAGGCACTGCCGGCATCGACGTCCGTCACCAGCACGCTTGACTACCGGATGAACGAGCGCGTCATCCAGGTACCGGCCGGGCCAGATGACGTGCTGCTCGAAACCACGGTGTTCCAGCCCGATGGCGCCGGGCCCTTCCCCTTGATCGTCATCAACCACGGCAAAGATGCGGGCCGCCCGAGCCTGCAGTCGCGCGACCGCTTCTATCATATGGCGTCCGTGTTCGTGAAGCGTGGCTACGCGGTGATGGTGCCGATGCGCCAGGGCTTTTCCAAGTCGGGCGGACGCTACCGCGATCGCGGCTGCGACATGACGGCCAATGGCTATACCCAGGCCGAAGACATCCGCGCCACCCTCGCCTACGCACGCCAGCAACCGTGGATCGACGGCGCGCGCATGATCGTGGCCGGCCAATCATACGGCGGGCTGGCCGCCATCGCACTGGGCACCGAAGCGCTGCCGGGCGTGCGCGGCCTGATCAATTTTGCGGGCGGCTTGCGCGACGACAGCAACCGCTGCGCATGGCGCTCGCAGCTGGTGGCGGCGTTTGCCGATTACGGCGCCAAAGCCAAAGTCCCAAGCCTGTGGATGTACGGCCAGAACGATTCGCTGTTCGGCCCGGAGCTGGCCAGCCGCATGCACGCTGCCTATGCCGCGGCCGGCGGCCGTGGCCGTCTGGTCGAATTCCCCGCCTTCAAGCGCGACGCGCACGGCATGCTGGCCAGCCGCGACGGCGAAAAAGTCTGGCTGCAAGATACCGAACAGTTCCTGCGCGAGATCGGCATGCCGACCGCCGTCGTGGTCGACGTCCCTGCCCCGCCCAGCCCGGCGCGCACCGATTATGCGCGGGTCGACGATATTGCCGCCGTACCGTTCCTGTCCGAGACCGGCCGCCGCGCCTACCGCGACTACCTGACCAAGATGACGCCGCGCGCGTTTGCCGTGTCGGCCAGCGGCGGCTGGACCTGGGCCGAAGAAGGCGAAGATCCGGACGGACGCGCACTGGCGACCTGCTCTGCCAAGAGCAAGGAGCCCTGCCGGCTGTACTCGGTCGACGACTATGTGGTCTGGCATGACGAGCGCATCGACCGGGCCGAGAAAGCAGCAGCCACGGCGGCGCTGATGCTGGCGCCGAACCCGATAGCCGACTCCGATCCGACGACGTCGGTGGGCAGTACGACCGCGCGCTGATCGCGCAGGCTTGTCAAGCGGCCTGCGCAGTTCTTCCTGCATGAGTTCGCTTTACTGTGCGTCAGGTCGATCCAGCGCAAACCGCCGCTTGGTGATGCATCAGACAATGCGGCTGTCGCATTGTCCGGAGCATACCCATGGTTCGTCTCGTTCACGCCTGCGCTGCCGCGCTCCTCGTCGTCGTCTTCGGGCTGCTGGCCGCGCCCGTCGCCCATGGCGCGAACAACGATCCCGTCGTGCTGGTGCACGGCTTTCTGGGCTTCGGCCCCGACGAATTCCAGAAGAGCGGCTTCAATTATTGGGGCGGCTATGGCGACATCGCGGCGCACATGCAGGTCTACCGCGGCCCGCACACGGTGGTTGCCGCCGCCGTCAGCCCGATCGCGTCGAACTGGGACCGCGCCGCCGAGCTGTATGCGCAAATCAAGGGCGGTTGCGTGGACTACGGCAAGGCGCACGTTGCCGCGCAGGGCGTGCCCGGTCAGGTGCAAAAGCCGCCCGGCAAATGCTGGGCCGCCGATCCCCGCGACAATCCGCAAGGGTATCCGCCGGCGCTGCACCCGCGATGGGGCCGTGACCATCCGATCCACATGATCGGCCACAGCCAGGGTGGCATGACCATCCGCGCCCTGATCCAGCTGCTGGAGCACGGTGCAATGATGGACGAAGGCGACGGCGCGCTGTTCAAGGGCGGCAAGAAGGGCTGGATCCGCAGCGCGACGACCATCTCGGCGCCGCACGATGGCACCACGCTCAGTGATGCGGTCCTGAATATCCTGCCCAATGTGCCCATCGTGCTGCGCGACATCCTGCGCAGCCGGGCTGCCAGCTGGGAACTCGCGCCGGACGGCGCCCGCGAATTCAACCGGTGGGCGCTGACTTCGCCCAGCGTCTACTATTTTTCAGTGGGCACCCTCGCCACCGCCAGCGGCAGTTGGTGCTGCAACGGCACTGACCGCGCGATCGCACCGATCCAGACAACGGCGTTCCAGTACGCGCGCGCCGACATGATGCCCTACTTCAAATCGTTCGCCGGCGAGTGGATCGTGCCCTCGCCCGCCCAGCGCGGCATGGGCAGCTACACCGTCAATGTGCCAAACCGGGTGCGCATCGACAGCGACTGGTTCCCGAGCGACGGCGTCGTCAACACCGTCAGCATGCGCGCGCCCGGCGGGCATCCGGTGCGCGACTACAACGGCACGGCGCTGCGCGGAACATGGAACTTTCTCGGCAACTACCCGGGATACGACCACTTCGATATCCTGAACTGGCCCAATCAAGGGCCATCGGCTGATCCGCTGTACGACCGGATCAGCGACATCCTCTTTGCGCTGTAGCTCAGGATGACAACACCTCGTGGGGCCGGTGGATGCGCACGATCTGCAAGCCGTCGGGCTGGTCCACCAGCATGCACAGCTTGCCGGTGCGCTTGCAATGGTCTTGCACGCGCCAGTAGTCGCCGTGGCTCATGCAGCCGGTCTGGCAGATCACCAGATCGGCGGCCTGCAGGCTTGCTTCCAGGTCCGCGGCCAAGCCGGCCGGCGTGTGCGCCGAGTGACCCGCGCTGCCCGTCTGCCCGGCCAGCTCACGGCGCTGTAGTGCGCGCATCAACTCATGCACGCGCGCCTGCAACGTGGCCACCTGGCGGCCCAAGGCCACGCGTCGGCCCAGGCCCGGTAGCGCCGCATCAAGGGCGGCGCGGTCTTCGCGTTCCCACGCCAGTGCCGTCGCAGCGCGGATCGTCGCGCCCCGCGCGCGGATCAACTGCGCCTCCATGGTGGCGATGCGCGCGGCCTGTTCCTGCAGCAGTACACTGCAGCGCGCCTGCGCGTCGGCATGTGCACGTAGCAACGTTACGTGTTCGCCAGCCAAGCCGTCGGCTTCCCGGTATGCGGCCATCTGCGCCTCCTGTTCCTGAACCAACACCCATCTTAGATGAGAACGATTCTCATTTCAAGGGCGCGTCGAAGGGGGGACAAATCGACACATCGTGACGTGAGAACAAACTTTCACGATACAATATGGCCCTGCTCACCTGTGCGTTACCCCAACGGCCCATGACCCAGGCATCTCCCGACCAACTCGACATTTCCAGCTGTGCCAGCGAGCCCATCCGCACGCCTGGCGGTATCCAGCCCCACGGCTTCATGCTGACGCTATCGCCTGCACTCGACGTGTTGCAGGCCAGCGCCAACCTGCTACCGCTGGCCGGTCTGGCGGCGGAAGCGGCGATCGGCTTGCCATTGGCAGCCGTCATCGGCAAGGCCTGTGGCGAGCGCATGGCGCGCGAACTGGCCACCGACAAGCTTGGTCAGCGTCCGATGTATCTGGGCACCGTCACGCTTGGCAACGACCGCCATTTCGATGTGATGGGCCACGTCTGGGACGGCCTGGTGATCGCCGAGTTTGAAGCTGTCGATCGCGCCGAGCCCGCCGATTTTCGGCACCTGTATCCGCTCATTACCGATTTTCTCGCCAAGGTCGGCGAACAGGCATCGATCCCTGCGCTGACCGAGCTGGCGGCCCACCATATACGTTCCGTCACCGGCTACGGCCGCGTGATGGTGTACCGGTTCGACCCCGATGGCCACGGCCGCGTGATGGCCGAAGCCAAAGCGCCCGACTACGACTCGTATCTGAATCAGTCGTTTCCGGCCAGCGATATTCCATCCCAAGCGCGCGAGCTGTACCTGAGCTCGCCGATCCGCGTCATCCAGAATGCCGACTACGATGCCTCACCGCTGGTACCTGAGGTCAATCCCGCCACGGGCACCCGTAACGATCTGACGTACGCTGCGCTGCGCAGCGTCTCGCCCGTGCATCTGCAATACATGCGCAATATGGGCACGCAGGCCTCGATGTCGGTCTCACTGATCGTCAAGGGCAAGCTATGGGGGCTGATCGGGTGTCATAACGCCGCCCCGTGCGCGGTATCGGTCGAAAAACGCACGGCCTGTGAACAGCTCGGTCAGATCCTCGCGTTGTGCGTCGAGAGCCGCGAAGACAGCGCGGAGCTGCAGTTCCGCCTGGACGTGCGCCGCATCATGGTCGAAATCCTTGGCCGCCTGACCAAAAGCGCCGACTTTATCGACAATCTGCGCGGCGTGTCCGGCGAGCTGCTGCGCTTTGCCCGCGCCGGCGGCGTGGCCATCGTGGCAGACGAACGTATCTTCACTTACGGCGATACGCCGGACGACGCCGCTATTCGCGACCTGTCGACCTGGCTTGCCGTGCATGGCCACACCGAGGTATTCCACACCGACGAGCTCGCCGCCGTGTACCCGCCGGCCAGCGCCTTTCTCCACAATGCCAGCGGCCTGCTGGCGCTGCCGATCTCGCGCATCCACCAGCACTATCTGCTGTGGTTCCGCCCCGAAATGATCCAGACCGTGGAATGGGCCGGCAATCCATACGAGAAGGAAGCCGCCCCTGGTGCGCCGAGCCGGTTGTCGCCGCGCCAAAGCTTCGCCACCTGGCGCGAAACCATCCACGGCCACAGCCTGCCGTGGCACGCCGCTGAAATTGAAATGACCACCGAGTTCCGCACAGCGCTGCTGGGCATCGCGCTCGAGCGCGCCGAGCAGATGGCCGAACTGGCCGAAGAACTGGGCCGCGCCAACAAGGAACTCGAAGCGTTTTCGTACTCGGTCTCGCATGACCTGCGCGCGCCGCTGCGCCACATCGCCGGCTTTTCCGACCTGCTGCTCGAATCGGCCGGCAGCGAAGACGTGGCGCTGCGCCAGCGCTTTTTAAAGAACATCAAGGAGTCGGCGCGCCTGGCCGGCAAGCTGGTCGACGATCTGCTGTCGTTCTCGCAGATGGGCCGCGCCGCGCTGCGCCCCACCAGCATCGACATGACCGACCTGGTGTCGGGCTGCATCGACAAGCTGGGCCTCGAGATCGGCCAGCGCCGCGTCGACTGGCACATCGACCGCCTCCCCGTCGTGCAGGGCGATCCGAGCTTTCTGCACCTGGCGATGTTCAACCTGCTGTCCAACGCGGTCAAGTTCACCAGCGGGCGTGACCCGGCCGTGATCCGGATCTGGGCCGAGGATGCCGGCGACGACATCGCGTTCCACGTAGCCGACAACGGCGCCGGCTTCAACCGCGACTACGTGCACAAGCTGTTCGGCGTGTTCCAGCGCCTGCACCGGATGGAAGATTTCCAGGGCACCGGCATCGGCCTGGCCAACGTGCGCCGCATCATTGAACGCCACAATGGCCGCGTCTGGGCCGACTCGATCCTGGGCGAAGGTGCAACGTTCTCCTTCACCCTCCCCAAACAAGCCATCACAGAACAAGGCACCCATGCTTAAGCCCATCCTCCTGGTAGAAGACAATCCCCACGACCTGGAGCTCACCCTCATCGCCCTGTCGAAGAGCCAGCTGGCCAACGAAGTCGTGGTCGCACGCGACGGCGCCGAAGCGCTCGACTATCTGCACCGGCGCGGCGAATTCGACGGCCGCCAGCTCGGCAATCCGGCCGTGATCCTGCTCGACCTGAAATTGCCGAAGGTCGATGGACTCGAAGTGCTCAAGGAAATCCGCACCACCGCCGAACTGCGGTCAGTGCCGGTGGTGATGCTGACGTCGTCCAAGGAAGAACAGGACGTGATCCGCAGCTACGAGCTGGGTGTGAATGCGTATGTGGTCAAGCCGGTCGATTTCAATGAATTCGTGCGCGCCATTGCCGACCTGGGGATCTTCTGGGCGGTGCTCAACGAGCCGCCGCCAGGCTCGCACCGTTACATCAAGCCGAAGTGACTGGCCGTTTGCGGCTTGCCTGAGGCGCGCCGCGAACGACGCAGCAAATGACGGATGCGCGCACTGAGCGCGTCCGGATGGTAGGGTTTCTGCAGCAGGTGGACCGACGCGTCCAGCTTGCCTTCGTGGGTCAGCACGCCCTCGGCGTAGCCCGACGTGTACAGCACTTCGCACTCCGGTAGGTGACGCCGCACGATCTCGCCCAATTGCAGGCTCGACAGCGGCCCCGGCATGATCACGTCGGTAAACACCAGGTCGATATGCCGGCCCTCTTCCACCAGCGCCGCCGCGCTGGCCGCATCGCGCGCTTCCAGCACATCGTAGCCCAGCGCCGACAGGATGCCGCAAGTCGATGAGCGCACGTCGTCTTCGTCTTCGACCACAAGAATGGTTTCCAGGCCGCCCGTCAGCGACGGATGCACGGCTGCCTCCGCTTGCTCGGCCGGGATTGCGGTGCTGCGTGGCAGATAGATACGCACGCTGCTGCCCTTGCCCGGCTCACTGCGCAGCACGATTTCGCCACCCGACTGCTTGACGAAACCATATGCCATCGACAGCCCCAGGCCCGTGCCCTGGCCCGTCGGCTTGGTGGTGAAGAACGGCTCGAACGCCCGGCGCAGCACGTCGGGCGGCATGCCCTTGCCCGTATCGGCGATCTCGAGCATCACGTAATCGTTGTGCGGCACGTCGGGCGGCAAATCGTCGTCGGCCGTCGCGTTGATGGCGCGGATGGTCAGCGTGCCGCCATCGGGCATCGCGTCGCGCGCATTGATGACCAGGTTCAGCAGCACATTGTTGAGCTGATTGGGATCGACCATAGTGCTGCCCAGCTCGGGCGCGACTTCGGTCTCGACCCGGGTGCCGGCGCCAAGAACACGGCGCGCCATGTCGTCGAGCTCACGCACGAGGTGGGTCGGGTCGATGACGACTGATTGCAACGGCTGGCGCCGCGCGAAGGCCAGCAGGTGCGCGGCCAGCTTGGCGCCGCGCTCGACGCCCGACAGCGCCATCTCGACGCGCGTACGCGCAGCATCGTTCAGGTTGCCGACCATCTTCAGCAATTGCAGATTGCCGCCGATGATTTGCAGGACATTATTAAAATCGTGGGCCACACCGCCGGTGAGCTGGCCGATCGCTTCCATCTTTTGCGCCTGGTGCAGCGCCATCTGGCTCGCTGCCAGTTGTTCCTGGCTCAGGCGCAGCGATGCGAAGGCTTCATCACGTTCACGCCGCGCAACGCAGGCGCCGCTGTGATACCGCACACGCGCCACCAGCTCACGCGGATCGGGCCACTTGACCATGTAGTCGTTGGCGCCGATGGCAAAGGCCTTGGCCTTGGTGTCGGGGTCGTCTTCGGAAGAAAGCAGGATGACCGGCACGTCATGCGTGTCCGGATGCGCGCGCAGCATCGCAATCACATCAAAGCCATCCAGACCGCCAGGCATGCGCAAATCGACGATCACCACCGTCGCAGCGACATCGCGCGCAACCTCGACGGCGCGCGAGGGGCTCGACTCATAACGAAGCTGATGGCCAACACAGCTCTTGAGGCCATGGGCGATGATGTCCTGGGCAAACGACTCGTCGTCGATCAACAGCACGGAACAAACGGTGGAGTTGTCTTCGATCATTGCAAACTGCGTCGCTTTCAGGGCTGGAGGGGTAACGTGCTGCGCGAGAATTCAGGGTTAATTCTACACTAATACCATTTAACAAGGGTTCGTCCCGCTTGGTATCATTCTGGCAAACACGGGTCAAGACTTGTGCGGTAAAAAATCGCCCTGCATATGACGCGCATGCCACATCACCAAGCCACTACCACGCCCGATGACCCCTGCCCACTGTGCGGACGGCCGCTGGGGACCGAGCACGTCGACCGCCATCATCTGATCCCGAAGACGTTCAAGGGGCGCGACCAGTACCCGATCCACAAGATCTGCCATCGTAAAATCCACTCGGCGTTCACCGAGCGCGAACTGCTGCAGACCTATCACACGTGGGAATCGTTGCGCGGGCATGCGGATATCGCGGCGTTCATCGCGTGGGTGGAGAAGAAGCCGGCTGGGTTTTATACGCGCACGTACACCGCGAACAAGAAGAAGGGGCGCTGACGGAGTAACCGGCGCCGGAAATGCAAAAAGGGCCGCATTCGCATGCGGCCCTTCTCTTGTTCTGGCTCCCCGACCTGGACTCGAACCAGGGACCTGCGGATTAACAGTCCGTCGCTCTACCAACTGAGCTATCAGGGAATTGAGGCAATATTATAGCCGGGCATTTGCGGTTTGACCAGAGCAGTGTGTGAATCGGCTGGCTGGCCGCTGCCAAAGGGCGCTTTTGATATAGTCGCAGCTTCCCACCACCTCCTTGATCCCCGAACGACCATGACCATTTCACGCACCCTCGGCACCCCACTCTCCCCTTCCGCAATCCGCGTCATGCTGCTCGGCTCGGGCGAACTGGGCAAGGAAGTGATCATCTCGCTGCAGCGCCTGGGCGTCGAGGTGATCGCCGTCGACCGTTATCCAAACGCGCCAGGCCACCAGGTCGCGCACCGCGCGCACGTGATCGACATGACCGATGGCGCGGCGCTCGAAGCGCTGATCGCGCAGGAACGCCCTCACCTCGTGGTGCCGGAAATCGAAGCGATCGCCACCGACAAGCTGGCCGAACTGGAAGCGGCGGGCGTCATCACCTGCATCCCGACCGCACGGGCAGCGCAACTGACAATGAACCGCGAAGGCATCCGCCGCCTGGCCGCCGAAGAACTGGGCCTGGCCACATCGCCCTACCAGTTTGCCAGCAGCCTGGACGAACTGCAGGATGCCTGCGCTGCCGTGGGCTTTCCGTGCGTGGTCAAGCCGGTGATGTCGTCGTCGGGCAAGGGCCAGTCGAAGCTCGATAGCGCGGATGATGTGGCCGCGGCCTGGGCCTACGCTGCCAGTGGCGGACGGGTTGACGCGGGACGCGTGATTGCCGAAGGCTTCATCGACTTCGATTACGAAATAACGCTGCTGACGGTGCGCTCGCTGGGCGCGGATGGCGAGGTCGTAACGAGCTTCTGCGATCCGATCGGGCACAAGCAAGTTCAGGGCGACTACGTCGAATCGTGGCAGCCGCATCCGATGCAGCCGCTGGCACTGGAACGTTCGCGCGACATCGCCGCCAAGGTCACAGGCAATCTGGGCGGGCTGGGCGTGTTCGGCGTCGAACTGTTTGTCAAGGGCGACATGGTGTGGTTCTCGGAAGTGAGCCCGCGCCCACATGACACGGGCATGGTGACGATGGCCAGCCAGGTGCAGAGCGAGTTCGAACTGCATGCGAAGGCGATTCTCGGCTTGCCAGTGAACGTGGCCCTGCGCGCACCGGGCGCATCGGCCGTGATCTACGGTCAGCTCGATGAAACGGGTATTGCGTTCGAGGGCGTGGCCGAGGCGCTGCAGGTGCCGGGCGCCGATGTGCGCCTGTTTGGCAAGCCGGAGTCGTTTGCACGCCGGCGCATGGGCGTGGCGCTGGCGACGGCGGACGATATCGCCACGGCGCGTGAACATGCGCTTGAGGCAGCGGCGAAGGTCAAGCCGGTGTCGGGCAAATAAGCCAATCCAGGCCCCAATACAAAAAGGGCCGCATTTGCATGCGGCCCTTCGTATTCTGGCTCCCCGACCTGGACTCGAACCAGGGACCTGCGGATTAACAGTCCGTCGCTCTACCAACTGAGCTATCAGGGAATTGAGGCCGCATTATACCTGCTGGTGTCGATTTCGCAAATTTTTCGACAAGAAAATCTAGCGAGGGATCCGCGCCAGCAGGCGTTTGAGTGTATCGATCACCAGTTCCGGCTCGGACAACTGCGGAAAATGCGCACTGCGCTCGGCCACGACCCGCTCGCCCAACGGCGACAAGGCGGCCAGCGCCAGCTGCGAACGCTCCCGTTCACGCACCAGCGCTGCCGGCACCAACCATCTCGGCAGGCGCTTCGTACCCGACAGCACCGTCACCGGCACGGGCGGGAACGCCGGCGCCTCAAGGATATCCCTCACGGTCTCGCGCTCGTTGCGCAGCTCGTCGAACGCATCACGCGGCGACACGCGGTCGAGCAGCTTGACGAAGCCCCGCTGCAGCGCCGACTGGTGCTGCTTCAGATTGTCGACGTCCTGCGGCGCCGTCGCCTCGATGAACAGCACGCCTGCCACCTCATCGGCGAACTCGCGCGCGAACAGGTTGGCGTGCAGGCCGCCAAACGAATGCGCCACCAGCACGAACGGCGGCGGCACCTTGGCGAACTGCAGCAACAGGCGCAGCTGCGCGACGACGGTCTCGCCATACTGCGCCTCGGTCGGCTTCGGACTGCCGCCCGTACCCGGCCGGTCGTAGCTGAACACGGTGCCCAGCGCCTCGATCTCGGGATACAGCTTGAACCAGCCATCGAGCGGGCCGCCAGCGCCGCCGATCAGCACGATCGAGGGACTGCCCTGCCCGGCTCGCGCGAAGCGGAACATCTGCCCTTCGATCAGGGTGGCGTGGCTCTTGAGTGGTTGCTTCACGCGAACTCTCCAAAAAGACGACATAACGCCGCATAACGAAAAAGGCCGCATCCTTCGATGCGGCCTTCTTGTATTCTGGCTCCCCGACCTGGACTCGAACCAGGGACCTGCGGATTAACAGTCCGTCGCTCTACCAACTGAGCTATCAGGGAATTGAAGCTGGCATTATATGGTTCATGAAACGTTTCTGTCAAATCAGAACACGCGTTTCGTTTTCCATCTGCTGCTGCTCTCTTGCGCGCTTGCAGCGATCAAGAGAGCCAGGATTTTAGAGAACTTTGGCGATGGCGTCAACGACGCGATCGATGTTCGTCGAATTGAGCGCAGCGACGCAGATGCGGCCCGTGTCCACGGCGTAGATCGATTCGTCGCGCAGCTTGCCCACTTGCTCTTTGGTCAGGCCCGAGTACGAGAACATGCCGACCTGCTGGCGCACGAATTCGAAGTCGTGGCCTGGTGCCTTGGCCTTGAGCTTCTCGACCATCGCGCCGCGCATCTCGCGGATGCGCACGCGCATGCCGGCCAGTTCTTCTTCCCACAGCTTGCGCAGCTCAGGGGTTGCCAGCACGGTGGCGACCACCTTGCCGCCGTGGGTTGGCGGGTTCGAGTAGTTGGTGCGCACGACGCGCTTGAGTTGCGACAGCACGCGCGTGGCTTCTTCGCTCGTGGTGGCCACGATCGACAGCGCACCGACGCGCTCGCCGTACAGCGAGAACGATTTGGAGAACGAATTCGACACCAGCATCGCCATGCCAGTTGCGGCAAAGCGGCGCACGACGGCGCCGTCTTCATCGATGCCGTTGGCAAAGCCCTGGTAGGCCATGTCGAGGAATGGCACCAGATTGCCGGCCTGAACAGCAGCAATCACCTGATCCCACTGGTCTTGCGTCAGGTCGGCGCCGGTCGGGTTGTGGCAGCACGCGTGCAGGACGACGATGGCGCCGGCCGGCATGGCTTTCAGTGCGGCCAGCATGCCGTCGAAGTTCACGCCGCGGGTGGCTGCGTCGTAGTACGCGTAGTTGTGGACCGTGAAACCGGCGCTCTCGAACAGCGCGCGATGGTTTTCCCAGCTTGGGTCGCTGATGTACACGTCGGACGCTGGCAGGAAGCGCTTGAGGAAGTCGGCGCCGATCTTGAGCGCGCCGGTGCCGCCGATGGCTTGCACGGTCAGCGCGCGTTTCTCTTGAATTACGGGGCTGTCGGCACCAAATACCAGCTCTTGCACCGCTTTGTCATACGCTGCCAGACCTTCGATCGGCAGGTAGGTTCGCGGGGTTGGGTGCTCCATCAGTTTCGCTTCCGCTTTCTGCACGCACTCGAGCAGCGGCACTTTGCCCTTGTCGTCATAATAGACACCCACGCCGAGGTTGATTTTCGCGGTGTTCGTGTCGGCGTTGAAGGCTTCGGTGATGCCCAGGATCGGGTCGCGTGGGGCCATTTCAATGGCACTGAACAGGCTGGCGGAGGCAGTGGAAGTCATCTGATAAACTCGGTTTTGTTGGCTGGATTGACAGCGGCGGGGTTTGCAATTGTATAGACAGCGGCCCTTGAACCTGCGGGGCCGCGAGCGGATTCTCATTCTAACAAAGGTCTGTAAGCATGGCTGAATTATCCATCGCAACTTCTCCCGAACCGACCGTCATCACGTTCCCGGATTCGCCGTTCAAACTGCACCAGCCGTTCGAGCCGGCGGGCGACCAGCCCACCGCGATCAAGGGCCTGATGGAAGGCATCGACGACGGCCTGATGTACCAGACGCTGCTGGGCGTCACGGGCTCTGGCAAGACCTACACGATGGCCAACGTGATCGCGCAGGCCGGCCGGCCCGCGATCATTTTTGCGCCCAATAAAACGCTGGCGGCGCAGTTGTATTCGGAGTTCCGCGAATTCTTCCCGCAAAACGCGGTCGAGTATTTCGTCTCGTACTACGATTACTACCAGCCTGAAGCCTACGTGCCGCAGCGCGACCTGTTCATCGAAAAGGACTCGTCGATCAACGAGCACATCGAGCAGATGCGCCTGTCGTGCACCAAGTCGCTGATGGAGCGGCGCGACGTCGTCATCGTCGCCACCGTTTCGGCGATCTACGGTATCGGTAATCCCAACGAATACCACAAGATGATTCTGACGCTGCGCCACAAGGACAAAGTGGCCCAGCGCGACATCATCGCGCGCCTGATCCAGATGCAGTACACGCGCAACGAGATGGATTTCTCGCGCGGCTCGTTCCGCGTGCGCGGTGACACGATCGACATCTTCCCGGCCGAGCACGCCGAACTGGCGATCCGCGTCGAGATGTTCGACGACGAGATCGAATCGCTGCAACTGTTTGATCCTCTGACGGGTCGTGTGCGCCAGAAGATCCCGCGCTTTACCGTGTATCCGGGCTCGCACTACGTCACGCCGCGCTCGACCGTGCTGCGTGCGGTCGAGTCGATCAAGGCCGAGCTGCGCGATCGTCTCGAAGAATTCCGCCAGCAGAACAAGCTGATCGAAGAGCAACGCCTCGAGCAACGCACCCGCTTCGACCTCGAGATGATGGCCGAGATCGGTTTCACCAAGGGCATCGAGAACTATTCGCGCCACCTGTCCGGCGCGATGCCGGGCGAGCCGCCGCCGACGCTGATCGACTACCTGCCGAAAGACGCGCTGATGTTCATGGACGAGTCACACGTGATGATCGGCCAGCTCAACGCGATGTACAACGGCGACCGGTCGCGCAAGGAAAACCTGGTCGAGTACGGCTTCCGCCTGCCATCGGCGCTGGATAACCGGCCGCTGAAGTTCGTCGAGTTCGAAGGCAAGATGCGCCAGACGATTTTCGTCTCGGCCACGCCGGCCGAGTACGAACAGGGCCGCGCCGACAACGTCGTCGAGCAGGTGGTGCGCCCTACGGGCCTGGTCGATCCGATGATCATCGTGCGCCCTGCCCTGTCGCAGGTCGACGACCTGATGGGCGAGATCAACGACCGCATCGCCAAAGACGAGCGCGTGCTGGTGACGACACTCACCAAGCGCATGTCCGAGCAGCTCACCGAATACCTGGGCGACCACGGCATCAAGGTGCGCTACCTGCACAGCGATATCGACACGGTCGAGCGCGTGGAAATCCTGCGCGACCTGCGCCTGGGCACCTTTGACGTCCTGGTCGGCATCAACTTGCTGCGCGAGGGTCTCGATTTGCCGGAAGTGTCGCTGGTAGCCGTGCTCGACGCCGACAAGGAAGGCTTCCTGCGCTCCGAACGTTCGCTGATCCAGACGATCGGCCGCGCGGCGCGTAACCTGAACGGCGTGGCGATCCTGTACGCGGATCGCGTCACCGATTCGATGCGGCGCGCCATCGACGAAACCGAACGCCGCCGTGCCAAGCAGATCGCGTTCAACCTCGAGAACAACATCATTCCAAAAGGCGTGCACAAGAAGATCAAGGAAATGATCGACGGCGTGTACAACCCGAATACGGAGCGCGAGGTGCTGCAAGACGCCAAGGAAACGGCGAAGATCGAGTCGATGAGCGAGAAGCAGATCAGCAAGGAGATCAAGCGCCTCGAAAAGCTCATGGTCGATCACGCCAAGAACCTGGAGTTCGAGAAAGCCGCGCAGGTGCGCGACCAGTTGCATGTGCTCAAGCAGCAGGCGTTCGGCGCGCCGGGCGCCGACAACGTCGTCTCGATGCTGGGCAAGTAAGGCCAGCAGTGCGTTGCCGGCTTAGCGTTCTACGCTGGCCAGCAACGTCAGCAACCGGTCCAGGTCGGCCGGCTTGACCATGTGATGGTCGAAGCCAGCTTGCTGTGCACGCTGCTGGTCTTCGGCCTGGCCGTAGCCTGTCAGCGCGACCAGCACGGCCCCCGCTGTCGCCGGCTGTGCACGCAGGCGACGGGCCAGTTCGTGGCCGTCCATATCGGGCAAGCCGATATCGAGCAGCGCCACGGTGGGCGGTTCGCGCAATGCCGTCGCCAGCGCGCTCGCGCCATCGAATTCGACGCGGACTTCGTACCCATTCATCTGCAGCAGCGTAGCCAGCATCTCGGCGGCATCGACGTTGTCGTCCACCACCAGCACGCGCATGCCTGATGCGTCAGGCACAGAGGCGGCTGGCGCCGGGGCTGGCGCCTCCACGACCGGTTCCAGCAACGGCAGGTAGACGACAAATTCGCTGCCCTCGCCCAGCCCATCGCTGAGCGCATCGACGCGGCCGCCATGCAACACCACCAGGCTCTTGACGAGCGCCAGTCCCAGGCCCAGCCCGCCTTGCGAGCGATCGGGCGTGCGTTCGGCCTGTGTGAATAGGTCGAAGATATACGGCAGCATCGGCGGCTCGATACCCTGGCCATTGTCACGCACGGCAATGCGCACGTCGCTGCCATCCATTCGCACGCTCAACACGATGCGGCCTCTGGCAGGTGTGTATTTGGCAGCGTTGTTCAGGATATTGGACAGCACCTGGATGAGGCGCGTGCGGTCGCCCAGCACGTACAGACCAGGTTCGATGTCGAGGAACAGCTCATGGTGGCAGCTGTCGAGCATCGGCCGCACCTGCTCCACCGCTTCGTGCACGAGCGGCTCGACCGCCACGGGTTCCTGCGCCATCGTGACCTGCCCGCGCGTGACGCGCGAGACGTCCAGCAAATCGTTCACGAGCGCCGTCATGTGCTCGGCCTGGCGCGCGATGATCGCGCTGGCGCGCGCAATGCCGGGCACGTCCATCTGGCCGCGCTGCAGCAGTTGCGCGGCAGTGGTGATAGGCGCGAGCGGATTACGCAGTTCGTGCGCAAGCATCGCCAGGAAGTCATCCTTCTGGCGGTTGGCTTCGCGCAGCTCGTCCTCGATGCGCTTGCGCACCGTGACGTCGCTGCCTTCCAGGAAAATACCCGTCACCCTGCCCTGCTGGTCGCGGATCGGCTGGTAGACAAAATCGAGAAAGCATTCCTCGAGCGGGCCGTCCGGTTCGCGCTGCACGCGCAGCGGCACGGCATGGCCGACGAACGGCTGGCCGCTGGCATATACCTGGTCGAGCAGCTCGAAGTAGCCCTGCCCCTGCACCTCGGGCAAGGCGTCGCGCACCGATTTACCGATCAGATCGCGATGGCCGACCAGCGTCAGGTAGGAGCGGTTGGTCAGTTCAAATACATGGTCGGGGCCGCGCAACACGGCGATGATGCCGGGCGCTTCTTCGAACAGATTCACCAGGCGCGTGTTTTCTTCTTCGCGATAACGCTGTGCCAGCACTTCGTTGGTGATTTCAACGCAGGCGCAAAACATGCCGACGACCATGCCGTCATCACCGCGCACGGGCGAATACGAAAAGCGGAACCAGGTCTCTTCGTCGTACCCGTGGCGGCGCACGGTCAACGGAAAGCGCTCGAGGTAGATGGACTCGCCGTCCATCGTGCGCGCGACCATCGGCGCGATCTCGTCCCAGATATCGGGCCACACATCACAAAAACGCAGGCCGAGCGACGCCGGATGCTTGGCGCCCAGGATCACGCTGTAGGCATCGTTATACAGGAAGCCGAGTTCGTCGCCCCAGGCGACGAACATCGGAAACTTGGAGTCGAGCATCAGTGCAACGGTCGTGCGCAACGCCTGCGGCCAGTCGCGCGGATGCCCGAGTGGCGAAGTAGTCCAGTCGTGTTCGCGCATCAGCGCACGCACCGTGCCGTCGCCGAGGAATAATGACGGTTCTTGCCGCACGTCCGTCGGCGCTCCCACTACCTGATTCATACCCATGATGCTTCGTGTTGATCCGCGCACATCGCGCAAGCGAAGTGTGCCAGATTTGCCGCTTCGCTCACGCACGCCAGCGTAAAACGAGCGTGACGCGAGCGTTACAGCGTCCGCACAAACTCGCGAATACCGCCCAGCAGCATCTCGACCGCCATTGCAGTCAGGATCAGGCCCATCAGGCGCTCGAACGCCGTCATGACCTGCGGACCGAGCTTTTGCTGCAGCTTCTCGGCGCTGAGGAACACGGCCAGCCAGACGATGCCGACTGCCGCCAGTGCGGCCACGTGGACCATCGTTTCAGTAAAGCTGGTGGCCGACAGCAGCAGCACGGTGGCCAGCGCCGATGGGCCGGCCAGCGCAGGAATCGCCAGTGGCACGATGAACGGCTCGCCCCCTTCGCTCTTGCCCAGCACGCCATCGGGGTGCGGGAAGATCATGCGGATTGCGATCATCAACAGGATCACGGCGCCGCCGATGCGCAGCGCGATCGGGCTCAGGTGCAGTGCTTCCAGGAAGTGCTTGCCGAAGAACATGAACACCAGCAACAGCACGAAAGCAATCGCGCACTCGCGAATCACGATGCGGTTGCGGCGCTCGAGCGGGGTGTCTTTCAGGGCGGCCGCGAACAGCGGGACGTTACCGAACGGGTCGGTCACGAGGATGAGCAGGATGAAGGTGGAGAAAAAGCTTTGGGTCATGGCTTGTTATTGTTGGGTTGACCGACTTTGGGACAGACGCAATCTTACCAGAGGGCATGGTTGCATAGACAGCTTCTTGGCGCCCGACTGTGGCATAAAAAAAGCGGGAACAGGCTGCTGCCTGTCCCCGCTTCGACCGCTCGATGAACGAACGGGCTACTTCTCGAACGATTATTTCTCGAACTTTTTCAGCCAGGCCGCCAGCTGATGCGGACGCAGGCCATCGTACTCTTCGAACGGCTGGTGAATCCATGGGTTGTGCGGCAGATCGTCCAGGAAATAGTCCGGACGAATCGACGACGTGCCCTTGACCCAGATGACCGCCGATTTGACTTCGGTGACCTGCGGGTAGTTCTCGGTCAGGTGCTGGCTGACTTTACGCAGCGTCACGCCCGAGTCGGCCAGATCGTCGACCAGCAGCACGCGGCCGGCCAGTGGACCCTTGGTCATCGTCATGTACTTCGAGATGTCCAGGTCACCTTGCTTGGTGCCCGCTTCTTCGCGGTACGAGCTGGTCGACAGGATCGCCAGTGGCACATCGAAGATGCGCGAGAACACGTCGCCCGGACGCACACCGCCGCGCGCCAGGCACAGGACCTGGTCGAACTTCCAGCCCGATTCATACACTTGCAGCGCCAGGCGCTCGATCAGGCGGTGGTATTCGTCCCATGAGACCCACAGGTCTTTTTCCGTCGATACAGGGGAATTCATCTTTTTTGACTCCAGATTTTGTCGTTATGCCGCGAACGGGTGGCGCAGCACGATCGTTTCTTCGCGGTCAGGACCGGTCGAGACCATGTCGATCGGCACGCCGACCAGTTCTTCGATGCGCTGGATGTAGGCGCGGGCGTTGGCCGGCAGCTCTTCCATCGACTTGGCGCCGACGGTGCTTTCGGTCCAGCCTGGCATCTCTTCGTACACTGGCTCGCAGCGGGCTGCGTCTTCAGCGCCGACCGGGAAGATGTCGACCGCGCGGCCGTCGATCTTGTAGCCGGTGCACAGCTTGAGCGACTCGATGCCGTCCAGCACGTCCAGCTTGGTCAGGCACATGCCCGACACGCCATTGATCTGGACCGAGCGGCGCAGCAGCGCAGCGTCGAACCAGCCGCAGCGACGGGCGCGGCCCGTGACGGTGCCAAACTCGTGGCCCACGCGCGACAGGTGCTCGCCGACGCCAGCGTCGGTTGGCAGTTCGGCCGGGAACGGGCCCGAACCGACGCGGGTGGTGTAGGCCTTGGTGATGCCCAGGATGTAGTGCAGCATGTTCGGACCGACGCCAGCGCCGGCAGCGGCATTGCCGGCCACGCAGTTGGACGAGGTGACGAACGGATAGGTGCCGTGATCGACGTCCAGGAGCGAACCCTGCGCGCCTTCGAACAGCAGCTTGCCGCCGGCTTTGTGCGCCGCGTACAGGGCGGACGACACGTCGCCGACCATCGGACGCAGGCGTGGCACGAGGGCCATCGCGTCGTCGAACGTGGTCTGGAAGTCGATCGCTTCGGCGCCCAGGTAGTTCACCAGCACATGGTTGTGGTAGTCGAGGTTCTCTTTGAGCTTCTCGGCAAAGCGCTCTGCGTTGAGCAGGTCGGCGATGCGGATGGCGCGGCGGGCGACCTTGTCTTCGTAGGCCGGGCCGATGCCCTTGCCCGTGGTGCCGATCTTGTTCTCGCCACGCTTGAGTTCGCGTGCCTTGTCGATGGCGACGTGGTACGGCAGGATGATCGGGCAGGCTTCCGAGATCATCAGGCGCGAGACGACTTCGACGCCGGCCGCGGCCAGCTTGTCGATTTCGCGCATGACGTCCGGCACCGAGACCACGACACCGTTGCCGATGTAGCAGGCGACGCCTTCGCGCATGATGCCCGAAGGGATCAGCTGCAGCGCGGTTTTCTGGCCCTTGATCACCAGGGTGTGACCAGCGTTATGGCCGCCCTGGAAACGCACCACGCCAGCGGCGTGGTCGGTGAGCCAGTCGACGATCTTGCCCTTGCCTTCATCGCCCCACTGGGTGCCGATGACAACGACGTTCTTTGCCACGTTAGTATTTGACATCACTTAACCTAAGTTTTTGAGAATCCAATTTCCACTTTCGAGGACGAGTACGCGGTCGCACTCGAACTCGTCCTGAACATTGTCGTGACCCGGCATGCTCTGGATCACGACTTCGCCTGCCTTGCGCAGGTCAGCGATTTTTTCCTTCAGCTCGGGGGCATTGCCCCACGGCGCGCGAATGGAATGCTTGCGCTCTGCCATCGGCAACAGCCGGGCCAGCTCGCGCAGGTCGAGCGAGAAGCCCGTTGCGGGCCGCGCACGGCCGAACGCTTCGCCCACATGGTCGTAACGGCCGCCGCGCGCAACTGCGTTCGGCAAGCCCGTCACGTACAGCGCGAACATGGCGCCGCTTTCATACTGGTAGCCACGCAGGTCGGCCAGATCGATTGCGATCTCGGCGCGACCCAGCGCGCCGGCGGCCAGCGCCGCCAGTTCGGCCAGCGCACGCTGCACGCCCGGCAGCGCCGGCAGTGCGTCGCGGGCTTCGGCCAGCACGTCGATATTGCCGTACAGGCGCGGCAAGGCCAGCAGCGCCTTGCGGGTCTGCGGGTAGTAATTCTGCGAGATGGCGTCCAGGCCCGGCGCATCCTTGGCGCGCAGCAGGCAATAGAGCTGGTTCTCGTCGCGCTTGGCTGCCGGGTCGTCGTCGAGCAGTGCGCGCAGCACGCCGACGTGGGCCAGGTCCAAGCGAACATTCGTGAAGCCGGCCAGGGCCAGCGAACCCAGCGCCAGTTCCTGGATCTCGGCATCGGCTTCGAGGCCGGCATGGCCGTAGATCTCGGCGCCGATCTGCATCGGCTCGCGCGTGGCGTGCAGGCCCGACGGGCGGGTATGCAGCACGCTGCCGGCGTAGCACAGGCGGGTGATCGAGTCGCGGTTGAGCAGGTGCGCGTCGATGCGCGCGACCTGCGTGGTCATGTCGGCGCGCAGGCCAAGCAGGCGGCCGGACAGCGGATCGATGACCTTGAAGGTTTTCAGGTCGGTGTCGGCACCGGCGCCGGCCAGCAGCGAGTCGAGATACTCGAGCAGCGGCGGCATGACCAGTTCGTAACCGTAGAGCCGGAAGTTGTCGAGCATCAGTCGGCGCAACTCTTCGATCTTGCGCGCTTCGGACGGCAAGACATCGGCGATATTTTCAGGCAATAGCCAATTCGGCATGGGCAACGACGTTATGGGTTTGGGATAGTCAATGGCAAGCGTCGTACGACAGGCGTGCCAGCGCACGACGCGAACGCCGAATCGGTGATTTTAACCGAAAACCACCAGATTGAGGCAGCGAAAGCGGGACTGGCGGGGGTCAAGGTTGATAATCTGCCACGATGCCGGACAGTACGGGTAATGCCTGCCGCAGACGACACTGGGGGAGCAAGGCCGATGGCTCTGCTCCCCCAGATTGTTCAACTACCCCCGCAGCAAGGCGGGAACAGCGTTATTTGCCGCCGCCTGCAGGCGCCTTGAAGTACTTGAAGAACTCCGAGTTCGGATCGACGACGAGAACGTCGCTGCGATCCTTGAAGCTCGCGCGGTATGCTTCGAGCGAACGGTAGTAGCGCGCGAATTCCGGGTTCTTGCCGAAGGCGTCTGCGTAGATGGCCGATGCTTTGGCATCGCCGTCACCCTTGACTTTTTCGGCGTCGCGGAACGCTTCGGCGATGATCACGGTGCGCTGGCGATCGGCGTCGGCGCGGATCTGCTCGGATTCAGCAGCACCGGTCGAACGCGATTCGTTGGCGACGCGAACACGCTCGGCGCGCATGCGTTCGTACACCGAATTGATGTTTTGCTCGGTGTACTCGACACGCTTGAGGCGCACGTCGACGATGCCGATGCCAACTTCCGCGGCTTCAGCAACGAGCTTGGCCTGCACTGCTGCCATCACGGCTGCGCGCTGGCCCGAAATCACTTCACGCACGGTGCGCTTGGTGATCTCATCGCTCAGTGCCGCCTTGATGACCTGCGACAACCGGTTCTGCGCGCGCGTTTCATCGCCCGCGAAACTGACGTAGTACAGGCGCGGATCGCTGATGCGCCACTTGATGAACGAATCGACCAGCACATTGCTCTTCTCGGACGTGATGAAGCGGTTCACGTCGGGCGTGTCGAGCGTCAGGATGCGCTTGTCCATGTAGACCACGTTCTGGAACGGTGGCGGCAGTTTGAAGTGCAGGCCCGGCTTGTCGATCACTTCCTTGACCTGGCCAAGCGCGAACACAATCGCGAAGCGGCGCTGGTCGACAACGAAAATGGTGGACGACAGCAGCATCAGTGCGATGAAGCCGGCCACGAAGATGGTAACGAGGCGGTTCATTAACGGGTCTCCCGATCACGTGAGGAATCACGGCTGCGCTCATCACGCTGGCGCACCGCTTCCAGGGCCTGGGTCACTTCGGCTGGCTGGGCAGTGCCTGGCACTTGCACCGGACCCGACTTGCTGCCGACCTGGGCATCGTTGGCTGCAACCTGCTGCATCAGCTTGTCGAGAGGCAGGTACAGCATATTGTTGTTGGCACGCGAGTCGATCATCACCTTGGTGGTGCTGGAGAAGATCTGCTGCATCGTGTCGACGTACATGCGGTCACGGGTCACGCCCGGGGCCTTGGCGTAGGCAGCGACGACCTGATCGAAGCGCGACGCGTTACCGGTCGCGTTTTCAACCACCATCGAGCGATACGCTTCGGCGTCCTGTTGCAGGCGGAACGCCTGGCCGCGTGCAGCCGGAATCACCTGGTTGGCATACGCTTCACCTTCGTTGCGGGCGCGGGCACGATCCTGGCTGGCGCGCACGGCGTCATCGAACGCGCTCTGGACCTGCTCCGGCGGTTGCACACCCTGCATCGTCACGTTGCTGATCAGGGCGCCCAGCTTGTAGCGATCGGTGATCGTCTGGATCAGCGTCTGCACATCAGCCGCGACTTTCTCGCGGCCTTCGTACAGGACGAAGTCCATTTTGCTGCGACCGACCACTTCGCGGATCGCCGTTTCGGCTGCCTGACGCACGGTGTCGTCCTGATCGCGGTTGTTGAACACCCATGCGACCGGGTCTTTCAGCGTGTATTGCACGGCAAACTGAATGTCGACGATGTTTTCGTCGTCGGTCAGCATCAGCGATTCCAGCGGCTGCTTGTTGCTTGCCGTGCCACGGTAGCCGATCTCAGCCGTACGGATGGTCGAGACATCGACAATCTCGTGGGCCTGGATCGGATACGGCCAGCGCCAGTTGAAACCAGGCGTCGTCGTATGGCTCAGCTGGCCGAAGGTCGTGACGACAGCGGTTCTACCCTCTTGCACGATGAACGCGCCGGAAGCCAGCCAGATGAAGCCGACGATGATGGCAATGACGCCCGCACCGATGCCGGCGCCGCGCATTTCGCGGTTCGGACCACCGCTGTCGCCGCCACCGTTGTTATTGCCACGGTTGCCAAACATCTTGTTGAGACGCGCATTGAAATCGCGCCACATCTGGTCGAGGTCGGGCGGACCGTCGCCCGGACGGCGACCGTCCTGGGCCTTGCGGTCATCTTCTGGGTTGCGGCCCCAGCGTGGGTCGTTCAGCGACAGTTTGACGCCGAATCTTTTTAGTATGGAAACAAACATAGGCTTAGCGTGGCCCGACAAGGGTGGAAGTTGGCAGATGGTCGGCAGGACCTTCGGGTAGCGCGCCAGGCAGCGCGTCCACCGACGCATCGACCTCGGCGAGCTCGAAAGCGTCGTCCTGTTCTTCGTTTTCCGGGGTGGCTCGATAGCTTTGACCAGGTCCGGACTTGGCCGTTTCGGCGATCGCCGAACGCAGCAGATCCAGGCCGGCGCCGCTATGGGCACTGATAAACACCCGGTTGATCTTATCATACTCATCACGCTCGACCCCGGGCTCCAGGCCCGCAGCATCGATCTTGTTCCAGACCAGAATTTGGGGAACATGATCGGCGCCGATCTCGCGCAATACCTCGTTGACCTGCTCCACCTGCTCCATGCGCGTCGGTGACGCGCTGTCGACCACGTGCAGCAGCAGGTCGGCGTGGATCGTCTCTTCGAGCGTGGCGCGGAATGCCGCCACCAGCTGGTGCGGCAAGTCGCGCACGAAGCCGACGGTGTCAGAAATGACGACACTGCCTACCTCGTCGCCCAGATACATGCGGCGGCTGGTCGTGTCGAGCGTGGCAAACAGCTGGTTCGCCACGTAGACGCCGGCCTTGGTCAGCGAGTTGAACAGCGTCGACTTTCCGGCGTTGGTATAGCCGACCAGCGAAACGGAGAACGTGTTGTTGCGGCCGCGCTGACGGCGTTGGGTCTCGTGCTGCTTGCGCAGCTTGGCCAGCCGCGCGCGCAGCGCCTTGACGCGTTCGCCAATGAGTCGGCGGTCGGTCTCGAGCTGGGTTTCACCCGGACCGCGCAGGCCGATACCGCCCTTTTGCCGTTCAAGGTGAGTCCAGCCGCGGATCAGGCGCGTGGCCAGGTGCTGCAACTGGGCCAACTCGACCTGCAGCTTGCCCTCGTGGCTCTTGGCGCGCTGCGCGAAGATATCGAGGATCAGGCTGGTACGGTCGACGACGCGCAGCTCGAGACGACGCTCAAGGTTACGCTGCTGGGCAGGCGAGAGTGCGTGATTGAAGATGACGATGTCGACGCCGAGTGCCTTGGCGTCGAGGGCGATTTCATCGGCCTTGCCGCTGCCGATGAAGAGTGCGGGATCGGGGCTCGAGCGCTTGGCCGTGATCGTGGTGATCGGTTCGGCGCCAGCGGACTTCGCAAGCAGGGACAACTCTTCGAGACTGGCGTTGAAGTCGCCAGTCCCGAAGTCGATGCCGACCAGGGCTGCGCGCATGAGCGGCGTGCCGGGGGCGTCAGCCATCGGCCTTACTCGGCTTCGCTGGAGTCAAGATTGAGGTTGACGGCGCGGGCCGGCACGACGGTAGAGATGGCGTGTTTATAGACCATCTGGGTCACGGTGTTGCGAAGCAGGACGACGTATTGGTCGAAGGATTCGATATGACCCTGCAGCTTGATACCGTTGACCAGGTAGATCGAGACAGGGACGTGTTCCTTGCGCAAGGCGTTGAGGAATGGGTCTTGTAACAGTTGCCCTTTGTTGCTCATAACAGCTCCGTGATGTTGTTGTAGTTAAAAGTTTGAGGCGATTTGCCGATTTTCAAGTAGTCATGCCACATGGGTGAGGCCATATTCTGCCAAAGCGAATGCGGCCCTGAACTACTGTAACCTGTTTCGCCACTTTTTGTCGTACTGCTACGGCTTCGCGAACGGGTTCTTGCCACTGCGCAGCTCGATCCGCAGCGGTGTGCCGACCAGGCTGAACGTCTCGCGGAAATGCTTCTCGAGATAGCGCTTGTAAGGCTCGCTGATCCCATCCAGGGCATTGCCGTGGATGACGATGATCGGCGGGTTCTGGCCACCCTGGTGGGCGTAGCGCATCTTTGGACGGCCCGAGCCCTTGCGCTTCGGCTCTTGCTTCTCTACCGCCTCTTGCAGCGCGCGCGTCAGGCGCGGCGTCGACAGATTGGCAGTGGCTGCAGCATAGGCCGCCTCGACCGATTTCATCAGTTGCGTGATGCCGGTGCCGCGCAGTGCCGAGACGAAGTGCGTGTTGGCGAAGCTGAGGAAATCGAGTTTGCGGTCGAGATCGATTTTGACTTCGTCGCGCTCGTCGGTTTTCAGGCCATCCCATTTGTTGACAGCGACCACCAGCGCCCTGCCCGACTCCAGGATGAAGCCGGCGATGTGCGCGTCTTGCTCCGAGATGTCTTGCTGGGCGTCGAGCAGCAGCACGACGACGTTGGCGTCGGCGATCGACTGCATCGTCTTGACCACCGAGAACTTCTCGATGGCCTCAAAGATCTTGCCGCGACGGCGGATACCCGCAGTGTCGATCAGCGTGAACTTCTTGCCGTCGCGTTCGAACGGTACTTCGATCGAGTCGCGCGTGGTGCCCGGCATGTCGAAGGCGATCACGCGCTGCTCGCCGACCAGCGTATTGATCAGGGTCGACTTGCCCACGTTCGGGCGGCCGACGATGGCGATCTTGATGCCATGGTCGACGTGCTCGAGTTCAGCCGGCTCGTCCGGCCGCGCGGCGAATGCAGCGTCGAGGGCTTCGACCACGAGGTCGGTCACGCCGTCGCCGTGGGCGGCCGAAATGACGTACGGGTCACCCATGCCGAGTTCGTAGAAGTCGGCGGTGACGGCCGTGTACTTCATGCCTTCGGATTTGTTCACGACGAGCATGACCTTGCGGCCGCTCTTGCGCAGAAAATCGGTGATGGTCTTGTCGTGCGGGGTCAAGCCCTGGCGACCGTCAACGATGAACACGACCACGTCGGCTTCGGCGACGGCCTGGCGCGTTTGCAGCGCCATTTCGTGCATGATGCCTTCTTTGGCGACCGGCTCGAAACCGCCCGTGTCAATGACCAGGAATGGTCGTTCGCCAATGCGGCCTTCGCCGTAGTGGCGGTCGCGCGTCAGGCCTGGCATGTCGGCCACCAACGCGTCGCGCGAACGGGTCATGCGGTTAAATAAGGTCGATTTCCCGACGTTGGGTCGACCTACGAGTGCGATTACCGGCTTCATGTTTTCTTATTCGACCGCGATGGCGGTCACAGTTCCGTTTTGTGTTTGAAAAATCAGGTTTGAGCCGGCCACCAGCGGCGTGCCCACAATCGGGCTCCCGTCGGTTGCGGCGCGCGCCAGGAAAGAGCCATCTTCGCGCGACAGGAAGTGCACATAGCCTTCGTAGTCGCCAACCGCGACGGCGCGGCCATACGACAGCGGGGTCGACAGGCGGCGGAACGACAGTTTGTCGTTCTTCCAGCTGCTGGCGCCCGTGTCGCGGGTGAATGCATTGAGTGCTCCCTTGTCGTCCGGTGCGAACACGAACAATTGGTCGACGGCCACGCCGACGCTGGAGGACAGGTCGCGCGTCCAGCGCGCCGAACCGGTCACCAGGTCAAAGCAGCCTACGCGCCCTTGGTAGGAAGCGGCGCACACCTCGTTCTCGAACAGCACCGGAGCGCCGCCGATATCGGTAACGCGCTCCAGTTCGGTCGCGCCGCGCGAAATGCCGACCTCGACATCCCAGCGCGGTGCGCCGGTGGCGATGATCAGTGCGGACAGCTTGCCGCCCGGCTGCGCGACGATGACGTCGGTGCCGGCCACGATCATGCCCGGCGCATTGCGCAGGGTCAGTGGTGGCGCGACCTTCTGCACGGTCCATTTCTTGCTGCCATCGGTCGCGTCGACACCGACGATGCGGTTGTCGATCGAACGGGCGACGACGATGCCTTGCGACACGACCGGCGCCGACAGGATTTCGCTCGACAGCTGCGTTTTCCAGAGCAGCTTGCCGTCCATGTCGTAGCCCATCAGGATGCCCTTCTCGGCACCGACGACGATCAGGTTGCCATCCGTGCCCACGCCCGCCGACAGCTCGCTGTCGGCCTTGACGCGCCACAGCTGCTTGCCGGTGGCGGCATCGACACGCGCAATGGCGCCATCGGCCGCGGCCACGACGAGCGTGTTGCCGCTCAGCGCCGGCGAGAACTGGTAGCCCTTCGCCTTGCCGATGTCGAGTTTCCATGCGGTGCGCACGGCCATGCTGCCCTTGAGTTCGACGAGCTTGGCGGGTTGATCGCCCTTCTTGTCGGATGCAAATGGATTGAGCGAATTGAGGGTCGAGCAACCCGTCATCAGGGCCAGTACGCCGACGCCAACAAGCTTGCTGCTAATACGCATTATGTTCTACCTTGTTCCTGGACTATAAAGGACGCAAAGCCCGCGGCCGCTCGAAGGCGGACGCGGGCCATCTCATGCGAAAAATTTACGCAGCCGCTTTCTGGTCTGCGGCTGGCGCTTGGCCGTTCTTGTCTGCCGGCACCGTGCCGCCGATGGCTTCGAGCTTGACCTGCACCAGTTGACGGGCCGGGCTGGCGGCATCCATCGCGGCCAGTGCGGCGACATACGCAGCACGCGCTTCGTTCAGCTTGTTCTGGCCGACCAGCACATCGCCCTTGCGGTCGTTCACTTCAGCGGTGAACTGCGGCAGGAAGGTGCCATTCAAGACTTTCAGGGCCTCGTCGAAGGCTTTTTCATCGAGCAGCACGCCAGCCAGACGCAGCTTGGCAATCGACTTGTATTCGTCGTTGCCGTTGTCGGCCGCCCATTGCAGCTGGGCCTTGGCGGTTTTCAGGTCGTTCGCTTCGAATGACGTCTTGGCCGCGGCCAGGGCTGCCATCTGCGTGTATGGCGAATTCTCGTACTTGCTGCGGATGTCGCCGGCGATACGCTGCACCTTGGCATTGTCATTGGCCAGCAGCGACGTCTGCAGTTCGTCGTACAGCGCCGAGGCTTCAATCGACTTGTTGGCCTGGTGGGTTTTCCAGAAGTTCCAGCCGGCGAATGAACCGAGCGCCAGGATCAGGACCCAGACGATGATGTTGCCGTATTTCGACCAGAACGCCTTGAAGGAATCAAGTTGTTCCTGCTCTTGGTGATCGTATGCCATGTGCGTGTTCTTGTAGTGAGTGGATGGAATGCGTTGTACGACGGGGTTTAGTGCTTATGGATGTGATCGTGATCGTGACCGCAGTGTTCGTCATGCACGTGCGCGCCGGTGATCTGGTCGACCAGATAATCGACCACTTCCAGGAACGGCACGGTGCTCTGCTGCTGCTCGCCGATCTCGCCGCGCATCGTCTTCACGGCCGCGGTTTCGTTGGCGACTTCGTCCTCGCCAATGATCACGGCAAACGCTGCGCCCGACCCGTCGGCCTTCTTCATCTGGCTCTTGAAGCTGCCGGCACCCGACGGCGTTGCGCAATGTAACACAACATCCAGCCCGGCATCCCGAATGCGCTCGGCCAGGATGAAGGCTTGCAGCTGCGCCTTCTCGCCCTGATGGACCATGTAGACGTCGCATTGGTTCGGCTCGGCCGGCTCGCCCATCGCCTTCATCAGCTCGATGATACGCTCCATGCCCATCGCGAAACCGACGGCCGGGGTGGCCTTGCCGCCAAACGTTTCGACCAGCGGATCGTAGCGGCCGCCAGCGCAGATCGTGCCTTGCGAGCCGAGTGCATCGGTGACCCACTCGAACACGGTGCGGTTGTAATAGTCCAGGCCGCGCACGAGGCGCGGGTTGACCGTGTACTGCACCGCGTTCTGGTCCAGCAAGAACTTGACGCCGTTAAAGTGCGCCAGCGATTCTTCGCCCAGGTAATCAAGCAGGCGCGGGGCCGCGTTGACCATTTCCTGCATGGCAGGATTCTTGGTGTCGAGGATGCGCAGCGGATTGCTGTGCAGGCGGCGCTTGGCCTCGGCGTCCAGGATGCTTTCGTGCTGTTCGAGGTAGGCGATCAGGTCGGCGCGGTGACGCTGGCGCTCTTCGGCATTGCCGATCGAATTCAGTTCGAGGCGCACATTCTCGATGCCCAGGTCATCCCACAGGCGGCGGCACATCATGATCAGCTCGGCATCGATGTCCGGGCCCGAAAAACCGATGGCTTCCGCGCCGAACTGGAAGAACTGGCGATAGCGGCCGCGCTGCGGACGCTCGTGGCGGAACATCGGGCCCTTGTACCACAGGCGGCGCGGGCCGTCGTAGACCAGATTGTGTTCGAGCACGGCGCGTACGACGCTGGCCGTGCCTTCAGGACGCAACGTGAGCTGGTCGCCGTTCATCGAATCCTCGAACGAATACATTTCTTTTTCGACGATGTCGGTCACGGCGCCGATGGCGCGCGAGAACAGGCTCGTCTGCTCGACGATCGGCGTGACGATCTTCTGGTAGCCGTAGCTTTTCAGGATCGTTTCAGTGGTGTTCTCGAACAATTCCCACAGCGGTGCATCGCTGGGCAGGATGTCGTTCATGCCTTTGATGGCGACGATTTTTTCTGGTTTGGACATGGTAAGTAAACTCTTCGATCACCGCGTGCTGGCGCCGCGGCGGATTTTATTGTGCGACCGACTCGCGGCTGTAATTCTTCTTCACGTAATCGAGCACGATCGTCTGGAACTCTTCGACGATTCGCTCACCGCGCAGCGTGGCAAACTTCTGGCCATCGACAAACACCGGCGCCGCCGTCGATTCGCCCGTGCCCGGCAAGCTGATGCCGATGTTCGCGTGCTTCGATTCGCCCGGCCCGTTGACGATGCAACCCATCACGGCCACGTTCATGCCTTCCACGCCCGGATAGGTCTTTTTCCATTCTGGCATCTGGTCACGCAGGAAGGTCTGGATATTGTCCGCCAGCTCCTGGAACACGGTCGACGTCGTGCGGCCGCAACCCGGGCACGCGATGACCATCGGCGTGAACTTGCGCAGGCCCATCGTCTGCAGGATTTCCTGGCCGACGATGACTTCGCGCGTGCGGTCGCCGCCCGGTTCCGGTGTCAGCGAAATACGGATCGTGTCGCCGATGCCTTCTTGCAGCAGCACCGACAGCGCAGCGGTCGAGGCGACGATGCCCTTGCTGCCCATGCCCGCTTCGGTCAGGCCCAGATGCAGTGGGTAATCGCAGCGGCGGGCCAGTTCGCGGTACACGGCAATCAGGTCCTGCACGCCCGAGACCTTGCACGACAGGATGATCTTGTCGCGCGCCAGGCCCACTTCTTCGGCGCGAATGGCGTTTTCGATGGCCGACGTGATCAGCGCTTCGTACATGACGGCCTGCGCCGACCATGGATTGGCGCGCAATGCGTTCTCGTCCATGATGCGCGCCAGCAGCGACTGGTCCAGGCTGCCCCAGTTCACGCCGATGCGCACCGGCTTGTCGTACTTGGCGGCGATCTCGATCATCTGGGCGAACTGGGTATCGCGCTTGGCGCCCTGCCCCACATTGCCCGGATTGATGCGGTACTTCGACAGCGCCTGCGCGCACTCGGGATAGTCGCGCAGCAGCAGGTGACCGTTGTAATGGAAGTCGCCGACCAGCGGCACATCGACTTCCATGCGGTCGAGCTGGGCGCGGATCGCCGGTACGGCCGCTGCTGCTTCAGGCGTGTTCACCGTGATGCGCACGATCTCGGAGCCGGCACGTGCCAGCTCCTTGATCTGGATCGCGGTACCGATCGCGTCGGCAGTATCGGTATTGGTCATCGACTGGATGACGACGGGCGCATCGCCACCGACCCACACCTGGCGCGCGCCGTGCGCGACCAGGACCTTGCGGCTGGCGCGGCGGGCCATTGGGCCCGATGGAATGGCGGCGGCCGATGCGTACTCGGGGATTGGGGCTTCGTTCAAGGAATTCATGTTGGTTCCAGCGAGTGATCAGCTTATTTCAGGGCCACGCGTGCGATGGTCTTGCCCGGCTGCTGTGGCAGCGGGACATTGGCGCCGCGCAGGGTCGCGGTCACGGCACCCGGCACGCCGACGGTCAGGTTGACGGGGCCGGCGACCTCGACCGACTCGGTGCTGCCGGCCTTGACCAGGCGCGAGATCAGCGGACGACCGCCGCCGCTCGGACGCACTTCGATCCACGAATCGGCGCGCACGTTCAGCACCAGCGTGTTGACGCCTGCGGCAGCCGGTGCCGCAGCAACTGGTGCCGGCGTGGCGGTAGCCGGTGCAGTGACCGGCGCAGCGGCAGGCGCCGCTGCGGGTGCGGCCGGCGTCGTCGGCGCCGTCGTTGGCGCCGTCGTTGGCGCGCCCGCCGGGGCCGTGCCCTGGCTCGATGGCGACGGCACCGAAATGAGCGGCACCGACGGATTGATCAGGCCCTGCTGGACCGGCGCGGCAGTACCCGGTGCCACGACGCCGGCAGCCGGATTCTCGAGCACCATCGTATCGCCCGATTCGACATCGCGGTTCAGACTTGGTATCAGGTCGAACTGCCAGGCCGCAACGGCGGCGCCGGCCACGATGACCACGGCGGCGATCCAGCCCAGTGGCAGACTGCGGCGCTTGCCATTGATCGGGAACCGGGTTTCCGAGAACGCCGCCGGTTTTTGTTCACGGCGCGCAGCAGCCATCGCCGACTGGGCGCCAGCGCGGGCTTCCGGCGGCATGTTCAGTTCGATCATCGACACCAGTGGCGCCGCGTCGATGCGCAGCAGCTTGGCGTAGGCGCGCACGAAGCCGCGCGTAACGGCCGGGCTGGGCAGCGACGCGTAATCGCCTGCTTCCAGCGCCAGCACCTGGCGCGGCGCCAGCTTGAGCTGGTCGGCAACCTGCTCGACGCTCCAGCCCATGGTCTCGCGCTGGGATTGCAGGGTCTTGCCAGGGATGCCGGACGCGTTGCCCGGTGCGGCTGGCTGGTCTGCTTGCTCGTTCATTGTCCTTGTCCTTGTCCTTGTTCTTCTTTACTCACCAAACGCCCCGCGCTCGTACGCTGCGTACTCGGGCGAACCGGGGAAGCGGCGCCGCAACTGGGCTGCCAGCGACGCTTCATGGGTCCGGTCACCCGCCTTGCGGCCGATGCGCATGGCAAGCCACAGCGCATCGGCCGACAGCGTCTCGAGCTTGGCTGTCTCGAGCAGACGGTTGATGAAAAAACCGGCGCGCTCAAGGTCGCGCCGCTCGTAGTACACCCGCGCCAATCCGGTATTGACCGTTGGCAGACCGGGGTTCAGACGCAAGGCTTCGAGCAGATAACGCTCGGCCGCATCGTTGTTCTGGTTCTTGATGCTGCACACGCCCGCATTCACCAGCGCACTGAGCGGCGTCTGGTAAGTGGGGTTCTTCAGTGCGGCATCGAAATAACGCATTGCCTCGGCCGGACGGTTGACCGACTGGCATAAAAACGAACCGAAGTTGTTCGAAAACTCGGGGTCGTTCGGGCGCAGGCGCAGCGCCTGCTGGTAGTTCTCTTCAGCCAGCGGATACTGGCCCATTGACGTGTAGACCAGCGCGCGCAAGCCGTACGCGTCGGCATAGGCGGCATCGGCCGCCAGCGCCTTCTTGATTTCGTCGAGCGCGATCTCGTACTTGCCCTGCTGATAATAACCGACCGCCAGTTGAATGCGGATCGACGCACGCTTCTCGCCCGCCGTCTGGTCCGACGCCGTCTTGAGCTCGCCGGTGGTACCCGACCCGCTGCCCGCGTTGCTGGCGCATCCGGCCAGCAGGGTCAGGGTCGAGGCGAGTGCAAGCGCGGCGGCGGCAAGCTTCATCAGGTCGGGATCTCCACGATGCGCCCGAAGTCGGCGCCAAACTTTTTCTGGTACTCGGCCATTTTTTCCATGCGCTCGACTACCCGGGTGCGGTCCTTGACCTCACCGGCCAGCTGGCCGCAGGCGGCGTCGATATCGTCGCCGCGCGTCTTGCGCACGGTGGTGACGATGCCGGCATCCATCAGCACCTGGGCAAACGCCTTGATGCGGGGATTCTTGGAGCGGAACAGGCCGGACTCGGGGAACGGATTGAACGGAATCAGGTTGAACTTGCAGTTCACGCCGACGACGGGGTCGTTGACCAGTGCGATCAGTTCGCGTGCGTGCTCGTCGCTGTCGTTGAAGCCGTCGAGCATGCAGTATTCAAAAGTGATGAAATCGCGTGGCGCAAACTCGAGATAGCGCTTGCAGGCGGCCATCAGTTCGCGCAGCGGGTATTTCTTGTTCAGTGGCACCAGGATATCGCGCAGCGCATCGTTCGACGCGTGCAGCGACACGGCCATGGCCACGGGCACGTCCTGCGACAGCTTGTCGATGTTCGGCACCACGCCCGAGGTCGACAGGGTCACGCGGCGGCGCGACAGGCCGTAGGCGTTATCGTCGAGCATCAGCTTGAGCGCGGTAACGGTGGGTTCGTAGTTCAGCAGCGGCTCGCCCATGCCCATCATCACCACATTGGTGATCTGGCGTTCGCCCTTCGGGCCCGGCTCGATGCCTTTGGTGCGGCGCAGCTCGAACTCGGCCATCCACAGCTGGCCGATGATTTCGGCGACTGTCAGGTTGCGGTTGAAGCCCTGCTTGCCCGTCGAGCAGAAGCGGCAGTTGACGGCGCAGCCGGCTTGCGTGGAGATGCACAGCGTGCCGCGGTTTTCTTCCGGGATGAACACGGTTTCGACCGCATTGCCATTGCCGACATCGACCAGCCACTTGCGCGTGCCGTCGGTGGACGTGTTGTCGCTGACGATGGCTGGCGCGCGCACTTCGGCGCGCGTGCTCAGCTTTTCACGCAGCGATTTGGCCAGGTCGGTCATGCTGTCGAAGTCCGCGGCGCCAAACTGGTGAATCCAGCGTTGGAGTTGCTTGGCGCGGAACGGCTTCTCACCCAAGTCGGCGCAATAAGCGACGAGTTGCGCGGGATCGAGGTCCAGCAGGTTGGTGAGCGTCGTCATGGCAAAAATTCCTCAGTTTCAGCACCCGCTCGCGTCAGCCCTTGGCCGCAGGCGAGCGGGTTACTCATTGCATTAGTCCGGGGAGAATGCTCCGGGGCGCGCCCGGACTGCGCTCCCCCTTACTAATTAACGCGAGTAGACGTTCAGTGCCGGGAAGTAGTAAGCGATTTCCACAGCAGCGGTTTCGGCAGCGTCCGAACCGTGAACAGCGTTGGCATCGATCGAATCAGCGAAGTCAGCGCGGATGGTGCCGGCGGCAGCTTTCTTTGGATCGGTTGCACCCATCAGGTCGCGGTTTTTCAGGATCGCGCCTTCGCCTTCGAGGGCGGTGACCATGACTGGACCCGAGATCATGAACTCGACCAGGTCCTTGAAGAATGGACGTGCAGCGTGCACAGCGTAGAAGCCTTCGGCTTCAGCGCGCGACAGTTGCACCATGCGTGCAGCGACGATCTTCAGGCCAGCTTCTTCGAAACGGCTGTAGATTTTGCCGATCACGTTTTTTGCGACTGCGTCAGGCTTGATGATGGACAGGGTGCGTTCGATTGCCATGAGAAAACTCCAATAAAATGAAAGGTTTAGAACTGAGCGATGTAAACAAACTTTGGGACTCAATTAACCTTCAATTTTACCATATCCGCCCCGAAAAGCTCATATTGCGGTGGCGGTCGGCAAGGTGGTACAGTGGCGGCAAATCTACGTCCAGCTTCTTGATCAAACTTCATGCTCGTTTAAGTCACGTGTTATAGGATGATAGGTAGTTGCTGTACAGTACCTGCAGTTATTCATTTCTCCGGAGGCACTATGTATCCTAGTACCCAAAGTACCATCGACCTGACCAAAGGTGGCCAGGCCTCGCGTAACAAAGTGCTACGCAATACTTACTGGTTGCTGGCGCTGTCGATGATCCCGACCGTGGCAGGCGCCTTCCTTGGCGTGTCCATGGGTGTGGCGCTGTTCAGCGGCATCCTCGGCTTCGTGATCTTCATGGCAGTCGCATTCGGCTTCATGTGGGCGATTGAAAAGAACAAGGACTCGGGCCTGGGCGTTGCCCTGCTGCTGGGCTTCACGTTCTTCATGGGCCTGATGCTGGCCCCGCTGCTGACGCACACGCTGAACTATTCGAACGGCGGTAGCCTGATCATGACCGCCTTCGGCGGCACCGCGATCGTGTTCGCCGTGATGGCCAGCATCGCCACCACGACCAAGCGCGATTTCTCGGGCATGGGCAGCTGGCTGATGGCCGGTGTCGTCGTGCTGCTGCTGGCGGTCGTCGCCAACATCTTCCTGCAGATGTCGGTGCTGTCGATCGTGATCTCGATCCTGGCGATCGGTATTTTCTCGGCCTTCATCCTGTATGACGTCCAGCGCATCGTCAACGGCGGCGAAACCAACTATGTCACCGCCACGCTGTCGATCTACCTGAACGTCTTCAACATCTTCTCCAGCCTGCTGCGCCTGCTGGGCATCATTGGCGGCGACGACTGATCGTCCTCCGTCCCAATAAAAAAACCGGCCACTGGCCGGTTTTTTTTCGCCCACTTCCCTACCAAAAGCGGGGGTCAGGTCTGACATTCGGACACGGGCTCAGCCTTGATCACCTCCACAGCCGGGGTCAGGTCTGACATTCAGACACGACCTCAGCCTTAGCCATCTCCAACGGTGTCTCGCTCAAAATTAGCATGGCACGATGCCGGCTAGCTTCCACTGCCCGACTGTCGAGCTCGTGTCCGAATGTCAGACCTGACCCCGGCTTTTCAGATCCATTCTTCTGCTGGGGCTGGCTTTTCGCCCAGCTCGAACACGCCGATGGATTCTACGTGCGAGGTGTGCGGGAACATGTTGACGACGCCTGCCTTCGTCATCACGTAGCCGGCTTCGTGCACGAGGATGCCGGCGTCGCGCGCCAGTGTCGACGGGCTGCACGAGACGTACACGATCCGCTGCGGCATCAGGTGCTCGTGGGTGGTGCGCAGCTCGGCCAGCGACTGCGCCAGCGCCATCGCGCCATCGCGGGGCGGGTCGATCAGCATGCGGTCGAACCGGCCCAGCGCCACGAGGTCTTCTTTGGTCACGTCGAACAGGTTGCGGGTCGAGAATGACGTTTTGGCCGCCAGGCCATTGGCGCGGGCATTGTCCAGTGCGCGCTCGGTCAGCGCGGTGCTGCCTTCGATGCCGACCACCTCGCGCGCCTGGGTTGCCAGCGGCAGCGTGAAGTTTCCCAGGCCGCAGAACAGGTCGGCCACGCGGTCGGTCGGCTGCACGTCGAGCAGGCGCAGCGCCTTCGAGACCAGCACGCGGTTGATCTGGTGGTTGACCTGCGTGAAGTCGGTCGGCTTGAACGGCATGCGGATGCCGAATTCGGGCAGCGTGTAGTACAGGTCGGTGCCCAGCGGATAGTACGGATGCGCCGAATCGGGCCCCTTCGGCTGCAGCCACCAGTGGATCTTCCATGTGTCGGCGAATGCCTTGAGCAGCGTTTCGTCCTTGCGGCTGAGCGGCGCCATGATGCGCAGCACCAGCACGGTCGATTCTTCGCCGATCGCCAGCTCGATCTGCGGCACATGGTCGATGACCGACAGCGCTGCGATCAGATCGCGCAGCGGCACGATCAGGCGCGCGACGTGGTCGGGCAGGATCTCGCAGGTGACGATGTCGGCCACCAGCGCCGAGGCTTTCTCGTGAAAGCCCACCATCACCGTGTTTTTCTTCGGCACATTACGCACCGACAGGCGCGCGCGGTAACGGTAATCCCAGGTCGGGCCGTACATCGGCCGCAGGATGGTCTCGGCCTTTACCTTGGCGATGTGCTTGAGGTTATCTTCGAGCACGCGCTGCTTCATCGCGACCTGCGCGCCCGGTTCCAGGTGCTGCATCGAGCAGCCGCCGCAGTAACCGAAGTGGATGCATTTCGGCTCGACCCGCATGGACGACGCGCGCTGCAGCGTGACCATGCGGCCCGCTTCCCAGTTCTTCTTTTTCTTGAGCGTCTCGTAGCTGACGCGCTCGCCCGGCAGCGCGCCTTCGACGAAGACGACTTTACCGGGCGAGCCGTCGGCGTTCTCGAGGTGGCCAACGCCGCGCCCGTCCATGTCGAGGGATTTGATGTCGATGAAAATGTCGTGCATGGGCGATCAGAAAGGAGTGAGCGTCGAGGGGAGGATGCGCTGGCGGCGCGGCCGCACAGGCGCGCGCATGATAGCAAGGAAACCGATGAGGCGCTACAACCTGCCCCGATGGTTCATAACAGCGCGTCGCGGACCACGCCACGGGCGGCCATCGCCCGCTTGAGTTTCACGAGCGCTTCCTGCTGGATCTGGCGCACCCGCTCGCGCGTGACACCCAGCTCGTCGGCCAGCGTCTCGAGCGTGGCCGGCTCGTCGTTGTCCAGGCCGAAGCGGCGCGTGACGACCAGGCGCTGCTTGTCAGGCAGGCGCGCCAGCCAGTCGCGCACCAAGAGCGCGGCTTCCTGCTGCTCGGCATGGGCGTCGGGGCTGCTCTCGCCGTCATCGGGCAGCACGTCCATCAGGCTCGATTGCGGATCGTTGTCGAGCGGCGCGTCGAGCGAAGTAGGATGTTCGGACAGCATCAGGATGTCTTGCACCTCCTCGACCGGACGGCCGACCAGGCTGGCGATATCCTCGCTCGAGGCTTCCTTGCCGTCGTGGGTTTGCGCTTCGAGGTGATATTTGGCACGCAGCACGCCGTTGAGTTCACGCACCATGTGCACGGGCAAGCGCACCGTGCGCGCCTGGTTCATGATCGCGCGCTCGATGCTCTGGCGAATCCACCAGGTGGCGTAGGTCGAGAAACGAAAGCCCCGCTCGGGCTCGAACTTGTCGATCGCGCGCATCAGGCCAATATTGCCTTCCTCGATCAGGTCGAGCAGCACCACGCCGCGATTGATGTAATGCTTGGCGATCGAGACGACCAGGCGCAGATTGTGCTCGATCATCGTCTGGCGCGCGCCGAAGTCCCCCGCCTTGGCCAGCGTGGAAAAATGGACTTCCTCGGCGTGGGTGAGCAACGCGCGGGTGCCGATCTGGTTCAGGTAATGCTGGGTGGTATCGGTCGCGAGCTCGGCCTGCAAGACCTTGCGCAGCTCGTCGACCGTATCGACGACGACGGCAACCGCCAGTGGCTCGCCGTCGCCCGCAGCAGCCACCGGCTCGCTTTCCGGGTCATCCGGAAACTCGTCGGTGTCCTGCGAATCGAGCGAGTGCGGCGGCTGTGTCATACCATCCTATCGAACGGGCAGGAACCTCGTCGGGTCGACCGGCTTGCCCTGCTGGCGAATTTCGAAGTGCAGCTTGACCAGGTCGGCGTCGGAATCGCCCATTTCGGCGATCAGTTGGCCCTTGGCCACGTTGTCGCCTTCCTTCACGACAATCTTGCGATTGTGCGCGTAGGCCGACAACAGGCTGTTGCTATGCTTGACGATGACGAGGTTACCATAACCGCGAATCCCGCTGCCAGCGTACATGACCTTGCCGGAACCGGCGGCCACCACGGGCTGGCCAGCCCTGCCGGCGATGTCCAGGCCCTTGTTGCGGCCGTCGTCGAAGGTGGCGATGACGCGCCCTTCCGATGGCCACATCCAGCTCAGGCGCGCTTCGTCGCTTGCACCGGCAACCGGGGCTGCTGGCGCTGCCGGCACGACCGGCGTGACAGCCGGGACGCTCGGGCGCGTATCGGCCACCGTGGTCTCGGTGGCTGGCTTCTTGTCGACGCGCGGCTCGGTCTTGCGCGGCGCGCTGGCGGCCGGCGGCATCGGAATCGGCTGGGTCTGGACGTTGGCCGTGCGCTCCCCGCCCGGCGGGCTCACGCGCAGCACCTGGCCGACCTTGATGTCGTCCGGATTGGCCAGCTTGTTCCAGTCCACCAGGTCGCGGTAGTTCTGGCCGAAGTCGAAGGCGATGCGCAGCAGCGTGTCGCCCTTGCGCACGGTGTACATGCCGCGCTCGTCGTGCTTGGGGGTATCATCGACGCGCACCGGGGCCGGGCGGGTCTGGACGGGTGCGGTACCGCGCTCGACGACGGGCGCCTGGCGGGTCGTGGTGGAACAGCCGGCAACGAGGCCGATGATGATCGTCAGGAGGGCGAAACGCGGTGCTTGTGTCATTGGCATTCTTTAGTCTTGTCGGCGTACTGCGGGCCTGGCGGCCCAGATTGAAATTAGATGGTGCCCGGGCGCAGGGGCACGAAGTGGCACGCTTCCAGCGTTTCGCTGGTCCACTCGGCCTTGCCGGTGCGGGTTATGCGGTGCAGGTGCTGCACCTCGGCGCCAACGGGCGCGACCAGATGCGCACCGATGGCCAGCTGCTCAAGCAGCGCGCGCGGCACATCGAGGCCGGCGGCCGCGAGAATGATACCGTCGAACGGCGCCACCTGCGGCAAGCCTAACATACCATCGCCATACTGCAAACGCAGGTTCGATATGCGCATCGGGCGCAGATTGGTTTTGGCAAGCTCGTGCAGCGCCTTGATGCGCTCGATTGAATACACGTCCTTTGCGACGAACGACAGCACCACGGCCTGATAGCCGCAGCCCGTGCCGATCTCCAGCACGCGTTCGAGCTTGCGGCCAGCGCACATCATGTCGATCATGCGCGCCACGATGTAGGGCTGCGACATTGTCTGCTGATGGCCGATCGGCAGCGAGGCATCGACATATGCCTGGCCCGACATCGCGGGCTCGAGGAACAGATGGCGCGGCACGATTTCCATGGCGCGCAGCACCTGCGGATCGTTGACGCCCTGGCGCGCGATGCGCGTGACCATCGCGCGGCGCACCGCTTCGGTGGCAGCCAGGTCCGAACGCTGGGCGGTCGGCGCACCGGTCGCGGCCTGCACATAGCCAGGCGCGCGTGCGGCCGGGCCGGCCTCCGGCGGCGCCTTGCTGCCGCTGGCGGCGTTGCGGGTCGCGGTCTGTGGCGTGAACACCGGCGCTGGCGCGCCGGGCTTGCGCATGCCGCTGGTCGTCGATGAGAGGGGCAACGGGAAGTTCGGACGCGCGTCCTTCATGGCAAGGCTCCAGCCAGCAGATCGAGCTGGGTCTTGTGGGTGAGGTCAATCTGCAGCGGCGTGATCGACACCCGCCCCTGTGACGTGGCGTGAAAATCGGTGCCCTCGCCCGCATCGAGGCAGGCGCCGGGCGCGCCGATCCAGAAGATCTCGCGCCCGCGCGGATCCTGGGCGCGGATGACGGGTTCGGCCTGGTGGCGGCGGCCAAGGCGGGCCGGCGTCAGCGGGCCGATCTGCTCGTACGGCAGGTTCGGGATGTTCACGTTGAGCAGGAACGGCGACGGCAAGGCGGCAAACCCGCCCGCCGCGAAGCGCTCGACGATGTCGCGTGCCACGCGGGCCGCATCGTCCACGTGGGCCCAGCCGCTGTTGACCTGAGAAAACGCGATGGCCGGCACGCCGAACAGATACGCTTCGGTGGCCGCAGCCACGGTGCCGGAATACAGCGTGTCGTCGCCCATGTTCTGGCCATTGTTGATGCCGGAAACCACGAGGTCGGGCAGCGCGTCGGACATCCCGGTCAGCGCGATGTGCACGCAATCGGTCGGCGTGCCATTGGTGAAGTAAAAGCCGTTGGCCGCCTTGTGGACCGACAGGGGACGGTCGAGTGTCAGCGAGTTGGATGCGCCCGAGCGGTTGCTGTCGGGCGCGACGACAACGATCTCGGCGATTGGCGCGAGCGCGTCCGCCAGCGCCTGGATGCCAGGCGCGAGATAGCCATCGTCGTTGCTAATCAGTATCCGCATGGAGGCGATTTTACCTGAAGCAACGCTTGTATCGACACCTGGTGGCGGAAAAATGCGGCCGGATTTCATGATCCGAGACGCTGGATGCCGCTTTGACACGCCACCAGGAAGGATGTCTTATCGAATTGACAAGCAGCGTGGCAAGAGCGGCAGCAGCCGAACAACCACGCTCCCGGGCTGAGGTTCAAGCATCCGTGCCGACGCCGCTGTCATCGTCCTCTGCTGCCGCCGGATCGAAGAAGCGCAGCACGTCTTCCTGCACCCGCGTGCGCTTGAACGACGGCAGGCTCTGCCAGATGCGGCGTCCGTACGGCTTGGTGATGAGGCGCGGGTCGCAGATCATCAACACGCCCCGGTCGTCGACGTCGCGGATCAGGCGCCCTGCCCCCTGCTTGAGCGTGATGATCGCCTCGGGCAACTGGTGGTGCATGAAGCCGTTGAGCCCCTGCTTTTCCATGACCTCGATACGCGCGGCCAGCACCGGATCGTCCGGCGGTGCGAACGGCAGCTTGTCGATGATCACGAGCGACAGCGCATCGCCGCGGACATCGACGCCTTCCCAGAAGCTCTGGCTGCCCACCAGCACGGCATTGCCGGCGGTGCGGAACGAATCGAGCAATTCAGTGCGGCCCCGCTCGCCCTGCACGAACAGTGGGAAATCCCAGCCGCGCTCGGCAAACTCCACCCGCAGGCGTTCCGCCACCTTGTTCACGGCGCGAATCGTCGTGCACAGGAAGAACGTGCGCCCGCCAGCGGCCTTGATCACCGGCAGCGCGGCATCGACGACAGCATCGGTGTAGACGGCGGCCTGCGGTTCCGGCAAGCCGGTCGGCACGTACAGCAAGCCCTGGTTCACGTAGTCGAACGGGCTCGGCCATGTCTTGGCCGGCTCCCCCGTCAGCCCAAGCTGGTCGGAGAAATGCTTGAAGTCGTTTTTGACTGCCAGCGTTGCCGACGTGAAGATCCAGCTGCGCGGCGTGCCTTCGCGCTGGTTGGAGAAGATCGGTGCGATCGACAGCGGCGTCTTGTGCAACTGCAGCGACGACGCGAACGCTTCGGCCCACAGTACCGCCTGCTCAGCGGCAGGGGCCTTGGCGTCGGGCTTCCAGCCGTCGATGGCGGCGGCCAGGTCGTGCGCCCGCACGCGGCAGGCTTCGATCGTTTCGGCGCGCGCGGCGTTTTCTTCGAGCACGGTGATCATCCCCGCCAGCTCGGCCTTGAGCTTGTCGAGCGCCGGGAAGAACTGCGACGTGGGCATGATCTGCGGCAGCGACAGGCGCAGATTGCCTTCACCAAACGCCAGGCGCAGGTCGCGCGCCGCTTTCTCGACCACGGTCACCACCTTGGCCCAGTCCGGGCCACCGCGCGCATGCGCCAGGCCTTCGGCCAGCACGTCACGGCACAGTTCGAGCACCTGCGAGGTCGACACCGACTGGCCGAAGAACAGCGTCGCCGTGTCGGGCAGCTGGTGCGCCTCATCGAAGATGATGGTGTTGGCCGACGGCAGCAGCTCGGCCACGCCGGTGTCCTTGAGGGCCACATCGGCAAAGAACAGGTGGTGGTTGACGACGACGATGTCGGCCTGCTGCGCTTCGCGCCGGGCCTTCATGACGAAACAGTCCTGGTAGTACTGGCATTCGGCGCCCATGCAGGTGTCGCGCGTGGACGTGACGAGGTTCCAGACCGTGGCGGTTTCGGGCACCTTGGCCAGCTCGGCCTTGTCGCCCGAGTTGGTCATTTTGATGAAGCGCGAAATTTCGCGCAGGTGGCCGACGTCATCGCGCGACGTCAGACGGCCATTCTGCAGCGTGCGCTCGAGATGGAAATGGCAGACGTAGTTCGAGCGGCCCTTGAGCAGCGCCACCGAGACCGGTGCGCGCAGCGCGGCGCGGATGGTCGGGATATCGCGCATGAACAACTGGTCCTGCAGGTTCTTGGTGCCGGTCGAGACGATCGTCTTGCCGCCCCACAGCAGCGCCGGGACCAGGTAGGCGAAGGTCTTGCCGGTGCCCGTACCGGCCTCGGCCATGAGCACTTGCTGGTTGTCGATGGCGTGGGCGACGGCCTTGGCCATCTCGGTCTGGGCCTGGCGTGGCTTGAAGGTGCCGACGGCGGGCGCGAGCGGGCCGCCCGCACCGAACAGGCGGTCGAGGTCAGCGTCGTACTTGCCGGCAGGGGTAGCAGAGTCGGTCGACGCGGCGGAATGTGCTTCCACGGCGCCAGTGGCCGACCCAGCCGTCCCGGCCGGCTCTGCGGCAGGGCCGGGAACAGGGAGATGGTCGGTCAATGTATGTGTCGTAACTTATCTTGAAGAAACGTGGCTTGCAGCAATGGCTCAGGCCGGGATATCGGGGACCAGCTGCATCTTCAGCAGCGTAATATGATCTTTGAGCTGCAGTTTACGCTTTTTGAGGCGGCGCAGTTGTAACCCGTCGGCGTGACCGTCCGCCGTCAACATGGCGATGACGGCATCGAGGTCGCGGTGTTCCACATCGAGTTCAATAATACGGCGCTGGATGTCCTGGACATCGATCATGATGGTCTGTTCCAAACAGTGTTTACAGATGGGATTGTGGGAATGGGAGCCGGTCGGCGCTGGCGCAGCGGGCCTTCCAGTATTGCCGTAAGCAAATCTTCTTGCTTGTTGGTTGGTTCTCGGTGCATAGTTTAATCCACGCGGTCATTGCCGCCAACAAAGATTGGCGTCAGGCCTAAGAAAACAAGCATTTATGACTTCCTACAGGATCGAAGCGGGTACCGCGCAACACATCGGTAACCGTCCCCAACAAAACGATCGCGCCGCCCTGTTTACGGGCGCGCGCGCGCCCGGCTATGTGCTCGCGGTGCTCTCTGACGGCATCGCCAGCCCGGCCGGGGCCGAACAGGTGTTGCACACGGCGCGCCAGGTATTCGACGAATTCAAGCCGGGCGACCATCCGGACATCGAGCGCCTCGCGCAGCTTCTGCACGAGATCATCAGCGAAACCCACACGGTAATCAAGATGAACGCCGTCGCCGGCAAAACCGAACTCCATGCCAGCTTCGTCGGCCTGGTCATCAGTCCGCATGGTGAGGCGGTCTGGGCCCACGTGGGCGACTCGCGCCTGTACCGCTTCGAGCACGACAAGTGCGCGATGCGCACGAGCGACGTCGCCTATGTCGAGCACCTGATCTCGAGCGACCGCCTGCCTGCCGATGCGGCGCGCAACCACCGCCGCTCCAAGCTGCTGCTCAATGTACTGGGAAACAGCCGCAAGGAGCCGTTCGTTACGACTGGCAGCCACACGGGGCTGGTCGCCGGCGACAGCTTTTTGCTGGGCTCCGATGGCCTGTGGCACTTCTTCACCGACGCCGAACTGGCCGCCGTAACCGCCAAGTCCACGCCGCGCCAGGCCGCCGAAAAGCTCATCAGCAAAGCCGGTGAGCGTTCTCAGGGCAAGGGCGGTAATTGCACCATGGCCATCGTCAAACTGGTCAAACCGCCCAGCGCCTAGTTGCTCGCTGCAGGCGGCTGGCCCGCCTTCTTTGCCGCGTCGTCAGCGGCGCGCTTGGCGGCCTTTGCCTCGCGCTCGGCGACACGACGCGCGACCTGCTTCTGACGCTCGAGCGATTCCACACGCCGTGCTTCGGCCGCCGCCACATTCTGGGCTGCCCTCGCCTGGGCGCTCTGGGTGCGGGCCGCGTTCTCCTGCAGGCGTTTGGTGCGGGCTGCGCGCGACTCCGCCGGCGTCGTGCGCGGCGCTGGCAAGGCAGTACTTGGTGGCGCCTTGACGGCCGGTGGATTGGCCGCCAGCTCGGCTTCTTCTTTCTGGAAGGCCGCTTCGGACACGGCCAGCGCGCGGTCGCGTTCATCGACCTTGGCCTGGCGCAGGTAGCGCGACGCTTCGATCTCGATGGCGCGCTGCTCCAGCAGCGCCACGCGCTGCTGCTCGCTTGCCTCGTCCAGGCAACGGGTCACGAAGAATTTGTCGTAGCAGACCACTTCGCGTTCGGCGTAGCGGGTTTCGATGGCGCGGCGCTCGGCGGCCACGGCTTCCAGGCGCTGCTGGGCCTGCGCGGTCGAGGTCGATGCGGGCGGCGGCACCTCCGGCGCGGCCGGCTGTGTCGTCGAGCAGGCCGCCAGCAGGCTTGCCAGGGCCAGCAGCGCGCCTGCGCGCAGCGTGGTAATGCGTGTCATGTGGATCCTTGTTGTCGTGCCTGGCCGTATCAGGCGATCTTGTCGGCCGCGCCGCGCCGCTCGGAGAGCATGTATTCGCGCGACTGCATCTCGATGATACGCGATACGGTCCGGTGGAATTCATTGGCCAGCTGGCCTTGCGTGTAGAGTTCTTCCGGCTCGACCGCCGCGGACATGATCAGCTTGACCTTGTGGTCGTAGAACACGTCGATCAGCCAGGTGAAGCGGCGCGCTTCGGACGACTGCGAGGCCGACATCGCCGGAATACCGGACAACACCACCGTGTGGAACTGGCTGGCCAGTTCCAGGTAATCGTTCTGCGAGCGCGGGCCGCCGCACAGCGTGGCGAAATCGAACCAGATCACGCCGCCGGCACGGCGCAGCGCGCGGATTTCGCGGTTCTCGATGTGCACGATCGGCGCTTCGTCGGCGATGTCGGCCACCTTGGCATAGGCATCGCGCAAGGCGCGGTCGGATGCGGCATTGAGCGGCGTGTAATACGCTTCGACCTGCTCGAGCGCGCGCTTGCGGTAATCGTTGCCGGCATCGACGTTCAGCACGTCCAGCTTGGCCTGCAGCAGCGCGATGGTGGGCAGCATGCGGTCGCGGTGCAGGCCGTCCGGGTACAGCGTCGACGGCTCGTAGTTCGACGTCATCACGAAGCTGACGCCATTGTCGAACAGCGCCTTGAGCAGGTTGTACAGGATCATCGCGTCGGCGATGTCCGAGACGTGGAATTCATCGAAGCAGATCAGCCGGTATTTCTTGGCGATGCGCTTGGCCACTTCGTCGAGCGGATCGGCCACGCCCTTCAGTTCATCCAGTTGCCCGTGGACAGCGCGCATGAATTCATGGAAGTGCAGGCGCGTCTTGCGCACCACCGGCACGACCGAGTAGAACGAGTCCATCAGGAACGATTTGCCGCGCCCCACCCCGCCCCACATGTAGACGCCCTTGGGCACCGTGGGACGGTTGATCAGACGCTTGAAAGCGGACGACCGCTGGGCCTTGTAGGCGACCCAGTCGTCGTACGCCTGCTGCAGGCGGTCCACTGCCATTTGCTGCGCGGGGTCGGACGTGAAACCACGCGCGTTAAGCTCGTGCACATAATATTCTTGAACGTTCATGGGATACCGATAAAAACATGGGGTGGACGGCGACGCCGACCACCCCATGGAGTTCACGCGCCGGCAAGCATGCCGGCGAAGTTTCTGCTGCTTAGAAGTTCAGCGAACGCTTGTCCACCGCCAGAGCGGCTTCTTTGGTGGCTTCGGACAGCGACGGGTGCGCGTGGCAGATGCGCGCGATGTCTTCGGCCGAGGCCTTGAACTCCATCGCGACGACGGCTTCCGAAATCAGCTCGGACGCCATTGGGCCCACGATGTGCACGCCCAGGATTTCGTCGGTCGTGGCATCGGCCAGGAACTTGACCATACCCGACGTGTCACCCAGCGCGCGCGCACGGCCGTTGGCCATGAACGGGAAGGTACCGGCCTTATAGGCGATGCCTTCGGCCTTGAGCTGCTGCTCGGTCTTGCCGACCCACGAAATCTCTGGCGACGTGTAGATGACCCAAGGAATCGTGTTGAAGTTGACGTGACCATGCTGACCGGCGATACGCTCGGCCACGGCAACGCCTTCTTCTTCGGCCTTGTGCGCCAGCATCGGGCCGCGCACGACGTCGCCCACTGCCCACACGCCTGGCAGGTTGGTACGGCACTCGTCGTCGACGACGACAAAGCCGCGCTCGTCGAGCTGCACGCCCACGGCTTCGGCGTTCAGGCCGATCGTGTTCGGCACGCGGCCGATCGAGATGATCAGGCGGTCGAACGTGGTGCTCTGCTCGGCGCCGGTGCTGTCGGCATACGCCACGGTGACGTTGTTCTCGCCCTTGGTGATCGCGCCGATCTTGCAACCGAGGTTGATTTTGAGGCCCTGCTTGACGAACAGCTTGTGCGCTTCTTTGGCGATCTGCTCGTCGACGGCGCCCAGGAAGGTCGGCAGACCTTCGAGCACGGTGACGTCAGCGCCGACACGGCGCCAGACGCTGCCCATTTCGAGGCCGATGACGCCGGCGCCGATCACGCCCAGCTTGCCCGGGACTGCATCGATGGCCAGTGCACCGGCGTTCGACAGGATCAGTTTCTCGTCGAATTCGGCGCCTGGCAGCTGGCGTGCGTTCGAACCGGTCGCGATGACCACGTTCTTGGCGGTCAGCGTGTCGGTGGTCGGGCCGCTGACGTTGATGGTGTAACCGCCTTCGGCAGTGCCGGCGAACGCGCCGCGGCCGTGGAAGAAGCTGACCTTGTTTTTCTTGAACAGGAACAGGATGCCGTCGTTGTTCTGCTTGACGATCGTATCCTTGCGACCCAGCATCTTGCCCAGGTCGAGCTCGAGTCCCGAGACATTGATGCCGTGGTCGGCAAACGCGTGACCGGCGTGCTCGAAGTGCTCGGACGACTGCAGCAGTGCTTTCGACGGGATGCAGCCGACGTTGGTGCAGGTGCCGCCCGGCGCAGGCTTGCCGGCAGCGTTGCTCCATTCGTCGATACAGGCAACCTTGAAGCCCAGCTGGGCTGCGCGGATGGCAGCAATGTAACCGCCAGGACCGCCGCCGATGACGACGACGTCAAATTGTTTATCGCTCATTACATGATTCCTTTTTTATTCTTCCGGAACAAATACCCACAGCAGCAGGTAGATCAGGATGCCGAAGCCGAACGTCAGGACGAACAGCACGAAGATCAGGCGCCAGACCCACGACTCGAGGCCATAGGTGCGCGCCAGGCCGCCACACACGCCGCCGAGCCAGCGATCGAGCCGCGTGCGGCGCAGGCCACTCAGCAGATCATCGCGGTGCGTGTCGAACGACGAGCCGCTCGTGAATGCGCTCTCCTTCGTCAGGCTGACGGTAGACGCGCCGGACAGAATGCGCGCCTTGGCCTGTTCGAATTCGGCGTCGGACAGCGCGCCCGCCTGGTGCAGCTCGTGCAGCCGCTTGATTTCGTCTGACAGCATGTCGTTCTCCGGCAAACTATGACCGGCGCCACGGGGCGCCGGCCAGGTTGAGACTTACAGGTCCAGCAGCAGGCGGGCCGGGTCTTCCAGCGCATCCTTCATCGCGACCAGGCCCAGGACGGCTTCGCGGCCGTCGATGATGCGGTGGTCGTACGACATGGCCAGGTAGTTCATCGGACGGATCACGATCTGACCGTTTTCGACGACCGCGCGGTCCTTGGTCGCGTGCACGCCCAGGATGGCCGACTGTGGCGGGTTGATGATCGGGGTCGACATCATCGAACCGAACACGCCGCCGTTCGAGATCGAGAACGTACCGCCGTTCAGATCGTCCAGGGTCAGCTTGCCTTCCTTGGCTTTCTGGCCGAATTCACCGATTTTCTTTTCGATATCGGCGATCGACATCTGGTCGGCGTTGCGCAGGATCGGCACCACCAGGCCACGTGGCGAACCGACAGCGATACCGATGTCGAAGTAGCCGTGGTAGACGATGTCGTTACCGTCGACCGACGCGTTCAGCACTGGGTACTTCTTCAGTGCGGCAACGGCAGCCTTGACGAAGAACGACATGAAGCCCAGCTTGACGCCGTGCTCTTTCTCGAACTTGTCCTTGTACTTGTTACGCAGGTCCATGACTGGCGCCATGTTCACTTCGTTGAACGTGGTCAGGATGGCGTTGGTCGACTGCGATTGCAGCAGGCGCTCGGCGATACGGGCGCGCAGGCGGCTCATCGGCACGCGCTCTTCCGGACGGTCGCCCTGGCTGGCAGGCGCGGCGGCAGCGACTTGCTGCAGTGGCGCTTTGGCAGGTGCGGCAGCTGGTGCTGGTGCAGCGGCTGGCTTGTTGGCAACGGCGGCCAGGGCGTCGCCCTTGGTCACGCGACCATCACGGCCCGAACCATCGACGCCAGCGGCGTTCATGTTGTTGTCAGCCAGGATCTTGGCAGCGGCAGGCATCGCGACGCCAGCCTTCGACTGGTTCGAGGCAGCTTCCGGAGCCGCTTGCGATGGCGCGGCAGCGATCGGTGCGTTTGGCGCGGCCGATGGAATGGCTTTCACTGGCAGCGGGCTGGTCTGCGCCGATGCTTCGGTGTCGATGACGGCGATGACTTCACCGGCGACGACGGTTGCGCCGTCGGCCTTGAGCAGTTGCACGATCACGCCGGCGCTTGGCGCTGGCAGTTCCAGGACCACCTTGTCGGTCTCGATGTCGATCATGTTCTCGTCGCGATCGACGGACTCGCCGACTTTCTTGTGCCAGGACAGCAGGGTCGCTTCAGCAACCGATTCCGACAATACAGGGACCTTGACTTCGATTTGTGCCATTTAAAACTCCAGTAATTATTCTTTGCAAGAAACCCCGACGCGTCGCGCCGGGGTCGTGGTCTTACTTATTGGTGATCACTTCGTCAGGATGAAGCCCTTGAGCTTCGAGAACGCCGTCTCCAGCAGTTCTTTCTGCTGCGCGATGTGCTTGTCGGCATAACCGACCGCAGGCGACGCCGAGGCGGCGCGGCCGGCGTACGCCAGGCGCTGGCCATCTTCCATGCCTTCGAAGATGTTGTGCTGGATCTGGAACCATGGACCCTGGTTTTGCGGCTCGTCCTGCACCCACACCACTTCGCCGGCGTTCGGAAACTTTTTCAGTTCGGCGCCGAACGACTTGTGCGGGAACGGGTACATCTGTTCCATGCGGATGATCGCGGTGTCGGTCACGTTGCGCGCCTTGCGTGCATTGACCAGGTCGAAGTAGACCTTGCCCGAGCAGACCAGCACGCGCTTGACCTTCGATGCGTCGATCTTCTCGTCGCATTCGCCGATCACGGTCTGGAAACCGCCCTTGGCCAGGTCGGTCAGCGGCGAACCGGCATCCTTGTTACGCAGCAGCGACTTCGGCGTGAAGATCACCAGTGGCTTGCGGAACTGGCGCACCATCTGGCGACGCAGCAGGTGGAAGATCTGGGCGGCGGTCGTTGGCTGGACCACTTGCATATTGTTGTCTGCGCACAGTTGCAGGAATCGCTCGATACGTGCCGACGAGTGCTCCGGACCCTGGCCTTCGTAGCCGTGTGGCAGCATCATGACCAGGCCCGACGCGCGGCCCCACTTCACTTCGCCCGAGGCGATGAACTGGTCGATGACGACTTGCGCGCCGTTGACGAAGTCGCCGAACTGGGCTTCCCAGATCGTCAGCGTGTTCGGTTCGGCGGTCGAGAAACCATACTCGAACGCGAGCACGGCTTCTTCGGACAGCACCGAGTCGATCACGGTGAAGTTGGCCTGGTTCTCGGACACATTGGCCAGCGGCAGGTAGATGCCCTGGTCCCAACGTTCACGGTTCTGGTCGTGCAGCACGGCGTGGCGGTGCACGAACGTGCCGCGGCCCGCATCCTGGCCCGACAGGCGGATGGCGTAACCCGACGACAACAGCGACGCGTAGGCCAGGTGTTCACCCATGCCCCAGTCGAGGTTGACTTCGCCGCGGCCCATATTGGCGCGGTCAGCCAGCACCTTGTCGACCAGCGAGTGCGGCTTGAAGTTTTCTGGCGTGGTGGTGATGCGTTGCGCCAGGCGCTTCAGTTCGGTCAGCGGCACAGCCGTATCGGCCGCGTCGGTCCACTTCTTGTTCAGGAACGGCGCCCAGTCGACGGCGTACTTGTTCTTGAAGTTGGTCAGCACCGGATCGACCGTGTGCTTGCCGGCGTCCATCGCATCGCGGAACGCAGCGACGAGCTTGTCGCCGCCATCGGCTTCGATGGTGCCCTGCGCTGCCAGCTTTTCGGCGTACAGCTTGCGGGTACCCGGGTGCTTGGCGATCTTCTTGTACATCAGCGGCTGGGTCAGCGCTGGCGTATCCTGCTCGTTGTGGCCCAGCTTGCGGTAGCAGATGATGTCGACGACGACGTCCTTGCCGAATTCGGCGCGGTAGTCGAGCGCGATCTGGCTCGCCAGCACGACGGCTTCAGGATCGTCGGCGTTCACGTGCAGCACCGGCGCTTCGATCATCTTGACGACGTCCGAGCAGTACAGCGTCGAGCGCGCATCGCGCGGATCCGACGTCGTGAAACCGATCTGGTTGTTGATGACGATGTGGACCGTACCGCCCGTACCGTAGCCGCGGGTCTGCGCCAGGTTCAGGGTTTCCATGACCACGCCCTGGCCGGCGAATGCAGCGTCGCCGTGCACCAGGATCGGCAGCACTTCCTTGCCCTTGCGGTCGCCACGGCGTTCCATGCGCGCCTTGACCGAACCTTCGACAACCGGGTTGACGATCTCGAGGTGGGACGGGTTGAAGGCCAGCGACAGGTGAACCGGACCGCCTGGCGTGGTGATGTCGCTCGAGAAGCCCTGGTGGTACTTGACGTCACCGGCTGGCAGGTCGTCGGCGTGCTTGCCTTCAAATTCTTCGAACAGGTCGGCCGGGCTCTTGCCCAGGGTGTTGACCAGGACGTTCAGGCGGCCGCGGTGGGCCATGCCGATAACGATTTCCTGGACGCCCTTTTCACCGGCGCGCTGGATGACTTCGTCCATCGACGCGATGAATGATTCGCCACCTTCGAGCGAGAAGCGCTTGGCGCCGACGTACTTGGTGTGCAGGTAGCGCTCGAGGCCTTCGGCCGCGGTCAGGCGCTCGAGGATGTGTTTTTTCTTTTCGGCCGAGAAGGTCGGGGTCGAACGGATCGATTCCAGACGCTCTTGCAGCCAGCGTTTTTCGGTCGGATCGCTGATGTACATGAACTCGGCACCGATCGAGCGGGTGTACGTGTCACGCAGCATGTTCAGGATATCGCGCAGGGGCGCGGTGTCTTGACCGAAATACGTATTGGTGATGTTGAAGACCGTGTCCATGTCGGACTCGGTGAAGCCGTAGAACGCAGGATCGAGTTCTGGCAGCAGTGGACGTTCCTGGCGCTGAAGCGGATCCAGGTTGGCCCAGCGCGAACCGAGGTAACGGTAGGCGGCGGTGATCTGGGTCACGGCGACGCGCTTGCGGCCCAATTCGGAGTCAGCCGAAGCGACCACGGTGCGGATCGGGCCTTGCTTGGCGCGTTCGGCGAACGACGCAATGACCGATGAATGGACGACGTCAGGACGGTTCGAGCCATCGACGGCCGGCACGTGCTGCATCTGGTCGAAGTAGGCGCGCCAGTTTTCTGGCACCGACGTCGGATTGTCCAGATAGGCCTCGTACAACTCTTCCACGTACGGGGCATTGCCGCCGAACAGGTATGAGTTGGCGTTTTGTTGTTGCATCATTCTTGCTCACCTTTCTTTTCGCGCTTCGCGAGGGTTGGGCGGGTTATTTAACCTTCCGCGACACGGCCTGACCGTTTAGCGGATTGCACTTCAAGACATCAAGTTGTGGGGGAAGGACTGTTTCAGTACCGATACATGTGCAAAATCCTGCCTGTTTGCGCTCATGATTGTAACGCATGATCCCATGCGGGGCAGATTACATTCCTAGAATAATTTATTTCCAAATGTGTTTTTGAACACTCGCTGCCAACCGGCAAATGTGCGGTTGTCGTCAATACCACATTGACGTTGTAAATGATAATCGTTATCATTTAACGCATGTCTACCTCCGCCCCGTCCCCTGATGTCGTCCAGCCGTTGTTACCGGCATCGGCCAAAGCAACCAGTACGCCCGCCCCCGTTGCCGGTGGCATGCCCCAGCGCCTCCCGGGCGCGGGCCGCGCCATGTTTCTCAAGCAGTTGCACCAATGGCACTGGATCAGCTCGGCAATCTGCCTGATGGCGATGCTGCTATTCAGCTTTACGGGACTGACGCTGAACAACGCGGCACTGATCAAGGCCACGCCCGAGGTCACGCGCCTGAAAGCCACGCTGCCGGCGCCACTGCTTCCGCAATTCAAGCAGTGGGCCGAAGAACACGCTGACGCCAAGGTGCCGCTGCCCAGCAGCATCGCCGACTGGACCAACAGCGCATTCCCTGTCGATGTGCGTGGCCAGCGCGCCGAATGGACCGAGGAAGACGCCTACATCGCCCTGCCCCGCCCCGGCGGCGACGCCTGGCTGCGTATCGCCGTCGACGGCAGCGCTGAATTCGAGCGCACCGACCGCGGCTGGATTTCGTGGCTCAACGATATGCACAAGGGCCGTAACACGGGCGCCGTCTGGAGCTGGTTCATCGACATTTTTTCGGTCGCCTGCATCGTGTTCTGCATCACGGGCTTTTTGATCATGAAATACCACGCGGCCAACCGGCCGTCGACCTGGCCGGTGATCGGCTTCGGCATCGTGCTGCCGGCCGTGCTGGCGTTGTTGTTTGTCCACTGATCGTTTATTTCCAACCTGAGAGAAGACCAAGAATGAAACTGTCCCACTCGCTCGTCCTGACCCTGCCGCTTGTTTCCGGCTGGGCCGTGGCCGCCGACCTGTCCGTCAAATTCGACCTGCCGCAACTGAACGTGGCCGAATACCACAAGCCGTATGTGGCGATCTGGCTCGAACGCGCCGACCAGAGCGTCGCGGCCAATCTCGCCGTGCTGTACGACCTGAAGAAGGACGCTGCCGGCGACAAATGGGTCAAGGACCTGCGTACGTGGTGGCGCAAGGCCGGGCGCGACGCCAAATTCCCGCTCGATGGCGTCAGCGGCGCGACCCGTCCGGCGGGCAGCCAGACGATGAAATTCGACGGCGCCAAGCACGGCCTCGACAAACTCCCGGCCGGCGACTACAAGCTGGTCGTGGAAGCATCGCGCGAAGCGGGCGGGCGTGAACTGGTCAAGGTGCCGTTCACGTGGACCGGCAAGGGCAAGGTCGCAGCGAATGCGGCCGGCAAGGAAGAACTGGGCGCCGTCGCCCTCGAGCTCCAATAACAACAATCAAGAGAGAATCCCATGCACAACCGTATCCTCAAGGGCGCCCTGCTCGGCCTGGCCCTGGCCGGCATGTCGATGAGCGCGCAGGCGCACCGCGGCTGGCTGTTGCCCAGCACGGCCATGGTCGAAGCGAAGGAACCGTGGGTCACGCTGGACGGCGCGATCTCGGAAGGCCTGTTCGAATTCCACCACGTGCCGCTGCGCCTGGACAACCTGACGATCACGGGGCCCGATGGCGTGACGACTAAGGCTGAAGGCGCCGTGCTCGGTAAATTCCGCAGCACGATCGACATCAGCCTCCCGAAGGACGGCACCTACCGCCTGGCCATTGTCAGCAACAACGTGATGGGCAGCTACAAGCTCGGCGGCGAGGTCAAGCGCTTCCGCGGCGTCGAAGGCACACCGGGCGCGCAAGTGCCGGCCGGCGCCACCGACGTCACCACCAGCACCACGCACACGCGCCTGGAAACCTTCGTCTCGGCCAATGACATGAACGACACGGCGCTCAAGCCAAGCGGCGTCGGCCTCGAAATGGTCCCGGTCACCAATCCGTCCGACCTGCGTGCGGGCGAGCCGATCACCTTCCGCTTCCAGCTCGATGGCAAGCCACTGCCGAACTTCCCGTTCAGCATGGTGCCGGGCGCCGTCAAGTACCGCGGCACGCTGGGCGAACTGCGCTTTACCACCGACGCCAAGGGCGAGGTCAAGTTCACGGTGCCGGACGCGAATATGTACTGGCTCTCGGCCAAGTTCCCGCTCGAGACGCCAAAAGGGCCGCCAACGCCGGGCGCCAAGCGCTACAGCTACACGGCCACGCTCGACGTCCTGCCGCAATAAGAGCGAAAAGGCTCGATGCGCACCATTCTTGTTCCCCTGAACGTCGACGCGGCCATGCCGCCCGGCGGCAGCACGCTGTTCACCACATCCGGCACGTCGATGGGCACGACCTGGTCGGCGCGGCTGATGCTGCCGCCGGGCGCCGATGGCGCCGTAGTCACCCGCGCGCTGCAAGGCGAGCTGGACGAGATCGTTGCGCAAATGAGCCATTGGGACGAAGACTCCTTGCTGTCGCGCTACAACCGCGCGCCGGCTGGCAGCTGGCACGCGCTGCCGCCGCAGTTTTTTGCCGTCGCCGAGCATGCGCTGCAGGTGGCGGCCGACAGCGGCGGCGCCTACGATCCGGCTGCCGGCGCCCTCGTCGATTTGTGGGGCTTCGGCGCCCGCGGGCGTTACGACCAGCCGGGGTTCCAGGCGCCGCAGGTTGCGCTGGTTGCTGATGTTATCGTGCGCCGGGGCGAGCGCCAGCCGGTGCTTGACCATGCCGGGCGGCGCCTGCTGCAACCGGGCGGCGCGATTCTGGATTTCTCGTCGGTCGCCAAAGGATATGCAGTCGATCGCATGGCCGCCTGCCTCGAGGAGCGCAGCGTGCGCCATTTCGTCGTCGAAGCGGGCGGCGAATTGCGCGGCGCCGGGGTCAAGCCGGATGGCCAGCCGTGGTGGGTCGAGGTCGAGGGCGTGCCGGATTGCGAGGCTGTCGGACAGACGATCGTTGCCCTGCACGGGCTGGCGATCGCCACCTCGGGCGACTACCGTCGGAGCTTTCAATATGGCATGCGGCGTATGGCGCACACGCTCGATCCGCGCAGCGGCTACCCGGTGGATCACGACCTGGCCTCGGTCACGGTGCTGGCGCCAACCTGCATGGCGGCCGACGCGCTGTCCACTGCGCTGACGGTGCTCGGACCTGACGATGGGCTCGCTTTTGCGGAACAACGCGGGATTGCGGCGCGCTTTCTCGTGCGCGCCGGATCCGGCTTGAAAGAAACCACGACGGGCGCCTGGCGCTCGATGCTCCAATGATGCTGACAATCGAACCGCTGCGCTGGGGCAGCGCATTGGCGCTGTCCGGCGCCTATCTTGCGATGTGCCTGGGCCTGTGGCGCATGCATCTGGCCAAGGCGCGTCCCAGTAGCGTGGCAGCCGACTGGCTTGTGGTCTATGCGAGCCAGACCGGCAGCGCAGAATTTCTGGCCGAACGGACGGCCGCCACGCTGGCGCTCGGAGGCCTGGACGCGCGCGCGGCCTGCATCTCGACGCTCGACCTGGCTACGTTGACCAGCGCCAGCCGCATCCTGTTCGTCTGCAGCACCTACGGCGAAGGCGACGCGCCCGATCCCGCCGCGCGTTTTGCCACGCAGACGATGGACGCGGTGCCGGACCTGTCGCAGCTGCACTTCGGCATGCTGGCCCTGGGCGACATCACGTATACCAACTACTGCGGCTTCGGCCGCGCGCTCGATGCCTGGCTGCGCGAGCGCGGCGCAACGAGCTTGTTCGAGCGCATCGACGTCGACCGCGGCGCGCCCGACGCGCTGGCCGCATGGCAGCACCACCTGAGCCACCTGGCCGGCACGAGCGACGCACCGGACTGGGAAGCACCCGCCTACGGCGCGTGGCGCATCGCCGAACGCACGCTGCTCAATCCCGGCAGCGCTGGCGCGCCACTGTACCGCCTCGCGTTGACGCCGCAGGATGGCGCGCTGCCAGCGTGGGAGGCGGGCGACCTGGCGCAAGTGAGCGCGCCGGCCGACCCGACGCATCCGCGCGAGTATTCGATTGCCTCGGTACCAGCAGAAGGCCAGCTCACGTTGCTGGTGCGATTGCAGCAGCGCGCCGACGGGACACCGGGCACGGCGTCGGGTTGGCTCTGCACGGACGCGCTCGCGACGGACACGATCCAGCTGCGGGTGCGCGCGCATGCACGCTTCCGGCTGGGTGAGAATACGCTGCGGCCACTGATTGCGATCGGCAACGGCAGCGGGCTGGCCGGCCTGCGCGCACTGCTGAAGGCGCGCATCGACGCTGGCACCCACGACAACTGGCTGCTGTTTGGCGAACGCAATGCCGCCCATGACTTCCTGTGCCAGGACGAACTCGAAGCATGGCGCGACAGCGGCGCCCTTGCGCGGCTCGACCTGGCGTTTTCGCGTGACGGCAGCACCGCGCGTTATGTTCAGCATCTGGTTGCTGCGCAAGCTGACCTCTTGCGCCAGTGGGTGCATGATGGCGCGGCGATCTATGTCTGCGGCAGCCTGCAGGGGATGGCCGGTGGTGTGCATGATGCGTTGGTCGAGGTGCTGGGCGCGGCCACGGTTGAGGCCATGATGGGCGATGGGCGCTATCGGCGCGACGTGTACTGATGTCCTGTCGCTGTTGGCGAGAGGCTGTCGCTGGCGACGAGCAGCATTAGCCAGCTTGACTCGCATCGTGTTGTTCGTCGGAGGGCATAGTGAAAGCGCTGGGCGATTGGCGCTAGGGCTTGATCGGCGATGTACTGGCGATGAACCAGTGATTGGCGTGCACGCCGACCATGCCAGCCTAGGGGCACGCTGCTTCGCCAGTCTGAAACAGAACAGCCCCGACAAGCGGGGCTGCGATTTACCGGCAACTATCTGTGATCAGGCGGCGTGGCGGGTTTTGCGGCGTGCAGCTGCCAAGGCCAGGGCGCCGATGGCCAACATGCCGAGGCTGGCTGGCTCCGGTACATCGGTAGTGTCGGCAAAGTCGACCGTCAACTGAAGATTAGCACGATTGCTACCGAATCCCTCAGTGGTGTAGGTCCACTGATAGAGATCAGAGCCCTGGAAATGCAGTCCCAGCCAGCCATCGTTCGCGGCAACACTGGCCGTGAGCAAATCGGTGATGTCGAGTGCATTGGCGCCGCCGCTGACCGTTGCGTTAACCGACCCGTAATTGGTGCCCGGTGCATTGAAGTTGAATGCAAGATTTCCGCTGCCGCCATTGAAGCCGGTAACCGTTGCCAATTGCGAATTGGTGTCGCCGTCGAGTAGGGAGAAGCTCAACATTGCACTGTTAATCTGCTTGCCTGCCAGCGAGCCGATGTTTACCTGAGCCAAGGTACGCGAGTACGAAGAAATTTCGAGGCCAAACAGGTGCGCCCATTGCGTGTTGTACATGCCAACGAAACCGCTGCCGGCAAACGTTTGCGACGTGTCGTTGCTGGTGTATCCAGCGAACGTACCGATGTCGTTCAACGTAAAGGTCGTCACCCCGGCGTGTGCCTGGAAGGATGCGCTCAGGGCGAGTGCAAGGATCAATTTTTTCATTCAGGATTCCCCTTTGAGGATTAGTTGTTGTGCTTTGTAACTAGCAATTACAATGCCAGAAGAAAATTTATGTTGTTAATCAAGCACATGCTGATAAACCTCAAGGTTTGCGTGGTCCTAGTGTAAAAAAATTCGACAATTAAATTCATGGAGTTTCATCGCATGATTCAATGCGCTAAGGAAAAGTGGCGCTTGTATGTCATTGCACCGTGCTTGTCGCAATTAACTGGGTCATGCCGCAAGTAATGGAGTCAACGCAAGTAACGAGTAACGGGGTCAACGAATAACGGGGTCAGGTCTGACATTCAGACACGAGCTCTGCGATGATCCGGCATATCGATTTTCAAGCGCATCTTGAGGAGCCAGAGGTCTATTTGAAATGCTCTCAAGTAAGTAGAGCATGTGTCCAGATGTCAGACCTGACACCGCCAATGACGGTCGGTGCCTAAGCCCTGTGAATGAATACTAATTGCTTCGGCCAGAAATCAAGTTTGCATTGATCCACGATGCCACGTCGGTAACCGGAATAGCGCGCTGGGCATTGAAACTGCCACTTTTATCCCAAGCAACACCCCTCCCCTGCGCAAAGGCGGCGCGATACTTGCGCATCATGTTATGTGGGTCGCGGGCCAACTCGCCCAGCAAGTATTCCTCGCTCCACGCCGAACGGCTGAAGGGTTTGCCTAGCGCCGCTTGCAGCTTGTCGGCCACTTCCCCATACGTCACCGTGTCGCCAGCCAAATAAACGATGTCGTTGCGGATACGGGGTTGCGTGAAAACGACCTCGGCAGTCAGAACGCCAATATCATCTGGCGTGGTCAGCGTGACAGCAGTGTCGAGGCTGCCAAGAGCGTGCACCGCATGTTCTTTGAGATCGACGACGCCGAATTCTGGCTCAAACAGGTAGCTCATGAACATACCGGTCGAGATGATGACCCACTCAGTCTGGTGCTGCCCCCGCAGCAATTCGCGCACGTCCAACTGTGCGTCGAAGATGTCCTGCGGACTGCCGCGACCGATGACGTCAAAATCGACGCCGAACTGCCATGGGAAGTACCTGGGAATTTGCGCTTGCAGGGCAGCACGCGCCAATTTCATTGGCGTGTCGATACCCGCTGCATAGCCAGCACACCCTATGACTGTGTCGTATCGGCCAAATACCGCAGCCAGCTCGTCGATCGAACTTTTCACAAGATCGCCGATGATGATGTCGATCCCAAGGTTTCGGATTTCGGCCACATCACGCTGCTTGTCTGGCACATTGGACGCGGCAGCGCTTGCGCGCAGCAACACGCTGATGGTCACACCGTCGACGTCCTTCGCGCGTTGCGCGAGACTGCGCAGTACCGGCATCCCGAGTTCCCCGGCACCGAGCACAAGAATCTTTTTAGACATCGCGTCAGGGTCTGCCCGGTTCATGGTTAGCGGTACCGATAATTGGCGGATTTGGTTGGACATGTTGATTTCTCCTTTAGCGTTGATACCTGCACTATAGGCGGCGCAACGAGGCGGAAAAAGTGGTCCTGTAGGTTTTCATTGTGCAGAAAATGCGAACAATGGTGGGTTATAGTGCCGTTTTCCTTATAGGTATCAGGCCGATATATGGACCGCGTACAAGCAATGCAGGTATTTGTCCGAGTCGTCGAAGGCAAGAGCTTTGTACGCGCAGCGCAGACGCTCGGCTTACCGCCATCATCCGTCACCGGTATCGTTAAAAGGCTTGAAAAGCATTTGCAAATTCGGTTGCTGAACCGTTCAACCAGGAAGCTCAGCTTGACACCGGAAGGTGAGCAGTACTTCTACCGTTGCCGCGAGATACTCGACCTGATTGACGACACGGAAGCGAGCCTGAACGGCTCTGCCGAGCGCGCGCAAGGGAAACTGCGGGTGGATATGCCGGGGGGCATTGCGCATGCCTTGATCCTGCCGCGTCTGGCGCAATTTGAGCAGCGCTACCCCGATATCTATCTCATGATCGGTATAAATGATCGTCAGGTGGACCTGATCCAGGATGGCGTCGATTGCGTGATCCGTACTGGCAACCTCAATGATTCGACGCTGGTCTCACGTCGTTTGGGGGCGTTGCGCTGGGTCACATGCGCGGCGCCGTCCTATGTGGAAGAAAAGGGGACTCCCAAGAGACTGCTGGATCTGCAGGCACACCAGGCTGTCCACTACTTTTCCAGCACGACGCGGCGGGGAAGTGAGCTGCATTTTGTCGAAGACGGGCATTGCGTCGCCGTTCCGGTGGCTGGCAAGGTTGCCGTCAACGAGACTGGGCTTTACATCAAGCTTGGAATCGACGGACGCGGCCTGATTCAGTTGGCGGAGATCCTGGTAGCGGAACAATTGCGGAGCGGAGAGTTAGTCGAGGTGCTGGCCGACTGGCGGCCAGCACCTGTTCCTGTGTCACTACTTTATCCCCACCGCCGCTTTCTCTCTCCAGCGATGCGTGCGTTTGCCGATTGGACAGCAGAACTGTTTACCGACACCTGCTAAGGATCGACCGTTGCCTATTGAAACAGTCTGCGATGCCTTGCCGAACGATGCGACGGATGAATCGCGTCAGGGCGTCACATCCACACCCTTCCAGAACGCGATGTGGCCAGTAATATTTGACGCGGCGGATTTTGGTGTGGCATACACCCACGCCGCATCCTTGTTGACCTTGCCGTTCACCTCGATATTGTAGTAGCTCGCTGTGCCCTTCCAGGGACAGTTGGTTGTTGTACTCGAGTCGCTGAAGAACTGGCGGTTTAAAGAGGCGGGGGGGAAATAATGGTTCCCTTCGACGACGACCGTATCGTTCGACTGCGCCAGCACTTCACCATTCCATATTGCTTTCATATGCACTCCGGTAGCGCTTCGGATCTGAAGCGCGGACCAGTCTACACCGGTTGCGTGGGAAAGTTGATGCGGATGTTTGTGCGACGAGTGCTCGCGGAACGGCGTTGGGCCAGGTAGTCGCCAAACCTCGTGCGCACTCAACCTTCCGCGTCGCGATGCTGATGGCTTACCATGCACTGTCACCACTTTCTTACCCGCCCGTGAAAATCGCCATCGGTCACCGCCTCTTTGCCTCCGTGCTCCTTGCCATGCTGACGGTGGCCGCCGCCGCCGTCCTGCTGCTGCGCCAGAATGTGCTGGGCAGTTTCGGCGACTACGCGGTGGCGATCGAACTGGATCGCCTCGATGAACTCTCCGGCGCCGTCGCGCGCCAGTATAGCCAGCATGGCGACTGGACGTTCCTGCCGTCTGGTGACAACCGGCGCGACTGGATCGGCGGCGAACTGACGCGCCTGCAGTCCGTGCGCGGGAAGCCGGCGCCACCGGTCGGACCAGTTGGTCCAGTAGCGCCGGTGGACCCCGTCGCCCCGGCTGCGCCGGCGTCGCCCGCCGCCGCGATGCACACGCGAGCAGGTCCGCCCATGCCACCACTGCCACCGCCCCCACCCGCCCCACCCGGCGTGATCGCCGATCTGCACACGCGCATCACGCTGCTCGATGTGAATGGCGGTTATCTCGCCGGCCGCCCGCCGGACAACCTGCCACTGGCCCGGCGCGCCATCACCGTCGATGACCGCACGATCGGCTATCTCGGCGTCGCACGCAGCGCACGGCCCAGCGACGCGATGGCGTTTGCGTTTCTCGACCAGTTGCAACGCAGCCTGTGGCTGATCGGCGGACTTGCCCTTGTGCTCAGCGCACTGGCCGCGATCGGCCTGGCGCGTCACTTCCGGCGCCCGATCGACCGCCTCGCGCGCGGCGCCGGCGCACTGGCCGCAGGCGACTACGCCGTGCGCCTGCCGGTTCAGCGCAGCGATGAACTGGGCGACCTGGCGCGCCACTTCAATGCACTGGCCGAGCGGCTCGATCAGGCCGAAGCGGCGCGCCGTCAGTGGGTGGCCGACACGTCGCACGAACTGCGCACGCCGCTGGCCGTGCTGCGCGCACAGCTCGAAGCGATCCAAGATGGCGTGCGCCAGGCCACACCAGCCACCGTCGATGCGATGGTGCTGCAGGTGCATGCGCTGACGAAGCTGATCGACGAACTGTATGCGCTGGCACGGGCCGATGTCGGCGAACTGGCGTGCCAGCGCGTGCCGCTCGATCTGTGGCAACTAGCGACCGCTGAAGCACAGGCATTCGGCGCGCGCTTCCAGGCCGCCGGCCTGACGTTCGAGACCGGCGCGGCGCCAGCACAATCACAGGTGCTGGGCGACCCGGACCGCCTGCGCCAGGTGCTGGCCAACCTGTTCGAAAACAGCCTGCGCTACACGGCGCCCGGCGGCGCGGTACGGCTAAGCGCGCAGGTGCACGACGGCCAGTTGCACCTGACGCTCGACGACAGCGCGCCCGGCGTGCCTGATGTCGCGCTGGCGCGGCTGGCCGAGCGCTTCTACCGCGTCGATGCATCGCGCAGCCGCGCGCATGGCGGCGCCGGCCTGGGTCTGGCCTTGAGCCGGCGCCTGCTTGCCGCGCAAGGCGGCGCACTGGTGTTTGCCCATTCACCACTGGGCGGCCTGCGCGTGACCGTGTCGCTGCCGCTGCTGAAAAAGGACACACCATGAGCAGCAGCATCATGATCGTCGAGGACGAACCGGAACTGGCCGCCGTGATCGCCGACTACGCACGCGCAGCCGGCTATATCCCGACCGTGCATGGCGACGGCGCGCAGGCCCTGGTCGCGATCCGCACGGCGCCGCCGGATCTGATCGTGCTCGACCTGATGCTGCCTGGCCTGGATGGTCTGGCGCTGTGCCGCGCGGTGCGCGCGTTTTCGGAGGTGCCGATCGTGATGGTGACGGCGCGGGTCGAAGAAATCGACCGCTTGCTGGGTCTGGAACTGGGCGCCGACGATTACCTGTGCAAGCCGTTCAGCCCACGTGAACTGATGGCGCGCATCAAGGCGATCCTGCGCCGCGCCGGAAGTGGCGACGTCGCGCCGGCGGCCCTGCTGCTGGACGAGGCCGCGCGCAGCGTCAAGGTCCACGGCCGCGCGCTCGACCTGACGCCGAGCGAGTACGCGATCCTGGCCGCGCTGGCGCGCCGGCCGGGCCAGGTGCTGTCACGCGCCCAGCTGCTCGACGCGGCCCGCGCCGACAATCTCGACGCCACCGACCGCGCGATCGACAGCCACGTCAAGAACCTGCGGCGCAAGATCGACGGGGCGGCGCCGGGGATGGAGCCGATCCGCTCGATCTACGGTCTCGGCTACCGCTACGACGCGTGAAGCTTACTTCGGCGCATACATCGACGCGTAACGGGCACCGAAGTACAGGATGAACGCATAGCACGCGGCCGGCAGCAGGAACGAGATCTGCACGCCCAGGCTATCGGCCAGCGCGCCCTGCGCAAACGGCACCAGCGCACCGCCGACGATGGCCATGCACAGGATGCCGGAACCCTGGCCCGTGTGCTTGCCCAGGCCGTGCAGCGCCATGCTGAAGATCGTCGGGAACATGATCGAGTTGCACAGACCAACCGCCAGGATCGCCCACATCGCGATATCGCCCTGCGCGAACGTGCCGATCAGCACCAGCACGATTGCCGCCACCGAATTGAACGCCAGCGTCTTGCCGGGGCTGACGACGCGCATCACGGCAAAGCCGATGAAGCGCCCCACCATCGCGCCGCCCCAGTAGATGCTGACGTAATGGGCAGCGTCCGCGTGCGCCAGGCCGGCGATCTGCGGCTCGCCGATGAAGTTGATCAGGAAGCTGCCGATGCTCACTTCGGCGCCCACGTACAGGAAGATGCCGATCGCCCCCAGCACCAGGTGGCGGTGCGCCAGCACCGAGCCACCTGCTGCCACCGGCGCACCATCGTCATCGGAGGCGACGATCGTTGGCAGCTTCGCGGCCAGGAACATCACGGCCAATACGACCAGCAGGCCAGCCAGCATCAGGTACGGCCCGCGCACGCTGGCCGCTTCCGCAGCCGCATCCGTCCCAGCGACGGCGGCAGCACCCGCCGCCGACAGGATCAACACCCCGCCCACGGCCGGCCCGATCGTGGTACCCAGCGAATTGAACGCCTGCGTCAGCGTCAGGCGGCTCGACGCGGTGCGCGCCGGGCCCAGCACGGCCACATACGGATTGGCCGCGACCTGCAGCACCGTGATGCCCGATGCCAGCACGAACAGCGCCAGCAGGAACATCCCGTAGCCACCGGAAGCGGCCGGATAGAACAGCGTGCAGCCGCCGGCGGCCACCAGGAGGCCCGTCACGGCGCCCTTCTGGTAACCGATGCGGCGAATCAGCACGCCGGCCGGCAGCGACACGATTGCATACGCGCCGAAGAAGCAGAACTGCACCAGCATCGCCTGCACATACGTCAGCGTGTAGACCGCCTTCAGGTGCGGAATCAAGACGTCGTTGAGTGACGTGATCAGGCCCCACATGAAAAACAGGATAGTGACGATGACGAGCGCCCCAGTGTTACTGCCTTGTTGCGTCCCGGGGGGACCGTCCTGCCGCGCGACTGGTGTCGCGCCCGTTGCCATATTGGCCATGCTGTCTCCTGATGATTATTGTTGTGGTCGGGTTACTTAGCGGGCCATGCCGGCGGGCGGACGTGGCAGGTCGCGGGCACGGGTGCCCCAGCCCTGCGCGTCCGGCTGCGGCGCCAGCTGGTACTTCAGCGCGCCGCCCGACTGCAGTTGCTCCCAGTCGAGCCAGACGCGCTCCACCGCGCGTCCACCGTAATTGACCGACTTGACGAAGCCGCGCTGGCCCGGCTTGGCGCCCGAAGCGTCGATGCGCAGCGTGCGGCCCTGCGCCAGGTCGATCTCGGCGCCGGCAAAGCGCGGCGCGTGCAGCAGGAAGCGGCCGCTGCCCGGCATGTCCGGATAGATGCCCAGTGCGCTGAACAGGTACCAGGCCGACATCGTGCCCAGGTCATCGTTGCCCGTCACGCCGCCCGGACCGTTGGTGAACAGCGTTTCGGCAGCCCGCAGCACGGTGGTCGTCTTCCACGGCTGACCCATCAGCGTGTACATCCACGGTGCGTGCAGGTCCGGCTCGTTGTTCGGGTTGTAGCGGAACTGGGCGTAGTAGCTGTATGGCCCCACCACCCACGACTTGCGCACGGCGTTCGGGTCGGCCAGCACGGCCGGGTAGTCGAAGAACTGGTCGAGGCGACCGAGAGCCGGCGCCTGCCCGCCCATCGCTGCCGCCAGGCCCGGCACGTCCTGCGGCGCCAGCCACTGGTATTGCCACGCAGTGCCTTCATGGAAACCATGGTCGCCGCGCGGGTCGAACCCGCTGCCGACATCGGCGAACCAGCTGCCGTCGATCAGGCGTGGGCGCGGGAAACCGCGCTGGCCGGTCGGTTCGTCGACGGCATTTGCATCCCAGACGGCTTTCCAGTTCAGCGCGCGCTGCGCCAGCACGCGGGCATCGTCCTCGTGGCCAAGCGCCTTGGCCATCTCGGCCAGCGCGCCATCGGCCAGCGCGTATTCGAGCGTCGCCGAGGCACCGTGGTGCGGATCGGTGTCCATCCCTTTCGACACAAAACTGCGGTCGTACTGCACAAAACCCTGCTTCATGTAGTTCGGATTGCCCGAGCGGCCTTGCGGACGTATGCCATGGGCCGGCACGCCGAATGCGTTCTCGCGCAGCGCTGTGTAAGCCTGGGCTTCACGGCCCTTCAGCGCGCCGAAGCGCCACAGATCGACGAGGAACGGCGTGACCGGGTCACCCGTCATGATATTGGTCTCGAAGTTCGCGTAGCCCCAGCGTGGCAGCCAGCCGCCCTGGTCGCGGATCGCCAGCACCGAGGTCGCGATATCGCGCGCGCGCTCGGGCCGGATCAGCGCCAGCAACTGGTTCTGCGCGCGGTAGGTGTCCCACAGCGAGAAGAATTCGTAGTAGGTCCAGTCCTTGGCGGTATGAATCGCATCGTCGTAGCCGCGATAGCGGCCGTCGGCGTCGTTGCCCGTCAGCGGCTGCAGCAGCGCGTGGTACAGCGCCGTGTAGAACACGGTGCGGTCATCCGTGCTGCCGCCCTTGATGCGCACGCTCTTGAGTTCACGCTGCCAGGTGGCCTGCGCTTTCGTCTTCATGGCGTCGAAGCTCAAGGGGTTGTCGCCGGCCTTGCCGTCGGCGGCGAGGTTGATGCGCGCACCTTCTGCATCGACGTGCGAGATCGCGCTGACCGCGGTGACGGCCTGGCCGTTTTTCAGGTCAAAGGTCAGCCACACGCCATGCGGCTTGGCCTCGCCCTGCTGGCTCGGGCCGGCGGCGCCAGGCCAGCCGCCACGATCGTCCCAGACGCCCTTGGCGGCGATCGGCTGGTCGAACTCCATGCGGAACCAGGTCGTGTACTTGGCGCCGCCGCAGAAACTGCGGGTGACGATCTTGCCTTCGACGGCGCGCTCGCCGACGACCTGCACTTCGCTGCCGATGACGCCATGGCGCTCGTTGGCCTGGGCGACGTTGAGCAGCACGTGGCCGGTCTTGGTGCCGGGCGCATAGGTATAGCGTTCGGCGGCGGCGCGGGTCAGCGCGGTCGCTTCGGCCGTGATGCCGCCGTAGCTGGTCAGCTTGACCTTGTAGTAGCCGGCCTGGCCGACTTCGCCGTCATGCGTGTAGTCGGCGGCGTAGCGCTTGTGGTCGAACGTGCCTTTCTTGGCGGTGTCGAAATCCCCGCCCGGGCCGATGGTGCCGGTGACCGGCAGCACCGACAGCTGCCCGCCCTGCTCCCAGCAGCCGGCGCCGGACAGGAACGAGTGGCCGAAACCACGGATCCGCTTGTCGCTGTAGCGGTAGCCGGCGTAGTGGTCGGCGATCGGGCTGACCTGGATCATGCCGAACGGCGCGGAGGCACCAGGGAAGGTATTGCCTTCATCCTGGGTGCCGATGAACGTGTTGACCGGCATGCTGTCGGCCGCCAGCGCGACCTGTGCGCCCAGTGGCAGCAGGCAGGCCAGCACCAGCGTGGGGACACTGAAACGGGTACGGAAATGCGGCATCACGATGCTTCTCCTTCGAGCAGTTCGAACAGTTGGTGCATGGCCGCCGGTGGCGGTGGGGTGGCGCCAGCCTGCAGGCAGGCAGCGGAGCCGGCTGCCAGGGCGGCGTGCAGGTGCGCCTGCAAGCGGCGCTGCGGATGGCGTGCAAGGCTGTGCAACAGGCCAGCGGCGCTGGCGTCGCCCGCGCCCACCGTGTCCACGACCGCCACTTTCGGCGCCAGCGCGTGGCAGCGCTCGTCGCCATGGAACAGGCTTGCGCCCTGACCGCCGCGCGTGAGCAGGCAGTAGGCTGCGGGGTTGAATGCCCGCAGGCGCGCCAGTGCATCGTCCAGCCCCAGGCCGGGAAACAGGCCGCGCAGATCGTCGTCCGACACCTTGATCAAGTCGGCCAGGGATGCCATCGCTTCGAGCGTCGGCGTGTAGCGCGCATCCATCAGATTGCGGTAGTTCGGATCAAAACTGATCGACACGCCGCGCTCCTTCAGCGTGCGCGCCAGCGCCACCAGCGTGGCGGCCAGCGGCTCGCGCGCCAGGCTGATGCCACCGAAATGCGCCCAGCGCAGGCCGTCGAAGGCGCCGGCCGGCAGCGCCGCCGGATCGAAATGCAGGTCGGCGCTGTCGTCGCCGATGAAGAAGTAGCGCGGCGGCTCGCCGCCCTCGACCACGGCCAGCAGCGGCGCGCGCTCCACGCGCTGCAGCAGGCGCATATCAAGGCCGGCCGTTTCGCTGGCCGCCCACAGCGCGTCGCCAAAACGGTCGCGGCTGATCGCGCCGGCAAACGCCGTCGGCTCGCCCAGCACCGCCAGCGCGCGCGCCACGTTCCAGGTGGACCCGCCCACGCGGCTGACCCAGCGCTCATCGCCCTGGTGGATCATGTCGGTCAGCGCTTCGCCGGCGCATAGCATGAACGGCGCATCAACCATGGCGGGGTCCTTTCATCGCGGCGACGATGTCGTAGACCGCGCCCATCGTGTGGTAATCGACCTTGCCGGCCGGGCTTTTCTCGTCACTGAGCTTGCGGTTCTCGCGGTCGAGGATGCGGTACCAGGCGCCGTGCTCGTGGTCGACGAAGTGGCTCCAGCTGTATTGCCACAGTCGTTCGTACCAGGTCCAGTAGGCGTCGTTGCCGGTGCGCGTGCCCAAGAGCGCCGCTGCGGCGGCGCTTTCGGCCTGCACCCAGAAGTACTTGTGGCTGTCGCAGACGGTCAGGTCGGGCGCGAGCGAATACGCGACGCCGCCGAATTCGTTGTCCCAGCCCTTCTCCACCGCCACCTTGAACAGGCGCTCGGCGGTTGGCAGCAGCCAGCTCAGATCATCCGTCAGAACGCCCGGGGCGCGCGCTTCGAGCTGCACCAGCAGCTTGGCCCATTCGGTGAAGTGGCCTGGCTGGTAGCCCCACGGGCGGAACAGGTTTTCCGGGTCGTCGATGTTGAACTTCCAGTCCGGCTGCCACGCTTCGTCGTAGTGTTCCCAGATCAGGCCACCGCAGCGCGCGGCCTGGCGCTGCGTGATGTTGCTGGCCACCAGATAGGCGCGCTCGAGGTAGCGCGCTTCGCCCGTGGCCTGATGCGCCGCCAGCAGCGCTTCGACCGCATGCATGTTGGCGTTCTGGCCGCGGTACGTCGACAGCGTGCTCCAGTCCTGGCTTGCCTCGTCGGCGTACAGGCCATCGGCCGCGCTCCAGAAGCGCGCTTCCATCAGCTCGAACGTCTCGCCGATCCAGGCGCGCGTCTCTTCCAGCCCGGCCATCGTCGCGTGCGAATACGCCAGCAGCACGAAGGCCTGGCCATAGGCATGCTGGGTGCCGTCTTCGACGTCGCGCCCGTCCAGCATCCAGGCGTAGCCGCTGCCGTCCGGTGCGCGGTGCGCGTCGCGCAGGAAGCGCACCGCGTGCTGCAGGCCGTCCAGGTAGGCCGGATCGCCGAACTGGCGGTACGCCATCGCGTAGGTGAACACGAAGCGCGTGCTGCTCACCAGGTGCCGGTGGCGCGGGTCGTAGACGGCGCCGTCATCCTTGAAATAATGGAACATGCCGCCGGCGGGATCGATCGCGCGCGGGTGGTAGAAGCGCATCGTGTGGCGTGCGTGGTCGAGCAGCAGGTCCGGGCTGCGAAAGTTCGGGAACGTGGTCATGGTGGGGGATGGTGGTTGTTCGCTAGTCGTCGTAGCTGCTCTCGCGCACGATCATCTCGACTGGCAGGGTTATCTGGGTGGCGTCCACGTCGCTCTGCTGGAGGCCGGGCTGTTGCAGGTTAGTTTGTTGAAGCTCGGGCTTGGCGAGCAGCGCATCAACGCCGGCGCGACCCAGCGCTTCCTTGTCCACGCGCACAGTGCTCAGTGGCGGGATGGCGGCAGCCGCCGCGGCGATGTCGTCGAAGCCGACGATGGCGAGGTCGTAGGGAATCTTGAGCCCCTCGCCCAGGCAGTACTTCATCGCGACCAGCGCCGTGCTGTCGTTGTAGCAGAACAGTGCGTCGGGCCGCTTCGGCAGCGCCAGCAGGCTGCGCATCGCCTCGATGACGCCGTCGTCACCCTCACCCATGGTGGGCACGCTCACTTCGAGGTTCGGATCGGCATGCATCTTCGCGTCGAACAGCGCCTGGCGAAAGCCGCGGTTGCGCTGCCCGATGCTGTAGTGGGCCAGGGACCCCGACAGCATCGCGATGCGCTTGCGCCCGACGCGCAGCAGGTGCTGCGTGGCGAGGTAGCCGCCGCTGATATTGTCCGGGTTGATCGACGTGAAACCGCGCCGGTGCATGTCGACCAGCACCATCGGCTTGCCGGTCTGCTGCAGGGCGGTGAGGATTTCCGGCTCAAAAAAGCCGGCGCACAGGATCGCGTCGGGCTGGTGCAGGCGGATCTGTTCCAGCACCGGTTCGGCCGGTCCGACGACGATCAGCGACAGCGCGATCCCCTCGCGCCGGCACGCTTCTTCGGCCCCGTGCAGCACGGGCGTGAAGAAGGGGCTGGACGTGAGGGTGTTGTGCTGGCTGTGCAGCAGGAACGCGATGCGGCGGATCCGGCCTTTCTTGAGCAGCGAAAAGTCGTAACCCAGCCGCAGCGCCGCATCGCGCACGGCCGTGCGCGTGGCCTCCGTCATGCCGCCCTGGTTCTTCAGCGCGCGCGAGACGGTGCCAATGGACAGCCCGGTGGCGCTGGCGATGTGGCGCAGCGTGACCTGGGTCACGGCCGCATCGCCGGCATGCCGGGCATCGTGATCATGGACATGATCGGTCTCCAATCGTTGGTTTAATAAACGCCTCTGTGGGCGTTTTTTGCGTCGTCCGAAAAAGCATCCGGTGAGCGTTTTTCAAGTGTGTTTTATAACAGCCGCTCCTCCGAGGCGTCAACGCGGGCAGACTGAACTGCCCGTGTTTTATCGCGTTTTAGTAAACAAGCAGCGCCCCAGAGTGCAGTGTGTTTACCGTGCCTCGAGCAGCTCCACTTCGGCCAGCTCGAACGCCGCTTCTTGTGCAAAGCGCAAACGGTACGCCTTGTACACGCCCGGCTTGGCGATGCCGAACGGGCGCAGCTGACGCTCCCAGGCAAAGACTTCATTCTCGCGCGTGTCGAGTGCGACCCAGCCGCCCTTGGCGTCGCGCCCTTCCAGCGTCCACGACACCTTGCCCAGCGGCGCCTTGCCGCCGGTGAGCGTGTAGTGGCTGATGCGCGCGCTCTTTGCGAGCGTGATACCGAGGTTGGCTGCTGCCGGTACCTCCACGGCCGTCGCCGCGTCGTCATCGGTCAGCGGTGCCGGGGCACGCTTGCTGTCTAGGGTCAACGTGGCGCCCTTGCTGCGGTCGACCAGGCCTGCAGGCCGTTTGCCGGCTGGCGTCAGCGACGCCGGCAAGGCGCCAGCGCCGGTGCCCCAGGTCGATGGCGTGCTGCCCATCGTGAATTCCAGCGTCGCGCCGCCGGCGATGTCGTCGTGGCGGATCCATGGTTTGGTCCACGGCTTGCCGTTGACGTTAAGCGACTGCACGTAGACGTTCTCCGTGCTGTTGTTATGCGCGATCACGGACAGCGTGCGGCCATTTTCCAGGCGCACGTCGGTGCGCGCGAACGCCGGCGAGCCGATTACGTATTCCGGGGACCCCATCCGCAGCGGATACAGGCCCATCATCGCGAAGGTGTACCAGGCCGACATCTCGCCATTGTCCTCGTCCCCCGCATAGCCTTGCCCGATCTCGCTGCCCAGGTACAGGCGCGCCAGGATGTCGCGCGTGATCTTCTGCGTCTTGGCCGGCTGGCCGGCGGCCGCGTACATCCATGGAATGTGGTGCGACGGCTGGTTGCTGTGGGCGTACATCCCCATGCGCACGTCGCGCGCTTCGGTCATTTCGTGGATCACCTGGCGGTAGCTGCCCGAGAACGCTGCCTGCGCCGTTTCGGGCGTGGCGAAGAAGGTGTCGAGGCGCTTGCCCAGCGCCGCGCGCCCGCCCATCAGGCTGGCCAATCCTTCGGCGTCGTGCGGCACGGTGAACGCGAAGTTCCAGGCATTCGCTTCCGTGTAGTCGCCACCCCAGCGGCGCGGGTCGAACGCCTTGGCCGGTTCGCGCCAAGCGCCCTTGGCGTCGCGGCCGCGGAAGAACCCCGTGGCCGGGTCGTACAGGTGGACGTAGTCGGTGGCGCGGGCACCGAAGTACGCGGCTTCTTCGCGGTAGCGGCGACCGCGCGACGTGTCGCCCTCCCCACTGGCCAGCGCGGTGGCCATCTGCGCCAGGCCGAAGTCGTTCAGTGCACCTTCGAGCGTCCACGACATGCCTTCATGGACCGACGCATCGGCATAGCCGCGATACATCGACTTGCCCAGGCCCTTGCGCCCGACGTTCGACACGGGCGGCACGACGGTCGCGTTCTTCAGCGCCGCCTCATACGCCTGATGCGCATCGAAGCCGCGCACGCCCTTGAGCCACGCATCGGCGAAAGCGACGTCGGAACTGGTGCCGACCATCAGGTCCGCGTAGCCCGGCGACGACCAGCGCGCCACCCAACCGCCGTCGCGGTACTGCTGCAGGAAGCCGTCGACCATCTCGCCGGCGCGGGTCGGCGCCAGCAGCGCGTACGCCGGCCAGGTGGTGCGGAAGGTATCCCAGAAGCCGTTGTTGACATACACCTTGCCGGCGACGACGGGCGCCGAGGTCTTGTCATCGTCGCCCCCGGTCTTGGCCTGCGACCAGCCGCTCTGGTCGGCGTGGCGCCAATCGGGCTGCTGCGCGCTGCCGACGTTTTCGTGGCCGACGTTCGGGTACAGGAACAGGCGGTACAGGTTCGAGTAGACCGTCGTCAGCTGGTCGTCGCTGGCGCCGTCCACCTTTACACGGCCCAGTTCCTTGTCCCACGCCGCCTGCGCGCGCTCGCGAACGGTGTGGAAACCGGCGTCGCCGATTTCCAGCGCGAGGTTTTTCTGCGCCTGCTCGACCGAGATCAGCGAGGTCGCGATGCGCATGCGCACTTCGCCGCCGTCGGCGTTGAACTTGATGTAGCCGGTCGGGCGGCCCGTCTCCAGTGGGCCGCTGGCCTGCCAGCGCTGGTCGAAACGGGCGAACACGAACATGCGTGTCGCGCCGTTCGACAGGCCGCTGCGCGTGTCGGTGTAGCCGCGCAGCGTCTGCGTGGCCGCGTCCAGGCGCAGGCCGCCGCGTGCATCGACGTTATCGAACAGCAGGTTGGCGTCGCCCCCTTGCGGGAAGCGGAAGCGGAAGATCGCCGCCCGCTCGCTCGGTGCGATCTCGGCGCGGATGCCGTTGTCGAAGTCCACGCGGTACGTGTGCGCACGCGCGACTTCGTTCTCGTGCGAGAACGACAGTGCGCGGCGCTTGCGGTCGGGATCGGGCTGGCCGGTCGCGTTCGACGGCATGATCTGGAAGGTCTGGCGGTCGCCCATCCAGGGGCTTGGCTGGTGGCTCAGCGACAGCGCCTGCAGGCGCGGCCGGTTGTTCTCGTCGTTCTGCTCGTTCCAGCGATACAGCCAGCTCAGGGTGCTGGCGTCGGTGGCCGGCGTCCAGAAGTTGAAACCGTGCGGCATCGCCGTGGCCGGGATATTGTTCCCGCGCGAGAAGGTGCCGTTGGCTTGCGTGCCGCGCGTCGTCAGCACGTGGTCGGTCAATCGCTTGATGCCGCCCTGGACCTGCTCGCCGATGACGATATCATCGAGCCAGCCGCTGGCGCCGGCGGCGGTAGTAGGCTGCAGCGCCAGCTCAATTGACTTGATACGTCGCCCCGCCAGGCTGCCCAGGCGCACCGACTTGTGCGCCCACTGCTGCGGATACAGCGTGTTCGACCTGGCCTGCGCCGCCGCGTCGATGCGCACACCGTGGTTGTCGCGCAGGTCCAGGCTCGAGATGCGGCGGCCGTCGTCCAGCACCAGGTCCAGCGCCACGCCGGTCGAGGTGGCGATGTCGCCATCGACGATCTCGGGCAGCACCTTCCATGACAGGACCGTGTCGGCGGTGATCGCCAGATCGACCGCGAACAGCGGCAAGCGCCCGCCCTTGCCGTCCGCGCGATATTGCAGCGCGCGCAAACCGGTGTAGCCGGTCTTCGCCTTGGCCGCATACGGCTTGTCGGGGCCACTACCCGGCGTGACCCGGATGCCTTCGCCCATGCCGGTGGCAGGAACGGGTTCGTTCGCTTCGAACGACGTGGCAAAACCGGTTGCAGTGCGGGGGTCGGCGGCATTGGCCATGCTGGCCAGCAGCATGGCCACGGCGGCGCCGATGATATGGGTCTTGTTCATGGGGTGATCTTCCAGGAAGTTGGGTTGGTCGCGCGCATGGCATCACGCAGCGAACGGGCATGGAGGGCGGCGCGCAGCACGCTGTCGCTGGCGGTGGACGTTACGTGCACGGTGACGGGTTCACCCGGCAGCACGGTCAGGGCATTGTCGTGGAACTGCGCATCGACGTCGCCGGCATCGAGCCAGACGCCGCGTGCCAGTGTCGCTGCCGTGATCTCGATGCGGTAGCCGTCACCGTCCCGGCGCACGGTCGTGTGCAGGCCGGGATCGCGCCAGGCGACGTCCTTCGCCGGCACGAAGTAGACGACGCCAGTCGATGCCGGCTCGCCCTCCACCTGCAGCGTGAACACGGCAACGGTCGATGCCGGATCGGCGCCGGCCAGCAGGTCGGCGTCAGCATACGCGCCCACGTCGCGCGCCGACAGCGGCGCAATATCAATGGTCTGGCTTGTGTCACGCAGCACGGTTCCATCGAGCGACATCACGCGCGTGCGGAGCGTCCCCTGCACGGCATGCGTGCGGTCGTTGAGCAGGCTGACGCGCGTAGCGCCGCGGGCATCGCGCAATGCCGCGACGGCGACCGGCGCAAAGAAGCGGCGCGCATGAAACTGCAGCGCTTTTAGCTGACCGAACCAGTCGATGCTCGACCACGACGCGCCCGGCCACACATCGTTGAGCTGCCAGTACAGGGAACCCATCGTATGCGGGCGGCTGCGGCGATGGTGCAGCGCGGCCAGCTCGATGCCGTCGGCCTGCATCACCTGGCTCAGATAGGCAAACGCCGGGAAATCGACCGGCTCGCCGAACTGCTCCTGCACGTACTTCATCAGGCGCTCATTGCCCTTGCCGGCCATGAATTTCTGATGCGCTTCGATGACGGGCGTGGCCACGCCCTGTTCGGCGCGCGTGGCGAACGCGTCGATCGTGCGCTGCACGGGCCAGGCCTGCAGCCCGTACTCGGACATGAAGCGCGGCGTGATGTCGAGGTAGTTCGAGACCGGATGCGCCGGATTGCCCCACACTTCCCAGTAGTGCATGTCGCCACTGCCTGGGGTGTTGGCGGTTTCCTGCAAATCGTTGCCGGGCGAGCTCGACCAGTAGCCGATGCCGCCGGCTTCTTCTGCCACCACGCGGCGCAGGTCGACACCGAACAGCGCGACATACCCGTCCCAGACCTGGCTGGCAAACACCGGATCGGCGCGCTCGAGCGTCTTGCGGTGACCCCAGTTTTTCCAGGCGATCTCCTGCTCGTTGTTACCGCACCAGAGCACGACGCTCGGACGGTTGCGCAGGCGCCGCACCTGGTCGCGCGCCTCGTGGACGACGTTCGCGCGAAACGCCGGATCGTACGCCGGCTGCATCCCGCCGCCGAACATGAAATCCTGCCAGACCATCAGGCCCAGTTCATCGGCCAGATCATAGAAATCTTCGTCCTCGTAATAGCCGCCGCCCCAGCTGCGCAGCATGTTCATGTTGGCGTCGGCGGCCGACTGCAGCACGCGCCGCAACCCCTCGCGGCGCACGCGCGGCTGGAACATGTCGAACGGGATCGTGTTGGCGCCCTTGGCGAACACGGGAATGCCATTGATGACGAAATAGAAGCCCTGGCCGGCGGCATCATGGTCGCGCCGCAGTTCGACGCTGCGCAGGCCCGTGCGGGCAGCGTGCGTCGCAAGCGTATTGTTGCCATGGCCGACCTCAAGCTGGTAGCGGTACAGCGGCTGTTTTCCATAGCCATTCGGGAACCAGCGCTGCGGGTCGTCGATCCGCACCGGCAGTTCAATGCGGTTGACGCCGGCGCGCAGATCGACGCGCCGCGTTGCGGCAAGCGTGCGCTGGCCGCCCGGCGCCGTCTGCCACAGGCGCAGCGTGAAGCGCCCGGCGTGCAGCACGTCGAGCGAAGCGATGGCGGCGACATCGGCGCGCGCGGCGTCGACGCGGTCCTGGCGCAGTTGCAGGTCGTCGATGCGCACAGCATCCCAGCTTTGCAGCACGACGGGTTTGCCGATGCCGGCCGTGACGTAGCGCGGGCCCCAGTCCCAGCCATAGTGGTAGCCGGGTTTGCGCACGAAGTTCGCGCTCAGCACATCCTTGGGTTCATCGCCGTAAGGCGACGCGTAGTTGCCGGCGATCTTGTGCGGCATCGCGGCGACCTGCGGCAGCATCGTATTGATCGGTGAACGGAACACGACGCGCAGGATGTTGCCGTGCTCGCGCAGCCGGCCCGCCACTGGCACGCGCCAGGTGCGAAACGCATTGTTCGCGTCGAGCAGCTTGACGCCGTTGAGCCAGACCTCGGCGAACGTGTCGAGCCCGGCGAACACCAGCTCGCTGCGCGCGCGTTGCAGCACGGCGCGCGGCACGTCGAAGGCGGTGCGGTATTCCCAGTCGGCCAAGCCGATCCACTGAAGGCCCGCTTCGGGCGCGCCGACATACGGATCGGGGATCAGGCCGTGGGCCAGCAGGTCGGTGTGCACGGTGCCCGGCACCGTGGCCGCGCGCCATGGCATGAGGTCGGGATGCGCCGCTTCGCGTGCGTCGCCCGGCAGCAGGTGGAAGCGCCAGCCCCCGTCGATGACGAGCTTGTCGGACGGGCTGGCCAGGGCAAGGCCTGCGCAAAAGAAAAGAAGCAGGCCGGCGCACAGAGCGCGCCAGCCGCCGCCGGCCGTCGAGATCGTGTTGATCCGGTCGTTCATGGCGTGATCCTGGAAAGAAGACACCCTCCCCGCCAGAGTGGCGGGGAGGGTTGATACGGACTCAGAACTTGTAGTTCAGGCCCATATACGCCACACGACCAGCGTAGTTGTTGCTGTAGAAGCGCGACTTGGTGTCGTTGCCCAGGTACGAGCGCGACTCTTCCTCGGTGGCGTTCAGGACCGACGCGGTCAGGCTCAGCTCCGGTGTGAAGTTGTACGACGCGTTCAGGTCGACCTGGCTGTACGGCGCCTCATACACGTTCAAGCCGTTCATCAGACCGTTGACCACCAGGCCGCGGCGGTTGTACGACGCGCGCAGCATGAGCCGGTCGGTCGAGTAGAACACCGTCACGTTGGCCTGGTTCTTGGCGCTGCCCACGAGCGGCGAGGTCCCGATCTCGGTGCCGTCCGCCAGTGTGATGGCAGCCTGGTTGGTCTTGTTGTACGTGTAGTTGACCTGGAAGCCGATGCCGTTGTCGAACGTGTGCTGGCCGTACAACTCGATGCCTTTCGACACCGCGTCGCGCCCGCCGGCACTGGTCGAGTAGTTCTGCACCGCGATCGACTCGCCACCGATGTTCAGGTTGACGTCACGCACGACCGGTACCGCGAAGTTCTTGACGTTCTTGCGGAAGATGCCCGCGCCGAGCACCGAGCCACGGTGGAAGTACCACTCCAGGCCCAGGTCATACTGCGTGGCCTGGTACGGCTCGAGATCCTTGTTGCTGCCCGAGCCGAACCAGCCCTGGCGGTCGCCCCCGCCGATCAGGCGGCGATCGTTGACGTATTCCTGGCTGTAGTTGCTCAGGGCGCCCGGTGCACCGATATCGTTGTAGCTCGGGCGTGCCACGACCTTCGAGGCAGCGCCGCGCAGCAGCAGCGTGTCCGTCAGGTCGTACGCGACGTTCAGGCTTGGCAGCACATCGGTGTAGGTGCGGTCGAGCGCGCTGACGACATAGGTCGACACGTGGCCCGTGGCCGGATTGGTTTCGCTGTCCGGCACGACCGTGAAGCCGCTCGTGCAACCCGAGCCGGCAGGTGCCCCAGCGGCTGGCAGGCCACCGGCCAGGCATGGCGCCGGCGTGCCGTCGGGACCGTCGAAGAAGTAGTCGTTGTAGTAGTCCACCTTGTCGGTCGAATCGGCATGCTGGCGGGTACGCACGACGCGCACACCCAGATTGCCGCGCAGGCGGTCGGTCTTGAAATTGCCCTGCAAGTACATTGACGTGATCTTTTCATCCACGTTGTAGATGAAGTTTTCTTCGTTGCGGGTCTGCATCTCGCCATACGTCTGGTTCAGGTACGAGATATATGCCGGATAGTTGATGCCGGGGAAAGCGCTGGCTTTCAGGCCGCCCGTCAGGTTGCCCAGCGATTCGTCGTACAGGAACTCAGGACGGAACTGGTTGGCCGACGAATCGCACCCGTTCTGGTAGCGGCTGTCGTAGTCGCCTGGATTGGCGCCCTTGCAGACCCAGTAGTTATTGCCGGTGCTGCGGCTGGTGCCGCCGTCGCGGTACTTGGCGCCGAACTGGACCGAGTCGAGCCAGTTGCTGTCGGCATGCCAGGTCAGGTCGGCCTGCGCGTAGTTCTGTTCGGTGCTGTTGCGGGTCCAGGACGACGAAGTCGAGCCCAGGTCGATCTCACCGATGCCGTTGCGCAGGTTCTGCATCAGTTCCGGTGCAAACGTCATCGTCGGCTTGCCGCTGACGTCCCACGACGTGGCCGTGTTGCCGAGCGACCAGCTGCCGTCGGCATTCTGCCGGCGCGGCTTGATCGGCATGCCGAACTGCAGTTCCGGGCCGCCCTTGGCCCAGGTGCGGCCGGCCTTGAAGGTGGCGTCGACGGACTCGCCCTTCCATTCGACTTCGAAGTCAGCCGTCTGCGACAGCGCTTTCTCGCGGCTGTAGCCGCCGGTGATCTGCGGGGTCGGGATCGTGCAATCGTCCGGACCGAAGCCGCCGGTGTTGGTCAGGCCGGCGGCGCCAGCCTGCGCGCTGTTGCAGTAGTACGCCTTGCCCGGACGCACGCTGTACTGCGCGCCCGTGACAACGGTGCCGCTCGGGTCGAACGTGAGGCCGTCGAGCAGGCGTCCGCCCGGCCAGTTGCCGTCGCCGTCGAAGCGCGCGATATTCCACTCCGGAACCTTCAGCTGGTTCAGCTGCGAATTCTGCTGCAGGTCGAAGCGGAAATAATTGGCCGTCATGTTCAGGTTACGCAGCGGCTTGAACTGCAGCGTGACCTGCCCGCCCTTGCGCTCGCGCTCGGTGGTGCGCACGTCCAGCGCGACGGCGGTCGGCATCGCGAACTTGGTGTAGTACTTGCCCGCCTGGTCGTAGAAGCCCGACTGGCCCCACCAGAACGAATTGAGTTTGGATGGCTGGCCATCGGCGCCCACCGGCGGCTGCGCCTTGTAGTCGTCGGCATACCATTGCCAGTTTTCGGTGCTCGCGCCCATCGTGCGCGTGGTGCGCTTTTGCTGTGTGTAGCCGACCAGCACGCCGAAGCGGTTGCTCTCGTCGTGCCAGGCGTACTGGCCGGAGAATTGCGGGTCGGTCTTCTTGGTGGTATCGGCCCAGGTACCTTCGGCATTGACGAAGCCCGAACCCGACTTGACGTCGAGCGGCCGGCGCGTGCGCAGGATCACTGTGCCGCCGATGCCGCCTTCGTCGAAGCGCGCTTCCGACGTCTTGTACAGCTCGGCGCTGGCCAGCATGTTCGACGGCATCAGCATGTAGTTGAACGAGCGCGACGGATCGCCATTCGATTCGGCGGTGGCGACGTAGTTGCCGTTCAGTTGCGTCAGGGTCAGGTCGGACGACAGGCCACGCACGCTGACATTCTTGCCTTCGCCGCCACTGCGGGTGACAACCACGCCCGGCACGCGTTGGAGCGCATCGGCCACGTTCTTGTCCGGGAATTTGCCCACGTCTTCGGCGGTCACCACCTCGACGATGGAATTGGCCTCGCGCTTCTGGTCGAGGCTTTTCTCGATGGAGTAGCGGAAGCCCGTCACCACCACCGTCGACGGGCCTGCAGCAGCAGGCTGGTCGGCGGACGGCGCCTCGGTGGCAGCAGTTGCAACTGCAGTTGCGGCCGGGGCCGTCTGCACTGCGCCTGGCTGGGCGGCCGGCGGCTGGGCCGGCTGGTCGGCCGGCATGGTCTGGGCGTGCACGGTCGACAGCGACAGCAGCGCAAGGCTGACGGCCATGGCGATGGGCGTGACGCTGCAGCGCTGCCGTGAAGCGCGGTGGGTGTGTGAATGCATGTGTGTCTCCTGGTCGTGCCCTGTATGGGCTATCTTTTATGGCGGCAGCTGGTCCGGGCGGCCGTCAACCGGCAGCCTTTGCGCACCGCAACGTGAAGCGTCCCGATGTCATCGCCAGCGCGACACGTTCTCAGCGTGTCGCCTGCCGGCCTGTCGCAGATTTACTAAACGGCGGGCATCTCTTCTGCATGTCGCAGGGGTCGTGCAAACCGGTACCGCAAATTTATACAAGTAGTGTGTGAAGCCTCAACAAACTTTGGCGGTTTGCGTGAAGTTTAGTGCCGTTTAGTAAACGACAACTGCACAATTTGCTTCCAGGAATTTTTCATGGCGCGTACACGCCCTCTAGCGTCTCCATGATTTCTCCACATTGTGGGCGCACGATGTGTTTCATGCCCACCAAGGAGAACACCATGAACCGCATCATCCGATCCAGCCTGGCCCTCGGCCTTGCCATCACCCTGCCACTGTCAGCCAGCCTGGCGCACGCCGCCGAACAACCCGACTGCCGTGGCACCAGCAGCAAATGTGCACCGCCACCACCGCCGCCTGCGCCACCGGCACCGCCAGTGGGTGCAATGGCACCAGTGGCGCCGCCGGCACCGCCGGTTGGTGCGCCGCCACCACCGCCACCACCAGCACGGGGTGCTCGCGCCCTGAAGGACATGCCAGTACCACCAGCGCCACCGGCACCACCGGCACACCCCAAGCGGATCGCACCGCCGCCGCCACCACCGCCAGCAGCCGGGATGCCCGACGTTCCGCCGCCCGCACCGGCTGATGGACCTGCCATCAAACCGGTCGCAAGGTAACCGGACGCACCGCAGCATGCGACTTGACTGATGTTATGTTGCGGTGCAAAATAGCTGGCTATGACCGTATTGTCCCTCCCCACCACCCAGCTCCGCCGCGCCCAACGTGCTCACAGCACGCGTCGCGCCGTGATGCGGCTGGCTGCGGCATCCTTCCCGGGATGCGGACTGCCACGCGGTTATTTTTGCTCAGTAACACCTCCGTAATACCCCTTCCCCATTGCACGACCATGCACCGCCGTCATTACGACACCGGTGCGTTGTCGTTCGTCTTGCTGCGCCCTGCTTCGTGCACGGCGCTCCCATTTCTTGCACTCGGCTGTTACAGCCCGGGAAGGTATCCTCATGGTATTTCAACACATCCGCCAGGACTGGTTTTCCAACGTCCGTGGCGACCTGCTTGCAGGTATCGTCGTCGCTCTCGCCCTCATCCCTGAGGCGATTGCGTTCTCCATCATTGCCGGCGTCGACCCGAAGGTCGGCCTGTACGCGTCGTTCTCGATCGCGACACTGATCGCCTTTTTCGGCGGGCGGCCAGGCATGATTTCCGCTGCCACCGGCGCCATGGCGCTGATCATGGTCTCGCTCGTCAAGGAGCACGGCCTCGATTACCTGCTGGCCGCCACCATCCTGACCGGCATGCTGCAGATCATCGCCGGCTGGATCAAGCTGGGCCGCCTGATGCGCTTCGTCTCGCGCTCGGTGATCACGGGCTTCGTCAACGCACTGGCGATCCTGATTTTCCTCGCCCAGTTACCCGAACTGACGAACGTCACCTGGCACGTGTACGCCGTCACCGCGGCCGCGCTGGCCATCATCTACGGCTTGCCGTACCTGACGCGCGCCGTGCCCTCGCCACTGGTCGCGATTGTCGTGATGACCGGCGCGTCCATCGCACTGGGCCTGGACATCCGCACCGTCGGCGACATGGGCGAGCTGCCGGACAGCCTGCCGTCGTTCCTGATTCCGAACGTGCCGTTCAGTCTCGAGACCCTGCAGATCATCTTGCCGTACTCGGCCACGCTGATGCTCGTGGGCCTGCTGGAATCCCTGATGACCGCCACGATCGTCGACGACCTGACCGATACCCGCAGCGACAAGAACCGTGAATGCGTCGGCCAGGGCATCGCCAACATCGCCACCGGCTTCATTGGCGGCATGGCCGGCTGCGCGATGATCGGCCAATCGGTGATCAACATCAAGTCTGGCGGACGCACCCGCCTGTCGACACTGATGGCCGGTGTCGTGCTGCTGCTCATGGTCGTGTTCCTGGGCGACTGGGTGCGCCAGATTCCGATGGCGGCGCTGGTCGCCGTGATGATCATGGTGGCCATCGGCACGTTCAGCTGGAGCTCGATCAGCAACCTGCGCGCGCATCCGACCAGCTCCAGCATCGTCATGCTCGCCACCGTCGTCGTCACCGTGGCCACGCACGATCTGGCCAAGGGCGTGCTGGCAGGCGTGCTGCTGTCGGGCGTGTTCTTTGCGCAGAAAGTCAGCCGGATGCTGGGCGTGACGTCGCGCGTGGAGACTGGCACGGATGGCGGCGAACTCCGTCACTACCTGGTCAGCGGTCACGTGTTCTTCGTGTCGTCCGACCAGCTCGTCCATGCATTCGACTACAGCCCGACGCGCGCCACCGTGCACATCGACCTGAGCGACGCGCATTTCTGGGACATCACTGCGATTGGCGCGCTTGACAAGGTCGTGCTGAAACTGCGCCGCGCCGGTGCGCAGGTGGTCGTGCATGGCCTGAACGAGGCCAGCGCCACCTTGATGACCCGGTTTGCCATCCACGACAAAGACGGCGCCGAAGACATGCTGGCCGGGCACTGATCCGGCATCGGCGCAGCCGGGCGTCATGAGGTTGGCAGATTGATTACAATCGCCCACTATTTCATGCCCTGGAGGCGCCATGTTCGACTTCGATCTACCCTTGTGGGAGCTGATCGCGCGCGGCGCGATCGTCTACTGCGCCCTGCTCGCGATGATGCGCGTGTCGGGGCGCCGCACAGTCGGGCAATTCAAGCCGTTCGACCTGCTGGTGGTGATGCTGTTGTCCGAATCCGTGTCCAATTCCATGACCGGTGGTGACGAATCGCTGCTTGGCGGGCTGGTCATCGCTGCGACACTGGTGGCACTGACGGTGCTGGTCGCCTTCCTGACATCGCGCAGCCGCAAGTTCGAGTCAATCATCGAAGGCAGCCCCGTGCTGATCGGGCGCGATGGCGTGTTCTTCAAGGATGTGATGAAGCGCTGCCGTCTGTCGCAGGACGATGTCGAAGAAGCGCTGCGCGGCGCCGACTGCCCGCGCCCGAAGATGAAATGCGCGTTCCTTGAAGTGAACGGCTCCATCAGCATCATGCAGAATCCGAAGTGAATCAGATCGCTGCGGCCCGTTCTGCCAGCAGGCGGCCCCAGGCTGGAATCGCGGCGCGCCAGAATGCCTCGATGGAATCTGGCGCTGGCCCGTCGAGAGCAAGCCCCAACAACGCCGCAGTCTCCATCAGCACGCTGATTGCGGCAGGCGCATCGCCTGCCGTGACGGCAAGCGCGCCCGTCTGCTTCGACAACTTCTCCCCATTGCTGTTGCGTACCACCGGCACGTGCAGGTAGCGCGGCGTCGGTGCACCGAGCAGCCGCTGCAGATGGATCTGGCGCGGCGTCGATTCGAGCAGATCTGCGCCGCGCACGATGTCGGTCACGCCCTGCTCGATATCGTCCACCACGACGGCCAGTTGATAGGCCCAGAACCCGTCCGCGCGTTTCAGCACGAAGTCGCCGGCATCACGGGCCAGATGCTGCGTGACGGGTCCGGCGAAACGGTCAACAAAGGTGATGGCATCCTCGCCCGCCGCCGGCACGCGTACGCGCAGGCTGCGCATCGTGCGACCCGGACCGAGGCCATGGCGGCAGGTGCCGGGATAGATGGCGCTGCCGTCGGGCGCCACGCCGATACGAGAATCGGCGATCTCGCGCCGGTTGCAGCCGCACGGATAGGTGGCACGCTCGATGCGCGCGGCAGCAGCCGCATATAGATGCTTGCGCCGGCTTTGCCAGACGATCTCGCCGTCATGCTGCATGCCCAGCGCGGCCAGCAACTGCAGGATGCCTTCGGCCGCGCCGGGTACGCTGCGGCCTTCATCGATGTCTTCGATGCGGATCAGCCAGGTGCCGCCATGCCAGCGGGCGTCGAGGTGGCTGGCCATCGCCGCGACCAGAGAGCCTGCGTGCAACGGCCCGGAAGGCGACGGCGCAAAGCGGCCGATGTAAGGCTTGTTCACTGCAGGCGGCTTATTTCTTCGGTTGCTTTTCGTGGGCGGCGATGATGCCGGCGACCTGGCCGTTGACGGCATTGGGCACTGCCATCGAGAGCTGGTAGTGGACGATCTCGAAGCCTGCCTTGGTCTTGCGCAGCACGCCACTGGCCATCGCCGGCCCCATGTTTTTGGTATCGAGCAGCTCGTCGAACCAGATCAGCGATTTGTCGGCCGACGCATAGACATTGCGGCGCGTGGCCTTGAAGGTCCAGGCCGACTTGGCATCGAAGTACTTCTTCGACCACGCCTTGAAGGCGTCGCGCGTCCATAGCTCGGTGCGGTCGGTGCCGATGTACACGCCATCCCTGGCGATCTTGTCGAAGTACGCCGTGCGTGCGTTGGCGGCGTCATCGTGCCAGCCGTCGACGAAGGCGTTGACTTCGCGCGTGAGGGTCGCATCGGTGGCGGCGTGTGCGGCGCCGCCCAAGCCCAGCGACAAGGAAAGGCACAGACAGCAGGCGGCGAAAAAGCGTGGCATGGTGGTTCCCTCGATGGCGGTCATGAGGGAAACATTCTACACATGCAAGCGACAGGCCGTGGCACTACCGCTTCGCCGGTTCGGGTTGATGCTCGATGCCGAGCACCGTGGCCTCATGCGGGCCATCCGGCTGCTGCCATGACATCCGCCCGCCCACGCGCGCGCCCAGGAGCGCCATACCGGCCGGTGTGAGCACTGATAACCGTTCGGCAGTGTCCTGCATATCGTTCGGGTAACTCAGCGTCATCGTTTCTTCTTCGCTGGCACCGGCCACGCGAAAGCGCACGCGCGAATTCATGGTCACGACGTCGGGCGGCAACTCCCACGGTTCGACCAGTTGCGCATGTTCGAGTTCACCCAGCAGCGCGTCACGCGCTCTGGCCTGCGCTGGCGAAAGCCGGTCGAGTACGCGCTCGAGGCGCTCGAGGTCCAGCCAGGAAACAACCATTGAATCACTCATTTCAGTCTCCACGATCAGCGTTGAAAGAGCCGGCTTGCCGCTACGATGGCGGTGCCTGGCTGCGGCGCTACGAACTGATGCCGTAAGCCGCTCGGCCATGGGCTGCGCGGAGTAATCCCAGCCGTGCCAGCGTGCGTGCACCAAGGGGTTCGCCTGATCGGGACGACATAAAATGTTTCATAGTGGCAATTGATACTGATGAGCTCAGTATAGACCGCTTTTGCCACAACGCCAGGGGTCGGCAAATGAATAATTTTGCTGCATGCGCCCATGAAAAAAGCGGGCCGCAGCCCGCTTTTTTAGCGATCGAACGGGCGGATTAGCGCTTGTCGATTTCCGGCACGTCACGCGCCGGCGAGCCGACGAACAGCTGACGTGGACGGCCGATCTTCTGCTCTGGATCGGCGATCATTTCGTTCCACTGCGCGATCCAGCCGATGGTACGGGCCATCGCGAAGATGCCGGTGAACATGGTGACCGGGATACCCAGTGCCGATTGCACGATGCCCGAGTAGAAGTCGACGTTCGGATACAGCTTGCGCGACACGAAGTATTCGTCTTCGAGGGCGATGCGTTCCAGTTCCATTGCCAGCTTGAACAGTGGGTCGTCCTGCAGGCCCAGTTCTTCCAGCACTTCGTGGCAGGTTTCGCGCATCAGCTTGGCACGCGGGTCGAAGTTCTTGTACACACGGTGACCGAAGCCCATCAGCTTGACGCCCGAGTTCTTGTCCTTGACCTTCTCGATGAAGGCCGGGATGTTCTCGACGCTGCCGATTTCCTTCAGCATGTTCAGCGCTGCTTCGTTCGCGCCGCCGTGGGCAGGGCCCCACAGGCAGGCGATGCCGGCTGCGATACACGCAAACGGGTTGGCGCCCGACGAACCGGCCAGACGGACGGTCGAGGTCGATGCGTTCTGCTCGTGGTCCGCGTGCAGGATCAGGATACGGTCCAGGGCGCGCACCAGCACGTCGTTGACCTTGTACTCTTCGCACGGGTTCGCGAACATCATGTACATGAAGTTGGCGCTGTACGACAGGTCGTTGCGTGGGTACACGAACGGCTGGCCGACGTTGTACTTGTAGGCCATTGCGACCAGGGTCGGCAGCTTGGCGATCAGGCGGATTGCCGAGATTTCGCGCTGCTTGGCATCGTTGATGTCCAGCGAGTCATGGTAGAACGACGCCAGCGCGCCGACCGTGCCGACCAGCACCGACATCGGGTGCGCGTCGCGGCGGAAGCCACGGAAGAAGAAGTTCATCTGCTCATGGATCATCGTGTGCTTGGTCACGGTGTCGGTGAACACTTCTTTTTGCTCTGCGTTCGGCAGTTCGCCGTTCAGCAGCAGATAGCAGGTTTCCAGGAAGTCGCAGTTGACGGCCAGTTGCTCGATCGGGTAACCGCGGTACAGCAGCTCGCCCTTGTCACCGTCAATGTAGGTGATGCTCGAGTTACAGGCGGCGGTCGACATGAAGCCAGGATCGTACGTGAACTTGCCGGTCGCGCCGTACAGCTTGCGGATGTCGACGACGTCCGGGCCGATGGTGCCTTTGTAGATCGGCATGTCGATCGACGGGCTGCCGTCCGAGAACGACAGGGTGGCTTTGGTATCAGAGATGTTCATGGCACTTCCTTCTTGTGGGAGTGGGTCTACAAAATAAAACGAAACCGGGGGGCGCCGCAACGTGCCGCGTTGGCGAATCGGATGCCCATAGTTCGCTTACGCTAGCCGCAGCTTCGCCAGCAAGGCGTGCACGTGCGGCAGGTCGAGCTCGCCGGAGGGCTCATTGCGCCCCAGCAGCAGGTCCAGCAACGGGTTGTCAGCCAGATCAAGCAGGCGCGTCAGCGCATCGACCTCGTCGTCGGTCAGGTCCTGTTCGTGCGCATCGAGAAAGCGCGTCAGGATCAGATCGTTCTCGAGCAGGCCACGACGTGCACGCCAGCGCAGGCGCGAACGGTTGGCAGGATCGGCTTGATGTGTAATCACATTAAAATCCGTTGTTGGTTCGACATCATACTCCGGCTGCCATGATTCGGCAGTACGGTACTTTTACGGTAATGCACACATTCGTCGAGCGCAACGCTCGACGCACGTCTGGACACCGGAACGCGTGCGACGCCTTTTGCGGCGCCACACGCATTGCATCGCTTAAATCGCGCGACGTACCAGCAGTTCCTTGATCTTGCCAATCGCCTTGTTCGGATTGAGGCCCTTCGGGCACACGTCCGTACAGTTCATGATCGAGTGGCAGCGGAACAGGCGGTACGGATCTTCCAGGTTGTCCAGGCGATCGTTGGTCGCTTCGTCGCGCGAGTCGGCGATGAAACGGTACGCTTGCAGCAGGCCAGCTGGACCGACGAACTTGTCCGGATTCCACCAGAACGACGGGCACGAGGTCGAGCAGCAGGCGCACAGGATGCACTCGTACAGACCGTCGAGCTCTTCGCGCTCTTCAGGCGACTGCAGACGTTCTTTTTCAGGGCGGATCGACTCGTTGATCAGGTACGGCTTGACCGAGTGATACTGCTTGAAGAAGTTGGTCATGTCGACGATCAAGTCGCGCACCACCGGCAGCCCTGGCAGAGGACGCAGCACGATCGGCTGGGTCAGCTCATTCAGGTTGGTCGTGCAGGCCAGGCCGTTCTTGCCGTTGATGTTCATTGCGTCCGAACCGCACACGCCTTCACGGCACGAGCGGCGCAGCGCCAGCGAGTCATCGACATCCGCCTTGATGCGCTGCAGGACGTCCAGCAGCATCTTGTCGGTGTCTTGCAGCTCGACCGAAACGTCTTGCATGTAAGGCTTCGAATCCTTGTCCGGATCGTAGCGGTAAATCTTCAGTTGGACAGTGCGTGCCATGTTTTTACCTATCTCATCACAGCCGCCGGGCGACAATCGCCCGGTAGCCACAAAATATTTAGAAAGTGCGTGCTTTCGGCTTGAAGGTCTCGACCGTCAGCGGCTTTTGCACAACGCCCTTGTACTCGAGGCGGTTGCCTTCGGAGAAGAACAGCGTGTGCTTCATCCAGTTCGCGTCGTCACGTGTTTCGTAATCGCTGTGGGCGTGGGCGCCGCGCGATTCCTTGCGGGCCTGGGCCGACACGATGGTCGCTTTCGCGGTCTCGATCAGGTTATCCAGCTCGAGCGCTTCGACGCGGGCCGTGTTGAACACCTTCGACTTGTCCTTGAACGACACGTTCTTGCGACGCTCGTCGAGCACCATGATTTCCTTGACGCCCTGCGTTAGCAGCTGGTCAGTGCGGAACACGCCGCAGTACTTCTGCATCGTGGCGCGGATATCGTTGGCGACGTGCTGCACTTTTTCGGTGCCGGTCGACGTTTCGAGGCGGTTCAGGCGATCCAGCGCGAAGTCGGCAGCGTCAGCCGGCATCGGCTTGGCGACTTTCTTCTTCAGGTCGGACGCGACGACGTGGTTGCCGGCCGCGCGGCCGAACACGATCAGGTCGAGCAGCGAGTTCGTGCCCAGGCGGTTCGCGCCGTGGACCGAGACGCAGGCGCACTCGCCGATCGCGTACAGACCATTGACGATCTTCTGGCCGCCCGTACCATCCGGTGCCACGACCTGACCATGGATATTGGTCGGGATGCCGCCCATCTGGTAGTGAATCGTCGGCACGACAGGAATCGGTTCCTTGGTCGCATCGACGTTGGCGAACTTGTGGCCGATTTCAAGGATCGAAGGCAGGCGCTTCTTGATGGTGTCGGCGCCGATGTGACGCAGGTCCAGCAGCACGTGATCCTTGTTCGGTCCGCAGCCGCGGCCTTCCTTGATCTCTTGGTCCATCGAGCGCGACACGAAGTCGCGTGGCGCCAGATCCTTCAGCGTTGGCGCGTAGCGCTCCATGAAGCGTTCGCCGTTGCTGTTGATCAGGATACCGCCCTCGCCGCGCACGCCTTCGGTGATCAGGACGCCAGCGCCCGCCACACCGGTCGGGTGGAACTGCCAGAACTCCATGTCCTGCAGCGGCAGGCCGGCACGCGCCGCCATGCCCATGCCGTCACCGGTGTTGATGAAGGCATTGGTCGATGCAGCGAAGATACGGCCTGCGCCGCCGGTAGCGAAGATGGTGGTCTTCGCTTCCAGGATCATCACGTCGCCGGTTTCCATTTCCAGGGCCATCACGCCGACCACGTCGCCTTCGGCGTCGCGGATCACGTCCAGCGCCATCCATTCGACGAAGAAGTGGGTGCGGGCACGGACGTTACGCTGATACAGCGTGTGCAGCAGCGCGTGACCGGTACGGTCGGCCGCGGCGCAGGCGCGCTGGACCGGCTTTTCGCCGAAATTGGCCGTGTGGCCGCCGAACGGACGCTGGTAAATCGTGCCGTCAGGGTTACGGTCGAACGGCATGCCGAAGTGTTCCAGCTCGTACACGACCTTCGGTGCCTCGCGGCACATGAATTCGATCGCATCCTGGTCGCCCAGGTAGTCGCCACCCTTGACGGTGTCGAACATGTGCCAGTACCAGTCGTCCTCGCTCATATTGCCGAGCGAAGCGCCGATGCCGCCCTGCGCTGCCACGGTGTGCGAGCGGGTCGGGAAAACTTTCGACAGGACAGCAACGTTCAGGCCGGCTTCGGCCAGTTGCAGGGAAGCGCGCATGCCGGAACCGCCGGCGCCCACGATGACCGCGTCAAAACGACGGGTAGGAATTGCAGTTTTGATAGCTGCCACGATTACACACTCCAGAGAATTTGCACGGTCCAGGCGGCGCAAGCGAGCAGCCAGAAGATCGTTGCCAGCATCAGGAACAGACGCAGGCCTGCCGATTTAACATAGTCCATCCAGATGTCGCGGATGCCGACCCAGGCGTGGTAGTACAGCGCGAGGAAGGTCACCAGCGAGAACAGCTTGAACCACTGGCGGGAGAACAAGCCTGCCCAGCCTTCGTACGTGAAATTCTGCCCGGTCAGGAAAGCGACCAGCAGGATGACCGTGTAGACCGCCATGACGATGGCGGTGACGCGCTGCGCCAGCCAGTCCTTGACGCCGTAGTGTGCGCCGACGACGACGCGGCGCGTGCCGATATTATTCTTGGTTGCCATAATTAAAACACTCCGAACAGTTTCAGGCCGACCAGTGCGGTCAGCAGCAGGCTGATCACCAGTACGACGCGCGCGGTCTTTTGCGACGTGTCCTTGTCCAGGCCGATGTGATTGTCCATGATCAGGTGACGAATGCCGGCGGTGAAGTGGTGCAGGTAAGCCCACGACAGGCCCAACAGAACGAGTTTGGCGAGCGGGTGCGAAACGATGCTGGCAAAGTAGCCAAACGACGATTCCGACAGCAGGCTTTGCTGGAACAGGTACAACAGGAAAGGCAAGGCCAGGAACATGCCGGCGCCACTGACACGGTGCAGGATCGACACGATGGCCGATGGCGGCATGCGATACTTGCTGGTGATATCGGTGATGCCGATATTGCGGAACTCCGGCCGCCCCTTCTGCTTTGCTTCTCTCACGGCTTCGGACATGATGGTACACCTCCCTTATGACAACAATTTTTATATGAACCCTTTGGATTTTCGCTGATTTCCCTGTCCTGGTCCGTTCTCGCGAAGCCAGGTGGGCGGGACAGCGAGCGAAGGACCGGGTCATGTCCGCCGCGCACCCAAAACCAAGTTATTTTAGTCGCTCTTGCCGAGTTTCGCTGCAGCCAAAATTTACCGCTGCAAAGTATTTCCTTACTGCTGAGTTAGTTATCAGGACAGCTCGTTCTGATAGTGATGTTGTTCCGTCAAGTACATCCCGCGGCGCAGCTCGACTGCCTTGTCGCCGTAGGTGAACGAAACACGCTCGCCGCACAGCAGCGGCGTGCCCTCGGGCACCTTCAAATAATCTGCCGTAGCGGCATCGGCCGCGACCGCGCGGATCTTTTCCGTCGCGCGGATCATGCGGGTACCGAATTCCGTTTCGAACAGGCCGTACATCGGGCCCTTGTATTCCACGAGGCGTTCGGCGCTCAGGCCCTTGAACAACTGGCCCGGCAACCACAGCTCTTCGAGAATGGTCGGCTTGCCCTCAAACGACTGCACGCGCTTGATGTAGACGACGGCGTCACCCGCTTTCAGGTCGAGCAGGCGCGCCACCTCGGCTGGGGCCCGGATGCGCTTGACTTCGAGGAAGCGGTTTTCGGGATGGTGCGGCAAGCCCTCGTCGGGGCGCAGGCGCAGGAAGCGAAAATGCGCGCGCTCCTCGGCGTGGCTGGCCACAAACGTGCCCTTGCCCTGGCGGCGCACGACCAGGTTCTCGGCCGCCAGCTCATCGATGGCCTTGCGCACGGTGCCCTGGCTGACCTTGAAACGGCCGGCCAGCTCGACCTCGCTTGGCATCATTTCGCCCGGTTTCCACTCGCCAGCCTGCAGGCTTTTGGTGATCAGGGCCTTGATCTGCTGGTACAGCGGCCGGAAGGACGGCGAGCCGCTGGCGGCAGGGTCGGCAGCCGGATTGGACGAGGTGGAATTCATAGACCGGGATTTCACCACAAAAGTGACATACCGTCCAGCTTTTGAGGCATTCAGATATCTGTCTTATATAAGACATAAGATATGAATTGACAGCCCTGATGACGCAGGCATACACTCATGCCCGACCGGGAGTCGGTGGCACTCTTGCCAGAGTACGCGCGCGACACCCGCGATTGACTTTTGAATAGCCCGGCCGACGCTTTTTGTTATCATTGCAGTCTGATTAAAGTCTGATTGCAGCTGAGCCCTACAAGCGTATGCTCGGCGTCGACCTCGGTGCAAACCGTTTTCATTCCCACTTTTGGAGATTCATCATGGCTAAAACCCCAATGCGCGTCGCTGTGACCGGCGCTGCCGGCCAGATCGGCTATTCCCTGCTGTTCCGCATCGCCAACGGCGACATGCTCGGCAAGGACCAGCCGGTCATCCTTCAGCTGCTCGAAATCGACAACGAAAAAGCACAGAAGGCGCTCAAGGGCGTCATGATGGAAATCGACGACTGCGCATTCCCGCTGCTCGAAGGCATGACCGCGCACTCGGATCCAATGACCGCGTTCAAGGACGTCGACGTCGCCCTGCTGGTCGGCGCACGTCCACGTGGCCCGGGCATGGAACGCAAGGACCTGCTCGAAGCCAATGCCCAGATCTTCACCGTGCAGGGCAAGGCACTCGACGCCGTCGCTTCGCGCAACGTCAAGGTCCTGGTGGTCGGCAATCCAGCCAACACCAACGCCTACATCGCCATGAAATCGGCACCGAACCTGCCAGCGAAAAACTTCACTGCGATGCTGCGTCTGGACCACAACCGCGCGCTGTCGCAAGTGGCCGCCAAGACCGGTAAAGCAGTCAAGGACATCGAAAAAATGGTCGTGTGGGGCAACCACTCGCCAACGATGTACGCCGACTACCGCTTCGCCACCGCTGGCAGCGAGCAGGTCAAGGACCTGATCAACGACCAGGAATGGAACGCCAACACCTTCCTGCCAACCGTCGGCAAGCGCGGCGCTGCGATCATCGAAGCGCGCGGCCTGTCGTCGGCAGCATCGGCCGCCAATGCAGCCATCGACCACGTCCGTGACTGGGTCCTGGGCACCAACGGCAAGTGGACCACGATGGGTATCCCGTCGGACGGTTCGTACGGCATCCCTGAAGGCACCATGTTCGGCTTCCCGGTCACGACCGAGAATGGCGAATACACGATCGTGCAAGGTCTGGACATCGATTCGTTCTCGCAAGAGCGCATCAACCTGACCCTGAAAGAGCTGGAAGAAGAAAAAGCCGGCGTCGCACACCTGCTGGGCTGATCAGTACAAGGCGCATGGCGATTGCCATGCGCCAACCACGCCGTGCCGCTCAACCGGCACGGCGGTGTTTTATGCAACCAAGCGTTGAAAGCTATGCATCCTTCCGAGGTTTTATTCCAGGGCAAACGCCAGCCGCTGCTTCTCCCTGCCTGCGATCACTACGCCGGCTCAGAGAAACTGATGCGCAAATCGCTGACCCTGCAACAAGAGCTTGGTCCCTTGTTTGACATCACCTTCGACTGCGAAGACGGCGCCCAGGCTGGCGTCGAGCACGAGCACGCCGTCCTGGTGGCGAGCTTGGTCAACAGCGAAGAAAACCGCTTCAACCGTGTCGGCGCGCGCCTGCACGAGCCGGCCAGCATGCACTTTGCCAACGACGTCGCCCTCATCGTCGGCGGCGCTGCGGCGCGCCTGGCGTACGTCGTGCTGCCGAAGGTCGACGGCGTCGACGAAGTGCGCGGCGCGATCGAGCTGATCAATAAATATGCGCTCGCTGCCGGCCGCGCCGCCCTGCCCGTCCATGTGCTGATCGAAACCCATGGCGCGCTGCGCGACGCCTACGCGATCGCGGCGCTGCCGCAGGTCGAGTGCCTGTCGTTCGGCATCATGGATTTTGTCTCGGCCCACTACGGTGCGATTCCGGCCAGCGCGATGCGCACGCCGGGCCAGTTCACGCATCCGCTGGTGGTGCGCGCGAAGCTCGAGATGGTGGCAGCCTGCCATGCCCATGGCAAGGTGGCGTCGCATAATGTTACGACCGACATCAAGGACAGCGCGACGGTGGCGAACGACGCCCAGCGTGCCGGCGCCGAGTTCGGCTTTACCCGCATGTGGAGCATCCACCCGGATCAGATCAAGCCAATCCTGAAGGCGTTCACGCCGCGTTTGTCTGAAGTCAATGAAGCAACGAATATCCTGACCGAAGCCATGGCCGCGGGTTGGGGACCGATTGCGCAACACGGGCGCTTGCATGACCGTGCGAGCTACCGATACTATTGGTCGGTGTTGCAGCGGGCCAAGCTGGCCGGCCTCGCACTGCCCGAGGCAGCTGCAGCCATCGTCAACCTCTCCGACTCCCGATAATTCCGACCATGGCCACTCTCCTCTCCCCAGTCATCGCTGCCTGCGCAATTGCGCTTGCCGCTGCCGTCGCCTGTGCGCCGGCCAACGCCGCCACTCCGGTAGCGCACCCGAAAGCCTCCGCCGTGCTCGCCGCTGATGCGGCGAAAAAGCCGGCGAAGAAGCCTGGCAAGAAAGCGAAAGCCGCTGCCGCCACTGCCGCTGTTGCGGCTGCCGTGGTCGCTGCCAACCCGCTAGAAGTCGATGAGCCGGACATCACCGACAACAAGACCACCGATTACGCCTGCGAGCTGGGCAACAAGATCACGATCTACACGAACGACAACGATGCCGCCCACATCGCGCTGCGCTGGAAGAACCGGCTGCACCGCCTGGCCCGCATCGGCACCACCACCGGCGCTTTGCGCTTCGAAAATCCGCACTATGGCCTGATCTGGATCGGCATTCCGTCCAAGGGCATCCTGCTCGACTCGAAGCTCAACCGCCAGCTGGCCAATGAATGCAAGAACGCCACCCAGTCCGCGATCGTGGCGACCGCGGCGCCGGAGGCGAGCAAGACTTGAGCCGCGGCCTGGGTTTCCCGGATCCAGACCGTCCTGTCGCCTGATGTTATTTGATACTGTTGAAATAACAACGTTGTTGATAACAATATTCCACTGAAGGAGAGATTATGTCTCGCAACACCCTGAATACACTGAAGGAATTCCCGATCGGCGCAGGCCAGAGCGGCCAGTTTCACTCGCTGCCAGCGCTGGCTGAATCCCTGGGTGTGAACCTGTCGCGCCTGCCGGTGTCGATTCGTATCGTCCTGGAATCCGTGCTGCGTAACTGCGACGGCAAGAAGGTCACCGAAGAGCACGTCAAGCAGGTCGCCGGCTGGAAAGCCACCGCCGAGCGTACCGACGAGATCCCGTTCGTCGTGGCCCGCGTCGTGCTGCAAGACTTCACCGGCGTGCCGCTGCTGGCCGACCTGGCCGCGATGCGCAACGTCGCCGCCAAGATGGGCGCCGATCCGAAGAAGATCGAGCCACTGGTGCCGGTCGACCTGGTCGTCGACCACTCGGTCACGATCGACCACTTCCGCGAGCCAAATGCACTCGACCTGAACATGAAGCTGGAATTCTCGCGCAACAACGAGCGCTACCAGTTCATGAAGTGGGGCATGCAAGCCTTCGACACCTTCGGCGTCGTGCCACCGGGCTTCGGCATCGTCCACCAGGTCAACTTGGAATACCTGGCGCGCGGCGTCATGAAGCAAGGCGACGTGTACTACCCTGACACGCTGGTCGGCACCGACTCGCACACCACCATGATCAACGGCGTTGGCGTCGTCGGCTGGGGCGTGGGCGGCATCGAAGCCGAAGCCGGCATGCTGGGCCAGCCAGTGTACTTCCTGACCCCGGACGTCATCGGTGTCAACCTGAAAGGCAAGCTGCGCGAAGGCTGCACCGCGACCGACCTGGTGCTGACCGTCACCGAACTGCTGCGCAAAGAAAAAGTCGTCGGCAAGTTCGTCGAATTCTTCGGCGCCGGCACCCGCTCGCTGTCGACTACCGACCGCGCGACCATCGGCAATATGGCGCCTGAATACGGCGCGACGATGGGCTTCTTCCCTGTCGACGAAGCCACGGTCGATTACTTCCGCGGCACCGGCCGTACCGAAGAAGAACTGGCTGCGTTCGAAGGCTACTATCGCGCCCAGGGCATGTTCGGCATCCCGCAAGAAGGCGAGATCGACTTCACGCGCGTCGTCGAGCTGGATCTGTCGACCGTCACGCCATCGCTGGCAGGCCCGAAGCGTCCGCAAGACCGTATCGAACTGGGCAACGTGAAGAACAACTTCACCGAACTGTTCAGCAAGCCAACGACGCAGAACGGCTTCAACAAGAACCCGGACGACCTGAACAAGCAGTACACCACGACCAACGGCGTGAACGTGAAGAACGGCGACATCCTGATCGCCGCCATCACGTCGTGCACCAACACGTCGAACCCGAGCGTGCTGCTGGCCGCGGGCCTCCTGGCCAAGAAAGCCGTCGAGCGCGGCCTGACCGTGGCGCCGCACATCAAGTCGTCGCTGGCCCCTGGCTCGCGCGTGGTCACCAATTACCTGACCGCTGCCGGCCTGCTGCCGTACCTGGAAAAGCTGGGCTTCGGCGTGACTGCCTATGGCTGCACGACCTGCATCGGCAATGCCGGTGACCTGACCCCGGAACTGAACGCCGCGATCACGCAGAACGACATCGTCGCCTCGGCCATCCTGTCGGGCAACCGTAACTTCGAAGCGCGGATCCACCCGAACATCCGTTCGAACTTCCTGGCCTCGCCACCACTGGTCGTCGCTTACGCGATCGCCGGCAACATGACGCGCGACCTGATGACCGAGCCAGTTGGCCAGGACAGCAATGGCGTGGACGTGTACCTGGGCGACATCTGGCCGACCTCGCAGGAGATCGGTGAGCTGATGCGCTTTGCGATGAATTCGGAAGTGTTCAAGTCGAACTACGCCGACGTCAAGGGCAACCCGGGCGAGCTGTGGGAACGCGTCACGACGACCGAAGGTCAAGTCTACAACTGGCCTGAGTCGACCTACATCGCCGAGCCACCGTTCTTCGCTGACTTCGAGATGACCCCGAAAGCGGTCGCTACCGGCATCACCGGCGCACGCGCACTGGGCGTGTTCGGCGACTCGATCACCACCGACCACATCTCCCCGGCCGGTTCGATCAAGGAAGACGGCCCAGCGGGCAAGTGGCTCAAGGAACACAATGTCCTGAAAGCCGACTTCAACTCGTACGGCTCGCGTCGCGGTAACCACGAAATCATGATGCGCGGCACCTTCGCGAATGTGCGGATCAAGAACCGCATGATCCCGGTCGGCCCGGACGGCTCGGCCATCGAAGGCGGCATCACGCAGTTCCAGCCAACCGGCGAACAGATGTCGATCTATGACGCAGCCATGAAGTACGTGGCCGACGGCACCCCGACCATGATCTTCGGCGGCGAAGAATACGGCACGGGCTCGTCGCGTGACTGGGCCGCCAAGGGCACCCAGCTGCTGGGCGTGAAGGCCGTGATCGTGCGCTCGTTCGAACGCATCCACCGCTCGAACCTGGTCGGCATGGGCGTGCTGCCACTGCAATTCATCGGCAACGACAGCGTCGACAGCCTGGGCATCACCGGCAAAGAGACGTACGACCTGAAAGGCCTGGAAGGCGAGATCAAGCCGCAACAGCTGGCCACGCTCGTGATCCACCGTGAAAACGGCGAGTCGCAGGAAGTGCGCGTGCTGCTGCGTATCGATACGCCGATCGAAGTCGACTATTACAAGCATGGCGGTATTCTGCCGTTCGTGCTGCGCCAGCTGCTGGCATAAGCAGTTTGGTCAGGCCCGCGCAAGCGGGCTGCGTCCAACGACAAAGGGCTGGAATCCTCGCGGGTTCCAGCCCTTTTTACATTGTCATCGGAGGTAGCATCGGCGTAGGGTGGACGGCTCTGCCGCCCACGCGTTCAAGGATCACACCTCCGCCCACATCCTGAGCAGATTGTGATAATGCGCCGTCAGCCCAACGGTAGTGGCTGAATCCCCATGCTCTCCCCGCAGCGCCTGGATATGCGTGTCCAGGTCAAACAGCATCGCCCGCTTGCCGTCATCCCTGACCATGCTCTGCGTCCACAGGAACGATGCCACCCGCTCGCCACGCGTCACGGGCCGTACTTGGTGCACGCTGCCGGACGGATACACGATCGCATCACCCGCCGCCAGCTTGACCTCGTGCGTGCCATACAGGTCCACCACTTCCAGCTCGCCGCCGTCGTATTCGTCGGGCTCGCTCAGGAACACGGTCGTCGACACATCGGCCCGCACCGCCGGCAATCCACCGCGCTGGGCCCGGATCGCGCCGTCCACGTGCAGTCCGTAGTGCTCGCCGCCGGCGTACGCATTGAAGTACGGCGCCAGCACCCGCAGCGGCAGCACGGCCGCGAAGAACAGCGGGTTGGCCATCAGCGCGCCGCTGACGACCTGCCCAAGCTCGAGTGCCAGCGGCGTGCCCTCGCCCAGCTGGCGATTGCGCTTGACCTGCGCGCCCTGGGCGCCAACGCTTTCACGCCCGTCGATCCACTCCGGCGCCTGGTCGAGACGGGCACGGATCGCCGAGACCTGTTCTGGCGTCAGCACGCCGGGGATATGCAGCATCATGATGAATTGTGGTGGGTACGGTTAACAAAAAAATCCCCCCTGGCAGAGCCAGGAGGGGCGAATCCGGTCTCCCGGCGGGGGTGGTACTCCGTGAAGAGCATCTGCCAGCGCTTTCCCGGTCGCCGGCAGGGTCCAACATTCCTTCCGTCTTCTCATTGATGTTTGAATGAGAATTGTTCTCATTATGGCCGCTGGGTGCAGACTTGGCAAGCGTCTTCCGGCAATCCGTTTGTAACGAGCGCACCGGTCCCATTCTTCATGGGCTGTGGCCGAATCAACTACAATACCGGGGATAAGGGATTATCATCATTATCCGGCTCGGGACTGTGGACGCTCATCTCCGCAACGCCAGCCGCGCTCTGTCGCTCCACTGACATTCGATTCACTAACTGACAAGAGACTCACTCGCCCCATGCGTCGTCCTTCCAAAGATTCAACACCCAAACTTTCCGCAGAAAGCCAGCGCCTCGTCAGCCTCTCGCAAGCCCTCATGCAAGCTGCCAGCCGTGCCGAAGAACGGGCGTGGGAACGCCAGCTCGACACGCAACTGCAAAAACTGCTCAAGACCAATCACCAGGACAGCATCGACAGCGCCCTGAACGCCCTGTTCAGGGACGATCTGGCCTCGTACGACGTCCTGATGGACACCGTGGAAGCGGTCAGCGAATCGGCCATGATGGTCGAGCAGAAGGATGGCGTCGACGTCACCTGGCAGGCGCTCCTGATCGCTGCGCCGATCCTGGCCTGGACCCGGTTTTCGATCGCCACCGGCGCGATCCCGGCCGATTTGCTGGCCACGCTCGGCGCGCACTTCTCGGCCCACCTGCTCGCAGGCGGCACGAAGATGGCCGTCGCCCCGACCCTGTACTCGATCGACCAGCTGCCGCGCACCCACGCCGAAACCTATGCGCTGACGCACAAGCTGGCCGCCGCCGCGCACAAGGGCGGCACCATCAAGCCTGCGCCGCAGTTAGAGGAAACCGCCCCGTTCCTGGCCGACACGCGCTACATGCTGATCGCCATCGTCGCGCCGGCAGGCGATCCACTGTTCCGCTGGCAAGAGCCGCAGCACCAGCTGCACGTCGTGCAAGAGCGCGAGCGCAGCCTGGAACAGTGGCGCACGCAAGCCACCGCCAACGTCGCGCGCCTGATGCCCGGCTGCGGGATCGAGCTGCTGCTGCCGGAAGCGTATTACGTGGCCTGCCGCGAAGCCGATAAGCTGATCCGCCCGATTTCGATCCGCGCCGCCGTGCACTACCTGACGAACACGCTGGGCGTGGAACCGTCCGACCTGCGCGCCGTCGTGGCCGGCTTTGGCGAAGAAGCACCGGACATCCAGATCGACGAATACCGCGTGGCATTCACGATGCGCCAGAGCGCCGATGTCGTGTATGGCATCGTCTGGCCGCTGTACGGCCAGGAAGACGAGTCCGGCACGCCAGTGGAAGGCCCGCTGGCCATCACGCACGATGCGCTCAGCCCGCTGAACGAAATCGTCGCGCACCTGAACGAAGCCGGCATCGCCCACATCAAGCGCATCAACGAACGCTACGCCGCCGAGTACTGCGACGATTGCGGCTCCCCACTCTTCGCCGACCCCACCGGCGAACTGGTGCATGCCGAAATGCCGGACGACACGCCGACAGGCAGCGAGCACTTCCACTGAACTTCCACAGCCGGGGGTCAGGTCTGACATTCGGACACGACCTCAGCCCTAGCCACCTCCACAGCCGGGGTCAGGTCTGACATTCGGACACGACCTCAGGCTTATCCACCGCCAATGGTGCCATGCTCAGCATTAGCATGCCTGCTTCCAACTACCCGACTGTCGAGATCGTGTCCGAATGTCAGACCTGACCCTCGCTTTTTGGTTGAGATCGTGTCCGAATGTCAGACCTGACCCCCGCTTTTTTTATGACCCCCGCTTTTTTACGGCGGTGGGATATTCACGGGCGCTACGCATTAATGTAAAAAGGCCGGCCACGTTGATCGTGGCCGGCCTTTTTTTACGACTGCGTTAGTGCATTACGCCATCGGGTCGATGGTGAATGCTGGCATGCGTGCGTTGGTGCGGGCGCTTTCCAGGAACTTGTCGGACGTGGCCAGTGCTTCGGCGATCGTGACGTCCATGTCTAGGTAGCGGTAGGTGCCGAGGCGGCCGACGAACGTGACGTTTGGCTCGTTTTGCGCCTTGTTCACGTAGAGCTCGAGCATGGCTTTTTCGCGGTTCTGGCGGATCGGATAGTACGGAATATCCTTTTCTTCGCACTGGCGGCTGTATTCGGCGTAGCAGATCGTCTTTTCGTGCTTTTCCCACGGCGAGAAGTGTTTGTGCTCGGTGATGCGGGTGTATTTCTTCTCGTTGTCGCAGTAATTGATGACAGCGTTGCCCTGGAAGTCGCCGTCGGCGCGGAAGACTTCGAAGTCCAGCGTGCGGTAAGGCAGGCGGCCTTCGGTGTGCTTGAACCACGCATCGATCGGGCCGCTGTAGAACACGTGCTCGTACTCGCCCTTGGTGGCCGGATCGAACGTGGTGTTCAGGTGCACCGTCACGCCTGGCGTATCGATGATGTTCTGCACCAGTTGCGTGTAGCCTTCGGCTGGCATGCCCTGGTATTTGTGGTTGAAGTAGTTGTCGTCGTAGTTGAAACGCACTGGCAGGCGCTTGAGGATGCTCGCCGGCAGCTCACTCGGCTCCAGGCCCCACTGCTTGATCGTGTACGTCTTGAAGAACGCTTCGTACAGGTCGCGGCCCACGAAGCGCAGTGCCTGCTCTTCGAAGGTGGTCGGGTTCTCGATGGTCTTGTCGCCCAGGTTCGCGAGGAATTCCTGCGCTTCGGCCGGGCCCATGGTCTTGTTGAAGAACTGGTTGATAGTCAAGAGGTTGATCGGCAAGGTGAAGACTTTGCCGTCGGTGATGGCCTTGACGCGATTGACGTATGGCTTGAATTCAGCGAAGCGGTTGACGAATTCCCACGCGCGCTCATTGTCGGTGTGGAAAATGTGCGGGCCATAAACGTGGACCATGACGCCGGTCTCGGCATCACGCTCGGAATAGCAATTGCCGGCCACGTGCGGGCGCGACTCGAAAACGTCGACGGTGTAGCCGGCCTGTGCCAGCTGGTTGGCGATCACTGCCCCGGAGAAGCCTGCGCCAACGATGGCGATGTTCTTTTTCATTCCTGTGTCCTGGTGATATTGGCAATGCCGGGGGGAGGCTTGAGCTTGACTGGACGGGAAGATGACATCATCACCTTCACATCACAGTCGGGACACGCGTCGCCGCATCGCGATTGTATTTAGTGGCAAAAGAATATCACTCAAACCCCCTTTTGCCCCGCACAATTGGACAACGGTGTTTGTACGAAAATAGGGATGCAGCCACGCGGTTGAAAGACCTTCGCATGACTGCCGGGTTACTGCTGGGTTACTACGGATTCACGACTAAATTCATGCTGCTTTGATGCTGATCGGCAGCCGGGCAAACCTCTATTTTCGGATCGCCCCCACCACGCGCGTGGCGAATTCGGCGGCATTGCCTGCATGCCAGCGCCAGACGATGACCAGGTCGTGCTCGGGCGAGACGACGATATCGTTGCTGCCCGCACCCAGCGCAGCAAACGTCGTGGCCGGCATGCCCGGCAGATTCTTGCCCTTGGTATTGAGCCACCACAGGTAACCATAGTCCGGACCGTTTGCGCTCGGCGTGAGCGCCGCCGTGACGTAGGCAGGCGGCAGGATCTGCTTGCCGGCCCAGTTGCCCTGGCGCAGCCACAAGTAGCCGAAGCGCGCCATGTCCCAGCTGTCGATCCACATGCCGCCACCCCAGCGCGTGCCACCGCTGACCGAGGCCACCTGCTTGCCGTTCAGTTCGACGTAGCTGTTGTGGTACGGGACCCATTTCCAAGTCGACGAGGCGCCGATCGGGTCCATGACCTGCTGCTGGAACACGTCCGGCACCGACTGGCCAAACACGCGCAGCAGCGACAGCGCCAGACGGTTCACGCGCGTGTCGTTGTATTCGTAGAACGTGCCGGGCGTCTTGATGGCGCGCGGCTTCTTTTCACCCTTGCCAAAGGCAGCCTTGCCGATGAAGTTGCTGTGCTTGCCCCACAGCTCGCCGTCCCATTCGGACTCTTGCTGCAGATGCTGTTTCCACGTCACGGCCGCATTGTGCGGCGTCGCGTAGCCGCCGTCGGCGACGCGCTGCGCCACCGGCTCGTCGACCTGCAAGCGCCCTTCCCGCACTGCCACGCCCGCCACCGTGGCCAGCATGCTCTTGGCCACCGAATAGGTCGGATCGACAAAGCGCGTGTCACCGAACTCGGCCACGACGTAACCCTTGTAGATCACCACGCCATTGGTCGCAGCGCGCCGGGTCGGCATCGAACCCAGGCGCGTGCCGAAAATGGCTTCCTGGTCGGACAGGTCGAGCGGCCGCTCGGTCTCGCGCGATTGTGCGAACGCGATGGCAGCTGCCAGCGCCACCGGATCCATGCCCAGCGCGGCGGGGTCCTTGCGCGCCCACTCCCCGGCGGGCGGGAAATAAGCGGCGTCGGCTGCAAGCGTCGGCGTGGCCGGCAGCGCCAGGCTCAATGCGGTGACAATGGAGAGTGCGAGAACGCTGCGGCGCGCGCGATGGGTCATGTCGGGGTATCGGTCCAGGTGGAATATGGCGCCTTGATCAGGCTCGAGTTGTAATAGCGTTTTTCGCCAGTGACTTCCTGACCGATCCAGTCGGGCTTGTCGAACACGGCGTCCTCTGACGGCAGTTCGATTTCGGCCACAACCAGGCCCGCGTTCTCGCCCAGGAATTCATCGACTTCCCAGGTAAAACCAGCATGTTCGATGCGGCGCCGGGTCTTTTCGACCAGGGGCCGCTCGCACAGGCGCTCGAGCAGTTCGGCGGCTTCAATCAGCGGGATCGGATATTCCCACTCGCCGCGCGAGGCGCCCTCGCTCTTGCTCTTGATGGTCAGGACGCCCTGCTCGCCCTCGATGCGCACGCGCACCGTGCGCGTCGGATCGGCGCACAGATAGCCCTGGCGCAGCAGCGTGGCCGTGCCCAGCGTGCGCCAGCCGTCGCCTGCCAGCAGGAACTTGCGTTCGATCTCGATACCCATCGCGTCAGCCCAGCGCTTGCAGGATTGGCTGCAGCATGGCGGCGCCCAGGCCCGCGCTGCGCGCGCCGTTCCAGCCAGTGTGCGCGTCGGGCAGGTTGGCATTGTCCTTGAACGGCATTTCCAGCGTCAGGGACAGGCATTTGTAGTGGTGGCCAACATACTTCGACGCCAGCGTGAGCAGTTCGTCGTTGTACTTGCTGGCGGCGTAACCGAATTCTTTCTGGAAGTCCGGGCTGCAGGCGATGTAGCGGTCGATGAAGGCGGTTTGCTCCATTGCCCGTTCGGCCGTGAAGTCGGCCAGCATTTCGCAGCCAGCCACGAAGTTGTACGGCAGCGCTTCGTCGCCATGGATGTCGAAGAACATGTCGATGCCGACTTCTTCGATCTTCTGCTTCACGCACAATACTTCGGGGCTGCGCTCGAGCGACGGGTTCATCCACTCGCGATTCAGGTTGGCGCCGGCGGCATTCGTGCGCAGGTTGCCGCGCACCGAACCGTCCGGATTCATGTTCGGCACGATGTAGAACACGGCGCGCTGCAGCAGCGTGCGCGAGACGGGGTTGGCGCTGTCGAGCAGCGCATCCATCATGCCTTCGACGAACCATTCGGCCATCGATTCTCCCGGGTGCTGGCGCGCGATGACCCAGATCTTTTTCTCGGCCTGCGGATTGCCGATCACGACCAGGTTCATGTCGCGCCCTTCGACCGTGCTGCCGAGGTCGACCACGCGCGCGATCGGGTTCTCGGCCACTTCGCCCAGCAGGCGCAGATGGCGCTCCCAGCTGTATGGCTCGAAGTAGGCGTAGTAGATGCTGTCCGTTTCCGGCGTGTGCTCGATCGTCATCACCTGGCCATCGAACGTGGTCGGCACGCGGAACCAGTTGTCGAGGTCATAGCTGGCCACCGCCTGGTAATCCTCGAACCCCTTTGGGTACGTGGCCTGGCCGGCATTCAAAAAGCGCATCGTCACCGCCTGGTCGCGCGCGCCCTGCAGGCGAAAATGAAACCACTGGTGGATGTCGGCGTGCGAGTCGGCGCGCAGGTTCAGGTCGATCCGGGACGGATGCTCGGCGTTGACGACATCGATCGATCCGGCGTCGAACATCGTGCTGATCTTGATGGACATGGTGATCCTTTCATGGCCCGCCGTGGAAGGCGGCGCTGGGTGACGGAGCGCCGGGCACCAGCCCGGCAAGACCCCCGGACAGATGGTTGTTTACTGCGCGTCGAGGTCGATCAGGTCCTTCGTGTACATCGCCATGATCTGACGCATCAGCTCGACATTGCCGCGATCGAGCACGACGGTCAGGTCCGGCTTGGTCTCGAGGGCGAAGGTCATGCGGATCATGCCTGGCAGCTCTTTGCAATTGACGTACTGGACGCGCGGCGTGGTCGGGTTTTGCCAGTCGGCCTCACCGATCGCGGGGCCGGCCGGCGGCGCCTTGAGTTGCGGATCCTGGTTGACCGGCAGGTGCTTGAGCAGCCAGAACACGACGTTGGCCGGAATGTGGACGGCGACATCGCTCGCACCGATGGTGGAGAACTTGGTCAGCAACAGGTTACCAACCCGGTCGCAGGACATGGACAGGCTCTTGACTTGACGAATGACCGCTGGTTTCACGACGTTGATCCTTGGGGGAAGGTTGAAAAAGGCGCTGCGATTCTACCGCATCCCCCCGGCCTTTTGGGCAGTTTGCGCCACCGGACAGCAAAACGGGGAGCATGTGGCTCCCCGTCGATGACTGCGCCGGCGCGCCGGCGGCAACCTGCAGATTATTCCTTGGCGCCGCCGCTGCGGCTGCCGCTCCCGACGCTCTGGCGGTTGCCGGCCGTGGATGACGTGCGCACCATGTCGCTGGCGCTGGCCGACTGGCGGTTGCCATGGCTCAGGCTGCCTGCGCGGCGGGCTTCTTCGGACGTGAATTCATGCGCCGTCCCCTTGGCATGGGCGGCCTTGCCACCCTGGCTGGCGATTTCGCGCTGGCGTGCCGGATCCATCGATGCGAAGCCACGGTTGCGCGTGCCACCGGCGCTCTGACTATTGCCGGCCGCGCCCGATTGCTTGTTCCCTTGATTGTTTGAGGCCATGATGAGGTTGCTCCCATACGTACACTGTTGGAAACCGCCGCGTCCTGCGGCAGGCTGAGGCCTGCCGACACCAGAATGGCGACGATGAGCCCAAATCCCATGATAGGCATGCAATCCGACGACCGCTATAGGAGTAGTCCAGATGACTTTGTAGGACAACACGTGAGAATTAGTGCAGTTACGAAATTAAAGTTTCGGTAATAAATTTCACGGTCAGCAGCAGTCCTACACGCACCCCCTACGTCTTCCTATTCTGTGCATCTCCCGATGCGCGCATGATAGACGCATGTGGCAGGCACCGACCTGCCAGTTCACCAATGCACAGGAGACGACCATGGATGCGAACCAGCGTAGCGAAGTGAATAACCAGACCAACAATGGCGCCAACGAAAAGTGGAATCAGGACGCCAAGGGCAACACGCGCGACGGTGCCAGCGAACAGCGCACCCCATCGGGCACCGGCATGGCGCAACCTGACCTGCCGAGCGCATCGCAAGGCCAGTTGGCCACCACCGGCGCGCAACAGGGCACGATCGACAGCCACCAGCGCGCGATGGAAGCGCATTCCGCTGAGTGGGGTCAGTTGAACGAGCCAGTGGGCAACCGCCAGGGAGAGACGCGCAATACCGATAACCCGAACGCACCGGCGTCGGTCCAGCCAGCGCATGCCGGCGGTACCACCATTGGCACGGGCGTGGACACCGGCATCGTCCCCGGCACTGGCACCGAAGATCGTCATGCCCGCGGTACCGAAGCCGGCGTGCCCGGTGTGCAGCATGGCGACATCTATGGCAACCGCCAGAGCGTGGACAATGCCAACGGTGAAAACCGCGCCGATACCCAGGACGCCAGCTCGAGCAAGATCCAGGAAAGCACCGACCGCCAAGGCTCGCAAACGGGCGAGACCCGCCGCGAGGTGCCAGCTGATGAGTTCCACCAGTCCAACGATCTGGCCGGTGGCCTGCCGCGCAGTGGCGGCAACAGCGGCCCGCGCACCGAGGGCGAGGGTTACCAGACCGGCGGCAGCATGAACGCTGAACCGAATCCGGTACATGAATCGAACGACGCAGCAGGCGGCTATCCGCGCAGCCCGGGCGGCGCCAACAAGCTTGCAGGCGATCGCAAGATGGATGACGACACGGGCTTTTCGCGACAGTAATCGCGTAAGTTCAGGTCAATAAAAACCCAACGGGGCGCCTTCGGTGCCCCGTTTTGCATTGCGCTTGACGCAGCTCCAATGCGCCCGGCCCCGCTGGAACCGGACCATTCAAACAGCAGTCGAACCGCTCGCCATCGCCGCCCTTGCGCGGTGGCGCATCACCAGCGGAGACCTGCCATGTCAGCGATGCACGACGCTTCCTGCCTGCCGCCGCGCCACTCGTTGGCGCGCGCATGACGCTGCATCCCTTTGACAACGACACGGGCCGCGACCTCGCGCGGCGCCAGTTGGCCATCGGTCCGACATGCTTTGTTGTGCTCGCCCTCACGCTGGATGCGCCTCGCCTCACACCTTGCGTCGGCATCGATACCGTGATCCTGGGCGTTGCCAGGCTGCGTCAGCGACATGGTGTCGATGTAATGCTGCTCGTCGCCGCGGGCGCTGTGGCCGATGTCGATGCCGCAGCAGATGCCGAACATGCCCGACTACGCGAATTGGTGCGCGCACTGGCCATGAAACCGCATGTGCGCTTTCTGACTGCCGCGCCAATGAACGTCCTGCGCGACTGCCATGCGGCGGCCAATGTGCTGGTCAGCACGCCGTGGCGCGCGGCAAATGCCGGGAGCGCCGGCAGCGCCGGCAGCAACGGGCGCGGCGCGGTATGCAACGGTCTTACCGGCGCCATCCTCCCGCCACATGACGCCGAAGCGCTGGCGGCATGCCTGGCCCGGCTGCAACGCTCTCCTCGCCTGGCGCTGGTGACGGTTGACGCCGCTCTCGCACACCTTGCTGACTTGGCCACGCTACACAAGCCGGCGTTCCAATGACCATCACCGCACCGTGAAAGGCGCCCGCATGAAAGCCATCTTCCTCGACAATGACGGCACGCTGGTCGACGACATGCCCTTTGCTGCAGAGCCGCGCCGCATCCGCCTGGTCAACGGCGCCGGGCCCGCGCTGCGGCTGCTGGCCGGCCTGGACTACCGGCTGTTCGTCGTTGCCAACCAGTCCGGCATTGCGCACGGCTGCTTTGGCGAAGACGCAATGACGCCGATGTCCGACCGCTTGCGCGACCTGCTGTTTCGCGAGCAGCTCACGCTCGACGGTTTTTATTATTGCCCGCACCATCCGCTGGGCACCGTCAGCAACTATGCCCATGCCTGCACCTGTCGCAAACCGTCGCCGGGCATGCTGCTGCGCGCCGCGCACGAGCATGACATCGACCTGCGCGCATCGTGGATGATCGGCGACATCCTGCACGATGTCGAAGCCGGCAACCGCGCCGGTTGCCGCACGCTGTTGATCGACAACGGCAACGAAACCGAATGGCGCCTGGGTCCGCGCCGGCTGCCCACGCGCATCGCACCCGACCTGTACCACGCGGCTATGCTGATCGCCGGGCATGGCGACCCGTGCTAGCGGGCGGGCACACCAGCGCCTGCGCCCTGGCGCAACTCGCCCCGCGCCTGCAGGATGATGTCGCGCGCCGCATGCAGCCCCAGCAGCGCCATGATCGACGCCACCGCGATGTCGGGCCAGCCGGCCCCGGTGCCGAACACACCGAGGGCCGCGAGCATGACAGCCACGTTGCCGATCATGTCGTTGCGCGTGCACAGCCAGACCGAGCGCATGTTCGCGTCACCGTTCCGAAACGCGTACAGCAATGCCGCCACCGCGCCATTGGCCGCGAACGCCAGCACGCTGACCACGCCCATGGTCTGGGCGTGCGGCACCTGTCCACCCGTGCCGAGCCACAATGCCCGGCCCAGCACCAGGAGGCCAAACGCGCCCATCACGAGGCCCTTGGCATACGCCGCGCGCGAGCGCCACACGACCGCCAGCCCCAGCACGAACAGCGAAACACCGTAGTTGGCGGCATCGCCCAGAAAGTCGACGGAGTCCGCCAGCAGCGACACCGAACCGGCCGCCAGGCTGCTGACGATCTCGACGCCAAACATGATGAAGTTGATGACAAGGGCCGCCCACAGCACCTTGCGGTAGCGCCCGTCGGGCGGCGGGGCAGCAGAACTGCACGATCCTGAACAGCATGACGACATACGCACCTCCAAAGACAATGGATGCATTAGAATCCCTGTAGTAACTACAAGGTCAATGCAAACGTCAAGGTGGATGAAGATGCGAATTGGTGAACTGGCGAAACTGACGGGGTGTCAGTCTGAAACGGTGCGGTTCTATGAACTGAAGGGGCTGTTGCCGCCACCGGTGCGTTCGCAGGCGAACTACCGGGTCTACGATGCGAGCCACGCCGAGCGGCTGCATTTCATCCGGCGCTGCCGGGCGCTGGGCATGTCTCTGGCAGAAATCGCCACGCTGCTGGGCTACCAGGACCAGCCGGAGCGCTCATGCAGCGGCGTCAACGCGCTGGTCGACCATCAGCTATCCGAAATCGATCGCCAGATCACCGAGCTGCAGCAGCTGCGCACCGCCCTGTCGACCGTGCGCGCACGTTGCGACTCGGTGCAGACCGCTGGCCAGTGCGCAATCCTGCGCGAGCTGACCGACCCCGCGTGAGAGCGCGCGGCAGTCGCCACCGTCCATCAATTACATGCGTGGATCCTCGATCACGAGCTGGTCGTCCATGCGCACGTGCTCGCCCATCAGCACGCGGTGGATCACGGCGCCATGCACGCCGTGCTGCTTGAGAAATTCGACGGCACTGAGTGTGCCCAGGCTGGCCTGGATCTGCATGCCCTGGCGCACGATGTGGGTGGCGTCCGCGTAGGGGTTCGACTGCATGTACGGCAGGCCCGCATAGCGGCGATCAATCTTTGAAGCTTGCATCTGATTTCTTTCGTTGGGCACCAGCACAAAAAACTCCGTCGACACCTACGCCGACGGAACAACGCAAAATCCTTCGGGATCACGCGAGAGAGAGACACAGCGCCGATCTTAGCGACCCTGTATTTCAGCTTGATGACATCGCAGCACCGGGCCCGCATGGCGTCGGATGTTGCACATGGCGCACGCCGATGGCTCTACAATTGCCCATTGTTGATTCAACCTGGACAGCAGATGGCGGTATCTGACGCGGTATCTGGCTTCAATTACGGCTCCGACAACTCGGGCCTGGTGTGGGGATTCCTGATCGACCCGGGCGCAACCGCCGTGCCTGCCGCCGTGCCTGCCGCCGCGCCCACCGCCATCCCCATCGGCGCAGCCGACGCCCTGCGCTGGATGGCCGCGCCGCAGCCTGGCCAGTTCATCTGGCTGCACTTCAACCTGTCGAACACGGCCAGCGAACGGTGGCTGCGCCAGCATGCCGGCCTGGCCGACGAGTTCTTCGCCACGCTGCACCAGGGCTCGCGCTCGACGCGCATCGAGATCGCCGATAACGCGCTGATCGCCGTCGTCAATGATGTGCTGCACGGCTTTTCGCTCGACAGCGCCGAGATCTCGACCCTGTGGGCCCACGTCACGCCGCATGCCGTCATCAGCGCGCGCCGCAAGCCGCTGGCCTCGATCGAGCGCCTGCGCCAGGATGTCTTGCAGGGCGCGCCGCTGCGCTCGTCGAGCGAGTTGCTGGTGCACCTGCTGCGCGACCAGGCCGACGTGCTGGTGAACATCGTGCGCGATGCAGTGACGCGCGTCGACACCATCGAAGACCGCCTGCTGGCCGGACGCCTGACACGCCAGCGCGAAGACCTGGGCACCTTGCGGCGCGTGCTGGTACGGCTGCAGCGCCTGCTGGCGCCGGAACCGGCCGCGCTGTTCCGGCTGCTGCAGCGCCCGCCGGTCTGGGTCGATGGCGACGACCGGCAAGACCTGCGCCAGGCCACCGAAGAATTCACCGTGGTGCTGAGCGACCTGGCTGCACTGCAGGAACGCATCAAGCTGCTGCAGGAAGAAATCGCCGCGCGCGTCAACGAAGACAATGCGCGCAGCCTGTACCTGCTCACGATCGTGACGGTGATGGCGCTGCCGATCAACCTGATCGCGGGTCTGCTCGGCATGAACGTGGGCGGCGTGCCGCTGGCTGAAAACGGCCATGGCTTCTGGATCGTGTGCGGTCTGATTGCGACCTTCACAACGGTGGCGGCGTGGTTGCTGCTGCGCCTTCAACGCACCACATGATTGGGCGCAGTCAACGTTAAATAGAGGGGAGCTTTGAACTGATGAGCAGCCCGGTGGTCGAACTCCTGTTCCCAACGCCAGGAGTCGATCATGAAAGCGCCACGTTTCAAACGCTGGTTCGCCAGGCTGCCATCGCTGAACCAGCCACAGCGCCGGCGAGTGCTCGACGCCTTGCATCCTGCGGCCGGCCTCGCCCAGGTGGTGGCGCTGATCGCCCAGGCCAGAGCGCCTGGCCGCTGCTGTCCCAGCTGTGGCAACGGGCGCTGCCACCGGCATGGCTTCGCCAACGATCTGCAGCGCTTTCGCTGCTGCGCTTGCGGGCGCACATTCAACGACCTGAGCGGCACACCGCTGGCACGGCTCAGGCTCAAGGCCAAGTGGCTCGCGTATTCCCAGGTGCTGCTCGACTCACTGTCGGTGCGCAAGGGTGCAGACCGGGTTGGCGTGCACCGCAATACCGCCTTCCGGTGGCGCCACCGCTTCCTCGACTGGGTCAAGTTCGACCGGCCCGCATCCCTGAATGGCATCGTTGAGGCTGACGAGACGTTCCTGCTCGAATCACAAAAAGGATCGCGCACGCTCGATCGCCCGCCACGCCGGCGCGGCAGCCACGCCACCCAGCGTGGCATTTCAACGCAGCTCGATTGCATCCTGGTAGCGCGCGATCGCAATGGCCGCACAATCGATGCCGTCACCGGCCGCGGTGCACTGACCGCCGCCCAACTCGAGCGCGATTTGCTCCCCAGGCTCGATCCGCAAGCGCTGCTGGTCAGCGACAGCCATGCTGCCTATCGCGCCTTTGCACGCAAGCACCAGATTGCACACGAGGCGGTCAACCTGCGCGCCGGCGTCAGGGTCAGGCATTCGGGCAGCCGCGCCATCCACGTCCAGAACGTGAATGCCTATCACCAGCGCTTCAAGGACTGGCTATCGGGCTTTCATGGTGTTGCGTCACGCTATTTGCCCAATTATCTGGGTTGGCGCTGGGCATTGGACGGCGGGCGAATTAGTTCCGCAGAACAATTGCTAAGCATTGCTATCGGCGTCATCAACAGATTACGTTGACTGCGCCATGATTGCCGCGCGCCATTGGCATTGCGGATTGCGCAGCCAGCCCGTATCTTGTCTGTTCGTACATGCCACCATCGAACCCCTTGAATTCACCTTTCAGCTTCCTGGCCGGCGGCGGCGAGATGGGCACCCTGATGCGCGCTCACGACTGGCAGACGACCCCGCTGGGGCCGCCCGACACCTGGCCCATGGCGCTCAAGACCATGGTCCGCGTCATGTTGTCGAGCAATCACCCGATGTTCATCTGGTGGGGCGACGAGCTGATCCAGTTCTACAACGACAGCTACCGCCAGACCCTCGGCCCCGAACGCCATCCATCCGCGCTGGCTCAGCCTGGCCGGATCTGCTGGGCAGAAGCCTGGGACCTGATCGGCCCTGAGATCGAGCGCATCATGGCTGGTGGCCCCGCAGCCTGGCATGACGACCGGCTGATCCCGCTCACGCGCCATGGCCGGCGTGAAGATATCTGGTGGACCTATGGCTACAGCCCGATCGAGGACGAAGGCGGCGTGCGCGGCGTGCTCGCCATCGTCAACGACGTCACGCACAACCACCTGCTGCGCCAGCGCCTCGAGCAAACCCACCACGCGCTGTTCGACACGATGGACGAAGGCTTCGGCATGATCGAGATGATCGACGATGCCAACGGCAAGGCAGTCGATTATCTGTTCGTCGAAGCCAACCCCGCCTTTGCGCGCCACACCGGTCTGGTCGACAGTGTCGGCCAGACGGCGCGCGCGCTGGTACCCGGCATCGAACAGAGCTGGATCGACATCTATGACGATATTGCCCGCAGCGGCGTGCCACGCCGCTTTGAGCAAGGCTCCGAAGCAATGGAGCGCTGGTTCACCGTCTACGCCAGCCGCATCGCGCACCCGACCCGGCGCCGTGTGGCGCTGCTATTTACCGACATCAGCAACCAGAAGAATGCCGAGCGCGCCCTGCAGGCGAGCGAAGCGGCCGCGCGCGCCGCCCTCGCCCAGGCCGAGGCCGACCGGCGGCGTCTCGATGCCCTGCTCAGTTCGGCACCCGTGGGCATCGTCTACGCCGACGCCCACGGTGCGCTCTCGTCGGCCAATCCGATGATGCACGTGCTGTGGGGCGAGCATCCCATGACCACCAGTCCCGAAGGCTATGGCGACTGGCGCGGCTGGTGGGCCGACGGTTCGCCGCGCCATGGCCAGCAAGTCCAGGCCCGCGACTGGTCGCTGGTGCGCGCGCTGCGCGGCGAGCAGGTCGACGCCGACCTCGTCGAGATCGAACCATTCGGCCGGCCGCATGAGCGGCATACCCTGCTCACCCGGGCCGCACCGATCCGTGACGATGCCGGCAATATCACCGGCGCCGTGGCCGCGTCGATGGACATGACGGCGCAGGTGCAGGTGCAGCGCGCGCTGCGCGAGAGCGAAAACAAGTTCCGCACGATGACCGAAGCGATGCCGCAGATGGTGTGGTCGGGCCTGCCCGATGGCACCAACGATTACGCCAACCGGCGCTGGTGCGAATTCACGGGAATGTCGGGCCAGGCGCTGGCCGGCAGCGGCTGGACCCGCGCCATCCATCCCGATGACTTGTCGGCGCTGCGGACGCAGTGGATGGCCAGCCTGGCCAGCGGCGCGCTGTTCGAGATCGAGCACCGGCTGCGCCACCACAGCGGCGACTACCGCTGGGTGCTCAACCGCGCGCTGCCGGTGCGCGACGAGGCCGGGGCCATCATCCGCTGGATGGGCACGGTCACCGACATGCACGACCACCGGCTGGCCGCCGAAGAGCTCAAGGCCGCCAGTGCGCGCAAGGATGAATTCCTGGCGATGCTCGCGCATGAGCTGCGCAATCCGCTGGCCCCGATCAGCACCGCTGCCCAGATGCTCAAGCTCTCAAGCCTCGATCCGAAGCGCACCGCGCATGCGGCCGACGTGATCGGCCGCCAGGTGCGGCACATGGTCGAGCTGGTGGACGATCTGCTCGACGTCTCACGCGTCACGCGCGGCCTGGTCGAACTCGAGCGCCTGCCGGTCGATCTCAAGACTGTCATCCACAGCGCCATCGAGCAGGCGCGCCCGCTCATCGAAAAAAAGGGCCACACGCTCGCCACACGCCTGGGTGAGGCCAATGTCACCGTCACGGGCGACCGCAAGCGGCTGGTGCAGGTGATGACCAACCTGCTGGGCAACGCGGCCAAGTACACGCCAGATGGCGGCGAGATCACCGTGTTTGCCCAGGCCGACGCCGCTACCGACTGCGTGACCCTCTCGGTCAGGGACAACGGCATCGGCATCGACGCCAGCCTGCTGCCCGACATCTTCGATCTGTTCACGCAAGCCCGGCGCACGCCGGACCGGGCACAGGGCGGCCTGGGCCTGGGGCTGGCCCTGGTGCGCAGCATGGTGACGCTGCACGGCGGCAGGGTCGAGGCGCACAGCGACGGTCCTGGCCGCGGCAGCTGCTTTGCCGTTACCTTGCCGGTGGGCCCGGGCGGGGCCGGTCCCGTGGCCGCCACGCACGATGACAGCGCACTGGCTTCGCACACGGCGCTGCGCATCCTGATCGTCGACGACAACCGCGACGCCGCCGAGTCGCTGGGCATGGTGCTCGCGGCCGTGGGCCACACAGTGCAGGTCGAGGAGTCGCCCCATGGCGCGCTGCTGCGGGCCGAATCCGAGGCGTTCGATGTCTGCCTGCTCGATATCGGCCTGCCCGACATGGACGGCTACCAGCTTGCGCGCCGGCTGCGCGCCGCGCCGCGTCTGGCGGGCGCGGTCATGGTGGCGCTCAGCGGCTATGGACAGCCGCAGGACGTGGCCGCCTCGCAGGCCGCCGGGTTTTCGCGCCACCTGGTCAAGCCGGTCGACATTCCCTATTTGCTGGCGCTGCTCGACACACTCGCGCCGGACCCGGGAGCCATGCCGGCTTGACCACAATCGTACGGCATGTGTCCGTGCCCCGGCGTAAGATGGCCGGACGTCAAGACGCACGCCACCATGGAAGGGACAGCATCCAGTGAGTTTCGCCACCGACCAGCAAGCCGGTTCCGAGCATCTCTCGGCCAATGCACAGCGGATGCTGGGCCTGCGCGGGGCGGTTTTCGCGACATGGGAAGCACGCGTGCGCGAACGCGTTGCGCAGGCGCGCAATGTCCAGCATCCGATCCTGATCGATACGCTGCCGGTGTTCTACGACAATATCGTCCAGAGCATCAGCCCCGACTATCCGCGTACCTCCGCCGTCGACGGCACCACGGTCGCGGCCGAGCATGGCGGCGAGCGCGCGCGCATCACGTCGTACGATCACAATGCGCTGATCGAGGAGTACCAGATCTTCCGCTGGGCCATCTTCGATGTGCTGCACCGCGAACAAGTCGTGCTCGATCACCGTGAAGTCCACACGATCCACTCATCGATCGATTCCGGCATTCAAGAGGCCGTCGAAGCGTTCTCTCTCGTGCACAGCGGCTTCCGGGAACGCTTCGCCGCAGCACTCACGCACGATATGCGCGGCCCGCTGGGCGCCACGGTCAGTGCACTCGAACTCATTCTGCGCAGCGATGACCCGGACCAGATCAAGAAGGTGGCCGCCAGAGCGCTGGCCAATACCCGGCGCATGAGCAGCATGGTCGACGAATTGCTCGATACGATGGCGTTTCACAGTGGCGAAAGCATTCCGCTGACCATCACGACCTTTCCGATGGACGAACTCGTGGCCGAGGTGCTGGCCGACGCACGCACCGCGCACGGGTCCCGTTTCGAGCTGCATGCGCATCCTGTCGATGGCTGGTGGGATCGTCAGGTATTCAAGCGGGCGCTCGAGAATCTGGTCTCCAACGCCGTGAAATACGGGGCGCCTGCCACGCCGATCAGCGTCAAGGTCGACCAGCTCCACGAACGCCTGCTCGTGTCGGTGCACAACGACGGCCCGCCGATTCCGCCGCACGAGCAGGAATGCATCTTCCAGATGTACCGCCGCGCCGAACTGGCCCAGCGCGGCGATCCGCAAGGCTGGGGGATCGGCCTGCCCTATGTGCGCGCTGTGGCCGAAAGCCACGGCGGCAGTATCGGCCTCGACAGCAACAGCGACCGCGGGACGACGTTCTTCATCAATATCCCGATTGATGGCCGTCCCCATGCCGGGTCACGTACACTGGTTGCCGGGCAGGCGCCGGGAGCGACAACGATCGACTGAATCACTGCCGGACCTGGCCGGCACATCACAACGATCTCCAGGAGAACCCTCATGCCCCATGACATCACGCTGCGCACCCTTTCACATGCCGACGCCCACGCCTGCAGCGAGCAACTGGCCGATGTCCTGATCGACTGCGTCGAAGGCGGCGCATCGGTCAGCTTCATGCTGCCGCTGTCGCGCACGACGGCGCTGGACTACTGGCACGACATCGCAGGCGGCGTGGAGCGCGGCGAGCGCACGCTGATCGTGGCGCAGGACAAGGCTGGCATTCTCGGCACCGTCCAGCTGATTACCGCCATGCCGGACAATCAGCAACATCGGGCGGATGTGGCCAAGCTGCTGGTGCGGCGCCAGGCACGTGGCGCAGGCATCGGCCGACGGTTGATGGAGGCAGTCGAAGAAGCCGCGCGTACGCAAGGGCGCAGCGTGCTGGTACTCGACACGGCTGACAGCACCGCCGAACGCCTGTATGCACGGTCGGGCTGGCAGCGCGCCGGCAGCGTCCCTGACTTCGCCTGTCTGCCCGACGGCCCGCTGTGTGCAACGACCTTCTTCTATAAGCACTGCGCGCCTGCCAGTGCACTTGGGCGCTGATGGGTCATGCGCCGGTACGATACAATACAAGCAATTAAAACGAATTCAATGAATTCTCATTGAAGCAACGGATAGTGCGGGAGCGGTTCAGGTGGCAACTAAGCAAAGTGCGGTAACGTCCGACGAGGTATGCACCACGCAGGTGGCGGCGCAGATGCTCGGTATCTCGGTGTCGCTAGTGCAGCAGCTGGTGGAAACAGGCGTGCTGGATGCCTGGAAGACCCAGGGCGGGCACCGCCGGATTCCACTCAAGGCAGTACTGGACTACAAGAACAAGCTGGCCGGAAGCATGGGGCGCGAAGCCAGCGGGCGCGCGACCATTCTCGTGATCGAGGATAACGCCATCCAACGCGCCCTGTACCAGCGTCAGTTTACGGCCTGGGACTTGCCAGCGGATTTCATCTTCTGCGAAAACGGCTACCAGGCGCTCCTGCAGATCGCCCGCCGCCCGCCCGACATCCTGCTGGCCGACATCGTCATGGAGGGCATCGACGGCTTCGAAGTGGTGCGCACCGTCATGACCGACCCGGAACTGGCCGACGTCAGCATTGCCATCCTGTCCGGGCTGCCTGCCGACGAGCTTGCAGCCCGCGGCGGCGTCCCGGCAGGCGGCGTGTTCTTCCCCAAACCAATCAATTACGACGAGCTGCGCGGCTATCTGCGCGCGAACGTCGCGCAGCGCGTCCGCAAGCCGGCGCCGGTGTAAAGGACACCCGCCCGCCTCGCAATCCCCATATTCATTACTTTAAATTCAAATAAATTAAATTAACGAATTTTAAGGTTTTGATGTAGACTCGTTGTCTGTCAGGCGAGCCGGCACGAGCGCGTGATCCGCCGTTTTCCATGCCACACGCTGAACCCCGCGCAGGCTGCCGACCAATTCCGACGGAGGGCATGGGTGAGTGCGGACACATCAATGAACGACGTGCCACGGTGGGGGCGCCTGCAGCGACTGCAGCGCCTGGACACACGTACCGTCAGCGCCATGATCTGCGCGGGCCTGGTTCTGCTGCTCACACTCGCGCTGGCCGGTTCAGCCTGGGTATTGCACTTTCGCGAAATCGACGATTGGGCCAGCGATCTCGACAACCTGACGCTGGCGCTGGCCGAGAGCACCGCGCAATCGATGGCCTCGTCCAGCCTGGCGCTCGACAGCATCCTGGCCGCGCTGCCGGCCGACGACGGCGATCCGGCGCTGGGGAGCGAAGCGCTCTATCGCACCATGAGCGACAAGATCAGCGGCCTGCCCCAGGTGGCCGTGGCCAGCATCATCGGCGCCGACGGCGCGCTGCTCAGTTCCACACGCGCCTGGCCAACGCCGGTCATCAACCTGGCCGAGCGCGATTATTTCGTCTATCACCGCGCGCACCGCGACCCCGCCCCCTACGTCAGCCGTCCGGTACGCAACAAGATCAACGGGGCCTGGACGTTCTACCTGAGCCGCCGTCGCGAAACGCCCGATGGCCGCTTCGCGGGCGTGGCGGTGGTAGGCATCTCGTGCGCCTCGTTCACCGACTTCTTCCGTTCCGTCAGCCCCGGGCAGCAGGCGGCGATCTCGCTGTTGTCGAGCGACCAGGTTCTGCTGGCCTCCTGGCCGCAGCGTGACGCCGCCATCGGCCGGCCGCCAGCAGCCGCTGCCACGGATGCCGAGGCGCGCATGGTGGCGCAGCGTCCCGTACGCAACCATCCGCTGGTGATCGAGGCATCCGTGCCCGAAGCGTTGTTGACCAGCGACTGGTGGCGCAATCTGCGTCCGCTGGGCGCCATTGCGATGACCGGCATGCTGGGCGTGGCGCTGGCCTTTGGCACGGTGCTGCGCATCGTGCGCCAGCGCGAGCGCGATGCAGTTGAGGCGCTTGCGCTCAAGGCCCAAGCCGATGCGGCCAACCAGGCCAAGTCGCGTTTCCTGGCGATGATGAGCCACGAGATCCGCACCCCGATGAACGGGATTGTCGGCATGTCCGAACTGCTGTTCGGCGCCGGATTGCCGGCACCGCTGGACACGTATGCACGCACCGTGCACCAGAGCGTGCTCGAGCTGCTGCGCACCATCAACGACATCCTCGACTTCTCGAAGGTCGAGTCCGGCAACCTGGAACTGCTGCCGCAGGCATTCGATCCAATGCGTCATGCCGCGCAGCGGGTCGACTCGTACCGCATGAGCGCAGAACGCAAGCGCCTGGAGATCGTGCTGCGTCCGGGCGTGCTGCCACCGGCCGTCATGGCCGACCCCGACCGCATCGGCCAGGTGCTGGGCAATTTGCTCAGCAACGCGATCAAGTTCACCCCCGCTGGCGGCGGCCCGATCGAGCTGACCGTGGTGGCGCGGCGCGATCCCGACAAGAGCGGCGGGTGGCTGCTGCTGTACCAGGTGAGCGATCACGGCATCGGCATCGAGCCGGCTGTGCAAGCGCGCCTGTTCCAGCCATTCAGCCAGGCCGACAACACCATCAGCCGCGTGTATGGCGGCACCGGCCTGGGGCTGGCCATCTGCCGCCGCCTGGCCGACCTGATGGGTGGCAGTATCGACCTGGTCCCGCGCACCGGGCCCGGTGCCTGCTTCCGCCTGGTCGTACCGTGCAGCCTGGCGCCAACGCCGGCGCCCGACACCGTCAGCGCATCCGGCCTGCGGACCACCGTAGGGACACCGCGCGTGCTCGTCGTCGAGGACACCGAGATCAACCGCGAACTGCTGCGCATCCTGCTTGAAAAGCTCGGTTGCCGGGTCGACGAAGCAGTGAATGGCGCGGTCGCGCTGGCAGCGCTGGAAACCAGCGCCTACGACCTGGTGCTGATGGACTGCATGATGCCGGTGCTCGACGGCTACGAAGCCTGCCGCCAGCTGCGCCAGCGCGAACACGCCACCGGCGCCCCGCGCATGGCCGTGGTGGCACTGACCGCCAGCGCCATCGACGGCGACCGTGAACGTTGCCTGGCGGCCGGGATGGACGATTACCTGAGCAAGCCGTTCACGGCGGAGCAGCTGGGCGACCTCGTGCGGCGCTGGACGCAGCCGCTGCGCTGACGGGGCGGCCAAGCCCTGCCCGCCCTGCCCGCCTTGTCGACGGCCAGCAGCCCGGCGCTTACAAGGTTGCCGGCACGGACGCTGTCAAAAGGCGCACGGCGGCCTCGGCGGCGCGGAAATCGAAGCGCCGCAGCGGGTTCCACACACGGTCGAGTGTCACCGCTGGCAGCAGCGGCGCCAGTGTGGCCAGGCAGGCTTCGGCCTGTTCCAGCGCCTCGGCGTCAAGCGCTTCGAGCAGACTGGTCAGGTGCGCGTGCAGCACCGCCGGTGACGCTGCCACGGGCGACGCTACCGGCGCCGGCGCCGGTCCAAGGTACTGCTCGATGGCGCGCCGCGCCTGCGCCAGCACCTGCGTCAATGGCACCAGGTCGACCGCAACACCGTCGGCGCCCGGATCGCGCATGGCGGCGTACAGCATCCGCTCGGCCTCGTGCGCGGCCACGCGCGTGGCAGGCAGGGCCAGGCTGGCAGCCACGCCGGCCAGTTTGTGGGCCAGCGCGGCCGCTTCGCCGGGCCGGCCGGCAGCCAGGCTGGCGCCGATCAGCGCCGCGCTGTCGCCATGCAGTTCGAGGAACTGGGCCAGATACTGGCGGTAGGCCGCGCCGTCCAGCCACAGGGCGAGTCCGGCAGCCACGTCGAGCGCGTCTTCGTCGACCTGTGCCGGCGCCGGGCCGGCCAGGGCGCCCGCGCCGCCGCCCTCGCCCCCACCCTTGCTCCCGCACAAGCGGGCAATCAGCGCGAGCATCGCCGGCACATCGAATGGCTTGCTCAGCACATGGCACATGCCGGCCTCGAGCGCCGCCTCCTGCTGTTCCTTGAACGCCCCGGCAGTCAGTGCGATGACCGGCAGGCCATCGAACTGCGGCATGCGGCGCAGCTGCCGGGTCGCCTCGATGCCGTCCATGACCGGCATCTGCACGTCCATCAACACGACGTCAGCCTGCTCAGGATGCGCCAGCAACCAGTCCAGCGCCTGCCGGCCATCGCCGACGCAGACCGTCTCGGCGCCCTGGTCGCGCAGGATGCGCTGGACCACCTCGCGATTGATGTCGCTGTCGTCGACAACCAGCACGCAGACGTCGAGCAGAGTCTGGCCCGAGGGCGTGGCAGCCGCGCAGACGGCGGTAGCACTGGCTTCGGTAGACACCTGCAGCGGCACGCTGAAGCTGAACACGCTGCCGCGTCCGGGCGTGCTGTCGACGACCAGCGCGCCGCCCATCAGTGCAACCAGCTGACGGCAGATGGTCAGCCCCAGGCCGGTGCCACCGAAGCGCCGCGTGGTGGAACTGTCGGCCTGGGTGAATGGCGAGAAGATGGCCTCCTGGGCGGCCGGGTCGATGCCGATGCCGGTGTCATGCACGCTGAACTGGAGCACCAGGGCGTCGCCGTCGCGCCGCAGCAACGTGCAGTGCAGCGCCACCTGGCCGTTGGGTGTGAACTTGACGGCATTGCCGGTGAGATTGAGCAGCACCTGCTCGAGCCGCAACGCATCCCCGAGCAGGATGCCGACGCCGGCCGGCGGCGTGTCGACGATCAGCTGCAGGTCCTTGCCGGCAGCGCCGATGCGCATACTGGTGGCCACCTTCTCCAGCAACTCGCCCAGGCAGAACGGCGCGGTCTCGATGAGCATGTGCCCGGCCTCGATCTTCGACACGTCGAGGATGTCATTGACGATGGCCAGCAGCGACTGGCCGGACACGCGGATGTTGCGCACCATGCTGCGGGCTTCGGCGTCGATCGCGCGCTGCTCGAGCAGATAGGCGAAACCCAGCACGGCATTGAGCGGCGAGCGGATCTCGTGGCTCATATTGGCCAAAAACTCGGCCTTGCTGCGGCTGGCCGCCTCGGCCGCATCGCGGGCCAGCAGCATCTCGGCCTCGGCGCTCTTTTGCGCCGAGATATCCTGCGCGAAGACGAGGGTCGCCGGGCCGTCCGCCAGCCGTACCTGCGCGGTGGTCTTGTAGACCGGCACGGAGGAGCCCCATTTGCCCAGGCCGATCGCCTCGAAATGCTGCTCGGCCGGGGTATCGGCCTCGATCAATGCCTCGTGCTGCGCCAGCCCGGCCAGCGACGGCGCAGTGATCATGGCGCGCCAGCGCAGCCCGGTCAGGTCGTCCGTCGCGCCATAGCCATGCAAGGCCCGGTAGCGCGGGTTGGAATAGATGAAGCGCCCGTGCCGCAGGATGGCGACGGCCAGCGGCGCATCCTCGATCAGCGTGCGAAACCGCGCTTCGCTGTCATACACGCCCTGCATGGCAGCGCGTGCACGCGCCTGCTCGGCATCCTGGCGTGCCCACTGCGCACGCCTGCGCTGCACCACCGCCAGCGCTCCGCAGGCGCCGGTTGCCAGCACGGCGAACAGCACGGCCAGCGTCATCGCCTGGCGCCGCAGCGGCGCGGCGACGGCGGCGGCGTCGCGGCTCAGGCCAATCACGAGCGGATAGTCCATCGCCAGCGCTGCTGGCGCAATCGTGGCCATGGCCATCACGCGCTCTCCGCCGGTGGTGTAGACCCGGCCTTCGAGTACGCTGGCCACCCGGCCGCTGCTGCGGTGGCGCTGGTAGAACGTACCCGTGCGCGCCAGGTTGGTGCCGTCGATCTTTCCTTTCGGCGGATAGTTCAGCAATTGCCGTCCGCCACCGTGGACCACCACGGCCCAGACGTCGGGCGCATACATCGCTGTGCGGAACTGGCCGGTGAAATATTCGGGATCGAGCGTGGCGAGCACCATTCCCGCGAAACGGCCGGCTGCGTCCGGCACCATGCGCGCAACCGTCACCACCTGGTCGCCGCGAATCGAGCGGAACGGCTCGGCCACGTACAGGGTGCGGCTGCTGGGCGCGCGGCGCACTGCAGTCACATAGTCGCGCCGGGAAAAATCGTGCCCGTACAAATCGTGTTGGCTGGCAGCGCGCACCCGCCCGTCGCGGTCGAACACCATCATCGTGCGCAGGCCCGGCATCGCGCCGACAAGCGCCGACAGACGACCGGCCAATTCTGCCTCGGCAACGGCGCCATCCGGGGCGCTCAGGTAATCGCGCACTACACCCTCGAGCGCCACATTGGTGGCCACGAGATCGGTCTGGATATTGCTGGCCAACAGCGTGGTCAGCGACAGCAACCGGGCCCGCTCGCTGCTCTCGAGGCGCTCCACCTCGGTCAGCTGCAGATAAGCGAGGCTGGCGCCGAGAAAGACCAGCGCTGCTGCCAGCATGGCGAACTCGACATATCGACGTCGCATGGTGGTTCCGGTGGGTAGGCGGATCATCTGTCTCATGCTACACCTGGCTGGCAAAAATACAACGGTGACGTGCGCGGATTGCAGCAACAATGCCGCTACCCCGATCATCCCCCATGTTGCATCACGGAAGCCATCTGGCGACATACGTCGTGACAAATCACAACACTGCACTGAAAATAAATCGATTTATTCGTTTTATTTGAGTTATTCGTTTTCCGATGGCATAAAATTGTTGCTGGTGTGAATTAAACAGGTGGTGGGCCATGTCCGCCACGCCTTCCAGCAGGAGTCTGTCATGCGCAATAATTTTCCGGTCACCGATGTCGAGATCGAACTGAGCGACACCGAAACGATCGTCTCAACCACGGATTTGCAAGGCAACATCACGTACGCGAACACGTACTTCATCGCCATCAGTGGCTACACCGAAGAAGAGCTGATCGGCGCGCCCCAGAACATCCTGCGCCATCCCGACATGCCGGTCGAGGCGTTTGCCGATATGTGGGCCACCATTCGCTCGGGCCGGTCCTGGACGGGCATGGTCAAGAACCGTTGCAAGAACGGCGACGCCTACTGGGTGATGGCCAACGCCACTCCGGTCATGGAAAACGGCAAGGCCGTCGGCTACATGTCGGTGCGCACGAAGCCGACGCGGGCCCAGATCACGGCGGCTGCCGAACTCTATCGCAACCTCAAGGCGGGTACCGCCGGTAATATCCGTCTTCAGCAAGGCATGGTGCGCGCGACCGGACTACGCGGCTGGCTGGCGGCCGCAACCCATATGACGCTGCGCCGCCGCATCGCGCTGAATCTGACGGGCCAGTGCGCGATGCTGCTGCTGTTGATGGGCTTTCACCTGCTCGACGGCGCAGTACGGTTTCCCCACCTCGAAACCCCGCTCGGCATATTGACCGGGGCCGCTGGCGTGTCGTTGCTCTACTTTTGGTACGCGTTACACGCGACCCTGCTGCGGCCGATGGAAGTAGCGCGACAGGCTTGCCAGACCATGGCGGGCGGCGACCTGAGCGTGAATTTCAGCAGCAACCGGCAAGACGAAATGGGTCAGTTGATGCGGGCCATGCACCAGCTACGCGTCAACCTGCAATCCATCGTGGGCGATGTACGCACCAACTTCCAGCAAATCAGCGTGGCGACTGCGGAGATCGCGACCGGCAACATGGATCTGTCAGGGCGTACCGAGTCCCAGGCCTCGGCGCTCGAAGAGACCGCGTCGAGCATGGAAGAACTGGCATCGACCGTCCAGCAGAACAGCGCCAGCGTTGGCCAGGCCAGCACCATGGCCGAGGCCGCTGACGGCACGGCCGTGAGCGGTGGTCTCATCGTCGGCGAAGTGATTGCCACGATGGACGAGATCTCGGAGGCGTCGCGCAAGATCGGCGACATCATCGGCATCATCGAAGGCATCGCCTTCCAGACCAATATCCTCGCCCTGAACGCCGCCGTCGAAGCGGCCCGTGCGGGCGAGCAGGGGCGCGGGTTTGCCGTCGTCGCCAGCGAAGTGCGCAATCTGGCCCAGCGCAGCAACAACTCGGCGCAGGAAATCAAGCGACTGATCGCCGCCTCGATCAGCAAAGTCGAGGCCGGCGCCGCCCTCGCCGTGCGCGCCGGGGAAACGACCCAGCAGGTGCAGGCCGCCGTGCGCAAGGTCAGCGGCCTGATGAACGAAATCGCCTCCGCTTCGCGCGAACAGGTCGCGGGCATTGGCCAGGTCAATGACGCCGTCACGCAAATGGACGGCGTGACCCAGCAGAACGCCGCCCTGGTGGAGCAATCGGCCGCCGCCGCCGCCGCCCTGCAGGAACAAACGCTCAAGGTGGTGCAGGCGCTGGCCGTGTTCAAGCTGGCCCGTAGTGCAGCGCCAGCGTCCATGCCAGCAACGCCGCCCCGCCGTTCTGCGGGCGTCACCCGCGCCGCCGCGCTGCAACTGGCCGTGCCATGATCGGGAGTGGTCGGCAAGCCCCGCCGGTCCCGCGTGCCGGTCTGAAGAAAGTCGCCATCAAGCAGTTACGGCCAGGAATGTATGTAGAACAACTATGCTGCTCGTGGATCGACACGCCATTCTGGCAATCGTCCTTCCTGATCGAATCGGCGGCGCAACTCGGGCGCATCGCGACCAGTCGCGCCACCGAAGCCTGGATCGATACCGAGCGCGGACTCGATGTCGAACCCGCGCCGGAGGCGAGCGCCACGGCGCCGGCAGCACCGGGCACTGCAGACGCCACGGTGTTTCGCTTCCGCCCTGCTCCACGCGCCACGATGGACGACGAACTCGGCCGCGCCGCCGTGCTGCTCGACCAGTCGAAGCGCGCCCTGTTCGACATGTTCAACGAGGCGCGCATGGGCTGCGCGGTCGAGGTGCGCGACGCCATGCCGATGGTCGAATCCATCGCCGCCTCGGTGCTGCGCAACCCCGGCGCACTGATCGGCCTGGCGCGCCTGAAGACCGCCGACAACTACACGTACATGCATTCGGTGGCAGTCTGCGCGCTGATGATCGCGCTCGCGCGCCAGCTGGGTCTCGACGACCATCTCGCGCGCGAACTGGGCCTGGCCGGCCTGCTGCATGATGTCGGCAAGATGGCCGTCCCGGCCGAGGTGCTCAATAAACCGGGCAGCCTGACCGAAGACGAGTTTTGCGTCGTGCGCGGCCATCCGGCCAAGGGCCACGCCATGCTGCTGGCTTCGCCCGGTGTCGGTCCGGTTGCACTGGAAGTATGCCTGCACCACCATGAGCGCCCGGACGGTCGGGGCTATCCGCATCGGTTGTCGGGTGACGATCTGGGCCTGTATGCGCGCATGGGCGCAGTCTGCGATGTGTACGACGCCATCACGTCGAACCGACCCTACAAGGCCGGCTGGTGCCCGGCCGATTCGCTGCGGCGCATGGCCGAATGGGCGCGCGCCGGGCAATTCGACGAGGCGGTGTTTGCCGCCTTCGTCAAGTGCCTCGGCATCTATCCCGTAGGCACGCTGGTGCGCCTGCAATCGGGCCGCCTCGGCGTCGTTGCGGAACAGCCCTGCGGCAAATCGCTGCTGCTGCCCAAGATCAAGGTGTTCTTTTCGATCCGTGCACGGACTTATATCCGGCCGGAGCTGATCGACCTAGGGGCACCGGGCGCGCGCGATGCCATCGTTGGATGCGAGAACGCTGCAGATTGGGGCTTGCGAGACATTGACCGGTACTGGCTTGGCGATGGCGTCGCAAAGGTGCCGTGAATTGACACAGAGAAAGCTTGGGGCAACTCGACCGGACTAGCTGACGGTTCATCAGCGGCCAGGGCTGCGCGCGATGCAGGGCTTTGGCCACGGCGTCAATCGAACCGCCGTCATTCTTTTCCGCAGTGTGGTACAGACGTTCATTTTCCGGGGACACTCATAGCGACAGGTTGAAACAATCATGAAGATTCATTCAATTAACCATAATTTACTAAATGAAATAAATTTTCATTGTGTTTGTCGGTAAAATTTACACAACTACCGATTTTATAAATGGTGTATTTACAAGCAGTTGTTAACTAAGGATTTTATTGATATGGCCCGGTTATTGCTTACTAAAAAAGCTCATCCAACAACTGGGGAAATATAATGAAAAACATGTTTGCTAAACTGTCAGTGGCAGCTGCGTTGGTAACGTGCGGTGCCGCTCAGGCAGCGCCAATCCCATATTCACCTGCAGGTACGCAAAACGCTCAGCCGTATACATTTGTTGCGACATCCACCGGTATTGTAACGGGCTATTTTGCCGGCTCGACAGCGAATTACACGAATGAAGTGTCCATGCTTGTTAATGGTGTAGCAACCGGCGTTTATGGACTGAATAATCAGACATCGGCATATGGTGATTCATTCAACTTCGGGCCTGTTGTTCAAGGCGACGTCCTGGTATTCGTTCTCAAGAATCTTGTACCAGGCAATGTTGGGCCGTGGTATTCCCAAACCAGCCTGAATAGCGACTCGGTCAACCATGTCTATTCATATAACTACGCTGGTGATGCAAATATGATCGCCGGGACCTATGTCGCTTTCGAAGATCTGAATAATGGCGGTGACTTTAATTACAATGATGTAAGTTTTGTTTTCGCCAATGTCTCGGAAGTTCCTGAGCCTGCATCCGTCGCCTTGCTCGGAATCGGTTTATTGGGTGTCGGAATGAACCGTCGCAAGAAACAGCACAGCGTGTAAGTAACGCTTGTTACCTATCGGCTGGCGGCTGCAAATAGCGCTGGCATGATTTATTTCTTCAGGCTGCTCATTATCGAGCAGCCTTTTCCATTTTGGCCAGCCCTGGGAAATCATACTCACACCGACTGTTCGTGCGCTGGCCGGCTGACAGCGCGCCGGCGGCGACCAATGCTGTGCAATAGTATTTCGCAGGAAGGGAAAAGCTTCAGAAACGAAAAAGGCCAACCTCTCGGCTGGCCTGACTCGTTGATTCTATTGGTCGGGGCGAGAGGATTCGAACCTCCGACCCCGTGCACCCCATGCACGTACGCTACCAGGCTGCGCTACGCCCCGACTAGTCAATAATTATATCAGAGCCACAAAAAAAATCTTGCGCTTTTGCCATACCCATCCCGGCGGTATGCCCCGGCGCTGATTTCCGCTTGTTTCTGCTTACTTCCAGTCCCCACGCAACGTCATTACCTGCTGCTGCAGATATTCCGGTGTCGCCAGCTCCGGTGCAATTGGCGTGCCCACCGCCAGCGACAGTTGCGAGCGCATGCCGCGCGCGATGCGCCGGCCGAACAGGTTGCCCTGGTCGCGCGTGAACCAGCTGCCCCACAGGCCGCGCAGCGCCATCGGGATCACCGGCACCTTGTTGCGTTCGACGATCTTGGTAATGCCGCTTCTGAACTCGCTCATCTCGCCCGTCTTGGTCAGGCGCCCTTCCGGGAAGATGCAGACAAGCTCGCCGTCATGCAGCGCGTGGGCGATGTCGACAAAGGCCTTTTCCATCGTCCACGGGTCCTCCTTGGCTGGCGCGATCGGGATCGCATTGACGGCGCGGAAAATCCAGCGCAGGAACGGTGTCTTGAAGATGCGATGGTCCATCACGAAGCGGATCGGGCGCGGGCTGGCTGCGTTGATGACGATCGCATCGACGTAGCTCACGTGGTTGCAGACCAGCACCGCCGGGCCGTCAGCCGGGATGTGCGAGGTGTCGATCATGCGGACACGGTACACGGTATGGATCAGGATCCAGGCCAGGAAGCGCATCAGGAATTCCGGCACCAGCGAGAAGATGTAGATTGCCACCACCACATTGAGCAGCGCCGTGGTCAGGAACAGTTCCGGAATCGAAAAGCCCTGCCCCAGCAGCAGGATCGCCACGCCGGCCGAGGCCACCATGAAGATCGCATTCAGGATGTTCATGCCGGCGATCGTGCGCGAGACGTGTTTCTGGTCGCAGCGCGTCTGGATCAGCGCGAACAGCGGCACGATGAACAGGCCTCCAAATACGCCGATCATCACGAGGTCGAACAGGATGCGCAAGGCGCCCGGCTGGCCCAGCAGCGCCAGCCAGTCGACGATTGCCGTGCCAGCAGTGAAGCCCGAGCTGGCGAAATACAGGTCGATACCAAACACCGACAAGCCGATCGAGCCGAACGGCACCAGACCGATCTCGACCTTGTGGCCCGACAGGCGTTCGCACAGCAGCGAGCCGGCGCCGATGCCGAGCGAGAACACGGTCAGGAGCAGCACGAACACGCTGTGGTCACCGCGCAGGTAATCCTTGGAAAACACGGGGAACTGGGCCAGCAGCAGCGCGCCATAGAACCAGAACCACGAGTTGCCGAGCATCGACAGGAACACGGTGCGGTTCTTGCGTGAGAACGCCAGATTGCGCCACGACTCGGCAATGATATTGCGGCTGATGCGCAGCTCGGGCACCGGCGCCGGCGACGGCGGGATGCGCCAGCTCGCCAGCAGGCCCAGTACGGCGAAGAACAGCGTGGCGCCGGCCACCAGCATGATGCCGTTCGGCCTGCCAACGAGCACCGCGCCGGCCACTTCGCCCAGCAGGATGCCGACGAACGTCCCCATCTCGACGACGCCATTGCCCCCAACCAGCTCATCGGGCTTCAGGTTTTGCGGCAGGTAGGCGTACTTGACGGGCCCGAACAGCGTCGAGTGCATGCCCATGCCAATCACGGCCGCGATGAGCAGCCACAGATTGTGCGTCATCCAGCCGATACCGGCCACGAGCATGATTGCGATCTCGGCGATCTTGACGATGCGAGCGAGCCGGGCCTTGTCGAACTTGTCGGCGAGCTGGCCGGCCGTGGCGGAGAACACAACGTACGGCAGGATGAACAGGCCGGGGATCAGGTTGTTGATCAGCGAGGGGTCAAGCGTCGTCCAGTTCAGCGCGTCGTAGGTCATCACGACCAGGAGTGCCGTCTTGAACAGGTTATCGTTGAACGCGCCCAGGAACTGGGTCCAGAAAAAGGGCGCGAAACGGCGCTGGGTCAGCAGGGAGAATTGGCTCGGTTGGCGCATGCTGGAGGGCTCGGGTGACTAGGATGCCGTAATGTACAACGGCAAGCACGGCCGAACAAAGCATGTTTCTCATATTCATGCTTGCGTATTCGCATCTGATACCGAAGGTCGTGACCGGCGATACGAAACAGCTTGGAAGAATCACGCGGTACTACTCACGCGGCACTACCCGGCCCGCATGATGCGGGTGGCCCTGAGCCAAGCGGCCACCCTGTGGTTCTGCGCTGCTTAGCCCAGCGATTCCAGACGAATCCGCGTGACCTTGCCAATCACGGCCGGCATCGTCTCGATCCTGGCGATTGCCGCATCGATGCTCTTCTCCTGCGTCTGATGCGTGAGCATGATGATGTCGATATTGGTCTGGTTGCCCGGCTCTTTCTGCAGCACGGCGTCGATCGAGATGCCGCCGTCGGCCAGGATGCGCGTCAGGTCGGCCATCACGCCCAGCTGGTCCTGCACGTGCACGCGCAGGTAGTAGCTGGTGGTGATGTCGGCCATCGGCATGATCGTCACGTCGCTCATCTGGTTCGGCTGGAACGCCAGGTGCGGCACGCGGCCGGACGGGTCGACGGTCGCCAGGCGCGTCACATCGACCAGGTCGGCGATCACGGCCGATGCGGTCGGTTCTGCACCTGCGCCCTTGCCGTAGTACAGCGTGACGCCCAGGGCATCGGCATGCACCAGCACGGCGTTCATCGCGCCCTCGACGTTGGCGATCAGGCGTGCAGCCGGGATCAGGGTCGGGTGCACGCGCAGCTCGATGCCTTCGCCGGCGGCAGTCGTCGTGCGGCGGGTGATGCCCAGCAGCTTGATGCGGTAGCCCAGCTGTTCGGCGTAGCGGATATCCACTGCCTGCAACTGGCTGATGCCTTCCACGTAGGCCTTGTCGAACTGCACCGGGATGCCGAAGGCAATAGCCGACATGATCGTCAGTTTGTGCGCGGCGTCCACGCCTTCGATGTCGAAGGTCGGATCGGCCTCGGCATAGCCCAGCGCCTGCGCCTGGGCCAGCACGGTGGCGAAGTCCAGGCCCTTGTCGCGCATCTCGGACAGGATGAAGTTGGTGGTGCCGTTGATGATGCCGGCCACCGATTCGATGCGGTTGGCCGTCAGGCCTTCGCGCAGCGCCTTGATGATCGGGATGCCGCCGGCCACGGCCGCTTCGAACGCGACGATCACGCCCTTCTCTTGTGCGGCCGCGAAAATCTCGTTGCCGTGCAGCGCCACCAGCGCCTTGTTGGCAGTGACCACATGCTTGCCGTTGGCAATGGCTTGCAGTACCAGCTCGCGCGACAGCTCGTAGCCACCGATCAGCTCGACGACGATGTCGATATCGGGATGGTTCACCACGGCGAACGGATCGCTGACGACGGTCACGCCATCGCCGGTCACGCTGCGTGCGCGCTCGGTATTGCGCGCGGCGACCATCGTCACCTCGATGCCGCGGCCGGCGCGGCGGCGGATGTCTTCCTGGTTGCGCTTGAGTACATTAAAGGTACCGGCACCAACGGTGCCGATGCCCAGCAGGCCAACTTGAATCGGTTTCATAAAATCTGTTTCTCGTGAGGTCTGGGCGCAACGCGCTGGATCAGGCGTGGCGCCGTCGGTAACCGTCGAGGAAGCGCGCAATGCGTCCGCAAGCGTCGGTCAGGTCGTCGGAATTAGGCAGGAACACCAGCCGGAAATGGTCCGGGGCGATCCAGTTGAAGCCGGTGCCTTGCACCAGCAGCACTTTTTCCTCGGTCAGCAGTTCGCAAATGAACTGCTGGTCGTCCGTGATCGGGTACATCTTCGGATCGAGGCGCGGGAACATGTAAAGCGCAGCTTTTGGCTTCACGCAGGACACGCCCGGTATATCGGTAAGCAGTTTGTAGGCGAGATCGCGTTGCCGGAGCAGGCGCCCGCCCGGGCCCACCAGGTCATTGATGCTCTGGTGGCCGCCGAGCGCGGTCTGGATCGCGAACTGGCCCGGCGCGTTGGCGCACAGGCGCATCGACGCCAGCATGTTCAGGCCGTCGATATAGCCCTTGGCATGGCGCTTCTCGCCCGAGACCACCATCCAGCCGGCGCGGTAGCCGCACGAGCGGTAGTTCTTCGACAGGCCGTTCAGCGTCACGAACAGTACGTCGTCGGCCAGCGAGGCCATCGAGACGTGCTCGGCCATGTCGTACAGCGTCTTGTCGTAGATTTCGTCGGCGTAGATGATGAGCTGGTGCTGGCGCGCCAGTTCGATGATCTCGAGCAGCACTTCGCGCGGATACAGGGCGCCGGTCGGGTTGTTCGGGTTGATGACGACGATGGCGCGCGTGTTCGGGGTGATCTTGCTGCGCATGTCGGCGATGTCGGGCATCCAGCCGGCGCCTTCGTCGCAGATATAGTGGCGCGGTGCGCCGCCGGCCAGGCTGACGGCGGCAGTCCACAGCGGATAGTCGGGCGCCGGCACCAGTACTTCGTCGCCGTTGTTGAGCAAGCCCTGCATCGACATGACGATCAGTTCCGACGCCCCGTTGCCCAGGTAGATGTCGTCGATCGTCACGCCGGTGATGTTCTTCTCTTGCGTGTAGTGCATGACCGCCTTGCGCGGCGCGAACATGCCTTTGCTGTCCGTATAGCCGGCCGCGCCGTGCATGTTGCGGATCATGTCGCTGACGATCTCGTCCGGCGCATCGAAGCCGAACACGGCGAGGTTGCCGATATTGAGCTTGATGATCTTCTGGCCGTCTTCTTCCATCTGGCGCGCCTGCTCCAGGGCTGGTCCGCGGATCTCGTAGCAGACGTCGTCGAGCTTGTTCGATTTGGCAATCGGTCGCACAGTATCCCCTGGAAAATCGCCTGCACTGTTGCAGTGCGCAAAAATACCATTCTGCCCAAAGCGCACGGTTTAGGCAACCTTGCCGATCCGGTTACAATAGGCATCCGCACAGTCACCGCTAAACAGCGTCCACTTCGCCTATCGCCATGAAGCTCCATTCCGACAATACCCAGCAATACCAGACCGTGACCGGCGTCGATGCCAGCGGCGTCGAGATCAACGCCCAGCGTTACGACTACAGCCTGACGCTGCTGCCCGAGGTGCCGCCCCGCCCATGGAACGTGACCGATTTCGACCAGCTCACCGCCGCCCACTTCGATGAACTGGCGCAGGATGCGCCGGACGTCGTCATCCTCGGCACCGGCGCACGTCAGCGCTTCGTGCACCCGCGCCTGGTCACCAGTCTGTCGAGCCGGCACATCGGCGTGGAGAGCATGGACAACGGCGCCGCCTGCCGCACCTACAACGTGCTGATGGGCGAAGGCCGCAAGGTCACGCTGGCCCTGATCCTCGAACGCACCGCCTGAATCGATACAACAGCGGTTCAACAGGGCCGCAAACGTTTCAATCCGGGTAAATATTGCGATTCTGCCCACAAGAGTACTAGCGGCGGATAGCACCGACGGATTATCATGGGGTGCCGCTCCCCGCCATGGCGCGCCGGGAGGGTCACCCTGCAGCTGCGCTGCGACCGTCAGGAGAAACCCGTGGCCGAGAGCCAACTTGCAACCTTTGCCCCCTTCACCGCCCCGATGACGGGCGAGAAACCGTTCGAACTGCTCGGCCGTCCCGCCAAGTACACGGTGCTGTACTTTTACCCGAAGGACAATACGCCTGGCTGCACCACCGAGAGCATTGCTTTTCGCGAAGCCTATCCCGAGTTCCAGGCACTGGGCGCCGACATCTACGGCTTGTCCCGCGATTCGCTGCGCTCGCACGAGAACTTCAAGTCCAAGCTTGGCCTGCCGTTCGAACTGATCTCGGACGCCGATGAAGCCGTGTGCACGCAATTCGACGTCATGAAGATGAAGAACATGTATGGCAAGAAAGTACGCGGGGTCGAGCGCAGTACGTTTGTCATTGACGCTCAAGGCCGATTGGTGAAAGAATGGCGTGGCGTGAAGGTCAGTGACCATGTGACTGAAGTGCTGGAATTTCTGAAGAGCCAGCCCTGACAATGGATGGCTCCAGTTTGTTCAACCTGCTGGATCGCTGCCACTTATTTTGAGTCGACCTGTAATTCAACCTGTCCTGCATCTGCACTACCCTCACCCGGTTGCCCGCCGGGCCGACGCATTGTCCGGCCCGGCCGTGTTGCAACAGTTCAACCGCAATTCCCCTTATCCCTGTTTAGTTGCGTCATTTCGTGCGCCAGCGCCATGTGGCCCGCGCGCGCACGGTCTTCCAGACTTTTTTTAGATTGAGAACCTGATGCCACTGCCAAAAATACCGAATGAGCCAGCAACCATGCTGCTGGTCAAAGATTACCCCAAGGCCGAACCCGGTCGTTCGCCGGTGCGTTCGATCTCGGCCAAGCCCGATCCCGAAGTCGATGACCTGATCAGCGGTCAAGCCGTGCCAACGCCGAAGTCGCGCGCACGCCGCAAAGCCGAAGACACCCTCGCCGCCGCGCAAGCACCCGTGCGTGCGGCTCCGGTTGCCGAAACGAAGCCTCAGGCTGCTCCCGTAGTTGTTTCCAAAGCAGCTCCAGAAGCCCCGAACGCTGTGCCCGTCACGGCCAAACTGCGCGAGCAGGATGCCGAGCAACTCCATTCCACCAAGCAGAAGCCAGTGGAAGCGCCGGTCAAGTCGTCCACCAGCCGCAAGGCCGACCGCTCGGGTTTGACCAAGGTGTTCGTGCTCGACACCAACGTGCTGATGCATGACCCAAGCTCGCTGTTCCGTTTCGAGGAACACGACGTCTATCTGCCGATGATGACGCTCGAAGAACTCGACAACCACAAGAAGGGCATGTCCGAAGTGGCGCGCAATGCACGCCAGGTCTCGCGCACGCTTGACGCCTTGATCGCCAACGTCGACGACGACGCGATCGAGTCCGGCATTCCGCTGTCCAAGCTGGGCAACAAGGATGCCAAGGGCCGCCTGTTGTTCCAGACCCGTCTGACCAGCGCGCCGCTGCCCGAAGGCCTGCCGGAAGGCAAAGCCGACAACCAGATCCTGGGCGTCGTGCGGGCACTCGAGCAGCAGCAGGCGGGCCGCGCGATCGTGCTGGTGTCGAAAGACATCAATATGCGCATCAAGGCGCGCGCCATCGGCTTGCCGGCCGAAGACTACTTCAACGACCACGTGCTGGAAGACAGCGACCTGCTGTACTCGGGCATCGTCCAGCTGCCGGACAATTTCTGGGACACGCACGGCAAGGACGTCGAATCGTGGCAGGAAAACAAGCAAGGCAACTCGGCAACCTACTACCGCGTGACCGGTCCGCTGATTCCAACGCTGCTGGCGAACCAGTTCGTCTACATGGAGCCGAAGGATGGCCAGTCGCCGCTGTACGCCCAGGTCAAGCAAATCGACGGCAAGACCGCCGTGCTGCAAACCCTGCGCGACTATAGCCACAACAAGAACAATGTGTGGGGCATCACCGCGCGCAACCGCGAGCAGAACTTCGCACTGAACCTGTTGATGAATCCGGAGTGCGACTTCGTCACGCTGCTGGGTCAGGCCGGTACCGGCAAGACCCTGCTGGCCCTGGCCGCCGGCCTGGCGCAAGTGCTCGAAACCAAGCTCTACAACGAGATCATCGTCACCCGCGTGACGGTGCCGGTCGGTGAAGACATCGGTTTCCTGCCAGGCACCGAAGAAGAGAAAATGTCGCCATGGATGGGCGCATTCGACGACAACCTTGAAGTACTGATGAAGTCCGACGGCGATGCCGGCGACTGGGGTCGCGCGGCAACGCAAGACCTGATCCGCTCGCGCATCAAGATCAAGTCGCTCAACTTCATGCGCGGCCGAACCTTCGTCAACAAGTTCCTCATCATCGACGAAGCGCAGAACCTGACGCCCAAGCAGATGAAGACGCTGGTCACGCGCGCCGGTCCTGGCACCAAGATCCTGTGCCTGGGTAATATCGCGCAGATCGACACGCCATACCTCACCGAAGGCTCGAGCGGCCTGACCTATGTGGTCGACCGCTTCAAGGGCTGGAACCACGGTGGCCATGTCACGCTGGCACGCGGCGAACGCTCGCGCCTGGCCGATCACGCCAGCGACGTGCTGTAATCGTTGTGCCGCCTGCCCCGCGCAGGCGCAGTACCGCAACGCCCGCCCTTACCGGCGGGCGTTTTTTTTTTGGCGCAGCCAGCGTTATCTGTCAGTGATGGTGACTGCGATGTGCATCAATCGCGCTACCATATCCATACGTTCAATCACACCATCATCGGAGAATGCCCGGCCGCCGCCTGGGCCACGGTCGACGTGCGCGCGCTGATTTTTTTGCACCGCCGTTGTCGAATGCGGGTGGCGCCGTTCGTCGTCGTCAGGAGGCCGATCACCGGACTCCCATCACAGGAGAACACCATGCGTTTCATGATCATCGTCAAAGCCAATGCCGACACCGAAGCGGGCGTCATGCCGCCGGAGTCCCTGATCGCCGCCATGCTCGACTACAACCAGGAGCTCGCCGCCGCCGGCGTGCTGCTCGACGGTAGCGGCCTGAAGCCCACCAGTCAGGGCTGGCGCATCCGCTACGAGGGAGACGAGCGGCGCGTCATCGACGGCCCATTCACCGAAGCCAGGGAACTGATCGCCGGCTATACGCTGATCCAGGTCGGCTCGCGCGAGGAAGCCATGGAATGGAGCCGGCGCTTCCCCAACCCGCACGGGCCAGGGGCACCGGCCGAGATCGAGGTGCGCCCGATGTACGAGCTCGCGGATTTCCCGCCATCCACGTCGATCGAGCGCATGGGCGCGATGTCCTAGGGGCGCGATGGCGGGCGACATCGACAATCTGCTGGCCGCGCTGTGGCGCATCGAATCGGCGCGCATCGTCGGCCCGTCACGGTTGCGCCACATGACACCACACCCTTCTGCGCTGAACCATGCACAAGACATTTATCTCATACCGATGCCCGCGAGCTACAATCTCGCTATGATCTACGCTGTATGGAATTGTGCGGTTCTGACCTGGCAGGGAATGCATCATGAAATTTCGTTTTTGGGGAGTACGCGGATCGATCCCGTCCCCGGGGCCACGCACGGCGCGCTATGGCGGCAACACGACCTGCATCGAGGTGCGCACCGATGACGACACGCTGATCGTGCTCGATGGCGGCACCGGCCTGTTCCCGCTGGCCCAGCATCTGCTGGCCCGGCCGCCCGTGCACGCCAATCTCTTCATCACGCACAGCCACTGGGATCACATCCATGGCCTGCCCTTTTTCACGCCGCTGTTCGTCAAGGGCAGCCGCGTGCGCCTGCATGGCGCGCACGATCCGATCACGGGCCGTGGCATCGAGCACGTGATGGGCGTGCAGTTGCAAAACAGCTATTTCCCCGTCGGCGAAACGGACATGAGCGCCACCATCGAGTACTGCACGCTGAACATCGGCGAACCGATCGCGGTGGGCGATGCGCTGGTGGCGAACGTGGTGACGAACCACCCGGTGACCAACCTCGGCTACCGCATCGACTGCAACGGCAAGTCAGTGTTCTTCACGGGGGACCACGAACCCTGGTACAACCCGCATCCGGCCGGGCACCCGCTGCACGCAGCGGCCGAGACGCAGATGCGCGAGGCCGAACGTCGCATGGACGCCGTGATGGCGGGCGTGGATGCGCTGATCGTCGATTGCTCGTACACGCGCGACGAATACCCGTCCAAGCGGGGCTGGGGCCACGGTACGTTTGACGGCGCCATCGCGATGGCACTGCGCGTTGGCGCACGCACGCTGTACTGCACGCACCATGAACCGACCCGCGGCGACGATGAACTCGAGGCGGCGTTTGCCGACGTGATGGCGCGCCACTCCGGCAGCCTGGGCGAGCTGCAGGTGCTGCTGGCCTACGAAGGCCTCGCCGTCGATCTCGGCTAGCCGACGTCACGCCCACGCTGACCTGTCAATTCTGTCAGGATATCGCACGCGGCTTCCGGCGTAGAATGATGTGCGGCTGTCAATACCGAACAGCCACTCTACCGAGCCTGCGACCATGACCTTTCCGCTGACATCACTCATCACTTCCTGCGCTGCCGCCCTGTTGCTGGTCGCCTGCACCACCCCTGCCCCTGTTAGCCCTGCCCCCGACGGCGCGAAGACGGCGAGCGTGCGAGAAGAACGCAGCACCCCGATCGGCACCTACCTGCCACGCAAGAAAGGCCAGACAGCCAACAATGTCGGCACCGTCAGCGAGGTCGAGCGCGAGAACATGAAAAATTCCAGCGTCGGCACGGGCGCGATGACGCAGCACTGAAAAGAAAACGGCGCCAATGGCGCCGTTTTCAATCATGATCACGCCACGATTACATGATCTTGGTGCCGATCCACCAGGCCACCGCCGCCATGAAGGCCGACGCTGGAATCGTGAAGATCCACGCCCACACGATATTGCCCGCCACGCCCCAGCGCACGGCCGAAGTCTTGCGCGCGGCGCCCACGCCGACGATGGCGCCGGTGATCGTGTGCGTCGTCGAGACCGGAATGCCGAATGCGCTCGATAGCAGCAGCGTGACCGCACCGCCCGTTTCGGCGCAGAAACCGCCGACCGGCTTGAGCTTGGTGATCTTCTGGCCCATGGTCTTGACGATGCGCCAGCCGCCGAACAGCGTGCCGAAGGCAATCGCCGCGTAGCACGAGATGATCACCCAGGCCGGTGGATATTCGGCCGTCGCGCTCGTGTAACCGGCGGCGATCAGGAGCATCCAGATGATGCCCATCGTCTTTTGCGCGTCGTTGCCACCGTGGCCCAGCGAATAGGCCGCCGCCGACACCAGCTGCAGCTTGCGGAACAGATTGTCGACCTTTCGGGGCGTCGACTTCACGAAGATCCAGGCCACCATCAGCATGATGATCGAACCGAGCGCGAAGCCCAGCAGCGGCGCGACGACGATGAACGCCACGGTCTTGATCAGGCCACCCGAGATCAGAGAGCCGGTGCCCGCCTTGGCCACAGCCGCGCCCACCAGACCGCCGATCAGCGCGTGCGACGACGACGAGGGAATGCCGTAGTACCAGGTGATGACGTTCCACGAGATCGCCCCGACCAGGGCGCCAAAGATCACGTAATGGTCGACCACGTGCGGGTCGATCGTGCCCTTGCCGATGGTTTGGGCGACCTTCATGTTGACCACGAAGATCGCGATGAAGTTGAAGAATGCCGCCATTGCGACGGCGTGCTGGGGTTTCAGGACCCCGGTCGAGACCACGGTGGCAATCGAGTTTGCCGAATCGTGAAAACCGTTCATGAAGTCGAATACCAGTGCCAGGAGCACGAGCATTCCCAGCACGTAGATGCTGATGTTGAGATTATCCATGGTTATGCAGGTCTGCGACGCTTACGCGTTTTCGACGATGATGCCTTCGATGATGTTGGCCACGTCTTCGCAGCGATCGGTGACCGTCTCGAGAATCTCGTAGATGGCCTTCATCTTGATCAGGTTGCGCACGTCCGGCTCGTCGCGGAACAGCTTGGACATGGCCGCGCGCATCACGTGGTCGGCGTCCGATTCCAGGCGGTCGATCTCTTCGCACAGCGCGACGATCTTGGCAGCGTTGTCCATATTGTGCAGCAGCGAGACGGCTTCCTCCACCTTCAGGCAGCAGGCCAGGCACAGCTCGGCCAGGCGCTTGGCTTCCGGCGTGACGGCTTGCAGGTCGTACAGCGAGATCGTCTGGGCCGCGTCTTCCATCATGTCCAGGATGTCGTCCATGCGCGTGATCAGCTTGTGAATGTCGTCGCGGTCGATCGGCGTGATGAAGCTCTTGTGCAGCAGGTCGACCGTGGCATAGGTGATCTTGTCAGCCTGCTTTTCAATCGTCTCGATCGCATGGGTGCGCGTTTCGAGGTCGTCGAAGTTGGTCATCAGGCTGACCATTTCCTGCGCCCCTTTTAACGCACAATGCGGCGTGCTGATTGAAAAGATCGAAAAACTTGCCCTCGGTGGGCATGAAACGTCCAAACATAGATTCTCCGTATTGACTCTCTGGGATTACGGGGTCGCGCCGAAAATGCGGCCACGCGTAAAGGCGGCCATTAAAACATCAATGGCCGCCTTGGTGTTACTACAAATGGTTATTTAGTCACCCTGATACACAGACAGGTTGCCGCTGTAATTGCCGAACTTGGTGTACTGGCCGATCCAGGTCAGGCGGATCGCGCCAATCGGACCGTTACGCTGCTTGCCGATGATGATCTCGGCCGTGCCCTTGTCGGGCGAATCGGGGTTGTAGACCTCGTCGCGGTACAGGAAGATGATGACGTCGGCATCCTGCTCGATTGCGCCGGATTCGCGCAAGTCGGACATCACGGGGCGTTTGTTCGGCCGTTGCTCCAGCGAGCGGTTCAGCTGCGACAGCGCCACCACCGGGCACTGCAGCTCTTTGGCCAGGCCCTTGAGCGAGCGCGAAATTTCCGAGATTTCCGCCGTGCGGTTGTCGCCCGGCTGGCTACCCTGCATCAGCTGCAGGTAGTCGACGATGATCAGGCCCAGCTTGCCGCACTGGCGTGCCAGGCGCCGTGCGCGTGCCCGCATCTCGATCGGGTTCAGCGCCGGGGTTTCGTCGATGTACAGCTGGGCGTCGTTCATCTTCTGGATGGCGTGCGTCAGGCGCGGCCAATCCTCGTCGTTCAGGCGGCCCGTACGCAGGCGGTGCTGGTCGAGCTGACCGACCGAACCCAGCATACGCATCGCCAGCTGGGTGCCGCCCATCTCCATCGAGAAGATCGCCACTGGCAGACCGGCTTCGATGGCGACGTTCTCGCCGATATTGACCGAGAACGCCGTCTTGCCCATCGACGGACGGCCGGCGACGATGACGAGGTCGCCCGGCTGCAGGCCCGACGTCATGCGGTCGAGGTCGATGAAGCCGGTCGGCACGCCGGTGATCTCACCCTGATTCTCGCGGCTGTAGAGTTCGTCAATGCGCTCAACGACCTGCGTCAGCAGCGGCTGGATCGGATTCCAGCCCTGCTGGCCGCGCGAGCCGGACTCGGCGATGGCAAAGATCTTGGACTCGGCTTCGTCGAGCATCTGCTTGACTTCCTTGCCCTGCGGATTGAACGCATTGCCCGAGATTTCATCGGCCACGGTGATCAGCTTGCGCAGGATGCCGCGGTCGCGCACGATCTCGGCATAGCGCCGGATATTCGCGGCGGACGGCGTGTTCTGCGCCATCGCATTCAGGTATTGCAGGCCGCCCACGTCATCGGCCTTGCCGAGCTGGTTGCAGGCTTCGTAGACGGTGATGACGTCGGCTGGTTTGCCGCCGTTGATCAGGCGCACCATCTGTTCGAAGATGATGCGGTGGTCGTAGCGGTAGAAGTCTTCCGCGTTCATGAAGTCGGCGATACGGTCCCACGCGGCGTTATCGCGCAGCAGGCCGCCAATGACGGACTGCTCGGCTTCGATGGAGTGCGGGGGGATGCGCAGGGCGTCGAGTTGCGGATCTGGAGATGCTGCGTTCATGGGCGGGATTATACCTTTTCCAGTCCTGTGACTGACATGGTTGGAAAGCCGAAAAGCAAAAAAGCCGGGCGAACCCGGCTTTTTCAGAACTGCGTGCTCAGCACATGTACGGCGTGTGCTTAGGCAGCTTCGCCCACAACGGCGACGGTGATTTCCGACACGACGTCGGTGTGCAGAGCGACTGCAACCGGGAATTCGCCGGTGGTTTTCAGCGGGCCGGTCGGCAGGCGCACTTGCGACTTCTCGACAGCGAAACCTTGCTTGGTCAGCGCTTCGGCGATGTCGAAGTTGGTGACCGAACCGAACAGACGGCCATCAACGCCGGCTTTCTGGCCGATGGTGACGGTCATGCCGCTCAGCTTGTCGCCTTCTGCCTGGGCAGCCGACAGCTTTTCAGCTGCTGCTTTTTCCAGTTCAGCGCGCTTGGCTTCGAACTCGGCGACGGCGCCGGCGGTAGCGCGGCGGGCCATCTTTTGTGGGATCAGGAAGTTACGTGCGTAACCGTCCTTGACCTTGACGACGTCGCCCAGGTTGCCGACGTTGACTACTTTTTCCAACAGAATGATTTGCATAGTGATCTCCAGATGTCTGACTGTCGTGACCGACGATTAACCGTGGTGCAGGTCGGTGTACGGCAGCAGCGCAAGGTAGCGTGCGCGCTTGATCGCGGTGTCGACCTGACGCTGGTAGTGCGCCTTGGTGCCGGTCAGACGTGCTGGCATGATCTTGCCGTTTTCCTGGACGAAGTCCTTCAGGGTGTCGACGTCCTTGTAGTCCACCTGCTCAACGCCAGCGGCGGTGAAGCGGCAGAATTTCTTGCGCTTGAACAGCGGGTTCTGCTGTTTGCGCTTCTCTTTGAGTTTCGCTTTGTTTTTGTCGAACTTTTTACCGAATGCCATTTGAGGCTCCTGTATCTAAATTGCCGGGTTAAGCGGCACTGAAATCAATGATGTGAAACACCAGGGCTTTGCTGTTGCGATTTTTCCGTGCAAGAAATCCGTTGAACCTGTAGCTGGCGCCCAATTCGGCGCTGGCAAACCTGCCCGAAATCTCCCCCGCGGCGAACGCAGGGACTTCGAACGCGACCGACCTTTCGACTCCGGCCTCTTCCTGCTGCGATTCGTGCATCAGGACGGCTGAAACGATTGGCACACCGGCCGGGGTGTAACGCAGTACGTCGCGCTCAGCGATGGTCGCCATGAGCTGGAGGTGGTTTGCGTTATGCACCCGGTGTTACTGGTTACTACGAATAACTGGGAAAAACTTAAGCAGCAGCAGGCGCTGGCGCAGCGGCTGGAGCGGCTGCTGGCGCAGCGGCTTCGGCACGGTGGCTCTTGGCTGCGTCTTCGCGCTGCACCGATTTCATCATCGGCGACGGTGCGGTTTCAGCTTTTTTCAGCTTGACGGTCAGGTGACGCAGAACCGCATCATTGAACTTGAATGCAGTTTCCAGCTCGACCAGGGTCTCGTTGTCGCATTCGATGTTCAGGCAGATGTAGTGTGCTTTTGGCAGCTTCTGGATCTGGTATGCCATCTGGCGGCGGCCCCAGTCTTCAACGCGATGGATGTTACCGCCGCGGCTGGTCACCGTGGTCTTGTAACGCTCGATCATCGCCGGGACTTGTTCGCTCTGGTCCGGATGGACGATAAACACGATTTCATAATGACGCATGCATTACTCCTTGAGGACGTTTAACAAATGCCCACCTCGGCGTCAAGACGAGTGTGGGAAGGGAAAGCCGGCAATTATAACCCGAATATCGGTGACTTGGAAACCCCCGATGATGCGTTATCGCCTCGTTTGGCGCCGCAACGGGCATATCTGACTCGACAATTCCACGGTTTTGACGGCTGTTTGCACTCTGAATCGCGATTTTCGCGATATTTTTTGCGTTTCCCCTTGCGCGCGCGAGAATACTGTACAAAAATACAGGTTACATACATAACCGGTTGCTGTAACACATTTATGCTAAAGCTCACTGCACGGCAAGAACAGATCCTGAACCTGATCAAGGAAGCGATCGAGAACACCGGTTTCCCTCCGACCCGGGCTGAAATCGCTTCTGAATTGGGTTTCCGCTCGGCCAATGCGGCTGAAGAACATCTGCAAGCACTGGCGCGCAAGGGCGCCATCGAAATTTCGCCCGGCACGTCGCGCGGCATCCGCCTGATCGGCGCGAGCGTCGAGGCGATCCCGATGCCGCCGCCGTCGTTCATGTCGCTGCCGCTGGTCGGGCGCGTCGCAGCGGGCAATCCCATCCTGGCGCAAGAGCACGTTGAAGCCACCTACAACGTCGACGCGGCCATGTTCGCGGCGCGGCCCGATTTTCTACTGAAGGTCAAAGGCTGGTCGATGCGCGATGCCGGCATCATGGATGGCGACTTTTTGGCGGTCAAGAAAATCGACAGCGCCAAGAACGGCCAGATCGTGGTCGCGCGCCTGGGCGACGAAGTCACCGTCAAGCGCTATCGCAAGACAGGCGACCTGGTCGAACTGCTGCCAGAGAACCCCGACTTCAACATCATTGCCGTCTCGCCGGACGAAGAGTTTGCGCTTGAAGGCCTGGCTGTCGGCCTGATGCGTAGCTGGAACTGATGGAACGGCGCCGGTCTCCCCGGCCGGCGCTTGCTTTACCCGGCCTTGCCCTACCCGGCATTGCTTAGTTCGACGCCTTCTTCACCACGGCATTGTGCTGGTTGATGAATGCCTCGGTGGCATTGCGCCACGCTGCAAAATCCGCCAGGATCATCTTTGAATTGACCTTCGCGCCTTCCGCGATATTCTGCCGCACCTGTTCCAGGTAGGCTGCCGAGGCGTCCGCTTCCTGCTTGTTCATCAGCTTGGCAATATCAGCCGGGATCTTCTTGGTCAGCGGCGACTGCGCGTTCAGGTTCGTCACCATCTTGTTGTAGCAATCCTGCCAGCCGGTCACCAGCTTGTTGACGCGATCGATCTCGTCATTCACCTTCGACACGGCCGGAATGCGCGGCGACGGGCAGCGGTATTCGCCCGACTGCAGCTCGGCGCCGTCGTAGCCCTTGATCCAGTAATCGATTTCGGCGCGCTTCGTGACACGCTGCTCCATGACGACCAGCGATTGGGCCGCGACCTTGTTGCCCTTGGCGGCCGACTTCTCGAACAACGCCTTGGCCGCCGCCTCGTCAACGGTGCCCGCTTCGCCATACCAGTACATCTGGCCCAGTTGCTGCTGTGCCTGCGGATTGCCGGCGTTGGCCAGCTTGGTGTAGAGCTTGAGCGCGCCCGCGTAATCCTTCTTTTCGAACAGCGCGTTGGCGTCTTCCAGCTCGCCCGCATAGGCGGCGCTGGCAATAGTCAGAGAAAGGCAGAGCAGGAAACGTTTCATGGGCATCCGAAGAAAATGACAAGCTGACGATGGGGCATCATAGCCCCCTTTTACAGCGGGACTCAACCGTAAAAATGACAAGGCCGGCATTGCGCCGGCCTTCTTTGCATGGCTTTACGCCGCGCGGTAACGCCACGCGGTAACGCCGCGCGGTAACGCCACGCGGTAACGCCGCGCGGTAACGCCACGCGGTAACGCCGCGCGGCACGCCGTACTTACGCATCCAGCGCCTGGCGGAAGTCTTCGACCAGGTCGTCAGTGTCCTCGATGCCCACCGACACACGGATCAGCGACTCGGCAATGCCCATGCTGGCACGGCGCTCGGCGCCCATCTCGAAGAAGATCGTGTGCGCCACCGGGATGACCAGCGTGCGGTTGTCACCCAGGTTCGACGCAGGAATCGCCAGCTGCAGGCGATTGAGGTAATCGAACGGATCGATGGACTCGTGCAGCTCGAAGCTGAGCAGCGAACCCCCGGCGCGAAACAGCGACGTGACGATACCGTGCTGCGGATGCGAGGCCAGGCCCGGGTAGTGGACCTTTGCCACGCGCTCATCCGCCTCGAGCATCGTGGCCAGCGCCAGTGCATTGGCGCAGGTGCGGGTCATGCGCAGCGCCAGTGTCTCGGCGCCAACGGCGATGTGATGCGCCGCTTCCGGCCCGAGCGACGCGCCGAAGTCGCGCAGCGCTTTCGCACGCAGCTGCGCCATGCCCTGGGCGTGCGCCGGCTGCTTGCGGAAATTCGGTGCGATGTTCGGATACGCGCTCCAGTCGAACAGACCGGTATCGGTCAGCGCGCCGCCCAGCGCGATGCCGTGGCCGCCAATCGACTTGGTCAGCGAATTGACCACGAGACCGGCGCCCACGCTTTTCGGGCGGAACAGCCAGGGCGACGTCATCGTGTTGTCGACCACGTACAGGATGCCCCGCTCACGGCACAACTCGCCGATGCGGGCCAGGTCCGCCACTTGCGTGCGCGGATTGGCGATCGTCTCCACGAACACCATGCGCGTGTTCGGCGTCAAGGCTGCTTCGACCTGCGCCACGTCGGTCGCATCGACAAAGGCGACATCGACGCCCTGCCCCGCCACCGTTTGCCACAGGCTGTTGGTGTTCCCGAACAGGAAGCTCGACGAGACGATGGCGTCGCCCGCCTTGAGCAGCGCCTGGAACAGCGCGCCGATGGCCGCCATGCCGGTGCCGAAGCACAGTGTGGCGACGCCATCTTCCATCTTGCTGACCTTGTCCTCGAGCGCGCTGATGGTGGGATTGCCCTGGCGACCATAACGGAAGCCCGGCTCCTTGCCCTGGAACACGGACGCCAGCTGACGCGCATCCGTGTAGCCGAACGCGACCGACGTGTGGATCGGCTTGTGCAGCGAACCATGCTCGATCGGCTTGTGCCGGTCGTTATGCAGGATGGTCGTGGTAAAGCCGTAGGATTTTTTCTCGCTCATGCTTACTCGGCGGCGACAGCGGGGTTCAGGTTCAGCTGGGTACGGACCTGGTCTTCGTCCTTGGCAGCAGGATTGTGACGTGCGGTTTCCTGGCGATCGAGGTATTCCGGGGTCACGTCGCCCGTCACGTAGATGCCATCGAAGCACGACGCCTCGAAGTTCTTCAGTGCCGGATTGACGTCCGAAATCGAACGCTTGAGGGCATCGATGTCCTGGTAGATCACGCGGTCGGCCGTGATCTCGCGACAGACTTCCTCGGTCGTGCGGCCGTAGGCGATCAGCTCGTCGCGGGTCGGCATGTCGATGCCGTACACGTTCGGGTACAGCACCGGTGGCGCGGCCGACGCGAAGTACACCTTGCGCGCGCCGGCTTCACGGGCCATCTGCACGATCTCGCGGCTGGTGGTGCCGCGCACGATCGAGTCGTCGACCAGCAGCACGTTCTTGTCCTTGAACTCGGAAGTGATGGCGTTGAGCTTCTGGCGTACCGACTTCTTGCGCATGCCCTGGCCCGGCATGATGAAGGTGCGGCCGATGTAGCGGTTCTTGATGAAGCCTTCGCGGTATTCCACGCCGAGTTTCAACGCCAGCTGGATGGCAGCCGGACGCGACGAATCGGGAATCGGCATGACGACGTCGATGTCTTCGACCGGGATTTCACTGAGCACCTTGTCGGCCAGGTATTCACCCATGCGCAGGCGGGTGGCGTAGACCGAGGCGCCGTCGATCACCGAGTCCGGACGGGCCAGGTAGACGAATTCGAACGCGCACGGGTTCAGCGACGGGTTCTCGGCGCACTGGCGCTCGGACAGCTTGCCGTCGTTGGTGATGAAGACCGCTTCGCCCGGCGCGATGTCGCGCACGAAGCGGAAGCCCAGGCCTTCGAGGGCGACCGACTCGCTGGCCACCAGGTATTCGTTGCCGTTTTCGGTTTCGTTCACGCCCAGGCACAGCGGACGGATGCCGAACGGATCGCGGAATGCCAGCATGCCATGGCCGGCGATCTGCGCAACGACAGCGTAGGCGCCACGCACGCGGCGGTGCACGACAGCGACCGCCTTGAAGATCGCGTCGGCGTCGAGCGAGAAGCCATCGGCCGCTTCCTGGATTTCGTGGGCCAGCACGTTGAGCAGCACCTCGGAATCGGAATCGGTGTTGATGTGGCGGCGGTCGTTGCGGAACAGCTCATCCCTGAGCTGGGCCTGGTTGGTCAGGTTGCCGTTGTGCGCGAGCGTGATGCCGAACGGCGCGTTGACGTAGAACGGTTGCGCCTCTTCTTCGCTTGACGAACCTGCGGTCGGGTAACGGCAGTGGCCGATTCCGGTATTGCCCTGCAGCGAACGCATGTTCCGGGTACGGAAAACGTCACGTACCAGGCCGTTGGCCTTGAACATCGAGAACATGCTGCTGTGATTGGTCGCAATGCCCGCAGCGTCCTGGCCGCGGTGCTGCAGCAGCAGCAATGCATCGTACAGAAGCTGGTTGACGGGAGACTGCGAAACGACGCCGACGATGCCACACATGAGGTGCTCCTAAAAGCTTGGGTGCAAAATGACAGAAAACTGCGAAAACTACGGCTACTGGTTCAGTAATTAATATGCTCCGCGAAGGCAGCGGGCAAGAATGGTTTGACGGTGCGCGCGCCGGTCTCGGCAATGGGTGACAACAGCGCGTCGCGCCAGAATGCCTGCTGCGGGATCTGCGTCATCCCGCACAATATGACGCCGGCCAGCACGATCACAATGCCCCGTGCCAGGCCGAACAGGCCGCCAAGGCCCCGGTCCGCCAGCGACAGACCGGTGGCGGCAACCACCGCACCGATCGCCATCGACAGCAGGCCCATCAGGATTCGTACGCCCAGGAACAGTACGATGAAGGCCGCCATTAGGCGCGCGGACCCGCCCGGAATTACCTCGGGCAGCAAGGGCGCGAGCTGGGCGCCGTAGACATTGGCCACCACGAAGGCGACCATCCAGCCCACCAGCGACAGAATTTCCTTCACCAGGCCGCGCAGCGTGCTGATCACGACGGACGCGATCAGCACGAACAGCACCAGGTAATCGAAGATCGTCACGCGGCAGCGAGGATCAGAGCGGCACCATCGAGCCGGACAGACCGATGCCGCTCAGTTTGGCGCGCACTTTCTCTGCTTCTTCCTTGCTGAACGGGCCGACCCGCACGCGGATCAGTTCGCCAGACTTCTGGGTGAACGAGGCAACGCCGGCAGCGCGCAGGCGGCTTTGCAACTCGGTGACTTTTTCCTGGCTGGCCAGCGCGGCAACCTGCACTACGAAGCGCGGCGCCGGGCCTTCGGCCTTGACCGTCTTCGGCTCGGCCTTGGCGGCTGGCTTGTCCTCGAGGATCGCGATGGCGCGGGCGGCGTCGTCCGGACGGGCCGGCTTGGTGACGTGCTCGGCTTTCGGATGCGACTCGGCGGCTTTCTCGGCGACCTTGACCGGCTTTTTCTCGGGCTCAGGCTTTTTCTCGGTCTTGACGGGTTCAGACTTCGTCACCGGCTTGGCGTCGGGTTCGGCCTTTGGCTTGGCTTCAGGCTTTGGCTTGACGGTCTCGACTGGCTTGGCGGTCTCGGCCGGCTTGGCTGGCTCGAGCATGCGCATTGGCGGCACCTCGCTGGCCACTGGCGCTGCGGCCACGGCGACCGGCGGCGTACGCGTGCCGGCCGGTGGCGCCGGGACTGGATCGATGATCTCTTCGTCGCTGTCGACGCTGGCCGTTGGCGCAACCTGCTCGGACGGCACCGGCAGCGGCGCAGCCTTGTCCTTGTCGGGGATGTGGATCGCGATGTCGGTGGCCAGCGGCTTGGGCTCGGAATCGAGCAGCATTGGCAGGGCCACGACGGCGGCCAGGACCAGCGCAATGGCGCCGACCAGGCGGCGGCGCGCGCGTTTTTTCTCGGGCAGGATCGGATCGCCACGGCTCGAGCGGCGACCGCCCTCACCGGCCGAGCTGGCACGCTTGGAGCGTGCGCGCTCGGTGTAAGCGGCCTCGTCGTCCTTGACGAAGTGACCGCTGTCGCGAACAGTTTCTTGCTTGTTTTTAGTGCCGAACGAGAACAAGCCCATGCGATTGAGGTATCAGTGTAGTGAGGATTTACGGGCCGCCATCACGCCGGCAACCGTGTAGAACGAACCAAAGACCACAATTCTATCATTCTCCTCAACCCGGCTCAGCGCATTCGCATAAGCGTCGGCGGGCGAATCGAAGGTGGTGACCGAAAAATCGCCCGCTTTCGCGCCCGCTGGCTTCAATTCAGCGATCTTGTCGGCCAGTGCCGCAGGGTCGGCCGAGCGCGGAGAATCGAGGCGCGTGACGCACCAGTGATCGATCACCGATGCCATCGGCGCGATCACAGCGTCGATGTCCTTGTCGTCCATGATGCCGAACACCGCGTACGTGAAGCGGTGAAAGCCCATATTGCCGAGGTTCTGCGCGAGCGTCGCGGCGGCGTGCGGATTGTGGGCCACGTCCAGGACCTGGGTCGGCCGGCCGGCCAGCACCTGGAAGCGGCCCGGCAGCTCGACCATTGCGAGGCCGGCGCGGGTTTCCTGGGCGCCGCACGGCAAGGTCATGCGCAGCGCCTCGAGGGCCGCCAGTGCCGCGGACGCATTGAGCAACTGGTTGGCGCCACGCAGGGCCGGATAGGCCAGCGAATTGCGGCGGCCGGTGCGGCCTGCGAAGCTCCACTGCTGCTGGTCACCCTGGTAGTTGAAGTCGCGGCCCAGCAGCCACAGGTCGGCGCCGATGCTGGTCGCATGATCGATCAGCGACTGGGGCGGCACCGGGTCGCTGCAGATGGCGGTTTTTCCCGCGCGGAAGATGCCGGCTTTCTCGAAGCCGATTTTTTCGCGTGTGTCGCCCAAATAGGCCGTGTGGTCGATGTCGATGCTGGTGACGATCGACACGTCGGCATCGATCACGTTGACGGCATCGAGTCGCCCGCCCAGGCCGACTTCGAGGATGGCGACATCGATCTCGCTGGTCGACAGCAGGTGCGCAATGGCCAGCGTGGTGAACTCGAAGTACGTGAGGTCAATCTCCCCGCGCGCGGCTTCGACGGCGTTGAAGGCGGCGATCAACACATCATCGGAGGCCATCTCGCCATTGATGCGGGCGCGCTCGTTGAAATCGAGAAAATGCGGCTTGATGTAGAGGCCGACGCGGTAGCCGGACTGCAGCAACACCGACTCGAGCATTGCACAGGTCGAGCCCTTGCCATTGGTGCCCGCCACCATGATCACGGGACACGAGAACGCCAGCTGCAGGCGTTCCTTGACGGCGCGGACGCGGTCCAGGCCCATGTCGATATGGGTTTCGGCATGACGCGATTCGAGCAGCGCGAGCCAGTCGGGCAAGGTAGTCGGAAGTGGGGACATGGTGCTCAGAAAAGAGGGATTCGGCGGGCGATACGGGAAATAAAAAAGGCGGCCGCGGGGGCCGCCGTCTGGCATGCCCGCGCCGGTCGCCCCTGGCGATCATGTTCGCGGGTTGCCCTCGCGGCGGCCTTTGGATCGATCAGGCCAGCACTTCGGTCGCCTGGTTTTGCAGCAGGGCCAGCAGACGCGCAATTTCTTCGCGCATCTTGCGACGATCGACGATCATGTCAACGGCGCCCTTCTGGACCAGGAACTCGGCGCGCTGGAAGCCTTCCGGCAATTTCTCACGCACCGTGTTCTCGATGACACGCGGGCCGGCAAAGCCGATCAGGGCCTTCGGCTCAGCGATGACCACGTCGCCCATGAAGGCGAACGAGGCCGAGACACCGCCCATCGTTGGGTCGGTCAGCACGCTGATGAACGGCAGCTTCTTCTCGGACAGCTTGGTCAGCATCGCGGTGGTCTTGGCCATCTGCATCAGCGACAGCAAACCCTCTTGCATGCGCGCGCCACCAGTGGCGGTAATGCAAATGAACGGCACCTTCTGCTCGAGCGCAACCTGCGCGCCGCGGACAAACCGCTCACCGACCACCGAGCCCATCGAGCCACCCATGAATTCGAATTCGAAGCAGGCCACGACCACCGGCAAGCTCATGATCGAGCCGCCCTGGACGATCAGCGCATCGGTCTCGCCGGTGGCTTCCATCGCCGCCTTGAGGCGGTCCGGATACTTCTTGCTGTCCTTGAACTTCAGGGTGTCGACTGGCAACGTCTCCTGGCCAATGTCGTAGCGGCCGCCTTCGTCGAGCAGCGCATCCAGACGCGCGCGGGCACGGATGCGCATGTGATGGGAGCACTTCGGGCACACGTGCAGGTTGGACTCGATATCCGCCCGGTACAGCACCGACTCGCACGACGGACACTTGACCCAGAGGCCCTCGGGCATGGTCTTGCGGTTAGCGGCATCGGAGCGCTGGATCCGAGGGGGCAGCAGTTTTTCCAACCAACTCATATTCTCTCCTTTGCGGCAAATCTTACAGTGGGGCGTAGTGTAGCCGCTCGGAGGCAGCTTGTCGAATCGTAGCAAGCCACCAATATTGCCAACAAAACATCACACGTCGCCACCGCCCCGCGCCCACGGCCACCACCACCAAACAATGAGGGTCAGAGTCGAATTGTTTGACAACTTTCGATAATTTCCCAATAAATAGCACCGATCCTCGGCTGAATGAACGCCGAGTTTGATCTCCAAAGCAAAATGAGGGACAGAGTCACGTTGATGAGCTAAATAATCAATTTCCCAACAATTAGGGTCAGAGTCGACTTATTGGGCAATTCCCCAAAGTTGTCAAACAATTCGACTCTGACCCTAATTTATTTACGCGGCAATGTTGGCGATTATTTCGCTGGCGAAGCGATGTCGTTGACGGTGTATTCAACGCCTCCCAAGCGTGCAGCCACGATGTTATAGATCCATGCACTCAGCATTCCTGCCAAATAGATGCTGACGATATACGCAATGGCAACCAGAATGACCACGCCGGCCCCGATAGGCGGCATCTCCGCGCCCGTCAACATGGCGAGGAGAACGATCGCCAGCACTGGGAGCATGGCGATGAAATAAACTGCCGCCAACATCTTTCCAAACTGGGCAACTGCAATGTGCTTGACACGCTTTTTCATTGGACACTCCCTCAGGTTGCGCTACGGAGAGATCAATTTACTGAGGAAAAATGAAAAAGCTTTAAGCTGGCGCAATCAGCAGGAGAGATATGGCAGTACGCATGTAATAAACCCATTGGCCATAACCATCGCAACCGGATATTAAAAAGATTTGCCAGGCAATCGCCAAAAAGTTGTCAAACAATTCGACTCTGACCCTAATTGGATTGCAAGAGCCTAGAGGCAATCACAATGAGGGTCAGAGTCGAATTAAATGACAACATTTTCCGAAGAAATTGCTCAATAATTCGACTCTGACCCTCATTGATATGACGGTGGCGGGTTAGCGGGCGTCGAGGGCGGTTCGGATGGTGGCGGTGAAGGTGCGGACGGCGTCGACGGCCTGGTCTGGCGGGCTGTTTTCGATTTCCTGGATGATGCGGCTGCCGATCACGACGGCGTCGGCCACTTCGGCGACGGCTCTCGCCGTGGCGCCGTCGCGGATGCCGAAGCCCACGCCGATCGGCAGCTTGACGTGTTCACGGATCGCAGCCACGCGGCGGGCGACGTCGGCGGTGTCGATGGTGCCGGCGCCCGTTACGCCTTTCAGCGAGACGTAGTAGCTGAAGCCGCCACCGTACTGGGCCACTTGCTTGACGCGCTCCGTGGTCGACGTCGGCGCAAGCAGGAAAATCAGGTCCAAGCCGTTGTCGCGCATGGCGGTTGCAAATGCGGCGCATTCTTCGGGCGGGTAGTCGACGACGATCGCGCCGTCAGCGCCCGCCTCTTTGGCGCAGCGGATGAATTCGGTCTGGCCGATGCGCTCGATCGGGTTGGCGTACCCCATCAGGACGACCGGCGTGTCGGGGTCGTTCTTGCGAAATTCGCGCACGAAGCCGAATACGTCCTTCAGGCCGACGTTGAATTTCAGCGCGCGCTCGCAGGCACGCTGGATGACCGGGCCTTCGGCCATCGGGTCCGAAAATGGCACGCCCAGTTCGAGGACGTTGGCGCCGCCCTCCACCAGTGCGTGCATCAGCGGGACGGTCAGTTCGGGGCCCGGGTCGCCCGCGGTGATGAAGGTGACGAGCGCGGTCTTGTTGTCCGCTTTAAGTGCGGTAAAAGTCTGTTCGATGCGGGACATGCTGGGTTCCTCTGGTAATCGGAAAAGGCGAATGCCCCGGCTGACCGGGGCAGGATGGCATGGTTGACGCCGGCATCAGCCGAAATCAAGCCCCATCCGCTGCGCCACCGTATGCATGTCCTTGTCGCCGCGGCCCGACAGATTGACCAGGATGATCTGGTCCTTCGGCAGCGTCGCCGCCAGCTTCACCGCATACGCGATCGCATGCGACGATTCCAGTGCCGGGATGATGCCTTCGATGCGGCAGCAATCGTGGAAGGCCTGCAGCGCTTCATCGTCCGTGATCGACACGTACTCGGCGCGCAGCGTGTCCTTCAGCCACGCGTGCTCGGGCCCGACGCCCGGATAATCCAGGCCCGCCGACACCGAATGCGTCTCGATGATCTGCCCGTTCTCGTCCTGCAGCAGATAGGTGCGGTTACCGTGCAACACACCTGGCAGGCCGGAGGTCAGCGAGGCCGAGTGCTTGCCCGAATCCAGTCCCTCCCCCGCCGCCTCGACGCCCACCAGCTTGACGCCCGGCTCGCCGATGTACGGATAGAAGATGCCCATCGCGTTCGAGCCACCACCGATGCAGGCAACGACGTAGTCAGGCTGGCGCCCCGTCATCGCCGGCATCTGCACGCGGCACTCTTCGCCGATCACCGCCTGGAAGTCGCGCACCATCATCGGATACGGGTGCGGGCCGGCCACGGTGCCGATGATGTAGAACGTGTTTTCGATGTTCGTGACCCAGTCGCGCATCGCTTCGTTGAGCGCATCCTTGAGCGTTTTGGAGCCCGATTCCACCGGCACCACGGTCGCGCCCAGAAGCTTCATGCGGTACACGTTCTGGGCCTGGCGCTTGACGTCTTCGCTGCCCATGTAGATCACGCATTCCAGGCCGAAGCGCGCGCAGATGGTGGCCGTGGCCACGCCGTGCTGGCCGGCGCCGGTTTCGGCGATGATGCGCGGCTTGCCCATGCGCCGCGCCAGCAGTGCCTGGCCGATCACGTTGTTGATCTTGTGCGCGCCGGTGTGATTCAGGTCTTCACGCTTGAGGTAGACCTGCGCGCCGCCGGCCATTTCGGACCAGCGCCGCGCGTGGTACACGGGCGACGGGCGGCCGACGAAGTGGGCCAGCTCGTAGCGGTACTCTTCGAGAAATTCAGGATCTTGCGCGTATTTTGCGTAGGCTTCGCTCAGCTCGGCCAGCGCGTGGGTCAGCGTCTCGGCGACGAACGAGCCGCCGTAAGGGCCAAAGTGCCCTTGCGCGTTCGGCAGGGCGTAATCGGGGGTCTTGAACAGCGGCGCGGCGTTAGGCGCTGCCTTGAAGGGGGTGTTCTGCATGGTATGTCTCGCTATGAATAGTGGCATCGGCTGCCCGCACTGCCGCGACAAACGCGGCCATCTTGCGGGCGTCCTTGATACCTTTTGCGGCTTCGACACCACTGCTGATGTCGACGGCAAAAGGCCGAACGCGTACGACACCGTCAGTGGTGTTGTGTACGTTCAAGCCACCACTCAAAACGACCCGAGGCGCGAGCTCTTTTGGGATGAGAGACCAATCGAAGACCTTTCCTGCGCCGCCATAAGCGTCCACGTAAGTGTCAAGCAGAAGGCTTGAAAACCACGGACTGGCGGTGCGGTATGCAAGCTCACATTCTAGCAGCGTGCCAGGGATCGTGTCAGGCTTGACCCGAAACGCGCGCATGAACGGGCGCTGGACGGCCGCCGCAATGGCGGCGCACTGCTCGACCGTCTCATCGCCATGGAACTGGATCAGGGCGAGCGGCATCGCCGCCGCGACTTCCTGCACCTCGGCGAGCGTCGGATTGACGAACAGCGCGACGCCGCTGACAAACGGCGACAGGCCGGCGCACAAGGCGCCCGCGCGCGCTGGCGTCACGTAGCGTGGGCTCTTCGGATAGAACACGAAGCCCAAAGCATCGGCGCCCACGGCGACAGCGGCGCTCAGGTCTTCTTCGCGGGTGATACCGCAGATTTTGATACGGGTACGGTGCATGGAAATCCTTACAACCAGGGCAGCGGCGCGACCGCTTCCTGCGGCAGCTTCCAGATCGGATCGTACTCGATCTTCGCGAAATACAGGCCGTCGGGCATGAAGGTCGGCGCGGCCACGTCGCGCGAGCGGCTCTCGAGCACCTCATGCATCCAGTCCGGCTCTTGCCGTCCCAGCCCGACATACACGAGCGAGCCGACGATATTGCGCACCATGTGATGCAGGAAGGCGCTGGCACGCAGCGTGAAGACGATGATGTCGCCGTGGCGCTCAATGCGCACTTCGTGCATGTCCTTGACCGGGGTCTTGGCCTGGCAGCTCGACGCGCGAAACGCCGAGAAGTCGTGCGTGCCGATCAGGTGGCGCGCGGCGTCGATCATGCGCTCGACATCAAGCGGCCGGAACATCCAGCCGGCACGGTTCGACAGCAGCGCCGATGGCGTCGGATGGTTGTACAGCACGTAGTGGTAGGTGCGCGAGCGGGCCGAGAAGCGGGCATGGAATTCCAGCCCGTCCTCGCCCAGCGGCACCTCCTTGGCCCAGCGCACGACAATCGAATCGGGCAGGAAGGTGTTCACGCCGCGCACCCAGGCCTGCGTCGGGCGCACCAGATCCGTGTCGAAATGGACCACCTGCTCGATCGCGTGCACACCGGTATCGGTGCGGCCGGCACAGGTGGTGGCCAGCGGCGTGCAGGCGAACTTCTCGAGCGCCATTTCAAGACGGTCCTGGACCGTATTGCGCTCCGGCTGTTTTTGGTAGCCGTTCCAACCGGTGCCGATGTACTGGACACCCAGAACAATCCGCGTCACGCCAGCAGCTCTCGCATCGCGCTGGCACGGCCAACCTGCTCGGTGCTGCCGCCCTTGATGACTTCATCGAGCAGTTCGCGTGCGCCTTCCTTGTCGCCGATTTCCTGGTAGGCCACGGCCAGATCGAGCTTGGTTTCCATTTCCATGTGCTCGGGCGAGAGCGGCGCCGGCGCTGCAGCCATGTCATCGACCGGGTCAGCATCGAACGCCGCTGGCGTCGGCGCATTGGCCGTCGCCGATGCCGGCAGATCCAGATCGAAGTCGAGCGCGTCGAGCGAGGTGCGCTGCGGCGTCGGCGCATCGGGCAGCGGCGGCAACGACAGCTCTTCGGGCGCCGGTACTGGCGCCGGAGTATCCGGCAGGTCGAACATGTCGAACGGATCGTCCTGGCGCGCCGCGAAGTCTTTCGGTTCGGCGCCGCCAGACGCGCGCGGCTCGGCCGGCACGCCGAAGTCCATCGCGTCCAGGTCGAACAGCGGGTCTTCTGACGCATTCGCGTTCGAGGAAGCGCGCACGGCAGGCAGCGGATCGTTCACGGGGGCTGGCGTCGCCGGTGTGACCGGTGCGCCAAAGTCCATCGAGTCGAGGTCGAACAGCGGATCGCTCGGCGTCGCAGTGGCGGCCGCCGGTTGCGACGGGCTGGCCGGCAGCGACGGCAAACCGTCGAAGTCCTTGGCCAGACCGGCCATGTCGACCGGGGTGGCCTGCACTTGCGGCTGTGGCGTCAGGTCGAGCGAGAAGTCGTCGCGTGCATCGGCCGGAGTGGCCGCAGTTGCCTGAGCCGGTTGCCCGGCAGGCGGCGCATCGAAGTCCATGTCGAATTCGAGATCGTTGACGTCGGTCGACAGCGTGGACTCAGGCTTGCCTGCCGCCGCTGCCGGCGGCAGCATGTCGAAGTCGAGGTCGGGTACGGCCGTGGCGTCCGGGTCGGGCCGGCTTGCAGGCGCCGAGGTTGGCGCAGGCGCCGCGCGTTCGGCATCGGTCACCGGCTCGAACGTCAATCCGCCAAGGTCGAAGTCGAGCGTGTTGTCGTCAGTGCGTGGCGCAGCCACCGGCTCGGCTTGCGGCGCCGCGGTGCGGTCCGCATCGTCCTTCGACAGCGAAATCGCAGACGCCGCAGCGACGGCGCCGGCAGCGGCCGCGCCGGCGATGGCGCCCGCATTGCTGTCGGTGCCCGCTGCCGGCTCGTCAGCACGCAGCGCATCCTGGTACTGCTGCGACAGGATGGCCTGCTGGCTGCGTTCCTGCGCCGACGGCGTGTGCGCCGGGGCTGGCGCCGCGTTCGCGTACAGCGGATTTTGCGGGTCGATCCCCAGGCCCAGCGCTGCGGCGTGTGCCCAGTCGTCGCCCTGCCCGTTCGTCAGTGCATGCAGCTCGCGCGCCTGCAGTTCGAACGCGCGGGCATCCTTGCGCGTGGCGTAGATCTCGAGCAGTTTCAACCGCACTGGATGACGGTCCGGATGCGTGCGCAGCGCTTCCTTCAGGATTTCCTCGGCCTGCGCATCGCGGCCGTAGGCGATGTACACGTCGGCTTCGGCGACCGGATCGACTTCATTCGTGTCGAGCTGGCTGGCCGATGGCGCGAAGCTCGAATTGAAGACGCTGTTGTTGGTGTCGACGCTCTGGCCGCCGCTTTCGGCGAACAGCGACTGGGCGCTGGCGCCTGGTGCGCCCAGCACCGACGGTTCGGTCGGCACCGGTTTCACCGGCAGGGCATTGCGCTTGCGGCGCTGCGCAATGCCGAACAGGATCAGGAGCAGTACCAAGAGCGCTGCAGCGATGTACAGCATATTGTCCAGCAGCGTGTCGACCAGGCCTTTTTCTGCTTCCGGCGCCGGCACCGGCTTTTTCAGGCGTGGATGCGTGACCGGCTTGGCCGGCGTCGCCACGACGGGCGCTGCTACGGCGGCCTGCTCGGCTTCCGCGCCTGCGCGGCTCGGCACCGTCATCAGGTTTTCCAGTTCGCCGACGTTCTTTTCAAGTTCCTTGACGCGAGCCTCGGCCTGTTCGAGTTCGCGCTGCTTGGCCAGCGTGTCTTCGACGCTGGCGGTGCCGGCCTGCGGCGTGCCGGCGGCGCCTGCCGTGGCCTTCGACAGGCGCAGCTTGTCCTGCGCTTCGTTGGCGGCGGTCGGTTGTTCTTCGACGCGCGCAGTCACGCGTCCGGTCGCGCTCTGGCCGCCCTGCGGCGCGCTGGCCGGGGTGCTGGCAGCGACCTGGCCGGCGAGCTTGTTGCGGTAGGCATCGAAGTCTGCCGCATGCGCCACGACCACGCCGCGCGCTTCGCTCTGGCTCGCGCCGCCACGCAGCGCGTCGCTATCGGGCACGCTCAGGATCTGGCCCGACTTCAGGCGGTTCATGTTATTGCCGATGAAGGCCTCGGGATTGGCGCGGTACAGCGCCACGAGCATCAGGTCGAGCGAGATCTCGGCCGGCTTCACACGGGTCGCGATGCCACTGAGCGTATCGCCGCGACGCACGCGGTAGGTGCTTTCGGCAGCTGCGGCGTCGCGCTGCGCCGCCTGGCGCTGGGCGCCTTCGCGTGCGGCGGCGATGCGGGCCCGCTCGGCCGCGTCGGCGGCCGGCGCAGCAGCGGCGGCCGATGCCGCAACGGCCGGCTGCGACGCCGCGCGTGGCGCCGGCGTGCTGGCCACTTGCGCAGGCTGCGTCGTGCGCAGTTCGGCCGGATCGAGCAGGAACGTGTACTCGCGCACCAGGCGACCGTTATTCCAGGTCAGCTCGAGCAGCATGTCGACGAACGGTTCGTTCAGCGGCTGGCTGGAATTGACCCGGATGATCTGGCGGCCACCGCGCTGCTCGACGGCGAAACGCAGTGACAGCAGCGCCGGATTGAAGTCGATGTTCGCACTGCGGAAGGCTTCGGGCGTGGCCAGCTTGACAGCCATGCTGGCCGGGTCTTCACCGGCGCTGGTCGTCAGTTCAATCTCGGCGCGCAGTGGCTGGCCAAGTGCCGACAACACGGTCAATTTTCCAAGCCCGGCCGCGCTGGCGGCGGAAGTGACGAACACTGCACTGGCAATCGCCGCAGTGAGGGTTTTCAACGCAGGTGCCATGAGCTGAGATTGTTCCGAAAAATGCATAGTGAGCAGCGAGTAAGTTGGCCGAGGGAAAGACGGTTTCCCGGAGTCTCAACATAACATCATGCTCTAGGGCACGCAAGCGATGCGCACGTTTACAGCAGGAGGAACGGGGTGTTTTGTGGCCTGCGAGACATGCCTTTACGGGGTTCGATAACCACCAGACATGGTAGTTGCAAGGAATGCAACCGGCAATGACGAACTGGAAATAACGGGCCGGCTGCGAGGCAGCCAGCCCGGTGTGCGAAGCGTTTAACGCTCCAGCACGATGCGCAGCATGCGGCGCAGCGGCTCGGCCGCGCCCCACAGCAGCTGGTCGCCAACCGTGAACGCCGACAGGTAATCGTCACCCATGGACATCTTGCGCAGACGGCCCACGGGAATGGTCAGCCCGCCCGTGACGGCGGCTGGCGACAAGTCGCGCATCGATGCTTCGCGGTTGTTCGGCACGACCTTCGTCCACGCGTTGTGCGAGGCGATGATGTCGCTGATTTCGTCCAGCGGCACGTCCTTCGTCAGCTTGATCGTCAGTGCCTGCGAGTGGCAGCGCATCGCGCCGATGCGCACGCACAGGCCATCGACCGGAATGGGCTTGGCGTCGAAGCCTGCACCGCGACCCAGGATCTTGTTGGTCTCGGCGCCGGCCTTCCACTCTTCTTTCGACTGGCCGTTGCCCAGGTCCTTGTCGATCCACGGGATCAGGTTGCCGGCCAGCGGCACGCCAAACTGCTTCGTTTCGTCAGCCGATAAACCATGCTGGGTGGCCAGCACGGTGCGGTCGATTTCCAGGATCGCCGATGCCGGGTTGTCCAGCAGTGGCTTGATCGCGCTGTTGATCGTGCCGAACTGGGTGAGCAGTTCGCGCATGTGCTGCGCGCCGCCGCCCGATGCCGCCTGGTAGGTCATGGACGTCATCCACTCGACCAGGCCGGCTTCGAACAGGCCGCCCAGGCCAATGAGCATGCACGACACGGTGCAGTTGCCGCCGATGTAGTTCTTCACGCCGCGCGACAGCGCGGCATCGATCACGGCGCGGTTGACCGGGTCGAGCACGATGACCGCGTCGTCGTTCATGCGCAGCGTGGATGCGGCGTCGATCCAGTAGCCGTTCCAGCCAGCTGCGCGCAATTGCGGGAACACTTCGCTCGTGTAGTCGCCGCCCTGGCAGGAGATGATGATCTCGCATTTGGAGAGCTCGGCGATGTCGCTCGCGCTCTTCAGGGTGGTTTCATTCTTCGCCATCGCCGGCGCGGCGCCGCCCGGATTCGACGTCGTGAAGAACACCGGCTCGATGTGGTCGAAATCGCCCTCTTCCTGCATACGCTGCATCAGGACCGAGCCAACCATGCCGCGCCAACCTACCAGACCAACTAATTTCATCGTCTTCTTTCAGTGTGATTACAGTGTTATCCGAGCGCCGCGACGACCGCGTTGCCCATCTCTTCGGTGCCCACGCGGGTGGACCCTGCTTCGTGAATATCCGGCGTGCGCAGCCCCTGCGCCAGCACGCGCTTGACGGCGTTGTCGATGCGGTCGGCCTGCTCCGTGAGGCCAAAGGTAAAGCGCAGCATCATCGCGGCCGACAGGATCGTCGCCAGCGGATTGGACACGCCCTGCCCCGCGATGTCCGGCGCCGAACCGTGCGACGGCTCGTACAGGCCCTTGTTGTTCGCATCGAGCGAGGCCGATGGCAGCATGCCGATCGAACCGGTCAGCATCGCGGCGGCGTCCGACAGGATATCGCCGAACATATTGCCGGTCACGAGTACATCGAATTTTTTCGGTGCCCGCACCAATTGCATGGCGGCGTTATCGACGTACATGTGATCGAGTTCGACGCCGGCGTATTCCTTGTGCACGTCAGTGACGATATCGCGCCAGAACTGACCTGTTTCGAGCACGTTGGCCTTGTCGACGCTGGTCACGCGCTTGTCGCGTTTCAGCGCGGCCTGGAACGCCACGTGGGCGATGCGGCGGATTTCGCCTTCGGCGTAGCGCATCGTGTCGAAGCCTTCGCGCTGGCCTTTGAACGGGCCGTCCGGGCATTCGCGTACGCCGCGCGGCTTGCCAAAGTAGATGTCGCCCGTCAGTTCGCGGATGATCAGGATATCCAGGCCCGACACCACTTCGGGCTTGAGGGTCGAGGCGCCGGCCAGTTCCGGATACAGGATCGCCGGGCGCAGGTTGGCGAACAGGCCCAGTTCGCGGCGCAGGCCGAGAATCGCCTGCTCGGGGCGCAGCGCGCGCTCGAGCCCATCGTATTTGTAGTCGCCCACGGCGCCGAACAGCACCGCGTCGGCATCCTTGGCCAGCTTGAGCGTGCTGTCCGGCAGCGGGTGGCCGTGCGCGGCGTAGCCGGCACCGCCCACTTCTGCAGTGTCCATCTCGAAGCGCTCGCCGAGCGCGTTGAGTACCTTGACCGCCTGGGCGGTGATCTCCGGGCCGATGCCGTCACCCGGCAGGATCGCAATCTTCATGCTCGTCTTTCTTGTCTTGGTTTCTTGTCCTGGCCCGCGATCAGATCGCGTTGGCCAGCCACGGCTGGGCCGCGATATGGCGTTGTTCGAAGGTGCGGATCTCGTCCGCATGGCGCAGCGTCAGGCCGATGTCGTCCAGGCCATTGAGCAGGCAGTACTTGCGGAAGTCGTCGATGGCAAAGCCGAACGACAGGCTGCCGTCACGCGTACCGATGCGCTGCTGTTCGAGGTCGATCGTCAGCTGGAAGCCCGGCTGGCGCTCGACTGCCTGGAACAGCGCCTCGACTTCGTCTTCGGTCAAGGCGATCGGCAAGAGGCCGATCTTGAAGCAGTTGTTGAAGAAGATGTCGGCAAAACTCGGCGCGACGACGGCGCGAAAGCCGAATTGCTGCAGCGCCCACGGCGCGTGCTCGCGCGACGAGCCGCAGCCGAAGTTCTTGCGCGTCAGCAGAATCGAGGCGCCCGCAAACTGCGGCTGGTTCAGCACGAAGTCGGGATTGAGCGGCCGCGCACTGTTGTCCTGCCCCGGTTCGCCGTGGTCAAGGTAACGCCATTCGTCGAACAGGTTCGGGCCGAAGCCGGTACGCCGGATCGACTTGAGGAACTGCTTCGGGATGATGGCGTCGGTATCGACGTTGGCGCGGTCGAGCGGCGCCACCAGGCCTTCGTGTACGGTGAACTTATCCATCTTGTTGCCCTTATTTGCCGCCGGCGCCGGTCACGACCTGGCCGACCTTCGAGACATCGCGGCCGATGCCCGAGACGGTGTTGCAGCCGGCCAGCAGGATGGCGACGAGGGAAAGTGCGAGAGCTTTTTTCATGATGTCCTGAACGAGAAAATGATCGTGGAATTGACCGCAATAAGCCTTAACGCATCAGAGCGCGCGTACGTCGACAAAGTGCCCCGCAATACCTGCGGCGGCGGCCATGGCCGGCGACACCAGGTGCGTGCGGCCACCCTGGCCCTGGCGGCCTTCGAAGTTGCGGTTCGACGTCGACGCGCAGCGCTCGCCCGGTTCCAGGCGGTCGGCGTTCATCGCCAGGCACATAGAGCAGCCCGGCTCGCGCCATTCAAAGCCGGCGGCCAAAAAGATCTGGTCGAGGCCTTCGCGCTCGGCCTGTTCCTTGACCAGGCCCGACCCCGGCACGACCATCGCCAGCTTGACGTTGGGCGCGCGCTGGCGGCCGCGCACGACATCGGCGGCGGCGCGCAGGTCTTCGATGCGCGAGTTGGTGCATGAACCGATGAACACCTTGTCGATCGCTACTTCGTCGATCGGCGTGCCCGCCGCCAGGTCCATGTAGACCAGTGCTTTTTCGATGGCGCCGCGGCGCACCGGATCGTGTTCGTCGAGCGGATCCGGCACACGACCGTCGATCGCAATCACCATCTCGGGCGAGGTGCCCCAGGTGACCTGCGGCTGGATGTCGTGCGCATCGAGTTCGACGACGGTGTCGAACACGGCGCCGTCGTCGCTGTGCAGCGTGCGCCAGTAGGCCACGGCCTGCTCCCACTGATCGGCCGTGGGCGAGAGCGGCCGGTCCTTGACGTAGGCGATCGTGGTGTCGTCGACCGCCACCATGCCGGCACGCGCGCCTGCTTCGATCGCCATATTACAGACCGTCATGCGGCCTTCCATCGACAGCGCGCGGATCGTGGCGCCACCGAACTCAATGGCGTAGCCGGTACCGCCGGCCGTACCAATGCGGCCGATCACGGCCAGCACGATGTCCTTGGCGGTCACGCCCGGGCGCAGATCGCCCTCGACCTTGACCAGCATGGCCTTGGACTTCTTGGCCAGCAGCGTTTGCGTGGCCAGCACGTGCTCGACTTCCGAGGTGCCGATGCCATGGGCCAGGCAGCCGAAGGCGCCGTGGGTCGACGTGTGCGAGTCGCCGCAGACGACTGTCATGCCGGGCAACGTGGCGCCCTGCTCCGGCCCGATCACGTGCACGATGCCCTGACGCCGGTCGTTCATGTTGAAGTACGTGAGGCCGAACGCCTTGGTATTGGCGTCGAGCGTTTCGACCTGCAGGCGCGAGGTCGGGTCGGCGATGCCCTGGGCACGGTCGGTGGTGGGTACATTATGGTCGGCCACGGCCAGCGTGCTCGATGTCCGCCATAGTCCGCGGCCCGCGTCGCGCAGGCCATCGAAGGCTTGCGGGCTGGTCACTTCGTGTACCAGGTGCCGGTCGATATACAGGACGGTGGTGCCATCGGCGTCGGCACGCACGACATGGGAATCCCAGAGTTTGTCGTAGAGCGTTTTTTGCATGGTCAGTCCATTGATGCGGTGTGAGGGCGCACAGGGAGTGCGCGCGGTCGCCGGGACAGGGTGCCCGGCAGCCGGGTTTTCGATTATGCCATAGTTGTGCTGTGGTGCACCATGCCGGGGCAGCGCATGTTTATGCCAAGGACCATAACATGTGGCAAATTAAGTTTGCAAGGGCTTTGCGATGCGCAAATAAAAAAAGCCCGGATCAGTGACCCGGGCTTTTCTCTGCGCTTTTGCCGCCGCGTGGCGGTGGCACTGCGTGATGCAACGTTATGCTGCCAGGCGCACGCTGCTGCGGCAGCCGTCCATCAGGAACGACAGGCCCACGACCAGCACCAGTTCGCCCTCGGCCGAACGCGCCGTGCCGGTGATGCCTTCGACGGACAATGCGGTCATCGGCTTGATCACCAGATCGGCCGTGCCATCGACCGCTTCCATCGCCAGGATGTACGGTTGTGGTGCATTGATGACGATGCCGACCTTTTCGGAACCGGCCTCGTAGCCCAGCGCCAGCGCCAGCGAACGCACCGGCAGTGGACGGCCCTGGTCCTTCAGCACCGGGGCGCCGCCGACACAGGCGAATTCGTCCGGCAGTTCGACGACGCGCTCGACGACGGCCATCGGCAGCGCCAGTTGCGCGCCCGACGTCGACACCAGCATCGTCGGCACGATCGACAGTTCGATCGGCAGGCGGATTGCAAAGCGCGTGCCCTTGCCCATCTGCGATTCGATGCGGATGGCGCCGCGGTTCTTCTCCACCGCCGTCTTGACCACGTCCATGCCCACGCCGCGGCCCGACACCGAGGAAGCGACTTCCTTGGTCGAGAAGCCCGGCAGGAACACCAGCTGGTAAGCGTCTTCGTCGCTCTGGGCGCCGTTTTCGCCGATCAGGCCCTTGTCCATCGCGATCTTGCGCAGGCGGCTCGGGTCCATGCCCTTGCCGTCATCCTGAAGCACGATCATGACGCTGTTGGCTTCCTGCCAGGCTTTCAGCAGGATGAAGGCCTTGGCCGGCTTGCCGTTGGCGACGCGGTCGGCAGGCGACTCGACACCGTGGTCCAGCGCATTACGCAGCATGTGCACGAGCGGATCGTACAGGCTGTCCACGACGACGCGGTCGACTTCGGTCTCGGCGCCTTCGATGGTCAGTTCGACGTCCTTGCCCAGGTCTTTGGCCAGCTCGCGCACGAGGCGCGGGAATTTCTGGAACAGGCGGCCCACTGGCTGCATGCGGGTGGCCAGCGTGGCGCGCTGCAGTTCGGCCGAATAGCGCGATGCGCGTTCCAGCGTTTCAGCCAGCGTGGCGATCAGCGTCGCAGCCTGGCCTTCGAACTTGAATTGCTGCAGGCGTTCGAGCAGCACGGCGGCCTGGTTCGCGGCCTGGACCGATTCGCCCGCCACTTCGAGCAGCGCGTCGAGCTTGACCGCATCGATGCGGATGCTTTCGTCCTTGGCCGGCGCGTTGGCGACCGGCTTGGTGTCATTGCGGCGTTCAGTGCCGTCCCAGCCTTTGCCGCCGGCTGCGGGAGTCGTCGTGGTGGCGACTGCCGTAGACGGGGTGGCGGCTACTGGTGCGGCTTGGGCAACCGCTGGCGCGGTCGTTGTAACTGCAATCGTCGCGGCAGCAGCAACCGCAGGTGCACCGGCGATGGCGCTGGCGGCCGGGACCACCGTGTTGTACATGCCGACCCAGTCCAGGCCATCGTCGCCAACGACCGGCGCGACGGCTGCCGCAACCGCGACGGGCGCTGGCACAACCGGCGCGGCGACTGGCGCCGGCGCGCTGTTGCCCTTGCCTTCGATCGCGTCCATCAGGATGCGTTCGAGATCGGCCGGCATCTGCGCCAGGCCTTCCGGCGGCGTGCCGTTGTTCAGGTCACCCAACTGGTCGGCCACGAAGCCCGATGCCTGCAGCGCTGCTTCGATCGCGATCGGCGTAACCGGCGCGGCGCCGGTGCGCAGCGCGTCGAACAGGTTCTCGGTCAGGTGGCAGGCTGCGACCAGCGCGGGCAGGCCCATGAAACCGGCGCCGCCCTTGATCGTGTGGAACGATCGGAACACCGCATTCAGGGTTTCCTTGTTGTCGGGATCGCGTTCGAGGCGCAACAGGTGCTCTTCGACATTGACCGCCAGATCCATCGCCTCGACGACGAAATCCTTCAGCATATCGTCCATTAGAATCCCAGATCGGCAAGTAGATCGTCAACGTTGTCCTGGTTCAGCGCCGCTTGCGGCACTGACGGGCCTTGCATCAGTGGTTCCGGTGTTGCCTGCTTCTGCGCCAGCTTTTCCTTGAGGTCAGGTGGTGCATTGTCGCGCAGCAGCTGGGCCAGCTCGCCCTCGACGGCCTGCGTGATCTTGACCACTTTCTTGATCAGTTGGCCGGTGATGTCCTGGAAGTCCTGGGCCATCATGATTTCGAGCAGGCGCGCCTTTTCGGCTTCGGTGGCCGCTGTCACGCTGGTGGCGAACTGGCGCGAATCGCCGGCCAGCGCCTTGAATTCGTCCAGGCTCAGCTTGCCGTCGAACAGGTCGCCCCAGCGCAGTTCCATGTCTTTCGACTGTTTCGACAGCACGTCCTGCGCCGGCATGCCTTCGTCGAGCGTGTTCAGGACCTTGTTGGCAGCCTGTTCGGTCAGCGTGGCGACATACTCGAGGCGGTCCTGTGCGTCGACGATTTGCGACGAGGCTTCATTGAGCGCCTTGTCGTAGCCCAGTTCGCGCAGCGAGTCGTGCAGCAGGCGCACGATGCCGCCGAGGCGCTCGAACATGCCGCTGTTTTCGCCACCTTCTTCGCCAGCGGCCGGGGTCGCGGTCGTGATTGCAGCGGCGCTCGACGGTGCAACGGCAGCTGGTGCAGCTGGTGCAGCGGGGGCAGTCGATGTGGCGGTAGCGGACACCTGGTCGAACAGCGAATCGAGGTCGTCCTCGTCGTTGCTGGCAGCGGCTGCCGGGGCAGGCGCTGCCACGGGGGCCGCGGAAGCAGGACTTGGCGAAGCGCTGGTGCGCTGCGCCGCCACTTCCTCGAATAGTGCGTCGAAATCGTCAGCGGCGTTGGTCATAATCCCTGCTTCTCCATAATATAAATTCGCAATCAGCTCTGCAATACTGGGGGTGTTGCGTCCACCGGGCCCGTCATTTCCGCGCCCATCGATGGGACTAGTGTTGCCTGCGAGTGTATCAGCGTGGTTGCCGTAGGTAAATCTAAGAGAAGGCAATGCAACAAAATGGGCGTGAAAACTTAGTTCCGCGACAATTAAAACGTGCAATTCCTGATCGTTTTTATATGCTTGGTGTTGTATTTTGTGATCGTGCTGTTGTTTTCCGTGAGAAAGTGTCGCATCCGGACGGTCACCTGACGTTTGAGCGAACTCAACACTTTGCGTTTTCAACACTGGCCATTCGGCATATGGTTGTCAGAATGGAGATGCCCTGAGGAGAATCATCATGTACCGAAAAATTTTGATTACAACCGACGGGTCCGCCGTCTCCCAGCACACCGCCTGCGCCGGCGTCAAGTTTGCCCAGCAACTGGGCGCCGAAGTGCTGGCCCTGTTCGTCGCACCTGAGTACCAGTATCCGGTGTACGTCGAGATCATCCCGCCCTCGTATCCCAGCGAAGAAGAATACGTGGCCCAGATGCGCCGGATGGGCGAGGAATACATGGGCAAGATCACGCGCTCCTGCGCGTCGGCCAATCTTGCGCACCGCTGCCTGACGGCGTTTTCGGATACGGCAGCGCTCAAGATCGTCGAGGTCGCCGAGCAGGAAGGCTGCGACCTGATCTTCATGGGCTCGCATGGCCGCAGCGGCTGGAATCAGTTACTGCTGGGCAGTGTCACGAACAAGGTGCTGTCGCATACCGCCAAGCCGGTGCTGGTCCACCGGCTGATCGCCGAGCCCGCAGTCTGAACGGGACAACACCGTCTGCAATTCGCACCAAGGCATCCAGGGCAACCCGCAGTATTGATAGCAGGACTTACCCCGGGAAACGTGTTTAACTGAACAACGGTTTTCGGGGTAGGAAACCTCTTAATGTGTGAGGAATCGACATGGTCAGAATTGTTATCGCGGACGATCACACGATCATGCGCGAAGGTCTCAAACGTATCCTGGAGGGCGCCGAAGAAGTTGACATTGTCGGCGAAGCAACCAATGGGTTCGAGGTGCTGGCGCTGGTGCGCCAGGGCGGTTTCGACCTGCTGCTGCTCGACTTGTCGATGCCAGGGCGCAGTGGTGTCGACCTGATCCGCCAGGTGCGCAGCGAAGCGCCCAAACTGGCCATTCTCATCCTCACGATGCACGAAGAAGAGCAATATGCCGTGCGCGCGATCCGGGCTGGCGCCCAGGGGTATCTGACGAAGGAAAGCGCGGGCACGCAGTTGGTGGGCGCCATCCGCAAGGTGGCTTCGGGGCGCCCCTATATCAGTACCGAGGTCGCAGAGCAATTGGCCCTGAATATCATGGCCCCAAGCGAGCAATTGCTTCACAAGCAGTTATCCGACCGCGAATTTGAGGTATTTTCCCATCTCGTGGGTGGGAAATCGATTACCGAGATCGCCAACGGCCTGCATCTTTCCGTCAAGACGGTGAGCACCCACAAAACCCGCATCATGCAGAAAATGGGCATGAGTTCGCTCTCGGAAATGGTGCAATACGCCGTAGCGCACCGCCTGCTCTCGCCAATGAAAGCTTGAGTACGGCGGGTTCATGACCTCACGCCGACCTCCCGATCCGATGTTGCGCAATAACTGCACCCACGAACTAGTTTGTTCAAAAACAAAGTTCTGACCTTCCTGTTTCACCCCTCCGTCAGTCGGGCAACGCCGCTTGCCAGTAGGAATTGTCCTACAACCCCACCATCTGTCCTACCTACATTTTCAGGCAACGCTGATAGTCGTGCCGGGCTCGTGTTGGCATACTGAATTCGCCGCTTTGACTTGCTCGCGATCCAAGTCACAGTGTCAGCCGCTAGCAATCAATGGCACGGCAGATGTGCGTCAACTTCGGCTGTGCCGCCGGGGTCGCCTCAAACCCTGAGTTTCTCACCGGAGAAGAGCATGCAGTCTCAGCCACCGTCAGAACCACGCAACGCCAACCAGCCGACCCTGCATTCCCCGATGGAGGCCGGTCGCCAGCGCCAGGGCCGACTCTGGTCCAACCTCAAGGAAGTCTGCGACCTGCTGCGTATCCAAGCCAGCGTTTCGGTAAGCTCCGAAGAACTGTTGTTCCAGCATGTACAGTTCAAGACCGGCCAGCGTGTCCACACGATCGGCCAGGCCTTCGACACCTTGTACATCGTCAACTCGGGCTTTCTCAAGACCGTGCTGATCGATGAATTCGGCAACGAGCAGGTGCTCAGCTTTCCGATGAAGGGCGACATGCTCGGCGTCGACGGCATCCACACGCGCCACTACGCGTCCGAGGCGGTGGCCCTGTCCGATTGCGACCTGATCCTGCTGCCCTTCAAGAAACTGACGGCGCTGGGCCGCGTGCACAACGAGCTCGAGAACATGATGTACGGCGTCATGAGCCGTGAGCTGGTGCGTGAACAAACGATGATCGGCATGCTCGGCGCCCTGTCGGCCGAGGCGCGCGTGGCACGCTTTCTCGTGTCGCTGGCCGACCGCTTTGCCGCGATGGGCTACTCGAGCAAGCTGTTCAACCTGCGCATGACCCGCCACGAAATCGGCAGCTACCTGGGCCTCACGCTGGAAACCGTCAGCCGCACGCTGTCGGCCTTCAACGAGATCGGCATGATCACCGTCGACCAGCGCACCATCGGCATCAAGGATGCCGAATCGCTCAAGACATTGCGCCGCCTGCCCCCATCGCGTTCACGCACCAAGGCAAGCGCCAAGCAAAAGGCCGAGCTCGATCAATCAGGCGACGATCAGGTGCTGGCCACGGCCTGAAACCCGTCCGCCCAACGACCAACGCCCGCCAGTGATGGCGGGCGTTGTCATTGGTGCGTACGGTCCGGATTACTCTTGCTTGTCGAGCGTCAGCACGCCGTCGTTGACACGCACGCGGTCGCCGTTCCGGTAGCCCGGATTGTTGGCGAACTCCAGCACCTGCGTCGTGTCGGTCGTATTCATGCGCACCGTGACGCGGAAATACTGGCGCGCCGTGGCGTCACTGGCCAATGGCCGTGGATTGGGCAAGGCGCCCTGCACGGTCTCCACTTTCTCGATGATGCCGCAACTGGTGCAGTAGCGGGCCACACGCGGGCGCTCGGTCGTGCGCGGGGCTGGCGGTGGCGCTGCGCCAGGGGCGGCAGCGGCGATACGCGAGTCCTTGGTAGCCAGCTGGCGTGTGTCGTCCGCAGCCTGGGCCACATCACCCCGCACGAGCGATTCGCGCAGCACGCTCGTGGCGACCTCGTTCCCCATGCGCAGCTCGGCGGTCACGCGACTGTCGGCCTTCAGGCGGTCACGCGTGCCGATGACGTAGTGACCTGTGTACTGGCCGGGTTCGACTTCGGTCAGATGCAGCGCACGGTTCGCGCCATCCAGGTTCAGCGTGGCGTTTCCACCGGCCGTACCGTACAGGTCGAACTGCAGGCGGACACCCTGGTCGAGCCGCGCGACTTCTTCGACATTGAAACCATTGATGGCTGGCGTGGCGGTGCGGCTTTGCGGCGCAGACTGCGCCAGGGCGCTGCCGCTGGCGGTCAACAGAACCGTGGCTGGCGCCATGGCGGCGGCGATGGTGCACATCATGAGGCGTAGTTTCATTGGCGTTCTCCTGGCATCAGCGGATCAATGGCCGACCTTACGCCTACGATCGCCCCTGGTCGGTACGCTGACGTACGCAGCCGCTAGCCGACGCCGTGCACCATGTCGCCCGAGGTCACATAGATACGGTCGCCCGGCCCCGGCTTGACCGCGTGGCCGCCCGTGAACGCGCCGAACGATGGCAGGAGCAGGCCCTGCGTACCGACGACAAAGCATGGCAGGCGCAGCGCATCGAAGCGCGTGGCCAGCACGTACACCGGATGCACGTGGCCGGCCAGGCCATAGCCCGCCGCATCGACGCCCGGATGGTGGCAAAACGCAAACGGCCCGATCGCATGCGGCTCGTCGACCAGCTCGATGCCCAGCGCCTCGGCCGGGTCACCCGCGTGCAGGTCGTGATTGCCGCGCACGAGCGTCAGGGCGAGGTCGGGATGGCGCCCGCGCCAGGCCAGCATCGCCAGCTGGGTCGAACTGGCATGGGCTGCGCGCGCATGCAGGAAGTCGCCGAGGAACGCGACGTGGCGCGCGTCGTGCTGCGCGACCAGTGCGTCGAGGCCGGCCAGGTTTTCCGACGTGGTCCCGCGCGGCACCGGCACGCCCAGCGAGCGAAACGCCGCCGCCTTGCCGAAGTGGATGTCGGCCACGATCAGCATGTGCTGGGCCGGCCAGTAGACGGCCTTCTCGGGCAACAGCAGCAGCGTCTCGCCCGCCACCTGGATGGTCGCATGGGTCATGCGGCCGCCTTCTCGAGCTCGCGCACCATGCGCGCGACGCGGTCGCTCAGCTTCTCGGTACTGACCTTTTCGCGGAAGCGCTCGACCATCAGCGCGAAGCCGAACGGCGTGGCGCGCTTGACCTCGCGGTAGGCCACGCCGCGCGCGTGCAGCTCGAGCAGCGTGTCGCGCAGGCGCGTCAGTTCCAGCTCCTGCTCCATCACTTCGCGCTCGGCCTGCGTGAGCAGCAGATTACCTGCGTCGTGCTTGCGGAACACCTCGAAGAACAGCGACGACGACGCCTGCAACTGCCGGTTCGATTTCGGCTGACCCGGATACCCCTGGAACACGAGCCCCGCGATGCGCGCGACTTCGCGAAAGCGCTGCTGCGACAACTGCGTCGCATTCAGGCTGTCGATGACGTCTTCGAGCAGGCGCTCGGTATCGAACAGGGACACCCCCGCCCCGGTGGACGCGACGAACATACCCGCCCAGTCCACCGGCTCGGGCGACATCAGCTCGAAGCCATAGTCGTTGATCGCAATCGAGAACGTGATCGGCTGCACGCGCCCGACGCGAAACGCCATCAGCGAGGCCAGGCCCATGTGCACCGAGCGCCCGGCGAACGGGTAGACGAACAGGTGATACCCTTCGCGGCTCTTCATCGATTCGAGCACCAGCGTTTCGCTGGTGGGCAGCGCCGACCAGCGCTGCTGGATCTCGATCAGCGGCGCCAGCGCGCGCATCTCGGGGCCATCGAACACACCCGCATCGGCCAGCCGCAATTCTTCCAGCGCAGCGTGCGCTAGTTCGTTCGACATCGGCATCTTGGCGCCCTGCCAGCGCGCAATGGCGCCGCGCGTGCCGGTGGCGCGCCGCACGAACGCTGTCAATTCGTGCACGCGCACGAATTCGAGGATGCGCCCGCCGAACAGGAAACGGTCGCCCGGTTTGAGGCGCGAGATGAAGGATTCTTCGACGCTGCCGATGCGCCCGCCCGACATGTACTTCACCTGGATCGTCGCATCGGACATGATGGTGCCGATGCTCATCCGGTGCCGGCGGCCGATCGCGGCATCGGGCACGCGGTACACGCCCTCTTCGTCCGGCAGAACGCGCCGGTATTCGGGATACACGGTCAGGCTCTGACCGCCACGCGCGACAAAGTCGAGCGCCCATTGCCACTCTTCCTGCGTCAGGTGCCGGTACGACCAGGCCTGGCGCACTTCGTCATACAGTTCGTCGGCGCGAAAGCCGCCACCCAGCGCCACCGTCACGATGTGCTGGACCAGCACGTCGAACGGCTTGTTGGGCACGTAGCGGCCCTCGATACGGCGCGCCGCCACCGCCTTGCGCGCACCCGCAGCTTCGAGCAATTCGAGGCTGTTGGTCGGCACCAGCGTCACGCGCGAGACGCGCCCCGGCGCATGGCCGCTGCGCCCCGCACGCTGCAGCAGGCGCGCCACGCCCTTGGCGCTGCCGATCTGCAGCACGCGCTCGACCGGCAGAAAGTCCACGCCCAGGTCCAGGCTCGCCGTGCAGATGACGGCCTTGAGGATGCCGCTTTTCAGGCCAAGTTCCACCCACTCGCGCACCTCGCGATCGAGCGAGCCATGGTGCAGCGCGATCACGCCGGCCCAGTCGGGCCGCGCCTCGAGGATGTTCTGGTACCAGATCTCGGACTGCGAACGGGTGTTGGTAAACACGAGCGTCGCCTCGTGTTTTTCGATCTCGTCGATCACGGGCTGCAGCATCTGCAGGCCCAGGTGCCCGCCCCAGGGGAAGCGCGACACGTTTTCGGGAATCAGCGAATCGACGACGATCTTCTTGCGCGTGTCGCCCTCGACCAGGACGCCGGCATCCGCGCCGAGCAAGACCTGGCGCGCCAGGTCGAGGTTGCCCATCGTCGCCGACACGCCCCAGACCAGGAGCTCGGGCCGCCAGCGCCGCAGCCGCGCCAGCGCCAGTTGCACCTGCACGCCGCGCTTGCTGCCCATCAGTTCGTGCCACTCGTCGACGATGATCATGTCGAGGTTGCGGAACTGCTCGAGCGCCGCCGCGTTGCTGATCATGAGCGTCAGGCTCTCGGGCGTCGTCACCAGCGTGGCCGGCATACTGCGCGTCTGGCGCGCGCGCTCACTGGCTTTCGTGTCGCCCGTGCGCGCGCCGATGCGCCACTCGGGCATCAGCTCGGCGGCAGAGTCTTCGAGCGCGCGCTGGGTATCTGCCGCCAAGGCTCGCATTGGCGTGATCCACAGGACACGCAGGCCCGCCTTGTTGCGCCCGGATGCAAGGCCCGCGCGCTGCAGCGCCGCGAACCAGACGGCGAACGTCTTGCCGGCGCCGGTGTTCGCATGCAGCAGGCCCGATTCGCCCTTGAGCGCCGCTTTCCAGACATTGCGCTGGAACGGGAACACCGTCCAGCCACGTCCGGCGAACCACGCGTCGACCCGATCCTTGACTTCATTGCGACTCATGCGGTGGCCGCCTCCAGCAAACCCTTCAGCGTGTCGAGCGTGTCGGCTTCCTCGACCGGTTTGTCGGTGCGCCGGCGCAGGATACGGGGAAAGCGCACGGCAATGCCGGCCTTGTGGCGTGGCGAAAGCGCAATGCCCTCGAAGCCGATCTCGAACACCATTGTCGGCTTCACCGACCGCACCGGCCCGAATTTTTCAATGGTCGTGCGCCGGATGACGTTGTCGACCTGCCCGATCTCGGCATCGGTCAGGCCCGAATACGCTTTCGCAAACGGCACCAGCTTGCGTTCGTTACCCTCCCCGTCCCACACGGCGAACGTATAGTCGGTGTACAGCGACGCGCGCCGCCCGCTGCCCGGCTGCGCATACAGCAGCACCGCATCGATGGCGTACGGATCGATTTTCCACTTCCACCAGGTGCCGACATCCTTCGTGCGTCCGACGCCATATTGCGCCGTGCGCGCCTTGAGCATCATGCCCTCGACGCTGCGCGCACGCGAGCCGGCGCGCAGTTCGGCCAGCGCTTCCCAGCTGTCGGCTTCGACCACTGGCGACAGGCGCAACTGGCGCTGATCGAGCTTGGCCACTTCGACTTCCAGCAGCGCGCGCCGCTCGTGCTGCGGCAAGCCGCGCAGGTCAACACCGTCGAGTTCAAGCAGGTCGTAGCAGCACAGCACCGCCGGCAGTTCGGCCAGCAGCTTGGCGGACAGGGTCTTGCGACCGATGCGTTTTTGCAGGTCGGCGAACGGCGATGGCATTGCCGCATCGGGTTGCCAGATCAGCACTTCGCCATCGAGCACCATGCCGTCCGGCAGGCGCGCTGCCGCCAGTTCAGGGAACCGCTCGGTGATCAGGTCTTCGCCGCGCGACCACAAAAAACTCTGGCCGTCGCGCCGCACGAGTTGCGCGCGGATACCGTCGTACTTCCATTCGACGATCCAGTCGGCTGGCTCGCCCAGCGTCGCCGGTTCGGCCGCCAGCTGGTGCGACAGGAAGAATGGGTACGGCTGCCCGCCACGCAGCTTGTGTTCTTCGGCCGATTGCTCGGCGATCAGTTGCAGGAAGCCGGCCGCCGTCGGTTTCACGCGGCCGTCAGTCCAGCCCATCAGGCGCTGGGCAATGAGTTTACTGTCCACTGCCGCAATGGCGGCGAGCGCGCGCGTGACGAGCAGGCGCGAGACGCCCACGCGGAAACCGCCGCCAATCAGCTTGACGAGCAGGAAGCGCTCGCGCCAATCAAGTTCGTTCCAGTAGCCGAACAGCGCCTCGCGGATGCGGCCCGGATCGGCGCCGCGCAACGGGCCGATCCGCTCTTCCATCCACTCGGCGAGGCCAACGTCCGAGCGTTCGGTCGGCGGCGGCAGGATGTGCGCGATGGTTTCGGCGAAGTCGCCAACGGCTGCATACGACTCGTCGAACAGCCACTCGTCCAGCACAGCGTACTCGATGGCGTACTGGCGCAGCAGTTTGGTCGGGACCGCCTGGCGCGGCTTGCCGCCGGCCAGGAAGTACACAGCCCACGCGGCGTTCTCGGGCGCGGCGTTGGAAAAATATGCCTGCAGCGCTTCGAGCTTGCGGGTGGTCGACGTGGTCTCGTCGAGGTCGGCGTACAGGCGGGCGAATTCACGCATCGGCCGCTCCTGCTGTCTTTTCGGGAGCAACCGGTTCCTTTGGCGCGCCATCGGATGCGGCCTCGCCTGCCTCTTCATCGCCGTATTCTGTCTCGAAGCCAGAGGCCTCCAGCCCGTTCTGGTTCAGCCAGCGCACGAGCGTGGGAATCGAGCCGTGCGTGACAATCACGCGCTCGGCTTCCGTCGCCTTGATGGCGCTCATCAAGCCAGGCCAGTCGGCGTGGTCCGACAGCACGAAGCCGCGATCGACGCCGCGCCGGCGGCGCGCACCGCGCAACAACATCCAGCCGCTGGCGAAGGCATCGCTGTAGTCGCCGAAGCGCTTCATCCAGGTCGAGCCACTGGCGGACGGCGGCGCGATCACCATCGCGCGCCGCAACAGTGCCTTTTCGACCTCGGTCACCAGCACGGTCGGTGGAATGTCGACACCTTCGGCGCGGTACGCCCGGTTGAGCGGCTCCACCGAACCGTGGCAGACGATCGTGCCGATGCTCGCGTCCAGGCCCGCCAGGATGCGCTGCGCCTTGCCGAACGAGTACGCGAATACCACGCTGCAACGCCCCTCGTCGGCATTCTTGCGCCACCAGGCGTTGATCTCCGTCATCAGCTCGGCTTCGGGTTGCCAGCGATAGATCGGCAGCCCGAAGGTGGATTCGGTAATGAAGGTGTCGCAGCGCACTGGCTCGAACGGCGCGCAGGTTTTATCGGGCTCGACCTTGTAGTCGCCCGATGCGACCCAGACTTCACCGCCAACTTCCATGCGTACCTGCGCCGAGCCCAGCACGTGGCCGGCCGGATGCAGCGAAATCTTCACGCCGTTGTGCGTCACCGACTGGCCGTATTCCATCGCATCGACCGTAATGTCGCCCAGGCGCGACTTGAGTACGCCAATGCCGGGCGCAGCGGCCAGGTAGTGGCCGTGACCAACGCGTGCATGGTCGCCATGCGCGTGCGTGATCACGGCGCGCGGCACCGGGCGCCATGGATCGATATAGAAATCACCCGGTACGCAGTACAGGCCCTCCTTGCGGACAACGACCATGTCTCCCATGGCCATCCTTACGCCGGGGTGAGGAAGTCGACCATAAAGGTCCGGCTTTCTCCATCGGCAAAATCGAGCGTGATCTGGTCGCCGGCGACAGCAGTCACGACACCCTCGCCATACTTGGCCGAGCAGGCGCGCGCACCCACGACGAACTTCGGCGCCGGCACGTCGGCCACCGGCTCGTGGTCGAACTCGTCGTCACGAATCTCGATGCCTTCGGTCAGCGACAGCGCAGGCGGGTTGAGGCAGTTGTCGCACTTGCAGCAGTGTTGGAAGCCTGCCACCTTGTCATCGAAATAGTCGAGGATCAGCTTCCAGCGGCAGAAACCGCTGACGGCGTAGCTGACCATTTGCTCGAGCGCGTGCTTGTCGTGTTCCTGCTTCTGAACGTACACGGCAGCGAGCTTGTCGAAGATGCCGGGCTTTGGCTCGGCGCTGGCGGCGGTGTATTCGAGCTTGCGGTTCTGGCGAATGAGCTTGGCATCCTTGAGCAGCTTGATGCAGACCTTGATGCTCGAGTCAGCCAGATCGGCCAGCGCTTCGTCCAGGCGCGCCGGGGTGACCGGACCGGTATCGCCCAGTCCACGCACGGTGCAATGCACCAGTTGCAGCTCCTGCGCGCACGGGTAGTGCTTCATCAGGAAGAACTGCTGCAGGCGCTTGTCGTCCCGCAGGTAGAGCAGCGTGCAGGTGGCGTCCAGACCGTCACGCCCTGCGCGGCCGGATTCCTGGTAATACGATTCGAGATTCGGCGGAATCTGCAGGTGGATCACGAAGCGCGTGTCGCACTTGTCGATGCCCATGCCGAACGCATTGGTCGCGACCATCACGCGGCGCTCGCCGTCCATGAACAGGTCCTGGTTTTGCTTGCGCTCGGCGGCAGGCAGTTTGCCGTGGTAAATGGTGACCGATTCGCCCGCTTCTTCGAGCACGGCCAGCATGTCTTCCGCCGCCTTGACGGTAGCGGCGTAGACGATGCCGACGCCTTCGGATGCCTGCACCAGCCGCAGCGCGGCCTGGTATTTCTCGGCCACGCTCGTGACCTGCTGCACGGCGTAGTGCAGGTTCGGGCGGTACACGCCGGTGTTGATGACATTGAGCTTGCGGCCCAGCTGCTTGTTGATGTCGGCGACGACTTCGTCAGTGGCAGTGGCCGTCAAAGCCAGCACCGGTGGGCGGCCGATCGCTTCGATGGCAGCGCCCAGGCCGATATAGGCTGGGCGGAAATCGTGGCCCCACTGCGAGATGCAGTGCGCCTCGTCGATGACGACGATGTCGAGCGTGACCTTCTGCAGCGTCGCGATGAACTCGGGCGAGACCATGCGCTCTGGCGTGCAGAACACGATCTCGCAGGTTTCCTGCTCGATCGCCGCGATGGCCGCATGTTCTTCTTCGGCGTTCAGGCAGCTGTTGACCTGCACCGCACGCACGCCGATCTCTTCGAGCTTCTCGAGCTGGTCTTTCATCAGCGAGATCAGTGGCGAGACGACGACCGTGATCCCTTCGAGCATCTTGGCCGGTATCTGATAGCACAGCGATTTGCCGCCACCCGTGGGCATGATCGCCAGCGTGTCCTTGCCATCAAGGACGCTGTCAATCACGCGTTGCTGGCCGTCGCGCAGCTTGGCGATGCCGAAGACACCGTCGAGAAGGCGCTGGATGGAGTGGCGACGCACGGCCATGAGGCCGCGGTGCATGAGGGTGGGGTCGTGTCGTGTCATGGTGATATCGACTGTAGGTTGGCCGCCCCGACTCGACTATAGGACACCACCTACTTGCGGCGTAGGAGCCCCACCTTCCAAAAATATTGTCGATTAGATCTCAATTGTGCGACACAAATTCTCAAGAAGGTTTAGTCCTACAGAACGACGGAGTATTTACCGATGCCCAGGGCGAATTTGGCGACTTAAGATGTAATCCACATTCACAGTACTGCCACCACCCAGGAGATTCACCATGCGCCGCCACCCAATGACCTGGACTGCTGTCCATCTGGCCCTCGCCAGCGCTGCCACCTGGTTCTTGCTGGAGTCGGGTGCCATCGCCTCGACGGTACTGTTCTCGCTGCACTAAATAAAAAACGCCATCTTCCACTGGGAAGACGGCGTTCATTTTCATTGCGAGCAAGCCTGTCGGCTCGCTCCAATTGTTTCCAGGGCAGGCCTTTCGGCCCGCCCTCACATCAAGCAGCTTTCTGCTCGTCCTCTTCCAGTTCCACCGGCTGGCGGATCAGGTAGTCAAACGCTGCCAGCGATGCTTTCGCACCCTCACCCACCGCAATCACGATCTGCTTGAACGGCACCGTCGTCACGTCGCCAGCGGCGAACACGCCTGGCATCGAGGTATGGCCACGGGCATCGACTTCGATTTCGCCGTGCGCCGACAGATCGATCGAACCCTTCAGGAATTCCGAGTTCGGGATCAGGCCGATCTGGACGAACACGCCTTCCAGGTCGATCCGGTGGATGGCGCCGGTGTTGCGATCCTTGTAGCTCAGGCCGTTGACGATCTTGCCGTCACCGTGGATCTCGGTGGTCTGCGCCGATTTGATCACCTTCACGTTCGGCAGCGAGGTCAACTTGCGCTGCAGGACCGCATCGGCGCGCAACTCATTGCCGAATTCGATCAGCGTAACTTCCTTGACCAGGCCAGCCAGGTCGATCGCCGCTTCCACACCCGAGTTACCGCCGCCAATCACCGACACGCGCTTGCCCTTGAACAGCGGACCGTCGCAGTGCGGGCAGTACGCCACGCCGTGGTTCTTGTACTCTTTTTCGCCCGGCACATTGATCTCGCGCCAGCGGGCGCCCGTGGCAATGATCACCGACTTCGATTTCAGCACCGCACCGCTCTCGGTGTGCACCTCGATCAAGCTGCCGCCCACCACTTTGCTGGCACGCTGCGTGTTCATGATGTCGACGTCGTAATCCTTGACGTGTTCTTCCAGCGCGACGGCGAACTTCGGGCCATCGGTTGCCTTGAGCGACACATAGTTTTCGATCGCCAGCGTATCGAGCACCTGGCCGCCGAAACGGTCGGCCAGCACGCCGGTACGGATGCCCTTGCGAGCGGCGTAGATTGCCGCAGCCGCGCCGGCAGGCCCGCCGCCGACGATCAGCACGTCAAACGCTTCTTTCTCGCTCAGTGCCGCCGCTTTTTTCGCGCCGCCGCTCACGTCGATCTTCGACAGGATCTCTTCGACGCTGGTGCGGCCCTGGCCGAAATGCTGGCCATTCAGGAACATCATCGGCACGGCAAGGATCTGCTTGCTTTCAACTTCCTGCTTGAAGACACCGCCATCGATCGTCACGACCTTGATGCGCGGGTTGATCACCGACATCGTGTTCAGTGCCTGCACGACTTCCGGGCAGTTGTGGCACGACAGCGAGATGTAGGTTTCAAAGACATAATCACCATCCAGGGCAGCGATCTGGTCGATGACCGCCTGCTCCAGCTTGATGGTGTGGCCACCCACGTGCAGCAGTGCCAGCACGAGGGAGGTAAATTCATGGCCCAACGGGATGCCGGCGAAACGCACGCCGATATCGGTGCCGACGCGGTTGATCGCGAACGACGGGGTGCGCTCGTTGGCTTCCTGGCGCACGGTAATCTTGTTGCTCAGCTCTGCGATTTCACGCAGCAGCTCATCCATTTCGCGCGCTTTCGGCGAATCATCCAAGGATGCAACCAGCTCGATCGGCTGCACCACTTTTTCCAGATAGGCTTGCAACTGTTTCTTGAGGGTCGCGTCAAGCATGATGGTTTCCTTAAACTCTTTGAATCAATAAATGGAGGGCGATAAAAGCACCGGGCCGCCGCAGCGGCCCGGTCAGGGGGCTACCAGACTACCGCGTTACTTAGATCTTGCCGACCAGGTCCAGCGATGGGGTCAGGGTCTCAGCGCCTTCGGTCCACTTGGCTGGGCAGACTTCGCCTGGGTGAGCAGCGACGTACTGGGCAGCTTTGACTTTGCGCATCAGTTCCGATGCGTCGCGGCCGATGCCGTTGTCATGCACTTCCATGACCTTGATCTGGCCTTCTGGATTGATGACGAAAGTACCGCGCAGTGCCATGCCTTCTTCTTCGATCATGACTTCAAAGTTGCGCGACAGGGTGCCGGTCGGGTCGCCGATCAGCGGGTAGTTCACTTTCTTGATGGCGTCCGAGGTGTCGTGCCATGCCTTGTGAGCGAAGTGGCTGTCGGTCGAGACGCCGTACACGTTCACGCCCAGCTTTTCGAATTCAGGCTGGAACGAGGCCAGATCTTCCAGTTCGGTTGGGCAGACGAAGGTAAAGTCGGCCGGGTAGAACATCACCACCGACCAGGTGCCCTTGAAGTTTTCTTCGGTCAGGTCGATGAATTTACCATTCGCGTAGGCGGTGGCTTTGAACGGTTTGATCTGGGTATTGATAAGGGACATGTATTCTCCTGTTTGTGGTGGATGAAACGTATGACAAGCAGTGTACCGCTCAGCTCGTCTTTTGGGAAATTGATTGATTGGATACTGTTGATTGATTTTGGCTATCACACAGACGACAGCATGCCGGTTTTCCCATGGCGATGCTGTCAGGCACAGACCGGCACCGCGGTGCACGGCAACATCAGGCTGAAGGTCGAGCCTTCGCCGGTAACGCTCGTGACCCGCAACTCGCCACTGTGCGAGATCGCCAGCTGGCGCGAAATGTACAGGCCCAGCCCCAGGCCCTTCGGCTCGCCGTTGCGGGCGCCGCGTTCGTAAGGCTCGAAGATGCGCTCCAGGTCGCCTGGGGCAATGCCCTTGCCGCTGTCACGCACATCGATCCGCACGCACTCGCCGACCTGCTCGACACTGACTTCCACCGGCTGGCCGCCGCCATAGCGCAGCGCATTGGTGAGCAGGTTGACGATCACCTGCTCGACGCGGAACTCGTCCCAGCAGCCACTGACCGGATCATGCGGGCGCAAAGTCAGCGAACTACCCGTCGTGGCTGCCTGCAGCGACAGATCGCTGACGACGCGTTCCAGCAGCGTCATCAACTGAACCTGAGTTGGCCGGATCGACAGCTTGCCGCTACGCATGCGCGAGACATCCAGCATGTCATCGATCAGGCGGATCATCGACTTGATCTGGCGCTCGTCGCGCTGGACCATCGCTTCCATCTGCTGCGGCGCGAACGCGGCCGCATTGCCGCGCTTGATCTGCAGGCTGCGCATCTGGGTTTCCAAAAACAGTGTATTGAGCGGCGTGCGCAATTCGTGCGCGACGAGCGACATGAATTCGTCGCGCATCTTGAGCGAGCGTTGTAGCTCCTGCTGGGTTTGGTTCAGCTCGCGCAGCAACGTCTCTTGCTCTTGCCGGCTGCGCTCGAGCGCCAGCATCTGGCGCCGCGTCTCACGGCGCTGCTGGTCGAGCGCGACGAACACGGCGACCTTGCTGCGCACCGCGCCCGGATCGATCGGCTTGTAGAGAAAGTCGACCGCGCCGTTCTCATAGCCCTTGAAGGCGTAGTCGAGCTCGCGCCCGGCCGCCGAAACAAAGACGATCGGGATATGGCGCGTGCGCGACGTCGAGCGCATTACTTCGGCCAGTTCAAAGCCGTTCATGCCCGGCATCTGCACGTCGAGGATGGCCAGCGCGAATTCGTGCTCGAGCAGCAAGGCCAGCGCGGCGTCGCCGGAATTGGCCTGGTGAATCACGCGCTGGTCGTGGCGCAGTAGCGCCTCGAGGGCCTGCAGGTTCTCGGGCAAGTCGTCGACGATCAGGATTTTGCTTAATTCATGGGCGCTCATGGGGTCTCCAACAGGGGTAGCGCGGCGCGAATATCGGCCAGCGGCAGCACCAGGTGTGGTGCGCAGCGCCGTATGGCTTCTCTCGGCATCGTACTGGCGTGCGCTTCTTCAGGATCCTGGACAATGGTCAGGCCGCCGTGTTCGCGGATACTGCACATCCCTTCGGCGCCATCAAAGTTGGCGCCGGTCAATAGTATACCTGTCATTGCCGGTCCATACACGCTGGCGGTCGATTCCATGAGGACATCAATCGACGGCCGGGCGTACTGGACAGGCGCTTCGCAGCTGAGCGAAAAGCTGCGGTCCTGCTCGATCGACAGATGGTACCCCGAGCCGGCAAAATACACGACACCCGGTTCGATCGGGGCCTTGTCGCGTGCTTCGCGCACCGGGAGCATCACGCGCGCATCGAACAGTTCGGCCAACCGGCTCTCGCGGTCGCCCGGCACGTGCAGAATGCACACCACGGCCGGCGTATAGCCCGGCTGAAGCGAGGGCAATAAGCTCAGCAGCGCATCGACGCCGCCGGCCGAGCCGCCAATCAACACCAGCTCGATGCGCCGCTTGCCCAGCGCCGCTGCCACCTGTTCGTTCAGGCTCATGGCACGGCCTTGCGATACACCCGTTCCCGCCGCGCCAGCGGCTCGAAACGCCCGGCGTAGCTGGAAAAGTCGATGCTTTCCTTGCTGCCCAGGCCCAGAAAGCCCCGGTAGCACAGTGATTCATGGAACAGCCCGAACACACGGTCCTGCAGCGTGCGGTTAAAGTAGATCAGCACGTTGCGGCAGCTGACGAAGTGCGTTTCCGAAAACACGGTGTCGGTCGACAGGCTGTGATCGGCAAAGGTCACGTTCTCGATCAGGCTGCGCTCGAACAGCGCGCCGCCGTAGGCCGCCGTGTAATAGTCCGAAAACGCGGCCTTGCCGCCGGATTTCTGGTAATTCTCGGTGTACAGGCGCATGCGGTCGATCGGGTACACGCCGCGCCGGGCCGTCTCGAGCGACTTCGGATTGATGTCGGTCGCGTAGATGATGCTGCGCTCGAGCAGCCCTTCTTCTTTCAGCAGGATCGCCAGCGAATAGACTTCTTCGCCCGTGCTGCAGCCGGCCACCCAGATCTTGAGCGACGGGTAGGTCTTGAGGAACGGCGCGACCTGCTCGCGCACGGCCCTGAAATACTCCGGGTCGCGGAACATCTCGGTGACGGGAATCGTCAAGTATTGCAGCAGCTGGGCAAAGCCGTTCGGATCGTGCAGCACGCGCGACTGCAGCTCCGAGACGGTATTGCACCCCATCTCGCGCATGGCCACCAGCACGCGGCGCTTTTGCGACGCACCGGTGTAGTCGCGGAAATCATAGTTGTATTTCAGGTAGACGGCTTCGACGAGCATCCGCAGCTCGATGTCGAAGTCGCTCGGCGTATGGCTCAAATGCGCTCCAGGGTCGGCATCCAGACCCGCAACAGGGAGTACAGGCGGGACAGGTCAATCGGCTTGGCCAGGTAATCGTTGGCGCCGGCGGCCAGGCATTGTTCCTGGTCGTCCTTCATCGCCTTGGCCGTGATGGCGATGATCGGGAGGCGGTCGAAGCGGCCGTCGGCGCGGATGCGGCGCGTCGCTTCCATGCCGTCCATCCCCGGCATCATGATGTCCATCAGCACCAGGTCGATGCCCGGCACTTCATCGAGTTTTGCAATCGCTTCGAAGCCGTTGCGGCCCACTTCGACCTTTGCGCCGCGCTGCTCGAGCGCCGCGGTCAGTGCGAACACATTGCGCACGTCGTCGTCCACCAGCAGGATCGTACGGCCTTCGAACACGCGATCGCGCCCGCGCACGGCCTTGAGCATGCTCTGGCGCTCGGTCGACAGTTCTGATTCGACCTTGTGCAGGAACAGCGTGACTTCGTCGAGCAGGCGCTCGGGCGAACGGGCGCCCTTGATGATGATCGAGCGCGAGTAGCGCAGCAGCTGCGCCTCTTCGTCGCGTGTCAGGTTGCGGCCCGTGTAGACAATCACGGGCGGGAACGAACATAGCTCTTCGTGCGACATGCGCTCGAGCAGCTCGCCACCCTGCATGTCGGGCAGCTTCAGGTCGATGACCATGCAGTCGAAGATCTCGGCGCGCAGCAGATTGAGCGCTTCGTTGGCCGTGCCCACCGCCGAGATCTGCACGTCGTCGTCGGCGATCAGCGCCACGACGCTCTCGCGCTGGCGTTCGTCGTCCTCGACCAGCAGCACGCGCTTGATCTTCTGCGCCGACTTCTCTTGCAGCTTGCGGAACACTTCTTCGAGTTCTTCGCGGCTCGCAGGCTTGAGCGCATAGCCGATCGCGCCCAGGTGCAGTGCCTCGCCGCCGTTCTCGATGCTGGAAATGATGTGCACCGGGATGTGGCGCGTGGCCGGATTGTCCTTCAGTTGCTGCAGCACGGTCAGGCCCGAGCGGTCGGGCAGGCGTACGTCGAGCAGCACGGCGTCGGGCCGCTGGCTGATGGCCAGCGCCAGGCCTTCTTCGGCGCTCATCGCCACCAGGCAGCGGTAATCGAGCTCGCGCGCCAGGTCGTACAGGATGCGCGCGAACGCCATTTCGTCCTCGACCACCAGCACGCTGCGGCGGCCATCGGCCGGGCGATCGCGGTCATCCGGGAAGCTTTCGTAGTGGTCGGTCACGACCGGTGCGGGCGCGGGCGCCGGTGCAGGTGCAGGTGCGGGCACGGCGGCGCGGACCACCGGGGCTGGCGCATGGTACGGCTGTGCACTGGTCACCACGGGGGCCGACATGGACGAGGCAGACGAGAGCTGGGAATCCGGCAGGCGCTGCGGCAACGTCAGCGTAAACACACTACCCTCGTTCGGCGCACTCGAGACGGAAATGCCGCCGCCCAGCAGACGCGTGAGGTCACGCGAAATCGACAGGCCCAGGCCCGTGCCGCCAAAGCGGCGGCTGGTGGTGCCGTCGGCCTGGTGGAAGGCGTCGAAAATCTTGTCCTGCTGGTCGGGTGCGATGCCGATCCCGCTGTCCTGCACGCGGAACGCGACGGCGCCATCGGACGTCGTGAGCACCGACAACGTGACAGCGCCCGCGTCGGTGAACTTGACGGCGTTCGACAGCAGGTTCTTGAGGATCTGCTCCATGCGCTGGCGGTCGGTGTTGATCGCTGCCGGCACGTCGGGCGCCACGTCGATGCGGAACTCGAGCGACTTCTGGCGCGCGAGCGGCTCGAAGGTGCGCGCCAGGCCTTCGACGACGCGCCGCACCGGCACGTCTTCGGGCACCAGTTCGAGCTTGCCCGCTTCGACCTTCGAGATATCCAGAATGTCGTTGATCAGGTGCAGCAGGTCGTTGCCGGCCGAATAGATGGTTTGCGCGAAGCGCACCTGCTCGTCGCTCAGGTTGCCCGGCGTATTGTCGGACAGCAGCTTGGCCAGAATCAGCGAGCTGTTCAGCGGCGTGCGCAGCTCGTGCGACATATTAGCCAGGAACTCGGACTTGTAGCGGCTGGCGCTTTCCAGTTCCACGGCGCGCTGCTGCAACTGCTCCTGCGCCGACTGCAGCGCCGAATTCTTCATGTCCAGGTTCAGGGCCTGCTCGGCCAGCTGGTCGTTGGTGGTGCGCAGCTCGGCCTGCTGGTTTTCCAGCGCCGACTGCGATTCTTCCAGTGCGCGCGACTGCTCTTCGAGCTCTTCGTTGGCGGTGCGCAGCTCTTCCTGCTGGACTTGCAGTTCTTCGTTGAGCGTCTGGCTTTCTTCGAGCGAATCCTGCAGGCGCTGGCGATACAGCACGGCCGCCATGGCCGCGCCCACCGCCTGCGCGATGAAGCCGAGGAATTCGCGGTCGCGCAGTTCCACCGGACGCAGGAAGGCGATCTCGAACACGCCCTTGACCTTGCCATGGTTGTAGAACGGCGCGATGATCAGCGCGCGCGGGGGGGTCTCGCCCAGGCTCGAGCCGACCTTCATGTAGCCGGGCGGCAGTTCGTCCAGCACCATGAGGCGGTTTTCCTGCGCCGCCTGGCTGGCCAGCGAGGCGCCAGGCTGGATGAATTCGGCGCGTTCGGACGGGGTGTGGTTGAAGCCATACGCGCCGATGCGGCGCAGCACGCCGTCTTCGCTGCGCACGTACATCGCACCCACGACGCCGTCGAGATACTTGACGACGTACGGCAGCACCGCTTCGGCCAGTGGCTCGAGGTGGTGGATGCCGGCGCTGCGCACGGTCAGTTCGTTCTGGCCGGTACGGAGCCACTCCTGGTGGCGCAGTTTTTCATTGTGCTCGGCTTCGTGGCCCAGCACTTCGTTATAGGTATTGGACAGCGTCATCAGCTGGCGCCGGCCGAAGATGGCCAGGCCGCCACCCACCAGCGCGGAGAGCAGCAGGAACAGCGCCACCGACCAGAAGGTCGTGCTGCGCGCGTTGTCGCTGCGCTCTTGCAGCAGCCGGGCTTCGGCCGCCAGCACGAGGTCGAAGTTGCGGCGCATCTCGTCGGTGAGCAACCGGCCGCGCCCGCTCCTGACCGCATCGATATAGGTCAGATCGTTGGCGCGGCGCCGCGCGATCATCTCATCGGCAAATGTTTCCCACTGTTTCTGGACCTGCGAAATGCGCTTGATGCGCTCGGCCTGCGCGCCATTGTCCTTGACCAGATCTTCCAGCGTGTCGAGGCTGCTGCCCATCCGCTGCGCCGACAGCAGGTACGGCGTCAGGAACTCTTCGTCGCCCGCCAGCAGATAGCCGCGCATGCCGGCTTCCATTTCGGCCGACAGCTTGCGGATCTCATGTGCATTGCCGATCACCTTCTGGGAGTGCTCGACCCAGGTCAGGTTATTGATCAGGTACGCAATGATGCCAACGAAAACGACCGCACTGACAATGCTCATGCCTAATGGCAGCGCGACATTGCGGGAAAGAATGCGGCGAAACGCGCTGTTGTCGATGTTTGGACCGGGCATGCCTGTTGTTCTGTTAGAAAAAAAATATCCCAAGTGTAACGCAAACGTGACATTGCGCCCACACGAAATGTGCACGGTCGTGCCAAAGCGCGACCGTGCACAACACCCGTAATCTTAGCAAAATGGATACGCGTTGGGCGCACCGCTTCGCGTGCTACCTGGCCTCGCCCAGATGCGGCTTCAGGTACTGCGCAGTGCGGCTTTTCTTGTTGCGCGCGACATCGTGCGGCGGTCCGGCGACCACGATGTTGCCGCCCAGATCACCCGCACCGGGGCCGACATCGATCACCCAGTCGCTGCCAGCCACCACGCGCATCGTGTGTTCGACCACGATCACCGTGTTGCCGGCATCGACCAGACGGTTCAGCTGCACCATCAGGCGGTCGGCATCGACCGGGTGCAGGCCGGTGGTCGGCTCGTCCAGCACGTACAGCGCATTGCCGCGTGTGGCGCGCTGCAGTTCGGACGCCAGCTTGATGCGCTGCGCCTCGCCGCCCGACAGCTCGGTGGCCGGCTGGCCCAGGCGCAGGTAATCCAGCCCCACCTCGTTCAGCACTTCCAGCGAGCGCTCAACCAGCGCTTCATCCTTGAAGAACGTGATCGCCTCGCCCACCGTCATGCCCAGGACTTCGGCGATGTTCTTGCCGCGGTAGGTCACTTCGAGCGTCTGCGCGTTGTAGCGCGCGCCGTCGCAGGTCGGGCATGGCGCGTACACGCTTGGCAGGAACAGCAGCTCGACCATCACGAAGCCTTCGCCCGCGCAGTGCTCGCAGCGGCCCTTGGCGACGTTGAACGAGAAGCGGCCGGCATCGAAACGCCGTTTCTTCGCATCCGGCGTGGCCGCAAACAGCTTGCGCACCTGGTCGAACAGGCCCGTGTAGGTGGCCAGGTTCGAGCGCGGCGTGCGCCCGATCGGCTTCTGGTCGACCCGCACCAGGCGTCGCACGCCCTCCATGCCGGCCACGATGCGGCCCTCGAGCGGCAAGGCTTCGTCGCGTTCAAGGTCCGGTTCGTCGGACTGCTCTTCGGCCACCGCACTGCCCTGCCCCAGCGCCGCGCCGACCAGTTCGACCAGCACCTGGCTGACCAGGCTCGATTTACCGGAACCCGACACGCCCGTGACGCTCGTGAGCACGCCCAGCGGGAACGCGACGGCGAGATCCTGCAGATTGTTGCGGCGTACGCCCTCGAGCTTGAGCCAGCCGGTCGGTTCGCGCGGTGTGCGCGGTGCCAAAGCTGCTTCGCCGAACAGGTAGCGCCGCGTTTGCGATGCTTCCACATCGCGCAAGCCGTCCGGCACACCGCTGTAGAGCACCTGGCCACCGCGCTCGCCGGCCAGCGGCCCGACGTCGACGATCCAGTCGGCCTGGCGGATCACGTCCAGCGCGTGTTCAACGACGAACAGCGAATTGCCCGCGGCTTTGAGTTGCGCCAGTGCGTCGAGCAGCGCTTCGGCATCGGCCGGATGCAGGCCTGCCGACGGTTCATCGAGCACATAGACGACGCCGAACAGGCTGGAGCGCACTTGGGTGGCCAGGCGCAGACGCTGCAGTTCGCCCGGCGACAGGCTTGGCGTGCTGCGATCGAGCGCCAGGTAGCCCAGACCCAACGCCAGCAGCACTTCGATGCGCGCCGACAGGTCGTCGGCAATGCGCCGGCGCACGATCAGCTGCTCGGCGTGCAAACCTTTCTCGACCTTGCTCGTCGCGTGCGTGTACGGCGCCAGCAGTTCAGCCAGGCGCGCCAGCGGCAGGCGCGAGAGTTCGGCGATATTCAGGCCGGCGAATGTCACCGACAGTGACTCGCGCCGCAGGCGCTTGCCTTCGCATTCCGGACACGCGGTGCTGACCATGTAGCGCGCCACGCGCTTTTTCATCGACGCGCTTTCGGTATTGGCAAAGGTCTGCATTACATAACGGCGCACGCCGGTGAACGTGCCCTGGTAGCTGGGCGTGTCCTTGCGCTTGAGTGCGGCGCGGGTTTCTGCAGGCGTCAGGCCGCCGTACACGGGCACGCTCGGGCTTTCATCGGTATACAGAATCCAGTCGCGGTCTTTCTTCGGCAGGTCGCGCCACGGGGTGTCGACGTCGTAGCCCAGCGTCACCAGAATGTCGCGCAGGTTCTGGCCGTGCCAGGCCGGCGGCCAGGCGGCAATCGCCCGTTCGCGGATCGTCAGGCTGTCGTCCGGGACCATCGATTGCTCGGTCACCTCGAACACGCGCCCCATGCCCGAACAGCGCGGGCAGGCGCCCTGCGGCGTGTTGGGCGAAAACGATTCGGCGTACAGCAGCTCCTGCCCGGCCGGATAATCGCCGGCGCGCGAATACAGCATGCGCAGCGAATTCGATAACGTGCTGACGCTGCCGACCGACGAGCGGGCGGTCGGCGTGCCGCGCTGCTGCTGCAGGGCGACGGCCGGCGGCAAGCCTTCGATCGTGTCGACCTCGGGCACCGGCATCTGGTGGAACAGGCGGCGCGCATAGGGCGAGACCGATTCGAGGTAGCGGCGCTGGGCCTCGGCGTACAGCGTGCCGAAGGCGAGCGACGACTTGCCCGAACCCGAGACGCCGGTAAATACGACGAGTTGTCCGCGCGGGATGTCGAGGCTGACGTTTTTCAGATTGTGTTCGCGGGCGCCGCGGACATGGACGAAGCCGTCTTCGGCAGCGTTTTGGAGCGTAGTTTTCTTGCTGGGCATCTGCCCTCCGGCATATTCTAGATATGCCATTGGACGCCTTTACGGCAACGGTGTCGGTGCGCTTACCAACAATCGGCTCAAGCGTGCGCCAGGTCTTCCAGTTGGCCACACAGCGCATCGAGCTTGTCGGGCGTGTCGAATCGGGCAGCCACCGCCGCTGCCTGCGACGCTACCGGGCCCGTGACAACCTGCTGCAGCGCGGTCGCCATCCTGGCCGGTGTGACGCGCCTGGCGTGCAGGCTGGCGCCCGCCCCCAGCGCCATCACCCTTGCCGCATTATCGAACTGATCGTGCGCGAGCGGCACCACCAGTTGCGGCGTACCGGCGCGCAGCGCTTCGGCAGTCGTGCCGATGCCGCCGTGGTGAACCAGCGCCGCAACATGGGGCAGCAAGGCCTTGAGCGGCACGTAGTCTTGCCAGCAGATGGACGGCGGCAGCGAGCCGGGCAGCTGCTCGCGGTGCGGTGTCAGGAAAATCGCCCGCAGGCCCAACTGCGCGACGGCTTGCGCCGCCGCCTCAAAATAGCGCCCCGCCTGCCGGTTGCCCGTGCCTGGCGTGAACACCACTGGCGGCGCGCCGGCGGCGAGAAATGTCCGCAGTGTGGCGCTCGGTGCAGCATCCGGATCGGGATCGTAGAGAGGAAAACCGGCCTGATAGAGCGGCTGCGGCCAGTCCGGCACGGGCGCGGCAAACCAGTCGGGAAACAGCGCCAGCGACAGGTCGGGAATGGTCTGGATGTAGTCGATCAGGCTGCGCACACGGGGTAATCCCCGCTGTTCGCGCGCCGCGTTCAGGCCGGGCAACGCGACCGGATCGATGAAGCGTGCGGCGAGCGTGCGCCACAGCCAGCGGCGCACGCCATGCGGCACCCAGGTCGGCACGGGCCAGGGCCCCAGCAGCAGCGGATCGTGTACAGTAGGAAGGTTTGATGGCGCCAGCCAGGTCGCCGCGATCCGCAGGCCAGGCCGGTTGTGACGGCACAGGTCCGCTTCGGGTAATGCCAGCGGGTGCACGAGCAGCAAGGTGTCCTTGCCGCTGTCGAGCGCCGCTACCATGGCCGGCAGTTGCGCCATCGCCGGTCGTGTTGCGTCCCACACGACGGCCAGGCCGCGGGTGGGATGCCACAGGTCGGGATGGTCGAGCACGGCCGGGTCGGCGGGCAACCCATGAAAGGTGAGGCCAGCCGCATCGACATACAGTGCATGCAGGTCGGGCCCGAGAAAATCGACCCGGTGCCCGCGCTCGCGCAAGGCGCGCCCGATCCACAGGAACGGGAACAGGTCCCCGGCCGAGCCCATCGTCACCAGAATTACATGCATGGGCCCGCCCTTCCTGGTTTAGAAGGTCAGCGTGCCTTCAATGGAGTCATCCAGCGTCTTGCCGATCACGGCGCCGATCGCCATCTTTGCACCGGCGACGATGCCGCCGTGCTTGTTGTCCCAATAATAACCGGACTTCGGGGTCACCTTGATCACGATGATGCGCGGGTCATCCTCGCCTTCGGTGAACCAGGTTTTCAGCAGCGGCTCCCACAGTTGCTTGATGCGGGCCTTGTCCTGCGAGACTTCGGCGTGGCCGTCGAGTTCGAGGAAGCCGGCGTTTTCGCCTGCCTGGAAGAACAGTTTGACGGTCGGGTTGGCCTGCAGTTCCTGATTCGTGTGGCTGTCGATTGCGCCCAGGTACCAGATGGCGCCGTTGTCGTCGGTCTCGCGCACGCTCATCGGGCGCACGCCGCGGCTGTCGCCCGTACCGCCGCCGGTGATGAAGAAGCCGGTCTCGGCATCGTCGATGATGTCCTTGATGCGTTCGATGGCTTCAGCGCCTGCCAGATCGCGGCGGTTTTCTTCGGGCTGGTTGCGGTTGATGGAATCCATGGTCGTCTCCTGTAAGCGAAGGCCGTGTGGCCGATGAGACAACTGTAACGTCATCTAGAGCGGCGGTATGTGGGCCGACGAACGGATGGAAGCACATGCCGCCGCTGACGGGTCAAAGCGGGGACGCCCAGCCCGTTACAGGAAACGGTCGAGGATCTTGCGGCTGTGCTTGTCAATCTTGAACATGTCGCGCACCAAAAAGTTGATGCCGTGGCTGTCCGCCACCAGCAGCGACGCCTCGCCGATGCGGCGAATATCCTCGTCGAGCTTGAGCACGAACTCGGTGTCGCCCCGGTCGGTCGTCACGTACCAGGTGCACGGCGTGGCAAAGCTCGACACATCCTTGATATTGATGATCTCGGGGATGAACTCGCGCCCGCCGATTTCATCGCTGACGAGTGTACGGATATCCTCGGGCATCGTGGCCAGGTCATCGATCCAGGCGACCTCTTTGCCGCCATCGCGCACGAGCGAAATGCCCTTGGTCGGCGCCTGGATCGGAAAGGCGCGCACGGGCGTGACGCCCACGTACTCTTCACCGGTCTCGAGGGTGATCACCAGCTTGCCGAAGCTGTCGCGGCGCAGCTGGAACGGGGTTGTCGAAACAGTACTCATCATGCGTCCTTGTCGTCCAGATCCTGGTCCACGTTGCGCGCTTGCGCTTCGTACAGGCGGTGATACGCGCCTTCGCGCGCCATCAGGTCATCGTGGCTGCCCTCTTCCACCACCACGCCACGGTCGAGCACGACCAGGCGATCGGCGCGGTGCAGCGTCGACAGGCGGTGAGCAATGGCAATGGTCGTGCGGCCTTGTACCAGATTGTCGAGTGCTTTCTGGATTTCTTTCTCGGTTTCCGAGTCCACCGACGAGGTTGCCTCGTCCATGATCAGGATCGGCGGATCGATCAGCAGTGCGCGCGCAATCGAAATGCGCTGGCGCTCGCCACCCGACAGGCCCTGCCCGCGCTCACCAACCATCGAATCGTAGCCTTGCGGCAGGCGCAGGATGAATTCGTGCGCATGCGCGGCCCTGGCCGACGCGATGATGTCTTCGCGCGATGCATCCGGCTTGCCGTAGGCGATGTTCTCGGCAATGGTGCCGAAGAACAGGAACGGTTCCTGCAGCACCAGGCCGATATTGCGGCGGTAATCGGCGACGGCAAACGAGCGGATGTCCTTGCCGTCGAGCAGGATCGCGCCTTCGGACACATCGTAGAAGCGGCAGATCAGGTTGACCAGCGTGCTCTTGCCCGACCCGCTGTGGCCGACCAGGCCCACCATCTCGCCAGCCTTGATGTTCAGCGAAATGCCGCGATTGACGGCGCGGTTGCCGTAACGGAAACCGACTTCGCGCAGCTCGATATTGCCTTCGACCTTGGCCACCTTCACCGGGTTGACCGGATCCGGCACGCTCGAGACATGGTCGAGAATGTCGAAAATGCGCTTGGCGGCCGAGGCCGACTTTTGCGTGACCGACACGATGCGGCTCATCGAATCGAGCCGCACATAGAAGCGGCCGCTGTAGGCGATGAACGCGGTCAGCGTACCGACCGTGATGTCGCCGCGCGAGACTTGCCAGATACCGAAGCACCAGATCACGAGCAGGCCCAGTTCGGTCAGGAACGACACGCTCGGCGAGAACAGCGACCACACGCGGTTGAGCTTATCGTTGACGTTCAGGTTGTGCCGGTTGGCTTCGCGGAAACGGGCCGCTTCGCGCTTCTCTTGTGCAAATGCCTTCACGACGCGGATGCCCGGAATCGTATCGGCCAGCACATTGGTCACCTCGCCCCACACGCGGTCGATCTTTTCGAAGCCGGTGCGCAGTTTGTCACGCACCAGGTGGATCATCCAGGCGATGAATGGCAGCGGCGCCAGTGTCACGAGGGCCAGCCACGGATTGATCGAGAACAGGATCACGCCGGTCATGATGATCATCAGGACATCGGACAGGAAGTCCAGCAGGTGCAGCGACAGGAACACGCAGATGCGGTCGGAACCGCTGCCGATACGCGCCATCAGGTCGCCCGTGCGCTTGCCGCCGAAAAATTCGAGCGACAGGCGCATCAGGTGTTCGTAGGTGGTGGAGCGCAGGTCGGCGCCGATCCGCTCGGACGCCAGCGCCAGCACATAGGTCTTGGCCCAGCCCAGTGCCCAGGCCAACACGGCCGAGGCCAGCAAGCCGCCCATATACATATACACGAGGCTCGTGTCGATCTGCTGCCCGTTCTGGTACGGGATCAGCACGTTGTCCATCAGCGGCATCGTCAGGTACGGCGGAATCATGTGCGCGCCGGTTGAACCCAGCATCAGCAGGAAGCCCAGGAACAATTGCCCCTGATACGGCTTGGCGAAGCGCCACAGGCGGAACAGCGTCCACGTCGACGGCGGCGTGTGCAGCACTTTTTCGCAGATCGGGCAATCGTCCTGGTCGGCATCAAGAGGCGCCTTGCAACTTGGACAAGTGTGCTGCTCCGGCGGCTGGATGGCCACGCCCGTCAGCGCGCTTTCCATCTGGTCCTGGAACTGATCGGCCACGCGCACGGCGTGCAGGTTCTGGCCCAGCGTGAAGCGCCAGCTGGCCAGCAGCCCGTGCGCATCGGTCAGTTCGAGATGCCCGACGCCAGCGTGGTCGTGGTGGCGCAGCGCCAGTCCTTCGCGGTACGGCCAGTCGCGCCACGCTGTCTCGCCCGGGGCGCGCGCCAGCAAGCGCCGGTCCGTGACCAGAACTAATCCTTTTGAGAAATGTAATTTCGCATCGAGGTCAACCTCCACGCTGCTTAAAACGTTTTCCCCTGGTGCAAGCTGTTTCGCGACGTCATTTTGCCAGTGATCAGGCAAGAAATTGGCGGCTGCTGCCAGCGACGACGGATTGGCAAGTTGTTGTGTTGTCATGGTTTGCGCCCGAAACGGGCTTTAATTCGGCAAAGATTCGGTATGGGTAAAGCGTGTGGCTATTGTTTTTATGCCAAGCATCAAACGCTCTACAGAGCGCTAGAACGTTTTTGGGCACGGTTTGGATGACACGAAATGTGTTTTGGTGAAAATATTGCGGCTAAGTAAAAGCCGCAACTGGATCAGATCAGCGCGTGATGTGCGCTGCGATTGGCGGCCTTTCGCTAACGTAGTGACACCTCAGGCATACAAGGAAAAGTCGCCGGTGTGGGAGTAGCGCCAGGTGACCAACGTATTTACATGACGAAAAAGAACGACATCAAATTCCTGCGCATCAATTATCTGGCGGGACCAAACATCTGGACCTATCGGCCCGTGATCGAGGCCTGGCTCGACATCGGCGAACTGGAAGACTATCCGTCGAATCTGCTCCCCGGGTTCACGACGCGCCTGATTACCTGGCTGCCGGGCCTGATCGAGCACCACTGCGGCGTCGGCTACCACGGCGGCTTCATCGAGCGCCTGAACGAAGGCACCTGGGCCGGCCACATTCTCGAACACGTCGTGCTCGAAGTGCAGAGCCTGGCCGGCATGAAGACCGGCTTCGGCAAGACCCGCTCCACCGGTGAGCATGGCGTCTACAAGATGGCGTTCCGCACGCGCGACAATGTCGTCGGCCGCGCCGCGCTCGACGTCAGCCATCGCCTGATGATGGCCGCGATCAACGACGAGCCGTTCGACCTGCCTGCCGCGCTTGTGCGCCTGACCGACATGGTCGACCGCCTGTGCCTGGGTCCGTCGACCGCGCACATCGTGGACGCCGCCACCGACCGCCGCATCCCGTCGATCCGTCTGACCGACGGCAATCTGGTGCAACTGGGTTACGGCGCCGCGCAGCGCCGCATCTGGACCGCCGAGACCGACCGCACCAGCGCGATTGCCGAAGGCATCGCCAGCGACAAGGACATGACCAAGAACCTGCTCGCCTCGTGCGGCGTGCCGGTGCCGGAAGGCGCCATCGCGCGCAGCGCCGACGCGGCCTGGGAAGAAGCCGCCGACATCGGCCTGCCCGTGGTCGTCAAGCCGGTCGACGCGAACCACGGCCGCGGCGTCTCGCTGAACCTGAATACCGAAGCAGAAGTGCGCGCCGCCTATGTGATCGCATCCGAAGAAGGCGAAAGCCGCTCGGTGCTGGTCGAGCGCTTCATCACGGGCAGCGAGCACCGCCTGCTGGTGGTCGGCCGCAAGGTCGTCGCCGTCGCGCGCGGCGAATCGCTGTGGGTGACGGGCGACGGCCGCCAGAACGTGGCCGAGCTGTGCGACAGCCAGATCAATATCGACCCGCGCCGCGGCGAAAGCGAAGAATTCCCGCTCAGCCCCGTCGAGCCGCGCAAGAGCGAAGAAAACCAGTTGCAGCTCAAGCGCCAGGGTCTCACGCCCGACACAGTGCCGCCTGCCGGCCAGAAGGTGCTGATCCAGATGAACGGCAACGTCGCCGATGACGTCACCGACCTGCTCCACCCGGAGGTCGCGCACGCTGCGGCACTGGCCGCCCGCATCGTCGGCCTGGACATCGCCGGCATCGATCTGGTGTGCGAAGACATCAGCCGCCCACTGGCCGAACAACGCGGCGCGATCATCGAAGTGAACGCCAGCCCTGGCCTGCTGGCCCACACCAAGCCGGCCAGCGGCACCGCCCGCAACGTCGGCAAGGACATCATCGAGCACCTGTTCGCGCCGGACGACACGGCGCGCATCCCGGTGGTCGGCGTGACCGGCTCGCTCGGCTGCAGCCTGATCACGCGCCTGATCGGCTGCCTGGTCAACATCACCGGCAAAGAGGTCGGCGTGGCCAACGGCGAAGGCCTGTACCTGAACGCGCGCGTGATCTCGAACCGCGACAGTACATCCGTCGAAGCCGGCCAGCGCATCCTGATCAACCGTAACGTCCAGACGGCGGTGTTCGAGTCGAACGCCCGCTCGATCCTGCAGGACGGCCTGCCGTACGACCGCTGCACCGTGGGCGTCGTGACCGACATGGCGGGCCTGGCCGACCTGGCAGAGTTCCATATCCACGACGACGACGCGCTGCGCAACGTGATCCGCACCCAGGTCGACGTGATCCTGCCGGACGGCGTGGCCGTGCTCAACGCCGCCAACGAGCAGGTCGCGGCGCTGGCCGAACTGTGCGACGGCGGCGTGATTTTCTACGCCTTCGACGAACACCATGCGGTGCTGGCGGCGCACCGCGCGGCGGGCGAGCGCATCGTGTTCGTGCGTGACGGACGCATCATGCTGGCCGAAGGCGACGCGGAGACGCGCCTGAACACGCTGGACACGATGAAGCCGTCCACCGTGAAGTACCCCGAAAACGTGCTGGCGGCAGTGGCGGCGGCGTGGGCGCTTGGCGTGCCGAGCGACCTGCTGTGCGGCGGCCTGCGCGCGTTCGACGCGACACCAAAACAAACGACACATTGAATGACACTGCCCGGCAATCTGCCGGGCCTGGCGCCCGCCCCCGCGCATGTGCGCACGGTGCGCGGCCCGCGAAAGGAATGACGGTTTATGGAAGTATCTCGCGTACGGGCCCTGCGTGGCCCCAATCTCTGGAGCCACCACACCTCGGTCGAGGCGATTGTGACGTGCACGCCTGAGGAAGAATCGATCGGCGAACTGCCCGGTTTCGAATCGCGCCTGCGCGTGCGCTTCCCGCAGATCGGCGGCCTGCAGCCGTTCGGCCACTACGAAACGATCCCGCTGGCCCACGTGCTCGAACTGGTCGCGCTGCACCTGCAAGCCGAAGCCGGCTGCCCGGTGACGTTCAGCCGCACCACCGCCACGCTGGAAACCGGCACCTACCAGGTGGTCGTTGAATACAGCGAAGAAGACGTCGGCCGCCAGGCCCTCGAACTCGCGCAGCAGCTGATCGAAGCCGCCCGCAACGATACCCCGTTCGACGTGCCCGCCGCGCTGGCGCAACTGCGCGCGACCGACGAAGACGTGCGTTTGGGTCCATCGACCGGCTCGATCGTGCAGGCCGCAGTGGCCCGCAACATCCCGTTCCGCCGCCTGACCGAAGGCAGCATGGTCATGTTCGGCTGGGGCAGCCGCGCGCGCCGTATCCAGGCCGCCGAGATCGACGCCACCGGCGCGATTGCCGAATCGATCGCGCAGGACAAGGAACTGACCAAGAAGCTGCTCGACGCAGCCGGCGTGCCGGTGCCCCAGGGCCGCGGCGTCTCCGACCCTGACGACGCCTGGGCCGCCGCCATGGAAATCGGCCTGCCCGTGGTGATCAAGCCGAAGGACGGCAACCAGGGCAAGGGCGTGACGGTCAACGTCACCACGCGCGAACAACTCGACGCCGGCTTCAAGGCCGCCAGCGAATTCCGCGACGACATCCTGGTCGAACGCTACCTGCCGGGCCACGACTACCGCCTGCTGGTGGTGGGCGACAAGCTGGTGGCCGCCGCGCGCCGCGAACCGCCGCAGGTGGTGGGTGACGGCGAACGCAGCGTGCGCGAACTGGTCGAGCAGGTCAACCTGGACCCGCGCCGCGGCGATGGCCACGGCACGTCGCTGACCAAGATCCGCTTCGATGACATCGCCATCGGCACGCTGGCCCAGAACGGCCTGACGCCGGACTCGGTGCCCGCCATCGGCCAGCGCGTCGTCCTGCGCAATAACGCGAACCTGTCCACCGGCGGCTCGGCCACCGACGTCACCGACGACGTGCACCCTGAAGTCGCGGCGCGCGCCGTCGCTGCCGCCCACATGATCGGCCTGGATATCTGCGGCGTCGACCTGGTCTGCGACAGCGTCCTCAAACCGATTGAGGACCAGAACGGCGGCATCGTCGAGGTCAACGCCGCGCCGGGCCTGCGCATGCACCTGGCGCCGTCGTTCGGCAAACCGCGCCCGATCGGCGAAGCGATCGTCGACACGCTGTTCAAGGACGGCGACGACGGCCGCATCCCGATCGTGGCCGTCACCGGCACGAATGGCAAGACGACCACCGTGCGCCTGATCGCGCACCTGCTCACGGCTTCCGGCCTGCGCACCGGCATGACCAATACCGACGGCGTCTACATCGAAGGTCGCCGCATCGAGAGCGGCGACTGCAGCGGCCCGCGCAGCGCGCGCAACGTGCTGCTGCACCCTGACGTCGACGCCGCCGTGTTCGAAACGGCGCGCGGCGGCCTGCTGCGCGAAGGCCTGGCCTACGACAAGTGCCAGGTCGCCGTGGTAACCAATATCGGCTCGGGCGACCACCTGGGCCTGAACTACATCACCACGCTCGAAGACCTGGCGGTACTCAAGCGCGTGATCGTGCAGAACGTGGCCGTGGGCGGCATGGCGGTACTTAACGCCGCCGATCCGACCGTGGCGGCAATGGCCGAACGGACGCGCGGCGACGTCACCTTCTTCGCGCAGGACGTGGGCAATCCCGTCATGGCGATGCACCGCGCCCAGGGCCGCCGTGTCGTCTTCGTCGAAGAAGGCTATCTGGTGGCGGCGCAGGAATCGTTCGTCGAACGCATCGACCTGAAGGAAGTGCCGATCACGCGCGGTGGCGTGGTGGGCTTCCAGGTCGAAAACGTGATGGCGTCCGTGGCCGCAGCCTGGGGCGTGGGCACGTCGTGGGATGCGATCCGCCTGGGCCTGAAAACCTTTGTCGGCGAAAGCGACAATGCGCCAGGACGCTTCAACGTCTTCGATTACAAGGGCGCGACCGTGATCGCCGACTACGGCCACAACCCGGATGCGATCGCCGCGCTGGTCAATGCGGTCGAGAGCATGCCCGCCAAGCGCCGCTCGGTGGTGATCAGCGGCGCCGGCGACCGGCGCGACCAGGACATCACGCAGCAGACCGAAATCCTGGGCGCGGCGTTCGACGACGTGCTGCTGTATCAGGATCAGTGCCAGCGCGGGCGCGCCGATGGCGAAGTCATCGCGCTGCTGCGCGCAGGGTTGAGCAATGCGACCCGCACCGGCCACGTCGAAGAAATCAATGGCGAGTTCGTGGCGATTGATCGGGCGCTCTCGCGCCTGGGTGATGGGGACTTGTGCCTGATCCTGATCGACCAGGTTGACGAGGCGCTGGCGCATATCACGGCGCGGGTCAAGGCGGCAGCCTGAGTATCGGTGCTGTGTTTCCGGGGACGGGCGGCGACGCGGTATGCTGCGTCGATGAATAGCCCGTCCCCGTTTTTGTTATCCCTCCCTGCCCTGCCCAGGGCGAGTGCCTGGCCGCTGCTGCGGGCATTGTTCAAGCGGCCCGCGCGGCCGTCGGCACAACCGGTCCAGGCCAGTTACCGGCTGGACCGGATCGATGCGGATCACGTGCGGCGCTACTGCGACGCATTCGGTTTCCCGCCCGGCCCCGTGCCGCTGACCTACGTCTACCTGCTGGCCCAGCGCGCGCAACTGGCGACGATGCTCGATCGGGCGTTGCCGTTTCGGATTGTCGGACTGATTCATGTGTCGAACGACCTCGCGATGCAGTGCGAGGTACGCACTGATGCGCCGCTAGCACTCGTGACGACATTATCGATGCCGGAACCTGGGACCAATGGGGCCGTCGAATGCGTGCTGGAGACAGTGGCAAGTGCCGATGGGGAAACGGTCTTCACTTGCACCAGCCGGTACCTGATCAAACGCGGGCAACGCGTCAAGCACGCGACCGCGTCGCCGTCAGTCGCGCCGGTGGGAGACTTCGTTGGAGAATGGGTCGTAACTGCGGATGCGGGGCGGCGCTATGCAGCCTTGTCCGGCGACTGGAATCCCATTCACCTGTGGCCGTGGAGCGCGCAATTGATGGGGATGCACGCGCCAATCATCCACGGCATGGAGACGATGGCGCGCGTCTGCGCGGCGTTCGAGCAATCAACCGATCGTCGCGTCACCAGTCTGGCATGCCGCTTCAAACGCGCCGTGCCGCTCGGTGCTTCCGCAACGTTGCTGGCCTGCGAAGTCCCCGGCAGTTTTGTCGTGCTGTGCAGCGGTCGCGTGGCCGTCGAAGGCACGCTTGGCTACGCGTGATGCCGCGCGACCCGCAAAAACCCGGCATCAAAAAAAGCCGGGGTCAGGTCTGACATTCGGACACGATCTCGGCAGTAGAGAGAAAGCCGGGGTCAGGTCTGACATTCGGACACGATCTCGGCAGTAAAGTAGTCGGAACTAGCTGACACGATGCCATACCAATCTGAACAAGAGCCCCTTGGAACTGGCCAAGGCTGAGGTCGTGTCTAAATGTCAGACCTGACCCCGGCTGTGCTTGACCCCGGCTGTGCTAAAGCTGAGGTCGTGTCCGAATGTCAGACCTGACCCCGGCTGTGCCGCGCGCGCAACATCAATCGCGGTAAAATACGCAGCTCTGGCCAGCCTCTGCCTCGCCGAACCCAATCCGAAGAAATGACCACCGTTCCCACTGAAATCAACGCCGCAGCCGTCAAGAACAGCGCGACCGACAAGCACACCCCGATGATGCAGCAATACCTGCGCATCAAGGCCGACTACCCCGACATGCTGGTGTTCTACCGCATGGGCGACTTCTACGAACTGTTCTTTGACGACGCCGAAAAAGCCTCGCGCGTGCTGGGCATCACGCTGACTGCGCGCGGCAAGTCCGAGGGCAATCCGATCAAGATGGCCGGTGTGCCGTTCCACTCGCTCGATGGCTATCTGGCCAAGCTGGTGAAACTGGGCGAATCGTGCGCGATTTGCGAGCAGATCGGCGATCCGGCGCTGTCCAAGGGCCCGGTCGAACGCAAGGTCATGCGCGTCGTCACGCCCGGTACGCTGACCGATTCCGATCTGCTGCCCGAAAAAGCCGAGCGCCCTCTTCTCGCCCTGTGCCTGCAAATCCAGCGCAAGACTGTCACTGCGGGTCTGGCCTGGCTGTCGCTGGCCAGCGGCAATCTGCGCCTGATGGAATTTTCGGGTGATGCGCGCGCCATCGAGGCGCGTCTGGCGCATGAACTCGAGCGCATCGCGCCGGCCGAAATCCTGCGCGCCGACTGCGGCGACATGTTCGACGATGGCGCTTCCACCGTGCACACCCAGCGCGTGCCGGAATGGCACTTCGACGTGGTCAAGGGCCACGGCGCGCTGCTCGAACAACTGAAGGTTGCAACGCTCACCGGCTTTGGCGCCGATGGCCTGGGCGCTGCGTTCGGCGCGGCCGGCGCGCTGCTGCGCTATGCCCAGGCCACGCAAGGCCGCGGGTTGCAGCACGTGCGCGGGCTGGCGTGCGAAAACGAGAACGAATACATCGGCCTAGATGCCGCCACCCGCCGCAACCTGGAGCTGGCCGAGACCATTCGCGGGCAAGAGTCGCCGACATTGTTCTCGCTGCTCGACGGCTGCCGCACGGCGATGGGCTCGCGCATGCTGCGTCACTGGCTGCATCACGCACGCCGTGACCAGTCGATCGCGCGCAGCCGTCATCAGTCGATCGCCGCGCTGCTGCAGGCGGATGCCATCGACAATCTGTCGCCGACGCTGGCGCAGGTGCCGGACATCGAACGCATCACCACGCGCGTGGCGCTGCTCAGCGCGCGACCACGCGACCTGGCCAGCCTGCGTGATGGCCTCAAGGCGTTGCCGATGCTGCGCGAACTGGTGGCGCGCTGCTTCGTGCCGGGCGATACGTCGCTGCTGCGCGAACTGCACGACGACCTGGCCACGCCCGCCGATTGCCTCGACCTGCTGGTGCGCGCCGTGCTCGAAGAGCCGAGCGCGATGATCCGCGATGGCGGCGTGTTCGCACGTGGCTACGATGCCGAACTCGATGAACTGCAGGCGCTGTCCGAGAATGCCGGCCAGTTCCTCGTCGACCTTGAAACACGCGAGCGCGCCCGCACCGGCATCGCCAACCTGCGCGTCGAGTACAACCGCGTGCACGGCTTCTACATCGAAGTCACCAACGGCCAGGCGACCAAGGTGCCGGACGATTACCGCCGCCGCCAGACGCTGAAGAACTGTGAACGCTATATCACGCCCGAACTGAAGGCGTACGAAGACAAGGCGCTGTCGGCACAGGACCGCGCGCTGGCGCGCGAGAAGATCCTGTACGACGACTTGCTGGCCCAGCTCGCGCCGCACATCGGCGTCCTGCAAACCATCGCGCGCGCGATCGCGCAGGTCGACGTGCTGGTCGCGCTGGCCAGCCACGCGCTGCGCCACGGCTGGTGCGCACCGCAGCTGGTCGATGCGCCGTGCCTGAACATCGTCGAAGGCCGCCATCCGGTGGTCGAGAATCAGATCGAGCGCTTCATCGCCAACGATTGCCGCTTCTCCAACGAGCGCCGCCTGCTCCTGATCACCGGTCCGAACATGGGCGGTAAATCGACCTTCATGCGCCAGGTCGCGCTGATCACGCTGCTGGCGTATGTCGGCAGCTACGTACCGGCGGCCGAAGCCACGCTGGGCCCGATCGACCGCATCTTCACCCGCATCGGCGCCAGCGACGACCTGGCCAATGGCCGCTCGACCTTCATGGTCGAGATGACCGAATCGGCCGCGATCCTCAACGGCGCCACCGAGCATTCGCTGGTGCTGATGGATGAAGTCGGGCGCGGCACGTCGACCTTCGATGGCCTGGCGCTGGCGTGGGCCATCGCGCGCCACCTGATCGACACGAGCCGCAGCTTCACGCTGTTCGCGACGCACTACTTCGAGCTGACCCAGTTGCCGGAGTCGTACCCAAGCGCCTACAACGTGCACCTGTCGGCAGTCGAGCACAAGGACAGCATCGTGTTCCTGCATGCGGTGCAGGATGGTCCGGCGTCGCAAAGCTACGGCTTGCAGGTGGCGCAGCTGGCCGGCGTGCCGCAGCCGGTGATCAAGGCCGCGCGCAAGCACCTGGCGCGCCTGGAAGCGCAGGCCGCCGGTGGTACGCCGCAGCGCGACCTGTTCGCCGCGCCCCTGCCCGAGCACGATCTCGACGACACCCCGGCGCCCGTCGTGGCGGAAGTCCAGGATGACGGCTTGCGCGATGCACTGGACGCCATCGATCCGGACGCGCTGACGCCGCGCGAAGCGCTCGAACGGCTCTACGAGCTGAAACGGCTGGCTGCGTGATGTCGATCCCGCGTCCGGTCATTGTCCGCGCTGCGCTGCTGGCGACGCTGCTTGCCTGCGCGCCGCTGGTGGGCCAAGCCAAGGACAAGGACAAGGAAGAGCGCCCCACGCACCGCTTCGCCGTGGTCGGCAACGACGCGCGCGCTGACAGTGACGCGCGCCTGAAGCAGGCACTGGCCGATTCGTCCGAAAAATCCGTGTCGTTCGTCGTCCTAACGGGCATCAAGGGCGAGAACGAAAGCTGCGGCGACAAGCTGTACCTGCAGCGGCGCGACCTGTTCGAGCATGCGAAGCGGCCCGTGATCGTGTCGCTGTCGGGTAGCGACTGGACCGGCTGCCGCAACTCGGCCAAGCGCACCAATGCGATCGAGCGCCTGAACCGCCTGCGCGAACTGCTGTACGGCGAGCCCGAATCGCTTGGCGCAACCAAGATCCACCTGACGCAGCTATCAGCCAGTCCGCGTTTTCGCAGCTATGCCGAGAACGCGCACTGGAAGGTGGACAAGGTGCTGTACGCCACCATCAATCTGCCAGCCGCGAACAACCATTTCCTGCCGGCGGCGGGTCGCAACAGCGAATACGAAGACCGGGCGGTGGCCAACCGCTTCTGGCTGAACCGCCTGTTCGCGATGGCGCGCAGCGACAAGGCGCAGGCGCTGGTGCTGTTCTCGGAAGGCGCCGTGCGCCCGTTCCATCTCGATCAGCCAGCGGGCCTGCGCGGCTTGTTGCGGCGCGCACCGGTCGAGCGTGACGGGTTCGAGGCAGCGCGGCGTCAGATCCAGGCGCAGGCCGTCAAGTTCGATGGGAAGGTGCTGCTGGTCGACAGTGACGCGCCAGGTGGCCACAAGCCGCAGATCGCATGGAAAGGCAATCTGGGACAGCTGTCAGTGGGAACCAAGGCGGTCGAGGTGAATGTGATGCTGGGGAAAGATGCGGCGTTTACGGTGGTGGACGCGAAGCAGTAGAACAGAAATTACAAACGCGGCCACCGCGTGATGCGGTGGCCGCGCACCAACCGGATTACTGCAGCGGCTGGGTACGGAAGTGGTCGCCATCATCGCTGTCATCGATCTCGTGATGATGACCGCCAGCGCCGTGCACGTGACCGTGCTGGATTTCTTCGGCGGTCGCAGCGCGCACGTCGACCACGGACAGGTCAAAGCGCAGAGCCATGCCGGCCAGTGGATGGTTGCCATCCAGGACGACCTTGTCGTCAGCGATTTCGGTGACGGTGAAAATCACCGGCTCGTCGTCGCCGTTTTCGGCCACGCCTTCAAACTGCATGCCGACTTCGATCGGTTCCGGCAGGCGCGAACGCTCTTCGACCTTGACCAGCTCTGGCTCGTAGTCGCCGAACGCGTCGTCTGGCTCCACCTGGATCGTCGAGGCGTAGCCGGTTTCTTTGCCGTCCAGCTCTTCTTCGATCTTCGGCAGGGTATTCTCGTAGCCGCCATGCAGGTACACCATCGGCTGGGAGCCCTCCTCGATCAGATTGTTCTGGGCATCCGACAGTTTATAGTTAACCGTCACGACTGTGTCTTTAGCAATCTTCATCGTCCATCCTTTCATTGTGAGCTGCGGATTATACTCTCGATGGGTCTAGGTCCCGCTTCGGCTGGTTATAATGTCGCATGAAAAAATTACCGCTTTTGGGGAATCTTTCCCCTGCTGAATTCTTGCGCGACTACTGGCACAAGAAGCCGCTGCTGATCCGTGGCGCCATCCCCGGCTTCAAGCCGCTGCTCAAGTTCGAGAAGCTGGCCGAGCTGGCCGCACTGAACCATGTCGAATCGCGCCTGGTCTCGCTGCGCGACGGCGAGTGGGACATGCAGCACGGCCCCCTCACCGAATTGCCGGCCCGCAGCGAGCCCAACTGGACGATGCTGGTCCAGGGCGTGAACCTGCATGACGAGCGCGCCGACGAGCTGCTGCGCCAGTTCCGCTTCGTGCCGGACGCCCGCCTGGACGACCTGATGGTGAGCTTTGCCACCGACGGCGCCGGCGTCGGCCCGCATTACGATTCGTACGACGTGTTCCTGCTGCAGGCGCACGGCAAGCGCCGCTGGCGCATCGGCGCGCAGCAGGACCTGACGATCATCGAAGGCTTGCCGCTCAAGATCCTGGCCAATTTCGAGGCCGAAGAAGAGTTCGTGCTCGAGCCGGGCGACATGCTGTACCTGCCACCACAGTACGCGCACGACGGCATCGCCGAAGGCGAATGCATGACGTATTCCATTGGTTTCCGTTCGCCGTCGTTCCAGGAACTGGGCGAAGCGTTCCTGCAATTCATGGCCGATTCGATCGACCTGCCGGGCCGCTACGCCGATCCGGAATTGCAAGAAGCAAAGAACCCGGCCGAGATTCCGAAGCACATGCTCGCCACCGTTACCGAAGAGCTCAACAAGGTGCGCTGGGATGAAGAAGACGTCACCATCTTCCTCGGCGAGCACATGTCCGAGCCGAAGCACAATGTGTTCTTCACGCCGCCCGCCAAGCCGCTGACCTTCGGCCGTTTCATGGAAACGGCCGCCAAGCGCGGCATCAAATTGTCGAGCAAGACGTTGATGCTGTACCGCGGCAAGAACGTGTTCATCAATGGCGAATCGCTGGCCGCCGGCCGCGCCGACAAGGTGGTGCTCGACGTGCTTGCCAACGACCGCCGCATCGATGGCGCCACGCTCGGTAAAGCCACCGACGACGTCACCGAATCCCTGTACGCCTGGTATCAGGACGGCTGGGTCGAGCTGGGCTGACCATGGATGCGCGCGCCATCCCGTTCGACACCCGGCGCGACTGCGAGACGCAACTTCTCGCCGTCGTGGCGGCCGCGCAGCACAGCCTGCGCGTGTTCGATCCGGATGGTGCAGTATTTGCGCTGGGCGCCGTCCAGGTGGATGCGGCGCTGCGCGCCTTCCTGCAACGGGGCGGCACCTTGCGCCTTGCGCTGCACGAGCCGGGCCACATCGAGCGCCACTTCCCGCGTTTTCTGCGTCTGCTGCGCGACTACGGCCACGCGTGTGAATGCCGCCAGAGCCCGAAAAACCTGCGCCAACTGACCGATTCGTTCTGCATCGCCGACGAACAGCACGTGGTACGCCGCTTTCATAGCGACCACATGCGTGGTGAAGCCAACTTCGACGATCCGCGTGCCGTGGATATTCCCCACCACCGGTTCGAAGCGATCTGGGAAGCTTCCCGACCGACACTGCACCCGACGACCACTGGGTTGTAAGTACGCTACGAAAAGCACAATTAGTTGCCCAGGAGTTAATTCTTAGGTGTTTCGCTATTTGCGTAGCATCTTGTAACAATATGAAGCTTATCAAAGCGGAAAATTCTTACACCAGAGCATGTGTTAGCTATTGCGAAACTGTAAAATTGTCTATAATATCAATCAGGAAGGTTCCGTTGCGCCCGTGGCAGTCTTGCTATTTGTGAAGGCACGAGAATTCCATCGAGAAATAATTACCGGTAATTATTATTCGTATCAAGTAGTTCTACTTTTGTAAATACTAAGGAAAAAACCATGAAAAAATCCCTGCTGATCGCTTCCCTGTTCGCTGTTACCCTGGCTGCTTGCGCTAAGAAAGAAGAAGCTCCAGTCGCACCAGTGACCGAAACCCCAGCTGCTGTCGTCGCTCCTGCTGACGCAACCATGCCAGCTGCTGACGCAACCGCTCCAGCTGCTGCTGCTGCTGACGCTGCTGCAACCGACGCAGCTGCTGCTGCTTCGACCGCAACCGACGCTGCTGCCGCTGCTCAGACCTCGGCTACCCAAGCTGCTGACGCTGCTGCTACCACCAAGTAATTCGTTACTCGGTATGAAGAAACCGGCCTGCGGGCCGGTTTTTTTACGTCTGTCGCTTTCGAACGCGTAGACGGGAAACCCGTCCACCCTACTGAATACGATGACAACAAGCATAAAAAAACCGGCCACTTGGCCGGTTTCTTGTTGCTGCAACGAGGATTACTTCAGCTCGTTGTTCAGCAGCGTCAGGATCTTGGTCGTCGTCGGCGACGTTTCCGCCTTGCCGTCGTTGGTCTGCACCGACACTTCGCTCACGTTCGCACCCTGTGCGGCCTTGACCAGCACGCGGTAGCGCTGGGCTTCTTTCGCGTCGTCTTCCGACTTGCCGAACGTGAACAGGCGCTTGAAGAAGCCATCCTTGGTCTCGCCTGCATCCGGATCGACATAGCGCACGAAGTAGATGCCCTGCACGCGGTCGCGGTCTTCGACGGTGAAGCCGACGCGATCCAGTGCCAGGCCGACACGGCGCCAGGCGCGGTCGAAGCCTTCATCGACCTCGACCTTGTCACCCACCAGCTTGGCGTGCTGCGGCGCCAGTGGCGCGTTGGCGACCATGGCTTCGGCCGGTGCGACTTCTTTCGCGCCCGTCAGCAGAGCGACGATGCGGCTCAGGTATTGCGATTCCAGGCCAGGATCGTTCGGACGCACGGTCCAGGTCGTGGTTTCGCTTTGTGGGCCGGTCAGGACTTCTTCGGCGCCGCGGTGGCTGACCCAGATCTCGGTCGAGCCATCCGGCAGGCGCTCGAGGCGCGTGCGGAACTTGTCGCGCTCGCCGGTCGAATAGGCGCTGTCGAACACGCGGCCGATGGCACGGCGCACGAAGTCTTGCGGGATCTTCGAGCGGTTCTCGACCCAGGCGGTTTCCATGGTGCCGGTGGTGGCCGATTCGGTCTCGAGCGCGAAGCCCTGCTCTTCCCAGAACTGGCGCAATTGCGGCCACAGCTGTTCAGGCGTTTGCTTGACCACCAGCCAGCGCTGGTCGCCATTGCGCTGCACGCTGACGGCGTCGGTCGAGATCGGGCCGATCGGCTGGCCGGACGCCGAGACACCGGCCACTGCAGGCACGCCGCCGGCAGCTGCTGCGGCCTGGCCTTGCTGGAATTCGGATGCGGTGGCGACACCACGGCCGTCCGGGATCGCGTAGCGGTTATCGCGCTGTAGCTTGGTCAGGTCGGGCGGCACGTCCAGCGGTGCGGCCTTCTTGGTGCCTTTGTAGTCGACTTTGTCGCCACTGAAAATCGTGGTGCAGGCTGCCAGGCTGAACGCGATGACCGTGAGCGAGAGCACACGGGCGGCGGCAGGAGCGTTGATCAGGGATGCGCCGTTTGAATTCTTAGTCTTGCGAATAGTCATGTCGTTCGATATCAGGTCAGTAACCCGAACCCTTGCGGATTCAGGATGGGGAATGAACGCCGGCTTCCACCAGGGCGGCACGTACGATCTCGTGGTATTGGGAGGACAGCGGCGCGAGCGGCAGGCGCAGGCCCGCCGGCATCTTGCCCATCTCGGCCAGCGCCCATTTGACGGGCACCGGATTCGGTTCGACGAACAGCCTGGCGTGCAGGCCGAGCACGCGGTTGTTGATCTCGAGCGCGCGCGCGATGTCGCCGCTCATGGCGGCCACACACAGCTCGTGCATCGCGCGCGGCGCCACGTTGGCGGTGACCGAAATATTGCCGGCGCCGCCGCAGAACATCAGCGCCATTGCGGTCGGATCGTCGCCCGAGTACACGGCGAAGGATTGATCGACCATCTTGAGCAGCTCGATGCCGCGCCCGATATTGCCGGTAGCGTCCTTGATGCCGACGATGTTCTCGATCGGTGCCAGGCGCGCGACGGTCTCGTTGGCCATGTCGGCCACGGTACGGCCCGGCACGTTGTACAGGATGATCGGCAGGTCGACGGCTTCGGCGATCGTGCGGAAGTGGCGGTACATGCCCTCTTGCGTCGGCCGGTTGTAGTACGGCACGACCTGCAGGGACGCGTCCGCGCCGACGCTCTTCGCGTGACGGGTCAGCGCGATGGCTTCCACGGTCGAATTGCCGCCAGTACCGGCGATGACAGGGATGCGGCCGGCGACATGGTCGACGGCCAGCTTGACGAGTTCGCAATGCTCTTCCGGCGACAGGGTCGCCGATTCGCCGGTCGTGCCCACGATGACGATCGCGTCGGTACCTTCGGCGATGTGCCAGTCGATCAGCGCGCGCAGGGAATCACGATCGACGGTGCCATCTTCGAACATCGGGGTGACGATTGCTACGATACTGCCCTTAATCATAATCTTTGGACCGTGCCATTCATTTAAAAATCTGATTGTAGCGGATAGCCCGCCCCTATGGTTCATTCCTGACCACAATATGGTCGAGCCAGGCCTCGGTTTTGCGGTACGCATGGCCGGCGGCGCACAGGCGCTGCACCTGCGCCGGATGGGGCCGCTCAACGTGGCCATCCTCGTATGCCAGCACCTGCAGACCGCCATCGTGGGCCAGCGCCAGCAGTTCGCCAGGCGCAAGCAGGAACGCTGGATTCGACGGCTTCCCATAGACCTCGTTGCCTTGCGCGAAGGTTTCGTAGATCAGGATACCGTCTGGCCGCAGGCTGGCCGCGATCTGCGCGAACAGCGGCCGGTGCAGGTAATTGGTGACGACAATGATGGCAAAGCGCTCCGCTTCGAATGGCCAGCTGGCGCCATCGGCCTCGAGATCGCAGGCCAGTGTCGTCACGCCCTCGCCCGCGCTGGCCGCCAGCGCTGCTGGATTGCGGTCAACGGCCAGCACCTGCAAACCTTGCGCCGCGAGCAGGCGCGTGTGGCGCCCGTTGCCGCAGGCCAGGTCAAGCGCTTCGCCTGACTTGGCCAGCGGTGCGAAGCGCGCTACCCAGGGCGACGCGGGCAAGGCCGCCATGTGTGTGCCGGTGGTCATCGGCTCAGAGCAGGAAGAACGTGAATGGCGTGGCTGCCAGCTGCACCAGGTAGCCACCCAGCGCCATCACTGGCGTGAGCCAGTAGCCGACCACCCGGAGCATGACCAGTGCCAGCACGATGAAGAAGCCGTAGGGCTCGATGCGGGCGAACGCATAGGCCGCGCGATGTGGCAACATCGCCGTCACGACCCGGCCACCATCGAGCGGCGGGATCGGGAGCAGGTTGAAGGCCATGATCAAGAGGTTGACGACGATACCGGCCTGCGCCATCTTGTGCGGGAATTCTTCGCCGACCTGGAAGAACACGAGCAGCACGCCGAGGATCAGCCACAGCACGGCCATGACGAAGTTGGCAAACGGGCCGGCCAGCGATACCCATGCCATATCGCGCTTCGGATTGCGCAGGCGCCCGAATTCGACGGGCACCGGCTTGGCATAGCCGAACACGAACGGCGTGAACAGGAACATCAGAACCGGGATCACGATCGTGCCCCAGATGTCGATGTGCACCAGCGGGTTGAGGCTCATGCGCCCCTGCGAATAGGCGGTATTGTCGCCAAAGTACTTGGCGGCGTAGGCGTGGGCGGCTTCGTGCAGCGTGATTGCAAACAGGACCGGCAGCGCATACACCGCGATGGTGCGAATCGTTTCTTCCATGGGGGCTGATTCTATCAGAGCGCGGCGCGTACTTGACCGGTGGAATACTTAAGGCAGCCTTGCAGGCTGCAACCTGGCTGATTACAGGCCGAACGCCGCCGGGTCGCCCCTGCCCTCGCGGATCAGCACCGGCTCGGGGCCGGTCAGGTCGATCACGGTGGTGGCTTCCAGCATGCCGGCGCCGCCGTCGATGATCAGTTCGATCTGCTTTTCGAGGCGCTCGCGCACTTCATCGGGATCGGACAGCATGTGCTCATCGCCCGGCAGTTGCAGCGTGGTGCCGATCAGCGGCTCGCCCAGTTCTTCGAGCAGCGCCAGCGTGATGCGGTTTTCAGGAACGCGCAGGCCAATCGTCTTGCGCGACGGATGCGACAGGCGCCGCGGCAGCTCGCGCGTGGCTTCCAGAATCACCGTGTACGGGCCTGGCATCGTGGCCTTGAGTAGGCGGTATTGCGTATTGTCCACGCGCGCATACTGCGCCACTTCGGACAAGTCGCGCACCAGCAGCGTCAGGTGGTGCTTGTCATCGACACCACGGATGCGGCGCAACTTCTCGACCGCGTTCTTGTCGTCCAGCCGGCAGACGAGTGCGTATGCGGAATCGGTTGGCAGCGCGACGATGCCGCCGGCGCTGACGATCTGCGCGGCCTGCTTGATCAGGCGCGCTTGTGGGTTTTCAGGGTGGATCTGGAAAAACTGGCCCATGGATGGTGTCCTTGTTATTGGTTAGGCAGCGACTGAAGCGCGGCGATACGCTGCTCCATCGGCGGGTGGGTCGAGAACAGCGCGCCCCAGCCGCCGCCGCTGCCGGAAATGCCCGATGCCGACATCGCTTTCGGCAGCGCGCCCGGCGCGAAGCCGCCCAGGCGGGCCAGCGCGTGCTGCATCGGCACCGGGCTGCCCATCAGTTTGGCGGCGCCGGCGTCGGCGCGGAATTCGCGCTGGCGCGAGAACCAGGCCACGATGATCGAGGCCAGCAGGCCGAACAGGATTTCGCAGACCATCACGGTGGCGTAATAGCCGATGCCGGGCGCGTCGCCCTCTTTACGGAACAGCACCTTGTCGACAAAGAAGCCGACCACGCGCGCGGAGAACACGACGAAGGTATTGACGACACCCTGGATCAGCGTCAGCGTGACCATGTCGCCATTGGCGATGTGGGCGACTTCGTGGCCCAGGACAGCTTCGACTTCATCCTGATTCATGCTTTGCAGCAGGCCGGTAGAGACGGCGACCAGCGCCGAATTCTTGAAGGCGCCAGTGGCGAACGCATTCGGCTCGCCATCGTAGACGGCAACCTCGGGCATGCCGATGCCGGCGCGTTCCGCCAGGCGGCGCACGGTGTCCACCAGCCACTGCTCGGTGGAGTTGGCCGGTTGTTGGATCACGCGCGCACCGGTCGACCATTTGGCCATCGGTTTGCTGATCAAGAGCGAGATGAACGAACCGGTAAAGCCAATGACGAGCGACATCACCGCCAGCGAAGCGAAGTCGATGCCCTGCGCCGAAACGGCGCGGCCGAGACCGAGCACGTTCATGACCATCGACAGCACCAGAACGACGGCGAGATTGGTGGCGAGGAAAAGAACAATGCGCTTCATGGCAGACAACTCCTTAATTAGTGACAGGATGCCAATATTGGGCTTCCTGTCGGAAAATTCAAGGGCATAGCCCTGCGTGCCTGCCGTATCAGCGTTTTGCACCCAGGAAGAAGCGCAGCATCTCCTTCGACGCCGAAGGCCCGGCCGCGTCCGTATGCGATCCGGCCGCATTGCCGCCAGCCCAGGCATGCCCTGCGCCCTGCACGACCCACTGCTCCGCCATCGCCCGGCCCGCGTCATCGCGCCAGACACTGCGGCGGCAACGGCGCCCGCCATGGGCTACATCGTCGTGACGCACGCTCAGTGGCGTGGCGTGCAGGCCGGCGTGAGCGCCCACATACTGTTGCAGCACGGCGTCGCCATTAGCCGGCGTCACCACGTGATCGGTACTGCCATGGAACACGATGACGGGCACCGCCTCGCGCAAGGTACGGCCTTTGGCCGGCTTCTTCATGGCCTGCAGGCCGGTGATCATGTCGCGCCCGCTACCGGCCGGCAAGCCGGAGTGCACGCCCACTGCCGCGAACAGGTCCGGATACTCGGCGCCCAGCACGGCCGCCATCGCCCCGCCCGCCGACATGCCGGCCACAAACACCTGCGCCGGATCGGCGCCGTGCTCCTTGACGATCTGCCGCGTCAGTCCGGCGATGATGCCTGGCTCACCCGCATCGCGCCCCTGGTGGCCCGACTCGAACCAGTTCCAGCACTGCGTGCGGTTCGACGCGCTGTCCTGCTCCGGATACAGCACGAGGCAGTTGGCTTCTTCGGCCAGGCGGTTCATGCCGGTGCCGAGCGCGAAATCATCCGGATTCTGCGTGCAGCCGTGCAGCATGACGATCAGCGGACGCGGCGCGGTCGATGGCTGCGACGGGATGTACAGCTTGTAGCGGCGGCGGCCGGCGGCGTTCGAAAAGACGCCCGCGGTGAAGGTGCCACCGGCGACGTCGTCCATGACCGCCACATCGTCATCTTGAGGCATGCCAATGCCGACACCGACACCAGCGGCGCGCATGGCCGCCTGACCCTTGCGCAGCTGGGCTTGCCAATCCGGCGCCGGGTTGATGTCGACAAACGCCGTGGCGTCCTTGCTGGCAGGCGCGGTGCTCTGCCCCTGTCCATGCCCCTGCCCCGGCATCAGGCCGGCCTGCGCCAGCGCCTGCTGGATCGTGGCGGTGGCTGAGGCCACATCCTTGTTCTGCACGAGGCGGGCAGAGGTCATCATCTTGTTCATGAATTGGTCGAGCGATTTCATAGCGTTCCAGTCTAGGTAAGGGTGCGATCTGCCAGCGCGGCGCGCACGGCAGGTGATGCAACAAAGGCGCCCAGGACCTGGATCGAAGCGATCGCATTCCGGGCAAGTTCAGGTGATACGTTGTCTTCGATGACCGCCAGGCCCAGCACATGGATATCCAGTTGCTGACCTTCTGCCACCAATTGCTCGAGTTCCTGCACCGAGTAGCGGTACAGGCCCATCACATAGCGCTTGCGCACGATGGTCTGGCGGATCACGTCGGCATGCTGCGTGAGCAGGTTGCGAATGGCCGTGCGCACCAAGTCGGTACGATTGGAATAGAACCCTTCCTCGACGAGCAGGTCGACCTGGGCCAGGTCGACGAGGCCGACATTGACCGTGACCTTGTCGCTGTCAGGGAGTTTCTGTTGGGGTAAAACTGCTTTCATCGTGTTCTCCATACGCTGCATATACTCCAATTGGAGTATAAAACGGCTTTTACAAGAGCTGATGGGCAAATTCTTGTAAAAAAAGGAAAAGAACAGGCACAACGCGGCCAGCCGCAGGAGCGGCGGCCGGACAGTCAGAATGACGGGAGGGTTAGAACCAGTCGTGCCAGACCGGCGTTACACCGGATGGCAATGGTGGCAGTTCGGCAAATTCGACCCGCGATTCGCCAGGTGCGTGGAAGTCGGTGCCGCGTGAGGCTAGAAAGCCATAGCGGCGCGCAACTTCGGCGTAGGTGCCATATTGATCCGGCGTGTGGCTGCCGGTGACTACCTCGATGGCGGTACCGCCCAGCTGGCGGAACTCGTCGAACAACACACCCTGGGCCGTGTCGCTGAACCGGTAGCGGCCTGGATGCGCGATGACGGCAATGCCGCCCGCACCTTGGATCCAGCCCATTGCTTCGCCGAGCGTGGCCCAGCGATGCGGCACATAACCGGGCTTGCCTTCGGTCAGGAACCGGCGGAACACGTCGGAGGTGGTCGTGCAGACGCCGATCTCGCACAGGTAGCGCGCAAAGTGGGTGCGCGACATCAGGTCGGGATTGGCGACGTAGCGCAGCGCACCTTCATATGGTGTAGGAATGCCGGCCTGCTCGAGCTGCGCCGCCATTTCGCGGGCCCGTTTTTCGCGCCCGTTGCGGGTTGCTGCCAGGCCTGCGATCAGCGCAGGGTTGTTTTCATCGACCTGCAGGCCGACGACGTGGACCGTCTCGTTGGCCCAGGTGACCGAAATCTCGACGCCCGCCACGAAACGCATGCCCAGCGCCGTGGCCGCCTGCCGCGCAGCCTTCACGCCGCTGATTTCATCGTGGTCGGTCAGCGCCCACACATTCACACCGCTCTTGCCGGCGTAAGCGGCCACGTCCGCTGGCGCGAGGACGCCGTCAGAGACATTGGAATGGCAGTGCAGGTCGACTTTCAGCATGGGATATTCAGCAGGCGGGATGGACGCTCCATTGTACGCGCATCAATCTGTCGGCGCAGCGAGGAACTCTTCGATCATGCGCGCCAGCAATTCGGGCTGGTCGTGGTGCAGCATGTGGCCGGCCTGCGGCACCATGCGCGCCGTGACGTGCTTCAGATAGCCCATGCGGCGGTCGACCTCGGCGCGCGCCTGCTCCTTCGCGCCCATCCAGCGCCACATATCCGTGTCCTCGGCCTCGACCCACAGCACCGGCGCCGTGATGGCCGACCACGCCGCCATCATCTCGTCGACGTGGTACAGCAGCGGACCCGTCATCTTGTGCGCAGGGTCGCCCAGGATGCGCCACTGGCCATCGCGATCCTGCTCGGACCAGTGGGCAGCGAGAAAGCTCGAGCGCTCATACGACAGGCGCGGATTAGTCTTGCGCAGGCGCGCTGCTACTTCGTCCAGGCTGGCATAGCCACGCATCTCGGGTGGCGCGCGCAATTCGTCGAGCCAGTTGGCCAGCCGTTTCGGATACTGGGCCGCCTTCGTGCCCGGCAGGCCGAAACCTTCCAGGTTGATCAGCTTGCCCACGCGGTGGGGCCGCACGCCCGCGTACAGGCCGGCGATATTGCCGCCCATGCTGTGGCCGAGCAGGTTCACGGCCTCGTCGGGCGCAAACCGGTCGAGCAGCGCATCGAGGTCGGCCACGTAATCCGGGAACCAGTAGGTATCGGCGCCCGAACGGTCGCTGTGACCGAAGCCGCGCCAGTCGGGCGCGATCACGTGCCAGTCGCCCTCCAGGGCATCGACGACGAACTGGAACGACGCCGCCACGTCCATCCAGCCGTGCAGCATGAACAGCTTGGGCGCGCCCTCGTTTCCCCAATGGCGCACGTGAAGGCGCAAGCCGCGCACGGTGACAAATTCTGAACGTGAAAGTTTCATGAGGCCTCGAAAAAAGTACGATCGTTCAGGCAATTATATCGCCGGCCCGTTGAATTCGCGCAGCGTGGCCCCATCTGCCGGTCTTCGGGCGATGGCAAAGGCGGCGCTGACCCAGGCCTGGAGCGGTAAAATAGCCCCATTCCAACCTTCTGCGAGCGCATCATGGCCATTTACCAGCTGGGCGAACATGCACCCGAGATCGATCCGTCGGCGTTTGTCGCCGATTCGGCCACGCTGATCGGCAAGGTCACACTGGCGGCCAACACGTCGGTGTGGTTCGGGGCCACGCTGCGGGGCGACAACGAACGCATCACCATTGGCGAAAACAGCAATGTGCAGGAAGGCACGGTGATGCACACCGACATGGGCTATCCGCTCGACATTGGCCGCGGCGTGACGATCGGCCACCAGGCCATGCTGCATGGTTGTACGGTCGGCGACGACTCGCTGATCGGCATCGGCGCCGTGATCCTGAACGGTGCCCGCATCGGCAAGGGCTGCCTGGTCGGCGCCGGCGCGCTGGTCACGGAGAACAAGACATTTCCCGATCACTCACTAATCCTGGGTTCGCCCGCGAAAGTGGTGCGGACCCTGACACAAGAAGACTTGCTGCGCCTGCAGCGCAGTGCCGCGAGCTATGTCGCGCGAGGCCAGCTATTCAATACACAGCTAAAGAGAATCGGATAAAGAATGACGACACCAGATACCACGATTGACATCACGAGCACTACCGGCGACACGCTGCAAAAATTCATCTTCGACAACGCCGCCGTGCGCGGCGAGCTGGTCGAGATTTCCGACACCTGGCGCGAGATCCAGGCGCGCCACGGCTACCCGAAAGCGGTGCGCTCGGTGCTGGGCGAGATGGTCGCCGCCTGCGCCCTGCTGTCGGCCAACCTCAAGTTCAACGGCTCGATCGTGATGCAGATCCATGGCGACGGCCCGGTGCGCCTGCTTGTCGTCGAATGCGACGCCGACCTGCGCATGCGCGCCACAGCCAAGCTGGCGCCGGACGTCGATGTCACCGACGACGCCATGCTCGGCCAGCTGGTCAATGTGCAGGGCACGGGCCGTTTCGTGATCACGCTCGACCCGCTTGAAAAGATGCCGGGCCAGCAGCCGTACCAGGGCATCGTGCCGCTGGACGGCGACGACGTCGCCACGGTCATCGAAAACTACATGCTGCGTTCGGAGCAGCTCGACACGCGCCTGTGGGTCGCCGCCGACGACAAGGTCGCGCGCGGCATGCTGCTGCAAAAGCTGCCGCGTCACAGCGGTGGCGAAGACCAGACCAAGCAGGCATCCGAAGCGGAAGACCTGGAAACGTGGAACCGCGCCGCAGCGCTGGGCGGCACGCTCAAGCACGAAGAGCTGCTGTCGACCGACATCTCGACGCTGCTGCACCGCCTGTTCTGGGAAGAGACGATCCGCGTGTTCGATCCGATGCACCCACAGTTCCACTGCAGCTGCAACCGTGAAAAGGTCGGCAACATGCTCAAGATGCTGGGCCAGCCAGAAGTGGAAACGGCGCTGGAAGAGCTGGGCGAACTGGGCATCAACTGCGATTTCTGCGGCAAGCACTACTCGTTCGACAAGGTCGATTGCGCGCAGCTGTTTGCCGTCGATACCGCAGCCCAGACCTTGATCCCGCCGAGCGGCAGCACGCACTAATAGCACGCACTAAGACAACTCACCAGATTGTCGACAGGCCGGCCTTGCGCCGGCACTGTCGGACCATTCAGGGCGCTTCGGCGCCCTGTTCTTATTGAGCGGCCTGCAGCGGCGCGGCCTGCTGCGCATCGGCTGCGAATTCGTAGGTAATCAGGCTGTCGTTGTCCCACTCCTTGCTGCGCACCGGAACGATAAAGCTGTGATGATCTTCGCTCAGCGTCAGTAGCCTGCTGCGCTCGCCCGATGTCAGGCGCGCCGCTTCGAGCCGCTTTGGCGCGCGATAGTACAGCGCCGTCATCGGCGCATGACACATCCCGCCAACGACCGCCATGGCGCTGCGCATCACAATGCCGATCTCGTCCTTCATCACTGCCCACGCCACTTCGCATTCGAGCCGCATGTCGCCCAGCCGGCGCGCGTTGTCCGGCACGCCGGGGCTGCGCACGCGCGGACGCCAGCGCATCCGCGATTTTTTACGGTTCAAAACCAGGTCGGCATTGTCGTCGAATGCTTCCTGGCTGCGCGGCAAAATGAACGTCGCATCGCTGTCGAGCGCAAGCGGAAGGTCCACCGTGTCGCCGGACAGGCGCAGCGCGAGGCCGTCCGGCGACTGGGTCGTGCCATCCTGGTTCTTCAATTCAAAGCGCAGACTGGCGCTTGGCGCGAGGCCATGGTGCTTGTCGAACGCGTCCAGCCCACGCGACATGATGCGGTAGGGGCGTAGCTCGGGATCCTTGACGCCACTGACTTCGACCTTCGTTTCCATGCTGGCTTCGGGTGGCGTTACCTGCGCCCATGCCGGGCCGGAAAGTACCAGAACCAGTGCCACTACCGCGCGTTGCGACGTCATGTGATGACCTTTGTTATCAGAAACAAATCAGTCTGCGCGACCGGCGCGCGCCAATTCTCACCCTTCGTCACACACCTCGTACCGTCCTGCGGCGATTCGGTCATGGTGGTAAGCTGATGCTTGTTTGATACTGTTGCATTTTCAGACAGTGGCACCACATGAATATCACTGACTAATGGAGAAATACACATGAACATCGATATTGGCATCAACACCGAAGACCGCGCAAAAATCGTCGAATCGCTCTCGACCGTGCTGGCCGACAGCTACATGCTGTACCTCAAGACCCACAACTTCCACTGGAACGTGACCGGTCCGATGTTCCAGACCCTGCACGTGATGTTCCAGGAGCAGTACACCGAACTGTGGACCGCACTGGACGATATCGCCGAGCGTATCCGCGCACTGGGCCACTTCGCACCAGGCACCTACAAGCGTTATGTCGAACTGTCGACCATCACCGAAGAAACCGACGTGCCGTCGGCCAAAGAGATGATCCGTCAACTGGTCGAAGGCCAGGAAGCCGTGATCCGCACCGCGCGTGCTGCCGTGCGTATTGCTGACGAAATCGACGATTTCCCGACCGCCGACATGCTGTCGACCCGCATGGAAGTGCACGAGAAAAATGCATGGATGCTGCGCGCATTCCTGGAACAGGGCGCAGGCCACGAGCAGGGCGACGCATCGTCGCAGTCNACGTCGTTCCAGCCTCAGCTGGAACGACGTTTTTGCATATGTGGAGAAGAGACGAAGAGCGCGTCGTCAGCCTTATTTCCCGCCACTCATGTGCAGGTCGACGACCTTCATGATTTCGAGGGTCAGGTCCATATCGAACTCCCCTGCCGTCATCGCCGCCTGCAGCGCGTCGCGCGGCATGCCCACGCTGGCGGCCAGCTCGCCCAGGGCGGGCGCTTGCGCCACTGCCTGCAGGGCTGCCGTAATCACGGCGCCATCGCCATCTTCGAACGCTTCGGCCAGGCAGTCTGCGATCGCGTCGAGCGAATCGAGGCTGGCGGGGTCGATCGGGGTAGTTTCATCAAGCATGATAGTTGGCTCAGTGTGCGGCAGCGCCGGTTGGCTTGGCGCCCGGTTTCGGCGGTGGTGGTGGTGGCGGCACGGTCATCGATTCGACCGGGATTTCATTCTTGCGCAGCACCTGCACGAAAATCTCGTTCTGCTTGATCATGCCCAGGTCGTAGCGCGCACGCTCTTCGACGGCGCCGGTGCCTTCGGTCAGGTCATCGACTTCGGAATCGAGCTTGCTGTTGCGCGCGGCGAGCTGCTCGGTCTTGATGCGCGTGGTTTCGACCTGGTTCTGCATGTCGGCCACGGACAGCCAGCCGCCCTTGCCAAGCCAGAGGGGATACTGGATCAGCACGAGCAGAACAGCCAGGGCAATCGTGATCAGGCGCATGGTGAAAAACGAAGGAGATGAAAAAGCCGACGCGCGGGTGGGATGACCCCATCCCGCGCGTCGGCCCCAGGGGATTACTTCAGGTTGTAAAACGCGTCACGGCCCGGGTAGCTGGCGATGTCGCCCAGGTCTTCCTCGATGCGCAGCAACTGGTTGTACTTGGCCATGCGGTCCGAACGCGACAGCGAACCGGTCTTGATCTGCAGCGCATTCAGGCCCACCGCGATATCGGCAATGGTCGAATCTTCGGTTTCGCCCGAGCGGTGCGAGATCACAGCGGTGTATCCGGCGCGCTTGGCCATCTCGATGGCGGCAAACGTTTCAGTCAGCGTGCCAATCTGGTTGATCTTGATGAGGATCGAGTTGGCGATGCCCTTCTGGATGCCCTCTTTCAGGATCTTGGTGTTGGTGACGAACAGGTCGTCGCCCACCAGCTGGACCTTCTTGCCCAGTGCGGCGGTCAGGGTGGCCCAGCCTTCCCAGTCGCCTTCGTGCATTGCGTCTTCGATCGAGATGATCGGGTACTTGTCGCACCAGGTCGCGAGCATGTTGGTGAAGTCGGCTGCCGACAGGCTCAGGCCGCCTTCGCCTTCGAGCACGTAGCGGCCATCCTTGTAGAACTCGCTGGCGGCGCAATCCAGGCCCAGCGCGATGTCCTTGCCGGCGACGTAGCCAGCCTGCTCGATCGCTTCCATGATCAGCTTGATGGCTTCTTCATGGTTGGCCACCGACGGGGCGAAACCGCCTTCGTCGCCGACTGCCGTGTTCAGGCCGCGTGCGTGCAGGATTTTCTTGAGCGTGTGGAAGACCTCGGCGCCGTAGCGGATGGCTTCCTTGAACGATGGGGCGCCCACCGGGATGATCATGAATTCCTGGATGTCCAGGTTGTTGTCGGCGTGCGCGCCGCCGTTGATGACGTTCATCATCGGCACTGGCATCTGCATCGCGCCCGAACCGCCGAAGTAGCGGTACAGCGGCAGGCCTGCTTCTTCGGCGGCGGCCTTGGCCACGGCCATCGACACGGCCAGCATGGCATTGGCGCCCAGGCGGCTCTTGTTTTCGGTGCCGTCGAGATCGATCAGGGTGCGGTCCAGGAACGCTTGCTCGTTCGCGTCCAGGCCCATGATCGCTTCGGAAATCTCGGTGTTGATATTTTCGCAGGCTTGCAGCACGCCTTTGCCGAAGTAGCGCTTCGGATCGCCGTCACGCAGTTCGATCGCTTCGCGCGAGCCGGTCGATGCGCCCGACGGCACTGCCGCACGGCCCATCACGCCCGATTCGAGCAGGACGTCACATTCGACGGTAGGGTTACCGCGCGAATCCAGGATTTCGCGGCCGATGATATCAACGATAGCACTCATGTTTCTCAGTCTCCAGAAGGTAGGTAATCTTGGGGGGACCACCGTGCTCCGGGTCCCCCCAGGGATACCCGCAACACGGTGCATCCAAACCTGAACGGTTACTTGAAGTCGAATTCCAGGAATGGCGACTTCTTGACGACGCGGTCGATCTCGACCAGCGTCGTCAGGAGCTCCTTCATGCGCGCCAGCGGCACCGCATTCGGACCATCCGACATCGCATTGGCCGGATCCGGGTGCGTTTCCATGAACAGGCCGGCAATACCCGACGCCACGGCGGCGCGCGACAGCACAGGAATGTGCTCGCGCTGGCCGCCCGACGACGTGCCCTGCCCGCCCGGCAGCTGCACCGAGTGGGTCGCATCGAACACGACCGGGCAGTTCGATTCGCGCATGATGGCCAGGCCACGCATGTCCGAGACCAGGTTGTTGTAGCCGAACGAGACGCCGCGCTCGCAGGCCATGAAATTGTCTTCTTCGAGGCCGGCGTCGCGCGCAGCGGCGCGCGCCTTGTCGATGACGTTCTTCATGTCGCCCGGGGCCAGGAACTGGCCCTTCTTGATATTGACCGGCTTGCCCGAACGCGCGCAGGCGTTGATGAAATCGGTCTGGCGGCACAGGAACGCCGGCGTTTGCAGCACGTCGACGATGCTCGCGACATGCGGGATCATCTCGGCGTCATGCACGTCGGTCAAGACCGGCACACCGATTTCGCGGCGCACGTCGGCCAGGATCTCGAGGCCCTTGTCAATACCAGGGCCGCGGAACGATTTGCCCGACGAGCGATTGGCCTTGTCGAACGACGATTTGTAGATGAACGGGATACCCAGTGCCGCGGTGATTTCCTTGAGCGTACCCGCCGTGTCCATCGCCATCTGGCGCGATTCGATCACGCAGGTGCCGGCGATCAGGAAGATCGGGTGCTCGAGGCCGACGTCGAATCCGGCGAGTTTCATGCTGCGTCTCCTTGGAGTGCTGGTGCAGCCAGTTCAACGTTGGCGGCAGTGTTGGTGTTCGATGCCTGGTGCGCCAGGGCGGCCCTGATGAACGACGTGAACAGCGGGTGGCCATTACGCGGCGTCGACTTGAACTCGGGGTGGAACTGCACGCCCATATACCAAGGGTGCGAGTTCGCGCCGGTACGTGGCAACTCCATGATTTCGCACAGGTCTTCGTTCGGCGTACGCGCCGACACGGTCAGGCCGGCAGCCTCGACCTTTGGCAGGTAGTGGTTGTTGCCTTCGTAGCGGTGACGGTGACGCTCGGTGACGACGTTGCCGTAGATTTCAGCAGCCAGCGTGCCCGGGTTGACGGCGCAGGTCTGCGCGCCCAGGCGCATCGTGCCGCCCAGGTTCGAGTTGGTGTCGCGCTTTTCGACCTTGCCGTCGTGGTTTTGCCACTCGGTGATCAGGGCCACGACCGGCTGGTCGGTTTCAGGATCGAATTCGGTCGAGTTGGCGTTGGCCAGGCCCGCCATATTGCGTGCGTACTCGATCAGCGCAACCTGCATGCCCAGGCAGATGCCCAGGTACGGGATCTTGTTTTCGCGGGCGTAGCGGGCAGCAGCGATCTTGCCTTCGACGCCGCGCTTGCCGAAGCCGCCCGGCACCAGGATCGCATCGTACTTGGCCAGGTGGTCGCAGCCGCGGGTCTCGATTTCTTCGGAATCGAGATACTCGATGTTGACGCGGCTCTCGGTATGGATGCCGGCGTGGCGCAGCGCTTCGGTCAGCGACTTGTACGACTCGATCAGGTCGACGTACTTGCCGACCATGCCGATCGTGACTTCGTGCTTTGGATTCTCGAGCGTGTGAATCAGCTTGGTCCACATCGACAGGTCGGCTTTTGGTGCGTCCAGGCCAAGGGCTTCGAGGATGATGTCATCCAGGCCCTGGTCGCACAGCACTTGCGGCACCTTGTAGATGGTGTCGACGTCCCACACCGAGATGACGGCCTGCTCTTCGACGTTGGCGAACAGCGAAATCTTGGCACGCTCGTCGTCCGGGATCGGGCGGTCGGCGCGGCACAGCAGCGCGTTGGGCGAGATGCCGATTTCGCGCAGCTTCTGCACGCTATGCTGGGTCGGCTTGGTCTTGAGTTCGCCGGCCGAGGCGATGAACGGCACGAGCGTCAGGTGCACGAATGCGGCGCCCTTGCGGCCCGAACGCAGCGACAGCTGGCGCGCGGCTTCGAGAAACGGCAGCGACTCGATGTCGCCGACGGTGCCGCCGATTTCGACCAGCGCCACGTCGACGCCTTCGGCGCCGCGACGGATGTAATCCTGGATCTCGTTGGTGATGTGCGGGATCACCTGCACGGTCTTGCCGAGGTATTCGCCACGACGTTCCTTGCGGATCACCGATTCATAGATCTGGCCCGTGGTGAAATTATTCACCTTTTTCATGCGGGTGCTGATGAAACGCTCGTAGTGGCCAAGGTCGAGGTCAGTCTCGGCGCCGTCGTCGGTGACGAAGACTTCGCCGTGCTGGGTTGGACTCATGGTGCCCGGATCGACGTTGATGTACGGATCGAGCTTGAGCATGGTGACTTTGAGACCGCGGCTCTCGAGGATTGCGGCGAGGGAGGCGGCTGCAATCCCTTTGCCCAGGGAAGAGACGACGCCGCCAGTGACGAATACGAATTTGGTCATTGTGCTGATGGTGCCGAACGGCACACGCGGGAAATAGAAATTATACCTTATAGCGGCAAATATCGCCTCATATCAAGGCGTTAACTTCTCTGGCAGTACTGTCGCTGGCCGGTCACAAAACCACAAATTACCACTCATTCTGGGTGCATTTTCGTTTCACTTGGGCAATAATTGTCACAAGCAACTTTAAACTTTAAGTAAATTACAACGCCGGTCGAGACAGTCGGCGGGTCACTCATCCCCGGTCCCTGACCGCGCCGCATTCACCTACTTCACGCAGATCAAAACATGGGCAACTTCATCAAACTCAATATCGGAACGCGACTGGCAGCAGGGTTCTTAGTGACCCTCTTGATGACGGTCATCATCGCGACCGTTGGCGTCTGGCGACTGAACCAGGTTGCGCAGGAAACGCAGATCATCCTGGCCGAGCCACTCGCGAAAGAACGCATGATCGCCGAGTGGTACACGCAGATTTTCGCCGCCGTGCGCCGCACCGCCGCCATCGTCAAGAGCAGCGATGGCTCGCTGACCGCGTACTTCAAGGAAGACGCGGCGGCCACCGGCAAGCTGTCGGCCGATCTGGTCAAGAAGATCGAACCGTTGATTACGGGTGACGAGGAAACGGCCCTGTTCAAGTCGGTGATGGAACACCGCGCCGCCTACAGCAAGGCACGCGACGGCGCCGTCAAGGCCAAGGGCGAGGGCAATACCGAACTGGCTGAACAGATCCTGAACCAGCAATTCACGCCGGCCGCCAAGGCGTATGAAGAGCGCGTCCACGACCTGGTCAACCTGCAGCAAAAGCACATCAGCGACAGCGCCGCAATGATTGCCGGCACCGCCGCTCGGGGCAAGGTCGTCATCGGTTCGCTGGCAGCCGGCGCCCTGCTGCTGGGCGGCGTCTTCGCCTGGCTGCTGACCCGCTCGATCACCGGGCCGCTGCGCCGCGCCGTGCAAGCTGCCGAACAAGTCGCCGCCGGCGACCTGACCGTGCGCATCGACAGCAGCGCCAGCGATGAAACGGGCGCCCTGCTGCGCGCGCTGGGTAATATGAATGCCAGCCTGGCCAGGATCGTCGACGAAGTGCGCACCGGCACCCAGACCATCAGCGGCGCCTCGGGCGAAATCGCCGCCGGCAGTTTCGACCTGTCGAGCCGCACCGAACAGCAGGCCGCAGCGCTGGAAGAAACCGCTGCCTCGATGGAAGAACTGACGGGCACCGTGCGCCAGAACGCCGACAATGCGCGCCAGGCCAATCAGCTGGCGATTGCTGCCTCGAGCGTCGCGACGCAGGCCGGCGCCTCGGTCGACCAAGTGGTCGCCACGATGGGCTCGATCAACGAGTCGTCGCGCAAGATCGTCGACATCATCAGCGTCATCGACGGCATCGCGTTCCAGACCAATATCCTGGCCTTGAACGCTGCCGTGGAAGCAGCACGCGCCGGCGAGCAGGGCCGCGGCTTTGCCGTCGTCGCGTCCGAAGTGCGCACGCTGGCGCAGCGCTCGGCAGCCGCCGCCAAGGAAATCAAGGGCCTGATCGGCGACTCGGTCGAGAAGGTCGACACCGGCACCAAGCTGGTCGACCAGACCGGCGCGACGATGCGCGAAGTGGTGGACTCGATCCGCCGCGTGACCGACATCATGGGCGAGATCTCGTCGGCCAGCCAGGAGCAGATCACCGGCATCGACCAGGTGAATCAGGCCATGGGCCAGATGGACAACGCGACCCAGCAGAACGCCGCACTGGTCGAAGAAGCCACCGCCGCCACGGCATCGCTGCAGGATCAGGCCAAGCGCCTGGCGCAGGTGGTCGATGTGTTCAAGCTCGATGCCGCGCACACGACGCCCGTCGTCGCCAGCGCACCCGTCAAGCGTCCGCCACCGGCACGGCCGGCGCTGAGCAAGCCGGCGCCGCGTGCGACGGCCAAGCCTGCTGCTACGCCTGCAGAGGAGCCAGTGAGCAAGGCCGCAGAAAAGCCGGCAACCAAGCCAGCCAGCAAGCCGGTCGCCACATCCAAGATGAATGAAGCGGAGTGGGAAGAGTTCTGAGCTTCCAGCCACTGCCTGCAAAAACCGCCGTCCCCGCTCCGGGCACGGCGGTTTTTTACATCCTGAGCGTATCTTTCAACAACGTCGCACATCCGCACGAAATTCACTAACAAGTTAACACATTTGTGCAAATGTGATACTATTTGGAAAGATCAACTCCGGTCTCACGCAATGGCGCGGTCACGTGTCGTTGCTTGCCGTTCCCACGGCATGTCACGGGCATCCTTGCCCTGAGTTCCTCTCCGGAACTGCCCTATTACGCGCCCCCGCTGCGCGCACTTCGCCCCTTCCGGGTCGCCCATCGCGTTCACGAACGCCACGATTTTGCAGGTGCTAATTTGTCTCCAACAACAAACCGCATGCCAACGGCATCGCCACATCTTCCCTCTTCCCAACCGGGCATCCTTGACAGGCTGTGCGAAAAACTCGGGATTCCCCGCTCACTGCTGTGGGGCTTCGTCGGCCTGCTGGTCTTCATGATCGGCGATGGCGTCGAGCTCGGTTATCTGGCGCCTTACCTGGCCCAGAAAAACATGGTCGAAGCCGACATTGCGGTCCTGTTCACCGTGTATGGCGTGACAGTGGCGATCGGTTCCTGGTGTGCCGGTGCGCTGTCGAATATCTGGGGGCCGAAGAAAGTCATGCTGATCGGCGCCGGTATCTGGGTCGTGTTCCAGGTGGTGTTCCTGACATTCGGCGTCGGCCAGATGAGCTATCCGATGATGCTGGCCGGCTACGCCCTGCGCGGCTTCGGCTATCCGCTGTTCGCTTACGGCTTCCTGGTCTGGATTGTCGCCGCCACGCCGGCCAAGAAACTGGGCCTGGCGATGGGCTGGTTCTGGGTGGCGTATGCAGCCGGCCTGCCGACTCTCGGCGCGCTGGTGGCCAGTTTCTCGGTGCCATTGATCGGTGCGCTGGCCACGTTCTGGCTGTCGCTGATCCTGGTAATTGCCGGCGCCGCGCTGGCCCTGCTGTGCGTGAAGGATGCCGCCGGGACGAAGCGCCTGGCACCAGTTGGTGAAAAGCCGCTGACATCACTGATGGGCAGTGTCTCGATCATGTGGGAAGAGCCGAAGACCTCGCTCAGCGGCGTCGTGCGTACCATCAACACCGCGTCGATGTTCGGTTTCTTCATCGTGTTGCCGGGCTTCTTCATGGACGTCATCGGCTTCACGCTGGAGCAGTGGCTGCGCCTCGTGACGGTGATTTTTGTCGCCAATATCGCCGGCAACATCATCTCGAGCCGCCTGGCCACCCGCTTCGGTCTGCGCAACACCGTGATCTGGATGGGCGCCGTCGGCAGCGCCATCACGACGCCGCTGTTCTTCTACATGCCGCAGCTGTTCATCGGTAACTTCTACATCGCCGCGCTGTTCGGCGCGATGTACGGCATGACGCTGGGCGGCTTCGTGCCCCTGTCGGCACTGATGCCGCTGCTGGTGCCGAAAAACCGCGCTGCCGCACTGTCGGTGCTGAGCCTGGGCGCGGGTGCATCGACCTGGGTCGGGCCGGCCATTGTTGCCATCTTCAGCGCATCGCTGGGCGTGGCTGGCATCATCTGGATCTTTGCCGGCCTGTATGCGCTCAGTGCATTCCTGATGATTCCGCTGCGCGATCCGGAAGAACTGCGTGACGACAAGGTGGCCAAGCGTGCTTCGGCGCCGGTCGCGGCGGCGCCCGCAGCGGCGCACTGACGGGATCAGAAGCCCAGCTGCATATTGCCCTTGATGCCGTCCCGGATGACACGGCCAAGCTTCTTGGCCGTGTCGCCATGCCGCGAGAACTCGGCGTTGACCGATGTTGATTTGTCGAGCTTGAGTTTGGCACCAGCGCCCGTATACAGCCCCGTATCGGACCCGGAATCGATTTCCGGACCAGCGCCGTTGTGAACCCATGTATCGGGCCCGGCATTGATACTGCGCTTGATTTCGCTGTACGCGATCCCCGCCTTGGCATACGCAGACAGGCGCGCCTCCTCGGGCGTCGATAGCTTGACGGCCAGATGGTTGCTCGAGCCTTTCTCGCCGAGCCCCTGCGACGCTCCCTCGGCCCTGCCCTGCTCTTCCCGGTACAGGCCGCGGTCGGGCAGATTGACGTAACCGGCCTCCAGCGCGACATGCGGGGCGACCTTGACCCCGGCAATCAGCCGCGGATCGCGCCGGAAGCCCTTGAAGATGTGGTCATTGGGTTGTGCGGCAACGTTCGCGCTGTACACGCGCGACGCGCTCGTGCGCGTTCCGGCAAACGGGTCGGGTTCGTGCAGCTGATCGGCCTCGAGCACCGCCGGGCCGGCCGGCGTCTGTACCGGCAGCAGTTCCTGCGCCTGCGCCGCACACGCGGCGAGCACGCCAACAGCCAGCGCCATGATCCGGATTATCGTCATCTTATCGCTCCAATGGACAGACCCGAAGCTTACGCCCGAAACCGCCAGTCGCAACATGCGGATTGCATGACTTGGTAACAAGTTGTCGCGGCTACCTGCGTGGCAAGCCCATTTGCAGGCGGCGTTGCTCGAGGCGCTCGATGTTTTCGATCGGGTACGGCGCCCCCTGTTTCTTGTCGTCCGGACGGTATTGGGTGCCGTAGATTTGCTTCCTGCCTTCGTACACGCGGACACGGTCGATCGACGTCGCCAGGTTGTACGGCGCGATCTCGTGCCTGGTGGCGGCCTCCTGCATCAGCGCGAGCCACGGTTTCAAGCGCGCCAGCGGTGCGTGCTGGGCGATGAGCCAGGCAGCATTGGCAGCTTCCCAGCCCACCATCGACAATGTCGGCCAGCCATGGGTGGCGATGATCGCCGCCAGCCGCTGCTGTCGCGCCGCATCACCTACCCGCAGGCGTTCGAGGGCGTCCGGATCATTCGGGCGCGCATGTTCGCCGCGCAATGCCTGGTCGTCCCTGCCCAGTTCGAGCAGTTCGCGCGCGAGTTCTGGTTGCGGCACCTGCCTCGGGTACACCAGCAGCGGCAGCGGGACCGTCACGTTGACATCCTCGACGACAAGCGGCATGGCTTCCCACTCTTGTTCACCGACAAAGACCATGCAGCGCGTGCCCGCAGGCAGGTCGATGCGATAGCGCCTGCCTTCGACCTTGCCGAAGATGCGCGGGCGATCTGCGCAGCTGGCAAACGCCGCCAGCCGTGCAGGGAACACCTTGGTCGAACTGTGCAGCTCACCGGCAAACGGCAGCATGCCGCCCGGTTCTGCTGCGCACAGGCCGGTTGCCGGCATCAGCATCGCCGGCGCAAGACACCAGGGCAGGAGAACGCTGCGCAGCCTGCTGGCACAAGCCCTCATGCCGGCCCCCAGTAATCGGCATGCCGGCGGCGCAGTTGCGCCAGGTCCGGCGCAAAATCCAGTGCAGCTGCCGAGCGTGCCAGGGCTTCGTCGGCCTGGCACTGCGCCATGGCGCGCAGGTGCGGATCGCCGCAACGGCCCAGCTCGCCGCACACCCACTGCAGATGCAGCGCGATTTCCAGCACCCCGGCGCCATCGCGGGCCAGTGGGGGGAAGACATCGTTGAACATGTCGTCCAGCGACAGCGGCGGCACTTCGACGCGGTCATGGTCCGGCTCGGCGCTGAAACCGGGATGGGTCCACGCATCGAAGATCCGGAAGACCGCATTGAGCACGACAATGGCAGTGCCGGGATCGTTGATGCCCGGGGACAGCGCGCGGCTGCCGATCTCGGTCAGCACGACCAGCCCGAAGCCCGGGTCTTCGTCGAACTGGCGCAGTGGGCCAATGGTAAATGCCTTGGCGATCAGGTCCGGTTCAATCGTGCCGGCGTCCTCGCCGTCGGGCAGCACGTACCCGATCGGGCGCGAGCAGACGATCAGCGCGCCGGGCGCAACGGCCAGCGTGATGCGCAGCTTGCGCTCGGCAGCGATGCGCTGCAGGGCATCCATGTCCACCCGCTGCAGGTAGCCGCTCGCCTGGCTGTGAAAGGCCAGGCCGGCCGGTGGCCCGAAGGCCACCATGCCGCCCATGCAGGGCAACCGGATGCGGCGCGCCATCGCTTCGGCAGCCGCACGTTCGACGCGGGTAATCACGGCGCCCAGGCGCCCCAGGCGCGCGATGCTGTCGACCCAGCGCACGAACACGAGCACGACGATCACCAGCGTCAGCAGGGTCAGCACGAACAGGGTGAGCCGGCCTGGCTTGCCAAAGTAATCGTTGGTCGTCGCGCTCAGGCCGATGATGGCAAAGATGAAGGCGCCGACAAAGATCGACAGCGCGTTCTGCGAGACGTCATCGGCAATCACGAGCGGAAACGCGCGCTCGGTGGCCGACTGCCCGGTCGACGCATACGCGGCCACCATCGAGGCAACGGCGAACGTCGCGACGCCCAGCATGCTGGCGGCAATGACCTTGAGCAGGTCGACGATCGAGCCTTGCGCGATTTCCGGCACCTTCCAGTCAATCGGGATGCTGTCGACCAAGTGCGCCAGCGCCACGCCGGCAACAGACAGGACGCAGGCGATCATGGGCTTGACCCACAGGCGCTCGCGCAGACGGTTCATCAGGAATTGCATTCGGGCCGGCAGGATCATGGTGGTCAATCGACTCCTCTAGTCAAAGCGTGTGATGGCAAGCTGCCCCGGCAGTGTAGAGCAATGATCAAAACAACCATATTTCAGTATGGCGCGCCGACACGCTGCGGTGTGTTGACACGCCATCCCGGCAGCGCCATACTTGCCCGATGTTAGCGTTACCACTCAATGCTGGCATCACCATAAAAATATCTGGAGACAATCAATGTTCAAGCGCGGGCCTGAGACACCTGTGGCGACGGGCGGCAACCTCGGCTGGCGAGAAAAGATCAGCTATGGCGTGGCCGACATGGGCTTCAATTTTTATTGGGCCAATATCGCCACCTTCCTGCTGATCTTCTACACCGACACGTTCGGCATCTCGGCGGCGCAGGCAGCCACCCTGCTCGCGTCGATCAAGCTGATCAACGCCTTCACCGACCCCGTGATCGGCGCCTTTGCCGACCGCACCAATACCCGCTTCGGCAAGTTCCGCCCCTACCTGATCTGGATGTCGATCCCCCTTGGCGCGGCTGCCGTGCTCACCTACACGACGCCCGACCTGGACGCCAACGGCAAGCTGCTGTGGGCCTACGGCAGCTATCTCGCGATGATGGTCTGCTACACCTGCGTGAACATCCCCTACAACGCGCTCTCGGGCGTGATCTCGAACGATCCGCAGGAGCGCTCGACGATCAACGGCCTGCGCTTCATCTTCGCCTTCGCCGGCAGCACGCTGGTGACGGCCGCCACGCCGGCGATGGTGGCGTGGCTCGGCGCTGGTGACGACGTGCGCGGCTGGCAATTGACGATGCTTGCGTGGAGCGTGGCCGCATCAGTCATGTTCCTCATCACCTTCCTCAATACGCGCGAACGCGTGCTGCCCCCGCCCGGCCAGAAGAGCGACGTCTGGCGCGATATCCGCGACCTGGCGTCCAACCGGCCCTGGGTCGTGCTGTTCGTGCTGGCCCTGGTCATCATGGTGACGATCACGCTGCGCACCACGACCTCGGCCTACTACTTCAAGTACGTCGTCGGCCGCCCCGAGCTGATGGCGACCTTCGTGCCGACCTATATGGTGTTTGCCGCCGTCGGCGCGGCCTGCACGCCGCTGCTCACGCGCTTCATCGACAAGAAGCGCCTGATGATCCTGTTGATGAGCTGCACCGCCGTGTTGTCGTCGCTGTTCTTCCTGATCCCGGCCGATCGGATCGACCTGATGTTCGTGCTGCAGGCGGGCCTGGGCCTGGTGCTGGGGCCCAAGTCACCGCTGGCGTTCTCGATGTATGCCGACACCGCCGACTACAACGAATGGCGCACCGGCCGGCGCGCCACGGCGATGACCTTCGCCGCCGCGACCTTCTCGCAAAAGCTCGGCACCGCGGTGGCGGTCAGCGTCATCGGCGCGGTCTTCACCTGGCTCGGCTACGTGCCCAACGCGGCGCAGAGCATCGGCTCGCAGGCCGGCATCGTCTGGCTGATGTCGTTCGTGCCGGCCGCCTTTGCGCTGGTGGCCGTGCTGGTCATGTGCTTGTATAACCTCGACGCCAAGGCCCTGGCGCGCATGGGCGCCGAACTGGCCGCGCGCAAGGCGGCGCCATGAATCCAACGGAGATTGCCCCGATGCTGTACCCGCAAGACGACCGCTATGTGCTTACCAGCCCGACCGCCATGCCGCAGGCGGGCGGCTTCCTGTGGAACCGCAGGATGATGATCCAGACGACCTGCCGCGGCTACGCCACTGCGCAGTTCATGCAGCCCGAACCCGGCAAATACTCGCACGGCCCGAACATGGAAGCAAAATCGTTCATGCAGCCGGAGCAGAATTACTATGCCCACCATCCGGGCCGCTTCGTCTACGTGAAGGACGAAGACACGGGCGAGCTGTTCTCGGCGCCGTACGAACCGGTGCGCGGGGGGCTCGACCGCTATGCGTTCTCGGTCGGGCGCACCGACCTGCAATGGACGATTGAAAAGCTGGGCATCCGCATCGACCTGACGCTCGCGCTGCCGGTCGACGACGTGGCCGAACTGTGGACGGTGGCCGTCACCAATTTGTCGGCGCGCCCGCGCCGCATCAGCATCTACCCGTACTTCACGGTCGGCTACATGTCGTGGATGAACCAGTCGGCAGAGTACCGGCACGACCTGGGCGGCATCGTCGCAACCTGCATCACGCCGTACCAGAAGCTGGACGACTTCTTCAAGAATCGCCTGCTGAAAGACCGCACGGTGCTGCTGTGCGAGCAAGCGCCGGACGCCTGGGAAACCGGGCAAAAGGTCTTCGAAGGCGAAGGCGGCCTGCATGCGCCATCGACGCTGGCGCCCGCGCTGCTGCCCTGCGGCGACGCGCGCTACGAAACGCCCGCCGCCGTCGTCCAGTACCGCCTGGCCCTGGCGCCCGGCGAGGCCGCCACGCGCCGCCTGCTGTTCGGCCCTGCGTTCGACGATGCCGAGATTGCCCTGCTGCGCCAGCGCTACCTGAGCGAAGAAGGCTTTGCCGCTGCCGCCCGCGACTACGCTGCCTACATCGCCGAGGGCGACGGCGTGCTGCAGATCGCCACGCCCGACCCCGAGCTGGACAACTTCGTCAACACGTGGCTGGCGCGCCAGGTGTATTACCACGGCGACGTCAATCGCCTCAGCACCGACCCGCAGACCCGCAACTACCTGCAGGACAATATGGGCATGGTGTTCGTCAAGCCGGCCGCTGCCCGCGCTACCTTCCTGCACGCACTCAGCCAGCAGGAGGCCAACGGCGCCATGCCGGACGGGATCCTGCTGTTCGAAGGCGCCGAACTCAAATACATCAACCAGATCCCGCACACCGACCACTGCGTCTGGCTGCCCGTGTGTCTGCAAGCCTACCTCGATGAAACGGGTGACAGCGCGATCCTCGACGTGCCGGTCACTGCGCATGGCGGCGACGTCAAATCCGCGTTCGAGCGCATCTGCCTGGCGATGGACTGGCTCTTGCTGCGCCGCGATGCACGGGGCCTCTCCTACATCGAACAGGGCGACTGGTGCGATCCGATGAACATGGTCGGCTACAAGGGCCGCGGCGTCTCGGGCTGGCTGACCGTGGCGGCTGCGTACGCGCTGAACCTCTGGGCCGATGTCTGCGCCGCGCGCGGCGACGACGCGATGCACGCGCGCTACCGCGACGGCGCGGCCGCCATGAACACCTCGGCCAACGCGCACCTGTGGGATGGCAGCTGGTTCGCACGCGGCATCACCGACGACGACGTCAAGTTCGGCGTGGCCGCCGATACCGAGGGCCGGATCTACCTGAACCCGCAAAGCTGGGCGTTCCTGTCGGGCGCCGCAAACGACGCGCAGCGCGCGCAGATGCTGCCCGAGATCGACGCGCAACTGAAGACACCCTACGGCGTGCAGATGTTCGCCCCGCCCTACAGCGCCATGCGCGAAGACATTGGGCGCGTCACGCAAAAGCATCCCGGCTCGGCCGAGAACGGCGCGGTCTACAATCACGCCGCCGTGTTCTACATTTTCAGCCTGTACACGATCGGCGAAGCAGACCGCGCTTTCGACGCGCTGCGCAAGATGATTCCCGGTCCGGACCTGGCCGACTACCTGCAGCGCGGCCAGCTGCCGGTATTCATCCCGAACTACTACCGCGGCGCGTACCACGAGTACCCGCGCACGGCCGGGCGCTCGAGCCAGTTGTTCAACACGGGCACCGTGGCCTGGGTGTATCGCTGCCTGATCGAAGGCCTGTGTGGGTTGAAGGGTGATGCGAATGGCTTGACGGTCAATCCGCAACTGCCATCCGGCTGGCCCGGCATGACGGTCACGCGGCGCTTTCGCGGCGCGACGTTCGAGGTGGACATCCGGCGCGGTGCAGTCGAGCGCACGGTGGTGGTCTGCGACGGTATTGAACTGGCTGCGGCCCGCATCGACAACATCGACGCGGGCCGCACGTATCGCTTGCAGGTGACGGTCCGCTAGGCGGCCCGACCGGCAAGGTTTATTTCATGGTGAACGTCTGTGGCGCCGTATCGACTGCAAAGTTACGCGCGGTGTCCCAGTACGTGAAGGTATAACGCACGACATCGCCCGCCTTGAGTCCACCGGCCGTGAAGGTATTCACGCCGCTGCGCAGCAACATGCGCACGTTCTCCTGCGCGCCGCCATTGACGGTGTAATGCACATCGGCCCACCCTTTGGTCATGGTGCGAAATTCCAGCGTCGTGGGCCCCGTCTGACTTACCGACGTGGTTGCGACTTGCGTCAGCATCCTGGTGGCCACATTGCCGCCCGCCTTCCACACGATATCGTCGATCGCGAACTGGAAGCCAGATGCCGGCAGGCTGCCGTCGATACTCGAGATCATGAAGACATCGAAGAGCGACTGCGCCGCCACCAGGGGGCCAAGCAGCGTCGAGACGGGGATCGAGGCTTGCGCCCATTGCCCGTTGCGCACCAGGCCATACGCGGTCGTATTGGCCGGGAAGTTGATCCAGTTCTGGTTGGTATAGGTGTCGCCCACGCCAATCCGGAAGCCCACGTTCGCCGGAATCTTGATGCGGAAGTTGACGACGCCATTGGCCCGGTACGCACTCAGGTTGCGCGCCTGACGCGCCTGGATGCCGCCGCCAAACCACTGGCCCGGCGAGGTGTAGTTCCAGGCGATGACGTTGCTGCCTTCATATGGCGCAGTGTTGCCGGCGCCGGTGGACGCGGTATTCCACAGGTAGATGTCGGCGTTCGTGCCAGGCACCAGCTTGGCGTCGACCGCCGTGTTGTCGGTGAACACGCCGAACTTGCCGGCGACTTCGGGCGCGGTCTGGTCGCCCAGCTTGACCTGCCCCTTGCCATCGAGTTGGTACACGCGCACATAGTCGACATACATCGTGCCCGGCAGCGGCGCCGTGACCTGGCTGGCATTGGCCGCATCGGTGAAGTTGCCGCCCACGGCCATGTTCAGCAACAGGTAGAACGGCGCCTGCAGCGCGCTCGAATTGACCGCCAGCGGCGCGTTGTACAGATTGTGCTCGACGCCGTTGTCGACGACCGAGAAGCGCATTTCGCTCTCGGTCCAGTAGAAGCGGTAGGTGACGAAGCGGTTGGCCAGCGACGTGACCGACACGTGCCAGTTATCGGTCTGCCACGCGGTCGATGCGGCGCAGCTCTCGTTGCCGGGCACGCAGGCGGCCTGCTGCCAGGTGATCACGTTCGCGCCGACGAAATGGTTGGACGACGGCGCCCCGCCCTCGGCCCGCACCGCGGCCTTGTGCCCCATCTCCATGATATCGATCTCGCCGTTGCGCGGCCAGGTCTGGGGACTCACGCCCAGCATCCAGGCGGCCGGCCACAGGCCGGTGCCCAGGTTCGGCGTGGCCATGCGCACCTCGATCATCCCGTACTGCACCTGCACCTTGTTGCGGGTATCGAGTCGCGCCGACGTAAACAGATTGCTGCCCACGGTCTGGCTGCGCGCCTGGATCGCCAGCGCACGCGTGCCCGATTCGAACGGCACGTTGGCAATGCTGGCGTTGTTCGGGCTGTAGGTCTGCAGTTCGGCGTTGCCGTAGCCGCACAGACCAATCTGGCAACCGTTCCCGTCCTGCAGGTTCCAGACGCCGGTATTCACGCTGGCGCCGTTGAATTCTTCGGACCACAGCAGCTGGCCGATGACGGGATTGGTGACGCTGGCGGTGGCTTGCGCGCTCCACGCCAGCGCGAGGCCGGCGGCAAGCAGCTGGAACGGCTTCCATCTGGAGCGGTGTTGCTGATGTAGATGACTCACGTTGACTCCTCTTTTCTCATGACAAGAAAATGTGGCCGTGCCGGATTGCCGTGCCACACGCCGCCAACTTTGCGTTGGTCTCGAATGGTTTTGGTGGGGAATATTTGACTGGAAACCTTTCCAATTTGCTTTAAAAAATATAGTCCGATTTTAGGGGTGCGTCAAACACATCTGCATGCCGCGCACCGGTTTATCCGATGCGCATATATCGCTTTACCTTGCGCTGGCGAGGCAGTGCCTAGTAGCCCACACCGCGCACGCCGCCAGCGGCGCGCAGCGATTCGCCGGTAACCCAGTGCGCGTCGCCCGATGCCAGGAACACGGCCACCGGCGCGATGTCTTCCGGCTCGCCGAAGCGGCCGAGCGGCGTCCCGGCAATCAGCATCTTGCCGAAATCACCGTCGAAGTTGCCGGCAGTGGCGGGCGTGTTCGTGTGGCCCGGCAGGATCGCATTGACGCGGATGCCGCGCGGTCCCAGTTCACGCGCCAGTGCGAACGTCAGCGTATCGACGGCGCCCTTGGTGGCGGCGTACACGCTCGACGCCAGGTACGGGTCGGTGCTCAGGATCGAGCTGATGTTGATGATGCTGCCGCCATCCTTGAACACCTTGAGTGCTTCGCGAATCGCCAGGAAGTAGCCAAGCACGTTGACATTGAACTGCTTGTGGAACGCGTCTTCCGTCATCTCGGCCACCATCTCGAAGACGGCCACGCCGGCATTGTTGACGAGGATGTCGAGCGTGCCGTAATCGGCCTTCACGCGCTCGAACAGGCCCGCCACGTCGGCTGCCTTGCTCATGTCGGCCTGCAGCGCGACTGCCTTGCCGCCGGCGGCCTCGATCGAGGCGACCACCGCATCGGCGCCCGCCTTGCTGCTGGCGTAGTTCACGATGACGGTGGCGCCCTCGGCGCCGAATGCTCGGGCAATGCCGGCGCCGATGCCGCTCGATGCGCCGGTGACGACGGCGATTTTATTGGTCAGTTTCATGGTGTGTCCTTGGTCGATGTGTCCCGAAGCCCAATGGCTCCGGCGACCAGGACGATGCTACGCAGGCGCGGCGTGCGCCACATGCCGGTTCTTCGCGCATGCTTGCCTATTCTTCTCAAAGCCCGTTGCGCTGGCGTGGCCGGTGCTATATTCGGGCATGGATGAAGCGATCACCGATGCGACAGGCGAAGCAGGCAATGTATCGATGGATGCGCTGCGCGCCATTGCGATGACGGCGGGCGACGCCTGGACCGCGACCGGTCTGCCGCGGGTGGCCATGGTGCGCGCCGAAGCATGTTCGAACCAGGTCTATGGCCCGATGCTGCATCTGGTGCTGCAAGGGTCAAAGAGCCTGTCCATCGGCGGCCAGGTCGTGCACATCGAGGCGCCCGGCTACTTCGTGGTGCCAGTGGCGTTGCCGGCGCTTGGCCAGGTCACCGCGCAATCGGGCACGGCGCCGTATCTCGCCGTGAGTCTGGCGCTGGACCCGGCCATCATTGCCGCCATGCTGGCCGACCTGCCCGCTCCCGGCAAGGTCGCGCATGGTGCCGACGTCGGCGTTGCGCAGGCAGGCCCTGACCTGATCGATGCCTGGCTGCGCATGATGCAGCTGGTCGTGCGGCCTGACGACGTGGCGATGATGGCGCCGCTGATCGAGCGCGAGATCCTGTTTCGCGTGCTCCAGGGGCCGCATGGCGATGTGCTGCGCCAGATCGCGCACGCCGACAGTCGCCTGTCACAGGTGCGCCGCGCGATCGACTGGATTCGCGACCACATGGCGCAGCCGCTGCGCGTTGGCCCCCTGGCGGCGCTGGCCGGGATGAGCGTCGCGGCCTTCTATCGCCACTTCAGGGCAGTCACCGCGATGACGCCGATCCAGTACCAGAAAAGCCTGCGTCTGTTGAAGGCGCGCCGGCTGCTGCTGTTCGAGCCGTTCGATGCGGCGTCGGTGGCATTCACGGTTGGCTACGAAAGCGCATCGCAGTTCAGCCGCGAGTATGCACGCATGTTCGGCCTGCCGCCGATGCGCGACGTGGCCCGCTTCAGGACGCCGGCACAGAGTGCGCCGGCAGGCAGCGCCTAGGCGCGGGCAAGAATCTGCGCCACCAGCTGCGCCGGCGTATCGCGGATATCGAGCGTGATGCCCGCTTCGTCCGGCTGCAGCGGTTCGAGCGTTGCCAGCTGACTATCAAGCAGCGATGGCGGCATGTAGTGGCCGGGGCGATTGCTGACACGCTCGGCCAGCAGGCTGCGCTCGCCGGCCAGGTGCACGAAGCGCACATCGCCGCCGGCACCCCGCAGCAGGTCGCGGTAGCTGCGCTTGAGCGACGAACATGACAGCACCGCCCCGCCCTCGCGCCTGGCCAGCAGGTCGCGCAGCGTCACGAGCCAGTCGTGGCGGTCGTCGTCGGTCAGCGGCGTACCAGCCGACATCCGTGCGATGTTCACGTCGGAGTGATAGGCATCGCCCTCGATGAATTCCACGCCGAGCTGGTTGCCCAGGCGCGCGCCGATCTGGCTCTTGCCGCAGCCGCTCACGCCCATGATGACCCAGGCCGTTCCCTTGTTATCGCTCGTTGGTTCTGTCGTCATTGCCTTATGTTACCGCTAACAAACATACCGCGATTGTGCGCGTCCCGCCTGGAAATGTAAACCCACAGGCCATGCACCCATTTCGGGCGGCTGCGCCCGCGCAGTGCGCATTTCGCTGACATGCTGCTGGCTTCCTGCTGGCGTGGCAGGCCCGGTGTGTCTGCTTCGTCGTGACTTCATGCATGGCACGCCCCTTGCTGAGGTAAGGCGTGAGCACCTACCTTCCCCACTTTCTGGAGCAGCCAACATGATTTCATGCCGTGAAGATGTCACCAAACTGATCGTATCCGCGAAAGTCCGCAAGGGCATCAAGTGGCGCGACGTGACCGAGGCCACGGGCCTGTCGAAGGAATGGACCACCGCCGCCTGCCTGGGCCAGATGACGCTGACCAAGCCGCAGGCCGAAGCGGTCGGCAAGCTGTTCGAGCTGTCCGATGAAGCGATCGCCTGGCTACAGATCGTGCCGTACAAAGGCTCGCTGCCGACGGCCGTGCCGACCGATCCGCTAATCTATCGCTGGTATGAGATGGTGAATGTGTACGGCACGACAATCAAGGAACTGATCCACGAAGAATTCGGCGACGGCATCATGAGCGCCATCGATTTTTCGATGGACATCCAGCGTACCGAAGACCCGAAAGGGGACCGCGTGAACGTGGTCTTGTCGGGCAAATTCCTGCCCTACAAAACCTACTGATGCCCCTTATGCGCTCTCGCGGTCGCGCAGCGTGAAGCCAAGGTCGATGCGCCGCTCGGCCGGTTCTTCGCCCCTGATCACCTGCAGCAGCAGGCCGGCGGCTTCGAAGCCGATCTGGTAGCGCGGCGTGTCGACCGTCGTCAGTGACGGCATCATCCAGGCCGATGCGGGCAAGTCATTAAAGCCGCATACCGCGATGTCCTGCGGGATGCGGATGCCTTGCCGCTGGCAGTGGAACACGGCGCCGTGGGCCAGGTCGTCGTTGCAGCAAAAGACGGCGTCGCAGTCGGGCCGCAGCGCCAGCATCTGCGCCATCAGGCCGGCGCCCAGCGCGATCGTCGAGCGTTCGGGCACCATCAGCTCGAGGCCGGGATCGGCCAGGCCCGCCGCCGCCATCGCCGCGCGGTAGCCATCAGCGCGGCGCAGCGTGCGCTCGTCGAGTTGGGCGCCGATGAAGCCGATGCGTGTGTACCCCTTGCCGATCAGGTGGCGTGTCATGGCCATGCCGGCCTCGTACTGCGAAAAGCCGACCGACAGCACGGCCGGATCATCGGACAAATCCATCATGGCCACCGCCGGCACCTGCGATGCCGCCAGCATCTTGGCCACGGCGGGGCTGCGCACCTGGCTCGAGAACAGAATGCCGTCAGGGTTCGACTGCAGATAGGTGCGCAGCAGTTTTTCTTCTTCGAGCTGCGAATAATAGGTATTGCCGATCAGGAGCTGGTACTGGCCAGGCGCGACGGCGTCGTGGATGCCCTCAAGGACGGCAGTGAACACGGCGTTCGACAGCGACGGCACCAGCACCACGATCACGTGCGACTGCGACGAGGCCAGCGCCCGCGCGGCGCGATTGGGCACGTAACCCAGTTCAGCCACGGCATGCTCGACCTTGCTGCGCGTGGCGTCGGACACCAGCTTCGGCTGGCTCAGTGCGCGCGAAGCGGTCATGATCGACACGCCAGCCATGCCCGCGACCTGCTCGAGCGTCGCGCGCCCCGTCCCCCTGCCCCGGCTTCGGCTTGTCTTGTCCATGCTGTTCCCGTGATATTTACGCAATGACCATTCTATCAACGCAGCGGCCTGCCGCTACAGGAAAGTTGGCGACCAGAAGAAAAGCCGGGCTCCCAAAGCCGGGGTCAGGTCTGACATTCGGACACGACCTCGACAGAAAAGCCGGGGTCAGGTCTGACATTCGGACACGATCTCGACAGTCGAGTAGTCCGAACTAGCTGGCACAGAGCCATGCTCATACTGGACAAGAGACTTTTGGAAGTGACTAACGCTGAGGCCGTGTCCGAATGTCAGACCTGACCCCGGCTTTGGAGTCTTTTGGAAGTGACCAAGGCTGAGGTCGTGTCCGAATGTCAGACCTGACCCCGGCTGTGCATCAGCAGAAATCCCTGCTGCGCGTATCGAGAGCACCGAGCAGGTGCGACAGATCCACCAGCCGCTTGGCGACCAGGTGGCGCACTTCGCCCTCGCGCTGCCAGATGCCGTAGACGCCGAGCAGCGGTGCGTTCAGGACCTCGCGGCGCTGCTGCTCTACCAGCGATGGCCACACGATCACGTTGACGTTGCCGGTTTCGTCTTCCAGCGTCAGGAACAGCACGCCCTTGGCGGTGCCCGGGCGCTGGCGCACCGTCACCAGACCGCAGCCGCGCGCCAGCTGGCCGTTCTGGAAATCCATCAGCGTCGACGCGGGCAGGAAGCGCTGCGCCAGCAGGCGTTCGCGCAGCAGCGCCAGCGGATGGCGGCCCAGCGTGAGACCCTGTGCGCGGTAGTCGCCGACGATTTCTTCGCCTTCGCTTGGCGCCGCAAGCACCGGTGCTTCTTCGCGCGGAACCGTCGGACGCAGAAGGTCCTTGTCGGGCGCGGCGCCGGACGCTTCCCACAACGCTTCGCGCCGGTGCCCCGCCAGCGATTGCAGCGCGCCGGCCGCCGCCAGCACCTGCAGGTCGCTGCGGTCCAGGCCCGCGCGGCGCGCCAGGTCAGCCACATCGGCAAACGGCCGCACGGCGCGCGCCTGCTCGATGCGCTCGGCCGCGTCGACCTTCATCCCCCGCTGCAGCGACAGGCCGAGGCGCACCGCCGGCTGGCGCGTGCGCTCGTGCGGATCGTATTCTTCGAGCGCCGAATCCCAGCCGCTGACGGCGACATCGACCGGCCGCACCTCGATGCCATGGCGGCGCGCGTCCTGCACCAGTTGCGACGGACTGTAAAAGCCCATCGGCTGGCTGTTGAGCAGCGCGCACAGGAAGGCGGCCGGCTCGTGACACTTGAGCCATGAACTGGCGTATGCCAGCAGCGCGAAGCTGGCCGCATGCGACTCGGGAAAGCCGTATTCGCCGAAGCCCTGGATCTGGCTGAAGATCGCTTCGGCGAATTCCAGCGTGTAGCCCCGTTCGAGCATGCCCGTCGTGATGCGCTCGTAATAGTGTTCCAGCCCGCCCTTGCGCTTCCAGGCCGCCATCGCACGGCGCAGCTGGTCGGCCTCGCCCGGCGTGAAGCCCGCACCCAGGATCGCCACCTGCATCACCTGCTCCTGGAAGATCGGCACGCCCAGCGTGCGCTCGAGCGCCACCTTCATTTCGGCGCTTGGATACACGACCGGCTCGAAGCCCTGACGGCGCCGCAGATAGGGATGGACCATGCCGCCCTGGATCGGGCCGGGGCGCACCACGGCCACCTCGATCACCAGGTCGTAGAAGACACGTGGGCGCATCCGCGGCAGCATGCTCATTTGTGCGCGCGACTCGATCTGGAACACGCCCACCGTATCGGCCTGGCAGATCATGTCGTAGGTGGCGGTATCGTCGGCCGGGATGTCCTGCATCTCGAACACGTTGCCGTAGCGCTGGCCCACCAGCTCCAGCCCGCGCCGCATCATCGACAGCATGCCCAGCGCCAGGACGTCGACCTTCATCAGCCCTAGTTCCTCAAGGTCGTTCTTGTCCCACTGGATCACGCTGCGGTCCGCCATCGCGGCATTCTCGATCGGCACCAGGCGCGAAAGCTTGCCGCGCGCGATGACGAAGCCACCCGGATGCTGCGACAGGTGACGCGGGAAGTTCAGCAGCGACTGCGCGAGCGTGGCCCACTGGCGCGACAGCGGCGCCTCGGGATCCAGCCCGCTCTCGGCCAGGCGGCCAAGCAGGTCGGCGCGGCTGTCGAACCAGTGGTGGGTCTTGGCCACCTTCTCGACGATGCCCAAGTCGATGCCCAGCGCGCGACCGCTGTCCCGCAAGGCGCTCTTGGGGCGGTAGCTGATCACCACCGCCGCCAGCGCCGCGCGATCGCGCCCGTATTTGTTATAGATGTACTGGATGACTTCTTCGCGCCGCTGGTGCTCGAAGTCGACGTCGATGTCGGGCGGCTCGTTGCGCTCGCGCGAGATGAAGCGCTCGAACAGCAGGCTGGCGCGGGCCGGATCGACCTCGGTGATGCCCAGGCAGTAGCAGACGGCCGAATTGGCCGCCGAACCGCGGCCCTGACACAGGATGTGCTGCGAGCGGGCGAAGCGCACGATGTCGTACACCGTCAAAAAGTAATGCTCGTAGCGCATCTCGGAAATCAGCGCCAGCTCGTGTTCGATCTGCGCCTGCACCTTGGCCGGGATGCCGTCGCGAAAACGCCGGTGCGCGCCGATCCAGGTTTCGGCGCGCAAAAAACTCGCGGCCGTGTGGCCGGGCGGGACCACTTCGTCCGGGTATTCGTAGCGCAGTTCGTCGAGCGAGAACGTGCACAGGCGCGCCACGCGCACCGTCTCGGCCAGCACTTGAGGCGTGTACAGATTGGCCAGGCGCAGGCGCGAGCGCAGGTGCTGCTCGGCGTTCTGCGCCAGCCCGTAGCCACAGTCGGCCACCGCCTTGTTCAGGCGCGTGGCGGTGAGCGTGTCCTGCAGCGGTTTGCGCGAGCGCACGTGCATGCACACGTGGCCCAGTGCCACGATCGGCAAGCCATGCTGCCAGCCGACTTCCTCGACCGTGGCGCGGTGCGCATCGTCGAACGCGCGGTGCAGCGACGTCAGGCCGAGCCAGGCGCGGCCCGGAAAGGTGGTCGCCATCCACGCTGCCTGCGCATGCAGGCGGTCGACATCCTGCGCCTCGTGCCCCGGATACGGCGGCAGCAGGATCGCCAGGCAATCGGGCATGTGGCGCAGGTGCGCGTTCTCGGGTGCCGGGTCGGCCAGGTCATCGGGTGTCAGGAGGTACGTGCCCTTCCCGGCCCGCGTGCGCCCGAGCGTGATGAATTCAGACAGGTTGCCGTAGCCCTCGCGGTTCTGCGCCAGCAGGATCAGTGACGGCGCCGGGCTGCCATCGGGGTTCTGCAAATGAAAGTGGGCGCCGATGATGAGCGGCAGGCCGGCCTCTTTTGCTTCCGCATGCGCGCGCACGACGCCGGCCAGCGAGCATTCGTCGGTGATGCCCAGCGCGAAGTACCCGAGCTGCACGGCGCGCAGGACCAGCTCCTCGGCATGCGACGCCCCTTGCAGGAACGAGAAGTTCGACAGGCAGAACAACTCGGCATAGGGCGGCAGAGTCGTGGCTGCAGGGGGCTGGTTGGTCGGAGGCTGTGTCACGCCGGGCTCATGTCAAATGACAAATACTGTATAAAAACACAGTATAGCCGACCTTTTTTACCGCACGTGCATTATTTACCCCAGGAAATTACTTATGCACCCGAGTTGATAATACAAAGTTATACAACAAGAACGTTGTGTTAATGCCACATTGCAACGGTAATCGAAGGATCCATTGATAGTATCCGAACATCCTTCGGAGAAACCAGTGCTCAAACTCAAAATCATGCCCCGTTCCGTGTTGTCCAGTCTGTATGGCAGCACCATCCTTGCTTCCCTTGCTCTCGCCCCAGTCGCCGTCCAGGCGCAAACCGCACCCGCCATCACCACCGACGCCGTCGTGCCAAGCGTGAGCGTCGTCGGTTCGCGCCGCGTTGGTGCCGCTTCCAGCACCGACACCCCGGTGGCCATCGACTTCATCCCGATGACGAAAGCGGCCGAACAAAGCGGCCAGTTCGACCTCGCGCAGGTGCTGAGCAACCTGTCGCCGTCGTTCAACTCGACCCGCCAGACGGGCGCCGACGGCGCCGACCTGATCGACTCGGCCGCCCTGCGCGGCCTGGGTTCGGACCAGACCCTGGTGCTCGTCAACGGCAAGCGCCGCCACACGGTCGCGCTGGTGAACCTGTTCGGTGCGCGCAACCGCGGCAACACGGGCACCGACATGAACGGCATCCCCGTGATGGCGATCCGCGAAGTGCAGGTGCTGCGCGATGGCGCCGCCGCCCAATACGGCTCGGACGCGATTGCCGGCGTGATCAACATCGACCTGAAGAAAAGCCTGGGCTGCGAATCGGTGGCCGGCTACGGCCAGTACACCGAAGGCGATGGCGAGAACTGGCAGGCATCGGCCTACTGCGGCGTGGCCCTCGGTGGCGGCGTTCTGGGCATCACCGGCGAATACTCGGACCGCGGCCGCTCGAACCGTTCGGAGCCCGGCAACCCGCGCATCATCGGCGACACCAAAGCCGACAACCAGACCATTTACCTGAACGGCGAATTCCCGGCTGGCGCGGGCGGCAAGTTCTACTTCACCGCCGGCGTGCAGCAGCGCGATGCCTCGTCGGCCGCCTTCGGCCGCGAAGGCCTGGGCTCGGAAGATATCCCATCGCGCAATTCGGCCGCAATGTACCCGGACGGCTTCGTCCCGTTCATCAACGGCAAGGTCGATGACCGCTGGGGCACCGTCGGCTACCGCTGGACGGCCGGCGAATGGAATGCCGATCTGTCGCAGACCTACGGCTACAACCGCCTGAAGTACAACATCGCCAACACGCTCAACGCCTCGATCGCCAACCTCGATCTGCTTGGCGGCGGCCAGGGCCGCAGCGCCGACCGCTTCTACGCGGGCGCGTTCTCGTTCCGCCAGGCGACCACCAACGCCGACATCAGCCGCTTCTACAGCGATGTGTTCAAGGGCATGAATGTCGCGTTCGGCCTCGAGCACCGCCGCGAGAACTACCAGATCTTCGCCGGCGAAGCCGGTTCGTACATCGACGCCGATGGCGTGGGCATTGGCGGCAACGCCGGCAGCCAGGGCTTCCCGGGCTTCCAGCCGGGCGACGAAACCGACACCGACCGTCACAGCAACGCGGCCTACGTCGACATCGAAACCGATCTCACCGATCGCCTCAAGATCCAGACCGCGCTGCGCTACGAGCGCTATTCGGACTTCGGCTCGACCACCACCGGCAAGCTCGCCGCCGCCTATCGCCTGGCGCCGGACCTGCTGCTGCGCGGGTCGGCCAGCACGGGCTTCCGCGCGCCGTCGCTGCAGCAGGCCTACTTCTCGTCGACCTTCACCGACTTCGTCAGCGGCCAGCCGCTGGACGTCGTGCTGGCGCCGAATGGTGGGCGCGTAGCGGCCGCCGCCGGCATCCCGCAACTGAAGGACGAAGAATCGAAGAGCTACACGCTGGGCCTGACCTGGTCGCCAACGCAGGCACTGTCGGTCACGGCCGACCTGTACCGCATCGACATCGATGACCGCATCGTGCTGTCGGGCCGCTTTGACGCCGACAACTACCCGGCGCTGGGCGCGACGCTGCAGCAGCTGGGCGTGGGCCAGGCGCAGTTCTTCGTCAACTCGGTCGACACCAAGACGCAGGGTCTGGACCTGACGGTCTCGCACCGCGCCAACGTGGCCGCCGGCCGCCTGACGACGTTCCTGGCCGCAAACTTCAGCAAGACCGAAGTGCAGCGCGTGAAAGCGCCAGCCGCACTGGCAGGCTTCGAAGACGTGCTGCTGTCCGAGCGCGAGCGCCTGTTCATCGAGGAAGGCGCGCCGCGCCGCAAGGCCACGCTGGGCTTCGACTACGTCCAGGGCAAGCTGGAAACCGCGCTGCGCGTGATCCACTTCGGTCCGCAGACGCTGGGCACCTTCTCGGGTCCACCGGTGCCGAACCAGAAGTACGAAGCCAAGACGTCGGCCGACCTGGCCTTCACCTGGGCCTTCACCGAGAAGACCCGCCTGACGGTGGGCGGCACCAACATCTTCGACGTCAAGCCGACCGTGCAGGATGCGAACGAGACCGACAACGGCTTCAAGTACGAGAGTGTGCAGTTCGGCCTGAATGGCGCGGCGCTGTTCGCACGCCTGGCGCACCGCTTCTGATCTGATTTGATCGCGCGGTGAAACAACGGCCTGCAAGCGATTGCAGGCCGTTGGCGTTTACGCCTGCTGCAGCGGCCTGCGCCTGCGCGCCGCCAGCCACCCCGCAGCAGCAATGCCGCACAGCGCCAGCGTCCCCGGTTCCGGCACCGTGTTCGGCGCCGTAGCGAATGCCGTGAAAGCATCCACGGCCCACTGCGTGCCGCTGCTGTTGTAGATCGTGAGCGTGTCGATGCCGCGCCAACCGAGTTCGATCCACTGCGGCGCGAACGTGTCGATCCCGTACGACACCTCGGTCGCGAACAGCCGCTGGCCTGCACGGCGGCCCTCGAACGAGAGTTCCTGTTCATACCAGGCCGACGTGAAGAACGCGCCGATGAAGTCGAAGCCGGTTGCATTCGAGATCGTGACGGTGCCACCCCCGTGGTTGAAGGCGACGTTGGCCGCCGAGACCACGCCGTTGGCAAAGCCGCTGTCGGGATAGGCGTCGGCGCCGATGACGCCAACGCCGGTCCAGTTGAAGCCCGCATAGCCGTCGGCGATGACCGCGGTCTCGCTGCTGGCCAGGTCGTCAAAACCAATGACGTCGGCGTGCGCACTCGCGCAGCATGCCGCCAGCAGGAACGAAAGGATACTGTGTTTCATAGGGTGCTCCTCGATGTGAAAACGTGGCGGGTTACTGGCGCACGAGCGCCGCGATGTCGGCGTCGCTCAGTGCCGAGCCGTAGATGCGCAGATCGTCCATCGCGCCCCGGTATGGCGCGTCCCACCAGTTCACGCCCAGCGCAAACACGCCGCTGGTGCCGGTAAACACGTTGGGGAAACCCGCGCCGCTGAATCGCTTGCTGCCGTCGACATACACATTGACCGCGCCGTTTCGCACGGTGAAGGCCACGTGCGACCAGCGGCCGACAGGGATCGTCATGCCAAGGCCGGCGTCGTACCAGGCCGTGCCCGACCAGAGCATCGATGCGCCGCCCACGCCCCCATGGCCCATCGGCAGCAGGCTGACCCAGGATTCGGTCGTGCGCGCGCCAAAGAAGGTGGTCGAAAACGCCGTCAGTGCCGCCGGCTTGAGCCACAGCGCCACGCTGTAGTTCTGGCTCGCGATGAGACCATTGGGCAGCCGCACGCCGCTCGCGCCGTTGAAGACGGCCGCCCTGCCCTTCACACCTGCCTCGAAGGCGATGCTGCCGCCTGGCGCGTCGATCCGGTTGCCGGTCACGCTGCCCGCACCGAAGATGCCGTTCGCGTCGGCCAGGTTGCCATCGAAGGTGTAGTGGGCCAGCAGGCCGCCGGCCTTGCGCACGGTGACGATGAACGTCTTGGTAACCACCGTATTGCCCTTGGCGATACGCGCCGTGAGCGTGACATTGACGTCCCCGCTGGCCGGACTGGTCACCATCCCGGTGTTGCTGATGACGGCCGGATTGGACGACGTCCAGGTAATCACCGCGCCGCGCGTGCCGCGCGTGGGCAGCGCGAGATTGGCCGTGACGGCGCTCGTGTTGCCCAGGCTGAGTTCTGCGGCGACGGCATTGACCACCTGCGCCTCGGTGCGTGGCGGCAGCCGGCTACCGAACAGTGAGACGCCTTCGCGCGAGACCGCCGAGAAGGTCATCGCAGGGCTCTTGGCCGTTTCATCCCAGCCGTTGATGAAGACACCCTTGTACGGCGAGGCGCCGGGCAGGCGGATCTCGATCCCGTTGCTGCCGGTGAGCAGCCAGCTGCCGCTCACGGCGCCCGTGATCGTGCCGTCGGCGTTGAGTGCGATGGACTGCGACTTCTTGATGGCGGCCGAGATGTCCTTGCCATGATTGACCAGCATGTAGTCGCCCTGCACGAATTCGCGCCGCACGGCCCCCAGCGTCTCGCCCGTGTAGCGGCGCGGCGCGACGACCGGCCAGCCGTCCGCATTCATGAACAACTGGTGCGTGCGGATCTCATGCTGCTCGCCGCGCTCGGGGAAACGCGCATGGAAGATCAGGAAGTGCTTGCCGCTGGCCGGATCGACATACGCCGAGTTGTGGCCCGGCGAGACATAGCCGGTGCCGATGCCGGTGCCGGTGTCGCCCAGGCTTCGCTCGAACAGGAAGCTGCCCATCAGCTTGACGCCGTAGGGCGCGATCGATGCATCGTCGAACAGCGGCTTGGTGGGGTCGGATCTGACAGCCGCCATGTCGTTGCCCTGGGCGTCAACATAGGGCCCGTCCGGATTGAGCGAGCGCGCGACGCGCATATTGTAGCCACCGGTCGAATCCAGGCCGCCAAAGGACGTGAACAGGTAGTAGTGCGACGTTGCGGGGCTGTACATCACGTAAGCGCCTTCGATGCGTGCGTGGTTGCCGCCCATCAGGCGCTTGCCGTAGCCCTGCCCCGGCAATGGCATGCCGGTCGAGGGATTGAGCGCCAGGATGAAAATCCCGCCCGAATACGAGCCGTACACCATCCACAGTTTGCCGGCACGGTCCGAGAAGACGTGCGGATCGACGGCATTCGGGTGTTTCAGTGCGTCGTAGATCGTGCCGTCATGGCTGGGCTGGCCCCACATGCCGGATTTTAAAATAATGCCCTTGTCGACATAAGGACCTTCGATATTATTCGCTACCGCAATACCCAATGCGGAGCGTGGCGAATCGCCCTTGCAGGCGTTGTAATACATGTAGAATTTTCCGTCCGGCATACGCTTGACATCGGCCGCCCACAGTGTGGACGACTGCGCCCAGCTGAATGTTTCGGCCAGTTCGGTGAATACATTCGATGCGCCATTGAGAAATAATGGATTGCTCGCGGTGACGCCGTCGCTGACCTGCTGCCATTTCATCAAATCACGCGATTTGGCAGCCGCCAGGTGCGATCCAAACACATAAAACATGTCATCCACCTTGATGACCGACGGGTCGTGCACGGCTGCATTCTGGAAGACGATCGGGGTGGGCGCGGCCTGGGCAGCGACGAACGAAGGAAGCATGGCCGATGACAATACGGCCCATGTTCCAAATGAGGAAAGGGTGTGATGCACGCTGGTCTCCGTTATATTTATTTGAATGTGCATTCTGATGATCGAATGCCGGAGACGAGAATGCGATATTTTTAAATGGTTTGCAACCGGATTGCATACGCTTGTTCAGCGCGTTTCTTGGTGTAAATATTTGCGATAACTTAAATAACGCAATTGCTTATAAAAGTGATTGAAAGAATATCGCAGCCATTTCTGCGATATGTTTTTTTCGCCGGAATCGTTTTAAATCCAAAAAAAAGTAATCGCCTGGCTTTTCACGCAGGAATGGGTGTTGGCACCGTACCACAGGGTATTGGCGTACGCGATGTGTCAAAATGCCCGCTTTCCAGCGAGAACACCATGCACAAACTGATTGCCGAATTGATGCGGCTGTATCTTCCAGCCGATGTACTGCCGTCCGACATCCTTGCACTGCCGGTCAGCCTGACGGGCGGCGACGGCCAGACGCGCGCCATGATGATCCCGTTTCGCAAGACGAAGGGCGCCGACAGTGAAGCGCACTGGACGCGGCTGTGCGAAGTGGCCAATGCACTGCAGACGACGCTCAAACTGCCCGCGCCGGCGGTGAGCATCTCGGGCGGCGACGCCTATTATTTGTGGCTGTCGCTCGTCACGCCGGTGCCGGCCGAGCGCGCGCAGGCTTTTCTGGAACGCCTGCGCGATGCGTACTTCCCCGAGGTCGAGCTGGCGCCGGACGCGGTGCGCGCGCCGGTCGCCCTGCCGCCCTGCCTGCACCCGCGCACCGGCAAATGGGCCGCCTTCATCCACCCGGGAATGGGCGCGTCGTTTGCTGACGAACCGGGGCTGGACATGCAGCCGCCGCCGAACGGGCAGGCTGGGTTTCTGGAAGGGTTGGAGAGTATCGATGCGGAGCAGTTCGAGCACGCATGGCGCCTGCTCGAACCGGCCGCGGTGAGGGCGCCGGTAGTGGTGCCTGCGCCTGCGCCCGCGTCCGTGGCTGCATCTGCGTCCGCGCCTGCGCCGCCGGCAGGCCTGCTGCTGAAAGACGCGACGCTGGAGGACATCGTGCGCCACCTGCACGCGAAGAATATCGAGCCGACTTTCCGGCACCTGATGACTGTTTGAACGCGTGGACGGCGCAGCCGTCCACCCTACTTGGTCACCGCGATCAAGGAGCGCTTGCCGCCCTTGAACCCGTACAAGGTGATCGTTCCGTCGCGCACATCGCCGCGGGCATCGAACGCCACCGGCCCGGTCACGCCCTTGTAGTTGGCTTTGGCCAGGAATGGCAGGTACTTGGCCGGGGCGGCCGATCCGGCCTTGACCATTGCATCGGCCATGACCATCGTCGCGTCGTACGCATACGGTGCGTTGATCTGCACATCGATGCCGAAGCGCTTCTTGTAGTCGGCGCGGAACTTGTCCATGCCCGCCTTGCCTTCACCGCGCACGCCGCCCGCTTCCGCGCACACGACCTGACCGTCGGCCATGGTGCCGCCGGAGAGCTTGAAGATCTCGTCCGAGCAGATGCCGTCGCCGCCCATCATGCGCACGTTCATGCCCAGCTGCTTCATCTGGCGCAGCATCGGGCCGGCCGTGGCGCTCAGGCCACCGAAGAAGACCATGTCCGGCTTGGTGGCGCGGATGCGGGTGACAATGGCGCTGAAGTCGGTCGCCTTGTCGTTGGTGAATTCGCGCGCGACGATCGTGCCGCCCTGCTGTTGCAGGCTTCTGGAAAATTCCATCACCAGACCCTGGCCGTAGGCCGTGCGGTCATCGACGACGGCCACGCGGCGCACCTTCATGGCGCCGGTCGCGTAGCGGCCCAGGGCCTGGCCCAGCTGCACATCGTTGGCAATCGTGCGAAACGCCGTATTGAAGCCCTGCTGCGTGTATTTCGGGCTGGTGCTCGATGGCGAGATCTGCGGGATGCCGCCGGTGTGATAGATCTTCGACGCCGGAATCGTGGTACCCGACGTCTGGTGTCCGATCACGCCATTCACCTTTGCGTCGACCAGTTTCTGCGCCACGCTGGTGGCCTGTTTCGGGTCGCCCGCGTCGTCTTCGGCCACCAGCTGGAACGTCACCTTGCGGCCAGCGATCGTGGTGCCGCGCGCGTTGAGGTGTTCGATCGCCATGCGCGTGGCGTTCTCGGTGTCCTTGCCAAAGTAGGCCACGGGCCCGGTGATCCCGGCCACATGGCCGATCTTGACGATGTCCTGGCTTGACGCCAGGCCGGCCGTTGCCGCCAGTACGCTGGCAGCCAATATGTTCTTGTTCATGGGTTTCCCGGTATGCAGACAGGCGGACAAAAAGCCGCCAAACCGGTTATTTTACCGTGAGTATGCACAGCGCGTCGGCGTGACAATTGACGCTATTTTGCCCCTGCCTGCTGCGGTATTCTGCCTGGCTTGACAGCAAGGCGGCAGCAGACACCATGTGCACCATCCCATTCAGAATCAAGACTGCCATAGCTGGCAAGCTGTTGTTGGTACTTGCCTCGCTGCCCGCGCATGCGCAGCTGCCGGCACCCAGCCGCACGATCTACAAATGTGAGGTGGCTGGCAAGATCGCCTATACCGACGTACCGTGCCTCGGCGCGAAGCGGCTCGACGTGGTGCCCGCGCGCGGTGTCGACAAGCTGTCGGGCACGTCCCGCGTGGGCGCGACGGTCGCGCGCGAATATCAACAGGAGGGCATGGCCCGCGCCTTGAAACCGCTTCTAGGCATGAACGAGCAGCAGTACGCCACAGCGGTTCGACGTCAAGCGCTGGATGCTGGAGCACAGCGCGAATGCCGCGCACTCGAAGCGGCGATCGTCGACAACGAACGCATCGAGCAGCTCGGGCCCGCGCGCGATTCAAGGGAGACGCTGGCGCATGACACCCTCAACCTGCGTCAGCGTTATCACGAGCTGCGCTGCTAGAGGCTTGTCTGTACTGGCGTCTTGAACGTGACGGTCGCCATCAAGCCACCCAGTCGCTCGGAGGAACCCAGGGTCAGCACTGCGCCATGGCGCTCGGCGATCGCCTTGATGATGGCCAGGCCCAGGCCACTGCCGGCGGCCTCGCTGCCGGCCACGCGGTAGAAGCGGTCGAACACGCGTTCGCGTTCCTCCGGCGGGATGCCGGGGCCGCTGTCTTCCACTTGCACGGCCACCGTACCGGCGCCGCTGAGCACAGAGATGTCGACGGTGCCGCCACCCGGGGTGTACTTGACGGCGTTGTCGACCAGGTTGCGCAGCAGGATCTGCAGCGCGTCGGGCTGACCGTCGATGCTGGCCGGGTCGGCCTGCTGCAGGCCCAGATCGACGCCCTTGGCGGCGGCCACGCCGGCCAGGTCGGCGGCCGTGCGACGCGCCAGGTCGGCCAGGTCCACCGGCCGGGTCTTGGCCGCCGAGCCTTCGGCGGCGGTGGCTTCCTGCCGCGCCAGGATCAGGAGCTGCTCGACCAGGCGCGTGGCGCGGTCGATGCCGGCCGTCAGGCGGCCCACCGCGACCTGGCGCGCTTCGGGCGTATCGGCGCGGTCGAGGCTTTGCGCCTGCAGGCGCAGCGCCGCGAGCGGCGTGCGCAGTTCGTGCGCGGCGTCGGCCACGAAGTTCTGCTGGGCCTCGAACGCAGTGCGCACGCGGCCAAACAGCAGGTTCAGTTCTTGCACCAGCGGGCGCACTTCGTCGGGCAAGCCGGTATCGGATACGGGCGACAGATCGTCGGCCTGGCGCGACGCCACCTGCGAGCGCACGCGCGCCACCGGTTGCAGCGAGCCGCTCACGACCCACCACACGACCAGCATCAGGATCGGCATCATGACCGCGATGGGCCCCAGCGTACGCAGGGCCAGATTGCCCGCCATATTGCGGCGCACGGCCAGGTCCTGCGCGACCTGCACGGTTTGATTTGAGGTCTGGATCGAGAACACGCGGTAGGTCGTGCTGTTGGCGCGCACGTTCGAAAAGCCCAGCACCGCGCGCTGCGGCAGGCGCGCACGCGAGACGCTGTGGAACATCTGGGCGCCATCGGGAGACCACATCTGCACCACCATGTCGTCGTTGCCACCGGCGCTTTCAGCTTCCTGCCGCGCGCGCGCTTCGTCGTTCGACAGCGGTGTGCTCGAGCGCAGCGACAGGGCCATCTGCTGCATGTGGTAGTCGAAGATCTGGTCGGCGTCGTGCAGCGCGGTGCGGTAGGCGATCGTCGCCTGCGCCACCGCTGCAATCGTGATCGCCGCGAGCAGGAACCAGAGCAGGCGCCCGCGCAGCGAGTGCGTCATTTTCATGCTTTCGGCACCATGTAGCCGACGCCGCGCACGTTCTGGATCAGGTCACTGCCCAGTTTCTTGCGCAGGCCGTGGATATACACTTCCACCGCATTGCTCGAGACTTCATCGCGCCAGCTGTACAGCTTTTCTTCGAGCTGCGCGCGCGACAGCACGGCGCCGGGCCGGGCGACCAGCGCTTCGAGCACGGCCCACTCACGCGCCGACAGCGATACCTGGGTGCCGTCGACCATGATTTCGCGCGTGACCGGATTGATCGTGATGTTACGGTATTCGAAAATCGGCTCGGCGCGCCCGGCAGCGCGCCGCAGCAGCGCGCGCAGGCGCGCGAGCAGTTCGTCGAGATCGTAAGGTTTGAGAACGTAATCGTCGGCGCCGGCATCCAGGCCCGCGATGCGCTGGGCGACCGAGTCGCGCGCGGTGGCGACCAGCACCGGGGTGCGGTCCTTGCGCGCGCGCATCGAGCGCAGTACTTCGAGGCCATCCTTGCGCGGCAGCCCCAGGTCGAGCAGCACCAGATCGTAGTTCTGGTTCTGCAGCAGGGCCGTGTCGGCCATTTCGCCGTCCTTGACCCAGTCGACTGCGTAGTGCTCGGCCCTGAGCAGGTCGAGCACTACTTCGCCGATCATCGTATCGTCTTCCACCAGCAGCAGCCGCATACATCCCCCGTTGTAAAAGTGCGACCCGAGGGCGCTACGCTATCTTAACCAATTAACCGATCCGCACCGGGATGAAGATTTTTTGACCGTCGCGCTGGATCAGCAGGGCCACCGACTTGCTGGCCTTGGCGACCATCTCGCGCACCTGGACCACCGACGTCACGGGCCGGCCGTTGACCGAGATGAGCACATCGCCCGGCTCGATGCCGGCCATTTCGGCGGCGCCCGAAGCGTCTTCGATCAGCAGGCCAGCCGCGATGCCGCTCTGGCGACGCTCGATCGGCTCCAGGGGCCGCAATGACAGGCCCAGCTTCGCACTGTTGTCGACGACGCCGGCCACGTCTTCCATCTGGCCGCGGCGTGGTTTCTCGGCTGCGTCGGCCAGCGTCGCATCGATACGCACCAGCTTGCCGTCGCGCCAGACGTCCATGGCGATCTTGTCGCCCGGTTTGGCCATCGTCATCATCGCCGGCAGGTCGCCCGACGAGACGATCGGCGTGCCGTTGGCGGTGCGAATCACGTCGCCGGATTTCAGGCCGGCACGCTCGGCCGGGCTGCCACGTTCGACGTTACTCACCAGGGCGCCTTCAACCGATTCGAGCTTGAACGAATCGGCGAAGCTCTGGCCGACTTCCTGCACGCCCACACCGAGCTTGGCATGCTGCACCTTGCCGGTGGCGACGATCTGGTCCTTGATGCGCACGGCAAGATCGATCGGGATCGAGAACGACAGGCCCTGGTAGCCGCCGGTCTGGCTGTAGATCTGCGAATTGATGCCGACCACTTCACCGCGCGTGTTGAACAGCGGGCCACCCGAGTTGCCGGGGTTGACCGCAACGTCGGTCTGGATGAACGGCACGCTGCCGTCCGAGATGGAACGACCGGTGGCGCTGACCACGCCGGCGGTGACGGTGCTTTCGAGACCATACGGCGAACCGATGGCCAGCACCCACTCACCCACCAGGACCGACTTCGATTTGCCGATCGGCGCCACGGGCAAGCCCTTGGCGTCGATTTTCAACACAGCCACGTCGGTGCGCGGGTCGGAGCCCAGGACCTTGGCGCGAAACTCGCGGCGATCCTGCAGCTTGACCGTGACTTCGTCAGCGCCCTGCACGACGTGTGCGTTGGTAAGGATGACGCCGTCCGGGCTTACGATGAAGCCCGATCCAGCGCCGAAAACGGGCGCTTCACGACCACCGCGCTCACCACCGGAGCGCGGGTCCTGAAACTGCTTGAAGAACTCATACAACGGATGGCCAGGGTCGAGGCTCGGCATGCCGCCGGCACCGCCGCCACCGCGGGCGGCCGTCTTGGTGCCGCCAACGACGCGGATATTGACCACGGCCTTGCCCTGTTGCGCGGCGATGCGCGTGAAGTCGGGCAGCGCCACCGTCGACGACGGTGCGCCCACGGCAGCAGCCGGCGCAGCACCAGGGGCGGCCGCGACGACCGCGGGCACGCTAGGCGGAGCAGCATTGGCAGTAGCGTTATTGTGATTGACAGCGATGGCACCGACCGCGCCGCCGATGACGCCCGCGGCACACAGGGCCAGCGTCAGGCGTTTGGCAGTGATGGCAGTAACGGCACTTGGGTTCGACATGGATGTGCTCCTGATGAAAATTCGGTGAATCGGTGATCGAGATTCGATGAGGCTAGTGTCGCGCAGCCGTCTTAGACCATACTTAAGTTGACAGACAACACCCCTTAGACGCGCCTTAATGCACACGGTTTGCGGCTGCGCAGACACGAGGCCCGCCAGATAGGACAAGGGCGCCCCGATGCTGCAGGCGCCCTCCGTTCAAACCGTTACTGCATCATCTGCTCAACTCAGGCAGCGCGCTGTTCCAGTGCCTGGACGTTGTCGCCGCTGATGGTGGTACCGGCAGCATCGCCGATGGCGATCTTGCGCGGCTTGAGCGCCTCGGGCACTTCACGCACCAGTTCGATGGTGAGCATGCCGTTGTCGAACGACGCCGTGGTGACCTTCACGTGGTTGGCCAGCTGGAAGCGCTGCTCGAAATCGCGTGCTGCGATGCCACGGTGCAGGAAGGTGCGCTGGGCGTCATCCTTCTGCTTGCGGCCAGTAACGTGCAGGCTGTCACGCTCGGTGATGATCTCGACTTCGTCGCGGGTGAAGCCGGCCAGCGCCATCACGATGCGGTATTGGTCTTCGCTCACCAGTTCGATGTTGTACGGCGGGTAGCTTGGCTGCGACTCGGCGCGTTGCTCGAGCAGGCTGGCCAGGCGATCGAAACCGATGGCGGAACGGTAGAGGGGGGTCAGGTCGTAAGTACGCATGATAGTTATCCTTGTAAAGTTAAGCGATAAGGGTGCGGACCTCAGTTGAGCATCCGCTGGTACCAATCTAATGCCATCCATCGCGAAATCAAGACAAGCAAAATACGGAATTCAAAATATTTTTCCAAATTTTGTTTGCATGATGTATCAAGGGAAATTCAGCCCGACAGGCGGTGCTACACTGCCCGGCTTCCCTTCCCTGCCTTTTCCCATGACCGCATCCCGCACCTTCTTCGCACGCGCTGCCCGTCCGGCGAGCGCTTTGGCCCTGACTCTGGCCCTGGCGCTGGCCCTGCCTGCCTCGGCCCAGCTTCCCGCCGTCGGCGACGCGCCGTATCCCGGCACGATCGCGCTGCATGTCGACGCGAGCAATCTGTCGCAGCAGGTCTTCAGGATGCGCCTGTCGATGCCCGTGCAGGCTGGCCCGATGACGCTGCTGTATCCGCAGTGGGCGCCGGGGAACCACGGCCCGAACATTCCGCTGACCCAGCTCGCCGGCCTGAAATTCCGCGCCGGCGGCAAGCCAGTGGAATGGAAGCGCGACCCGGTCAACGTGTATGCGTTCCACGTCGTCGTGCCGGAAGGCGCCACCACGCTGGAAGCCGAATACCAGTTCCTGTCGCCGCTCGATACGACGCAGGGCCGCATCACGATGACCGACGACATCCTCGGCGTGCAGTGGCAGTCGGTGGCGCTGTACCCGGCCGGCTACCAGGCGCGCCGCATCACCGTGCAGCCGACGCTGCGCCTGCCCGCCGGCTGGCAGTTCGCCAGCTCGCTGGCGGTCGAAGCACGCACCGGCGACGAAGTGCGCTTCAAGCCGCATGATCTCGACACGCTGGTCGATTCGCCCCTGTTCGCGGGCCGCTACTTCAAGCGCATCGACCTGGCGCCGGGCGCGCAGCAGCCGGTGATGCTCAATGTCGTGGCCGACAATCCCGAAAACCTCGAGGCCAAGCCGGACCAGATCAAGCTGCACCGCGCGATGGTCGACCAGGCGCTCAAGCTGTTCGGGTCGCACCACTATCGCCAGTACGATTTCCTGTTTGCGATCTCGGACGAATTCGGCGGCATCGGTCGCGAGCACCAGCAATCGAGCGAGAACGGCGTCAAGCTCGGATACTTCACCGAGTGGAACCGCAACGAGGCCGGGCGCGAGCTGCTGCCGCACGAATTCGTCCACTCGTGGAACGGCAAGTTCCGCCGGCCCGCAGGCCAGGATGTCGCCAACTTCAACACGCCGCTGCAGAACGAGCTGCTGTGGCTGTACGAAGGCCAGACCCAGTTCTGGGGCAAGGTGCTCGCCGCGCGTTCGGGCCTGGTCTCGCAAACCCACGCGCGCGATGCGCTGGCGGCCGACGCGGCGCGCTACGACGCCACGCAGGGCCGCGACTGGCGCGCAGTCCAGGATACCGTCAACGACCCGATCATCAACGGGCGCCGTCCGATCGGCTGGGGCAACTGGCAGCGCAGCGAGGATTACTACACCGAGGGCATGCTGATCTGGCTCGACGTCGACACGATGATCCGCGAGATGTCGGGCGAGCAGCGCGGCCTGCAGGACTTCGCGCGCGCCTTCTTCGGCATCGACAATGGCAGCACGCAGACCACCTACTACACGTTCCACGATGTGGTGGCCGCCTTGAACAAGGTGCAGAAATACGACTGGGCGCCGTTCCTGCGCGCGCGCCTGGACGGCCACGGCCCGGGCGCCCCGCTCGATGGTCTCAAGCGCGCCGGCTGGAAGCTGGTTTACGGCGACACGCCAACCGACGCAGCGCGCGGCGCGGAAGATCGCAACAAGACCGCCGACTTCACGTACTCGCTGGGCTTCCAGGTGCGCGCCGATGGCGGCATCACGGGCGTGATCTGGGACGGCGTGGGCTTCCGCGCGGGCCTGGCGGCCAACACGACGATCGTCGCGGTCAACAACCGTGTCTACAAGGGCGACGTGCTCAAGGCAGCAGTGCGCGCGGCCAAGGATGGCAAGGCGCCGCTTGAACTCCTGGTACGCAAGGGGAACAACCTGCGCACGATCTCGCTCGATTACCGCGACGGCCTGCGCTATCCGCGCCTGGAACGCATTCCGGGCACGAAGGACCGCCTCGAGGTCTTGTTCAAGGCGCTGAAGTAAGCACTGAAGTAAGTACTGAAGCAAGCGTCGCGGCGCTGCCCCGACGCTTGACGCATGCGCCGGCATGCAGCTAAGATCGATCCATGACTTTCATCGTGACTTCCCCAGCCAGCTATTACGCCTACCGCACCTCGCAGCGGTAGGGGCTTTCACGCAACCCGGTCCGCTTCAGGCGGACATGTACGGGTAACCGGTCTTCCTGGGCGTTCCACTCCAGGAGACTCTATGTCCATCCCGATCGACCTGCTCGACGTTCTGCAAGAACGCGGCTTCATCCACCAATGCACCGACGTCGCTGGCCTGCGCCACGCCATGGCCACGCCCATCACCGCCTACCTGGGCTTTGACGCAACCGCCGACAGCCTCCATGTCGGCCACCTGCAAGGTTTCATGCTGATGCGCTGGCTGCAGCGCGCGGGCCACCACCCCCTGCTGCTCATTGGCGGGGCCACCACACGCATTGGCGATCCGAGTTTTCGTGACACCACGCGGCCGGTACTGGACGGCCCGGCGATCGACGCGAACATTGCCGGTATCGGCCGCGCCTTCGCACGCTACCTCGGCCCGGACGTGCCGGTGGTCGACAATGCCGCATGGCTCGATGGCCTGGGTTACCTCGACTTTTTGGGCCAGGTGGGGCGCCACTTCAGCGTCAACCGGATGCTGACGTTCGATGCGATCCGCTCGCGCCTCGAACACTCGCTGTCATTCCTGGAATTCGGCTACACGCTGTTGCAGGCGTACGACTTCACCGAACTGGCGCGCCGTCACGGCTGCACGCTGCAGATCGGCGGAGCCGACCAGTGGGCCAACATCATCAACGGCATCGATCTGGGCCGGCGCCAGTCGGGCCTGGACCTGTATGGCCTGACCATGCCGCTGCTGGCCACGAGCGACGGCAAGAAGATGGGCAAGTCGGCGGGCGGCGCCGTGTGGCTCAACGCCGACCGCCTGTCGCCCTACGGCTTCTGGCAGTTCTGGCGCAATGTCGACGACCGCGACGTGGCGCGCTTCCTCGCACTGTTTACCGAACTGCCGATGACCGAGGTGCGGCGCCTGGGCGCATTGCAGGGCGCGGCGCTGAACGATGCGAAGATCGTGCTGGCCAATGAAGCGACGCGGCTGGCGCACGGGCAGGACGCGCTCGATGCGGCGCTGCGCGCTGCAGCAGCGGCCTTTGGCGACGCGCGGCGCGACGACATGCCAACGTTCGCGCTCGATGCGGCGCGCTTCGCGGCCGGGATCACGCTGGCCGAACTTGCCGTCGATGCTGGCCTGGCGGCGTCGCGCAGTGCGGCGCGGCGCCTGGCGGCGGGCGGCGGCTTGCGGCTTGATGGCGTGGCGGTGATGGATGCCGATATGGCGCTTCCTGCCGGTAGCGAATGGCTTCTGTCGGCCGGGCGCAAGCAGCATGTGCGCATCGTGCTTGCGGAGCGCGATGGGTAACGCTGCGAGGCCGGCGGGCACAGGGTGTGGCACACTGGCGGCACTGCCGATTCCCGAGCCTTCGCCATGCATCGTTTCAGCGCCAAGCCTTACCTGCAACGCGTGTGGGCCGACTTCGGCAACGAGGTCGGCTTCGATGACTTCCCGTTCAACATTCCTGCCGTGCGCGAACTGCAATCGATCGAGTTCCACGCCGACGTGACCTTCTTCGTTGGCGAGAATGGCAGCGGCAAGTCGACCATGCTGGAAGCGATCGCGCTGGCACTGGGCTTTGGCATCGAAGGCGGCACGCTGAACAACCGCTTGCTGAACACGTCCGGCGAGCACACCCGGCTGGCGGATCACATTCGGATGTCGCGCAGCACGCGCAGGCCCAAGGACGGCTATTTTCTTCGGGCCGAGAGCTTCTACAATCTCGCGACCTACCTCGACCGGATGCCGGAGACCAGTGTCTTCGGCGGCTATGGCAACAAGCAGCTGCATGCGCGCTCGCATGGCGAAGCATTCATGAGTGTGCTGCTCGACAAATTCCGAGGCAATGGCCTGTACCTGCTCGATGAACCCGAGGCGGCGCTCTCGCCCACCCGCCAGCTGGCAGCGTTGCGGGCGATGCATCAACTGGTGCAGGATCAGTCGCAGTTCATCATCGTGACGCACTCGCCGATTCTGCTTGCCTATCCTGGCGCGAAGATCCTGGTATTCGACGGCAACGGCATTGCCGAGATCGGGTATGAGGACACGGAACATTACGCCGTGACGCGCGATTTTTTAAATCACTATCCGCGCCGGCTGGAACAGTTGCTGGCGCCGGATTGAGCATGGTGATTTAACCGGGCGACACCATTCGCCGCCCATCGAGTGCGGGCCAGGACTACTTCCATTCGCCACGCTGGTTCACAAGCGTCTTCTTGCCCTCGGTGACCACCAGCCGGCCATCGGCGTACACGGTGTAGTTCACGCGGCCCGAGCGAAACACATAGCCCTGGAAGGCACCGGGCGTGACGCCATCGGCTGCCATCGAGTGCATGGTCTTGCCGCGCAGCTTGATTGCCTTGCCGGTCTTCTTGCTGGTGCCGGTGTAGCGCACGTCGTCGCAGGTGACGTTGCCTTCTTCGCACTGCTGCACGATCTTGACGGTAAAGCCGGACGTTTCCAGCGTCTGCTGCGTGGCAGCGTGGGCCGAAGCGGCGAACGTAAAAGCGGCCAGGGCGGCGAGATGAATGGATGATTTCATGGGTTCTCCTGTCGACTGTCGATCGCTGAAGTATGCCTGACCGGCGCAAACGGTCCGTTCGCTGGCGCGCGCTGGCGACACGTTGACAGGCATCGCCTCACCCGAACAAGCCATGCAGGAACCAGCGCGGCGCCGCATCCTCGCCCGAGCCGTTGATGCGCTCGCGGTAGATCCAGTACAGCGCGTGGTCCTTGCCTTCGGCGATGAAATAATCGCGCGTCTGCGTCTGGCTCCACCACCCAGCCTCGATGCGCTCGGGATTGGACGCTACCCGCAACGGCGAGCCATAGAACGGCCGGTGGTCGCGCATCAGCAGCGCAAGCGGCTTGGCCAGCAGCCAGCTTGGCCGGGGCAGGCTTTGCACATCGGGCGGCATCTGGGCGGCGCGCGCCGCCGTGCTCACTTTCTCGTGCACCGGCACCCAGGCGTTGGCGATCTCGGGCCGGTAATCGGCATGGGGCAGCGCCTGCAGCACGTTGTCGGGACCCAGGCGCGCGACCAGGAGTTCGATCATGCGCATGCGGTCTTCTTCGCTGCCGCCGGGATCGGGAAACAGCGAGTCGGTCGGCGGCGCCATCGCCTGCAACTGCTGGGCTTCGAGCCGGATGCCGATCACGGGTGCGACGAGTTCGAGCTTGGCCAGGCGTTCGCGCAGCAGCCGCATCAGGTGTTCGTCGCGCCACGTGGGTTCGGCCAGCGCGACTTCGACCGCCGTGGGCGGACATGCCACCCTGCCCCGTTCGTGCTCGAGCAGCAGCAGGATGCGTTCGACCGCCAGTTGGCGCGCACACAGCCAGCCCGTCATCTGCAGCACCAGGTGGTGGGCGCCGGCCAGCAGCAGGTCGGCGTGTTCGAGCCGGTCGAACAGTTCGAGCCGGGCCTGAAAACGTTCGGGCGGCTCGATCCACTGCAACAGTTCGGGACTGTGGCCATACGCGGCGTCGAGCATGTCGAGCAGCGCGCGCCCGCAGCGCCGCTGCAGACCGGGCCGGGGCAGGCGCTGCAATTCGTCCAGCCGGCGGCAGCCCAGGCCATCGAACCAGGTCGCGAACGGCCGCGCCGGTGGCAGCAGGCTCACCGGCAGGCGATTGAGCCGCCGCACGAGCGACGCCATCTTGACCGCGCGCCCCGCATTGCGGCGCGCCAGCAGCCAGGCGCCGCGCGCGGTGGGCGCGCAGGCAATGCAACCCGTAAAGCCGAGCGTGCGCAGGTTGGCGCGTACCTGCTCGCACAACTGCCGGATGCCGCCGAACAGGCGCAGGCTGGCCCCGATGTCGAGCAGCAGCGTGGATTCTTCGGCCAGCGCCACTTGCGGCGTGTACTGCAGCATCGCCATCGCCACTGCCTGCAAGGCCTCGGCCTCACGCTCGTGGCTGCGCTGGACGATGCGCGCGTCGGGCATCAGCATCAGCACGCCGCCACGCCGCATGCCGGGCAGCACGCCTTCGATGTGCGCCGCTTTCGACAAGGCCATGACCCGCTCCTGTTCCAGAACCACGATGCCGGGATCGCCCGCAGCAGCAGCTACAACAACAGCGTCGGCAGCATCGGCGCCATCGGCACCGCCGCCATTGCTACTGCTATTGCACCAGCGTGGGCTGAAGACTTCGAGCGGTAGCTGGGGCAAATACAGGCCGATCCAGAGGCGCATGGCGTTGCAGTAGTGAAGAACCAAGGGGCAGGAACAGCGGCGCGTCGCGCTGCGGTCCCCGGCGTTTGATGAAGTCGACCGTCATGCCGCCGGCGGCCGGGCGCAGCGCAAGGCGCAGCGGCGCGGGCGATGCATCCTGCGCGGCAGACAAGGGGCGGAGCATGAAGAACAGGGTTTCGCCACCCTGCGCCGCCAGGTGCAGGCGGCGCAGGCTGTCGCTGCGCACGTGGTTGGCCCAGAACAGCAGCGCACCGCAACTGCCGCTGCGCAAGACCTGCTCGGCTGCCCACAGGGCATCGGCGCTGCGCGTCGAGCGAAGCCACAGCAATTGGGATGGATCGAGGCCCAGCGCGGCCAGTGCCAGCGCCTGGGGTGGATGGGGTGGTTGCAGCAGCACGATGCGGCGCGATGCGCAGGCGGCCAGCGCCGGACGCAGAAGCCGCATTTCGCCGATGCCGGGTTGTTGCAGCAACAGGTCGACCAGGGTGCCGCCGGGCCAGCCACCGCCCGGCAACTGGCCCGACAAGGTGGCGTGCCCCGTGTCGATGCAGCGCGTGTCGGCATGCGCCAGCTGCGAAGCACGCCACAGCGATGGGTGCAATGCCTCTGGCGCAGCAAAGATGGAAGAAGGATTCATGATGGTGATAACAATGCAAGTACTGTATAAACGTACAGTACTCGTTGAAACGGGGCTTGGCAAGCGCTTTTCATTTTGTCTACCGTGTGGACACCTTGTAGATCGGCGCTTTGGCGCCATATATCTGTTTGGTGTCCAGTGATCATGGAGTTGTTAATGAGCAACGCAGTGAGTACCGATCTTCTTCTGAAGAAAGCCGGCATCATCGAACGCTGCTGCAACCGCGCCCGCGAAGAATACGAGCGCGACCCCACCACGTTCACCGACGACATCACGCGCCAGGATGCGGCCACGCTCAACGTGATCCGCGCCTGGGAAGCGGCAATCGAGATGGGCGATTACGTGATCGGCTGCGCGCACCTGGGGCCAGCGCAGGACGAACGCGAGGTCATCACGCTACTGGCCGAGCATGGCTGGATCGTCCCGGTCGTGGCCGAAAACCTCAAGCGCACCGGCGAATTCTGCCGCGCCGAATGGGATTACCAGGCCGCGCCCCTGCCCGCCCTCGTCACGATCATCAAGCGCGGCCTTGGCGATTTCACCGATTACACAGCAGCGCTGACGAGCGGCGCGCGCGCTGTCGGCCAACCCTGACCATGTCTTGTCAGTGCGCCAACGGTGCGCCTGCTGGTATCATGCGCCTCTTTTGGGAGCGGCATTCCCTGGCGCCGGATGCGCCGGGTCGCCGCTTTCGCACTGACCAATCAAAACAACCATGACCCAACAGACCAATTTGCCCGGCTTCTTCAGCCGCTTGTCGATCGCCTTCGGCGCCCTGTTCAAATCGCTCGGCGACGCCGAATTCGCCGCGCGCGTGCGCGATGACGGCGTCGGCCCGACCGCCGCTCCGGCACCAGTGCCGGCCCCGGCACCGGCACCTGCACCTGTCGTGAAGCCAGCGCCAGCACCGACGCCCCTGCGCGCGCCGACGCCGGATTCGGCCCTGCAGTTGCTGAGCCTCTTCCAGCGCGAAGCGCGCCTGATCGACTTCGCCCACGAAAATCTCACCAGCTATTCGGATGCCGACATCGGCGCCGCCGCGCGCGTCGTGCACGAAGGCTGCGCGCGCGTACTGCGTGAGCACTTCACGATCGAGCCGGTGCGCAGCGAAGCTGAAGGCGCCCGCATCACGCTGAATGAAGGCTTCGATGCCGCCAGCGTGCGCCTGACCGGCAACGTGGTCGGCACGGCGCCGTTCAACGGCACCCTGAGCCATCGCGGCTGGCGCGCCGCCAGCGTCACGCTGCCGCAACTGGCCGAGCGCCACGATGCACGCGTGCTGGCCCCGGCGGAGGTGGAACTGTGAACGACATCGTGAACAACTCCTCCAACGACCCGTTGAACAACGCGGCCGAACCGCGCTACGCCATCGGCATCGACCTGGGCACGACCCACAGCGCGCTGTCGTATGTCGACCTGCAGGCCAGCGATGGCGAACAGGCCGTCGACGCCGTGCTGCCGATCCCGCAACTGACTGCGCCCGGCACGATCGAGGCGCTGCCGCTGCTGCCATCGTTCCTGTATCTGCCGCACCCGGACGAACTGCCGGCCGGCGAACGCGCGCTGCCATGGAGCGACACTGAAGAAACCGCGATTGCCGGCGAGATGGCACGTAACCGCGGCGCGACCACGCCGATCCGCCTGGTCTCGTCGGCCAAGAGCTGGCTGTGTCACCCGGGCGTGGATCGCCGCGCCGCGATCCTGCCGACGGACGCTCCGGACGAAGTCACCCGTGTTTCGCCACTGGATGCATCGACCCACTACCTGCGCCATCTGCGCCAGGCCTGGAACGCCGCGCACCCCGAAGCGCCGTTCGACCAGCAATCGGTCACCGTCACCATCCCTGCCTCGTTCGATCCGGGCGCGCGCGAGCTGACGCTGGACGCCGCGCGCCTTGCCGGCTTCACGCCGACCCTGCTCGAAGAGCCGCAAGCGGCGCTGTACAGCTGGATCCAGGGCAGCAGCGGTCGCTGGCGCAAGCAGGTCGCACCCGGCGACATCATCCTGGTAGTCGACGTCGGCGGCGGCACCAGCGACTTTTCGCTGATCGCGATCCTTGAACGCGACGGCAAGCTCGAACCGCACCGCGTCGCCGTGGGTGACCATATCCTGCTCGGTGGCGACAATATGGACCTGGCGCTGGCTCACTTCGTGGCCCGCAAACTCTCGGCCAACGGCACGCAGCTCGACGCCTGGCAGATGCGCGCACTCACCTACGGCTGCCGCAGCGCCAAGGAAGCGCTACTGGCCGACGCCAACGCAACGACGCACCCGATCGTGGTGCCAAGCCGCGGCTCGAAACTCATCGGCGGCTCGATCCGCACCGAACTCACGCGCGACGAAGTCACCGCCTTCATCACCGACGGCTTCTTCCCGCGCGTGGAAGCCTCGGCCCGGCCGACCGTGCGCGCCCGCGCCGGCCTGACCCAGCTTGGCCTGCCGTATGCGCAGGACGCCGCGATCACGCGCCACCTGGCCGCGTTCCTCGCGCGCCAGGCCGGCGCCACCGCCGAACTCGAAGGCTTCAGTGGCCGCGTCACGGCCGACCACACGTTCCTGCATCCGAGCGCAGTGCTGTTCAACGGCGGCGTGTTCAAGTCCGGCATCCTGGCGCAGCGCGTGATGGACACCATCAATGACTGGCTGTACATGGAAGGCGCCGAACCGGCGCGCATGCTCGAAGGCGCGGACCTCGATCTGGCTGTCGCGCGCGGCGCGGCCTACTTCAGCTACGCGCGGCGTGGCGGTGGCGTGCGCATTCGCGGCGGCACGGCGCGCTCGTACTACGTTGGCGTCGAATCGTCGATGCCGGCCATCCCGGGCATGGAACCACCACTCGAAGCCCTGTGCGTGGCGCCGTTCGGCATGGAAGAAGGCAGCGAACTCGAACTGCCGGGCCAGGAGTTCGGCTTGGTGATCGGAGAGCCGGTCACGTTCCGCTTCTTCGGCTCCACCACGCGACGCCAGGACCGCATCGGCGACGTGCTCGAATTCTGGGGTCCGGACGAGCTGCACGAAATGAACGAGATCCAGGCCACGCTGCCGGCCGATGGCCGCGCAGCAGGTGATGTTGTGCAGGTAAAACTGCATGCGCTGGCGACGGATGCCGGCACGCTCGAACTGCTGGCGGTGGCGCGTGACGGCCAGCGCTGGAAGATCGAGTTCGACGTGCGTACGGCGGCCGGGGTCCAGTGACCTGGCTCGTCGGCATCGATCTGGGCACCACGAACACGGTGCTGGCCTACGGCCGCAATGGCCCGGGCGGCATCGAGTTATTCCAGATCGATCAGTTGGTGGCGCCCGGCGAAGTGGCCGGCGCACCGCTGCTGCCGTCGATGCGCTACCACCCGGGGCCGGACGAACTGGCGCCCGGCGCCCTGCAACTGCCCTGGCAGCAGGCGGACGTCGCCGGCGTCGAGCGCGTTGCGCTGGGGCGCCTGGCGCGCGTGCTCGGTGCGGCCACGCCGGGCCGGCTCGTCACGAGCGCCAAGAGCTGGCTGTCGCACGACGGCGTCGACCGCATGGCGCCGATCCTGCCGTGGGGTGTCGACAACGACGTGTCCAAGGTCTCGCCGGTGGCTGCCAGCGCCAGCTATCTTGCGCACCTGCGCGCCGCATGGAATGCACGCTTTCCCAAACAACCCCTCGAACGCCAGCAGATCGTGCTCACGGTGCCGGCGTCGTTCGACGAAGGCGCCCGCGCGCTGACGCTCGAAGCGGCCAGGCTGGCCGGCCTGCCACAGGTCGCGCTGCTGGAAGAACCGCAAGCCGCGCTGTACGACTGGCTGTACCGCCATCGCGCCAGCCTGGCCGACGATCTGGGCGATGCGCGGCTGGTGCTGGTGGCCGACGTCGGCGGTGGCACCACCGACTTCAGCCTGGTCAAGGTCGATACCAAAGATGGCGAGCCGCACCTGACACGCATCGGCGTGGGCAACCACCTGATCCTGGGTGGCGACAATATGGACCTGGCGCTGGCCCACCTGATCGAAGCGCGCATGGCGGAACAATCCGGCGACCACAATGGCAATGACGCCGCGCGCATACGTCTGTCGGCCGCGCGCCTGGCCCAGCTCACGGAACGCTGCCGCGCCGCCAAGGAACAACTGCTGGCCGACGATGCACCCGAGTCGGTCGCCGTCACGCTGCTTGGCGCTGGCAGCCGCCTGATCGGCTCCGCTCGCAAGGCCGACCTGCTGCGCAGCGACATCGAGCGCATCGTGCTCGATGGCTTCCTGCCGCTCAACGCGGCGCAGGAAGAACCGACGCGCGCCCGCGCCGGCATCGTCGAATTCGGCCTGCCGTACGCGAGCGACCCCGCCATCACGCGACATCTGGCGAGCTTTTTGCGCCAGCATGCGGCGGCGTCGCGCGAGGCGCTCGGCCTGGAAGACGGCGCGATCCCGATTCCGGATACGGTGCTGCTCAACGGCGGCGTGTTCAGGGGCGCCGCACTGGCCAGGCGCCTGATCGACACGCTGAGCGGCTGGCGCGGTGCCCCAGTACGCGTGCTGCACAACGAGAATCCCGATATCGCCGTCGCCCGTGGCGGCGTCGCCTACGCGCTGGCGCGCCAGGGTCTGGCGCCGGCCATTGACAGCGGCGCGGCCCGCAACTATTACCTGCTACTCGACGGCGAAGCGCGCGCCGGCCTGCTGCGCGCCGTCTGCCTGCTGCCACGCGGCACGCCGGCCGCCACGGAAGTCACGCTGGCAAACCGCAGCTTCGCGCTGCGCGTCGGCCGGCCAGTGCGCTTTCACTTGGTCTCGACGATTGCCGATGCCGGCGCGGCGCCACAGGCCGGTGACCTGGTCGATCTCGACCTGGCCGACGTGGTGCGACTGCCGCCAATCGCGACAGTGCTGCGCAAATCAGGATCCGGCGCCACGGCCGAAATTCCGGTGCACCTGGTGACGACGCTGAGCGAGGTCGGTTCACTCGAAGTGCATTGCGTCGCCGAAGACGGCGGCGGGCGCTGGCAGCTGGCGTTCCAGTTGCGTGGCAATAGCGATGATGACGGCGATATCGACGCGCCGGACGAGGCCCTGCCCGCGAACCTCGACGCGGCGATCGACAAGATCGAGCGCGTGTTTGGCGCCCGCTCGAAACAGATCGAGCCGAAAGAAGTCAAGCAACTGCGTGCTGGCCTGGAACATCTGCTCGGCCCGCGCGAAAGTTGGACCACGCCGCTGCTGCGCCGCCTGTTCGACGCCTTGATGGCGCGAGCGAAAGGCCGGCGCCGCTCGGTAGAGCACGAGCGCGCGTGGCTCAACCTGGCCGGCTACAGCCTGCGCCCCGGCTTCGGCCACCCGCTCGACGAGTGGCGCATGGAGGGGCTGTGGGCCCTGTTCGAGGCGGGCGTGCAGCACCACAAGGACAGCCAGGTGCGCGCCGAATGGTGGACGCTGTGGCGCCGCGTGGCCGGCGGCCTGTCGCTCGATGCGCAACTGCGCGTGCTGGACGATTTCGCCTTCAACCTGCAGGCCGATGCCGCCGAGCGTGGCCGGCGTCCCGTCACGCTGGTCGACGGCAGCGAAGAAGACCTGCTGCGCGTGGGCGCGTCGCTCGAACGCATCCCATCGGCCTACAAGGCCGAGATCGGGGAATGGCTGTTCAAGCAGATCGCCGACATCCCTGCCGGCGGCAAGCTCGATGCCCGCGCCAGCGCGCGCTACGGCCGCTACCTGTGGGCGCTGGGCCGCGTGGGTGCGCGCCAGTCGTTCCAGTCGAGCGCGCACGAGGTAGCGCCGCCCGACGTGGCCGAGGGCTGGCTGCGCCAGCTCCTGCTGCTCGACTGGCGCAAGGTGGAGCCAGCCGGCTTTGCCGCCGCCCACATCGCGCGCATGACGGGCGACCGCTCGCGCGACATCGATGATGCGGTGCGCGGCGACGTGCTGCGCCGCCTGGCCGCCAGCGGCGCGCCGCCGGCATGGACAGCGATGGTGCGCGAGGTCGTGGAACTGGATCAGGCCAGCGAAGCGCGCATGCTGGGCGATGCGCTGCCGCCGGGGCTCAAGCTGCTGCGCTGAGCGCGGTCGATCGACGCATCACGCTTCCAGCTGCCCGATCAAGATCAGTGAGACCGGCTTGCCGGTATGGGGATCCAGCGGTTCGCGCATCGCAGTGACGCGCAACCCGTTTGCTGCGAACAGCGCGACCCAGCCCGCGATCGTGCGGAAGTACCACGGCGGCGCATCGGCGAAGTCGCTGGAAAAGCCTGCCCAGCTGCCAGCGCGCCAGCCGTCGGCATACGGCGCATCGCCGCACGCCATGAGCGGATGCACGGTCTGCACGACCAGCGAGCCACCCTCGCGCAGATAGGTTGGCGCTGCGCGCAGCAGGCCATCGACCGCCTCGTTGCCGATCAACGAGAAATTGCAGACTGCGACATCGACTGCCAGCGCCAGCTGGCCCTGCGCGATCTGCTCGAACGACAGCACGCAAAAGTCGCCGCCGCCAGCGGCATTGGCTTTCTCGACCAGCGCGGCAATCGCATCGACACCGACCATCGCCACGCCCGGCAGCGCACGTACCAGCCAGCCTTCGCCGCAACCGAGATCGACGCCGGTGGCCGGATCAAGGCTGCGCACCGCATCGACGATGGCGGCATTGGTGACCAGCATGCGGGTTTCGATCTCACCTCCCCGCACGGCGGTGGTCCAGGGGTCGACGTTGCGCGACCACGCGTCGAGAACAGCGGCATCGGTAAGACCTGGCATGGGTTCCTCCTGTAATCACGTGATTATGCCGCAGGCGGCAACGGCACACCGGTGAACGACAGCCATCCACAGGATCGGATAGACTAGCCGCCGACTCCGCCAACGCACCCGCCCCTGCCGCCCATGAAACCATCGCAACACCTGCCCATCCTGCTCGTCGCCGTCCTCGCTGCCGCCATTACCTTCGCGCTCATCAAGCGCCCGGCCGACGAAGCGCCCGCACCGCCGCCGCTGGTGTCGCTCGAGAAGATGGGGCATCTGGTGTCGCTCAAGATGAACTATTCGGACGTGATCGAATTCACGCAGCCGAATGCCGTGGACATCCCGTGGTCGCAATGGGAAGTCCGGCTTGGCAGCACCCGCGTGCTGCTGGTCGCGCGCGGCGACTGCACGCTGGCCACCGACCTGCGCCAGGCGCGCTACGAAGACATCGACAACACGGCGCGCACGCTGACGGTCGTGCTGCCGGCGCCCTCGCCCCTGCAGGCGCGCATCAACCACGAACCGCGCGCCAAGGGTGGCTCGTACTTCTATGCGATCACCGACCAGGGCTTGCAGGCGTTCATTCCATCGGCGCAAACGCGCACCACGGCCATGAACAACGTACTGGCCACGGCGCAGAAAGCGGTGCAGGCCGCGTGCAGCCAGCCAACAATATTGAATACCGCGAGGGACAACGCCGCCACCGTGATGCAGGCCACGCTGCTGGCCACCGGGTGGACGCCGACCGTCGTGTGGGAAGCCAGCACCGGGCTGCCCAAGGCTGGCACCACGCCATAATCTGTTGTAAGAAATTCCCACATAGAAACAAAAGATTACACCTGCGATGACGCAACCGGCGTGACCCTTCGTGTAGAATCGCCTCAGCAGGTTATCGGAACAAATCAACTATATAGAGGTGACAACACCATGCGCGTCTTCCCATCCAGCGGAAAAACCCTTGTCTTTGCTCTCGCGGCAACCGTTCTTTCTACCAGCGTCTTCGCCCAAACCTGGCCAAGCGACACCGTGACCGTCGTCGTGCCATGGCCGGCAGGTGGCCCGTCGGACATCGCGGCGCGCCCGCTGGCCAAAGGCTTGACGACCGCGCTGGGCAAGTCGTTCGTCATCGATAACCGTGGCGGCGGCGGCGGCAATATCGGTTCGGCAGCGGTCACCCGCGCCAAGGCCGATGGCCAGACCATGCTGATCACCTCGAGCGCACCAATCGTGATCAACCCGAGCCTGTACAAGAAAATGGCGTTCAACCCGGCGACCGACCTGATCCCGGTCACCAACCTGCTGCGCGCGCCGCTGGTGCTGGTTGCCCACCCATCGGTCCCGGCCAAGAACGTCAAGGAACTGCTGGCCCTGATCAAGTCGAAGAACGGCCAGTTCTCGTATGCGTCAGCCGGTAACGGTACCCCGCAACACCTGACCGGTGAAATCTTCCGCGGCGTGACCAAGCTCGACATGGTTCACGTCCCATACAAGGGTTCGGCGCCGGCGATTTCCGACCTGCTGGGCGGCCACATTCCGATCATGTTCGACAGCACCATCGCGATCATGCCGCACATCAAGAGCGGCAAGGTCAAGCCAATCGCCATTTCGGGCAACAAGCGTTCGCCGCTGCTGCCGGATGTACCAACCTTCGCCGAAGCCGGCCTGCCAATCGAATCGTATGCGTGGTATGGCATGTTCGTGCCAGCCAAGACGCCGAAGGCCGTGGTCGACAAGATCAACGCCGAAACGCAGAAGGTCATGAAGTCGCCTGACTTCCAGCGCGTGCTGGCCGACACCGGCACCGAGTACGTGGGCGACACGCCTGAGAACTTCGCCAAGTTCGTCCAGGCTGAAACCACCAAGTGGTCGAAAGTCGTGAAAGACAGCGGCGCGACCGTCGACTGATTGTCAGCGACTCGGTAGTGCCCTGAAAACGGGTGACGCGGCTTTGCCGGGTCACCCGTTTTTTTTGGGCGCAGTCAGCGTTAAATTCAAAACCTGGCTACAGGGGTTTCGCGGCGTGGCGTCGCGCTACCTGCCCAATTACCTGGGCTGGCGCTGGGCGTTGGATGGAGAGCGAATTATTTTTCCAGAACAATTGCTCCGCATTGCTATCAGCGTCATCAACAGATAACACTGACTGCGCCTTTTTACGTCCGTATTATTGCTTGCCGCAGCCATTACGTGCCTGGCATCCCGTGCCAGAATCTGCCCGCGCGATGTCTTTACATACCAGAAATCGACCATTTACGATGTCTTATTAATAAGGTAATCTCCGCCTTACGGTTGTCATCGTCTTGTCACAGAACTGTACAGTTCCTGTTATTCGAACAGAAATTTCTTGGCGATCATCTTGGAGAAAACAATATGTCCGCCTATCGCCTGTCCAGCAGCCCCCGCTCGGTTGCCTACTTTCTGGGCACGATCATCGTCTGTCTTCTGTGCGCGCACGCAGCAGGTCTTGTCATGCGTCTGGGGTTGGGGCACGACACAGTCTATGGCCTGGTTCCTCTGTTCGACGTCAATGTCGAAGGCAATATTCCGACGTTTTTCTCGGTGTGCCTCGGACTGTGCAGCGCTGCCCTGTTTGCCGTGATTGCGCTGGACGCAAAAAGTCGTGGTGACCGGGACGCTATCTACTGGACTGTCCTGGCGGCTGGCTTCCTGTTTCTGTCTTACGATGAATGCTTCCAGGTGCATGAAAGAATGACTGTGCCGATGCGCGCCATGCTGGGGGGCTCCGATCCGGCAAATGGCACAAACCTTGGCCTGATGTATTTCAGTTGGGTCGCGCCGGGCTTGATTGGCGCGTTCACGGTTTCGCTGTTCTTCCTCAAATTCATGTTGCGGTTGCCCGTTGCCACCCGCCGCCGGATGATCCTGGCAGCAAGCCTGTTCCTCGGCGGCTGTCTCGGCATGGAACTGATCAATGGCAGTGTCATGGAAAGCCAGGGCGACGGTCTGCTCTACAACGTGCTTGTCATGACCGAGGAAGGACTCGAAATGACCGGCATGGCAACCCTGATTTATGCCATGACCAGCCATATCGCTGCGAGCTGCGACAGACTCGAGGTCAATCTGCATGCCGATACCACGGCAACGGTGCGGCAAGCGACTCCGGCGCAGTGCACTGGCGCCGCTGCCCGAACCACGTCCTCATGACGCACGCACCGGGATTCCCTGGCTGTCGCGGCGAACGTCATTGCTTCGTGGTGGCCTTTTTCAGTGTGCGGCGAACTTTGTCAGTGGGCCACAACCGTTCTTTATCAGTCTCGTCCAGAAAGCGGTGACGCCAGCGCAGCGCGGTATTGCTGTGCACACCAACCTGGGCCGCCGCTGCGCGCACTGATCTGGCTTCGCGCAGCATGACAATGTAATCGAGCCACTTGTCGCGCAATCTCAGCCGCGCCAGCGGGGTGCCGGTCAGGTCGTTGAATGTCCGGCGGCACTGGCGGCAGCGAAAGCGCTGGCGGTTATTGGCCTGGCCATGCCGGTTCAGTTGCCGGCTAGCGCAATGCGGGCAGCAGCGTTGCGTCGACCTGCTGTCTGCGATGAGGGCCGCGAGCCGCTCAAGGCTGCCCTGCTGGTGCGGGACCGCCATCGCCCTTGCCGGCCGGGGATGGTCGAGCAATGCGCGACGCGGGCCTGATTTCACGAATCTGAACGATGTCACGGTGGGCTCCCTTGTTACAGTCGGAGTTCGACACCTGCCTGGCCCGCCAGTTCAGTTTTCATCACCGCGATGAAGCTCGCATCCTGTTGTCGTTCAAGCGTCTTTGACTTCCCTCACAAGACATTGCTCCACCGCTACCGAACACCATGACTTTTCGATAACGACTAACATCTTTATCAACATTGTGACCGCTACCGGCACCCTGCCACCACATTCAAGGAGCAAGCATGCATTCGGAAGACAAGAAGGTCGAGAACCAGACCACGCAAGACATGGCGCCATCGCGCCGCCGGTTCGTCGGCACCGTGGCCGCCGGCGTCGCCGCCTCGGCCGCTGCCGTACCGGCCCTGGCCCAGCAAGCCGCGGGCGGCAACCAGCCGGCCGCCGGCGCCGCGCGCGAAGCGGCCAAGCGCTATCCGCGTCCACCGTTTCCGAATCAGGATCAGCCATGGCCTGCCCTGGCCAGCAAGATGACACCGCGCCCTGACCATGGCGAAACCACCTATCGCGGCAGTGGCCGCCTTGCTGGCCGCAAGGCACTGATCACGGGTGGCGACTCGGGCATCGGCCGCGCTGCCGCGATCGCGTACGCGCGCGAAGGCGCGGACGTGGCGATCGGCTACCTGCCGGCCGAAGAGCCGGATGCACGCGAAGTGATGCAACTGATCCGCGACGCCGGCCGCAAGGCAGTGGCTGTACCGGGCGATATCCGCGATGAAGCGTTCTGCAAGAAGATGGTGGAAACCGCCGTGCGCGAACTCGGCGGCCTGGACATCCTGGTCAACAATGCCGCGCGCCAGCAGAACCACGACTCGATCCTCGACATCACCAGCGAACAGTTCGACTGGACGATCAAGACCAATGTGTATGCGGTGTTCTGGATCACCAAGGCAGCGATTCCGCACATGAAGCCAGGCAGCGTGATCATCAACACGTCGTCGCAGACGGCCTACGATCCGCCGGAAAAACTGCTCGACTATGCGTCGACCAAGGCGTTCGAGGTAGCATTCACCAAGTCGCTGGCCAAGCAGATGGCCTCAAAAGGGATTCGGGTCAATGCGGTAGCACCGGGCCCGGTATGGACACCGCTGCAACTGGCGGGCGGCAATTCACCGGAGGGCCGCGCAAAGTTCGGGGAAGACACGCCGATGAAGCGTCCAGGCCAGCCAGCCGAACTGGCGGCGACCTATGTCACGCTGGCGTCGGATGAATCGAGCTACACCACCGGCCATGTGTATGGCGTGGCAGGTGGCGGCGGGCAGCCGTAAGCGCCCACTAGCATGTCCGCCCGGTCTTGCCGGGTGGACTAGACAACCTGCGTGCTCAGCGACGGCGCAGCAGACGCACCAGCAACGCCGCGAACGGGCGGGTCGGGATCCGGCGGCCCAGCGGCCCCGCGTTGTTGCAGCGTGAGGTGACGGTCATGATTGTTCTCCAAAGTATTGCTTTGCAGATTAACCATTGCCGTTTAGCTCTTCTGTACGCTGGTTCGCATAGTCTTACCTGCTGGCATCAGGCTGCTCCATGGCGTGCGATTACGCAACACTTACATTGTTTCCAGCACCGTCATTGCGCGCTTGAGCTTGTCTGTGTGGGGTGTGATGCCATCGCACGTCATTACCAGCTCATGTGTGGCACGGGTCATCGCCACATACAGCAGGCGCGCCTCGTCCTCGACGATGTCCTCTTCCTTCAACTCGGCGCCAAGGCCGGGAATGCCCACCAGTGAAAACTCCAGCCCCTTGCTGCTGTGCATGGTGATCAGCTTGACGCTGTCGTGTACCGGCGAATAGGCCATGCCTTTTGCCTGCTGCCATTGAAACGGAATGTCGCGCCGCTGCAATACCTCGGCCAGCACTTTACCGACGCCATAACGCCGATAGATCAGCGCCATCTCGCCCCATGGCGTGCCGGTCTTGCTGGCCGCAACGAGTTTATCGGCCAGGAATTCAGCTTCTTTCTGCAGACTTGGCAGTTGCACCAGAATCGGCTTCGGACCATGCCGGCCTGTGCTCATCGGCTGGACCGTCGGCGCTTCATCATCCTCGGTATTGTGCGCGGTGAGCAGCTCGGCGGCAAAGGCGCGCGCCACCGCCAGGATTTCAGCCGTGTTCCGATAATTGAGTTTCAGGATGGTGGTGCGCCCTGCTGCGTGCACGCCAACACTCGAGAACGAGAATTTCAGCTTCTTTGCCGTGTGATAAATCGACTGTGCATCGTCGTACAAGACCAGCAGCGATTTGGTTTCAGGATTGACCATTTGAACGATCAGCTTGAACCAGGCCGGTTTGAAGTCATGCCCCTCGTCGATCAGTACGGCGTCGTACTGCCCCCGGGGAATCAGATCGCTGTCCACGCCCCGGATCACGCTATCGATGCACGCCTCGAAATAAGCATCCAGATCGGCTGATTTAGCGGGCTTGTCGACGTGATAGGTGTCAAGCTGGCGCATGCACCACGCGTGGAAATTGATGGCCACGATTTTATCGCCCAACCCTTTTTGCTCGATCATGGCGGCCAGCTTGGCTGCCAGGGTCTTGTTGTAGCAAAGGATCGCAATCGGCCGCTGGCTCAGCTTTGCGAGGTGCTCGGCGCGATAACCCAGGATCAGCGTTTTGCCCGAACCCGCCACGCCGTGAATCACGCGATGCCCTTCACCCAGGCTGCGCGCCAGCTGCTCTTGCTGCAGGTCCATGACACGGATGAGGTCCGGGATTTCCGTACTGATCTGGCCGTGTTCTTCGCACGGATCGGCCTGAACGCCAATACGCACTTCAGGAAACATATGCCAGCGCACACGGTCAATTTGCGGCAACGACAGCTTCATCTTGAACTTGATCGGGAACATCCCCCATAACCGCGCCTGGAACGCTTCGTCGTCCACACTCTCCGTCATCTCGTCCTGGCAAATAACGAGGTGCGCCGGAAGAACCTCGCCCAACGCGCCATCGTCAAATTGCTTGCGCGTGATATTGCTCAGCACGACCCCACAACCGTAGGGAAAGAAGAATTTCCCTTTCAAGCTACCCGATGGCCAGATCAGCATCGGATCGCCTTCCAGCTTGTTGGTGACGGCGTACAGATACTGGCGCGCCTGCTCCAGCGGATTCAAGACTTGCTTGGTACCCGCATCGGTAACGATCACGGCGTGCTGCTTGTCGATACTGACCAGGGTGCCGAGGCGCCAGTCCTTTACTTCCAGCACCAGCAAGCCGCGTGCAGGATGAAACACGATGAAGTCGGGATGCTGGTTACGCGCGCCGATGCTCACGTCATACCAGCACAGATAGTCATCTTCGAGTTTGTCTTCGAGGCGCACAGCGAAGCGCCGTTCACCAGAGGTCATGCGCGCCGTGCAGGCGCTGAGTGATGGGATGAGAATTGCCATTAACGTATTCCTGTCGATCCATCAATGTAGCCGATCGTTCCAAGGCAAACCGGTAAAATTGTATTTCCGCAACGCATTAGTATTGTTTGTTGCATTTTGCCATCGCCAGAGAACGCACCCGGTCCAAAGCGCTGGCGCGCGCGCCCCAATCCAATAGCGTCCTACCATGGCGTGACAGGGCGACGGTTAGTCCAGATCGGGTTGGCCGCGGGCACTGTTCACAACGTCACATGGAGGAACATATGGGCTACGCAGATCGCGACAAATATGGCATGTACAAGGACAGCTCCATCGCAGGTCCGGGACCATCGCTGATGGGGGCTGATACCTTGATTGGCGAAAATGTTGTCAATGCCAACGAAGAAGACCTTGGCGAGATCAAGGAAATCATGCTCGACATGCAGACCGGTCAGGTCGCCTACGCCGTGCTGGCCTTCGGCGGCTTTTTGGGCATGGGCGAAAAACTGTTCGCCGTGCCATGGCAGGCGCTGCACCTCGACACGGTCAACAAACGTTTCGTGCTGGGCATCGAAAAAGACCGCCTGAAATCCGCGCCCGGTTTCGACAAGGACGCGTGGCCCGACATGGCTGACTCGATCTGGGCCGGCGACGTCCACGATTTCTATGGCACCGACCCGCAGCGTTCGGGCGCACCGACCATGGGCCCGGGTGTGCCAACGGCTGGCATGGGCGGCGCGGCCACCGGCAGCAGCACCTACGCCGGCGGCGCAATGGGCTCGAGCATGGGCGCAGGATCGGCCGGTTCGGCGAGTGTTGCCGGATCGGGCAGCAGCATGAGCGACTCGTCGCTCAATCAGGGCTCGGGCGCGAGTCTGGATCCACGCGCCGGCAACCTGGGCGACGACGATGATCTGAGCCGGATCCGGGGCAGCAATATCGGGTAACTGAACGACGACGCTGCATGGCTGCGCCAGGCTGACAACCAAGCTGTCAACCAAGCTGTCAACCATGCACCGTCATTACCGCTGCATCGACTCCCACACCTTCTGCAAGCGCTTGGCCGACACCGGCATCGGCGTTCTCAGCTCCTGCGCGAACAGCGACACCCGCAACTCTTCCAGCATCCAGCGGAACTCGATCATGCGCGGATCGTTGTTCTTCGACCCCATGTTTTTCAGTGTGCGCTGGAACTGCGCTGCTGCCGACTGCCACTCCGCCATCAGCTGCGCATCGCGCGTCGGATTACCGCGCAGCTTCTCCAGCCGCACGTTGATCCCCTTCAGGTAGCGCGGGAAGTGCGCCAGCTGGCTGTACTCGTTGTCCGCGATGAAGCGCTTGTGCACGAGCGCCTGCAACTGCCCCATGATGTCCGCCGACACCGCCTGCGGCAGGGTCTGCACGCGCTTGGGCATGCCGTGGAATTCAGCCAGCACCTGACCCGCCAGGCGCGCCACCTCGTTGATCAAGAGTCCAATGCGGCCCTTGCCCTGGTCACGGCGCGCGTTGAACTGCGCCGCATTGAGCGGCAGCGGATCCTGCAGGCAGGCGATGTCGATCGCCTTGGCCACGATCTGGTCGCGCAAGTCTTCCTGCGAACCCAGGCTCATGAACTGCATGCCCATGCCCTGCAGGCCGGGGATGTTCTTCTCGGCGAACTTGAGCTGCTCCTTGAACTGCAGCGCGAACAGACGGCGCAGGCCCACGCGGTGCGTACGCGCCGCCACGTTCGGGTCGTCGAAGACTTCCAGATCGCAGTGCGTGATCTTGTCGACCAGCGCCGGGAAGCCGATCAGCGTCAGCTTGCCCTGGTTGATCTCCAGGAGCTCGGGCAAGTCGCCAAACGTCCAGGCGGTCAGGCCCGTGTGCTGGCTGCTCGTCGATGCACCTTTGGCCGAGGCCACCGCCGGCGCGGCCGGCTGGGCGCCCTTGCCCTTGGCCGTTGGCGCCGCGGCGGGTGCAGCAGAAGCAGTAGCCGCTGCGCCGGAACCAATTGCGCCAGGCCGCGCCAACCGCGCGAGCGAACTGCTCGATGCCGGCGCCGACTCGGCCATCTTCTGGAAACTCTCGCGCGCCTGCCCGCCCAGTTCGGCCTGCAGCGTGGCCAGGTTGCGGCCCATGTCCAGCTGGCGACTATGCTCGTCGATCACCTTGAAGTTCATGAACATGTGCGCTGGCAGCGTCTCGATCTTGAAGTCGGCCGTCAGCACCAGCGTGCCGGTCTGCGCGCGCACGTCGGCGATCAGCACGTCGATCAGGTCGCCCCGTCCGAACGTGCCGGCCGCGTGGATGCGCTCGACGAACTTGGCCGCATAGTCCGGCAGCGGCACGCAGTGACGGCGCAGCTTTTGCGGCAGTGACTTGAGCAGCAGATGCACCTTTTCCTTGATCATGCCCGGCACCAGCCACGCCGCGCGCTCCTGCGGAATCTGGTTCAGCGCGAACAGCGGCACGGCGAGCGTGACGCCATCGCGCACGCTGCCCGGCTCGAAGTGGTACGACAGCCCCATCTCGATGCCGGTGACGGTCATCGTCTTCGGGAACAGCTCGGTGGTGATGCCGGCCGCTTCGTGCCGCATCAGTTCTTCGCGGTTCAGGTACAGCAGCTTCGGGTTCTCGCGCGCGACGTCCTTGTACCACTTCTCGAAACCGGCGCCATTGACGATGTCGCGCGGGATCTCGCTGTCGTAGAAGGCCACGATCAGCTGGTCGTCCACCAGCACGTCCTGGCGGCGCGACTTGTGCTCGAGGTTCTCGATGTCCTTCACCAGCTTGTGGTTGTGGATGTAGAACGGCAGGCGCGTTTCGTAGTCGCCCGCGACCAGCGCGTCGCGGATGAAGATCTCGCGCGCTTCGGTTGGATTGCGCTGGCCGTAGTTGATGCGGCGCGCGCCGTAGATGACGATGCCGTGCAGCGTCGCGCGTTCGAGCGCCGTGACCTGCGCCTGCTTTTTCTCCCAGCGCGGCTCACCCCAGGATTTTTTCAAGAGGTGCGCGCCGACCTTCTCGACCCACTCCGGCTGGATCTGCGCGATCGTGCGCGCATACAGGCGCGTCGTCTCGACCAGTTCGGCCGCCATGATCCAGCGCCCTGCCTTCTTGCCCAGCGTCGAGCCGGGCCAGATGTGGAACTTGATGCCGCGTGCGCCCAGATAGATGCCGGCCTGCTCGTCCTCGGCCTTGAAACCGATATTGCCCAGCAGGCCGGTGAGCAGCGAGATGTGCAGCTGCTCGTAGGTTGCCGGTGACTCGTTCAGGCGCCAGCCCTGCTCGCGCACGATGGTCAGCAGCTGTGAATGCACATCGCGCCACTCGCGCAGGCGCACCTGCGACAGGAAGTTGGCGCGGCAGTTTTCCTGCAGCTGGCGATTGGTTTTCTTGTGCTCGATCGCGTCTTCGAACCAGGCCCAGATCTTCAGGTAGCTGAGAAACTCCGAGCGCTCGTCGGCGAACTTCTTGTGCTTCTCGTCGGCCTGCTGCTGGTACTCGATGGGACGGTCGCGCGGGTCCTGCGTTGACAAAGCCGAGGCCACGATCAGCATCTCGGTCAGGCACCCGTTGTCGAGCGCGGCGAGAATCATGCGGCCCACACGCGGGTCGAGCGGCAGCTTGGCCAGCTTGCGGCCCAGTGGCGTCAGTTCATTGGTGTCGTCGACCGCACCAACCTCTTGCAGCAGCTGGTAGCCGTCAGCGATCGCGCGGCCCTGCGGCGCCTCGATGAACGGGAAGGTCTCCACGTCCGTCAGGCGCAGCGCCTTCATGCGCAGGATGACGGCGGCCAGCGACGAGCGCAGGATTTCGGGTTCGGTAAATTTGGGACGCTTGAGGAAATCGTCTTCTTCGAACAGGCGGATACAGACGCCATCGGCCACACGGCCGCAGCGGCCGGCGCGCTGGTTGGCGGCCGACTGCGCGATCGGCTCGACCTGCAACTGCTCGACCTTGTTCCTGAAGCTGTAGCGCTTTACACGCGCCAGACCCGTGTCGACCACATAGCGAATGCCCGGCACGGTCAGCGACGTCTCGGCCACGTTGGTCGACAACACGATGCGGCGCGCATTCGTCGTGCGGAACACGCGATCCTGCTCTTCGACCGACAGGCGCGCGAACAGCGGCAGGATCTCGACATGCGGCGGATGGTGCTTGCGCAGCGCCTCGGCGCAATCGCGGATCTCGCGCTCGCCCGGCAAGAACACGAGCACGTCGCCCTGCCCCAGGCGGCACACTTCATCGACGCCATCGACCACCGCATCCATCAGGTCGCGTTTGTCGCGCGCGGCTTGTGCCTTTGGCGCGAGATTCGGCGTCTCGCCGGGCTTGGGCGTATTAACACCCACGACCGGATCACGATCGACCGCGCGATAACGTACCTCCACAGCATACAGGCGACCAGATACTTCGATCACCGGCGCCGGTTTCAAGTCGGCGCCATCGCCCTTGCCGAAGTGGCGCGCGAAGCGCTCGGCGTCGATCGTCGCCGACGTGATGATGATCTTCAGGTCCGGCCGGCGCGGCATCAGCTGCTTCAGGTAGCCGAGCAAGAAGTCGATGTTCAGACTGCGCTCGTGCGCCTCGTCGATGATGATCGTGTCGTAGTTGCGCAGCAGCGGATCGGTCTGCGTTTCGGCCAGCAGGATACCGTCGGTCATCAGCTTGACCGACGCGCCCTTTTGCAGCGTGTCGTTGAAGCGCACCTTGAAGCCCACGTGCTCGCCCAGTGGCGTCCCCAGTTCCTGCGCGATGCGCTTGGCGGTGGACGACGCGGCGATCCGGCGTGGCTGCGTGTGGCCGATCAGGCCCTTGCTGCCGCGGCCCAGTTCCAGGCAGATCTTCGGCAGCTGGGTCGTCTTGCCCGACCCGGTTTCGCCCGAGACGATGACGACCTGGTTTTCCTGGATCGCCCTGGCGATTTCAGCGCGCCGGCCCGAGACCGGCAAGTCTTCGGGAAAGGTAATCGGCGGCAGCGGATTGCGCTCGCGTGGCACATCCTCGCGGTGCGGCAGCTGCTGGCGTGGCTGCCCGTCGCCACGCGCGCGGCGTGGACGTGGCTGGGCAGGTGCAGGGGCCGCGGTGGCATTGGAAGTGGCGTCTACGGCGCGCGCCGGTCGTTGCGAAGGCTTGTTACTCTGTTCAGACATTGATTTTTACAAGGTTTTGGTGCGCACATCGCGCAGCGAATTATAATGCGGCAAATGGAAACTCCTACCCAATTCGTCCAGTGGCTGCGCTCGGTCGCGCCGTACATTCACGCATTCGGCGGCAAGACCTTCGTGGTCGCCTTCCCCGGCGAGCTCGTTGCTGCCGGCGCACTACCAGTACTGGCGCAGGACTTGTCACTGCTGGTCGGCCTGGGCATCCGGATCGTGCTGGTGCACGGCTCGCGTCCGCAGGTGGCCGAACAGCTCGAACTGCGTAACGTCGAGGGGCGCTTTCACAACGGCGTGCGCGTCACCGACACCGCCGCCCTCGAATGCGCGAAAGAAGCCGCCGGCGAACTGCGTCTCGATATCGAAGCCGCCTTCAGCCAGGGCCTGCCCAACACGCCGATGTCCAACGCCCAGATCAGCATCGTCTCGGGCAACTTCGTCGTGGCCCGCCCGCTTGGCGTGATCGACGGCGTCGACTTCGAACTCACGGGCGTCACGCGCAAGATCGCCGCTGAAAAAATCCACCCGATCCTGCAGACCGAAGACAACCTGGTGCTGCTCTCGCCGCTGGGTTTCTCGCCCACCGGCGAAATCTTCAACCTGACGCTGGAAGACGTCGCCGCGTCGGCAGCGATCGCGCTGCATGCCGACAAGCTGATCTTCATTACCGAAACACCGATGATCGTCGATGCGGCCGGCACCGAGATCCGCGAGCTGTCGTCGCACATGGCCGAAGCCGTGCTGCAGGCGGGCTTCCTGTCCGACTCGGCCGCGTTCTACATGGAGCATGCGATCAAGGCCTGCAATGCCGGCGTCGATCGCGCCCACATCATTCCGTTCGAGATGGACGGCTCGGCGCTGCTCGAGGTGTTCACCCACGATGGCGTGGGGACCATGATCAGCCACGAGAACCTCGAAAGCCTGCGTCAGGCCACAATTGAGGACGTTGGCGGAATTATCAAGCTTATCGAGCCACTTGAAGCCGACGGCACGCTGGTCTATCGCGGCCGCGAGCTGATCGAACGCGAGATCGACCAGTTCTCGGTCATCGACCACGATGGCGTGATCTTCGGCTGCGCCGCGCTGTATCCGTTCCCCGAATCGAAGATGGGCGAGATGGCCTGCCTGACCGTGAGCCAGGACGCGCAGACGCAGGGCGACGGTGAGCGCATCCTCAAGCACATGGAAAACCGCGCCCGCGCGGCCGGCCTGACCAAGCTGTTCGTGCTGACCACGCGCACGTCGCACTGGTTCAAGAAGCGCGGCTTCGTGCCGGCCACCGTGGACGACCTGCCGAAAGACCGGCAGCACATGTACAACTGGCAGCGCCGCTCACAGGTCTTGATCAAGACTTTATAATACGCGTCTTAACGACCGAATCACCGAACGAATAACAGGAGTACTCGATGGCCCGCACCGTCCACTGCATCAAACTGAACAAGGAAGCCGAAGGCCTGGATTACCCACCGGTCCCCGGCGAGATGGGCAAGAAGCTGTACCTGCAGGTCTCGAAAGAAGCCTGGCAGGCATGGCTCAAGCACCAGACCATGCTGATCAATGAAAACCGCCTGAACCTGGCCGACGACCGCGCGCGCAAATACCTGGCGACGCAGCTGGAGAAGCACTTCTTCGGCGAAGGCGCCGACCAGGCGATGGGCTACGTGCCGCCACCGGTGTAAGCACGCCGCGCGCTGTACGTGAAAAAAATCCCGCTCGGGGCATTGGCCGCGAGCGGGATTTTTTACGCCTGGTGTCTTACATCTTTTTGCACTGGCGCAGCTCGCAGCGCGCCATGAACACCTGGCCATTCTGGCACTGCATCCGGTAGACCTCGATCGGCCCGGGCTCGGTCACCAGCCCCGCGCCCTGCGTGCTGGTGCAGGCCTGCGCCTTGGCCAGCTTCTCGACCGTGTGCGACGATTCTCCGACCTTGAACGGCGTACGCTGGATCGCTGTCACGTCGGTCGACGCCGCCGGCGCCACAACGGCAGGCTCGGACAAATCGATCGAACTGCCAAAGACAGAGCAACCCGCCAGCAAGGCAGCGAGCGAAGGAGCGGACAGCAGCAGCGCACGATTCATGGTCGGGTTTCCGGTTACAGCGACAGGGTCTTGACGCCGTCTGCCGTGCCGAGCAGGCAGACATCGGCGCCGGCTTTGGCGAACAGGCCAACGGCGATCACGCCGACGATCTGGTTGATGTTCTCTTCGAGCGCCACCGGATCGGTAATCTTCAGACCCGCCACATCGATCAGTTCGCCGCCGTTGTCGGTGATGAACGCCTGATCGGTACCGGCCTTGAGGCGCAGCTTCGGCTGGCCACCCAGTGCCGCCAGCTGGCGCATCACCGACGCGCGCGCCATCGGGATCACTTCGACCGGCAGCGCGAATGCGCCGAGCGTCTCGACCAGCTTGGAGCCGTCGGCGATGCAGACGAACTTCTTTGCCACCGACGCGACGATTTTTTCGCGCGTGAGCGCGGCGCCGCCGCCCTTGATCATCGCGCCCTGCGCGTTGATTTCGTCGGCGCCGTCGATGTAGACCGCCATCGATTCGACGTCATTCAGGTCGAACACGGGGATGCCGTGGCCGCGCAGGCGGCTTGCCGTGGCTTCGGACGACGCGACGGTGCCCTTGATGCGGTCCTTGATCTTCGCCAGTTCGTCGATGAAGAAGTTGGCGGTCGAGCCGGTGCCCACACCGATGATTTCACCCTCGACCACGTAATCGATGGCGGCGCGCGCTACGGCTTGTTTCAGTTCGTCTTGAGTCATGATGCTTCGGTAAAAAGGGAATACGCCATTCTAGCGGATCGGCGCCCTCCTTTTTCCAAAATTGGCGGGGCTTCGCCGCCAAATTCAGGCCTGCCAATGCGCCATGCATTGCCATTCGCGCACCGGTGCATCAAACTCGGCCTTTACTTGGTATTTATCTGGCATACATACAATGAACATCTTCACCAGGAAGCGCGTTGTCATCGCCGTTGCCGTCCTCGCCGCTGTCGCCGTCGCCGTTGCCGTGGTCAAGCGCAAGGACGACGCCGTACCACCATCCCAATACCGCAGCACCGTCGTCGATCGCGGCGCCATCAACCAGACCGTCACCGCCACCGGCACCATCAATCCGGTCGCGCTGATCAATGTCGGCTCGCAGGTGTCGGGCACCGTGGCTGAGCTGAATGCCGACTTCAACGACCGCGTGAAAAAAGGCCAGGTGCTGCTCAAGCTCGAGCCGACCATTTTCAATGCCCAGGTGCGCCAGGCCGAAGCGAATATCGCGTCGGCGCGCGCCAGCCTGCGCCTGGCCCAGGCCACGTTCGAGCGCAACGAGCAGCTGGTGGCGCAGAATTTCCTGTCCGGTCTCGCGCTCGACCAGTCCAAGCGCGAGATGCAGGTCGCGCAGGCCAACCTGACGCTGGCGCAGGCGCAGCACGACCGCGCCAGGGCGGACCTGAACAACAGCGTGATCCGCTCGCCGATCGACGGCGTCGTCATCAAGCGCACGATCGACCTGGGCCAGACCCTGGCGGCGTCGTTCAACACGCCGAACCTGTTCCAGATCGCGCAAGACCTGACCAAGATGCAGATCGATACCAGCGTATCCGAAGCCGACGTCGGCCAGCTCAAGGACGGCCTGCCGGCGCGCTTCGTCGTCGATGCCTATCCCGACCGCGAATTCGCCGCCACCATGCGCCAGTTCCGCCTCGCGCCAAACGTCGTGCAGAACGTCGTCACGTACAACGTGGTGCTCGACGTCGACAACGTCGACGAACTGCTCAAGCCCGGCATGACGGCGCAGGTGCGGCTGGTGGTAGCGAACCGCCCGGACGTGCTGCGCATCCCGACCACCGCGCTGCGCTTCCGGCTGTCGGAAGAAGAGCAGGAGGCCGAGCGAAAACGCAACAAGGATGCCAAACCGGGCGCCGTTGCACCCACTCCCGCGCCGGTCAAGGACGACGACGTCGCATTCCGCAGCGCGAGCGACACCACGCGCATGTTCAAGATTTACAAGCTGGACGCGATGAACCACCCGCAGCCCGTCGATATCCGCGCCGGCCTTTCGAACTTCCGCTATACCGAAGTCGTGTCGGGCGACCTGAAGGCGGGCGACCGCGTCGTCACCCGCTCGCTGGTCACACCGGAGAATCCATGACAGGGCCGCTGATCGACATCCGCGGCGTGGTCAAGACCTACCTGAGCGGCGCAGTCGAAACCCCGGTACTGCACGGCGTCGACCTGCGCGTGGAGCACGGCGACTTCGTCTCGGTCATGGGCCAGTCGGGTTCCGGCAAATCGACGCTCATGAACATCCTCGGGTGCCTCGACCAGGCCACCGGCGGCACCTACCTGCTCAATGGCGTCGACACGCGCACGCTGGGCCGTGCCGAACTGGCCGACATCCGCAACCGCACGATCGGCTTCGTGTTCCAGAGCTTCAATCTCATCAAGCGCATGAGCGTGGCCGAGAACGTCGCCCTGCCCCTGATCTATGGTGGCATGGGCCGCGCCAAGGCGCAGGCGCGCGCGGTGCAGGAACTCGAGCGCGTGGGCCTGGGCGAATTTGCCAAACGCACGCCAAGCCAGCTGTCGGGCGGCCAGCAGCAGCGCGTGGCCATCGCGCGCGCACTGGTGACCGATCCGCCGCTGCTGCTGGCCGATGAACCCACCGGCAACCTCGACACCCACACGAGCGACGACATCATGACCAGCTTCGGCACCCTGAACCGCGAGCGCGGCATCACGATCGTGCTGGTGACGCACGAACCCGATGTCGCTGCCTACAGCCGGCGTCTGGTGCGCCTGAAGGATGGCCGCGTGCTGTACGACGGCCCGGCGGCCGAAGGCCTGCAACTGGCAAGCAGCCACGCCGGAGTAGCGCGATGAACCTGGTCCAGGTCCTGATCGAGTCGTTCCGTTCGATGGCAGCCAACCGGCTGCGCACTGCCCTGACGATGCTGGGCATCGTGATCGGTATCGCGTCGGTCGTGCTGCTGCTGGCACTGGGCGACAGCATGCAGCGCTTCATCGGCAAGCAGTTGCAGATGCTGGGCACGAACATGGTCTACGTAATGCCGGGCGGCGACCGCACGGCCGCCCAGCGCGCCCGTGAAGGCAAGGTCGCGGTGCTCACGCTGGACGATGCCGAGGCACTCAACGCGCTGCCCAGCCTGACCGGCGCCGCGCCGGCGCTGCAGGGCAGCTTCAAGGTCGCCGCCGGCAACGAAAACGCCAGCAGCATGGTCATGGGCGTGACGCCGGCGATGTTCACGATCCGCAACTGGAAGGTCGACCAGGGCACGCTGTTTGGCGAAAGCGACGTGCGCGCCAGCGCGCGCCTGGTGGTGATCGGCCAGAAGGTCGCGGACCAGTTCTTTTACCGCGCCGACCCGCTCGGCCAGTTTCTGCGCATCGAGAACGTCGCGTTCCAGGTGGTGGGCGTGCTGGCCGGCGAAGGTCGCCAGACCGACGGCACCGACCTGGCCGAACAGATCCTGGTGCCGATCACGGCGACCAGCGCCAACCTGGTCAAGTCGCCGTTTCCGCAGAATGTCCATTACATCAACGCGCAGGGGCGGCCCGGGGTGGCGATGACGGACGCGATCGAGGACATCAAGGAAGTCATCCGCAGCCGGCACCGGATCCGCGTCGACGATCCCGACGACTTCCGGGTGCAGAACCTGAACACGATCGCCGAAACGGCCAACAAGATCACGGCCGGCGTGGCGCTGCTGCTTGGCCTGATCGGCGCGATTTCACTGCTGGTCGGCGGCATCGGCATCATGAACATCATGCTGGTGTCGGTGACCGAGCGCACGCGCGAAATCGGCATCCGCATGGCGATCGGAGCGCGGCCCAACGACGTGCTGATGCAGTTCCTGGCCGAGGCAGTGGTGATCTGCCTGGCCGGTGGCCTGGTCGGCATCGCGATCGCGGCCGGCGGCGCGGCGCTGATCACGAAGTTTGCCGATTTTGAGGTCTATCTCACCATCAGCGCGGTGATGGTGGCGTGCGGGTTTGCCACGGCGGTGGGCGTGTTCTTCGGCTTTTATCCGGCCCGGCGCGCCTCGCGCCTGCTGCCGGTGGATTGCCTGCGCTACGAATGACCGCAGCGCAGCAGGCTACCCATCCTGCCTGCTGCGCTTGCGGGGCTTGACCGGCTTTGCCGCCACCGCTGGCGCGCTGTCGGTCGTCGACTGCGCCGGGGTGTGCGTGTTCTCGTGCACGTGCGACGACATGATCGCCTGCATCTGCTCCTCATCCTCACTCGACATCACGGTCAGCACCTCGGCCTCGTCGCACCCTTCCGGCGCCAGGTACGCGTGCCCCATGCTCGAGTCGAAGTAGATCGACTGCCCTTCCCTGAGCACCACCGGATCGTAGAACTCGCTGTGCAGCACGACCGCGCCCTTGAGCACGTAGGTGAATTCTTCGCCCGAGTGATGCACCAGCTGCCCGAACTGCTTGACCGACTTGGCGCGGATGCGCGCGATCACGGGAATCATCCGCTTGCGGCGCAGCTCCGCGCACAGGTAGTGGTAGTCGTAGTTGGGCGTCTCCACCCGCACTGCGCTGGCCAGGTCGCCGATGCTGCGCCGCGCCGTCACCGGTGTGTCTGCACCCTTGTCTTCTTCGGCAAACAGCTCTGACATGCGCATGCCGAGCTTTTGGCTCAGCTGATACAGCTTGTCGTAGCTGAGCGTCAGCTGGCCGTGCTCCACCTTCGACAGCGTGGAGACCGGGATGCCGCTGTTTGTGCTCATTTCTTTCAGCGTCCACCCCTTGCGGCTGCGCAGGCCGCGGATCAACGCGCCAAGGGTCGGGGATTCAGAGGTCATGGACGGCATTCATAAAGTGTTGACATGGTTTCCGATTGGGTAGATATTTCTCTAATCAGAGAAAAATACTCGGATCAAGCTTTATTTTATAGGCTGGCCCGATCGACCGCAATCAACCGTATGGATAGGGAGCCTTGATGAGATTTCTGAAGATGGTCTTGATGAGCGTTGTCTGCTGGAGCGCCGGCGCCGCCGCGCAACAAGCGCCCCAGGCCCCGGCCGTGCCGCCCTCGCCTGCTGGCACCAAGCCGGTGGCGACGCCGCCATCCGGGCCGCCGCCAACGCTGGTTGCGGCGCCGCGTGCCGGCAATGGCAAAACGCTCGACAAGACGGACGTCGACACCTGGCTCGACGGCTACATGCCGTTTGCGCTGAACAAGAGCGACATCCCCGGCGCGGTGGTTGTCGTGGTCAAGGACGGCCAGATTCTCACCGCGCGCGGTTTCGGTTACGCCGATGTCGACAAGCGCACACCGGTCGATCCGGATCGCACGCTGTTTCGTCCCGGCTCGGTCTCCAAGCTCGTGACCTGGACCGCTGTCATGCAACTGGTCGAACAGGGCAAGCTCGATCTGGATGCCGACATCAACGGATACCTCGATTTCAAGATCGCCCCGCGCGCCGGCAAGCCTGTCACGATGCGCCAGATCATGACCCACACAGCCGGCTTCGAAGAGTCGGTGAAATACCTGATCGTCTACGACAAGGCGGACATCCGCCCGCTCGGCGAACTGCTCAAGGAACGCGTCCCGGCGCGCATCTTTGACGCCGGCACCACGCCCGCTTACTCCAACTACGCCACGTCGCTGGCCGGCTACATCGTCGGCCGCATCGCCGGCATGTCGTTCGACGATTATGTGGAGCAGCGCATCTTCGCGCCGCTGAACATGCGCACTGCGAGCTTCCGCCAGCCGCTGCCGCCCGCACTGGCGCCATTGGTGGCCACCGGCTACAGCAAGCCGGGCCAGCCGCCGCTGGGCTTCGAGGTCGTCAACTCGGCGCCGGCCGGGGGACTGTCGGCCAGCGGCACCGACATGGCCAACTTCATGATCGCGCACCTGCAGAAAGGCCAGTTCAACGGCGCGCGCGTCCTGTCCGAGGCCACTGCCAACGCGATGCACAGCAGTTCGCTGGACAAGGTCAACCCCGCGTCCCTGCTGCCACCGCTCAACCGCATGGAACTGGGCTTTTTCGAAACCAACGTCAATGGCCGCAGCGTGATCGCCCACCTGGGCGACACCGAAGCGTTCCACACGTCACTGCACCTGTACATGGACGATGGCGTCGGCCTGTACCTGTCGGTCAACAGCGGCGGGCGCGAAGGCGGCTCCAACCCGCTGCGCAGCGCCGTGTTCCAGGACTTCTCGGACCGTTACTTCCCCTCTACCCTGCCGCCCGATGGCCGCGTCGACGCCAAGCTCGCCGCGCAGCACGCACAGATGATGACCGGCTCGTGGGAAAGCAGCCGCCGCGCCGAGACCAACTTCTTCGCCGTGTTCGACCTGCTCGGCCAGGTCAAGGTGACCGTTGACGACAAGGGCGCGCTCGTCATCCCGGCCATGGTGGGGACCAACGGCCGGCCCCGCGAATGGGTCGAGATCGCGCCGTTCGTCTGGCGCGACCGCAATGGCGAAGACCGTCTCGCGGCGCATGTGGTCAACGATCGCGTGGTCCGCTGGAGCATGGACTTCATGTCGCCGTTCATGGTCATGGAACCCGTTCCGGCCGGGAAGAACGGCGCCTGGCTGCTGCCTGCACTGTACGTGGCGCTGGCCGTGTTCGTGTTCGCGGTGCTGGCCATGCCGGCCGGCTGGATCGTGCGCCGCCGCTTCAAGCTGCAGCATGCGTTGACGGGACCAGCGCGCAAGGCGGCGCTGGCCACGCGCATTGCGGCTGCGGCCTGCCTGGCGGTGCTGGCAGGCTGGGTCGGCATCGTGTCGGTGTTAGATATCAGCCTCAAATATGCCACCGCCTCGCTCGACCCGTGGCTGTGGCTCCTGCAGATCGGCGGCTTGCTGGCCTTCGTGGCGGCGCTGCTGGCCGGCGCGCGCAATCTGCAACTGGCGTTCGCACCTGGCCAGGGGCGCCTGCGCCGCGTGTGGAGCGTGCTGTTCCTGGCCTCCGCACTGCTGATCGCTTATGTCTGCCTGCGCTTCGGCCTGCTGTCCATGACGGTGGCCTACTGATGGCCCGCCTCACCGTGACGGTCGCCGTCGAGAAGCTGCGCTTGACCACGCCGTTTCGCATCTCGGGCTATCTGTTCGACGCGTTCAACGTCGTCGTCGTGACGCTGGGCGATGGCCGCCACAGCGGGCGCGGCGAAGGCGGCGGCGTGTACTACCTGGGCGACGACGTGCCGCACATGCTGGCGCAGCTCGAGGGCGCCAGCGCCGCGATCGCCGCCGGCCCGACGCGCGACGCATTGCGCGCGATCCTGCCACCTGGCGGCGCGCGCAATGCCGTCGACTGCGCGCTGTGGGAGCTCGAGGCAGCGCGCGCCGGTGTGCCGGTCTGGCAGCTGGCCGGCAAAACCGCGCCACGGCCGCTGCGCACGACTTTCACGCTGGGCGCCGACACGCCGTCGGCGATGGCCACCACTGCGCAGCGCCACGCGCAGGCACGCTCGATCAAGATCAAGCTGACGGGCGACCTGGCACTCGACCTGGCGCGCGTGGCGGCGATCCGCGCCGCGCGGCCCGAGGTCTGGCTCGGCGTCGACGGCAATCAGGGTTTTACGGTAGGCCAGCTCGATGCGCTGATTGCCGGCCTCGTGGAACAGGACGTGGCCCTGCTCGAACAGCCGCTGGCGCGCGGTGACGAAGCCAGCCTGGAAGGCCTGCGCTCGCCGATTCCGCTCGCGGGTGACGAAAGCATCCAGTCGCTGGACGACATCGCCGCCAGCGTCGGGCGCTACGACATCGTCAACATCAAGCTCGACAAATGCGGCGGCCTGACCGAGGGCCTGCTGATGGCGCAGGAAGCGCGGCGCCTGGGCCTGCAGGTCATGGTCGGTAATATGGGCGGCTCGAGCCTGGCGATGGCCCCGAGCTTCGTGCTGGGCCAGGAATGCGACATCGTCGACCTGGACGGCCCGATCTTTCTGGCGGCCGATCGCCGACCGGGCGTCGAGTACGTTGCCGGCAATGTCTGGTCAGGTCCCGACGTCTGGGGCGGTAGCACGGCAAAGGCCACGGCATGACCGGCACACAGATCCAGCTCACGTGGTTCGGCCATCCGCGCGGCCTGACGGTGCTGTTCCTGACGAATATGTGGGAACAGTTCTCGTACTACGGCATGCGCGCGCTGCTGGTCTACTTCATGACCAAGGAACTGCTGTTCGGCCAGGCCCACGCCTCGTTCATCTACGGCGCCTACACGGCCGCCGCCTATTTCACGCCGATCCTCGGCGGCATGCTGGCCGACCGCGTCCTGGGCAAGCGGCGCGCCATCATCATTGGCGCCTCGGTCATGGCGGCCGGCCACTTCATGATGACCTTCGACGCCCTGTTCTACCTGGCGCTGGCCACCATCGCGCTGGGCAACGGCCTGTTCCTGCCCACGCTGCCAAGCCAGGTCGGCGACCTGTATGCGCGCGGCGACGCGCGCCGTGGCTGGGCCTTCAACGTGTATTACGTCGGGATCAATATCGGCGGCTTCCTCGCGCCGCTGATCTGCGGCACGGTGGGCGAGCTGTATGGCTGGCACTACGGCTTCGGCCTGGCCGGCATCGGCATGCTGCTCGGCCTTGCCATCTATGTCGGCGGGGCGCGCTACCTGCCGCCCGAGACCCTGCCCGCCAGGTCCACCGCGACGACCGACGCACCGCGCGGCCTGGGCCGCGAAACAATCATGGTGCTGATCGGGATCGGCCTGGCCGTCACCGTGTTTCGCGCCGCCTACGAGCAGGTCGGCAACACGGTCGCGCTATGGGCCGACAGCGGCGTCGATCGTGCGGCCGGGGGCTTTCTGATTCCGATGACCTGGTTCCAGTCGCTCAATCCACTGTTCGTGATGCTGCTCACGCCGCCCCTGCTGGCTTACTGGCACCGCCGGGCGGCGGCCGGCATCGACCAGGCACCGCTGCGGCGCATGGCGTGTGGCGCGCTGATCGTGGCGCTGGCCTATCTGCTGCTGGCGGCGGTGGGCTGGACCGCCAATGGCCAGGTCACCGGCTGGATCTGGCTCGTGCTGTTCTTTTTGGTGCTGACGATCGGCGAGCTGTTCATCCTGCCGACTGGCCTGGGCCTGTTTGCACGCCTGGCGCCGCGCCATCTGGGCAGCACGACGGTGGCGGCGTGGTTCCTCGTCACCTTCTCCGGCAGCCTGGCGGCCGGCCTGGTGGGCAGCCTGTGGAGCCTCTTCACCCCTGGCGCGTTCTTCGCCCTGCTCGCGCTGCTGTCGGCGATCGCCGCCGGCCTGCTGTGGCGTCTGCACCAGCCGATGCAGGCGGCGGACCGGCTGCACGCAATGACGCCCGCACCATCCGCACCCTAATCACAACGACTACCGGGAGAGATTCACATGGCAACAGTAGCAGGCCGTATCGCAGTGACTTCCATGGCGCTGGCCGTATCGGGCGCCGTATCGCAAGCCTTCGCCGCAGACCAGGCCGCGCCGCAGGACGACGTCCAGCAAGTCGTCGTGACGGCGCAAAAACGCGCACAGACGATGGTCGACGTGCCGCAGTCGATGTCGGTGGTGGGCGGCGACACGCTCGACAAGCACCAGGCCACCGGCTTTGCCGATTACCTGAAACTCGTGCCCAGCCTGCAGCTGGTGCAAAGCACGCCCGGCGAAGGCCGGCTGGTGCTGCGCGGGCTGGACACGGGCGGCGTGGCGTCCACCGTCGCGGTCTACCTCGACGAAACGCCGTTCGGTTCGAGCAGTGGCCTGGCCAATGGCGCGATCCTGGCGGGCGACTTCGACACGTTCGACCTGGCCCGCATCGAGGTCTTGCGCGGGCCGCAGGGCGCGCTGTACGGCGCCAGCTCGCTCGGTGGCCTGGTCAAGTTCGTGACCAATGCACCAGACCTGAATGGCTTTGCACTGCGCGCGCGGCTGGGCGCGGCGACCGTCGACGGCGGCAAGGTGTCGTACCGCTCGAACCTGGTGGTCAATACGCCGCTCAGCGACACGGTGGCGCTGCGCATGTCCGGCTCGTACCAGAAGGAGCCGGGCTTCATCGATTCGATCGGCACCGCCGGCTCGGACATCGAACGAAACATCAATGGCGCCCGCAACTACGGGGGCCGCGCGTCGCTGCTGTACAAGCCGAGTACCACATTCGACCTGCGCCTGAGCGCCGTGGCGCAGAACATCGCCACCGATGCACCCGGCACCGTGGAGAGCGACGCGGACACGCTCGAGACGCTGTATGGCCGCCCGACGCAATCGCAGTTCATACCGCACATGCGCGACATCCACTACCGGGTCTTCAATGGCACCGCCAACTGGAACCTGGGCGCAGCCAGCCTGACCTCGTCGACCAGCTACAGCACGCAAAAGCAGTTCGCGCGCGAAGACGTCAGCTTCAACCTGAGCGAGCTGGTCGAAGGTGTGTTCGGTGTACCCAATGAGCTCTATCTGGGCCAGGAAACCGAACTGAAAAAATTCACGCAGGAGCTGCGCCTGAGTTCCAACGCCGGCAAGACGTTCGACTGGCTGGCCGGTCTGTACTACACCGATGAAAAAGGCGCCATCGCGCAGCGCTACCACGCCGTCGTGCCAGGCTCGATGACACCGGCAACCGGCCTGCCGCTGCTGGCCGACATCCGCCTGCGCTCGAACTACCGCGAGGTGGCGGCGTTTGCCAACACGACCATTCACCTCACGCCCGTCTACGACCTCGATGTCGGCGGGCGCTATAGCCACAACAAGCAGGACGCCCGCCAGATCGGCGACGGCGCCCTGGCCGGCGGCCCGGCTGACAACCGCGCCGATTCGTCCGAAGGCGTGTTTACCTATGCCGTGGCGCTCAAGCGCAAGTTCAGCGAACGCAGCGCCGTGTATGCGCGCGCGGCCAAGGGCTTCCGGCCCGGCGGGCCGAACGTGCTGCCGCCCAATCCCGGACCCGGCACGCCAGCCACCTATGATTCGGACAGCGTGATGAGCTACGAGGCCGGCATCAAGACCCAGACGGTGGACGGCATGTGGTCCCTCGACCTGTCGGCCTTCCACATCAAATGGAAGGACATCCAGCTGCTGGCGGTGGTCAACGGGTTTGGCGTGAACACCAACGGCGCCGGCGCCACCGCCGACGGCGTCGAGATCAGCGCGGGCTTTCGGCCGATGCGCGGCCTGCGCCTGTCGGCCAACGGCGCCTGGAACAAGGCGCGCCTCGATGGTGCGACCGATCCGCTGGTGGGCGGCTTCAAGGGTGACCGCCTGCCCTTCTCGCCGAAGTACACGGCCGCGCTGCTGGCCGACTATCGCTGGACGATCCGCGACACCACGCCCGCCTACGCCGGCGTCTCGGTGCGCCGCATCGCGGGGCAGTTCGCATCGTTCGACTTCGACTACCGCACGGCCAATGGCCGCCAGCGCGAGATCCCGTCTTATAACGTGTTCGACGCCCATGCCGGCGTCGAACTGGGCACCTGGACGGTTGAACTGTACGGCAAGAACCTGGGCAACAGCGACGGCAGGACGTCCACCGCATCGTTGCTGGCCAACGGCGGCTTCGTCTATCCGAATGGCGCGCTCGGCACCGGCGTGATCGCGCCGCGCACGCTCGGCTTCACGCTGACCAGGGAGTATTGATGGCGCCCGCACCGAACGACGCACGCGCCGTTGGCCGCTGCCTGCTGTTTCTCGGCGACGTGACCGAATCCGGTTTCGCCAAGACTGCCTTTGGGCTGCGCGACTGGGCCGGTGAGCGCTGCGTGGGCGAGCTGCGCCTGCCAGGTGCCACGGTGACCACCGGCCTGCCCGGCCTCAGCGCCAGGCAGGCCGCGGCGCAGGGCGCGACCGCCATCGTCATCGGCGTGGCAGCGCCGGGCGGCACGATCCCCGCAAGCTGGGTGCCGGCGCTGGCCGAGGCGCTGGCGGCAGGCCTGGACATCGTCTCGGGCATGCACGTACGCCTCGACCAGTTCGCCGTGCTGAAGGACGCCGCAGCGCGCCACGGCCGGCGCCTGATCGACGTGCGCACGCCGCCCGCCGACATCGCCATCGCCAGCGGGCGGCCACGCGCGGGCCGGCGCATCCTCACGGTCGGCACCGACTGCGCACTGGGCAAGAAATACACGGCGCTCGCGCTCAGTCGCGGCCTCGCCGCACGCAGCCTGGACGTGACCTTTCGCGCCACCGGCCAGACCGGCATCATGATCGCCGGCAGCGGGATGCCGATCGACGCGGTGGTGTCGGACTTCGTGGCCGGCGCGGCCGAGATCCTCAGTCCAGCTGCGGCGCCCGGACACATCGACGTGATCGAGGGCCAGGGCTCGCTGTTTCATCCCGCATTCGCCGGTGTCTCGCTCGGCTTGCTGCATGGCAGCCAGCCCGACATGTTCGTGGTCTGCCACGACCCGGCGCGCAGCCACCAGCTCGGGTATCCGGGTTCGCCATTGCCGTCGATCGAGACCGTCATCGAACAGACGATCGTGCTCGGACGCGTGACCAATCCGGCGATCCGCTGCATCGGCATCGCGCTCAATACCGGCGGCATGGACGCCATCGCCGCGCAGGCCGCCATCGAGGCACATGCCCGCCGTTTGCCGTACCCTGTTGCCGACCCGATGCGCGGCGGCGCCGATTTCGAGCGCCTGCTCGATGCTTGCCTGGAGATGCCATGAACTGCCCTCGCCTTGTTCCTTCCATCCTGTTGGCGCTTGCCTGCACTCCTGCGCTGGCCGCGCCGCCGGCCGGCTTCGAGGCCCGCGTCGAGACGCTGCGCCAGCGCGTGGGCACGCCGGGCCTGGCCATTGCCATCGTCGAAGACGGCAAGACGACGCTGGCGCGCGGCTTCGGCGTGCGTCAGCTGGGCGCGCCGGCGCCCGTCGACGGCGACACGCTGTTCCCGATCGGCTCGACCACCAAGGCGATGACGACGGCCGCACTGGCCACGCTGGTCGATGCCGGCAAGATCACATGGGATGACAAGGTAACCGACCACCTGCCCGCCTTCCAGATGTACGACCCGTGGGTCACGCGCGAACTCACGATCCGCGACCTGCTGACACACCGCGCCGGCCTGGGCTACGGCGCGGGCGACCTCCTGTTCGTGCCGCGCACGAACCTGTCGCGCGCCGAGACCGTGCGCCGCGTGCGCTACCTGAAGCCGGCCACCAGCTTTCGCAGCACCTACGCGTATTCAAACCTGATGTATGTCGTGGCGGGCCAGCTGATCGAGCAAGTGAGCGGCCAGCCGTGGGAGGCCTATGCGCGCGAGCACGTGCTGCGCCCGAGCGGCATGCGACTGTCCACCACCGACAACGTCGACAACTTCGCCACCGCCAACCGCGCCTTCCCGCACGCGCGGATGGACGGCGGGCTGCGTGGCGCCGGCACCCAGGTGCGCCTGGACGAACGCGATGACCTGGGCCGCAACGCGGCGCCCGCCGGCGGCGTGGCCAGCAGCGCCAACGACCTGGCGGCGTGGCTGCACACGCAGCTGGCCGGCGGCGTCGCGCCAGATGGCAAGCGCGTCTTCAGCAAGGCCACGCACGCGCAGATGTGGGCGCCGTCGATGACCGTGCCGCTTGACGAGATGCCGCCGGAACTGAAACTCATCGAGTCGACCTTCGCCAACTATGGCCTGGGCTGGGACCTGGTGGACTACCGCGGCGCGCGCATGGTCTGGCATGGCGGCGCGGTGCTGGGCTTTGGTACGGCCGTGGTGATGCTGCCCGAGCAGAAGGTGGGCTTTGCGATTGCGATCAACAGCGAAGACGGGGAGCTGGTGCGGGGCCTGATGTACGAGCTGGCCGACCACTACCTGGCCAAGCCAAAGGCCGACTGGCCGGCCACGTTCGAAACCTACAAGGCGAAGAAGATCGCACAGGGCCTCGCGCTGCAAAAGAGCAGCGCCGCCAAACCGGTGCGTTCAAAGCCCCTGGTAGCACCGGCGGCGTTGGCCGGAACGTATGCCGACCCGTGGTATGGCAAGATCACCATCGCGGCGGCGAAGCATGGTTTGCGGGTCGACTTCGGCTCGACGCCGCGCATGGCGGGCCCGCTCGTGCACTGGCAATACAATACCTGGATCGCGCGCTTCGACGACGAGACCATCGAGCCTGCGTACCTGAGCTTTGCATTCGACCAGGATGGCAAGGTCGAACGCATCAGCCTCAAGCCCGTCTCGCCCATTGCCGATTTCAGCTGGGATTACGCGGACCTGAACTTCACCCCGATCAAGGCGCCCGAATGAACCGCACCATGACGTCCACCATGACACTGGCCTGCGCACTGCTGGCCAGCTGCGCCACACCGGCGCCGACGTCGACACCAAAGCCAGTGGATCCGACGCACCGCAAATTGCTGACACTCGACGCGCACCTCGACACGCCCGTGCATTTCGGCCGCGCGGGCTGGGATTTTGGCGCGCGTCACGATCCGGCCACCGAGATCGCGCAACTCGACCTGCCCCGCATGGCCGACGGCAGCCTCGATGGCGGTTTCTTCGTGATCTACACCGAGCAGGGGCCGCTGACGGCGGACGGCTTCGCCGCCGCGCGCCGCCACGCACTGGAACGCTCTGCGCTGATCGACACCACGCTCGCGCGCCATACAGACCGCATCGGCGTGGCAACGAGCGCGCACGAAGCACGCCGCCTCGACGCGACCGGCAAGCTGGTGGCATTCAAGAGCATCGAGAACAGCTATCCCCTTGGCGAGAGCGTGACTGCGCTGGCGCAATTCCAGCGCCAGGGCGTGCGCCTGGTCGGCGTCGTGCATAGCCTGAACAACCAGTTTGCCGATTCGTCGACCGACAAGCCGCGCTGGAATGGTCTGAGCCCGCTGGGGCGCGACTGGGTGGCCGAGATGAACCGGCTCGGGATGGTGATCGACGCGAGCCATGCGTCCGATGCCGTCGTCGATCAGTTGCTGGACCTGTCGCGCGCCCCGCTGCTGCTGTCGCACACCAGTTCGCGCACGAGCTTCGACCATCCGCGCAACCTGGACGATGCGCGCATCCGCCGCATCGCTGCGGCCGGCGGCGCGGTCTGCGCGTCGACCATCTACCTGGGCACGATGCGCATGAGTCCACGACGCAGCGAACTGTTCGACCAGATCGATCACATCGGCGGCATGACCCCGGCGCAGCAGGCGGCGCTGGGCAAGGAGTGGCTCGCGCTCGAAGCGGCCACGCCGATGTGGAGCACGAGCTTCGACCAATACATGGCCTCGCTGCAGCACCTGATCGACGTCGCCGGCATCGATCACGTGTGCATGGGCGCGGACTTCGACGGGGGCGGCGGTTTCCCGGGGCTGGCCGATGTGTCGCTGCTACCGCGCATCACGGCGCGGCTCAAGGCGGGCGGCATGTCGGACGAAGATCTCGGCAAGCTGTGGAGCGGCAATCTGCTGCGTGTTCTGGACGCGGCAGCCAAGGCGGCGCAGTGAACAGATCGCCCTGCCATAGCCTCGCGTTATGGCCGATACATTCATCGACATTGGCTCGTCGACAACTCCAATATGCAATCGTTATCGGATAATAACAACCAAGTATCATGTTGTTTCGCACAAGCAACAATTATCGATATTGCCGGATTTTTTGATGTCCAATCAGCTTGCCTGCGTTTACGCTTGCCACTGTGCACTTGCGTTCCCGGCACGATGCACGCCCCGGCTTCACCAGGTTGTCGGGGCCTCACTTGCTACCTGAACGGATACTATGAAAATCAACGATCTCAAAATAGGCGTCCGCCTCGGCGGCGCTTTTGCCGCCGTGCTCGCCCTGATGGTCCTGATGCTGGGCGTCGCCTTCTGGCAGCTCGAACGGATCGCCGACGCCAAGCAGACCATGGCGCAAACGTCCTACCGCGCCAAGCTGGCCAAGGAATGGAGCCAGGGCACCGTCACCAACAGTGTCAGCACCGTTGCCAAATACAAGAGCATCGATCCGGCTGACGAGAAGTACCACGACGCGCAGATGAAAGTCATCAGCGACAGGGCCGGCAAGCTGCAGAAAGAGCTCGAATCCCTCGTCCAGAGCGAACAGGGCAAGGCGCTGCTGGCGGAAATCGCGACCGAACGCGCCAAGTATTCGGTCATGCGCAACGAAGGCTTCAAGATGAAGAGCGCGCTTGGCGCCGACAGCGCCGAAGTCAAGGCGTTCTTCGAGACCAAAGTCATCCCAGAAATGCGCATCTACGTTGCCACCATCGAAAAACTCGCGGCCTACCAGGAGCAGTTGTTCACTGATGCGGACACCAGCATCGACGCCATCGTCGTGTCGGCAACGCGTATCCTGATCGGCCTGGGCATCGCGGCGCTGGCCATCGGTGCGGCCTGCGGCTGGTTGCTTACCCGCAGCATCACGCGACCGCTGGCACACGCGGTGGGCCTGGCGCGCCAGGTGGCCTCGGGCGACCTGACGGCGGATATCCGCGCCGAATCGCGTGACGAAGTGGGCGACCTGGTGCTGGCGCTCAAGGCCATGAATGACAATCTGCTCAAGACCGTGACCGAAGTGCGCGCCGGCACCGAGACCATCGTCACGGCATCGCAGCAGATCGCCTCGGGCAATCTTGACCTGTCGTCGCGCACCGAGCAGCAAGCCAGCTCGCTCGAAGAGACGGCGTCGTCGATGGAAGAACTGACCAGCACCGTGCGCCAGAACGCCGACAATGCGCGCCAGGCCAATGTACTGGCCAAGAATGCGTCGCAGATCGCGGCGCATGGCGGTGAAGTGGTGTCGCAGGTGGTGGCCACGATGGCGTCGATCAACGCGTCATCGAAGAAGATCGGCGACATCATCGCCGTTATCGACGGCATCGCGTTCCAGACGAACATCCTGGCCCTGAATGCAGCGGTCGAAGCAGCGCGCGCCGGTGAGCAGGGTCGCGGCTTTGCGGTGGTGGCGAGCGAAGTGCGCAACCTCGCGCAGCGCTCGGCCGCGGCGGCCAAGGAAATCCGCGGCCTGATCAGCGACTCTGTCACGAAGGTCGAGGCCGGTGGCCGCCTGGTCGATGAGGCCGGTGTGACGATGCAGGAAATCGTCCAGGGCATCGGGCGCGTGACCGACATCATGGCGGACATCACGTCGGCCAGCGCCGAACAGTCGACCGGCATCGAGCAGGTCAACGAAGCGATCACGCAGATGGATGGCGTGACGCAGCAGAATGCGGCGCTGGTGGAGGAAGCCGCCGCTGCCGCCGCATCGCTGCAGGAGCAGGCGATGACGCTGGCACAGCTGGTCAGCGTGTTCGATGTCGGCAATGGCAGGCCGGGGGATGTGCGCCAGGCTGCGCAGCCTGCAGTGGCCGGGCGTTCATTGGCTGTACACCGCGCCGCGCCATCGCGCGCCGATGTGGAACGGATCGAGGAAGAAGAAGACGCCATCGCCTGATGCTGTCTGCCGCAACGGGCCGCCCTGGCCCGTTGTGGCGCCTGAAATAATCATCTTTACAACGTTATTATGCGTGTTACCTGCCCAAGGTAATGTTCACATATTATTTCGTTTACTCCCAGCAACACATTCAACGAATTTTTCATTCCCGCTGACAATTCCCCTCAATCCGAGATTATTCTGCAACAAGGGTTGCCTGTAAGTACGATTACTTGAAGGCCCCACGATCGTCTCCCCTATTGTCAGGAATGGAATAGAAATGAACATCAAGGACCTCAAGATTGGTACCCGTCTGGGTGCGACGCTCGCCATCATCGTGGGCCTCATGGCTCTCATGGCGGGCATCGCACTATGGCAACTCTTCCAGATTTCAAATGCGAAGACAGAGATGTCAGAGGCCTCTGAAAAATTCATGCTGGCCACAGAATGGCGCCAGGGTGTGGCGGTCAACCGGGTCAGCACCATTGCCCGCTTCAAGAGCACCTCCCCCGAAGACGAGACCTACCACGAGAAGGAAATGAAGGCGGTCAGCGCCAACGTCAGCAAGGTACAGGACGAACTGGAATCGCTGATCAAAAGTGACGAAGGCAAGGCATTGATCGCTACCGTGGCAACCCGCCGCACCGCCTACATCGACGCGCGCAATGCGGCTTACAAGCTCAAGCGAGAACTGGGCCCGGACAATCCGCAGGTCCAGACATACTTTGAACAAAAAGTGATGCCAGCGATGCTCGCCTACACCGAAAGCGTCAATAAAGTCGCGGCCTTCCAGCAGATGCTGTTCAAGAGAGCCAATGATCATATCGAGGTTCTTGACCAGGCTGCACGACGCTCGCTGATCGTACTGGCTGCGGTCGCGCTGGTCGTCAGTATCGTGCTCGGGATGATGCTGGCACGCAGCATCACCACGCCACTCAAACGTGCCGTGAGCCTGGCGCGTCAGGTTGCCGCCGGCGACCTGACCACCGAAATCCGCACCGAGTCCCGTGATGAGGTCGGTGACCTGCTGGACGCCCTCAAGACGATGAGCGCGAGCCTGCACAAGACCGTGACCGAAGTGCGCGCCGGTACGGAAACCATTGTCACCGCATCGCGCCAGATCGCGTCGGGCAATATGGACCTGTCTTCGCGCACCGAGCAGCAGGCCAGCTCGCTGGAGGAAACGGCGTCGTCGATGGAAGAAATTACCAGCACCGTGCGCCAGAATGCCGACAACGCGCGTCAGGCCAATGTGCTGGCCAAGAACGCCTCGCAGATCGCGCTGCATGGCGGTGACGTGGTGTCGCAGGTGGTGTCCACGATGGCGTCGATCAACGCCTCGTCGAAGAAGATCGGCGACATCATCGCCGTCATCGACGGCATCGCCTTCCAGACCAATATCCTGGCCCTGAATGCCGCCGTGGAAGCGGCGCGCGCCGGTGAACAGGGTCGCGGCTTTGCGGTCGTGGCCAGCGAAGTGCGCAACCTTGCGCAGCGCTCGGCCGCTGCGGCGAAGGAAATCCGGGGCCTGATCAGCGACTCGGTCGCCAAGGTCGATGCCGGTGGCCGCCTGGTCGGTGAGGCAGGCACGACGATGCAGGAAATCGTGCAGGGCATCGGGCGCGTGACCGACATCATGGCCGAGATCGCGTCGGCCAGTGCCGAGCAAACGACCGGCATCGAGCAGGTCAACGAAGCCATCACGCAAATGGACGGCGTGACGCAGCAGAATGCGGGGCTGGTCGAGGAAGCGGCAGCCGCGGCGGCGGCGCTGCAGGAGCAGGCGACATCGCTGGCCGAGCTGGTCAGCGTGTTCAATCTGGGACACGGCGACGCACCGCGCGTTGGTGCCAGCCGCTCACTGGCGCTGCGTGCGCCGGCGCCGGCACGTGCCGGGGCCAAGCTGATCAAGGAATACGAAGGCGCCATCGCCTGATGGTGTCTGCCGCGGCAAGCCGCCCTGGCTTGCTGCGGCGCGTTGCCTAGAGTCGCAACCCCGCATCGACCGGCTTCGCACCACGCTGCCTGCCATTGGCCGACAGCCGCGCTTCGATCAATTCAAGCATGCCCTGGGCGGCATGCGATAACGCCCGGTCCTTGCGCTGCACGATCAGGATCGGGCGCACCACGGCCGCCGCATCGAGCGGAATGGCAATCAGGTCCAGGCTGCGGAACTGGAACAGCGTCAGTTCCGGCACCAGGCTCACCCCGAGTCCCTGCCCGATCAGGCCCGCCACCGTGGCCAGGTGCTCGACCTCAAGACCGGAATGGCGCACGTCGAGCCCCCGCGTCAGCTGGTCGACGTGCTGGCGCACGCTGGTCGATGGCGCAAGGTGAATCAGTTCGCAGCCCACGAGGTCGGGCATCCGGATCTTGCGCTTGCGCGCGAGTGGATGGTCGCGCCGGCAGACGAAGAAAAACGGATCGCTGCACAGGGTGCGGGTTGAAAATTCAGCCAGATTCGCACCGGGCGCCGTCAGCGCCAGATCGACCCTGCCCTGGCGCAGCAGGTGCAGGCATTGGTCCGACAGCGCGTCGAACAGCTGCACCGTGATGCCGGGATAGGTGGCCTTGTAGTGCGCGATGACCTCAGGTATGCCATTGGCCGCCAGCGATGGCAGCACGGCCAGCGCCACCCTGCCCTTGCGCCGTGCGATGAAGTCGCCCATGTCGGTGAAGGCTGCGTCGAGGTCGGCCAGCAAGGCGCGCGCCACTTCCACGAACAGTTCGCCTTCGGTGGTCAGGGTGACGTTGCGCGTGTCGCGCTGGACCAGCTTGGCGCCGACAGTCGCTTCGAGCTTCTGGATCACCGCGCTGAACGCCGATTGCGACAGGTGGCAACGCTCGGCCGCCTGGGTGAAATGCCGGTGCTGCTCGAGTGCCAGAAACGCTTGCAACTGCTTGGTGGAGATATTTGGAAGCATCGCACAGGCCACTCATCGAAAAAGCCGCACAATCAATCGGAAAAATCCATTTTACAACAAAAACCAAGGCCCCCCAGAATGGGCTCAAGTGCTGCATCGATCAGCACATACAATAAATTGGAGACTTTCATGCTGGCCTTCCTCGGCTTTCTTACTATTTTCGCCCTGCTGTACGTCATCCTTGGCAGGAAGATGTCCGCCCTTGTCGCGCTGATTGCGATCCCGGTGCTCACCGCGCTCATCGGTGGTTTCGGCGCCGAGATCGGCACCTACATCACCAATGGCATCAAGGCCATCGCGCCGATTGCCGGCATGCTGGTGTTTGCCATCCTGTTCTTCGGCGTGCTGACCGACGCCGGCATGCTCGATCCGATCGTCAACCGCATCCTGAAGGTTGTCGGCAACCACCCGGCCCGCATCACGCTCGGCACCGCCGTGCTGGCGGCAATCGTCCACCTCGACGGCTCCGGCGCCGTGACCTTCCTGGTCGTGGTGCCCGCGATGCTGCCGCTGTATATCAAGCTGAAGATGGACAAGCGCATCCTGGCCTGCGTCGTCGCCATGTCGGCCGGCGTGGCCAATGCGCTGCCGTGGGGCGGCCCGACCCTGCGCGCATCGGCTGCGCTGCATCTGCCGATGTCCGAGCTCTACCTGCCGATGGTGCCGGTGCAGATCGCCGGCATGCTGTTCGTCTTTGGCTGCGCCTGGATGATGGGCGTGCGCGAGCAGCGGCGCCTGGGCCTGACCGGCGCCATGCTGGCCAGTGGGGGCTCTGGCGCCGGCACCCCCGACTATCATGTGCAGGAAATCGACGAAGCCCAGCTGAAGCTGCGCCGGCCGGGCCGCTTCATCCCCAACGTACTGCTCGTGATCGTTGTCCTGGGCACGATGATCTCCAACGTGCTCGATCCGGTGGCCTGCTTCATGTTCGGCACCGTACTGGCCCTGTTGATCAACTACCCGGACGTCGCCGAACAGCGTAACCGCGTCGATGCGCATGCCAAGGCGGCCCTGATGATGGCAAGCATCCTGTTCGCGGCCGGCGTCTTCACCGGCATCATGAAAGGCACCGGCATGCTCACCGCCATGGCCCAGCTGCTCGCTGCCAGCATCCCGGCCAGCCTGGCCAGCCACCTGCCGTTCGTCACCGGCCTGGTGTCGATGCCACTGAGCCTGATCTTCGATCCGGATTCGTTCTACTTCGGCGTGCTGCCCGTACTGGCCGAAGCCGGCACGGCGCTCGGCGTGCCGCCGGTGCAGCTGGCCCAGGCCGCGCTGATGGGCCAGATGACCACCGGCTTCCCGGTCAGTCCCCTGACGCCGGCCACGTTCCTGCTGGTCGGACTGGTCGGCATCGACCTCGGGGAACACCAGCGCTTCACGATTCCCTACCTGTTCGCCACCACGGTATTCATGACCTGCGTCGCCGCGCTGATCGGGCTGTTCCCGTTCTGACGAACCCACTGACCCTTTCGAAAGACTGCACCATGAAAACCCTACGCATCGGCTGCGGCGCCGGCTATTCGGGCGACCGCATCGAACCGGCGCTCGAACTGGCCGAGCATGGCGACCTCGATTACCTCGTGTTCGAATGCCTGGCCGAACGCACCATCGCCCTCGCCCAGCAAGCCCGGATGAAAGATCCGGCGCTCGGTTACGACCCACTGCTCGAAGCGCGCATGCTGGCAGTACTGAAGCCCTGCGCCGACAGGGGCATCAAGATCATCACGAACATGGGCGCGGCCAATCCGCTCGCAGCGGCCGCCAAGACCAGACAGATCGCTGTCTCGCTCGGCCTTGGCCACCTGAAAATCGCCGCCATCACGGGCGACGACGTCCTCGAGCAGCTGCGCCAGGGCGACTACCTCGACGACACCGGCGAACCGGTGGCGGCATTGGGCAGCCGGCTGCTGTCGGCCAACGCGTATCTGGGCGCGCAGCCGCTGGTCGACGCGCTGGCGCAAGGCGCCGACATCGTCATCACCGGCCGTATCGCCGACCCGGCGCTGGTGCTCGCGCCGGCCATCCACGCCTTCGGCTGGGCGATGGACGACTGGCAGCGCCTGGGCCAGGGCACGCTGGCCGGGCACCTGCTCGAATGCGCCGGCCAGGTGTGCGGCGGCTACTTCGCCGACCCCGGCGTCAAGGACGTACCAAGCCTGGCGCGACTGGGTTTCCCGCTCGCCGTGATCGGCGAGGACGGCAGCGTCGAGATCACCAAGGTGGCCGGTTCGGGCGGCTACGTGACCCGCGCCACCTGCACCGAGCAGCTGCTGTACGAAATCCACGACCCTGCTGCGTACTACACGCCGGACGTCGTGGCCGATTTCTCGGCGGTGACGATGACCGAGTGCGCACCGGACCGCGTCAGCCTGCAGGGCGCCAGCGGCCATCCATGCAGCGGCATGCTGAAAGTCTCGATCGGCTACATCGACAGCTACATCGGCGAAGGCCAGATCTCGTATGCGGGACCAGGCGCACTGGCGCGCGCGCGCCTGGCGCAGGCAATTGTCGCCGAACGGTTCGCACTGACGGGCGTCGCACTGACCGAGGTGCGCTATGACCTGATCGGCGTGAATGCGCTGCATGGCGACCGCGACGGGCCCCATGATGCCGAACCGCGTGAGGTGCGGCTGCGCGTCATCGGCCGTACCGACAGCCTGCAGCAAGCGATCCGCATCGGCAACGAAGTCGAAACCCTGTACACCTGCGGGCCGGCGGGCGGCGGCGGCGCCACCCGGTCGGCGCGCGAGGTGATCGCGATCCGCTCCACGCTGCTGCCTGCCGCGCAGGTCAGCGCGACGATCCATTTCGAGGAAACCTGACATGAAACTACGCGACATCGCGCATTCGCGCGCCGGCGACAAGGGCGACATTTCCAACCTGTCGTTAATCGCGTTTCACGCGGCCGATTACGCGCTGCTGGAACAGCAGGTCACCGCCGAACGGGTACGCCTGCATTTTGCCGGCATCGTGCACGGCGAGGTAACCCGCTACCTGCTGCCGCAACTGGGCGCCATGAACTTCGTCATGCAGCAGGCGCTGGGCGGCGGCGTGACGCGCTCGCTGGCCCTGGATGCCCATGGCAAGTCGCTCAGCTCGATGCTGCTCGATATGGAACTCGACTGAGTCGACATTCCATCACGCTGTACCCCATAAAAACACACGGAGACAAACATGAAATTATCACCGGCGATTCCGATCGTCATGCTGCTTGCTGCCAGCGGCGCAGCCACGGCCCAATCCAATATCACGATCTATGGCATCGCCGACGCCGGTATCGTCAACGAGCGCGGGGGCGCAGCCGGCAACGTCACCAAAGTCAGCAGCGGCGTCGCATCCGCCTCGCGCCTGGGATTCAAGGGATCGGAAGAGCTGGGCGCGGGCGTCTCGGCGCTGTTCGTGCTCGAGGCCGGGATCTCGATCGACACCGGTGCGCTGGCCTCGTCCGGCCAGGCCTTCAACCGCCAGTCCTTCGTGGGGCTGGCCAGCAAGGACGCCGGCAGTCTGACGGTCGGGCGCCAGTACACGCTGACCTACAACGCGCTCGGTCAGGTCGGCGATCCGTTCGGCAGCGGCCTGTCGGGCAGCGCCAAGAACCTGTTCCCGGTCGCGGGCGCCAATCTGCGCGCGAACAACTCGATCATCTACACGACGCCGGTAAAGAATGGCTTCAGCGCAGGACTGCTGTACTCGCTGGGCGAGACCGCCGGCGACAGCCAGGCCGGCAGCCAGTACAACGTCAGCATCAACTATGCCAAGGGGCCGGTCAACGCCCGGCTGGCGCACAACCATCGCAACAACGACAGCGCCACCCTCACCGGTACCGACAGCGGTCGCAACACCCTGTTCGTGGCCAACGTCGACTTCAAGGTGGTCAAGGTCTTCTTCGCCTACAGCAACGACAAAGGACTCAACAGCGCGCCACTGAACAATGCGACACCACTCCCCTATGGCAAGGTGTTCCGACCAAGCCTGCGCGGCGACGACACGCTGGTCGGTGTCACCATCCCCGTTGGCCCGGCGGGCACCATCATGACCTCCTACATCCGCAAGAATGACAAGACTGCGCTGAACCAGGATGCAGCGCAGTATGCGGTGGGCTATGTGCATGCACTGTCCAAACGGACCAGTGCCTATACGTCGTACGGCATGATCGACAACCGGAATGGGGCTGGTTATACGGTGGGTAACAATGCCGAGGCGGGTTCGGGCGACCGGGCTTTCAATATCGGGTTGCGGCATACGTTCTGAGCGTGCCGGGCTACTGGACGCGCACACCGGTGGCCCGGGCCAGGCAACGATAAGGACTACGACATGCAACTGTTGGTTGTTTTTTTTAAATAACAACTAGTGCGGCGATCAAATTTCCACGTAGCATGACGTTCATTCAATAAGAATGGAGACGACATGCAACAGGCGACGCTGGCATCAAAAGGAACTACACGACGGAAAATTCATCTTCGGTGCATGGTCATGGCAGTTGGCCTGTTAGCCGCGTCGCAAGCATTCGCGCATGGCGGCGGGCTGAACGCGCAAGGGTGTCATAACAACAGGAAAACGGGTGATTATCACTGCCATCGCGCACAGCAGGCAGTCGCGCCAATGCCAAGCCACCTTCTCGCAGATGAACCCAGCAGCTCGCACAAGGTGCAGAAAACAAGCACCAAACCGCAGCCTCGCCAACGCTTGACGGATACCTCCACCGGACCAACTTGCTACACCGGCCCCCGGGGCGGAACGTATACGCTGACCGCCAGCGGGAACAAGAACTATAGCGGCTGTTGATCTGATGATGTCAGCCGCAGCTGGCTGCCTGGCCAGTTGCGGCAAACGACGATCAACGCAGCCGATCTACCTGGTGCACTTGACCGCGAAATCGACATGGTAATGCTCGTCGTGACGAACCCAGGGCTTTGTCTTCATGAACGGCAGTGACTTGAGACGTTGGCCTGCAGGTGTGGCAAGTACTTTCGGAATGTACTCTGGCGCCAGAATGAAGCGCGCGATACCGAACCCATGGCGCCGTGCTTCCATATCCAGCTGCGCCAGATGCGCGGCAATGGCGGCGAAATCGATGCGCAAGTCCGCAAGCTTGCCTGCGTCATCGAACTCCAGATCGTATCCATAATGGTTTTGCGCGGTGCGCGGCAACTGCGCCGGCCGGCCATCCCGGCCGCGCACCGGCACCATGAAGTCCACCGATGTCCCGTTCTCATGCGTGCGATGGGGCGGCATCGGGCCGCCGGTGCGCAGGCCCGTCTCGCCATAGACGTACTGCACGTCTGGCGTGCTGCGGGACAGTGTCGAATACGCGCCCAGCACGACGTCGCGTACCTGCGCATGAACGTAAGTGCGGCCAAGCTTGAGACCGAGTTCCGAGTAGGCCGCGAAGTTGGCGCCCGCAAGCGGCAAGGCGACCGCGCCTTCGATGCGCCCGCTCCCGCTATTACCGAAGCAGCTGCTGGCCAGCGCGGGCGCGCACAGGACCATGGCGGCCAGCATCGCGCCCACGGAAAACGGGCGCATCATGCGACCAGCCAGCGCGCCGGCCCACGGGGCAAACTTGCGCGGCTGGCAGGATCGGCCAGAAACAGCGCCAGTACCTTCTCGTACAACGCCAGGCTGTCGCGGTAGCGCTGCTGGCGCATCGCCTCGGGCCGGCACAAGTGCTTGAGTACGAAGTAATCCGCCAGCAGATCCCCCTGCGCTTCCATATTGAAGTCCTCCAGCGTCGCATCTTCGGTCAGCGTGTAGCCATAGGATAGCCCGATCCGGAACGCGCCGCGCAGGCGCACCGGATACCCGAGCTGGTGCTGCCAGACGTGCACCATCTCGTGCACGAACCAGTGGATCGCAGGCGGATCGCCGCGCGCATAGTCGGGGAGAAAACAGGAGTGGTGAAAATACATGCTGCCATTCGGCGTCATGCAGCAGTTCCGTGGCTGGAACGGCATGTAGCGGCGGTTGTGGATCCGCACGCGGGTGACATCGATGGCGTCGCCGAACAGCAGCGACGCCAACCTGATTTCACCTTCGCTCAGGGGGCGAAAGTTCGAGCGCACGATGTGTCGCCCGCCGCCGGTCAGCTGGCGCGCAGCGCCGCGGCGGCTTTGGCCAGCGCGGTGATGTGGGCCCAGTCGCCGGCCTCGATCGCGTCCTTCGGCGTGAGCCACGAACCGCCCACGCAGGCGACGTTCTTGCAGGCCAGGAAGGCAGGTGCGGTCTCGATCGTGATGCCGCCGGTCGGGCAGAACGTCATGTCCGACAGCGGGCCGCGGATCGCATTGAGCATACCCACGCCACCTGCCTGCATGGCCGGGAACAGCTTGACCTGGCGGAAGCCCGCTTCGCGCGCGGCCATCACTTCGGATGGCGTCATCACGCCCGGCAGCAGCGGCAGGCCGCTCGATTTGGCGGCGGCGATCAGCGCTGGCGTCAGGCCCGGCGAGACGCCGAACACGGCGCCGGCGTCGCGCGAGGCGACGAATTCTTCGGGCGACGTCAGGGTGCCAACGCCCACGATGGCGCCTTCGACTTCGCTCATGGCGCGGATCGCGCCCAGGCCGTGCTCCGTGCGCAGCGTGACTTCAAGCACGCGGATGCCGCCGGCGACCAGCGCCCTGGCCAGTGGCACGGCGTGCGCCGGATCGTCGATGGCGATGACAGGGATCACGCTCGCCGAGCGCATAATTTCAAGTAAGGTCATTTCTGCGTCCTAAAGAGAAAGTCTTCGTCTGAACCCGGCACGACCTCATTGGCGTCCAGGCCTTCGTGCAGCGGCACGATGGTGGGGATCGGCGACGGCAGCGGGAACGTCGCCGCGCCCTGCTCCGCGGCGCTGATCGAGGCGCGGAACATCGTAAACAGTTCGCGGCCCATGCCGATGTGGCTCTTGCTCAAATCGGTCGTGGCCTGCTTGCGCGCAGCCCACTCGTCGGCCGGCACCAGCGCCTGCAGCGTGCCGGTGGTGGCGTCGACGCGGATGATGTCGCCGTCGCGCACGAGGCCCAGCGGACCGCCGGCCAGGATTTCCGGCGACACGTGGATCGCGGCCGGCACCTTGCCCGACGCGCCCGACATGCGGCCATCGGTCACCATCGCCACCTTGAAGCCGGCATCCTGCAGGTTCGACAGGGCTGGCGTCAGGGCGTGCAGTTCCGGCATGCCGTTGGCGCGCGGGCCCTGGAACCGGACCACGGCGACGAAATCGCGATTGAGCTGGCCGGCCTTGTAGGCGCCCATGAAATCTTCCTGCGAATCGAACGTGATCGCCGGTGCTTCGATCACGTGGTAGTCGTGCTTGACGGCCGAGATCTTCATCACGGCGCGGCCCAGATTACCCTGCACCAGCACCATGCCGCCGTTGGGGCTGAACGGGTTCGATGCCGGCCGCAGCACGGTTTCGTCGCCGCTCTGGGCCGGCGTATCGCGCCAGATGGTCTTGCCATCTTCGCCCAGGAACGGCTCCTTGCAGTGGGCGCGCAGGCCGTGGCCCAGCACCGTATTGACGTCTTCGTGCGCCAGACCAGCGTCCAGCAGTTCGCGGATGATGAAGCCCGGGCCGCCGGCGGCCTGGAAGTGGTTCACGTCCGCTTCGCCGTTCGGGTAGATGCGCGTGAGCAGCGGCACGACCTTCGACAGCTGGTCGAAGTCGTCCCAGTCGATCACGATGCCGGCCGCGCGTGCGATCGCCACGAGGTGCAGCGTGTGGTTGGTCGAGCCACCCGTCGCGTGCAGCGCGGCGATGGCGTTGACGATGCATTTCTCGTCGACGATGCGGCCGATCGGCATGTAGGTGCCGCCCTGCTGCGAGATCGCCACTGCCTGGCGCGCTGCGCTCCTGGTCAGCGCGTCGCGCAGTTCGGTGCCCGGCGTGATGAACGCGGCGCCCGGCAGGTGCAGGCCCATCACTTCCATCAGCATCTGGTTGCTGTTGGCGGTACCGTAGAAGGTACAGGTGCCGGCGTCGTGGTACGACGCGGCTTCGCATTCCATCAGTTCTTCGCGCGTAGCCTTGCCCTGCGCATAGAGCTGGCGCACGCGTGCTTTCTCTTTGTTCGACAGACCCGACGTCATCGGGCCACCTGGCACGAAGATGCCCGGGATGTGGCCGAAGTGCAGCGCGCCGATCAGGAGGCCCGGCACGATCTTGTCGCAGATGCCCAGGTACAGGCTGGCATCGAACATATTGTGCGACAGGCCGACAGCGGTGGCCATGGCGATGGTGTCGCGCGAGAACAGCGACAGTTCCATGCCCGGCTGGCCCTGCGTGACGCCATCGCACATGGCGGGCACGCCGCCGGCAAACTGGGCCACGGCGCCGATTTCGCGCACGGCGTCCTTGATGATGGTCGGATAGCTCTCGAACGGCTGGTGCGCCGACAGCATGTCGTTGTAGGAAGAAACGATCGCCACCGACGGCTGCTTGACTTCACGCAGCTTCAGTTTGTCGTTAGCCGGGAACGCGGCGAACCCGTGGGCGAGGTTCGTGCACGACAGCGCGCCGCGCTGCACGCCCTGGATGCGGGCCGCCTCGAGGTGCGCCAGATAGGCTGCGCGCGACGGGCCGCTGCGCTTGATGATGCGATTGGTAACCTGTTCGACTACGGGGTGGAGCGCCATGTTCGTTCCTTCCTGAATTTAGTATCTGAAATTTTACTACAATTTGGACCGCTGCGCTCTTCAGCGATGCCCGATGCTGTATGGATGAGCGTGGAGGCGCGTGCCGAAAAGCGCCGTTCGTTGGTATCCTGGCGGCGCACACGCGCTTTTATGTAGTGAATTTACGCGCAGATAATTGTATTATTCGATAATCTGTTAACGACAACATTGTGCCACGCACCCCGGACCCCATGCGCCAGCCATCCTTGACCAGTACCGCCAGCTTCCAGGCCCTCGCCCAGCACGCCGACATTGCCACCACGTGGCAGATGCGCGATCTGTTTGCCGCCGACCCACAGCGCTTCGAGCGATTCAGTGACGAGGCTGCAGGCCTGTTCCTAGACTATTCAAAAAATCGCCTCGACGGGCGCACGCTTGAACTGCTGATGCAGCTGGCGCGCGAGCGCGGCGTCGAAGCGCGGCGCGATGCGATGTTCCTGGGCGCGCGCATCAACAACACCGAAGGCCGCGCCGTGCTGCACACCGCCTTGCGCGCCCCGCGCGGTGCGTCGCACGTCGTCGACGGCGTGGACATCAATGCCGACATCCACGCCGTGCTCGATCGCATCAAGACCTTCACCGACGCGGTGCGCAGCGGCGAATGGCTGGGCCACACCGGCAGACCGATCACGGACATCGTCAATATCGGCATCGGTGGCTCGGATCTTGGCCCGAAGATGGTCGTGCTGGCCCTGCGCCATTACGCGCATCCGCGTCTGCGCATGCACTTCGTCTCGAACGTCGATGGTCACGACATGGACGCCGCCCTGAGCCAGGTCGATCCCGAAACGACGCTCTTCATCGTCGCCTCGAAAACCTTCACCACCACCGAGACGATGATGAACGCGCAGACCGCGCGCCGCTGGTTCCTGGCGCACGCGCCTGAAGAGGCGTTGGCGAAACACTTCGTCGCCGCATCGACCAACACAGAGGCGATCAAGGCCTTCGGCATCGACCCGGCCAATATGTTCCCGTTCTGGGACTGGGTTGGCGGGCGCTATTCAGTATGGTCGGCGATCGGCCTGCCGGTCGCGCTGGCCGTGGGCTTCGGCTACTTCAAGGACTTCCTGGCCGGCGCCCACGACATGGATGAACACTTCCGCAGCGCGCCGCTCGAGCAGAACCTGCCGGCGCTCCTGGGCCTGATCGGCTTCTGGAACCGCCAGTTCCTCGAGTGCGGCTCGGTCTCGATCGCGCCGTACCACCAGGACCTGAACCGCTTCCCGGCCTACCTGCAGCAGCTCGACATGGAAAGCAACGGCAAGCGCGTCACGCGCGACGGCCAGCCCGTCGACACGCCAACCTGCCCGGCGATCTGGGGCGAGTGCGGCACCAATGGCCAGCACGCCTACTTCCAGCTGCTGCACCAGGGCACCGACGTGACGCCGATGGACTTCATCGCGGCCCTGCGTCCGGCGCACGAGATGGACCACCACCACACTGCCCTGCTGGCGAACTGCTTCGCGCAGTCTGAAGCCTTCATGAAGGGCAAGACCGCCGACGAAGTGCGCACCGACCTGACGGCGCAAGGCTTGCCGGCAGACGAAGTCGAGCGCCTCACGCCGCACAAGACCTTCCCCGGCAACCGCCCGAGCAACACGATCCTGATGGAGCGCCTGACGCCCACCACGTTGGGCGCCCTGATCGCGCTGTACGAGCACAAGACGTTCGTCCAGGGCGTGCTGTGGGACGTGAACAGCTTCGATCAGTGGGGCGTCGAGCTGGGCAAGGTATTGGCCAAGAAGATCGAGGCCGAACTGGCGGGTGAGCCGCTGCCCAACCTGCACGACAGTTCCACCAACGGCTTGATCGCGCGCGCGAAAGCCGCCGTCTGATCCCGAACTTTTGAGACCGAGACTATGGCAACCGAAAAATTTGAAGTGGTACACGATGCGCCGATGCTGGTAGGCGAATCGGCGATCTGGCACGAAGTCGAGTCGGCCCTGTACTGGGTCGATATCGAAGGCCTGACCGTCAACCGACTGCACGCGGCCAGCGGCAAATTCAGCTCTTGGAAGATGGGGTCGAACCCGTCGGCGCTGGCCATCGACGACAACAATTTCCTGGTCGTGGCCACACGCGAGCGCCTGCTGCGCCTGAACACGACCGACGGCGCGGAAACCCCGATCGCCGACGCGCCCTACGATACGTCGAAGGTGCGCTTCAATGATGGCCGCGTCGACCCGGCGGGCCGGTTCTGGATCGGCACCATGTACGAGCCGCGCGACCAGCCGGCCGCCGAGATGTACGTGCTCGCGCGCGACAACCTGCGCTGCGCCTGGCGCGGCGGCATGACCAACTCGAACGGCCTGGCCTGGAGCCTGGACGGCCGCACGATGTTCCATGCCGATACCACCACGCACCGCATCGACTGCTACGACTTCGATGTGGCCACCGGTGAGCACAGCAACCGCCGCACGATCCTCACCTTCCCGACCGATAAAACGGCGCCGGACTACGGCGGCCGGCCCGATGGCGCGACAATCGACTCTGAAGGCATGTACTGGGTCGCGATGTTCGAAGGCGGTCGCGTGCTGCGCATCTCGCCAACCGGCGAGATCCTGCGTGAGATCAAACTGCCCGTGCGCTGCCCGACGTCGGTCTGCTTCGGCGGGCCCGACCTGCGCACGCTGTACATCACCAGCGCCAGCCAGGGCCGGTCGAGCGAAGAGATCGCGCAGTATCCGCACACTGGCAAGGTACTGTCGGTGCGGCTCGATGTCGCCGGCCGCGAAGAGCCCGAGTACGCTATCTGAACCCGGGCCCGCACCTGCTTACCAGGTGTAGCCGGCCTTCACATAGAAGTAGCGGCCATTGAAGCCGTTCGGCGCCCACACGCTGTACGGCTGGGTGCCGTTCACGTTCAGGTTGGCCCGCGACGTGACCTGCGCAGGATAGCGGTTGGTCACATTGTCGATGCCGGCCGTCAGGCGCCACTGGTTCAGGCGCACGCTCGCTGCCAGATCAAGCACCCACTGCGGATCGTAGTTCTGATCCAGCGCCGGATCGTTCTGCGGCACCGTGAATTCGCCGTAACGCGTCACGACGGCGCGGCCATTCCACGCACCCTGCGTAAAGTCACCCGTCAGGCCCAGCTTGTCCTTCGGCGAACCCACCGTCAGGCGGTTGATGCTCTGGCGGTCCACCAGCGACAGTCCCTGCCCCGACAGCACCGCCGGCGACGCCGCCACACCCTGCACCTCATTGTCGTTATGGTTGTAGGCCAGCGTCAGGTCGGCGCGCGCGCCCTGCGCGAAGTTCAGGCGGTAGGTGCTGACCACGTCGACGCCCTTGGTGCGCGTGTCGACCGCGTTGGTGAAGTAGCGCGCCGCGCCGACGAACACGCCCTGGGCCGCAAGCGCGCGTGACAGCGCCGGTGCATTGGCCAGTTGCAGGTTCGACGAGAACACGATGCGGTCGTCGATATCGATGCGGTACAGGTCGACCGTCGTGGTCCAGTTGCGCGTTGGCTGCCACTGCGCACCGATGCTCAGGTTGCGCGCCTTTTCGGCCTTGAGCGGCTGTGCACCCAGTGCACGGGCGGCAGCGCTGCCGACCGGGAAGGTGCCCGTCTCCACCAGCGCGCTGGCGCCGTTCACGAGCAGCGTATTGGTGGTGGTGATCGTGTAGAACGACTGGGCCAGTGACGGCGCGCGGAAACCGTTCGAGGCCGTGCCGCGCAGCGCGAAGGCTGGCGTGAATGCATAGCGAGCCGATGCCTTGGCCGAATTCGTGCTGCCAAAGTCGCTGTAGCGTTCATGACGCAGCGCCAGGGCGCCCGACAGTGCGCTCGTGATGTCGCCTTCCAGGTTCAGGTACACCGATTTGTTGTTGCGGCTGTTTTCGCCTGCATTCTCAGGGCGGAAGCCCGAATAGCCCTGCGCGCCGGAACCGAAGTACGAACCGGCTTCGCCCGCGCCGATCTCGTAGGATTCATGGCGCGCTTCCAGGCCCAGGGCCACCGTCAGCGGGCCGCTCATGAACGACACGGGAATCTCGCGCGCCACGTCCAGGTTGGCCAGACTTTGCTTCGAGGTCAGTTCGCCCGCATAGAAGCTGGTAGGACTGGCCGCGCCCAGGCTGTAGTTGACCGTGTCATTCACGTCGAGCGTGAAGCGGTTGCGGCCGTGGTTCAGGCTCGCATCCCAGCGCCAGCCGGCGGCCACGCCGCGCAGGCCCGTCACGATCGAGGCATCGACCGAGGTGCTGCCCAGCAGCGGCTGGAAGCCTTCCGGGTACAGGGGCGAGCGCAGCGTGGTGCGGGTGTTGTCGGTGAAGGCGGTGCGGAAGGTCGCCGCCGACGAGGTGTCGCGCTCGCCGTAGCTTGCAAAGGCGTACCAGTCGACGTCGTCGTTGATGCGCACTTCGCTGTTGACGAACAGCGTGCGCGGGCGGCTGTCCGGGTCGCCGTAGCGCTGGGTTCTCAGGCCCTGGCGTGGACCGGCGGACGGCCGCGGATCGGCGAACGAGCGGTTGGTGGCGTTGCGGTCGGCCGCTTCGACGGCGATGCGCACCCAGCCATCCTGGCCCAGGTCGAAGCCGGCCGAACCGCGCACGGTGGCCTGCTCGCCGTCGCCCGCGTCATACTGGCCATACACCACTTCCGCTTCGCCGCCCTTGGCGCCGCGCTTCAGGATGATGTTGACCACGCCGGCGATGGCGTCCGAGCCGTATTGGGCCGCGGCGCCGTCGCGCAGCACTTCGATGCGCTCGATCGCCGCCAGCGGAATCGCATTCAGGTCGACCGGGGCCGAGCCGCGGCCCAGCGTACCGTTGACGTTGACGACGGCCGACGTGTGGCGGCGCTTGCCGTTGACCAGCACCAGTGTCTGGTCGGGCGACAGGCCGCGCAGCTGCGCCGGACGCACTGCATCGCTGGCGTCGGCGCCGCTCGGGCGCGGGAAATTCATCGATGGCAGCAGGCGCGACAGCACGGTGGCCAGCTCGCCCGAGCCGGTGCTGAGCAGTTCCTTGTTGCCGATGACGTCGACGGGCGACTCCGAATCGAGCGTGCGGCGGTTCAGTGAACGGGTGCCGGTGACGACGATCGTCTGCACGTCCTGGGCGGCCGGCGCCGGCGGCGGCGTCTCCTGGGCCAGCGCGGCGGTCGGTGCGAGGGTCGCGATCAGGCTCAGGATCAGGACCGCGCGATGCGGGTTGGCGTGATGGTGCTTGCAGCTCATGGGGGCTTCTCTTCTTCTGGTCGGTGACGGCGGTACCTCGACCGCCGAAGGGACGCGAAGCTTAACAAACCTCCAATTACGTTGCCAATATCGATTTTGCCTATGCTTATATCGGGAACCGGCAGATAGAAGCAGGCCCCCCTCAGCCCATCATGCGGGCCGAATCGTAGCCGATCCGCACCGCACCCCAGTGCTTCCCGTCGATTACGATGGGCATCGACAGATCGTTGATCACCTCACCCGTATCGCGGAGATAGGTCTGCAGCAGGAACGGCTCGCGGTTCTTCGCCAGCCGGATACCCACCGGATCGTCGAAGATCCGCTTGTTGCGGCAATACACCAGGTCGTGCTCGCGCTGCCCGTTGGGCGGGCGTGAGAACTTGGTGTTGTGGGTCGGCGCGAAGCCGCGGTTGTCCACGGCAAGCGCGTAGGCGGCGCCCGGCAAATCGGTCAGCACGCGGTCGAACAGCATTTGCAGGTCACGCTCGACAATGCGGTCGTACGACGTTGTAAAGCGTGGCGGATCGGACTGCGCGATCGGCTGGTAATTCTGGTCGAACACGTTGGCGCCGCCCGCGGCATGCCGCTTCAGACAGGCCAGCACCTCTTCGCGCAGCACGGTGGTGGCGTCGACCAGCGCGTCGAACGGCGTGCCACCGGTGCGGAAACCCGCCAGCACGCCTTGCAGCTCCTCGGTGGCCAGCCGCACCTCGTCCACCCGGCGCGACGCATCCTGCATCGTTGCTGCCGCCCCGGACGCATTGCTCGCCACTTCGCCGACACGCGCCCCGATCTGCTGGTTGACGCCATCGAGCGACTGCATCGCCAGCGCCATCTGGTCCACGGTCGCGGTCATGCGCTCAAAATCGGCCACGAACGTCGTCAGGTGACTCGCCGCGCTGCCGGCCTCGCGCGCCGAGACGTTCACGCCTTCGAGGATATCGGCCGTCGCGCTGGAGGTCGATGCCACCAGCCCGCGCATCGCACTGCTGGCGGTCGCGATCTTGACGGCTTCGGTGTTGACCACCTGCGACAGGCGCCGCACTTCGGACGCCACCACGGCGAACCCGCGTCCGGCCGGGCCGGCGCGCGCCGCCTCGATCGCGGCATTGATCGCCAGCAGATTGGTCTGGTTGGCGACGTTCTCGATGACGGTGCCGAATTCGCCGATCTCGTGCAGGTGTCCGACCAGCTGCGAGACGGTGTCGGAAAAACCATGCACCTGCGCCTCGATGGTGCGCATGCGCGCTTCGAGGCGTGTCAGTTCATCCATCGACTCGCGCGCCGTGTGCAGGTTGCGCTGGGCGGTGTCGGCAATGCGCAGCGTACCGGCATTGACATCGGCCGACAGGTCGGTGACTTCGCGCGCTGCGGCGGCCAGCGCGCCGGCCGCCTGATGCTGGCGCGCGGCCTGGGCCTGGGCCTGATCGACTTCCTTGCGCAGGCGCGCGGCATTGATCGCCGTGCGGATGCTGCCATCGCGGGCCTTGACCACCAGCGCGCGCATGCTGCCGCCCACACTACCGCCCGCGGCCCGCCCACCGAACGGCGACAGCGCCCGTCCCAGACTTTGCATCCAGCCCATCATGCCTCCCTCATCCTCAGCTCGAACGGCTGCAGTATTTACCTGTGGAAACTATAGTCCCATTCGACCGGGCTGTCATTCATCATGGATGCCAGAGGGCTGATTGTCTGCGCGGCGCGACAACTGCGTGAGCCAGGTGCGGATGTCCGAGGTCGGGATACCACGCTGCGCGTTGTAGGTATTCTGTTTGCTCCAGGCCAGACCGTCACCGCGCGCGAAGGCGAGGCGGTAGCGCGCCTTGGCGTCGTCTGGCTGTGCGGCGAGACCGGCCTGCAGCGCTTCGCGGGTCAGCAAGGTACGTTCGACGGCGCGCTCCGTCACCTGCTCGACGATGTCCGCCAGCTGCCCGTACGAGACGGTGTCGCTGGCCAGATACACGACCTGGTTCGCGATGCGGGGCATTTCGAACAGGATCGCGGCGGTACACCGGCCGATGTCATCGGGCGTGGTGACCGTCACCTGCGTGGCCCAGCTACCCAGGCCGCGCACGATGCCGGCATCCAGGTCGACGATGCCGGCCGTCTTCTCGAACAGGAAACTGGTGAACATGCCGGTCGAGATGATGATCCACTCGGTCCGGTGCTGCCCGCGCAGCAAGCCGCGCACGTCGAACTGCTCGTCGAATACGGGCTGGCCACTGCCCTTGCCGACAATGTCGTAATCGACCCCGAACTGCCATGGAATATGCCGCCGCACGCCGGCAGCCAGCACCGCCCGGGTCAGCCGCAGCTGGGTGCCCGGGCCGGCGACGAAGCCGGTACAGTTGATGACGGTGTCGAACGGGCGCAGCAAGGCGACGAGTTCTTCTTCGCTGCGCTGTGCGAGGTCGAACGGCACCAGTGCCACATCCAGCGCGCGTAGCGTGGCGTGATCCTGCCGCTGGCGCGCGGTTGGCGCGTCGATCGAGCCGGGCGTGACCAGAACGGCCAGCGCGCGCCCCGCAGCCTTCTGGCGCGGCGCCAGATGGCGCAGGATGGCCATGCCGAGTTCACCGGCGCCAAGCACCAGCGTGTGCGGGGCATTGTTTGCATTGTCGTGGGTCGTCATGCGAGCTCCTGTCGTGATCAAAGGCGTGAAGTATGGTCACCTGCCCTCCCGCGCGTAAGCCCGCCCGCCGGCATTTCAGAATTGTGATGGGTGGGATAATCGACGATCGGGGCAGATCAGCGAGGCAGGAACGATGGACAAGTTACGGGCAATGCAGATTTTTTCGCGCGTCGTCGAAGCACGCAGTTTTGCCGGCGCCGCCAACATCCTGGCAGTGCCGCGCTCGACGATCAGCCGCGCGATCCAGGAACTCGAGGCGTCCCTGGGCGTGCGGCTGCTGCAGCGCACGACGCGCACCCTGCACGTCACGCCCAACGGCAGCCTGTATTACGACCACTGCCAGCGCATCCTGAGTGCCATCGAAGGGGTCGAGGCAGCGCTGTCCGACGGCACGACCGCACCGCGCGGACGGCTGCGCATCGACATGACCTCCTCGTTTGCACGGGCCGTCGTGCTGCCGGTCCTGCGCGAATTCCAGACCCGGTATCCGGCCATCGACCTGACCCTGACGCTGGGCGACCGCCCGGTCGAACTGGTTCAGGAAGGCGTCGATTGCGTGGTGCGGGCCGGCACGCCGGCGTCATCGGCGCTGCTGGTGGCGCGTCATCTCGGCAGCTTCGACTGGATCACCTGCGCCTCGCCGGATTACCTGGCACGCTGCGGCACGCCGCACTCGCTCGATGCGCTCGATGGGCATGACATCATCGGCTACCAGTCAGCCGCCACCGGCCGCGCGACCGACTGGCGCTTCACGGTCGATGGCGCCGAGCGCACTATTGCGACCGGCGCGCGGCTCATCGTCAATGACACCGACGCCTATCTGGGCTGCGGCCTGGAAGGGCTGGGGCTGATCCGGGTCGCCAGCTACGTGGCGCTGCCGCACCTGAAAGCCGGCCGCCTGGTGCGCATCCTGCCGGCAGTCCAGGGGCCGCCCGTTCCGCTGTCACTGATTTATCCGCAAGACCGGCATCTGGCCTCGACCGTGCGCGCGTTTGCCGACTGGCTGGGCCAGCAGGTGCATACGCAGCAAAGTACCTGGCAGGTATCCCTGCCCCGCGGGTGACACGCCTGCCTGCGCTGCGCGCGCGGCGAATATGGCACCATAGGTCGTCATAGGGCGCGAACGTAGTAGATTTTCTTGATACCACATAAATTATGTAGTAAATTTACAAAACCCTTTTACTGACGCAGATCCGACCCATTATGGCGATTCCCGATTTCGACCTCGTATTCTTTGGCGGCAGTGGCGACCTTGCGATGCGCAAGCTGTTGCCTGCCATGTTCGCGCGCGACGTGGCCGGCGACCTGCCGGCCAGTGCCCGCATCATCTGCGTCGGGCGCGACGACGCCACGCAGGAAGAATTCCTGCACATGGTCGAGACCAACTCGAAGCCGCACATCAAGGAAGCGCCGTCTGGTGCCAACTGGGACAAATTCCTCGGCCGCATCACCTATGTGGCACTGAACGCCACCGACGCGAGCACCTTCGGCGACCTGGTCGCGGCCCTGCGCGCCGATGCGTCGCTCACGCGCGTGTACTACCTGGCCACGCCGCCGCAGATCTTCGCCAAGATCTGCGACAACCTGGCCGCCACGGGCCTGGCCACGCCCAATTCGCGCGTGGTGCTCGAAAAGCCGCTGGGCCGCGACCTGGCCTCGGCCAAGCAGATCAACCTGGACGTGGGCAAGGTCTTCGCCGAATCGCAGATCTACCGCATCGACCATTACCTGGGCAAGGAGACCGTGCAGAACCTGCTGGCCCTGCGCTTCGGGAACATCCTGTTCGAGCCGCTGTGGCGCCGCGAATGGATTTCGGACGTGCAGATCACCATCGCCGAGAAGATCGGCGTGGGCAACCGCATGGGTTACTACGACAACTCGGGCGCGCTGCGCGACATGCTGCAGAACCACCTGCTGCAGCTGCTGTGCATCGTGGCGATGGAGCCGCCGGCCTCGATCGCGCCGGACGCGGTGCGCGACGCCAAGCTGCAGGTACTGCGCTCGCTGAAACGCTTCACGCCGACGACGCTGACCCACAATATCGTGCGCGGCCAGTACCGCTCGGGCTATATCGACGGCCAGCCGGTGCCCGGCTACCGCGACGAACCGGATGCGCCAAAGAGTTCGCGCACCGAGACCTTCGTGGCGATGAAGGCCGAAATCGACACCTGGCGCTGGGCCGGCGTGCCGTTCTATCTGCGCACCGGCAAGCGCATGTCCGACCGCCTGGCCGAAATCGTCGTGCGCTTCAAGCCGATCCCGCATTCGATCTTCAACCAGCCGACGTCGAGCTTCCAGCCCAACAGTCTGGTGATTCGCCTGCAGCCCGATGAAGGTTTGTCGATGAATCTGATGGCCAAGACGCCGGGCGATTCGATGCGCCTGAAACAGGCCGAACTCGAACTCGATTTCCGCGAGCAGTTCACGTCGCCGCGCATGGAAGCGTACGAGCGCCTGCTGCTCGACGTGCTGCGCGGCCAACTGACGCTGTTCATGCGCGGCGACGAGCTGGAAGCGGCGTGGGAATGGGTCGAACCGATCCTGGAACACTGGGAGCAGGACGATACCTCCCCCGCCCCGTACACGTCCGGCACGTGGGGCCCGGCTGCGGCCAGCGCCCTGATCGGGCGCGACGGCTTGCAATGGCGCGAAGAATCGCTGCCCGAAGACTGAGGCTGACCCATGCTGCTCGACTCGATCCGCACCCAGCTCGACACGCTCTCCAAATCGGAGCGCAAGGTGGCGCTCGCGGTGCTGGCCGCGCCGTCCGGCACCGTGAGCCAGAACATCACGGCACTGGCGCGCAACGCGGGCGTGTCGGAACCGACCGTCGTGCGCTTTTGCCGCACGCTCGGTTACGACGGCTGGCACGAGTTCAAGCTGAAGCTGGCGCAAGGCCTGGCGCTGGCTCTGCCCGGCGCCAACGAGGCGCCGCACCAGGACGATCTGGCGTCGGACCTGATCAACAAGATCTGCAGCCGCTCGATCAACACGCTGCTCGACCTGCGCAACAACCTCAAGCCGGAGCTGGTCCAGCAGGCCCTTGAGATTCTCGCGCGTGCCAACAAGATCGAGTTCTACGGCCAGGGCACATCCGGCTTCGTGGCGGCCGACGCGCAGCACAAGTTCTTCCGCTCGGGCGTGCCGACGGTGGCCTACACCGACCCGGCGATTCACTCGATCGCGGCGGCCCTGCTGCGCGAAGGCGATGCGGTGGTCGCCATTTCGCAGCGCGGCAACAATCCTGCGCTGACCCGTTCGGCCAAGCTGGCCAAGGCCGGCGGCGCGCAGGTGATCGTGCTGGCGCCATCGGGCACCCCGCTGGCCGAGATGGCCACGCTCCTGATCCCGATCGACCTGGTGTTTGCGACCGACCCGTACACGCCGATCTCGGCGCGCCTGGCCTACCTGGTCGTGATCGACGTGCTGGCAGTGGGCCTGGCGCTGCGGCGCGGGCCGGAGTTTCGCAAGAAGATGCAGAACGCGCAGAAGGCGCTGCAGGAGTTCGACATGCAGTTCGATTCGTTTATTGGCTAAGCGCCCTCACGTGATAATGGGTGAGCCTTTCCCCCCTTTCACCCTTGTAGACTGGCCGGCTCGCCCGCTGTCACAAGGAATCGCATGCCACGTTTGTCCCTCGCCGCCCTGCTGTGCGCCTGCCTCGCGCTGCCTGCCGGCGCTGACGACCGCGCCGCACCGTCGCCGGCGCAAGCCGGCTACGACTATGCCCAGACGGTGCGCAACGAAGTAAGCACGCAGCTCAAGGACAAATCGGACCGGGTCGCCCTCGAGCAGGCGGCCCAACGGCTCGAAGGATTGATCGACTGGCTCGACACGCCGCTGACGCGCGATCTGGGCACCGGCTCGCGCTACCTGTATTTCCGCGGCCTCGATGTCCAGCGCGATCTGGCCGTGGTCTATGCCCGGCTGGGCCAGACCGACAAAGCCCTCGATGCGCTGGAAACCATGGGACGCTATGGCTGGCTTGGCGACGCCACCGAGCCGATACTGGCCGATGAGGCGTTTGCAGCCTTGCGGGAAGAGCCGCGCTTTCAAGCCATCCGGGCGACATGGTCGACGCCTCTGCGCATGCTGAAGGACTTCGGCGCCGGCTCGACCTACCGCGAACGGCTCACGGTCGAAGAACGCATCGCCGGCCTCACCCAATTCTGGGCCGACGCCAGGCAGTACTTCGTCCACTTCGACAATGCGCCCACTCTCGACTGGAACCAGGCTTACCTGGAATTTTTGCCCAGGGTGATCGCGGCCGACACCACCGTCGCGTATTACCAGGTGTTGATGCAGTTCGCGCCGCTGCTGCGCGACGGCCACACCAATATCTTCCCGCCCGATCAGTTGAAGGACCGGCTGTACGCGCGTCCGCCGATCATGACGGCGCTGGTGGAGGATGCGGTCCTGGTCATCGCCGTACACGATCCCGCACTGGCTGGGGGCTTGCGCGTCGGCGATGAAATCGTCGCCATCGACGGCATGCCGGTCAAACAGTATGCCGAGCAAAAGGTCGCGCCGTACGTCAGCAGTTCGACCGCGCAGGACCGCGCGCTGCGCATGTATTCCTATCAGCTCCTGACGGGCGACGCGGGGGTGCCGGTGCGCTTGACGCTGCGTGACGGCACCGGACGCCAGCGCGAAGAAACCATCGCGCGCGGTAGCGCAGACGCCCCTGGCAAGCGTGAACCGTTCGCGTTTCGCATGCTCGCTGGCGACATCGCCTATCTCTCGCTCGACCACTTCGAAAGCGACGGTGGCGTGATCGCGTTCGCGATGCACGCGCCGCAGATCATGCGTGCCAAAGGGCTGATCCTGGACGTGCGTGGCAATGGCGGCGGCTCCACCGCCCATGGCGAATCGATCCTGCAGCGCCTGACCAATCAGCCTATTCCACGCGCGCTCAGTTTCGTGCGCGGCCCCAGCATCGCCAGCACGGAATCGTCACGCACACTGACGTGGGAACCCATGCCGGCGACGGCGCCCGCGCGCAACCGGTTCGGCAAGGTCTTCGCCGGCCCCGTCGTCGTGCTGACGAGCGAGCAAACCTTTTCGGCTGCCGAGGACTTCGTCCTTGCCTTCAACGCGCTCGAACGCGGCACGACGATCGGCGCCACGACCGCCGGCAGCACCGGGCAGCCGATCAGGATCAAGTTGCCGGGCGGCGGGTGGGGACGCATTTGCTACAAGCGCGATCTGCTGCCTGACGGGGGCAAGCTGGTGGGCCGCGGCCTGGCGCCGGACATCGAAGCCTTCCCGACCGTGAAGTCGGTCCGCGCCGGCACTGATCCGGTGCTTCAACGGGCGCTGGCCACGTTCAGGCGCTGAACCCGGGGTGCACGCAACCGCAAGCGAAGCCATTGGGCTAAAATAGTTCCTTTATTGACCGCCAAATGGCAACGCCATGCACATCAATCCAGAACGCAGCGACCGCCCCGATTACGACCTGCTGGTACGCCAGGTCACGAGCATCCTCGAAGGTGAACGCGACCTGACGGCCAATGCGTCGCAGTTCTCGGCCCTCGTCTACGACACCATCGCCGACCTGAACTGGGCTGGCTTCTACTTCACCGTGCCGTCCAAAAAAGGCGAAGGCAACGATCTGCTGGTCGGCCCGTTCCAGGGCAAGCCCGCCTGCGCGCGCATCCCGTTCGGGCGCGGCGTGTGCGGCGCCACCGCCGTCAAGCGCGAGACCATCGTGGTCGCCGACGTGCATGCATTCCCGGGCCATATCGCCTGCGATTCGGCGTCGGCGTCCGAGATCGTGATTCCGGTGCTCAAGGATGACCGGCTGATCGGCGTGTTCGATATCGACAGCCCGAAGCTCGAGCGCTTCAGCGACGAAGACCGCGCCGGCCTGGAAGCCATGCTGGCCGCGTTTGTCGCGGGCACCGATTTCTAAGAATATTCAAGAGACCACCATGAACCAACTCGAACAGCTCAAGCAATTCACCACCGTCGTCGCCGACACCGGCGACTTCCAGTCGATCAAGGCCTATACGCCGCAGGACGCGACCACCAACCCGTCGCTGATCCTGAAGGCCGTGCAGAAGCCGGAATACCGTCCGCTGCTTGAAAAAGCCATCGCCAACGCGCCCGACGCGTCGATCGACGGCATCATCGACAGCCTGTTGATCGCCTTCGGCGTGGAAATCCTCAAGTTCGTGCCGGGCCGCGTGTCGACCGAGATCGATGCGGCGCTGTCGTTCGATACCGAGGCCACGGTGGCCAAGGGCCGCGAACTGATCGCGCTGTATGAAGCGGCCGGCGTGTCGCGCGAGCGCGTGCTGATCAAGATCGCCTCGACCTGGGAAGGCATCCGCGCCGCCGAGATCCTGGAAAAAGACGGCATCCACTGCAATCTGACGCTGCTGTTCTCGCTGTGCCAGGCCGTGGCCTGCGCCGAAGCGGGCGTCAAGCTGATTTCGCCGTTCGTCGGCCGTATCTACGACTGGTACAAGAAGTCGACCGGCACCGATTACCAGGGCGCCGACGATCCGGGCGTGCAGTCGGTCAAGGGCATCTACCAGTACTACCGCAAGTTCGGCTACGCCACCGAAGTGATGGGCGCAAGCTTCCGCAACACGTCGCAGATCCTGGAACTGGCCGGTTGCGACCTGCTCACGATCTCGCCGGACCTGCTGCAAAAGCTGGCCGACAGCGACGCACCATTCGAGCGCAAGCTGGTCAAGGACGACAGCGCCGATATCGAGAAGATCGCGATCGACGAAAAGACGTTCCGCTTCATGCTCAATGAAGATGCGATGGCGACCGAAAAGCTGGCCGAAGGCATCCGCGCGTTCGTGGCCGATTCGATCAAGCTGAAGGTGATGATCGAAGGCATGCGCTAAGCACGGTGAACACAGCTGGGGTCAGGTCTGACATTCGGACACGACCTCAGCCTTAGCCACTTGAAACACAGCCGCACAGCCGGGGTCAGGTCTGACATTCAGACACGGCCTCAGCCTTAGCAACTTCCAATGATCTCTCACATGGTATTAGCATGGCCCGCTGCCAGCTAATTCCGACTGGCCCGACTGTCCAGCTCGTGTCCGAATGTCAGACCTGACCCCCGCTTCTGACCCCCGCTTCTGACCCCCGCTTCTACTTCGAATGTCAGACCTGACCCTCGCTTTTTTTGATCGACTGTTGAGATCGTGTCCGAATGTCAGACCTGACCCCCGCTTTTCTTGTTTTTACATTTGTAAAACCAGGGTTTAGCGGGCGCGCAAGCCTGCCATGTAGGTATCGATCAGCTCGGCTCCCAGGTCGACCAGCTCGAATGCGCCCGGCTCGAAGATCCAGTTGCGGATCAGGCCGTCGAGCATGACCCAGACCGACATCGACGCCTTGCGCGGGTCGACCGCGGCTGGCAACGTGCCGTCGGCCACGGCCTGCGTGAACTGATCCTGCAGCCGGCCGCGCCAGCGCGCTACCGATTCGCGCTTGTGCGCGCGCGCCGAATCGACCTCGTCGGTGAATTCAGTCTTGAGCGTGGCGATCTCGAACACGCGGCGCGCCTTCTCGTCGCCTTCCACGATCTGCAGCACGGCCAGCATTTCGTTGCGCAGGCTTTGCAGCGGATCGGTGTCCGCGCGTTCGCCTGCCAGCTTCACGGCGGCATCCATCGGCATCGTGGCGCGTTCCATCATGGCGCTGAACACGGCGCCCTTGTCGACAAAATGCCAATAAATTGCGCCGCGCGTCACGCCCGCCGCGGTAGCAATATGCTGTAAAGTTGTTCTTGAAACGCCATGTTTTGCGAACAAAATTTCTGCTGCGTCAAGGATGCTATCGCGTGTTGCGGCGGCTTCTTCTTTCGTCCTGCGGACCATATTCGGGGGCTACTCCAAAATTACAAGGGGGCAAACATTTTACATACAGTCGTGATAGTATATAAAACTATTTGCAAAAGCCAGTGTTGATATCACCCTTCGCCATGTTTTCCTGAGCGGCGGGTGACGTCGACGCGTTACTAACTAGAAGGAAGCACACGTAATGCGCCCTGCCCAATCCTCGTCCCCGTCCCTGACCCGGGTCGCTGCCGCCACTCTGGCAGCCCTGGTTCTGTTGTCCGCCTGCGGCAAGAAAGATGCAGCCCCAGCCGGCGCCGCCCCTGGCGGCCAGCAAGCTCCAGCCGTCCAGGCCGGTGTCATCACCACCAAGATCGAAACCGTCGCATTGCAGACCGAGCTGCCAGCCCGCGTCGAGGCAATCCGCACCGCCCAGGTTCGCGCGCGCGTCGATGGCAATGTCCAGAAACGCCTGTTCACCGAGGGCAGCATGGTCAAGCAGGGCCAGGCGCTGTATCAGATCGACGCTGCGCCGTACCAGGCCCAGGTCGCTTCCGCCCAGGCTGACCTGGCGCGCGCCCAGGCCAATCTGGTGGCGGCCAAGTCGATTGCCGATCGCTACAAGCCACTGGTCGAAGCCGCTGCCGTCAGCAAACAGGAATTCGACAACGCCGTCGCAGCGCAACGCCAGGGTGAGGCCGAAGTGGCCGCAGCCCGCGCGCAGGTCCGTGTGGCGCAGATCAATTTGGGCTACACCAACGTCAACGCACCGATTTCCGGCCGCATCGGCCGTTCGCTGGTCACCGAAGGTGCGCTGGTCTCGGCAACCCAGTCGACCGAGCTGGCCCTGATCCAGCAGACCGACCGCATGTACCTGAACATCACCCAGTCGGCGAACGACCTGCAGCGCCTGCGCAAGCAGGCCGGCGGCAGGATCGATGCCGAGCTGCCGGTCACGGTCGTGCTCGACGACGGTACCGTGTTGCCGCGCAAGGGCAAGCTGCTGTTCTCGGACGTGACTGTCGACGAAACGAGCGGCCAGGTCACGCTGCGCGCCGCCATCGACAATCCGGACAACGCCCTGCTCCCAGGCCAGTACGCACGCGTGCGCCTGTCGCAGTCGGAAACGCGCGGCATCCTGGTGCCGCAGCAAGCGGTCACCCGTGGCGGCCAGAACGGCGATACCGTGATGGTCATCGGCGCCGACAACAAGCCAGTGTCCCGCACCGTCAAGATCGCTTCGCAGCAAGGCGAGAGCTGGATCGTCACCGACGGCCTGAAAGAAGGCGAACAAGTCATGGTCGATGGCTTCCAGAAGCTGCAGATGCTGCCGCCAGGCACGCCGGTCAAACCGGTGCCATGGACCCCGGTCGCCGCCCAGGCCCCGGCCCAGGCTGGTGCCCCGGCTGCCCAGCCGAACGCTGCCGGCGCCCAGCCCGCCGCTGGCGCGAATGCACCCGGTGCGCGCACCCCGAATTCCGGTTCGCCGGCAGCGGGTGCAACGACCCCGGCCAACAGCAGCCGCTAAGAATAAAACGAACAGGACTTTTCAATGGCACGTTTTTTTATTGACCGCCCAATTTTTGCATGGGTGATCGCGCTGTTCATCATGGTGCTGGGTACTGTTGCGATCAAGCAGTTGCCGATCGCCCAATACCCCTCCGTGGCGCCACCCGCGATCGTCGTCAACGTCACCTACCCGGGTGCGTCGGCGCAGACTCTGGAGGATTCCGTCATCTCGATTATCGAACGCGAGATGAACGGTGCCCAGGGCATGATCTACATGGAATCGACCAGCCAGGCCAACGGCACTGGCTCGATTACCATTTCCTTCGAGACCGGCACCGATCCGGAACTGGCCCAGGTTGACGTTCAGAACCGCCTGTCGCGCGCGACCCCGCGTCTGCCACCGGCAGTGACGCAGCAAGGTGTGCGCGTCGACAAGTCGCGCTCGAACTTCCTGCTGTTTACGATCCTGTCGTCGGATGACCCGAAGATGGACAATATTGCGCTGGGCGATTACGCGTCGCGCAATGTGCTGCCTGAAATCCAGCGTATTACCGGCGTTGGCCAGGCCCAGCTGTTCGGTACGGAAAAGGCGATGCGGATCTGGATCGATCCAACCAAGCTGGTCGGCTTTAACCTGTCGCCAGCCGACGTCACGAGCGCAATCTCGCAGCAGAATGCCCAGGTCGCATCGGGCACGATCGGCGATTTGCCGATCGCGCAAGGCCAGCAGATCAGTGCCACCGTCATCGTCACTGGCCAGCTGTCGAACGTCGAACAATTCGGCAACATCGTGCTGCGCGCCAACCAGGACGGCTCGACCGTACGCCTGAAGGACGTCGCCCGCATCGAAGTCGGCGGCCAGTCGTATGCGACCTCGGCGCGCCTGAACGGCAAGCCATCGGCCGGTATCGGCGTGCAGCTGGCGCCAGCCGGCAATGCCCTTGAAACCGCCGATCTGATCAAGGCCCGCATGGCCGAGCTGCAGAAGCTCTTCCCGGCCGGTGTGAAGTACTCGATCCCTTACGACTCCACCACCTTCATCTCGATCTCGATCGAGCAAGTGGTGCACACGCTGATCGAAGCGATCGTGCTGGTGTTCCTGGTGATGTACCTGTTCCTGCAGAACTTCCGCTATACGCTGATCCCGACCATCGTGGTGCCAATCGCACTGCTGGGCTCGTTCGCCTGCCTGCTGGCGATGGGCTTCTCGATCAACGTGCTGACCATGTTCGGCATGGTGCTGGTGATTGGTATCGTCGTCGATGATGCCATTGTGGTGGTCGAGAACGTCGAGCGCATCATGAGCGAAGAAGGTCTGCCGCCGCTGGAAGCCACGCGCAAGGCCATGGGCCAGATTTCGGGCGCCATCATCGGCGTGACCGTGGTCCTGATTGCCGTGTTCGTGCCGCTGGCGTTCTTCGCCGGCGCGGTCGGTAACATCTACCGCCAGTTCTCGGTGGTCATGGTGACCTCGATCGCCTTCTCGGCGTTCCTGGCGCTGTCCTTGACCCCGGCGCTGTGTGCGCACCTGCTCAAACCTATCGAAGCCGGCCACAATCACACCAAGAAGGGCTTCTTTGGCTGGTTCAACCGCAAGTTCACCACCGGCGCCAAGAAGTACGAAGGCTTCGTCGGCGCTCTCATGAAGCGTGCCGGCCGCTGGATGGTCGTGTTTGCCGTGCTGGTCGTCGTGGTCGGTGTGATGTTCACGCGCCTGCCGAATTCGTTCCTGCCGAACGAAGACCAGGGCTATGTGATCGCCAACGTCCAGCTGCCACCAGGCGCGACGGCCGAACGTACCGGCGCCGTGATGCGTGCAATGGAAGAGTTCGTGATGAAGCAGCCGGAAACGGCGAACATCGTGGCCCTGACCGGCTTCTCGTTCTCGGGCCAGGGCCAGAACATGGGTCTGGCGTTCATCCCGATGAAAGCATGGGACGAGCGCAAGGGCGACGGTCAGGACGCGCAATCGTTCGCAGGGCGCATCATGGGCCACATGGGCGCGCTGCGCGACTCGTTCATCTTCGTGGTGAGCCCGCCGCCAATCCCGGAACTGGGTACCGGTACCGGCTTCTCGTTCCGCCTGCAGGATCGTGCCGGCAACGGCCACGCCGCCCTGCTGGCCGCGCGTAACCAGATGCTGGGCATGGCGTCGCAGAGCAAGATCCTGACGGGCATGCGTCCTGAAGGTCTGGAAGATGCACCGCAGCTCAAGCTGAACATCAACCGCGACAAGGCGCAAGCCCTGGGCGTGAGCTTCGCCGCGATCAATACGGCGCTGTCGACGTCGATGGGTTCGTCGTACGTCAACGACTTCCCGAACGCCGGCCGCCTGCAGCGTGTGATCGTGCAGGCCGATGCGCCACAGCGCATGCAGCCGGACGATCTGCTGCGCATCAACGCGATGAATACCCAGGGCCAGCCGGTGCCGCTGTCGTCGTTCGCGACGACCGAATGGACCACCGGCCCGATGCAGACCAACCGCTACAACGGCTATCCGGCGATGAAGCTGACCGGTGAAGCCGCGCCGGGTTACTCGAGCGGCGAAGCGCTGGACGAGATGCAGCGTCTGGCAGAACGCCTGCCGGCTGGTTTCTCGTACGAGTGGACCGGCCAGTCGCGCGAAGAACTGCTGTCCGGATCGACCGTGTTCATCCTGATCGGCTTCGCGCTGCTCGCGGTGTTCCTGGCCCTGGCCGCGCTGTATGAAAGCTGGACCATCCCGGTGGCCGTGCTGCTGGTGGTACCGCTGGGTATTCTCGGCTCGCTGCTGGCGGCCAATATGCGGGGCTTGTCGAACGACGTCTACTTCAAGGTCGGCCTGATCACCATCATTGGCCTGGCAGCGAAGAACGCGATTCTGATCGTCGAATTCGCCAAGGACCTGCAGGCCGAAGGCAAGTCACCGTTCGACGCGGCGCTCGAAGCGGCTCACCTGCGCTTCCGCCCGATCATCATGACGTCGCTCGCCTTCATCCTCGGCGTGCTGCCGCTGGTCCTCGCGGGCGGCGCCGGTTCGGCATCGCAGCGCGCCATCGGTACCGGCGTAATGGGCGGTATGATTACGGCCACCGTGCTCGGCGTGATTTTCGTGCCAGTGTTCTTTGTCGTGATCCGTACGCTCTTCAAGGGCAGCGAGCGCCAGAACAAGATGTACGCCCATGCGCAGGAAAAACAGCATGCCCTGGAGAAACAGGAACGCCAGGCCGCAGAAGAAGGGAAACAAGTATGATCAAGCACATCAAACTGATCGTCACGCCACTGGCGCTGTCGATGGCACTCGCCGGCTGCATGTCGCTGGCGCCGGACTATGAGCGCCCTGCTGCCCCGGTGGCGGGTACCTTCCCGGCCGTGCCACAGGCCGCCACGGCATCGACCAGCCCGGTAATCACCCAGGCGCCTGCCGCAGTCGCCTGGCAGCAGTTCTTTGCCGATCCACGCCTGCGTCAGCTGATCGACCAGGCACTGGTCAACAACCGTGACCTGCGCATCGCCATCGCCAACATCGAGCAGGCGCGTGCGCAGTACCGCATCACGCGCGCCGATCGCCTGCCGTCAGTGGGCCTGGGTGTGAGCGGCAACCGCCAGACCGTCGGTGAAGACCAGCCGATCAACAGTCAGTACCAGGCAGGCCTGCAAGTCACGTCGTTCGAGCTCGACCTGTTCGGCCGGGTGCGCAACCTGAGCGAAGCCGCACTGGCGCAATACCTGGCCACCGAAGAAGCGCGCAAGACCACGCAGATCAGCCTGATCGCGTCGGTCGCCAACGCTTATCTGCAATTGCTGGCCGACGAAGAGCTGCTGCGCATCACGCAGGACACGCTCAAGACGCGCCAGGATTCGGATCGTCTGACGCAGCTGCGTTTCGATAACGGTGTCGCATCGCGCCTGGACATCCAGCAATCGCGTTCGCTCGTTGAAACGGCCCTGGCCACGCTGGCGCAGCAACAGCGCTTCCGCGCCCAGGACATCAACCTGCTGACGCTGCTGGTTGGCCAGCCGCTGCCGGCCGACGTCTCGACCGGTGCCACGCTGGCCAAGACCGAGCTGCCTGACCTGCCAGCCGGCCTGCCATCGGACCTGCTGGCCAACCGCCCGGACATCCGCGCGGCCGAGCAAGAGCTGATCGCGGCCAACGCCAATATCGGTGCGGCGCGTGCGAACTTCTTCCCGCGCATCTCGCTGACGGCCAGCGCCGGCAGCGCCAGCACCGAGCTGTCGGGCCTGTTCGAGAGCGGCACCTGGGGCTGGTCGTTCGCACCGCAGGCGATCCTGCCGATCTTCGACTACGGCCGCAACACCGCCACGCTGGGCGCCGCCCGTGCCCAGCGCGACATCGCCGTGGCGCGCTACGAGCAATCGATCCAGACCGCGTTCCGCGAAGTGGCGGACGCCCTGGCCGGCCAGGCAACGTACAGCGAACAGCTGCGCGCGCAAGCAGCCGTGACCGAAGCCGAAGCCGACCGCTTCAACCTGTCCGACCTGCGCTTCCGCAGCGGCGCCGCCAGCCAGCTCGACCTGCTCGATGCACAGCGTTCGCTGTTCCAGTCGCAGCAGTTGTCGGTGCAGGCCAATCTGCTGCGTCTGCAGAACCAGGTCGCGTTGTATCGCGTGCTGGGCGGCGGCTGGGTGGAACCGGCGGCGCAAGCTGATGGGGCGCCGGTGGCGGCGAGGTAAGTTGCGACGCTACTGTCGTGAATGAGAACCGGGCCTGTGTGGCCCGGTTTTTTTTGCCCGGCTCTTGTTCCCGTTGTGACATCCACGCCGCAGTACGTTGTAGCGCGGCATTGCCCTCCCCCGGCGACGCCGAAGTTTGCGAGATTGGCTACACTGGCTGCATCGATCGCCGACGATGCGCCGCACGGCGCCGTGTGACGCCATGAGACATTTCTTCAACTCGCACTGGAAAGTCATCCTCGCGATCCTGCTTGCGATCGTGCTGGCAACGCTGACCGTCGAGACGCGGTCCGACACCGCGCCTTTGGCGGCGCGCCTGCAGGCCCATGCCCGGGCTCTGGCACCGGATGCGCCAGGCAGCCCCATGCAATACGTCGACACATCGCTGCGCCGGTATGGCTATGTGCTGCACAGGCAGCGGATCGACCGCGACGACACCAGCCATGCCGCCCACAGCATGGAGGCAACGATTGCAAGCGTGACGCCAGGCGCCAAGCCGATCCGCACGTTCGTGATCGGCGCCCGCGTCGGACCAGGCGGCGATGTCGGCGCCGCTGCCGTGCTCGAACTGGCGCGCGCCGTCAAGGATCTGCGGCCCGCACCGGGGACGGAGATCCGCTTCGTGTTCTTCATGGGGATTGCGGAATCAGGTGCGGAGGACACGGACGCCGGCAACTTCATCGCATTCACCGGCACGCCTGATGGGGCGCAGCGCGTGCACCAAGCCTTTGCAGCACTACGCAGCGACCCGCAGCTGATGCGCCACGGGCTGGCGACCTCGGCCCACGTGATGGGCTTGACGCTCTCGCGCGGTGGCAATAGCGATGGCGATGACAGCCCCGCTACGACGACCCTCGTGATTACCGGCAGCGACTTTCTCGGCTACCCCTATTTCTACACCGCACCGTCGCCCGCCGATGAAACCGACGAGGCGCAGCAGTCGGGCGAATTCGATGGCCTGGCGCGCGTCGTGGCCGGCCTCACACGCACGCTCACCGCGATGGCAGGCGTGGTGCAGGCCTGAAAAACCGGGACGCTTACTCGGCCAAAAACATTTCCTGCAAATCGTTCAGAAAACGCTGGCCCAGTTCCGTCGGCTTGATCAGCTTGTGATCGCGGTAGATCAGCCCCTTGGCCTCGGCCTCGTTGAGCGACTTGGTGATCGTGTTGATGCTCATCCCGGTGCGCTCGCCGAACAGGTTCGGATCGAAGCCACCGGTCAGGCGCAGCGTGTTGAGCATGAATTCAAAACCCATGTCGGTGCGGCCGATTTCGTGCTCTTCCTGCACCGGATTGCCGCGCTTTGCCGCCTCGATGAACGATGCCGGCTGCTTGTAGCGGGCCTGGCGCAGGATGCGGTGCGGGAACGAGATCTTCGAATGCGCGCCAGCGCCGATGCCCAGGTAGTCGCCAAACTGCCAGTAATTCAGGTTGTGGCGCGCGCGCCGACCGGCCCGGGCATAGGCCGACACTTCGTAGTGATCGTAGCCGGCGGCGCCCGTCACTTCGGCAATCATGTCCTGCATGTCGGCGCTCAGGTCGTCGTCCGGCAGCGCCGGCGGGTACTTGGCAAAGACCGTGTTCGGCTCCATCGTCAGGTGGTATAGCGACAGGTGCGGCGGCGCGAACGCGAGCGCCGTTTCCAGGTCGTGGCGCGCCTCAGCCAGCGTCTGCGACGGCAGCGCGTACATCAGGTCGAGATTGAAGTTGTCGAACGTGTTTTTTGCGATCTCGACTGCGCGCAGCGCTTCGTCGCCGTCATGGATGCGGCCCAGCGCCTTCAGGTGCGCCGGGTTGAAACTCTGGATGCCGATCGACAGGCGGTTGATGCCGCTCTCGCGATAACTCTTGAAGCGCTCGGCCTCGAAAGTGCCGGGATTGGCTTCCATCGTGATCTCGGCGTCGAGTTCCAGCGGCAGCAGGGTGCGCAAGTCTGACATCAGGCGATCCAGGCCCGCGGCCGACATCAGGCTCGGCGTGCCGCCGCCGATGAAGACGGTGTGAATCTTGCGGCCCCAGATCAGCGGCAGCGACTGTTCCAGGTCGAGGCGCAGCGCGTCCAGGTAATCCTTCTCGGGCAGCTCGCCCTTGCCTTCGTGCGAATTGAAATCGCAGTACGGACATTTGCGCACGCACCACGGCCAGTGCACGTACAGCGACAGCGGCGGCAGCGCCGTCAGGTTCAGCGCGCCCGGCTGCAGGTATTGCAGCGCGGCCGTCGCGGGCGAACGGGGCTCGCCGGCCAACGGTTGCGGTACATTCTCGCCGACGAATTTAATGGGGATCATGTCAGGTGTTTTTCAGTTTCTCGACCAAAGCGCGCAGCGCCTGGCCACGGTGCGACAACGCATTTTTCTCGTCCGGCGCCAGTTCGGCTGTGGTCTTGCCCAGCGACGGAATCAAGAAGTACGGATCGTAGCCGAAGCCGTTCTCGCCGCGCGGCGTGGCGATGATTTCGCCATTCCAGCGGCCGTCGGCGATGATCGGCTGCGGGTCTTCCGGGTGGCGTACGTAGACCAGCACGCAATAGTAGTAGGCCGACTTGTCGCTGAGCGTGGCCAGATCGGCGACGAGCTTGCGGCTGTTGTTGGCGTCGGATTTGGGCTCGCCGGGGTTTGCGAGATTTGCATAGCGGGCCGAATACACGCCGGGCGCGCCGCCGAGGGCATTGACGCAGACGCCCGAATCGTCGGCCAGCGCCGGCAAGCCGGTCAGGCGCGACGCGTGGCGCGCCTTGGCCAGCGCATTTTCAACGAAGGTGCCGAACGGCTCTTCTGCTTCCGGGACGTCGAATTCGCCCTGCGGATGCAGGTCGAGGCCGATGGGCCCGAGTAGCTGCGCGAACTCCTTGAGTTTGCCGGCGTTGTTGGAGGCGAGGATCAGGCGCTGGGTCATGGTGGTCACGGTGCTGGTGAGGAAACCGGTCATTTTACCGGCTTCGCGCACCTGCCGCCCGAGAACCGGTCAGCCCACGCGCAGCGCCTGCTTCTGCAAATGGATCAGGTCGGCGATGCCCGCCTGCGCCAGGTCGAGCAGGCGGTCCATGGCGGCGCGGTCGAACGCGGCGCCTTCGGCCGTGCCCTGCACTTCGATGAAATGACCCTGGTCGTTCATCACCACGTTCATGTCGGTATCGCAGTCCGAATCTTCCGGGTAGTCCAGGTCGAGCACCGGCATGCCGTTCACCATGCCGACCGAGACGGCGGCGACGAAATGCCTTACGGGCAGCGCCGTGATCGCGCACGACGACAGCAGCGTGCTGAAGGCGTCGTGCGCAGCCACCATCGCGCCCGTGATGGCGGCGGTGCGGGTGCCGCCGTCGGCCTGGATCACGTCGCAATCCAGATGCAGCGTGCGCTCGCCAAACGCGTGCAGGTTGAATGCGGCGCGCAGCGAGCGGCCGATCAGGCGCTGGATTTCCTGTGTGCGCCCGCTCTGCTTGCCGCGCGCGGCTTCGCGGTCCATGCGCTTGTGCGTCGAGCGTGGCAGCATCCCGTATTCGGCGGTCAGCCAGCCCTGGCCCTTCCCTTTCAGGAAGGCCGGCACCTTGTCCTCGATGCTGGCCGTGCAGATCACCTTGGTGTCGCCGAACTCGATCAGCACCGAGCCTTCGGCGTGCCGCGTGTAGTTGCGGGTGATGACGATCGGGCGCAACTGGTCTGGCGCGCGACCGCTCGGGCGCGGTGGGTAGGTCATGGGGTCGGTCCTTACTTGAGCAGCTGGGAGGATTTTTCGATCGCTTCGCGGATCTCGGCGATGGCTTTTTCGATATCGTCTTCGTCGAACGCATCGCTGCCCTCGGGCAGCGGGTCGCCCGCGACGATGGTGGAACTCACGGCATCTTCGGCCAGCATCTGGGTCGAGATCACATTGAGCGCGTCGGCATCGATGGTGCCGGCCGCGCCCTGCCAGGCAATGGCCAGCGCGGTCGTGTTGTCGGCCTGCGCCCCGCCGATGGCGGCGGCCATCTGCACCAGTTCCGGCACCGCTTGCACGACACCGCTCGTGGCCAGGCGATGCACGATCTCGGTTTCAGGCAGGGTCGACCACAAGCCGTCCGAGCACAGCAGCAGCATGTCGCCATGCTGCAGGCTGTGCTGCTGCGACAGCTCGATCTTCGGCGCGCTCGAAGCGCCCAGGCAGTTATACAGCCTGTTGCGGTCGGGGTGCGTGTTGCGCTCGGACGGGTCGGCGCGGCCGCGCTCGAGCAGGTACTCGAAGTGCGAGTGGTCGCGCGTGCAGGCCAGCACCTGCTTGCGGCGCACCCAATACAGACGCGAGTCGCCGACGTGCGCCCACACGGCGCAGTTGTGCTGGATCAGGCAGGCCACGACGGTAGTACGCGGGATCTCGGACAGGCCGTGGGTGACGGCATAGGCCTGGATATCGTGGTGCGCCTGCAGCAACGCTTCTTCGAGGAAGCGCTCGGGCTTTTTCACATACGGACGCGCTTGCAGGCGGAACATCGCCGACACCGTCTGCAGCGCGATGGTCGCGGCGATCTCGCCACCCAGGTGGCCGCCCATGCCGTCGGCCAGCAGCAGCAGCAAGGCGTCGCGCGTGTAGCAATAGCCCATCCGGTCCTGGTTGACCTTGCGTCCGCCAATATGGCTTTGTTGATACACCGAGAATTGCATGACTTCCTTTAATCGCGCCGGAATGCGCCGAGACGGTCGACCAAGCCGCGCCAGCCGCCGCGTGCTTCATGTGCGTCCACCACCTCGTCCGAGACGCCGGCTGCCGATGGGACCGTGGCCCGCGCCGGGGGCGGCGCGGCCGGCGCCGCCTGCAGCACCTTCTGGATCTCGAACACGCTTTGCGGCCGCATCAATGGGTCGAGCGCCAGGCACGCGGCCACCAGTTTGACCAGCTCCGGCGAATAATAGCCTGCCAGGCGCGCCAGATGGCGCGGCACGTGATCGTCCATGCGGCGTGCATCGACTGGCGGCGGCGTCGAGCGGCTCATGCAGGCGAGCATGGCAGCGCCCAGGCTGTAAATATCGGTCCAGGGGCCGAGCGCCGCGCCGCGTGTATACAGGTCGGGCGCAGCGAAGCCCGGCGTGTACATCGGCGCGAGCATCGGGGCGTCGGTGTGCAGCGTCTGGCGCGCGGCGCCGAAGTCGAGCAGCAGCGGCGAGCCGTCAGTACGCAGATAAATGTTGGCCGGTTTGAGGTCGAGGTGCAGCAGCTTGTTGGCGTGGACTTCGCGCAGGCCGCTGCAGACGCCGTGGAACACCTGGCGCACGAAGTTTTCGCTCAGGCCATTGCCTTTGGCAGCTGCGCGCGCGATGTGTTCCTGCAGCGAGTGGCCGGACTCGTAGGCCATGACCATATACACGGTCTCATGGGCGCGAAAGAAATTAAGTACGCGCACCACGTTGGGATGCACGATGCGCGCCAGGGCGCGGCCTTCTTCGAAAAAACACTTCAGGCCGATGCGAAACACCGCCAGGTGCGGCTTGGCCACCACGGGAATCAATTGCCCCGGCTGACGCAGCGCCAGCGCGCTTGGCAGGTACTCCTTGATGGCTACTGCATTGCCCTCGCTGTCATAGGCAAGATAAACAATACTGAACCCGCCGGACGCAATTTTCTTTACAATGCGGTATCCGGCAATTTCGAGTCCTGCGGGCAGAGGAGCGTTATTCTGTGCAGCCATCCAATTGAGTTTCCTTGCTAAACAGCGCGATTGTGTGGATAAATGTCGGCTTTGTAAAGAATAAAAACCGGGGATTTCATTGAGCATTTCAAGCATGACAGGTTATGCGGTCGCCACCAGCGAAGGCGCTGCGGGAACCCTCACGATCGAAATCAAGAGCGTCAACTCGCGCTTCCTCGATTTGCAGTTCCGCATCAATGACGATTTGCGCGCGCTGGAACCCGATCTGCGAACGGCCATCATGGCCGCCATCCAGCGCGGCAAGGTCGAAGTGCGTGTCTCGTTCGGCCGCAAGGTCAGTGGCGGCGCGGCGGCGCTCAATCAGGAACTGCTAGCCGACCTGGCTCGCCTGCAAGGCGAAGTGTCGCGTCACTTCGCCCAGGCCGCGCCGATGACCGTGGCCGAACTGCTGCGCTGGCCAGGCGTCATCGAAGAATCGACCATCGGCCAGGAGTCGCTCCAGGCCGACGTCGCTGCGCTCACGGTCACCACCATCGCCGCGTTCGTCGACAGCCGCCGGCGTGAAGGCGCCGCGCTCGAAACGATGCTGCAATCGCGCATCGAATCGATGGAAGCGATCGTCAAGCGCATCACGCCGCTGATCCCGCAAGTCATTTCGCAATTCCAGAACAAGGCCATCGACCGCATGCAGGATGCGCTGGGGCTGGCCGGTCACGGCAATCCGTCGACGCTCACGCGCCAGGAAGTGCTGGAGCGGATTCGCCAGGAAGTGACCCTGTACGGCATCCGGATCGACGTGTCCGAAGAATTGTCGCGCCTGTCGGCGCACCTGAACGAAACGCGCCACATCCTGAAAAAAGGCGGCCAGGTCGGCAAGCGCCTCGACTTCATGATGCAAGAGCTCAATCGCGAAGCCAACACGCTGGGCGCCAAGGCGTCGGTGAAGGAACTGGCCGATGCGTCGATGGAGCTCAAGCTGCTCATCGAGCAGATGCGTGAACAGGTGCAGAACCTCGAGTAAGCACCAGAATTGAATCGGTAGCGATACCAGCGCCGGTTGAACGCGTGGACGGGTTTCCCGTCCACGCGTTCAACGTTAACATGACCACCCGCGACACCATGCTCGCGCATATACCCGTACTGACAAAGGACCCCCGCCATGCTCCCACAAGCCTTTTCCGGCAGCCTGTTCGTCGTCGCCGCGCCATCCGGCGCCGGCAAATCGACCCTGGTCAACGCCTTGCTGGCGAACGAACCGGGCATCAAGCTGTCCATCTCCACCACCACCCGCGCACCGCGCCCGGGCGAGCAGGATGGCCGCGAATACCACTTCACGACCGCCGACGACTTCGTCACGCGCGCCGACCGCGGCGAGTTTCTCGAGTGGGCTGAAGTGCACGGCAATTACTACGGCACGAGCCGCCTGTCGGTCGAGCAGGAGATGAAAAACGGCACGGATATTCTGCTGGAAATCGACTGGCAAGGCGCGCGCCAGGTGCGCAAGCTGTTCCCGGACGCGGCCGGCATTTTCATCCTGCCGCCATCGATCGAAGCGCTGGAACAGCGTCTGCACAAGCGTGGCACCGACGAACCGCACATCATCACGCGGCGCCTGCTGGCGGCGGGTGGCGAGATCGCTCACGCACCCGACTTCGAATATGCTATCATCAACGAAGAGTTTAACGTCGCCCTGGCTGAGCTGCAGGCGATTGTCAAAGCGACACGTTGCCGATTTGCCCAACAAGCTGCCCGCAACGCTACGCTGTTTGCCCAGCTGGGAATCCACGCGAATCAACCACAATCTTGACGAGCGCGCCGTTGCAGGCGCGCCGCACGCGTTGTTTTCACTCTTTGTCGCACTCATTGTCATCCAACATTCAGCAACCCAGGAGCACACATGGCCCGCATTACCATCGAAGACTGCCTCAAGAACATCCCGAACCGTTTCCAGCTGACCCTGGCAGCAACGTATCGTGCGCGCCAGCTGCTGCAAGGCCACACTCCGAAGGTCGAAGCCAAGGACAAGCCAACCGTCGTCGCCCTGCGCGAGATCGCCGCTGGTAAAGTCGGCATCGAAATGCTGAAAAAAGTCCCGATGTAATCCCATTCGGGGTTGCCTGAATTTGCGTTATCCCGTCTTCTGTTATTCTGATCTCACCGCAGCCAGACGATTAACGTAATGAACCTGTTACCTCCAGATTCACCCGCTTCACGCAACCCCGCTCCGCGCGAGCGGAGGGCCGACAATCGTCCGCCCGATTTCATCGAGCCCGCCGGCCCCATCGTGCCCGGCGTGGCCTCGGTGACGCAGCTGATCACCAAGCTGTCCGAATACCTCACCCCCGCCGAGCTTAAAAAAGTCAAGGAAGCCTACCGCTTCTCCGATGAGATGCACCTGGGCCAGGTCCGCAAGTCGGGCGAGCCCTATATCTCCCATCCGATTGCCGTTGCCGAGATCTGCGCCGAGTGGAAACTCGATGCGCAAGCCATCATGGCCGCGCTGCTGCATGACGTGATCGAAGACCAGGACGTCAAGAAGGATGAGCTGATCGAGCGCTTTGGCGCCCAGGTCGCCAACCTCGTCGACGGCCTGTCCAAGCTCGAGAAAATCGAATTCCAGAGCCAGCTCGAAGCGCAGGCGGAAAACTTCCGCAAGATGCTGCTGGCGATGGCGTCGGATGTGCGCGTCATCCTGATCAAGCTGGCCGACCGCCTGCACAATATGCGCACGCTCGGCTTCATGATTCCGGCCAAGAAGCGCCGCATCGCCGGCGAGACGATGGAAGTGTATGTGCCGATCGCGCACCGCCTCGGCCTGAACAATATCTACCGCGAGCTGCAGGACCTGTCGTTCTCGCACCTGTATCCGGTGCGCTACCAGACGCTGTCCAAGGCGATCAAGTCGGCGCGCGGCAACCGGCGCGAAGTGGTCAAGAAAATCCTCGAAGCGGTCAAGAACCAGCTCGAGGCCGGCGGCCTGAAAGCCGAAGTGCACGGCCGCGAAAAGACCCTGTACGGCATCTACAAGAAGATGCGTAACAAGCACCTGTCGTTCTCGCAGGTGCTCGACGTGTATGGTTTCCGCGTCGTCGTCGACAGCGTGGCCGAGTGTTATGTGGCCCTCGGCACCCTGCATGCGCTGTACAAGCCGATGCCGGGCAAGTTCAAGGACTACATCGCCATCGGCAAGATCAACGGCTACCAGTCGCTGCACACGACGCTGATCGGCCCGTACGGCACGCCTGTCGAATTCCAGATCCGCACCCAGGACATGCACCGCACCGCCGAAAGTGGCGTGGCGGCGCACTGGCTGTACAAGACGGGCGAATCGAATATGTCCGACCTGCAGCAGCGCACCCATGCGTGGCTGCAGTCGCTGCTCGACATCCAGCAGCAAACGGGCGACTCGGCCGAGTTCCTCGAACACGTCAAGGTCGACCTGTTCCCCGATTCGGTGTATGTGTTTACGCCCAAGTCGAAGATCATCGCCCTGCCCCGCGGCGCGACGGCGCTCGACTTCGCCTACTCGATTCACACCGGCATCGGCGACCATACGGTGGGCGTCAAGATCAACCACGAAGAGCAACCGCTGCGCACCGAACTGCACAACGGCGACATCGTCGAGATCATTACGCAGCCCGATTCGCGCCCGAGTCCGACCTGGCTGACGTTTGTCCGCACAGGCAAGGCGCGCTCGGCGATCCGCCATCACCTGCGCCTGGTCGACGTCAACGAGTCGGCCGAGCTGGGTCTCGAACTGTTGACCCAGGCGCTGGCCGTACGCAACATCAAGCCCGATCTGCCGGCCAGCGTCGTCGAGCGGCTGCTGGGCGAGTCGTCGGCCAATTCGATGGAAGAAGTGTACGCCGACATCGGCATCGGCAAGCGCATGCCGACGCTGGTGGCGCGCCAGATTTTCGGTCTGATGGAGGGCGACCCCGATCTGCTGCCGTCGAGCAAACCGCTGCCAGCCAGCGATATCGCCCCGGTGACGATCTATGGCAGCGAAGGCGTGGCGGTCCAGCTGGCGCCGTGCTGCCTGCCGATCCCGGGCGACCAGATCACGGGCCAGCTGCGCCGCGACCAGGCGCTGGTGGTGCACACCTGCGATTGCCAGACGGCCAAGCGCCTGCTGGCGAAAGAACCCGACCGCTGGATCGCCGTGCAGTGGGGCGACGATCTCAACCGCCGCTTCGACTGCCGTATCCGCCTGCTGATCAACAATGAAAAAGGCATCCTCGCCCGCGTGGCTGCCGAGATCGGCGAGTCCGACGCCAACATCACGTATGTGGGCATGGACGAAGACGACGAAAACATGATGACGCAGCTGCGTTTCACGATCCAGATCGCCGACCGGGTGCACCTGGCGCAACTGATTCGCAATCTGCGCCGCGTGGCCGGGGTGAATCGGGTGGAACGCGAGCGGACGTAATCCGCGTTTTTCGGGATGTTGCCGATATTGGCGGCCGGGCCGCCAATATCAGCGCATGACGGCCAGCTTCAAAATACTGTCAAACGCCGCGCATGCGCCCTCGCAGGCGTCGGCAATCTCGTCCGCCGACCTCACATGCTCTTTCAGCGCCAGCATGAACGCGCGCCAGCGCGGGCCCGGCCCGGCGTCACTGCCCTTCAGATAGCGCAGCGGATGTGGCGCGAGCGTGCCGGCCAGTTTCCCGTACAGCACCTTGCCACCCAGCTGCGAGCCTTCGATCACATAGCACACGCCCCAGCGGTAGGCCGCACTGGCATCGCGCGGCCACGTGTATGCGAGCGTGGGGATACGCAGCGGCGGCATGCCCGGCTCGTTCAGGTCGGCTTCGATCAGTGCCAGGCGCTCTACCGGCGGCAAGACCAGCTGCGGCCCGTCCGGAAACGAATCCAGCCACGGCTGCAATGGTGCCAGCCAGTCGCGCACCATCGTCAGGTGCATCGCGTAGTCGTTCAGGTCGGGAGCAGGTCCGGATAACGGCAGGCCGCTGTCGAGCCGTTCGTGTTGTTCGTTGGTTGCGGCGCGCAGCGCCGCCAGGGGGTCTGTCTGCTGGTGCATCGGACTGTGCGCCGCTTCATGAGGTCGGTTCATGCGCACATAGTAGCACCGGGCCGCGAGCTCAGTCGGTGACGGGCTCGGGATAGTCGACCGAGATGATTTCAAGCTCGTCCATGCCCAGCGGTGTGTGCAGCTGCGCGACATCGCCTTCGCGGCACTTGGTCAGTGCACGCGCCACGGGCGAGACCCAGCTGATCTTGCCATGCAGTGGATCGAGCTCGTCGATGCCGACGATGGTAATCGTGTGCTCTTCACCGGCCCCGTTGACATAGCGGACCGTGGCGCCGAAGAACACCTGGTCGTTGCCATGCTGGATGCTCGGATCGACGACGAACGCCGAATCCATGCGCTTGGTGAGAAAGCGAATGCGGCGGTCGATTTCGCGCAGGCGGCGTTTGCCATAGATATAGTCACCGTTCTCGGAGCGGTCACCATTCGAGGCGGCCCAGTGCACGATGCGCACGACTTCGGGGCGGTCGACGTCGATCAGCTGCAATAGCTCATCCTTGATGCGCTGGTAGCCGGCCGGGGTGATGTAGTTCTTGGCGCCGTCAGGAATCGCCTGTGCCAGCACCAGGGCTTCATCATCGTCGTCGTTGTCCGACTCTTTTACAAATGCCTTGTTCATGGATGCATTGTAACGAGACTTGCGCGCCCTTGTCGTATCATTCGACCATGCGCCAACCCACCCTGCTCCAGCACGACCGCGACGACGCCGCCCGTCAGGCCGAGCGTACCCGAATCGCGCGCGAACTGCACGATGACCTGGGCGGCAACCTCATCGCCATCAAGATGGCGCTGGCGCGGCTGGCGGCGCGTGTGCCGGCCGACCAGCCCGGTCTGGCCGGCCAGGCCGGGTACATCGACGAGCTCGTCGATCGCACCATCGAGACGGTGCATCGCATCTCGTTCGGTTTGCGCGCCACCGCGCTTGACCTGGGACTGGCGGGCGCGCTCCTATGGCAGGCGGACGAGTTCGCGCGACAAACCGGCATCGCCGTGATCAGGCACTGTCCCGATGCACTAACGCCAGAGCCGGCGCCGGAGCACGCCGACGCCCTCTTTCGCATCGCCCAGGAAGCGCTGACCAATGTTGCCAAGCATGCACGCGCGACGCAGGTCACGCTGACGCTGGAAGATGACGGCGGCGAGCTCACGCTGGCCATCTGCGACAACGGCTGCGGCATCGACCCGGCCGCGCGCACCCGGCCGCACGCGTTCGGCCTGCGCGGCATGCACGAACGGGCCAGCGCGCTTGGCGGCGTGCTGTCCTTGTCGCCAGCGCCTGGAGGTGGCACGATGTTGACCGTCAAGACCAGGCTGGCGCCGTCCGTGGCCCCGGCACAGAACAAGAAGCAGAATGAGTGAAAAAGTAACCATCCGGGTATGCATCGCCGATGACCATGCCATCGTGCGCGAAGGACTCAAGCAGATCCTCGCCGACGAGCGCGACATCGTTGTCGCCGGCGAGGCCGAGGATGGCCACGATGCCGTGCGCCTGGCGGGCAAGACGCGCTGCCACGTGATGCTGCTCGATATCTCGCTGCCCGACCGCAATGGCATCGATGTGCTCAAGCAGATCAAGAAGGACAAGCCCGAGTTGTCAGTATTGATGCTGTCGATGCACCGCGAAGACCAGTACGCAATCCGCGCGCTCAAGGCCGGCGCCGCCGGCTACATCACCAAGCAGAGCGCGCCGCGCGAACTGGTCACGGCCATTCGCCTGGTGGCGGGGGGACAAAAGTATGTCAGCGCCGCGCTCGCGCAAACGCTGGCCAGCGCCATCGGCGAAGACCACGAAAGCGCCGCCCACGAAGGCTTGTCCGACCGCGAATACCAGACGCTGACAATGATCGCGTCGGGCATGACCGTCACGCAGATCGCAGGCGAATTGTCGCTGTCGGTCAAGACGATCAGCGAATACCGCGCGCGTCTGTTGGTAAAGATGAAACTGCGGAGCAGTGCCGAGCTGACCACGTATGCGATCCGCAACGGCCTGGTCGACTGACGCCCCTGCCGCGTGTCTTGCCATTGAATAGTTGTTGATGCCAGGCAAATAAACTGCCTATCATGTCGTCAATCCCGCAAACCCGGCACCGCGCTGCAACCCATGTCCACTCCGTCCACACCCGTTCCCGCTGTATCCGGCGCTGGTTCCGCTGCCGCTCCCGCAGCGAATCCGGCCGACATTGCACGCGAGGCGTTCCGCCGCCTGGCCACGCGCCGTATCGCGCCGACGCCGGACGCTTATCGCGCCATCTATGACGAGATCGCCGGCACCCCGCCGCCGCCGCCCGCGCCGGCGCCGGATGCTGGCGCCATCGAGGTACTGAACGGGTTCGCGCGCCGCCTGCTCGATACGCCGGGCGAACTGGCCGACTACGGCCGGCGCATGACGCGCGCCGTCAAGACGGGCGACTGGAGCGGCTACACCCAGGCACTGGGCCAGTTGAGCGAGCGCCATCTGCGGCGCAACACGCCGGTGATGGCAATGGGCGACGAAGAGCCCCAGACGCGCTTGCTGCGCGACATGCTGGCGCGCACGCTGTCGTTCGCCTGCGCTTCGCTGCTGAGCGACAACCCGGAACAGGTCAAGGAGGCCGAAGCGCTCGGCGCACTGGTCAAGACGGCGGTTGGCGAAAGCGAACTGCAGGACATCGAGGCGCGCCTGAAGCAGTTGTGCTTCCAGATCGAACTGCGCAAGGACGACAGCGCCGGCCAGCAGGAACTGCTGCTGCGGCTGTTCCGCCTGCTGCTCGACAATATCGAAGGCTTGCTCGAGGACGACAACTATATGCGAGGCCAGGTCGTGGCAGTGCAGGAACTGATCGCCGGACCACTGGAAACGCGCGCGCTGGAAGACGCCACGCGCAGCCTGAAAGACGTGATCATCAAGCAAAGTCATCTGAAACATGGCATCGCCGATGTGCGTGCGACGATGAAGAACATGATGATGACGTTTGTCGAGCGCCTGGGCTCGGTGGCCGCCGCGACCGGCGACTACCACGCCAAGCTGGGCGACTTTTCCGAGCGCATCGGCGGCGCGACCGACATCAACGAACTCAATACCCTGCTGAACGACGTGCTGCGCGAGACGCGCCACGCGCAGGACGAAGCGCTGGCCTCGCGCGACCGTATGGTCGGCGCACACCGCGAAGTGCAGGAAGCCGAGCAGCGCATCCGCGAACTGGAAGCCGAGCTGCAGCATATGAGCGAGCTGGTGCGAGAGGATCAATTGACTGGCAGCCTGAACCGCCGCGGCCTGGACGACGTGTTCGAGCGCGAAAGCGCGCGCGCCGACCGCCGCAACACGCCGCTGTGCGTGGCGCTGCTGGACCTCGACAACTTCAAGCGCCTGAACGACACCTACGGGCACATGGCGGGCGACGCCGCGCTCAAGCACTTGGTCAAGGTCGTGCGCGAGACGCTGCGCGCGATGGACGTGATCGCGCGCTTCGGCGGCGAGGAATTTTTGATCCTGTTGCCCGAGACGACCGTCGACGCGGCCGCGGCGGCCATGGTGCGGGTGCAGCGCGAACTGACCCGGCACTTCTTCTTGCACGATAACGAGAAGATGCTGATTACCTTTTCGTGCGGTGTAGCGCTGCGGATGCAGAACGAAGAGCAGGCGTCGCTGATGGCGCGGGCGGATAAAGCGATGTATCAGGCCAAGAGCAGCGGGAAGAATCGGGTAGTCGTGGCGGAATGACAAGTTCTGAACAGGTGTTTTTCCAGACAGGTAAAAAAAACGATTTATTTTGCGTCCGGCCCTAAACTTTTTCCACAGGGCACCGTTACCGGCAACAACAGCGGTTTGAACGTCACGGAATAACGCGACGGACCAAAGTGAACAGCAGCACGGTCGCTGCACCCCTAGTAAGACCTAGTCTGGAGAAACACCATGGCATCAGTAATCAACACCAACGTCGCATCCCTGAACTCGCAGCGTAACCTGTCGACCTCGCAATCGCAGCTGAATACCTCGATCCAACGCCTGTCGTCGGGTATGCGCATCAACAGCGCGAAGGATGACGCCGCTGGTCTGGCGATTTCGGACCGCATGAATTCGCAAATCAAGGGTATGACGCAAGCGACCCGTAACGCCAACGATGGCGTGTCGATGGCGCAAACCGCTGAAGGCGCTCTGTCGAGCTCGGGCGACATCCTGCAACGTGTCCGCGAACTGGCTGTCCAGTCGTCGAACTCGTCGAACTCGGCCAGCGACCGCAAAGCACTGCAGACTGAAGTCACCCAACTGACTTCGGAACTGAACCGTATCGCCAACACCACCGAATTCAACGGCCAGAAGCTGATGGACGGTTCGATGGGCACCGCGAACTTCCAGGTTGGCGCCAATGCAGGCCAGCTGATCTCGATGAACGGCGCGAATTTCACCACTTCGACCTACGGCAACAATCGTATGGATAAGAGTGCCTTGCAGGCGACAGCAACAGGCGCGCTCGCTGCAGGTACGATTAGCATCAATGGTTCGCAAGGTTCTAAGAATGTTGCCGTTGCCGCCGACGAATCTGCGAAGGCATCGGTCGCCAAGATCAATGCCGTCAGCGGCGATACTGGCGTGACTGCGACTGCAAAGACGGAAGCAGTCTTCAAAGGCGTTGCTGACAAATCGTATGTGGTTGCCCTGAAATCCGATAATGCCGATGCAGTAAATATCTCGTTTTCAATCGGTAAGCAGACAGATGCAAATGGTTACGCTTCGGCTATCAGCGCTGTTAATGCACAAACTGCAAAAACCGGCGTTACCGCGTCTTATGATGCAACCAACGGTGGTCTGAAGCTGACCAATGCAGAAGGCAATGACATCGCACTGACCAACAATTCGACTGCAACTGGCGCAACTGGTTCGCTGTCGACCTTGGACGACAAAGGCGTAGCAATCACAACGACCGCAGCGCCAACCATGGCAATTGGTACCCCAGAGCAACCTGGGCCACCTATTGTTCCCGCTACGCCAGGTGGTGCAGCTACCGCCAAAGGCCGCATCGCTATGGATTCCGAGAAGAGCTTCTCGGTCGCTGATACTAGCGGCTGGGGCGTCGGCGGCTCCTCCGATCTGAAGTCGGTGGCAAACCTGGATGTCAGCACCTTCGAAGGGGCCCAGCAAGCCATCAAGATCGCTGACGCTGCATTGGGTGCGGTCAACGGTCAGCGCGCTGAATACGGTGCACTGCAGTCGCGTTTCGAATCGGCGATCTCGAACTTGTCGTCGTCCACCGAGAACCTGTCGGCATCGCGTAGCCGCATCGTCGATACCGACTTTGCTTCGGAAACTGCGAAAATGACCCGCGGTCAGATCCTGCAGCAGGCTGGTACGTCGATGCTGGCCCAGGCCAACTCGCTGCCGAACGGTGTTCTGTCGCTCCTGCGTGGCTAATCGCTAACGCGTAGTAACAGCACCACTTGGTAAGCGGTTCCCCGGCTGAAGCAATTTGGCTGGGGAATTTTCGTTAGGATACGCCATGCAAATTCCATCCGTTGCAACGTCACCCCTCGCCAAACTGGACGAACGTCCAGCGGTCGCGAGCGGGCCGGCTGCCCCGGCACCACGGGCAGCACCGGAGAAGGCTGAAGCCCAGCCAGCCCGGGACGAGGTGTCGTCCGCCGTCAAGAAGCTCAATGAAGCGCTGCCACAATCGGCGCAGAGCCTGCAATTCGAGATTGACGAAGAGAGCAAGGACCTCGTGGTCAAGATCATCGACCGCGACACGAAGGAAGTCGTCCGCCAGATGCCGACCAAGGAGGCGCTCGAAATGGCCAAATCGATCGACAAGATGGTGGGGCGCCTGCTGAACCAACGTGCCTGACGCGATCTGCTCCTCACGCGAAGCGCCGCACCCCACCAGGTGCGGCGCTTTTTACATGGCGCCGCGACATCAGTGGTGACGATCCCCACCAAAATAAAAAGAGAGCCGCCTTTACCGCTCTTAAGTACGGTTTGTTTCTGCCGATAATGACTTACATTATTGCTTTCACCGGAGAAACAAGTGGCACTCGACATCGAAGGCATCGTTACCAAACTGATGCAAGCTGAAGCAAGGCCGCTCGACAATTACGCCAAGAAAACGGCAGCATTGCAAGCGAAGAACTCTGCCTTGAATCAAGTGAGCTCTGCCGTGGGCGCGTTCCAGGGCGCGCTTTCGTTGCTGAACCAGTCGAACACCTTCCAGGGTCTGAGCGCCACCGCCTCCAACAAGGATATCTTCACCGGCACCGCCGGTGAAGGCGCTGTGCCGGGCAAGTACAAGGTCAACGTTACCCAACTGGCCCAGTCGCAGAGCCTCAAGACAACGGGCATGGCCAGCAGCACCAGTACCATCGGCGCCGGTGCGCCAACCAACCTGACATTCCAGTTCGGCACTGTGACCGGCGGGACGTTCGGCGCCACCGGCACTGCGCTGGGACTGGCCGCGGCCGCGGGCGGCATCGCCAACGGTTCGCTGAGCCTGAACGGCGTGGCGATCAGCACCAGTCCGACCACCCGCAGCGCCCGCGCGCTGGCCGAGGCCATTAACGCGCAGAGCGAAAAAACCGGCGTAGTCGCCACTGCTGGCAGCAGCGAAACCGCCGCCGACCTGTTCGCCGGCTTCGGCGATGTCAGCGTGACTGCCGGTTCCAGCTATGCACTGTCGGTGGGCGGCGTCCAGCTGGCCAACCTGAATACCGATACCACGTCGATCACCCGCGCCAGTCTCGATACCACGCTGGCAAGCGCCGGCACGCGCAATGCGCTGGCCGCAGCCAACATCACCGTGAGCGGCAGCGCCGCCGCAGGTACGCTGCAATTCAAGGCCGCCGACGGCAATACCATCGACGTGACCGAAACCGTGACCGGCACTGTGAAGGGTGGCATCAAGCATGCTGCCACCGATACCAACACCGGCGCGACCACGACAGCCACCGCTGGCGTCACGCTGCGCTCGAACGACGGCAACCAGATCCTGATCGGCGGCAACAACCCGGCGTCTGCTGGCTTTACTGCAGGCAGCGTTGGATCGCACCAGGGTTCCGGCTTCTCGCTCAATGGTGCAATCAACAGCAAAACCATTACGCTGGAGGCGGGTGACCAGTCGCTGCAAGGCATCCGCGACGCCATCAACAAGGCTGACATGGGCGTGACTGCGACCATCGTGTCCGACGGCAGCAGCAAACCCTTCCACCTTGTCGTCACGTCGAACAAGACCGGCGAAGCCACGTCGATGAAGATTGGCGTCTCGGGTGAAGACGGTTCAGAAGCCGACCCGGCCCTCGCGGCCCTGCTGGGCTACGATCCGACCGGTGTGCAAGGCATGGCCCAGACCGCCGGGGCACAGAGCACGCTGCTGAACATGAACGGCATCGAAATCAAGAGCGACAGCACCAGCGTCAAGGATGCAATCCAGGGCGTCACGCTCGACGTGAGCGCAGTCGGCAGCAGCACGCTCACGGTCACGAAGGACACGGGAGCCATCAGCACGGCCGTCAACGACTTCGTCAAGGCATACAACACGCTGAACTCGACGATGAGCGGTTTGACCAAGTACAACGCTGAAACCAAGAAGGGCGCCGTCCTGCAGGGCGACGCCAGTGTGCGCGCGATCCAGAGCCAGATGCGCCGGCAGATCAGCGCTGTCGTCGAGGGCACCGGTGGCAAGCTCAATTCACTGAGCCAGATCGGCATTGCGTTCCAGCAGGACGGCAGCCTGAAGGTGGATTCGAGCAAGTTGAACAAGGCGATCACCGACAATGCGGCTGACTTCGGCGGGCTGTTTGCGGCGATGGGTTCAACCACCGATGGTCTGGTCAAGTTCGACAAATCGACCGCTGCGACCAAGGCAGGCACGTACGGCCTGAATATCACCAGCCTTGCCACGCAGGGTACGCTGGCGAGCAGCGCTGCACTTGGCACGACTACGACGATCGCCCCGAACACGGTATGGCGCGTGACGTTGAACGATACCGATCCGGTCACCGACAGCAAGACGCAGGAAATCAAGCTGCCCGCCGGCACGTACAGCAAGGATGACCTGGCTGCGCTGCTGCGCTCATCCATCAATGGCAATGCCGTCTTTGCCGGCGCTGGCGACACGGCCGAATCGAAGGTCGGCGAAGACGGCATCCTGACGCTGTCGTCGAGCAAGTATGGATCGACGTCGAACATCTCGCTCGCCGGTGTCAGCGGCAGCTCGGTCGCCTTGATCTTCGGCGGCGCCGCACCAAGCAAAGGCACCGATGTCGCAGGCACGATCGGCGGCGTGGCCGCCACCGGCAACGGGCAGGCGCTGACGGCAGCGCCAGGCTCGAACGCGGAAGGCATCCAGGTGTCAATCACCAGCGGCATCCTCGGCGATCGCGGCACCGTAACGTTCTCGCAAGGCTTCGCCTTCCAGCTCAACAATCTGGCCACCAGCTTCGTCGGCAAGGACAGCCTGCTCAAGAGCAAAACCGATGGTCTGAACGTATCGATCAAATCGGTCGCCGACCAGGCAGCGCGTTTTGAAACGCGCCTGGAAAGCATCGAAAAACGCTATCGCGCCCAGTTCGTCGCACTCGACTCGATGATGACGTCGATGCAATCGACCTCGGACTACCTAACCCAGCAGTTGGCGTCCATCGCGGCCAACTCATAATTTCAGCATCACCGGAGAATCTCATATGTTTGGAACCCCGAAACGCGGCGTCGGCGCCTATGCAACGGTTGGTCTGGAGACCGGCGTTGCTGCCGCGTCGCCACAGAAGCTGGTGGTCATGCTGTACGACGGTGTGATCGTCGCCCTGCTCAGCGCGATCAACCACATCAAGTCGTCGAACGTGGCCGCCAAGGGCGCGTCGATCTCGAAGGCCATCACGATCATCGACAATGGCCTGCGCGCCTCGCTCGACCAGAAAGCTGGCGGCGAGATCGCACAGAATCTCGATGCGTTGTACGATTACATGAGCCGCCGCCTGTTGCAGGCCAATATGAAGAACGATATCGCGATCATCGAAGAAGTCCATGGCCTGATGTCCGATCTGCGCGAAGCCTGGGTCGCGATCGGCGAAAAGAGCGATACGGCCGAGCAGACCGTGCCGGCCATCCAGCGTACCCCTACCCTGATGAGCGCATAAGGTTGACGATGACGATGACGATGAATGGACAAGAAGTGGTGACGGTCTACGAAGCGATGGTCGGCATCACCGAGCGCATGCTCGACGCGGCCACTGCCAGCGAATGGGATCGCCTGGCCGAACTCGAACAGGAATGCGCTGCCCATGCGCGCCGCCTGAAGGCCAACGAAGGCGTGGCCCCGCTGGCCGGCCAGGAACGCGTGCGCAAGGTCAATGCAATCCGCCGCATGCTCGACGCCGACCGCCGCATCCGCGACCTGACCAGCCCATGGATGGCGCACCTGTCGTCCCTGATCAACAGCAAATCGACCGAACGCCGCGTCGCGCGCGCCTACGGCATCTGATGCGCCCGGCGGGGGTTGACTGATGCTGCCCCGCGATCTCATTGGCGCCGTCACGCGCGTCACGCCGGGCCAGGCCGCCGAGCAGGCCGTCGATCCGCGTCAGCAAGCCTTTGCGCGCGCCGTCGCGCCACTGCTGGGCAAGGCGATCCACGGCGAAATCCAGGCCAAACTCACCGACGGCACCTTCATCGTCAAGTTCGCCGACACCCAGGCGCGCATGCAACTGCCCCCGGGCGCGCTGGTCGGCGCCGACGTGCCGCTCACGCTGATCGGCCTGCATCCCCGCCCTACCTTTCAGGTCGGCGCCCAAACCACTGCCACCGGCTTTGCCGAAGCCGGCCCCGCCCCGCAAGCCGAAACGGATGCGCCAGGCGCGCCGCTGGGCTACCGCGAAGGCGCCGCCCTCGGCCGCGCAGGCGCCCTGCTGGCCTCCAGCGCCGGACTGGGCGCGCAGGCGTTTGCCGGCGGCACCGAAGCAAAAAACACCACGCTCAGTCCTACCGCCCAGGCCCTGGCCGGCGTGCTGGCGGCCGCCCAGAAAGCCGAGACGGTGCTCACCGCCGTCACTGGCAGTGCGCCACTGGTGGCCACGCCGGACGCCGATCCGGCGGCGCTGGCTGCCGGCCTGAAGCAGGCGTTCGGCAAGAGCGGCCTGTTCTACGAATCGCACGTGGCCGAATGGGCGCAGGGTTCGCGCGCACTGGCCGAACTGGCGAACGAACCGCAGCAGCAGGCCGCACAAAACGGCGCGCGCCCGAACCCGCAGGATCCCGCCACCGCGCAGTTCATCAGCATGCAGCTGGCGGCACAGGAGCAATCGCAACTGGCGTGGAAAGGCCAGCTGTGGCCCGGCCAGCCGATGGAATGGGATGTGCAGCGCGAAGCGCACGGTGGCGGCAGCGACGATGACGGGGCGATCTGGAACAGCCGCCTGCGCCTGCGGTTCCCCGAACTGGGCGAACTCGATGTGCAGCTGCGGATGGTGGGCGGCGCCTTGCAGATCGGGCTCGCAACCGGCGACGACGCCACCGCCGCCCTGCTGCGCCAGCACGTGCCGAACCTGGCCGGCGCACTCGATTCGGTGGGCACGCCGCTGGCGGGGTTTGATGCGCGCGCGCGGGCCGCTGCGGCGCCGAAGCATGATGACGATGGCGATGGCGACCATGAATAAACTGGCCAACCAGCGCATCAAGAGCGCGGTGGCGATGGCCTACAGCGCTGGCGAGAAAGCGCCGACGGTCGTGGCCAAGGGCTCAGGCATGATCGCCGAACAGATCATCCAGCGCGCCCAGGATGCGGGCGTGTTCGTGCACGAATCGAAAGAGCTGGTCTCGCTGCTCATGCAGGTCGATCTGGACCGCGAAATTCCCCCAACGCTGTATCGAGCAATTGCGGAACTGTTGGCATGGCTATATCATATTGAGTCGGCTAAAAAGAACGGTGAGTCAATGCCCACCGCACCTGATCCGACGCCTCACCTCCCCCCGGAACAAGCGTCAAGGACATAAAGCCTAGCAATGGATGAAGCAGAACTGGAAGACTGGCACGACTACGAAGTCGCATCGCGCCGCGAGATCGTTTCGCTGCTGCGCCAGATCGGCGAACACAACCAGCTGATCCGTCTGCTGATCAGGGGTGAGGCCGACGTCTGCGTAACCTCGATCCTGGCCGTGGACGAAGACAGCAACACGCTCGTGCTCGATCGCTCGGTCGATCCGGCGCAGAACCAGCGCATGACGGGCGCAGCGCGCGCGAAATGCGAAACCACGCTCGACAAGATCCGCATCCTGTTCGCCGCCGCCAACCTGGCCCCGACAGTGTGGCGCGGCGAACCGGCATTGCGGGCCGACATTCCCCCCACCCTGATCCGCCTGCAGCGGCGCGAGTACTACCGCATGGCCACGCCCGTCACCAATCCGGTGCGCGCACTGATTCCGGTGCCGATGGATGGCGGTACCGGCGGCATGAGCGTCTTCGCGCTGCATGACATCAGCGTTGGCGGCATTGCACTTCTCGACAGCAAGCTGCTGCTCGATACGACGCTCGGGCGCGTGATCGCCAACTGCCGCATCGAACTGCCCGAGATCGGGCCGATCGCCACCTCGCTCGAGATCCGCAACTCGCTCGACCTCACCCTGCTGAACCACAAGACCACGCGCCGCATCGGCTGCCAGTTCGTCGACATCTCGCGCGGCGCGCTGGCCGGGGTGCAGCGCTACATCACCAAGCTCGAACGCGAACGCAACGCGAAGCTGGCCGGGCTGGCCTGACTGCGGCCAACCCCGCAGATGCGGGGATGGCCTTGGCGATACGATCGGCTTCATGCACACGACCAACCAGGCACCCCGGCCTTCTCTCTCGCCCGCCAGCGCCAGCCTGCACGGCCACGACACGGTGACGCTGGCGCAGGCCATGGGGTTACTCGCGATCGTGGGCGACCTGGCCATGGGCCAGCCCATCGACGCCTCCGCGCGTGCTGCGCGCCTGGCCGCGCGCATCGCACTGGCTGCCGGTGGCGACACTGCAGCGGCTGCGCACGCGCACATGGCGGCCCGCTTGCGCTGGTCCGGCAGCACCGCCACGGCCGCCGGCTTTGCCGCGCTGCTGGGCGACGACATCGATGGCCGCCAGGCGATGTTGAAACGCACCCTCAATGCGCAGCAAGCCGCACGCCTGGACACGCTGCGAAATCACCTCACGCCGCTGGCCACCATCCACTGCGAAATCGCGGGCGACATCGCGGCCATGCTGGGCTTGCCGGCCCCGGTCGAACACGGTCTGCGCCACCTGTTCGAACGTGTCGATGGCCGCGGCCTGCCGCGTGGCCTGGAAGGCAACGGGGTGCCGGCCGTCGTGTACCACGTGGTGCTGGCCGGCGACATCGAGATCCTCACACGCGCGCATGGATTCAGCGCGGCGCTGGCGATGGTCACGCGTCTGGGTGGCGTCAGGTATCCGGCGGCGCTGGTGGCGCAGGTGGCGCCGCACGCACAGGCGTGGCTCGACGCACCCGACACACTGGAAGAACCCGCGCTGCCCAGCGACTTCCTGCCGCTGTCGGTACCGTTGACGCTGGTGGCCGATACCGTCGAACTGAAGCTGCCCTGGCTGGCCGGTCATTCGCGCCGCGTGGCGCTGCTGGCGCACGGGGCCGCACAGGGCTTGGGGCTGCCGGACGCCGACCAGCGCAGCCTGGCGCGCGCGGCACTGTTGCACGGGATCGGGCGCGCCGCCGTGTCGAACACGGTTTGGGAACGCAGAAGCAAACCGGGTGACGCCGACTGGGAAGCCATCCGCCGCGCGCCCTTCTGGACGGCGCGCATCGGCAACCGTGTCGACGGCATCGAGGCCGATGCGCAGTTGGCCTCGCAAATCCATGAACGGCTCGATGGCAGCGGCTACTATCGCAGTCTCGACGCCGCCACGCTTGGCATTCCACAATGCCTGCTGGCGGCAGCGACCGTCCACGTCGCCCTGCGCTCGCCGCGGCCGTGGCGCGCTGCGCACGAACCGGCATCGACGCGGGCGCTGCTCGAAGCGCAGGTGACGGGTGGACGCCTCGATCGCGCTGCGGTGGACGCCGTGCTGGCGGCCGCTGCCACGGCAACCGTATTGGCGCCGGTGGGCCAGGTATTGTCAGCGCGCGAGGTCGACGTGCTGCAGCGCCTCAGCCTGGGCGAGACCGGCAAGGACGCCGCGCGCGCGATGCGCATCAGTACCGGCGCCGTGCGCACGCATGTCGAGAGCATCCTGGGCAAACTCGGATGCTCGACCCGCGCCGCCGCGACCTTGCGCGCGCTGACGCTGGGACTGATTTAAAACGACGCGCGGCGCACCCGCAGCACACCGGCCATGCCCAGGCCAGCCAGCAGCAGCGCCAGCGACCCCGGTTCCGGCACCGCGGTCACACCGACAAAGCTGAAGTCGTCCATCGCATACGAACCCTGCACGCCGCTGGAGACGACGACCGTATCGATCGCGCCATCCCAGCCGGCGTCCAGGAAGGCGGCCACGCCGGACAGTTGCAGCGCCGACGTACTGGCGACCAGCAGACCCTGGAAGTACAGGTCGAAGCGCACGCTGCTGTCTTCGTAGCCCGAGAACCAGGCGCCCTCGAAGACGGTGGGCGCCAGGAAGCGGATGGTGCTGGCGACTGGCCCGCCGTCGGTCCAGTCGGTGGTGACACGGCCGGCACCCGAATGGGCGGCAAACGGGTCTTGCTCGCTCGTGAAGACATTCAGACCGGCGCCCGACCAGTCGAGGCCACCGTAGTTGGGGGCGACGGCGGCGTAGCCATCAGCACCGACGATATCGTCGAAGTCGAGCACGGTGGCCGAGGCGAAGGGTGCGCACAGCGCGAAGGCGACGGCTGCGGCCGCGTTACGAAGCATGGGATGCATGGAATTCCTGTTGGTGGTGATGGAAGCGAACATGGTCAGACCAGGCCCAGCGCCGGTTCGCTGACCGTGTGGCGGCCGGTCTCGACGCGCCCGGCAAAGCGGCGCAGGTAGTCGGGCTGGCCCGAGACCGTGGCGCTCAGGTCGTACCAGTAACCATTGGCCGCCAGCGGAATGCGCACGAGCAGTTCGGTGCGCGGCGCCAGCGTGTGCAGCTGGCGCACCTGAGCATAGGCGTTCGCATTCAGGTTGAACGTGCACGGCGCCGCGCCGGCATTCAGCAGGCGCAGCGCCAGTTCGCCCGTGGCAGCGTCGCAGCGCACGTGGACGTCCGGACGCGCCTGCCCTGCCGCGACGGCGCGCAGCGCGCTGCCCGTGAAGTGGCGGTGATAGCCGTTCGGACCCAGCACCCACAAATCGTAGGCGCCACCCACAGCAGGCGTCCAGCTGTCGGCCAGCGATTTGCCTGCCTCGACGGTATAGCGGCGCGGCACGGCGGCCAGGTTCTTGCGGTCGTAGACGTGGAAGACCGCGCCCTGGCGTCCAGTGTTGATGAAGTTCAGCGTGACCTGCACGGCAGCCATCGTGGCGCCGGGCTGCACCTGGCAGGTGGTGGCCAGTTCATACGGCAGCGCGCGCGAGGGCCGCGTGCCCGGGGCCTGCAGCGGCATTTGCGGCGACGCTGGCGGCGCGATCTGCGCCAGGCGCTGCTGCGCGGCGCGCAGGGCGTCGGCCTGGCTGCGATTGGTGCGGCCCTGCAGTGCGGGCAGCGCCTCGTCGTTCGGTGTCGCGAAGTTGAAGGCGCTCGTCAGATCGCCGCAGACGGCGCGGCGGTACGCGCTGATGTTGGGCTCGATGACACCGAAGCGCGTTTCCAGGAAGCGCAGCACCGACGTGTGGTCGAAGACCTGCGAATTGACCCAGCCGCCGCGACTCCACGGCGAAATCACGTACATCGGCACACGCGGACCGGGTCCGTAGACGCGCCCGTCCGCTGCCGGTTGGCGGGTACTGCCGGCAGGCCGGGGGTGCGTGTAGTATTCCGGCCCCAGCGCGCCAGGCGACAGCGTCGTCTTGCCGGCGTAGCCGCCCTTGCCGTCAGGCGATGGCGCCGAGGGCGACGGCACGTGGTCGAAATAACCATCGTTCTCGTCGAAGTTGACGATCAGGACCGTCTTGCTCCAGACCTCGGGATTGGCCGTCAACGCATCGAGCACCTCTTGCAGGAACCAGGCGCCCTGCACCGGGCTGGATGGGCCCGGGTGTTCGCAATAGATCGACGGTGCGTTGATCCACGACACCTGTGGCAGCTTGCCTTCGCGGATGTCGCGCCTGAAGGCGTCCAGGTATTGCTCGGGTTGGGTACCCGGCAAGGTGTTGGCGATGCCCTTGTAGAGCGGGTTCTTCGCGTTGTCGGTGGCCGCATCGTAGGCATGGTACGGCAGCGCCTGGCCCGTGTTGGTGTATGGCTGGCCGGGGGCGCCGCCGCTGGACACCGGATAGCCCGACGCGATATTGGCGCGCCGGAACTGGCGGAACGCGCCCAGCATGTTGTCGCCCCATTCGTCGGGCATGTTCTGGTAGCTGATCCAGCTCACGCCCGCCTTCTCGAGACGCTCGGCATACGTGGTCCAGGTATAGCCGGTGTTCACGCCGCCCGGCAGGCCGTCGATCGCATCCCATTCATTCGAGACAAAGGCCGTGCCGGTGGGCCCGGCGCCATTGGTGCCGGTCAGGAAGAACGAACGGTTCGCGTCGGTCCCCGTGTGCATCGCGCAGTGGTAGGCGTCGCAGACAGTGAACGCATTGGCCAGCGCAAACGCGAACGGAATCTCGCTTTCCTTGAAGTAGCCCATCGAGATGGGATTCTTGTAGCGCGGCCACTGGTCCATGCGGCCGTTGTCCCAGGCCAGCTGGCTGTCGAGCCAATCGTGGGGCGTGCCGTTGACGCGCTGGGCGTTGCCACGGCTGGCGTCCAGGTGGAACGGCATGACGACGTTGCCGTTGGCCAGGCGCTGCTGCCAGACACTGCGCCCTTCGGGCAGCGGGATCGTGAAGCGGTCACCGAAGCCGCGCACGCCCTTGAGGGTGCCGAAGTAATGGTCGAACGCGCGGTTTTCCTGCATCAGGATCACGACGTGCTCGACGTCGCGGATGGTCCCCGTCGCGTTATTGGCCGGGATGGCAAGGGCGCGCTGGATGGCAGGTGGAAAGGCGGCAAACGTGCCGGCTGCGATACCCGCGCGCGCACTGTTGCGCAGGAAACTGCGTCGTGAAGTCATAGGGGCGTATCCAAAGACGTGAATGTTTTAGCCGGGAAATTTATGTTGCAATTTATTGTCTTGCCGACATGATGCAAGACGGCGCCAGCGTACGCCCGCATCGTGACGACGCCATGACACATCCAATGGATTGGCGGTGGACGTGAAGACAACGTGAAAACAACAATCGCCGTTGTCACGCAATTATTTTTTCAAGGAAATGTTGCGCACAATAGGAATTTTATTTGCCTGTTTGCAACCACCAACCTATAGTTCGATCGTTACAGTTCGCTAGATTCCATTTCGCCAAGTCCATCCGCATGAAACTCAACCGCATCGGCATCATCCTCATCGCCTGTGCGCTGGCGGCCATTACCCTCGTCGTCGCATTGCTCGTGGTCCGGCAGCAGGCCAGCCAGGCTGCGCAGGTGCGCAACAAAGGTGTCGGACTGGTCAAGGCGCTCAGCACCGTCCCGATGGCCCTTCTTGCCGACAGCAGCGGCCGCAGCGGCGTGCTCGCCGCAGTGCTTGCCTCGAACGACGGCAGCGACTTTGCTTATGTGACAATTGGCGATGCGACCGGCCGCACGCTGGCCGAGATCGCGGGCAGCGGCAGCATCGCGCCTGCCACGCCGCTGCCTGCCGATGCGCAGGCCGGCTTCGGTGAGCGCACGCTGCCGGCAACCGGCGGCAGCGAGCCGCTGCGCGAATTCTATGGCCCGCTGGCCGACGGCAGCGGCGGCAAGGCGTTCGTGCGCGTCGGTTTCCACCAGCCGGGCTTTACGGTGCTGGCGCAGGATGTGTCGTTCCTCGCACTGCTGGCACTGATGATGTTTCTGGTCGTGCCGGTCATGTACGTCGTCATCAAGCGCGAGATGGCGCCGCTGGCGGCGCTCAGCCACCAGCTGCGGGGCCAGCTGCGCCAGCTCGCCGCGCCCGGCAGGCCGGATCAGCCAGGCGCTGACGACATGCGCGAACTGATCACCAATATGCAGCACTATCTCGACCAGGCCGGCGCCCGCATCGTCCAGCTCGAGGAAGGCTCGCTCAACACCACTGCCGACAACCGCCTGCTGCAATACGGCAGCAAGAAGCTCAATGCCGCGCTGCAGTCGCTGCCGGACGGCCTGTTGATGCTCGATCCGGCCGGCGACGTCACGTTCGCCTCCGGCAAGGTCGAGCCCCTGCTGGGCATCCCGATGGACCAGATCCTCGGGCAGCCGCTCGATGCCTGGTGCTGCGATCCGGCGCTGCGCACGCTGTTCGGCCGCTACAGCGGCGACCTGCGCGACAACGCCCGCTCGCACAAGATCGACTTCGCACCGCTGAATGTCGAAGGCCGGCAGCTGAGCGCCACCGCGCAACCGCTCAGCGGCGGACACGGCACGATGTCGTTCGGCACGCTGGTCGTGCTGCGCGACGTCACCCGCGAATACCTGGCGCGCCAGGCGGGCAATGACTTCGTCGCCCACGTCTCGCACGAACTCAAGTCGCCGCTCAACGTCATCGGCATGTACGCCGAGATGCTGGCCGACAGCGACGACGAAAGCATGCGGGTCGAATCGCTGAACGTGATCCAGGACGAGATCGAGCGCATGAATGCGCTGGTCGGCAACCTGCTCAACGTAAGCAAGCTGGAAACCGGCAGCATGAGTCCCGAACGCAATCGCGTGCGGCTCGATGACATGCTGCGCGACGCGTATGAGCAGGCGTTGCCACGCGCCGAAGGCAAGCAGCTGCGCGTGCTGCTCGACCTGCCGCGCGAACTCGAGGCCGTGGCGATCGACAAGGACCTGTTCCGCATTGCGCTGAACAACTTGCTGACCAATGCCATCAAATACAACCGCCCGGGCGGCAGCGTGACGCTGGCGGCCCGCAATGAGGACAATGAAATCGTGATCAGCGTACGCGACACCGGTATCGGCATCGCGCCGGAAGCCCAGGACCGCATCTTCGAGAAGTTCTACCGCGTCAGCGAAGCGGGCGCGGCCACCCAGCGCGGCGGCCACGGCCTGGGCCTGTACCTGGCGGCCCAGATCGTCGAGCTGCATCACGGCCGCCTGGTCGTCGAGAGCGAACCCGGCGTGGGCAGCACCTTCTCGGTGCACCTGAAAATCGTTTCCGCGCCCGCCGGCGCTGCCGTGCTATGAGCGCGCGCCACATCCTGCTCGTCGACGACGAGCCCCATGTCCTGCGCGTGCTGCGCCTGTCGCTCGAACGCGAAGGCTATATCGTGGCCACGGCCAGCGATGGCAACGCCGCGCTGGCCGCGATGGCGCAGCAGCTGCCCGACGTCCTGATCAGCGATATCCAGATGGACGGCATGGACGGGCGCACGCTGTGCCCGCTGGCCCGCGCCACCTATCCGGACCACCCGTTCCTGATCCTGGTCATGACGTCGATGACCGCGCTCGACGAGCGTGCCTGGGCGCGTGAACTGGCCAATACCGAATTCCTTGAAAAACCCCTGAGCCCGCGCCAGCTGGTGGCGCGGTTGTCCCGCCATTTTGCGGCCCTGGCGTAACGCCACGCCAGCCACCGAAGCCTGCCCATGTCCCTTGATCTTCTGCCGACCCTCGACTACACCCGCCACGAGCGCTGGCTGCGCCGCAGCACCGGGAGCGATTATTCACTGGCCGTCTGCGACGCCGCTGGCGCGCCCTGCTGGAGCGCACCCGGCGACACGACGCTCGCATCGTGGATCACGGCGCTCAATACGGGCGGCTTCGCCTGGCCGTCCACGGGCGACGGCATGCAGCGCCACGATGCCGGCGATGCTACCCTGCTCTATACGCCGATCATCGCCAAAAGCGGCCTGATCGGCTACCTCGCGGTCCGTGCGAACACGGCGGCCACGACGGCCACCGATGTGCCGTTTGCGTGGGATGCACTGGCCGAAGCGCTCGAAGACATTGCCAGCACGATTGCCGACGACTGCCGCACGCAGGGCGAGCTCGATGCGATGGCCGACGAACTGTCGGACCGCTACGAAGAGCTGCACCTGGTGTATGCGATCGACCGCCAGGTGCAGGACATGACCACGGGCGAAGACCTGTTCGGCGAGCTGCTCGAAAGCTGGGCCAGCCACATGGACGCCGACGTCGCCGCCTTCATCAAGCCGGGCGAGAACCTGTGCGTGTCGGCCACCAACCTGTCGGCGCCGATCCATAACCTGGATCTGGTGCTGGTCGAGATGCGCGGCGACCTGTACCGCTTCTCGCATTCGTCGCGCCAGCCGATCGTCATGAACGAGCCCGACGATCCACGCCGCGCCTACATCTTCACCGACATGCCGTTCAAGATTCTGTGCTGCCCGGTCTTCCAGGACAAGTCGGTCGTGGCGATCCTGGTGCTGCTCAACCATGCGAACAAGGAAGACTTCAGCAACAGCGACCGCAAGCTGGGCGAAGTGCTGGCCAATCACCTGTCGAGCCTGTCGCGCATGCACAGCATGCTGGCCGAAACGAGCAAGTTCAACCAGCAGATGGCGGCCGCGCTGATCGAGGCCGTCGAAGCGAAAGACCCGTACACGCGCGGCCACAGCGAGCGCGTGCACCACATCGCGATGGAAATCGGCCGCGCCCTGCGCCTGCCGCCGCGCGAACTGGACAACCTGTTCTGGGGCTCGCTGCTGCACGACGTCGGCAAGATCGGCATCCCCGACGCCGTGCTGTGCAAGCCGGGGCGCCTGACGCGCGATGAATTCACCTTCATCATGGTCCATCCCGAGCGCAGCTACGAAATCCTGCGCCACATCGACCGCCTCAAGGGCGCGGTGCCGGGCGCGCGCCACCACCAGGAAAAGTACGATGGCACCGGCTATCCGCATGGCCTGGCAGGCAACGACATTCCGTACAACGCGCGCATCATCGCGGTGGCCGACACCTATGATTCGATCACCAGCTCGCGCGCCTACCGCGCCGGGCGCAGCCATGAAGTGGCGATGGCCGAGATCGCGCGCTGCGCCGGCACCCAGCTCGACCCGGGCGTGGTGGCGATGTTCGAAACGGTATGCCGCGCCGAGCCGGGCTGGATCGCCGAGTTCCGCATCGCCCGCGATCCGGTGCCGACACCAGCGCCAGCCCAGGTCGCCGTCACCGCATGAGCGAGACCGCTGCCCCCGAGCGGATCACCCGCAGCCGCATCGGCGCCATGACGTATCTGGCGCCGCTGACGGCGCTGGTGGCCGACGAGGCCGTCCAGACGCTGCAGGCGGCGCTGAACGAGTGCGTGGCCCAGCACCAGGTATCGATCGTGGTCGACCTGGGCAAGGTCACGCTGCTGTCCGGGCGCGCGCTGAGCATGATGGCCGACATGGGCGAGCGCCTCGGTGAGCTTGGCGGCTGGCTCAAGCTGGCGTACCCGAATGCCCTGCTGCAGGACATCCTCGCGGCCACGGGCCTGCTCGAACAGCTGCCGCTGTTCGATGCGCGGCCCACCGCGCCGCGCCGCGTGCGCGAGCCGGGCAGCAAGCTGGGCGACATCCTGGTCGAGCGCGGCGCGGCCAGCGCCGAGCAGGTGGCCGAGGCGGCGCGCCTGCAGGACCAGACCGGCAAGCGCATGGGCCTCATCATGGTCGAGCGCAAATGGATCACCGAAGCGGCGCTGTACCAGGCGCTGGCCGACCAGCTGGGCCTGCCGTACGTGCAGCTGCGCACCGGCCTGTACGACCCGGGCGCACTGGCGCTGCTCGAACGCGATGTCACGCGGCGCCTGAACGTGCTGCCGCTGTTCCAGGTGCAGGGCACGCTGACCGTGGCCAGCGCCGAACCGCAGGCGATCCACAGCATCGACGAACTGCGCGCCCGCACGGGCGTGCGCATCCGCATCGTGGTCGCGCCGCCGGCCGATATCCGGCGCCTGGCCGACGAAGCGTATGGCGGCGCCCTGCCCGATTTCGTGCAGACCGAGGCCAGCGACCTGGAACTGATCGAGTCGACGATCCCCGACGACTACACGCAGATCGACGAAATGGCCGGCGCCAGCCCGGTCATCAATATGGTCAACGCCGTGATCCAGCGCGCGATCCGCGATGGCGCCAGCGACATCCACATCGAGATCTCGCGCAATCGCGCCCGCATCCGGCTGCGCATCGACGGCGTGCTGTACGAAGTCATGTCGCCACGCGTCGACCAGCACCCGGCGATCGTCTCGCGCCTGAAGGTCATGGCCAACCTCGACATCGCCGAGCGCCGCCTGCCGCAGGACGGCCGCATCCAGGTGGCGACCCAGGGCCGCACCGTGGACCTGCGCTTCTCGTCACTGCCCGGCATCTACGGCGAAAAGGTCGTGTTGCGCGTGCTCGACAAGAACCAGTCGATCCTCGACGTCGGCAAGCTCGGCATGAATGCGCATGCGGTCGGCGCGTTCAAGCGCCTGCTGGGTCGCAGCCATGGCCTGATCCTCGTGACCGGCCCCACCGGCAGCGGCAAGACCACCAGCCTGTACGCGGCGATCAGCCACCTGAAAAGCATCGAAAAGAACATCGTCACGATCGAGGACCCGGTCGAATACCAGCTCGACATCATCAACCAGAACCAGGTCAATGACGCGATCGGCTTGAGCTTCCCGAAGATCCTGAAACACGTGCTGCGCCAGGACCCGGACATCATCATGATCGGCGAAGTGCGCGACCGCCAGACCGCCGAGATCGCGGTGCAGGCGGCGCTGACCGGCCACCTGGTGCTGACCACGCTGCACACCAACGACACGCTGGGCGCAGTCTCGCGCCTGGTCGAGATGGGCGTGGAGCCGTACCTGCTGTCGTCGGCGCTGATCGGCGTGATGGCGCAGCGTCTCGTGCGCCGCGTGTGCCAGGGGTGCCGCACCAGCTACCTGGCCACGCCCGAAGCGGCGGCGGCTTACCGCTGGCGCGGCCAGGGCGACCTGCGCCTGATGCGCGGGCGCGGTTGCCCGGCCTGCTATGACTCGGGCTACAAGGGCCGCATGGGCATCTACGAGCTGCTCGAAGTCGGCCCCGACCTGCAGCGGATGATCGTGGCCAATGCCAGCAAGGACCAGCTGGCTGCGCACGTGGCCTCCACCGGCCACCACGACCTGTACGCCGATGGCATGGCGCGCGCCTTCGACGGCCATACGACGCCCGAGGAAATCGCGCGCGTCGTGCATTCGCTGTAACCGCCATGCCGATCGAACTCGACGCCGCCGGCACAGGCCCCGACCCGGCCATCAAGACCGCCTCCCCCGCTGCCTCGTGGTGGACCCTCGGCGCGCGCCCGCCGGGCATGCGCGAACGGGCGCTGTTTACCGAGCGCCTGGCGCTGCTGCTCGAGACGGGCGTGCCGCTGCACACGGCGCTGCAATCGCTGCACGATCAGACCGAGCCGGGCCAGCTGCGCACGATGATCGGGACCATCGGCGACGACATCCTGGCGGGTGAACGCTTTTCGTCGGCGCTCGGGCGCCATGCGCTGTTTCCGGGCAGCTACGTCAACCTGATCGCGGCCAGCGAGGCCGGCGGCTTCATGGCCGAGGTGCTGGTGCAACTGGTCGAGCTGGACGAAAAAGAAGAGCGCCTGCGCGCGATGCTGGTCTCGGCCCTGTCGTATCCGGTGATCCTGCTGACGTTTTCGTTCGCGGTGGTGGTGTTCATCCTGACGTTCGTGTTCCCCAAGTTTGCCGTCATGTTCGCGTCGATCCATGACCAGTTGCCGATCACCACGCGCGTGCTGCTGGTGGTGAGCGAGGTACTTACGGGGCATGGCGCGATTGTCGCGGCGCTCACGGCCGGCGCTGTTGGCGCGGGCTGGGTGCTGATGCGTCAGCCCGGGGTGCGCGTCGCGATCGACCGCGCCAAGCTGCGCCTGCCGGTCGTGCGCGACGTGTTCGCCAAGATCTATCTGACGCGCCTGCTGCGCGTGATGGGCATTTCTCTCGAACACGGTGTGACGATCCTGGCCACGCTCGAGGCCTGCCGCGCAGTGGTGACCAATGCCGACTTTCAGCGCTTCATCCTCGACCTTGAACGCGACGTCACCGAGGGCAAGGGCATCGCTGCCGGCTTTGAGCACAGCGATTTCGTGCCGCTGTCGGTGCGCCAGATGATCGCCACCGGCGAGGCGACCGGCACGCTGGGCCGCGTCATGACCCGCGTGGCCGACTCGTACGACCGCGAATTGACGCGCCTGCTGGCACGCCTGACGAAGATGGCGGAGCCCGTGATGCTGCTGGTAATGGGTGTCCTCGTCGGCACCATTGTCAGTTCGCTCATCTTGCCGATATTTAAATTATCACGCGCTGTGCACTGAATCGTTTCTCAAAAACCACACATTCTTCACACGATACATTTCGACATTCCGTGCGGAAACATCGTCATGTTACTCTACGGCATTGTGAATTTTAACAAGCCATCACTGCCGGGCAGTGTGGTTCAACCCAAGAGAAAAGCCATGTTCCGTTCATTCAAGCGCACCGCCGCAGCCGGTTTTACCCTGATCGAATTGCTGATTGTTGTGATTATTCTGGCAATTATTTCTGCGATTGCGATTCCGCAGTTTTCGGCGGCGACGGCCGATGCGCAGAACTCGGCACTCGATGCCAACCTGGCGTCGGTTCGCAACGCCATTGAACAGTACCGCGCCCAGCATACTGGTTTCATCTACCCTGGCGTCAACGCTTCGAGCGGTGGCACTTGCCCAGCCGGCGCAGCACAAGGCACTGGTGAAGCAGGCTCGTTCCAGGCTTTCAGGGACCAGATGCAGTTTGCATCCAATGCACGAGGTCAGACATGTTCGGTCGCTGGCGGTGAATTCCGCTTCGGTCCCTATCTGCGCCAGGGTGTCCCTAACGAGCCAATCAATAACGTCGCCACCATTACGGTCACCAACACCGGTGTGCCGATCGTCCCGACCGCTGCTATCGGAGGCTGGGCCTATGACATCCGTTCCGGCCAGTTTGTTATGAACAGCAACGCTGTGGGTCCTGACGGCCGGGCTTTCTCGGCCCACTGATCCTGAGTCAGTCAGCATGTACGCACGCCATTGCGCAGCCTACACGCTGACCGAACTCCTGATTGTGGTCGCCATCCTCGCCATCGCCGCCGCCGTTGCCATCCCGACGGCGCAACCGGTGGCGGAGTTTCGCGCCGATGCAGCCGCCGGCGAAGTGGTGAATGCGCTGCGCTTTGCCCGCGAAGACGCGCAGCACAGTGGCGAGCAACGGCTGTTTGACTGCGATGCGTCGGCCAACGCGATCGCCGTGTACGCCCTGGTTACTGCCAGGACCACCACCACGGCGTCGAACATGCCCGTCGAACACCCATTCAACCGCGCACCATATCAGCTGACCCTGAACGCTGCCCCCGCCGGAAACACCATGGCCCTCGTGCGCTGCACCTTTACCTTCGAGGATAACTCGACCGCTGCTGCCGTCGCATTCGATGCAGCCGGCAAGCTGCTGCGTGGTGCAGGCAGCGGCGCGGCGCGCGATCGTGCGCTGCGTGCGGGGCAGGTCGTGCTGGGCGCCGGCAATGTCGAGCGCACGATCACTATCGACGCCACCGGTCGCATCACGGTTTCCTGATCATCTTGCCGATCATGCATGTTCTCCCATCGCGCACCAGGGCCGCCGGCATGACGCTGCTCGAAGCAGTGTTCGCGCTGCTGCTGCTGTCGGTCTGCCTGATCCCGGCCGCCAATGCGCTGCGCGGCGCCATCAATGTGCCCGCCGACAGCGCTCTGGCAGCGCGCGAACTCGACTGCGTCAGCACGCTGATGGACACCGTGCTGGCCGAACACTACGCCGACCTGCTCAGCGCCGCCGGTGCGTCCAATACGCCATCGGCCTATTCGACGCCGGATGGCGCCCGCGCGCCGACGATGCCGGGCCATTGCCCGCCCCTTACCGTCACCATCACCCGCTACGGCATCGACAGCACCCGCAGGATCGGCCTGGGAGGCACCGGCGAGCATCTGCTGCGCGTAACCACGGCGCTGGCCGCCCCGGCCGGCCGCTGGCCATTGACCACGCTGGTGGCGCGATGACGATGCCCCGCCCTGCGCACGGCTACACGCTGCTCGAACTGCTGATTGGCCTGGCCATCGCGGCGCTCGTGATGCTGCCGCTGAGCGAGATGCTGCGCGCCGGCGCCGACAGCGCGCGCTTCGTGCGCGCCGGCCTGGACCAGAACGCGGATGCCCGTTTCGCCATCGGCCGCATCGTCGCGAAAGCCGCGGAGGCACCACCACAAAATGCCAAAAATACCGGCAACCTTGCAGCCTGGCTCGCGACCCTGCCATACGCACTCACGAATGGCGCCCTGGTCGAAACCATTCTGGAAGGCAAGACAGCGCGCAATTCGGTGCTCGCCACCGGTGTGCGGGCATTCGACCTGCGCTTGGCGGACGTCGGCGCCGGGCGTCCCGTCCTGCGCATCGAGCTCGTATTCGACCGTCCGGATTGCGACGCCAGCGGCGGCCAGGACTGCAGCGTCGCGTATGCGCGCACCGTCCGACTCGGGGCAACGCCATGATGCCGCGGCGCCAGGATGGCGCATTGCTGCTGATGGTCGCGCTGCTGCTGGCCACGCTCGCGGCGCTGGCGTTCGGCATCAACCGTGCCGGCAGTGTCGAACTGCGCTCGATCAACGACGACTACGAGGGCCGCGCCGCCGCCTATCTGGCCGAAGCGGGTGTTGCTGCTGCCAGATGGTCGGGGCAGGTCGGCGACTGCGTGACACGGCCCGTCGGCCCCATTGCCCTGGGCGGCGGCACTGTGACCGTGGAGATCAAGAAGGAAGACATCATCGACGTCACTGCCACCGCCACCGTTAACGAGGCGATGCGCACGGTGACGCGCAACGGATTGCAGCTGTACGATTTGAGGCAGACCGAGCGCGTCGACATCTCTGACGAAACAACCGACACCACCATCGTTAACCCTAGCGCGGGAGCGCTGGAGAAAGAGCAGACGCTGCGTCTGGTCTCCGGCAAGTCGCACATCCTGATGAAATGGGGCGTGGACGAAATCGACGATGACGTGCTGGTGGTGTCGGCCACGCTGAACATGGTGCCGACCACCATCAGCGGTGTGGTGCGCCAGGTCGCAGCGCATCGCGTGACGACAGAATGGGACAAGGGCGCCACCTGGATCAAGGCGCGTCCAGCGTCGAACTGGAACGGCGGCGCCTACACGGACACCGTGCTGGCCTCGGCGGGCGTCGGCAGCGTCGCTGTCAACTGGGACCTGACCGGCCTGTTCGATGGCTGGGCCGGCGAGCGCTTGCCCCCCATTGGCGTGCTGCTGCGCCTGGTCGACGCCGACCAGGCGGTCAACTTCTACAGCCGCGAAGCGCCCCTCTCCGGCACGCGCCCGCTGCTGCGGATCGTGCGTGCCAAGAAGTGCTGATGATCGACTTGAGCCCATCATGACACTGCGCCAACTCGTCACGACCATCCAGCACCGGCTGCGGCCATCCGCAGCGCGGCCCATTGGCGCCGACTTCGCGGCCAACCGGCTCAACCTGGTGCAGGCCGACTGGCGCGATGGCGGCTGGCGCCTGCGCGCCGCCAGTTCCCTGCCCTATCCGATGCCGCGTGACGTGCTGCTGGCCTCCCCGAAGGCGCTGGTGCAATTCGTCGATGCTGCGCTGGCGCAGGCGCCGTTCCAGGGCCGCCGCGTGATTTCCGCGCTGCCCCCGGCCGACGTGCGCATCCTGCCGCTCACCGTGCACGTCGCCACCGGCCAGACCGAGGCGCAGGCAGTGGGCCGCGCGGTGAGCGAGCAACTGGGCGAGCGCGCCGGGCAGCACGTCATCGATTATTACCAGGTGCGTGGCGCCGACATGGACGGCGGCGAGCGGCAGGTGCTGGTCGCTGCCGCGCTCAAGCACCGGGTGCTCGACTACCTGACGATGCTGGAACACGCACGCCTCGAACCGGTCGCGCTCGACATCGGCCCTGCTGCCATTGGCCGCCTGCTGGCCACGCTGCACGGCAGCGACGTCGGCCAGTCGGTCGCGCTGCTCAATTTCGGCGCTGCCAAAAGCTACCTGACCGTGATCTGGGGCCGGCGCCTGATGCTCGATCGCGAGATTGCGTTTGGCGAAGACATGCTGGCGGGGGCTGTTGCGGGCGCGCTCGACCTGCAACCCGATACGGCCGCCAGCCTGCTGCGCCAGCACGGCATCGGCGCACGCCCCGGCATGGCGGTCGACGATCCGCACATCGAGCTGCGGCGCGCGATCCGCGCCATCCTGCACCCGGCCTGCCAGGCACTGGCAGACGAACTCGCCCATACCCAGGTGTACGTCGCCTCGCGCACGCGCGGCAGTTCGATCAGCCGCCTGTACCTCAATGGCAGCCTGGCACGCTACCCCGATATCCAGTCCCGGATCGCCGAGCTGATCGACGTGCCGGTGCACCTGCTCGATCCGTTCGGTGCTTTCCCCGAGTCGGCCCAAAATATGGCACACGGCACGGCAGGCGAACAGGCGACGACATCGCTCGCGCTGGCCACCGGCCTGGCACTGCGCGGAGGCGCCGATGGCTGATATCGACATGATCCCGCGCAGCTATCGCGACGGCGTGCGCGTGCGTCGCACGCTGCGCCGCGCCGGCATGGCGCTGACGGCAATCGTTCTCGCCGCGGCGGCAGGTAGCGGGGCACTGCGCTGGCAGAGCGCCGCGCTGGAGCGCCGCACGGCCACGCTGCAGCAGGCGGCCAGCGCGGCGCAGACCAGCCAGGCGCAGGCGGCCACCGCGTACGCGGCGCGCGAACGTCTCGTGCAGCAGCAGGGCCTGCTGCGCGCGCTGCGGCGCGAAGGCGAACTGGCCGCGCTGGCCGCCGCCATCGACAGCGCCCTGCCCGCGAATGCCTGGCTGACCGCCATCAATCTGCAGCGCGACCTGCAACTGGCCACGGCGGCCGCCCCGGCCACCGCTGCGGCCCCGGCCACTGCTGCGGCCCCGGACAGCCGGGCAACGACATTCGCCACCGGCAACGCCGATGGCGGCACGCTGGTGATGATCAGCAGCGTCGAGCTGGCCGGTCAGGCTGCCGATTACAACGGCATCACGGATTTCCTGTCGAACCTGGGACGCATGCCCGGCATGCATGGCGTCGAACTTCTTTCGAGCAGCGCCAATCCGTCGACGGCGGCGATCGATTTCCGCGCCGTGGTCATGCTGGTCCCGCCGGCGGAGGCGCCATGAGCCCGAAACTGCGCGACCTGCTCGCCGCCCTGCCCGCGCGCCAGCTCAATCTCATCGTCGGCGGCGCGATCGTCATCGCGCTGCTGCTGGCCTGGACGCTGGCCCTGCGTGCGCCGCTGGCCGCCTACCGGCAGCACAAGGCAGCGCTGGTCGCACTCGAAGCAGCGGGCACGGCCACACCAGGCGCTGTACCGCCGATGGGCTTCCCCGCCGCCATCACGCCGGCACCAGCGCCCCCGGAGCCGCTGGCCCTCATCGCGGCGGTCAGTCGCATTGCTGCAGCGTCCGACGTGGCCGTGTTGTCGGCAGCGCAAGGCACGCAGCGCACCGTGGGCGGCGTGCGCCTGCTCACGGTCGAGATCGTGGCCAGCGCCCGCTACACCGCCCTGCTGGACTGGCTCGCCGCCATCGAACGGCAGCAGCCAACCGTGGGCATTCACCGACTGACCGTGGAAGCCGCCGACGATACCGACGACCGCGCCATCACCCTGCAGCTTGTCATCCACGACACTGGAACACCACCACCATGAAACACATCTTGATGCCGACGCTGGCGCTGGTTCTTGCCGGCCTGGCAGCCAATGTGCTGGCCACGCCGCCCCGCATCGTGCGCGATCCGTTCGTGAGCCGGCTCCCGGCCAGCGCGCCACTGGCCGCTGATGCGCCTGCGCCCGTGCCCGCCACGCCGCCACGCCTGCGCGCGGTGGTGCTCAACGGCGCGCAGTCGCTGGCCAATCTCGACGGCAATGTCGTGGCCGCCGGCGAGCGCGTCGCCGGCTATACGGTCGTGCGCATCGATGCGCGCGGTGTGCTGCTGGCGCACGCCGGCAACCAGCACCTGCTGACCATGCAGGACAAGGACGCCCAATGACGCCACGCTTCCTGCTCGTCGCCCTGTGCGCAGCATGGGCCTCGCTCGCACTGCCCGCAGCCGCGAACACGGCCGCGCCGGCCGTGGTGACGAAGAGCACGGCCACCGCACCGGTACCGCTGGCCCAGGTGACGATGTCGTACACATTCCGCGACACGCCCATCGAGGAACTGTTCAACATGATTGCGCGCAGCGCGCGCATCAATATCGTGCTGGGCAAGGGGGTTGGCGGCAACGTCTCGATCAACCTGTACGACATGACGGTGCGCGAGGCGATCGAGGCAATCGCCGAAGCCGGCGGCTTTGCGGTGACGGAACGTGCGGGCGGCTTCCTGATTTCGGACCCGAAGGTGGCGCTGCCTGAGCGCGGCGCCATTCTGCAGGTGAAGGCGATGAAGGTGCGCTACGCCGATGTAACCAAGGTGGGCGCCATCCTGGCGCGCCAGATCGGCGTGCCAGGCACGGTGACCGTGCTCGACCAGACCAAGACGCTCGTGGTCGAAGCGACAGCGGCGGGCCTGGAGCGCGCCGCACTGGTGCTGCGCGAAATCGACCGCGCGCCGCAGCAGATCCTGATCGAAGCGAAGATCCTGGAAATCACGCTCGACCAGAACGAGAACTTCGGGGTTGACTGGTCACGCGTGTTCAGCGGCGACGGTCCCGACACGGTGGGCACGACGGGCTTTGCCACGCGCGCCGGCCCGCGCTTTTTCCTGAATCTGGTGAACGGGAATATCGAAGCCTATCTGAGCGCGCTGAGCAACAAGGGCCGCGTGCACACGCTGGCCACGCCGCGCCTGCTGGCCCTCGAGGATCAGGAAGCGAGCACGAATGTCGGCGACCAGCTGGGCTATCGCCTGACGACGACGATCAACAACGTCACGTCCGAATCGATCGAGTTCCTCGACACCGGCGTGATCCTGCGCGTGACGCCGTCGGTCGACGCCGACGGGCGCATCATGATGAAGATCCGGCCTGAGGTCAGCTCAGGTTCGGTATCGGCCGGCATTCCATCGAAGAAGACCACCGAAGTGAATACGCAGCTGGTGGCCAGCGACGGGCAGCCGGTGCTGATCGGCGGCCTGATCAAGCGCAGCCGCACCTACCGGCGCCTGGGTATCCCGTTGCTGTCGGATATTCCGGTGATTGGCGGCGCCTTTGGCAGCACCGACGACGGCGGCGCTGCCACCGAAACGATTGTCGTCATCACGCCGCGCATCGTGCCGTCCAGTGGCCCGGCCATCGATGGCGTCACGGAACGCACGCTCCAGCAGGCCGAGCAGACGATGCGCACGCGCGGCGATATGCTCGACCGCAAGCTCGACACGCTCGACCGCTAAGGCGCAGTCAACATTAAATAGGGCCGAGCTTTGAACTGATGAGCAGTCTCGTGGTCCAACCCCTGTCGCCAACGTCAGGAGTCGATCATGAAAGCGCCCCGTTTCAAGCGTTGGTTCGCCAGCCTGCCGTCGCTGAACGGACCACAATGCCGGCAAGTGCTTGATGCCCTGCATCCTGCAGCCGGTCTCGACCAAGTTGTCGCGTTGATTGCGCAAGCCCGGGCGCCAGGACGCTGCTGCCCCAGTTGCGGCAACGAACGCTGTCACCGGCACGGATTTGCGAACGACCTGCAACGCTTTCGCTGTTGCGTCTGCGGTCGTACCTTCAACGACCTGAGCGGCACGCCGCTGGCGCGACTCAGGCACAAGGCCAAATGGCTCGCTTATTCGCAGGTGCTACTCGATTCACTGCCCGTGCGCAAGGCAGCGGACCGGGTCGGCGTGCACCGCAATACCGCTTTTCGCTGGCGTCATCGCTTCCTGCGTTGGGTCAAGCTCGACCGGCCGGCATCGCTGAATGGCATCGTCGAAGCCGACGAAACGTTTTTGCTCGAATCGCAAAAAGGCGCGCGCACGCTGGATCGTCCTGCGCGCCAGCGCGGCGGGCGCGCCACCAAGCCCGGCATTTCGCGCGAACTGGACTGCATCCTGGTAGCGCGTGACCGCAACGGGCGCACGCTCGACGCTGTAACGGGCCGGGGTGCGCTGAAGGCGGCACACCTCGAACGCGACTTGCTGCCCAGGCTCGATCCGCAGTCACTACTGGTAAGTGACAGCAACGCCGCCTATCGGGCCTTTGCACGCAGGCACAAGATCGCGCATGAAACGGTCAACCTGCGCGCTGGCGTAAGGGTCAGGCGTGGACTGGCCGGCGCCATCCACGTGCAGAACGTGAATGCCTATCACGCGCGCTTCAAGGCCTGGCTACTGGGTTTTCGCGGCGTGGCGTCACGCTATCTGAGCAATTACTTGGGGTGGCGCTGGGCTCTGGATGGCGGCCGAGTCATTTCACCAGAACAATTGATGCGCATTGCAATCAGCGTCATCAACAGATAACTCTGACTGAGCCACCGCTAACCCCACTACACCTGCATGTTCATGATGTCCTGATAGGCGGAAATCATTTTGTTGCGTACCTGCACAGTCGCCTGGAACGCAATGCTCGATTTTTGCATCGCCACCATCGTGTCCGACAGGCTGACCGTATCGTCACCCATCGTGAACCGCTTGCTCAGGGCTTGCGCCTCGGCCGAACGGTCGCTCACGCCCTGCAGCGTGCTGTGCAGGGCTTCCGCAAAATCGAGCTTGACCGTGGGTTTGCCCCCGATCGCGCTCGCGCCGCCCAGGCCATTGGCCACCTCGGGCGCTGCCGACGCCTTGGTCGCTGCCGCCTTGAGCTGCTCCATCATGGCCTGGATCCGGCTTGTATCAATCCCGCCGATGCCGCCAATACTCATCTTGCCCTCCGCTTGTGTTCGCCTTGCAGAAAACTCTACAAATGCACTCAGGAAAGCAGAATAGCAGCGCAAAAGCGAATTTGACCTGCGAATCAGGCCCGTAAACGCCCGCTATTTCGGGGTTTGAATGTTGCCCGGTGGCTCCATAATGCGTGCTGTCCCCACCCATTTTGACCAGGCCCCTCCACCATGGCAGCAACTGCTGAAAACCTTATCGACACGCCACCAGGCACGCCGGCCCCCGCTACCCCGTCGTTTTTCCAGACGACCATGGGCAAGCGCGTTGCCGTGGGTGGTGGTGTCGCGCTCATTCTGGCGTTGATGATTGCGGTCTGGATGTGGAGCCAGGCGCCGGAGTACCGGATCCTGTTCGCCAATTACAGCGACCGTGATGGCGGCGCCATTACCGCGTCGCTCGACCAGATGGGTGTGCAGTACAAGTTTTCAGAAGGCGGCAACGCGATCCTCGTGCCGGCCGAGCAGATCCACGACCTGCGCCTGAAGCTTGCGGCCCAGGGCTTACCGAAAGGCGGCAACGTCGGCTTCGAGCTGATGGAAAACCAGAAGCTGGGCGTCTCGCAGTTTCTGGAACAGGTCAATTACCAGCGCTCGCTCGAAGGCGAGCTGGCGCGTTCGATCCAGTCGCTGGGTTCGGTCGCCGCCGCACGCGTCCACTTGGCGTTGCCAAAACCATCCGTCTTCGTGCGCGACCAGCAAAAGCCGACCGCGTCCGTGCTGCTGAACCTGCAACCGGGCCGCGCGCTCGATCCGGGCCAGGTCAGCGCCATCGTCCACCTGGTCGCCTCGAGCGTGCCGGAACTGACCACCGGCAACGTCACCGTGGTCGACCAGAACGGCGCGCTGCTGTCCGATACCAGCAACAAGGGCGCGGGTGGCAAGTCGCTCGATCCGACCCAGCTCAAGTACGTCGATCAGGTCCAGCAGAACATCATCAAGCAGGTCGAGTCGATCATCAAGCCGCTCGTCGGCGAAGGCAATGTGCGCGCCGAAGCCACCGCCGAAGTGGACTTCGCGCAAGTCGATACGGCCGCCGAGATGTACAAGCCGAATTCGCCACCCGAGCCGCAGGCAATCCGCAGCACGCAGAGTTCGGAAGTGGTCGGCGCGGGCGGCGCGGCATCCGGCGTGCCGGGCGCGCTGTCGAACCAGCCGCCGGGCGTGAACACGGCGCCGATCGAAGGCGCACCGCCGGCCGAAGGCGCGCAGCCGAGCGCCCCGACCAGCAAGAACTCGACGACGAATTACGAAGTCGACAAGACCATCCGCTACGAGCAGCGCCCGATGGGCGGCATCAAGCGCCTGACGGTCGGCGTGGTCGTGAACCACCGCCGCATCGTCGACCCGGCCACAGGCAAGGTGACCGTGCGTCCGCTGGCCGCGGCCGAAGTGGCCCAGATCAATGAGCTGGTCAAGCAGGCGATGGGCTACAACCAGGCGCGCGGCGACACGCTGAACGTGACCAACGCGCCGTTCGACGGCGTGGACAAACCGGCCGAGGCAGTGGTAGAACCGACCTGGTGGAGCGATCCGGCGAACTTCCCGCTGTTCAAGGACCTGGCCCGCTATGCCTTCGTGGCTGCCGTGATCGCCTTCCTGTACTTCCGCTTCCTGCGTCCTCTGCTGCGTCCGGCCATTAAGAAGTTCGACGAAGCCACCGCCGTGCCGGAAGAGCCGAAGGAAGAAGAAAAGGACGAGAACGCCGAAGAAGAAGTCGCCGACACGCCAGCCGAAGAAGCGATCAAGGAAGAAGAAAAGATACGCCAGGACATGGGCTACCGCGCCAACCTGAAAATGGCGCAAGAGCTGGCAAGCAAGGATCCGCGCATCGTCGCCAACGTGATCAAGGGATGGTTGGGTTCAAATGAGTGATAAAGACAAAGACAATACCAACAAGGCCGCCATCCTGATGCTGGCCCTGGGCGAAGCCGAAGCGGCCGAGGTGATGAAGTTCCTCGGCCCGCGCGAAGTGCTCAAGCTGGGCGCCGCGATGGCGCAGATGAAGGCAGTGCAGCACGAACAGGTGGTCACAGTGCTCGAAGACTTTGTCACCGAGACCAATCTGCACTCGACCGTGGGCCTGGATTCGGACGAGTACATCCGCCAGGTGCTGACCAAGGCGCTGGGCGACGACAAGGCGGCCGTGCTGCTCAACCGTATTCTCGGCGGCAAGGACGCGTCGGGCATCGAGAGCCTGAAGTGGATGGACTCGGTGTCGGTTGCTGAACTCATCCGCAACGAGCACCCGCAGATCATCGCCACGATCCTGGTCCACCTCGAGCGCGACCAGGCCTGTGAAATTCTGGCAAACTTTACGGAACGGCTGCGCAACGACGTGGTGCTGCGCATCGCGACGCTCGACGGCGTACAACCGGCGGCGCTGCGCGAACTGAACGACGTGCTGACCAAGCTGTTGTCGGGCAATGAGCACATCAAGAAGTCGTCGCTGGGCGGTGTGCGTACGGCGGCCGAGATCTTGAACTTCATGAGCGGCGAGCAGGAATCGGCCGTGATGGACAACATCAAGAACTACGACAACGACATGGCGCAGAAGATCATGGACGAGATGTTCGTGTTCGACAACATTATCGATATCGACGATCGTGGTATCCAGTTGCTGCTGCGTGAAGTACAGTCGGACATGCTGATCATTGCGCTCAAGGGCGCCTCGCAGGATCTGCGCGAGAAGGTGTTCAAGAATATGTCGCAGCGTGCCAGCGAAATGATGCGCGAAGACCTGGAGTCGAAAGGTCCCGTGCGCTTGTCTGAAGTGGAATCCCAGCAGAAGCAAATTCTGCAGATCGTGCGGCGACTGTCCGATGAAGGCCAGATCGTCCTGGGTGGTAAAGGAGAGGATTCGTTCGTCTGATGGCAATTTCAAAAGAACAGCAGAGCGCCTACCAGCGCTGGGAGATGGCCTCGTTTGGCGACGAGCGCCCCAGCACGCTTGCCCGGCGCGCTGCTGAGCAGCCATCCCCGCCCCCAGCGCCGGCGGGCGTGTCGCTCAATAGCCTCGGCCTCGGCCTGCCGCCGAACGTGATGCTGCCCAGCGTCGAAGAACTCGAAGCGATGCGCGAGGCAGCGCGCCAGGAAGGCTTTGCGCAGGGCCTGGACGAAGGCCGCACGCAGGGCCACGCTGAAGGCCACGCCGAAGGGCATGCCGAAGGTTTCGCCGCCGGCAGCGCCGAGGGCGAACAGGCCGCCATGCAAGAACTCGAACAATTGCGCACGGTCGCCGCCAGCTTCGGCAATGCCGTGGCGCAGGCCGACGAGACAATCGCCAAGGATGTGCTCGACCTCGCGCTGCGCCTTGCGCGCGGCATGGTACGCACCGGCCTGGACGTGCGGCCCGAACTGATCATGTCGGTGGTGCGCGACGCCATCAACCAGCTGCCGATCCTGCAGCAGCCCGCCCTTCTGATGCTCAATCCGCAAGACGCCGAACTGGTGCGCCATGGCATGGCCGAAGAACTGGCCACCGGTGGCTGGCGCATCGTCGAGAATGGCTCAATCGCGCGCGGCGGCTGCCGCGTTGAAACGGCCAGCAACCAGATCGATGCCCAGGTCGAGGCCCGCTGGCAACGCCTGACCCACGCACTGGCCGCCAATGTCGACTGGCTGAGCCCGTAACATGGACGACCACACCACCCTGCACCCGCCCGAGGTGTCTTCGCACGACCGCCACACGGCGCGCTGGAAAGCGTATATCCGCGACTGCGACACGCTCGTCAGCTTTGCCGAGCCGCTGCAGATTTCGGGCCGCGTCACGCGCGTGGCGGGCTTGGTGATGGAATGCGTCGGCCTGCGCCTGGCCGTGGGCGCGGCCTGCACGATCCCCACCGCCAGCGGCCAGATCGAGGCCGAAGTGGTCGGGTTCGAGGGCGAGCGCCTGTTCCTGATGCCGCAAAGCGACACCGAAGGCGTCGTGCCCGGCTCGCGCGTGTTCCCCGTCGAAAGCGTGCTGCCGCCGCCGGGCAGCGTGCCGCACGGGCGGCGCCGGCCGCAAGACCGCGCGCGCCACCTGCCGGTGGGTATCCAGCTGCTGGGCCGCGTCGTCGATGGCGCCGGCCGGCCGCTCGATGGCCTGGGGCCGCTTGGCACGTCCGACATGGCGCCGCTGAATGCCCGCCCCGTGAATCCGCTCGACCGCGCGCCGATCAAGGACACGCTCGACGTCGGCGTGCGTGCCATCAATTCGATGCTGACGGTCGGCCGCGGCCAGCGTCTGGGCCTGTTTGCCGGTACCGGTGTCGGCAAATCGGTCCTGCTCGGCATGATCGCGCGCTACACCGAGGCCGAGATCATCGTCGTCGGCCTGATCGGCGAACGGGGCCGCGAGGTGAAGGAATTTATCGACCAGATCCTGGGCCCGGAAGGCCGCGCACGCTCGGCCGTGGTGGCCGCACCAGCCGACTCGCCGCCGCTCCTGCGCCTGCAGGGCGCGGCCTACGCCACCGCGATTGCCGAGTACTTCCGCGACCAGGGCAAGAACGTCATGCTGATCATGGATTCGCTGACCCGCTACGCGATGGCGCAGCGCGAAATCGCGCTGGCGATCGGCGAGCCGCCGGCGACCAAGGGCTATCCGCCGTCCGTGTTCGCCAAGCTGCCGGTGCTGGTCGAACGGGCCGGCAACGGCCTCGAAGGCGGCGGCTCGATCACGGCGTTTTATACCGTGCTGTCCGAGGGCGACGACCAGCAGGATCCGATCGCCGATGCGGCGCGCGGTATTCTCGACGGCCACATCGTGCTCAACCGCCACCTGGCCGAAGCCGGTCACTACCCGGCGATCGACATCGAGCAATCGATCTCGCGCGCCATGCACTCGATCACCACGCACGAGCACCAGCTGGCAGCGCGCAAGCTCAAGCAGCTGTACTCGCGCTACCAGCGCTCGCGCGACCTGATCAGTGTGGGCGCGTATGCGGCCGGCAGCGATCCGGTGCTCGACATGGCGATTGCCAAGAACACCGAGATCGAGGAATTCCTGTGCCAGGAAATCCACGACAACGCGTCGCTTCCCGAGAGCTTGGGGCGATTGACCACGTTATTCTAGTGATTGCGGGCAACGTCATGCCGGTAGAATGTAATTCACCATGGCACAAGCTTCCGCTCTCGAAACACTGATCGACCTGGCGCAACGCGACTCCGACGCGGCCGCCAAGCGGCTTGGTGCGGCCCTGAAACTGGTCGAGGACGCCGAGCAGAAGCTGGCCATGCTGGTCGGTTACCGCGACGAATACGCGCGCAAGCTCGACACCGCCCAGATGGACGGCATCACGCCTTTCGCGTACCACAACTTCGTTGCCTTCATCGGCAAGCTGGACCACGCATTGAATGGCCAGCGCGAAGTGCTCAAACACGCGCAGAACAAGGCGACGTTCGAGCGCACGACCTGGCAGGAAAGCGAGCGCAAGCGCCTGTCCTACCGCACGCTGAACGAACGCGCAGCAAGCGAAGCACTCAAGGTCGAGAACAAGCGCGACCAGAAGCAGATGGATGACCACGCAGCCCGTGGCGCCCGTTACAAACAACGCTGAACCAACGTCGATAGTCGAGTCCACCATGACGATGCAGACCAACACCCTCCCGTTCCAGATCACCGGCGCCAACGCCACGACGCAGCGTCCGGCCACGCCCGATCGCCTGGCCGACGCAGCACGGAGTAGCGGCACTGGCGGATTCAGCGCCACGCTGAACCGTGAAATGGCCACGCGCCAGCCGGCAGCGCCGCCGCAACCAGCGGCGCAACCTAAACCGGCGCAAGGGCCAAAACCGGCAAACGCCGACAAACCGGCCAACCGCGATCCGGTACGCGACGGCCCGACCCGCTCGACCATCCGCCCGCCAATGCACGACGGTGACGCCAAGTCCACGCAGGCGGCCAGCAGCAACACGGCAGATGCAGCAAGCGATGCCGACGACGCGGCCGCAGCAGAAGCGGCCGCGGCCGCAGCGGCAGCCACCACGCCGGTCACCGACATGCTCGCCTTCATGGCCAGCCTGAACCAGCCGGCCAGCGCCGCTGCCACCATCAGCACCGACGCCGCCGCAGCCGGTGCCGCCACGGAAGGCGACGCACAGCTGACCGCGCTCGAAACGGCGCTCAACAACATGAAAGCCATGACCACCGGCGCCACCGACGACACGGACGCCGCCGGCGGCAAGGGCCAGGCACTCGCCAGCGGCGTGCAGCAGGCACCTGCCGACCTGCGCACCACCCAGGCACCCGGCACCGCGCTGCCACAGGGCGAGCAGGATGTCGGTCAGTTCCAGGCCCAGCTGCGCGAGACCCAACAGCAGCAACTGCCAGTGGCCGAAGAAGCCCCGGCCCCGCTGGCTGCACTGCAGGCCCAGGCGGCCAAGGTCGATGCCACGGGCAATCCGGCGATGCCGGGCGACCGCATCCCGGCACGCCTGGGCACCCAGGCCTGGGACAACCAGGTCAGCCAGCGCATCGTGTACATGGTCGGCAAGGAGCAAGCGGCCACGCTGACCCTGAACCCGCCCGACCTGGGCCCGGTGCAGATCGTGCTGAACGTGACCAACGACCAGGCCACCGTCGCCTTCTCGTCCGACCAGCTCGACGTGCGCCAGGCGCTTGAAAACGCCCTGCCCCGCCTGCGCGAAATGATGAGCGAAAGCGGCATCGCGCTCGGCAACGCTACGGTCGACGCCAATGTGCCCGACCAGCGCCAGCAGCAGCAGGACAGTGACCGCCGGGCGCAGGGCGGCCAGGGCGGCGCCGGTGGCCTGACGGGTGACGGCCAGGATGCCGCGCCGGCCGTGAACGAGGTCGCGCCGCGTACGCGCACCGTCTCGATCGGCGACCATGGCATGGTCGATCTGTTCGCCTGATGCCGCACTGGTGTCCCGGGGGCGGCCGCGCGGCCGCCCTTTTCTATTCTGTCATCGCGCCTCAGCAACAATCACACGGATTACCACGGCTTCCACCCTCTATTCGAGGCTTGCTGGGACGCATCTTTCCACGACAATGCCATAATGATGAACCCTCACCAACCAGCGGCAAAGACACATCTTGAAAGCGAATCCGAAAATGAAAGCTGATCCGAAAGCGGACACCGCAGCGGCACCTTCCGGCTCGAAGAAAAAGCTGATCATCATGATCCTCGCCGCCGTGCTGGTACTGGGCGCAGGCGCCGGTGCAGGCTGGTACTTCACGCAGGGGTCAGCGGCCCATGGCGAAGAAGAAGACGCGCCGGCCAAGGAACACAAGAAAAAGAAAAAGAAGAACCCGGACGCGAAAGCCGAGTACGTGCCGATCGAGTCGTTCACCGTGAACCTGCAACCGGAAAACGGTGAACAGTATTTGCAAGTGCAGTTCACGCTGCAAGTGGCGGGCGCCGAGCAGGCCACGCTGGTCAAGGACAATATGGCGATCGTGCGCAATCGCATGCTGTTGCTGCTGTCGAGCAAAAAGGCATCCGAGATCAGCACCGTCGAGGGCAAGCAGCAGCTCGCCACCGAGATCCGGACGGCCATTACCGAACCCTTCGAGAAAGATGGCGACGAACAGGAAGTGTCCGACGTATTATTCACCTCGTTCATCATCCAGTAAATCCAGACAAACATGGCCGATAATTTCCTCTCCCAGGAAGAAGTCGATGCCCTCTTAAAAGGGGTCAACGGCGATCAGGACGACATCTCGGCGCCTGAAGACACCTCGGGGGTCCGCACCTACAACCTGGCAACGCAGGAGCGCATCGTGCGCGGCCGCATGCCGACGCTCGAGATCATCAACGAGCGTTTCGCCAGGTATTTGCGGATTGGGTTGTTCAACTTCCTGCGCCGCAGCGCCGAAGTGTCGGTCGGCTCGGTGCGGGTGTCAAAATACAGCGAGTTCATCCGCAACCTCGTGGTCCCGACCAACCTGAACCTGGTGCACATGAAGCCGCTGCGCGGCACGGCACTGATGGTGCTCGATCCGGGCCTCGTGTTCCTGCTGGTGGATAACCTGTTCGGCGGCGACGGGCGCTTCCACACCCGCGTCGAAGGCCGCGATTTTACCCAGACCGAGCAGCGCATCATCATGCGTATCCTCGACATCATCTTCGAGGCGTACGCCAAGTCGTGGGAGCCGGTGTTCCCGGTCGAATTCGAGTTCATCCGGTCCGAGATGAACACGCAGTTCGCCAACATCGCCACGCCGAACGAAGTGGTCGTGTCGTGCACCTTCACGGTGGAACTGGGCTCGGTGTCAGGCCAGATCCACTTCTGCATGCCGTATTCAATGATCGAGCCGATCCGCGATGCCCTGACCTCGAGCCTGCAGGGCGAAGCGCTGGAAGTCGACAAGCGCTGGGTGCGCCTGATGACGCAGCAGATCCAGGTCGCCGAAGTCGAGCTGGTCGCGGTGCTGGGTCACGGCAAGGCCAACTTCGACGAAATCCTCAACATGAAAATCGGCGACGTCATCCCGATCGTGGTGCCCGAGATGGTGCAGGCCACCGTCGATGGCGTACCCGTGATGGACTGCAGCTATGGCGTCTTCAGCGGACAATACGCGCTGAAGGTCGAGAAGCTGCTCGCCAATAGCGACACATTCAACAAGTAATCGGTATATTGGCGAGGCGCGCAGCGCCCGCCGCACAGGAGAACACCATGTCCGACAATCAGGAAGACCAGGAAAACATCGACGACGATTGGGGCGCAGCCATTGCCGAACAGGCCGCGGCCGAAGCGGCAGCACTCGAACGCCAGACGTCCTCTGCGGCCGCCGCACCGGTGGCCGCCGCAGCCGTGTTCAAGGATTTTTCGAACAAGGGCGCGCGCAACGAAACGCCGAACGACATCGACTTCATCCTCGACATCCCGGTGCAACTGACGGTCGAACTGGGCCGCACCAAGATCGCCATCAAGAACCTGCTGCAACTGGCCCAGGGTTCGGTCGTCGAGCTCGATGGCCTGGCGGGTGAACCGATGGACGTGCTCGTCAATGGCTGCCTGATTGCCCAGGGCGAGGTGGTGGTCGTGAACGACAAGTTCGGCATCCGGCTCACCGACATCATCACGCCATCCGAGCGGATTCGCAAACTCAATAAATGACCGCACGCCGCGCCGCCGCCAGCTATTTTTCGACCATTGCGGCGCTGCTGCTGGCGGCGCCGCTCGCGCTGGCGCAGCAGGCGGCGCCAGCCAGTGAGACCACCACCGGCCGGCCGGCGACACCCGCGGTACCGGCGCCGGCCACGGTGCCCGCCGTGACCGCGCCGCCGGTTGCCGCGCTGCCGGGCGATGCTGCCGTGCCTGCAGAACCTGTAGAAGCTGCGGCAGTGACAGCGGCCACGCCGGCGCCATCCACCACGACCACCGCCCCTGCCATCACGCCGATGCGCCCGCCGCCGCAAGTCGCGCTGCCGGCCTCCAGCGGCTCCGGCGCGGCCGGCCTGCTGCAAACAATTTTCGCGCTGCTGCTCGTGCTGGGCCTGTTGATCGGCCTGGCCTGGCTGCTCAAGCGCTACGGCCCCAAGCCGGGCGGCGGTCTGGCCAACCTGCGCGTGGTCGGGGCGCTGAATATCGGCGGACGCGAACGCATCATGGTGGTGGAAGTGGGCGACCAGTGGATCGTCGTCGGCGCCGCCCCGGGCCGCGTGAACGCGCTGCACACGATGCCGCGCCAGGACGTCGACCTGGGTGCAGGCACGGGCGCCGGACAAGGCACTATCCCCGCCACACGCTTTGCCGACTGGCTCAAGAACACGATGGACAAACGCAATGCGTCATAAACACCTGTGGCTGGCCGCTGGCCTGGCCCTGCTGCCGCTGATCGCGGCGGCCCAGCCCGGCATCCCGGCCTTCCAGAGCAGCCCGGCAGCCAACGGCGGCACCGCGTATTCGCTGCCGGTGCAGACGCTGCTGCTGCTCACCTCGCTCACCTTTTTACCGGCCGCACTGCTGATGATGACGAGCTTCACGCGCATCATCATCGTGCTCTCGCTGCTGCGCCAGGCACTTGGCACCCAGACCGCGCCGCCGAACCAGGTGATGGTGGGGCTGGCGTTGTTTTTGACGTTCTTCGTGATGGGGCCAACGTTCGACCGCATCTATAGCGAAGCATATCTGCCGCTGCAGAACAACCAGATCCAGATGACCGAGGCCATGAACCGGGGCGCCGTGCCGCTGAAGGAATTCATGATCAAGCAGACGCGCGAATCCGACCTGGCGCTGTTCGTCAAGATTTCGCGCTCGCCGGCGCTGCAGGGCCCCGAAGACATTCCGCTGCGGGTCCTGATTCCGGCGTTCGTCACCAGTGAACTCAAGACGGCGTTCCAGATCGGCTTTGCGATCTTCATTCCGTTTTTGATCATCGACATGGTGGTGGCGTCGGTCCTGATGGCGATGGGCATGATGATGATGTCCCCGGCCGTCATCGCGCTGCCGTTCAAGCTGATGCTGTTCGTGCTGGTCGACGGCTGGCAACTTCTGCTGGGCTCGCTGTCCCAGAGCTTCTATTAGAGGACGCCGCGCGATGACTCCCGAGAGCGTAATGACGATGGGCCGCACGGCCATGGAAGTGACCCTGATGGTCTCGGCGCCGCTGTTGCTGGTGGCGCTGATCGTCGGCCTGGTCATCAGTATTTTCCAGGCCGCGACCCAGATCAACGAGGCCACGCTCTCGTTCATCCCGAAACTGGTCGGCGTGTTCGTCACGCTGGTGGTGGCCGGCCCGTGGATGCTGTCGGTGATGCTGGACTATATGCGCCAGGTGTTCACGGGTATTCCCGGCCTGATCGGCTAAGGCCCGCGTGCGCACGCCCGGAGGCGCCCGATGCTGACGCTGACCTCGGCGGAAATGAATGCCTGGATCGCCGGTCTGCTGTGGCCGCTGTCGCGCATTCTCGGCCTGATCGCTGCCGCCCCGCTGTTCGGCAACGCCAGCGTGCCGGTGCGGGCCAAGCTCTCGCTGGGCATCCTGCTGGCGATCGTCATCGCGCCCCTCGTGCCGGCCGTGCCGGCGGCCGACCCGACCTCGTGGGCGGGCCTCCTTATCCTGACCAAGGAAATGATCATCGGACTGGCGATGGGCTTCGCGATGCGCATCGTATTTGCCGCGATCGAGTACGCCGGCGAAGTCTCGAGCCAGACGATGGGCCTGGGCTTCGCGATGTTCTTCGACCCCAGCACGCGCGGGCGCTCGTCGGCCATCAGCCAGTTCATGGCACTGGTTGCGACGATGGCCTTTCTGGCCGTGAATGGTCACCTGATCCTGCTCGAGGCACTGGCCGAAAGCTTCATCACGATGCCCATCACCGACACCCCGTTTTCATCGAACACGGCGCTGGAACTGGTGCGCTGGGGCGGCCGCATCTTCTCGGCCGGGCTGCAGATCGCCATGCCGATCATCGCTGCGCTCTTGATCACGCAGGTCGCCCTCGGCATCCTGACGCGCGCCGCACCGCAGCTGAACATCTTCGGCATCGGCTTTCCGATCACGCTGGGCGTGGGCTTCCTGACGCTGAGCCTGGTGCTGCCGTACCTCGGCGCGCCGATCGTCAACCTGTTCAACCAGGGCATTGAAGTCAGCAGATCATTGCCGCGCGCCAGCAATCCGCAGCCGGGGACTGCGGGTGCGCAGCCGGCAGCGACGCCGGTGGTGCCAGCGCCAGGGTAACGGCAGCCAGCGCGCTGCGTTACAATGAGAATCATTCTCATCTTTCAACATGCGCATGGCCACTCCTGCTGCCGTTCCCACCTGCTTCCCACGCCGCCGCATCCTCGGCGCCGCTGTCGCACTGACCGCCCTCGCCACCCCACTGGCCCGCGCCGCAGTTGAGTGGCAACCCGCCACGCTGCACCAGGCCCGGCAGCTCGACATCACCTCACCCACCACCGGCCAGACCTACCGCATCTTCGTCAGTATCCCGACGACCCCGCCCCCACCCGCCGGCTACCCGGTCGTCTACGCGCTCGACGGCAACGCGACCTTCCCGACGCTGGCGGTGATGGCGCGCACGATTCTGCCGCGGGGCGCTGCGCTGCCCGTTGTCGTCGGCATCGGCTATCCGGGCGAGTTCGATTACGGGATGGGGCGCGGTCGCGACTACACGCCACCCTCGGGTGCGGGCGGTCCTGCGAAGGAAGGCGGCGCCGATCTGTTCCTCGACTTTATCGAACGCGAACTCAAGCCGCTGATCGCCACGCTGGCGCCGCTCGATCCGGCGCGCCAGGCGCTGTATGGTCATTCGTACGGCGGGCTGTGCACATTGCACGCTTTGTTCACCCGCCCGGCAATGTTCCAGACGTACCTGGCGGCCAGCCCATCGATCTGGTACCGCGAGCGTGTGGTACTGGATGGCATGGACGGTTTCAATCGGCGCGTTGCCACCCTGCCCGCGAAGCCGTCGCTGATGCTGGCCGTGGGCGAACTGGAACAACCGTCAACGGCAAACGGCCCGCTGCAGGGCCGTGACGCCATCGCCGCTGCGCGCCGCATGGTGGACAACGCGCGCGAACTGGGCGAGCGGCTACGAAAGACCAACACCCTGGCGCGTGTGCAGTTCCACCTGCTGGCGCATGAAGATCACGGTTCGGCAACCTTCCCGGCCATGGCGCGTGGCCTCGAGTTTTTCCTCGTGTGAAACAGGGAAGTGATTGATCAGATATTCAATACTGCGCCTTACCAGAGCGCGAGCGATTCACCCATACGGCGTGTAGGTAAAGCCATTGCCAATCACGTCTGCCAGTTGCGCGCGATTTTCCACGCTCTCGGCAAATTCAATGAGTACGTCCGCGCGACTGGTTCCATGGTCCAGCGCAGCATTCCAGAATGCGACACCGGACGCTTCGCCGTCGCGATGCAGTACGTTGTCATACAGCGCGTCGATGAAGGCCATATTGCTGGTATTGGCGCCATACAGGTCGGTGAACTCCGCGCTGTCGATGAAGCTCTGCGAGATCGCCGTCAACGTCTGGCCCGCGTCGCTGACCGCTAGCCAGAAACCGAAACCGATCTTGTCGGGTGTACGGTCGAACGCGGCCCGGTACAGGCGGTAAACCTGGCCCAGGTTGCCCGCCATGGACAGGGCCAGCGCGTCCTTGCTTTCAGTGAACAGGGCGCGTTCGATACTGGTCAGCTCCACCGAATATCCGCCCCAGGGGATCGGCACGGTATTGCCGGTCTCCGTCTTGGTGAATGTGAAGTCGGATAGAGCTCTGGGAAAGACTGCCGTGTCGCGCATGTTGGCATCGGTACCCATCACACGACCGCGAGTTTCGGCGCCGAGGCCGGAAACCGCGGTGTCGCCATTACGCAGTGTGTTGATCTCGAACGGTCCCATGGATAGAAAATCGTTGTTGAGGTTGCCGCTAGCATCAGCAATGCTGCCGGTGCCTAAGCTCACGTTATAGCTGCGCACCGCCAGCAGATGATCGGGGGTGTAGGTGAGCGTGTTGCCGCTGACCGTCACCGCAGGGCCGGTCATGTCGATCAATTCGAGTGTCGTCGAATAATTCCCGGCAATCAGCCAAAGCCTGCCGCCGTGCACCTGGATCGCTTCATCGAACACGATCGTGAGGGGTCCGTCGACGGTCGCGCTGACCGAGACTATTCTCGGCGCAGTCGTGTCAGGGGCCGTGGCTGCAAAACCCGTTGCGACGACCCGGTCGGCGGTGGAGGCATTGGCGAGCAGATTGTCGGTGTGCATGAGCGTGACAAACGGGTAAGGAGAAAATCAGTATAGCCCGATGGAAGCCGCATCGAGATAACCAGAAAGCATAAAATCACGTGGCACTCCTCGTCCTGGATTTCCCCTCTCCTCCCGTAAAGCGTAAAAAAATACCAATTAATTGTGCAGTAGTGCGACTTAGCCAACCAACAATATTGCCTGGACCCTGCTAGCCTGACCATCCCGGTGCCTCGCTGCGCCAGCCGCTGACCCACTCATGGGCACGATCGACAATGACTCTTTCCAGACCTCTCAAAATTACCGGCTGGATCTTGCTGGCCATCACCGTGGCAGTGATCCTGTTCCTCATGCTGTTCGACTGGAACATGCTGCGTCCCTACGTCAACCGCAAGGTGTCAGAGACAACCGGGCGTGAATTTGCCATCCGCGGTGACCTGGACGTCAAGTTCCAGCGTGATCGCAACGGCGAAACGGGCTGGCGGCGCTTCGTGCCGCAGCCGCATATCACGGCCGACAACGTGTACATGAGCAATCCCGCCTGGAGCACGGTCGGCACGCAGATGGCCGCCGCCCAGCGCATCGAAGCGGGCGTGCGCATCCTGCCGCTGCTCACGAAGGATGTCGTGATCACCGACCTGCGCCTGGCCAATCCGGACATCGCCGTCCAGCGCCGCGCCGATGGCAGCAATTCGTGGACCTTCAAGGACAACGGCCCATCAGAATGGAAGGTCGATCTGCAGCGCTTGGCCTTCGACAGCGCCAAGGTGCGCTACGTCGATGAGCCGGTCGGCCTGGACCTGCGCGCCACGGCCGATTCGATCAAGGGCGGCGAAACCGCCTCCACGGCAGCAGGCGTGCCGCCGTATGGCCTGACGTTCACACTGGCCGGCACCTACAACAAGGCGAAGATCACCGGTGGCGGCAAGGCCGGCGCGGTGCTCTCGCTCACCGGCGACGACACCAGCTTCCCGATCGAAGCGGAAGCCACGGCCGGCGAAAACAAGCTTGGCCTGCGCGGCATCATCCGCGATCCGCGCTCGCTGTCGGGCTTTGCCCTGCAGATGCAACTGGCCGGCGCCAGCATGGCCGACCTGTACGGTCTGACCGGCGTGCTGCTGCCGGAAACGCCGCCATATGCCACCAAGGGCACCTTGCTGGGCAAGAAGGACGGCGACTTCTGGACCTTCACCTATAAAGATTTCACCGGCAAGGTCGGCGCCAGCGATATCGCGGGTACGCTCGCCTACGCCCAGCGCAAGCCGCGGCCGCTGCTGACGGGTGCACTGACTTCGAAGCAACTGCGCCTCGCCGATCTGGGTCCGACCGTGGGCGCGGATACGGGCGAAGGCACGAAGGCCGCGGGCAAGGTCACGGCGCCGGCGCCGGGCAAGGCCCTGCCGGTCGACCAGTTCAACACGGCCAAGTGGGGCGCACTCGATGCCGAGGTCAAATTCACTGGTAAACAGATCCTGCGCACGGCCGACATTCCGCTGCGTGACATCGAGACCACGATCCGCATGAAGGACAAGGTCCTGACGCTGACTCCGTTGAGCTTTGCGCTGGCCGGCGGGCGCATCACGTCGAATATCCGCCTGGACGGTCGCGAGAAAGTGCTGGATGCATCGGCCCGGCTGGCGGCGCGCGGCGTGAAGATCCGCGAACTGTTCCCCAAGCTGCAATCGATGCAGGCGACCTTTGGTGAAATCAATGGCGATGGGGCGCTGGTCGGCAAGGGCAATACCGTGGCGGCCATGCTGGGCACGTCGCAGGGCGAGATCAATGCCGTGGTTACCGAGGGCACGGTCAGCCAGTTCGTCCTTGAACTGGCCGGCCTGAACGTGGCCAACGCCGTCTACGTCAAGATTTTCGGCGACAAGCAAACCATGCTCAACTGCGTGGCAGCGACCACCACGGTGCGCAATGGCCGCGCGAACATCGATCGTTTCGTGCTCGACAGTGAAGATGCGGTGGTGAACGCGACCGGCTATGTGGACCTGGCGACCGAGAAGCTGGACGTCGACGTGCGGCCAAAAACCAAGGGTGCGCGGATCCTGTCGCTGCGGACGCCACTGTATGCGCGCGGCACGTTCAAGGATCCGAAGGTGGGTCCGCATGCCGGGCCGCTGGCGCTCAAGGCCGGTGCAGCTGTGGCGCTGGCAGCGATCAATCCGCTGGCCGCCCTGCTCCCGTTGATCAACGTCGACAAGGCGCCCGACACGAACTGCGGTGCAGAGATCCGCGCCGCGAAAGAACCACCGAAGGTGAACGGTAAGGTCGCGCCGAAGATCAAAGGTAGTTAAACAGCGACAGGCCCGACATCGTCTTGAACGACATCTGCGCCGCCTGCAGCGTCATTTGCTGCTGCGAGAAGTCCGAGATGGCCTTGACGGTGTCGAGGCCCACCAGGTCGTCGAGCGTGGATGCGTACTGGATGTCCAGGTCGTCGCCGGTGCTGTCGAGGTAATCGAGCTCTTTCATGTGGGCGCCGACCGATGACTGTACCGTCAGCACGTTGTCGTGCGCATTCTTCAGGTTGTCGATGGCCGTGTTCAGGCCATTGGTCAGCGCTGCCTTGCCGGCCGAGCCTTCGCCCGGCAGGCGCAGTGTGGCGATCAGGTCGGTCACGGTCGTAAACACTGACTGCTTCTGGCTTGGCTCGACACTGAAGGTGTCGCCATTGGCCGGCACGCCCTTGATGTCCAGGGCCATACCGCCAAAGGTGATCTGCTTGCCGGCTTCATAGGCATTGCCGCTGCTGACCACGGCTTTCGGATTGCTGCTCGTGTTGTAGACCGAATACGTGGTCACCGGCGGCGTGGCGGTGCTGACCGCAAATTCGATCCCGTACTTGGTGCTATTGAATGCCTGGCGGTCCACGACCGAACCGGACGAGATCAGCGCCGCGCCCTTGTTGGCGCTGCCGGCCTGGGTCTGGAAGTTGCCGTTGCCGGTCGGGATCGCCTCGAAAATGGCGCTGCCCGATGCCGACAGCGGCAATTTGCGCGAATCGCTCACCTGCAACTGGCGCACACCCTGATCGCCCTGGTAGGCGGCGCCGGTTGGGGTGCTGGTGAACGGCTGCGTCGTGGTCATGTAACCCGAAAACAGGAAACCACCCGAGCCGTCGGCGGTATTGGCGATGCCCAGGAGATCGGCCAGCCGGCCTTCGAGTTCGGTCGCCAGCTTTTCGCGGTCGCTCGGCAGCATCGTGGCGTTACCGGCCGTGACGGCCAGCGTCTGGATGTCCTGCAGCACATCGCCCGTATTTTGCAGCGTCGATTCCACCTGCGCCAGCGATGACTTCGCGCTGTTGCGGTTGGTGGCGAACTGGGCGTTGATTTCCTGCGACTGGCTCACTTCGAGCGCGCGCGCCGAAGCGACCGGATCGTCGGCGGCGGTCAACAGGCGGCGGTCGGTCGACAGCTGCATCTGCGTGCGCGCGAGCGCGCTTTGCAGCGTGTTGAGCTGGTTGGTCGAGGTGGAATACAGGTTCGCGGTACTGATACGCATGATGTTCTTTCGCTACGTTAGCGGCTGATCGACAGCAGCGTGTCGAAGATGGTGCCGGCGATCTGCATCACCTTGCTCGACGCCTGATAAGCCTGCTGGTACTTGATGAGATTGGCCGCTTCTTCATCCAGATTCACGCCCGACACATCGGCCTGGGCGCCCTCGGCCTGTGCCAGCAAGGCATTGCCGGCCTGCGCATTGACCTGCACTTCGCGCGTCTTGTTGCCCACCTGGCTGACCATCTGTGCGTACGACGACGTCAGCGTGGCGGTGCCGTTGTTGAAGATATTCTTGGTCTGCAGCTCGCCCAGCGCAGCGATATTGCGGGTGTCGCCCACGCCGCTGTTGTTGGCCGCGATCGTGAACTTGTCGTTGTCGCCTGGCTTGCCGGTCAGCGTGACGCTCACACCGCCAAAGCTGTAGGTCGAGCCGTTGTCGAATTTGACGTTGGCAGAATTGACCTGGCTCGAGACGCCCTTGCTGTCGACCACGGTGACCATGCCTGCCGGGAAGCCCGTCAGATTGCCGTTGGTTTCATCGAATTCCAGCGTCACCGGCAACGCGGCAGGTGCGGTCAGGAAATCCTTGGACACCTTGCCTTCGCTGATCTTGCCGGTGCCGGTATTGGTCAGCGGCATGCTGGTCAGAATCGGGGCTGCGGCCGCGATCTGCGAAACATCGTTGGCCAGCACATTGAAGTTGGCAGCGCCGTCGATGGTCGGGCGCACCAGGAACGTATCCTTGTTGCGCGCATTGTTTTTGAAGCTGAACTCGACGCCATCGACTTCAAACGTGGCCACGCCATTTGCGCCCGGCGTGACGGTGCCCACGTCGGTGTTGTCGGACTGGCGCACGACCTTGTAATTGGTGCCGTTGAACGTGACTTCGTAGTCGCTGTCCTTGAGCTTGCTCGGATCGGTCACCTTGGCGGTCAGCTCGGCCGCCGGATCGGTGCTGGTGCCCTTGGCATTGTTGATGCTCGCGCCGACAAACGCCGGCGCCACGTTGAAGAACGGCTGCCCCTTGTTGCCGTTCTGGTCCAGGCCCAACTGGTGCTGGGCGTTGAATTCGAAGGCCATGCCGATCGCGATCTTGCCGAGCGAACTCTGGGCGGTATCGAGCGTCTCGGTACGAAACTCGAGCAGGCCGCCCAGCTTGCCGCCGGAGAGCGCGCCATCAGGCAGCACCGCCACTTTCGAGCCTACCTGGTAACCCACTTCCATGCGCGTCAGGTCGGTTGGCGACACCATCGCCGCCAGCTGGAACGAGTCATTGCCCACCACCAGCGGCTGGCCATTGCCGATGGAAATCGTCAGGCTGCTGTTGTCGCCCGGTGTGACGGTGGCCTTGACGAACTTGTTCAGCTCGAGCACCACTTGGTCGCGCTGGTCGAGCAGGTCGTTCGGCGGACGCGTGGCCGACGAGGCGAAATTGGAAATCTGCTCGTTGAGCTTGGCGATCTGCGTGCCATAGGTGTTGATCGCGGTGACGCTCGCTTCGATTTCGCCGTTCACGCCGGTGCGGATTTCGCCAAGGCGCGAATCGAGGTCTTGCAGGCGCGTGGCCAGCGTTTCGGCACTCGACAGCATCGCCTGGCGCGACGGCACCGACGCGCGGTTGGCCGCCATGTCCTGCACGCCCTTGAAGAAACCCTGCATCGCCGGCGACAGGCCCGACGTGGTATCGGCCAGCAGGTTGTCGATCTGCTTGATCTGCGAATAGTACGATTCCAGGCCGCTGGTGCTGGCCTGGGCGTTACGCACCTGCGTGTTCAAAAAGTTGTCGCTGTAGCGCTTGATCTGCGCGATCTCGGTCCCGGTGCCCAGGAAGCCGACACCCGTATCGAGCGCGGCCGACGTGGCCTGGACCACGGTCTGGCGCGAGAAACCCGCCACGTTCGCGTTGGCGATGTTGTGGCCGGTCGTGGCGAGGGCTGCCTGTGCTGCATACAACCCTGTCTTACCGATGGCGAGGAGGCTACCTGACATAATTTTTTTCTCTCTGTGACAGTACAGTCAACGGCAGTTTTTCAGAAAACTTGACGGTTGGCTGACATAAGAATGGCGTCAACGGGCGCATGTGCGCATGTGTACATTACGCCAGCGAATTCTTGATCAGGCGGGTCAGCTTGGCCGCGTAGTTCGGATCGGTGGCATAGCCGGCGCGCTGCAGGCCCTGGGCAAAGGTGGCCGCGTCGCTGCTGCCGATAACTTTTTCGTAACGCGGGTTCTTCGCGATCATGTTCGCGTAATCGCGGAACGAATCGGCCGGGCTGTCGTAGGCGCGGAATTTCTCGACCTTCGTCTGCGGCTTGCCATTCACGTATTCGGTGGTGACAGCGGTGGCGACCTTGCCTTTCCAGCTGGCCCCGGCCTTGATGCCAAACAGGTTGTTGCTGTTGCTGCCATCGGCGTTCCTGATCATGCGTTTGCCCCAGCCGGTCTCGAGCGCGGCCTGGCCCAGCATGAACTTGGCCGGCACGCCCGTCGTCTGCTCGGCGGCATGCGCGTGCTCGTGCAGTTTTTCCTGGAACGCGCGCACGTGCGGCGCCTGCACCCGGCCCGTCTCGGTCGTTGCCGGCAGCGGCGGCGCCTTGCTGGCGGCGGCCGCGCCAGCACCGAGCGCTGCGCCATTGCCATACATGGCCGCGGCGTTGTTCAGCGACGGCGTCAGGCGACCAGCGCCAGCAGCAGTATCGCCACCCATGCCATCGGCGCCAATGGCCAGCGCCTGCTGCCCCATCTGATTCGCGCTCAGCTGGCGCACCAGCACGTCGGCCAGGCCGACACCGCGCTTGGCCAAGTTCTGGCTGGTCTGCTGGTCGAGCATCGTCGTGAAGGTCTTGGTCTGCTGGTTGTCCAGCATGCCTTCCTGGGGCGTCGCGTCGCGCATGCTCTTCATCATCATATTGATGAACATCGCCTCAAACTGGGTCGCCGCTTCTTTCATGGCGGCCGGCGTGCCGGCTTTCGCGCTGTTCTTCAGCCCGTTGAGGCTGTTGGTGTCGAGCGCGAGCTTGCTGGTCTGGTCAAGGTTGGGCGATGCGATCATGGCGTGTCTCTCGATTTAGATGATTTCGAGCTCGGCGCGCAGCGAACCGGCGGCCTTGAGCGCTTGCAGGATGGCCAGCAAGTCTTGCGGGGTGGTGCCGATCGAGTTCATCGCCTTGACCACTTCGGCCAGCGACGCCCCGCCCTTCACGTTGATCATCTGGCCAGGTTCTTTCTTGATCTCGACCGACTGGTTCTGCGTGACGACGGTCTGGCCGCCGGCCAGTGCGTTCGGCTGGCTCACCTGCGTATCCGAGCCAATGGTGATCGACAGGTTGCCGTGCGAAATCGCGCAGTTATCCAGCATCACGGCGCGGTTCATCACGACCGACCCGGTGCGGGCGTTCATGATGACCTTGGCCGAGGCCAGCGGCTGATTGACGTCGATCTGTTCGAGCATGCCCAGGAAGGCCACGCGCTGGTCGCTCGACGACGGGGTGCGCACGCGCACCACGCGCCCGTCCAGGGCCGTGGCGATGCCGGGACCGAACTGGTCGTTGACGGCGTCGACGACGCGCGCGGCAGTGGCGAAATCGGTCTCTTTCAGTTCCAGGCGAATCTGGTTGTTCTCGCCCAGGTTCGATGCGACGGCGCGCTCGACCGTGGCGCCGGCCGAGATACGGCCGACGGCGAGGTGATTGACCTGCACCTGCGCGCCGCCGCCCTGCGCCTGCACGCCCACGCCGCCGACCACCAGGTTGCCCTGGGCCATGGCGTAGACCTGGCCATCGGCGCCATGCAGCGGCGCCATCAGGAGCGTGCCGCCACGCAGGCTCTTGGCGTTACCGATCGACGACACGGTGATGTCGAGCGTCTGGCCCGGCTGGGCAAACGCCGGCAGCGAGGTCGTGACCATCACGGCCGCCACGTTCTTCAGTTGCAGCTGGGTGCCGGCCGGCAGGTTGACGCCCTTCTGTTGCAGCATCGCGCGGATCGACTGCACGGTGAACGGCGTCTGGCTGGTCTGGTCGCCGGTGCCATCCAGGCCCACGACGATGCCGTAGCCGGACAACTGGTTCTGACGCACGCCGGCGATGGTGGCCAGGTCCTTCAGGCGCTCGGCCTGGGCCAGGGGGGCGATGCCGCCAAAAGCGGCAGCCAGCAAGACAACGGAAGCAAATTTACGCATGGGTGTGGCCTTTTAGAACGGCAGCATCGACAGGAAGAAACGCGACAGCATCGACGTCACTTCGGCGCGATCCAGGCGGCTGTTGGTACGGTATTCGACGCGCGCATCGGCGATCACGTTGGACGAGACCATGTTGCCGGCCTGGATCGTGTCGGGGCTGACCATCCCCGAGAAGCGGATGAATTCGGTGCCCTTGTTCATCGCGACCTGCTTTTCGCCGGCCACGATCAGGTTCCCGTTCGGCAGCACTTCGGTGACGGTCACGCCGATCGTGCCGGTGAAGTTGTTCGACGCGCTCTGGTTGTCGCCATCGGCAAACTTGGTGCCCGATTCCAGCGCCACGCCGGCACCGATCACGCCAGCCAGCACGCCCGGTGCGGTGAAGCTCGCGCTGCCGGTCTTGTTGCCCGAACTCGCGCCGGCCTTGGTTGCCGTCGTGCGCTCGCTGATATTGACGGTCAACAGGTCGCCGATATGACGGGCGCGGCGGTCTTCGAACATCGGCCGGTAGCTGTTGACGTTGAAGATCGCGCCATCGGTGGCCGGAGCGCCATCGACCAGCATCGGACGCGCGCTGGTCGGGCCCTGCACGATGGTGGTGGGGGTGGCGGCGCAACCGGCGAGCAATACCAGCGCAGCGAACGAAGTCAGGATTTTCATGATGTCTGTAGAAAATTAAAGCTGCGACAGTTTTTGCAGCATCTGGTCGGATGTCGTGATCGCCTTGCTGTTGATCTCATACGCGCGCTGGGTCTGGATCATCGCGACCATTTCCTCGACCACATTGACGTTCGACGATTCCACATAGCCCTGCATGATGTTGCCGGCGCCATTCGTGCCCGGCACGTTCAGGTTCGGGTTACCCGATGCGGTGGTTTCGGTGTACAGATTCTCGCCGCGCGACTCGAGGCCGGCCGGGTTGATGAAGGTGGCCAGTTGCAGCGCGCCGATCTGGGTGGTGGCGGTTTCGCCGGAGACAGTGACCGATACGGTGCCGTCACGGCCCACCGTGATCGACTGGGCATTGACCGGCACAGTGATCGGCGGCTGGATGACGAAGCCGCTCGAAGTCACCAGTTGACCGTTCTGGTCTTTCTGGAACGAGCCGTCGCGGGTGTAGGCCTGGGTGCCGTCCGGCATCAACACAGGGAAGTAGCCAGGACCGTTGACCATCACGTCCTTGTCGTTGCCGGTCAGCTGGGGATTACCCTGCGTGTGGATGCGCTCGGTGGCGACGGTGCGCACACCGGTACCGATCTGCAGGCCCGACGGCAGATTCGTCTGTTGGGACGATTGCGCACCTGGCTGGCGCACATTCTGGTACAGCAAGTCCTCGAACACGGCGCGCGACTTCTTGAAGCCGTTGGTGCTGACGTTGGCGAGGTTGTTCGAGATGACGTCGAGATTGGTCTGCTGGGCTTCCAGGCCGGTCTTGGCGATGTAGAGCGAACGGATCATTGCATTCTCCTATTGGTGGCAGGCGAATGCCTCCACGGACAATAGAATTATGCAGCGGCAACACTTAATTCAAAGCGAGGATCTGGGTGGCTTTCGCCGCGTTGTTCTCGGCGTTCTTCAGCAAGCTCATTTGCGTGTCAAAAGAACGTGCCAGAGCAATCATGTCGACCATGCAATCGACCGGATTGACGTTGCTGCCCTCGAGCGCGCCGCCCGCCACCTGCACGGTCGGGTCGGCCTGGACCGGCGCGCCGTTCTTGACGCGAAACAGTCCGTCGTCGCCGCGCACCATGTCGCCCTGCGGCGGATTGACCAGCTTCAGGCGGCCGATCACCGTCGGCGCGGCCGGTGTGTCGACGTTGGAGATGGTCGAGATGGTGCCGTCGCCGCCGATCGTCACCGTGGCGTCGGGCGGGACCGTGATCGGCCCGCCTTCACCCGCAATCGTCTGGCCGCCCGGCGTTTGCAGCACGCCGTTCGGGCTCATCTGAAGCGAGCCGTTGCGGGTGTAGGCCTCGGTGCCATCGGGCATCTGCAGCGCCAGCCAGCCCTGCCCCTTCACCGCCACATCCAGATCGCGCCCCGTGGCCTGCAGCGGACCGGCCGCAAAGTCGTTGCCGGCGGTCGAGTCGACGACGAACGCGCGGGTCGGCATGCCCGGCCCCTGCACCGGCGCCGCACGGAACATGTCGATCTGGGCACGAAAGCCCGTCGTGCTCACGTTGGCCAGGTTGTTGGACGTCGTGGCTTGCTGCTCGAGGATGTGCTTGGCGCCGGAGGCGGCGGTGTAGATCAGGCGGTCCATGGTGTTTTCCTAGATGTGTTTAACGCAGGTTCACCAGCGTCTGCAACACCGAATCCTGCGTCTTGATCGTTTGCGCATTGGCCTGGTAGACGCGCTGCGCGGTGATCATGTTGACCAGCTCGGCGGTCAGGTCGACGCTCGATGCTTCGGTGGCCGACGCCTGCAGCACGCCCAGGCCACCGGTACCGGCAGTCCCCATCAGCGGGATGCCGGAGTTGGACGACTCGGCCCAGGCGTTGTTGCCCAGCGGCTGCAAGCCGTTCGGGTTGGTGAAGTTGGCAAGCACGACCTGGCCCAGGACCTTGGTCTGGCCGTTGCTGTACTGGCCCAGGATGCTGCCGTCGGCGCCGGTGGAGAAGCGCTGCAGCGAACCCGGCTTGTAGCCGTCCTGCGCCAGGAACTTTTCGCTGGTGGTGGTGCCGTACTGGGTGGTGCCGGCGAAATCGATCTGCACCGGCAATTTCAGTTCGGCGCCGGTCGATGGCACGATTGGAATATTGATATTGAATCTGCCGGCGGTACCCGTGCTGGCCAGGTTCAGCGCGCCATTGGTGTCGAACTTGAGCGTGCCGATGGATTTCGGCTCCATCTTGAGCGCCTTGGCAATCGCGGCGTCGATCTGCACCGGGGTGGCGCCCGGGATCGCGGCGGCGGCCGCTGCGGCCGCGCGCACTTCGGTCAGGTTGTCGGGGGTGGCCAGGTTGCCGGCGCCCGTCACGACCGCATTGGCGGCGTCGGTGGCGTAGGTACCAATGGCCGTGGCCAGCGTGGCGGCCACAGGCGGCACGACCTTGCTTGCCGTATCCCAGGCGTTGCGCGAGGCGACCGCGGTCGGGTCGGTCTGGGCCTTGCCGACCGCGTCCAGCGCGCCGATCTCGGTGCCGTCCTTGGCCGCGTACACGTTCCAGGTACCGTCGCCGGTCGGCGACTTGACATAGAAGGTCGACAGCGTGTGCGAGTTGCCCAGCGTGTCGTACACGCTCATCGGCACCTGCTTGTTGTAGGTGTCCGGATCGGCCGGATCGAATTCGGTTTTCTTCGGCGTGCTGGCACGCGAATCGAGCTGGAGCTGGATCTGCACTTCCGACGTGACCTTCGGTGGCTGGTCGGCGGTATCGATCTTGAGCGGCACGGCGGTGCCGGCGGCCAGCAGGCCGTTGGCGCCCAGGCCATAGCCGGTCAGCTTGGCGCCCTGGGCGTTGACGATGAAGCCCTCTTTGTCGAGCGAGAACTGGCCATTGCGCGAGTATTGCGTCACGCCGGCCTGCTCGATGCGGAAGAAACCGGCGCCGTTGATGGCGATATCGAGCGGGTTGCTCGAGGCTTCGACGTTACCCTGCGTGAACTGCTGGGCGATGGCGGCGGTCTTCACGCCGATACCGGCAGTCATGCCGCCCGCGCCGTTGAGCGCATTGGCGTAGACGTCGGCAAACTGGGTGGTCGACCCCTTGAAGCCGACCGTGCTGGCGTTGGCGATGTTGTTACCGATAACGTCGAGCGATTTGGCAGCAGCGTTCAAGCCGCTCAAGCCTTGTTGGAAAGACATGGTGATGCTCCAGTATAAGGTGAGAGAGTAAGCGGCCTGGCTTACAGAACTTGTTTAATGTCGGCGAGGGAAACAGCGCCCTTGCCCGGCAGGTTCAGCTTGACGCCGTCCTTGCCATTCGTCGTGACGCTGGCCACGCTGTCGAATGACAGGGTCTTGGCGTCGGTGAGCTGTTCGCCCGCGCGTGTTGCGATCACGCGGAAGGTGTAGTTCCCATCTGGCAGCACGACCGGCTTGCCATTGGCGTCCAGGTTGTTCGGGTCGGGGACACCATCCCACGCAACCGGCACGATCCCGGCTTTCTGCTCGCCCAGGTCGATCGCCGCCACATCCTTGCCCGTGGCCTTGTCGACGACCACGACCTGCAGCTTGTCGGCCGGGCTGTCCAGCTCGACGCCCAGGATCGCCTGGCCCTTCGACAGCAGGATGCCATTGCCTTCGACCAGCACGCCGTGGCCGATCAGATTCGTCGCCGACAGCGATTCGCTCGACTGGTAGCTGGCCTTCAGCGACTCCAGCGTGGTATTGAGCTTATTTACGCCGGTGACGGTCTGCAACTGGGCCAGCTGGCTCGTCATCTGCGCGTTGTCCATCGGATTGAGCGGATCCTGGTTCTTCAACTGGGTCACGAGTAGCGTCATGAACTTGTCGGTGTCGGCCTGGACGCCGTCTTCGGCGGTCTTCGCCTTGGCGTTCATGGTCGCCTGCAGGCTGGAAATATCGGACGTTGCGGTCGAGCTGGTAATTGGGCTGGTCATGGTATCGATCTGTGAGGCGCTTACTGGCCGATGGTCAGGGTCTTGAGCAGCATGGTCTTGGCTGCATTCATGGTTTCGACGTTGGTCTGGTACGAGCGCGAGGCGGACAGCATATTGACCATCTCGTCGACCACGTTCACGTTCGGCATCGATACATAGCCCTTGTCGTCGGCCATCGGATGCTTGGGGTCGTACACCTGCTTGAGCGGCGACGGGTCTTCGACCACTTCGCGCACGCGCACGCCGGTCGCGCCCGAGGCGGTGGGTACCGACTCGAACACGACCGACTTGGCGCGATAGGCTTCGCCCGACGGCGACGTGGCGCTGTCGGCATTGGCCAGGTTGCTGGCCACCGTATTCAGGCGCTGCGCCTGGGCGCTCATGGCCGAACCGGACACATTAAAAATATTAAACAGCGACATGGCGAGTTTCCTTATTGGCCCTGGATTGCGCTCAGGAGGCCCTTGATCTGGCTGTTGATCATATTGATCCCGGCCTCGTAGCGCAGCGCGTTGTCGGCAAACTGATTGCGCTCCACGTCCATGTCGACCGTGTTGCCGTCGACACTGCCCTGCACCACGCCGCGGTACAGCACCGGCGTGCCGTTGGCCAGCGTGTCGCCGGTGGGAGCGCCATGCGCCATGTGGTTGGTGTTGGTGGTGTTCATCGCACCGCCCGGCTTGCTGCCTGCCATCGCCCCCTGCAATGCTGCCGCGAAATCGATGTCGCGCGCCTTGTAGTTGGGGGTGTCGGCATTGGCGATATTGGACGCCAGCAGTTCCTGGCGCTGTGAGCGCAGGGACAATGCCGTTTCATTAAAACGCATGTAGTCGTCGAGTTTGCCGATCATGCCGCCTCCGGGCTGTGCTTTGTTGGGACAGAAGCGATCATACGGTTCGGTTCGCCACACCAATCGACGGAGAAGAGCGACCATTCCCCCCGCTATTCAAAGTTTCACTACGGAATCATTCGACCTAAGATAGCAGCATTCCCGAATCTCAGCCTGAACACCAGACCATGACATCCCAACTTGTCGCTTTTTCGCTGCTGGCACTTGTATACAGTGGTGCGCAGGCCCAGCAGGGGGCAAACAGCCGCCAGCAGCCCGAGGCCGTGCGCGCCGTGGCGGAGCAGTTCCTGACCACCCAGAGCGCCGGCCTGCCGGGCCAGGTAAGCGTGAAGGTCGGCGCGATCGATCAGCGCCTGAGCCTGCCCGCCTGCCCGGCGCCGGAAGCCTTCCAGCAACCGGGCGCCCGCCCCTGGGGCAAGACCACGGTGGGCGTGCGCTGCACCGCGCCGGCATGGACGCTGTATGTGCAGGCCCAGGTCAGTGTGGTGGCCGAGTATGTGGCGGCCGGCGTGCCGCTGGCCCAGGGCCAGCCACTGTTGCCGGGTCAGCTGGTGATGGTGAAAGGCGATATCGCCGCCATGCCCAACGGGATCATCACCGACATGGCGCAGGCGCTGGGCCGTGCACCTACGGTATCGCTGCCTGCCGGCACGGCGCTGCGCGTGGACGCCCTGCGCAGCCAGGCCGTCATCAAGCAGGGTCAGGCAGTACGGCTGGTATCGCGCGGCTCGAACTTTTCGGTAAGCAGCGAAGCCAAGGCGATCAACAATGCCAGCGATGGCCAGATCGTCCAGGTGCGCACGACGGCCGGCCGGATCATCAGCGGCACCGCGCGCGATGGCGGGACCGTGGAAATCGTTTTATAGGAATTGCGTTGTTCTCTTCGTCGAATCGGTGTTGATTGCTAAAGTTTGTAAAGGCGCGGCCGTTACAATGAGCAGATCCCGGAGCTTGTGCTCCGCGCACCGAGAAGGATGAAGCCGTGAAAATCAACGATACACTCAAGAGCAACCCTGGCCTTCAACCCGCCACCACGCAGACGAACAATGCGCGTGGCGCTGACAAGGCGGCAACCACCGCGCCCCTGACCGGTGCGCAAACCGACAGCGTGCGCCTGTCCCCGCAAGGCCAGGCCATGGCAAGCAGCGTCGGCGGCGGCGCAGCCGTATTCGACGCCAAGAAAGTAGAACGTATCAAGATGGCCATCGCCGATGGCCAGTTCCAAGTCAACTCCGAGAAAGTGGCTGACGGCTTGCTAGACACCGTACGCGACTTGCTCCATTCGAGACAACGCTAAACCATGACCACCAGCCCGTTCCAGACCCTCGCCGCCGAACACCATCACCTCACCGCCCTGCTGGCGTTGATGAAGCAAGAGCAGCAATCCCTGGTGTCGCTCGATGCCGACACCCTGGCCGAGCTGACCACGCGCAAGAATGCGATGCTGGCCGACCTGGCCTCGTTGTCGCAACAGCGCCACGCGGCACTGGCCGCGGCGGGCTGCGATGCATCGGAAGCGGGTATGGAACCCTGGCTGGCAGTCAATGATGACGGCGACGTACGGCAACAATGGGAGCGCATGCTCGACGCTGCGCGCGAAGCAAAAGAACTCAACCGCGTCAATGGCATGCTGATCAACAAGCAGCTGGCGCACAACCAGGGCGTGCTCAACGCCCTGCGCACCCCGACCAACGCACCGACCGGCACCATCTACGGCGCCAGCGGTCAGACCATGGGCGTGGGCGTCTCCAAACGCTACGTCATCGGCTGAAAGCCGGCGCGGGCAAGGCCGCTGTAGCGGCTCGCCACGTTAAAATAAAGTAATTGAACAACGGCGCCAAATAAGCGCACGGCCTGGATACAACGACGGCATAATACCGGCTCAGTTCGGTTTGCCCCCTCTTTGTCCATCACTGCGCATCCCATTGCGCCAGGCCCGTTCGCCATGCTCGCCACTCAGCAGATCTTCCTGATCGCGTCCCTGCTTTGCTTTCTCGTCTATCTTGCGTTGGTGTCGGCGGGCTCGCAATCGCTGCGCGGCATGCGTGCAATGCGCGCCGCCGCGCTGTTGGGACTGCTTGGCAACCTGCTCTATGCCTTTGGCCGTGAACTGCCGACCCTGCTGGGCTACGAACTGGCGAACATGACCTATTCCGGCGCCGGCGCGGCCCTTGCCGCCGGTTATCGCCAGCTGGCCGGCCGCCAGGCGCCTGTCAAGTCGCTGACTTTGCTGGTCGCTGCGGTCGGCGTCCTGACCGTGGTGTTTCATGACTGGTTCGACTCGTTCACGTTGCGCAGCGCCGTCGTCTCGCTGTTCCAGGCCGGCGTCTGCGTGGACATCGCGCACAGCGTGCTTGCCGGGCGCGGCGAGCAGCAGCGCCGCTCGCACGGCCAGGTGCACCTGCAAGGCCCCGGACAGCAGCACGTGCAGCGCTTCGTGCTGCTCATGTGCGTGCTGGTGGCCGGCGGCCATGGCGTGCGCATGCTCTGGCTGCTGGTCGCGGCCAATCCACCGACCTCGCTGCTGCAGCCAAGCACCGTCAGCCTGGCGATCCTGACCGTCGCCGCACTGGCACTGCCCGCACTGACCCTCGGCGGACTCTTGACCCTGCACCGCCACATCGTGCACCAGGCTGAATACATCGCAAACCACGATCACCTGACCGGCGCCTGGTCGCGCAAGGCGTTCTTCGAGATCGCCGAACGCGAGACGGCGCGCGCCAGGCACCGGCGCCAGCCACTGGCACTGATGCTCATCGACCTCGACCATTTCAAGGCGATCAACGACAGCGCCGGCCACGAAGCGGGCGACATCGCGTTGCAGCTGGTGGCCACCAGCGCGCGCGAGACGCTGCGCGCCGTCGACTGCATCGCCCGCCTGGGCGGCGATGAATTCGCGGTGCTGCTGCCAGGCGCGGATCTGGCGCGCGCCAGCACGGTGGGCAAGGCGCTGGCGGAGGCGCTGCGCGCGGTCACCAGCACGATGCCGGCCGCGCAACGCCGGCTGACCCTGAGTATTGGCGCGACTGTCACGCTGGACGGGGAACCGTTCAAGACGACGCTGGCGCGCGCCGACTCCGCGCTGTACGCCGCCAAGTCGGCCGGGCGCGACCAGGTAATTGCACTGGCCCCGCCGCTGCACGCCGTGCGGCCGGCGTCGAAGGTCAGCGCCAGCCGCTGAGCGACCAGTCCTACGTCGGGACGCTCTTTGCTCCTATTGGGAAGCCAGGATGGTGCACCCAGATGTATTGCATACCAACGCATCCAGGAGAGCAGCATGAACAACGACAATACCAACAATCCAAAAGATACCGACGTGCGTGACGGCGGCCTGCGCGGCGGCGGTCCTGATTCATACGCCGGCTTTGTGGCGAATGACGCCGACGGCGATTCGAGCATCGGCCATGCTGCGAAGGGCGACAGCCATTCGGGCATCAACAGCAATTTCGCGAAGGCCTCGCCGGAGAGTAATGTGGGCCCAGCCGGCGCGCCGCAGGCCAGTCATGGACACGCGACGGGTGACGTGCCGGGTGGCTCGCGGCCCAAGGCGCCGGGTGAGCCGGGTGGTGCGGCAGCAGATGGTGGCGCCGATACATCGGCGTCGGAATCCGGGCGCGATCGCTGATTCAGCACACGAACGGCGGACTTTCGTTTCCGCCGTTTCACATTTTTGCAACACTCTTACGCGCGGCGCCCTGCCGCGCGTTGTCGTTGACGCGCAGCCCCGCCTTTTCTGCGCCAACGCCGCTTGCATCATCGTTCAACATCTCTCAATAAAATTGCTATCCAGCACGGATACCAACTGTCGGAAAGTGTTGTATTTTTTGGTTATTGAACGAAAAACGTGCTGCACTGCACGATTAAACATTGAATTCTGCACCCTCCACAGTAAAGTTACTCCAGATGAACATGCACCAACTCTCTGTATTTACGGTGTTTTCACCCAATCTGGGTGCGTGACAATTAGTTGGATGTTGAGACATTTGGTGAGAATATCCGCACAATTTCTCTGTAGAATCTGAACAGGATCGTGTTGGTTTTTAGAACAGATGTCCTGAACGCTCTGCCATATCCACACTGAATAATTCTTAGGTACGTCGCGTACTGGCCAGCCCTGGCCGTGCATGCTTGTCCCCTGGAGCACCCGGCGAAACCGGGAAACTTTAATCCTTTTAGGAGTAGTGAATGTACGATAGCAACGCCCAAGCAGTTAGCAGCGCGCTGACCGCCACCTCGACCGAAGTCTTCAACGCCGCCACGATCCAACAGATCCTGTCGCTGGTGACGTCGCCAACCGACACCAAAGTCGTCGTCGACACCACCACCGTCGCCAACAACGCCACCGTTACCGGCGCTGCTGGTGTTGAAGTCCTGTTCGTGAACACCGCGCCAAACGCAGTGACGAATGTCACCCTGACCGGTGATACGCCAGTCGTGTTCTTCCAGGGCGCTGGTGGCGTGAATGCTACTGTCGGTACCGCTCCTACTGCTAACACCGCTGAAGCTGGCGCATCGCTGGCAACCGTTGCTGGCGTGGACATCGAGCGCGTCATCGTGGGCACCGCAGGCGCCGACACCATCACCATCGTTGACGGCAAGAACACCCAAGTCATCGTTGGCGATAAAGACACGGTCGTTGCAGGCACGGGCCAACTGGTCGTGAACGCAACCCAGGGCACCAGCAAAGTGACCGGTAACGACGAAACAGTCATCGTGACCGCTGGCGTTGAAGATGACTTCACCATCATCACCAACAATGGCATGTCGAAAATCACCAACACGAAGACCAACGTGTCGGTTGAATTCACCGATGTCGACTTCGTCCAGCTGAACGGCACCGACGCGCTGATCTTCGCAGACAACGCTGACCAGGCCGTCGTTGCCCATATCTACCAGGCGCTGCTGGGTCGTACCGCTGATGCTGGTGGCCTCGACTTCTGGTTCGACCGTGCTGATGCAGGGGCTGCTCTGACCTCGATCGCCATGGGCTTCATGGACGCTGCCGAGTACACCGGTGAAACGCAGACCAACGCGCAATTCATCGATGCACTGTATGACGGCCTGCTGGACCGTGATGGCGATGCCGCCGGCACCGCATTCTGGACGGCTCAGCTGACCGCCGGCATGTCGCGCGCTGCAGTCGCTGTCGAGTTCGTCGAAGCAGTGATGTCGGGTATCGAAACCGAAATCGTCGGTAGCGTCACCATCGTCGATCCAATCGGCTAAGCAGTCGTACTATGCAGCATCCAAAAGGGGGCCCCGCCCCCTTTTTCCTCACTTCGTGCACGTCCCGCTTGCGGGACGATGCATTACTGACGCGAGCGCTTGAACTGTTCGCGGCGGGCCACCACGCCGATGCGTTGCTGGCTGCCGAGTACGTCTGTCGCCGTTTTCCCATGAAACGCATTCCAGCCATCTTGCGCGCCAAGATCCTGCAGACGGGCTATCCATCGTTAGCCGCCCGCGCATGGCATGCCGCATGGATGACCGAAGCTGAAAACCCGTTATTACAAGACATCATGCTGCAGAGCTGGCTCAAGAACGGCGGCCGTGCCGACGTCGCCAGCCTGGGCCCTGCATTTTTGCCTGCGCGCTGCCGCGCAGGCCAGCACGCCAGCCTGCTGCCCATCTTGCGCACGGCCGGCGTCGCCCATACCGGCGCCTGCTGGACTGAAGGCGACGCCATCGACGTCATGGTCTTTCTTGGCACCAGCAGTGCGACCGCGCCACGCGCGACCCTGCTGCTCTCCGACGAAACCACTCAATACCAGTTCGAGATCCCCGGCGACGGCACGCGGGCACGCTTGAACCCGCCCCGCCCCGGTGCGGTCTGGTCGATCACTTTGGTGCAACCCGATGGCCGCCGCCAATTGCTGCCCGGCTCGCCATTGGCGTTCTATCCCGCGCCATCGATCCGTGCCGACGCTGCGCCCGACGCCGCCGTGACGGCGACCCCACGCCCGGTATCGATCGTGGTGCCGGTGTACCGCGACCTGGCCCTGGTGCGCGCCTGCATCGAGAGCGTCCGCACGAGCCTCCCGCTGAACCGCACGCCGGCCCGCATCGTCGTGGTCGATGATGCCAGCCCCGAGCCGGCCGTCTCGGCCTGGCTCGACAAGCAAGCCATCAGCGGTGCGATCACGCTGCTGCGCAATCCATGTAACCTCGGTTTTATCGAAACAGTGAACCGCGGCATGCGCATGTTCGATGACCATGACGTGTTGCTGCTCAATGCCGACACGCAGGTCCACGGCGACTGGCTCGACCGCCTGGCCACGGCCCTGTATGCCACGCCGGATGTGGCGTCGGTGACGCCATGGACCAACAATGGCGAGATCAGCAGTTTCCCGGTGATCAGCCAGGCCGCACCGGCGCCCGATACACGCGAACTCGCGTTGATCGACCAGACCGCCGCCGCCGTGCGCGCCGCACCGGGCGGCGCCGACATCGAATTGCCGTCATGCTGCGGCTTCACGATGCTGATCCGCCGCACGGTACTCGACGCCGTTGGCATGCTCGACGGCACCGCGCTCAACCGCGGCTACGGCGAAGAAGTCGACTGGTGCATGCGCGCGCGCGCCGCCGGGTGGCGCCATCTGCAAGCCACCGGCGTCTTCGTGGCCCACGAAGGCACGGTCTCGTTCCGCGCCGAGAAGACCCTGCGCGTGGCGCAGAACCGCGGCGTGGTCGTGGCGCGCTATCCCGATTACTACGGCGAGTTCGCCGCATTCCAGCGCAACGATCCGCTCTGCGGCGCGCGTGACCTGCTGCGCAACGCGCTCGCGCAATCGCGCGCGGCCGCGTGGCTGCGCAAGGCCGAGACGGCCGAATACACAGCCGCGCTGCCCAACACCGTCGCGAAAAAACCGATACCGGCGAACTTGCCGGCACTGGCCTCGTCATACGACCGCATCGCCGTCTGGCGCCACGATCCGCTCGCGCCGATGGCGCGCCAGGTACTGGCGCTGGCGCGCATGATTGCCAGCCGGCCGCAGCTGCGGCTGCGCCTGCTGATTCTTGGCGGCGCCAGCGACGCACTGCTGCATACCGGCGTGGTCGACCAGGTTCCGGCGCTGCTCGGCGAAGCCCTGCCGCTGCTGGACGATCTGCGCCTGCTCCAGGTGGCCGGCTGCCGCGCCGTGCTGACTGCTTCCCCAGCGGGCTTGCCCTCCCGGGTACGCCCTGTACTTCTCGACGACAGCTTCGATGCTGCCGCGTGGCTGAACAACTGGATGTCCCGCAACCCAGGTGCCAAGGCTGCCTGACTTCCCTTTCTCGTAATGAACACCGAATCTGTATTACCTGATGGCGCTACCGCAGTCGCGGTGCGATGGCATGGCGTTGTAGATGGCCTTCACGACAAACTGGTGTATGGCTGGGCCATTGATGCAGAACGGCCCAATAGCCGCGTCGTCGTCGAAGTGTGCCTCGATGACGAACCCATCGCCTGCATCATCGCCGACGTGGCCCGATCCGACCTGATCGAAGGTCTGACGGCACTCGGCGCCACCGACGTCTGCCACGGCTTCGTGGCCGATCTTGGCGCGCTGCCGGCACATTCGGCCGGCGTGATTTCGGCGCGGATCGCCAACACCACCGCACCACTGACCGGCCACGTGCGCCTGCGTCAGCCGACCTTGCCGCCAGCGGCAGCCGTCAACAGCGTGGTCGGCGACGGCGGCCTGCGCCTGCACGGCTGGGCGCTCGACCCGGCCGATCCGAACCGAACGCTGACGGTGCGCGCCTTTGTCGGCAACGACATGGTGGCGCAAGCGACCGCCAACATCATCTTCCCATCGATGCGCGGCCATATCGACGGCGCCCATGGCTTCGACCTCGCCCTGCCCGCCTCGCTGGCGGACGGCGCCATGCACAGCGTGCGCGTCGTGGACGACGATGGCCGCCCACTGAACGGCAGCCCACTGACGATCTGCTGCGCCCTCGATGGCCTGGCCGGCCTGCTGCCGGCTGACGCCGACGAATTGCTGGTGAACGTTGCCGACATCTACCAGCGACACCTGCCACGCAGCCTGCCCATGTCGGCCTGGCCGGAATGGTCGGCCCGCTTCGACCGCGAGGGACCGGCGACGCTGCCGACCCTGAGCACCGCCATCATCATCACCGGCGACGCCGATGCGGCGCAGCTGGAACGTACGATCGCGAGCATACAAGCGCAGCACGGCATGACCGCGCAGACCTTCTCCGGACAACCATTCCCGGCGCTGCTGGCGCAGGCACTGGCATCCGGCAGTGACGTCATCGGCTGCATACGCGCCGGCGACACCCTGACGACGCACGCACTGGCGTACGCGCTGGAAGGCTTTGCCCTGCCGGATGCGAAGGTCGTGTACACCGACAGCGAATTTGAAGGCCGGCCGTGGTTCAAGCCGGCATGGAATCCCGATTACGCGTTCGCGAGCGACTATCCGCTCGATTTCCTCCTGGTGCGCAGCGACGTTGCGCAGGGCTTGTCAGACATCGAGCATGCCGCCGGCTTCGCATGGGATGCACTAACTGCGGTATGGCACGACAGCGCCACCAGCGTCGTGCACGTGCCGCGCGTGCTGCTGCGCGTGTCGTCGCCATTGAATACCGAAGAGCGCAGTGCGCGTTTTGCAGCCGCCAAGCGTGCATCGCTGGCAGTGCAGCCGCAGGCAGTGCTTGAGCCGTTGCCGAACGCACCGCAAGGCGTTGCCTGGGCAGCGCGGCGTGTGCGTCATGCGCTGCCGGAAGGCGCGCGGGACATGACCATCAGCCTGGTGATCCCGACGCGTGACCGTGTCGACCTGCTGCAGCGCTGCATTAGTTCGATCCAGCGCTTTACCGACTGGCCGAACCTTGAAATCGTCATCATCGACAACGGCTCGACCGACGATGAGACGCATGCTTACTTCGCGGAAGTTGCGCAGCAGGGTGTGCGGGTGTTGCCAATGCCGGGACCATTTAACTACGCGGACCTGAACAATCGGGCAATTGCCCAGGCGAATGGCGAGATTATTGGCCTCGTGAACAACGACATTGAGGCTTTGCATGATGGCTGGCTTGACGAGATTGTCTCGCAGCTATTGCGGCCAGGCGTTGGTGCGGTCGGTGCGAAGTTACTTTGGCCGAATGGGATGGTGCAGCATGGCGGAATACTGCTGGGTGTTGGAAACGTCGCTGGTCATTTCGGCAATCGGTTAGCCGACGCTGATTGGGGTGACCACGGTCGAAATCAGATGACACAGCAAGTTAGCGGTTGCACTGCAGCCTGCCTCTTTATCCGTCGAGGCGATTTTATGAGTTCTGGAGGAATGGCCGTCGATGATTTTCCTGTTGCGTTCAACGATGTGGACCTGTGCTTGAAGATACGTGCATCAGGCAAAACTATTGCGTGGACACCATACGCAAAGCTTTTACATGCTGAATCAGCTAGTCGGGGAAACGAAGATACTTTGCAAAAGAAAGCGAGAGCAGCGCGAGAGCTAAATGGATTGATTAAAAAATGGGGACACGTGCTAACTTCAGATCCCTCATATAACCCATCCTTGAATCTTGACCCCAACAGCCACGGTTTCGGAGGCCTTACAATTCCGCCTCGATGCAGAAAGCGACGGCTTAACATAATAAGCCAACCTCAATAATTAAGATATTGAAAATGGAGGTTAGCGAAATTATTACAATCTATAACCTGGACATAATTTGATATTCGATGAATTGAACCCTCAAAAATATTGTGAATAAATACTGCAAACTTTCGAGAGAAATTGAGGTCATTGAAAACCTTAATCTGGCAATACAAGAATTCCGTACAAAACACAAAGATTCACATCCGGCATATGCTTACTTTGAGCCAATTGAATCTTTATCGGAAGGGTTGCCGGTACCGATTTATGGCGCAATGCTACTCGTATGGCAGCTACGAGATCAAGACCTTCAAGTCTTATATCCGCTTGATACATCTCAGAATCGGTTGGAATTTTTATGTTGGTGCATGACATCCGGTGCGAATGAGTACCAGTTGATACGAGAATGCGATGGTTTCTGGGAAGCTCTTTCTAAGCCAGCGTTCAATGAAAGCGATTATCCCAAGCAAGACGCTTCAAGGGCATTATCTTGGTTAATGGTACTAACATTAACAACTCGCCCGGACCTTGATTTCAATCTTGAAAATTCTAACGGACGTGACAAACTATTACTCTGGTATCTAAGCCACGGAATTTTTGAATCTAAAAAAAATTTGTTTTTAGAACCTTGGCAATTGGACTTTTTGCTGGAACTGCTACCGTCAAGTATAAACAATCACCAGAATATCTTACTAAGAAGCCGATCAGATTTAAGAAAACTATTCAAGATCGAGAATATTCAAGATTTTAAAGATTGGTATTCACAGTCGGTGGAAGGCAAAAAATTAAATTCAATAAAAAATGATAAAGTCCTGACTCGAAAGACTGAAAAAGAATCAACAATTAGCTTCGGAGTGAATGTCGTAGGATACGCTTCGGAAATCTCGGGAATCGCTGAAGATTCACGCATGATGCTTTCTGCATTATCCAATACATCAATACCTACGCAAATCGTGGACTGCTCACGAAATTCATTGAAGCAACATCCCACTGAAAATTTGCACTCGATCAACATGTTCTGTTTTCCCGTATTAGAGCATGCGCGATTCTTGGCAGAGCGAGGTTTAAATTGGATAGTAAAACGTTATAACATCGGATATTGGCCTTGGGAAATATCGCACTGGCCGGGACAGTGGGTTCACCTATTCTCTTTAGTCGACGAAATTTGGTCATCAAGCGAATACACTAGAGATTCTATCAGCCTAAAGTCGCCCGTCATGGTCCTATATATGCCTATGGCCGTCGAAATTTCTCCTGTGAGAAGAAAAACTCGATACGATTTCTCTTTACCAAAGGAAAAATTTTTATTCTATTTTTCATACGATTTTCGATCGTCATCTTCCCGTAAGAATCCGATGGCCTGTGTACAAGCATTTACAAGGGCATTTCCCGAATCCGACGACGTTGCTCTAGTGATAAAAACCCTAATTCCGACAGATTTCAATGAGCAGTGGGAAGAATTGAAGAGCCTAGTTTCAAACGACAGGCGAATTTATTTAATTAGCCAATCTCTAATGCGTTCAGATTTGCTTGATCTCTACGCGGTATGTGATTGCTTCATCTCTCTGCATCGAGCTGAGGGGTTCGGCCGAAATATCGCTGAAGCGATGCTGTTGAAGAAACCAGTCATCGTTACGGATTACTCCGGAAATTGCACATTTACCAATAAAAAAAATAGCATCGCAGTAAGCTACACCCCCAGCGAAATCAATCCCGGCGATTATCCTCATGTAAATAATGGGACCTGGGCCGATCCTGACATCAATGATGCTGCGAATGCGATGATAAGAATTTCAAGCAGTAAATCTTTATCGGAGAAGCTAGTATCGGAGGGAACTAATACGATGTTTACCTATTCCTCATTTTCAGTGGCTAGCAACTATCTCTCTCGCATAGAATGCATTGAACGAGAACTTAACAAGAAAGAAAAATCGTAATATGAATTGGTATAAAAAAGATACTCGCCTCAATCTACTTTTGGCATACGGCATAAATCAGGGCCAAGTATTTGCTGAACTAATTAAAAATTCGCTTTTCAGTTCAGATTTTCGGGTTAACTTGATTTCAAGTGAAGAGGCAACTGGATTTTCTCCGTTAAGCCGTCAGAAAGTGATCTGCACGGATCTTGAATCGGCCCTATCCTTTTCAAAGTTAAAGAATACTTCGTATGTGTTCTTTCAGTCTCCTTATTTGACTATCAAGAATTCAGGAGTTGAAATTGACGAACAGAAAAGAATGTACATAGATGTGCATAATATCCTGAGCAAAGCTACACGTGTAATTTCTCTTACGGAAAAATGCCGTTTGGATACTCAATTGCATCACTCAAAGCATATCTATTTATCTCAAATTCCTTCAACATTTAGTGATGCAATATCGAAGCTAACGTTAGAAGGAGTGGGCGTGATCGCTAGCGATGATGAGCTGGTCGACCATGAAGAACTGCTAAGCTACCTTCGAATTTTTAGTCCGATCTTATATGTAACACCGTCTCAGACGCTGCACGCAAATAGTGCCGTTGGAATGCGCCTATCGACTATAAACCCGGTTCCGGCAAGACCAAAAATTCAAATCTACTTAGGTGGCGACCGGTCCGATTGCACCCCTCTCAGAATCATCGACGCTTCAGCAGCGGGCTCGGTTGTTATACAAATTGCGTATGATGGTGTCGCCAAAAATGGAGGGCGATGGATGCCCACCGACTGCATTGGTTATTTCTCCCTTGACAAGCGCAATCCGGAATTTAATGAACTCGATGCATTCATTGCGCACTTATTATCTAACCCTATGTTTTTTGAGTCAATTCTATCGGCCCAACGTCGTTATCTTCCTAACTTCGAGACCAACCGAATGGCCTTTCTTGAACTGCTGACAAAATGAAGAAAATAGCTTGGTGCACCCCGTTCTCCGCAGCCTCATCGATCAGCGAATTCTCTCACTCTTTAATCGAGAGTAATAATAGTGATTCGATATTAAGCTCAAAAACCACGATTGATGTAATCATTAATGAAAATGGTCAGAGGTATAGCTCTTCAAGCAATTGCTTGGGGATCGAGTCAATTCTTAATTCTAAGGATTCGATTAGTCTTTTCTCGAAACACTACGATCATATCTTCTACAATCTCGGAAATAATAAAGAGAATCACAACGAGATATTCAAGCTATCAAACTTGGTACCCGGTGTAGCTATCTTACATGACTATGTCTATCAGCATTATCTCGCCGGGAGGATCTTTGCGGATTACGGTGCTCCAAATGTGTATGCTTATCTCATTGGCCGACATTATGGTGCCGCAGGGTTAAAAAGTGTATATGCCTCGCAAATCATGAGGACACGGGAAGCAAGGATAGGTATTTGGGATACCGATTTAACCAGTCGCTATCCTTTAATAGAAGCAATCGTAATGAATCCTATGTATAAAGGGATCGTGGTTCACTCAGATATGGCGAAGCGTGCGATTGAAAAAGTATACCAAGGCCCGATCTTGAAAATCCGACTTCCTGGTGACGAAAAAGAGTCGCCATCTTCTGAGGCAATATCGCGATGGAAACAAGAAACGTCGAGAAAAAATAGGGTTACAATTGGTTTGATCGGCCATATCCAACGTGGAAAACAGATACACCGCTTGATAGAGGCTATTCTCGATGCTCCGCATTTAGTAGATTTAATTCAAAGCGTCATAATAGCTGGAAAACCTTCAGATAAGGAATATGTAGAATATTTGAACAGATTAGTTTCAGGACATTCCAACGGCGCCATTTTCCGTATAGAAGTTAACGTAACTCATGAGCGGCTTCAAGAAATTAAGGAAGCATCTGATTTTTTTGTAAATATGCGCTATCCGAATACAGAAGGAGGTTCGGGCTCACTGATTGAGCAGATGGCTTCTAACAAACCAGTAATTGTTCTTGATAGCGGAATATTCTCAGAGGTGGACTCTGGTGTTATTAAAATAGCCGATATCGAAGATCGGTCCGCCTTACAAACTGCCGTTTTCGATTTGGCCAGCCGCCCAGAATTGAGAATTAGTCTCGGAGATCAAGCCAAGCAATATGCGCAAGCCTATATGTCCAAAGACTATATCCGTGAAATCATCGAATTTAGTGAGTCATTAAAATCGCAGCCGGAAAGTGACACCTTGCTTGGTGTGCACGACATCCTTCAGTATGACAAAGATACACGCGGTCCAGAGCCTTTATTTACTTGGAGTGAAGAAGCACTTCTGGAATTTGCGAACATATTATTCCAGCAGCATTTCGAGCCAGGATTTGTAACGGGTTTGGTTAAACTGTCACAAGCTAATCCAGTTCTTGCATATGAGAATTACTCGTTTGCACGCACTCTACTAGCTATTTTCGAGCAAAATGCAAAAGGTGAAGAATGTAAGTACTGGGTGATACCGGCTCATCTAAATGCAAATCAAGCATATGTTTTTGCGATGCTGAAAACGAAGAGTTATTCACATCTCGCGAGTATTTTCGCTCCTCTTAAGACTCCCCATCTAATTAGATGGGCAACTACAGCAAATCGATTTTCTTCAAAATGCTTCTTAGAACGCTTTGCATTAGTGATCGCTGTTTGGAACAGTGCATACAAGGAAGTTGTCGAAGATGTCTACAACGAAGTGTTTATTGAAGCAAAAGAGCAAATTTCTTCTAAATTTTTGGAAGTTGTTAGATTAGTTTCGACCTTATCAACTGATGATTTTAATCGTTTGCTACTCAGCGATTTTCGACAATTCTTCGATAGCAATGAATACATTTCATCTTATTCAGACCTTGAGAATGGGTCGAAAACAGACCACGATATTCTGATCAAGCATTATGAGGATCATGGCAGGCAAGAAAATCGTCTTGCACGGATATCATCTCAAAAATTAATTTCAGCGACTAAGGCATAAGCGATGAAAAATCCTAAAGATAAAACTTCTGTACTCGGTTATTTCGGTTATCAAAATGCTGGTGATGATGCATTCTTCGATTTCTGGAAAAACAGCATGGGAGCTCCAACTTCGTCACTTTCTAGAAATCTTCAAGGAAGCAATGCCGAAAATGCTATCTTGGGAGGTGGTGCTATAGTTAACGATTACTTTATTAGTCGTCTTCCTGACTCATATGATCGGCTTAGTCTTTATGGATGCTCGTTGCCGTATGGCGATGGAGATGTAGAGTTACTAGTCCCCTTAGCTGACAAGATATCCGATATCTATCTAAGAAGTAAACGCGATACCATTGCTGCAAAAAAATTATTCCCACAAGCCCAATATGTTCCGGATTTAATATTTTCTCACGACTTTGCTGATAGATTTATTTCCCTCGAAGAAATACTTGGCTACTGTGAGGTTCCGCCTGTTGGAATCAAAGTGGATCGTAAGAATATGATTCTGTTGCTGTCTGATCACTATCGTGCGACAGAGCTAGACCGGCATTTCACGATTGAATCTTTTAAATACAAATTAGCTGGAGCACTAGATTTTTTATCGCAGTTTTACAATATAATCTGCGTTCCAATGAGTATGTGGCATGATAGCCGAGACAATATATTTGCCGCGGATGTCGTTTCGAAGATGAAAAATCGAGCCTCAGTGGCATTAATAGACAAATATCTTGGTGCCAGCGATATTTATAATATTATAAAATCTCAGGCAGCGCTTGTTATCACGATGAAATATCACGGAATAGTTTTTTCGATGAAAGCAAATGTACCATTTATAAATATTGGTGACACTCGCAAGAATTTCGACCTTCTCTCGGATTCCGGTTTAGAGGGTTTGAATTCAAGTTTGAACAATTTTGATCATGATCGTTTTTTAGAAATAGTAAAATATGCTGAAACTACTGGTGTATTAAGCACAATCTCTGAAGTTTCGCAAGAAAATAGCATAAGTGTTGCTTCCGCAATGGAGAATGTACGTTTCAAATTAATTTTTGATGAGTAAGCTAATACCCTGTAAAAATCACTATGCCTACAAATCGGAAGCTTGAGGCTCTTCGGAGAGAATATATTTTTGGATCAGGGTTGTGTGATGATCGAACAACCTAAGCCTATAGGTTTCTTATTGTAAATGCACAAGCTCGCCAAACAGGCGCTGCGTTTTCCGAAGTAGGAGTATAGTTAAATCTACTGATGGCAACTAGCTTAACTTCTACTTTTGATAAAATATCCCCAGCGATTTTGATTCGTGATGTTAGCTTTGCAAAAAAAATTCTTCAGAATTAACGGTCGTTGCATAAATTTTTAAAGAGAATAAATTCATACAACGGCCAATCTTCTGAGACTTAGAATTTAACTTGAATATATAAGGCTAAAAAATTTTTGTTTGTCCAAAAATATAATATATAAATAGTAGTATTGAATTATTGGAGGATTTGAAATTGTTAATAGATCGTAGCGGAATTATAACTCGTGGACGAACATTGCCTTCCGCCAATAAAAAGCGAGTGTTATTTTATGGGGCATGTCATGCATCAGTTTTTGCACGGATATTTGAAACCTTCTGCACAGACTACTCATATTCCTTCGATAAGATTACTAACTACCAAATTATTCGTGACAAAATTCCTTTTCCGTATGAGTCGATTTCAGAGTGGGATATTATCGTTTTCAACCCAATATTTCGTTACCCTGGATATGAAACCTCACGGCTAATAGAGGAATGCATTAAAAAAAATGTTAAATATGTTTGTTATCCATATCTAGAATGGCGCGGTTATTTCCCTCACATTAAAGAGGAATATTTTATTAATATGCCTTTTTGGCATTACCCTATAGCCGTGGACCTTGCTAGTAAATATGAGAACTTCGATTCTTACTTAGCTCAATTCGATAAGCACTTTAGCGAAGGTGATTACATATTTGAAAATCTGGAAGCAACTTCAGAAACATTACGTCAAAACGAAAAATTAGGTGATTGTAATGTCATAATTTCGGATTATATCGCACGGGAGTACCGTAAACAAAGACTCTTCCTAATTCCTTCACATCCGTCTCAAGTTCTATACAAAGAGATGATAAAACGTTTGAGCGATGAGATAGATCTTCCTATAGACCCTTCTTATTTATATTCTGCAGCTGAGCCACAGGAGGGAGTAAAGGTACCTATTCATCCGATTGTTAGCACTCGTCTAGAGCTTAATTTTCAAGATGCCGATTTCCAGAATAACACTAGTTCGTTTGGCAACCGGACCATCCCTTGGTCAGACTATATGAGACTTTCCTACGGTTTTGGAAAAGGTGGAACGATGTGGCAAGCAAATTCTCCGACGGCAATCAAATGCGTTTTAGGACAGACAGATGAACTCAGCTTGAATGAATTTATTAGAATTCCGAAAGGCACGATTTTTCAAGCCAGAGCATCTTCTACTTCAGATTTATTGCATCTGAGTCTAGATGTAACTTGGGCAGATCCAGAGTTCCGTCACAAGATAATGAACTGGAAGGACTTGTATATTTACAAGAATCATTGGGATGAAACAAAAATCGAAAATTGATTTGATCTTAGCAATTGCTTAGTGTACATCATAAGCGTGCTAAATCGATCAACACTGCCGTGAAGTTTTCCGCCATGGTTTCCTTCTTTAAACTGCAGCTGTACAACCTTCAACTGGCTCTTCGGAACAGCAAACTTATCAGTAAGCGCGGAGTGGAATTTAACACAAATGCAAACTACTTCAGCTTAAGCCCAACCGATACCCGTACACTTGGGCGTCATAGCGCTTAGTTGTATGGCAGAGTCAGATTCGTCTAATTCTACACGATTGCCGTCTTGCCTTAGTAGGCCTTTTGAGCTAGATAATGGCAGATAATGGCGACTCCAGCCTTTCGTACGTGATCACGCTTACCCCCGGCAGCCATCGCCCTGTACAGTTTCATTAAAAATTATCGTCACCAGCCAGGTTATTTAAACAGCATCACATCAATAGCATTAACGTGACCAGTTTTCTTGCCAGATTGCTCTAAACGGGTAGGCCTTATACTCACTACGAATATTCCGAGCACGATTATTACTGTAACCGGTGGCAGGATCAATCACCACCATAAAAAAATCGTCGACGCTTGCGCATGTTTATATGTATAGCCACCACTAATTTATCAACCCAAAAACGCAACTTTAAAACCCCTTTTCATAAATAAATAGGCTGACCATAAATTATTGGCTTATCATGTCAATATTATAAAAGCTTGATTCCTATGACGACCGTTAAAAACTCGCTGCCCGGCGTTCCCAACGTTGAACACCCTTTGTTCGCCCGCATCTTTGACGAATCCATCGATCCAGAAACCCGTCGCATAGCCTTCGAACTGGCAACAAAAGGCTACGCAGTACTGGACTTCCCCGACCAGGATTTCAATTCGATGGCCGAGTCGATCAAGCAGAAGCTTCACCCCCACTACGATTTCGAGGGATGGCGTGACCACGGCCACAAAGCCGGCATCAGCCTACGCGTCCAAGACGCATGGGAGTTCGACGACAACGTCAAGCGCATTGCGTGCAACGAGAAGGTGCTGGCCCTGCTGTCGCAACTGTATGGCCGCCAAGCCTGGCCATTCCAAACGCTGAACTTCCCGGTGGGTACCCAGCAGCACTTTCACACCGATTCGATCCACTTCAGCTCCAGCCCTGAACGCTTCATGTGCGGTGTCTGGGTCGCCATGGAAGATATCGATGCGTCCAACGGTCCACTGATGTACTTCCCCGGCAGCCATCGCTGGCCGATCTATACGAACGAACACATCGGCAAATGTATTGCGGAGCTGGAAGGTACCAAGTCACAGGCCATTTACGAGTCAATGTGGCGCGACCTGGTAGAAGCACATGATGCGCAGCCAGATTATTTCCATGCGAAGAAGGGACAGGCGCTGATCTGGGCGGCCAACCTGATGCATGGCGGCACGAAGCAACTCGATCCGAGCCGCACCCGCTGGTCACAGGTTACCCATTACTTTTTCGACGACTGCGCGTATTACACGCCGATGATGTCCGACCCCTTTTATGGCAGCATCGCGTTCCGCACGCTCACCAATATCGTGACCGGTGAATCTGTCCCCAACCGTGTCGCCGGGTATGAGATACCCGAGAGTTTTATTGAAGCGACAGCGCCGGGTCAAACAAACTGGCATGCCGCGCCCGTCTTTGATCCCCAGCTATACGTGCTGGCCAATCCGGACGTGGCTGCAGCTGGCGTCGATCCAGAGCAGCACTACCTGGAGCATGGGAAACGTGAAAAGCGCCGGCTGCTTCCCTGAGCTGAAGCAATGGCGGCCATGTGTCGATACGCGGCCGCTACCTGGCTCAGCCGCGCAATAGACGCGATGACGCCTTGTCCGGCCGCGAGTCAGGGAACAACACCTGCGCAGTGCGTTGCGGATCAAGCAAAAACGCATCTGCGCAGGCTTGCGCTACCAGCGTGTCAAGGCCGAGGGTCGGTCGCAAGTCACGATTGTCGAGCAGGTCAGCGGCAGCAAGTCCCGGCCAGTCTGCGACGATCTTCCCGCCTTTCACCGCGCCGCCAATCAGCATGGCAGCCGATGCAGTCCCATGGTCGGTCCCGCCCGTGCCATTTGCCGCGACGGTGCGCCCAAATTCGGTGGCAACGAGAATCGTCGTCTGCCGCCACGCATCGCCAAGCCCCTGCTGCAGTCCGCTGATCAAGTTATCGAGGTTGGTCAGCTGCGTGGCCATGCGCCCTTTTTGCGCACTGTGCGTATCCCAGCCGTTCGTTTCGATCATGGCAATCCGGGGGCCATCTGCGCGCGCCAGAAAGCCGGCAGCGACCTTGCCCAGTTCAGCCGGCGACTGCTGGCCCTTGCCGCCGGCAGCCGCGCCGGCCATGCCCTGCGCCTTGAGCGCCGTCGACCAGAGTCCGCTCAGCTGGGCATCGCCTTCGTACAGCTTCTGCACGCGCAGCAGCAGATCGTCGTTGGCGTGCGGCAGGCCGGATGGCGCGTACGACGCGACATCGATCGCGCCGCGCAGCGCCAGCGGCAATGTGGGCGCAAAGGCGATGGCCTGATTGCTGCGCCGTGGCAGCATGCCGGCCAGCCGGTTCATCCAGCCATCCTTGATGTCGAATGGCGCCTTGCCGCCCGTCTCGAGGACATTTTGCGCGTCGAAGTGCGAGCGATCGCGGTACGGTGACGCCACCGCATGGAACAGGCTGGCCTGCCCTGCCTTGTACAGATCGGCAATGCCGGTCAGCGATGGGTGCAGCGCAAACGTGCCGTCCAGCTTCAATGCTTCGGCAGGATCGATGGCAAGCGCGCCGCGCAACCTGGCATACGCGGGATCGGCGTAAGGGATCACCGTATGCAGGCCATCGGCAGCGCCACGCTGGATGATGAACACGAAGCGGCGCTCGGTCTCGGCGCCTGCGAATACGATCCGGGGCGCGGCAAGCAATGCGGCTGCGCTGGAAATAAAACCTCGTCGGTTGAGCATGTTTTACCTTCTCAGGAATTCAGGCGATGCCAATAGCAACGCAAGCGCATTGGCCGGGCTTTCTGCCTGGGCAATCGCGGTGGCGGTCGCGCCGCTCAAGGTACCCGGCAGGACACGCGGCGCCAACGCACGCGCGTCGATCTTGTTGCCAAACTCCGTGGCCAGGCGCTGCGCGATTTCCACCCGGCGCAGCAGCGCATCGGGCGCCGCCCAGGTGGCAGTCACGTCGCCATAGCCGGCCGGCGAGCCAGGCCGCCAGACGGGTTGGCCAAGCCGGGCCATCAGAAACTGGATGCGCGCCGCCGGCACGGTCTGCACGCCCATGGCGCGCAGACCGGACAGCGTCCAGTCCCAGGGCGACTTGAACTTGGCGGCCACTGGCGGCAAATCACCTGCTGCGCTCACCAGTTCCCGGTACAGCGCCGGCAAGTCGCCGCCGGTCTGCAGAAACCGCTCCGCCAGCCGCTTGACCAATGCCGGCGGTGGATCGTCGGTGATGAAGTGGCGCGCGAGCTTGGTGGCGATGTGGCTGGCTGTGGCAGGCGCTCTGGCCAGATCGCGCAGGATGGCCGTTGCCTGCTGCTGCCCATCGTCGGCATAGCTGCGGCCAAGCACCGTCCGCACGCCGGGCTCGTGCTGGTTTGCCTGGAACCGGAAGGTTTGCTCGGCGTCCTCAAGCGACTGCTGGCCAGGCAGCGTCCAGCCGGTCAGCGCGCGGGCGAATTCCAGCACGTCGGCCTGGGTGTAGCCGCTGCGCACGCCCAGCGTGTGCAGTTCGAGAATTTCGCGCGCCAGGTTCTCGTTCAGGCCACGGGTCGGGCGGTCCGGCGCTTTCGCGCTGGCCCGGCGCGCGGCAACGCTGTCCGGCCCGGTCGAGGCGGACTGGTCGAGATACAACAGCATGGCGGGATGGCGCGCCGTGGCGAGCAGCAAATCCTCGAACCGCCCCAGTACATGGGGCCGGATGGCGTCGGCCTCGAAGCTGGCGGCGAAGCCAAGCACCGGTACTTTGTCGACCGAGATCGCAAAATGGTTGGCCCAGAAGTGGACCAGGCGCTCGACGAACGGCGTGCTGCTCTGCAAGGCACTGTTCGTGCGTGCTTCCACGCCGGCCAGATAGGCTGCCCTGCCCGCGCGCTGGTAGTCTGCACGGACGCTCGCACGCTGCGCCTCGGGTGCGTTGCGGATGGCGGCTTGCTGCTCGGTCCACTGCGCGGCGCGCTTTGACGTGCGCTCGATGGAACGCCATGGAACCGGCAACGGCTCGTAATCATCGAGCTGCGCCAGCAACCAGCGCAGTAGATCGGCAACGGGCTGGTCGTCCGGTCGCGCACCGAGGCCCAGGCGGTTGCGCGCAATGGAATCGTTGATCATGGTTCCGAGTATAGAACCGTCACCACCCCGGCAGGTCATACTGGCCTGTATGGTCTGTAACTGTTCGTAACGGCCTGGCTGGCGATGCGTGCAGAATTCCTTCCATATTTGTGTCATTACAACAGTGTGGGCGCAAATACATTCGCACAAATCTATATAATACGGCCTCGTCCCCTCGAGCCCACCATGTCCCACGACCCCTCTCCGCACGACGTACGATCCGCCTTCAAACGCGAACTCATTTCTGCCAATCTCTGGCGCACCCGCATCGTCGTCGTCGGCACGGCCTCCATCGCCGGCCTCGTGGTCGTGGCATTTACCTGGCTGGCCGAGTCGGCATTCGCCCAGTTCAACAAGATTGCCGACTTCGCCTGGTGGGTGCCCCTCATCTGGACGCCGCTCCTGTGCGCCACCATCGTCTGGGTCACGCGGCGCTTCGTGCGCGGCGCCGGCGGCTCCGGTATTCCACAAGTGATGGCGGCGCTCGACCCGGCTATATCCGGCGGCCGGCGGCCCCTGCTCGTGTCGCTGAAAATCAGTTTTGCCAAGATCGGCCTGACCTCGGCTGGCCTGCTGGGCGGCCTGTCGCTCGGTCGTGAAGGGCCGTCGGTCCAGATCGCTGCCGGCGTGATGCTCGCCGCGCGCCGCTGGCTGCCGCGCGGCAGCGGCATCAGCGCCCATTCGCTGCTGGTGGCAGGCGGCGCGGCGGGTATCGCGGCCGCGTTCAACACGCCGCTGGCGGGGATCATGTTCGCGATCGAAGAATTGTCGCGCGCACCCGAGCAGCGCAACAGCGGCCTGATCGTCGCGGCGATCGTGCTGGCTGGTCTGATCGCGGTGTCCGTCCATGGCAATGGCCCGCATTTCGGCGTCATCCATCCGGGGCCGATCGGGTTGTCGCTGCTGTGGCCGGGCTTGCTGGCCGCCGTCGTCTGCGGCTTTGCCGGTGGCCTGTTCGCGCGCGTGCTGATTGCCAGCCTGCGGGGTGTCTCGCCCGACCTGCCCACGCGCTGGCGCGCCCGCTATCCGGTGCGCTTCGCACTGGGCTGCGGCTTCCTGATCGCGGTCATCGGCGTACTCAGCGGCGGGGCGACCTATGGCAGCGGCAACGAAGCCACGCGCAGCCTGCTGGAGAACGAAGCCAACGTGCCGGCGGCGTTTGCGCTCTTCAAGTTCGTCGCGACCTGGCTCACCGCCTGGTCGGGCGTGCCGGCCGGTATCTTCGCGCCATCGCTGTCCATTGGCGCGGCCATGGGTCAGAACATTGCTTCGCTCACCGGTTACCCGCATGGCGCGGCGCTGATCGCGCTGGGCATGGTGGGTTTTCTGGCGGCCGCCACGCAGGCGCCGTTGACGGCCTTCATCATCGTCATGGAAATGGTCGATGGCCACAGCATGGTGCTCAGCCTGATGGCCTGCGCGGTCGTTGCCAGTACGGTCTCGCGCGTGCTCACGCCGCCGCTGTACAGCGCGCTGGCGACGATCCAGTTGCCGCCGCGCCCCGTTCACCCGGCGAGTCCGGGCGAACCGCCCGAGCGTGCGCCATGACGCGCAACCCGCGCCGTAGCGTGGGCGGCATGTCAAATAATTACGTTATAATCCGACCAGGGTGTTCATGCCGCCAGGCATGACAGGATTTGCGCTGGTCGGGCCGCCACGCGGGCCACTACGCGACCACCATGCACCTGCACTTCTACCAGGCTTACGGGCCAACATCCGCTGTCCACGATCCGATCGGCCACCATGGCCGGGTCTTGCCATACCACTCGTCACACCTCACGTCATACCCTACTTTCACGAGCGCCCCGGCAGCAGCTGCGCCGCCTCATTCCACACGGGGGTTGCCAGATGACGCCCAAGCACTTTTGGAGATCCACCATGCGCATTGAAAAGCGTCTATCGAACACGTTCAAGGCATTCGCCGCATCTGGCAAAGCGGGCGGCACGATCCTGATCCTGTGCACCATCCTGTCGCTGATGGTCGCCAATTCACCGTGGGGCGCGCCCTACTTGGCATTCTGGCAGATCAACCTGGCCGGCCTGAGCGTCGAACTGTGGATCAACGATGCGCTGATGGCCATCTTCTTCCTGCTGATCGGCCTTGAACTGCAGCGCGAACTGAATAACGGTGAGCTGTCCGACCTGCGCAATGCGCTGCTGCCGATCATTGCCGCGGCAGGCGGCGTGGCGGTGCCAGCGCTGATTCACTTCACGCTCAATGGCGGCACCCACACCCAGCCGGGCATGGGGATTCCGATGGCCACCGACATCGCGTTCGCGCTGGGCGTGCTGGCCCTGCTGGGCAGCCGGGTGCCGGCGTCGCTCAAGATTTTCCTGACCGCGCTGGCCGTCATGGACGATCTGGCCGCCATCATCGTCATCGCCGTGTTCTATACGGCAGAGCTCAAGGTCGGCTACCTGGTCGGCGCGCTGGGCATGTTCGTCGCCTTGTTCCTGATGAATCGCCGCCTGCGGGTACTGGCGCTGTGGCCCTATCTGCTGGGCGGTGCCGTGATGTGGTTCCTGATGCTGATGTCGGGCGTGCACGCGACGATTGCCGGCGTGCTGCTGGCCTTCACGATCCCGTATTCGCACACGCAGGACGATCCTGCGTCGCCGGCGCACCGGATGGAGCACGTGCTGCACACGCCGGTCGCTTTCCTGATCCTGCCGATCTTTGCGCTGGCCAATACCGGCATCGTGATCGGCGCCGGCTGGGCCGGCGAGCTGATGTCGTCGAACAGCATGGGCATCATCGCCGGTCTGGTCGCCGGCAAGCCGGTCGGCATCTTCCTGTTCACCTTTGCCGCCGTGATGCTCGGTGTATGCCGCCTGCCGCTCGATCTGGCATGGCGCCACGTGATTGGCGCCGGCCTGCTGGGCGGGATCGGCTTCACGATGTCGATCTTCATCACCAACCTGGCCTTTGTCGGTGAGGCCGAGATCATCAACGCGTCGAAGATGGCGATCCTGGCGGCGTCGCTGACGGCGGGTATCCTGGGCTTCGTCTGGCTCAAGCTGTTCGGCGCGCCGGCCGAAGGCGATACCGATCCGGACACCATGGACTTCGATGACGGCACCACGGACACCGGGCCAGCCCGGACGGCATGACCACCATCCTGCATCCGGCCAGGGTCGTCGTCCTGCTGTTTGCAGGCGCGATCCTGGCCGGCACGCTGCTGTTGATGCTGCCGCTGGCCAGCGCCAGCGGCCATGGCGCGCCGTTCATGGTGGCATTCTTCACGGCGGTATCGGCCGTGTGCGTCAGCGGCATGGCCGTGGTCGATACGGGCACCTACTGGTCGGGGTTCGGCCAGGCGTCGATCATGGTGTTGTTCCAGCTGGGCGGCTTCGGCATGATGACGGCCGCCACGCTGCTCGGCTTGATGGTCAACCGCTCGTCGCGCCTGCGCACGCGCCTGATCGCGCAGACCGAAACGCGCTCGCTCGGCATGGGCGACATCGCGAGCGTGGCCCGGGTCGTGCTGACCGTGTCGGTGCTGCTGCAGCTCGTGATCGCCGTCATCCTGTTCGTGCGCCTGCGCGCCGGGCACGATCTGGCGTGGGGCGATGCGGCCTGGAGCGCCCTCTTCCACGCCGTCTCGGCGTTCAACAACGCCGGCTTTTCACTGCATGCCGACAGTCTCACCCGCTATGCGAGCGATGCGCTGGTGCTGCTGCCGATCATGATCGCCATCGTGGTCGGCGGCATTGGTTTCCCGGTGCTGCACGATCTGCGCCACCGCTTGCGCGATCCGCGCCACTGGTCGCTGCACACCAAGCTCACCCTCACCGGCACGCTATTCTTGCTCGTGGGCGGCTTCGTCACGGTGCTGCTGTTCGAGTGGAACAACGCCGCCACGCTGGGCGCCCTGTCGACGCCAGACAAACTGATGAACAGCATGTTCATCTCGGTGGCGTCGCGCACGGCGGGTTTCAATACGGTCGACTACAGCGTGCTGACGCCCGAAACCTGGGCGCTGCACTATCTGCTGATGTTCATCGGCGGCGGCAGCGCAGGCACGGCGGGCGGCGTCAAGGTGGCCACTGTCATGATCCTGGTTTTGCTCGTCGTGGCCGAGGCGCGCGGCCAGTCTGACACCGAGGCCTTCGGCCGGCGGGTGGGGATGGCGGCGCAGCGCCAGGCCGTGACCGTGCTGGTACTGGGCAGCGTGATCGTGGCGCTGGGCACGGTGGCGCTGCTGCGGATCTCGCATTTTCCGACCGATCAGATTATCTTTGAAGTCATCGCGGCCTTCGGCAGCGCGGGCCTGTCCACCGGCATCACTGCCCAGCTGCCGGCATCCGGCCAGGTGGTACTGGCATTACTCATGTTCATCGGCAGGGTCGGCACGATCACCCTCGCGACCTCGCTCGTTCTGGGCAAGCGGCGCATGCCCTATCGTTATCCGGAGGACCATCCAATTGTTGGGTAGAATTTTCACAGAACAGTTCGCTTTTTCGGCGGGCGACAGCGTCGTCGTGATCGGACTGGGCCGCTTCGGCGGCGCGGTCGCGCAATCGCTGATGCGCCTGGGGCACGATGTCATGGGCATCGACCGCAAGGAAGAGCTGGTGCAGCTCTGGAGCGAGCGGCTCACGCACGCCGTGCAGGCCGATTCCACCAACGAGAACGTGATGCTGCAGCTGGGCGTGGCCGACTTTTCGCACGCCATCGTCGCCATCGGCTCGGACCTCGCGGCCAGCCTGATGACGCTGATGGTGCTGTCCGAACTGGGCATCAAGGATATCTGGGTCAAGGCGATGACGCCCGAGCACGGCCAGATCGCGCAGCGCATCGGCGCCCATCACGTGGTCTACCCCGAGGCCGACATGGGCGCGCGCGTGGCCCACCTGATCACCGGGCGGCTGATGGATTTCATCGAGTTCGAAGACGGGTTTGCGATCGCGAAGATCAATGCGCCGGCCGAGACGCACAACATCACGCTGGCCGAATCGCACGTGCGCGCGCGCTTTGGCGTGACGGTGGTGGGCGTGAAACGGCTCAACGAAGACTTCCAGCATGCGCTGGGCGAGACCCGCATCCTGCCGGGCGACCTGTTGATCGTGTCGGGCCCGACCAAGAAGATCGAGCTGTTCGCCGGCGGCGAGAAGAAAGGCAGGAAGCGCTAGGGCCGTGCCAGGGCCCCGGGTCTATGCGACCACTTACTCGAACACTTCCGCGGTAGCGAACATGGTGCCCTTCTCGTCCTTGGCCGACACCGATGGCGGCGCGCTGATCGGCCAGGTAATCGCCAGGCTCGGATCGTTCCAGACGATGCAGCGCTCGTGCTCGGGCGCGTAGTAGTCGGTGGTCTTGTAGACGAACTCGGCGGTTTCGGACAGCACGACGAAGCCGTGCGCGAAACCTTCGGGCACCCACAGCTGGGCCTTGTTCTCGGCGCTCAGGATTTCACCGACCCACTGGCCGAACGTCGGCGACGCGCGGCGCAGGTCGACCACGACGTCGTAGACGCTACCGGAGACCACGCGCACCAGCTTGCCCTGCGGGTGCTTGATCTGGTAGTGCAGGCCGCGCAGCACGTTGCTGGTGGATTTCGAATGGTTGTCCTGCACGAACGACACCTTGCGGCCTACCGCTTCTTCAAAGCGGGCCTGGTGGAAGCTTTCGTAGAAAAAGCCGCGGTCGTCGCCGAACACGCGCGGTTCGATCTTCAGGATATCTGGAATTGCCAAGCGAGTAATCTGCATCAAAATACCTTTTCATTCAAAACACGCACCAGATACTGGCCGTAGCCGTTCTTGCGCAGGGGTGCTGCCAGTTCTTCGAGCTGGGCGGCGTTGATCCAGCCCTTGCGAAACGCGATTTCTTCGGGGCAAGCCACTTTCAGGCCCTGGCGCCGTTCGATCGTCGCGATGAACTGGCCGGCGTCGAGCAGCGACTCATGGGTGCCGGTGTCGAGCCAGGCGTAGCCGCGGCCCATGATCTCGACGTTGAGCTTGCCGATGTCCATGTACATGCGGTTCAGGTCGGTGATCTCGAGCTCGCCGCGTGGCGACGGCTTGAGCGTGCGCGCCATCTTCGCGACGTTCTCGTCATAGAAATACAGGCCCGTCACCGCATAGTTCGAGCGCGGCGTGGCCGGCTTTTCTTCCAGACTGATGGCCTTGCCGTCGTCGCTGAATTCCACGACGCCGTAGCGCTCGGGATCCTGCACGTGGTAGGCGAAGACGCTGGCGTACTCGGCGCGGGCATTGGCGCGCTCGAGCAACTGGTTGAAATCGTGGCCGTAGAACAGGTTATCGCCCAGCACCAGTGCCGATGGCGAATTGCCGATGAAGTCTTCACCGATGATGAAGGCTTGCGCCAGGCCGTCGGGCGACTCCTGCACCGCGTACGACAGATTCAGGCCCCAGCGCGCGCCGTCACCCAGCAGTTGCTGGAAGCGCGGCGTGTCTTGCGGCGTCGAGATGATCAGGATGTCGCGGATGCCGCCGAGCATCAGGGTGCTCAGCGGGTAGTAGATCATCGGCTTGTCGAACACGGGCAGCAGCTGCTTTGAAATTGCCAGCGTGGCAGGGTGCAGGCGCGTGCCGCTGCCACCGGCGAGGATGATGCCTTTGCGTTGCATAGCGTTGCTCATAGATTTCCTTGCGCCGACAGTTCGGCGATCAATCGGTTGACGTGGTGGCGCCAGTCGGGCAGGCTCACACCGAAATTGGCGCTGAACTTGCTGCAGTCGAGCCGCGAATTGGCAGGCCGCGCAGCCGGGGTCGGGAACGCGCTGGCCGCGATTGGCTGCACGGCATCCGGCCCGGCCTTGAGCACGGCGCCGTGGCTTTGCGCCTGTGCCAGCACGTGCTGGGCGTAGGCATGCCAGGTGGTGGCGCCGGCGGCGGCCAGGTGGTACAAGCCCGACAACCCCTGCGCATCCGTGCCCGGTGCAGCGATGCGGTGCAGCGCCAACGAGGTGACGTCGGCCAGTAACTCGGCGCCGGTGGGGGCGCCATGCTGGTCGGCGACCACGTTGAGCGTCTCGCGCTCTTTGGCCAGGCGCAGCATCGTCTTGGCGAAGTTGCCGCCGCGCGGTGCGAACACCCAGCTGGTACGCAGGATCAGGTGGCGCGCGCCGCTGGCGGCAATGCGCTGCTCGCCGTCGTACTTGGTACGGCCATACACCGACAGCGGATTGACGGCGTCGGTTTCAACCCAGGCGCCCTCTTTCGTGCCATCGAAGACATAGTCGGTCGAGTAATGCACGAGCCAGGCATTGCCGGCGGCGGCTTCTTCGGCCAGCACGCCCGGCGAGACGGCATTGACGTTGTGCGCCATGGCCGCATCGCTCTCGGCCTTGTCGACCGCGGTGTAGGCAGCGGCATTGACGATGACATCAGGCACAAACGCGCGCACGACTGCGCGCAGCGATTCGGGATCGGTGAAATCGGCGTCGGCACGGCCCAGCGCGCGTAGTTCGCCCAGCGGCGCGAGCGCGCGTTGCAGTTCCCAGCCGACCTGGCCATCTTTACCCAGTAGCAGGATCTTCATGCGGCGGCGTTTTCTGCCGTGTACTGGCGGTCGACCCATTCCATATAGGCGCCGCTGGTGACGTTCTCGACCCAGGCGCCGTTGGCCAGGTACCACTCGACCGTCTTGCGGATGCCCGTGTCGAAGGTTTCGGCCGGGCGCCAGCCCAGTTCGCGCTCGAGTTTGCCGGCATCGATCGCGTAGCGGCGGTCGTGGCCTGGGCGGTCTTTCACGAACGTCATCTGCGTTGCGTACGACGCGCCGTCGGCGCGCGGCTGCAGTTCGTCGAGGATCGCGCACAGCGTGCGCACGACGTCGATATTGGCTTTCTCGTTCCAGCCGCCGACGTTGTACGTTTCGGCCAGGCGGCCGTCTTCGAGCACGCGGCGAATCGCGCTGCAATGGTCGGTGACATAGAGCCAGTCGCGGATCTGCTGGCCATCGCCGTAGATCGGCAGCGGCTTGCCGGCCAGCGCGTTGTGGATCACGAGCGGGATCAGCTTTTCCGGGAAGTGGTACGGGCCGTAGTTGTTCGAGCAGTTGGTGGTCAGGACCGGCAGGCCGTAGGTGTGGTGGTAGGCACGCACCAGGTGGTCGGACGCTGCCTTGGTGGCCGAGTACGGGCTGTTCGGTTCATAGCGGTGCTGCTCGGTGAAGGCCGGCGCATCGCTCTCGAGCGTGCCATACACTTCATCGGTCGACACGTGCAGGAAGCGAAAATCCGCCTTGGCCTGCTCGTCCAGACCATTCCAATAGGCGCGCACGGCTTCGAGCAGGTTGAAGGTGCCGACGATATTGGTCTGGATAAAGGCGCCCGGGCCTTCGATCGAACGGTCGACGTGGCTCTCGGCCGCAAAGTTCAGCACGGCCCGCACCTTGTGCTCGGCCAGCAGGCGCGCCACCAGGGCACCATCGCCAATGTCGCCGTGCACGAAGTGATGGCGGCTGTCGCCTTCCAGGCTCGTCAGGTTTTGGAGATTGCCGGCGTATGTCAGCTTGTCGAGGTTGACGACAGGTTCATCATTGTGAGCGAGCCAGTCGATGACGAAGTTCGAGCCAATAAAGCCCGCTCCGCCAGTCACGAGGATAGTCATGCCTGCAGTTCCTGGTAAAGGTGTCGGTGGCTGCGCGGCGCCCTGGGCGCTGCGCGAACCTGAGAATTGTCGTGGACGAACGGCGTCGGCCGCTCATGCGGCGTTGCTTCTATTTTATGGTGACTAGGTCGCAAAAATGTGACATGTCGCCACATTCTCCGGGCACTATAGGTATTCTGTCAATGCCGGATAGTCTGTAGGTTTCGTTGAGGTAATCCTGACATCTGCCTGGACAGTATGCCGTGCTGACGAAATTCGCCGCAAGAGAATCAATTCTGCCAGAGCGACCGCAGTTTGCCAGCGCGCCTGCCAATTACCCTGGCGCGCCATGGCCATGCACTGAGCCGTGCTGACGGTCGGTTATCGGGCAACAGCGGTAGTATGCAGGCGTGGGAATTGTTGAATTTTCGATGCCTGTGCGGATGCTATCCTCGCGCTCACGCGTTCATCGCCGGGCGTTTCCCGACCGCCCACGGCCTTGTGCATTCCGCTTTCCTATCCCGCCTCGGCCATGCTGAACATCCTACTCGCGGCCTACCTGTTGGTGTTGTCTCCCGCACTTAACATGTGGCGTAGCCTGCGTCCGAAAAGTGACAAGCCGCCTCGTGCGCTGCTGCGTCGTTACTGGTCAATGAGCTGGCATGCCCTGGTACTGCTGGCCGTGCTGTGGTGCGGTTCCTGGCAGGCAGGCTATACATTACGGGACATCGGCTTCGATCTCCCCCTGTCCAGGGCTGGCGTCTGGGGCCTGTGCCTTGCCGTGCTGCTTCTCGGTGGCCTTTGGGCGGCAGGCAGCATCATCGAAAAGCGCAAGACGCCGCAGGTTCGCGCAGAAAACGAACGCAAGCTGCTCGATTCGTCGCTCCCCTGGCCGCGAAACGGCGCCGAGACGCTGGCCTTCGTCATCAGCATGTCGCTCATGACCGCCACGTGGGAAATTCTTTATCGTGGTTTCGTTCTGCTGCTGCTGACGCCAACGACCGGCATGCCGCTCGCCATTGCCATCTCAGCTCTTGCGTATGGTATCGGTCATGGATATACGAATCCAAAACAGCTGATCGCGTCAATTGTCGCGGCCTTTGTCTTCACGATCGCCTATGCCATGACGCATAGCCTGTGGTGGTTGATCGTGATCCACGCCGGGGCGCCCCTGACCGCAGTTCCAGCAATGCTGCGCGCGCATCAGCGCCGTGAAGCAGAGATTACCGAGACCTCATTTGGGCAGGTTTAACCGTGACCCCATGCATTTTCGTTTGACTCCATACCTTCACTCTCGGGACCCGATGTTTAATTTCTTTTATCCAAAGCCGGTCGTTGATGGCCGTGTGGTCGCAGTGCAGGTTGTACAGCAAAGCGCGTCAACCCAACGAGACACGCGGACGCTGATCGTGACTACCCAGAGCGCTGGCCCGACCACACTTGCCGTAAAGGATGGAGAATCTACAAAATAGCCCATGTCTTAGCCATGCCACTTCCGCCCTTGGCCGCGCCCCATCGACAGCAGCAGCCAGAAAACCTGGCGCTCAGGGCTTGCGAAACACGACCGCATGCTGGATCGGCAACGACTTGATGCTGCGCTCCCACGTCAGGCCATGCGCCGTGGCTTCACGCCGTATCTGTGACTCACTCATCTTGTGCAGCGGCTTGATCGCAACTGCCGGATCCTCGGCGCGATATTCGACGAAGACAACGCGCCCGCCCGGCTTGAGGGCAGCGACGATGCTCTCGAGGACTTCCGCGGGATAGGCGAGCTCGTGATAGACATCGACCATGATTGCCAGGTCGACGCTGGCCGGCGGCAGTTTGACGGTGGTTTCGCTGCCCAGTACCGAAACCACATTACGCACGCCGCGCTTCGCCATCTGGCTGTCGAGCATCGCGATCATTTGCGGCTGCACATCGACGGCGTACACACGCCCATTGGGGCCGACTTTTTTCGCCAGCTGCCAGGTGTAGTAGCCGGTGCCGGCGCCGATGTCGGCCACCGTCATGCCGGGCGCCAGCGCCAGGTCCCGCAACAGCAATGCCGGCCGCTCCTCGTGTGCGCGGCTTTCGCGCTCGAGCCATTGCGCACCCTCCCATCCCATCACACCGGAGATTTCGCGGCCCATGTAGCGCTTGCCGATGCCATCCGGGCTGGGTGCGACACGTTCATAGCGCGTATCGGCGGTCGCTGGCTGTGCCACGGCATCGATGCTGGCGGATGACAGCAGCGTCAGCGCCGACAGGCAAGCCAGCAGGATGGGGAGCGTACGACGGGTGCGGCCGGTGCGGCAGTTGCTCGAGCGGGTGCGGTGCATGATCGGTTTCCGTAAGAAGTCGCTGCCTGCAATGACGTTGCCAGGCTTGCCGTAAATGGGAATGATCAGTGTAGCTGGGACTCTTGCGCCTTGGTGCACTGTTACGATGAGTCCAACGACCGGCTGAATGCAAGGGTAATCGCCCACAGCAAGACGTCCGTACGCTTGCGCGTACGCCTACGCAGCGGCCGTGATATGGCCTTGCTGACCCTGCACAGCAGGTGCCGCGCGCAGCAGCGCTTCGATGGCGTCCGGCGCCACCGGCCGGCTGTAGCAGAAGCCCTGCATCTGGTCGCATCCGTGGGCCAGCAAAAAGGCGAGCTGGTCCGCCGTTTCGACGCCTTCGGCAATCACGTTGAGCTTCATCGAGTGGGCCAGGCCGATCACGGCGTCGACAATGGCGGCGTCATCGGCATCGTCGATCAGGTCGCTGACGAACGAGCGGTCGATCTTGAGGCTGTGAATCGGGAAGCGTTTCAGACTGGCCAGGCTCGAGTAGCCGGTACCGAAATCGTCGATCGCCAGTTGCACGCCCATTGCCGCCAGGCGCGCCATCGTGGCTGTGGCCGCCACCGGGTTCTGCATCAGCACGCTCTCGGTGATTTCCAGCGTCAGCGCGCGCGGGTCGCACCCGGTTTTCTCGAGCAACACGGCGACGCGCTGGGCCACGTCCTGGCCCAGGAACTGGCGCGCCGACAGGTTCACGCTGACGCGTACCGGCGGCAGGCCGCCCTGCTGCCAGGCCACTTGCTGGGCCATCGCGGTTTCCAGCACCCACTCGCCGATCGGCACGATCAGGCCGGTTTCTTCGGCCAGCGGGATGAAGTCGGCCGGCGACACCATCGGTTTGCCCAGCGGCTGCCAGCGCAGCAGCGCTTCGACGCCGCCCAGGTGGCCCGTGGCGATGTCGACCACCGGCTGGTAGTGCAGCACGAATTCGCGGCGCTGCAGCGCGCGTTGCAGCTCGCTTTCCATGCGCAGGTGCAGCGCGGTCTGCGCGCCCATGTCGGCCATGTAGAAGCTGAAGCCGTTGCCGCCCTCGCCCTTCGAGCCGTACATGGCGCTGTCAGCGCACTTGAGCAGCGTGGCGCTGTCGGTGCCGTCGCGCGGGTACATGGCGATGCCGATCGAGCCGGTCGGGAACACCTCTTGCCCGCACAGCAGCAGCGGCTGGAACAGGTTGTCGAGCAGCTTGCGGGCCACGCGCGCGGCGTCGGTCTCCCCGTTCATCTCGGGCAGCACGACGACGAATTCGTCGCCGCCCTGGCGCGCAACGGTGTCGCTCTCGCGTAGCGAACTCGACAGGCGGCGTGCGATCTCGACGATCAGCTGGTCGCCCGCGTCGTGCCCGAGCGTGTCGTTGACGTGCTTGAAACGGTCCAGGTCGATGAACATCACCGCCACCTGGCTCCCGGCGCGGTGCGCGTGGGCAATCGCGCGCTCGAGCCGGTCCTGCAGCAGCACGCGGTTCGGCAGGCCGGTCAGGGCGTCGTGGTTGATCACGCGCAGCAGCGCTTCTTCGGCGCCCTTGCGGCGCGAGATGTCTTCCACCACCGAGATGAAACGCTGGTTACCATAGGCGTCGCGCATCGTCGAAACACTGACATTGACCCAGATCGGCGTGCCGTCGCGCCGCAGAAGGCGCCGCTCGCGCTGGTAGTCGCTGATCTCGCCGTCGCGCAAGCGTTTGACCAGCGTCAGCTCGTCCGGCAGATCGTCCACGTGCGTCAGTTGCTGGAAGAAGCGCTGCAGCAGTTCGATTTCGGTGTAGCCCAGGATCTGCGCCATCTTGCCGTTCACGCGCAGCAGGCGCCCGTCCGGGCCCAGCAGCACGATGCCCACCGCCGCCTGGCTGAAGGTCAGGCGGAAAAATTCCTCGCTCTCCTGCAGGCGCAGGCGCGCCTTGCGGCGGAAGGTGATGTCCTGCCCGATCAGCAACAGCATGCAGCCACCGGGCTGCTCGGTGCGGCGGATATTGAATTCGAGATGACGCACGCCGTCCGGATGGCCTTCGAGCGAAACAAGCACGTGGTCCTGCGGCATGCCGGTAGCCAGTGCATCGCTGACGCGCGCGGCCAGGCCGGCGTCGGGCAGCCAGCGCGCGAGTGGATGGCCGGCGCTGGCCGACTCTTCCGGTGCGTCGATCAGCTCGGCCATCATGCGGTTCATCGAGCGCACGCAGCGCTCGGCGTCGATGACCAGCAAACCTGCCGGCATGCCGTCGATCACCTGCTCGAGGTAGTTGCGGTTGTGACCGAGCAGAGCATGGGCGTCACGCAGCGCATGCGCTTCGCTGGTGTCCCAGGCGAATTGGCCGGTTGTGGCGCCCAGGTTGGTTGCCGCAAAAGCTTGCGGTGCGGAAGTCTCATTCGGCTGGATCATCATGGGAAGCACCTGTAGCTATGCAACGTAATCGAGTGTTATTTTTTGTTGGATACGATTGTTGCATAATAGCAAACTAAGCCTGCTCAGGCGATGGTTGTCGCTCCTCTGTTGTTATTTCGTATGAGATTTTTGTGTAGCAGAAGACACGATTCAAGCTCGCCATTGCCCGATGCTGCAGCGGCTCAATATGGGCAGAAAAAATAAGGTGAGAGTTGTCCGGTCCAACCCAACCGGAGTCCACCATGCATCCAGGCTTTCTGCTGTCGCGCGCCGCTGGCGCACTCGTTATTGTGTGCGGGGCTGGCGCGGCGCATGCCCAGGTCAACGTCACGCTGAGCCAGGCGCAGCCGGCGGTTGGTCGCGGCGACAACGTTCTGGTGAGCGTCACGCTGACCAATACCTCGAACACGGTCCAGCACCTGCTGCGCTGGCGCACGCCGCAGCAGGTGCTGGAGGCGCCGCTGTTCGAGGTGCAACGCGACGGTCAGCCGGTGCGCTACCTGGGCCGCCGCATCAAGCGCGCCGCGCCGGGGCCGGCTGATTACCTGCAACTGGCCCCGGGCGCGGCGCTCACGCACACGGTCGAGCTCTCGCGGTTCTACGAGATGACCATTACCGGCAACTACACGATCCGCTATCGCAGTCCGGCCATGCCGTCGCCGGGCACGACCGTCGGCGCGGTGGTGGGCGAGCTGGCCTCCAACCCCGTCACGATCTGGATCGACGGCCGCCTGCCGCGCGGCAGCAGGACGACGATCCTGCCGGAGGCAGCGGCTCCTGCCACGGGGTTTGCCAATTGCAGCAATGCGCAGCAGGAGCATCTGGTGACGGCCATCGACGCCGCCCGCGCGATGGCGGCCGACAGCCAGACCTACCTGACCTCGGGGGCGCCATACGGCGCGCGGTATGCGATGTGGTTCGGGGCGCAGGACGCTGCGCGCGGCGCGAAGGTCACGGCCAATGTCACGGCGATCAAGGATGCGTTCGAGAACAAGCCCCTCAAGATCGACTGCGATTGCGACGAGCCGTATTTTGCCTACGTGTATCCCGCGCGGCCGTACACGGTCTGGGTGTGCAAGGCGTTCTGGGCCGCAGCGGCGACAGGGACCGATTCGCGCGGCGGCACCCTGCTGCACGAACTGAGCCACTTCGACGTGGTGGCGGCGACCGATGACCACGTGTACGGCCAGGCTGCGGCGGCGGAGATGGCGCGCAGCGCGCCGCAGCGGGCAATCAACAACGCCGATTCGTACGAGTATTTCGGCGAGAACACGCCGCGGCAGGCGACTGTGGCCAAGGCTGCCGGGGAGTGATCGACCATGACACTGCTTCCAACGACCCTTGCCGCCGCCCTGGCTGACTACCGGCTCGACACGCGAAACCGGCCCCTGCGCATGGTGCTGGGCCTGGCCGGCGCCGCCGATGCGAATGCCCTGCTGCCACACCATGCCAGCGCCAGCGAAGCGGTGTGCGGCGGCCTCGAGCTTCAGATTCTGTGCCTGTCCGAAAACGCAACGCTCGAACTGAAGCGTTTCATCGGCGTGCCGTGCGAACTGCAGATCGTGACCGACCGGGGCCACCTGCGCAGGCTGTGCGGGATCGTCACGGCGGCTGCGTCGGGCCACAGCGATGGCGGCATCGCGAGCTACAGGCTGACCGTGCGCGACGCGCTGTCGGTGATGGACGCGACGCGCACCACGCGCGTTTTCCGCGACAAGAGTGAGCTCGAGATCATCGAACTGGTTCTCAAAGAGTGGCAAAGAAACAATCCCGTGATCGCGTCGACCTTCGACTTCGATATCCACAGCGGCCTGCTCAACCGCAATCTCCCGAAGCGCGCGCTCACGATGCAGATGAACGAATCGGATGCAGGCTTCGTGCGCCGCCTGATGCAGCGCCGCGGCATCGCCTGGTTTTTCCGCCCGGGCAGAACCGACAGGCAGAGTCAGGCCGGCGGCGATGTCGCCGGCATCGGCCACACGCTGGTGCTGTTCGACGATGACAGGGAACTGGAGCGCAATGCGGCCGGCGCCATCCGCTTTCACCGCGACGGCGCGACCGAGGAGCGCGACGCGATCACGCTCTGGAGCGCCGAGCGCACGCTGGTGCCGGGCCATACGTCGTTGCACAGCTGGGATTACCTGAACCCCGGCAAGGGCGGATCGACGACCAGTTCGCCGCTGCGCTTCGATCAGGGCAAGACCGGGAATGCGCTGGCTGCCGGTCTGGAACACTACCAGGTGACGGCGCCGCATCTTGGCGACAACTGGCCCGACATGCTGGCCATCAGCGATGCGCTGGTGGCGTACCACGAATTCGTCGGCAAGTGCTTCCATGGCGAAGGCGCGGTACGCGACCTGGCCGTTGGCCAGTGGTTCGCTCTGACCGGCCATCCCGAGATCGACAAGCACCAGCCCGAGGAGCGTGAATTCGTGGTGACCGCGCAGCGCATCGATACCACCAATAACCTGCCGGCGGACATCAGTGCCAAAGTCGAACGGCTGTTTGCGCGCAGCGGCTGGGACATCGTGCGGCTTGACGACACCGCGCAAGCGCTACGCTACCGGTCCAGCTTCAGTTGTGTGCGGCGCGGCATACGGATCGTGCCGCCACCACCGGTGATTCCGCAGCCGCAGTTGCAAAGCGCGATCGTCGTTGGTCCGAAGGACGAGGCCGTGTGGTGCGATCACCTGGGGCGCGTCAAGATCCGCTTCCCGGCGACGCGCGCACAGGAACACGCGGACGGCGCCGGCGCGTCGGGTTCGGATCGCGACTCGGCCTGGGTGCGCGTCGCATCCGGCTGGGCGGGTAACGGCGCCGGTAACCAGTGTGGCGCGCGCCTGCTGCCACCCGTGGGCGCCGAGGTGCTGGTGGCGTTCGCCGGTGGCGATCCCGACAAGCCGGTCATCATCGCCCAGGTCTACAACGGCGCCGCCCCACCACCGGCCTTCCGGCGCGAAGACGGCCTGCCCGCCAACCGCTTTCAGTCGGGCCTGCGCAGCCGCGAAATCCACGGCCAGCGTGGCAACCAGTTGCGGCTCGATGACACGTCCGGACAGATCAGCGCACAGCTGGAGAGCGACCATGGTGCCAGCGAACTCAATCTGGGCTACCTGACCGAACCGCGCCAGGGAGGCAGTGCCAGGGCGCGCGGCGAAGGGGCCGAATTACGTACCGAGGAAGCCATTGCACTGCACGCGGCGCGCGGCATCCTGCTCAGCGCCTGGAAGCTGCTGGGTGGCGGCGACAAGGGTGTGCAGCTGGCCCGCGACGATTATCTTGGCCTGCTGCGCGACTGCGGCGAACTGTGCGCGTCACTGGGCAACTACGCGGCGCAGCACAATGCGTTGGCCATCGACACGGCCGAGCAAGAGGCGCTGCTCGCGCGCTTCACGGGGTGGGAGGACGGCAGCAATACCAAGCCGGAGGCAGCGCAGTCGGGCGAACCGGTGATCGCCGTGACATCCCCGGCAGGGATCGGCTTTGCGAGCTCGAAAGCCGTGGTCAGCTACGCGGGCACCAACGTCGACACAGCCGCGCAGCAGCACATGCAACTGACCGCGGGCCAGCGGTTCTCGGTCAATGCTGGCAAAGGGCTGTCGCTGTTCGCGCATCACGGCGGGCTGCATGCGATCGCCCACCACGGCAAGCTCCTGATGCAAAGCCAGCACGACGACACGGCCATCGAATCGGCGCAGAACATGCAGCTCACGGCGACGGAGGGCACGGTGACGGTGACAGGCAAGGTCATCCTGCTGGTGGCAGCGGACGGCTCGTTCCTCAAGCTGGGCGACGGCCCGCCTGTGCTGGGCAGCAAGGCGCCTTTGCGGTTTCATGCGCCGGATTACACGTTCGACGGGCCTGAATCGATGGCGGCGCAGTTCCCTGATTTTGGCGCCGGCGGTGCGGATCAGAAACTGGAACTGCGCTATCCACGGGGCGTGGCGGACGACGACGGCGCCGAGCCGCTGGGCGCGCTGGTGAAGGACATGAAGATGCACGTGGCGCTCAGCGACGGCACGAGCCTGGAGGGTGTCAGCGATGCGCAGGGCAAGTCCGAACTGATGGCACGCGATGCGATGCACATGGCAGAAATCGTGCTGTCGCGCGGCGGCGAAGACCAATAGGAGACCGAGATGGCCGGCAAATATCTGAAAAGTGAATACGTTATTAAACGCGATAACGCGCTGCTGCAACCTTGTCGCATCGGCGACAAAATTGTCGATGTACCACGCGAGCAGCCATGCAACATCATCGTGGTACATGGCGTAAATGATGTGGGCACCAGCTATAGCGCAGTCGAGGAAGGGCTGTGCGCGGGACTGCAGGATCGCCTGCTGCGCAAGTTCAAGCCCGGGACGTACCGGATGCCTGGCGCGAAGGATAAGGAGACGCTGCTGGATGATCCTGATGCGGTGTTTTTCAAGCGCAACACGGCGTCCGACACGGATAGTCCGGTGATCCCGTTTTACTGGGGCTTTCGTGAAGTGGGCAATCTGACGAAGACCGTGAATGGTCAGAAGACAGACCGCAACGGCAATCGCCTCGACAAGGACCTGTCCAAAGGAGGCGGCCCGTTTGGCAATGCCACCAGCACCCTGCCCGATATGTGGAACAAGGGCATATATGCTCCATTCGATCCAGCGGGTGACCCGCTCCGACCTGTCAAGAATGGACCGGGGCGAATGTACATGGTGCTTGCGGCCCGGCGCCTGGCGGCGCTGGTCGCGATGATTCGCCAGTATGAGCCCACTGACACTGTCAACATCGTCGCGCACAGCCAGGGTTGTTTGATCAGCTTGCTGGCACAGGCTTTCCTGATGGAGATGGGTGAGCGTACGGCGGATACGTTGATTCTGATGCATCCGCCGTATAGCCTGGATCAAGGGATAGGTTTGTCGATGCGGACTGCCGCATTCGTCAAGGGCGATATGGACGAAGCCATGAGCAATTTCTATGACCTGATCTCTGACAGACAAACGATCAGGGCTCGCTTGGAGACACTAGTCAATATCGTTACAGGCGTCGCGAAGTCCAAGACAACGTCACCCGTATTCGCCCGCATTAGTGAAACAGACTCCGGCGGCATGGTGCATGGCCGCTGGAAACCGAATTCTGACCGAGACAACCGTGGCAAGGTCTACTTATATTTCAGCCCAGAGGATATGACGGTCGCACTCGACAATATGCGCGGCATTGGCTGGCAAGGCGTGCCGGATACCGTTGCAAACGTAGTCACCTCGGAAGAGGTAAGAGCTTACGCCAGAAGTCATGACAATGCACCTACGCCGCGGCGGCGCAAGGCTCTTGGCGAACTCGGCCTTGCCTTCCGTCAGAGGGTGTTCACAGCAAAGCTGCGACCACATTCGGGAACGGGAAAGGCCGCGCCAGTGCTAGTAGGCCAAGCGCCGCACGATTTCATCCTGAGGCTACCGAACGAAGACGACCATGCCCACGTTGCGGCAAGCGGCCGCACCCTGCGCGAGTCATTGCCGGTGACGTCATCAGCGACGCTCGAGCGGGAAATTGACCGGCGAGGTGTCAGGACGATCAACGGCGAGGCGCTCAAAACACCATGCCAACCCGACATTCAGGGTAATCAAATTGATGCCCACAAGATTCCGGCACATTCGATGCTATCCAGCATCGAATCCAAGGATCGCGGGCCTTGCGAGGAAGTTGATGCGATTGACGCCGCCACTGCCGTCACAAGCAATAAAGGTCTTCAGGTCAGGGATGAAGGGCTACAGGCGACTGTCATTGCATCATTGCGGACATGGAGGACCGGCGATGTAGTGGAGTCTGATCTGAAGAGGCTCGAAGCCGCGTACAACCAGGTCAAGCGTCCCGGCAACACAAACCCCGAGGATAGGGAACGCATTGTGTCAGGCGAACGTTTCGCTAACGGTTCGATCAAGGCACAGATACAGGAGAGCCCTAATGCGGCAAGGCTACGCTGGCAGAAAGAGTTAAGTCCGAAATCGTTTCATAGCGTGATTTTCGCAAGTAGCAAGAATCATCGGCAGGTCACTGCATACGATTTATCGATTGGGAGTGGCAAAGCAGTGAGTGATCCGACGTTTCGCGCATATTTGTGCGCGGTGGCGGATTGGCGTCTCAAGATTATGGACAACGATGGGCAGCCGCGAGACGGGATACTCATTTGGGACAAATTCCTCACCTTGTTTCATACATACCTTGCGGGTGAACCCGATTGGCGTAAGCAGACGATCGAAGGCAATGCGAAATATTACTCACGTGGTGCTCTTCCAGCGGGATTACCGCTATTGACAGGGAAATTATGGGAGATCGTTATTTCCGAGACGATAACAGGGGCGCGCGTAATGGCATCCCAATCGAAAGGAAAGTCATGAACAGCACATCAACACACAGCATCACCTACAAGCGCCACGCGACATGGAAATACGTGTTGGGAGCGCTAATTGCATATCCAGTTCTATCTTTACTTTGGATGCTTTTTGATATTTGGGTCTTGCGCCCTGAGCTTCTCAATATCGACATGGGGACGACAATGAATAAAGTTAGATGGCTCGGGATTCCTCTGCTGTTGGTGACTACGATTTTTGGTGGCAAGTGGCTGATGGACGCGCACGCAGCTGATAGCCGCGCACGTGAGTGGCAGCTGAAAACGCAACAGCTAGAGAAACTGAACTCCGCTGCAACATCCGAACAATTGAAACGTGAATACGTGCTGGAAGTGCTGGGACTGGGCGTCACGGTCGAACAGCATCGCCAAGGCAAACTATGGAATGTACTGCAACATGGAAGGCCCAATACGAGCATTCGCGAGCCTGATCCCAACAAGTACCCATGGTCCGGGACGGCCAAGAGCGGCCAGACTGGCAATCGCACTAATGATGCTTTGGAAAATGGTGCAGATGCGTCACCGATGTTTTGGGGCATGCCATCGATGTATGCACGTGGTCCCATGGACGACCCTGAGAAGCAGCCTAGTGAAACCTGGCCAATGGCTGGATTGGCGGGTAACGCAGAAGGCACCGGCATGGCATGGCATCTATTTGCGATCGGTCCTTGGCGACTCGGTGAACGCCCGGACCAACTACTGGAGCAAGCATTCACATTTTTCGATGCAAACCCTGACCTTCCGTATCTGGTTTTGCTTAGTACGGACAGCGATTCAAGTCGTGACTACGGGAAAGCGGCCGGCAAAGAATTTCGTGTTCAGGATGGTTATTACATCCCAGAATATACCGACGCCAGTGCAGTCTTCATACTGGCTCGACGTGAACGTGTTGAGCCATTGCGACCCTATACGTGGGACGATCCGGACAACGACTATCTGCAAGAGACCCTGCGCCAGATGTACTACCAGCTTCAAGACAATGTGCCAATACCTGCCAGAGTAGCGGAGAGATTCCCGGGCATCACCAGACAACCCACCGTCGACGAATGGCTCCCCGCCGCCGCCAAATTCGCCAAACACCCCGTCTTCGACCGCCCCGAAAGCACTCTGCTCGACGACTACAAGCGCTGGGCCAATCCGCCTCCGAAAGACTGGAAGCCCACCCCCTGGTTCCCGGTCCCGTGGAACCGCAATCAGCTTGCCGCCTTCGACGCCCTCCCCTCGATGGGATTCATCCACCGCCCCGTGTTCGTCAAGTTCGAGGATGAGCAAGGCAAGCCGGTCAAGCGCCGCGACGCGCGTCAAACGCTGCTGGAAGCCGGCTGGCAGCAGGCGCTGCAAACGCTGCCCGAAGCGCAGCGCGCTGCAGGTCCGGCGCGCATCATCGCCGCGTTCAACCACGACACCGAACAGAAGATCGCGCTGGCAGGCACGCTGCACGCGTATGCCGCGAAGGGTGGCCCGGACATCGACACCGGCAAGACGTCGCAGTTCATCGATACCGACCAGCGCATGGGCAATACCGGCGCCGCGACCTTCTTCGTCCAGATGGCGGTGGGCGTGATGGGCAGCTATATCGACGGCGGCGCCTCGGCCGCGATCAATCTGCGCGATCCGACCGGCGCCAGCATCGTGTTCATCAGCCCGCCGAGCAAGGAACGGCGCGAGTCGCAAGGCCCAAACATCTTTAAGCACATTGTCCAGCCGTCGATCGACCCGGACAACTACAAGCCACCGACAGTGGCGTCGGTACTGGGCGCCGACGCGATTCCCGAACACGAGACCCCATCCGACTGAATCACCGTCACAAGAAAGGCTCAATCATGCGCAACATCATCAGGCTCGGCGACGCCACGTCGCATGGCGGCAAGGTCCTCAGCGTCAGCGCGCGGCATGTGAAGGTGGGCGGTATTCCCGTGGCGTGCGTGGGCGACACCTGCAGTTGCCCCATCAAAGGTCACAATGGCTGCAAGATCGTCAGCGGCTCGGCGCAGCACAAAATCGACGGCAAGTTGATTGCCTTCGATGGCGACAAGACGAGTTGTGGCGCGACGCTGATTGCCAGCGCCACCAACTGCAAAGCGCCTTGAATCAGCGCGCGGCCATCCTGACCGTGTGCGAAAACTTCACCGGTAGCGCCGGGCTGCTCTTGATGCCACCCGCGTCGAGCTTGCGCAAATCGGTCACCCATGGGCCGGCGTAGCGGATCTCGTAACTGTGCTGGCCCGGCTTGAACGCATAGGCCTGCGTGATGTCGAGCGTGTTCAGATAAGTCGTCTGCGGCTTGACCTCGAGATAGTCGGCTGGCCCGAGCGGACCGCGCTTGACCATGCGGCCCGTGTAGGCGACCGTGTCCGTCAGTGAGCTGAGCGCAAAACGGGGAGCGCTCAGATCGTCGCCCAGCGCGATCTCGCGCGGGATCCATATCGGTACATCGCCCCGGTTCTCGATCAGCACCCGCACCTTGACCTTGCCGGCCCCGGTTTCCACTTCGAGCCGATGCTGGACGTTCACCTTGGCCTCCACGGCCTTGACCACGCCAACCAGGCCGACCAGCGACAGCACCATTGCCAGCTTGGCCGCCGGCGAGCTTCGTTTGACATGCATTGCGACTCCTCGAGGATTCACGGCAGGCGTCACCCGCGCGACGCTGCCTGTCGATTATGACATGATTCCTTCAATACATTCACGGAAGTATGTTACCGCCGGTCTCGGGCAGCGCCGCCAGGATCATCACCGCCACGCGCCGATTGCGCGCCTTGCCCACCTCGTCGGTGTTGGGCGCCACCGGCCGCGTCGCGGCAAAGCCGATCGCCGACAGGCGCACCTCGGGCACGCCGTTGGCGGCGAACAGCCGCACCACGCTGCTCGCGCGCGCGGTCGACAGTTCCCAGTTCGATGGATACAGCGGATTGGCGATCGGCAGGTCGTCGGTGTGGCCTTCGACCTCGATGCGGTGCGTGTCGTTCTTGAGCAGGCCGGCCACCTGCGCGAGGATTTCCTGGCCTTCGCCGTCCAGCACTGCTTCGCCCTGCGGGAACAGCACGCTGGCGTTGATCTCGACGCTGATGCCGCGCGCGTTCTGGATCACCCGCACCTGCCCCGACTTCACCAGCGGCAGCAAGGTCGCCGACAGTTCGCGTGCCATCACGCCCATCTTTTCCTGCTCGCGCCGCGCTGCTTCGTTGCGGCGGCGGTTGATGATGTGCGACAGTGGCAGCACCGGTTCGACATTGGTGTTGACCTTCGTGGCCGCGCCACGGCCGCCGAACGCATCGCCGAGCGCATCGGACAGCACCTGGTACTTGCCCTCGTTGACGATGGAGATGGCGTACATGACGACGAAGAACGCGAACAGCAGCGTGATCAGGTCGGCGTACGAAATCAGCCAGCGTTCGTGGTTTTCGGTGGGGACATCGTCGTCGTAGCGCTTGCGGGCCATGGCGCTGGCCTAGTGGTGCGTGAGCAGGCTGGCGACGCGCTCGTCGACGACGCGGCCATGGTCGCCACTGGCCAGGTCAGAGAACACTTCGGCCAGGATCTCGTACTGCGACACCTTGTCGCTGACGATGGCCTTGAGCTTGTTGCCGACCGGGTAGAAGAACAGGTTGGCCATGCCCACGCCGTACACGGTCGAGACGAACGCCACCGCAATGCCCGAGCCCAGGCGGGCCGGATCGGACAGGTTTTCCATCACGTGGATCAGGCCCAGCACGGCGCCCAGGATCCCGATCGTCGGCGAGTAGCCGGCGGCCGATTCCCAGATGCGCGCCGCCTGGCGCTGGGCGAATTCGTAGCCGTTGATTTCGTGTTCGAGCAGGCTGCGCACCTTCTCGGGCGCGATGCCGTCGACCACGAGGCGCAAGCCCTTGGCGACGAACGGGTCGGCCTTGTTCATGAATTGTTCGAGCGAGAGCAAGCCATCGCGGCGCGCCGTCAGGCTCCATAGCGCGATCTCGCGCGACAGTTTCTGGCGCCCGTTTTTCGGTGGCACGAACACCCAGCGCAGCATGGTGATGCCGCGCAAGAAGGTGCGTGTCTCGCTTTGCAGCAGCACGGCGCCGAAGGTGCCGACCACCACGATGGCAAATGCGGCAGGCTGGATCAACGACGAGAACTTGCCGCCGTCGAGGGTGTAACCGAGAAAGATGCCGGCGATTGCCAGCACCAGGCCGATTACGCTGGCCCAGTCCATAATTGCTCCCGTAAGGTGGTGCGCAAACGTGCGACGGCCTGGGTGTGCAGCTGCGACACCCGCGATTCACTCACGCCCATCACGGCGCCGATTTCCTTCAGGTTCAGTTCTTCTTCGTAATACAGGCCCATCAGGAGTTTTTCGCGCGGCGGCAGCTTGTCGATCGCGTCGATCACGGCCTGGCGGAAATCGGTTTCCATCAGGCTGCGCAGCGGGTCGGCATCGTCAACTGCGTAGCGGTCGAGGAAATTGTCGCTGCCTTCGTCGGCGTGGAAGTCTTCGTAGTACAGCAGCTGGTGGCCGCCGGAATCGGCCAGCATGTCCTGGTACTCGTCGAGCGAGATCTTGAGCGACGCGGCCACTTCGGATTCGCTGGGCGGGCGGCCCAGACGCTGCTGCAGCGACTGCATCGCGCCCTCGACCTTGCGCATGTTCTGGCGCGTGCTGCGCGGCATCCAGTCACTCGAACGCAGCTCGTCGAGCATCGCGCCGCGGATGCGCAGCACGGCATAGGTCTCGAACTGCGCGCCGTGGTCGTCTTCGTAGCGGTTGATCGCGTCGAGCAACCCAATCATGCCGGCCTGGATCAGGTCATCGACCTCCACCGAAGGCGGCAGCTTCGCCTTCATGTGGTGGGCAAGACGCTTTACCAACGGCATATGCTCCGTCAGCAAAGAATTCTTGTCCGCTTTCCCTTTGACCGTATACATGCTGGCGTATGTCTTTTTCTTTATATGTCGATGGCGACTGTGTCAGGAACCGATGGACGCGCTGCCCTGGCGGCCGAACTGCGGCAGTGCAGGCAGTGCGAACTTGCCGGCCAGCTGGCGGAACGCAACCGATGCGCCGGCCAGCGGGAAGGCATCGACCACGGCCCGGCCCAGGCGCGCGGCGCGGTGCAGGTATTCGTCGGCCGGCACGGCGCCCATGAAACTGAGCTTGACGGCCAGGTAACGTGTTGCTGCCAATGACATATTATCGTATACCACCTTGGCCTCCCCCTCAGTCGCGCCGGTGACCAGGATGCCGAATGGCCGGCGGCCCAGTTCCTGCGTCAGGCGCTTGATGAGCGAGTAGGCATTGGTGATCGAGGCCGCACTGGTCGACACCTGGATCACGATCTCGGAACTCGACATCAGGGGCACCGGAAATTCGCCGTCCGGGCCCAGTTCGCCATCGACGATCACGATGCCCGCCTGCGTGGCCAGCACGTCGAAGGTCTTGCTCAGGCGGCGCACATCGTCGGCCGATTCGGGCGTGCCCATGGGCACCACCGCGAAGCCTTGCGGGGCTGGATGGATCACCTGGTTCAGCGCGCTTTCCTGGCGCGCGACCTGCAGCAGCGAGGCGCCGCGGTTCAGGCCCAGGCGGCGGGCGACGCCGTATTCGACATTGCAGGCATCGACGATCAGCACTTCGTTGCCGGCCTGGGCCAGCGAGGCGCCCAGGTTCACCAGCATCGCGCCTTTGTCGTCTTCCGGCGTGGCCGACAGAAACGTGACCACGCGCGGACGCGGGCCTTGCAGCATGCGGCGCAGGCCTTCAGCCTGGTCGAAGTCGAAACTAGCCATGCGACACCTCGCGGCGGTTGGCTTGGGCGGTGGCTGCCATCAGCATCGGCAGATCGGCGTCCGCCGGGGCGGTGCCACGGTTGCGGAACGCGCGGTCGATCAGCATCGCGCTGTCGGCCACGTGCAGGTCTTCCGGCACGCGCTGGCCGTTCGAGACGTAATGCAGTTTGAGCTTCTGGCGGATCACGATGTCGAGCACGCCGCCGGTCGAGGCCGCCTCGTCCATCTTGGTCATGATCGCGCCGTGCAGGCCGCTGCCCTGGTAGGCGCGGACGACTTCGTTGAGCGTCTCGTTGGTCGACGTCGAGTTCAGGCACAGCAGGCGTTTGACCTCGGCGCCCGAGCCCGACAGCATCGCGACCTGCTCGGCCACCATGTGGTCGCGCTGCGACATGCCGATGGTGTCGATCAGCACCGTGTGCTTGTTGCGCAGTTCTTTCAGGGCGATGCGCAGGTCGGCCTCGTCCTTCACCGAGTGCACCATGACGCCGAGGATCTTGCCGTAGATGCGCAGTTGTTCGTGACCGCCGATACGGTAAGCATCGGTGGTGATCAGGGCCAGCTTGTCCGGGCCGTGGCGCATCACGCAGCGCGCGGCCAGCTTGGCCGTCGTGGTGGTCTTGCCCACGCCCGTCGGGCCGACCAGTGCGAACACGCCGCCTTCGGACAGCATCGCGTCTTCGTTGCCGATGGTCGCCAGGTTACGTGCCAGCACGGTCTTCACCCAGCGCATCGCTTGCGCCGCGTCGTTCATGGCTGGCATTTTTTCAATGATATAGCGTGCCAGCGTGGCCGAGAAACCGGCAGCAAGCATTTCACGCAGCACGGTGGCCTTGTGCGGCTCGCGCTGGGCGGTCGAGCCCCACGACAGTTCGGCCAGCTGGGTTTCCATCAGGCCGCGCATGGCCCGGATCTCACTCATCATGTTGCTGACTTCCGAGGTCGCCGATTCCTTGGCCTGGGTGATGGCGGCGCTCATCATGGCGGTCATCGCGGCCATGTCGATGGTCGGTTCAGGCGCAGGGGCACGGCGTTCGGCGTAGGTTGCGGCCGGCTCGACCGGGGCCAACGGCGCCACGGGTGCGACGTAGGCTGGCGCGACCGGCGCGTTCATGACCGGACCGGCATCCTGGTAGCGGCGTGCCGGGGTAGCGCGCGGCGCGGTTGGTGCAAGTTCGTCGAAGTGCTGCAGCTGCGGTTTTGGCTGCGCCATCTCGGAGTCGGCCACGGGCGCGGACAGCGACGCGACATCGTCATTGTCGAGTGCCAGGATTTCGACGGCGCCGTCGACCGGACGGTTGGACAGGATGACGGCATCCGGGCCTAGGGCTTCGCGCACCTTGCGCAAGGCATCCCGGGAAGTTGCCGCTGTAAATTTCTTCACTTTCATCGTGGTTCTCCGCACTTCAATCTATGTTCTGCATGACGGGCACATGCCCATCGATAGGAATCATTATTGTCGATGCCGTGCGGAAACGATCAACCGAGAAGGATGGGGAAAAGGGCCTATTTCCCCGCAACCAGAAAAAGTGATACCGGTTTATTGAAATCAGACAGGATTGGTGCGGCGGCCGCCCGGGTTTGTGCTGGCGCAAACAGGTGGCGTTCGGGCGCCGATCTTGCGAACGCCGGCCAGGTCGAATCATGACTGGCACGGCTGGCGTGCCGCAAACGCTCATCAGGAGAACCCCATGGCACGCTCGATCCGGCTGATCTACCGCAATGTACAGGGCCGTGTACGCGTCAATTTCAACTGGCCCGGTCTCACCGAAAGCTCGGCCGTGCTGATCACGGCGGCAGAATGGAAGCCTACAGCCGACCCCTTCGATTCACCGCCCGGCCGCCCTCACCTGGGCGAGGCCAATGTGTATGTCACCAATATCGGGCCGCACGATCCCGAAGGCGGTCCCGGCGGTGTCGAGTTTCATCTGCATGTCGACTGGGACAGTCCGCTGCACATTCTTGTCACGATTACCGACCTCGGTTTCATCGAGAAGCAGATCGTGATGGAATAGGCCACCTGGCCCTGGAACCTGGCAGCGGCATCGTTGTGGCACGTCAGCGGGTGCCTGCATCAGCTACCTATGATCAGAAGCTTCTCAATCAGGCTTCAAGGAGTTCTCCATGGTCGAATGTACATTCAAACTCAACGGTAAACCGCTGAGTACGTTTGAAATGAGCTCGTTAAGATTTCCAGCCTTCTCGGGCCTTGGCGAACATAAAAATCGACGCGAGTTCGCTTGTGCAGCAGGCGTCGGCCCAATTCCGCCAGGGGCCTACTACATCGTGAATCGTCAGTCAGGCGGCAGGCTCGGTCCGCTACTTGATTTCATCAAGGACAGGTCCGACTGGTTTGCCCTGTACGCAGCCGACAAGCACATTGACGATGAAGTCTTTTGCAATACCGTGAAACGAGGAAATTTCAGGCTGCATCCGGCAGGTACGCGCGGCATCAGTCAAGGGTGCATTACGCTGACAACCCGGACTGACTTCGACGTACTGCGACATCAACTCATCGCAGGCGGTCAGGTTCTCATTCCAGGCACCTCATTACACGCTTATGGCCGAGTCACTGTCCAATGAAGAGAGCACTGATACGACTGTCTCTGATCATCTGGATCCTTGCTGGCACTGTTGTGCTCGCTCGTTTTCTGATTCTCCATCACGACCTTTTCCCACCGTTCCCGGAAGCGTGGGCAATTTGGCTGATCGACCTGTACGGCTCAAGGGATGGCGAAGAGCTGGCCGATCTTGAAATACTCGTCGCCCTGGGGCTGGCCTTGGGCGCAATTCTGACGGTCACGACGCTTGGCTGGCTGGTCTGGCGTCACGTCCATCGCCCTGCTCCGGCATGATGAACACGGGGGAAGCGCCTGCGCTGCCCCATCCCTGTTACATCGGCACACCCACCAGGCTCGTCACGCGAATCGTCTTGGTCTCGGGCACTTCGGCATGCGAGAGCACCTTGAGCGCAGGCACGGCGCGGCGCAAAAAGCGCGACAGCAGCACGCGCAGCGGCGCCGGTACCAAGAGCACGGGCGACAGGCCCATCTGCTCTTGCTGGTTGGCGGCGTGCGCTGCCTGCTGGGCGATCGTGTCGGCCAGGCCTGGCTCGATGCCGGTACCGTCGCCACCCGCGCCCATCGCCTGCATCAACAGGCGCTCGAGGCGGTTGTCCAGGGTCATTACCGACAACTCGTTCTCGCCCGGGAACAATTGCTGGACGATCGCACGGCCCAGCGACACGCGCACCACGGCGGTCAGTTCGGCCGGGTCCTGCGTCATGCCGGCGTGCTCCGACAGGGATTCGATGATCGAGCGCATGTCGCGGATGTGCACGCCTTCGACCAGCAGGTTCTGCAGCACTTTCTGCAGCGTCGACAGCGAGACGACTTTCGGCACCAGGTCTTCGACCAGCTTCGGCGTTTCCTTGCCCAGGTGGTCCAGCAGTGCCTGCACTTCCATGCGGCCCAGCAGTTCCGACGCGTGCAGCGTGATCAGGTGGTTCAGGTGCGTGGCAACGACAGTGCCGGCATCGACCACCGTGTAGCCCATGCTTTGCGCTTCGTCACGCAGGCTGGCTTCAATCCAGGTCGCCGGCAGGCCGAAGGCCGGGTCGGTGGTGACCACGCCTGGCAGCGTGCCGCTGGCCATGCCGGGGTTGATCGCCAAAAACTGGCCGTTGAGTGCTTCGCCGCTGCCCACTTCGACGCCCTTGAGCGTGATGCGGTAAGCCGATGGCTTGAGTTCCAGGTTGTCGCGGATGTGTACTGGCGGCGCCAGGAAGCCCACTTCTTGCGCAAACTTCTTGCGGATACCCTTGATGCGCTTGAGCAGCTCGCCACCCTGGTTCTTGTCGACCAGCGGAATCAGGCGGTAGCCCACTTCCAGGCCCAGCGTATCGACCGGCATCACGTCCTGCCAGGTCGCTTCTTCGCTTTCAGCCGGCGCCGTACGGGCAGCGGCGGCAGCATCGGCCACGGCGGCGGCTTCCGCCTGCGCCGGTGCTTCCTTCTTGCGCTTCGAGATGAAATAACCACCGGCAGCCAGCGAACCCGCCAGCAGCAGGAACACGAAGTTCGGCATGCCCGGGATCATGCCCAGGCCACCGATGATGGCGGCCGTGATGTACAGCGATTCAGGGCGGGCGAACAGTTGCGTGGTCAGCTGCGAGCTGACGTCTTCATCGTTGGCTACGCGCGAGACCACCATACCGGCCGCGATCGAGATGATCAGCGATGGAATCTGGGCCACCAGGCCGTCACCGATGGCCAGCAGCGTGTAGATCTTGGTCGCTTCGCCAATGGCCAGGTCGTGCATCACGACGCCAACGATCAGGCCGCCGATGATGTTGATGACGGTAATCATGATACCGGCGACGGCATCGCCCTTCACGTACTTCGAGGCACCGTCCATCGCGCCATAGAATTCGGCTTCTTGCGAGACTTCCTGGCGGCGCTTGCGCGCTTCGTCTTCACCGATCAGGCCGGCGTTCAGGTCGGCGTCGATCGCCATCTGCTTGCCCGGCATTGCGTCCAGCGCGAAGCGTGCGCCGACTTCGGCGATACGGCCCGCGCCCTTGGTCACGACCGAGAAGTTGATGATGGTCAGGATAATGAAGACGACGATACCGACGGTGTAGTTACCGCCAATCAGGAAGTGGCCGAATGCTTCGATGACCTTGCCGGCAGCAGCGCCGCCCGTGTGGCCTTCGGTCAGTACGATACGGGTCGACGCGACGTTCAGCGCCAGGCGCAGCATCGTCGAGACCAGCAGGATGGCCGGGAAGGCCAGAAAGTCGAGCGGCTTGACCGTGTACAGCGCGGTCAGCAGCACGATGATCGACAGCGCAATATTGAAACTGAAAAACACGTCCAGCACGAACGCCGGCAACGGCAAGATCATCATCGCCAACAGCATGATGATCAGGATCGGGGCTGCCGCCTTGCCGCCTTGTGCTCCAAGGCCGCTCATCCAGGCTGGCAGTTTCATGCTGTTGGTCATTCAGTTGCTCCATTATCGGGTGCCGGTCGCTGTTGCGAGGCCGGGTTCAGCGGGTCCATCTCGGCAGGTACTTTCAACCTGGTCGGGCGATCCGGATAGTCGCCCTCGCCTTTCTTGTAAGCCCGCAGCTGGTACACGTAGGCCAGCACTTCCGCCACCGCCGAGTACAGCTTTTCCGGAATCTCTTCATCGATCTCGGTGTGCTTGAACAGGGCGCGGGCCAGGGCCGGGGCTTCGAGCATGGGCACCTTGTTCTCGGCGCCCATTTCGCGGATCTTGGCCGCGACGTCATCGACGCCCTTGGCCACTACCCGCGGTGCTCCCTTGCCATCCGCATACTTCAGTGCGACTGCGTAGTGCGTCGGATTAGTGACGATCACATCAGCAGTAGGGACATTTTGCATCATCCGGCCCCGGGCCATTTCGCGCTGCATCTGCCGAATCTTCCCCTTAATCTGAGGATTGCCGTCCGATTCTTTCGATTCCTGGATCATTTCCTGGCGCGTCATTTTCAGTTTGTCTTTCCAATGCCACAACTGATACGGCCCGTCGATGAGGGCAATTACCCCCAGCGCGCCGGTGATGAACAGGAACGAGCGGCCAATCATGTCGCCGACATGGGCGCTGCTTTCATTGAGCGGCTCGACCGCCAGGCCCAGCATCGCTTCCTTCTGGCCGCTGACAACGATCCACGCGACCACGCCAATGACGATCGTCTTGATGATGGCTTTGAGCAGCTCGACCAGTGCGTTCTTGGAGAACATGTTGCCGATCCCCTTCATCGGGTTGAGCTTGCCGAAGTTGGGCATGAACGCCTTCGACGAGAACAGCCAGCCGCCGATCAACATCGGCGAGATCAGGGCGATGAGCATGACGGCCCCGGCAATCGGCAGGCAGGCCAGCATGACGCTGACGATGTCGTTGAGAATGCGTTCGAGCAGGATATTGGGATTGAAGATCTGTTCGCGGTCGAGCGTGAGACCGGACTTCAGCGAGGTCGCCAGTCTGCCGACAAGCATGCCACCAAATGCCCACAGGCAGGCGCCGGCCGTCATCAGGACAGTGAACGTCGCCAGCTCGCGCGATCGGGGAACGTCGCCTTCTTCGCGCGCTTTCTCGATCTTTCTGGGCGATGCGTCTTCGGTCTTTTCTGCGTCGCTATCATCCGACATGGTGCCCCCGCTCGATTGCTCTTGAATGTCTCACCGGCGCCTTTGTACTGCGCGTGCGAGATTATCGCTGAAATTGCCGTGCAGACAGATCGAGAACAAGCGGGGAAACCTGCCCCAGTTCAGGGGCGGCGTCGTGCGTACTACGGACTGCGGATTGCGTGGGAGATTACATGCGGCGGCGCGCGAGAACCGGCGCTGCCTGCTTGTGGCTGTGATCGGCCAGGCCGCCAGGCTGGTTGGCGGAGGGATTGGCAGCAATGCGGGCAGCAACCAGGCCGGACGTGGCGCCCTGGCCATTGCTGCTGGTCGTAATGAGGGGGCTGACTGCCACCGGCTTGACGGCGACGGTAGCCGCCTTCGGTGCCAGCGGCGCGGTCGCGACCGGCATGATGAACGGCGCATGGCGGCGGCGGGCACGCCAGGCCGAAACGACCAGCGCGTACACGCCCAGATACAGCGCGAAACTGGCCAGTGCGCCCTGTACCAGCACGGCCGGATCGCCCGCGTAATTGACGGCGAGCGCCGCCGGCACCAGGGCGATACCCCACGAGACCGGCGAGACGAAGGCATTGCGCAGCGGCGGTGGCAGCATGCGCAGGTAGCGCGCCGTGATCGCCGTCTTGACCAGGCTGTGCAGGTGCCAGCTGTCCGGATGCCCCGGATGACGACGGCACCACAGGCGACGCATGATCGTGAAGACGGTCTCAAAAACCGGGTAAGCGCAGGCCAGCAGCGGCGCCCAGGCCGACACCGACGGATTGCGGTAGACCAGCATCACGGACAGCCAGGCCAGCAGGAAGCCAAGCAGATAGGCGCCGCCATCCCCGAGGAACAGCTTGCCTAACGGAAAATTGACAACGAAAAAGCCCGCGGTCACGGCGCAGATCACGAAGCACAACTGCGCCAGGTGAATATCGCCGGCGCCCATGGCGATCAGGCCCAGCGTGCCAAGCCCGATAACGACCGTGCCGCTGGCCAGCCCATTGAAACCGTCGATGATATTGACGGCATTGGCCACGCCGCCAACGGCAAACGCGGTAAACAGCACCGAGAATGGCAGCCAGCCCAGCATGCCATCGAGCAGTGGCATGCCCGTGTGCTGCAGCGTGACGCCGGTGAGGAACCAGCACACCACGCCACTGCCGATCGTGGCCAGCAGGCGGGTGCGCACAGAGACGGTGCGGGTCAGGTCTTCGGCCAGGCCAAAGACAAAGGCTGGCAGCGAGGCAATGAGGACCGGCAGCAGCAAATCGCGCTGCGCCTGCGGCAACACGCCCAGCGCCAGCCAGAGGCCGGTCATGATGGCGGCGCCGCCGATGCGCGGGGTTGGGGTGATATGGAATTTCTGCACGCCACGCGTTGCATCAAGCGAGTAGCGGCCATGCCAGCGTGTCGTGAGCACGAGCAGGAGCGATACGATCAGCGATGTGGCGAAGCCGATTTCGAGGCCGGCTAATGGCAGGTTATAAATACTCATAGAACCACTTTGTTAACTCGTCAATTCTATCGCATTTCGGGTCATTTCTTCCCCAATCGTGTTGCTGCAGGGTTTCTCACGCAATTTCACTCATCATTAATGGTGCATTGCAAGCCCTTGATTATCAAAGACTTATTTAGTGATTTTAGGTACGTTGCGCTGCAACAATCAATAGTACAGATACTTCTCCTACCATTTCTCCACAAATTGTTACACTTTTCCATAGTGATATTTAGATAGATTTATTTCTTATTACCCAATTGGGGCGAATCATGGCGCGTCGATATTCAACCGTACGAGCGTTCTATTCGATCGTCATGTTATGTCTGGGCGTTGTACATTCTGCACATTCAATGGCCCAGAGCTCTACGTCGTCCGACCTGCTCGAAGCACGGGCGCGGCTGCAGGAAGCCGAAGCCAGGCAGGCAATCGCCGAAGCAGAGCGCGCCGAATTGCTGGCGCGCCTGCCACCGGCGCAAGCCAAAGCGCTGGGCGGCAGCGTCGATACGCGCGGCTTCGGCGCCGCCGGTCTGGCGCGTGCGTTCGACCTGACGCTCGAACTGGCAGCCGTGGTCTGCCACATGTTGCCGCCCGACCGTGTCGTCATCCTGTATGACCCGCTTGTCAGCCAGGGCATCGTGGTGGCACGCACCGTCGATGCCACGCTGGTCCGCCAGGCGCAAGAGCTGGCCGTGCGCAATGCCGCGCTACAACGCTACATCGAGGCCAGCACGCCGGCGGCCGCGCGCCGCCGCAGCGCCCTGCTGCTGGCCTGGCTGACGGCGCCGACGATGATCCTGCGCGCCGGGGCCGACCTGGCCAGCCTGTTCAAGACCGACACCACGCTGGCCGGCGCCGCCTACGGCGACGGCGCCCGCGCCCTGTTTGCCAGTGCCATGGCGCGCAGCTGCCCTGCCCGCCTAGCTGGCCTGAGTGGCGGCTATATGGGCGAACTCGACGTCACGCGCCATGCGGCGCTGCTGGAACGGGTGCGGCTGGTGGGGCTGGAACGCGCCGCGCTCGCGCAGCACATCGACGCACTCGACGCACTGGCCGCCTCCGCCAAGGGCGAGCGCAAAAAAGAGCTCGCCGCTATTGCGGCCGCTGCGACGGTACAGCTCAAGGCAGTCGACAGCTTCATCGACGCTCTGCGCGCTGGCGAAGTCAGCGACAAGAGTCCTTTGTTGACGACGGCGCGCTATCTTGGCCAGGCCGAACGCAGCGCCGGCGCGCTGGTGCTCGATGTCGATCTGCGTCTCGAAGGCCTTGCCGTACAGCGCGATCACCTGTTCACGGGCGAGCGGCTGGCCTTGTCCGGCGTGGCGTTTCTCTGGTACCGGCTGCATGAACCGGATGGGCGGCTGGTGCGCGCCGATGCGCTGCGCCGGATCAGCCGGCCGGTGCGCGTCGATCTGCGTGGCGTGCCAGATAATGACGGCTTCTGGGACGAGCCCGGCGTCAAGCCACCGCGGCCCTGAGCGTCTGCTCGATCGCCCCGGACAGCGATCTGCCTTTCTCGTCGAGCATCTCGATGCGCACCGTATCGCCAAAGCGCATGAACGGCGTGACCGCGTCGCCGCCGGTGGCCATCTCGATCCAGCGCGCCTCGGCAAGGCTGGCATAGCCCGGCGTATGGCGCCTGGTTGCCCGGTTCGACACGATGCCCGAGCCGACAATCGTCCCCGCCGTTACTGGCCGCGTCATTGCCAGCGCTGACAGCAGCTGCGCAAAATTGAACGTCATGTCTTCGCCCGCCTCGAGCGTGCCAACCGGATTGCCGTTGAAGCGCACGCGCAGCGGCAGCGCAACTTTTGCGGCCGTCCACGCGTCGCCCAGCTCGTCCGGCGTGACCGCCACTGGCGCAAACGCGGTGGCCGGTTTGGCTTGCAGGCCGAAACCCGCCGCCAGCGCATCCGGCGCCAGGTTGCGCAGCGTGATGTCATTGGCCAGCAACAACAGGCGGATCTGGCCCAGCGCCGCATCGGGCGTCGCGCCCTGGCGCAGGTCGCCACTCACAATAGCCAGCTCGGCGCCGAAGTCGATACCCCATTCTTCGCGCGCCAGCACCAGGTCCTGCGTGGGGCCAAGCAACCCATCGGCTGCGGCCTGGCGCAGCTGCGGCGCGTCGCGCCATGCGGCCGGCAAGCTGCTGCCAAGTGCGCGCTGTTCCAGGTCGTGGTGGTGCAGATAGGTGGCGCCGCACACGCGGGCGCTGGCGCGCGGCAGTGGCGCCATGCATTGGGTCGGGTCGAAGTCGAATGCGCGGCGCGCTTTGGCGTCGCCCTTGCCGTCGTTCAATTGACGGTAGAGTGCATCGAGTTGCGGGGCAATGAAAACCCAGTCATCGAGCGCGGCGCGCAAGCTTGGCGCGATGCCATCGGCAATGTGGGCAGTGGACAGGTCGCGCGACACCACGGCCAGTTGGCCGTCGCGGGTGCCGTCGTCCAGCGAGGCAAGTTTCATGGGCGGGCTCGTGGGAACAAGCCCGCCATTCTACGGTACGGCAGGTGTGAAACGATCAATACTTGACGATGACACCGACGCCCAGGCTGCGCTGGAAGTAGTTGTAGTCGATCATGCTCTGGCCATAGCCGGCGAACGCATTGACATAACCCTTGATCGGGCCGACGAGCGGGAATGCCCAACCGACCTGGACTGCACCCTTGTCGGTGCTGAAGTTACGGCGCACGAGGGCCGAGACTTCATGGCCGCTACCCATGCGGTAATTGCCGGCCAGTTCGAAGCGGCCCATGAAATCGGTGATGTCCGGGTTGTTGTCATCTTCCAGCGATTCATTGACACGCTTCCAGAGCTTGGCGGTCATGGTCAGCGGACCACGTTCCAGGCCGACCTGGGCGTAGTAGCGGTTCCAGCTGCGCGACAGGCTCGACGACTGACCGTTCGACTGGTGCACGAAGCCCAGGTTCAGGAAGCGCACGTTGATGCCGGCCAGGGCGAAGTCCAGTGGCATGACTGCCATGATCTCCGGCTGGTAATTGGTTTCGCGGAACGGGCTCGATGCCTTGTGGTTGGCCGCTTGCCAGAACGAATTCTGGGTATAGCCGAACCAGACGTCGATCGGTTGCTCGAACAGGGTCTCGACCAGCTTCATCTTCACGCTGAGCTGGAATTCCAGTTCGGCCTTCGACAAGCCTTCGGCATCCGGGTCGGTCGCCAGGAAGTCGGCGTACGGCGCTTCGTTCGGGCGGTGGGTACGGGTCGCGATCAGGTAGTTCGGGTGGTGCGGACGGAACTTGAACGCGCCGCGCTTGTCGCGTGGATCGAGTTCCCAATGGCTGCTCAGCGTGTATTCAGCGGCGGCCTGGACGGTTGGATCGACGGTGGCGGTGTGATCGACGGCGCTGTTCAGCGGTGCGTCGAACGCGCTCTGGGCAGCCACGGCCGGTGCGACAACCGGGGTCGATGCGGTGCTCGCGGCAGCGGCGCTGCCGGTGCTCGCAACGCGGTCGAAGCAGGCCAGGCGCTGGGCGCTGTCGAGGATCGGGGTGCATTCGGCCAGGGTGGCCGGCTGGCTCTGTGCCATGACTGGCAGGGCCAGCAGCAATGGAATCAGGGCGAGGGAATGGGAGAGGCTCGGTCGGTATGCGTACATGGTTATTTTTCTGGAAAATTCATTCGTGCGACAACCGGTGCCCGGACGCCGTCGGAACGGAGTGTCGCGGAAATCGGCTGACTATGTCGCACGAATATTGTGGTTAAGCATGTTCCGTTGTGAAATTTCCACAACAGCATGCGGATGTGGTATGTCAGCCTGGTACGAGCAGGTCGAGCTGTGCCTGGTCGAGGAAGCACCACTCGCCTTCTTCGAGTCCCAGCGCGGCCAGCGTCAAGCCGCCGATCTGGGCCCGATGCAGCGCGCTGCAGTGATTCTCGGCAGCTGCCAGCATGCGCTTGACCTGGTGATATTTGCCCTGCTCCAGCACGATCTCGATGGATTGTTCGCCCAGCTTGACGCACGACACTGCCTTCAATGGCGCCGGCTCATCGTGCAGTTGCACGCCGGCGAGCAGCCTGGCGACGAGTTCCTCGGTCACCGGCTCAGCCGTCGTGGCGTGGTACACCTTCGGTACGTGGCGCTTGGGCGACGATTGCGCGTGGATGAACGGGCCGTCGTCCGACATCAGGAGCAGGCCGGTGGTGTCATGATCGAGCCGGCCGACGGGCTGCACATCGCGCCAGGTAAATTGCTCTGGCAATAGGGTCAGGACGCCCGGATGGTGGCTCGGCTTGCGCGAGCATTCGAAGTTGGCCGGCTTGTACAGCGCAATATAGACATGCTCGCGGTACGCCCATTCTTCGTCGAAGACGGTCAGCACCAGGCCGTCGGTCTCGAACGTGGCCTTGAAATTATCGGCGACCTCGCCATTGATGGTGACGTCGCCATCCTCGATCAGGGCGCGGCAGTATTTGCGGGTGCCGAATCCCTGCGATTGCAGGATGCGGTCTAGGGACAGTTTACTCATGGGGCGAGACTTTACCAGAACAGGTCCGGCGCGGACAGACTGACAATTAGAGCAATGTTTTTTAGTCAACTTGCATGCCGCGGTTCATTTGAGCAGCGTCAAGTCTGCAGAAATTCTTATTGATAGACTTCAACATGTTAGGAATCCGCCTAACGACCATGATGGTTGTTTGCCATACATCAAGGTGCAATTCCGCCAGAGAACAGGACTGAACGTGAACGATGATCTCGACACCTGCTATGAAAAGCTTTCACCGCACGAAGTGCATTGCGCGCGCCAGCGCGTCGCACGAGTACATGCGGCGCTTTTTCCCACGCTGATGGCATTGTCGCGCTGGAGCAGCGGCGCCCGACCCTTGCCACATCACGACCAGTTCCGGCTGCGTGCTGCGTGGTTTGCGCGCGTTGGCGGCGACCATCAGGACTGGCTCGAACGCGGCGGCTTTGCCCAGCATGACGATTTGCCCCCACTGCGCCAGCCCACCATGTGGCACCCGCCGCGCCTCGTGTCACCTTCGACGCCTCAGGCGAATGACACCATGACCGACCACTGCAACGACAACGATCTGGACCACCCGTCACGCCGCACCGGCCGCGATGGCGACGCCGCTAGTGCGGCAGCCTGACCTGATTCCTGCAACGCCCGTCACCGCAGCGCCAGCCGCACTCCCCTGTCCACCAAAAAAAACACAGCAGCCTGGTCGGCAGACGTAGGGTGGGCGGCTGCGCCGCCCACGCGTTCAAACCAACATCGCTCCATGACATGCAAAGGCGAGTTGCACGCATCGATGCACAACTGGTCCACCAAAAGGAAACGACGGCCTGAGCCGTCGTTTCCATTCCCGCCGCGCGCATGCACGCGCCCGGGACAGTCTTACCGCGAGGAATAAAAATTCTCTCGAAAACCGCACAGGGGTGCGGTCGCCAGCGTTCACCGTCCGGGATCAATGGGCAAGCAGCTTGACTGATCCACCGCAGCGTCGGCCACCGTTTCACTATAGCCGCATATCCTCTGGTTTCAAGGACAACATGCTTAGCGCAATTTGGGCACGGCGCTGTGATACGCCGCACGGACGGCGCTCTCGCCCACCGACGCCCCAAATTTCTTCAGCACCCGTTCCGGCAAGCCTTCGTGCGCCGTGTAGTCGACGATGTCTTCGGCCTTGACGATGTCGCGTGCCACCGTATCGACGGTGCCAAAGGCATCGGCCAGGCCCATGTCGACCGCGCGTGCACCGGTCCAGTACAGGCCCGAGAACGTCTCGGGCGTCTCTTTCAGGCGCTTGCCGCGCCCGGCGCGCACCACCGAGATGAACTGCTGGTGGATTTCGTTGAGCATGGCCTGGGCATGTTCGCGGTGCTTTTCCGATTGCGGGCTGAACGGATCGAGAAACCCCTTGTTCTCGCCGGCCGTCAGCAGGCGGCGCTCGACACCCAGCTTTTCCATCGTGCCGGTAAAGCCGAAGCTGTCCATCAGCACGCCCACCGAGCCGACGATCGAGGCCTTGTTGACGTAGATACGGTCGGCGGCCGAGGCGATGTAGTAGCCGCCCGAAGCGCAGATCTCGTCGACCACGACATACAGTGGTTTATCGGGATAGCCGCGCTTGAGGCGCTGGATTTCATCGACGATGATGCCGGCCTGCACCGGACTGCCGCCCGGGCTGTCGATGCGCAGCACGACAGCGGCCGAGCCTGGATCGGAAAACGCCTTGTTCAGCGACGGGATGACGGTGTCGGCCGCGCCGCTGCCTTCGGCTTCGATCTCGCCGTTGATTTCGATCAGCGCCGTATGGCGGCCGAGGTTTTCGGTGTCGCCGCTGGCGAAGTTGAAGTCGTAGTAGGCCCACAGGGCCAGCAGCGCCACGATCAGGAAGCCGAGCTTGAAGAAGATGCTCCAGCGGCGCGCAGAGCGGCGCTCCTGGACGGTGGCAAATACCAGTTTCTCGAGCGTGTCGCGCTCCCAGTTGCTCATCGTCGGATTCGACGCGAGCCGGCTGTCGCCGGGTTGGTCAATGCTCGTATGGTCACTCATAAAGTCGGGAAGGTGGACGACGAAACGCCGTCCCCGCGCGTCACGCGCGGGGCTGTTCGTGCGGCAATCAGTATATCGTGCCAGCGCCCTCGCGTACGGTCGGCAAGACCACCCGTACGCCGCTGGTCCACTTCAGCCGCTCTCAGGCTTCAGTGAGCCCGACCTCAGGCGTGCTCGAGCAGCCAGTCATGCAGCTCGGGAATGTTCTTGGCAGAGAACAGTGGCTGGCAGGCGTGGAGCTGGCTGACCGGATGGGCACCGAACTCCACCGCGATACCGGCCGCGCCGGCATTGGTGGCCATCAGCAGGTCGTGCGTCGTGTCGCCGATCATCACCGTGCGCCGCAAATCCTGACCAAGCTCGCGCGTCAGCTCTTGCAGCATCGCCGGATGCGGCTTGGAGAATGTCTCATCGGCGCAACGTGTTGCATCGAAGATCGACAGCAGCCCGGTCGCATTGAGCGCGCGGTTCAGACCGACCCGGCTCTTGCCGGTCGCCACCGCCAAAAAATAACCTTCGTTCGACAACGCATTGAGCATCTCGGGCACGCCCTTGAACAGCACCAGCTGGTGGTCCTTGGTCAGAAAATGGTGCCGGTAACGCTCGACCATGCGCGGATACAGCGCCGGCTGGATATCGGGCATCACCGCCTGCATCGCTTCGGCCAGGCCGAGGCCGATGACGTGCGCGGCCGACGAGTCGGTTGGCACCGGCAAGCCCAGGTCGCGCGCGGCCGCCTGGATGCACTTGACGATGGCGGCGGTACTGTCCATCAAGGTGCCGTCCCAATCGAAGACGATCAGGTCGAATTGTTTTCTAGCCATAATTAGTGGCGGCCAGGCCGCCGGTCCCCTGTTGTTTTTTATTGGTGCGCTGTCGTACTTGCGCGATGTGGTTGCTCTGCGCCTGACGGTATTACACCGGGGCGCCCAGACTTGTCAGGAAGCGCTCACACTCGGCCGGCATCGGCGCGCGCAAGGTCATGCGCTCGCCCGAGTCCGGATGCGTGAACGTGATCTGGTGCGCGTGCAAAAACATGCGCTTGAGCGCGCCACGGCTTTCATTCGCTTTGTGCAATTGCTTGTTGAACGCGAAATCACCGTACTTTTCGTCGCCCAGGATCGGAAAGCCCGACGAGGCCAGGTGCACCCGGATCTGGTGCGTGCGCCCTGTCTTGAGCTCGGCTTCGAGCAAGGCGAAATTGTGCCATTTTTTTAACAAACTGAAAATCGTGTGCGCTTCCTGACCACCGGCCTGGACCAGCACGCGCTTCTCGCCTTCCGCGCTCGTGTATTTATGCAGCGGCAAGCGGATGTGCTGGCGCTTGTTGACCCAGTCACCTTTCACAGCGGCATAGTAACGCTTGTCGGTCGTGCCTTCGCGCATCTGGTCATGCAGGTGCGTCAGCGCGCTGCGTTTCTTGCCGATCAACAGGAGGCCCGAGGTTTCGCGGTCGAGCCGGTGCACCAGTTCCAGGAACTTCGCTTGCGGGCGCGCGGCTCGCAATTGTTCGATCACGCCATACGACACGCCGGAGCCGCCATGCACGGCCACGCCGCAGGGCTTGTCGATCACGAGCAGATGCGCGTCTTCATAGACGACGGCAAATTCGGCGCCCGGTGCGGCGTGCTCGGCCGACTTTTCGGCGATGCGGATCGGTGGAATACGGACGGTGTCGCCGGCAACCAGGCGGTACAACTGGTCGATGCGGCCCTTGTTGACACGGACTTCGCCGGAGCGAAGGATGCGGTAAATGTGGCTCTTTGGTACGCCTTTACAGACACGCAACAGGTAGTTGTCGATGCGCTGGCCGGCTTCTTCTTCGTCGATTGTCACGAACTGCGCTTGCAGTGCTGCGGGGGATGAAGGGGGGACACTATCGTTCTGCATTGCCATTCGGTCTGTCTTCCCAGAAATTCTCTCTAAGTCCTTCATTTTGAATATATAATCGACAGGCGGCGGTCAAACCTCTGCTGGTGTAAGAATTAAAATGAAATTTTACACTGGGGCACGCCCCATCGGCCCCGCCAAGTGCAAATTCGATGGAAAGAACGTGTACGCACATCCTTGCGCCAATCAAGGTTGCAACCGATTTGTAATCGGATTGCGCGCAATGATGCCGGATTGGATTGTCAGGATTCTTAAGGATAAGTACCAGCAAGCATCCTTAACAAAGTGCTTGCCGGTTGATGGTGTCGATAACGCTTGTCGTTTTCGCCGACCCCGCTGCTGCAGCATCCACACCGCTTGAGCAAGGCTGTCTCTTCGCCTCCAGGCCGGTCGGTTGCTGGCGCCCAGGGTCGGCTGGCTGTGGCACACCCTCCCTTGTTCGTTGCTGTGCCAACCCCAATGTGGTGGCAGGTAACGGACAAAAGTTGCGGCGTGTTTAGACAATGACGTTCGGCCCCACAGCGCCCCGTTGCGGCAGCGAAATTACTTTGCTGTACCGCACGCCCGGGCATACCCCCTCCTGTCACCCGTCCCCGCATACATCCCTGTAGCTGCGCTGCCCGCGAGGGCGGCCTTCACACGGCCCCCGGGTCACGGAGTACTAAAAATGAAACGCATGTTGTTTAACGCGACGCAGCAAGAAGAGCTGCGCGTCGCTATTGTCGATGGCCAGAAGCTGATCGACATCGATATCGAGACTGCCGGTCGCGAACAGCGCAAGTCGAATATCTACAAGGGTGTCATCACCCGCATCGAACCCTCCCTCGAAGCCTGCTTCGTCAGCTACGGCGAAGACCGCCACGGTTTCCTCCCCTTCAAAGAAGTCGCCCGCACGTATTTCCGTGAAGGTGTTGACGTGCGCAATTGCTCCATCAAGGAAGCACTGCGCGAAGGCCAGGAAATCATGGTCCAGGTCGAAAAAGAAGAACGCGGCAACAAGGGCGCTGCCCTGACCTCGTTCATTTCGCTGGCCGGCCGCTACCTCGTCCTGATGCCGAACAACCCGCGTGGCGGCGGCGTCTCGCGCCGCGTCGAAGGCGAAGAGCGCCAGGAACTGCGCGAAACGATGGACAAGCTCGACCTGCCGCAAGGCATGTCCGTGATTGCCCGCACTGCCGGCATCGGCCGCAATGTCGAAGAACTGCAGTGGGACCTGAACTACCTGATGCAACTGTGGCGCGCGATCGAAGGCGCCGGCAAGTCGTCCAACGGCGCGTTCCTGATCTATCAGGAATCGTCGCTCGTCATCCGCGCGATCCGCGATTACTTCCAGCCGGACATCGGCGAAGTGCTGATCGACACCGACGAAATCTATGAACAGGCGCAGCAGTTCATGAGCCACGTGATGCCCGACATGGCGCACCGCGTGAAGCGTTACAGCGATGACGTGCCGCTGTTCTCACGTTTCCAGATCGAACACCAGATCGAAACCGCCTACGCGCGCACCGTGCCGCTGCCATCGGGCGGCGCCATCGTGATCGACCACACCGAAGCGCTGGTCTCGATCGACGTCAACTCGGCCCGCGCCACGCGTGGTTCGGACATCGAAACGACCGCCTTCAACACCAACTGCGAAGCAGCCGACGAAGTGGCGCGCCAGTTGCGCCTGCGCGATCTGGGTGGCCTGATCGTGATCGACTTCATCGACATGGAAGTGGCCAAGAACCAGCGCGAAGTCGAACAGCGCCTCAAGGATGCGCTGCACCATGACCGCGCCCGCGTTCAGATGGGCAAGATTTCGCGCTTCGGTCTGATGGAACTGTCGCGCCAGCGCCTGCGTCCGTCGCTGTCCGAAGGCTCCCACGTGACCTGCCCGCGCTGCTCGGGCACCGGCCACATCCGCGATACCGAATCGTCGGCCCTGCAAGTCCTGCGCATCATCCAGGAAGAGGCGATGAAGGAAAATTCGGCCGCCATCCACGTGCAGGTGCCCGTCGATGTCGCTGCTTTCCTGCTGAACGAAAAGCGTGGCGAAGTGCTCAAGATCGAGAACCGCCATCGCATCACCGTGATCCTGATCCCGAACAAGCATCTGGACACGCCGCATTACAAGCTCGAGCGCATCAAGCACGACGATCCACGCCTCGAAGACGCACACGCCAGCTACGCGATGGCCGAGTCGGCCGATACCGACATGGCCTACGCGAAGCGCCAGAAAGAAGAAGCCAAGCCGCGCCAGGAAGCCGTCGTCAAGACGATCACCCCGGCCCAGCCTGCGCCGCTGGTCGACCGCAGCGAAGCGGCCAAGCCAGCCAAGCCCGCCGCCGCCCCTTCTGTTGCGGTGCCGGTGGCTGCACCGGTGGAAGAAGAAGGTTTCTTCGCCAAACTGCGCAACTTCTTCTTCGGCAAGCCAGAACCAAAAGGCGCCGCACCCGCCGTGCTGGTGGAAGTGCCTGTCACCACCCCTGCGCAGGCAGAGCGCGACCGCAACAACCGCACCAAGAATGGCCGTACCGGTGGCCGTCCAGGTGGCAAGCCAGGCCGTGAACGCGAAGAGCGCGAGCCGGTTGCCAAGGCGGCCGCACCGGGCGAAGAGCTGGCCAAGGGCCCGGACGCCGAAGCGCGTCCACCACGCCCGCCGCGTCCTCCACGTCCACCGCGCGAAGGCCGCGAGCCGCGTGAACCACGCGAGCCGGCCGACGCCGCGCCACGTGCCGAAGGCGCCGAGCGTCCTGAACGTGGCGAGCGTCCTGAACGCGGCGAACGCAAAGAGCGCCAGCCACGTCAGCCGCGCGAGCGCACCGAGCGTACGGAACGCACCACCCAGGTCATCGAAGCCAAGCTCGACGAAATCAATGTCAGCCAGGTGATGTCGAACACCACCGTCGCCGTGACCACCACCGGTCCGGAAGGCAGCCAGGAAGTCGTGCAGCAAGTCATCAAATCGGTGACCACGATCGGCCCGGATGGCGAAGAAGTCGAGATGGATGGCGACGAGCCACGCCGTCGTCGTCGTCGCGGTGGCCGTAACCGCAACCGTCGCGATCGTGATCAGATCGAAGGCGAAGGCGGCGAAGGCAATGAAGACGCACCAGCCTTCGCGCCGGTAGCGGACGAAGAAGTGGCCAAGGTGGCAGCCGCTGCCCGCGCCGCGAAGGGCAAGCAGGCGCAGTCCGGTGCCCAGGCGCCGTGGCCGTTCCCGACCTCGGCATCGATCGCGGCCAAGGATGATGCGGCGCAAGCTGCAGCTGCAGCACCAGCGCCAGCAACTGCGCCGGTGGTTGCGCAAGCGGCGCTGGTCGAAGGCAATATGTTCCCGACGTCGGCCTCGATGGCGGCAACGACGGCTGATGTGGCGCCTGCCAATGTCGAGCCGGTCAACTTCCCGACGGCGGCATCGATGGGGGCGCCGGCAGAGGTTTCGGCACCAGCACCGGCACCGGCATCGACCGAGCCGGTCATGTTCCCGACGGCGGCGTCGGTGGCGGCTGAACATGTTGCTGAACCGGTCATGGCCGAGGCTGCGCATGCACCAGCGCCTGTCGAGCCGGCGCCGGTGGTGGAAGTCGCCCCTGCGCCAGTTGTCGAGCCTGTTACAGCCGTGGCAGTCGAGCCAGCGCCAGTGGCAGCAGCGGAAGTGACCACGGCGCCTGCGCCAGTGGCTGCTACCCCTGCGCCAAAGCTGGACGACATGCTGGCCGAAGCGGGCCTGCAACTGGCCGCGACCGATCCTGAAAAGCTGCGCGCCGCCCAGGCCGCAGCAGCACAGGCGGCCACGCCGGTGCGCGTTGGCCGTGCCCGCAAGCCGGTCGTCGTGCCGGTCGACGAGCCGCTGGTACAGGTCGATACCAGCCGTCAGTAAGCACCAGGTAGTACATCCGGCGTACGTCGCCCCTCGCGCAGGCGCGAACAACGTACGCCGGACCCCATCCCTTCTCTCCATGCAGCAGCGCGCCCGGCAGTATTCCCGGGCGCATGCTATCGTATTGGAATGGCTGAAAAAATCATCCTTATCAATGACCTGCGCTCATCGAAGCTGCGGGTCCCGGCCGTGCCGGAAGCACCTACGGGCCTGCTGAGCGATGCGCTCGGCCGGCCGCTGCACGACTTGCGCATTTCCGTCACCGACCGCTGCAATTTCCGCTGCGTGTATTGCATGCCGAAGGAAGTGTTCGACAAGGATTACCAATACCTGCCACACGGCGACCTGCTGTCGTTCGAAGAGATCACGCGCGTCGCGCGCCTGTTCGTCGCGCACGGCGTCGAAAAGCTGCGCCTGACGGGCGGCGAACCGCTGCTGCGCAAGAATCTCGAACGCCTGGTCGGCATGCTGCGCGCGTTGCCCACGCCCAGTGGCCGTCCGCTCGACCTCACCTTAACGACCAACGGCTCGATCCTGGCGCGCAAGGCGCGAGCCCTGAAAGACGCGGGGCTGGACCGGGTCACGGTCTCGCTCGACGCGCTCGACGACGGCGTGTTCCGCAGCATGAACGATGTCGACTTTTCAGTGGCCGATGTGCTGCACGGCATCGATACCGCGCATGCGGTGGGCCTGGGGCCGGTCAAGGTCAATATGGTCGTCAAGGGCGGCACCAATGTCGACCAGATTCTGCCGATGGCGCGCCACTTCAAGGGTTCGCCGACGATCCTGCGCTTCATCGAATTCATGGATGTGGGCGCGTCAAACGGCTGGGACATGCGCGACGTCGTGCCGTCGGGCGACGTGGTGCGCCGCATCTCGGCCGAGCTGCCGCTGGTACCGGTGGCCGCCAACTACAGCGGCGAGACCGCCTCGCGCTGGCGCTATCTCGATGGCGACGGTGAGATCGGCGTGATTTCCAGCGTCACGCAGGCGTTCTGCGGTGACTGCAGCCGTCTGCGTCTGTCGACCGAAGGCAAGCTGTATACCTGCCTGTTTGCCACGCGCGGCCACGATATGCGCGCGCTGCTGCGCGAAGGGCACGACGATCTGGCACTCAGTGGCGCCATCGCGCAACTTTGGCGCGGCCGGGCTGACCGCTATTCCGAAACCCGCTCGGCTGAGACAGGTACCGGCCAGCTGGATGGGCCGCGGCGGGTTGAAATGTCGTATATCGGTGGCTAATTGACGATGCAAGCACACTTGATCAGCGGATTGGTTCTGGCGGGCGGGCGTGGCTCGCGCATGGGCAACGTGGACAAGGGCTTGCAGCCGTTCCATTCCAGCACCATGGTCGAGCACGTGCTGGCGCGGCTGCGGCCACAGGTGGGGCCGCTGGCGATCAGCGCCAACCGTAATCTCGACACGTACCGCGCGTTTGGCGCGATGGTGCTGACTGACGAGATGGCGGATTTTCCGGGCCCGCTGGCCGGGCTCGAAACGGGCTTGCGCCACTGCGCCACACCGTATCTGCTGACGGTACCATGCGATTCCCCATTCCTGCCACCTGATCTGGCCGAGCGCCTGTTCGCTGCGCTGCAAGAGCACAACGCCGACGTGGCCTATGCCGCGACGCAAGAAGCAGGCATGTTGGTCCAGCCGCATCCGGTGTTCTGCCTGGTGCGCGCTGACCGGCTGGCTTCGTTGTCAGCCTATCTCGCGGGCAGCGGTCGCAGCGTCGAGGGCTGGTTGCGCGATCTCAACGCGGTCGAGGTCGTATTCGATGACGCCGACGCGTTCCGCAATATCAACACGCTCGACGAGCTGCGCAGGCTCGAACAACCCACCTTCCCCGCCAGCCTGGCCCAGGTGGCCAGCTGCATCAATGGCTATGATCCGGACGCGCTGCGGGTGCGCGACGCCCAGCGCATCATCCGCGAATTCGTCCAGCCGGTGCGCGCCGTCGAGATGGTGGCGCTGCGCGCAAGCCTGGGCCGCGTGCTGGCGCGCGACCTGGTCTCGCCGATCAACGTACCGGCGCACGATAATTCGGCAATGGACGGCTACGCACTGCGCGGCACCGACCTGCCGCAGGCTGGCGTGGCGACGTTCAAGGTGGTCGATATTGTCTATGCGGGCAAGCCGTCCGCTGTCGTGCCCGGCCCCGGTGAGTGCGTGCGCATCATGACGGGCGGCGTGATGCCGGCCGGTTGCGACAGCGTGCTGCCGCAGGAATTTACCGACAGCGGCGACGACGTCACGATGACCGTGCGCGCCGGCGCCATCCGCGCCGGCGACAACCGCCGGCTGGCGGGCGAAGATTTGAAAGCCGGCAGCGCAGCCCTGAAGGCCGGCCGCATCATCCGGCCATCCGACCTGGGCCTGTGCGCATCGCTGGGCTTTGCCGAAATCCCCGTGCAACGGCGCCTGCGCGTGGCGTTCTTCTCGACTGGCGACGAGCTGCGCTCGATCGGCGAGCCGCTGGACGAAGGCTGCGTTTACGACAGCAACCGCTATACGATCTACGGCATGCTCCAGCGCCTGGGCTGCGAGATCATCGACATGGGCGTCGTGCGCGACAGCCCTCAAGCACTGGAAGACGCGCTGCGCACCGCCTGCGAAAACGCCGACGCGATCATCACGTCGGGCGGCGTCTCGGTCGGCGCGGCCGACTACACCAAACAGGTGATGGCGCAGCTGGGCGACGTGACATTCTGGAAAGTGGGCATGCGCCCGGGCCGCCCGCTGGCATTCGGACGCGTCACATCGAACGGCCGCAGCGCCTTCCTGTTCGGCCTGCCGGGCAATCCGGTCGCCGTCATGGTGTCGTTCTACTTCTTCGCACGCGACGCACTGCTGCAGATGATGGGCGCGAACGCCCCATTGCCGCTACTGCAGGCGCGCTCGTCCGAAGCGATCCGCAAAAAGCCAGGCCGCACCGAATACCAGCGCGGCATCGTCACGCGCAGCGCCGACGGCACCGCCGAAGTCCGCCTCACCGGCGCCCAAGGCTCCGGCATTCTGCGCTCAATGTCCGAAGCCAACTGCATGGTCGTACTGCACGACGAGCAAGGCAGCGTGGCCGCCGGCGACATGGTCGACATCCTGCCATTCGAAGGCCTGTTCTAACCCCCAAACGCAGCGCCACACCTACCGCAACCACCAAGTTGTTGCCCCCATACCCTTACAAAACAATTGGGGTCAGAGTCGAATTGTTTGACAACATTGGGTAATTGCCCATTAATTCTACTCTGACCCTCATTGTTTTTGTAACCTGGGGGACATTGTAGGGGTGCTGTCAGTCTTCGCGTTCCAGGCCGTCAGAGCCCAGGAGTAATTGGGCGGCTTCGCTTGGGAGGGCTTCGACGGATTTGAGTTTGCGGGCCATCTGGCGGCTGCGCACTTCGGCGTTTTCGATGTTTTTCGCTGCCCGCTCCAGCGTCGTTTTGGTGGCGGCCAGCACGTCGCCGAACTTTGTGAATTCGGTTTTGACCGCGCCCAGCACCTGCCACACTTCGGATGAGCGCTTTTCCAGCGCCAGCGTGCGGAAGCCCATCTGCAGGCTGTTGAGCAAGGCGCTCAGCGTCGAAGGGCCGGCGATCGTCACGCGCAGCGTGCGCTGCAGGTCGTCGGCCAGGCCCGGGCGCCGCATTACTTCGGCGTACAGGCCTTCGGTCGGCAGAAACAGGATCGCGAAATCCGTTGTCTGTGGCGGCGAGACGTATTTGTCGCAGATCGTTTGCGCCTCGCGCCGCACTGCCCGTTCCAGTTCGGCGCCGGCGCGGATGACGCCTTCGGCATCCGCAATGTCGGCCGCGGCCTGCAGGCGCTCGTACTGCTCTTTCGGAAACTTGGCGTCGATCGGCAGCCACAACGGCGCGCCGCCGTCGACGGTGCCTGGTAGCTTGATCGCGAACTCCACCCGCGCGTTCGAGCCTGCCACTGTCTCGACGTTCTTCGCATACTGCTCGACCGTCAATACCTGCTCGAGCAGCATCTCCAGCTGCACCTCGCCCCACGTGCCGCGCGTCTTCACATTCGTGAGCACGCGCTTGAGGTCACCCACGCCGATCGCCAGCTGCTGCATCTCGCCCAGGCCCTGGTGGACTTTTTCCAGCCGCTCCGACACCTGGCGGAACGATTCCGTCAGCCGCGTCTCGAGCGTCGCGTGCAGCTTTTCGTCGACCGTCTGGCGCATCTCTTCCAGGCGCTTGCCGTTGTCTGCCTGCAGGTCGCGAATTTTTGATTCGAGCGTGTTGCGCACTTCGAGCATGCGCTGGGCGTTCGATTCGGTCAGGTTTCCCAGCGTTTGCTGCAGCGTGTCGGCGAAGCGCTTGAGCGCGCGCGCCTGCTCTTCGCGTCCGCTGCTCGATTGCAGCTGCATCTGCTGACGCATGCTGTCAAATTGCTGGACGGAGGCATTGTGGTACTGGGCCAGGTGACCGGCGGTCTCCTGGCGCGTCGATTGCGCGCTGGCCTGCAGTTCCTGGCGCAGCTCGCGCTCGAGCCGTTCGATGTGCGCGCCGTTGCCGTCGCCGCTGCCGCTGCCGCGCAGGCGCAGGCGTAGCAAGACCAGTACCAGCAACGCGATGATGAGCGCGAGGCCCACCAGGATCAGGATTTCTGCTGTCGTCATCGTGTCAATCGGCCTTGTTGCGCATCCAGTCGGCGGTCTCGAAGAAGGACGTCAGCAGGCGCACCCGCAGCGCCTCATCGTAGCCCAGGTCTTCCATCGCCCACGCCATCGCGCGCAGCCACGCGTCGCGCTCCTTGGTGCCGATCGCATACGGCAGGTGGCGCGCGCGCAGGCGCGGATGGCCATAGCGTTCGATATACAGGTCGGGGCCGCCCATCCACCCGGACAGGAACATGAACAGCTTGTCGCGCGAGCTGTCGTTGGGCACCGGGTGCATCACGTGGATGTTGGCGAACTCCGACTCCAGCTGCATCAGGTCATAGAAGCGGTCCACCAGCGCGCGCAGGCGCTCAGCGCCGCCCATGACCTCGTACAGCGTTGGCGTGTCGGCTTGGGTATCTTGCATGCTCACGCCTCCCGCAACGTCTGCAGCGGCGGCTGGCGCAGCACGCCGCGCAGGCCGAACCAGCCGCCGACGATCGCGCACAGGATGCCCACCACCAGGCCAGCCAGCCACACGCCTGGCGCGAACGTCCACGGGAATTTGAATTGGTACGTCGCCAGCGCCCAGCCCAGCGCTGCGGCGCCCGTCGCGGCGAGCAGGCCTGACAGCCCGCCCACCAGCACGAACTCGATCCGCTGCGCCCGCGCCAGTTGCTGGCGCGTCGCGCCCAGCGCCCGCAGCAGGCCGCCTTCACGCGTGCGCTCGGAGGTCGATCCCATCAACGCCGCATACAGCACCAGCACGCCCGAGGCCAGCGTGAACAGGAACAGGAATTCGACCGCGACCACCACCTGGTCCAGCACGTCCTGCAGCTGGCGGATGATGCCCGAAACATCGACCACGGTCAGGTTCGGGTATGCACGCGTGAGCGCATTGCCCAGGTTCGCGCCTTCGGCCGGCACGTGGAATGCCGTCATGTAGGTGGTCGGCGCATTGGCCATCGCGGCCGGATTGATGATGACGAAGAAGTTGGCGCGCATCGAGCCCCATTCGAGCTTGCGCACGCTGGTGATCTTCGCGTCCACCATCAGCCCCGCCATGTCGAAGCGCAGGCTGTCGCCCAGCTTCAGGCCAAGGCGGTCCATGATGCTTTTCTCGACCGACGCTTCGGCCAGGCCGGGCGCATCCTTGAACCACGCGCCTTCGACGACCTCGTTCCCCTCCGGCAGCGCATTGGTCGTCGACAGGTTGAATTCGCGGTTGGCCAGGCGGCGCGCCTCGCCATCGGCAAAGGTGTCGCTCTTGATGGCGGCGCCGTTGATCGCCGTGAGGCGCCCGCGGATCATCGGAAACAGCACCGGCTCCTTCACGTTGGCCGCCTGCAGCTGGTCTTCGACGCCCTTCGTCTGCTCGGGCAGGATGTTGATGACGAAGCGATTCGGCGCATCGGCCGGCGTGGCCGACTGCCAGGCCGCCATCAGGTCACCCCGCACGACGGTCAGGAGCAGCAGCGCCATCAGACCCAGCGACAGCGAGACCACCTGCACGACCGTGGCGCCGGGCCGGCGCTGCAGCGACGTGACGGCAAAGCGCCAGGCCTGCTGCGGGAACAGGTTGCGCATGCGGCGCAACAGCTTGAGGCCCAGCCAGGCCACGAGCGCGAACACGGCGAAGCCGCCGAGGAAGCCGCCGGCCGTGATCAGCGCCAGCGTCAGGTCACGCGCCTGCCAGTAGAGCAGCAGGACGAACGCGCCCACGCCCAGGCCATAGGTCACCAGCGCGGCCGGTTGCGGCGCGCCGGCTTCGCGCCGGATCACGCGGTTGTGCGGCACATTGCGCAATTGCAGAATCGGCGGCAGCGCAAAGCCCACCAGCAGCAGCATGCCGGTGGCCACGCCCTGCAGCGCCGGCAGGATCGAGACCGGCGGCAGCTCGGTGCGGATCAGCGATGCGATCAGTTCGAGCAGCACGAAGTGCGCGCCAAAACCCACCAGCACACCGAGCACGCTGCCCAGCAAGCCGACGAGGGCGAATTCAGTCACGTACATCACGGTGACCTGGTTCTGGGTCAGGCCCAGGCAGCGCAGCATGGCGCAGGCATCCAGGTGGCGGCTCATGAAGCGGCGCGCCGCCATCGCCACGGCCACCGCCGCCAGCATCGCCGATAACAGGCCCACGAGCGACAAAAACAAACCGGCCCGATCGAGCGTCGCGCGCATTTCGGGACGCCCGTTCTCCAGCGTCTCGATGCGCACGCCCTTGAGGTTGCCGTCCCTGATCTGCGCGCGCAGCCAGGTTTCGTAGGCCTTGATGGCCGCCAGGTCGTTGCGGTTGGTCGAGGCAATCTGCAGCCTGAAGTCCACGCGCGCGAAATCGTCCACCAGGCCCGTGGCCTTCAGATCGGCCATCGACAGCATCACGCGCGGCGCGAAGTTCGCGAACGACGCGCCTTTATCGGGCTCGGTGGCGATCAGCTGCGTGATGCGCAACTGGCTGTTGCCCAGCGTGAGCATGCCGCCCACCTGCGTGGACAGCTGCGCGAGCAGGCCAGGGTCGACCCACACGGTGCCGGGCGCCGGCACGGCGCGCGTCGGTTCGCCGCGCGCGCCACTGGCCGCGACCGGGTCGGTCGTGATCTTCATCTGGCCGCGCAGCGGATAGCCTGTTGATACCGCCTTGATCGACGAGAGCTGCGCCAGCGAATCATCGCCCTCGCCTGCCTGCGCCATGCTCGGGAAAGTGACGGTGTCGGCCAGCAGCAGGCCGCGCCGCGCCGCTTCATCGCGCCAGGCCTGGGGCACCGGGTCATCGGTCTTGACCAGAAGGTCGGCGCCCAGCAATTGGTGCGCGTCGCGGTCCATGCCGGCGCGCATGCGGTCAGTGAAAAAGCCGACCGACGTGAGCGCCGCCACGGCGACGATGAGCGCCACCAGCAGGAAGCGCAGTTCACCGGCGCGCCAGTCGCGCGCCGTCATGCGAAGTGCCTGGACGAACATGGCGTCGCTCCGTGGTTAAGGTCAGGCGTTGGCGAAGAAGTCGTCGACTTCGGCCAGGAAGGCGCGCTTGCGCTCCGGGTCGATGAAGGCGGCCTGGAAGCTGTTGCGCGCCAGTTGCCGCGCGTGCGTCACATCCAGCGGCAAGGCGTCGAAGGCAGCGAAGTAGTTCTCGTTGACGTAGCCGCCGAAATAGGCCGGATCGTCCGAGTTGACCGTGACGGCCAGGCCAGCGTCGAGCAAGGTGCGCAGATTGTGCGACCCCATGACATCGAATACGCGCAGCTTGATGTTCGACAGCGGGCATACGGTCAGCGCCATCTGCTCGCGCACCAGGCGCTCGACCAGCGCCGGGCTTTCCAGGCTGCGCACGCCGTGGTCGATGCGCTCGACCTTGAGCACGTCGAGTGCGCTTTCGATATAGGCCGGCGGGCCTTCTTCGCCGGCATGCGCGACCAGGCGCAGGCCCAGATTGCGGGCACGCTCGAACACGCGCGCGAACTTCTCGGGTGGATGGCCGACCTCGGACGAATCCAGGCCCACGCCGATGAACTTGTCGCGGTACGGCAGCGACTCGTCCAGCGTGGCGATCGCGTCGTCTTCCGACAGGTGACGCAGGAAGCACATGATCAGTTCAGCGCTCAGCGGCGCATCCTGGCAGGCGCGCCAGATGCCGTTGATGACGGTCTCGAACGGCACGCCGCGCGCGGTATGCGTTTGCGGGTCGAAGAAGATTTCGGTATGGCGGACATTGTCGGCATGGGCGCGCGCCAGGTAGGCGGCGGTCATGTCATAAAAGTCCTGCTCGGTCAGCAGCACGCTGGCGCCTGCATAATAAATGTCGAGGAACGATTGCAGATCGCTGAAAGCGTAGGCGTCGCGCAACGCTTCGACCGAGGCATAGGCCAGCTGGACGTTGTTTCTTTGTGCCAGAGCAAAAATCAGTTCTGGCTCGAGCGAGCCCTCGATATGGATGTGCAGTTCAGCCTTGGGCATGTTCTGCAGCAGGGTGCGCAAGCGATCGTCAAGCATGGTGTTCTCCAACAGGTGTTCAGTGAATAAGGTCGCGTTGAGGCGACCGGCAAGTGTAACGCATGCGTGCAATCGGCTCATGCCACAGCGAAAAAGCGTGAGTTCATCATGGGGCCGCGCACGATGCGCGTGCACCGCCTGTTGTACCGTTGACGAAAACTCGCTACGCTTTGCAGCACGGCCCGCACGCACGTATGGCGAAGGTAAAAAGCCAACTTTTTGTAGTTGAATCAAGCACTTGTTACCACTTCATCAGGTCGTGCAACACGACTTTGACTTCGGAAACTATTAGGCACATAATAAATTTCAGTAACGCAAAAAGACGCTCTCCATACTGCGGTTAGTTCGATATTTCCGGATCGACAACAAGCAATCGCACGCGCACCATCCACGACGCCGACCACACTGGCGCCGCACGTGACGACCGAACAAGGAGTACGCCAAAAATAACCGGGCCCCCGGGCAGCGCCATGCGCTGCTGTGACAGTGATTCGTTGTTGGCACATTAAAGGAAATTCAATGAGCATCTTTGAAAATTACACGGCCCGCTATGAGCGTACTCGCGAAGAGGAATACTCGATGTCCGAGTTCCTGCAGATGTGCAAGCGTGACCCGCTGACGTATGCCAGCGCACCGGAGCGCATGCTCGCCGCCATTGGCGAACCCACGCTGGTCGATACCCGTCTCGATTCGCGCATGTCGCGCATCTTCGCCAACAAGGTCATCAAGATCTATCCGGCGTTCCGCGAGTTTTATGGCATGGAAGAAGTGATCGAACAGGTCGTTTCGTATTTCCGCCACGCGGCGCAAGGCCTGGAAGAACGCAAGCAGATCCTGTATCTGCTGGGCCCGGTGGGTGGCGGCAAGTCGTCGATTGCCGAAAAGCTCAAGAGCCTGATGGAGCTGGTGCCCTTTTATGCGATCAAGGGTTCGCCCGTCAACGAGTCGCCCCTGGGCTTGTTCAGCGAAGACGAAGACGGCAAGATCCTCGAAGAGGATTACGGCATTCCCCGCCGCTACCTGCGCGCGGTGCCGAGTCCCTGGGCCGTCAAGCGCCTGCACGAATTCGGCGGCGACATCAACAAGTTCCGCGTCGTGCGGCGCTATCCGTCGATCCTCAAGCAGGTCGCCATTTCCAAGACCGAACCGGGCGACGAAAACAACCAGGATATCTCGTCCCTTGTCGGCAAGGTCGATATCCGCAAGCTCGAGGATTTTTCGCAGGACGATCCGGACGCCTACAGCTATTCGGGTGGCCTGTGCCTGGCCAACCAGGGCCTGATGGAATTCGTCGAGATGTTCAAGGCGCCGATCAAGGTGCTGCACCCGCTGCTCACGGCGACGCAGGAAGGCAATTACAAGGGCACCGAAGGCTTTGGCGCGATCCCGTTCGACGGCATCGTGCTGGCGCACTCGAACGAGTCCGAATGGAAGACCTTCCGCAACAACCGCAATAACGAGGCGTTCCTTGACCGCATCTATATCGTCAAGGTGCCGTATTGCCTGCGGGTGTCGGACGAAGTGAAAATCTACGACAAGCTGCTGCGCAATTCGTCGCTCGACAAGGCGCCCTGCGCGCCGGGTACGCTGCGCATGATGTCGCAGTTTGCCGTGCTGTCGCGCCTGAAGGATCCCGACAATTCCAGCATCTATTCCAAGATGCTCGTGTATGACGGCGACAACCTGAAGGACACCGACCCCAAAGCCAAGTCGCTGCACGAATATGTCGATTACGCAGGCGTGGACGAAGGCATGAACGGCCTGTCGACCCGCTTTGCTTTCAAGATTTTGTCGAAGGTATTCAATTTCGACAATACCGAAGTGGCGGCCAATCCGGTGCACCTGCTATACGTGCTCGAGCAACAGATCGAGCGCGAGCAATTCCCGCCCGAGACCGAGCAGCGCTACCTGTCGTATATCAAGGAACACCTGGCGCAGCGCTACGTCGACTTCATCGGCAAGGAGATTCAAACAGCGTACCTGGAAAGCTATTCCGAATATGGACAGAACATCTTCGACCGTTACGTCACGTTCGCCGACTTCTGGATCCAGGACCAGGAATTTCGCGATCCCGATACCGGCGAGAGTTTCGATCGCGAGTCGCTCAACGCCGAACTGGAAAAGATCGAGAAGCCGGCCGGGATTTCGAATCCGAAGGATTTCCGCAACGAGATCGTCAACTTCAGCCTGCGTGCGCGCGCCACCAATGCCGGCAAAAATCCCGCCTGGACCAGTTATGAAAAGTTCCGCAGCGTGATCGAGAAAAAAATGTTCTCGAATACCGAGGAACTCCTGCCGGTGATTTCATTCAATGCAAAGGCGAATACCGAGGATGCGAACAAGCACGCCGATTTCGTGGCGCGCATGGTCGAGAAAGGCTATACGCCGAAGCAGGTGCGGTTGCTGTGCGAGTGGTATCTGCGCGTGCGCAAATCGTCGTAAGCAACAGCGTACAAGCAGCAGTATATAAGTAACAGCGTTGCCGGCTGGCCGCAGGCCGCCCGCCGGCAACGTCCCGCGCTGTACGTGCGTCGCACGTCCGTTCGCGTAGCGTATTAAGATAAGGGCGCTGCTGTTTAAAGGCAGCGCCACAGCGCCAACGGGCGTGTCCAAAACGCCAGATCCGCGCTTACATTGAGCAGGAGGCCTGTTTTGACTTACCTCATCGACCGTCGCTTGCAGGGCAAGAACAAGTCTGCGGTCAACCGCGAACGCTTTCTGCGCCGCTACAAGGCGCAGATCAAGGATGCCGTCGGCCGCGCCATCAAGGGCCGCTCGATCACCGACATCGAAAACGGCGAAAAGGTCACCATCCCCGTCAAGGACGTGAACGAGCCCCACTTCGGCCACGCCCATGGCGGCGTCTGGGAAACCGTCAACCCCGGCAATACCGAATATCAAAAAGGCGACCAGTTCAGCCGCCCGCGCGGCGGTGGCGCCGGCGCTGGCCGCGGCCGCCCCGGCAACAGCGACCAGACCGTCGAAGACGATTTCATCTTTGAATTGTCGCGCGAAGAATTCATGAATTATTTCTTCGAAGATCTTGAGCTGCCGAATATGGTCAAGACGCAGTTGACCCAGACCATTGAGTACAAGAATCAGCGCGCTGGCTACAACGTCTCGGGCACGCCCTCGAATATCCACGTGCTGCGCTCGCTGCGCGGGGCCCTGGGCCGGCGCATCGCCGTGGGCGGGCCGACCCGGCGCCAGTTGGCCGAAGCCCAGGAACAATTGCAGGCGTTGTTCGACGAAGGTGCACCGGCCGACGACCAAGGCGTCGTCGAACTACGGGATCGCATTCACCATTTGCGGATCCGGCTCAATGCGATTCCGTTCATCGACCCGTTCGACCTGCGCTACGCCAACCGGATCAAGATTCCCAAGCCAAGTACCCAGGCCGTGATGTTTTGCATCATGGACGTGTCAGGCTCGATGGACGAAACCCGCAAGGACACCGCCAAGCGCTTCTTCATCCTGCTGTATCTGTTCCTGAAACGCGTGTACGAGAAAATCGATGTGGTCTTCATTCGCCACCACACGGCGGCGGCCGAGGTCGACGAGAACGAGTTCTTTCATTCGCGCGAGTCGGGCGGCACCGTCGTGTCGTCGGCCCTGCACCTGCTGCAAAAAGTCATCAACGAACGCTACGGCAGCGCCGACTGGAATGCCTACGTGGCGCAAGCCTCCGATGGCGACAACTGGGACAACGATTCGGTGCTGTGCAAGCAGATCCTGTCCAATGCGATCATGCCGCGCGTTCAGTACTACACGTATGTCGAAATCACGGACGGCCCGCCACAGAATCTGTGGGAACAATACTGCGACGTCGCCAGCCAGCACCGCAACTTCGCGATGCAAAAGATCGTGACCCCGGCCGATATCTATCCGGTGTTCCGGGAACTGTTTAAAAAGCAGGCCAAGTAGCCGCGCGAACAGCCCAACCAGCCAACAGCAGCGAGGTGCCTCATGCCAAGAGATCCGGACAACCCGCGCGCCCTGCCCGAACAGTCGGAATGGACTTTCGACCTGATCGAGCAGGCGCACGAAGAAATCAGGCGTGTGGCCAAACGCTACGGCCTCGACACCTACCCGAACCAGCTCGAGATCATCACCGCCGAGCAAATGATGGATGCCTACACCTCGGTTGGGATGCCGGTGTCATACAACCACTGGTCGTTCGGCAAGCATTTCCTGAGCACCGAGAAAAGCTACCGCCGTGGCCAGATGGGCCTGGCCTATGAAATCGTCATCAATTCCAATCCCTGCATCGCCTACCTGATGGAAGAGAACAGCCTGACGATGCAGGCGCTGGTGATCGCGCACGCGGCATACGGCCACAACTCCTTTTTCAAGGGCAACTACCTGTTCCGAAGCTGGACTGACGCTGACGCCATCGTCGACTATATGGTGTTTGCCAAGAATTACATCGCCGAATGCGAGCAGCGGCATGGCATCGATGCGGTGGAAGAATTGCTCGATTCGTGCCACGCGCTGCAAAACTATGGCGTCGACCGCTACAAGCGCCCGGCCAAGCTGTCAGTGGCGCAAGAGGCGGCGCGCACCAAGGAGCGTGAAGAGTACGCGCAGTCGCAGGTCAATGCCATCTGGCGCACGCTGCCGCTGCGCGAAGAGCAGGTGCACAGCGCCGCGCCCGTGCGCTTTCCGCCCGAGCCCGAAGAAAACCTGCTGTACTTCATTGAAAAATATGCCCCGCTGCTGGAGCCATGGCAGCGCGAGCTGGTGCGCATCACGCGCAAGATCTCGCAATACTTTTATCCACAGCGCCAGACGCAGGTGATGAATGAAGGCTGGGCCACGTTCTGGCACTACACGATATTGCAGGACCTGTATCAGGAAGGTATCGTCGGCGACGGCTTCATGCTCGAATTCCTGCAAAGCCACACCAATGTCGTCTACCAGCCGCCGGCCAACAGCCCTTATTACAGCGGGATCAACCCGTATGCGCTCGGCTTCGCGATGATGAGCGACATCCGCCGCATCTGCGAACATCCCACTGACGAAGACCGTACCTGGTTCCCTGACATCGCCGGCAGCGACTGGCGCAAGACGCTGGACTTTGCGATGCGCAATTTCAAGGACGAGAGTTTCATTGCGCAGTACCTGTCGCCAAAGCTGATCCGCGAATTTCACTTCTTTGCCGTGCTGGACGACGATCGCAGCGACAAACTCTCGATTTCGGCCATCCACGATGACGCCGGCTACCGCTACGTGCGTCACAAGCTGGCCGAACAATACAACCTGGGCAGCCGCGAACCGAACATCCAGGTCTGGCAAGTCAATACACGCGACGACCGCGCGCTGACGCTGCGTCATACGCAGTACAACCGGCGCCCGCTCAATCAGCAGGCGCAAGAGGTCCTCAAGCACGTGGCCCGCCTGTGGGGCTTCGACGTGCGCCTCGAGACGGCCGATCCCGATGGCCACGTGGTCAGCTTCATCGATTGCCGGCGCGAAAAACGCACGCGCTGATTGCCTGTCCCTATACAGGATCGGCGTTCACGCCGATCCTTCCCGCCCCGCTCTTCAGCCCTCATCACCTGTCAATACCACGCGTGCGTAGGAACACGTACGTACTCGTGTACGCTTGGTATCGCCAATATCGGAATTTCATGGTATGTTGCCGTCATCACATGTTGGCGCTGTCACATCTACGTCATGGCAATATGGTGGTGAAGTACCTAGCAAAACTAAGTAATATAGTTTGGCGAAGCAGGTGTAGAGGCTCGCAGCTTTTATTCCTGCCAAGTTGAACCTCTGTTAGGCGCACGGTTGAGTTATCTCAATGGTGAGAAGTCGTATAACTTTTATCTATAGCTTGTGAAGGAAGGTACCTGTTCCAGGTGATTCGTTCTCCGATGCAAGACCCGGCGAACAGCGATAGTTTGTACAAAAGCCGTCGCTTACTCATAGGAAATTTGCCAAACTGCACAATTAACGACAATAATTTGGCTAAACCAGCCTGAGCATTGATCTTCCACGTAATGAGGAGAATCCATAGATAAGACGACACATTTTCCGGACCTCCAAACCCCGCTGTACAGCCCATCCGTTCTTGTATAGATGAGCAGGTTTGCCTGCTTTTACAAGCAGTTAGCGGTCCTTTCGCTGCTGTAAAAATGTATGTGCAAAAAAGAATTCGTAGGTATAATTCCTCGAATGTCCCGGATGCGGCTCTAGGTTTCCGTCGTATTTAGTGGGTTTGGTAGCAACAAAAAAGAGTTGGCATTGGAGAAATATGGCATGAATTTTTCGAACGAAAAGCAACCCGGGAAAAATTTCACAGGATTCATCGTTGTGCTCATCTTCCACATCCTCGTGGGTTGGGCACTCGTTGCTGGCCTGGGGACCCGGATCGTCAGCACGGTGACCGAAGCTGTGGAGACCAAGCTGATTGAAGAAGTGGCTCCGCCGCCACCACCGGAAACCCCGCCACCGCCGCCACCGCCGGAAATGAAGGCTCCACCGCCTCCATTCATCCCGCCGGTCGAAGTGCAGGTGCAGCAGCCGCCACCGCCGCAAAACGTGATCGCCGCTGCGACGCAGACGCCGCCACCGACCACGTCGCTGGCACCGCCTGCACCACCGGCACCATCGGCGCCGCCAGCACCACCGGCACCGCGTGGCGTCAGCCGTAGCGAAGCAGTAGCAGACTTTAATACTTGCGCACGTCCGGAATATCCGCGTTCGTCGCAACGCAATGAAGAAACGGGTACCACGACCCTGCAATTCCTGATTGGTGTCGATGGTCGCGTGTTGGAAGCCAAGCTGGCGAAGTCAAGTGGCTTCCGAGACTTGGACCGGGCCGCGCAATCGGCTCTGAGCAAATGCCGATTCAAGCCAGCCATGATCGATGGCAAGCCGGAACAGGCGTGGACAGCGGTGCAGTACGTCTGGACGCTGGAATAAAACCGGGACAAAACACCGTCTCAAACTTTGATTGTCGTTGTCGTAAGTTCAGCGAACTGTCTATTTAAATATTTTGGAGGAAGCATGTTTAAGAATACCCGTTTGTCCGCTTTCCTGGCGGCTGTCCTGTTGTCGGTAACCGCAGCATCGGCGCTGGTGTCGGCACCAGCCTTCGCGCAAACCCCGGCAACCGACGCAGCTGCTCCAGCGGCGACCGACGCAGCTGCACCAGCCGTTGATCCGGCTGCTGCGCCTGCTACTGATGCTGCTGCTACCGCTGCTCCGGCCGATGCCGGCGCGCCAGCTGCTGCACCAGGCACCGAAAAAACCGAAGAAGTCTACAACCCGTACGGCCTGCAGGCTATGTGGGAACACGGCGACTTCGTCAACAAGGGCACCCTGATCATCCTGTCGCTGATGTCGATCGGTTCGTGGTACATCATCATCACCAAGCTGATCGATCAGCAAAAAGTGATGAACCAGGCTAAAGACATGAAAGCCAAGTTCTGGAAAGCACCGTCGATCGTCGCTGGTTCGGCTACGCTGAAAGAAGGTTCGCCATTCCGCTTCATCGCTGAAACCGGCACCAAGGCTACCCAGCACCACGATGGCGCCCTGCTCGAGCAGATCGACCTGTCGACCTGGGTTACCATGCAGATCCAGCGCGCTGTTGACCGTGTTCAGTCGCGTCTGCAAGATGGCCTGTCGTTCCTGGCAACCGTTGGTTCGACCTCACCGTTCATCGGTCTGTTCGGTACCGTCTGGGGTATTTACAACGCACTGACCGCCATCGGCATGTCGGGTAACGCATCGATCGACAAGGTTGCAGGTCCAGTCGGTGAAGCACTGATCATGACCGCCTTCGGTCTGTTCGTTGCAGTTCCTGCCGTCCTGGGTTACAACTGGCTGGTTCGTCGTAACAAGACCGCGCTGGAAGACATCCGCTCGTTCTCGGCTGACGTGCACTCGGTCCTGATCTCGGGCGCAATGTCGACCTCGAACGCAGCAATCAGCGCCAAGAAGATTGGATAAATTATGTCGATGAGTGTCGGATCCGATAACGGAGAAGATGAGCTGAATTCAGAGATCAACACGACGCCACTCGTTGACATCATGTTGGTTCTTCTGATCATCTTCCTGATCACGAGTCCGGTGGTTCTGAAGCTGCAACAGGTTGTACTGCCTGCAGAAGAGAACCAGGTCACGTTGACCAAACCGGAAGACATTAACATCACCGTCACTAAAGACGGCGATATGTACTATAACCAGCTGCACCTCGCGAACACGGATGAACTGTTCAAGTTTCTCGCGGAGCAGTCGGTGAAGGTGCCGCAACCGGCAGTAAAAGTTCGTGGCCATCAGGAAGCACGCTACGAAGCAATCGGTCGGGTCATCTACACGGCACAACGTGCCGGGGTGCAGAAGGTTGGCTTCGTGATCGAGCCACCGGGCTGATAGCCCTGCACGCGGCGTCAGGCTCATCGAGCCGGGCGCCGCGCCCTTCTCCGGACATTTGAAAAGGAAACACCATGAGTATGAGCGTAGGTTCGAGCTCCGCTAAGGATGCTGATCCGGAACCGATGATGGAAATGAACATGACGCCGTTGATCGACGTCCTGCTCGTTCTGATCATTATGCTGATCATCACGATTCCGAAGCAGAACCACTCGGTCAATCTGAACATGCCGACGGGTACCCCGCCACCGCTGACGGATGTCAAGCCGGTCGTGGTCACCATCGACGTGGACTTTGACGGCACCATCCTCTGGGATGGCGAAGTGATTCCGGATCGTGCAGCCCTCGAAGCAAAGATGAATGCAGTCGCAGCGATGGCTGACCAGCCTGAAGTGCACCTGCGTCCAAATAAGCTGGTAGAGTATAAAGTTGTAGCCGGCGTGATGGCATCTGCCCAGCGCCTCGGCGTCACCAAAATCGGCATGGTCGGTAACGAGCAATTCCAGTAATCGTTCCATGTTTTGACCAACACGGCAGGGCTACCCCCTGCCGTGTCCATTTTGAAATAAGGATTTTTCAGATGATCAAGTTCCGTCTCGCTCACCTCAGTATCGCGATGGCCGCACTCGGCTTCGTTGCCGCCACTCCGGTGATCGGCCTGTCCTCCGCTGTCGCTGCAGAAGCACTGCGTGCGGAGATCGGCAAACCACTGCAGCAAGCCCAGGCACAAATGAAACAAGGTAAGCACAAGGACGCACTGGCGACCCTGCGTGGACTGGACAAAGTGGGCAACAAGACCGCCAACGAAACCTACACGATCGAGCGCGTGCGCGCCGCTGCAGCCTCGTCGGCCGGTGATTTCGATACCGCCGCCAAATCGTTTGAAGCACTGCTCGATTCGGGCAAGCTGAACGCCAGCGAGCGTTCGCAATTCTCGGAAGGCCTGGTCGGCATCTATATGCGCGCCGGCGATCTGAACAAAGCCAACAGCACGATCCAGTCCCTGCTCAAGCAGAAGGATGATCCGAAGCTGCGCGCTTACCTGCTGCAGAACTACTACAAGCAAGGCAACACCGCTGCGCTCGAGCAGGAACTGCGCACCATCGAAAAAAGCGGCCGCCTGAGCGAAGATCAGCTCGGCATGCTCGCCAATATCCAGCTCAAGAAAAACGATACGGCCGGCTATGTCCGCACCATCGAGAAGCTGGCAGCAAGCTATCCGAAAGCCCAGTACTGGACCGACCTGCTGAACCGCGTGCAGCGTCAGCCAGGCTACTCGCAGCGTCTGAACATCGACGTCTACCGCTTGAAGCTGGCCAATAACCTGCTCAAGAAGCCAAGCGAGTTCATGGAAATGGCCCAGCTGGTGCTGCAGGCGAAAGCCCCGGCCGAAGCGCTCAAGATCATCGACCGCGGCTACAAGGCCGGCGCACTGGGCACCGGCACCGATGCCGCGCGCCACCAGCGCCTGAAGGAACTGGCCGAGAAAAACCTGGCCGAGCAAAACAAGAACTTTGCTGCGCTCGAAGCCGAGTACACCGCCGCCAAGGACGCAGACCAGATGGTTGGCCTGGGTTACGCGATGGTGCAGGCTGGCCAGGCCGACAAGGGCCTGAAGATGATGGAAGCAGCGATCAAGGCCGGCGGCCTGCGCAATGCCGAAGAAGCCAAGCTGCGCATGGGCGAAGCCTACGCCGTTGCTGGCAAGAAGCAGCAAGCCATCGCTGCGTTCAAGACCGTTGGCGGCAAGGACGGCACTGCCGAACTGGCCCGCTACTGGATCCTGGCAGTCAACCACCCACTGTCGTAAGCGCACGTTGCCGTCATCCGCATATGCGGTCGACGGCCTTGCAATCGACCAAAAACGCCGCCTTCGGGCGGCGTTTTCATTTGGTCGGCATCTGAAGGCCACCGTGCACGAAGGTGAATACAAACCATTCCTTCTATGCAACGTCGGAGTTGCCGCGCAGTTCCCGTATAATCAGGCTTTTGGCGCCGCATACCGACAGCATGGCGCGCAACCGGAACCAGACTTGATGAAGGTATTTCGCGGACTTCCCAACGACAGGGCGCGCGCACCCTGCGCACTCACGATCGGCAATTTCGACGGCGTCCATCGCGGCCACCAGGCCTTGCTGGCGCAAGTACGCGGCGCAGCTGACCGGCTCGGTCTTGACGCGGCCGTGATGACGTTCGAGCCCCATCCCCGCGAATACTTTGCCCACAAGCTGGGCGACCCGTCCAAAGCCCCGGCGCGCGTGGCCAATCTGCGCGACAAGCTCGAAGACCTGGACCAGGCCGGCATCGACCGCGTCATCGTCGAACATTTCAACGAACAGTTTGCCGCCATGTCGCCGCAGGATTTCGTCCAGCGTGTGCTGGTCGACGGTCTGCACGTCAAATGGCTGATGGTGGGCGACGACTTCTGCTTCGGCGCGCGCCGCGCCGGCAACATTGCCATGTTGACCGAGTCCGGCCGTGAACACGGGTTCGAGGTTCACACGCTCGGCACCGTGATGCATGGCGACGAACGCATCTCATCGTCGGCCGTGCGCGCGGCGCTGGCCGATGGCGACTTTTGCGCCACCAGCCGGCTGCTCGGTCATCCCTACGCGATGTCGGGCCACGTGATCCATGGTGCCAAGCTCGGCCGCACGCTGGGCTTCCCGACCCTGAACCTGCGCGTCACGCATCGCCCTGCCCTGTCCGGCATCTTCGTCGTACAGGTGCATGGCCTGGCCGAGCATCCGCTGCCGGCCGTGGCCAGCCTGGGCGTGCGCCCCACCGTCGAAGACGCCGGCCGCACCTTGCTTGAAGTGCATGTGTTCGACTATGCCGGCCAGTGTTACGGCAAGCTCGTGCGCGTGGAGTTTCTCGCCAAGCTGCGCGATGAAGAAAAATACGCCGACCTGGCCCTGCTCACGGCTGCGATCGACAACGATGCGCTGCAGGCACGCGCGTTCTTCGACCGGCGTAACGGCGCGCTGAACGCGACCGACCGAATTTGAGTGCGCTTCCCGGCCAGTCGACGATTGGCAGGAAGCGCCTCTCCCCTGTTTGCCAGACCCCATTCGACGCGGCGCACGGCGCCGTGCACACGAACACCCAACAAAAGAACCTTATGTCCGATACCAAACAGCACAACCCTGCCAAGGGCGGCAAAAAGCCGGAGAGCAAATACCCGGTCAATATGACCGACACCCCGTTCCCGATGCGCGGCGACCTCGCCAAGCGCGAACCGGGCTGGGTCAAGCAATGGCAAGACAAGAAAATCTACGAGCGCGTGCGCAAGGCCGCCAAGGGCCGTCCGACCTTCATCCTGCATGACGGGCCGCCGTACGCGAATGGCGACATCCATCTGGGCCACGCCGTCAACAAGATCCTGAAAGACATGGTGCTGAAGTCGCGCACGATCGCCGGCTTCGACGCGCCGTACGTGCCGGGCTGGGATTGCCACGGCATGCCGATCGAGATCCAGATCGAAAAACTGTACGGCAAGAACCTGCCGACGGCCGAGGTGCTGCAAAAGGCCCGCGCCTACGCGCTCGAACAGATCGACCGTCAGCGCGCCGGCTTCATCCGCCTGGGCGTGCTCGGCGAATGGGACAACCCGTACATGACCATGGCCTACAGCAATGAGGCCGATGAGCTGCGCGCGCTCGGCACGCTGCTCGAAAAAGGCTATGTCTACCGGGGCCTCAAGCCCGTGAACTGGTGCTTCGATTGCGGTTCGGCCCTGGCCGAGGCCGAAGTCGAATACCAGGACAAGCGCGACCCGGCAATCGACGTCGGTTTCCCGTTTGCCGAACCGGAAAAAATCGCTGCTGCTTTCGGCCTGGACAAACTGCCCGCGGGTGACGGCTTCATCGTCATCTGGACCACGACCCCTTGGACCATCCCGTCGAACCAGGCGCTCAACGCCGGTCCGGAAGTCCAGTATTCGCTGGTGCAGGCCGAGCGTGACGGCAAGCCGCTGCTCCTGATCCTCGGTTCCGAGCTGGTCGAATCATGCCTGGCGCGCTACAAGCTCGAAGGCACGGTTGTCGCTACCACCGTCGGCGAAAAGCTGGCCGGCATCAACTTCAAGCACCCGCTGCATGCGCAGGATGCGTTCTACGACCGCCTCTCGCCGCTGTACCTGGCCGACTACGTCACGGTCGACAGCGGTACCGGTGTCGTGCACTCGGCGCCGGCCTACGGTCTGGAAGACTTCGTGTCGTGCAAGGCGCACGGCATGCAGGACGACGACATCCTCAAGCCGGTCATGGGCGACGGCCGCTTTGTGTCGACGCTGCCGCTGTTCGGCGGCCTGACGATCTGGGAAGCGAGCAAACCGATCTGCGCCGCGCTGACCGAAGCCGGTGCGCTGTTCGAACTCAAGATGTTCGATCACAGCTACATGCACTGCTGGCGTCACAAGACGCCGATCATCTACCGCGCCACCAGCCAGTGGTTTGCCGGCATGGACCTCACGCCGAAGGATGGCGGCCAGACCCTGCGCCAGACCGCGCTGGCCGGCATCGCCAAGACCCAGTTCTTCCCGGACTGGGGCCAGGCGCGCCTGCACGGCATGATCGAGAACCGCCCGGACTGGACCCTGTCGCGTCAGCGCCAGTGGGGCGTGCCGATGGCCTTCTTCATCCATAAAGAAACTGGCACGCTGCACCCGCGCACGCCGGAACTGCTGGAGCAAGTGGCCAAGCTGTTCGAAACGGGCGGCATCGACGCCTGGCATACGCTCGACCCGGTCACGCTGCTGGGCGACGACGCCGCCATCTACGAAAAGAACAGGGACACGCTGGACGTCTGGTTCGATTCGGGCGCAACCCACCAGACCGTGCTGCGCGGCTCGCACAAGGAGCAGCTGGGCTTCCCGGCCGACCTGTACCTGGAAGGCTCGGACCAGCACCGCGGCTGGTTCCACTCATCGCTGCTGACGTCGTCGATGCTCAATGGCGAGCCACCGTACAAGGCGCTGCTCACGCACGGCTTCACGGTCGACGAGCATGGCAAGAAGATGTCCAAGTCGCTCGGCAACACGATGGCACCGCAGAAAATCTCCGACACGCTCGGCGCCGACATCCTGCGCCTGTGGGTGGCCTCGACCGATTACACGGGCGAGCTGTCGATCGGCGAAGAGATCCTGAAGCGCGTGACCGAATCGTACCGCCGCATCCGCAACACGCTGCGCTTCCTGCTGGCCAACACGTCGGACTTCAACCCGGCGCAGCACGCGGTGCCGATGGGCGAGCTGCTCGAGATCGACCGCTACGCGATTGCCTCGATGGCGCAGTTGCAGAAGGACGTGGCGGCGCACTTCGAGCGCTACGAATTCCACCCGGTCGTCTCGCGCCTGCAGAACTACTGCTCGGAAGACCTGGGCGGCTTCTACCTGGATATCCTGAAGGACCGCCTGTACACGACCGGCATCGATTCGGCAGCACGCCGCTCCGCGCAGACCGCGCTATGGCACATCGCGCATGCGCTGCTGCGCGTGATGTCGCCGGTGCTGTCGTTCACGGCCGAAGAAGCGTGGGCCGTGTTTGCGGACCAGGAAACGTTCAACGCCAGCGATGAAACCATCTTCACGCAGACGCTGTGGACCTTCCCCGAGCTGCCGGATGGCGATGCGCTGCTGGCCAAGTACGCCTTGCTGCGCCAGGTGCGCCTGGACGTGACGAAGCAACTGGAAGAAGTGCGCACCTCGGGCGCGATCGGTTCGTCGCTGCAGGCCGAACTGGCGATCAAGGCCTCGGGCGAGAAGTACCGCGCGCTGGCCAGCCTGGATGACGACCTGAAGTTCGTCTTCATCACATCGCAGGCGAGCGTCACGGAAGTGGCAAGCGAGGCTGAAGAAGCCGTGGCCGTGGTGCCGTCGGACGCCGAGAAGTGCGAGCGCTGCTGGCACTACCGCCGCGACGTCGGCCACGACCCTGCACATCCAACGCTGTGCGGCCGCTGCACGAGCAACCTCTTCGGCGCCGGCGAAGCGCGCCGCTTCGCATAAGTACCGGGTCCAGACACCATGGCAACCAAAAAGAAACCAGCGCCGTCCGGCGCCACCCTGATCAAGCGCAGCACGAACAAGAGCGTCGGCGCCAGCATGTTCCCCTGGATCGGGCTGTCCCTGATCATTGTCCTGCTCGACCAGGTCACCAAGCTCACCGTCGAACGCACGTTTGCCTACGCCGAGACGGTGCCGATCACGGGCTTCTTCAACCTGATCAAGGTGTACAACCCGGGGGCGGCATTCAGCTTCCTGGGCGACGCGAGCGGCTGGCAGCGCTGGCTGTTCCTGGGTATCGCCATTGGCGCCGTGGTGTTCTGCCTGTACATGATGAGCAAGAACGCGACACAGCGCCTGTTCTGTTTCGCGCTCGCGCTGATCATGGCCGGCGCGGTCGGCAACGGCATCGACCGTGTCGTGCACGGCCACGTGATCGACTTCCTCGATTTCTACTGGACCGGCATCGGCCACTTCCCGGCCTTCAATATCGCCGACATCGGCATTTCGGTCGGCGCCGTGCTGTTCGTGCTGGATGAATTCCGGCGCGTGAACAAGTCGTGACCGGGACGAAGCCATGAGCATGGACCTGAAAGGCAAGCGCATCGTTCTGGGCCTGACTGGTGGTGTCGCCTGCTACAAGGCGGCCGAACTGTGTCGCGCGCTGGTCAAGCACGGCGCCAGCGTGCAAGTGGTGATGACCGAGGCGGCAACGCATTTCATCGGTGCGGTCACCATGCAGGCGGTGTCGGGCAACCCGGTCTATCTGGACCAGTGGGATGCGCGCATGGCCAACAACATGGCCCACATCGACCTGACCCGCAATGCGGATGCGATCCTGATCGCGCCCTGCTCGGCCGATTTCATCCGCAAGCTCGTGCACGGCGCCGCCGACGACCTGTTGTCGCTGCTGTGCGTGGCGCGCCCGCGTCACGTGCCGCTGCACGTGGCGCCGGCGATGAACGTCGAGATGTGGGACAACCCGGCCACGCAGCGCAATGTGGCGCAGCTGCGCGCTGACGGTATTTGCCTGTTCGGCCCGGGCCGCGGCGCGCAAGCGTGTGGCGAAACGGGCATGGGGCGCATGCTCGAAGCGGATGAACTGGTCGACGAGCTGATTGCCTCGTTCCAGCAGAAGGTGCTGGCGGGCCGGCGCGTGATGATCACGGCCGGGCCGACGTTCGAACCGATCGATCCGGTGCGCGGCATCACCAATCTGTCGTCCGGCAAGATGGGGTACGCCATCGCGCGCGCTGCGCGGGAAGCCGGCGCTGACGTCACGCTGGTCTCCGGGCCGGTGTCGCTGCCCACGCCGCATGGCGTGCGCCGCATCGACGTGCTCACCGCGCAGCAGATGCACGACGCGGTGATGGCCGGCGTCACGGGCCAGCACGTGTTCATCGGCGTGGCCGCGGTGGCCGACTGGCGCGTGGTCAATGCCAGCGACCAGAAACTCAAGAAGACGCCTGATGGCGCCCCGCCGGCGCTGGAGTTCGCGCAGAACGCGGACATCCTGGCCTCGGTCGCGGCAACCGTGTCGCTGTCGGGCTGGCCGTATTGCGTGGGCTTTGCCGCCGAATCCGAGCAGCTCGAAGCCTACGGCGCGGCCAAGCGCGAAAAGAAGGGCATCCCGCTCCTGGTCGGCAATATCGGCCCGCAGACCTTCGGCCAGGACGACAACACGATCATCCTGTTCGATGAACACGGCCACGTGCTGCTCGAGCGCGCCGACAAGCTCACGCTGGCGCGCCAGCTGGTGTCCGAGATCGGCAAACGCCTCGAACAGCGCTCCCTGCTCACCTGATTACCCAGAAATTGCAATGAAACATATCGACCTCAAAATCCTCGACCCGCGCATGCAGGACCTGCTGCCGGCCTACGCCACGCCGGGCAGCGCCGGCCTCGACTTGCGCGCCTGCCTCGATGCGCCATTGACCATCGCGCCGGGCGAAACCGTGCTGGTGCCCACCGGTCTGGCGATCCATATCGGCGATCCGGGTTACGCCGCGATGATCCTGCCGCGCAGTGGCCTTGGCCACAAGAGCGGCATCGTGCTGGGCAATCTGGTAGGCTTGATCGACTCCGATTACCAGGGCCAGCTGATGGTCTCTACCTGGAATCGCAGCAGCACCGCCTTCGTGCTGCAACCAATGGATCGGCTCGCGCAGCTGATCATCGTGCCGGTATTGCAAGTGGCTTTCAACGTGGTGACCGACTTCGCGTCGAGCGACCGTGGCGTCGGTGGCTTCGGCAGCACCGGCAAACAATAACAAACCATGAGGAGCACCCTGATGCGCATCCAGCGTCTGCACCGATTCACTTCCCCGGCATTGATCGTCGCCACGGCAGCGCTGCTCGCTGCCTGCAGCACGCCGGGGCCAATGCAATCGTCGACCGAACCGGGCGCCGTGCCGGTCGAACAGGCGTCGGGCAAGCCCGAGGTCACGCCGCAGATGGCCGCTGCCGCCGAGGTACTCCAGCGCATGGCAACGCAACACGACCGCCTGTACCGCGTCGCCGCCCCCCTCCTGATCGACAATGCCGCGCTGTGCACCAAGCACGCGCGCAACCTGCTGGGCTTCACCGCGAAGAACCGCTACACCTATCCGGGCCAGTACAACGAGGCAGCGTGGGTGGTGCTGGGCATGGACGAGCACCTGCAGGTCACGAATGTCCTGAACGGCAGCGGCGCAGCCAAGGCCGGCCTGCGTCAGGGCGACCGCCTGCTGGCCGCCGCTGGCACGCCGCTCCCGGTGGGGCCGAATGCCCTGAGCAAGGCCGGCGCCGTGTTCGGCCCGATCATGGCCAAGCAGGCCAGCCTGCCACTATCGATCGAGCGCAGCGGCAAGCCGCGCGACCTGACCATTCCCGTCACGCGCGCCTGCGCTTTCGCCATTGAGCTGGGCAACGCCGACAACATCAACGCGTACGCCGACGGCAGCCGCGTGATGGTCACGCGCGGCATGCTGGGCTTCGCCCAGAACGACGACGAACTGGCGTACGTGGTGGCGCGCACGATGGCGCACAATATGCTGGGCCACGCGGCCACGCAGCGCAATGCGGCCACCATCGGCAGCATCATCGACAACCTCACCGCCATCACGCCGGATACCTCGATGCTCATCGGCAGCGGCGGCATCAGGGCGACGCCGGCGGCCGACGACGTGGCGGCCGACCGCCTTGCGGTCTACCTGCTGGCGCGCGCCGGTTACCGTTACGAGGGTGCGTCCGCATTCTGGAAGCGGCTGGCGGCGACCTACCCGGCCAAGATCCTCAATGGCTACACGGCGAACCACCCAGCCATGCCAATGCGCGTGGCGGCGATCGACAAGGCCGTGGCGGAAGTCAAGGCCAAGCAAAGCGCCAAGAAACCGCTGGTGCCTTGACGGCTGGCCTGCGCGCCGACACGTGCGGCGCTTTTTTTGTATGATTGTCCATCTTATTCACCCGCCCCGGCGACACGAACACCATGGACAGCATCGACCTCGACGTACTGAAAACCTGCGCCGCCTGGCTTGACGGCGGCCAGCGCTGCCAGCTGGTCACGGTCATCAAGACCTGGGGTTCCAGCCCACGCCCGGTGGGCGCCACGCTGGCCATCTGCGAAGATGGCCAGGTGGTCGGCTCGGTCTCCGGCGGCTGCATCGAAGACGACCTGATCGCCCGCGTGCGCGACAACGGCATCGAAATCACCCTCCCCGACATCATCAGCTACGGCATCAGCGCCGACGAAGCGCACCGCTTCGGCCTGCCCTGCGGCGGCACCATCGAGCTGGCCATCGAACCGCTGTCGGTCGACAGCGGCATCAAGGAGCTGCTCGCGCGTCTCGGCGAGGGTGAACTGGTCGAGCGCAGCGTGCAGCTGGATACCGGCGCCGTCACGCTGTCCACGGCGCAGGCCACCGCCATCCAGCGCGTCGAGGATGGCGTGCTGCACACGCTGCACGGTCCGCGCTGGCGCCTGTACATCATCGGCGCCGGCCCGCTGTCGCGCTTCCTGGCGCAGATCGCCGCCGGCATGGATTACCGCGTCACCGTGTGCGACCCGCGCGAAGAATACCGCAGCGGCTTTCACATCCCCGGCGTAACGCTGGTGCATGCGATGCCCGACGATCTGGTGATCGACGCCAAGCTCGATGCGCGCAGCGCCGTGGTGGCGCTCACGCACGACCCGAAACTGGACGACCTGGCGCTGATGGAAGCGCTCAAGTCCGAAGCCTTCTACGTCGGCGCGATCGGCTCGCGCGCCAACAACGCCAAGCGGCGCGAGCGTCTCAAGCTGTTCGATCTGACCGATGTGGAACTCGCGCGCCTGCATGGGCCGATCGGCCTGTACATCGGCAGCAAGACGCCGGCTGAAATCGCGGTCTCGATCATGGCCGAAATGACGGCAGTGAAGAACGCGGTGCCACAGACCCTACTCATGCCGCATGCGGCCGCGCTGACACTCGCCAGCGCCGCCTGACGCACGGGTATCGATGGCAAGAAGCGGCTGGCACATTGATGCCGGCCCTGCCACAATGGTCAGCCTGACAACTGGCCATTTTTTTTCGACCTCATGAACACCGCGAACATGCTGCGCCTCGTTGCGCTGGCCGCCATCTGGGGCGGCTCCTTCCTCTTCATGCGCATCGCCGCGCCGGTGCTCGGCCCGGCCGTGCTGATCGAATACCGGCTCGCACTGGCGGCCGTGTTTCTTGCGCTGGTGAGCTGGGTGCTGCATCTGCGCGGGCGCGGCGCGCCGCTGAACGTGCGGCGCCACTGGCAGCATTACCTGATCCTGGGCCTGTTCAACTCTGCTCTGCCCTTCCTGCTGTTCGCGTTTGCGGCGCGCACGCTGTCGGCGTCGGTGCTGGCGGTGCTCAACGCCACCGCGCCGATGTGGGGCGCGCTCGTCGGCGCCGTGTGGGCGCGCCAGCAGGTCACGCGGCGCAGCGCCCTCGGCCTGCTGCTGGGCACCGCCGGCGTCGCGCTGCTGGTCGGCTTCGATCACGTGGCCGAGCGGCCCGGTGCAGGCCTGGCCGTGGCTGCAGCGTTGATCGCCGCGTTCAGCTACAGCGTCGCCAGCCAGTACACGAAGTCGGCCGCTGCCAGCAAGGGCGGCGTGGCGCCATTCGCCAATGCGCATGGCTCGATGTGGGCCTCGGCCCTGCTGGTGCTGCCGCTCGTCGCGTTCTTCCCGGCGCCGGGCGAGCCGACCGCTGGCATCATGGCTGCCGTGGTGACGCTGGGCGTGGTCTGCAGCGGCATCGCCTACATCGTCTATTTCAAGCTGATCGAGGATGTCGGCGCCACGTCGGCGCTGACCGTCACGTTCCTCAGCCCCGTGTTCGGCATCCTGTGGGGCTCGCTGTTCCTGCATGAGGTGATCGGCTGGCACACGATCGCCGGTTCGGCGATCGTCCTGCTCGGCACGGCGCTGGTGACCGGATTCAAGCCAACCTGGCGGCGCGTGCCGGCGCCAACGGGAATTTGATGACTGCATCCAATGCGATCGCCCTGCCGCCCGGCTACCGCGTCGCCGACGTGCTAGCATTTCACGGCCGCGATCCTGAACGCGTGGCCGAGCAGGTCGACGCCGATGGCTTGCGCAAGGGCGTGCTGCTCGGTGGCGTGCCGACGCTGTTCGCCATCCGGTTCGAGGACGGCGCAGCGCACTGCCGCGTGACGTTCGACGGGCCGGTCACGCCAGCCCTGGAGGCGCAGGCGCACGAGGCGCTGCTGAACGTGCTCGGCCTGCGGATCGATCCGACAGCATTCGGCGCAGCCGTCCTGGCCGATCCATGGCTGGGGCCGGTCGTGGCGCGCCAGCCGGGCCTGCGCATCGTGCAGTCGGCCACGATCTTCGAGGCGCTGACCTGGGCCATCATCGGCCAGCAGATCAACCTGACATTTGCCATCGCGCTGCGCCGCACGCTGATCCAACTGGCGGGCCGCGCGCATTCGTCCGGCTTGTGGTGCTATCCGGAGGCGCCCGATGTGGCACGGCTCGACATCGGCGAACTCACGGGCCGCAAGTTTTCAAATGCCAAGGCCGAGACGATCCTGCGCGTGGCGCGCATGGTGGTCGATGGCAGCCTGGTGCTTGAACGGCACGCTGGCGTGGAGGATATTTCTGGCTCGGCAAGCGCCGAGGTCAGCGAAACACTGCTGGCCATCAAGGGCATCGGCCCCTGGACCGTCAATTACGTGCTGCTGCGCGGCTATGGCTATCCGGATTGCTCGCTGGAAGGCGACGTCGCCGTACGCGCCGCGCTGCACAAGCTCTCTGGCAGCGCAGCCCGGCCAACCGTCGCGGACGCCGAGCGCATGCTGGCGCGCTACGCGCCGCACCGCACGATGGCAGCGGCCTACCTGTGGGCGAGTCTGGCCGACACGCAGGCTGCGAATTGACCGGCTTCAAGCCCCTGACAACATCGCCAGCAGGTCTTGGGAATAAAAAGCCTGAGACTTGACCAAGGCTATACGGCTTCACGAACTCGTCGCGCGCACGTTCATCAGTCTCCCCCGGGCAGTACCACCAGATGCTACCAATCAGCGCATGCCACGCCCCTAATGCAACATAAGTTTCCTTATTGAATTTGATGGACATAATGTGTCCCACGTGCTGGCGCGATTCAACCAGCCAAGCTGACGAGGTACATATTCTCGTCATCCTATAATTCGATGGGGTAACAGGTATTAATATGGCGAAGTTCGTTTTGAAAAAAGGCACTCTGATCAAGCATGGTACTTCGCTCGCGCGAATCCGGAGCATCCTTGAAACTGGGTTGATCCCGAATGCGCAGCGTAATGATGACCGGTCAACGATCGAACTTGCACCGGAGACTCAAGGTGTCTATGTGGGAGAATTAACCGCCTATTTTGGCGCGTATGCGAACTTCGCGGCCGAAATCGCTGGTTATATGCATGAACCAGAAATGATCAAGGCGGCAATCTGTTCCGTGGTCGCTCCAGCAGATATCCGCAAGCTGGTGCTGCCTGCTGCACCGATGGCATTTCCGCTGGTAATCACAATCGAACTTCAGGAAGACTGCGAACTGCTGGCCGATGAGGATTACGTGTTTGACGGCAGCTATCCCGTTGAACAACGTGTGCCTTTGGCACTTCTCGAAGATCAGGCCGAGCTGGTGTGGAACCGTTGGCGCTCTGGTGTCATTACGCGCTCGATTCCGGCAAGCTGGTTCGTCCATATCGAGCATCCGCGCCTGACTCACCTGGACGGAAGTCTTGAAGTGCACCGTCAAAGCTGGTCCGATTGCGAGCTGTTTGCTGCCGGGCTGATGCAGTCGTCGAGCAAGGAATTGCCAGAAAATCTCATTCCACCGTATGTGCAGCGATATGGTTCACTCTCGTTGTCTCAACGGATTTCGCCAACGCCGGCGGCGCTTGACCATCTTATTGCGCACAAGAGTCTGCTTATCAACCACAACCGCATATTTAACCATCTTCGAATTTTCTACATAATGGAAGAAATGGCACGCAATTACGGTATCAGATTGGTGCGTTCGATGGGCAATGAACTTTTTCTTCAGTGAATCACGCAGCGTAGATTAAGACCGGTGCTGACAAGTGCGACATGCAAAACCGCTGTCGCGCAAAATGAAGCATGCCGGTATTTTCTGGCCAATTCAGGAGAAGATCATGGGACGAACACCGAACGATGACCGCAGTGATAATCTGAACCCAAACAACAATGCCTACGATGCAAGCCAGGACAATCGTTCGGAGCAACTCAATCCGAACAATGAACGGTATCAGGGCGATCAGGATACAGATTCAGAAGTAAACGACGATTAACCCAGTTTTGGGCGGCCGCATCTGCACTGCGGCCGTTCTTCCAGTTGTTTGCGCACTTGCCTGGCCGAAGGCAGGATGAAGAATACAGTCAGGCAGAGCTAATTCCAGCGCGGCAGCCCATCAAACTGCTGCGCGCCCTCCCCCGAAAACCGGATCAACGCCGCCAGTGGTACGGTGGCCAGGTTATCGCACCCGTACTTGCCGCCGAGCGCACTGGGAATCTTCAGGCAGTAGGTACGCCCGTCGGTGAGCGGCCCCAGCGCGGCTTCGGCCAGGCACACTGCCTCGGGCATGTACCAGTCGTTGAGAAAATCCTGGTTGTACGACAGCGCATCGAGCGCGGCGCGGTTGCTGGCCAGCGGCTCGCAGCACAGTTCGTGCGGGCGCAGGCACCAGAACCGGTCATCCTCGTCGCGGATGATGAGATTGCCGAAGGCATTGGCGCCGAGCACTTCGACCGCGCTCATGCCGACCCAGCCCCAGGATTGGTTGATGTCGTCTACATCGATCATGGCTTGCCCCTGACTTGTCGTCCGTTGCAAGTTGGACCTGGCAAGCTGCCGTGCATTGCAGCAGAGGCGCGTGACGTTGCGCTGGATCGAGGCCGTTACAGCCAAGCAAAAGCCCTTGGAACGACGTCAGAAAAACGAAAAGCCGCTGATTCTTTCGAATCAACGGCCTCTAATCTTGGTTGCGGGGACAGGATTTGAACCTGTGACCTTCGGGTTATGAGCCCGACGAGCTGCCAGACTGCTCCACCCCGCGTCTGTGAAATGAATTATACGCCCCCACGCGTCATTTAGCAAATCCAATCCTCATTGCATGGCTTATTGAAGAAACTTATATCTCGGTGGAGCGCGCGGGCGCCAGCTGCGAACGCGCCCCCTGCCCCTGTCGACGCCGCATTCGGTGTACAGTATTGCCACGACCAACCTGCCCTATCCACCATGAAATTCTGCTCCGAGTGCGCCCACCCTGTCGTGCTGGCGATTCCCGAAGGCGACAACCGGCCGCGCTACGTGTGCACGCACTGCAACACGATCCATTACCAGAACCCGAAGCTGGTCGTCGGTTCGATTCCCGTATGGGAACGTGATGGCGAACTCCAGATCTTGCTGTGCAAGCGCGCGATCGAGCCGCGCTACGGCTACTGGACGCTGCCGGCCGGATTCATGGAAAACGAAGAAACCACCGAACAGGCGGCGCAGCGCGAGACCGAAGAAGAAGCCGGTGCCAATATCGAACTTGGCCCGCTGTTTTCGCTGCTGAACGTCGCCCACGTGCACCAGGTCCACCTGTTCTACCTGGCGCGCCTGCGTGACCTCGACTATGCGGCGGGCATTGAAAGCCTGGACGTGCAATTGTTCACCGAAGCCACCATCCCTTGGGACGATTTGGCCTTCCCCACGATCCGCACGACGCTGGAACTGTTCTTTGCCGACCGGATCAAAGTGCGCGAGGGTGGCGACTTCGGCTTTCACAGCGTGGCCGTCAACCGCCCCATGATGGCCCCACGCGAACCGGACTGACATGATCCCCTGGCTCGACATCGATACGCCGTTCCCCGACGTGTCGAAGGCATTGACCGTTGAAGCACCGGGCCTGCTGGCGGCCGGCGCAGACCTGTCGCCGGCGCGCCTGCTGCAGGCCTACCGCAACGGCATCTTCCCGTGGTTTTCCGAAGGCCAGCCGATCCTGTGGTGGAGCACCGATCCGCGCATGGTGCTCTACACCGACCAGTTCAAGGTCAGTAACAGCCTGGCAAAAACGCTGCGCAAGATCGAGCGCAGCCGCCTCGATGGCGGGCGCTGGGACGTGCGCTTCGACAGCGCGTTCGACGACGTGATGCGCGCCTGCGCTGCCCCGCGGCGCGACGGGCCAGGCACCTGGATTTCGGATGAGATCATCGCCGGCTACACGGGCCTGCACACGCTGGGTTACGCGCACTCGGCCGAAGTCTGGCTCGACGGCGAACTGGTGGGCGGCGCGTATGGCGTGTGCATCGGCCGCATGTTCTATGGCGAATCGATGTTTGCGCGCGTGTCCGATGCATCCAAGGTCGCGCTGGCCTATCTGGTGGCGTTTTTGCAGCGCCATGGCGTCGAGATGGTCGATTGCCAGCAGGAGACCGGCCACCTGGCTTCGCTCGGCGCGGCGCCGATCCCGCGCAGCCGCTTTCTCGAGCACGTCCACCGCGCGACCGCCAGGCCGGGCATCGGGTCATGGACAGTGGCGGCACCGTTGCCTGGCTAACGGAATCGCAGCGCGGTTTTCGCTAGAATAGGCGGCAACCCCACGTCGTCCCGAGAGCTCCTTGCATGACGCACCTACACGACCTGCCCTTTGCCACGCTGCAGTTCTACACCACGGCGCCCTACCCGTGCAGCTATCTCGATGCACGCCAGGCGCGCTCGCAGGTCGCGACGCCCTCGCACCTGATCAATGCCGATGTGTATTCCGAGCTGGTCAGAAATGGCTTCCGGCGCAGCGGCATCTTCACCTACCGCCCGTATTGCGATGGTTGCCAGGCCTGCATCCCGGTGCGCGTCAAATGTGCCGACTTCACCCCCAACCGCACCCAGCGCCGCGCCTGGAAGCGCCATGGCAACCTGGTCGCGATGGTCGCCAACCTGGCGTTTTCGGACGAGCACTACGCACTCTACCTGCGCTACCAGACCACGCGCCACGTGGGCGGTGGCATGGACCAGGACAGCCGCGACCAGTACGCGCAGTTTTTGCTGCAAAGCCGCGTCAATACGCGCCTGGTTGAATTTCGCGAGCCCGATGGCACCTTGCGCATGGTGTCGATCATCGACGTGCTGTCCGACGGCCTGTCGTCGGTGTACACCTTCTTCGATCCGGATGTCGAGAACGCGTCGTATGGCACCTACAACATTCTGTGGCAGGTGAACCAGGCGCACGAACTCGGGTTGTCGCATGTGTATCTGGGCTACTGGATCGCGCAAAGCCCCAAGATGGCCTACAAGATCAACTTCCGACCACTCGAAGCACGCATCGACGGACAATGGGGCGTTCTGGACGCCTGAACCTGTTGCGTGCCGGGTCCGCGGACACAACCGCTAACAATTGCCTTGATACTTCGTTACGTACGTCCCCTCGCCGCACGTTAGAATGATGGGGATACGTCAACCGAGTACCCCATGCCAGACAAAATTCTGTATACCCTCGTTCGTCCCGCATTGTTCTCGCTCGATCCCGAAGCGGCGCACAACCTGACCTTGCCCATGCTGCGTCGCGCAGCTGCGCTTGGCCTGACAGGCGCATTCCGGAAACCACGGCCCGATCCGCGCACCGTCATGGGTATCACGTTTCCCAACCCTGTCGGCCTGGCCGCCGGGTTGGACAAGGATGGCGCGTATATCGATGGCCTGGCGGCACTGGGCTTCGGCTCCATTGAAATCGGCACGGTCACGCCGCGCGGCCAGGCCGGCAATCCGAAACCGCGCATGTTCCGGCTGCCGCGTGCGCGCGGCATCATCAATCGCATGGGCTTCAACAATGGCGGCGTCGACGCGTTCGTGGCCAATGTGCAGGCGTCGCGCTTTTTCCAGGAAAAGCAGGGAGTCCTGGGGCTGAACATCGGCAAGAACGCCGATACGCCCATTGAGCGGGCCGCCGACGACTACCTCGAATGCCTGCGCAAGGTGTACCCGTATGCCAGCTACGTGACGGTCAATATCTCGTCGCCAAACACGCAGAACCTGCGCCAGTTGCAGGGCGCGTCCGAACTCGACGCCCTGCTGTCGCAGCTCAAGCAGGAGCAGATACGCCTGGCCGACCAGCACGGCCACTACGTGCCGCTTACGCTCAAGATTGCACCGGACGTCGACGGCGACCAGATCCGCGATATTGCCGGCGCCCTGCTGCGCCACAAGATCGACGGCGTCATCGCGACCAATACCACGCTCAACCGGCGCGATGTCGAGGGCATGAAGCACGCGCAGCAAGCAGGCGGCCTGTCGGGCGCGCCCGTGTTCGAGCAGTCGAACATCGTGATCCGCGCGCTCAAGACCGAGCTGCGCGACGACATCCCGATCATCGGCGTGGGCGGCATCATGCGCGGCGCCGATGCACGTGCAAAAATCGCGGCCGGCGCCAAGCTGGTGCAGTTGTACAGTGGCTTGATCTACGCCGGGCCGGGCCTGGTGCGTGATTGCGCGGACGCGCTGCGCGAACAAAAGAAGAAGTAAACCCGGCCGGCGCGCCAGTGTGGCGTGCCGGCAGCACCACCCTATTCCGCAGTCGCAATCGCCTTTTCGATATCGGCCCGCGTATAGCCTTGCGCGAAGCGCTCGATGAAGTGAAACGCGTAAGAGCGCAGGTACGAGCCGCGCCGCACCGCCAGGCGCGTCACGTTCTGCGCGAACAGGTGCGATGCCTCGATCGCGCGCAGGCCCTTGTCGCGGCCATGGTCAAAGGCCATCGACGCCACGATTCCCACGCCCATCCCCAGAGACACGTACTGCTTGATCACGTCCGAATCCATCGCCGTGAGCACGATGTCCGGCGCCAGCCCGGCTTCAAGGAAGGCCGCATCGATATGGCTGCGGCCCGTAAAGCCCTGGTCGTACGTGATGAGCGGATGCTCGGCCAGGTCTTCCAGGCGCAGCGGCGAGCCGCTGGCAAAGATCGGATGGCCTTCCGGCGCCACGATCACGTGGCTCCAGCGGTAGCACGGGAACGACACCAGGTCGGGAAACGCCGACAGGCCTTCGGTCGCGATACCGATATCGGCCTTGCCTGAGGCGACCCATTCCGCGATGTGTTCCGGCGCGCTTTGCTGCAAGGCGATGCGCACATTGGGGAACGCGGCGCGAAACGATTGCACCACCTGCGGCAGCGCGTAACGAGCCTGCGTGTGAGTCACGGCCACCGTCAGCGTGCCGCTGTCCTGGCCGGCGAATTCGCGGCTGGCCTGCTGCAGGTTCTCGGCTTCGACCAGCAGCTTTTCGACGATGCGCAGGATGCCCTTGCCGGGCGGCGTCAGGCCTGTCAGGCGCTTGCCGTTGCGCTCGAAAATCACGACGCCCAGCTCATCTTCGAGTTCGCGGATCTGGCGCGACACGCCCGGTTGCGACGTGAACAGGGCATTGGCCACGTCGGTCAGGTTGAAGTCGCGCCGGGCCGCTTCGCGCACCGAGCGCAGCTGCTGGAAGTTCATGCGGCGCTTCCGTGATCGACGAACACTTCGATCCGGCGCGGGCGCACCACCAGCGTGTCGCCCTCTTTCAGGCCAAGGCTGGCGAAGCGTTCGTTCGGCAGCACCGCTTCGATCATCTGGCCATTGTCGGCGCGCTCCAGATCGAGCTGGGCCAGCGGTCCGATCGCATGTGCGCGGCGCAGCTTGGCCACGACGCCTGCGGCGCCCGGGGTGTAGCGCTCGACATCCAGATCGTGCGGGCGCACGTAACCGATGCCGGCGCCGTCGCGCACATCGATGTGCTGCGGCGCCTGGAAGTTGACGTCGCCGCTGGCCAGCACGCCTTCGTGGATGCGGCCGTGGAACAGGTTGACGTTGCCCAGGAAGCCGTAGACGAACGGCGACGCCGGATGGTTATAGACCTGGTCGGGGCTGCCCAATTGCTCGACGCGGCCCTTGTTCATCAGGACCACCTGGTCGGCCACTTCGAGCGCTTCTTCCTGATCGTGCGTGACGAAGATCGACGTCACGTGCAGGTCGTCGTGCAGGCGGCGCAGCCAGCGGCGCAGTTCCTTGCGCACCTTGGCGTCGAGCGCGCCGAACGGCTCGTCGAGCAGCAGCACGCGCGGCTCGACGGCCAGCGCGCGCGCCAGGGCGATGCGCTGCCGCTGGCCCCCCGACAGCTGCGGCGGATAGCGGTCGGCAATCCAGTCGAGCTGCACCAGTTCGAGCAGCTTTTTGACCTTGTCGCGGATCTGGTCTTCGCTCGGGCGCTCGCTGCGCGGTTTCACACGCAGGCCGAACGCGACGTTTTCGAACACGGTCATGTGCTTGAACAGCGCGTAGTGCTGGAACACGAAGCCGACCTGGCGCTCGCGCACGTGGCGGTGCGACGAATCCTGGCCATCGAGCAGCACGGTGCCCGAGTCCGGGTATTCCAGGCCCGCGATGATGCGCAGCAGCGTGGTCTTGCCGCAGCCCGACGGACCGAGCAAGGCGGTCAGTTCGCCGTCCGGGAACTGCAGCGACACGTCGTCGAGCGCCTTGAACTGGCCGAAATTTTTACGGATATGTTGGACTTCAATCGTCATGCGTGGCTCCGGCGTATATTCAGTGAGGGGCGTCCAGCGAGGCCGACTTGGCCTGGTGCAGACGCCATTCGATAAAGGACTTGATGGCCAGCGTCACCAGCGCGAGCAGCGCCAGCAGCGACGCCACAGCAAAAGCGGCCGTGAAGTTGTATTCGTTGTAGAGGATCTCGACGTGCAGCGGCATCGTGTTGGTCTCGCCGCGGATGTGGCCCGAGACCACCGAGACGGCGCCGAACTCGCCCATCGCACGGGCGTTACACAGAATCACGCCATACAGCAGGCCCCATTTGATGTTCGGCATCGTCACGCGCCAGAACGTCGACCAGCCCGACGCCCCCAGCACCAGCGCCGCTTCTTCTTCTTCGGTGCCCTGCTGCTGCATCAGCGGAATCAGCTCGCGCGCCACGAACGGGAACGTGATGAACACGGTGGCCAGCACGATGCCCGGCACCGCGAACAGGATCTTGATGTCGTGCTCGGCCAGCCACGGACCGAACCAGCCCGACGCGCCAAACAGCAGCACGTACATCAGGCCCGCGATCACGGGCGAGATCGAGAACGGCAGGTCGATCAGCGTGAGCAGGATGCTCTTGCCACGGAACTCGAACTTGGTGATCGCCCAGGCGGCGGCCACGCCGAACACGAGGTTCAGTGGCACCGAGATCACGGCGGCGATCAGCGTGAGCTTGATGGCCGAGATCGCATCCGGATCGATGACCGACTCGACATACACTTCCCAGCCCTTCTTGAGCGCTTCGGTAAACACCGCCGCGAGCGGGATGAACAGGAACAGCGTGAGAAACACCAGCGCAATGGCAATCAGCACATAGCTGACCCAGCGCGGCTCGAGCACGCTCGTGTCGAGGCGCTTGCCCCGGGCCGCCGGTGGGCGTGGCGGCGTGGCTTTATCCAGAACGGCGCTCATGATTTGCCTGCCCGTTTGCGTGTCCAGGCCTGCAGCAGATTGATCGTCAGCAGCAGGATGAACGAAAACACCAGCATCACGACGGCAATCGCGGTGGCACCGGCGTAATCGTACTGTTCGAGTTTGGAGATGATGAGCAGCGGCGTGATCTCGGACACCATCGGCAGGTTGCCGGCGATGAAGATGACCGAGCCGTATTCGCCGGTGGCGCGCGCAAAGGCCAGCGCAAAGCCGGTCAGCAGCGCCGGCACGATCGTTGGCAGCACCACGCGGGTAAACGTCTGCAGCGGCGGCGCGCCCAGGCTGGCAGCGGCTTCTTCGAGCTCGCGTTCGGCTTCTTCAAGCACCGGCTGCACCGTGCGCACGACGAATGGCAGACCGATGAAGGTCAGCGCGACCACGACGCCCAGCGGCGTGAACGCAACCTTGATGCCCCATGTGGCCAGGTACTGGCCGATCCAGCCATTCTGCGCATACAGGGCAGTCAGCGTGATGCCGGCCACGGCGGTGGGCAGCGCGAACGGCAAATCGACCAGCGCATCGATGAAGCGCTTGCCGGGAAATTTATAACGCACCAGAACCCAGGCGACGATGCCGCCGAACACGACGTTCAGGGCGGCTGCGATCAGCGACGCGCCAAAGCTGAGGCGATAGGACGCCATGACGCGATCGGACGTGACGGTGGCCCAGAACTCGGCCCAGGTCATGCTGAAGGTATTGAGGAACACCGCCGACAGCGGGATGAGAACGATCAGCGCCAGGTAAAACAGCGTAAAGCCGAGCGAAATGCCAAAGCCGGGAATGACCCGGCCCGGTGCTTTCGACGACTTCGACGCTGCCGTGCTGCCTGGCATGGCAAGCGATGTCATGCGAGTCCTTATTACAAATTCTTCTATCGGACGCTTATATTCTCACGTGAACTTTATAACGCAAACGAAGCAATCCTTATTTGTATAGACACGAAACGCTATGTAGACGTGCAGCGCTTGCATGGCGATATGCGTAAAAATTCGTAGGTACAATAAAAAAACGGTGGTCAGGCAATTGCCCAATCCACCGTTCTGGCACCGCAAAGAGATGCTTACTTGTTCGGCTGCGGCGTCATGCGCAGATACGGACGCGGCGCTTCAAAGCCCTTTGGATACTTTTGCTTGATCACGTCAGGATCGGTCACGGTCAGCGGAATGATGACGTCGTCGCCATCTTTCCAGTTGCCCGGCGTGGCGACCGTGTAGCCGTCGGTCAGTTGCAGGGCGTCGATCACGCGCAGCACTTCGTCGAAGTTGCGGCCGGTGCTCATCGGGTAGGTGATGGTCAGGCGCACTTTCTTGTTCGGATCGATGATGAACAGCGAACGCACGGTGGCAGTGGCCGACTGTTCCGGGTGGATCATGTCGTACAGCGTCGAGACCGAGCGGTCGGCATCGGCGATGATCGGGAAGCCCACCACAGTTTGCTGGGTTTCTTCGATGTCGCGGATCCAGTCGCGATGCTGTTCGGCCGCGTCGACCGACAGCGCGATCGCCTTGACATTGCGCTTGTCGAATTCAGGCTTGAGCTTGGCGGTCAGGCCCAGTTCGGTGGTGCAGACCGGCGTGAAGTCGGCCGGGTGCGAAAACAGCACGACCCACGAGTCGCCTGCCCATTCGTGGAAACGGATCTTGCCAATGCTGGAGTCTTGTTCGAAATCGGGGGCGGTATCGCCGAGGCGTAAGGTCATGGTCATCTCCTGTGATTGATCAAACTTGTTCGGAGCGCCATCCGGCACGGACGGCGCGTTGCATGGTCTACATGAAGCGATTGTAGAGGACGACGGCCCAGGTCGCGAACGCCAGCAGCAGCGTCAGTGCGACGGCAGCGCTGCCGATATCCTTGGCCGCTTTCGACAATGGATGGCGCTCGAGCGAAATACGGTCGACGACCGCTTCGATTGCTGAATTGATCAGCTCGACGATCAGCACCACGATCAGCACGCCGATCATGGCCAGACGCTGGAAGCCCGAGACCGGCAACAGCAGTGCGATCACGCTGGCCACGACGATCAGCACCACCTCTTGCCGGAACGCCGCTTCGCTGCGCCAGGCCCAGCGCAGGCCGTCCCAGGTGTTGCGGCACGCCGCGCCAATACGCTCGAGGCCGCGCAAGGTCTTGAATTCGCTGATCGGGTTGTCCATCGTTGTCCAGTGAGGATGCAGGAACACCATTATGCCGCCTCCCGATCAGCATGTGGCATGCAGGCCCACAATGCAAGGGCGGGTTTGCGCGAGCGTTTCACATCATGGTATAAAGAATGGGCCTACTGCACCGCACAACCATCATATGAAAATGGAAACGCCCCAACCCGCCAAGACCTCGATCCAGGTGATCGAACGCATGACCTTACTTCTGGACGCCCTGGCCACCTATTCCGACCCGGTCAGCCTCAAGGAGCTGGCGCGCGTATCGGGTCTGCACCCGTCCACGGCGCACCGGATCCTCAACGATATGGTGGTCACGCGCTTCGTCGACCGTGTCGAGCCAGGCACCTACCGGCTCGGCATGCGCCTGCTGGAACTGGGCAATGTGGTCAAGAGCCGGCTGTCGGTGCGCGAAGCGGCGCTCGACGCCATGCGCGCCCTGCACCGCAAGACGCAGCAGACGGTCAATCTGTCGGTGCGTCAGGGTGACGAAATCGTGTACATCGACCGGGCGTTCTCGGAGCGTTCCGGGATGCAGGTCGTGCGCGCCATTGGCGGGCGCGGTCCGCTGCACCTGACCTCCACCGGCAAGCTGTTTTTGTCCGTGGACGATGTGAAAGCCACACGCGCCTACGCGACCCGCACGGGCCTCTCGGGCCACACGCGCAATTCGATCACCGAGCTGGCGCGGCTGGAGCGCGAGCTGAGCCTGGTGCGCTCGCGCGGCTATGCGCGCGATAATGAAGAGCTTGAACTGGGTGTGCGCTGCATGGCGGCAGGCATCCATGATGACAGCGGCAAGCTGGTGGCGGGTTTGTCGATTTCGGCGCCGGCCGACCGCCTGCAGGAAGACTGGCTCGATGATCTGGTGCAGACGGCGGCGCGCATTTCGGCGACGCTCGGCTATCGGCCGATGCCGACGGTGTAAAACACGAGAGCAGACACAACAAGGGCAGGCGCGCGGCCTGCCCTTGTTGTTTAGCGCGCCAGGCCTGGCGCGCTGGCGGTAATGGTCGATGGCCGGATCGCATCGACATCCATGCGGTCGGGCAGCGACTCGATCAGGCGGCGAATCCGGCCGGCGTCGGCCGTACGCGACATCTTGCCCTTCGAATCCAGGAACACCATCACCACATTGCGGCCATGGATCATGGCCTGCATCACCAGGCAGCGCCCTGCTTCGTTGATGAAGCCGGTCTTCTGCAGGCCGATATTCCAGTCAGGCAGCGATACCAGATAGTTGGTATTGCGATAGTGCATCGTGCGGCCGCTGGCTTGCACGGTGGAGTTGGGCGTGGTCGAGAATTCGCGCAGTACCGGGTCGCCATGTGCCGCCATGACGAGCTTGGCCAGGTCGCGCCCGCTCGAGACGTTGCGGCTCGACAGGCCGCTGGAGTCGACGTAATGGGTATCGCGCATGCCCAGCTGGCGTGCCTTGGCGTTCATCGCGCCGACGAAGGCGCTGATGCCGCCCGGATAGTTGCGGCCCAGCGCCGACGCGGCGCGGTTCTCGGAACTCATCAGGGCAATATGGAGCAATTCGCGGCGCGTCATGCTGGCGCCGACCGGCAGGCGTGAGCTGCTGAACTTGTGGCGATCGACGTCGTCATCGGTCACGCGCAATACTTCGTCGAGGTCTTGCTTGGAGTCCATCACGACCATGCCCGTCATCAGCTTGGTCAGCGACGCGATCGGCAGTGCGACATTGGCGTTTTTCTCGAACAGCACTTCGGCGCTGTTCTGATCGACCACGTAAGCCACATTCGAGCGCAGCGCCAGCGGATCGACGGTGTTGTCGAGACCAGCCATGTCGCCGACGGTTTTGGCGGCAACGCCAACTGCAACCGCAGCGGCAGCAGTGCGCACCGGCTGGTAAGTAACAACGCGCTTGCCGCGCACTGTCTTGACGCGGCGGATCATGCGCGGACGGTCGCCTGCGGCGGCGAGTTCCTGACGTTTGGCTTTTTTGGTGCGTGTGGCCGTGGTTTTGCGCACGACCTTGCGTTTGACTTTTTTCTTGGCGGCAGACGATTTCTTCGCCTGCTCGGTGGCGCCCGCACCCGCGCCTGCGCCAGCACCGGCGGCCTGGACTGGGGAAAAGGCAAATAAAGCGGCAACCACAGCAGCCACAGCAAGTTTGAACATGATGAAGCCCCTGACCCGAACAGATGAGATACGTAGTGAAGTGTAGCGGAACGACGTCCGATCGCAAGCAAAATTCACATTCCGTGCGGCAATAAGCGACTTAATACAACAAGAAGCTGTTAACCATTTTCCTTTTGATATCAACAGGATATTGACGGTATTTACATTACTCCATGAAGCGGGCGAAGCCGTGGATCGGTTCGCGCTCGGTCATCAGAGTATTCTCGATGCGCGTTGGATCGGCCCAGCCCAGCGCCATGCCGCACACCACCATCTCGCTGGCCGGCAGATCAAGTTCGGCGCTGATGATCCGATGATACTGCGTGAACGCCGCTTGCGGGCAGGTGTCGAGGCCCCGCGCGCGCGCTGCCACCATGATGTTCTGTAAAAACATGCCGTAGTCGAGCCACGAACCCTGCGCCATGATGCGGTCGATCGTGAAGATCAACCCCACCGGCGCATCGAAGAACGCGTAGTTGCGGGCATGCTGGGCCGCCATGCCGGCTTTGTTGTCGCGGCCCAGGCCAAGCAAGCTGTAGAGATCCCAGCCGACCTTGCGCCGGCGGTCGATATACGGCGACGTCCATTCGCGCGGGTAGTAGGCGTATTCCTCGGTGTGCCCGCGCGCTTGTTCGGGATCGGCATTGACCGCCAGGATCGCATTCGACAGCCGCGTACGCGCCGCGCCAGTGAGCACATACACCTTCCACGGCTGCGTATTGGTGCCGGACGGCGCCCGCGCGGCAACGTCGAGGATGCGCGCGATCTCGTCGCGTTCCACCGGCTTGTCGAGAAAAGCGCGGATCGAGCGGCGCGACGTGATGGCGGCATCGACCGCTTCCTGGCTGGGACTGCTGATCATTGAGGGTTCCTTGGTTTCTTGACGACAAACGCGACGCCGGTCACGGCAACGACCATCCCGACTAGCCCGAGCAGACTGAACGATTCGCCGAACAGCAGCCAGGCCATGATGGCGGTGGTGGGCGGGGTCAGGTACATCAGGCTCGTCACTTCCGTGGCCTGGCTGCGCCGGATCAGGGTAAACAACAGGAAGATGGCGCCGATCGACAGCGCCAGCACCGACCACACCAGCGCCAGGATAAAGTCGGCACTCCAGGTGATGCGGCTGAACCCGGGATCAAGGTCTTCCAGCCAGATGGCCAGTGGAATCAGCACAAGCACCGTGGCGCTGAACTGGATCGCGGTGCCGGTACGCAGATCGAACTGTGGGCAGAAACGGCGCTGATACAGCGTGCCGGTCGTGATGCACAGCAGCGCAAACAGGCACAGGGCCAGCGCGACCGGCGACATGCCGGCAACGCCCAGCTTGGCATACACGACGAGGGCCACACCGGACAGGCCCAACAGCAAGCCCAGCCACTGCAGGCGCCGCACGCGCTCGCCGATCAGCGGCGCGGCTGCAGCGGTCAGGATGGGCTGCATGCCGACGATCAGCGCCGTGAGGCCAGCCGGCATACCCAGGTCGATGGCTGCCCAGACGCCGCCCAGGTACCCCGCCTGTAACAGCAAGCCAGCCAGTGCGACGTGCATTACCTGGCCGCGCGGCCAGGGTGCACGCCAGATCAGCACGATCGGCAGCAGCACGGCCAGCACGCCCAGGCAGCGCACGATCAGGAAGGTCAGCGGCGGCGCATAGGGCAGGCCGAATTTGGCGACGATGAAGCCGGTGCTCCACAACAGGACAAAAAACAGTGGTACCGGCGACAGCCATGGAGCAGTCGGGACGGGAGCGGTAACCGGCGGCAGAATGGCAGGCTGTGACATGAGCGCAGTAATGTCCCGAAAGAAATGACAGAGTTAAGGTAAAGACAAGAACCGAGTCTAGCACACCGTTTTAGTGCAATTAAACAGCGAAAAAGAATGTTCGTTTGCGGTAGATCAATTGAGCTTTCTCATAGCAAATGCATTCTTGTCACTTCTGTACCACGGATTGTGCATCGCATCAAAATCGCTTGACGCCTCAAACGAAGTGGCACAAAATCTGCCCTGTTGCGGTGCACAAAAGAAGAGTTTCATCGCGTTTGCCGAAGAGCCTGCCCCACCCGAGCAATAGTCCATTCACGAAACGTAACATTTTGGAGAGACACATGTTTGCAATCCCTGAGCAGTTTTCGACCGCCACCAAGACCAGCCTGGAGTCGCAGTTCGCCCTGTTTTCGTCGCTGACGTCGAAGACGTTCGAAAGCATGGAAAAACTGGTCGCCCTGAACATCAGCACCGCACGCGCCAGCCTCGAAGAATCGTCGGCACTCACCAGCAAGCTGCTGAGCGCCAAGGATCCACAAGAATTCTTCTCGCTGGCCGCTACCCAGGCACAGCCAAACGCTGAAAAAGCCATGGCCTACAGCCGTCAGCTGGCGTCGATCGCCAGCGGCACCGGCGCTGAATTCTCGAAAGCAGCCGAAAGCCAGATCGTCGAAGCCAACCGCAAGGTGATTTCGCTGGTCGACGAAGTGAGCAAGAATGCACCGGCCGGTTCGGAGAACTTCGTCGCCGCCGTCAAGACCGCCATCAGCAACGCCAATGCCGGTTACGAGCAGTTCAGCAAGACCTCGAAGCAGGCTGTCGAAGCCATCGAAACCAATGTGAACGCAGCCGTGTCGCAATTCTCGGCCACCGCTGCCAAAGCCACCAACGCCGCAACGGCTGCTGCTGCGTAATACTGCAGCATCACTGACCGGTAAAAAAATGGCCGGGGCGCGCAAGCGTCCCGGCCATTTTTACGTGCGCGTACTTTATTCGCCCAGATACGCCGCCTGCACGCGCGGATCGGTCAGCATGTCGCGCGCATTGCCAGTCATGGTGACCTCGCCCGACTCCATCACATAGCCGCGGTGCGCGGCCTGCAGCGCCAGCTTGGCATTCTGCTCGACCAGCAGGATCGTGATGCCCTGCTGCGATACATCGCGGATCACCTCGAAAATCTTTTCGACCATGATCGGCGACAGGCCCATCGACGGCTCGTCGAGCAACAGCAGCGTCGGATGGCACATCAGCGCGCGCGCCATTGCCAGCATCTGCTGCTCGCCGCCCGAAAGCGTCCCCGCCAACTGGGCCGCACGTTCCTTCAGGCGCGGGAACACGCTGTACCATTTTTCGATATCGGCGTCGATGCCGGCCTTGTCATTGCGCGTGTAGGCGCCCATCAACAGGTTTTCGTGAATCGACATGCGGGTGAACACGCCCCGCCCTTCCGGCACCATGGCCAGCTTTTGCTGGACCATGCGGAACGACTGCGTACCGCGCAGCGGCTGCCCCAGGTAGCTGATGTCGCCTTCGACCTTGCATGGCGGCAGCGTGCCGGTGATGGCCTTCAGGGTCGTGGTCTTGCCGGCGCCATTCGCGCCAATCAGTGTAACCAGTTCGCCGCGCGCCACTTGCAGATCGATCCCCTTGACCGCCTTGATGCCGCCATACGCCACCTTCAGACCCGATATTTGCAGGATCGTTTCACTCTTCATTGCGTCCATCGTTGCGTCCATCAGTGAGCACCTCCCAGATAGGCGTCGATCACCGCCTGGTTCTTCTGGATCTCGGCCGGCACACCTTCGGCGATCTGCTTGCCGTATTCGAGCACCGTGATACGGTCGCACAGACCCATCATCAGTTTGACGTCGTGCTCGATCAGCAGCACGGTCTTGCCCTGCGCCTTGATCTTGACGAGCAGTTCGCGCAGACCCAGTTTTTCGGTGGCGTTCATGCCGGCCGCCGGCTCGTCCAGCGCCAGCAATTGCGGATCCGTCGCCAGCGCGCGCGCAATTTCCAGGCGGCGCTGGTCGCCGTACGACAAAAATTTTGCCGTGCGGTTGGCGAACTGGCCAATGCCCACGAAATCGAGCAGTTCCTGGGCGCGCACACGGATAGCCCGTTCTTCTTCACGCGCCGCCTTGTGGCGCAGGATCGCACCAAGCACGCCCTGTTTGGTACGAACATGGCGGCCCACCATGACGTTTTCCAGCGCGCTCATTTCGCCGAACAGGCGGATGTTCTGGAACGTGCGCGCAATACCGGCCCTGGCCACGTCGTGCGGGGCCGACGGCGAATACGCCTTGCCGGCCAGCTCGAACGTGCCGCTGTCGGGCTGGTACAGGCCCGTGATCACATTGAAGAACGTGGTCTTTCCGGCCCCGTTGGGGCCGATCAGGCCGTAGATCTGGCCCTGCTTGATCCGGATGCCGACATCGGTCAGCGCCTGCAGGCCGCCGAAGCGCTTGTTGACGCCGGCAATATTGAGAATGACTTGTTCGCTCATGTGGTACTCGCTTCTTCGTCGTCACGCGCCAGCGCGGCGTTGGGCCGCTCTTCCTTGTTGGGCGACGGCCACAGGCCGGCCGGGCGCACCAGCATGATCAATACCAGCGCCAGGCCGTACAGCAACTGGCGCAGCACTTCGGCTTCGATGATCACCTTGCCGAACAGCGCCTGCTGGGCCGGGTCGACCACGTGGCGCAGCACTTCCGGCAGGGCCGCCAGCAACACGCCGCCCAGCACGACGCCCGGGATGTGGCCGATGCCGCCGAGCACCACCATGGCCAGCACGGCGATCGACTCGGTCAGCGAGAACGATTCCGGCGAAACAAAACCCTGGAACGCGCCGAACATCGCGCCGGCCACGCCGCCAAACGAGGCGCCCATCGCAAAGGCAAGCAGCTTGACGTTGCGGGTATTGATGCCCATCGCCTTGGCGGCGATCTCATCTTCGCGGATCGCCACCCAGGCGCGGCCCAGGCGCGAATGCTGCAGGCGACCGGTGATGAAGATCGACGCAATCACCAGCGCCAGGAACAGGAAGTAATACGCGTTCACGGACGGCATCGCGTAGCTGCCGATGTGCACGGTGGCGTTGGAGCCCGCCTCGCCCGCCAGCGACACCCCGAAGACGCGGATCGGGTCGATCATATTGATCCCCTGCGGCCCGTTGGTGAAGTTGATCGGGTCGTTCAGGTTGTTCATGAAGATCCGGATGATCTCGCCAAAGCCCAGCGTCACGATGGCGAGGTAGTCACCGCGCAATTTGAGCGTCGGAGCGCCCAGCAGCGCGCCGCACAGCGCGGCGGACAAGGCTGCCAGCGGCACGATCGCCCACAGCGACAGGTGGATGCCGTTCTGCTGGATCTCGGGGCCGAAGAACGCGACCAGTGCCTCGCCGATGGCGGGCGAGTAATAGATCACCGATTCCAGCAGCGCGGCGAACTGCGGCGACGAGAACAGGCCGACCAGGTAGGCGCCGACGGCGAAGAACGCGATATAGCCCAGGTCGAGCAGGCCGGCGAAGCCCACCACGATGTTCAGGCCAAGCGCGAGCATGATGTACAGCAGCGCGATGTCGATGATGCGCACCCACGAGTTACCGAATTGCGCGGCAAAGAACGGGAAGATCAGGAGCAGCACCAGCACGATCGCCATGCTAGTGTAGGCCTGGCGCGGCTTGTGCTGGGTGTCGAACGTCAGGAGTGCCATGGTGTGCTCCGGTTAAGCGCGGTCGGCCACGCGTTCGCCCATGATGCCGGACGGGCGCAGGGTCAACACGAGGATCAGCACCACGAAGGCGAAGATGTCCTGGTAGTGGCTGCCGAGGAAGCCACCGGTCAGGTCGCCGATATAGCCGGCGCCCAGCGCTTCGATGATGCCCAGCACGAGGCCACCGATCATGGCGCCATAGATATTGCCGATCCCGCCCAGCACTGCGGCGCAGAATGCCTTCAGGCCCGGCAGCACGCCCATCGTGAACGTGATCGACGCGTAGTTGGCGCCCCACATGACGCCGGCCACGGCGGCCAGCGCCGCGCCGATGGCGAAGGTGGCGACGATCACGCGGTTCGTATCGATGCCCATCAGGCCAGCCACACGCGGGTTTTCGGCCACGGCGCGCATTGCGCGGCCCATTCGCGTACGCTCGACCAGCAGCACGAGGCTGCCCATCGCCAGCGCGGCCAGCACGAGCAGCAAGACCTGGGTCTGCGAGATCATGGCGCCGCCGATCATGATCGGTTCGGACGACAGCAACTGCGGGAACGGCAACGGGCTGCGGCCCCAGATCATCATCGCGAACGTTTGCAGCAGGATCGAGATGCCGATGGCCGTGATCAACGGCGCCAGGCGCGGTGCATTGCGCAGGCGGCGGTAGGCAATGCGTTCGATCAGGATATTGACCAGCATGGTGACGGGAATGGCGCCAAGGATCGCGAGTGCCAGCTGTACATAGCCAGGCAGGCCAGGCACATAAGCTTCAAGCAATTGCAGGATGGTCAGGCCGATCATTGCGCCGATCATCAACACGTCGCCGTGGGCGAAATTGATCAGGTTGAGGACGCCGTACACCATCGTGTAGCCGAGCGCGACCAGCGCATACATACTGCCGAGCACGAGCCCGTTCAGTAGTTGTTGGATAAAGGTTTCCATCATTCCGCCTGTTGTGCAATAACAAAAAACGGCACGCCGGGGTATCCCGACGTGCCGCTCATGGTCTGAAGCTGCTGCTTTACCGTTGTCTGCGGCCGAACGGCGCGCTGGTGGGCGCATCGCTACGACAAATCCGAGCGCCGCCATCATAGCTTGGCTGCCGGAAAACTAACAACGGTAAATGGCGGCAGTAGCTAATTTTTGTTTTCTGCCAGAACGAAAAATAATGTTCAGCCTTCCGCCTTGAAGGCAACCTGCCGAACGCCATCCAGGCCTTTCGGCAGCGGGAACGTGACATTCTCTTCAACGCCTTCGAGGGCGCGCACACTGGCCGCGCCCAGTTGCTTCAGGCGGTCGATCACGGCTTGCACCAGTACCTCGGGCGCCGATGCGCCGGCGGTGACGCCGATGCGTTTCTTGCCGGAGATCCAGGCCGGATCGATGGCGGCAGCGTTGTCGACCATATAGGCAGGCGTGCCCATCTTGTCGGCCACTTCGCGCAGGCGGTTCGAGTTCGAGCTGTTGGGGCTACCGACGACGATCACCACTTCGACCTGCGGCGCGAGGAACTTGACGGCTTCCTGGCGGTTGGTGGTGGCGTAGCAGATGTCGCCTTTTTTCGGCTCGATGATGTTCGGGAAGCGCACCTTGAGCGCGTCGATGATGTCGGCCGTGTCGTCGACCGACAACGTGGTTTGCGACACATACGCCAGCAGGTCAGGGTTGCGCACCTGCAGGTTCTCGACATCGGCAACCGTCTCGACCAGGTGCATGCCTTCTTCAGCCTGGCCCATCGTCCCTTCGACTTCCGGGTGGCCGTCGTGGCCAATCATGATGATCTCGGCGCCGAGTTTGCGCATCTTGGCCACTTCGACGTGCACCTTGGTCACCAATGGACAGGTGGCGTCGAAGATCGTCAGGCCGCGCGCTTCGGCATCGGCCCGCACCGCTTTCGAGACGCCATGGGCCGAAAACACCAGGGTGTTGCCCGGCGGGACGTCTTCGAGCTGCTCAATGAAGATCGCGCCCTTGGTGCGCAGGTCGGCCACGACATAGGCGTTGTGCACGATTTCATGGCGCACATAGATCGGGGCGCCGAATTGGGTCAGGGCGCGCTCGACGATTTCGATGGCGCGGTCCACGCCAGCGCAAAAGCCGCGTGGCTGGGCAAGCAGAATTTCGTTTTCCATAGTCTTCCTTTACAGCACCGAAATCAGTTTCACTTCGAACTGGAGCGCCCGGCCAGCCATCGGATGGTTGAAGTCGAACAGGGCCGAGTCATCGCGCATTTCAAGCAGCACGCCGGCAAACCGGCCGCCCTTCGGCGCATTGAACTCGACCACTTCGCCGACCAGATAATCGGCGCCCGGCACCGAATTTTCTTCCAGCGTCGCTTTCGACACCGACTGGATCAGCTCAGGGTTACGTTCACCGAACGCTTCCTGCGCGCTGAGCTCGAAGGTCTGGTGCGTGCCTTCGGGCAGGCCGATCAGGCGCTCTTCGAGGAATGGCGCGAGCTGGCCCTGACCGAGCAACAGCGTGGCCGGCGTGCCATTGAAGGTGGTGATCACATCAGAACCACCGGCAACAGCCAGGCGGTAATGCAGTGTCAGGTACGAGGATTCATTGACGACAGGAGCAGCGTTGGCCATGTTCTTTGCGACGTTTCGTATGAGTGCGGGCAGCCCCGGTGGGGCAAACCGCTATTGTAAGCCACGCGCGCAGCTTGCGCCCGGGCTGCCTCTTTTTTTGGCGAGGAATCACGATGGGAATTTGTGACTGGCCCGAGCAGGACCGCCCCCGGGAGCGCTTGCTGCGCGACGGCCCGGGGGCATTGTCCGACACCGAATTGCTGGCGATCTTTTTGCGCGTAGGCGTGGCCGGGAAAAGCGCCGTGACGCTGGCGGGCGACACCCTCACCCACTTTGGCTCGCTGCAGCGGCTGCTGCATGCCGATGCCGGCGAGTTCGGGCAACTGCACGGGCTCGGGCCGGCCAAGTATGCGCAGCTCCAGGCAGCGCTCGAGCTGGCGCGGCGCGCGGTGGCCGAACAATTCCGGCGCGAGGCGCTGTGCTCGCCCGAGGCGGTGCGGCACTATCTGCGCAGCCACTTCGCACTGCGCACGCATGAATCGTTCATCGTGCTGTTTCTGGATGTGAAGAATCGCCTGATCAATTGCGATGAAATGTTCCGGGGCACGCTCACGCATACCAGCGTCTATCCCCGCGAAGTCGTCAAGGCGGCGCTGCGGCGCGACGCGGCGGCCGTGATCCTGGCGCACAACCATCCATCGGGCGTGGCCGAGCCAAGCGACGCGGATCTGCGGCTGACAAGCGCGCTCACGCAGGCGCTGTCACTGGTCGAGATCCGGGTGCTGGACCATTTCGTGGTGGCGGGCAGTCATGTGCATTCGTTTGCCGAGAATGGGCAGTTGTGACGGATTTGCTACCGGCGCCTGGCCTGGTCATTGGCATGAATTACATCGAGTAAACAGGGGCTTACCCGTGCAAATGTGCTCGAATTCTTGATTGTTAAATTTTTTATCAAGTCCAATTAACCATTGTTTTTCGCAAGTGATTGATTCCGCTTCATTTTTCGCGCTATACTCTCGTTTTTCCAGTCCTGGAACATATTTAAGGAGTGCACTATGGCACGTGTTTGCCAAGTAACCGGCAAGGGTGTGATGGTTGGTAACAACGTCTCCCACGCTAACAACAAAACGAAGCGTCGTTTCCTGCCTAACCTGCAGAATCGTCGTATCTACGTCGAATCGGAAAACCGCTGGGTTTCGCTGCGTTTGTCGAACGCCGGCCTGCGCCTGATTGACAAGCTCGGCATCGATGCCGTGCTGGTCGACATGCGTGCTCGTGGCGAAAAAGTTTAATTAGGGAGCTATCATGGCAAAAACTGGCCGCGACAAAATCAAGCTGGAATCGACTGCAGGCACGGGTCACTTCTACACCACCACCAAGAACAAGCGCACGATGCCGGCGAAAATGGAAATTACCAAATTCGACCCTAAGGCACGTAAGCACGTGATCTACAAAGAAACCAAGATCAAGTAATCGATCCTGTTGTCTTTCAAAAAGCCGCTGGCGCAAGCCTGGCGGCTTTTTTTATGGCCGGAGACCGTCCGCGTTACCATGGCGGCATGACCAGCTCTTCCCTGCCCGCCCTCTCCCCCACCAACGACCGCCTCGACGCCCTGGATGTACTGCGCGGCTTTGCGCTGATCGGCATCTGCATCGCCAACGTCGAATTTTTCAACCGGCCCGTGGTCGAATCCGGGCAAGGCATCCCAGCTGGCCTCTACGGCCTGGACTGGCTCGTGGCGTTTCTTGTCGCGTACCTGGTCAGCGGCAAGTTCTGGACGATCTTTTCGCTGCTGTTCGGCATTGGCTTCGCGCTGATGCTCGAGCGCGCCCGCGTGGCCGGGCGGCCGTTTGCACCCACGTACGGCCGCCGGGTCGGCGTGCTGCTGGCGATCGGCTTGTTGCACCACACCTTGCTGTGGAGCGGCGATATCCTGATCAGTTATGCGGCTGGCGCGCTCGCGTTGATGCTCGCCCTGCTGGCGCCAGCGCGCGTGCTGGTGATTGCCCTCATTGCCTGCCTCGCGCTGCCGCAAGTTCCAGGGCTGGGCCTGCTGGGCTGGCTGCTGGCACCCGTCGTCCTGGCATCGCTGGTCGCGCTGTACCTGCGCACGCGGCAAGCCTGGTTGTTTCCACTGGTGACGATCGGCGCCGGTCTGTTGATGTTGCTGGCGGCACTGATCGCCGCCTCGGGCAGCAAGGGCGACGACACAACGATGCTGACCGCGGTGGGCGCCATCTTCACGGGCCTTGGCCTCCTTGCCTTATGGCGCGGACCGGCCGAGCAGAAGCCGCTACGCATCGGCGTCCAGATCGTGATGCTGACCTATTGCCTGATCGCGGTAGAAGCCGGCATGCGGCACTTTGCACCTGCCGTTGGGCAGACCGCGGGCGCCAGCAGCACCGATAGCGTTGGGAGCGCTGGTAGCGCCCATGCTGATGGCAAGTCCCTGTCTGCCGACAGTGGCCGCGTTTTGCGCTACCAAGAACAAGTCGCACGCAGCATTGAAGAACGCGTCGTGCTGACGCAGGGCAGCTATCCGGATGCAGTCGCAATGCGGTTCAAGCAACTGGACGAACGCATGGTGGACGAGGTCGGGTTCTCGGTGTTGCTGGTGGGCGTGTTCCTGATCGGTATCTGGTTCGTGCGATCGGGGGTGATTGCACATGCAGCCGAGCACAAACCGCTCTACCGACGCCTCGCCATTGTTGGGATCCCGCTAGGCATCGGACTTGGCCTGCTTGGCAGCCTGATCGCGACGGGCCGGCCGCCTGGCGTCAACGACGGTGGCCATGATCTTGCCCACGCCCTGCTGTCACTGGGCAGCTTGCCCGCCGCGCTTGGCTATATTGGCTTGATTATGCTGATGCTGTACAGCCATGGCGCGTTGACACGAATCCGCCTGCTGGCGCCGTTCGGACGCATGGCACTGAGCAATTACCTGACGCAATCGCTCGTATTTTCACTGTTGTTCTATGCCCACGGAATGGGGCTATGGGGCATCGGGCGGACAGCGCAAGTCGGCATTGCGCTAGGACTATGCGCGCTGCAGATCGGCCTGAGCCACTGGTGGCTGGCACGTTACCAGTACGGCCCAGCCGAATGGCTCTGGCGCGCACTGACCTATCTGACCTTGCCACCAATGCGCAAAAAAAGCCGGGGTCAAAAAAGCCGGGGTCAGGTCTGACATTCGGACACGATCTCGGCAGTCAAGTAGTCGGGTAGTCGAAAACAGCTGGAACTGCTACCTGCTAACGATGGGCGAGACACCACAAAAAGTGGCTAAAGCTGAGGTCGTGTCCGAATGTCAGACCTGACCCCCGCTGTAAGACACCACAAAAAGTGGCTAAAGCTGAGGTCGTGTCCGAATGTCAGACCTGACCCCCGCTGTAGAAGTGGCAAAGGCTGAGGTCGTGTCTGAATGTCAGACCCATAAAAAGCCGGGGTCAGGTCTGACATTCGGACACGATCTCGACAGTCAAGTAGTCGGGTAGTCGAAAACAGGCGGAACTGCTACCTGCTAACGATGGGCGAGACACCATAGGAAGTGGCTTAAGCTGAGGTCGTGTCCGAATGTCAGACCTGACCCCGGCTGTAGAAGTGGCTAAAGCTGAGGTCGTGTCTGAATGTCAGACCTGACCCCGGCTGTGGTGTGCGGGAGCGGCCAAATGCAAAACGGCTCCCGAAGGAGCCGTTTCTTTTTAATGCGCTGATACGGAATCAGGCATAGGTGCGCAGGCGCAATGAGAACTCTTGAAGCGCCTTGATGCCCGACGCCTCGGCGCGGTTGCACCAGTCTTGCAACTGATGCAGCAACTGATCGCGGGTGTGGTGCGAACGTTCCCAGATTGCGCCCAGTTCCACACGCATAGTGTGCATGGTTTCGAGCGCCTTGCTGTGCTGGAACAGCTCGACCAGCTGCTCTTTCTGCGACAACTCCAGCTTCGCAGGTTCACGTTGCATCAGCTTGCGCGAGCTTTTCAGGAAGCGCGTTTCCAGGCCACTTGCGTGCTTGCGCTGCTCAAATTCTTCATGGAACGCGTGACGCACCGATTTCGCGTACTTGGCCATCACGTCGTAACGGTTGGCGATCACCGATTGCAGCGTGTCGAAGTCAGCCTGTTCCTTGTTCTTTGCAAGCTTTGGCTTCGGCGCCACTTTCTTGACCTTGGCCAGGCCCACCATCTCGAGCATGCGGATATAACCCCAGCCCAGGTCGAACTCATACCACTTGCTCGACAGTTTGGCCGACGTGGCATACGTGTGGTGATTGTTGTGCAACTCTTCGCCACCAATCAGGATGCCCCATGGGAAGATGTTGGTCGCGGCATCGCTGCAATCGAAATTGCGGTAGCCCCACCAGTGGCCGAGACCATTGATGATGCCGGCAGCGGTGATCGGAATCCACATCATCTGCACGGCCCACACCGACAAGCCGATGATGCCAAACAGCGCAATGTTGATCACCAGCATCGCGACCACACCCATCATGCTGCGGCCGGTATATACGTGGCGCTCCATCCAGTCGTCCGGCGTGCCATGGCCATACTTGTCCATGGTTTCCTGAACCTTGCTCTCAGCGCGGTACAGTTCGGCGCCTTCGAACAGCACCTTGCGGATGCCGCGCGTTTGCGGGCTGTGCGGATCCTCTTCGGTATCGCACTTGGCGTGGTGCTTGCGGTGGATCGACGCCCACTCTTTGGTGACCTGACCAGTGGTCAGCCACAGCCAGAAGCGGAAAAAGTGACTTGGAATCGGATGCAGGTCAAGCGCGCGGTGCGCCTGATGGCGGTGCAGGTACACAGTGACACTGATGATGGTGATGTGCGTGACCACCAGCGTGTACAGAACGACTTCCCATGCCGAAAAATCCAGCAGGCCGGTCGACAAGAACGACAGCACAGCGTGCAAAGTGTCGTTAAAGAAATTCATTCAGTCTCCAATGCAGGGCTTGTATGACGTCGATCAGGAAGATCGCACATGCATAACCCTTGCATTTTACGTGTTTCTACTGCCGCACGGCAGCAGCACGTCTTCAATTTTTGCCTAAATCCGCGCCAGTCTGTTTTACGCCACCTTCGGTAGCGTCTGACGCACCCTCCGGGGTACGCGCCATCATCGACGTAATGTGCGCATCGAGCAGCCGTGTGTCCATCGAAGGATGGCCGAGCTTGATGGCGCCCGTATGTACCAGCGCATAAATCTTGCGGTTGACTTCCGAGATCGGCCCGCCCTGCCCGTTTTCCGGGTCGCCCAGGAAGAAACCGACTTCCAGCTCGTAGCCATCGGCGACAAACGCGGTCAGCAGCACGTTCGGCGCCGGCGTCTCCAGCACGCGGTCAACGCCTTTCGGTTGCTCTTCCAGCAACGGCATCACGACCGACAGATCGCTGTCGTACGACACCACCAGCTTGGTGACGGCGCGTACGTTCTTGTTCGTCACCGACTGGTTCAGCACCACGCCCGTGATCAGCATTTCGTTCGGCAACAGGGTCTGCGTACCGTCGGCGCTACGCAACACCGTGTAGCGCGTATTGATGCGCGAGACCTTGCCGGAATACTTGTCGAGCGTGATCGGATCGCCAATCGCCAGGCTGCGCTCGAACAGGATGATGAAACCGGACACATAATTACTGGCAATGCGCTGCATGCCCAGACCCAGACCCACACCAAGCGCGCCGCCAAACACCGACAGCACGGTCAGGTCGAGGCCCGCCAGCGACAGGCTGAACAACACAGCAACGAGGATCAGCGCGGCACGGCCCACGCGCGCCAACGCGACGCGTAGCGACGAGTGCATGCGCTCGACATGCATCAGCCGTTCTTCGAGCGCGGCGCCGGCCCACAGCGCCAGGATCATCAGCACGACGATCGAGACGATACCCTGCAACAGGTCGAGCAGCGACGTTGACTTGGCCCCGACCGGCAACTTGGTCGTCTCGAGCGCACGCAACACGTCCGGCAGGATGCCGGTCAGGTGCAGCGCCACGATGATCCAGGCCGTGAAGGCAAACACGCGCTCGAACGTCTGCAGCGCCTCGCCCACCTGACCGCGGCGCGCAAAAGCGCGGCGCAGCAGGTAGAAGAAGGTGCGGATGACCGCCAGCGACACAAACAGCGGCAGCGCCACCCGCAGCAGGTTCACGGTCTGGAAGTGTTCCAGAATGACCTTGCTCAGCGACAGCAGCGCCACCGTCAACAGCGGCCCTAGCACACGGGCAACGCCGCCCAGCCCGACACGCATCAAGCGGCCCTGTTCATCCCGGTTCTTGAGCAGCGACCGCCCGATCAACCCTGCCAACCCCCAGCCCGCCGCCACACAGAAGACAAGTGCAAGCGCCTGCCACAACAGGGCCGGGTTGCGGATGTCGACAATCATGACATTCCAGAGGTCGGACAAGGGCATCGCAGGTTTCCTTATTCTTCGTCGGTTGCCGTCACATCGGCGTCAGCATCGGCATCTGCCTTGACTGGTGCAGCCTTGACCAGCGCCTTGCGTTGCAGCACGGCAGCGAAGAAGCCGTCGGTCTGGTGCTTGTGCGGCAAGAGCTTGAGGTACTTGTCCATCTCGAGCGGAATCTTTTGCTCGGCCAGCACCTGGCTCATCGGCACCAGATCGAAGTCGGGGTGCGTTGCCAGGAAGCCTTCGACGATGACGTCGTTTTCTTCATTCAGCAGGCTGCAGGTGGCATACACGAGGCGGCCACCGTTCTTGACCAGGCGCGCAGCACCGTCCAGGATCGCGGCTTGCTTTTCCTGCATCTCGGCAATCGCGCCCAGTTGCTGGCGCCACTTGACATCCGGATTGCGGCGCAAGGTGCCCAGGCCCGAGCATGGTGCATCGACCAGCACGCGGTCGATCTTGCCGGCCAGGCGCTTGACCTTGGCATCGCGCTCGTGCGCGATGAGCACCGGATGCACGTTCGACAAACCGCTGCGCGCCATGCGTGGCTTCAGTTTGGCCAGACGCTTTTCGGACACGTCGAACGCGTACAGGCGACCGGTATTGCGCATCAGTGCGCCCAGTGCCAGCGTCTTGCCGCCAGCACCGGCGCAGAAGTCGACCACCATCTCGCCGCGGCGCGCGCCGACGATCTGCGACAGCACCTGGCTGCCCTCGTCCTGCACTTCGATCGCGCCTTCCTTGAACAGCGGCAGATTCTGCAGCGCAGGCTTTTGCTTGACGCGCAGACCCAGCGGCGCATACGGCATCGGCTCGGCGACGATCGGCGCTTCGAGCAGCGTGGCGATGACGGCGTCACGCTCGGCCTTGATCGAATTGACGCGCAGGTCAAGCGGCGCCGGCGTGTTGAGGACGGCAGCCAGTTCCAGGGCTTCGGCTTCGCCGAACTGGGCCACCAGCTTGTCGTACAGCCATTGCGGCAGGTTGGCTTGCACCGGACCTGGCAGCAGCGTGCGGTCGACTTCCTTGATGCGGGTCAGGAAGTGGGTTTCATCTTCGGTCAGGCCACCGATCGAATCGATGCCAGCCGTTTCGGCCAGGCCCAGCAGCGCCAGACGGCGCATCGATGGCGTGCTGCCATGGCCAGCGAAATCGGTGAAGAACGACTTGTTACGCAGCACCGAATACACGGCTTCGGCAATCACGCCACGCTCACGGCCGCCAAAACGCGGGTTGTCCTTGAAGAAACGCGACAGGGTGACGTCGGCTGGGGAGGTAAAACGGAGAATCTCGCGCAGGACTTCTTCAGTCTTGGCGACGATCGCTGGAGGCAATCTCATGTAAATCCTTGGGTTGTAAACTGCTTACTTAAAACAATGCGTTTTAAGTACTAATGGCGTCAAAGCCAGGCTCGACGATGCGCACCGCACCGTTCTCGACGACCAGACGGTCTTCAACGAACAGGCGCACCGCGCGCGGGTAAATCTTGTGTTCTTCGACCAGCAGGCGGGTAGCGAGCGTGGCTTCGGTATCGCCCGGCAGCACGGGAATGCGTGCCTGCAAGACAGCCGGGCCGTGATCGAGTTCGGCCGTGACAAAATGGACCGTCGCGCCATGCTCGACACAACCGGCGTCGAGCGCCTGCTGGTGCGTGTGCAATCCCGGAAACAGCGGCAGCAGCGACGGGTGAATATTGAGCATCCGGCCTGCATAATGCTCGACGAACGGCGCCGTCAGGATGCGCATGAAACCGGCCAGCACGACCAGGTCGGGCTCGAAGACGTCGATGGTTTCCTGCAGCTTGGCGTCGAATTCGGCGCGGGTGGCGAACGATTTGCTGGGCACCACCGCAGTGGGAATGCCGCGCGCCTGCGCAAACGTCAGGCCGCCAGCCTCAGGTTTATTGCTGATAACGGCGGCGATACGGGCTGGCCAACCTTCGGCATCAAGCGCTCGCACGACCGCTTCCATATTGCTTCCGCGGCCCGAAATCAGGATCACGATATTTTTCATAGCCGGCATTGTACCGTAACGACGGGCACCAAATGCTGCCTGAAATGACGACCTCGGCCCTGGCTCAGGCGGTTGGCGGCACCGTCGCGAACGAGTAGAACACGCGGAACGGGACCTTCTTTTCGGCCCAGAATTCGGCCGCATCGCGAAATACGTCAAGCAGGTTTTCGCGCGCTTCCTTGTCGAACTTCTGGGCGCTTGGCAGCTGCTCCAGCACCACGATGAAGCCCGGCTGCGGACCTGCTTCGTGGACGGTTTCGGTCAGGCATTTGCGCAGCGCATCGAAGTTCTTGCTGCAGGGCTTGGGGAAATAAAATTGTTCGCCGATGCGGGCGCAGACTTGTTGTTTGGTGAGCGTGTTGGCGCAATGTGCGTACAGAAAATGATGTCCGAGTTGCCCCGCCTCCTGTTGCAGATCGCCAACGTTAAACGCGCGGATCGCTTGCACAATATTCGGCGCCACTCTCATCAACAAACTCATTTTTTCCTCAAGTTGACCTGTCAATAACGCGCCATCGCGCAACCTGTCGCGACGCCATGGGGCGTTGCTGCCGCTTACCTCGCTGTCGTTGCTATACGCCAATAAGTCCATGATTTGTGTAAGGGTAACGTTTTGTGGTATTGGAAGCAACCCAAATGTGCATTGCGAATAGTCATTTGTAAGAATCGGTACCACCTCGAGTGCCTCAAAAACAAGGCAAATCGGGCGGATTCATTCTGGCGCGCTTCAACTGCGTCGCCATTGGCTGTTACATTTTGTTGCCACGGGGACTCGATGCGTTTTTGCGATCGGCGTACTATCAAGACTTGAACGAAGACTGTATTTATTGTCTCAACCAACATCGCACCACTGAACGAGGACCATCATGAAATTCCAAGCCAAACTGATCATCGCAGCCTTGGGTGTGGCCACCCTGCCGCTGGCACAGGCTGCCGACTTTGAAGATTTCGGCCGGGTGGTGCGCGTCGAGCCACGCGTCGAACAAGTCCGCACCCCGCGCCAGGAATGCCGTACTGAATACGTGCAAGTTCCGGTGCAGCAAGAACGCAACGCGGGCGGCACGATCGTCGGCGGTATCGCCGGTGCGCTGCTCGGCAGCCAGATCGGCGGCGGCAACGGTAAAGTGGCCGCGTCGGCCGCTGGCGCCATCGCCGGCGCCATGGTGGGCGACCGCGTCCAGAACAATGGCCGTCAGGGCAGCAGCGTGCAAGAACAAGCGGTGCAGCAATGCCGCACCGTGGAAGCCATCGAATCGCGCACTGCCGGCTACAACGTGACCTACGAATACCGTGGCCAGAATTACACGTCGCTGATGCGCAACGACCCGGGCAACCGCGTGCGCCTGCGCGTGTCGGTCCAGCCACTGGACAGCTACGACGACGGCCAGGCCTACAGCCAGTATCAGCGCTAAGATTCGTCATTCATGAACAACAACGCGGCCCCAGTGGCCGCGTTGTCGTATGCAGGGTGCGGATCGTGGACCGAGCTTGCGCTGCGGGAACGCAACCGCCGATAATAGGGCGATTCCATCAGGCAGTCTTATGCTCATCAAACGCAAATCCATCGAACAGGCCGAATCGTCGCGCCGCCCTTCCCGCAAACCCAAGTACGCGCCCGTCACGCTGTCCGAACAGGAGGGCGTGCGCTATCTGCATTTCGGCACCGAATGGGTCCAGGGCGCCATGCGCATCCGCAAGCCTGACTGGCCGGAACTTGAGTACGCGCAGCAGATGATGGCCTGGATGCTGTTCATCGAGTCGCCACGCGCCATCGTCCAGCTCGGCCTGGGCGCGGCCACGATGACCAAGTTCTGCTACCGCCAGTTTCCCGAGGCCACCGTCACCGCCATCGAACTGAACCCGTCGGTCATCGCCATCTGCAACTCGATGTTCAAGCTGCCGGGCCTGGACGAACGCCTGACGGTGCTCGAGATGGATGCGCTGGACTTCGTCGAAGACCCAGAACACCACAACGCGTTCGACGTGTTCCAATGCGACCTCTACGACGCTACCGCGCGCGGCCCGGTACTCGACACGCCCGAGTTCTATGTGGCCTGCGCCAATTGCCTGACCGACGACGGCATCATGACCGTCAACCTGTTTGGTGACCACCCGAGCTTTGCCAAGAACCTCAAGGCCATGAAGTTCGCCTTCGGCCACGTGCTGTGCCTGCCCGAGGTGCACGATGGTAATGTGGTCGCGCTGTGCTTCAAGACCCGCCCCACGCTCGACGAGGACGCGCTGACCAAACGGGCAGCGCAGATCAAACTCCAGACCAAGTTGCCCGCCGCGTCCTGGGTCAAGGGATTGTTCGCCACCGATTGATTTGCCAAGGGCCACCGTGAACGCCATCCCGCAAAAACCCGCCAGTCTGCGCAAGCTCGACCTGCAATCGATTTTTTCGTGGCTGCTGGCCGACGGGATCGTCACGAAGGACAACGTCAGGGCGCAATTTGCCCAAGCCCAGGGCATTCTCAAGAATGCGCCCGGCTCGATGCACCCGCTTACGGCGGTCGCGCAATGCAAGCTGGTTTCGGAACTGCCCCCCAATCGCCTGCTCACGCTGGACGTGCTGACCGAATGGTGCGCGGCCAAGGTCGGCCTGCCCTTCATCCGGATCGATCCTCTCAAGATCGATTTCACGAAAGTGGCCGATGTGATGTCGGCCGGCTATGCGGCGCGCTTCAATATTCTGCCGGTGGAAATGACGGCCACGACGCTGGTGGTGGCCACGGCCGATCCGGCGCTGACAGAATGGGAAGCCGAGATCGCGAAAGTCGCGCGGCGCCGCATTGAACTGGTGCTGGCCAATCCGCTCGACATCGCCCAGTATATTTCGCAATTCTTTGCACTGGCCAAGTCGATCCGCGACGCCAACCGCAGCAGTGGGCAAGACGTCGCGATGCGCAACAACTTCGAGCAGCTGGTCGAAATGGGCAAAGCGAACAAGCAGTTCGATGCCAACGACCAGCACATCGTCAATATCGTCGACTGGCTGTGGGGTTACGCCTTCGAGCAGCGCGCCTCGGACATTCATCTGGAACCGAAGCGTGAATTTGCTGTCGTACGGTTTCGCATCGACGGCGTGCTGCACCAGGTCTACCAGGTACCGGCCGTGGTCATGATTGCGATGACGGCGCGGATCAAATTGCTGGGGCGGATGGACGTCATTGAAAAGCGCCGCCCGCAAGATGGCCGCATCAAAACCCGCACCGCCGGCGGCCAGGAAGTCGAATTGCGCCTGTCGACGATGCCCACCGCGTTCGGGGAAAAGCTCGTGATGCGTATTTTCGACCCTGAAGTCGTCGTCAAGACATTGCCCGAGCTGGGCTTTCCGGCTGACGACGCCCTGCGCTGGGATCGCCTGACTAAGCGCCCGCACGGCATCATCCTCGTGACCGGCCCAACTGGCTCGGGCAAGACCACGACGCTGTACACGACACTCAAGGCGCTGGCGACAAGCGAAGTCAATGTCTGCACGGTGGAAGACCCGATCGAGATGGTCGAACCGGCCTTCAACCAGATGCAGGTGCAGCCGGGAATCGATTTGTCGTTCGCCGACGGCGTGCGCTCGCTGATGCGCCAGGACCCGGACATCATCATGGTCGGCGAGATTCGCGACCTGCCGACGGCTGAGATGGCGATCCAGGCCGCGCTGACCGGGCACCTGGTGTTCTCGACGCTGCACACGAACGACGCCCCATCAGCGGTGATGCGCCTGATCGAACTGGGCGTGCCGGATTACCTGCTCGAAGCCACCCTGATCGGCGTGATGGCCCAGCGCCTGGTGCGCACGCTCTGCCCTGCCTGCAAGACGCCCGGTGGCGAGTTGAGCGACGATGTGTGGGACAGCGTTGGCGGTGCGTGGAAGATTCCCAAGCCTGCGATCGTATACCGGCCGATTGGTTGCCCAGAATGCCGGCAGACCGGGTATCGGGGGCGGACCGGGATTTATGAGCTGTTGAGCGTGAGCGAGGGATTTGGCAAGCTGATGCGGGGTGCGGGCGACCTGGTGGCGCTGCGCCAGCAGAGTGTTCTCGATGGCATGAAGCCACTGCGCATTGCCGGCGCGATGAAGGTGGTCGAAGGCGTGACCACGGCGGACGAGGTGCTGAAGGTGACGTCGGCGTTGTCTTGAGCAGTTCCTCAAAGAAATTTATGCGAGAGACCTAGCGCGATGCCGGATCGCCCGCTATAATGCTGCCTCCTTGGGTCGTTAGCTCAGCTGGTAGAGCAGCGGACTTTTAATCCGTTGGTCGCAGGTTCGAATCCCGCACGGCCTACCAAGAATTATCGAGAAGCCCACGAATTTCGGTTCGTGGGCTTTTTGCGTTTTGGTCACGCTCTGGTTGCTTTGGATAACGCCTGGCGTCGCCAGGTTCCAAGTAACCTGGATGCCCTTCGGGTAAGCCGATCCGCATGAGCATCTGTTAGTACTGTTTCGCAGATCCTGTCGCGTCTTCTTGCTGCAGGCATCGGCGTGAATTCCCTAAATAACACCTGTGCAAAAATCCGACGCCCGTAGGCCATGCGGGTTTGCCTGTGCGTGACCCAAATTGGGTAATCCGTCGTCAGGTCAGAACATCTCTGTATCTAAATCATTGTCAAAAAATTCCGGCTACCGTGGCCTATATAACAAACCTGACGTCAATGGGATAAGAACATCTTTCCGAGCCACTCAGTCGAAGATAATAATTAATCAATACGACGGATAACCATGCGCAGGTTTTAACAATCATGCAATTTTCTATGCAAAATGGCTGATGCAGGGTTATTCCAGGCGAACTTTAACGCCTTTCTTACTTGGGAAAAATTAGAAATACATCCATGTAGACTTTTATATTTCCATAAAAAAATATCACAAAATATCACTTGATCAAACTCTGGATTGGCTCACCCGTAGTGCTCATAGAATTCATTTATCAGAATTTAGTAAGCGATTTGGAAGAAGAAGATATTTGAGGGTTGCCGAACGTTAATTGATGCATTTTGTCGAGAAAATGACATTACTCCCTGTGATGACATTGACTAAAATCCGTTAGAATCCAGCGGATTCCATTTTGCAAAAAAAAATATGCCAAAATATTCCGCAGCCAGTGCTCTGATCGTCATAAGCCTCTCTTTGGTCGCCTGCAAACCTGAAACATCTTCGCCAAACTCAGACGCTCCAGCCACCACAGTGACCTCTTCGCAAGAAGAGAATGGCACGACTGACGCACCGGTCGCCAGCGGCACGCCAGCATCCCAGGCACAATTCGATATCGAAAAAGTCCCGGTCAGCAGCGGTGTGATGCCCCCCTTTCCGTATCTCGAATATCCTTCAGGTCTCAGTGAAGAGGGACGCTTTACTAACAAGGCGAATTTTGACTCGCTCCATGTAGTCGTTGGGAAGCAACTCAGGAAAGTGGAAGGTCGTTTCGAATCCCACAAGTTTTACCTCAGTGATGTCAACATGAGCGAAGCGGAAGCGCGACGAAACTACGAAAACCTGATCGCACAAATGGGCGGTGTGAAGGTCAACAGTGCGACACCTTCCGAACTGGCTCCCGCCTTAAGCGCGGAGAATACGGCAAACGAGCAGAAAACCCGCTTCGCGGACCTGGGTATGACTTACGACGTCTATCTGGTACGGAAACCCGACCAGTTAGTATGGATCGTGCTCATGTCGGGCAGAAGCGCTGTCAGCACACTCGTCGTAGCCGAACAGCCGTTCAAGCAGACGATTGCCTTTGTCACGGCTGATGCAATGCAAAGCCAACTGGCTTCAGTCGGACACATCGCCCTGTATATCAACTTCGATACGGACAAGGCCACCATTCGCCCGGACGGCCGGCCGGCTGTAGACGAGATCGCCAAACTCATGGAGAAGGACACTTCCCTTAAGCTGACCATCGAAGGCCATACGGATAATGTTGGCGATCCGGCCCACAACAAGGCCTTGTCACAGCAGCGAGCGGATGCCGTGATGGGTTCACTGCTTGCAGGGGGTATTGCCAAGGACCGCCTCAGTGCCGTGGGTCTGGGCGAGGCCAAGCCCGTGGCTGATAATCAGGACGACACGGGACGTGCCAAAAACCGACGCGTCGAACTGGTCAAACGCACCTGATTCGCGGGCAGACCAACTGCACCCATCCATTCCAGAAGCTATTCATCAAAGGAACGACATGAAACACGGATTGAAACTCGTCGGCATGATCGCTGCCATCGCCCTGCATCTTCCCGCCCATGCAGATGAGAAGTTGGACATACTGAAGAAAGGGAACATCGATGGATGCATGAGTGTTATCCAGATAGACAAAGATGCGCCCAAGGATCCCAAGTTGGCGAAGCCTTATTGCACTTGTGTCTATGAGACCCACTTCGACAACTTCACCAAGCCAGAACTTAACAGCATGTTTCTGGGTACGCCGGCACCCCCGAACATGGACAAGAATGTGCAGATCCGCCTTCAGGCAGCCATCAAAGAATGCCGCAAGAAAATCGGCGCCTGATCGTCGCGGTGTTCCACCACACTGCGGGCCCGCAGCATCGACGCCTGGCAGGTCGATGTCGCACGGGATGACGTCATAGGATCACTACCACGTCGCCGCCAAGCTGCCTGCCAAAATTCGTTGTTGCAATGAGGGCTTTACGAGAAATCGTGACGCCTTTTTTGTTTTGGCTCGTCCGATTTTCACAACGCTTGCACCATGCCGTCGTAGCGCCTGAGGGCTCGGCATACCCACCTTGGCTACTACGCGGCGCAACGTCGCACGGCCTTGCGCCTCATCAGTAAGTTCCCGCAACTCAATAACTACAGTCAGAAATTCGTCGTACGTTCAAGCGCGCTTACGTCGCCACGCGCGCAGCCCGACGTCAACAATCCGCAGCTCAACCGATGAGCGAGACGATGACTGACTTGCACGCACTGCTGGACGCCCACCAGAACACCCGCCTGCTGCGCATGGCGTTTCCGGAGAACGATGGCCCGCAAGCCATGCTGATGGTAAACCAGTTCGTCGGCACCGAATACGTGTCCCGTGACTTCGCCTACACGGTGGAACTCCTGAGCGACGACGCCAGGATCGAACGCGAAGCGATCCACGGCAAGCTGCTGTGCATCTCGCTCGTACAGGCTGACGGTAGCCTGCGTCCCTTCACCGGTTATGTGAGTTCGTTCAAACTGGTCAAGACGGACGGCGGCGTGGCGTTCTACGAAGCCATCCTGCGGCCATGGCTGGCGTACACGCGCCTGCGCCGCAACAACCGCTTGTTCCATAGGCAAAGCGTGCGCCAGCAAACGGAGAAGATCTTTGCCGGCTACGGCAGCCTGCCGGACTATGACTGGAAGGTCGCCGGTGAGCAGCCGCAGTTCACGATGGCCACGCAGTGGGACGAGACCGATCACAACTACTTGTGCCGGCGCTGGGAAGCCGCCGGCTACAGCTATTGGTACGAGCATACGGGCGAAGGTCACGTGCTGAAGGTCTGCGACGACACGCGCACCGCAGACCCGATCGACGGGCCCTCGCCCGGCATCCGCTTCCATGGCGCCGGTGGCGCAATCGAAGAGGATGCATTCAGCGACTGGAGTGCGTTGCGCCAGTGGGCGTCCGGCCAAGCGACGGTGAGCGGCTTCGACTTCAAGCATCCCTACCCGATCCACGCCGGTACCGTCACCATTGCCCAGCAGGGCGATGTACCGAAACTCGAGGTGCACAGCTATGAGGGCCACTACGGCTTCCTGCACCACCCGGGCGCATCCCGGCTTTCACGGCTGCGCATGGAGGAAATCGAAGCCCGCGGCGAGCTGTACGAAGCACGCGGCAATAATCGGCGCATCGCTGCCGGCAGGTGGTTCAAGCTGCTTGACCATTTCAGTGAAAGCGAAGACAGCGAATTCCTGATTCTGGAAGTGCATCACGAAGCCAGCAACAATTATTTGCAAGGCAAGAATGTACTTGCCGAGTACAAGAATCGCGTGCTTTGCCAGAACAAGACCGTGCCTTGGTTTCCCGGGCGCGGCTTCAACAGCACGACGACCAGGCTGCTGGCCCTGCAGACCGCCATCGTGGTCGGCCCGGAAGGCCAGAGCAGCCTGAATGTCGACGAGTACGGCCGTATCCAGGTCAGGTTTCACTGGGATCGGGACGAAACCAGCAGTTGCTGGGTACGTGTAGGCAGCAACTGGGCCGGCGGCGAAAAGGGCCTGGCCAGCCATCCGCGGGTCGGCTCGGAAGTCATCGTTCAATGGCTCGACGGCAATCCCGATCACCCGATCGTGACTGGCTCCGTCTACAACCAGGGCTATATGCCGCCGTGGAAGCTGCCCGGCCAGCGGGCGTTGACAGGGCTCAGAAGCCGCGAGCTGACCACCAGCGGCGGCAACTCGCCTGGCGGGCGCAGCAACCACGTGGTGCTGGATGACACGGAAGGACAGATCCAGGCGCAGCTCAAGAGCGATCATCTGGCCAGCCAGCTCAGCCTGGGCCATATCAACCGCATCGACGACAACGCCGGCCGCAAGGGCCCACGTGGCCAGGGCTTCGAGCTGCGCACCGATGGCCATGGCGTGCTGCGCGCGCAGCAAGGCCTCTTAATAAGTACTGAAGCCCGGCCCAACGCCCGCGCCCATATCACCGATATGGCCGAGACGCTGGCGCATATGGCGCAGGGCCAGGCATTGCACGACAGCCTGTCGCAGGTCGCACAGCAGGCGCAGGCGCATCAGCCGGGCGACCAGGACCAGGTCGCCGCCGCTCTGAAATCGCAGGTCGATGCCGTCAAAGGCCAGGGCGGCGAGCCTGCACAAGGTGAATTCCCGGAATTCCAGGCGCCTCACCTGGTTCTGGCAAGCCCCGCCGGCATCGAAACCAGCACACAGGGTTCAACCCATCTGATGAGCATGGAACACACCGCCCTGACCAGTGGTGGCCATGCCAGCCTGAGCGCGGGCAAGAGCCTGCTCGTCAGTGTCAAGGAAGCAGTGCGCATGTTCGCCTACAAGGCCGGCATGAAGCTGGTGGCGGCGGGCGCCGACATCGACATCACCGCCCTGAAGGACAGCGTCAACATCCTGGCCAAGCTCAACATCACCCATACCGCCAACCGGATCACGATCACGGCAAAAGAAGAAGTGGTGATCAACGGCGGAACCAGCTTCAGCCGCTGGAACGCGTCCGGCATCGTCCATGGCACAAGCGGCGTCTGGCGCCAGCACGCGGCGCAGCACAACCTCGATCCTGGCAAGAGCGAAGGCACGCCAGCCTTGCCGCAGACCGTGAAGCTGCCGCTGGGACAGCTCGACCTGCTTCACCGGTATGTGAACCAGGAAGGCAGCAAGAAGCAAGGCGTCGGGCAAGGCGACTACACCGTCGTCGACGCCGAAGGTGGCGTCCACCAGGGGACGCTCGATAGCGAGGGCATTGCCAGCGTGGCCGGTCTGCCGATGGGAATGGCCACCGTCAGCTATGGCAGGGACCCGCGCGACCCGTGGGACGAAGGCAGCTATTTCGGTGATGGAACCGAATGGCCGGTCGTGGCGCAGTCCAAGGCGGGCGCCGACACGGTGACAGGCAGTCCAGAGGACACAGCCGACAAATCAGGCGCGGTCGCGCAGCTAGCAGAGCAAGGGGCGAGCGCGGTGCAGTCGTTGAAACAGGGCGGCGCGCAAGTCTTGCTGGCGCAGGCTGGCCAGGCGGCCATGACCCATGTTGCGGGCAAGCTCCCGGGCGGCGCAGAGGCCATCGGGTTGCCCGGATCGTTGCCGCGCATTGGTGCCGACGTCGTGACCTCGGCCCTGAAAAAGTCCTTTCAATAAGAAGCCACCATGACCGAACCCGCGCAAGCCCCATCCAAGCCCGCCCAACGCGCGCCAGAAGTTGCGGTGGCGCCGCTCGACACCATCGACCAGCAAGACGTCAGTGCCGGCGCTGCCGCCTTCGACAAATGGCTGCGCGAGCTCAGCCATGATTACATCACGCTGGAGCGCTTGCTCACCGTAGCGGGCAGCTTGCCGGTGATTGGCAACATCATGGCGTTGATCGACGCCGTCATGGACATCGTGGGCGTGATCCAGAAGCTCATCAACAAGAAAGAAATCGAAATCCTGCAGTGGGTCAGCCTGGGTATCAACCTGATCGGTGTGGTCCCAGGAGCGGGTGGCGCAGCGCGCATGACCCTGCGGCCAACACTGCATCTGGTCCGACAAAAGCTGGCATCGGGTGTTAAGGATCTCGGCAGCGCGCTCATCGAAGTGCTGATCATGCACCTTAACGCCAAGCTGGCCGGCGAGATCGACACCTTTGTCGACAAAGCGATGGACAAGCTGCCCACCATTCTGAGTGAATGCGCCACTACTGCTGACGGCGTTGCCGATGACCTGATCAAGGTTCTCAATAGCTGCATCGGCAAGGAACCACTGTTCGACGTGGCCACCCCGGCTGACGTGGAGACCAGGGTGTACGATCCCAAGGCAAAGAGCAGCTTGCTGCGCATGCTTGGCGCACTTGGCCAAGAATACAAAAAGAGCGCCAACTATATTGTTGCCGTGGCAGCCCGTCACCTGCCGCAAAGCGCCGTAGAGGGCGTGAGCGGCATGGTCAACCACCTGACCGACTTCAAGCCGATGTTTCGCGGCAAGCTCGCGGCACTGGCCGACGAACAGGAGCAGATGAGCATCCGCTGGATACTGATGCGGCTGCGCGATGCGGTTAAAAAACACAAGAAGCGCTATCCGGCACTGGTCCCGTCAAGCAAGGGCGCGCAGCACCAGAAGGACAATCCCGGCCACGAACTGGGCGCCATCGGCCGCCAAGTTCCGGCCAAGGGCGACGCCAATGCCTGCAAGCTGTGTCCGGCAAAGGGCGGTACCGCGCACTCGATCAGCTTCGCCACCGGCGCCGAAACCTTCACGCATACCGACTTCGTCCTTGATGCGCCGCTTCCCATCGAATGGAGCCGCACCTACCGCAGCCAGCTGACCACCTATGACCACGGCCATCTCGGCGCGCGCTGGCTTACCCCGTACAGCACGCGTGTCGACGTGGTTGGCCAGGGCAAGAGCGCCGCCCTGCTCTATCACGCCGCCGATGGCCGCAGTCACCGCTACCCGTGCCTTGACATCGGCCAGCGGCACCACGATCCGGTCGAGCTGATCACGCTCACGCGCATCAGCGTCTCCCTGCTCGCGCTCGACTTCGGCAAGTTCCTGCCAGAAGGCGAAGCCAGCGCCTGGCGCGAAACCTACGAGCTGATCGACACCGTACGCGCCAAGGCCGCCGAGATGGGCAAACAGCACTTCAGACTGATCGCGCTGCATGCCCGCGACGGCGCCGCCCTCGGCCTGCGCTACGACCACGTCGTTGCCCATGGTCCCCATGCCGGCGAAGCGGTGCTCAGCGACATCATCAGCAAGCAAGGCGAGACCATCATCGCCCATGCTGGCACCCAGGTCGACGCCAATAGCGGCCGCATCCGCGCTCTGTGGGAAATCCGGGACGGCAAGCTGGTGCGCCAGCTCGCCGCCTACGACTATGACGACGAGCACGGCGACCTGGTCCGCGCCCAGGACGACAACGGCGCCACCTGGCAGTACGGGTACGATCGTCATCTCATTACCCGCTACACCGACCGCACCGGGCGCGGTATGAACCTCGCCTACGACACCAGCACTGACAGCGGCGCCAATGCGAAGGCGATCCGCGAGTGGGCTGATGACGGCAGCTTCGACACCCGGCTCAAGTGGGACAAGAACATTCGGCTGGCCTACGTCATCGATGCGCTTGATCAAGAGAGCCGCTACTACTATGACATCGCAGGCTACACCTACCGCATCGTGTACCCGGACGGGGGCGAGGAATGGTTCTATCGCGATGCCGCCAAGAACGTCGTGCGCCACATCGACGCCGACGGCAGCAGCGAGCATTACCGTTTCGATGCCCATGGCAACCTGCTCACGCATACGCGCGCTGACGGCAGTCAAGTCCACTTCGAGTATGACAACCAGCACCGCGTCACCGGCATCCGCGATGGCGAAGGTGGCACCTGGAAGCGTGACTACAATGTCCAGAGCCATCTGGTTGAAGAGACAGACCCGCGCGGCAACAAGACGCAGTATGTGTACGACAAGCGCAGCCAGCCCATCGAGATCATTGACGCCAAGGGTGGCATCTCGAAACTCACGTACAACCTGGACGGCGGACTCGCCAGCTACACCGACTGTTCAGGACACAGCAGCCATTGGGAATACGACGATCGCAAACGGCTTACCAAGAGCATCGATGCCGCCGGTAATGTCACCCGATACCGCTACACACCTCTTAGCGCCGACACGCTGGCGCAAGCCCGCAATGACGGTAGCGACAGGGGCAACCATCCCGGACAGCTCGAAGCCGTCATCTACCCGGATGGCAAGCAAGAGCAGCTGGTCCATGACGCCGAAGGCCGGCTGCTCGCGCACACTGACGCTCTCGCACGCACCACCGCCTACCGCTACACCGCAGCCGGATTGATCGCCAGGCGCATCGACGCCCTTGGACATGGCCTGCACTATCGCTGGGATGCGCTCGGCCGCCTGGCCGCGCTGGAAAACGAAAATGGCAGCGTCTACCGCTTCCGGTATGACCCGGCCGGCCGCCTGTTGCAGGAACAAGGTTTTGACGGCAAGGTCACCGAGTACCGTTACGACGACGATAGTGGCGTGCTAATGGAGACCGTCGACGCCGGCGTGACCACGCGCCTCAACTTCGACGCCATGGGCCGGCTTGTGCAACGCCGGGCCGCCGCCCCCGGCCAGCCGGAGCAAACCGAAACCTTCGCCTACAACGCCAATGGCCAACTGGCCGAAGCACAGAACGAACACGCCAGACTGCAATGGTTCTACGACCCCGCTGGCAACCTGGTGCGCGAGCACCAGCACTACCAGGGGCCGTTCCATCCAGATAAAGGCACCGCAGTCTGGCACCACCAGCATGACGAATTGAACGGCCGCATCGGCACGGTCCGTCCCGACGGCCACAGCACCGAATGGCTGACCTACGGCGCTGGCCACGTGCATGGCCTGCTGCTCGACGGGCAAGAGTTGGTGGCCTTCGAACGCGACGCGCTGTACCAGGAAACCAGCCGCACCCAGGCTAACGGCCTGCGGCAAACGATGAAATATGACCCGGTGGGCCGCCTGATCGAACAGCAGCTCGGCCCTATCGCCCAGGTCGGCCAGAAGGATCGGCTGTTCTACCCCGATACGTACCGTCCCGACGTTCAGGTCGGCATGCGCGCCGCAATCGTCCGCCGCTACCGTTATGACCCGTCCGGCCAACTGGCCAGCGTCGAAGACAACCGGCGCGGCCACATTGAATACCGCTATGACCCGGTTGGACGGCTTCTGGCGGCAAACAGTGCAATGGGCTACGAAACCTTCGCTTTCGATCCAGCGGGGAACATACAGGTACCCGATACCGAGCAGCAGGGGCCCATTTCCCAACGCGCCCCGCTACCGAAACTGCTCGACAACCTGCTCAAGGAATATGCGGGCGTCAGTTATCGCTACGACGAACGCGGCAATCTCGTGGAGCACACGCAGCACGGCAAGCGGTCCGAGTATGCATGGGATGCGTTCAACCGAATGAACCGCGGCACGACGTCGCAAGGCGTCACCACCTTTGCCTATGATCCGTTGGGGCGGCGCATCGCCAAGCACCATACTGCGATGGATGGTGGTGCTTTCCGGGAGCCAACTCGGACAATGTACGGCTGGGATGGCGACACGCTGGCGCTGGAAAGCAGCGTGTATGGGGGCCATACCGCGGTCGAACGAACCGTTCACTATGTATACGAGCGCGATAGTTTTGTACCTCTCGCGCAGGCGACTAGAAGCCAGGCGCTACGACTGGCGTCCAGCACTGATGTCAAGGCGCTAATAGCAGGTAACTATGGCAAGTACGATATTGAGCTTGATCCTCTATGGAACGGCGAACTTGAGCAAGACGCCGGACCATTTGGCAAAGATGAAATCACCTTCTTTCAATGTGATCATCTAGGCACGCCGCAGGAATTAACCGACCATGAGGGCAAGGTTGCGTGGTCGGCTCAATACAAGGCGTGGGGACAGGCGAGGGAAGCGATCAGCGAGGCTGCGTTTAAGACGGGGGTGAGAAATCCAGTACGATTTCAGGGGCAGCATCTTGATGAAGAAACGGGGCTACACTACAACCGGTATCGTTACTACGACCCGCTTCTAGGAAGATATTTGTCGAGCGATCCGATAAAGCTTTCGGGTGGCATCAACTCGTACCAATATAGTCCAAACCCGACTGCATTTATCGATCCTCTAGGCTTGACCAAATATGTGATCATTGGTGAAGGCCAATCATCAATTGAGGCTTATGCTAAAGCGATGCGTAAAAAATACCCGTGCGAGGAGTTTAGGACCATTAAAAAAGACTGGAGCGACATAATACGAAGTTCAGGCGCTTTTGAAGCGAAATTTGGATCAAAAGTTTGGGAGGAAAAAGCAGTTGGTGGAAACGCTATTTGGATTCGTGAACGAGCAGCAGAAGGCTACAAATTCATTGATATAGGAAACGATTCGGCTGCCAACAGAAGTCCATTCTACGCCGCTGAAAAAAAGGCGCTTGGCAGAATTGGAGCGAAAATATTTCCGCCAAATCGATGCGCCGCAAAGGAGGCGCGAAATGACACTAGCGTTAGTGACAGACCAGCATCAAAGGGACGATATGGAAGAAGATGAAGTGATTACAATTTTCATCCCAGTGAGTAAGGGAATGATGGCGCAGATGAAGAACTTCTACGGTCAGATTCTTCGTTTCACAATAAATGGAAGCGAGTTCTTAGTAAATAATATTAGAACTGTTCGCGGGCAGTTGCAATATTCAGAAATCAAGATTGATCCAAGTAAAAATCCGTTATTTAAGTTCAATATCAAAAATGACTTCCCCGAATATTGTATGTCACTACGTGAGCAAGAAGTTCATTTTGATTTTTTGGCAATGACGCCGGGCGGGTATATGGCGAGCATATATGACCCTTGTGGCAACTCAATATTAGTCGGTTGTGACAGCTTTGAAAACAGTACCAATGTTGACCTAACAAGTTGGGACGAATATCGTCGGTACTAATGTGAATATTACGCATGCGGGCTCAAGAATTAATGTTTGTGCTCGTGGCAAGGCAAGGGTGTTAGGTCAGCCATTCGGGCCAACGGTTCGACTAGGCCGGCAGGGGCAGTTCGCGCATTCGATATTATTTTTATTTAGTCTGAAGCAGAGATAAAATCATTCATATTAAACAGAGGTCCTTGTGTAGGAAGAGCGTACAAGTTAGTCAATGAACCAATAAGGCGTGCAATAGTATTGCATCAATTTAAAGTATCGTATCATTATTGAAGAAGATCCACTGACGGAGTCGATAATCCCATGATTGACTTTACCGAAGGGAAAATCAATATTGGCGAGAAAATATTATCAGTCTCATCCAATTATGAGGAGTTGGAAAACCTTGCCGAAAAATACTTGATTGAAAAACGAGAATGCGCGGGAGGTATTTATTACTACGTAGAGGCTCAAGAGGATACAATGAGGTTTGGCGTTTTCATCTCCTTGCAAGAAACGAGTATTAAGTGGCTGCTACTGCGATGGTTAGACCGTCCTATTAAAAGTTGGGATGACGTAAGTGAAAAGGCGATGACAGATGAATATCATCTACTATCGAATTTTATGAAGAAGAACATCGGAGCCTCACCCAATAATATTAGAACCGGGACGCGTACGTGGCTTTTCAAGTGGGGTCAACTAAATTTGAGTTATGAGATACGTTCCTTTGATGTAGCCATTTTCATGAAACCTCGATGAGAGTATTTGTCAGAAAGATTGAGTAGAATAATAGTTTTTGCTTGCCCTGGAGTAGATGGCAAGTCATCGAAACAGACGCTAACCATCTGAGTGAGTCTAAAAAATATGGCAATTGGAAAGCAGTGCATAGCAGACCTAAAAAAAAAGGCTAGACAAGCCCATAGATTGAGGAATGAGGCCAGAATTAGAGCTCGGTTATTGATGGAGGATCGGCAAAAAGCGATTGACCTTTACACCGGCTCAACAACAGGAAAACCTGAACCAATGCTAACTTGGAAACAGGCGATGGCAAAGGTGAAAGTAAGGAAAAAACTGGTTCTGAAGCCTATGAATATATTATGGGCTCGGCACAGCAATCCCGTGGGAGCGTGAAAAAAAAATAATAGGAGATGCGGACTGCGACCAAGTTTCGAAATCGATCCAGAAAAATTTGGCTGTCATTGAAATGCACATATGAAATATATAAAAACCACTAAGAAACCAAGAGTATCGCAATTTTTGGTTGATGAAAAAATTAATTTAAATGAATTTAGATCAATAATGAAAGATCTTGCATCAAAATTAAAATCCAAAGTCGAATGGATCGCGATGCCAGGAGCAGAAATCGGAAAAATAAAATTAAGTACTGGCGAAATCTATGCAAAACTTGATTTTGAATATGGGTTGGAGTTTGGTTGCGATAGCCTTGTAGATTATGAGATTATGCAAATTGAGGCAGTCTTAAAGAATAAATAAAAATCCATTTTTACTTTTAGGTAGAATACCCTGATGATGAAGCCAGACTGTAGGATAATTTGGTTCCCCAAGACGGAAGCGTTCAAGGCGTACGGCAGAAATGCCAGTAGCATAATGCAGTAAAAGGCATGCGGGAGTTGCTACTATGACAAAGAATAAGTTGAAAATTGTAGACCTAAATTACTTAGCCGGAGCGGCTTTACCAGTTTCGGACCGGACGTTCTATCAGTGCGTGAGTTGCTGGAGCATTCTAAGATCGATCCCTTTGGATAATGAATACTGTATCTGTGAAAACATCTCCGTTGATATTGATGCTGGAAGGGCTGGAGCTAGAAATGAAAATTTACTCCGAGTGTTACAGATTGCAATTGCAGATTGACTCTAACGCATAGGCACACCAATTGAGGGGCCGGTTTCACCTGCTTGTCACGCATGCCCGCCACCCGCTGTCGCACAACGTCCACACCCACCACCTCCTGAACATCGCCAACTCAGCCTTTACTGCTAAAGTCTCGCATCTTTACAACCACCGCTCCCCCCGTGAAAGCCATAACAAAACTCTTCGAACTCGGTTACGTGTTCATCGTCATCCTGTTCTTCGCCTGCGGCATCGGCCTCGTCGTGCTGGCTGGCGTCGAAATCTGGTCTGCCCTCAGCCCTTCCGCCGATACCGTTGCCCGCGAACGCTTCGACCTCATCCTTGAATGCATCGGCATGCTGACCATCGCCGTTGCCGCGCTCGGTCTTGGTCAAACCGTGCTGGAAGAAGAAATCCAGCGCGAAGCCAACATCAGCTCGCCTACCCGCGTGCGTCGCTTCTTGTCGCGCTTCCTGATCGTGGTCGTCGTGTCCCTGTCGGTAGAGTGCCTGATCGGGGTGTTCCAGTTCGTCCATGGCAGCCCGGAATACTTGCCGCACGCAGCGTCGATTGGTGTGGCTGCTGCCGCCCTGCTCGCTACCTGGGGTCTGTTCGTCCGGATGAACGTCAGCGCCGAAGAACTTGAACCGCATGCCATGCACGATGTGCAGGCTGAAGACAAGGTCATCGAAGGCGAAGATGTATCCGAAGAAGGTGAGCAACACGCCGAAGAACAGGGCGAGGACTACCACGCTGACGTAGACAAAAAGAAAGAATGAGCGGAAGCACTTGGTAAATCTGCCAAGTGCCGCTATAATCTCGTCTTCTTCGGGTCGTTAGCTCAGCTGGTAGAGCAGCGGACTTTTAATCCGTTGGTCGCAGGTTCGAATCCCGCACGGCCTACCAAAGATTCATCGACAACGCCAACCTTCGGGTTGGCGTTGTCGTTTTCGTTCCCCTTTTACTGCGCGCCCCATGCCCCAGACCATTGCTAGCGCCGTCCACCACGAACTGATCATCAAGAAAAGCCGCTTCATCGCGTGCGTGCAGCCGATGGCTGACCGTGCTGGTGCGCAACAGGTCGTGGCGGCGCTGCGCGCGCAGCATCCTGGCGCGGCGCATGTGTGCTGGGCGTTGCTGGCCGGCGGCCAGTCAGCGGCGGTCGATGATGGTGAGCCGAGTGGCACTGCCGGGCGGCCGATGTTCGATGTGCTGCGCCATCAGGATCTCGATGGTGTGCTGGCCACAGTGGTACGCTACTTCGGCGGCGTCAAGCTTGGCGCGGGCGGCCTCGTGCGGGCCTACACTGACAGTGTGGCGCAGGCGCTGCTCGGCGCGCCGAAGATCCCGATCATCAAGCTGCGCCAGCTGCGCTGCAGCGCGCCGTATGCGATGGAAGGGATGCTGCGGCGCGAGCTCGATGCGGCCGGCGCCACGCTCGATGAGGTAGCGCACGGCGACGACGTGCAGTTCACGTTCAGCCTGCCGGCAAGCGACGCTGACGACATCCGCGCGCGGCTGGGCGACGTGGGCCATGGCCGCATTGTTTGGCCGCCGGACGACGACGAGCCACTGCCCGCTTGAGGCGGCCCATTCGGGCACCCTATACCTGTCATCACGACTGGTGAGCGGACGTTTGCTCTTGCAGCCGGTATAGTGACAGACCCAGCCGCAAATTCCTCCGTCGGCAGGGATCATTTTCCACCGCAGTACAACCACCTCCCCTGTGATCAAGAAAAGCCTACTTCCCCTCGCCCTTGGCGGCTTCGGCATTGGCATGACCGAATTCGTCATGATGGGCATCCTGCCCGATATCGCCCGTGGTCTGCAGATCACGATCCCGCAAGCCGGCTATCTCATCACCGCCTACGCGCTCGGTGTCGTGGTCGGTGCGCCCACCCTCGTCACCATTGTCGCCGGCCGTCCGCCGCGCACCGTGCTGATCTGGTTCATGCTGATGTTTGCCGTGTTCAACGCGATGTCGGCGTTCGCGCCGAACTTCGAGACGATGATGGCGTCGCGCTTCCTGGCCGGCTTGCCGCATGGCGCTTTCTTCGGCGTGGGCGCGGTCGTCGCCAGCCGCCTGGCCGAGCCCGGCAAGACGGCGGCGGCGATGGCCATGATGTTTACCGGCCTGACGCTGGCCAACGTGCTGGGCGTGCCGCTCGGCACCTGGATCGGCCATGCGTTCGACTGGCGCATGGTGTTCCTGATCGTCGCGGTCATTGGTTTACTTACCATGTGGAGCCTGTATCAGTGGGTGCCACCGATCGCGCCAAGCAAACGTACGGGCCTCATGCAAGACCTGCGCATCTTCCGGCACCTGGATCTGTGGTTGGCCCTGGGCATCGTCTCGATCGGCACCGGCGGCTTCTTTGCGTGGTTCAGCTATATCGCGCCGCTGCTGACCGATGTCACGGGCTTCAGCACGAGTGCGCTGCCGCTGATCATGACGGCGGTTGGTGTGGGCATGACGGTCGGCGTGCAGTTTGGCGGTTATCTGGCCGACAAGTTCCATCCGCTGCCAGCCCTGTTGATCCTGATGGTCTCGATGGTGGTACTGCTGCTGTGCAATGGCCTGATGGCCGAGTCGAAGATCGCAATGGTGGTGCTGGCGTTCCTGACCGGCGCCAATGCGCTGGCCATTGGTCCACCGGTGCAGGTGCTCCTGATCGAGCATTCGCGCGAAGCGGAGATGCTGGGCTCGTCGCTGGGCCAGGCGGGTTTCAATGTCGGCAATGCGCTGGGCGCCCTGCTGGGCGGGATTCCGCTGACGCTGGGCTTTGCCTACACTGCGCCGCAGTGGGTCGCAGCGGCAATGGCGCTGTGTGGTGTGGTCTTGACGGCGTTGATGCTGACGCGTCGCCGCTGGAAGGCACGCGAATTGGCCCGGACGGTCGAGCGCATGCTGGGCGAAGCGCAGCCGGCCACCTCGCCGCCGGCGTAACGGCCAGATCGATTCAGGCGCAGGCTTCGCGCAGACGGCGTCTGCGCGAGGCGCCAACGCCGGCGACACCTGCGGCGCCGGCCAGCATCAATGCCAGCGTGCCCGGCTCGGGCACATCGGTCGGCGGCACGTCCTTGACGAGCTCGAAGCCTGCGACTTCCACCGATTTGAAGTAATGGTTCGAGTTCACCTGGACGCTCGAGTTCCACGTATTGGCAATGACCTGGCCATTGATCACGCCCCAGCCATTTTCGACCGTGGCATACGGCGCCAATACGCTGCCGATGATGCCCTTGACGTTGACCGACTCGGCTTCATAGAAGTTGAACAGCACGTTGTAGCCGCTCAATGGATCAAAGCCGATATTGCCGCCATTGAACCCGCCCTGCTTGCCGCCGATATTGAAGATCAGCGTCTGCCCTGCACTCAGGCCAGTCAGCATCCAGTTGTTGCCGCCATTGAAAAAGTCGGCATTCACATTGAACACGTCGACGCCGCCCTTGCCGCTGCCGGTGACCTTGTTGGCACTGTACTCGCGCGTGATCGTGCCGGTGGATGCAATCATGCTCAGGCCGCTGGCGATATTCTTGAACTGCTGGGCTGCAGCGGCAAAATCGACCGGGCTGACATTGGTCGCCGGTGTTTGCGCCGCATTGTTCAGGGTAGTCGTGCCGCCGGCATAGGTCTTGCCGTTGCTGATGGCGCCATTTTGCAGAAACAGATTGCCGCCAGCAGCCACTGAATAACCGCCAAATGCAGCCTTGCCGTTCTGGTTGACCGCGTAATTGGCGATCGAGACATTGCCGCCCGAAACGATGGCGCCTTCGACGTCGCTTGAATTGGCCGTAAAACTGCCCGCGGTGAAGACATTTGCGCCGCCCATGACCGAACCGATATCGAGCACACCTGCGTGTGCACCGGTCATTGCCAGTAACGCCGTCAGACATACGCCAAGCTTGATCACGATAGTTCCATGTGGGAATTGGTAATGATCAATAGTATCACTTCCAACATTGTATTTACACAGAAATCAGATCACACCAACGAGATGCCACCCATCGCGCGAGCGGTCTCGGCCGCTTCTTCCAGGATCTCGGCCAGCGTGGTTTCATCGAACACGAAGTCGATCGCGTTTTCACCATGCGGCGGCAATGGCTCGCGCCGGCTATCGAGCGGCGATGGCACTGGCGCATATTGATTGGCCATCAGCAGCGTGTCGAGCAGCGTGCCGGGCGGCATGTTGAGCCAGCCGCCGCGCATGTCGGCAATGGCGTCGGAGACAGCCGGTGGAATCGACAGCTTCTTCATGACTTCGGCGCTGACCACGTCCTCGCACAGCGCGCCCCAGTTGTCGGCATCGTCGTCGAGCAGGCCGGGAAATTCATCGGCCCGCGCCAGCAGGTAAAAAGCGCCCACCTCGTGCACGATGCCAGCAAACAGAGCGGTGTCGGGATTGACGCCCGTCACACGCCGCGCCAGCGAATAGGCGATCGCGGCCATGTGGGTCGTGTGCTCCCACAATTGTTCGGCTTTGGCGCGCAGTTGCGGATCGTTGATGCGGTTGCCGAACTGACGCACCACCAGGCTCGCGACCAGCGCCTGCAGGCGGCGGTAGCCGATGCGCGTCACGGCGGTGCGGACATTGGTCACGGGTACCGAGCCACCGCCGCCAAATGCGGCCGTGTTGGCCAGGGCGACCGTGCGCGCGGCCAGTTGTGGTTCGGCCAGCACCAGCCTGATGGCCTCATCGATATGGCAATCGGGATTGTCGAGCGCCTGCTGCAGGCGCAGCACGGCATTGACGCTGGTGGGGAACGTGATTTCGCCGCGAACAGCTTGCGCGGCGATATATCCAAAGGCTTCGAGTTTATTCACCGGGCGATTATAGCGCCCGCCATCTGCCCCACCGGGCGTGTCTGCGCCCGGCATGCCTGGTAGGTGCCAACTGTGGCGTCAAGGCCACACGTACGCCGAATAAAAAAACGCCGTCCGCAGAACTAGTCCGGGGACGGCGTTTTCATGACAGGTGCCGGCCGCAGTGAGGTGCGGCCAGGCCCGGGTCAGGAATTACTTTGCCTTGTTGGCGTCACGTGCTGCGTCGCGGGTCGACTTGGCTTGCATTTCGCACTTGTCTTCTGCATCGCCTTTCAGGGCGTCGCATTTTTCGTCGGCCAGGTCGTACTCGGCTTCGATGACGTTACCGCGGGCTTTCATCACGTTGTTGCCGGTGTTGTCGAACTTCACCGCTGCATCGTGCTCGGCCTTGGCGCGCATCAGCTTGGCTTCATCTTCGCAGATGTCTTCTGCGTTGCCGCTCATGGCGTCGCACTTGTCTTTGGCGACTTTGTAGTCGGCCTTGGCCTTGTCCATGGCCGTTTTGTGCGCAGCCTTGTTGACGGTCTGGGCAGCTGCAGGTGCGATACCAACGGCGGCGAAAGCAGCGGCGGTGATCAAGGTGGCGATGAACGATTTCATGGTGAAGTCCCTTATTAGGTTGTTGGTGTAGCCATTAAACGCCATCCTCAACAACCGCTCTGTGCGACACCGTACACTTGCAAAAAAATCAATTAAGCAAATGCGGTTGATAGCCTGATGTTTTCGGTACGGCGCGTGCGCCGTCGTTCAGCCGGAAGATGCTCACCAGTTGCGCCAGGCGCTGCGATTCATCCTCGAGCGTGGCGGCCGAGCCGCTGGCCTGCTGCACCAGCGCCGCGTTCTGGCGTGTGGCTTCATCGATCTGTGCGATCGCGCCATTGACCTGCTCGATACCGGCATTCTGCTCGACGGTCGCATGGCTGATCTCGGCCATGATATCGGTGACGCGCCGCACACCCGTGACGATCTCCCCCATGGTCGCGCCAGCGCGGTCGACCAGCACGGCGCCCGCATCGACACGCTCGACCGAACTGCCGATCAGCACCTTGATTTCCTTTGCTGCTGCGGCCGAGCGCTGGGCCAGGTTGCGCACCTCGGTGGCGACCACGGCAAAGCCACGGCCCTGCTCGCCGGCGCGTGCTGCTTCGACGGCGGCATTGAGTGCCAGGATGTTCGTCTGGAACGCGATGCCATCGATGACGCCGATGATGTCCACGATCTTTTTCGACGATTCGTTGATCGACGCCATCGTGTCGACCACTTGCGCGACGACTTCACCACCGCGCAGTGCCACGGCCGATGCCGACTCGGCCAGGCTGTTGGCCTGGCGTGCATTCTCGGCGTTCTGGCGCACGATGCCGGTCAGTTGGGTGACCGACGTAGCGGTGGCGTGCAGCGTGCCGGTCTGGCGTTCGGTGCGGCTCGACAGGTCGCGGTTGCCGTCGGCGATTTCCGTCGACACGGCGCTGATTGCCAACGTGCCATTGCGTACTTGCGAGACGATGCGCACCAGGCTGTCGCGCATGCCCTGCATCGCAAACAGCAGGCTCGTGTTGTCGCCCGGACGGGTGACGATTGCCACGCCCAGGTCGCCACCGGCGATGGCCGAAGCGATCGACGCCGCGTAATCCGGCTGGCCGCCCAACTGGCGCAGCAGGCCGCGGGCCGTGTACCAGGCCGCCAGCGAACCGGCGGCAATCGCGCCCAGGCACAGCAGCGCCATCCAGCCAACGAAGCCCTTGGCCATCGCGCGTGCATCGGCGGCCGCTTCGTTATTCAGTTTTTCTTCCAGGTCGATCAGGCGGTTGATGCTGGCGAGCCAACCGGTAAAGGCCGGTGCGGCCGATTGCGACAGCAGCGCCGCGGCTTCGACGCCCTGGCCGGCGGCGTGCAGCGCGACCACGCGCTCGATCAGCGGCTTGGTGAGGCTTTCCTGCGCCTTGATGGCGGCCAGCGCGTCCTTCTCTTCGGGGAGCATGTCGGTGCGCTCGGCGAACAGGGCGTCCAGCGGGCCGGCCGAACGCGCGTAGTTGTCGTCCAGCGTCTTGATCAGCGCGATGGGCGTCGCGGCGCCAGCCGGGTCGGCCGCCAGTACCACGTCGCGCAAGGCGATCGCGCGGTCATGCACGCTGCCGCGGAAATTGATTGCGTAGCGCTGTTTGACGCTGTTGACGTCATTGATGTAATTCAGGACATGTTCGATGCGCCCCACGCGGCTCGCGCCCAGCGCAACCAGGACAATCATCAGCAAAAAGACGACGCCATAGCCGAAAGCCAGCCGGGCGCCGATCGTGAGGTTCTTGTTTTTCATGGGGGGGGTCGAGATCAGTGGGTCGCAAAGAAAACTGTCTGTTTTCTTTCAGCGAGCGCAAATATATCACCCGATATTGCCCATTGGAATCAAATCTGAATCGTGTGCACCTCGTGTGCACCATTATGCAACACCTGCCCATGGTTGGTCGTGACAACCACGGGTCGGCGCGTCTCAGCGCACGGTGGCCAATGCCGCGCCCTGCTCCCAGCCACCGCCCAGGGCACGCGCCACCGCCACCGTTGCCAGCAGGCGTTGAGTGCGGATCTGCGCCGCGGCGCGGTCGGCGGCCAGCGTGCTGCGCTGGGCGTCGGTCACGTCCAGATAGGTCGAGACGCCGCGGTCGTAGCGCGCCTGTGCCACCAGCAGCGCGCGCGCCGCCGCCTGTTGCGACTGGGCCTGCACATCACCCTGTTTGGAGCGCTGCTCGACGTCCGACAGCGCATCTTCCACTTCGCGCAGCGCCGTCAGCAGGCGCGTGTCGTGATTCGCGCGCGCCTCGTTGTAGCGTGCCTGCGCCAGCGCCAGATTGGCGCGGTTGCGGCCACCGTCGAAGATTGGCAGCGACAGGGCCAACGGCCCGGCCGAGAACTGGCGCGCGCCGCCGGTGGTCAGGTCGTTCAGGCTTTGCGACGCATAGCCGAAATTCCCCGTCAGCGACAGCGCCGGATAGAACGCGCCCTCGGCCACGCCGATCTGCGCATTGGCCGCCTTCAGCTGCGCCACGCTGGCCGCAAGATCAGGGCGCTGGCCCACGAGGCTGGCCGGCAGGCCCACCGGGATCGCTGGTGGCTGCGGCAATGCGCCGGCTGCCGTCTCGGGCAGCAGCGGCGCAGTGGGCGAAGCACCCACCAGCGTGGCCAGCGCGTGTTCGACCAGGTTGCGCTGACGCTGGACTTCGTGCAGGTCGGCTTCGGCGTTGGCGCGCTCGATGCGGGTGCGCGACACATCGAGCTCGTTCGACAGCCCGGCATTGAAGCGCGCTTCGATCAGATCCTGCGATTCGCGCCGCGTGGCCAGCGCGTCGCGCAGGATCGCCAGCTCGGCGTCCAGCCCGCGCAACTGCCAGTAGTTCGACGCCACCTGGCCCGAGAGCATCAGCAGCACGCCATCGCGATCGATCTGCGCAGCCAGTGCCTGCGCGTCGCTGGCTTCGACGATGCGACGCACGCGGCCCCACAGGTCGAGCTCATACGAGAACGACGCAGCCACACTGTAGTTATTGCCTTCGATCGAGCGGCCACCAAGGGCCAGGCCCTGCGACGTCTCGCTCGACGTGCGGGCATTGGACACGCCCGCGCCCACCGACACCGACGGCAGCTGCCCTGCGCGCACGACGCCCAGTTGCGCTTGCGCCTGCAGCAGGCGCTGCGCTGCCGCCTCGACGCCCGGGTTGTCGCGCAAGGCGCGCATCTCCAGCGTATCGAGCGTTGCATCGCCAAACACCTGCCACCAGGTGGCCGGCAGGCGCGCACCGTCCGTGCTGGCGTCGACATGGCGGAATGCCGCATCGGCGGGCGCCGGCGGCGCTTTGAAATCCGGGCCCAGCGTGGTGCAGCCGGCGAACAGGGTGCTGATGGCGATCGCGAGGACGCCGTTAAGTACAGGCTTGAACATGGTTTGTCTCTTCAATTGAATGCGGGTTCAATGGCCACCGCCGCCACCGCCGGGCGACTTGACCTTGTCGGCCATCCAGATCGCCGCGATGCAGCCGAGCAGGATCATGCCGATGATCCAGAAGCCGTCGTTGTAGGCCATCACATACGATTCACGCCGTACGAGGCGGTCGACCACGCCCAGCGCCTGGTTGGCCGCAGCCGCCGGGTCGATGCCCTTGGCAATGAAGGCCTGGGTCAGCATGTCGAGACGCTCCTGTGTGGCCGGCGCATAAGTCGACACGGCCTCGCCCAGGCGCGCCGAGTGAAAGTGTTCGCGGTTGGTCAGCGTGGTGGCCAGCAGCGCGATGCCGACCGAGCCGCCGAGATTGCGCGTCATGTTGAACAGGCTCGAGGCCGAGCCCATTTCGCGCGGCGGCAGGCCGGACATCGCGAAGTTCGACAGCGTCAGCATCACGAACGGCTGGCCGATGGCGCGCACGACCTGCGTCCACATCAGCTGGTCGTAGCCGGTCGTCGCATCCATGTACGAATTCATGATGCACGAAATGCCAAACATGAACAGGCCGAAGCTGCACAGGATGCGATTGTCCACTTTCGAGGACAGCTTGGCCGCGAACGGCATCACCAGCAGTTGCGGCAGGCCGACCCAGGCGATCACTTCGCCGATCTGCATCGGCGTGTAGCCGGCGATCTGGCCCAGGTACAGCGGCAGCAGGTAGGCCGAGCCATACAGGCCCATGCCGATCACCGCCGACAGCGTGGTCGCCACCAGGAAGTTACGCTGGCCGTAGAGCGCCAAGTTCACGAACGGATCGGGGCGCGTAAAGCTCAGCGCAATCCAGCCCAGGATGCCGGTGAGCGACAGCGCGGCGAAGGTCACGATAAAGCTCGAATCGAACCAGTCCTTCGAGTTGCCTTCTTCGAGGAAGATCGTCAGGCAGGCCAGGCCCATGGCCATCAGCGCGATGCCGAGCCAGTCGGCCTTGATCAGCGTGCGGACGTTGGACTTCTCCGCATCCATCCCCCACATCATGCCGGCGATGAGCAGCACGCCCGGGACCCAGTTGATGTAGAAGACCGACGGCCAGCCATACAGCTCGGTCAGATACCCGCCCAGCGTCGGACCCATGGCCGGCGCGAGCGTTGCGGTCAGGCCGAAGATGGCCATGCCAGTGGCGCGCTTTGAGGGCGGCAGGCGCGTCATCACGAGCATCATCGCCATCGGGATCAGCGCGCCGCCGGTGAAGCCCTGCAGCATGCGAAACACGATCATGCTCTCGAGGCTCCAGGCGGCGCCGCACAGCGTCGAAAACACGAGGAACAGCGCGGTCGTGCCCATCATGTAGTTGCGCATGCCGAAGGCGCGGGTGAACAGCGCCGTCATCGGGATCACGACGATCTCGGCGCACAGGTAGGCGGTGGAGATCCACGAGCCTTCTTCCTGCGTGGCCGACAGCGTGCCAAGGATGTCGCGCAGCGACGAATTGGTGATCTGGATGTCGAGCACCGCCATGAAGGCGCCCAGCATGCCGGCGGCGATCGCGACCCAGGTGCGCAGGTCCACCGCGGCGCCATTCGCGGGTGCGCCCGGCATGCCGCTGCCCATCGCGCCCGACGGGGCTGATTTGCTCAAGCTGGTCATGGTGTGCTTAGCGCGCGGCTGCAGTCTGCGTCGGCTTCACGTCCTGGCCCAGCTCCACTTCGGCTACGACCGACATGCCCGGCACCAGGCGGCCCGCGTACTTCTTGACGTCCTGCGGATCGAGCGTGATCTTGACCGGCACGCGCTGGACGATCTTGGTGAAGTTGCCGGTTGCATTATCGGCCGGCAGCAGTGCGAACTGGTTGCCCGACGCCGGCGAGAAACTGTCCACGCGGCCAACCAGGTGATGATCAGGCAGCGCATCGACTTCGAGGCTCACCGCCTGGCCTGGCGCGAGGCCGCCCAGCTGTGTTTCCTTGAAGTTGGCGACGACCCAGACGTTGTCTTCGACCACGGCCAGCATCGCTTGCCCCGGCTGCACGCGCGCACCGACTTCGACGCTGCGTCGGCCGATACGGCCTGCCACCGGCGCCACGATGCTGTTGTAGGCCAGCTGCTGGCGCGCGTCTTTCAGCTGCGCCTGCAACACCTTGATTTCGGCCTTGAGCACGTCGCGGCCCGCTTCGGCGGCGCCGATTTGTGCCTGCGCGGCGGCGGCGTTGTCGCGGCGCGCGGCCACGTCGGCCACGGCGCCCGCACGTGCTGCGCTCGATGCATCGACTTCGGATTTCGACACGGCTTTCATTGTGTCGTTGTACAGCTGGCCGAAACGCTCGGCGTCCTGACGGGCGCGCAGCAACTGGGCTTCGGCCTGGCGTACCTGGGCGCCGGCGGCGCCGGCCTGGGCGCGCACCTGCAGCAGCTGGGCATCGGACTGCTTGACCTGCTGCTCCATGCTGGCGATCTGCGCCTGGATCTGCTCGACGCGCACGGCCTGGTCGGCCGGATCGAGCAGCGCCAGCACATCGCCCGCCTTGACCATCTGGTTGTCTTCCACCAGCACCTTGGTGACCACGCCCGCCACGCGCGACGAGACCTGGTGCATGCGGCCGGTCACGTAGGCGTTTTCGGTTTCCACGAAATGGGAGCTGCGATACCACATGCGCCCACCGGCACCGATGGCCAGCAGTGCAATCAGGCCGACGACGATCAGCACGCGCTTGTTGGGCGGCTTCTTGGCGGCGGGAGCGTCCGCCTTCGGTTGCGCTGCGCTCGCCTGCCGTGCCGTGATGTCGTTCTCTGCCATGGTGCTGCTCCGAAATGAAATGAAATGGATTCGTCGCATTATTCGCCATCAATACAACGAAGTCAAGAAATGAAACGGTTGCATTTCATTTTATTTTGCTCTAGAGTCCAATGTATGAACACAGCATTGACATGTATAAAATCTGCCGGGCGGCCCAAGGCAGCCGACGTCGAAACGCGCAATCAGGAACTGATTGAGGCTGCCTGTCGGCTGTTCCTGAAAAACGGCTACACGCGTACCAGTCTGGAATCGATCGCGCGCGAAGCACGGGTAGCCGTGCGCACCATCTATGTCAAGTTCGGCGGCAAGGCCGGCCTGCTCAAGGCCGTGCTCGCGTCGCGGCGCGAGCGCCTGTTTGCAGAGCGCAATATGGATCTCGACACGCGTCCGCTGCGCACGATCCTCGATGAATTTGCGCGCGATTTCTACGCGCTGCTGATCGAGCCCGATGCCATCGCCCTGCAGCGGGTAGTGATCGCCGAGGCGAGCACGAATCCCGAACTGGCCGAAGCGTTTTATGAGGGCGGCCCGCGCATGACGCGCGACATGCTGGCGCGCTTTTTCGCACGTGCCGATATTCGACAGCAACTGCGCGACGACGTGCCGCCGTCGGTCATGCTGACGCACTTGATCGGCTGCATCAACGGCGATCCGGTCGGGCGTTTCCTGTTTCCGGATGCCGAGCCGTCGGGCGAGGAAGCGCAACGCCAACTGGCGGCACGGATGGAACTGTTCTATAGCAGCGTGCTCAAACCCGGCTGAGCTTATGCATGTAGCTTGGTGGAAAGTTCAGTGTGCCATCGTACCGACTATTACCACTAAACTATGTCATTATGTAAATGTTCACAACGGGTGTCGTGAATTCAAATAAGAGCGGTGTGACCGCGAGGAGAAAGTATGAGCAAGTCGTCCAGATATGAATGGCGTGATCAGGCAGCTGCCCTGCAAGAGCGTATGAAGAGTTTTATCGAAAATCCGGGCGATGACCAGCTCGAAGCAGTCATCGCTGACATGCGTACCTACGCAGCAGCCGCCAAGAATGGCGCAATCGATATTCCGGAGCGTTTCGTCAGCTTCGCCTGAAGCCTGCGATACGTCTCCATGCATGCCGCCCGGTACAAACCGGGCGGCATTTTTTTTGTGGAACGCCTTCAGACGGCCGACAGTGGGACTGGCCTGCCCTGCTCTTCGACCTCGTGAACGCGGGTCAGGAAGTGCATCTTGTGTGGCGCCCGGTGACGTTCGTGGAGTACACGCGTAACCACCTCGACACGGCGCGGCCGCAGGGCAAGCTGGCATGGATCGGCGACGCCGCCACCGCCCGGTATGGCATCGGCCAGTTGCTGCGCCAACGGTTGGGCAACGGTGCCGGTGATGACGGTGGCTGCGCCGTGGAGCACGGTATGAAGTTCGAATGCGTGCGATTGCGGCAGCACGTATACGGTGCCGATGTATTCATTGCTGTACTCGTCCATATGCCCTCCGGCATGTTGCGAGAAAGGCGGCAACGCTGCTGCCGCCGTATCACTTCATCTTAGACCTTTGGCGGCGTGCTGCAAGCGGCACGCACGCTGCAAAAAAAAACCGGGACCATAAAGGTCCCGGTCTCGCCTGCCACGTTGCCGATCAGCGCTTGCGCGGTGGCGGCAAATCGGTGCAGACACCTTCGTACGCTTCGGCTGCCATGCCGATCGACTCGCCCAGCGTCGGGTGCGGGTGGATCGTCTTGCCGATATCCACGCCGTCGGCGCCCATCTCGATCGCCAGCGCGATCTCGCCGATCATGTCGCCGGCATGCGTGCCGACGATCGTGCCGCCGATGATGCGGTGCGTTTCAGCGTCGAACAGCAGCTTGGTGAAGCCCTCGTCGCGGCCATTGGCCACGGCGCGCCCGCTGGCGTTCCACGGGAAGTGACCCTTCTCGACCTTGATGCCCTGTTGCTTGGCTTCGTCTTCGGTCAGGCCGACCCATGCCACTTCCGGATCGGTGTAGGCCACCGATGGAATGACCTTGGCGTCGAAGTGCGTCTTCTTCTCAAAAGCCGCCTCGGCCGCCACGTGCGCCTCGTGCACCGCCTTGTGCGCCAGCATCGGCTGGCCCACCAGATCGCCGATGGCGAAGATGTGCGGCACGTTGGTGCGCATCTGGCTGTCCACGGCGATGAAGCCGCGGTCGCTCACCGTCACGCCGGCCTTGTCGGCTGCAACCTTCTTGCCGTTCGGGCTGCGGCCCACGGCCACCAGGACCAGGTCGTACAGCTGCGGTTCCGGTGCGGTGGCGCCGGCTTCAGCGGCTTCGAACGTGACCTTGATCCCTTCCGGCAGCGCTTCCACGCCGACGGTTTTCGTCTTCAGCATGATGTTGTCGAAGCGGTGCGCGTTGTACTTCTGCCAGACTTTGACGGCCTCGCGGTCCGCGCCCTGCATCAGGCCATCCATCATCTCGACCACGTCGATGCGCGCACCTAACGTCGAATACACGGTTGCCATTTCCAGGCCGATGATGCCGCCACCGATGACGAGCATCTTCTTCGGCACCTGGCGCAATTCCAGCGCGCCCGTCGAATCGACGATGCGCGGGTCTTCCGGCACGAACGGCAGCTTGACCACCGACGAACCGGCCGCGATCACGGCCTTCTTGAAGGCGATGACCTTCTTGCCGCCATCGGCTGCCGTGACTTCGATGTGGTTCGGGCTGACGAACTGGCCCACGCCCTGCACCGTGTTGACCTTGCGCGCCTTGGCCATGAAGGCCAGGCCACCGGTCATCTTCTTGATCACGCCATCCTTGTAGCCGCGCAGCTTGTCGATGTCGACTTCTGGCTTGGCGAACGCCACGCCCAGGTCAGCCATGTGCGCCGTTTCATCCATGACGGACGCCACGTGCAGCAGCGCCTTCGACGGAATGCAGCCCACGTTCAGGCACACGCCGCCCAGCGTTGCGTACTTCTCGACCAGCACGGTGTTCATGCCCAGGTCGGCCGCGCGGAACGCAGCAGAGTAGCCGCCAGGACCGGCGCCCAGCACCATCATGTCGCATTCGATGTCGACCGCGCCGGTGTAGCTCGACGGGGTCGGTGCAGGACCGGCTGGCGCCGGCGCAGGGGCCGGCTTGGCGGGCGCCTGCGATTCGGTCGGCGCGGCTGGCCCGCCTGAAGCAGCAGCGGGCGCAGGCGCGGCAGCCGGCTTGTCGGCTGGTTTGTCGGCTGGTTTGTCGGCTGGCTTGTCCGCGGCCGGGGCAGCGGCGCCCTCTTCCACCGTCAGCAGCAGCGTACCTTCATTGATCTTGTCGCCGACCTTGACCGTGATCGACTGCACCACGCCCGCGTGCGTCGACGGGATTTCCATGCTGGCCTTGTCCGATTCCACGGTGACCAGGGACTGGTCGACCTTGATCGTGTCGCCGGCCTTGACCATCAACTCGATGACTTCGACGTCCTTGAAGTCACCGATATTCGGGACTTTCACTTCAACAGTGCTCATCAGTGCGCTCCAATCACAGAAGGGTCTTGCGCAGGTCCGCCAGCACTTCGCCCAGGTAGGCGGAGAAGCGCGCGGCGCCGGCGCCGTCGATCACGCGATGATCGTACGACAGCGACATCGGCAGCATCAGGCGCGGCTGGAAGCTTGAGCCATCCCACACCGGCTTCATCGCCGACTTGGACAGGCCCAAAATCGCCAGTTCCGGTGCGTTGATGATCGGGGTGAACGCGGTACCACCAATGCCGCCCAGCGACGAGATGGTGAACGTTGCGCCCTGCATCGCGGTCGGCGGCAGCTTGCCGTCGCGCGCCTGCGCCGACAGTTCGCCCATTTCAGTGGCGATCTGCGAAATGGTCTTCTTGTCCGCATCCTTGACGACAGGGACCACCAGGCCGTTCGGCGTGTCGGCCGCGAAGCCGATGTTGTAGTACTGCTTCGTGATCAGCGCTGCGCCATCGCCCGACAGCGACGCATTAAATTGCGGGAATTTCTTCAGCGCGGCGACGCTTGCCTTGATGACGAAGGCCAGCATGGTCAGCTTGACGGCGGACTTCTGCTTGGCCAGCGACGCGTTGGTGTCGACGCGGAACTGCTCCAGGTCGGTCACGTCGGCTTCGTCGAAGTGCGTCACGTGCGGGATCATGACCCAGTTGCGATGCAGGTTCGGACCCGAGATCTTCTTGATGCGCGACAGCGGCACCGTTTCGGTCGGACCGAATTTCGAGAAGTCCAGCGATGGCCAGGCCAGCAAATCCAGACCGACGCCACTGCCGCCGGCTTTTGCCGGTGCTGCAGCAGGTGGTGCTGCCATTACGCCCTTGACGAAGTTCTGCACGTCCTGCTGGGTGATGCGGCCTTTCGGACCGCTGCCCGGCACACGGCCCAGATCCACGCCCAGTTCGCGCGCGAACTTGCGGATCGATGGCGACGCGTGCGCTTTCGAACCGGTCACGCCTGGTGCGGCTGGTGCAGGTGCTGGTGCGGCGGCTGGTGCAGGCGCAGCGGCCGGTGCCGGTGCAGCAGGCGCGGCGGCCGGTGCTGCAGCAGCGGCTGGCGCAGGCGCAGCAGCGGCAGGTGCGCCGCCAGTCGCTTCCACGACCAGCACGAGCGAATCCTTGGCCACCTTGTCGCCAACCTTGACCTTGATTTCCTTGACCACGCCGGCATGGCTCGACGGGATCTCCATGCTGGCCTTGTCCGATTCGACGGTCAGCAGCGACTGGTCGACCTTGATCGTGTCGCCTACCTTGACCATCAGTTCGATGACTTCGACTTCCTTGAAGTCGCCGATGTCCGGCACGGTCACGTCGACCAGGCCACCGGATGCCGCTGGCGCAGCGGCTGGCGCTTCTGCGGCAGCTGGCGCAGGGGCAGCCGGTGCAGCAGCAGGTGCAGCTTCGGCAGCCGGGGCAGCAGCTGGCGCGTCAGCCGCGCCGCCCGCTTCTTCGAGCAGCAGCACGAGCGAGCCTTCGGCAACCTTGTCGCCGACCTTGATCTTGATTTCCTTGACCACACCGGCGTGGCTCGACGGAATCTCCATGCTGGCCTTGTCCGACTCGACGGTCACCAGGGACTGGTCCACCTTGATGGTGTCGCCCGGCTTGACCATCAGCTCGATCACTTCCACTTCCTTGAAGTCGCCGATATCAGGGACTTTGACTTCCACAATGCTCATAGTGTTAGCTCCAATTGTTATGTGAGTTAGCCTCGACCCGCCACCCCGAACAGCGCGGGGTGGCGGACGTGAGCATTACTGGGTCACCGGATTCGGCTTGTTCTGGTCGATGCCGTACTTGGCGATCGCCTGCGACACGATGGCGCGGTCGATCTTGCCTTCGTCGGCCAGTGCGCGCAGCGAAGCCACCGTGATGTAGTAGCGGTTCACTTCGAAGAACTCGCGCAGCTTGACGCGCGAATCCGAGCGGCCAAAGCCGTCCGTACCCAGCACTTTATAGGTGCGGTCCTTCGGCATGAAGCCGCGGATCTGCTCGGCGAACATGCGCATGTAGTCGGTCGTCGCGACGATCGGGCCACTGGTGGCGCCCAGCATCTCGGTCACGTACGGCACGCGCTGCGGCTGCTCCGGATTGACCATGTTCCAGCGTTCGCAATCGTTGCCGTCACGTGCCAGCAGCGTCAGCGACGGCGCCGACCACACGTCCGCATCGACGTTCCAGTCGTTCTTGAGCAGTTCGGCCGCAAAGATCGACTCGCGCAGGATGGTGCCGCAACCGATCAGCTGCACGCGCTGGGCGTTGTCCTTGCCACCCTCTTGCAGCAAGTACAGGCCCTTGAGAATGCCGGCTTCCTGGCCAGGCTTCAGGCCCGGCTGCGGGTAGTTCTCGTTCATGATGGTGATGTAGTAGAACACGTCTTCCTGTTCTTCCACCATGCGGCGCAGACCGTCCTGGATGATGACCGCGACTTCGTGACCGAAGGTCGGATCGTACGGCAGGCAGTTCGGCACGGTCGCAGCGATGATGTGGCTGTGGCCATCTTCGTGCTGCAGGCCTTCGCCATTGAGCGTCGTGCGCCCGGCAGTGCCGCCCATCAGGAAGCCGCGCGCGCGGATGTCGCCCGCCAGCCAGACCAGGTCGCCGACGCGCTGCATGCCGAACATCGAGTAGAACGTGTAGAACGGGATCATCGTGCGGTTGTTCGACGAGTACGACGTCGCCGCGGCGATCCACGAGCTCATGCCGCCCGCTTCGTTGATACCCTCTTGCAGGATCTGGCCTGCCTTGTCTTCGCGGTAGTACATCACCTGGTCGCGGTCGACCGGCTCGTACAACTGGCCCTGCTGGTTGAAGATGCCGATCTGGCGGAACAGGCCTTCCATGCCGAAGGTACGCGATTCGTCGACCAGGATCGGCACGATGCGCTGGCCGATGCTTTCGTCCTTCAGCAGGCTCGTGATCACGCGCACATACGCCTGGGTCGACGAGATTTCACGGCCTTCCGGAGTTGGCTCGAGCACGCCCTTGAACGACGCCAGTGCCGGCACCGTCAGCTTTTCGTCCGACTTTTCACGGCGCTGTGGCAGGTAGCCGCCCAGTGCCTTGCGGCGCTCGTGCAGGTACACCATTTCGGGCGCATCGTCGGCCGGCTTGAAGAACGGGATGTCGGCCAGTTGGTCGTCGGGAATCGCGATGTTGAAGCGGTCGCGCATGTCGCGGATCGCCTGGTCATCGAGCTTCTTGGTCTGGTGCGCGGTGTTGCGCGCCTCGCCCGACTTGCCCATGCCGAAGCCCTTGACGGTCTTCACCAGCAGGACGGTTGGCGTGCCCTTGTTTTCTTGCGCGTTCTTGAACGCGGCGTAGATCTTGTGCGGATCGTGACCACCGCGGGTCAGGCGCCAGATGTCGTCGTCGCTCATCTTCGACACCATCTCGAGCAGCGCCGGATCCTTGCCGAAGAAGTGCTTGCGCACGTAGGCGCCGTCCTTGGCCTTGTAGTTCTGGTATTCGCCGTCGACCGATTCCATCATCACGCGCTGCAGGATGCCGTCCTTGTCCTGGGCCAGCAGCGGATCCCACTGCGAGCCCCAGATGACCTTGACGACGTTCCAGCCGGCGCCGCGGAAGTCGGCTTCGAGTTCCTGGATGATCTTGCCGTTGCCGCGCACCGGACCGTCCAGGCGCTGCAGGTTGCAGTTGACGACCATGACCAGGTTGTCCAGCTGCTCGCGCGCGGCCATGCCGATTGCGCCCATCGATTCCGGCTCATCCATCTCGCCGTCGCCGCAGAAGACCCAGACCTTGCGGTTGTCGGTCTTGGCGATGCCGCGTGCGTGCAGGTACTTCAGGAAGCGCGCCTGGTAGATCGCCATCAGCGGGCCCAGGCCCATCGAGACGGTCGGGAACTGCCAGAAGTCCGGCATCAGTTTCGGGTGCGGGTACGACGACAGGCCCTTGCCGTCGACTTCACGGCGGAAGTTCAGCAGCTGTTCTTCGGTGAGGCGGCCTTCGAGGAAGGCGCGGGCGTAGATGCCTGGCGACGAGTGGCCCTGGATGTACAGCAGGTCGCCGCCGTGGTCTTCGGTCGGGGCGTGCCAGAAGTGGTTGAAGCCCGTGCCCAGCATATTGGCGAGCGAGGCGAACGACGAGATGTGCCCACCGAGGTCGCCGTCGGCGCGGTTGGCCTTGACCACCATCGCCATCGCGTTCCAGCGCATCCACGAGCGCAGGCGCTCTTCGTATTCGAGGTTGCCGGGCGAGTTCTGGTTCAGGTGCGCGGGAATCGTGTTGACGTACGCGGTGTTGCTCGAGAACGGGACGTGCGCGCCGCGACGGCGCGCCAGGTCCACCAGGCGCTCCATCAGGTAATGGGCGCGTTCCGTTCCTTCATGTTCGATCACCGCCTCCAGCGCATCGAGCCATTCCTTGGTCTCGATTGCATCCGGATCGTTGGCGGTTTGCGAGGTCAACTGGTCGAGTTGAGCTGCCATGTCATGCGTCTCCTAGTGTGGTACGCCCCATCCGATCCCTGCGCAGGCTGGCGGCGGTTGATGAAATTCGAACTAACTTTTAGCTAAACCATCAGATTCTAACAGTGGACTTCCGCATTTTCAAACTATGATATTCGATTTCATAATGTGAAAAACTATGCTGCAACTGCACAATTTGTATAGGGAAATGTTGAACTTCCTGCCACCAATCACTGTATACCGAAGCGCCTGAAACACGGCAAAAAAGGCCATTTTCAGCCATGCGGAGCGGGCGACAGCGAACGGCAAGGCAGGCGCGGGCCGTATAATTCTGTTTTTGCCCAGCGACGAGCCTCCCACCATGCCAGCCCAACACATCGACGGAATCCTGCTTTCCCAACAACTGCGCGCCGACATCGCCGCGCGTACCGCCAGGCTTACTGAAGCCGGCAAGCAGCCCGGCCTGGCCGTGATCCTGGTCGGCGAAGATCCCGCCAGCCAGGTCTATGTGCGCAACAAGGTCAAGGCCTGCGGCGACGTGGGTTTCCACTCGGTGCTCGAAAAATACGACGCCGACCTGAGCGAAGCCGCCCTGCTTGATCGCATTGCAGCATTGAATACCGACCCGGCCATCCACGGCATCCTGGTACAAATGCCGCTGCCAAAGCACATCGACCCGAACAAGGTCATCGAAGCGATTTCGACGGCCAAGGATGTCGACGGCTACTCGGTGCTGTCGGCCGGCGAACTGATGACGGGCCTGGAAGGCTTCCGCCCATGCACCCCATACGGCTGCATGAAGCTGATCGAAACCACGGGTGTCGACCTGCGCGGCAAGCACGCTGTCGTGATCGGCCGCAGCAACACCGTCGGCAAACCAATGGCCATGCTGCTCTTGCAAGCCAATGCCACCGTGACCATATGTCATAGCGCGACCGCGGATCTGGGCTACCACACCCGCCAGGCCGATGTCGTGGTGGCCGCTGTCGGCCGCCGCAATACCCTGACCGCCGATATGGTCAAGCCGGGCGCGATCGTGATCGACGTGGGCATGAACCGCGACGACGCGGGCAAGCTGTGCGGCGACGTCGATTTTGCCGGCGTGCGTGAAGTCGCCGGCCACATCACCCCGGTGCCGGGCGGTGTGGGCCCCATGACGATCACGATGCTGCTGCAAAACACGGTGGAATCGGCGGAACGCGAACTGAAGAACCAACGCTAACCAATCTGGAAGGACTATTGATGACGAACGAAACGAGCAATCCCCTCCTCGACTTTTCCGACTTGCCGCGCTTTGACGCGATCAGGCCCGAACATGTCACGTCCGCCATCGACAGTCTGATCGCCGAGGCGAACGCCGTTGTGGCGCAGCTCGAGGCGCCGCTGGATGAGGTTACCTGGGCCACGCTGGCCCCGCTCGACGACGTCGGCGAGCGCCTGGGCCGCGCCTGGGGCGTGGTCGGCCACCTGAACCACGTGGTCGACACCCCCGAGCTGCGCGCCACCTACAATGAGAACCAGCCGAAGGTCGTCGAGTTCTCGACCGCCCTTAGCCAGAACGAAGCACTGTTCACCAAATACAAGCAGCTGCGCGAAAGCGCCGGTTTCGAGGCGCTGAGCGACACCCGCAAGCGCATCGTCGAGAACGCGCTGCGCGACTTCCGCCTGGGGGGCGCCGAACTGGCCGCCGATAAAAAAGAACGCTTCGCCGAGATCCAGGAACAGCAGTCGCAACTGTCGACGCGCTTTTCGGAAAACGTGCTCGACGCCACCAACGACTACAAGCTCGTGGTCGACAGCGAAGCCGAACTGGCCGGCCTGCCGGACGACGTGAAGGCTGCTGCAAAGGCCGCCGCCGAACGCGATGGCAAGACCGGCTGGCTGTTCACGCTGCACTTCCCGTCGTACTTCCCGATCCTGCAGTTCAGTACCAACCGCGCGCTGCGCGAAACGATCTACCGCGCCACCGCGACCAAGGCGTCCGACGCCGGCATCATGTTTACCGATGTCGCGAAGTGGGACAACTCGTCGAACATCGTCAAGTTGCTGCAACTGCGCAATGAAGAAGCGAAGATGCTCGACTACGGCAGCTTTGCCGATATCTCGCTGGTGGCCAAGATGGCGCAAAGCCCGCAGCACGTGATCGAATTCCTCGAAGACCTGGCGCGCCGCGCCCGCCCGTATGCCGAGAAAGACCTGGCCGAACTGCGCGCGTTTGCGCGCGACGAGCTGGCGATCGACGACCTGCAATCGTGGGACGTGGCCTTCGCCTCCGAAAAGCTGCGCGAGCAGCGTTACGCGTTCTCGGCCCAGGAAGTGAAGGAATACTTCCCCGAGCCGAAGGTGGTCGCGGGCCTGTTCGGCGTGATCCAGGAGCTGTTTGGCGTGACCGTGCGTCCGGACGACGCGCCAACCTGGCACCCGGACGTGCGCTTCTTCCGCATCGAGCGCGATGGCCAGCTGGTCGGCCAGTTCTACCTCGACCTGTATGCGCGCGCCGGCAAGGCGCAAGGCGCGTGGATGAACGATGCGCGCGGCCGCCGCCTGCTGCACGGCGGCACCGTGCAGACGCCAGTGGCGTACCTGGTCTGCAACTTCACGCCGCCGGCAATGAAAGATGGCGTGCTGCAGCCGTCGCTGTTCACGCACGACGAAGTGACCACGCTGTTCCACGAATTCGGCCACGGCCTGCACCATATGCTGACCGAAGTCGAAGAGCTGTCGGTTTCGGGCATCTCGGGCGTCGAATGGGATGCGGTGGAGTTGCCGTCGCAGTTCATGGAAAACTTCTGCTGGGAGTGGGACAAGCTGCAGCAGATGACGGCGCACGTGAAAACCGGCGAGCCGCTGCCACGCGCGCTGTTCGACAAGATGACGGCCGCAAAGAACTTCCAGTCCGGGATGCAGACACTGCGCCAGGTCGAGTTCTCGCTGATCGACATGCACCTGCACTACGACTTCGACGCGCACAACGGGGAAGTCCAGGCGCTGATCGATGACGTGCGCCGCAACTTCGCGGTGATCACGCCGCCGTCGTTCAACCGCTTCCTGCATTCGTTCAGCCACATCTTCGCGGGCGGTTACGCGGCCGGTTACTACAGCTACAAGTGGGCCGAGGTGCTGTCGGCCGACGCCTATGCCGCATTCGAAGAAGCCGTTGTCGATGGCGGCGCCGACCTGTTCGAAACGGGCCGGCGCTTCCAGCGCGAGATTCTGGCGGTGGGCGGTTCGCGGCCGGCGCTCGATTCATTCAAGGCCTTCCGCGGCCGCGAGCCATCGATCGATGCCTTGCTGCGCCATAGCGGCATGAATGCCTGACCATTTGGATTGACCCTGTCGGGAGTGCCAGCGCACTCCCGATTTTCCATAAGCGCCCATGACCCGCATCGACTTTCATACCAATATCCCGGATAAGCTGGCCTATGCCTGCCGCCTTGCGCGCAAGGCATATGGCGCGCGCGCCAAAATCGTGGTGCTGGCCGATAGCCCCGAACAAGCCGACGCCTTGAATGCCGCCATGTGGACCGTATCGGATACTGATTTCATTCCGCACGTGATGGCAGGCGACGGGTTGGCGGCGCAAACGCCGATCGTGATTACCGATAATGAAGACAGCGAGCTGCCGCACCACGATATGCTCGTGAACCTGACGCGTCGCAGGCCGCGCAATTTCACGCAATTCGCGCGCGTGTTTGAAATTATCTCGATCGATGAAGAAGATGCCGCCGAAGGCCGCAAACGCTATGTCGCGTATAAAAAAGAATCCTATCCGCTGACCCACTTCGTCGCAGGACAATCATGAACCACGATCCCGCTTTCGATGCCAGTATTCCCGTGTTGACCGAAGTGGTCGCGGAACCAAACGCGCCGGGCGCGCCAGTCGCGCAGCCGGCGCCGATCGTTGAGGCAGAGGCCCCGCCACCGCCTGCGCCCGTGGTGGCCGCACCGGAGGATGCGCCAGAGGCACTGGAACGGCGCGCTGTCGACCACTGGAGCGGTGAGCAATGGAGCGTCATGGAGCGACGTGTTACCGAGCGCATCCTGCAGCAATTGCAGGGGCGGATCGATTTCGTGCTCGAACAGCGCCTGCGCGACGGTATTGCCGATGCCGTCGACAAAGCAATGACCAATTTCTCGGCCGATATTCGCAACAGCCTCGGCGAAACGCTGAGCGATGTCGTGACGCGCGCAGTTTCGCAAGAAATTGCACACATCAGAATGCTGGAAAAATAAACCGGCGCTACATGTTGCTCTGCCTTCCATTTGATTCGAAATTAACCCCGCGCACGATTGTCATTCCAAATTGGCGGTTCAATAGTAAAATCCCTGCGCGGCTCTTCGAAACGAATCGAATCACCTAATCAAGGAAGAAACAAAATGGCAAACATCAATCTGTCGGGTTATAACCTCGCCGAACTGAAAGGTCTTCAATTCGATATCGAAAAGGAGATCAAAAACCGCCAGCATCAAGACGTCAAGAAAGCGCGTGAGCAAATTCTCGAGATCGCCCAGAATATGGGAATCTCGGTCGAGGAACTGCTGGCCAAGGGCGGTACCAAAGCCAAGAAGACGGGCGGCGCCAAAGTCAATCCGCAATATCACAACCCGGCGGACAATACCCAGACCTGGACCGGCCGTGGCCGTCAACCAAAATGGGTCGTCGATGCTCTGGGCAAAGGCAAGTCGCTGGACGACCTGCGCATCTGAGCCTCGTAAATACGCAAGACCTGCACGCCGCCGCGACGTTCGTCCGGCGGCGTTCGCATTTTTGCCCGCCCCATCCATTCACGTGTTTCGGCTAAGATTGCAACTTCAGCAATCAGCCGGTCGTCGTCGTGAAACGCACTCCCCTCATCGCAGCACTCGCCGGCGCCGCCATTCTGGCCGTCGGCACCGTCTTCTGGTACACCGACCGGGTCGAACCCCACACCGGCGCCACCCCGGTACTGACCGCCCCGGTGGCCAGCACCCAACCGTTCTGGCCTGCCCGCGTGCACCTGCTGGCTGGCGACGGTCAGGACGGCGCGCTCGATGGCGCGGCACTGGCCAGTCGCTTCAGCGATCCGTACGGCGTGGCCATTGGCCCGCGCGGCGCAATCTACGTTGCCGACGGGGGCGAGGCCAACCGCATCCGCGTCGTGCAGCCCGATGGCGCAGTCTCGACGCTGGCTGGCGGCAAGGAAGGCTTTGTCGATGGCCTGGGCGCGGTTGCGGCCTTCAACACGCCGTCCGCCATCGCGCTCGACCACCTGGGCAACCTGTACGTGGCCGACACCGGCAACCATGCGATCCGCCGCATCGCGCCGGGTGGCGCCGTGACGACGCTGGCCGGCAACGGCAGTCCCGGCTACGTGGATGGCATCGGCCGTGCTGCCCAGTTCAACGGCCCGGTCGGCATTGCAGTGGATGACGCCGGCATCGTCTATGTGGCCGACACCTACAACGACCGCATCCGCCGTATCGCCCAGGATGGCACGGTGACCACGCTGGCCGGCACCGGCAAGCCGAACCTGTTCGACGGCCCCGGCACGGCCGCCGCCTTCGATACCCCAAGCGCACTGGCCGTCGATCACGATGGCAACCTGTACATCGCCGACACCGGCAACAACGCAGTGCGCCGCCTGCGGCCCGATGGCACGGTCGACACGCTCGCGCTGCCACCCGAGGCCGAACGCCGGCCTGCGCTGCGCCGCCCGGTCGGCCTGGCCGTCACACGCGATGGCTACCTGTACATCGTCGCCAGTGCCGGCGGGCGCATCCTGCAAATGACGCCAACGGGCGAATTCCGCCCGCTGGAGGATACCGACCACCCGCTTGAGCCGAACGGTTTCGGCAGCGACGGCACCGTGCAGCTCAACGGCCCGCGCGGCATTGCCGTTGCGCGCGACGGCAGCCTGGTGGTCGCCGACGCCAACGCCCATCGCCTGCACCGTCTGGCGCCGCCGCGTGCGGGCGAAGCCGCGCCCGTGCTGGCGCGCCCACCGCTGCAACGGCGTACGGCACCGATGCCCTGGCCGCTTGGCCCGCAAGACATGGTCCATGAAGTCGTGGGCGTGATGGGCGAAGTGCGCGGTACATATGGCGGCGACAGCCGCGACCATTTCCACGCGGGCCTGGATGTGCGCGGCGACGTCGGCGCAACCGTGCTGGCGATCCTGCCGGCCAAGGTGACCGATCCGTATGCAAACTGGGGGTTCAACAACCTCGGCGAGGGCATGAGCGTGGGGCCGCTGTCCTACATCCACATGCGCGTGGGCCGCGATCCACAAGGCCGCGCGCTCGATCCGCGCTTCCAGATCCAGCGCGAAGAAACCGCCAATGGCAAACCCGGCAAGGCGGTGCGCGTGCGGGTGCCGCGCGGCACCCGCTTTGCCGTGGGCGACAAGCTCGGCACGCTCAATGCGCTGTCGCACGTGCACCTCGATTACTACCAGGGCGGCACGCTCGTCAATGCGCTCACGCTGCCGTTCACCGGCTTTGTCGACACGGTGACGCCGACAATCTCGCGCATCGCGCTGTACGACACGGCCGGCAAGCGCATCATGGCGAAAAAGGGTCAGCCCCTGCGCCTCGACCGTACGCTGGGCGAGCTGCAGATCGTCGTGAATGCCTACGACCAGGTGGATGGCAACCTGGCGCGCCGCAAGCTGGGCCTGTACAAGCTGGGCTACCAGGTGCTGCGCGCCGACGGCACGCCGCTGCCCGGCTTCGAGCAGCCGGTCATCACGCAGGTCTACGACCGCCTGCCGCGCAATCCTGACGCCGTGAAAGCGGTCTATGCACCGACCAGTGGCATCACGGTCTACGGCAGCGCATCGACCCAGTTCGACTACGCCCTCAACAACCGCCTGCGCGATGGCAGGATCGAGACGGGCAGCTGGCGCATCGCCGACCTGGCACCCGGCGAGTACCTGCTGCGCATCCACGCCGCCGACTATGCGGGCCAGGTGGCGCAGAACAGCCGCGACCTGGCGTTCGAGATCGAGTAGACGCGCACCGGCGGCCAACTGTCGTCATGCACGTCACATAATCTAGACCTTGAGATCTACTTTATATAGACATCAAGGTCTAGAAGCTTTACGCTGGCCTTGCCACGGGAATGTTCCCGCTACGACAAGGACCATCATGCTCAAGATGTTTGCTACCGCATTGGCTGTCGCCGCCATGCTGCACGCTGCGGCTGCCCGCGCCGCCGATCTGCCCGCCTACCCCTTCATCCACGTGACGGCCGCTGCCGACCTGCACGTGATGCCGGATACCGGCGAGATCGACTTCGAGATCGTTACCACCGACGCCGACCTGGACGCCGCATGGAAGCTGGTCCACGAGCGCCTGACAGCGAGCCGCGCGCTACTGGCCGAACAGGGTGTGAAGGTCGAGGACATCTCGGTGCAGGACGTGCTGCGACGCCCGCTCAAGGAGGGCGAGCGGGTGACGGCGATCGAAACCCGCGCCGCCGTGCACGCGACAGTGCGCGACCTGAACGGGTGGACGGCGCTGATCCAGAGCCTGCTGGGTTTGCCCAATGTCGAAGCGCTGGCCGTGGCCTTCAGCCGCAGCGACGCCGACAGGATCGAGGCGGAACTGGTCAGCCAGGCGCTGGGGGCGGCACGCGTGAAAGCGCAGAACATCGCCCGCGGCATTGGCGCCAAATTGGGTCCGGCGGGTGGCGTGGCGCTGGCACCACTGAAGAACCTGTCCAACGCGATGGGACTGGCCAGCGATGCGCCCCGCTACCCATCGCTGTCGTCGCCACGCGATCCGCTGCTGGTGGGCGTGCAGAAATTCGTGCAGGGCGTGGACGTGATTTACCGGATCGGCAAGTAAGCTGGCCCGTCTTGCCGTGCGCAATGTCACGTGCCTGTCATGGAGACGTGAACGGATGAGTGCTCAGGCGTATGATGGAATCATCCACTGTCCACGAGAGGCACCAGCATGAGCAAGCACCACAAAACGAAGCACCTGACGCCCGGGATCGCGGCGGTCGCGACACCCGACCTGACGGAGGCAGTCACCATCACGGAGGACACCGATGTGGCCGAGGCAGCCGACGAACCGCAAACGGACCAGCCGCTGCCAACCGAGCCAGCACCCGACGTCAAAGAAGCGCCGATCGGCGCCGTCAAGGCCGAGCCGGTCCACCTGCGCGGGCGCATGACGCTCGAAGACGCGTTCCAGGCCATTGGCCTCAACTGCGTGGCGCAGATCGAAGCAAACGTGCCGGGCGTGCTGAAACAGCACGTCGAGAGCCTGCACCAGATGCGCGTTGGCCTGCGCCGCCTGCGCGCGTTGCTGGCGATGTTCGAGGAACTGGCGCCGCCACCGGTGCCGCTGCATGCAAGCATCGAGTGGCTGTCCGGCGAACTCGGTCCCGCGCGCGACTGGGACGTGCTGGCCGATTCCACCATCAAGCGTGTGCCGGGCATCGATGCGCACGCACTGCGCCAGGCCGCGCACGACCGCGCCACGGGCCACCACGCGCAGATCCTGCACGTGCTGCGCGATGCGCGCTATACCGAATTGATGGCGCAACTGAAGGACTGGCTGGGCGAGCGCCGCTGGCAGCCCGAAGGTGGCCTGCCGAAGGAGTCGCCGCTGCTCGAACGCGCCGCGAAAAGCGCCCTGCCCCTGCTGCGCACGGCCGAGAAGCGGCTGGCCAAACGCATCGACGGGCTGGAAGAAGCCGATGCACCGGGTCGTCACCGCGTGCGCATCGCGGCCAAGAAGGCGCGCTATGCGGCCGAATTCTTCCGCGATCTGCTGCCGGCGCAGCGCGTCAAGCGCTACTTGGGCCATCTCGAAAAGCTGCAGGACCGCCTGGGCGCGCTGAACGACCTGGCCGTGGCTGACCAGCTGCTCGAAGAACTCAAGGGTGGCAGCAGCCAGGTCGCCAAGCAGGCGGCCTATGTGCGCGGCTATATCGCGGCGACGGGCGAGGCCGATGCGCAGGGGCTGTCGAAGGTGCTGGCCGATGTCGCCAAGCGCCGCATCACGCGCTGATCTGCCCAGGTCACGCTGACTGCTTTGCCAGCCGATGCCCCGCCACAGCGCGGGGCATTGTCACGTTTGCACCATGCGCGCACCGCCATTTCGCAGCGCCGCACTGCTCCGGTGCTCGCCGCCCCGCGCCGTTGTAAATCACTTCTCGATCACTTTGCGCCGCCTGGGATTTGCTGTAACGTCGTCCTGTAACGGGCCTTGCGCCGCGTTTGCGGCGTCGTGACCATCACCATCTTGCGGAGACTCTCCATGCGGTTTTGCACCAGGCTTATCCCGTTCGCCATCGCCATCGCCTTTGCCGGCGGCGCCAGCGCCCAGCAGGTCGTCAAAATCGGGCACGTGGGCCCGGTGTCCGGGCCCAATTCACACCTCGGCAAGGACAACGAGAACGCCGCGCGCACGGCGATCGATGAACTCAACGCCAAGGGTTTCACCATCAACGGCCAGAAGGTCAAGCTGCAACTGCTGGCCGAAGACGACGCGAGCGACCCGAAACAGGGTACGGCAGTGGCCCAGAAACTGGTCGATGCCAAGGTCAATGGCATTGTCGGTCACCTGAACTCGGGCACCAGCGTGCCGGCCTCGCGCATCTATCACAATGCCGGCCTGGTACAGGTCTCGCCGGCCACCACCGCGACCCAGTTCACCAAGCAGAAATTCCCCGGCGTGTTTCGCGTGGTGGCCAACGACGCCAAGCTTGGCGGCACGCTGGGCAAGTATGCGGTCGAGACGCTCAAGGTCAAGAACATTGCCATCATCGACGACCGCACCACCTACGGCCAGGGCGTGGCTGCCGAATTTGCGAAAGCGGCCCGGGGGCCCGGCGTGCGCATCGTCGACAAGCAGTTCACCAGCGCTACCGCGACCGATTTCACCGCCATCCTGACGGCGATTCGCGCCAAGAAGCCCGACCTGATTTTCTTTGGGGGCATGGATGCGGTGGCCGGCCCGATGCTCAAGCAGATGAAGGCGCTGGGCATCACGGCCCGCTTCATGGGCGGCGACGGCATGTGCACCGAAGCGCTGGGCCGCCTGGCAGGCGACGCGGTGGGCGATGGCAAGGTGGTGTGCGCCGAAGCCGGTGGCGTGAAAGGCGTGCAAGAGCAGAAGATGGCCGAGTTCCGCGCGCGCTTCAAGCAGAAGACGGGCCAGGAAGTGCAGTTGTACGCGCCGTATGTGTACGACTCGGTGATGGTGATGGCGACCGCCATGCAGAACGCAAAATCGGCGGAGCCGGCAAAGTATCTGCCGGAGCTGAAGAAGATCAGGTACGAGGGCGTGACCGGCACGATCCAGTTCGACCCGTCGGGGGACATTCTGAATGGCGCGCTGACGCTGTACACCTACCAGGGCGGCAAGCGTACGCGGATGGATGTGATTCGCTGAACGACAACCCGGCGCCCGCAGGCGCCGGGTAGGACGTCAGTCCAATATTACTTCACGTCGAAGCGATCCAGCTCCATCACCTTGGTCCAGGCCGCAACGAAGTCCTTCGCGAACTTCTGGCCGGCGTCGGCGCTGGCATACACCTCGGCGATCGAACGCAGCTGCGCATTCGAGCCGAACACCAGGTCGACGCGCGACGCAGTCCACTTCTTCTCGCCGGTCTTGCGATCGCGGCCTTCGAAGCGTTCGACACCCTGGCCCGGCCGCGTGGCAGGCCGCCATTCGGTGGCCATGTCGAGCAGGTTGACGAAGAAGTCGTTCGTCAACGCACCCTTCTGCTGCGTCAGCACGCCATCGGCGCTGCCGCCCGTGTTGGCGCCCAGTACACGCAGGCCACCCACCAGCACGGCCATTTCCGGCGCCGTCAGCGTCAGCAACTGGGCGCGGTCGATCATCAGCGATTCAGCCGGTATGCTGTACAGGGCTTTCTCGAAGTTGCGGAAGGCATCTGCGACCGGTTCCATGGCATGGAACGATTCCACATCGGTCTGCTCCTGCGACGCATCGGTGCGACCCGGTGTGAACGGCACGGTGATGTCGTGGCCCGCCGCCTTGGCTGCTGCCTCGACGCCTGCATTGCCAGCCAGGACGATCAGGTCAGCCAGCGACACCTGCTTGCCGCCCGTCTGCGCCCCGTTGAACTCGCCCTGGATGCTTTCGAGCTGCGCCAGCACACGACCCAGCTGTTCCGGCTCGTTGGCGGCCCAGTCCTTTTGCGGGACCAGGCGGATGCGGGCACCGTTGGCGCCGCCGCGCTTGTCCGAACCGCGGAAGCTTGCGGCCGAGGCCCACGCCGTCGACACCAGCTCGCCGATGCCCAGGCCGGAGGCCAGCACCTTGTCTTTCAGTGCTTTCGCATCGGCGTCGTCAATCGCCGCGCCTTGGGCGGCCGGCACCGGATCCTGCCAGATCAGCACTTCAGCCGGAACTTCCGGGCCGAGGTAGCGGGCGCGCGGACCCATGTCGCGGTGGGTCAGCTTGAACCAGGCACGGGCGAAGGCGTCCGCGAACTGGTCCGGGTTTTCCAGGAAGCGGCGCGAAATCGCCTCGTAGGCCGGGTCCATGCGCAGTGCCAGGTCGGACGTCAGCATCGTCGGACGATGACGCTTGGCGGCGTCATACGCATCCGGGACGGTGGCATCGGCGTCCTTGGCGACCCACTGGTGGCCGCCGGCCGGGCTTTTCGTCAGTTCCCACTCGTGGCCGAACAGGTACGTGAAGTAGTCGTGGCCCCACTGCGTTGGCGTGCTGGTCCAGGTGACTTCCAGGCCGCTGGTGATCGTGTCCGGGCCCTTGCCGCTGCCGAAGCTGTTCTGCCAGCCGAAGCCCTGGGCGTGCAGGCCGGCTGCTTCCGGCTCTTCCTTGACGTGCTCGGACGGACCCGCGCCGTGCGTCTTGCCGAAGGTGTGGCCGCCGGCGATCAGCGCCACGGTTTCTTCGTCGTTCATGGCCATGCGGCCGAACGTGTCGCGGATATCGCGCGCCGATGCGACCGGGTCGGGCTTGCCGTCCGGGCCTTCCGGGTTCACGTAGATCAGGCCCATCTGCACTGCCGCCAGCGGGTTTTCGAGGTCGCGCGAATGGGTAATCTCGCTGTCGTCGTCCTTGTCGATGACGCCGCGGCCTTCGACGCCGGGCGAACCTACCGTGTAGCGCTCGTCGCTGCCCAGCCATTTGTTTTCACGGCCCCAGTACACGTCGAGGTCGGGTTCCCACACGTCCTGGCGACCGCCGGCAAAGCCGAAGGTCTTGAAGCCCATTGTTTCGAGGGCGACGTTACCGGTCAGGATGATCAGGTCGGCCCACGAAATCTTTTCGCCGTACTTCTGCTTGACCGGCCAGATCAGCCGGCGTGCCTTGTCGAGGCTGACGTTGTCGGGCCAGCTGTTCAGCGGCGCGAAGCGTTGCTGGCCGCGACCAGCGCCGCCACGGCCGTCGCCGATGCGGTAGGTGCCGGCGCTGTGCCATGCCATGCGCACGAACAGGCCGCCGTAGTGACCGAAGTCGGCCGGCCACCAGTCCTGGGAATCCGTCATCACCTTGGCCAGATCGGCCTTGACTGCCTCGAGGTCGAGGCTGTTGAAGGCAGCGCGGTAATCGAAGTCGCTCCCCATCGGGTCGGACTTGGCCGAATGCTGTGCCAACAGATCGAGACGCAGCGCCTTTGGCCACCAGTCACGATTGGTGGTGCCGGTGCCGGCTGCGCCGCTGAACGGGCACTTGGCCGGGATATTGTCCACACTCATTTGTTTCTCCTGTCTGATCGGTAAGATTTGACAAAATTATAGAAAAACTTCGTGTACTCGTGGATTGGCAATGTTGATGGGTGCGATAGCGGGCGTCGCACCGACGGATGCAGCGCGCATCTTTGACCCGCTCCAATTTTCCAATCGGCAACATTGCATCGACAACCGCTGTATGTCGCGCTATCGTTCTTTCTTTCCAATAAGAAAGAAATTCTGTTATGTCGATCAATCAACTCGTCTACGTCAGCCAGGCCACCCGCAAGATGTCCCCTACCGACCTGGCAGCAATCCAGGACACGGCGAAGAATAACAACGCCCCTCTCGACGTGACCGGAAGTTTGTTCTACAACGGCGGCTGGTTCCTCCAGGTGCTGGAGGGTCCGGTAGCAACGCTCGACAAGCTGTACCAGAAGATTGAACTCGATCCCCGCCACAAGAATTCGCGCGTTCTCTATAACGAACCAGCCAAGTTTCGCACATTCCCGCGCTGGAGCATGAACATGATCAACCTGAATGATCGTCAGGCCGACAAATACGATGAACTGGTAGAGGTATTGGAAGCTGCGCAAGCCAACCGGCGCATCGGCTCGGCGGCCCCGGCCGTGGCATTACTCAAGATGTTTGCGAGCTGACGCTGCATCGGCGCTCACTACCGGGGCTTACTACCGGCGCTCGCTACCAGCGGTCGAGCGTGACAAAGTCACCCAGCGTACCCCGCTGGGCCCAGCCTTCGAGTTCCAGCATCGGCTTCGGATAAAACTCGGCGACATGGCCCAGGCACAGGATCGCCACCGGCTTGCCGCCTTCCGGTATCCCGAGCAAGGCTGCCAGCTGCACGGGATCGAACAGCGACACCCATCCCATCCCCAACCCTTCGGCGCGCGCCGCCAGCCACATGTTCTGGATCGCGCAGGACACCGAGGCCAGGTCCATCTCCGGCAGCGTGCGGCGCCCGAACACGTGGCGCTCGCGCCCGTCCATCAGCGCCACGACCAGCACCTCGCCGCATTCGCGCAAGCCCTCGACCTTCAGGCGCATGAATTCGGTGCCGCGCTCGCCCAGGGCATCGGCGGTGGCCACGCGCTCCGCTTCGACCAAAGCGCAGATCTGCTCACGCAGCAGCGTTGATGCGATACGGATGAAGCGCCATGGCTGCATCATGCCGACGCTGGGCGCCTGGTGCGCCGCCGTCAGCAGGCGCAGCAACACTGCCTCGTCGATCGCGCCGGGGATGAAGTGGCGCACGTCACGCCGCTCGGCGATCGCGCGGTAGACGCCGTCGACCTGGGCGTCGTCGAAGCGGTGCGCCATCGTCGTCACGCCTCCGTGCCCGCCTGGTGGAACACCAGGTCTTCCACGCGCTCACCCTTGCACAGGTGCTGGTCGATGATGCGGTCCATATTGTCCGGCGTGACGTCGTAGTACCAGGTGCCGTCCGGCTGGACGCAGACGATCGGCCCGCCCTTGCACGCCGCGAAGCAGCTCACCCGGCTGCGCTTGACGCGCAGCGGGCCGCCATCCAGGCCGCTGGCCTTGAACTTCTCGCCCAGGCTGTCGAACAGCGCCTGTGCAGCGCCATCGGCATTGCAGCGAGGGCCGGTGCACACGAGCAGGTGGCGGCGGTAGACACCGATGGTGGGCTTGACGACCTGGCGGGGCGTATAGGGTGCGGCGGAATCGATGGTGGTCATGCTTTGGTCAGTGGGGTGGCAGGCGAACAAGGGGCGATCTTACACCACGCCGCCTGTGCAACCGCCAATGAAAAAGCGCGCCTTGCTCACGCAGGCGCGCTTCATGTCGTGCAGCAGCCGGCTGGCTTATTTGGTCGCGAGCACCCACTTGACCAGCGAGCGCGCTTCGGCCTCGCTGACCTGCGGATTGGCCGGCATCGGGATCGGACCCCAGGTGCCCGAGCCGCCCTTGAGCACCTTCTGCACCAGCTTGTCTTCGGCGCCCTTCTGGCCCGCGTATTTCTCGGCGACGTCCTTGTAGGCCGGGCCAACCAGCTTGGTGGCTGAGGTGTGGCAGGCCATGCAATTCTTGGCCTTGGCCAGGTCGGCCTGGGCCAGGGCGCTGCCGGACGCAAACGCCGACAGCACGACACACAACAACAGGGACCGCTTCATGGAATTCTCCGGATTAGTGACTGAGTGAATTTTACCGGCAATCCTCCGGGGCATCTGCAAGCGATACACTCTGTAACGCGATCACCACATTTGCTCATACGGTGTAACAGAAAACTGCCAGATTTTCCCACGGGCATCATTTACGCCGTAAGATGTGTGGCTACAAGGAGTTTTCACCATGCCCCTGATCCTCTTGATCGCCCTGCTTGCCGCGTTGCGTGGCTTTGAGGTCTGGCGTTTTGCCGACCTGTCCTGGTGGTACATCATCGGCCTGATGGTGGTCGCCTTCATCTGGTTCGAGTACATCGAAAAGGCGCTGGGCCTGGACAAGCGCAAGGCGCACGATGTCGATGAACAGCGCCGCACCGACCGCGTGAAGAAGTCGCTGGAAAAGCGCCGCTGACAAGACCCCGGCGCTGCCACGGTTGCGCTGTGATACTTGTGCTGTGATACATTGGACAACTCACCGAGTCCTGTCCAATCATCAAGTCATCAATGCACCCCGAACTGCGCCAGCTCCGCCATTTTGTCGCCGTGGCCGAAGAGCTGCATTTCGGCCGCGCCGCGCAGCGCCTGCACATGACGCAGCCGCCCCTCTCGCAAAGCATCGCCAATCTCGAAGACCTGCTCGGCGCACCGCTGTTTTTGCGCAATCGCCGCATGGTCGGCCTGACGGCGGCCGGCAGCGCGCTGCTGCCCGAAGCACGCCGCATCCTCGACGAAGCCGGCGCACTGCCCGAACTGGTGCGGCGCGCGGCCAGCGGCGAGGCGGGCCGCCTGGCGCTGTCGTTTGTTTCCACGGCCGGCCTGGGCATGCTGCCCGACGTACTGCGCCGCTACCGCGCTGCGTTCCCAGGCGTACGCCTGGTGCTGCACGAGGCGACGTCCGACGTGCAGTTCGACGACCTGCTGTCCGGCCGCATCGATGCCGGCTTCGTGATCCCGCTGCAGCCGGGCGCACCGGCGGGCATGGCCGATCCTGCACTCGACTACCGCAAGCTGCTCGACGAGCCGCTGGTGCTGTGCGCGCCCAGCGGACTGGCGGCGCTGGCCGCACCGGGGCCAGTGTGGCTGCGCGACCTGCCCCCGCTGCCGCTGGTGATCTTCCCGCGCACGGTGGCGCCCAGCCTGCACGATGCGATCCTGGCCTGCTACCGCGCCGCCGGCGTGCTGCCCACGATCGGGCAGGAGGCAATCCAGATGCAGACCATCGTCAGCCTGGTTTCCGGCGGCATGGGCTTGGCACTTGTGCCACAATCCGTGTCGAACCTGATGCGCCCCGGCGTAGAATACCGTGCCCTGCGCGACGCCGCGCCGCTGGCCGAAACAGGCCTGGCATGGCGGCGCGATAACGATTCGCCCGTCCTCAAGGGCTTCCTGGACCTATTGAAGAAAGACTGATTATGCTGATTCATCCGCAGCCGGACCCGATCGCGCTCGCGCTCGGGCCGGTGCAAATCCACTGGTATGGCCTGATGTACGTGGTCGCCTTTGCCCTGTTCATCATGCTGGGCCGCGTGCGCATCCGCATGCCGCACGTGGCAGTGCAGGGCTGGACCAAGGATGACCTGGACGACATGCTGTTCTACGGGATGCTCGGTGTGATCATTGGCGGCCGGCTGGGCGAAGTGCTGTTCTACCAGCCGCTGTACTACCTGGCCCACCCGCTCGAGATCTTCATGATCTGGCGCGGTGGCATGTCGTTCCATGGTGGCTTTTTGGGTGTGCTGATCGCGATGGCGCTGTGGGCCCGCAAGCGCCGCCGCAACATCCTCGACGTGTACGACTTCATCGCGCCGCTCGTGCCGCTCGGGTATGCCGCCGGCCGCATGGGCAACTTCATCAACGCCGAACTGCCGGGTCGCCTGGCCGATCCAAGCCTGCCGTGGGCCATGCTGTGGCCGGGCGTGACCGGCCCGCGCCATCCGTCGCCGCTGTACCAGGCGCTGATCGACGGTGTGCTGGTCTTCATCATCCTGTGGCTGTTCGCGCGCAAGGCGCGTCCGCGTCTGGCCGTCGGCGCCATGTTCACGCTGCTGTATGGCTGCGCGCGCTTCTTCACCGAATGGTTCCGCGTGCCGGATTGGGAAACCACCGTGTTCGGCTTGCCGATCACGTCGGGCCAGGTATTGTCGCTGCCGATGATCGTCGCTGCGCTGGCCATGCTGGTGTGGGCATACCGCAAAGCGCCGGCGCGCCCCGTGACGGCATAAGTACCCCCTGGGTGGGCGAACGCACAGAGCGCCCACCCTTGCTGCATCCACAATGGGCCTCCCCGACACGGAGTCCCGATGGTTCAAGTCCAGCGCAAACGACATACCGGCTGGTGGCTGCTGCTCGCAGCCGTCATCGTCGCCAGCGGCATCGCGTTTGCCATCATGTGGCGCCCCGCACTGGCGCCGCAGACCGCGCAATCATCCTTCGACACCACCCGCATCGGGCGCGGCGCCAACCTGGCGCGCCTTGGCATGTGCGCCTCGTGCCACACGCCGGATCTGTCGCGGCCCTTCGCCGGCGGCAAGCCGATGAACACCCCGTTCGGCACGGTTCACAGCACCAACATTACCCCCGACACCAGCACCGGCATCGGCGCCTGGAGCGAAGCGGCTTTTACACGCGCGATGCGCGAAGGCGTCGCGCGCGATGGCCACCTGCTGTATCCGGCCTTCCCGTACAACCACTACGTGCGGATGACAGACGGCGACATCCAGGATTTATACGCCTACTTCATGACGCGCCCCGCGATCGTGGCGCCGGCGCGCGAGAACCGGATGACGTTCCCGTTCGGGTTCCGCCCACTGGTGGCGTTCTGGAACGTGCTGTACCTGGACGACGCACCATGGCAGCCGGTCGCCGGCCAATCGGCCGAATGGAACCGTGGTGCGTACCTGGCAGACGCCGTCGCGCACTGCGCGGCCTGCCATACGCCGCGCACGCTGCTGGGCGGCCCCGATCTGAAGAAGCAGCTTGGCGGCGGCGAAGCCGACGACTGGTACGCGCCGGCGCTGAACGAACATTCGCCGTCGCCCCTGCCATGGACCCGTGACCAGCTGCACGCGTATCTGCGCACCGGCGTCGCGCGCGACCACGCGATGGCAGCCGGGCCGATGCAGGATGTGGTGACACACCTGGCGCAAGCCGATGAGCGCGACGTGGCGGCGCTGGCCGCCTGGACCCACAGCCAATTAGCCAAGGCGCCGCCGCGCAAGACACCGGCGCAGCAGGCCGGCCCTCTGCCTCAGCCCGCGAAGGACGATCCCGACCTGCAGCGCATGACGCTCGGCTACGCGGTCTACGACAATGCGTGCGCGCGTTGCCATGACGCCGGACGCGACGCCAGTTCCGGCACCGCGCTGCCGCTGCAAAAGGCGATCGCGCTGTATGACCCCGACCCGCGCGACCTGATTCACATCACGCTGGATGGCATCACCCCGCCCGATGGCGAACCGTCGCGCTTCATGCCGGCCTTTAAAACGATCCTCACCGACGAACAGACTGGCGCCCTGGCAGCCTACCTGCGCAAGTACGGCGCGAACCAACCCGTGTGGCCCGATCTGGACAAGGCCGTGCGCAAAGCGAGCAAAGAATGACGACCTACCGCCTGCAGGTAAACGGCAAGGTGCACGCCGTCGACCAGGATGCCGATACGCCGCTGCTGTACGTGCTGCGTAATGACCTGGAACTCAATGGCGCGAAGTTCGGCTGTGGCCTGGGCCAGTGCGGCTCGTGCACCGTCCTGCTGGACGGGAAGCCGGCGATGTCGTGCATGGTGCCCGTATCGGTCGTTGGCCAGCGGCCAGTGCGCACAGTCGAAAGTCTGGGCAATGCCACCACCCCGGGCATGCTGCAGCAGGCCTTCATCGACGAGCAGGCTGCCCAGTGCGGCTACTGCATCGCCGGCATGCTGATGCAGGCCACGGCGCTGCTCGAAAAGACGCCGGCGCCGACCGATGCCCAGATCCGCGCCCACATGTCGTCGAACCTGTGCCGCTGCGGCACGCATATGCGCATCCTGCGCGCCGTGCGGCGCGCCGCCAATACGCTGGCAGCGAAGGGCAAGCCATGATGATCGATACCGGCCGCCGTGCCTTTCTCGCTGGCGGCGGCGCGCTGACACTGTCGTTCGCGATGCCGGGGGCAGCCTTTGCCACCCCCGGCGAACTGCCCAAGAGCCTGGACAAGTCGCCGTGGCTCGACGCCTGGATCCGCATCGAGGCCAATGAACGTATCACGGTATTTACCGGCAAGGCCGAACTGGGCCAAGGCATCAAGACTGCGCTGCTGCAGGTGGTGGCCGACGAACTTCGCCTGGCGCCTGGTCGCTTGCAGCTCGTCACTGCCGACACGGCGCGCACGCCGGACGAAGGCATCACCGCCGGCAGCAACTCGATGAAGGATAGTGGCACGGCGCTGCGCCATGCGGCCGGCCAGGTGCGTCTGCGCCTGGGCGAACTGGCTGCCACGCGCCTGGGCGCGCCCGCGGGCAGCCTGGCGCTCAAGGATGGCGCATTCAGCGCGGGCGGCCGGCGCGTCACGTTCGGCCAGCTGGTGACGGGCCAGGAACTGCACCTGCGCGCCACGCCGACGCCCGCACCACCCCCGCCAGGCCCGCGCACGGCCATCGGCAAGTCGGTGCCGCGCGTCGACATCCCCGCCAAGGTCACGGGCGGCGCAGCGTATGTGCAGGACCTGCGCCTGCCGCAAATGGTGCATGCGCGGATCGTGCGGCCACCGTCGCAGGCCGCGCGCCTGATCGCCGTCGACGTCGCCGCGATCGAACGCCTGCCGGGCGTGCTCAAGGTGGTGCAGGACGGGCGCTTTCTCGCCGTGATCGCCGAGGGCGAGTACCGCGCCGTGAAGGCGGCGACGGCGCTGGCGCGGGCCACGCGCTGGGAGACGCCGGCATCGTTGCCGGCGCATCCCGACGTGAATGCGTTCATCCGCGCCCAGCCCGCCGAGGCGCTGCCGATCCTGGCGCGTGGCGCAGCAGGCCAAGCGGGCCGCAGATTTGCCGCCCGCTACACGCGCCCGTTCCAGCTGCACGCGTCCATCGGCCCCTCGTGCGCCGTGGCGCAGCTGGTCGACGGCCGCTACACGGTCTGGACCCACGCACAGGGCGTCTACCCGCTGCGCACGGCCCTGGCCGAACTGATCGCCGTGAACGAAGACACGATCCGCTGCATCCACGTCGAAGGGTCGGGCTGCTATGGCCACAACGGCGCCGACGATGTCGCGGCCGACGCCATCCTGCTCGCGCGCGCCCTGCCGGGGCGGCCGGTGCGCGTGCAGTGGATGCGCGAAGAAGAACACGCGTGGGAGCCGTTCGGCGCGGCGATGGTGGTGCAGGTGGCCGCCACACTGGACAGCACGGGCCGCATCGCCGACTGGCAGCACGACGTCTTCACGCCGCCGCACAACACCCGCCCCGGCAAGGCCGGCAACCTGCTGGCGGCCACGCACCTGGCGCGCCCGTTTGCGCCACCTGTTGCCAAGCCTGCGCCGCAACCCGAAGGCAGTGGCGACCGCAATGCGATTCCGTACTACGTGCTGCCCAATGCGCGCGTGGTGCACCACTTCCAGCCAAAGCCGGTCCTGCGCTCATCGGCGCTGCGCGGCCTGGGCGCCTACTGCAATGTGTTTGCCATCGAAAGCTTCATGGATGAACTGGCGCGCGCCGCGAACAGCGACCCGGTTGCGTTCCGGCTGCGGCATCTGGACGATCCACGCGCCCTTGACGTGGTCAAGCTGGCGGCAGCAAAGTTCGGCTGGGATGGCTACCGGCGCCCTGCCCGGCGCGGGCGCGGCTTCGCGTTTGCGCGCTACAAGAACCTGGCCTCGTACTGCGCCATCGCGGTGGAAGTCGAGGTGGCGCGCGAGACGGGCCTGGTGCGCATCACGCGCGCGGTGAGCGCCGTCGACTGCGGCGAGATCGTCAGCCCGGATGGCGTGCGCAACCAGATCGAGGGCGGCATCATCCAGTCGGCCAGCTGGACCTTGCTGGAACAGGTGCGCTTCGACGAGTCGCGCGTGCTGACGGTGGATTGGGCGTCGTACCCGATCCTGCGCTTTGCCCAGGCGCCGGAGCAGATCGACGTGCACCTGATCGACCGCCCCGGCCAGCCGTTCCTGGGCACCGGCGAAGCGGCGCAGGGCCCGGCCGCAGCGGCGATTGCCAACGCGGTGTTCGACGCCTGCGGCCTGCGCATGCGCGACCTGCCGCTGGACCGCGCGCGGGTGCGCAAGGCCTAGCTACAGTCTAGTTGAACGCCTTCCAGAACATGTAGGCGGCCAGCGCGCACAGGATGACGCTGAAGATGCGCTGCAGCTGGCGTACTGGCATCTTGTGCGCGGTGCGCGCGCCCAGCGGCGCCATCGACACGCTGGCCAGCACGATGATCGCCAGCGCCGGCACGTAGATGAAGCCCAGCGACCAGGATGGCAAGCCGGGTTCGCCCCAGCCGAAATAGACGTTCGACAGGGTGCCCATCAGCGCCACCGGAAAGCCGATCGCCGCACTCGTGGCCACCGCATTATGGATGCGCACATTACAGCGCGTCATGAACGGTACCGAGACGAAGGCGCCGCCGGCCCCCACGAGCCCCGCCAGGATACCGATCACGCTGCCCGCGGCAAACATGCCCGGCTTGCCGGGCAGCTCACGCGCCGCTGCCGGTTTTTTCCCGATCAGCATCTGGATCGCCGAGTACGCCACGAAGCAGCCGAAAAAGAAGGCCAGCACCGACGTGTTCATCTGCTTGCCGATCCAGGGCCCGATCCACGCACCGAGCAGGATGCCTGGCGTGAACAGGCGTACGATCGGCCACAGCACGGCGCCGTGCTTGTGATGCGCACGTACCGACGACAACGAGGTAAAGAAGATGGTGCCCAGTGACGTGGCGATCGCCATGTGCACCACGAGTTCTTCGGGGAAGCCGCGCGCCGTGAAGATCATCGTGATGAACGGCACGAGGATCATGCCGCCGCCGACGCCAAGCAGGCCAGCCACGAAGCCACCAAACGCGCCCATCGCCAGCAGGGCCAGGATCAGCAGCGGATCGAATGCGGGCGCCATCATGTCGTTCCCTTGCCGCGCACGAGGGCGACAATGGTCGTGTACTGGGCCTTGGTGACCGGCGAAATCGACAGCCGGCTGCCCTTCTGCAGCAGCACCATGTCGTCCAGCGCAGCCACCGTGCGCAGTTCGGCCAGCGGCACGAAGCGGCCCGCTTCGACTGCCTTGACGTCGACCGAGATCCAGCGCGGCGTTTCGGGCGTGGCCTTCGGGTCGTGGTAATGGCTGGCGGCGTCGAACTGGGAGGCGTCCGGGTACGGGCCGCTGACGATTTCGGCGATGCCGGCCACGCCGGGCAGCTTGCCGCCCGAGTGGTAGAACAGCACGCCGTCGCCGACGGCCATGGCATCGCGCATGAAGTTGCGCGCCTGGTAGTTGCGTACGCCAAACCAGGCCACGGTGGCGCCGGGGGCGGCGAGGACGTCGTCGAAACTGACTTCGTCGGGCTCGGATTTCATCAACCAGTAGCGCATCGCGCTGTTCTCCCTGCCAGCACACGATGCACCGGATGCATCAGTGAATGCGCACATAAAAAAAGCGGCTGCGTACCGAGTGCGCAACCGCTTGTATGTTTAGTCCCCGCCTGTGCCGTTTTTGCCGGCATCCTGAACCACAACGGTTCAAGGCGGTCACGGTCAGATCAATTTCGGGTTCGTCGGACTAGCGACGCTCACACCCATCGAACTTGTTCCACGACCTATGCGTAAGAATGGTTCAAGGAATATATGGCAAATCTCGAACACCGCAGGGCAGAAGAGAGTTTACTCCTTTGACCAGCCCTGTCAAACGGATTCGGCCTTTCAGGACAGATTTTCCTGGCCCGCCAATACCCGGTCGAGGGCCGTGTGCATCGACTCGAGTTTTTGCTTGACCTCGAGGATCGACATGTCCGACAGCGGCCCCTGCGGCGATTTCACCGACAGGAATTCGGCGGCCACGCTCAGCGCCGCCATCACGGCGATGCGGTCGGTGCCCTTGACCTTGCCGGAATCGCGCAGCTGGCACATCTTGCCATCGAGGTAGCTCACCGCTTCACGCAGCGTGCGCTGTTCGCCGTCGCGGCACGCGAGGCGATAGGACTGGCCCATGATATGCACGTCGAGATGGATCATAGCGCCCCCTGACGACGAGCGTGGGCGAGATGCGGCGGGATCGGCGCATTGGGATCGGGCGGCGCTTCGTCGGCTGGTTCGTCCGCGGCAGATTCGTCGGCCTCGTCCGATGCGTCCGGCGGCTTCGGCAATTCGTCGAGCAATGCTTCGACGCGGCGCTGCGCCTCGATCAGGCGCTCCTTGAACGCGAGGTTCTCGGTGCTGAGCAAGGTATTGGCCTGGCGGAGCAGGTAATTCTCGGCGCGCAACGACTGGGTCAGTTGCGCAAGCCGGTCGATTTTGTCTGAGAGGTCTTGGAATTCGGAAATCATCCGACACTATAGGATCGAGTTGCTTTTTCCGTCAACCGGTGCCCATTGCCGTGCGGCAGTAATAGCACGCTGGCGTGCGGCGTCGATGTGGCTGGCGGTGTACGCTGCCGCCCTTCTGTCGTGCCATGTGCGGCGGACAAACGCCGGCAAACATTGCGCATATGCCAATGTCATGATTGCGCTATATCAAGTGTTTAAAATGTTTTCGCCATCATGCGCCTTGAAAAGGCAGGTTATCGTCCCTATAATTAGCACTCGTTAGCTGAGAGTGCTAACAACTCTTTGCAGACCGGCGCAGCATCATGAAATTGCTGCGACGGCGTCAAAAACGCCAGTTAATCCATTGAATATTAAGGAGTTTTGCATGAACCTTCGCCCTCTGCACGATCGCGTAATCGTGAAGCGTCTCGACCAGGAAACCAAAACTGCGTCCGGCCTGATCATCCCTGATGCCGCGGCAGAGAAGCCGGACCAAGGCGAAGTTCTCGCCGTTGGTAACGGTAAAGTGCAAGATAACGGCCAGCTCCGCCCTCTGGAAGTGAAAGTCGGCGATCGCGTGCTGTTCTCCAAGTATGGCGCTCAGACCGTCAAGATCGATGGCCAGGAACTGCTGGTGCTGCGCGAAGAAGAAATCCTCGCGATCGTCGCACTGTAATTTCTGACCCCACTCACGAACATTTCGGAGAAATAACAAATGGCAGCTAAAGAAGTAGTATTCGGCGACGCAGCGCGCGCCAAGATGGTCGAAGGCGTCAACATCCTCGCCAATGCAGTCAAAGTCACCCTGGGCCCGAAAGGCCGTAACGTCGTGCTCGAGCGCTCGTTCGGCGCGCCGACCGTCACCAAGGATGGTGTCTCGGTCGCCAAAGAAATCGAACTGAAAGACAAGCTGCAGAACATGGGCGCGCAGATGGTCAAGGAAGTTGCTTCCAAGACCAGCGACAACGCCGGTGACGGCACCACCACCGCGACCGTGCTGGCACAAGCCATCGTTCGCGAAGGCATGAAGTTCGTTGCCGCCGGCATGAACCCGATGGACCTGAAGCGCGGCATCGACAAGGCAGTTGCTGCCACCGTCGAAGAACTGCGCAAGATCGCCAAGCCAACCACCACCACCAAAGAGATCGCACAAGTCGGCGCCATTTCGGCCAACTCGGAAACCTCGATCGGTGAGCGCATCGCTGAAGCGATGGAAAAAGTGGGCAAGGAAGGCGTCATCACCGTGGAAGACGGCAAGTCGCTGAACGACGAGCTGGACATCGTGGAAGGCATGCAGTTCGACCGCGGCTACCTGTCGCCGTACTTCATCAACAACCCGGACAAGCAAGTCGCCGTGCACGAAAACCCATTCGTCCTGCTGTGCGACAAGAAAATCTCGAACATCCGTGACCTGCTGCCGGTACTGGAACAAGTCGCGAAAGCTGGCCGTCCACTGGTCATCGTCGCTGAAGACATCGACGGCGAAGCGCTGGCGACTCTGGTCGTCAACAACATCCGCGGCATCCTGAAGACCGTTGCTGTCAAGGCCCCAGGCTTTGGCGACCGTCGCAAGGCCATGCTGGAAGACATCGCTGTCCTGACCGGCGGCCAGGTCATCGCTGAAGAAGTCGGCCTGACGCTCGAAAAGGTCACGCTCGAAGAGCTGGGCCAGGCCAAACGCATCGAAGTCGGCAAGGAAAACACCATCATCATCGACGGCGCCGGCCAGGCTGAATCGATCGAAGGCCGCGTCAAGATGATCCGCGCCCAGATCGAAGAAGCGACCTCGGACTACGACCGCGAAAAACTGCAAGAGCGCGTGGCCAAGCTGGCCGGCGGCGTTGCCGTGATCCGCGTCGGTGCAGCCACCGAAGTCGAGATGAAGGAAAAGAAAGCACGCGTCGAAGATGCACTGCACGCTACCCGCGCTGCCGTGGAAGAAGGCATCGTTGCCGGCGGCGGCGTGGCCCTGCTGCGCGCTCGTGCCAACATCACCGTCAAGGGCGACAACCCTGACCAGGACGCTGGTATCAAGATCGTCCTGCGCGCAATGGAAGAGCCACTGCGCATGATCGTCCAGAACGCCGGCGAAGAGCCATCGGTCGTCGTTGCAGCAGTGTTGGCCGGCACCGGCAACTACGGCTACAACGCAGCCAACGGCACCTACGGCGACATGGTCGAAATGGGCGTGCTGGATCCAGCCAAGGTCACCCGTTCGGCACTGCAGAATGCAGCCTCGATCGCCGGCCTGATGCTGACCACCGATTGCATGGTGTCGGAACTGGCTGAAGACAAGCCAGCCGGTGGCATGGGCGGTATGGGCGGCATGGGCGGCATGGGTGGTATGGACGGCATGATGTAATTGCCGGGGCAGTCCGGGCGAAGCACGCTGCAGGCTTCGCCCCAGCTACCCACGATAAAAAACCCGCGAGGTTCACACCTCGCGGGTTTTTTGTTGTCTGTGTTGTCTGCGTCTTTCAGCGGGCGCGCGGACCCTTGCGACGCAGCCACAGCAGCGCAGCCAGTGCGATACCGCCGAGCCACAGCGTGCCTGGCTCAGGCACTTCGGTCGGTACCTCCGGTTCGACCACGGTGTCGCCCGGCGGCGTTGGCGTCGTTGGCGTGGTTGGCGTGGTTGGCGTCGTTGGCGTCGCCGGTACAGTCGGGATACCTGGCGTACCAGGAGTATCCGGCGTACCAGGGATCCCCGGCGTACCAGGGGTCCCCGGCGTGCCAGGAGTCCCCGGCGTGTCGATACCGGTGCCTGGCGTCGGCGGGGACGGCGGCGTCTTGACCGGCAGTTCGGGCACGTCATTGCCGCCGCCGTCCGGTACGGGAACCGGGGGCGGGACCTCTTTAACGCCGGGGCGATCCGTGCCACCCGTGTCACCGGCGCCGACTGTCGGACTGACGCTTCCCGGCACCGTGCTTCCGCCACCATCCGTGGCCGGCGCTGGCACGTCATCGCGACCGCCGACAGGGCTGGCAGGGCCCAGCACGCCGCCAGCATAGATCGGCGTGCCATACCAGTTCGGCACGCCAGGTGGCTGACCCTGGCGGGACGGCGTCGGCATTGGCGTCGTATTTTCCGGCGTCAGCAGACCAGCGCCATTGGGGAAGCTGATGGCATTGTAGCGCTGCCCCCCTTCCTCGCTGGTGATCAGGTCGTCCATGCCCACGGGCAGCATGTTGCCTTCCTCACCAATCGCGCCAGCCGTATCGGAGAAGTTGCCGACAGCAACCACGGTATCGAGTTCGGCTTCGGTTGGCCCGTGGGGTTCGACCGGATATTGCGGCACGTCCGAGATGCGGTTGGCACAGCGGGCGCGGATCTCGTGCTCGCCGTCGGTCAGGAGCGTCTCGCCCTTTTCGAGCATGACCTTCTTCGAGGTCCAGTAGATTTGATCGTTCTTCCGGTACGACACATAGACTGCGCGCGGGGCCGTCACCGTCACGGCACGGGCATTGCCGACATTGAAGCTCGCATAGTGCGCCGCCACGAGCCGGTCGGATCGCAAGATCTGCGCCAGTTCGACCTTGTCCGCCACGCCGCCCGGCACGACCGAGTGCCGGTAAATGCGCCGTGCCACAGCTGTCTGCTGCGCCGTTGGCGGCGTCGCGCTCAATGCATGCGCCGGTGCGCCAGCGACCGGGGTCGCGTTCGACGCCGGTCCGAACATTGGCCAGCTGATCGATGGCGATGGCAGCACCACGCCGGCCACACCGGCGGCAACGCCAAGCACGGCAAGCGTCATCAGGCGTTTTTCGCGGTGGGAGCTTCGTTCGAGACGACGTTGGTAAGTAGCGCGGTTGTCCATGCGGTGTACTGACTGGTAGGAATGTTCCTACAGAATATCATTACTCACATCAACTAAATCAGATGCCAACATGAAACACATGCAGAGCGTGGCGAAAACCACGAAAGCATTTCCATGTGGAAATAATAACGTCCGTATGGACGTTGCAGACGGCGCATATTGCCGCTAAAACAAGCATGGTTTAGTATGGCCGTCTTATCTCCCGGAACCTGCCATGTCCCCTCGCACCGCCGCCTTCCCTACCCTGCGCACGACTCTTGCGACGCTTGCCCTGTGCTGCGCAGTTGCTGCCTGCCAGCGGGCCGAGCGGCCTGCGCCGCCGCCCGCCCCGGCGCCGGCCGCACCTGTCGTGCAGGCACCTGTGCAGAGCAAGGAACAGGCAATGACCGCATTGCTGGCGTTACCGGAACTGAAGGCCTGGTCAGCGCAGATCGAACGGCGCACCGGCGGCAAGGCGCATGGCGCCGTGGTCGAGGACAACCCGGCGCCGCGCGAAGTGAACGGCAAGACGTACTACCAGCTGAGTTTTGTCGAGAACCGCGCGCAGGACGCGCGGCGCCACGAGAGCTTCCTGGTTGCGCAGGACGGCAGCGAAATCCTCGTCGACGATACCGAATCCGACACCCTCCTCAGCCTGCAGGAATGGCGCCGCACGATCGAGCGCGTCAACCTGAAAAGCGCGGATTAACTATCCAGGTGCGAGATCAGCAGCCGGCGCGGATCCTGGCCCGGCGCCGGTCCATGCTGGCCATCGACCGAGATCCCGACGGCCATGATGTCGATCAGCAGCAACTGCAGGATGCGCGAAATCATCGACAGGAAGCTCGTGCTGTCTTCGGCGTGATCGACCGCCAGGCACACGCTGGCCTTGCGCGCCAGCGGTGACTGGCTGTTGCTGATCGCGATGACGTCGGCGCCGGCCGCGCGCGCGATGTCCACCGCCTCCAGCAGTTCGGGCAAGCCGCCCGAATTCGATACCGCAATCACCACGTCGCCCGGCCCCAGCAATTCGGCGGCCAGCGTGAACAGGTGCGCGTCGCCATACAGCGCTGTAGGAATGCGGAATCGGAAGAACTTGTGCTGGCCATCGAGCGCCACCGCGCGCGAATTGCCCATCGCGTAGAACTCGACGCGCTTGGCGCGGCTGACCATCTCGATCGCGCGGTCCAGCGAGCGCACGTCGAGCTGGTCGCGAAAACGCAGGATCGCCGACACCGTGTTGTCGATCACCTTGGCCGACAGATCGTGCGTGCTGTCGCTCAGGCGCACCTGGCTGTGGCGCACGGGGATCGAGCCGGTCAGGCTGCTGGCGAACTTGAGCTTGAAGTCGGCCAGACCCTGGAACCCCAGTGAGCGGCAAAAACGGATCACGGTCGGCTGGCTCACGTCGGCCAGGCGCGCAATCTCGGCAATCGGTTCATTGAGCACCATGCGCGGCTGGTCGATCACGAGACTGGCCACGCGCCCTTCGGCCGGCGAGAGCTCGTGGCGCAGCTGCGTGATGCGCTCCATCAGCGTGTTGGCGCCGCTGCGTCCGCGCAGGTGTTCGGCCAGGATGGTGGCCACGCCATGGAAGGCGGGATTCGGGGTCGTGATCACCCAGGTCGGAATGTCGGCCAGATAATCCGAGAAACGGCCCTTGGCTTCGAAGCGCGCGCGAAACGGCGAGCTGGCAAACCACTCGCCCAGGCGCGGCACGATGCCCCCGCCGATGTACACGCCGCCAAAGGCGCCGAGCGTGACGGCCAGATTGGCCGCCGCGCCGCCCAGCATGCCGCAGAAGCACTCGAGCGTTTCCAGGCACAGCGCATCGTTCTGTTCGAGCGCGCCGGCCACGATCGTCGCGGCCGTGCGCGGCGCGGCGTCGATGCCATTGCGATCGGCCAGCGCGCGGTAGATCACTTCCATCCCGGGCCCGGAAATCAGGCGTTCGTTCGACACGTGCGGCCACTCGCGCCAGGCGTATTGCAGGATCGCGAATTCGCGCTCGTCGAACGGCGCGAAGTTCACGTGCCCGCCTTCGCTGCCCAGCGTGACGAAACCGTCGGCGGTCGGAATGCCGCCCGAGACGCCCAGACCTGTGCCCGGGCCCAGCACGCCGATGACGGCGCCCGGCACCGCCTTACCCGGGCCGACCTGCATCAGGTCGTCGCGCGCAAAATTGGGCAAGGCCGTGGCCAGCGCCGTGAAGTCATTGACGATCAACAGCGTGGCCAGGCCCAACTCGCGCCGCACCGCATCGGTGGAAAACTCCCACGCGCGGTTGGTCATGCGCACGTAGTCGCCGCTGATCGGGTTGGCCACCGCAAAGGCGCCGTGGTGCAGCGTGACGTCCTGGTGGTCGAGCAGGTAATGGCGCAGCAGCGGCACGATGCCGGCAAAGTCGTCGCAGCGCAGCACCGCCACGTCGCGAAACACGCCGGGCGCGCATTGCAGCGCAAAGCGCGCATGCGTGGCGCCAATGTCCGCGAGCAGGCGCGGGCCATCGGCAAACGCCGTGCGCGCGAATTTCTCGGGCTGCGCGCCGGCCATCAGCGGTTCGCCGCCACGGTGCCGAACCAGGCGCCGAAAGGCGCCAGCGTGATGCGGCCCTGCTGCGCGCTGCCCTGCAGGCCATCGACCGGCATCTGCGCCACGCCGTCGGTTGCCGGCCAGTCGAAGCTGACTTCCTCACCCGACAGATTGAACGCCGCCAGCACGCTGTCATGCCCGGCCAGGTCGCGGCGCAGCGCCAGGACCGGCTCGGGCGCATCGAAGAACGCGATCTCGCCGCGCGTCAGTTGCGGCAGACTGCGGCGCAGCGCGATGAAGCGGCGCTGGAAGTTCAGCATCGAATCGTGGTCGCGGTCCTGCAGATCGACGGCGGCCTTGACGTGCGCGGCGTCCACAGGCAACCACGGCTGGCCGTCGGTAAAGCCCGCGTGCGGCGCATCAGCCACCCATGGCATTGGCGTGCGGCAGCCGTCACGGCCCTTGAACTCGGGCCAGAAGGTCTTGCCGTACGGGTCCTGCAGCAGTTCGTAGGGCACATCGGCTTCGGTCAGGCCGAGTTCATCGCCCTGGTACAGGCATGGCGTGCCCTTGAGCGAGAGCTGCATCGCCAGCACCAGCTTGGTGAAACCAGGCGCCGGGTTGACGCCGCCCCAGCGCGTGGCGACGCGGATCGCATCATGGTTACCGACCGACCAGGACGCCCAGCCATCTTTGACGCGCTCATTGAATTCCTCGACCTGGCGGCGTACATGCCCGGCGTTGAAGACCGGCGTGAGCAGGTTGAAGCTGTAGGCCATGTGCAGCTTGTTGCCGCCTTCGGTGTACTCGCTCATCTGGGCCAGCGCATCATCCGAGCTGATCTCGCCAATCGAGACGGCGCCGAATTCATTCAGTTGTGCGCGCACGCGCTCGAGGAACGCGATGTTCTCGGGCTGCGTCTTGTCATACAGGTGCGCCTGCATGCCGTATGGGTTCACGTCCGTCACGGTCGACGTGTCGCGCACCAGCGCCGGCGGATTGCTGCGCAACTGACGGTCGTGGAAGTGGAACACGCACGCATCCATGCGCACGCCGTCGACGCCGCGCTCGAGCCAGAAACGCTGCGCATCGAGGTGCGCCTGCTGCACCAGCGGGTTGTGGAAGTTCAGCTGCGGCTGGCTCACCAGGAAGTTGTGCAGGTAGTACTGCTTGCGGCGCGTGTCCCACTGCCACGACGAGCCGCCGAATACCGACAGCCAGTTGTTGGGCGGGTTGCCGTCCGGGAGCGGGTCGGCCCACACATACCAGTCCGACTTCGGATTGTCGCGGCTGGCGCGGCTTTCGACGAACCATTTGTGCGTCTCGGCCGTGTGCGACATGACCTGGTCGATCATGATCTTCAGGCCCAGGCTGTGCGCCTTGGCGACCATGCGATCGAAGTCGGCCAGGTCGCCGAACAGCGGATCGACGTCGCAATAGTCTTCGATGTCGTAGCCGAAATCGGCCATCGGCGACTTGAAGAACGGCGACAGCCAGACAATGTCCACGCCCAGGCTCGCGATGTAGTCGAGCTTTTCGGTCACACCGGCCAGGTCGCCGACCCCGTCACCGTTGGTGTCGAGGAAGCTGCGCGGGTACACCTGGTAGATGATGGCTTCGCGCCACCAGTTCGGGTTGTCGGTCGTCGAGATCTGGGTCATTGGCTGGTCCGGGCGGATGCGTGATGTGGAATTCTAGGCAATATACATCAGGCGACTCGTCTTGACAATTCCAGCCAGTCAGCAATAAATCGTATTTAATCTTTCTATTTCAATGACTTGCACTGTAAAACGCGATTGTTTCAATTCCGCTCCCGTACCTAAACTACGTGGCCATGTTGCCACTTTGTTTCTAGTTTGTTTCACGACAATTTTTATGTTGCAAAGAGAGGCGTCCCCGTCATAGCATCGCGTCTGTTTGCCAATTCAAGGAAGCGGTTCGATGACATCTCTCGCAAAACCAGGCACCGGGCGCATGCCCCGGCAAATCCCCTACATCATTGCCAATGAGGGGTGCGAACGCTTCAGTTTTTACGGGATGCGCAACATCCTGACGCCGTTCCTGATCACGACCCTCTTGATGTTTTTGCCGGAAGACATGCGCACCGGCGAAGCGAAGCACGTGTTCCACACCTTCGTCATCGGTGTCTACTTCTTCCCGCTGCTGGGTGGCTGGCTGGCCGACCGCTACTTCGGCAAGTACAACACGGTGTTCTGGCTCAGTCTCGTGTATTGCCTGGGTCACGCCTGCCTGGCCATCTTTGAAGACAACGTCAACGGCTTCTACTTCGGCCTGTTCTTGATCGCGCTCGGCTCGGGCGGCATCAAGCCGCTGGTGGCCAGCTTCGTGGGCGACCAGTTCGACCACACCAACAAGGACAAAGCGAAAGTCGTCTTCGACGCGTTCTACTGGATCATCAATTTCGGCTCGTTCTTCGCCTCGCTCCTGATGCCGCTGCTGCTGCGCGACTACGGTCCTGCCTGGGCCTTCGGCGTGCCTGGCATCCTGATGTTCATCGCGACGATGGTGTTCTGGAGCGGTAAAAAGAAGTACGTGCACGTACCGCCGGCACCGGCCAATCCGCACTCCTTCATGCGCGTGGCGAAAAGCGCGCTGCTGGCCAGGCAGCCCGGCCAGGGCCGCCCAGGCCTGAACCTGGCCTTGCTGGGTGCAGCCGGCGCCTTGGCGTCGTTGGCCATGGCCGCGCAATGGGGCTTCGTGATCGCCGCCTGTACCGCCCTGGTGCTGTTGATGGCCTTTGGCGGCATGGGCACCTCGATGCAGCTGGACCGCGCACGCGGCCTGCATCCGGACGACGCCGTGGACGGCGTGCGCGCCGTGCTGCGCATCCTGATCGTGTTCGCGCTCGTCACGCCGTTCTGGTCGCTGTTCGACCAGAAGGCCTCGACCTGGATCGTGCAGGCCAACACGATGACCACGCAGGTGAACCTGCTGGGCTGGACCTTCGACGTGATTCCGGCCCAGATGCAGGCCTTGAACCCCCTGCTCGTGATGCTGCTCATCCCGATCAACAACCTCGCGCTGTTCCCGCTGATGCGCAAGATGGGCGTCGAGCCCACACCCCTGCGCCGCATGACGGCCGGCATCGCACTGTCGGCTGCGGCCTGGATCGTCGTGGGCAATCTGCAGGTGGCGCTCGACGCCGGCGACGCCGTCTCGATCGCGTGGCAGATCGCGCCGTATGCGCTGCTCACGCTGGGTGAAGTGCTGGTCTCGGCCACGGGCCTCGAATTCGCATACAGCCAGGCGCCCGCCTCGATGAAGGGCGTGATCATGGCGCTGTGGTACCTGGCCGTCACGGTCGGCAACCTGTGGGTGCTGATCGTCAATGCCAGCGTCAAGAATGAAACGGTGATCGCGTATATCGAAGGCTCGGGCGTGGGGGTGATGGCGTTCCAGATGTACTTCTTTGCCGCGTTTGCGCTGCTGTCGGCGGCGGCGTTCGGGTGGTATGCGACGCGCTACCGCATGGTCGACCACTATCGCAGCAGCGTCGCGGGGTAAGCGGTCCATGAAACGTCACCTTGTCCTGCTGGCAGCATCGCTGTCCTCCAGCGCGTACGCTGCTGTTCCTCTCGCCACCTGCGACAGTCCGGCCTTCCAGGAGGTGCTCAGCGCCTCCGCCACCAAGCTCGATGCGCGCGCCGTCTGGCTCGACCGCCGCCTCGTGCGCTGGCCCGGCGCGGCTGCCGATGGCGTGTATCGGCTGTACCACTCCCCTGCCGGCGGCATCCAGGCCACGGCCGGCAGCAAGGTCACCGGCAGCGCCGGTTCGATCGCGCTGGCCGTCTCGCGCGTCGCGGTGCCGCAAGCCGTCGCCACCCGCTTCAAATGGGTCGCCAGCGGCCCGACCCTGAGCGTGCAGGAAGCCGACCTGGCGCGCCTGCCTGCCCTGCACCGCGAACAGCTGGTGCTGGTCCACGAGAACCCGGATGGCACCGTGCGCGACGCAACGCGCGTGCAGGCGGCCGGCGCGCTCGACGACCTGTATGCGGCGGCTGAACGCATCCCGGACATGGGCGCGACGCCCACCGGCAGCAAGACCGATTTCAAGCTGTGGGCGCCAACCGCGCGCGATGTCGCGGTGTGCACGTATGACAGCGCAACGGGGCGCGCGAACGCCGTGCTGCCAATGGCACTGGACGCCCGTACCGGCGCCTGGGCTGCCAGTGTCCCGCGCGATTTGTCCGGCACCTATTACAAGTACGCGGTCGACGTCGTCGCCGATGGCGCCGGGCTGGTACGCAATCTCGTGACCGACCCGTATTCGGTCAGCCTGAATGCGGAATCCAAACGCAGCTACATCGCCGACCTGGACGCGCCGCACCTGAAGCCCGCCGGCTGGGATGGCACGCAGCCACCGGCCACGGTCAAGGCGCAGACCGACATGGTCATCTACGAACTGCACGTGCGCGACTTTTCGCTGATCGACCAGACGGTGCCGCCGGCCAAACGCGGCAAGTACGGCGCGTTCGGCGAAGCCAATTCGAACGGCATGCGGCATCTGCGCGCGCTGGCACAGGCAGGCCTCACCGACATCCACCTGCTGCCCGTGTACGACATTGGCAGCATCCCCGAAGTGGCGTGCGCGCAGCCCGCCCCTGCCGGCGCGCCGGATGGCGAGAGCCAGCAGGCGCTGGTGGTCAAGACCGCCCACACCGACTGCTTCAACTGGGGCTACGACCCGCAGCACTTCAACGCCGTCGAAGGCAGTTACGCGAGCGACCCGCAGGACGGCGCGCGCCGCATCATCGAGTTCCGCCAGATGGTGATGGACCTGCACAAGGCCGGCCTGCGCGTGGGCACCGACGTCGTCTACAACCATACCTTCATCGCCGGCCAGGAAGAAAAATCGATCCTCGACCGCGTGGTGCCGGGCTACTACCATCGCCTGAACGCGGTCGGCGGCATCGAAGCGTCGACCTGCTGCTTCAACACGGCGACCGAGAACACGATGATGGCCAAGCTGATGATCGACTCGTCGGTGTTGTGGACGCGCCAGTACAAGATCGATTCGTTCCGCTTCGACCTGATGGGCCACCAGCCGCGTGAGGCGATGGTGCGGCTGCAACAGGCCGTCGATGCGGCGGCGGGCCGCCACGTGCAACTGATCGGCGAAGGCTGGAACTTCGGTGAAGTGGCCGACGGCGCGCGCTTCGTGCAGGCGTCGCAGCTGTCGCTGAACGGCACCGGCATCGGCACCTTCAGCGACCGCGCACGCGACGCCGTGCGCGGCGGCTCGCCCGGCGACTCGGGCGAGCCCGTGATCAGGCAGCAGGGCTATATCAATGGCCTGGTGTACGACGCGAACGCCCTTGGCGGCGATGCAAAGAAGGCTGACCTGCTGCGCGCAGCGGATTTGATCCGCGTCGGCCTGGCCGGCTCGGTGCGCACGTATCCGATGCAGGCGCACGATGGCCAGGTGCGCCAGTTGCAGGCCATGGTCTACGGCGGCAACCAGCCGGCCGGCTACGCGAGCGAGCCGGGTGAGGCGGTCAACTACGTCGAGAACCACGACAATCAGACGCTGTACGACATCAACGTGCTCAAGCTGCCCGTGGCAACGAGCAGCGCGGAGCGCGCGCGGGTGCAGGTGCTGGGGATGGCGATCAATGCGTTCAGCCAGGGCGTGGCGTATTACCACGCCGGCATCGATACGCTGCGCTCGAAATCGCTGGACCGCAACAGCTTCAATTCGGGCGACTGGTTCAACCGCATCGACTGGACCTACCAGGACAACTTCTTCGGTACCGGCCTGCCGCCGGCGCCGGACAATGCCAAAGACTGGCCGCTGTTCAAGCCGTTGCTGGCCAATGCCGCGCTGAAGCCGGCGCCCGCCGACATCGCGTTCGCGCGCGACGCGTTCCGCGACCTGCTGCGCATCCGCGCCAGCAGCACGCTGCTGCGCCTGCGCACGGCCGACGACATCAACACGCGCCTGCGCTTCTTCAATACGGGGCCGCAGCAGGAGCCGACCGTGCTGGCTGCCTGGCTCGATGGCAAAGGCTATCCGGGGGCCGGCTTTGCCGGGATGGGTTACCTGGTGAACGTCGACAAACGGGCGCACACGATCAAGGACGCCACGCTGCGCGGCAAGCGCCTGAAGCTGCATCCGGTGCACAGCGCACCTGGCGCGGCCGACAAGCGCGCGCTGAAGGCGCGCTTCGACAGCGCCAGCGGCACCTTCACGGTGCCGCCGCGCACGGCGGTCGTATTCGTCGAGTAGGGTGAACGGCTACGCCGTCCACGCGGTGATCGCTGGCAGCGGGATCAGCCAGCGTGCTCCAGCACGGGCGCCGGCGCCGCCACCATCGCCAGCCGCGCAATCGCAAACGTGTTGCGCCCCTTGTCCTTGGCCTCATACAAGGCGCTGTCAGCCAGCTCGCTGATCGTCAGCGCCGTCACGCCCGGTGCGTCGGCCAGCGCAATGCCGATCGTCGCACTGACGGAAATTGGCTGGGAGCCGAGCATGAACGGCGCTTCCATCGCCTGCATGATCTTCTTGGCCACCAGCTCGACGTCGCGCGGCGAATTGACTTCGTCGAGCAGCACCGTGAATTCGTCGCCGGCCAGGCGCGCCACCATGTCGGAGCTGCGCACCACCTTGCGCACGCGCCGCGCAAATTCGACCAGCACCATGTCGCCCACCGCGTGGCCGTACGTATCGTTGATCCGCTTGAAGAAATCGATGTCGAGATAGAACAGGGCAAAGGCGCGCTCGCGTTGCGGCGCACGTTCGACGGCTCCCTGCAGCGCCAGCTCGAACTGGCGCCGGTTCGGGATGCCGGTCAGCGCATCGGTATGGGCCAGCGCGTGCAGGTTGCGTTCGTGCATGCGGGCGGCGGTGGCGTCGGTCGTCAGGATATACACGCCCACCACTTCGCCGTCGCGCAGATGCGGCAGGAAGGTCGAGTGGACGATGCGGATGTGCTTTTTGCGCACGATGTCATGCTCGCACTGCGACGCCTTGCCGAGCCAGGCGTCGTCCAGCGCTTCCTTCTGCTGCAGGTAGAAGTCTTCACCGAAGGCTTCCACCATGGTCTGGCCGACGACCTGCTCGGACGCCTTGCCAAGCCACGACTGATGCACCGCATTGGCGAACATGTAGCGGTGATCCTGGTCGAGATGCGCGATCAGGACCGGCAGGTTGTCGGTAATCGTGCGCAGGCGCTCTTCGCTGTCGGCCAGGCGGTCGCGCGATGCCTTCAGTTCGGTGATGTCCTTCATCGCCACCACCGCGCCGAGGGTCTTGCCCTGAGCGCTGCGCAGTGGCCGGCCGCTGGCCAGCAGCGTGTACGGCGCGCGGCCGGCCGGCGCGATGACCATCGCGCCGTCGCGCACGACTTCGCCCTTGAGCGCGCGCACCAGCGGCACGTCGTCCATCGCCATCGCGGTCTGGCCATCGCCGTGATACAGCGAGTAGAACTGCGGCCATTCCGATGGCGCGATCGCCTTCAGGTCGTGACCATGCAAGGCGCGCGCCGTGCGGTTGAACAGCGTCAGGTTGCCGACGGCGTCGCAGGCGACCACACCGACATCGATCGATTCGAGCACCGCGTCGAGCAGTTCCTGTTTTTCTTCCAGCTGCTGCTGCGTGCGGATGCGCTCCGAGATGTCGTTGACGAAGGCGCCGATATAACGCGCGCCGTTCCACTCGTGGGCCGCCACGGTCATCTGGATCGTGATCTGGCGCCCGCTCTGGGTCAGCGCCGGCAGTTCGACATTCTGGTTCAGGTACGGGCCGGCGCCGGTATCGAGCAGGCTGCGGATGTTCGCGTCATGCGCTTCGCGCTGCTGCGCCGGCATCACCAGCTCGGACAGCTGACGGCCGCGCGCGTACTCGCCCGACCAGCCGAAGATGCGCTCGGCCGACGTGTTCCACGCCACCACCACGCCGTTGCTGTCGGCGCCAATGAAGCCGCTGAACGACGAGTCGATGATCGTGCGGTTCCAGGCTTCGCTCTCGCGCAGCAGCGCTTCGGCCGCTTCGCGCTGCGTCACTTCGCGCGACAGTTGCCCGACCTTGTCTTCCAGTTCGGCGGTGCGCGCGACGATGCGCGCTTCCAGATCGGTATTGAGCGACTTGAGCGCCTGTTCGGCGAGCATGCGCGCGGTGACTGCCTTCAGGTGATTGATTTCGATTTCGACCAGCCCGGCCAGGTCGGCCAGCACCTGGCGCTGCTCCTGGTTCAGACGGCGCGGCGCGCGGTCGATGATGCACAGCGTGCCCACGGCTTCGCCATCGCTGTAGACCGGATGGCCGGCGTAGAAGCGGATATGCGGCTCGCCGGTGACCAGCGGGTTCTCGGCAAAGCGGGGATCCTGCGCCGCGTCCTCGATCACGAGCAGCGCGCGTGCCTGTACCGCGTGGCTGCAGAACGACAGCGAGCGCGGGGTTTCCGAGGCTTCCAGGCCATGGTGCGATTTGAACCACTGGCGCTCAGCATCGATCAGCGACACCAGCGCAATCGGCACATCGAACGTCATGGCGGCCAAGCGGGTAAAGCGGTCGAAGCGGGTCTCGGCAGGGGTGTCGAGAATCTGCAGTTCGGCCAGCGCGGCAAGGCGGGCCTGTTCAATTAACATTTGGCTGACGATGATAAAACCTCTTCCATGGTCCGGAGCGGAGACGACAAGGCAGGACGGCCCTGTCGACACGGCGCCGGGGATTGGGGGAGCCACATGAAATGGTAGCACGCAGTGCCGTGCGGAAACTACACGTTCCGTCCCGTGCGTCGCGTGGCGTTGACGTTTTTTTGACAACTTTTAGCGATACATCGGTACAAAAGCATGCGCACAAGCCATGCGTGACCCGATGCAGCGCATTCTCGTCAGCGCGCGTGACATGCGCGTGACATGCGCTGTCAGATGTCCAGATGCGAGATCAGCAGTCGGCGCGCATCGATGTCGCCCTGGTGGTCCGGGCTGCCCTCCCCTTGCGTGCCAAGGGAAATCCCGACCGACATGATGTCGATGAGGAGCAGTTGCAGGATGCGCGAAATCATCGACAGGAAGCTCGTGCTGTCTTCGCTGTGGTCCACCGCCAGGCACACGCTGGCCTTTTTCGCCAGCGGCGAGCGGCTGGCCGTGATGGCGATGATGTCAGCGCCGCGTGCGCGTGCCGTGTCGACCGCCTCGAGCAGCTCGGGCAGCTGCCCGCCGGTGGAAATGGCGATGACGACGTCGCCCGGCCCCAGCAAACCGGCCGCGAGGTTCAGCAGGTGCGAATCGCCATACGACGCCGCCGGGATGCGGAAGCGGAAGAACTTGTGCTGGCCGTCGAGCGCCACCGCACGCGCATTGCCCAGCGCGTAGAACTCGACCCGGCGCGCGCGCCGCAGCAGTTCGATGGCGCGGTCGATCGCGTGCACGTCGAGCGCATCGCGAAACTTCAGGATCGCGGAGACCGTGTTGTCGATCACCTTGGCCGACAGGTCATGCGTGCTGTCGGTCATGCGCACCTGGCTGTGGCGCACGGGGATGGTGCCGGTCAGGCTGCCGGCGAACTTGAGCTTGAATTCGGCCAGGCCCTGGAAGCCCAGCGAACGGCAGAAGCGGATCACGGTCGGCTGGCTCACGTCGGCCAGGCGCGCGATCTCGGCGATCGGCTCGGACAGCATCTTGCGCGGATGCTCGATCACGAGCGCGGCCACGCGCTGCTCGGCCGGCGAGAGCTCGTGCAGCAGTTGCTGCACACGGTCGGTGAGCGTGTTGGCGCCGCTGCGCCCGCGCAGGTGCTCGGACAGGATCGCCGAGACGCCGTACAGCGCCGGGTTGGGCGTCATGATGATGTAAGTCGGGATCTGGGCGATGTAGTCCCGGAATCGCCCCTTGGCTTCGAAACGCGCACGGAACGGCGACTGCGCAAACCAGGCACCCATGCGCGGCACGATGCCGCCGCCGATGAACATGCCGCCAAACGCGCCCAGGGTCACGGCCAGATTCGCGGCCGCGCTGCCCAACATGCCGGCGAAGGTTTCCAGCACCTCGAGGCAGAGCGCATCGTGCGCATCGAGCGCCGCGCTGACGATGTCGGCGGTGCTGCGCGGCGGCGCCGCGACGCCATTGCGCTCGGCCAGCGCGCGGTAGATCAATTCGATGCCGGGGCCGGAAATCAGGCGCTCGTTCGACACATGCTTCCACTCGCGCCACGCGTACTGCAGGATCGCGAACTCGCGCTCGTCGCTCGGTGCGAAGTTGACGTGCCCGCCCTCGCTGCCCAGCGTGACGAAACCGTCGATGGTCGGAATGACACCCGAAACGCCAAGGCCCGTGCCCGGTCCCAGCACGCCCGAGACGGCATGGGTCTGCGGCGCGCCGCCGCCGATCTGCAGCAGGTCCTTCGGCTGAAAACCCGGCAGCGCCATTGCCAGCGCGGTGAAGTCGTTGACGATCAACAGCGTCGACAGGCCCAGCGCGCGGCGCACGGCATCCGTCGAAAACTGCCAGTCGCGGTTGGTCATTCGGATGAAATCGCCGCTGATCGGATTGGCCAGCGCAAAGGCGGCATGGTGAATGCGCCCGCCCGGATGCTGTTCGAGATAAGCGTGCAGCAGCGGGATGATGCCGTCGAAGTCGTCGCACAACAGCACGGCAACCTGCCCCAGCACGCCGGGCGCGGTCTCGAGGCCCAGGCGCGCATGGGTAGCGCCGATGTCGGCCAGCAGGCGCGGGCCGTCGGCAAAGGCGGCGCGCGGTGGTTTGCTCTTCGGATCAGGGTCTTCTGTCATACCACAAGGATACCATTGACCGAATGACAAAAGAATGGCCGCTGATCAGCGCACGAGCCCCTTGAGCAGCGCCTTGTGGAACTGTACCGGGTCCTGCATCTGCGGCGCGTGCCCCATCTCGGGGAATGTCACCAGCACCGAGCCCGGGATTGCTTTGCGCGTGGTCTCGGCCAGCACCTTGTAGTTGCCCAGTGTCGGGCGCACGTCAGCGGGCGCCGCATCCTTGCCGATCGCGGTCGTGTCCTTCAAGCCCATGAGCAGGAAGGTCGGCGTTTTGATCAGCGGGAATTCGTGCACGACCGGCTGCGTGTAGATCATGTCGTAGATGAGCGCCGAATTCCAGGCCACGAGCTCCTTGCCCTTGCCACGGTACATCCCGGCCAGCATCTGGACCCACACCTCATACTCCGGCTTCCACTGACCGTTGTAGTAGGTCGTGCGCTCGTACTCGCGCACGCGCTCGGCCGACAATTTCAGCTCGCGCTCGTACCACTGATCGACACCCAGCGACGGCACGCCCAGGTTCTTCCAGTCTTCCAGGCCGATCGGGTTGATCATCACCAGCTGGTCCGTCAGTTCGGGATACATCAGCGCATAGCGCGTGGCCAGCATGCCGCCAGTCGAGTGACCGATGATGATCGCCTTTTTCACGCCAATCGAGGCCAGGAGCTTGCGCGTGTTGTCGGCCAGTTGCTGGAACGTGTACTGGTAGTGCTGCGGCTTGGTGGATTTGCAAAAGCCGATCTGATCGGGCACCACGACGCGGTAGCCGGCGTCGCTCAGTGCCTTGGTGGTGCCGGCCCAGGTCGCGCCGCAGAAGTTCTTGCCGTGCATGAGGACGACGGTGCGGCCATTCGGGCTGGCCGGCTTGACGTCCATATAGGTCATCTGCAGGTCGACGCGCTGCGACGTGAAGCGGTATTGCTGCGTCGGTGCAGGATAGGCGAATTCTTCGAGTTCGGCGCCGTAGACTGGCGCGGCGGCCGATTGTGCCTGCGCCGGGGCCAGCGCGAGGACGAGACTCAGGCCCGCGATGGCGCGGGCAATGTGCGTAAAGACGGGCATGGAGGTGGGCAGACTGGCAGCCGGAGAGTTAACAGAACGGCCAGTCTACCCCGGAACCCGGTCAGTCCTGCGCGATCAGCGCCACCTGTGCGGCCGTCGCGAACCGCACCTTGCCGTCCTTGACCACGGCGGTGTTGCCGGTGTACCAGTCGCGCACCGTGGCGCCGTCGTTGAAGACGCCACCCACCGAAATGGCCACCGGCTGCTGCGTCGACAGGCCCAGCGCGACGACCACGCGGTCGCTCACGCCATTCTGTTCCCACGTGCGCTTGAACGTGTACGGGCTCGAGCCGATCATCTGGTGCTTGCCGGCGCCGACGGCCGGATGTGCGGCGCGGAAGCGCCCCAGACGCGCCCAGTGCGCGCGGATATCGGCCACGCGGTGCAGGCCACGCTCGGCGTTCGACGCCAGCTCGTCCCAGTTCATGAAGGTGCGCAGGTTGGCGTCGCCCTCGGCGCCATCGAACTTCAGGATGCGCGCCGTTTCGTCGCCGTAGTAGATCTGCGCCGCGCCAGGTGCCAGCAGCAGCTTGTTGGCCGACTCGAACGGCTGCTGGCGCAGCGGATCGAACGGGCTGCTGTCGTCGTGCGAGCTGATGTAGTTCAGCACCGAGAAGCCCTTCATCTCGCCGTGCAGGATAGTCGAGTATTCCGAGAACACCTGTTCGTACGGGCGCTTGGCGTCGCTGCGCAGACTGAAGCTGATCATGCTGTCGAAGCCCTGGTCCAGGTAGTCGACGAATTCGCCGCCGCCCAGATCGAACTTGCGCGCGTGCTTGATCTCGTAGTTGTAGACCTCGGACACCATCCAGAACGGCTTCTGGTCGATGCTCTTGGCCGGGTTGGCGCGCTTCCAGTCCGCCAGCGCCAGGCTCGCTTCTTTTTTAAGTTCTTTCCACAAGCCAGGCTCGGTGTGCTTGACGGTATCGGCGCGGAAGCCATCGATACCGAACTTGCGCACCCAGTCGGCATGCCATTTCATCAGGTAGTAACGCGGTGCGCGCGGGTAGCCGGTGCGCTTGAAGAAGGCGTCGAGCTCCTTCACCTCACGCTCGTAGCGCCCTTCCTTCTTCCACTTGGCCACCAGATGCGGCGGCAGGTCGACCGGCTTGTCGCTGCCGGTCAAGAAGTCCGGCAGGTTCGCCACCAGCGTGCAATCGACCGTCGTGCGCGCATCCTTGTAGGTGCAGGTCGGGCCGGTGCGCACCCACGACGCCGGCCAGACTTTATCCTGCGGCGTGACGGGGCCGGTGTGGTTCATCACCACGTCGAACACGATGCGGATGCCATTCGCGTGCGCCGTGTCCACCAGCGTGCGCAGCTCGTCCTCGGTGCCAAACGCAGCGTCGAGCGCCGTGAAGTCCTTGGCCCAATAGCCGTGGAAGGCGTAGCTCTTGCCGGTGCCTTCATCGGTCGCGCCGTGGATCTGTTCGATCACGGGCGTCAGCCAGATCGCGTTCACGCCCAGGTCGGTGAAATACCCTTCCTTGATCTTGGCCGTGATGCCGGCGATGTCACCGCCCATGAAACCGCGCAGCGGCGCTGCATCGTCCTTGCGGCCATAGGCCTTGTCGTTGGCCGGGTTGCCGTTGTTGAAGCGGTCCGTCAGCAGGAAGTAGACGGTTGCGTTCTCCCAGACGAACGGCTTGGCGGCGGGCGCCGGGCCGGGTAACTGGGCGCTGGCAGAGGCCATCGCACCGAAGGCGAGCAGCATGGCGGAAGCAAGGACGGGTAGTTTCATGCGGGGTTCCTGTGTGGTGAAGAGGTCAGGTGACGACCGTGGGTTCGCTGCGGCCGGTGCGCTGGCGCAGATCGGACAGGCTGTCGGCCAGATCGATCAGGCCTTGCAGCGCGGCCTGCGTATCGAGGTTGTGGTGCGCCGGATCGGCTTCGTAGCGTTCGAGGTACACACGCACGGTGGCGCCTTCGGTGCCGGTGCCGGACAGGCGGAACACGATGCGCGAGCCGTCCGCCATGATGATGCGGATGCCCTGCTTCGTGGACACCGAGCCGTCGACCGGGTCGGTGTAGGCAAAGTCGTCGGCCAGCGCAATCTGGTGGCCGGCCAGCGTCTGCCCTGCCAGCTCGGGCAGGCGCGCGCGCAGCGCGTCCATCATGGCGCCGGCAGCGCCGGCATCCACGGCTTCGTAATCGTGGCGCGAATAGTAATTGCGGCCGAAGCGGGCCCAGTGCGCCGCCAGCAGCTGTTCGACCGTCTGGCCGCGCACGGCCAGCAGATTGAGCCAGAACAGCACGGCCCACACGCCGTCTTTTTCGCGGATGTGGAACGAGCCGGTGCCGTAGCTCTCTTCGCCGCACAGCGTGACGAGACCGGCGTCCATCAGGTTGCCGAAGTACTTCCAGCCGGTAGGCGTCTCGAAGCAGGCGATGCCCAGTGCTTCGGCCACGCGGTCGGCCGCCATCGACGTGGGCATCGAACGCGCGATGCCCTTGATGCCGCCCGCGTAACCCGGCGCCACGGTGGCGTTGGCGGCGATGATGGCCAGGCTGTCCGAAGGCGTGACGGCGATGCCGCGCCCGACGATCATGTTGCGGTCGCCGTCGCCGTCCGAGGCGGCGCCGAAGTCCGGCGCGTCGGGCGCAGCCATCGCTGCGATCAGCTCGGCAGCGTTGACGGGATTCGGGTCGGGATGCCCGCAGCCGAAGTCTTCGCTCGGCACGCCATTGACGACCGTGCCGGCCGGTGCCCCGAGAATGCCTTCGAGGATCGTGGTCGCGTAGGGGCCGGCCACTGCGTGCATCGCGTCAAAGCGCATCCGGAAGCCGCTCGCGAACAGGCCGCGGATTGCGTCGAAATCGAACAGGCCTTTCATCAGCTCGGCGTAGTCGGCCACCGGGTCGATCACCTCGATCTGCATGTTTTCCAGATGCGTGGTGCCCAGCACGTCCAGGTCAACGGCCGCTGCGTCGCTGATGCGGTACTGCGTGACCGTCTGCGTGTGCGCGAAGATGGCGTCGGTGATTTTCTCGGGCGCCGGACCGCCATTGTCGATGTTGTACTTGATGCCGAAGTCGCCGTCCGGGCCGCCCGGATTATGGCTGGCCGAGAGCACGATGCCGCCCTGGGCGCCGTGCTTGCGGATCACGCAGCTGACCGCTGGCGTCGACAGGATGCCGCCCTGCCCCACCAGCACGCGCTCGACGCCGTGCGCGGCCGCCATGCGCAGGATGGTCTGGATCGCGTCGCGGTTGAAGTAGCGGCCATCGCCGCCGACGACCAGGTGACGGCACGCGCCTTCGCCCAGCGTCAGGAAGATCGACTCGACGAAGTTTTCGAGGTAGCCGGGTTGCTGGAACTCGGTCACTTTCTTGCGCAGGCCCGATGTGCCGGGCCGCTGGCCGGCGAACGGGGTGGTCGCGACGGTCTGGATGGTCATGCTCTACTCCTGTCAATGTAAGCGTTCACAACATCGCCGGACAGAGCCGGACAATGTTGATAAAACGTTACGATACGACAGACGCCGGATTCAAGGCGCGCACACGCGCACCATGTACGCCTGACGTCACACGGCAGCGCGTACCGGCGCCGCCTTGTCCGTCACCAGCAGGGTCAGCAGCGCGGCGATGAGCATGCAGACGCCGCCCAGCACGAGCGTGAGCACCGCGTGGCCATCGAACAGGTGCTTGGTCACGAAACCCAGCAGCAGGCCGCTGACGATCTGTGGAATCACGACGAAGAAGTTGAACAGGCCCATGAAGTAGCCCATGCGCTTGGCGGGCAGCGAGCCGGCCAGGATCGCGTACGGCATCGTCAGGATCGAGGCCCAGGCGATGCCGATGCCGATCATCGGCACGACCAGCATGTTCTTGTCGGTGATGAGGAATACGCTGGCCAGGCTCAGGCCGCCGATGGTCAGGCATGTCGCATGGACGATCTTGCGGCTGGTCATGCGGGCAAACACGGGCAGGATGAACGCGGCCAGTGCCGACACGCCGCTGTAGACGGCGAACATGATGCCGACCCAGCTGCCGGCGTCCTGGTACGCAGTTGACTGCGCGTCGGTGGTGCCGTAGACGCTGTCGGCAATGGCAGTGCCGGTATAGATCCACATCGCGAACAGCGCGATCCAGGTGAAGAACTGCACGAACGCCAGTTGCACCATCGTGCGCGGCATCTTGCCAAAGCCGCCGAAGATCTCGGCGATGGCCACGCCCACGCTGCGCGAGGCGGCGCGCTCCTTGTTGAACGCTTCCATGTCGGGCGGCGGCAGCTCGTCGGCGGACACCACGGTCCAGGTCACGGCCAGGAAGAACACGAGGCCACCGGCGTAGAACGAGTAGCGCACGGTGTCGGGGATCACGCCGCCGATGACGGCATTCGACACGCCCATGCTTTCAAAGAAGGTCGGCAAGAGCGACGCGATGACCGCCCCGCAACCGATGAAGAAGGTCTGCATCGCGTAGCCGGCGGTTTGCTGCGACGGATCGAGCTTGTCGCCGACAAAGGCACGGAACGGCTCCATCGACACGTTGATCGCAGCGTCCATCATCCACAGCACGGCCACGGCCATCCACAGCGCAGTAGAATTGGGCATCAGGAACAGCGCAATGGCGGCCAGAACGGCGCCAATGAAGAAGAACGGCCGGCGGCGGCCCCACTTCGGGTGCCAGGTGTTGTCGCTCAGGTAACCGACGATCGGCTGGATCAGCAAGCCGGTAACGGGCGCAGCGAGCCAGTAGAGGGAAAAGTTTTCGGGGTCAGCGCCGAGCGTGGCGAAGATGCGGCTGGTATTCGCGTTCTGCAGTGCGAAGCCGAACTGGATGCCGAAGAAACCGAAGCTCATGTTCCACAGCTGCCAGAACGACAGGCGTGGTTTGAGCACGGTCGATTGCATATCCATGTGTGTCCCCAATCTGGCCCGACACGGGAGCGGGCGCTGTTATGTGAATGCGCGGCGCACTGGTGGTGCGCGCCGTTGATGCAGAGGCGTGCCGGAACAGACAACAATCCTGCCAGCGTATCTGTAGCAAAATAACATGGGGGTATCGGGGTGTCAATCGTGGAGATCTCATAGTGAGATGGGTGAGACACCTGCGGAACATGTCGGGTTTTGTAGTCAAACAACATGGGCAGTAACGCCTGTCATTCGACGTGCAGATGCAAAAACGTCGCTCCTGCTTGCGCGGGAGCGACGTTTTTCAGCTTACGGTGAAAGGATCAGTCCTTGCTGCCCTCGCCCTTGCGATGCGGCTTCTTGCCCGGCATCGGCTTGTCCGTCACGCGGCGGTCGGCGCCGCTTTTCGTGAACGGCTTCTTGGCGCCGGCGGCTGGCACGGCCGGCGTTTCGCCGTCACGCGTGATCGACAGCTGGCGGCCGGCGACCCAGATTGACTTGAGCTGCGTGAACAGCTCGGCCGGCATGTCCGATGGCAGGTCGAGCGTCGAGTAATCGTCATAGATCTCGATGCGGCCGATCTGCTTCGACGGGATGTTCGCTTCGTTGGCGATCGCGCCGACGATATTGCCCGGCTTGGCGCCGTGGGCAAAGCCCACTTCGATGCGGAAGGTGGCCATGCCCGGCTCAGGGTCGCGCATGACGCGCTCTTTCTTGAAGCCCGGCTCGCGCGCAGGGCGCGCTGGACGCTCTTCCCAGTCGCCACGCGGCTCGCGTGGAGCGCGCTCATGGCTGCCGCCAAATTCGCGCTGCGATGGCATGCTTTCAGGACGCACGTCACGGTCAGGCTTGGTCAGCAGCAGCGGCTCGTCGCCACGTGCCATCTTGGCCAGGGCGGCGGCGATGTCGATCGCCGGCACATTGTCGTCGCGCTCGACGTCTTCGATCAGGGCGCGGAAGACTTCGAGGTTGCCTTCGGCCAGCGTGGCGCGGATCTGGTCCTTGAAGCGCGTCATGCGCACTTCGTTGACGGCCTTGACGGTCGGCAGCTCGAGTGGCGACACCGGCTGGCGGGTCGTGCGCTCGATCAGCTTGAGCAGGCTGCGCTCACGCGGGGTGATGAACAGGATCGCTTCGCCGCTGCGGCCAGCGCGGCCGGTACGGCCGATGCGGTGGGTGTAGCTCTCAGGATCCGACGGCACGTCATAGTTGATGACGTGGCTGATGCGCTCGACGTCCAGGCCGCGCGCGGCAACGTCGGTCGCAACCAGAATGTCGATCTTGCCCTTCTTGAGGTTATCGATCGTGCGCTCGCGCTGCTGCTGGGCGATGTCGCCGTTGATGGCAGCGGCCGAGAAACCGCGTGCCTGCAGCTTGGTCGCCAGCTCTTCGGTGCCCAGCTTGGTGCGCGCGAAGATGATCATGCCGTCGAAGGCTTCGGCTTCGAGGATGCGGGTGAGCGCGTCGAGCTTGTGCATGCCGGCCACCAGCCAGTAGCGCTGGCGGATATTGTCGGCGGTGCCGGTCTTGGCCGCGACCGTGATCTCTTGCGGCTCGCGCAGGTAGGTCTTGGCAATGCGCTTGATCGCTGGCGGCATGGTGGCCGAAAACAGCGTGGTCTGGCGCGTGGCCGGGGTCTTTTGCAGGATCTGCTCGACGTCGTCGATAAAGCCCATGCGCAGCATTTCATCGGCCTCGTCCAGCACGAGGGTGGTCAGCTTCGACAGGTCGAGCGAGCCCTTCTGGATGTGATCGATGACGCGGCCTGGCGTGCCGACGACGACGTGCACGCCGCGGCGCAGCGACGACAGTTGCGGGCCGTAGCTCTGGCCGCCGTAGATCGGCAGCACGTGGAAGCCCTTGATGTGGGCGGCGTAGCTCTGGAATGCTTCGGCGACCTGGATCGCCAGTTCGCGCGTCGGCGCCAGCACCAGCGCTTGCGGCGCGGTCTGCTTGACGTCGATGTTCGACAGGATTGGCAGTGCGAAGGCGGCGGTTTTACCGGTACCGGTCTGCGCTTGTCCCAGCACGTCGCGCCCTTCCAGCAACAGGGGAATGGTGGCTGCCTGGATCGGCGACGGCGTTTCGTATCCGACGTCTTTCAATGCTTTCAGGACAGGCGCCGAAAGATTGAGGTCGGAAAACGATGGGATTGGGGTGTCTGACATAGAGGAAGTTGCTCTTATTAAGTAAGTACGAATGCGACAGTTTACACCGTTGCTTCGTTGGGGGCGCTAAATACAATGGACCGGGCGGCCGAAACCACAGAATCCGAACAATGAAAAATGCCCTTGCAGGCACACCTGCAAGGGCATTGGCGATCGCGACAGCGCCCCGTTGGGTGGCGCTACCTTCGCTTGATACCGGATTACAGCTTGTAGTTCAGGCCGAACAGCATCTGGCGGCCATACTTGGCATAGCCGCGCGGACGGTCTTCGGTACCAGCGTAGCTGCGGAAGGCGGTGTCGGTCAGGTTGTTGACCTGGAACAGCACGGACAGACCTTCGACTTGCTTGAAGTCATAACCCAATTGCAGGTCGACTACTTTATCAGCTTTTACGTAAGTCAGCTCGGTTGCACCACCAATTCCGCCGATTTCACCCACAAAATCGCTGCGATAACGCTGGCTGATACGTGCCGAGAAGCCATCTTTCTCGTAATACGCCGTGAAGTTGAACACGCGCTTGGACAGGCCTGGCAGCGGAATCGCGACATTGCCGAAGCGCTGGTCGAGAATCGAGATTTCGCTGTTGGTGAACGACGCGTTGGCGGTGATGCCGAAACCGTCGAGCATCGGGTGGATCATGTCCAGCGGGGTCGATGCCGCAAACTCCAGACCGCGCAGGCTACCGCCCTCGCCGTTGCGCGGCTGGGTGATGGTGCCGATGTTGGTCAGGGCGCCCTGCAGGTTGAACTCCGAGAAGTCACGCGGCACGGTCACGCTGTAGATGTACGAGGACAGGTCCTTGTAGAAACCAGCGGCCGAGATATAGCCCTTGTTGCCGAAGTACTTTTCGTACGACAAGTCGACCTGCTTGGCGCGCCATGGATCGAGCTGCGCGTTGCCGCCGTTACCGTATGGGGTGCCGGTGGTCTGGGCGGTCAGGCCCACTTCCAGCGCCGCGTTCAGCTGGTTCAGCTTGGCGCGGGCCAGCGTCTTGCCGGCGCCGAAGCGCAGGAATTGCTGGTCAGGCAGGCTCCATGCCAGGTTGATGCTTGGCAGATAGTCGGTGTACTTCTTGCCGTCGGTCAGTGGCACCAGGTCGGCGAATGGCCAGGCGCGCAGCGTGTTCGCGGTCGAGCTCTGGTCGGTTTCGATGACTTGCATGCCGATATTGCCGCGCAGTGGCATCGACATCAGTTCGGTGTCGATGTTCAGCTTGGCGTAGCCGGTCTTGACCTTCTCTTCGATGGTCCAGTTTTTGGTCGCGCCCCATGGCACCAGCACGGCTGGCGTGAATGGGCCGAAGTTGTTGGCGAGCACGCCGTCGATGTCCCAGCTCAGGCTGTTCTGCAGGCCGTACAGCGCTTGCGAATCGTTCAGCACATTGGCGCCGAAGGTGCCGTTGCCGATCTTCGAGAAGCCCGTTTCCAGGTGCGCTTTTTCCTTTTCGCGCTTCGAGTAGTTGAAGCCGACTTCCATGCTGCTGAAGTGCGCGTTGTCGAACTTGCGCTCGATGCTCGTGCGGAACGAGGTCATCTTGTCGGTCATGTTCGGGGCGTTGACATAGCCTTCGCCGAACTGGCCGCCGATGGCGATCTGCGACGGATCGTCGTAGGTGCCCGACAGGCCCAGCACTGGAATCGTGCCGCCGTTGTAGCTGTAGTTCAGCGTCTGGCGCGCAGCGCGGCCGGCGTTGATCTCGATCAGCTGTTCCTTGTGATCAGCCTTCGAGCGGCTGATGTCGACGATGCCGACCCAGTCGCCCGTCGTGTAGCGGTTGTTCCAGCCGAAGGCGGTCAGCTTGTCGTCGCGCGTCAGGCGGTTGTTACGCACGACCGGATTGACGTTGTTGGCGGTGCCGCTGATCATCGTGCCATTCACGACGGTCGGGTTCGAGAAACGCACTTCGCCGTCGTCCTTGAGTGGCATTTCGATGCCGCGGCGGATTTCTTCCTGGTCGAAACGCGAGTGGTAGACGTCGAAGGTCGAGCTGAAGTTGCGGTTAGGACGCCATTCGAGCACACCCATCAGGCCATCGCGCACCTGGTTGCCGGTGGTGGCGATCGACTTCATGCCCTTTGGCACTTTGACGGTCGAGCCTGGCACGACATTGGTGTCGTCCACCCAGTCCCACGTTTCGAACTGTTCGCCGACGTTCGGCTTGTCCTGGCGTGCGTAGCCGATGGCCACACCAAGCGTGCGATTGGCGAACTGGTCGATGTACGACGCGCTGACGCGGCTGCCGGTGTCCGGCGAGCCGGCGCTGATTTCGCCTTTCGAGTTCTTTTCACCGCGCACATTGACGGTGACGACGCGTTCGCGCAGCGACAGCGGCTTGATGGTTTGCAGGTCGACCGTGCCCGACAGGCCCTGGCCGATCACGGCGGCGTCGCCGGTTTTGTACACGGTGACGGCGCTGATCAGTTCGGATGGGTACTGGTCGTATTCGACGGTACGGTCCGAGCTGGTGGTGACTTGTTCGCGGCCGTTGAGCAGCGCGGTCGACAGGTCGCCCGAGGTGCCGCGGATGCTGATCGACTGGGCCTGGCCGTTGACGCGCTGCGCCGACAGGCCCGGCAGACGGGCCAGCGATTCGGCGATCGACACGTCCGGCAGCTTGCCGATGTCTTCCGACGAAATGGCTTCGACGATACCGGTCGATTCGCGCTTGACGGCAATCGCGTCTTCGATGGCGCGGCGGATACCGGTGACAGTCACGGTGGTGACCGGCGCATCGCTGATGGCGGTGTCAGTCGTCGTGGCGGTTTGCGCCTGCGCGCTGCCGGCCATGATGGTGACAAAGATGGCGCACCCGGCGGCCACTGGGCTCAGCTGGAACGCGGAACGCTTGTTGGCGAAAGTTTTCATGATCTCCTCAGAACGACGTAATTTCCCTAGAGCAGCTTTCGACCGCATGTTCGGGACTTTGTTATGACACGCCTCAACATCAACGCTCGGCGGGATTCTGTATTAAAACTAGATGCACTGTCAACGGGAGTTGGTTTCAAACGAACTCGGGTCATCCATTGACACGATATCCAATAAAAACAATGACTTATTAACTGATGAGCAGCTCACCTGTGGTTTTTAACGCGTGTAGTTGGGCTACAAACGCTCTAAAAAGCAACGGTTTATGCTTGATTGCACCGAATCGGTGCGCAGGATGTAGTAAAACATTCATGCCCTGAACGCCACGTTGTAACTTCACTACATGAATTTTGTATTTTTACAACAGACAAAAAAAATCCCCGACAGCCTGGAGGCTGTCGGGGATGTCTCGGCGCGAATCAGAGGCTGCTAGGCAGCCTTGCCGGTCATCAGAACTTGTAGTTGGCGCCGAACTGGTAGGTGCGGCCGTAGTCGACGCGACGGGTGATCGAATCACTGCTGTTCGTGTACTCCTGGTACGGCGCGTTGTTCCAGTTGTTGGCCTGTGCAAACACCGACAAACCTTTGGCGAAGCCCGACTGGATTTCATACGACAGCTGGAAGTCGACGATCGTCTCGCCCTTCACGAACGTGTACTGCAGCGTGTCCGAGAAGTCCGGCGACTGGCCCAGGAAGTCCGAACGCTTGCGCGCTGCGGCGGCGATCTGGAAGCCGTACTTTTCGTAGTACACGCGCAGGTTGCTGACCTTGCGCGACAGGCCCGGCAGCGGGATCGATTGCGCCGAGGTCTGCACGTTGCCGAAGCCCAGGGCCGGAATGTCGATCGCCGAGCTGGTGAACGAATGGTTGGCCATGATGCCGAAGCCGTCCAGCCAGTCGCTGACCATGTTCAGCGGAATGTTCACCGCCAGCTCGTAACCCTTGATGTTGCCGCCTTCGCCGTTTTCAGGACGGTTCAGCACGCCAACGGTCGAGCCGGCGAAGTCGCCGGTGGTCGGCAGCGGCGTGGTCGAGGTCGCCCATGGCGCGAAGTCGTATTCCGACGGCGTGCGCAGGATGAACGTGTCGAGCTTCTTGTAGAACACGGCTGCGCTGACATAGCCCTTCTTCGCGAAGTACTTTTCGTACGACAGGTCGAACGCCTTGGCCTTGAACGGCTTGAGGCCCGGGTTACCGCCACCACCGCTGATGAACGGGTTGGTCACGCCGGTGTTCACGCCAAAGCCGATGCCGCCGCGCAGGTCGTCCAGGTTCGGACGCGACAGCACTTGCGCCAGACCCATGCGCAGCACCTGGTCGTTCTTCAGGTCGAACGACAGGTTCAGGCTTGGCAGCACGTCCCAGTAGCTGACGCTGTCGACGACGCGCACGGCCGGGCACGCATCGGCCGTTTCGCCGGTGCAGTTGCCGCTGTTGTAGCCGCCGCCCGTCTGCTTCGTGTGCACGAATTGCGAGCCGACGTTACCGCGGTATTCGAAGCCGAACAGCTCGCCGTTCAGGTCGCCCATCAGGTAAGCGGTCTGGACCGTTTCCTTGACATCCCAGAACTTGGTCAGGATGTCGGCATTGACCTTCGTGGCCAGCTGGTACACGGTGCCGAGCGAGCCGGACGGATTCCACGTGGCGATCGGAAGGCCGGTGGTGCCGGCCACGCCGGTCCCCGTGCCCGGCATCGTCTGCGCGGCGAACTGGGCGCCGCCCAGGATCTCGAGACGGCCTTCTTCGCCGCTGCGCGCTTTTTCGCGGTCGGTGAAGTTGTAGCCAAACTGCACGGCCGACATCGGGCCCCACTCCACCGGACGCTTGGCGTTCAGGCGGATTGCCTTGAGCGTGTCTTCCACGTACGGCTGGGCCAGGTAACCGGCCTGCGGCAGGATGTTGGTGGCGGTGCCCGACCAGCCGTTCACGTCGGTCAGTTGCGCAACTGCGCGGTCCGAATAGTTCAGGCCCGTGCGCCAAGCGACGTCGGTGAAATTGCCGCCGTTAAAGCCCGTCCACGAGATCGTGTCCAGCGGATTCGCATTGCCCGGCAGGCCGGCGGTGGTTTCGTAACGCGCGCTCAGCTTGGTCGCTTTCGACCAGGTGATGTCGGCACTGGTGCTCCAGTCGCCAAGCTTCAGTTCGTTCTTCCAGCCGACTGTCTTCAGGTCGTCTTCCGACGTCTCGACGTGGTTACGCACCACGCCCTTGTAGTTGGTCAGCGTGCCGCTGGTGGCGACACCGTTTTGCACGACGACGTTCTGCAGCACGCCGGCCGGGTCATACAGGCCCGACGTGTTCGAGCCGACCGCGCCTTCGAAACCGCTGCGCTTCAGGCCCGTCTCGCCGGCCGAATAGAACAGGTCGAGGGTCGAGCGGAAATCGCGGTTCGGACGGAACTGCAGCGACATGAAGGCGCCGTCACGCTTGTGCGACGTCGATTCGGTGTCGGCGGTAAAGCCCAGCGGCACCAGCACGTTCTGACCGTTGAATGGCAGGGCTGCCGTGTTGCCGCCCCAGGCGTCGAACTTGCGCTGCTCGCCGCCGGTTTCGTCGTACGACGTGATGCCCAGCGCGATGCCGAACTTGCGGTCGGCGAACTGGTCGATGTACGAGAACGAGACGCGGTCGCCGCTGCCTTCTTCGGCGGTGCGCACGCCCAGGCGGCTGCGCTTGTAGTTGGCAGCAATGACGCGCTTGCCGAAGTCCAGCGGCTGCACGGTTTTCAGGTCGATCGTCGCGGCCAGGCCCTGGCCGATGACGCTTGCGTCCGGCGTCTTGTAGATCACGACGCCGCCCATCAGCTCCGATGGGAACAGGTCGAATTCAGGATTGCGGGCATTGCCGGTCGAGGCCATTTCGCGGCCGTTGAGCAGCGTGCCATTGAAGCTTGGCGACAGGCCGCGCACCGAGATCTCCGATGCACGTCCCGAACCGCGGCTACGCTGGGCGGTCACGCCAGGCAGGCGCGCGATCGATTCGGCAACCGACGTGTCCGGCAATTTACCGATGTCTTCGGCCGAGATCGCTTCAACGATCGAATTCGAATTGCGCTTGATCGAGATGGCCGCTTCGATGCCGGTACGGATGCCGGTCACGGTCACTTTCGAGACGGCGCCGTTCGGGAACGCGGTGGGTGCAGCGGCCGGTGCTTCAGCCGGCGTCTGCACCGTGGCGGCGGCCACGGGCGTGTTCGGTGCGACGGGGGTGGCTTCTTCGCTGCCCGAGGCTTGCGCATACGCGTTACCTGCCAGGACCGACAGCAGCACGGCGCAACCGGCGGCGAACGGGTTCAACGGGAATGCAAAAGTGGCTGCAGTACGGCGACGGGCCTGGGTGGCCCGGGTAGCGGTGGCGTTCATGTGTCTCCTCGGTTTTTCTTAACTGCTGGTCACGACTCTGTACTAAAACTAGAGCCTGAACAGGGCAGCAATGTGTGGCGAGGATCATGGCATGCTTTGCACGACAACAACATTGTGCACGTTGTACTTGGGCTACACATTTGCGGTGTTTTCAGGCCCTCTATACGACTTTCGCACCGGATCTGAAGGCAATCTGAAGGTTGGACTGTCCTGAGCCTATGTAGTCGGGGTGAAATCGAATCCGTCCCGCATGATTGTTGGGCCGCAGGGTTTATAGTAACCTTCCATCAACACAACAATAACCGGCCAAGCGTTCCACCGTCGACATGCTGACTCTGTAGTCCAACTACGTCAGCAGTATCACGACTGGCACCAGCCCCACTACTCATGAGACAACTCCTCGCCACCATCGTGCTCGGCAGCGCTTCGCTTGCCGCCTTCGCCCAGGCCCCCGCCATCGACCGCATGGAGCCGCCGTTCTGGTGGGCCGGCATGCACGACAACAAGGTTCAGCTGATGGTGCATGGCGAGGCAATTGGCGACCTGACGCCAACGCTGACCTACCCCGGCGCGCGCATTGCATCGGTCACGCGCACGCCGAACCGCAACTACCTGTTCATCGACCTCGTGCTCGATCCGAAGGTGGCGCCCGGTACGTTCGACATCACGTTCAGCGGCGCCGGCCGCACGACCACGCATGCCTACCGCCTGCTGGCGCGCGACCCGGGTTCCGCGACCCGCCAGGGCTTTTCCAGCAAGGACGCGATCTACCAGATCATGCCGGACCGCTTTGCCAATGGCGACCCGTCCAATGACAACGTCGCCGGCATGCTCGACAAGGCCGACCGCAAGGGTGGCCTGGGCCGCCACGGTGGCGACATCCAGGGCGCGATCAACCACCTCGATTACATCGCGGACATGGGCTTCACGCAGCTGTGGCCGACGCCGCTCATCGAGAACAATATGCCGGGCTACTCGTACCACGGCTATGCGGCCACGGACCTGTACAAGATCGACCCGCGCTACGGCAGCAACGAAGACTTCGTGCGCCTGTCGACCGAAGCGAAGAAGCGCGGCATCGGCATCATCCAGGACGTGGTGCTGTCGCACATCGGTTCGCACCACTGGTGGATGAAGGACGTACCGGCGCCGGACTGGATCAACTACAGCGACAAGTTCGTCCCGACCCAGCACTACCACACGGCGGTGCAGGACCCGTACGGCTCGAAGGAAGACGCCGACAACTTCACGCGCGGCTGGTTCGTCAAGAGCATGCCCGACCTGAACCAGTCCAATCCGCTGCTGGCCAACTACATCATCCAGAACAACATCTGGTGGATCGAATACGCGAAGCTCTCGGGCCTGCGCATCGACACCTTCGGCTACTCGGACAGCGCGTTTTTGTCGGAGTACACGCGCCGCATCATGGCCGAATACCCGAACCTGAACCTGGTCGGCGAAGAGTGGAGCACCAAGGTGCCGGTCGTCGCGCGCTGGCAGCGCGGCAAGGACAACTTTGACGGTTACCGCGCCTACACGCCAAGCCTGATGGACTTCCCGGTGGCCGAGGCAATGCGTACCGCGCTGGCGGACAAGAAAGGCGGCAACGTGTTCTCGGATGTGTATGAGATGCTGTCGCTCGACTACCTGTATCCGGAGCCAGGCAACCTGGTGCTGTTTGCGGACAACCACGACATGTCGCGCATCTACAGCGTCGCCGGCGAAGACTTCGACAAGTACAAGATGGCGATGGTGTTCATGATGACGGCGCCGCGCATCCCGCAGTTCTACGTGGGTGACGAGCTGCTGTTTACCAGCCCGACGAAAGACCGCGACGACGCCAGCTACCGCATCCCGTTCCCGGGCGGCTGGGCCGGCGACAAGGTCAATGCCTTTACCGGCACGGGCCTGAAGGACAAGCCGCGCGCGGCGCAGGCGTTCGTGCGCAAGCTGGCCAACTGGCGCAAGAGCCAGCCGGTGATCCACAGCGGCCGCATGATGCATTACGGGCCGCAGAACAATACCTACGTCTATTTCCGCTATAACGCGGACAAGAAGGTGCTGATCGCCTTCAACAACAACGCAAAAGAAATGGCGCTCGATGTCGACCGCTTCCGCGAAATGCTCACTGGCGTGACCAGCGGCGTGGATGTCCTGACCGGCAAGACGTTCGACCTGCGCTCGAAGCTCACACTGCCTCCAGGTGCTTCCGTGATTCTGGAGCTGGAGGCAGCGCGATGATGCGCAGCGCCATCGCACTGGCCGCCCTCCTCGCCTGCGGCGGCGCCCATGCGCAGTTGGATGCCGCCTTGTTCGTGCGTGGCGCGTTCAATGGCTGGGGGACGGCCGATGCGCTGGCGCCCAAGGGCAAGGGGATCTACCAGGCCGACATCGCCGTCGCGCCGGGCAACCACGCTTTCAAACTCGGCAGCAGCGACTGGGCTGCCGAGTGGGTCATCGATCCGGACAAGAGCGTCAATGTGGCGCCCGATACCGCGTACCAGCTCGAACGCCTGTCGGGGCCGGAGACGTTCCTGTTCGTGCGCACGTCCGGCACCTACCGCTTCACGCTGGACGCGAGCGATCCCGCCAAACCTGCGCTGAAGGTCACGCGTCTTCCCGATGCCGACCGTGCCAACGCGCCCGATCCGCATGCGGGCCACGCCGCGGTCGCTACGCAAGCCTGGCCAACGTGGGATGGCAAGACCGAGACGGTGCGCTACTCGACGCCCGATGCACAGGCGCTGCTACGCCAGTATGTCCAGTCGAGCACCATGAGCCTGCGCGATCCCGGTCCGCAGTATGTGGCCTACGCCGAGCAGGAAGGCTTGCCGCGCGCCCGCACCGGCAACCTCGCCTTCGACGCGCTGTTCGCGCTGGCCGGCGCCGAGATGCGCCTCAATTCGGTCAGCCAGATCAAGGACGGTAACTACAACGGCGGCAACGCCATCGATTGTGAGTGCTTCTCCACCGGCGAGAAGTGGGCGTATGTGTGGACGCGCGACCTGTCGTATGCGGCCGACCTGGGCCTGGCCCTGCTCGACCCGCAGCGCGTGCGCAATTCGCTCGATTTCAAACTCTCTGGCTGGCGCGCCGGCGTCACGCCGGTGACGCAGATCCCTGCCACGGCGGACGGCCTGCAGATCGTGCAGGACACCGGCAGTGGCGGCAGCTGGCCGGTCAGCACCGACCGCCTGACATGGGCCTTCGCGGCCGAAGAAACACTGCGCACGCTGCCCGCTGCCGAACGCGCAGCGTTCGCCAGCAAGGCGTTAAAGGCGCTGTCGAACACGCTCGAGATCGACCGCGTGGCGGCATTTGACGCAGCCACCGGCCTGTACACGGGCGAAGAATCGTTCCTCGACTGGCGCGACCAGACCTACGCTGCGTGGATCCCGGGCGACCTGGCGTCGATGGCCAGCTCGAAGGCGCTGTCGACCAACGTCGTGATCTTCCAGGCCCTCAAGCTCGCGGCGCAACTGGCGCGCGAACAGCGCGATGCAGCAAAGGCCGCGCGCTACACGCGCTGGGCACTTGAGCTGAAACGCGCGATCAACAAAGAACTCTGGCTGGCCGACGAAGGCATGTACAGCAGCCTCACCGCCGGCCACCTGGACGGCGCGCCGCTGCACAAGTTCGACTGGCTCGGTCAGGCGCTGGCGATTGTCAGCGGCGTGGCCGACGGCAAGCAAACAGCATCGATCCTGGCCCGCTATCCGCATGGTCCGATGGGCGCACCGGTCATCTGGCCGCAGCAGATCGGCGCGCCGGTGTATCACAACCGCGCCATCTGGCCCTTCGTCACCGCGTATGGCTTGCGCGCTGCGGTGCAGGGCAAGAACGCAGCGGTGGCCGATGCCGCCTACGCAACGCTGATGCGCGGCGCAGCGGTGAACCTGTCGAACATGGAAAACCTCGAGTGGTTGTCGGGCCAGCCGCTGCTGCTCGACGAGAAGACCCCGGCGCTGAGCGGCCCCGTGATCAACTCGCGGCGCCAGTTATGGTCGGTCGGCGGGTATCTGGGCATGGTGATCGACAATGTATTTGGCGTGAGCGTGCAGGACGACGGCATTGCGCTGCGGCCGTTCGTGACCGCCAAACTGCGGCGCGAGACCTTTGGCGCGACCAACGAGATTGCCTTGCACGACCTGCGCCTGCACGGCAAGCGCATTGACGTGGTGCTGCGCCTGCCGCCAGTGGCCGAGGGCGACGGCTATCACCAGGTCGAGCGCACTCTGCTGAATGGCAAACAGGTCAAGGACACGCTGCGCACGGGTGATTTGCAAGCTGAAAATCGCATCGAGATCGTGCTGGGCAAACTGGTCGCCGGCGCGCAGGGCATTCGCCGCGTGCAGGCCAATCCGTATGAAGAATCGTCCGTCACGTTCGGGCCGCGCGAACCGGTGATCGAGGCGCTGACGCGTGCATCGTCCGGCGCCGTGGGGTTGACGATCGGCGCGAATGGCAATGCGCCAGGTGTGACCTACCGCGTGTACCGCGACGGCAAACTGGTGGCCGACAAGCTGCCGGCCGGCGCCTGGACCGACGACAAGGCCGGCGTGGCGTCGTGCTATGCGGTGGAGGCGCGCTTTGCCGACAGCGGCAATGTCAGCCACCACAGCCAGCCGCGTTGCATCGACGGGGTTGCTGGCACTGGCATCGACATCGGCGTGACCGACCCGCGCGTGACGTCGAACCTGCCAAGCACCGCGCCGGATGCGCGCTTTTCACTACCCGCGATCCGCGACTGGGGCCGGCCGCAAGACCGCTTTGCCGTGGACGGGATGCGCGTCGAAAGCACAGGTGATTACCGGATCCAGGTGCGCTATCACAATGGCGCGAACCAGGTGAATCTGGGGATCAGTGGCGGCGTGAAGTGGCTGGCGTTGAAGAACAGCGCTGGCAAGATCGTGGCCCAAGGCGTGATCCAGCTGCCGCATACGCCGCTGTTCAAGGGCGCGACGCCAACCGTGTATTCGACGCCGCTGGCCGCGCGCCTGCAGGCCGGCAGCTACCGCCTGGAGATGACGGACTTCTACAATATGAGCTACCTGGAGAGCAACCGCACCTTCACGGGCGCCGGTGGCGCCGAACCGGCCAACCGGTTCGACATCCATGGCGTGCGGCTGCTGCGGGTGAAGTAAGCCAGCTGGCTCAGGCAGCGGCGTCGGGTGTGGCGGCGGCTGCCTGTGGCGGCGCCAGCAGCAGCTTGAGCCGCCCTTCCAGCACCCGGAATTCAAACGGCGTCGCCATCTTGCTGACCTCGCCATCGACGGCCACCTTCAGGCGCTTGCGCCCGTACAGCGACGGCGTGCGCACGGTCATGCGCTTGAACGAAAATGCCACGACGTCGTCGGCGTTGCCCAGCTTGCCAAGCGCGCCGCGCACCAGCAGGCCCAGCAGACCAAGTTTACCCATCGGCTTGGGCGCCAGCGCCGCCAGCTGGCCATCCTCGACGGCATCGGTCAACTGTTCCATGCCGACCTGTTCCATCTGCAACCGGTTGTTCCCCACGAACAGCGTCGTCGTGCGCAAACGCTGCTCCTTGCCGTCCAGCTCGAGCCGGATCTGCAGGTGGCGATGCGCGCGCAGCGTCATCTTGATGGCTGACAGAAACGCGACCACGCGGCTGCGGCCGAACTCGCGCTTGTCGTGCTCGCGTTCTTCGAGCAGTGCCGGGTACAGGCCCACACTCGCATTGACCAGGAAGATCTTGTCGTTGAGCACGCCTACCTGCACCGGCTTGATCTTGCCGCGCAGCAGCGCGTGCACGGCCTCGGCCAGATCTTCGGGAATCCCGTGGGTGCGTCCGAAGTAGTTGAAGGTGCCTTGCGGCAGCACGCCAAACGCACACCCGGCCAGCACCGCCTGGTGCGCGACCGTGTTGATGGTGCCATCGCCGCCAGCGGCCACCAGCACGCCACCGCTGGCGACGGCCTTGGCTGCCATGTCCTTGGCGATCTGTTCAATGCGCTCGGGCTCGTCCACCACTTCCAGATGGCACACGCGGCCGCCGGCGTCCATGACCTCGTTGATCGTGGAGATGCGCATTTCGGTTTCGGAATGACCCGATCCCGCGTTCAGAACAATGAAGAAAGGAGCGTCAGGTAGCAACTCGTTGGCTGGCATCGCAGGGTCGATTCGGTAAGAGTGGTTGATCGAGAATGCAGCCATCGTATCACCGGCGCAGACGCCGCTGGGTGCGTTACGCAACGCTCGCGTGCAGGGGCCAGGGCCCTGAACGCAGGACGTGAACCATGAGCGAATTTCATCGTTGAATGAGTTAACATCACTTTTATTCAATCGACTGGCTGGTCATAATCGACGGACCGGGCACACACAGGTGTGCTCTCAATCCCGGAGCAGCTGGCTATGATGAATGAAGATTTTACGTTTGCGATCAAGACCGTTCGGTTCGATGAACATTACCGCCCGGCCGATGGCACGCGGATCACGACCAATTTCGCGAACCTGGCCAGGGGAGAACATCGGCAGGACAATCTGCGCAAAGCCTTGAACATGATGGACGCGCGTTTCAACGCGCTGGCCCAGGCTGACAATCCCAGGGGCGATCGTTATGCCCTCGAACTCGATATCGTGTCGGTCGAGATGGCGTTGTCGGCCGAAGGCGGTGGTGATGCGTTCCCGCTGATCGAAATACTGAAAACCACGATCGTCGATCGCGAGACCAACCAGCGCATCGAAGGCATCGCGGGAAATAATTTTTCTTCGTACGTGCGCGATTATGACTTCAGCGTCCTGCTGTCGGATCACAACAAGGATCGACAGGATTTTGGCGTCCCGGATAACTTTGGCGACCTGCACGGAAAGCTGTTCCAGTGCTTCATTGCGTCGGCGGCGTACAAGGAACATTTCGGCAAGCCGCCGGTGATCTGCCTGAGTATTTCAACCAACAAGACGTACCACCGCGCCGACCATCAACATCCTGTATTGGGCGTGGAATACCTCCAGGATGAACCCTCCCTGACCGATCAATACTTCGGCAAGATGGGATTGAAGGTGCGCTACTTCATGCCGCCCAATAGCGTTGCGCCACTGGCCTTCTATTTTGTCGGCGATCTGCTGGGTGACTACACCGATCTGGAGCTGACAGGCACGGTCAGCACAATGGAGGCATTCCAGAAGATCTACCGGCCCGAGATCTATAACGCCAATGCTTCGGCAGCGAAACACTTTCAGCCGAAATTGAAACACCAGGATTATTCACTGACGCAGATCGTGTACGACCGGGAAGAGCGCAGCCAGCTCGCCGTCAAGCAGGGGAAATTTGCTGAAGAACATTTCATCAAGCCATACCAGCCAATCCTCGAGCGCTGGGCAGCCAGCTACACCTTTTGACGATTCAACACGCAAAGCGATCTGACATGAAAAAATTATTGCCCACTTCAACCGCCGGCAGTCTGCCGAAACCCGCCTGGCTCGCAGAACCAGAAACCCTTTGGTCGCCCTGGAAATTACAGAACGAGGAACTGGTCGAGGGCAAACAGGATGCACTTCGCCTGTCACTTGAAGACCAGCAGCAGACGGGCATCGATATCGTCAGCGATGGCGAGCAGACGCGCCAGCATTTCGTCACGACCTTCATCGAACACCTGAGCGGTGTCGACTTCGAGAAGCGCGAGACGGTCAGGATCCGTAATCGTTACGATGCCAGCGTACCAACCGTGGTTGGCGCCGTCAGCCGCCCGAAGCCGGTATTCGTCGACGATGCCAAATTTTTGCGCCAGCAAACGAACAAGCCGATCAAATGGGCCCTGCCCGGCCCGATAACCATGATCGACACGCTCTACGACAGCCACTACAAAAGCCGTGAAAAGCTGGCCTGGGAATTCGCAAAAATCCTGAACCAGGAAGCGCGCGAACTGGAAGCAGCCGGTGTCGACATCATCCAGTTCGACGAACCGGCGTTCAATGTGTTTTTCGATGAGGTCAATGACTGGGGCATCGCCACGCTGGAACGGGCAATCGAAGGCCTCAAATGCGAAACGGCGGTCCATATTTGCTATGGCTACGGCATCAAGGCCAATACAGACTGGAAAAAGACACTGGGCTCGGAGTGGCGCCAATACGAATCCATCTTCCCGCAGCTGCAAAAATCGAACATCGATATCGTCTCGCTGGAATGCCACAACTCGCATGTCCCAATGGATCTGCTGGAACTCATTCGCGGCAAGAAGGTAATGGTTGGCGCAATTGACGTGGCCAGCAATGTTATCGAAACGCCGGAAGAAGTTGCCAATACCTTGCGCAAGGCGCTGAAGTTCGTCGACGCCGACAAGCTGTGCCCTTGCACCAATTGCGGAATGGCGCCGTTGTCGCGGCACGTCGCGAAAGCCAAGCTGGCTGCACTGAACGCGGGCGCAGAGATCATTCGGCGGGAACTGTCAGCCTGATCCAGGTGACGTTGCAGGGCCATGCAGGCGGAGTGTAGACAGTGCAATCCTACATTCGCGCCAGCCACGGGACTATTCGTGTGCTGAAGATACCTGACTATCATGAGGTCATATTTCATGACAAGGAGACCAGCATGGCGATGCAAAATGAAGTCAATGACGTCCAGGCAAATCGTGATCAGCAGCGTATGGGTGACGGCACAGGCAACGAGGACACCGCAGGCGAGCCGGCCGCAACTGAAGACGACCAGCAGGCAGCGATGCCGCCGAGTGAGACTGACGACGACCAGTACGACCAGGGCACCGTGCAGCGCGAGAGCTGAACGTCGTTGTTCAAATGGTGGCGGCCCTGTGATTGCTACCCGGCTCCAATTGGATCAAGTGCTCCAATCGGGTCAATCCAATCGGGGTCACAATCCAATCGGGGTCAGGTCTGACATTCAGACACGAGCTCAACAATAGATCTATCCCACAATCGGGGTCAGGTCTGACATTCAGACACGAGCTCAACAATAGGTCCATTCGTGATAGCCCTCGTGAAGGACCAAGATAGAGTCCGGGTCCAAATGTCAGACCTGATCCTCACATCTCGTCCTTTGCAATCGAAAAGGAGGCGCCGTCTGAAGACAAGGCTCGTCAATTTGTCGAACTTCTCAAGCAGGCGCACGAGCCGCGCGAACTGAGCGAGGACTACCTAGTCGAGCTACAGAACGTCATCACTACGAATCCGTTCGACAAGGCAGCATCGTTTCGCTACGAGCAGAACTGGCTTTCGGGCCCCGGCCGAGGCGCCCCCTCGGTGACCTACCTGCCTACACCTCACGAGCTAGCGCTCCACTGTGAATGGTTGCCGAACAGGAAGTTCCGCCTCCGCAGCACCCGTCACCCGCCCGGCGCGTCATCAGCCGTCGGCCAGTGATCCGGATCCTGCAGCAACTGGTACATCACGTACGCATCGATATAGCCCAGGCGCTTGTGGCGAAACGCCTTGGGCAGCGTGCCGACAATCGAAAACCCCAGCTTCTTCCACAATCCGATGGCCGGCCCATTGGTACTGACCACATGGTTGAATTGCATCGCCAGATAGCCGCGGCTGCGCGCTTCGTCCAAGCTGTGTTGCCCCATCGCGCGGCCCACGCCCGCCCCCTGCGCCGCCGGGTTGACCATGTACGAGGCATTGGCCACGTGGTGGCCACGCCCGACCTGGTTCGGCACCAGGCGGTACATCCCCAGCACCCGGCCGCCCGGGCTCACGGCGACAAAACTGCCCACGCCCTCGCCCAGCCAGTAGTGGTAACCGGCTTCGCGGGACGTCGCCGTGCTGAAGACATAGGTTTCACCCGCCTCGATATGGGCGCAAAAAATAGCCCAAATCGACTCGAAATCGGCTTCGAGCGCAGGGCGGATAACAAGGTCTTTCACAACAATCTACGGGAGTGCCAGGACAGGGCGGTCCGCTATTTTGCCTGAAAAACCACGAATTATCACGCGCTATATTGACAATTTAGCCACGGCCGAGGCGGAAGTCGGCGCTGTCGGGCCGGCCCGGCAGATGCAGGCGGCTGGCGGCCGATGGCGCTTCGGCCACGACCTGGCCGCGCCGCAAGACGAAGCGGCGCGGGGCGCGCAGGCGGATCGCTTCCACCGTCGAGCCGGCGTCGAGGATCACCAGGTCGGCGTGGCAGCCCGGCGCCAGACCGTAGCCTTCCAGGCCAAGGATCCGTGCGGGCGTTTCGGTGATGGCGGTAAAGCACGACTGCATCGCTTCGAGTCCCGTCATCTGCGCCACGTGCAGGCCCATGTGCGCCACCTCGAGCATGTCGCCCGAGCCCATGCCGTACCACGGGTCGAGCACGCAATCGTGGCCGAAGGCGACGTCGACGCCCGCTGCCATCAGCTCGGGTACGCGCGTCATGCCACGCCGCTTCGGGTAGGTGTCGTTGCGGCCCTGCAGCGTGATGTTGATGAGCGGATTGGCAATGGCCGCCACGCCGCTCTCGGCGATCAGCGGAATCAGCTTGCTCACATAGTAATTGTCCATCGAATGCATCGAGGTCAGGTGCGAGCCGGCCACCCTGCCCTGCAGCCCCAGGCGCTGCGTTTCATATGCCAGGGTTTCGATATGGCGCGACATCGGGTCGTCGCTCTCGTCGCAGTGCATGTCCACGCGCAGGCCCCGTTCGGCCGCGAATTCGCACAGCAGCCTGACGGATTCGGCGCCCTGCGCCATCGTGCGCTCGAAGTGGGGAATGCCGCCGACGACATCCACGCCCATGTCGATCGAGCGCTTCAGGTTCTCGAACGCGTTGGCGCTGCGCAGCAGGCCGTCTTGCGGGAACGCGACCAGTTGCAGGTCGAGATACGGCGCAACGCGGCGCTTGACTTCCAGCAGCGCCTCGACCGCCAGCAGCCGGTCGTCGCAGACGTCGACGTGGGTGCGGATCGCCAGCAGGCCACGCGCCACCGCCCAGTCGCAATAACGCAACGCGCGCTCGATCAGCGCATCCTGGCTCAGCTGCGGTTTCAGTTCGCCCCACAGCGCGATCCCTTCCAGCAATGTGCCGCTCTGGTTGACGCGCGGCAGGCCGTAGCTCAGCGTCGCATCCATATGGAAGTGTGCATCGACGAACGGCGGGCTGACCAGGTCGCCGGCGGCATCGATTTCGCGCACGCCCCGTGCTGCCAGTTGCGGCGCCAGCGCCGCGATGCGGCCGTCCAGAATGCCGATGTCGATGCCGGTACGGCCATCGGGCAGCGTGGTGTTGCGGATCACGAGGTCCATGGTGACTCCATTGAGTGGTTGTCCGATTGTAGCAACTGTGGCACAACCGTATGGCAATGCTGCAACGCAATATCATCCGCGCCGAATAAGCGACCAACGTTCATTGCACCGGCCAACAATCGTGGGTACACTGACTTTATTGCAGCGCGCCATACTTGATAGATAGGAAACTTCATGACCTCACTCTCCGAGCAGTTGTCCGCAGCACCCAACAATTACCTGACTGCACCGATGAATGCCCAACTCACGGTGCTCAATGCACTGGCCACCCAGGCAATCGACAGCGCCAGCCGCATCACGGCGCTCAATCTGACCACGTCCCAGGAAGTCCTCGAGCGCTCGGCGCAGACTGCCCGCCAGCTGATCGGCGCGCGCGATGCGCGTGACCTCGCCGTGCTGCGCAGCCATGCCGAAGAACAGGTCCACAGCCTGTTTGCGTATAGCCGCGAATTGCTCGGTATCGCTGTCGGCGCCCAGCCATTCCTGCTGCGCAGCGCAACGCCGGCACCGGCGCCGATCGCCGAGATGGCACCGGTCGCCGAGATGACGCAGGCCGCCGAGATGACGCAGGCCGTCGTCGATGCCGGCAAGGCCACCGCCGACACCGTGCAGGCAGCAGCCGAGCGCACGATCGATGCGGTTGCAGCGGCGCCAACGCCGGAACCCGTCGCCGTCGCCCCGGCGCCGGTTGCCGAAGCGCCCGAGCCGCACGTCGAAGCAGCGCCACAGGCAGAGGCGGCGCCCCAGCCTGCCCCGACCATCGAAGCCGTGGCCAGCATGCTGCAGGAACCAGCACCCGATGACGCCGCGCTCAATGTGCTGTCCAGCCCTGCAGCGGCCAAGCCCACGCCGATCGCCCAGGCTGCCGGCAACGGCGCCGTCCTGGCCGCAACGCCACCGGCGCCAGCGGCCGCGCCGATCGAGCGACGCGACCCGGACGCCCCTGCCACGGCGGCCACGCCACGCCGGCGCCGCAAGTAACGGGCACCTGACGCCACAGCCAGGACGGCAGTAGACAAGCGGCCACCACGGCCCCGCGCTGCGCCAACTAGGCAAAACGACTACACTAGCGGGCTCTGGCCCGCTTTTTTTTCGGGCGCAACCGCAAGGAATTCGAATGAGTTTGTCCAGGCTGATCGGCGGCTTCGTGCGCCGTCATTGGCAGTCCTATGCCTCGTCGGCCGTGATGCTCGTCGGCGTCGCGATCTGCACGGTTCTCATCCCCCGCAAGGTCGGCGCACTGGTCGACGCGCTCGCCAACAACCGCCTCGGCGAGCAGGACCTCCTGCTCGGCATCGCCCAGGTTCTCGGCCTGGGCGTGGCCATTTACGTGCTGCGCGTGTGCTGGCGCATCCGCCTGTATTCGGCCGCCTACCAGCTCGGCGTCGAGCTGCGCACGCGGCTGTATGCACGCCTGGCCGCGCAAGGCCCCGCCTTCTACCAGCGCCAGCGCACCGGCGACCTGATGGCGCTGGCCACCAACGATATCGATGCCATCGAGATGGCCGCCGGCGAAGCCCTGCTGGCCGCGTTCGACGGCACGCTCACGCTGGTGATGGTCCTCGGGATCATGACGCTGGGCGTGGACTGGCGCCTGGCGCTCGTCGCGCTGCTGCCGTTCCCGCTGATGGGACTCGCGTTCTGGTACATCTCGACCCATATCCAAAAGGCCGAGGGGGATGCACTCAAGGGTTTCTCGAAGCTGAACGACCACGTGCAGGAGTCGCTGTCGGGGGTGCGCACGCTGCGCGCCCTGGGCCTCGAAGCGCGCAGCAGCACTCAGTTTGGCGTGCTGACCGCCAACGCGGCCGAGGCCAGCCTCACCGCGCAGAAATGGGAAGCGGCCTACGAGCCGGCCGTTGGCCTGGCGCTGACTGCCGCCACCGGCCTGACGCTGGGCCTGGGCGGCTATCTCGTCTGGCAGAACGAGCTGACGGTCGGCGCGCTGACCAGCTTCACGATGTACCTGGGCCAGCTGATCTGGCCCATGTTCGCCGCCGGCTGGGTGGTCACCCTGATCGAACGGGGCCGCGCCGGCATGGCGCGCCTGCAGCCGCTGCTCGAGGCGCCGCTGTCGGTCGAAGACGCCGGCACCATCGACCAGGTGGGCCAGGGCCCGCTGGTGCTCGAAGGCGTCACGTTCACGTATGGCGTGAACGGCGCCGGCCAAGACGGCGCGGCCGCTGACGACACGGCGCAGGCGCCCGCCCTCTCCGGCGTATCCGTCACGCTCGAACCCGGCCAGACGCTGGGTCTCGTCGGCCCGACCGGCTCCGGCAAATCGACGCTGCTGCGCGTATTGCTGCGCCAGGCGACGCCGCAACAGGGCCAGGTGCGCTGGGCCGGGCAGCCGCTCGACGCCTATCGCCTGAGCGCCCTGCGGGGCGCCACCAGCTGGGTGCCGCAAGAGTCGTTTTTGTTCTCGTCCACGATTGCCGAGAACATCGCGCTGGCCCGGCCTGACGCCACGCGCGCCGAGATTGAAGACGCGGCGCGCATGGCGGCCATCCACGACGACATCCTGCGCTTCCCGTATGGCTACGACACGCCGGTCGGCGAAAAAGGCATCACGCTCTCGGGCGGCCAGCGCCAGCGCGTGGCGATTGCCCGTGCGCTGCTGGCCGACAATCCGCTGCTGCTGCTCGACGACGCGCTGTCGGCGGTGGACACCGGCACCGAAACACGCATCCTCGAACACCTGGCCGAGCTGCGCCGTGCGCGGCCGGAGCGCGCCGCCATCATCGCCAGCCACCGCCTGTCGGCCGTGGTCGGGGCCGACCACATCGTGGTGCTGCGCGCCGGACGCGTGATCGAAGCCGGCACACACGACGAACTCTTGCTGCTGGATGGCTGGTACGCCAGCCAGTGGCGCTATCAACAACTGGAGGCCAGCCTTGACGCAACCTGAAGCAACGCTGGACACAGCCGACGCATCCACCACGACGCCGCCGCCCAAGACCGACAACAGCCTGGAACGCGGCGTCATGCGCGACCAGGCCAAGCTGGCCACGCGCCTGCTGCGCCGCGCCGCCGCGCCCGAACAGCGCCACCTGATCATCGCCACGCTGTGGCTGATCCTGGCGGCGGCCTTCGAAGTGGTCGGTCCGCTGCTGGGCAAGGCGCTGATCGACGACCACCTGCTGCCGCGCAATCTCGACTGGCCGCAGATGGCCCTGCTGCTGGGTGGCCTGGTCGTCACCGGCTGGGTGTCGAGCTGGGTGCGTTACCTGCAGCTGATCCGCCTGTCCGGCGTGGCGATGCGCTCGGTGCAGCGCCTGCGCGAATGGGTCTATGGCCACGTGCTGCGCCTGCCGATGGCCTTCTTCGACCGCGCCATCACCGGTCAGCTGGTCAGCCGCGTGACCAACGACACCGAGGCCGTCAAGACGCTCTACATTCAGGTGTTGTACGTCATGCTCGACAACTCGATCGTCCTGATTGGCACGATGGTCGCGATGGCCTGGCTCGACTGGCGCCTGATGCTGATCGTGCTGTTGCTGGTGCCGGCGGTGGTCGGCATCGTCTGGCTGTATCAGCGCCTGTCGGCGCCGGCCGTTACCCGTGCGCGCGCCCTGCGCAGCGACATCAATGCGCAGATGGCCGAGTCGATCGGCGGCATGACCGTCCTGCAGGCCAGCAATGCCGAGCTGCGCTTCGGCGAACGCTTCCTGGTCACCAACCGCACCCACTACACGGCGCGCCTGGCCGAGCTGCGCGCCAATGCCTTCCTGCTGCGCCCTGCGCTGGACCTGCTCAACGTGGCGCTGCTGGCGCTGGTGATCTTCGCCTTTGGCCAGCGCGAGATCGGCGCGGTCGAAGTGGGCGTGCTGTATGCGTTCGTCAGCTACATCGCGCGCGTGGTCGAGCCGCTCATCCAGATCACGATGCAGTTCAGCGGCCTTCAGCAGGCGGTGGTCGCGGCCGCGCGCGTGAACACGCTGCTCGACGAAGCCGGCGCGCCCGAACACGACGTGGACCGCATCCATGGCCAGAACGCGTTCTCGCCCGATGCTCCGGCAGTCAGTGTGCGCAACGTCGAATTTGCGTACGTGCCCGGCCAGCCGGTGCTGCACGACCTGTCGCTGGACGTCCCGCAGGGCGCGTTCTTCGGCATCGTCGGCCACACGGGCAGCGGCAAGTCGACGCTGCTGTCGCTGCTGCTGCGCTACTACGTCGTCGAACAGGGCAGCATCGAGATCGGCGGCGTGCCGCTGGCGAAGATCGGCAACGAGCGCTTTCGCAACGAAGTGGGCCTGGTGCCGCAAGACCCGTTCATCCTGGCTGCCAGCGCGCGCGAAAACATCGACATGGGCCGCGGCCTGCCGCTCGAACGCCTGATGGATGCAGCGCGCGCGGCGCATGCGCACGATTTCATCAGCGCGCTCGAACAGGGTTACGACACGCAGCTGGGCGAAGGCGGCTCGCGCCTGTCGTCGGGCCAGAAGCAGCTGATCGCGATTGCCCGCGCACTGGCGGGCGAGCCGCGCATCCTGCTGCTCGACGAAGCGACGTCGCGCATCGACAGCGCCACCGAACAGGTGGTGCAACAGGCACTCGAAGAACTGCGCGGCAAGGTGACCATCATCGCCATCGCGCACCGCCTGTCGACGATCCGCGACGCTGACCGCATCATCGTGCTCAACCACGGCAAGATCACCGAGGCCGGGCCGCACGAAGAACTGATGCGCATCGAGGGCGGCCTGTACCAGCGCCTGTATCTGCTGCAGCAGATCGCGCTGTAGGGTATTCGCGGCGGGCCAGGCTCAGGGGCGGCTCAGGGCCGGCTCCAGTTGACGCAGCCGCCCGGCGCGCCTGCCCCACTCACCAGCAGCGCGCCGTGCCGGTACAGGGTCAGGTGGTGCCGGGCCGGGATGGCCATCACGACCACGCCCATCGCGCGGTCGCTCCAGACCAGGCGCCCGTCGACGGCGTCGAGCGCGGCGAACACCTCGCGCGGTCCGGCGCCCGGATGAAACACGACCGTGGTGAGGTTCTGGCCGGGCGGCGGCACGAGCGCCCAGCCACCGAGGGCCGCGCTGCCGGCAGCCAGCAGCAGCAGGCCGGCCACCGAGCCGCGCGCGCCGGTGCCACCAGCGCCCGGCCGACGCAGCCAGCGCAGGCCCAGCAACAGCGGCGCGATGCCGAACACGACCAGCCAGGCCAGGTCCCACAGCAGCGGATCGGGACTGTCGACGCGGATGCGGTGGATGCCCAGCAGCCAGTGCGACAGCAGTGCATCGATCGCATGCCACGATCCGAAGCCGGCCAGCATGGCGCCCGCCAGCGGCCGGCCCCAGTGCACCGCGCCACGCCGCTGCGCGCGCCACAGGCCCGCCAGGCCCACGAGCGCGACCACGTACATCAGCAGGTGGAAGTAACCATCCCACAGCACCTGCAGGCGCAGGTCGTCCATCCCGGGCACGAGGCTGAACAGATGGTGCCATTGCAGGATCTGGTGCAGCAGGATACCGTCGAAAAAACCGCCCAGGGCAAAGCCCAGTGCTACGCCCCACCTGACCCACGGTGATGTCCACATGGCTGACCTCTGTCCGGATAATTGTCCGGCCAGTATAGGTCGATGGTCCGACGGCGCACGCACGCTTGCCTGCGCCGCGTGAGACACTTGGAAACGATGCCGCTGTGTCATTTTTGTGACATTTCACGACAAACTGAATTTCTTGTTTGCAACAGCAATATAATATTCCAAACCAACTTCCGCCGGCTTCCCCGGTGCGACGAAACCACGGCATGTTCGCTATCCTGCATCGCGCCTTGTCGCGCTCCCGATTCAACGCCGTGGCCTTGTCACTGTGCGTTGCTTCGGCCTGCGCGCTCGCCGGTGACGGCCCGGCGCTCGACACGCGCCTGGCCGAGATCCGCGAAGTCAACCGCATCGTCCCCGAACGCGCCCTGCCGATGCTCGAAGCCATCGAGGACCAGGCACGCGTGGCACCGCTGCCGCAGCGGATCGAATTCCTGAACCAGCTGGCCGCCGCCCGCCACGGGATGGGCCAGCATGCGCAGGCAGTCGCGCTGGCCAACGAGCTCATTGTCCTGGGCCGCCAGCACGATCACACCGGCGCACTGGCCAAAGGCCTTTTGATGCAGGGGTACGCTGCGTTCGCGCAGCACCGCCCGGGTGAATCCCACCGCCTGATCTGGGAGGCCGAGAAATTGGCCAACACGACGAACGATATCGACCTGCGCGTGCGCGCCGCGATTTCGTCGGGTGAATCGTATGCCGAGGAAGGCAATCTGCCGCGCGCCCTGCAGGGCCTGCAGGGCGCTGCCGCACTGGCGCGTTCAAACGGCGATCCGGTCCATATCGTGATGGCGCTGTATTCCCTGGCGCGCCTGTACACCCAGATGCGCGAACCCGAAAAAGGTTTCGACGTGCTCGACGAGGCCTATGCCGCCGCAGCCAGCGCCAACTCGCCCGGACGTACGGCGCTGCTCAAGCGGATCGAGTATGGCCTGGCGATCGATACCGGCCAGAACGAGCGCGCCCTGCGCGCGCTGCAGGAAGGCCTCGCGCTCGAGCGCAAGATCGGCGCGACCAATCGCATCGCCGGCACCCTGGTCAACCTGTCGGACTGGTATCTCAAGATGGGCGACTACCGCAACGCCGTCGTCTATGCGCAGCAGGCAATCGACGCGCTGAAAACCCTGAACGATCGCCGGCTCGACGCGATCGCGCACCTGAACCTGGGCCAGGCCTTCCTGGCCACCGGCCGCCTCGTCGAGGGCAAGCGCCATATCGAAGCCGGTATCGCCGGCTATGAAGAAATTGGCGACAAGCCCGAACTGCAAACCGCGCTGGTGGAATACGGCCTGGCGCTCGAGCGCGTGGGCGACATGCCAGGGGCACTCAAGGCCTATCACCGCGAGCGCACGCTGTCGAACGAACTGTTTGAAAAGCGCCGCCAGCAGGCCATGCTCGAGCTGCAAGAGAAGTACGAGGCCGAACGCAAGCAGCGCCAGATCGAACTGCTGCGCAGCGAAAACACGATCAAATCGGCCGAGATCGACAACCGCCGCCTGCAGCAGCGTGTCTGGTGGCTGGTGCTCGTCGTGATCGCACTGGCGGCGATCGTGGTGGGTCTGTTGTACCGCAAGGTGCGCCATGCGAACGCACAGCTGCACGCGAAGAACTGGGAACTGAAACAGCAGAGCGTGCGCGATCCGCTCACGGGCCTGTACAACCGCCGTCACTTCCTGGAGTACATGCGCGCGCTGCCCCCATCGACGCCGTCAGCGGCCGGGACGGATGGCGTCGGCGCGCTGTTCCTGCTCGACGTCGACCACTTCAAGCATATCAATGACACCCACGGCCACGCGGCCGGCGACACGGTGCTGACCACGATCTCGGCCAACCTGGCCGAGATCCTGCGCGAGACCGACATGATCGTGCGCTGGGGTGGCGAAGAGTTCCTGGCTTTCCTGCCCTCGGTGCCGCGCCATCGGATGGATGAAGTGGCCGCGCGCATCCTGGGCGGCATCAACGCCACCGTCATCGACCATGCCGGCGTGGAGATTGCAGTGACCGTGTCGATCGGTTTCGCGCCGTTCCCGCTTGCCATCGGCAAGCAGGCCATGGCCTGGGAACGCGTGGTCAACCTGGTGGACATGGCCCTGTACATGGCCAAGTCGCATGGCCGCAACCGTGCTTACGGCGTGCGCGGTTTCGCCGATGGCGAGCGTGTGAACCTGGATGTGGTCGAGCAGAACCTGGAGCACGCCTGGCGCTCGGGCCAGGTCGACATGGCCATCGTGCACGGCGATCCGGACATGCTGCGGGCCGCCAGCGCCTAGCGCCTGCCGACAGGGCAGGCGCTCAGTCGTCTTCCTTGTCCTTGCCAGCGTTTTCCTGGATCTCCTGGCCGGCCCGCTCCACCGATTTGCCCATCGCTTCGCCGGCACGTTCGACCGACCGGCCCACTTCTTCGGTGGCGCGCTCCAGGCCACGGCTGGCTTCCTTTGTCGCATTGCCCACCTTGTCGCGCGCATCCTCGACGGCGTCGTCGGCGCGGGCGATTTCATCCTTGACCGAATTGGTCACCCCGGCGGTGGCCTGATCGAGCGCCTTGCCGATGCGTTCGGCCGGGCCATTGCCTTCGTCGTCGCGCGCGCAGCCGGCCAGCGCCAGCAGCATTGCCGACACCAGCAGCGTATTCGTCATCGTCGCGTTCATGCTGTGCTCCTTGATTTCAACGCGTTCGATGATACACAAGGCGTGGCGGCCTGGCTGTCCTTACGGGTTCAGCGCGAAGGATCTGCCAGCGGATGGTCGCGCCGGCCGGCGTCGATGCGCGCCTTGACTTCGCGCGTGCGCGCGTCCTCGCCCCAGCGCTTGGTAAACGTGGCAAGGCGGGTGCGCGCCTGTTCGAAGCTGCCCGTATTCAGCAGCCGCTCGATGGCGTTGTTGGCGGTGGTCCACGCGGTGCGGCGCTGCTCGGCGCGCGTGCAGGCCGCTGCCGCCGTATTGAGCCCGCTCTGGACCTGGCGCAGCTGCTCGGGCGTCGCGCGTGTCTTGCGCAGCGCGATCAACTCGTCCTGCGCTTCCTTCGGCTTGCACTCCTTGGCCAGGGCAATGGCTGACGCCATGCGGCGCTCGATGCGGGCCGCGGTCGGCTTGGTCAGCATCCAGGCCAGCCACAGAAGGGCCAGGCCGATGAGCCACCAGCGCAGGCGGATCGGTCTGCGCGTCGGGACGGCCTGGCGTGGTGGAGGGGTAGCGCGCACGGGTGGCACCGGCGGCGCTGGTGGTGCTGGTGGCGTCGGCGCCGGAATCGGCTTCGGCGCTGGCGGCGGTTGAACGACTGGCGCCGCGATGACTGGCGCCGGCGGCACGGATGGCGCAGGTGGTACGGGAAGCACGGGAAGCACGGGTGGCATCACGACCGGCGGCGCCGGCACGGCGTTGAGCGGCGCCTGCGCCGTTCCGCACCACGGACAAAAATCGACCGGCTGTGGAAACGCGCGGCCGCAGCCGATATTGATGCAGGAATCGTTGTGTGCCATGGTGCCCCGTGTTTCGCTGTTGCCGTACATGCCGAAAGACGGCCTGCCAACTGCTGTCTTGATCGTGATCGAAGGCCGCATGATAGCGCCCCGCACGGCCGCGCGTCGCGCTGTTTGCCCGGTAGCGCCGCCTGATCCCTCACGGTGCACCGGAACGTATAATGGCCGCTTCCCTCTTCCTTCCTGTGCGCCGATGACCGCTGCCGCCCCCCTCCTTTCCGACGACGACCTGCCCGCCACCGTGGTGGACGCCGCGACCGCGCACCTGGCGGCCGTGCTGTCGATCGCCCTCGAACACGGCCCGGCGCACAAGGCGCTGGTCGTGTACGACACGCGCACGCCGCTGGCGCGCGCCCTGCTCGCGGGCTACCGGCGCAATCTGCCCGAGGCCGCGTTCGTGGACTTCGACAGCGTGACGCCCGATGCGGTGCTGGCGGCGTTCCGCTCGATGGCCCCGCACGACCTGGTGGTGCTGGTCCAGTCGACCAATTTCCGGCTCGACGGCTTTCGCATCCGCGTCGAGCTGTTCAAGCTCGATCTGAAAGTGATCGAGCACGTGCACCTGTCGCGCATGCCCGGCATCCAGGGCGAACACTATGTCAACGCGCTGGCCTACGACCCCGCCTACTTCCGCGGCACCGGGCGCGCGCTCAAGGCGCTGATCGATAGCGCGCCGCATGGCCGCGTGGTCGGCGGCGGCGAGACGCTCACGTTTGCCTCGCCCTTCGAACCGGCCAAGCTCAATATCGGCGACTACAGCGAGATGAACAACGTCGGCGGCCAGTTCCCGATCGGCGAAGTGTTCACCGAAGCGCAAGACCTCGAAGCCGTGCATGGCCGGGTCCAGATCCATGTGTTCGGCGACACCAATTACCGCTCGAACCATCCCGACGTACCGGTCACCTTGATCATCGAAGCGGGCCGCGTGACCGGCACAGAAAACGCCACACCCGCCTTCCTGCAGGTGCTCGAGAACATCCGCCTCGAAGAAGGCGATGTCTGGGTGCGCGAGCTGGGCTTCGGGCTGAACCGCGCCTTCACGCGCGACCTGCGGGTGGACGATATCGGGACATATGAGCGCATGTGCGGCATCCACCTGTCGCTCGGAGCCAAGCATGGCGTGTACACGAAGCCGGGCTTCAAGCGCAAGGATGCGCGCTTTCATATCGACGTGTTCGCGGTCACCGATGCAGTGTTTCTGGGCGACGTGCAGGTGTATGCCGACGGGCGCTGGCTGGCCTGAACCGGACCACGCGCGGCGGCCGGTGGTATGATTTCGACCTCAGTCACCGAGCTACCATGATGCCAGACACCGTCTCCCAGCATGTCAGGGAAATCCAGGCCATTGCCGCCGTGCCGCGCGTGCTGGAAACCGTGGCGACCATGACCGGGCTGGGGTTCGTCTGCATCGCGCACGTCACCGACACCACCTGGACCACCTGCGCCGTCCACGACGAACTCGGGTTCGGCCTGCAGGCGGGCGATCCGCTCGACGTCACCACCACGCTGTGCGAAGAAGTGCGCGCGACGCGTGAGCCGATCGTCATCGACAGCGTGCGTGACAGCGATTCGTACCGCGACCACCACACGCCGCGCCTGTATGGGTTCCAGAGCTATTTTTCGATCCCCATCTTCCGTCCCGACGGCGACTACTTCGGCACGCTGTGCGGCCTGGATCCCGAGCCGGCGGCATTGAGCGATGGCGCCACAATGTCGGCGCTGACGCTGTTCGCCGAACTCATTTCGCGCCAGCTCGAAACCGACCGCTCGCTGCGCGCCACCCGCTCGGATTTGCTGTCCGAACGCGAAACGGCCGAACTGCGCGAACAGTTCATCGCGGTGCTGGGCCACGACCTGCGCACGCCGCTCAGTGCCATCCTGACCGGGGCCGAACTGCTCAAGCGCCGCAGCACCGATCCGGCCACCGACAAGATCGTCGAACGCATGCGCAGCAGCGCCCTGCGCATGGCCGGCCTGGTCGACAACGTGGTCGATTTCACGCGCGGGCGCATGGGCTCGGGCCTGGCGCTCGAACTGTGCCAGAGCGCCGACGTCCACCTGATGCTCGACCAGGTGGTCGACGAGCTGCGCGGTGTGTACCCCGACCGCGTGATCCGGTCCGACATCGCGCGTGACATCGCGCTGCGCAGTGATCCGCAGCGGCTCGCCCAACTGCTGTCGAATCTGCTCAAGAATGCGCTGCTGCATGGCGACAGCGAAGAGCCGATCCATGTGGACGCGCGCATCGACGGCGCCAGCTTCGTGCTCGCCGTGAGCAACGCCGGCCCCGACCTGAGCCAGACCATCATCGCCCAGCTGTTCAAGCCCTACTGGCGCGCCACCTCGCGCGCCGGCGACGAAGGCCTGGGACTCGGCCTGTACATCGTCGACCAGATCGCGCGCGGCCACGACGGCGCGATCGGCGTCACATCAACGGACGGACGCATCACGTTCACCTTCAGCATGCCGGCGGCATAGCTTTCTTTCGGTCCTTGCCGGCCTGACTGCGGGTACCCATACTGTTTGCCATTTGTGCAACCATGTCTGGAGAAGAAGATGCGTTCCGCCCTGCCCCGCCGCCACTCCCATGTTGTTTATCTCGCCGCCTGCATTGCAATGCTGGCCGCTGCCGGCGCATACGCCGACGACAGCGCCGCCATCGCCCGCATCGAGTCCGGCCTGCGCCCGGAAGTCGCCCTGGCCGATGTGCCGGTAGCGCCCCTGGCCCTCATCGACGAAATGAAACGGCTGAACGTGCCGGGCGTGAGCGTGGCCGTGATCAAGGACGGCAAGGTGGCCTGGACGCGCGGCTATGGCGTGGCCTGGACCGGCGGACCGGCCGTCACGCCGCAGACGCTGTTTCAGGCAGCCTCCCTCAGCAAACCCGTGTCGGCCATGGCGACGCTGCGCATGGTCGAACAGGGCAAGCTCGCTCTGGACGCCGGCATCGACCAGGCGCTCACCAGCTGGACGCTGCCGAAGGGTGACGGCACGCCGAGCCTGCGCCAGCTGCTGTCGCACACCGGCGGCATGAGCGTCTCGGGCTTTCCCGGCTACGCTGCCGGCAAGACCGTGCCGACGCTGCAGCAGGTGCTCGATGGCGCCGGCCCCGCCAACACGAAGGCCATCCGGGTCAGTGCGGCGCCGGGGTCGGCCTTTCGCTACTCGGGCGGCGGCTACACCGTGGTGCAGCAGGCGATGATCGATCGCGCCGGCCAGCCGTTCGACGCGATCCTGCACGAACTGGTGCTGGCGCCGCTGGGCATGACCGCCAGCACCTATGCCCAGCCGCTTCCGCCGGATCTGGCGCCCAATGCCGCGCGGCCGCATGACGAAAACGGCAAGCCTTTCCCCGGTGGCGCCTACACCTATCCCGAGCAGGCTGCCGCCGGCCTGTGGACCACGCCGCACGATCTGGCGCGCTTCGCGATCGCGATCCAGCAAGGCGCGGCCGGGGCAACGGACGGCGTACTCACGCCCGCCATGACGCGCACGATGCTCCAGTCAGTCAAGAACGACTATGCGCTGGGCTTGAGCATCCAGGACGGCGGCAAGGGCTTCAGCCACGGTGGCAGCAACCAGGGCTTCAAGGCGGTGTTCTACGCTGCCGTCGCTGACGGCAGCGGCGCGGTCATCTTGACCAACGGCGACAATGGCATTGACGTGGCAGCAGGTCTGATGCGCGCCATCGCCTACGAGTACCAATGGAACAGCAACCAGACCAAACTGCGCAAGGCCGTCGCGCTCGCGCCGGAAACGCAGCGCACGCTGGTGGGCCGCTACAAGCTGGACGGCGCGCCGGACTTCGACATCGCCGAGCGCAAGGGCCAGCTGATGGTCAACCAGGGTGGCCAGTGGGAACCGCTGTACGCCGAATCGGACAAGGTGCTGTTTGTCCTGTCGCGCGACATCGAGCTGCGCCAGCAGGATGCCGACAATGGCCAGATCGTCATGGGCACGTGGGTACGGGGGTATGCACGCGTGGCCAACATGCAATGAGCATGTACTGATCGGGCAATACCATGCAGGCGCGCGCCATTGGTGTGGCGTGCGCCACATGTATCCGGATTTTTACAAATACGTTAAGCAATTGAAGAATATCAACGATAGAATTCCTGTCATATTCCAACAACAAATCCAGGGGAATCATGTTTCGTTTGCCAATCGGCGTAGCAGCTCTATGCCTCGCAGCATCATCGTTTGCCGCAGCACCGTTCGACGACAAGTTCCGCCAGCTCGATGAGCTGCTGCCGACGCCAGGCACGATCCGCACCGCCTCCGGCGCCCCGGGCCACGCCTACTGGCAGCAACGCGCCGATTACACGATCCGCACCACGCTCGATGAAGCCAAGCGCGCGCTCTCCGGCGCCGGCACGGTCACCTACCACAACAATTCCCCGGATACCCTCAAATACCTGTGGGTGCAGCTCGACCAGAACATCTACAAGACCGATTCGGATGCACGTCAGAGCGCCATCCTGCCTTCGCGCGAGGCATGGGCCAACGGCACCCAGACCACCGGCCTGAAATACGATGCCCTGCGCACCGTGCTCGAGGGGCGCACCTTCCCGGGCGGCTTCGACATCCTGGCCGTCAAGGATGCGGGCGGTCGCCCGCTGCCATACACCATCAACAAGACGATGATGCGGATCGACCTGCCGCAGCCACTCAAACCGGGCGCGAAGGTGACCTTCGGTATCGACTGGCGCTACAACATCAATGAGCAGAAGGTGCTCGGCGGACGCGCCGGCTACGAGAAATTCGACGACAAGAACGACCTGTTCGAAATCGCGCAGTGGTTCCCGCGCATGGCCGCCTACTACGACGTGTACGGCTGGCAGCACAAGCAGTTCCTGGGCTCGGGCGAATTCACGCTGGAGTTTGGCGACTACGACGTGCGCATCACGGTGCCGGGCGACCACATCGTGGCTTCCACGGGCGAGCTGCAAAATCCCGGCGAGGTGTTGACCGCGGCCCAGCGCGATCGCCTGCAACAGGCAAAGACCGCGAAAAAGCCGGTCATCATCGTGACCCAGGCCGAAGCCGAAGCGGCCGAGAAGGTCCGTAGCACGGCCATGAAAACCTGGCACTTCAAGGCCAAGAACGTGCGCGACTTTGCGTTCGCGTCAAGCCGCAAGTTCATCTGGGATGCACAGGCGATCAAGAGCGGCAAGCAGGACGTGCTGGCGATGTCGTACTACCCGAAGGAAGGCAATCCGCTGTGGGAGAAGTACTCGACCCAGGCGATCATCCACACCATCGAGCAGTACAACAAGTACTCGTTCGACTACCCGTACCCGACCGCGATCTCGGTCAACGGTCCGGTGGGCGGCATGGAATACCCGATGATTTCGTTTAACGGCCCGCGTCCGAGCAAGGACAAGAAGACCGGCGAACTGACGTACTCGCAGCGCACCAAGTATGGCCTGATCGGCGTGATCATCCACGAAGTCGGCCACAACTACTTCCCGATGATCGTCAATTCGGACGAGCGCCAGTGGACCTGGATGGATGAAGGCCTGAACTCGTTCGTGCAGTTCCTGGCGCAGGAAGCCTGGGAAGCCAACTGGCCGGGCGGCCGCGGCGACCCGCGCGCCATCACCACCTACATGAAGAGCACCAACCAGGTGCCGATCATGACCAACTCGGAATCGGTCCTGCAGTTCGGTAACAACGCGTATGCCAAGCCGGCCACCGCGCTGAACGTCCTGCGCGAGACGGTGCTGGGCCGCGAACTGTTCGACTTCGCGTTCAAGGAATACGCCGAACGCTGGAAATTCAAGCGCCCGACGCCGGCCGACTTCTTCCGCACGATGGAAGACGCGTCGGGCACGGACCTCGACTGGTTCTGGCGCGGCTGGTTCTATACCACCGATGCGGTGGACGTGAGCGTCGATGGGATCACCGAGTACACGGTGTCGTCCAAGGACCCTGAAGTCGAGAAAGCCATGGCGCGCGCACGCCGCGCCGCCGAGCCGGTGTCGATCACGGACCAGCGCAACAAGGGCATGCCACGCCGCGTCGATGCGCACCCGGAACTGAAGGACTTCTACAACGAAAACGACGAGTTCACCGTCACCAACAAGGACCGCAACAAGTTCGCGGAAACGACGGCCGATCTGGAAGACTGGGAAAAGGCGCTGCTCAAGGAAGGCAAGCATCTGACGCTGGTGGACTTCTCGAACGTGGGCGGCCTGGTCACGCCACTGATCGTGGAACTGACGCTGAAGAACGGCCAGAAAACCATCGAGCGCATCCCGGCCGAAGTGTGGCGTTATTCGCCGACCAAGATCACGAAGCTGTTCGTCACCGATGAACCGATCGTCGGCCTGACGCAGGACCCGAACTGGGAAACGGCCGACGTCGACGTCAGCAACAACAGCTGGCCACGCAAGGCGACGCCGTCGCGTCTCGAACTGTTCAAGACCGAACGCGATCCGAACAACCTGATGCGCGACTTCAATTCGAAGCTCAAGACGAAGGATGCGCAAGGCACGCCAGCGCCGGAGACGGCGCCAACGCCGGCGGAATAACGCAGCATCCGGTTGGTTCATTACCCGGGCGGAGCGATCCGCCCGATGTCATTTTTTGGGTACTACGATCATGAATATCCCTCACCTGCATGCGGCCTTCGCGACCCTCACCCTTGGCGTTGCGATGACCGCCGGCGCGGCCGGTCCGGCCTTCGACGACAAGTTCCGCCAGCTGGACGAGCTGCTGCCGACGCCCGGCGTCACGCGCAACGCGGCCGGTGCACCGGGCCACGCCTACTGGCAGCAGCGCGCCGACTACAAGCTGCGCGTCACACTCGATGAAGCCAGTCGCGCGATCAGCGGCGCCGGCACGGTCACGTACCACAACAACTCGCCCGACACGCTGTCGTACCTGTGGGTGCAGCTGGACCAGAACATGTTCCGCAGCGACTCGGACAACCGCAAGATCACCACGCTGCCGTCGCGCAGCGCGTGGCAGGCCAGGGGCAACGATGGCGTGAAGTTCGACGCGCTGCGCTTCACGCTGGAGGCAGGCAATTTCGCCGGCGGCATCGACATCCAGAGCGTGACCGGCAGCGACGGCCGCGCGCTGGCGCACACGATCAACAAGACGATGATGCGGATCGACCTGCCGCAACCATTGAAACCCGGCGCAAAGGTGTCGTTCAACGTGGCCTGGCGCTTCAACATCCCCGAGATGAACGTGCTGGGCCGGCGCATGGGCTTCGAGCGCTTCAAGGATGGCAACGACATCTACGAAATCGCGCAGTGGTTCCCGCGCATGGCCGCCTACTACGACGCGGCCGGCTGGCAGAATGCGCAGTACCTGGGCGACGGCGAATTCACGCTGGAATTTGGCGACTACGACGTGGCGATCACGGTGCCGGGCGACCACATCGTGGCCGCCACGGGCGAGCTGCAGAACGCGGGCGAGGTCTTGAGCAGCACCCAGCGCGAGCGCCTGCAGCAGGCGAAGAAGGCGGGCAAGCCCGTGATGATCGTGTCGCAGGCCGAAGCGCAGGCGACCGAAAAGGGGCGCGCCACCAGCAACCGTACTTGGCGCTTCAACGCCAGGAACGTGCGCGACTTCGCGTTCGCGTCGAGCCGCAAGTTCATCTGGGATGCGCAGGGCATCAAGAGCGGCAGGCAGGACGTGATGGCGATGTCGTACTACCCGGCCGAAGCCAATCCGCTGTGGGAAAAGTACTCGACGCCCGCCGTGATCCACACGATCGAGCAGTACAACAAGTACTCGTTCGACTACCCGTATCCGGTGGCGATCTCGGTCAACGGCCCGGTGGGCGGCATGGAATACCCGATGCTGTCGTTTAACGGCCGCCGCCCCGTCAAGGACGCCAAGACGGGCGCACTGACCTACTCGCAGGCCGCCAAGTACGGCCTGATCAGCGTGATCATCCACGAGGTGGGCCACAACTACTTCCCGATGATCGTCAATTCGGACGAGCGCCAGTGGACCTGGATGGACGAAGGGATGAACAGCTTCCTGCAGTTCCTGGCCGAGCAGGCCTGGGAAGAGAACTATCCGGCGCGCCGTGGCGAGCCACGCGACATCGTCGACTACATGCGCAGCACGAACCAGGCGCCGATCATGACGAATGCCGAGTCGACGCTGCAGCGCGGCGCCAACGCGTATGCCAAGCCGGCTACCGCATTCAACATCCTGCGCGAGACGGTGCTGGGACGCGAGCTGTTCGACTTCGCATTCAAGGAATACGCCGAGCGCTGGAAGTTCAAGCGCCCCACCCCGGCCGACTTCTTCCGCACGATGGAAGATGCATCAGGCACGGACCTCGACTGGTTCTGGCGTGGCTGGTTCTACACGACGGACGCGGTGGACATCAGCGTCGACGGCATCAGCGAGTACACGGTGTCGTCGAAAGACCCGGAAGTCGAAAAAGCCTGGCAGCGCGCGCGCCGCGCCGCCGAGCCGGTGTCGGTGACCGACCAGCGCAACCAGGGGATGCCCCGCCGCGTCGATGCGCATCCCGAGCTGAAGGACTTCTACAACGAACACGACGAATTCACCGTCACCAACAAGGACCGCAACAAGTTTGCCGAAACGACGGCCGACCTGGAAGACTGGGAAAAGGCGCTGCTCAAGGAAGGCAAGCACCTGACGCTGGTCGACTTTTCCAATCGCGGTGGCCTCGTGATGCCACTGATCGTCGAGCTGACCTTCAAGAGCGGCCAAAAAACGATCGAGCGCATTCCCGCCGAAGTCTGGCGCTATTCGCCCAAAAAGATCACGAAGCTGTTCGTCACCGATGAACCGATCGTCGGCCTGACGCAGGACCCGTACTGGGAAACGGCCGACATCGATGTCAGCAACAATAGCTGGCCACGCAAGGCGACGCCGTCGCGCCTGGAGCTGTTCAAGACCGAGCGCGATCCGAACAACCTGATGCGCGACGCGGCCACGCCGTTGAAAGCGGCACCGAAGGCGGCCCAATGAACGTGCGCGGATTGAAATCGCTGCTCCTGGCCCTGCTGCTGTGCGCCAGTGCTGCGGCCAGCGCGCACCGCTTCCACTTCGGCATGACCGACATCTCGTACAACGCGCGCACCGAGAGCACGGAAATCGTCCACACCTACACGGCGCACGATATCGACGCGCTGCTGCTCAATCTGTACGGACGCCAGTTCGACCTGAGCGACGCAGAAGACCAGGCGGTGCTGCGCACCTACGTCGAGCGCCACTTCTGGCTCGCCGACAAGGACGGCAAGAAGCTGCCCGTGACCTGGGTTGGCATGACGGCCGATGCGCAAAGCGTCGTGATCTACCAGGAGCTGGCCGCCACGCCGCTGTCGGCAGCGGCCGTGATTCGCCAGGGGATGCTGGTCGACTTCCTGGCCGAACAGGTCAACACCGTGAACCTCAACGAAGGCGGCGCCGTGCGTTCGCTGACCTTCCTGCGCCAGGCGCTCGAACAGCCTGCGCGCTGAACCTTATTCTGAATCTGCCCATGCTGCTTTGCCCCATGCCTCTTCGCCCAATCGTTTGCGTGCTCGCCGCGCTGTTCGCCTCATCGACCGCCCATGCCGATGATTTCCAGCTCCAGCGCGTGCTGGTCGAAGGCGCCCGCGCCAGCCAGCTCGGCATCGCCGATTCGGCCGGCGCCGGCAGCGCCGGTGCGAAGGACCTGGCCGGGCGCATCGCCTACCGGCCGGGCGAGCTGCTCGAAGTCACGCCCGGCCTGATCGCCAGCCAGCACAGCGGCGAAGGCAAGGCCAACCAGTTCTATCTGCGCGGCTTCAACCTCGACCACGGCACCGATCTGGCCACCTGGGTCGACGGCATGCCCGTCAACCAGCGCAGCCACGCGCACGGCCAGGGCTGGACCGACCTGAATTTTTTGATTCCCGAACTGGTGGGCCGGCTCGATTACCGCAAGGGGCCGTATTCGGCGCGCGAAGGCGATTTCTCGTCGGCCGGCGTGGCGTCGCTCAGCTATGCCAATCGTCTGGTGAAAAGCATCGCTTCCGCGACGGTCGGCCAGGACGGCTATGCCCGCACGATGCTGGCCGGTTCGCCCGAGGTTGCCGGCGGCAGCCTGCTGTACGCGCTGGAACTGATGAAGAACGACGGCCCATGGACGCGCCCCGACGGCTACCGCAAGGTCAACGCCGTGCTGCGCTACAGCCAGGGTTACGCCAACAATGGCTGGAACGTCACCGCGATGAGCTACAGCGGCCACTGGAATTCGACCGACCAGATTCCGCTGCGGGCCGTCGAGGATGGCCGCATCGGGCGCTATGACCTCATCGACGACAGCGATGGTGGCAAAGCGCGCCGCCAGAGCATCTCGGGCATCTGGCGCAGCACGGACACCGATTCGGCCTCGAAAGTGAGCGCCTATGTGATCCGCAACGAGCTCGAACTGTTCTCGAATTTCACCTACTTTTTGAACGATCCGGTCAACGGCGACCAGTTCGCCCAGCCCGACCGGCGCGTGACGACGGGCCTGGACGCCACCCACACCTGGCACATGCACCGCAGTGACACGCTGTCGTCCGACCTGACGGTGGGCGCGCAACTCCAGAACGACAATATCTACAACGGCCTGTACGACACCCGCAAGCGCGCGCGGATTGCCACCACGCGCGAAGACCACATCGTCGAAACGAGTGGCGCGGTGTTCGTCGAGAATGCGACGCGCTGGAGCGATGCGCTGCGCACGGTCGTCGGTGTGCGCGCGAATAACTACCGCTTCCGCGTCGATGGCGACCGGCCTGAAAACGCCGGCAAGGCGCACGACACCCTGGTCACGCCGACGCTGAACATCGCCTACGGCCCGTGGGCCTCCACCGAGCTGTATGCCAACTACGGCCACGGCTTTCACAGCAACGACGCGCGCGGCACGGTCGCCACGGTCGATCCGAAAACGCTCGATGCGGTGGAGCGCACCCCGGGCCTCGTGCGCTCGCGCGGCGTGGAGTTCGGCCTGCGCACCGAGGCGATTCCGAAGATGCAGATGTCGCTGGCCGTGTACCGTCTCGACTTCGATTCCGAGCTGACCTATATCGGCGATGCCGGCAACACCGAGGCGGGCGATCCGAGCCGCCGCTACGGCATCGAGTTTTCGAACTACTACCGGCCCTACAAATGGCTGTCGGTCGACTTCGACGCCGCCTGGGCGCGCGCCCGCTCGCTGGGCAACCGGATCCCGGGCGCGATCGAAGGCGTCGCGCAACTAGGTGTGACGGTCGACCGCAGCGGCCCGTGGTCGGGTTCCCTGCGCCTGCGCTGGTTCGGTCCGCGCCCGCTCATCGAAGACGACAGCGTGCGCTCGAAGGCGAGCGTGACGCTCAACGGGCGTGTGGGCTACCAGTTGGCGAAGGACCTGCAGCTGGAACTCGAAGCGTTCAACCTGACGAACCGGCGCGCCTCGGCGATCGACTACTTCTATGAGTCGCAACTGGCGGGCGAAACCGCGCCGGTCGCGGACGTGCATTTTCACCCGATCGAACCGCGCTCGCTGCGCCTGACCCTGGTCAAGACCTGGTGAAGTCTGGCCGGGCGGCAATGAAAGTGCTAGGCTAGCGGAATGACCACACCGCCCCTGCCCTATCTCGATCCGTCGCACCTGACGGCCGCACTGCGCGACACCGGCTACGCCCTGCTGCGCCCTGACGACGTTGCGCTGCTGGCCGGCTGCAGCCTGCAGGAGCTCGCCACGCTCGTGCCGAGCTGGGACCGGCTCGAGCTCGACGATTACCTGAAGGATGGCGGGCGCTATCGGCGCCGCCGTCACTCGTGCTTCATCGACGATGGCGCCAGCCTGGTGCAGACGCCGCACCGCGCGCACTGGCAGCCGGTCGAGTACAACGCGCTGCACGGCGGCATGCACCGCCTGTTCGCACCGATGGAAACGGCGACCGTCGCCAACCCGGCCTGGGAACGCCTGCTGCATGCGCTCGGAGCGGTTTGTTCGGCGGTGACGCCAGCACAGCCATGGTTCGTCGAAGCGCACCAGTTCAGGATCGACACGGCGGACGGCATCGGCCGCCCGACACCCGAAGGCGCGCACCGCGACGGCGTGAACTTCGTGGCCGTGATCATGATTGGGCGCCATGGCATCAAGGGCGGCGAGACGCGCGTATTTGACGCCGATGGTCCATCTGGCCAGCGCTTCACGATGACCGACCCGTGGACGCTGCTGTTGCTGGACGACGCCGCCGTGATCCACGAATCGACACCGATCCAGCCGCTGGGCGAGCATGGTTACCGCGATACGCTGGTGCTGACCTGGCGCGCAGGGTCGTTCCAGGGCGAAAACGCTTAAATAGAGCAAAAAAAACGCCCGCAGAACCTGTTGGTTGGCGGGCGGCAAATCCAATTTTCGGAGAAAACTGGAGGAGACAGGTCCAATATATCTCTTTTTATTGTGCAGTGCAATACGGTAGATCTACTGTTGTAAATTTGTAGAACGCCCTGCCAAACCGCCCATTTTTCCGCACTGCACTATTTGTAATGACACCCGTGCAGCCCTGCCGGGGGCGTCACATTTGCTACACTCAGTTGCTTGCCGGAGCGCCGGATCACCGGATTGCTGGACCAGGCCGCGATCACCCAGACACCATGAAAACCATTCGACATCCACGTGCCCTTGCCATCGCCCTCGGGGCCGCGTCGCTGTGCGCCGTCATTGCGCTGGCCACGATCAACCGCGCCGACGCCAAGGAAGAAAAGGCCGCCCCGCGCCCTGCCCTGAGCGTCACCACCACCCGCCCCGCCACCACCAGCCTGCCGATCAGCCTGACCGCCAACGGCAGCATCGCCGCCTGGCAGGACGCCGTCATCGGCAGCGAATCGAACGGACTGCGCCTGAACGAAGTGCGCGTCAATGTCGGCGACGTGGTCAAAAAGGGCCAGGTGCTGGCCGTGTTCGCGGATGAAACCGTGCGCGCCGACATCGAGGGCGCGCGCGCCGCGCTGCTCGAAGCGAAGGCCAATGCCCTGGAATCCAAGGCAAATGCCGACCGCGCCCGCGCACTGGAAAGCTCCGGCGCCCTCAGCGCCCAGCAGGTCACGCAATACGTGACGGGCGAGCAGACCGGCGCCGCGCGCGTCCAGTCGGCCCAGGCCACGCTCACGCAGCAGCAGCTGCGCCTGAAGTACACGCAGGTGACGGCGCCCGACAGCGGCGTGATCTCGGCTAGGGGCGCCACCGTCGGCGCCGTCGTCGGCGTGGGTACCGAACTGTTTCGCATGATCCGCCAGGGCCGCCTCGAATGGCGCGCCGAAGTAACGGCGCAGGACCTTGGGCGCATCAAGGCGGGCACGCGCGCCATCGTGCGCGGCGCCAGCGGGCTCGAAGTCACGGGCAAGGTGCGCGTCGTGGCGCCGTCGGTCGATCCGCAGACCCGCCTTGCGCTGGTCTATGTCGACCTGCCGCCGGCGCTGTCGGGCGACATGCCGCTCAAGGCCGGCATGTTCGCCAGCGGCCGTTTTGAACTGGGCACGTCGAATGCGCTGACCGTGCCGCAGCAGTCGATCGCCGTGCGCGACGGCTTCAGTTATGTGTACCGCCTGAATGCGGACAGCCGCGTGAGCCAGCTGAAAGTCACCACCGGTCGTCGCCTGGGCGACCGGGTCGAGATTGTCGGCGGCCTGGCGGCCGACGCGCCCATCGTCGTCACCGGCGCCGGGTTCCTGAATGACGGCGACCTGGTACGCAATATTGCCACGCCCGCAGTCGCGCCGGCAGCTGCACCGGCAAAGGCTGCACGATGAATTTTTCCGCCCTGTCGATCCGCAATCCGATCCCGGCGATCATGCTGTTCGTCCTGCTCACCGTGGCGGGATTGATGGCCTTCAATGCCAGCAAGGTGCAGGACTTCCCCGACATCGAACTGCCGATCGTCACCGTCACCGCCGTCCTCGACGGCGCCGCGCCGGCGCAGCTTGAAACCGAAGTCGCGCGCAAGATCGAAGACTCGGTCGCCACCCTGCAGGGCATCAAGAACATCTACACGCGCGTGCTCGACGGCGTGGCCACTGTCACCGTCGAATTCATCCTCGAGCGCGATTCGGCCGAAGCCGTCAACGACGTGCGCGACGCGGTCTCGCGCGTGCGCGCCGACATGCCGGCCGAACTGCGTGAGCCGACCGTGACCAAGGCCGCCACTGCCGGGCGCGTCGTCTCCACCTTCACGATCGCCGCGGCTGAAGGCTCGGGCCTGGACGACCAGGACCTGAGCTGGTTCGTCGACAACGACGTCGCCAAGCGCATGCTGGGTGTGCCGGGCCTCGGTGAAATCCGGCGCGTGGGTGGCGTCACGCGCGAGATGCGCGTGGAGCTCGATGACCAGAAGATGGCGGCGCTGCGCGTCTCGGCGCTGGATATCTCGCGCCAGCTGCGCAATGTGCAGCGCGAAGCACCGGGCGGCCGGGGCGACGTCAGCGGCGTCGAGCAATCGGTGCGCACGCTTGCCACCGTCGGCACCGCGCAGGCGCTGGCCGCCATGGAGATCCCGCTGCCGGACGGACGCCACGTGCGCCTGGACCAGGTGGCGCGCGTACTCGACACCGTGGAAGAACCGCGCGCGCTGGCCGAGCAGGATGGCCGCCGCGTCGTCGCCTTCGAAGTGTTCCGCACGCGCGGGGCAGGCGAGATCGATGTCGCCACCGGCGCGCGTGCCGCGATGGAACAGCTCAAGAAAGAAAACCCGAAGCTGATCGTCAATGAAGTGATCGACAACTCGGTGTCGGTCGACGAGAACTTCGACGCCTCGATGCACATGCTGTACGAAGGCGCGCTGCTGGCGGTGCTGGTGGTGTGGTGGTTCCTGCGCGACTGGCGCGCGACGCTGATCGCCGCGGCCGCCCTGCCCCTGTCGGTGATTCCGGCCTTCCTGGGCCAGTACCTGTTTGGCTACACGCTCAATATGGTCACGCTGCTGTCGCTGGCCCTCGTGATCGGCGTGCTGGTCGACGATGCGATCGTCGAGATCGAAAACATCTCGCGCCACCTCCACATGGGCAAGTCGCCGATGCAGGCCTCGCTCGAAGCGGCCGACGAAATCGGGATGGCGGTGATCGCCACCACGTTCGCCCTCGTGGCCGTGTTCCTTCCGACCGCCTTCATGGGCGGCATCCCCGGCAAATTCTTCAAGCAGTTCGGCTGGACCGCCGTGCTGGCGATCCTGGCCTCGCTGCTGGTGGCGCGCCTGCTCACGCCGATGATGTGCGCGTACCTGCTCAAGGCGCCGAAGAACGCCGGCGTGGCCGGTCACGAGCCGAAAGACAGCGCGATCATGCAGCGCTACCTGGCCGTGATGCAATGGTGCCTGCGCCGCCGTGGCCTGACGATGCTGGGCGCAGCCGTGTTCTTTGCGGGCTCGCTGGCGCTGGTGCCGCTGCTGCCGACCGGCTTCATGCCGCCAGCCGACCGCTCGCAGACGCAGGTCAATGTCGAACTGGCGCCGGGCGCCACGCTGGCCCAGACCCGCGCCGTGGCCGAACAGGTGCGCCTGGAGCTGATGAAGGTCGAGGGCGTGACGAGCGTCTTCAGTTCGATCGGTGGCGGCTCGAGCGGCGACGCGTTCTCGCCGGGCGCCGCTGCCGAAGCGCGGCGCGCGGTGCTGACGGTAAAAACAGTGGACCGGAGTGACCGCGACGTGAAGCTGGGCGTCATCGAAAACACGATCCGCGAACGCGTGGCCGCCATTCCCGGCGCGCGCTTCACGGTCGGCATTCCCGACGCCGGCACCAAGATGCAGCTGGTGCTGCGCAGCGAAGATGCCAATGCGCTGAGCACCGCGGCGCGCCAGGCCGAGCGTGAATTGCGCGGCCTGCCCGGCATCGGCAACGTCAGTTCGAGCGCCTCTCTCGTGCGCCCCGAAATCATCGTGCGCCCTGACTTTGCGCGCGCGGCCGACCAGGGTGTGACGGCGGCGGCCATCGGCGAGACGGTGCGCGTGGCCACCGCCGGCGACTACGAGCAGTCGCTGGCCAAGATGAACCTGGACGAGCGCCAGGTACCGATCCGCGTGAAACTGCCTGATGCCGTGCGGGCCGACCTGGACGCGATCGGACGCCTGACGGTGCCTGGCAAGAACGGGCCGGTGCTGCTCTCGACCGTGGCCGACATCACGATGGAAAGCGGCCCGGCGCAGATCAACCGCCTGAACCGCACCCGCAATGTCACGCTCGACGTCGAGCTGTCGGGCCGCTCGCTCGGTGAAGTCAATGCCGAAGCGCGCGCGCTGCCCGTGTTCCAGTCGCTGCCGTCGTCAGTGACGATCGCCGAACTGGGCGACGCCCAGGAAATGCAGGCGCTGTTCGCCAGCTTCGGCCTGGCGATGCTGATCGGCGTGCTGTGCATCTACGGCGTGCTGGTGCTGCTGTTTTCGGACTTCATGCAGCCGGTGACGATCCTGGCCGCGCTGCCATTGTCGATCGGCGGCGCCTTCGTGGCGCTGCTCGTGACCAGCAATGCGCTGTCGATGCCGACGATGATCGGCCTGATCATGCTGATGGGGATCGTGACCAAGAACTCGATCCTGCTGGTCGATTACGCGATCCTGGCACGCCAGGCGGGCATGAACCGCTTCGACGCGCTGGTCGATGCCTGCCACAAGCGCAGCCGGCCGATCGTGATGACGACCATCGCGATGGGCGCCGGCATGCTGCCGCTGGCGCTGGGCTTCTCGGGCGACCCGAGCTTCCGCTCGCCGATGGCGGTGGCCGTGATCGGTGGCCTGATCACGTCGACGTTACTGAGCCTGCTGGTCGTGCCGGCCGTGTTCACGTATGTCGACGACTTCGAGAATTGGCTCAAGCGCACCGGGCGCAAGATGCGGCGCCAGCCGGCGCGGGCCGTCGAGGTGGACAACACCCCGGCCTGAGCGCGCGCCTTCAGCGAGGTTCTTCGACGCCGGCAGCCTGCAGCAGCTGCCAGAGCGCGAAGACCTTCGCGCCATCGTTTGCCGGGCAGTACTGCAACAGCCCGGTTCTGCTTTGCTCGTTCATCGTATCGACGATCCTCCCGATCAGCGCCGCATCGTCGGCGCTGACGATGGCCAGCGGATGCGCCCAGCGCGGGCGGCCCGGTTCGCGGCCGAACAGCCAGACCGGCAGCACGCCCGCCAGCAGCAGCGGGCACACGACGGGAATCAGGTAGGTCCACCAGGGCGACCAGAGCGCGCCGACCAGGCCAGTCAATCCCAGACTGGCCACGATGGTCGCGCCATATAACAGCGCGCCGCACCGTTCGAGCCAGTCCGGTGGATACGCCCTTGCCAGCCGGTTCACCACGCCCTGCAGACGAACATGGTCGCCGCGTGACAGGGCTTGCTCGGCAGGATCGACGACGGTGCGCAGCATGCTCATGATGGCCTGCCCTGCAAGGTGGCGATCAGCGCCACGACGATCGTGCATGCGATCCAGATCGACCACAGCGTATGCGTCATGAAATGCGCGCCACGCAGCTGCTGCAGATAACCGACCGTGGTGCCGGCGCCGATCGCCAGCAAGGCGGCGGCGCGCGCCCGCGCTGGCCGCGCCGGCAACCAGCAGACGGCCAGCGCCACCAGCCACAACGCGCTCGACGCATGGCCGGCAGGCAGGCATTGGCCCGGCAGCGTGTCGGCCGGGAAGACGCCAAACAGGCGCACGTATGGCTGCTCGCCGCCATAGCGCAGCAGGTCCCACGGGCAGTGCGATGCGCTCAGGTGTTTCAGGGTACTGGTCACGGCCGGCACCAGGATGGCCGCCAGCGCGACGATGCGCAGCTGCAGGCGGCCAAGGGCGCCCAGCGCTGCGCGGGGCCGCCAGGCATCGACCAGCGCGTAGCCGACGATGCCTACGGCAAGCAGCATCAGGAGCTGCTTGACGATCACGTGGTTGAACGTGACGGTCAGCCACGCATCGCGCCAGGGAAAGACGCGGCGCTCTGCGTCGAACACGGCATCGGCCAGCACCAGGTCGAGATCCGTATAGCGGCCCAGCCACAGGATGGCCAGCGCGCCCGCCGCCAGCATGATGGCCAGGCGCCGCAGGGCGTGCGCCGACAGCAGCGGCGCGTGCAGCCCAGGCTCGGCCCGCATCTGATGAAGCTCACGCATCTCAAGCATCTCACGCATTTCACGCTCCCCGCACGCATGCATGGAACAGGTCCAGGCGCGGATTGAGCACCGCCGTGTTCACGTCGAGCATGCCGAGTACCGAGTGGAACACATTGTCATGCGACAGCGGCTCGTTGCGCCGCGCGGCCAGGCAACGCCGGTCGATGCGGAAACGCTCGCTGAAACTGTCGGACATCCACAGCATCATCGGCACCTCGGTCTGCTCGCGCGGCGCGAACAGGTACGGCGCGCCGTGCAGATACACATTGTTCTCGCCCAGCGACTCGCCATGGTCCGAGAAGTACAGCATGGCCGTATCGGCGTCCTGCGCGGCGGCGATCGCGCGCAAGCCGTCGATGGTCTTGCTCAGGAAGTAGTCGGTGTACAGGATCGTGTTGTCGTAGGCAGCGCGGATCGATTCGCGCGAGCAGGTATCGAAGTCATTGCTCGTGCAGACCGGGCCAAAGCGGCCGAACCCGCGCGGATAGCGGCTGGCATACGCCGGGCCATGACTGCCTTTCTGGTGCAGCACGACGACCAGGTCCTTGCTGCTGTTGGCGAGCAAATCAGGCAAGCCATCGAGCAGGCGCTCGTCGTAGCACTCGTCGCCGCTGCAGTGCATATTCTTGCCATCGGGCCGCGACAGATCCTCGAACCCGACGCGGTTGCAGACGCCCTTGCAGCCCGAATTGTTATCGCGCCAGAGCACGGTGAAACCCGCATGCGCCAGCACGTCGAGCAGCCCTTCCTGGCTCGCTGCCTTCGACTGGCTGTAATCGTTGCGGCCGAAGGCGGAAAACACGCACGGCACCGACACCGCAGTCGCCGTACCGCACGAACTGACACGCGAAAAATTGATCAGGCCAGCTTGCCGTGCCAGCAGCGGATTGGTGTTGCGGGCGTAGCCATCGAGCGAAAAATTCGCCGCCCGCGCCGTTTCGCCCACGACGATCACCGTCAGCGTCTTGCGGTGATGACCGGCCCAGGCCGCGCCCTTCACGGCATCGCGGCCCAGCGGCGCAACCACGATCTCGGCCGCCCAACGGCTGCGCAGATACCCGTGCACGGCTTGGATGAAATTGGTGGGCGTGAGAAGGAAGCGCAGTTCGCGGTGCTCATGCAACGTCGGCGCCAGGCTCTTGAACAGCAGCGCCAGCAGGACAAACGCCAGCAGCAGCGAGCCGCCGGCATTGCTGCTGCGCTTGAGCAGCCCTTTCACGCCGCTGGGAAACTGGATATTCGCGCGGGCGATCCACAGCGATGGCAGCACGCCCAGCAACCCGATCCTGGCGGCCATCTGCCAGCTGATCAATTCGGTCGCTTCGCGGGTATCGGTCTCGAACATATTCTGGATCATCGCCTTGTCGATGACGATCCCGTAAGCCGCGATGAAGTAGCCTGCGGCGGATGCCGCCAGCACGAGGACGATCAGCACCGGCTTGGCGAGGTAGCGGAAGCTGGCCAGTGTCAGGCAGGCATTGAAGAACAGGACAACGATCAAAAACGTTCCGGCAAGCGTGGGCAGGCTGGCCAGCGACACGCCACCGGTGGCGCGGACCAGCACCGTCCAGAACGTGACATTGCCCAGGCTTGCCAGCAACAGCGCCACGCCCAGCACGAGCAGCGATGCATCGATCCGTTTTGTAAACAGTTTATCCATTTCACGCCCTTGTCGACATTGCAGCAATCATCGCTGCAGTGCTTCAAGGATAGAAAGGATGATGGCAAGCCACCGTCAACGCGGCGTTAGGATGGCGTGAACGCTACAGGAAAAATGATCGTGAAGCGGCTGCCGCCACTCGGGCGGTTCTCGTACACGAGCGACGCGCCCAGGTATTCGCAGATGCGCTTGACCAGCGACAGGCCGAGCCCGGTGCCGGCCGATCCGCTCGACGGGATCGGGCGTGCGCCTTCGCCCAGCGTCTGCCGTACCGCATCGGGCAAGCCGCGCCCCGTGTCTTCGACCGTGATGCGCCCCGGTTCGATCACGACCGTGACTTCGCCCTGCTCGGTGTACTGGCAGGCGTTGCGAATCAGGTTGGCGATGGCCGACACGCACAGTTCGGCAGGCGCGCAAATGCGGAACGCGGCATCGCCGACACAGCGCAGCGTGACGGGCCGGCCCGTCACCATGGCCTGGTAGCGCTCGGTTTCGCGGCGCGCGATCTCGTTGACCGAGACGGGAGAAAACAGGGCGAGCTGGGGTGCGCGCGCCAGCACCAGCAGCACCGTCACGCACTCTGTCGCTTCCTGTGCAGCCCGGTAAATGCGCTGCGCAGGCGCCTGCACCGCCGGGGTCCTGCCGTTTTCGACGAGAATCTCGGCCGCGCCCATGATGACGGTCAGCGGTGTGCGCAGCTCGTGGCTGACGTCGCCCGTAAACAGGCGTTCACGATCGAGGTATTCGCGCAACTCACGCGTGTGCGCAGCCAGCGCACGCGCCAGCGTTCCCAGCTCGTCGGCCCGTTCGGTATGCGGCAAGGCAAATGCGCCCTGACCCACGGCGTCGGCCAGTTCGCGCAGCGGCGTGACGATGCGCCTGCCGACAAAGCGACCGAGAAACAGCGCCAGCGTGACGAAGCCGGCAAAAAAGGCAGCGAACATCGAGTACACCAGGATCTCGATCTGCTCGTAATCGCTTTCATGGTCGACCACGACATACGGCCCCCGTTCGTCGGCGCCAGCCAGCACATGCAGGCCGATGCCATCGACCTCGGCTTCGGACACGCCGGTCGGCAACGCGCGCAGCGAGAGCGGGATATCGTCGCCCCGGTGGAAGCGCAGGCCGGCCGGCAGGTCGGCCGGCAGCCCGGCGGCGGCCCGGGGGCGCGCCCATTTTTCGACTTCGGCCAGGCGCTCGTCGACCAGGTGCACTTCGATGCCCTCGACCACCAGCGCGGCCAGCACGGCGAAGAACAGCGACAGGACCACGCCGAACAGGATGAAGGCGCCGACGATTGGCCGGCTGAGCGAACTAGCCGGGCGCATCGGGCATCGCCAGTTTGTAGCCGACACCGGCAATGGTATGGACCAGGGGCGAGGCAAACGGCTTGTCGACCGCCTGGCGCAGCGCGTGGATGTGCGTGCGCAGCGCGTCACTCTCGGGGCGGTCTTCGCCCCAGACCGCCTGCTCGAGCGCTTCGCGCGGCACGATGCGCGGGGCCGCGGCCATCAGGCAGCGCAGCAGGACATACCCGGTCTTGGTCAGCACGATCCTGACGCCGTCACGCGAAGCCTGCTGCTGGTCGGGATCGAACACGAGCGGGCCAAAGCGCAGGACGCGGCTGAACGCGTGCTGCCCGCCCGCACGGCGCGCCAGCGCTTTCAGGCGCACGTCGAGTTCGACCAGGGAAAACGGCTTGACCAGGTAGTCGTCGGCGCCGCTGTCGAAGCCCAGCACCTTGTCCTGCAGGCTGTCGCGCGCCGTCAGCATCAGCACCGGCGTCGCGCTGGACAGCTCGGTGCGCAGCTTCTGGCACAGCTCCAGCCCGCTCAGGCCGGGCAGCATGACGTCGAGGACGATGACGTCGTAGTTGTTTTCGGACGCCAGCGCCAGGCCACCGTAGCCGTTGCGCGCCGAATCGACAGCGTAGCCCTTCGGTTCAAGGAACCCGTACAGGTTGGCCAGGATGTCAGGGTTGTCTTCGACGATGAGGATGCGCATGCTGGTCATTGTAAGGCGAATCTGTCGCCGTTTTCAGCGCGGGCGATAGCGCTGCTCGCGATACAGGATCGACGGCAGGATCACATGCGCCATCGCCTTGTCGACCTGCGCCTGCGTCGGGCTGCCGCTGCCCGGGCTGAAGTGCCCGCTGGCTGCGTCGTACCGGCCCGCCAGCGGCGATTGACCGGGCCGCAGCACGGTGGCCGAGGCGCCTTCGAGGTAGGCGAAATAATCGTTGAACTGGATCAGTGCACGGCCCGGCGTCGTGCTGTCTTTCGCAAGATCGCGCCCGATCATCGGGTGCGTGCTCGACACGCCCAGCAGCGACAGCAGCGTCGGCGCCAGGTCGATCTGGCTGGCGATGGTTGCAATGCGCTTGGGTTCGATGTCCGCGCCCAGGATCAGGCCCGGAATGTGGAATTTTTTGATCGGCACGAGGCTGTCGCCGTACACGCGGTTGTCGTGATCGGCCACGATCAGAAACACCGTGTCTTTCCAGTAGGCCTGCTGTTTGGCTGCGCGGATGAACTTGCCAAGCGCGTAGTCGGCATACTTGACGGCATTGTTGACGGTCTGCTTGTCGCCGTCGTGCAGCGCGATTTTACCGTCCGGGAATTCGAACGGCTCGTGGTTCGACGACGTGAAGATCAGGCTGAAGAACGGCTTGTTCGCGGCGTGCAGGGTGTTCAGGCGCTCGAGCGACTTGTCGAACAGGTCTTCGTCCGATGCGCCCCAGCTGGCGACGAAGGTCGGTTTCATGTCGCCGATATCGACGATCTTCTGGAAGCCGTTGCCGGTGAAGAAGCTGCGCATATTGTCGAAGTGCGCTTCGCCGCCGTAGACGAATTCGGTGTGGTAGCCCTGGTCGCCCAGGCCGGCCGCCAGCGTGTAGAAATTCTGCTGCGACAGCGACAGCTTAACCGTGCTGCGCGCGGGCGTGGGCGCGTAACCGGCAACCACTGCCTCGATGCCGCGCACCGAGCGGGTGCCGGTGGCGTACAACTGCTCGAACCACCAGCCCTCGCCCTTCAGCTTTTCGAGCTCTGGCGTAACGGCCAGGCCGCCCAGCGACTCGACGAACGTCGCGCCCAGGCTTTCCTGCAGCACGATGACGAGGTTCAGCGGCCTGGCGCGCGTGACGGCCGCGCTCTGGTAGTGCCGCGTCGGCTGCTCTGAGTTAGCGAACTGATAATCGCGCAGCCATGGCGCCGCTTTCACTTCGGCAAACACCTTGGCGCGCGGGAAGTCGCCGTAGATATCGGACGATTTGGCTTCGTTGTCCATCGAGCGCATCGCGTCGAGCACCGACCATGCCGAATTGATGACGAGCGAATTGACCATCGCATCGCCCGTGAGCGCGAACATGGCCGGATTGGCAGGCCGGTGGCCGGTGGTCGAGCGGATCTGCATGAACACGAGCAGGCACAGGACCGGCCACACCAGCAGCATCCTGCGGCCCGGCCACATCAGCGTGCCGGCGGATGCGCCTTTCAGCAGGCGCACCAGTGCGACACCCACGAGCACGGTGACTGCGCAACCCAGCAGCACTGCCGTGCGGAAGCCATGCCACAGCGTGGAAAAGACTTCCCGGGGATTGTTCAGGTATTCGATGAACAGGCGGTTGGGTCGCACGTCGTACTGCATGATGAATTGCGGCGATGCGACTTCCATGAACAGGATGAAGATCAGGGCCAGCATCGTCCAGCCCAGCGTGAAGCGTTGCCACAGGCGGGCCGTACGGCGATGCGCCAGCAACGGCGCCAGCAGCAATGGAATGGCCAGGCAATAGCCAAGCAGAATCAGGTCGGCGCGCACGCCCTGCACGATGATCTCCAGCACGGCGCCGGTGGCATGCACGCGGTCCCATTGCCAGGCCAGCATTGCCAGGCGAAATCCCGAGAGCAGCACGAGGCCGATGAGCAGCATCTGCACCAGCGGTGCGAAGGGGCCGGCGATGCGTGTGCTGCGTGCCAGCCATGAAGATGCAGGGCGTGTCGGGGCGGTGGGCGCCTCATGCAGGTAGAGCTCGTCTGTCTTCATGAATCCGTCGGATAGGCCGGGCCATGCGCTGCCCGGCGATGAATCGATCACGCGGACCTGGATCCAACGCGCCTTCTGATGCGCTACGAATGCTAGATTGCCCACCGTCATCGTCACGTTAATCAGACGTTAAGAAAGCGTTAAGATCAGAATGAAAAAAGCCCGGCCAGCAGATGCTGGTCGGGCTTTGGATCGGCACATCGATGATGCGCCGGAATCAATCCACGGAATAAACCGTGGATTAATTGCGCGTAGAATTAATCGCGGTACGAGTTGTAGTCTTTGCGGTAGTCGTTGCGATAATCGTCACGATAGTCGCTACGGTCGCTCGAGCCACCCAGCAGCTTGGCCAGGATGAAGCCCACGCCCACTGCAGCCAGCAGTGCGCTGCCTGGGTTGTTCTTGACGTATTCCTTGCCCTGTGCCGACAGATCCGAGTACTTCTCGGTGATCTGGGTCGAACGGTCGCCGAATTTTTCTTGCGCGGTGCTGATCAGGCCAGTGACCTTTTCGACGCCTGCGTGTGCTTTCGAAGCGATGTTGTCGACGACTGGCTGAGCGGCTTGCGCTGCCTTGTCGATGGCGCCATGTGCTTTCTCAGGCGTGATCGACGACATTGCTGCCTTGATGCTACCAGCGGCGTTTGCTGCGGTGTCGCTGATCGACGATGCGGCCGACGAAGCCGACGAGGTCGATGGGGTCGACGACGAACCGATGGTCGAACCCGACGTGTTGCCGGCGCCGGTGCTGGCGCTGCTGCCGCTGTTGCCCAGACCGCTGTTGCCGGTCACGCTGCTCGTGCCCAGCGAACCGGTGCCGGTGCTGGTGCTCGACGACGACGCGTTTTGCTGGTTGCCCGAACCTGGGTTCGAAGCGTTGGTTGCGTTGATGCCTTTACCCTCGGTAGACTTTTGATTATCCATGATGTAACCCTCATAAAATAGTGATCAACGCGGAGTAGAACGAAATTCGACTAGCACCACATCTTTGATTGAATAAGTCCGATACAACAAGCGGGAACGATCTTTGACTGCGCTACATCAACATCGATTTGACTCGGCATCTCTGTACATTTTCTTTGCGTCCCATCCCGGTTGGCCACCTTGCGGCAACTTTCCGAGTCGCAGTATCGGATTCACTGCGTCGCGATACAAAAAATACAATGGGCACCCTGCGCAGACCGTGCGCTGACTAACAGAACCATCACATCGGTTCATAAAGCGGTCATTTTGGGTGATTTAGGCGCACTTTGCGGCAGCTGGCGGTACCATACGCCCCCTCATCACAGACAGGAACGCCTGACATGGCAGTAGAGAAGGACCCGGGCGCCGCGCGCCTGCCGCCGCTGCGGCGCACGGACGCGGCGCAGGCAGAACAGGACGCCGCGGCGCGCGCGCAGCGCGATGCACAGGTGCGTGGGGTGGACTCGATTCCGGCCATGCGCGAGGCGATCAAGGAAGCGGCGCGGGCGCTGCCCCCGTTCACGCAGGTGCCGCGCCTCGCGCGGCTCGATGCGGCGGCATTCCGTACGCATGCGCTGGCCGGCATGCCGTTTCTGGTCACGGACGTGGTCGGGCGCTGGCCGATCGTGCAACTCGACATCACCACCTTGCGCACCCAGTACGGCCACCTGCCCGTGCGTGCACGCGTGGGCGACTACGTGCATACCGCCTTCGCGCCGGACCGGGCCATGCAGGACATGCTGCTGCGCGACTATCTCGATCTGTCCACCCCGGTCGAATCGGGGTTGCCGCCTTACGTGGGCAATCTGGCGCTGCGTGAACTGAACCGGCTGTGCCACTGGCCGGCGTATTTCGACAAGATGGGCCCGCCCCGCTTCTGGATCGGCCCGGCGCGCACGATCACGCCGCTGCACTGCGACTACGACGACAATATCTTTGCCCAGATCCGCGGCGTGAAGCGCATCTTCCTGGCCCCGCCCCACCACGATGCGTTCTTGTATACGCGGGAAGCCAATCCGCTCCTGTTCGGGTCACCCGTCGACCCCGAAGCGCTGGACGACGCGCGCTTTCCGCTGGCGCGCCAGGCGGCGCTGGTGGAAGTGATCGTCCGGCCGGGCGACATGCTGTATGTGCCGGCCGGCTGGTACCACCAGGTGCGCGCGCTGGAGTTTTCGCTGTCGTCGAACCGCTGGGCGCGCGGGTTGCCGCTGGCACTGGCGGGCCGGGAGCCCGGTTAGGCTAGGCGGTCGTTGTCGGCTGCTCGACCGCGTGCTCGGCCGACTTTTCCTCGCCCAGCTTCAAGAACTGCGTGGAAGGCCCGCCATCGGCATTGTGCTGCACGATGCGTTCGGGCCGGCCCTTCGCATCGAGCCAGACCTGGCCGATGCCGGAGCCGTTCCACAGGCGCTCGCCGTGCTTGCGCTGATCGGGCAGGTGCGGCGTGATCGACATCGCACGCCGCTTGGTGAACCAGTTCAGCGGCGAGCGCGGCGAATACAGCCAGCGGTTGAGGCGATCGAGCCAGTTGAGCAGGTCTTCGGGGAATTCGTTCTTGAAGCCGCTGCTGGTGATCTGCCAGATGTGCGGCGGCCGGGTGTCGTCGCGCACTTCGACGTCGTAGGCGAATGAATAGTGGACGTCGCCCGACAGGATCACATAGTTGCCCGGTGTGCGCGAGTGGCGGAAGATATTGAGCAGGCTGCGGGCTGCGCCGCGGTGCGCCATCCAGTTCTCGGCGTCGACGGTCAGGGCCTGGCCCATCAGCGTGGCAATCTTCTGCACCACCTCGATCAGCTTCACGCCGAACATCGGCGCCGCCGACACGATCACTGCCGCCGTTTCATCGATCAGTTCATGCTGGAACTCGGTCAGCGATTCCCAGTCCATCAGGCCGGACGGATGGCTCGGACGGCGCTGGTTGCGCCAGCGCCGCGTACGGGTGTCGAGCACGATCACGGCCGGCTGCGTGCGCAGCATGTAATCCCACTGGCGGAACGTCAGCAGCCGCTCGATCAGCGCGCCATGCGGTTCGGGTTCGAGGCGGTTCCGGGAATCCGGCCTGGCGGCCATCGCGGCCATGTCGTCCAGCACCTCGCCGAAGACATCGGGCCGGTTGCCCCAGCCCTGGCACAGCATGTAGGCCACCAGCGCATTGCCCATGATGCGGCGTGAAAACGGGTGGCCGTAGGCGGTCTTTTCCCACTTGTACGACAGATTCCAGTCATCGGTGACGTCGTGGTCGTCGAAGATCATCAAGGTCTGTACGTGCGCCATCAGGCGCGCTGCGCGCGGCAATTCGTCGCAGAAGCCGTGCAGGATGCCGGCTTCCTCGTGCCAGCGCTCCTGGTGCTTGGGGTCGAGCTGGGGCATCGCGATCTCGCCAATCACCTGCCACGGCACCGGCGACCAGACCAGCAGGTACATGGCCAGCACTTCGCCCAGCGTCATCAGGTGGTTGTCGGCATTGGCCGTCGTGAAGATCGGTTTTTCGACGCCGCCGAAGAACTTCTCGCGCAGCGCCTCGCTCGACTTATGGGCCGGCAGCAGGCGCTGGCGGCCATAGTAGCCGTCGGGATGGGCGTACAACTCGTCGCTGTCGGCGACGATGGCGCCTTCGACGCATTCGCCGAACAGGCCAAGACGTTCGATCAGCGCGTGGGTGGCGCCCAGCATCGGGCCGGCCACATCGTCGGCATATACCTGGTCGCCGGCCAGCAGCAGCATCGATGGGCGCTCGCCGGCCTGATCCACGTGCCCGGCGATCAGATCGTCGCCCCGCGCCAGACCGTCGCGTGACGGGTGATGCGGCTTGCGGCACGAGCCATACAGGATGTTGTCGGAGCGGCTGCGCAGCACCATGTTGGGCATCGATGCGCCATCGTGTACCAGGTGCGGCGCCCAAGACGCAATGCCCTGCTCGACGCCTTCGACATCCGTCAGCAACAGGTCGTAGTCGATCAGCGTGTCCTGCGGAAGTGGCGCGGGCAGCGTGACGTCGATGAAGTGAATGTGCGCATCGCGCCCGATCGGAATGATGCGGCACGAATCTTCACCCACCACCAGCCGCTGTGCCTCGCCGCCATGCGGTTCCAGTACCAGGGTGAAGGACAACGGTGTGCTGCCGACCAACCAAAGGACGAGACGGCCAGGTTCGAGGCGGCGCAACAGGGGACCGACGAGGACGGATGGGAGGCCGTTGGGGGTGTGTAGGTGGATCACGCGGACGACGGCTGGCTGTGAAAAAAGTCGGGTCAGTGTAACAGAGCCATCTGGAAATCAAAGTTGCTCATGCACGCGCGCGGGCACGCAGGATCACGTCAGATGCGTTTTCGGAAATAGTCAGGGAGATGTAAATTCTGCTTGCACGGCGCGCAGACTGCGATAGAATAAATGAGAATCATTATCATTTGATGGAGGGCGCTGTCCTCCTGCCACTTTCTGTGCCAAGGATCTGCCATGTGCGACAAACACGCTTCGACCGTACCCTGCTCCAACGATGGCGCTCAGAGCTCGCGGCGGCGGCGCGTCTGGGAGTTGTCGCATGCGTCGCATTGTCCGCTGGTGGGCGTGGGATTGCCGTTGAATGGCTTGCGCAAGCTGGTCGAGAAGGTCACGGGTGGGAAGGTGCTGCATGATGATTACGATATTCACGTCGGCACCGTCAGTGAATGCGCATTGCGCACGCCTGTTGCGGATGCCGTCCAGAAGGAACTTGAACGCCGTTATGCCCAGCATGTCCAGCGTTTCCGCGCGGCCAAGACCACCGAGCAGGTCGAGGCCATGTGGGCGGCAGCTGTTGCAGCCGGTGACGTGGCTGGCGCATTCTGGGCTGGCCTGTCCCATCCCCGCTGCACGGTGTCGCTCGAAGAAAAGATGTGCCGGGATATCCACATGGTCCAGCACCAGGCCGGCGCCTGTGCCCGCGCCGACATCAACAAGTTCAATGCGATCGTCGCCGACCATTCCCGGCTCGAACGCGAGGTCGTCCGCCTGCAGGAACGGTGCAACGTGTTGACGCAGGAAAAAGCGCTCGACGCCGAGCGCCATGAGCAGCTCCTGATGACGGCGCGCGCTGCCACCATTGCCCGCGACGGCGATGTCGCCACCCTGCGCGCCGAGCTGGCGCGTCTGCAAGCCAGCATCCCAGACCTCGACACCCGCGAGCGCATGGCCGAACGCATCGTGCAGCTGGAAGCGCGCGAGCAGGCCCTGCGCGCGCAGGTGGCCGAGCTGAAGGCGTCACGTGCCACAGCGCCGGATGCCGACGAAGCGCCCGCGCCGGAACCCGTCGCCGTGCCCGTGGCGATGCCGGTACGACTGCACAACCGCGCCGTGCTGTGCGTGGGCGGGCGCAGCAGCAGCGTGCCGATCTACCGGACGATGATCGAGCGCGTCGGTGCCCAGTTCGCGCACCATGATGGCGGCCTGGAAGACAGCAGCAGCCAGCTCGATGCCAGCCTGGCGGCCGCCGACCTGGTGATCTGCCAGACTGGCTGCATCAGCCACAGCGCCTATTGGCGTGTGAAGGACCATTGCAAGCGCCATGGCAAGCGCTGCGTGTTCGTCGACAATCCGAGCGTATCGAGCCTGGCACGCGGGTTGCAGGAAGCAGCGACTGAAGCCACCCAGCCCGGCTAAAGACGTCCGGCGCCCATGCTGCCGGCAGGCGGATCGCCGCCACCGTGCGATCCAGCCGCATCCTGATGGACGACAAGCCTGAGGCGCTCCCCGCTGCCAGCGCCTGTTGCCCGCAACGACGGCCTCCCCCGCAGGACTTGACGATGTCATCTCTGACGCCATCCCCGTCTGATCGACCGTGAGCAACCGCCTTGTTGGCACGTTGCACAGCCGCCCACTTCAGCGGTCGTGCGCCGCTGGTATGCCAGCGCCGCAATCGTCATTGCCAGCGCCACTTTCAGCGTGCCGGCATCCCCCCAAAAGATACTAGCGCACGGATACACGCAATGGCAGCAGCACGTAACGGTGTGCTGCAATCAGCGTGCGCAAGAAACAAATAACTCAGCCCCCACTCTCTCGATCCGTCGGTGCATGTTCACGCTTGAGAAGGCGTCGCGCGGCCAGGCAGTTTCCGAAAACTGCCCAAAGCGGACAGGACTGCCAAAAGATTTTATAAAGTAATTTTCATTTTTTTATATTAACTATTTCCTCCATCCGATCGTATACCGCGGATTAAAAACACGAGTTAATCAAGTATTAAAATAATATATTTACAGTTTCAATTTGATAGAAGCACACTATTGAATATGCATAGTGCATGTTCAAAATCTCATATAGGATACGCCCAATAAATACAGGCACACGACGGATTTTCTTTTCGACTTATGTCGTAATAACAGTGCTTGATGAGATAACCCGTATTGCCCCGCTTAACCATATAAGGTCAATCATGGATCGCATTTGCTCTTATCGCTGCGAACGTCAGTCCGGTCAAGGAATGATGGAGTACATCATTATCGTGGCGCTGATCGCTGTCGCTGCCATCGGTGTTTATTCGGCCCTCGGGCGCACGGTACGCGTGCAAACGGCGGGCATGGCACAGGAAGTAGCCGGCAAAACGGCGAGCACCGCCAACGCGACCGATGCGGCAAATGCAGCAGGTGGGCGCGCGAACGATCCACAGAAGGTCGGTATGGGTCAGTACAACTACGCCAACGATCAGGGTGGAAACCAGTAACCCACCATAACGCGCTGCCGGTTCTTTCTGAATCGGTGGCTAGTAGATCCGCTGGCGGTAACTGCGCTGGCGGGAAGCTGTAACCACGTCGCAAAATCAAACCTTTTTTAACCAATTTAGGAGTTAAGAACATGAAATTCAATCGCAGCCATAAGCAACTTGGCCAGGGCATGATGGAGTACATCATCATCGTTGCATTGATCGCCGTCGCCGCCATCGGTGTCTACAGTATGTTTGGCAAGACGATCCGTAATCAAACCGCCGGTCTGTCGAAAGAGGTTGCCGGCCAAAATGCCAGCACTCAGATCTCGAATGCAGGTACCTCTGCTGAAACGGCCGGAACACGTGGCAATGCGAACAAAGGCATGAGCCAATATAACGATCAGAACGATCAAGCTGGCGGTAAATAAGGAAAGCGCGGACGCTCGACATGATTTCGACGCTCCAATTGCCTCAGGAAAGTCTGGCCGGCTTGCAGAAAAAGACGCAAGCCGGCCAGGCCCTGATATTCACGCTGTTATTTGCAGCAGTAACGGCGATTGTTTGCCTGATCTTGTATAACAGCGGCAAACTTGCAAATACCAAGACGCAGCTGCAAAATGCCGCAGATGCTGGCGCATATAGCGGTGCCGTGCTCTTGGCGCGCGATCATAATTTTGCCGCTTATACCAATCGGGCGATGGTTGCCAATCAAGTTTCAGTCGCGCAACTAGTTAGTCTCAAATCGTATGTCGATGACGCCGCTGCTACCCACAGACGAATGGGTAACACCGCGCACACGACAACATCGAACGTGGTTCCTGCAATAAAGCCGGCCTGGCTGTTGGCCAAGATCATGCCGATCCAGGCCATCGCGGCGGCCTATGACGCTGCTGCGCCGGGCCTGGTCGTCGGGCTCGATCGACTTATCCGAATCCTCGAGACAGCACAGGAAGCCCATCATACGGCGACTGCCGTCAATGTATCGCTGGTCGCTAACCAGGTCGTGCAGCGCAACGATCCGGACGCCAGTGTGAGCCTGATGAATTTCCAGACTGCGGCATACACCGCGAATCAGGTCAGGGAGTGGGCGGTGTACACCAATAATCATCGCGCCAACAATCGTTCGGCCGAGTCTGACCGCTTCGCCAACGTGGTCGTCGATGCCGACTCGACCGATACCTTTATCCGCGACCGTGAATCGACGCTGACAGCAAGCTGGGCCTCGGTACCCAGGCCAGGCGCCTGCGCCGGCGCTGCGGTCCCTTTATTCACCGTTTATAACTTCAACCACAAAGGCGGCACGATTTTGTCAGCCAATCAACAACGCTGGATGGCGCTCGATGCCACCCAGGGTGTCGGCGTGTTGATCTGTGTTACGCCTGCAGGCTTTCCACTGCCAGTACCCCTGCTCCAGGATGGCCGGGGTGGTTCGGCTGGCGCCCTGGCAGGTACCAACGGCGGCTATGGATCCCGGGTCGGCTTTGCCGGTAACCCGTCAGAGACACGCAACTTTGGTGGCGCCACCACGGGTTTGACAACCGTCCCGGGCACGGCGCGCTTTCGCCGCGGGCCCGGTCAGAGCTTGGATGCCAGCACCGGTGGTTTGCAGAATTACTATCGCGACGTTACCGATATGTCCACACCCGCCAACCAGAGTGCGTTCGAAAACGGCGCTGCCAAACCATTCACCATCGAAGTGCGCCATGCAGGCACGCAAATTCGCACCTCCACCCGCGTGATTGGCAATGGCGCCGGAACCATCAAGGCTGAGGAAGCGCTAAAAGGAGACACCATGCGCGCAATGGCATCGGGCGCTGCATACTTTTTCCGCGCCAATCGCGACAGCACTGCATTCAATCGTGCCGGTTGGCAGCGCGAAGACAGTCGCACTGAAATGGCGAACTTGTTCAATCCTTACTGGCAGGCGCAACTGGTAGAGAATCCGCAAGCCGCGCTGCTGCTCTCGGTGACGGCACCATGACGCGCCTGATGCACCGCCGCTGTCCGGCCCAGCACGGCCAAGCAATGGTCGAATTCATCGTCGCGGCACTGTTTTTCCTCGTGCCTTTGTTCCTTGCAATTGTGGTGCTTGGCAAATTCAGCGATGTCCAGCACACCACGCAAATGGCGGGTCGCTATGGCGCGTGGGAACGTACCGTATGGTATGACGACAGCGGAACCTCCTTCGACACCATTAATTCCAGCAACCAAAAAAGCGCGACAGAAATTGGGCGCGAGATTGGCGTGCGCGTCATCAACGACCGCTCGAAAGCCAACAGCGTCATCGCGGATACGGACCGCGCGGCAACGACCTTCGCCAATGGTATCGATCCGATGTGGCATGACAATGCCAATACAGCCTACCTGAGTCGCTATGAGCAGCAGCAGTCGTCGGTCCAACGCGCCACCTTGTCGGCCGATGTAACCGGCGCTGCAGTCAGTGCCCTGGGCGCCCTGTCGATCCCCGGCGTGACCGGCTCACTGGCACCGCCGGTACCACGCGACACCTTTGCCGTGGCACGTGTCGATTTTCGTGAAGTGGCGAAGGACAGCCGAGCCTACCAGGTGCTGTGGCCGCGCACGAGCGTCTGGAACGAACAGTGGAATGGTGTGGATTTCGGTGCTACCAGCGCCATCCTGTCCAATACCTGGTACGCCAATGGCTCGCAGGCAACTACGGAAATGGTGCAGGCGAGCGTCCCGTTTGCCCAGGCGGCACCCAGGGCCGCCGCCGATGCCGTATTGCTGGGATTAAAAGCATGGGATGTGAAATCCTGGGATGCCGAATTCGGCAAGGTAGCGCCGGACGTGGTGCCCGGAGACCGTTTGCGATGAGCCGCCAAAACATCCGGATCGTACCGCTGTTGCGACGCGCTTCCTGCGCTGCCTGTCTACCCATGGTCGTGCTCCTTGGCTCTGCAGCGCAGGCATGCCCCGAAAAAATTCCCTCTGGCATGAAAGCAGTTTCCGTCGGCGAGGGCTTGTCCGTAAATGCCATTGGCGTATCGATCCTGCAAGTCGAGGGCCGTGAAAAAATGCCGACGTTGCTCAAACGCATGAGCAAGGAGTGGCAAGACGCCGGCTATGCCGTCAGGCTGAACCAGGCCGAAGGTTGGCAGGTGGTTTCGGCGCTGAGTGAAAAATGCCTGACCACATTGCAGCTGATCGAACGCGATGGATCGTTTGGCTACATGGCCGTGAATCGCCTGGCCAAGCCGATAAAGGCCCGCCTTCCCGCCCTGCCGCTTCCGCGCGGGGCGCGGATCATATCGGATGTGCTGAGCGACGACGACGGCCGCAGGGCCAGCACGATGGTACTGGCTGCCAGCCAGCCAGTGGCGCAGCTTGCCAGCTACTACCAGCAGGTGCTGAAGGACGCGCGCTGGTCCGGCGTGCGTACCCTGACTGGTGCCGACAACAGTGACATGCCAAGCCGTGCCACGGTCAGCGGCCAGCTCGGGCGGGAACGTGTCGAGATCGTCATCGTTCAAGACGGCGGCGCCAAGGTCGTGATCAATATGGCTACCGAGCTGTGACAGCGCGAACCGTACAGCGCGGGCAGGCAATGACCGAATACCTGGTGGTTGCGGTGTTTTGTGTCGTCTTGCTGTTAGCAGTTTCGCTGGGACCACAGCCAATTCAAGAATTGATCGACGCAGTCAAAAATTATTTTCGTGCTTATTCCTACGCAATTTCCGTGACTTCCTGAAAGTGAAACTGGCAAAAATGGCAACGACTCCCGCTGTAAGAATTGCTCGATTAAAAAGTCCCTTGTTTCTTTTGGTAGCTGCAGCCTTGATGGCTGGCCTCGTAGCATGGGTTGCCTACTATTACTTGCAGCAACGCGAGGCAACAATGAAGGCGGAGATCGATGCTCGTGGCAAGCGATCCAGCACGCCCCGGGTCGAAGTTGCTGTACCGATCAAGGATGTGGCAGCCGGCACGGTACTGAACAATAATAATTTTGTTGCCCGGCCGGTGGAAGCAGACCTGGTATATCCAGACAGCATTCTGGCCGCTGATTTTGCTTCGATGGAAGGGATGAAGCTGGCCCGGCCCGTATTACGCGGCCGTCCGGTACGGCTGACCGACCTGACCGCGCCGGAAATCCGCGACGTCGCCTCAATCTTGCCCGTTGGCCAGCGCGCCCTGACGATCGATATCGACAATATCAATTCGATTGCCCAGACCTTGCGCCCGAATCATCGCATTGACGTTTTCCTGCTGTCAAAGACGCCGCGCAGCGCCAGCGGGGATAACGGTGAGGAAGACGGATCAGCGGCCGAGCAGGCAACCTTGTATATGCAGAATCTGGTGGTCCTGGCGACCGGCACCGATTTCCAGGACGTCAACCAACTGGACGACGCCGCAGCGGCCAAGATGGCGCGCCCGGGCGAAGTCCCTGGCAAGGAAAGAACCTACGATACCGTTACCGTACTGGTTAGCCCAAAAGAAGCAGCAAGGCTGATTGTCGGTCAAAAAATGGGGAGCTTCCGTGTCGTCTTGCGCGGTACCGAAGACCGCTCACCGGTACGTCTGGCGACCTTGCGTGGCAGCGATTTGTTGCCGGGCGCGCAAAAACAGCGAGATGGCGGGATCGAGTTCATCGTAGGCGGCAAGGGGAACCTGATCTCGCAGATGGATGTGGCGCCGTCACAAGACATCGGGAAGGCCATCCGTCAGGCCGAGCAGCTTGCGCAGGCCAACGCAGGACAGGGGCCAGCGCGCGCGGCGTCGCAAGTTGCACCTGCCGCTGCTGCCGCGCCTGCGCCTGCGCCGAACACCATGACGCTCACAGTACCGATGCCGACCACGCGGGCCAATAGCCCGGTCCCATCCTTCAGCAACTAATCGCCGCCACGCGGCCTGCAGCCAGTCCGCTTTCTCAAAATACAATATATCGCGTCCACATGAAAAACAACGCTTTGCCAAGCCCTGCCCCGACGTTGATTGGCTTCCTGCTGCGCCCACTGCAATCCCTTCTCATGCCCGGCCTGCCGATCGCGCTTGCGGCCACCGTTGCAGCACCCTGCGCCTTGGCGTCCGGTCAGCATGCGGCCAGCCAGACAGATACTGGGTCCGTCACTGCTACCGTCAAGCTACCACCGAAGACAGCGGTCCTCGTGCCAGCTCCGGCCAAGATCGGCAACAAGCCGCCAGTGCCGACAAGTGCCGCGCTTGCCGTTCCCGTGTGTACCACGCCGCCACTGGCGCAAAACTGTGCGGCACCCGCGCCACCGGTGGTGCGGCGTACGATCAGGCGCGCCGCACCGGTGGCCAGGACGGCGCCACCGATAATGACTGCGGCTCAGCAAAGTTACGCCCCGACCGAATCCCTGAGCATCGTGGTGGGCGAGATCCGGCTTCTGCCGGTTCCGGGCAAGATAACCAGGGTAGCGCTTGGCAACGGCAACATCGTCAGTGCCACCTCAGTCGATCGCAACCTGCTTCTGATCGCCGAGAAAACCGGCGACACCAATCTGCTCGTATGGAGCGGCAACAAGGTACAGAGCTACAACATCCAGGTACTCAGCCGCGACATGGTTGCCGTGCGGGCCAAGCTTGACGCCTTGATCGGTGCCAACTCGGGCATTCTGGTGACCAAGGTCGGGCCTGACCTGATCTTGTCAGGCATGGCCCACAAGGAAGCCTTGGCCAGACTCAATGCCCTGATCGGTGACCTGCCGAATGTCGTCAACAACGTCGTTGAAGACCAGGGCAGTGCTTATACCCGCTCGGTATTGTTTCGCCTGACTTTTGTCGAAGTAAAGAAGGCGCTGCTCGAACAGATCGGGATCAATTGGGCCAAGGATGCCCAGGGCCCCACCTTCGGTGCCTCGGGTGTTGCAAAAAACACAGGTATTTATGCCAATATTGCGCCCGCAACAGAGAGTACCAACCTGCTTTCGCCGAACCCGGGCTTTCTGAACCGCAACGGCACCACCGGCGGCGTGTTTCTTGGCCTTGCCACGACCATTACCTCGCGTATGAACCTGGGCGTGAGTGACGGCGATGCCCGTGTGCTCGCATCGCCCGAACTGACTGCGAAAAGCGGTGGCAAGGCCAGGCTGCAAGTGGGTGGCGAGGTACCGATTCCGATCGCCGGCGCGTTTGGCGCCACCACCGTCGAATTCAAGCCGTATGGCATTCTGTTCGCAGTAGAGCCAACAATTGATGCCAGCAACACGATCACTGCACGCCTCTCGACTGAACTTTCACAGATCGACCCCTCAGTGACGGTCGGCGGAATTCCGGGCTTCATCACGCGCAATACGGCCACTGAAATCAGCATCAAGCCCGGAGAAATCGTGGCCCTGTCCGGCTTGATCAACAGTGAGCTGTCGAGCACGATCGACCGCGTCCCAGGGTTATCGCATATCCCGATTTTTGGCCGCCTGTTCCGTTCCGACGATTTCCGCAACCGTAAAACTGAACTCGTCGTGTTTGTTGAGGCAGAGGTCATCTCCGCCGGCGATGGCTTGTCGAGTCAACTGCGCGCGCGCGGGTTGGACCAGCAGAGCCAGTTCGAAGAGAAGATCCGCCAGTCACCAGCACCCGTCCCCCTGGGCCCCCCATCCGCACCGCTCGATCGGAAGGAATGACATGATTCGCGTAAAAGTATTTCGCCGCGAGGAACTTCTGGGTGAACCCCAGTGCGAACTCGAGGAATGTATGTTGGGCAAAGATGGCGACAGCTTGATGCCACTACAGGGCTGGCGGGTCGGACGACGCCAACTGCAGCTCACGGCGCGCAATGGCGAGGTGTTTCTCAAGGATGGCGGTGGGCTGGCGCCAATCAAGGTCAATGGGACCGCGGTTAACGAGTACGGCCCCGTGTCGAGCACCGACGTGATCGAGCTCGCCGACTACAGCTTTCGCGTCAATATCAGTGCGATGCCGGTCAAGCGCGTGGCGCCGGACGACGGGCTGCATCCGGTCCCGGTGGCCGCCCCGGCGCCCGAACCGGTATCGGGCGCTTCCGGTGTCGTTCAGACCGCCACATTGCATCTGCCCACCGGCGTTGAACGGCGGTTGACACCACGCATGTCAGATCAGGAAGCAGGCCCGAACCCGCTCGAGCGCCCGGAGGGCATTGCGGCGCGCGGCACCTTGCACAAGAAACTGATCGGCGCAATGGATTTGCGGCGCGTGAACGTGTCGAGAATGGGAGACGCCGAACTGCGCGAGACGGTACACAAGATCATCAACGAGATCATCGATACCGATGCCGCTTTCGGCGCGATGCGCCATTGGCGAAGCATGCTGCGCGACGTGGTGCTGAACGAAGTGGTCGGACTCGGCCCCCTGGAGGCCTTGTTGAGCGACGACTCCGTCACCGAGATCATGGTCAATCGCCATAACGATATCTTCATCGAGCGCAATGGCCAGCTGACCCGCTCGACGGTGTCATTCTCGAACGACGCCTCGGTGCTGGCGGCGATCGAACGCATCGTCTCGCCGTTGGGCCGGCGCATCGACGAAAGTTCGCCAATGGTCGACGCCCGCCTCAAGGATGGTTCGCGCGTCAATGCCATCATTCCCCCGCTGGCAATCAAGGGGCCGAGTGTGACGATTCGAAAGTTCGCCCGCAAAAAACTTACTGGCGACGATCTGATCAGCTTCGGCGCCATCAACGCGGCCATGATCGAGTTCTTGCGCGTGGCAGTCGAGAAGCGCGCCAACATCGTCATCTCGGGAGGTACCGGCTCCGGCAAGACAACACTGCTTAACGTACTGTCGAGTTTCATTCCTGACGACGAGCGCATCGTTACCGTGGAAGACGCCGCGGAACTGCAGCTATCACAACCCAATCTTGTCTCGCTCGAAGCGCGCCCGGCGAACATCGAGGGCAAGGGTGCCATTACCATCCGTGATCTGGTGAAGAATTGTTTGCGCATGCGACCGGACCGGATCGTCGTCGGCGAGTGCCGCGGTGGTGAAGCGCTTGACATGCTGCAGGCAATGAACACGGGGCACGACGGCTCGCTCACGACCGCGCACGCGAATAATCCGCGCGACTGCCTGTCGCGCCTGGAAGTGATGACCCTGATGAGCGGCCTGGATATTCCCATGCAGGCAATCCGTGAGCAGATCTGTTCGGCGGTCAATCTGATCGTGCAGCAAACACGATTTTCGTGCGGCACCCGGCGCGTCACCTACATCACCGAAGTGACCGGTATCGAGAACAATATTGTGTCGATGCAGGATATCTTCCGTTTCGAACAGGATGGCTTCACGCCCGAGGGCAAGGTACGTGGCCGGTTTGTGCCTACCGGCCACGTACCCGATTTCATTCAGGATCTGGTCTCGCGCGGTATCGAGGTCGACATGTCGATCTATTCGCGCGAAGCGCCGTCGTTACCTGCTTCAGTCAAGAGGGTGTTCTGATGGACAGCCCGTATTTTGTCATCGCGATCATCTTCTTCTGCATGCTGGGCCTGATCTGGATGGCGCTGCATTTTGGCTCGCGCTGGTTTTCGCACCGACAGAAGGGCCAAGCCAGCACTGCCAAGACCGAGCTGGAAGGGATGTTCATTTTTACCGACGCCAATCGCATCCTGCTCATCAATATCGGCGTACTGGTCTTTTTGCCGGTACTGGCGTGGATCGTGTCGCGAAATGGCGTGATCGTTGCCGCTTGCATGGTACTGGCCTTCATTGCCCCGCGCTACGTATTGCGCTATATCGCGCAACGCCGCCTGCGCCAGTTCGAAGCGCAGTTGCCCGATGCGCTGGCGATGATCACCGGCGCACTGCGTGCCGGCGCGAGTCTACCGATCGCCCTCGAGAGCGTGGCCAACGAGAGCGCGCCACCGGTGTCGCAAGAATTCGAACTGCTGCTGCGCGAAATGAAGCTGGGCACCGATTTCGGCGTTGCCCTGCAAAACCTCGAGCGTCGTGTGCCGCTGCAGGATCTGGCCATGGTCACAGCCGGTATGGCGCTGGCGCGCGAAGTCGGCGCCAATCTGGCTGAAACGCTCGAATCGATCGGTCGTACGATCCGCGCCAAATTACAGATGGAAGGCAAGATCCGCAGTTTGACTGCACAGGGGAAAATGCAGGGACTGGTCATGTCGGGCCTGCCAATCTTCCTGATCGTGATCCTGCGCGTCATGGAACCCGAAGCGATGGAACCGCTGTTTTCCGAATGGTATGGCTGGTGCACGCTGGCAGTCATTGCGGTGGCGGTTGCGATCGGCTATCACTTCATCAGCAAAATTACCAATATTGATGTGTAGGATAATTTCATGATTGCACAGTTGCTCATTGCAATACTGGTCGGTCTGGCGTTCGTCTGTTTCGCCGCAGCCGTGATCTACAGCGCCATGCGCCTCAAGGCCGAAGTCCCTGCCGAAAACCGCGAGTACCTGGATCCCCTGCCAAAACTCTTGCGGTTCCTGTGGCCTCTGCTGCGCTTGATCGATTACCACATCTGTCAGCGCCTGCCCAAACGTTACCTCGCTGGTTCAGCGGAAAAATTACGCCTCTCAGGCCTGTTGTACCTGATGAGCCCTACCCAGTTTCTGGCCCTGTGTCTGGTGGGCATGGTCGGTTTCTTCCTGCTGGCCTGGATGGCGCTTAGGGTAGTTGAATTTGAAAGTATGCTGGCGTTGCTGGGCGCAGCCCTGCTGGGCTTCGTCTATCCACGCATGTGGCTCAAGGAATCGCTGAAGAAGCGGCGCAAGCTGATGGTCAAGGCACTGCCCGTGTACCTGGATTTCTTGACGATGGGCGTGGAAGCAGGCCTGAACATGGCAGGCGCCATCGGTCAGGCCGTGGCCAAAGGGCCAACTGGCCCGCTGAAGAATGAATTCGCCTTCGTGCTGCGCGATCTGCGTGCCGGTCTTACCCGCGCCGATGCCTTGCGACGCATGGACGAACGCGTGCGCATCCCCCAGGTCACCAGCTTCATCAGCGCCGTGATCCAGGCCGAGCGCATGGGCGCCAGTCTCGGTTCGACCTTCCGCAGCCAGGCCGACCAGCGTCGCACCGAGCGTTTTCAGCAAGCCGAAAAGCTGGCGATGGAAGCCCCGGTCAAATTGATTTTCCCGCTGGTGGCATTTATTTTCCCGGTGACGTTTTTGGTTCTGATGTTTCCGATTGCCGTGAAATTCATGCAATCAGGTGCTTTCTGAGGATGACATGAAACGGCAACTACTCCATTTTGAATTCGACCGCGGTCTGCAGACGCTCGAGATCATGGTAGCGGCCACGGCGCCTGAGCGGATGCAGGGGCTGTTGAGGCGGCCACCCTTGCGCCCCGATCAGGCCATGCTGCTGCGATCGTGCCGCCTGATCCATACCATCGGTATGACCTATCCGCTCGACCTGGTGTATTTGCGCAAGGATGGTACGGTCCTCAAGGTAACGCCAGCCCTGCCAGCACGTCGTATCGATGGCCATTGGCATGCGCACAGCGTGCTCGAAATGGCTGCTGGCGCGGCGGCGTATTACGGCATCGCTGTCGGTCGCCATTTGCCGCTGGCATCGATGACGGCGGCAGCAGCAGGAGATTTTGATGAGCGCTAGACAGTCCCAGAGCGGCCAGTCGATGACCGAGTTCCTGATCATCTTTCCCATGCTTATTCTTCTGGTGTTTGGCATCATCCAGTTTGCCCTGATTTACCAGGCGCGCGCGACTCTGAACAACGCGACGCTCCTGGCGGCGCGCGCCGGCGCGGTGAACAACGGCAGCAACAGCAGTATGCGTACAGCCTTGGCGTCGGGCCTGGCGCCGCTGTTTGCCACGCAGCCCAGCATGGCAGGCTATGGCCGCGCGCTCGTGGAAGCCAACCTCGAAACGACACCGAACCTGACGCGCATCGATGTTCTCAATCCCAACCGCGCAGCGTTGAACGATTTCGGACGTACGCGGGTTGACGGCCAGGCTGGGCGTGAGCTGCCCAACGATACCCTCAGCTATCGCAACAGCGCGCCCGGCAGTGCCTCGAAAATCTCGGTGCAGGATGCCAACATACTGCACGTGCGGGTCAGCTACTGCCTGCGCCTGATCGTCCCCGTGCTCGACCGCGTCATCCATGCGGGAGTCAATGCGCTGTCGCCGATGTCGCAGGTGCTGTCGGCCAATGGCATGCAAGATCCTTTCGGAACTGGTGGCACGACGGTGTCCACTGGGTGCATCAGCCCGTTGTCCCGAGGTCCGCGCATCGTCATTCGTAGCGAAGCAATGGTACGCATGCAATCACCTTTTCACGAGTCCAATCTATGACCCGCTCGATATTCAAGCTGCTGATACCGGTGCTGGTCCAGATCGGCTGGCAAAGCCCGGCCCATGCACAGATTTCAGCTACCCGCTACATCGACGACCAGGGCGTCGAAGTCATTGTCAACCGCAACGCCGCAGCGCGAAACAGCCTGTTGGCGCAACCAGCCCAACCAGCCGATGGAGGATTGACCTCCCCTGCCGCTGGCGCTCCGGCGGTGCGTGCGGCACCCGAGCCCATGCTGCGCATCAGCGCTGCCGAACAGGACAGGCGTGATCGCGACCGTATTGGTATCCTGCAAGAAGAACTCGCGACTGAAGCGCGCAAGTATGCTGCCGCAATGCAGCGTGCGCAGAATGCCGGCAACAAGACCAACAAGTTATCCGCTACCGACAGCCAGCGACTTACCCAGGAGTTGTATGACCATCAAAAAAATATTCAGGCACTCAATTCGGAACTGCGACGCACCCGCAGTGTGCAATAAGCTTCACGCGGCCATATGGTTGGGCGCAGCGCTGCTGACGACGGCCCCTGTGCTGGCCGCCGACAAGACGGCCGTCGACCGCAAGGGTGGCGCCGACAGTCCGCTACTGAGCCGGTACAAGGGGTCGATCCTGTACATGTACGGCGACAGCCGCCTGGAGCAGGCGTCGGTCGTGACTGTGCAGAAAGGCAAACCGGTACTGATCCCGGTCGAGGGCAAGATCAGCAACCGCCTGTATCTTGCGCCCGATGACAGCAGTCCGCTCGAGATCTACCGCAACTACCGCCATGCGCTCGAAGCCGCAGGCTTCCAGACCTTGTATGCCTGCGAAACCGCCGCATGCGAACAAGCCAATGTGCAGCAACTGGTAGAGAATTTTCCGCGCAAGGCGCACTGGAACGGCTACGACAATGCCGTTCTTGGCACGTTCAACAGCGCCAATCAGCCGGGTTTTCATTACTACAGTGGCCAGCGCAAAGGACCTTCCGGCGTCACTTACGTGTCGATCGGGATCGTCTCCGGCTTTCCAAATTCGGGAATCATGAGTCGCAAACGCCAGTTCGTGCAGATCATCGAACCGGCAGCAACCCAGTTGGGCAACGTCGAGGTCGACGCGGCGGCCATCACGACAGGACTCAAGCGCGACGGCAAGATGGCCCTGTACGGTATCGAGTTCGACACCAACAAGGCAGTCCTGCGCAGCGATTCGGCCAGTCAGCTGGCCCAGATGGCGAACGTGCTGAAAGCCACGCCGGCCATGAAAGTATTCATTGTTGGCCATACCGACAACCAGGGCGAGTTTGCCGCCAACAGCACGTTGTCACAAAAACGTGCTGAAGCGGTATGTGCAGCGCTGGCCTCCACGTATGGGATCGCCTCGACAAGACTGGTGGCGCGCGGTGTCGCCAATCTGGCACCGGTGTCGACCAACGAGAGCGATGAAGGACGCGCAAAAAACCGACGCGTCGAAATGGTCGTCCGCTGAGCCACCTCCTCACCGAGCGGCTCGATAACAATTTTTCAGGAGATTTATTTGTTCACCACGTCCTTTCCCCCTCGCCTGCCGGCCATGATCGCGGCAATCCTGCTGCCATTCGGCGCAACTGACGTAAGCGCCGCGACGGCGCCCGCCCTGGTCAATTTGCCACCGCCTGGCCTGTACCGGATCGACGCCGATGCCAATGTCATACAAAGCAATGGCGCTGTGCTGAAGCAGAAAAACGACAGCGCCAGTGGCATGGCCAGTATGCGAGTCCAGGCGCCAGGTGGGGCGGCCGTTGTCAGCGCGCTTCCCACTCCGGGGCAACTGTGCATTGGCGCCACGGGCAGCGGCCTGTTGCCGCCAGCTGACCAGCAATGCACGAGTTCGGCACCAGTGCATGCAGCCGGCAGCACCACGTTCAGTTCGCGCTGCCCAAGCGCCGATACCACCGTTGCCGTCCGCAAGGTCAATGCCACTACCTGGGAAATGAAAACATCGGTCACCGAACGTATGGGGCAACAAGGCCTGCTCGACTTCGATCAACAGCGCAAAACGTTCGAAAACGCGTTGAAAAATTCCACCAGCGCCGATGAGCGTGAGGATGCGCGCTACGTGCTCGAGAACTGGGAGGAACACAAGGCCGACATGCGCGCGATTGCTGCTGAACGCGGCGGCACCGGCGCTGCCGGCGCCGCCACACGTTCGAGCGTCCTGGTAACGCGGCTGACACGCATCGGCAGTCAATGCAAGGCGGTCAGCGCGTCGTCGGCGAAGGGGGCGCGATGAAGAGCATATTGACCGTCGCCTGCGCGGCCCTGCTGCTGGCAGGATGCAGCAAATCGACCGACGACGCGCCGTCTGGCGATGACGCCGCAGTCCAGGCCACTCCAGTCACCAAGGGTGACAATAAGCATCCGGCTTACCGCGCTACCATGCTGGGATTGGCTGCCGGCAGCTATGGCGGCACATGCAACGGCATCGGTGGCCCCATGCCGCCAGAGGGGGTCACCATTGGACGCGACGGCAAGGTCGTTGCCGCCGACTGGACGATCAACCTGACAGGCACGCGCATGAGTTTGGTACGTACGCTCGATGGCAGCGCAGCGCCGGCAGGCACCTTCGATGCCAGCGGCGGTGAACGGCCGTTCCAGCTGATCGTAAATAGTGCCGGCGGCGGCAGCGCCATGTTTGGCGAGGGTGGACATGTAGCCCAATGCACCAATGTATCGTCGGCATCAAACCTTGCGGCCAAACCGCTGTATCCGGCGGTGGCGCAATACTTCACCGGCGCTGGCGCCACCATGTCATGCGTCGAGGGCGGCGCCCTGCGCAAGATGGTCGTCAAGCCAGCTTCGGCAGGTGTCGCTTTTGGAGAGCATCAGCTGGGGTTCGATGCCAACGTGGTCCAGGAATCGATCAGCGTCGAAGCGGATGACAGCTCCTTGCAATATGGTGCCAAATATGCCGACCAGAGCCATGTCGAACTGAGCGTGGATGCCGCAGGCAAACTGGTCATGGCTTCCTACACCATCAGTAGCGGCGTAGCGGTGATGTGCAGTCCCGGCTGAAGAATTGCCACCATTCTCGCCGTTGAGAGCGGTACGGATTGCCTGCGACGTGCCAGTCCAGAAAAATGCAAAGGCGGCAAGCGCGCTGAAGACGAACAGGATGAGCGCCTGCCGCTGCGGCAATACCGGCATACGGTGATAAAGCCAGACACCAGGCAGCCAGAACGCTCACATTCCAGGGATTCGCCGCGCATCGTCTTTCCAGGGATGGGCCAGCGGTCAGATCGGGCAACGGTCACGCCAAAAAGAAAAAAGGGTTACCGGCCGAAGCCTGTAACCCTTTGATCTGACTAACTAATTTTGGTGCCGCTGACCGGAATCGAACTGGTGACCTTCGCATTACGAATGCGCTGCTCTACCGACTGAGCTACAGCGGCGAAACCTGTGCTTCGCCTTCCATCATGCCCGACAAACAAGCCGTCGCTCACGAAAGAGCCGTATTCTAGCAAACAAACCGGCAACCTTGCTAGTGTGTATCGCGTCACTTTCGCAAGATTTCCGGTTTGCCTAATTTATCAGCACGTCTTCACGCAGCGTGATAGCCCGTAACAACATCCACTTCGTCCTTCGAGCCCAGGAACACCGGCACGCGCTGGTGCAGCTTGGTCGGCTGGATATCGAGGATGCGGCCCTTGCCGTCAGTGGCCGCGCCGCCCGCCTGCTCGACGATCATCGCCATCGGATTGGCTTCGTACATCAGGCGCAGCTTGCCTGGCATGCTGGTGTCGCGCAGGTCGGCCGGGTACATGAAGACGCCGCCGCGGGTCAGGATGCGGTGCACGTCGGCCACCATCGAGGCGACCCAGCGCATATTGAAGTCTTTGCCGCGCGGGCCGGTGGAGCCTGCCAGCAGCTCGTCGACGTAACGCTGGACCGGCGGATGCCAGTGGCGCTGGTTCGACATATTGATCGCGAATTCCTTGGTCGCTGCCGGAATCTGCATGTCGCTCTGGGTCAGCACCCACGAACCCTGCTCGCGGTCGAGCGTGAAGCAGTGCACGCCATTGCCGGTCGTGAGCACCAGCATCGTCTGCGGGCCGTACACCGCGTAACCGGCGGCCACCTGCGTGCTGCCTGCTTGCAGGAAGTCCTGCTCGGTCGGGTCCTGCATGCCTTCCGGCGCCTTGAGCACCGAGAAGATCGTGCCGATCGACACGTTGACGTCGATGTTCGACGAGCCATCCAGCGGATCGAACAGCAGCAGGAACTCGCCCTTCGGATAGCGGCTCGGGATCTGGCGGATGGTTTCCATTTCTTCGGACGCCATCGCGGCCAGGTGGCCGCCCCACTCGTTGGCTTCGAGCAGGATCTCGTTGGAGATCACGTCGAGCTTTTTCTGCACTTCGCCCTGGATGTTTTCAGTGTCGGCGCTGCCGAGCACTTCGCCCAGCGCGCCCTTGCTCACCGAATAGCTGATGCGCTTGCAGGCGCGGGCCACGACTTCGATCAGCAGGCGCAACTCCGCATTGATGCTCTGGTGCTGGCGTTGCTCTTCCACCAGGTACTGCGTCAGACTTACGCGTTTCATGGGTTCCTCAGGTTGTGTTGAATGTGTTTAGTTGGCCAGCGCCTTGCCGACGATCTCGCGCACGTCGTTCGACAGCTTGACCTGCCCCGCCACCTTCTGCAAGGCTTCGCGCATCTGCCACTGCAGCGACGGCGCATAACGGCGCCAGCGATCCATCGCGCGCGCCAGACGGCTGGCCACTTGCGGGTTCAGTGCGTCGAGCGCGATGACCTGCTCGGCCCAGAAGGCGTAGCCGCTGCCGTCCGGCGCGTGGAACTGTACCGGATTGTTCACGCAGAACATCGCCACCAGGCTGCGCGCGCGGTTCGGGTTGCGCAGCGTGAAGGCCGGGTGCGTCATCAGCGCGCGCACGGCCGCCAGATCGGTGGTCGGGCTTGACGCCTGCATCGCGAACCACTTGTCCACGACCAGCGCCTCGTTCTGGAATTCATCATAGAACACGGCCAGCGCGTCGGCCGCCTGCGGCACGCGCGCGGCGACCAGGGCAGAAAGCGCCGCGGCGCGGTCAGTCATGTTGTCGGCTTCATCGAACTGGCGCTGCGCCAGTGCGACGCTGGCGGCGTCCGGCGCGGCGTTCAAGTAGGCCAGGGCCAGGTTCTTCAGCGCGCGCTTGCCGGCCGAGGCGGCGTCCGGGCTGTAGGGGCCGGGCGTGGCGTTGGCCTCGTACTGGGCCATGAGCTCGCTGCGCAGGCGCGCGCCGAGGTCGGCGCGCACGAACTGGCGCGCGATGTGCACGGCCAGCGGATCGACGCAGTCGAGCTGCTCGGCCACCATCGATTCGGAGGGCAGCGTCAGGCACTGCTCGCGGAAGGCCGGATCGAGCGTTTCGTCGACCAGGATCTTGCGCAGCGCTTCGATGAAGGTCTCGTCCAGGTTCAGGCTGGCGGCTGCATCGTCCTTGCTACCTGCTTCACCGGTCAGTTTCAACAGGCGTTCCATGGCCAGGCGCTGGCCTGCTTCCCAGCGGTTGACCGGGTCGCTGTCGTGGCTGAACAGGTGCAGCAGGTCGGCATCGGTGTAGCCGCCCTGCAGGATGACCGGCGCCGAAAAATCGCGCAGCACCGAGGCCACCGGCTGCCCGGTCACGCCGGTGAAGACGAAGGTCTGCTCGGCCTCGGTCAGTTCGAGCACGGCAGTCGTGCCGCGCTGCTGGCCATCGACGACCAGGGGCATGTCGGCGCCGGCGGCGTCGAGCAGGCCAACGGCCACCGGGATGTGGAACGGCAGTTTTTCGGGCTGGCCGGGCGTGGCCGGGCACGACTGGAACAGCGTGAGCGTGTAGGTCTGTGCGGCTTCGTCCCAGCGGCCTTCGAAGCGCAGCACCGGCGTGCCGGCCTGGCTGTACCAGCGCTCGAATTGCCCCAGTTCGCGGTGGTTGGCATCGGCCATCGCGCGGCGGAAGTCATCGCACTCGACGGCTTGCTCGTCATGGCGCGCGAAGTACAGGTCCATGCCCTTGCGGAAACCGTCGACGCCAAACAGCGTCTGGTACATGCGCACGACTTCGGCGCCTTTTTCGTACACCGTCACGGTGTAGAAATTGTTGATCTCGACAAACGAGTCGGGCCGCACCGGGTGCGCCATCGGGCCGGCGTCTTCCGGGAACTGCGCCTGGCGCAGCGTGCGCACCTGGTCGATGCGGGTGACGGCGCGCCCGGTGGCGGTGCCGATCATGTCGGCCGTGAATTCCTGGTCACGGAACACCGTCAAGCCTTCTTTCAGCGACAACTGGAACCAGTCGCGGCACGTCACGCGGTTGCCGGTCCAGTTGTGGAAGTATTCGTGCGCCACCACGGCTTCGATGCCCTGGAAGTCGATGTCGGTGGCCACGCGCGGGTTGGCCAGCACGAACTTGGTGTTGAAGATGTTCAGGCCCTTGTTTTCCATCGCGCCCATGTTGAAGTCGCTCGTGGCGACGATCATGAAGCGGTCCAGGTCGAGTTCGAGCCCGTATTTTTCTTCGTCCCAGCGGATGCTGTGCTTGAGCGACTGCATCGCGTAGTCGGTCTTGTCCAGGTTGCCATCCTCGACCCACACCTGCAGCAGCGCGTCGCGGCCATCGGCCAGGCGGAAGGTTTCTTCCTGGCAGACCAGTTGCGCGGCGACCAGGGCGAACAGGTATGACGGCTTCTTGAACGGGTCTTCCCACAATGCATAGTGGCGGCCATCGTCCAGGTCGCCTTCTTCGATCAGGTTGCCGTTGGACAGCAGCACCGGATAGCGGGCCTTGTCGGCGCGCAGCATCACGGTGAACTTGGCCATCACGTCCGGGCGGTCCGGGAAGTACGTGATGCGGCGGAAGCCCTCGGCTTCGCACTGCGTGAAGAAGTTGCCGTTGGACACGTACAAGCCACTCAGCGTCGTGTTTTTATCGGGTGCGCACAGCGACTCGATCTCTAGCACCACGTCGTCGGGCGCCGAACGGATCGTCAGCAGGTTATTGGCCAGCGTGTAGTCGCGCTTGCCCAGCAGCTTGCCATTCAGGCGCAGCGCCACCAGCTCGATGTCTTCGCCATGCAGTTCGATGCCGCGCGTAGTGGCGGCCGGGTTGCGCCGCAGCGTCAGGCGGCTGGCCACGACGGTGCGCGCCGGGTCCAGGTCGAAGCCCAGTTCAACGGTATCCACCAGATAGCTGGGCGGGGTATAGTCCTTGCGGAAGATGGTCTGGGGCGTATCGGTGCGCATGATCGGCTCGGGCTGACACAGTGGATGAGGGGCTTATTTTACCAACAAGCTTTTGGATCGCCGCCGACGAATTGCCATGTATCGCTTTGTAGGCACGGTAACCGGGTGTAAAAGTGGCTCCCCTGAATCTGAACAAGGGGTAATCTTGAAGATCGGGGAAAGACCGACAAGACAAACGGGAGATTTGCATGAAACGCTTCATCACCATCGCTCTGGGTACCGCGTTCGCGCTGCTGCTGGGCGGCTGCGCGACGAGCATCCGCAGCGATGTCACCACGTTCCACCAATGGCCGGCGCAGATTGCCGACAAGAGCTATGTGTTTGAAGTGCCGTCGCCGCAGGACGATACCCTCGAGTGGCGCAGCTACCAGGACCTGGTGCGTGCCCAGCTGGCGCGCCAGGGCTTCCGCGATGCCAACGGCGCCACGCCGGCGCTGACCGTGGCGATGCGCTTTACCACCACCGACGTGCCAGTGCGCGTGATCGAACCGGTGATGACGCCGTACTTCTATCCGAGCGCGCGCTTCGGCTACGGCGGTTATCGCGGCGGCTTCAACCGCCGCTACTGGGGCGGCTGGTACAGCCCGTTCTACGATCCGTTCTGGGGCCCGTACCCGTCCTACCAGACGTCGATCGAGCACCAGTACCGGCGCGAGCTGCAGGTGGCGATCAAGTCATCGCGCGACGGCAAGCGCCTGTTCGAAGTGACCGTGCACAACACGAGCCGCAATATGTCGACACCCGAAGTCATGCCGGCGCTGGTGCAAAGCGCTTTCGAGGGCTTCCCTGGCCAGTCGGGCGTCGCGCGCCGCGTGGTGGTCACAAAAGAACCGGGCACCTGACCAGGCCTTGAAGACGGACGTAAAAAAGCCAGGCAACGCTGCCTGGCTTTTTTTACGTCCGTCTATTGACCGCTAGCTGAAATACGCCTCCGACCCGAACGTGATGGCCACGACCAGCAGCAAGGCCAGCACCAGCACGACCAGCAGCCGCCCGAACTTCGGCGCCCCATCGTTTGCCGGCCGCGATGGCGGCGCAAACGGCGGCTCGTCCCGGGTATCCCTCATGGCAGCAGCACCGTCGAACCGGTGGTGCGGCGCGACTCGAGCGCGCGGTGCGCCTCGGCCGCCTGTGCCAGCGGGAACGTCTGGTTGACGTTGATGGTCACCTTGCCGCTCGTGACCATCTCGAACAGCTCGGCCGACATCGCCTCGGCTTCCTGCTGATTGGTCATGTAGTCGAACAGCGTCGGGCGCGTGATGTACAGCGAACCGCGCCTGGACAATTCGCCAGGCGTGAACGGCTCCACGGCGCCCGAGGCATTGCCGAAGCTGACCATCAGGCCGCGCCGCTGCAGGCAGTCGAGCGATGCGGCAAACGTGTCCTTGCCCACCGAGTCGTAGACCACCGGCACGCCGGCCCCGCCCGTGATTTCTTTCACGCGCGCGACGATGTCTTCGTCGTTGTAGTTGATGACGTGCGCCGCGCCGTGCGCCAGCGCCAGTTCGCCTTTCTCTTTCGAGCCAACGGTGCCGATCAGCTGCACGCCAAGGGCGCGCGCCCACTGGCAGGCGATCAGGCCCACGCCACCGGCGGCAGCGTGGAACAGGATCGTCTGGCCGGCCTGCAGCGGGTAAGTCGAGCGAAACAGGTATTGCACCGTCAGGCCCTGCAGCATCATGGCCGCTGCCGTCTCGAACGAGATCGCGTCGGGCAGCTTGACGACGACCGCGGCCGGCAGCACGCGCAGATCGGCGTAGGCGCCGTTGGGCCCGCCGGCGTACGCGACGCGGTCGCCCGGCTGCACATTGGTCACGCCCTCGCCCACCGCCTCGACCACGCCCGCGCCTTCCTTGCCCAGGCCGCCGGGCAGCGGTTGCGGGTACAGGCCGGTGCGAAAGTACACGTCGATGAAGTTCAGGCCGATCGCGTGCTGGCGCAGCAGGATTTCGCCCGGGCCGGGCGCCCCGACGTCAACATCGACATACTCCATCACCTCGGGGCCGCCATTGGCGGCGATGCGGATTGCTTTGGCGTGCATGCAGTTCTCCTTTGTGTGCACCAAGAATACCGTATTCGTGCTCGCCGCCGGCGAAAGCACCGGCGCGCCAGACTGTTGTTTCCATGCCGATTCGTGACCCTGGCTCGATGGCCCTTGGACCTTTTTGCAAGGGGGCGCTATGCTAGAATGTCGGCCACTCTTGCATACCGTCTAAGGAATTCTCGACATGGCTGGACACAGCAAATGGGCCAATATCAAGCACAAAAAGGCCGCAACTGACGCCAAGCGCGGCAAGATCTGGACGCGCCTGATCAAGGAAATCACCGTCGCCGCGCGCATGGGCGGCAGCGACATCCCGTCCAATCCGCGCCTGCGCCTGGCAGTCGAGAAGGCGGCCGATGCCAATATGCCGAAAGATAACGTCACGCGCGCCATCCAGCGCGGTTCGGGCGAGCTCGAAGGCGTCAACTACGAAGAAGTGCGCTACGAAGGCTATGGCATCGGCGGCGCGGCGATCATCGTCGAGTGCCTGACCGACAACCGCGTGCGGACCGTGGCCGAAGTGCGCCACGCGTTCAGCAAGAACGGCGGCAATATGGGCACCGAAGGTTCGGTTGCCTTCATGTTCCAGCACACGGGCCAGTTCCTGTTCGCGCCGGGCGTCGACGAAGACAAGCTGATGGAAGCGGCGCTCGAAGCCGGCGCCGACGATGTCGCGGCCGACGACGAAGGCGGCTTCGAAGTGCTGTGCGATCCGCACGCCTTCGCATCGGTGAAAGAAGCGCTCGAAGCGGCCGGCTTCAAGGCCGAAGTGGCCGAAGTCATCATGAAACCCGCCACCGAAACGGTGTTCACGGGCGACGACGCGATCAAGATGCAAAAGCTGCTCGATGCACTGGAAAACCTGGACGACGTCCAGGAAGTGTTCACCAACGCCGTGATCGACGAATAACCTGGTAGGCAATATGAAAATTCTCGTAGTCGGCTCGGGCGGCCGCGAACACGCTCTGGCGTGGAAACTGGCCCAATCGGAACGCGTCCAGACGGTCTTCGTCGCTCCCGGCAACGGCGGCACGGAACTCGACACGCGCCTGGTGACGGTCGACCTGCACGAGCCGCAGGCGCTGGCTGACTTCGTCACGGCCGAGCACATCGCGCTGACGCTGGTGGGCCCTGAAGTACCGCTGGCCGCCGGCATCGTCAACCTGTTCCGCTCGCGCGGCCTGAAGATCTTCGGCCCCACCCGCGAAGCGGCGCAGCTCGAGAGCTCGAAGGATTTCGCCAAGTCGTTCATGCAGCGCCATGGCATCCCGACCGCGAAGTACGAAACCTTCTCGGACGCTGCTGCCGCCCACGCCTACATCGACGCCAACGGCGCTCCGATCGTCATCAAGGCCGACGGCCTGGCGGCCGGCAAGGGCGTCGTGGTGGCCATGACGCTGGAAGAAGCACATGGCGCGGTCGAGCATATGCTGGCCGATAACGCCTTCGGCGACGCCGGTGCGCGCATCGTGATCGAAGAGTTCCTGGCCGGCGAAGAAGCCAGCTTCATCGTCATGTGTGACGGCAAGAACGTGCTGGCCCTGGCCACGAGCCAGGACCACAAGCGCCTCAAGGATCACGACCAGGGCCCGAACACGGGCGGCATGGGCGCGTATTCGCCGGCGCCGATCGTGACGCCATCGATGCATGCACGCGTAATGCGCGAAATCATCAACCCGACCATCCAGGGCATGGCGCGCGACGGCATTCCGTTCACGGGCTTCCTGTACGCCGGCCTGATGATCGATGCCGACGGCAATCCGCGCACGCTGGAATTCAACTGCCGCATGGGCGACCCGGAAACCCAGCCGATCATGGCGCGCCTGAAGAGCGACTTCGCCACTGTGCTCGAACACGCCTGCAACGGCACGCTCGACACGGTCGAACTCGAATGGGACCGCCGCACCGCCGTGGGCGTCGTGATGGCCGCCGCCGGCTATCCCGACAGTCCGCGCAAGGGCGATGTCATCGACGGTATCCCGCCGGAAGCGCCCGAATGCGTCACCTTCCACGCCGGCACGCGCGTCGTGGGCGGCACGCTGCAAGCCAGTGGCGGCCGCGTGCTATGCGTCGTGGGTCTGGGCGACAGCGTCAAGATGGCACAGAAGCGCGCCTACGAAACGGTCGAGAAGATCCACTTCAATGGCGCGCAGTACCGGCGCGACATCGGCTGGCGCGGCATTAAGTAAGCACCATCCTCACAACGAGTGACCACCACGTGCGCAGGTGTACAATCTGCGCTCTTTTCATTTCCCGACCGCGATCGTTCCATGCCTTCCCTCCATAGCGCAGCCATCAAGGCCTGGTTGCTCGACCTCCAGGCGCGTATTGTCCAGGACCTCGAACAGGTCGATGGCAAGCCGTTCCTGCGCGATGCGTGGGAACGGCCCGAAGGCGGCGGCGGCATTTCGCGCCTGATCGAAGAAGGCAATGTGTTCGAGCGCGGCGGCGTGAACTTCTCGCACGTGATGGGCGCCGCCCTGCCCCCGTCGGCCAGCGCCGTGCGCCCCGAACTGGCGGGCCGCGCCTGGGAAGCGATGGGCGTGTCGCTGGTGCTGCATCCGCGCAATCCGTATGCGCCGACGGTGCACATGAACGTGCGGTTTTTCGAAGCAACCGCAGCCGGCGAAGAGCCGGTCTGGTGGTTCGGCGGCGGCATGGACCTCACGCCGTATTACGGCGACGAGGCCGACGCGCGCCACTTCCACCAGACCTGCCATGACGCACTGGCGCCGTTTGGCCCGACGCTGCATCCGCGCTTCAAGAACTGGTGCGACGAGTATTTTTATCTGAAGCACCGCAAGGAAGCGCGCGGCGTGGGCGGCATCTTTTTCGATGACCTGAACGAACTGGGATTCGAGCAGTCGTGCGCGCTGATGCAAAGCGTCGGCAACAGCTTTACCACGGCCTACCTGCCGATCCTGGCGCGCCACAAGGACCGCCCGTACGGCGAGCGCGAGCGCGATTTCCAGGCGTACCGACGCGGCCGCTATGTCGAGTTCAACCTGGTGTGGGACCGCGGCACGCTGTTCGGCCTGCAGTCGGGCGGACGCACCGAGGCGATCCTGATGTCGATGCCGCCGATCGTGAAATGGCGCTACGACTGGCACCCCGAGCCGGGCAGCCCGGAAGCGCGCCTGGCGACCGACTTTTTGCCGCACCGGGACTGGCTCGCGCCGTGATGGCCTGCATCGCCGTGCTGGGCGGCAGCTTCGATCCGGTGCATCTTGGCCACGTCGCGCTGGGCCAATTGTTTTGCGGCTTGCTGCAGGCGGACGAATTGCGCATCCTGCCGGCCGGCCGGCCCTGGCAAAAGAACGGCATGGAAGCCGGTGACGCGCATCGCATCGCGATGCTCGAACTGGCGTTCAAGCCACTGAACAACGACCAGTTGCACGTCGTGTTCGACCTGCAGGAAATTGAACGCACGACGCCAACCTACACGGTCGAGACCCTGCGCGCGCTGCGGCGGGAACTCGGCCCGCAGGCGTCGATCGTATTCCTGATGGGCGCCGACCAGCTGCGCAATCTGGATACCTGGAATGAATGGCGCGAGCTGTTCGCGCTGGCCAATCTGGGGGTGGCCACGCGCCCGGGTTACGACCTGGCGCAAGAAACCTTGCCACCACCGGTGGCACAAGAATTGTCGACGCGCCTTGCGACGCCCGACACCGTGCGCGCAAGCAGCCACGGAAAAGTTTGCCTCGCACCGACGCTGGACGTCGACATTTCGTCAAGCCGCATTCGTGCGGCCTTGCACGCGGGCCTCGAAGCGGACGCAAACGCGCTCGCAATGGCGCAAGTGCTAGACTATATTCAACAACATAACCTGTACAAAAACTAATGGATCTCAAGAAACTTCAAACCCTCGTCGTTGACGCCCTGGAAGATGTCAAGGGCCAGGACATCGTCATGTTCGACACGACGCACCTGACCAGCCTGTTCGACCGCATCGCCGTCGTCTCGGGCACTTCGAATCGCCAGACCAAGTCGCTGGCCGCATCGGTGCGCGACAAGGTCAAGGCTGCCGGCGGCGACGTCATCGGCATGGAAGGCGAGGACACCGGCGAATGGGTGCTGGTCGACCTGGGCGACATCATCGTCCACATCATGCAGCCGGCCATTCGCCAGTACTACCGTCTCGAAGAAATCTGGGGCGAAAAGCCGGTCAAGCTGGGCGCCGCCAAGCGCAAGTCGACCGCTGAAGGCGCTGAAGCCGACGAAGCCAAGCCAAAGTCGAAGCACCTTGCCGCCAACCAGGACAAGGTCGAGGCCAAGCCGGTCAACGAACGCAAGCCTGCCGCCAAGCGCGCTGCCACGGTCGCCAAGACCATCGCTGCCGAAGGCCCTGCTGCTGCCAAGAAGCCGGCTGCCAAGAAGGTCGCCGCCAAGGCTGTCCCAACCGGCAAGACCGTGAAGGTCAACCCGAGCAAGACCGAGACCGCCGCTGTCGAAGCAACCAAGGCCAAGCCGCCGAAGCGCGCCGTGAAAGCTGCCGCGCCGAAAGAAGCGCCAGCGGTCGAAGCGCCGGCCAAAAAAGTGATCCGTCGTATCAAGAAGGATGCCGAGTAAGCGTTCATGCAACTGATCATTGCCGCGGTCGGTCACAAGATGCCGGCCTGGATTGAGTCGGGTTTCACCGAGTACACGAAGCGCATGCCACCCGAGCTGCGCATCGTGCTCAAGGAAATCAAGCCGGTCGAACGGTCCGGCAGCAAGACCGCTGCCACGGCGATGGCGCTCGAACGCGAGCGTATCGAGGCGGTCTTGCCGAAGGGCGTACGCATCATCGCGCTCGACGAGCGTGGCCGCGACCTGACCAGCGTCGGCCTGTCGCAGCAGCTGGAAACCTGGCAACGTGACGGGCGCGACACCGCGTTCCTGATCGGTGGCGCCGATGGCCTCGATCCCGAGCTCAAGGCGCGTGCCGAAGGCTTGATTCGTATTTCCAGCATGACGCTGCCGCACGGTATGGTGCGGGTGATGCTGGCCGAGCAGCTGTACCGTGCCTGGTCGATCACCCAGAATCACCCTTATCACCGGGTCTGAATTTTGCTTCTGCAGTAATTCTTTACCTGCCCGACAGCCCTGCCTGATCGTCCGAATCGATGAGAAACAACCAGAACAAGATCTACCTCGCTTCGAAAAGCCCGCGCCGACGTGAATTGCTGCGCCAGATCGGCGTGGACTTCGAGCTGATGCTGCTGCGCAGCGATCCGACCCGCGTAGTGGACGTCAGCGAAGACGTGTTGGCAAACGAAGACGTGCACCATTATGTAGCGCGCGTTGCCAAGGAAAAAGGCGCGTTTGCCTTCAACCTGCTGCTGCAACGGCGCCAGCCGCTGCGCCCGGTACTGACGGCCGATACGACCGTCACGATCGATGGCGAGATTCTCGGCAAGCCAGCCGATAACCGAGAGGCGATCGCCATGCTTGAGCGCCTGTCGGGTCGCACGCACCAGGTGCTGACCTCGGTTGCCGTGCACGCTGAACGCGTGGCCGAGCAGGTCACGCAGGTATCGAACGTGCGTTTTGCCAAACTCACGCCGGAACAGATCCGCGCTTACTGCGCGACGTCCGAACCCTATGACAAGGCCGGCGGCTACGGCATCCAGGGCCCGGCCGCACTGTTCATCGAGCACATTGAAGGCAGCCACTCGGGCATCATGGGCCTGCCCCTGTTCGAGACCGCCAGTTTGCTGCGCAAGGCGGGCCTGACGGTCTGAATTGATCGCCTTCCCGCCCCGGCGATGCGCCGTGAGCGTGTATCATGATCACCCTGAACAATACGTGCGGCAGGGTCCATGAACGAAGATATTCTCATCAACATCACGCCGCAGGAAACACGCGTCGCGCTGGTCTTGCAAGGCGCGGTGCAGGAACTGCACATCGAGCGCACGCTCACGCGTGGGTTGGCGGGAAATGTCTATCTGGGCAAGGTCGTGCGCGTGCTGCCAGGCATGCAGTCGGCCTTCATCGACATCGGCCTGGAACGCGCCGCCTTCCTGCACGTGGCCGACATCTGGGAAGCGCGCAGCCACGACGGCGCCAACGTTCCTCCGACCGCGATTGAAAAGCTGCTGTTCGACGGCCAGGTGCTGACCGTCCAGGTCATCAAGGACCCGATCGGCACCAAGGGCGCGCGCCTGTCGACCCAGATCTCCATTGCAGGGCGCATGCTGGTGTACCTGCCGCAAGACCAGCACATCGGCATCTCGCAGAAAATCGAAAAGGAAAGCGAGCGTGAACGCCTCCGCACGCGCCTGCAAGGCATGCTGCCGTCCGACGAAAAAGGTGGCTACATCGTACGCACGATGGCCGAAGAAGCGCCGGACGACGACCTGGCCGCCGACGTCGACTACCTGCGCAAGACCTGGGGCGCCATCGTCCAGGGCGCCCGCACCCGGCCGCCGACCACCCTGCTCTATCAAGACCTATCGCTGGCCCAGCGCGTGCTGCGCGACTTCGTGCACGACGAAACCGCCACCATCCAGGTCGACTCGCGCGAGAACTACCTGAAGCTCGTCGAATTCGCGCAGGTCTACACGCCGAGCGTACTGTCGCGCATGGCGCACTACACGGGCGAGCGCCCGTTGTTCGACCTGTACGGTGTCGAAGAAGAAATCCTGCGCGCGCTCGGGCGCCGCGTCGACCTGAAGTCGGGCGGCTACTTGATCGTCGACCAGACCGAGGCGATGACGACCATCGACGTCAACACGGGCGGCTACGTTGGTGGGCGCAATTTTGCCGACACGATCTTCAAGACGAATCTCGAATCGGCGCACGCCATCGCCCGTCAACTGCGCCTGCGCAACCTGGGCGGCATCATCATCCTCGACTTCATCGACATGGAGAACAACGAGCACCGCAACCAGGTGCTCGCCGAGCTGAAGAAAACCCTGGCACGCGACCGCACCAAGGTCTCCGTGAGCAATTTCTCGGCACTGGGCCTGGTGGAAATGACGAGAAAGCGCACGCGCGAATCGCTGGCCCACATCCTGTGCGAACCCTGCCCGGCCTGCTCGGGCAAGGGCCAAGTGAAAACCAGCCGCACGATCTGCTACGAAATTTTGCGCGAACTGCTGCGCGAAGCCAAGCAGTTCAATCCACGCGAATTCCGCATCGTCGCTTCACAGGAAGTGATCGATTTGTTCCTGGAAGAAGAGTCGCAACACCTGGCCATGCTGGGGGACTTCATCGGCAAGCGCATTTCGCTGCAGGTCGAGAAGGGGTATCACCAGGAACAGTACGATGTGATTTTGATGTAGCAATTATGGGCAAGGCTGATTGCGCATTTCTGATCACCAGGCACGCGTTTTTGCGTTGCCCACGCCATTCATCGGCTAGCAGCGACGAGATCGCATGTTAAGCGCCCTTGCGTCATTTCAATATTAGTGGAGAGACTTCGCTGCAACATTGAAGCCCTTTAAAGGAGCTTCCATGGCCATCGATGTGTATCTTCAGTTAGACGGTATCAAGGGCGAATCCGCCGATAGTCAGCACCCAGGTTGGATTGAATGCACGATGGCTGACTGGATGATCGTTCAGCCTAAATCTGCTACCAGTTCCACTGGAGGCGGTCACACCGCGGAGCGTTGTGAACATTCCAGCTTGGCACTTCGAAAAATCTCCGACTTGGCCACGCCAATCCTTCTTCAACACTGTGCAATTGGAAGGACTATTCCCTCCGGTCGCCTTGAGTTTTTCCGTGCCGATGGGTTTGGCGAACGGATCAAGTACTTTGAAGTGGAAATGACCAATGTCCTGGTGAGCGAAGTAGCACCTGAAATCAACGAAGGCGAAATCTTGTCTGAGCATTTGAGCCTCAAATACTCGAAGGTGAAGTGGCGATATACACAGCAGAAGGTTGGTGGTGGTGCCAAAGGCCTCACTGCCGGCGGATGGGATCTGGCTGTTAATCGTATCTGCTGAGCGACAGGAGAGAATCATGTCAACAGTTTATTCGGCCGTTCGAAGCCTCGAAGGGAAGCCCAAGGAGGGGAACGGTGAGTGTGTTACGCTCGTCAAAAATCACACGTCCGTTGGATGGACCGGCAACTGGCGACAAGGTGACAACGTCGTTAGCGCCAACAGCCTTGCGCAGGGCACTGCGATCGCGACCTTTGTCAACGGCAGATATGCGAATCAGTCTCATGGTAATCATGCTGCCTTTTACATGGGACAAGTATCTGACGGCATTTACATAATGGATCAGTGGCGTTCAAAGGCCGCAATCGGCAAGCGCTTCATCCGTCGAAAAGGGAAAGATAGTAATGGCAACTTTATCGACCCGTCCAACAATGCCGATGCATTTTTCGTGATCGAGTGATCCATGAAAATTCGATATGCAGTTGCAGCAGCTTCGCTGTCGGCCCACCTCGTGGCCCACGCAGCGCCAACAAGCTATGTGTGTCCACAATCGATCCCTGAGGCATCTCTTCACCTGGCCGCGCCTGGTGAGGAGTGGACACCGTTTGTCTCTTCGCCGCTGTACTTGAGCAGCGCTGCACCGGCTGATGGTCCGCCGGAACGTCTCGGCGTGCTTCGTGAACGCGATGCCACGAAAACCAAAACGGGTTGGAGACGGACATACGCACTAGATGGTCAGTACCCTGACGGTAAATGGCTCAGGTGCGACTACGGTGCATTCGGCGAGGTGTCGTTAGCAAAACGACTTCCCGATGAGATTAGCAAGTGCATAGTGACAGGCACGAAAGGCGCGCATGCAGGAGAGACTCAGGTCGGCATCAGGTGTCTATAGCGTCGCGTACGTCCCAAGAACAAGGTGTTTAACTGACGTTTTCGCCATTGATGCCCCATCAAGATAACCTGGCGCGCTGGCGCGCCACCTGGACAGCCCTGAACCTGGCCCCGCCCCCCGGCTTGTGCGAGCAATTGCTGTGCGCGTGGGACGAACCCCAGCGCCACTACCACACACTGCAACACCTCAACGAATGCCTGGCGCTGTTCGACACGCTGCGCGTGCACGCTGAGCAGCCTGCCGACATCGAGCTGGCCCTGTGGTTCCACGATGCCGTCTACGACGTGCAGGGCCACGATAACGAAGCACGCTCGGCGCACTGGGCCATTGACGCAATAAAGGCGGGCGGCGTCGATGCGGCCCGCTGCCAGCGCGTGCATGACCTGATCATGGCCACCTGCCACATTGCCCTGCCCGCTTCGCCAGACCAGGCTTTGCTGGTCGACATCGACCTGGCCATCCTGGGCGCGCCCGCCGCGCGCTTTGCCGAGTACACGCGTCAGATCCGGGCCGAATACGCGTGGGTGCTGGCGGATGTCTACGCCGTCAAGCGCCGCGCCGTGCTGCAAGGCTTTCTCGATCGCGAACAGATTTACACGACGCCAGCCGTCGCGCAGCGCCTGGAGCAGCGCGCCAGAGACAATCTGACCAAGGCCATTTCGTCGCTCTGAACAACGATCCATCAACAGGCAGCAAGATTGATCCAGATCGATTCCAGCCTGCTTGACGAACGCGCCTGCAAACCTATTGAGATCCAGTCCATCCAAGCTGCATGGTGCGCCGTTGCTGCCACCTGCGAACAAGCATGCACCCAACATGCGCGCGTGATTTTGCGTGCGTTCCCATCGGTTCCGCTTGACTTGCGTCAGCAAAATACTTAGCGTCTCACAACAGGCAGCAGGAAACTCATCCCTTTTTCGCGCGAGAACAACAGGTGATTGCCATGCGAACCCGACTCCGCAATCGTCACAGCAAAGCACCTGACCAACTGCGCGATGCATTGGCGCCGTCGCGCTATGCCGATGTGGTTGCCGATGACGGACTCGAAGCGTCCATGCGACAGCTGACCGAAGGGCAAATGCTCGTCAACCAGGCGCTGGTCGAAAAGATCATCGCCTGCCAGCATTCCGAAGCATCGTTACGCGCATCCGAGCAGCAACTGCACTCGTTACTGGCCCACCAGCGCGCCAGCAGTGAGGCTGAGCGCAAGCGGATCTCGCGCGAGATCCACGATTGCCTTGGCCAGAACCTGCTGGCCTTGCGGCTCGACATTGTCACCCTGCACCAGCAAACGAACGACCACCATGGCCGCCTGCACGATTGGGTGAGTGCAGCGCTGGGCAATGTCGACGAGACGCTGCGCACCGTCAAGCACCTGCTGAGCGAACTACGGCCTGCCGGCCTTGAACTGGGCGTCGTCGCCACGCTGGAGATCGAGGCGCGCAAGTTTACCCGTGCGAGTGGCATCGCCTGCGACGTACAGGTCGACGGGCATCTCGACGATCTGCAGATCGATGAAGATATCCTGATGAGCTTACACCGCGTGCTGCGCGAGTCGCTCGACAATGTGCGTCGTCATTCGCTTGCCAGCCGGGTTCAGCTGCATCTGGCCAGCGTCGACGGCATGCTTGAACTGAGCATCAGCGACAACGGTATCGGGTTCAACCCGCATGCTCCGTGCAAGTCCGGCAGTTTTGGCCTGGCCACGCAGCAGGAGCAAGTGGCTGCGCATGGCGGCACACTGGCCATCAACAGTGCCCACATGCAAGGAGCTCGCCTCGTCGTGCGCCTGCCCCTGATCGCGCAGCAAGCCACTTTGACGTGCGTTGATCGGCTGACCTGATAACCTGCTGACACCCTCATGCGATGCCGCATGCATGTTGAATGCACATCAATGCTGCACGACTATCTTGTTTATTTCGGAGCAAGCCAGTGATTGAAAATCCTGATCGATATCATAGGAATAATTAAATACTGATCCTCCTGTGTGTGTGTGAACTCACAGTGGAGATCCAACGTGCTGGGCTATGTTATTGGGAGTTTAATTATCTCTACAACAAACGAGGAACAGCATGCCAACATCCAAGCACCCCAGCTCCTTCGATGGCGCCGGTTCGGTCCTGAGCACGGTAGCCGGTCCATCCGATGCCAAGCCGCCCCAGAGCCTTGGCGTCAGCAACCCGATCGCGGATCGTCTGCTCGATAAAATCCCTGCTGAGCAAGAGCTCGCAGCGGCACGTCCATTCAATGCCAACAAGGCCAGCGAGTATGGCGACGCATCGCGCACGCCGGCAGTTGGCGAGACCTTCAAGCCGTCGACCCACGCCGCCACTGGCAGCACGACGACCGAAATCATCGCCAACGACAAGGTTGGCGACGGCAACCCGCCAAAAGGCGAAAACGCCACCGTCGATCCGCTCGACCGCGTGCGCGTCGATCCGGCCGACCGTCACCTGACGACCAACCAGGGCGTGCCGGTCTCGGACAACCAGCATTCGCTGAAGGCCGGCCTGCGTGGTCCGACCCTGCTCGAAGACTTCGTGCTGCGCGAAAAGATCAGCCATTTCGACCATGAGCGCATCCCTGAGCGCGTCGTGCACGCACGCGGCTCGGCTGCCCACGGTTATTTCGAGTCCTACGACAACTTCAGCGCCCTGACCCGCGCTGTCCCGTTCGCCAAGAAGGGCAAGCGCACGCCAGTGTTCCTGCGCTTCTCGACCGTGGCCGGCGAACGTGGTTCGACCGACACCGCACGCGACGTGCGCGGTTTCGCCGTCAAGTTCTATACCGAAGAAGGCAACTGGGATCTGGTGGGTAACAACATGCCCGTGTTCTTCATCCAGGACGCCATGAAGTTCCCTGACCTGGTGCACGCAGCAAAGCCGGAACCACACCACGCGATGCCGCAGGCTGCCACCGCCCACGACACGTTCTGGGACTTTGCCTCGCTGTCGCCTGAAATCGCGCACATGCTGATGTGGGCGATGTCCGACCGCGCCATTCCGCGCAGCTACCGCACGATGCAGGGCTTCGGCGTGCACACGTTCCGCCTGATCAACGCACAGGGCGAAGCACGCTTCGTGAAGTTCCACTGGACGCCAATGCAGGGTACGCACTCGCTGGTGTGGGACGAAGCCGTGCGCATCTCGGGTGCCGATTCCGACTTCCACCGCCGCGACCTGTGGGAAGCCATCGAAGCCGGCAACTTCCCTGAATGGGAACTGGGCCTGCAGATCTTTACCGAAGAGCAGGCTGCCAGCTTCTCCTTCGACGTACTCGATCCGACCAAGCTGATTCCGGAAGAACTCGTGCCACTGACGCCAGTGGGCAAGATGGTCCTGGACCGCAATCCGGATAACTTCTTTGCCGAAACCGAGCAGGTTGCATTCTGCACCTCGCACGTCGTGCCGGGCATCGATTTTTCGAACGATCCGCTGCTGCAAGGTCGTAACTTCTCGTACCAGGATACCCAGCTGACCCGTCTGGGCGGCCCGAACTTCCACGAGATCCCGATCAACTCGCCGATCGTCCAGATCCAGAACAACCAGCGCGACGGTTTCCATCGCCAGGCCATCAACCGTGGCCGCGTGAACTACGAACCGAATTCGCTGGGCGGCGGTGTGCCATACCAGGCTGGTCCTGCAGGCTTCACCAGCTTCCCGGAGACGATTGCAGCGGACAAAGTGCGCGGCAACCCGGAACTGTTTGCTGACCACTATTCGCAGGCACGCCTGTTCTGGCAGAGCCAAAGCACGCCAGAGCAGAACCACATCGTCAACGCATTCCGTTTCGAGCTGACCCGCGTGCAGACGCCGGCCGTGCGCGAGCGTGTGCTGGCGCTGCTGGCCAACGTGGATGACGTGCTGGTGTCGCGTGTGGCCGAAGGTCTGGGCATGGATGTGCCTGCACCGCTGCCACTGGCCACCGATGCGCCGATTCCAACCTATCCGCCATCGCCAGCGCTGTCGCTGATGAGCCGTCCGGGTGTCACCGGCATCAAGGGCCGCCGCGTCGCGGTGCTGATCGCCTCGGGTGTCGATGACAAGGCAGTCAAGAGCCAGTACGGCAGCCTGCTCAAGGATGGCGCCGTGCCACGCATGGTCGGCAATATGCTGGGCAAGGTCAAGGCGCTTGACGGTGACCCGATCGACGTCGAGATCTCGGTTGAAGCTGGCCCATCGGTCATGTACGACGCTGTGATCTTGCCGGACGGCGACCAGGCTGTGGCCACGCTGGCCAAGAACGCACAGGTGCTGGAATTCCTGCGCGAGCAATACCGTCATGGCAAGCCGATCCTCGTGTTCGGCGCCGGTTCGGACCTGCTGACCAAGGCCATGATCCCGACCACGCTGCCGGACGGTTCGGATGACCCGGGCCTGATCATGGGCGATGCTGCCAATGCCGATGCGGCCTTGGCCGCGTTCAAGACGGCGCTCGCCGGCTTCCGCGTGTTTGCACGCGAAACCGATCCACCATCGGTGTAACTCAGTCCAGCCCGCCTGTCAGCGATCACCCCTGTGATTGCCGGCAGGCGGGACAGGCAAAAATTTAATGAGCAGTAAGAAAAAAGACACCAGCTGGTGTCTTTTTTTTTGCTCGTTCCACCACCACGGTGAGTATCTGCATAGACGGCCATCAATATTGATACGTGGAATTGGGTGAGACTTCCGCAGTGCCACGATCGCTATAATTGTCCTGCGGCATTGACTGGCACAGCATTGTGCCCTTCTCCCACTTTCACGAAAGCCTCCCATGTTCTGTTCTCATTGCGGCGCTCCGATGGCGCCGGATGCTGCTGCGTGCGCCGTGTGCGGCAAGGCGGCAGCGGTCCTCGCAGCGCCGGCAGTCAGCCTCGAAAAACCATCGCCTCGCGGGGCCAGCGGTGATATTCCCGATGGCGTCAAAGGCTGGAGCTGGGGCGCATTTTTCCTGAACTGGATCTGGGCCATCGGCAACCGCTCCTGGATTGGCCTGCTGGCGCTGGTGCCCTACGTGGGCTGGCTCATGGTGTTCTGGCTGGGATTCAAGGGCCGCGAAATGGCCTGGAAAAACAAGCAGTGGGACAGCCTCGAGCACTTCAACCGCGTCCAGCGCAAGTGGTCGCAGTGGGGTGTCGGCATCACGGTGTTCGTATTTGTCGTCGGCATCCTTGCGGCCATCGCCGTCCCTGCGTATCAGGACTACGCGACACGCGAGCGCGACGTGCAGCGCGCTGCCAACCAGGCCGAAGACACTGCGCCGCTCACTGGCGGAAGTAGCATCGACAGCAATGCCGACAACCTGCCAACGTCGCTGCGCACCGTGGCCGGCCTGCTGGAACGCAAGACTGGCGCCGATGGCGCCGGCACGCTGCTGCTCGATGGCCAGGCGCTGTTCACGGGCGAGGATGCGCGCTGGCAATTCCCGCTGCGCAGCTTCAAGCTTTCCGGCGGCAAGGAGGCCATCCTGGTTGCCAGCAGCGGTGGACGCGGCAACAGCTGCGAGACGCTGTTCTACTTTTTGCTTGCCGACGCATCCGGTGTCACGCCCACGCCGCTGTTCGGCACCTGCGCCGCGCAAGGCAGCATCGCGCAGCGTGGCGACATCATCACCATCAAGCTGCCGGACGTAAACGGCGCGTCGACGACGGTGTTCGAAGACGGCGTCGTGCGCACCGACGGCCAGGTCGTGAGCCTGACCGGCATGAACGATCCATCGCGCTAACTGCGCCGCTTCTTCCAGTTGTAGTCGGCGCCCGTGACGTCCACGCCGGGATGACCCACGACGTCCGGATGCTCCGAGCACATGGTGATGAAGCGTATGCCTTCGCCTTCGCGCTGGCGCTTGCGCAGCGCCTCCATGAATCCCATCGCCGGGACCATGGCGGCCGTGTCGAAGCCCTGCGCATGCGCGTGCGTGGCTGCGCCATCCACCACCGTCCAGTAGACCATGTACATTGGATTTCCCCCTGCATTGTGATGACAGACATTGTCGCTTGAATAGATCTGCTCTGCAGAACTGCCACGCTACCGAAAAAACCGGCGCAAGAAGGTAGGACTGGTCCGAAAAACGCCCGCTATGTGAATCACTTAACATAGTGACTGCCCGGTGACCGTTAGTCTGTTGTCATGTTCACTACGCAGGTAAGCCTTCATGACTCTTCGCACCGATTCCCAGCCCGACCTCGCCCTGTGGGGCGGGCTCGAATGCACGGTTAACCGCGTACGCGACGACTATTTCAGCCAGATGGACCGCAACGGCCATGCTGGCCGCCTGCAAGATATTGAACGCTTCGCATCGCTCGGCATCCAGGCGATCCGTTATCCGGTGCTGTGGGAGCGCACTGCGCCCGACGGCATCGACAAGGCCGACTGGTCGTGGGCCGACGAACGGCTGCCGGCCCTGCGCGACCTCGGGGTCAACCCGATCGTCGGCCTGATCCACCACGGCAGCGGCCCCCGTCACACGAGCCTTGTCGATTCCGCCTTCCCCGCTCAGCTGGCCGAGTACGCCGGCGCCGTGGCCGTCCGTTATCCGTGGGTCGAGCACTACACGCCCGTCAACGAGATCTGCACGACGGCGCGCTTCTCGGGTCTGGCCGGCGTCTGGTACCCGCATGGCGGCGATGAAGCCACGTTCATCCGCGCGCTGCTGATCCAGTGCCGCGCGACGGTGCTGTCGATGCGCGCGATCCGCGCCGTCAATCCGGCCGCCAAGCTGGTGCAGACCGACGATCTGTCCAAGACCTACGGCACGCCCGAGATGCAGGACATCGCAAACTACTTCAACGAGCGTCGCTGGCTCGCCTGGGACCTGCTGTGCGGGATGGTCGACACGAACCACAAGCTGTGGGACTACCTGCTCGACTCGGGCGCCACGGCCGACGAGCTGCGCTGGTTCCGCGACAACCCGTGCCCGCCCGATGTGATCGGCGTGAACTACTACGTCACCAGCGAGCGCTGGCTCGACCATCGCCCTGAACGCTATCCCGAGAGCCACCGCCATATGTACCGGGGCGTGGCGCATGCCGATATCGAGGCGCCGCGCGCGCTGGCCACGCCCACGCCCGGCATTGCCCCGCTGCTGATGGAGACCTGGGAACGTTACGGCATCCCGATCGCGATTACCGAAGCGCACATCGATGCCAACCGCGAAGACCAGCTGCGCTGGCTCGTCGAAATCTGGAACGCCGCACTCAAGGCGCGCCAGCAGGGCGCCGACATCCGCGCGGTCACGGTCTGGGCGCTGCTGGGCTCGTTCGACTGGAACAGCCTGGTGACCGCCTGCCACGGCTACTACGAGCCAGGCCCGTTCGATGTGCGCTCGCCCACGCCCCGCCCGACCGCGCTGGCAACCCTGATGCGCGAACTGGCCAGCAAGCGCGCGCTGTCCAACCCCGTCCTGCAGGGCGAAGGCTGGTGGCGCCGGCCGGGTCGCTTCTGGTGCAAACCCGTGGCCACCCGCACGGCGGTGGCTGACATCGCCGTGCGCAGCCAGTTCAAGTCGGCGCCCGTGCAGCCCATCCTGATCACGGGCGCGAGCGGCACGCTGGGCGCAGCCTTCAAGCGCATCTGCGAAGCGCGCAACCTGGCTTGCCACGCACTCACGCGGCAAGAAATGGACATCACCGACCCGGCCTCGGTCGACGCGGCAATCGTGCGTTTCAAGCCGTGGGCGATCATCAATGCAGGCGGCTTCGTGCGCGTCGACGAGGCCGAGACCGACAGCGAACGCTGCATGCGCGAAAACACGCTGGGCCCGACCGTACTGGCGCTGGCCTGCATGCGCCACGCGCTGCGCTTCATGACGTTCTCGAGCGACCTGGTGTTCGATGGTGCCAAGGGCGCGCCGTATGTCGAATCCGATGCGACCAATCCGCTCGGCGTCTACGGGCGCAGCAAACTCGACGCCGAAACGCGCGTGCTGGACGCCGATCCGCAGGCGCTCGTGATCCGCACCAGTGCATTCTTCGGGCCATGGGACCGGCACAACTTCGTGACCCAGGCGCTGGGCGCGCTGGCCAATGGCGAGCCATTCGAGGCGGCGGGCGACATGATCGTCTCGCCGACCTATGTGCCGGACCTGGTGAAGGTAGCGCTCGACCTCATGATCGACCGTGAGCGCGGCATCTGGCACCTGACCAATGGCGATGCCGTGAGCTGGGCCGAGCTGGCGCGGCGCGCCTGCGCGGCAGCGGGGATGTCAGCGGATGGCTTGCAGGAGATTGCGGCTGATGCTATCGATTACCCGGCGCAGCGGCCGGCGTTCAGTGCACTGGGCAGCGAACGTGCGCTGTTGCTGCCATCGCTGGACAATGCATTGCAGCGCTATGCGCACGCGGTGCAGGAAGCTGCCGGCGGCGCCGGCATTCGGCAGGCGGGCGAAGCGGCGCATTACGCGCGCTGAGACGATGAGCTTGATGTAGCGTAGACGGGTTTCCCGTCCACGCCACACAGGCTAGATCGCCTGTTTCTTCTCGGCCGTGAACTGCAGATAGTACAGATTCGCGTACATGCCCTTCATGGCCAGCAGTTCGTCGTGCGTGCCCTGCTCCACGATACGCCCTGCTTCCATCACCACGATCCGGTCGGCCCGCTCGATCGTCGACAGGCGGTGCGCGATCACGATGGTCGTGCGCCCGGCCATCAGCGTGTCGAGCGCCGACTGCACCGCGCGTTCGCTCTCGTTGTCGAGCGCCGACGTGGCTTCATCCAGAATCAACAGCGGCGCATCCTTGTAGATCGCGCGTGCAATCGCCACGCGCTGGCGCTGGCCGCCCGACAGACGCGAACCGTTCTCGCCGATACGCGTGTCGATGCCATCCGGCAGGCGCGCCACGACGTCCGTCAGGTGCGCCGCGCGGATCGCACCGGCCAGGCGCTCGTGGTCGATGTGCTCGGCCCCGTAGGCGATGTTGGCTGCCAGCGTGTCGTCGAACAGCACGACGTTCTGGCTCACCATCGCCAGCTGGCTGCGCAGCGACGCGAGCTTGATGTCGGTGTACGGCACCCCGTCGAGCAGCACGCGGCCACCCTGCGGATCATAAAAACGCGTGACCAGGTTCACGAACGTCGACTTGCCGCCACCCGAGACCCCCACCAGCGCCACGGTCTGCCCCGGCAACACCTCGAGCGAGACATCGTCGAGCGCCGGACCGGCCGCATTCGGGTACTGGAATGCAACCCGTTCGAACACCAGATGGCCGTTGGCACGGCCCAGCTCACGGCTGCCGGTATCGACTTCCGGCTCGGCGTCGATGATGCCGAACACCGTCTCGGCGGCCGACATCCCCCGCTGCATCGGACCATTCACTTCGGCCAGCGACTTGAGCGGCGTGAGCAGCATCAGCATCATGGTGACGAACTGCGTGAATTCGCCGACGGTCATGTCGGCCTGCATCGCCAGCACGACCACCAGCGACAGCGCCAGCGAGGTCGCGATCTGGGTCACCGGCGTGGTGGCGGCAAAGGCCACCGTCATGCGCTGCGAGAAACCGCGCAGCGCGACACTGCGTTGATGAAAGCGGCGCCGCTCGTAGGCTTCGCCGGCGAACACACGGATCACCTGATGGCCACGCGCGGCTTCCTCGACCACGCCGGTCATCTCGGCGGTGACGCGCTGGCTTTCGCGATTCAGGTTGCGCAGGCGCTTGGTGGTCGTGCGCACGATGACGGCAGTCAGCGGGATCACGACGATGGCGATCAGCGTGAGCTGCCAGTTCAGGTACAGCAGGCTGCCGAGCAAACCGATCACGACCAGCACGTCGCGCACGCAGGCGACGAACACCGACTGGATCATGTCGACGACCTGGCGCACGTCGTTGACGACCGTGTTGATGATCTTGCCGGTGCTCTCGTCCTGGTAGCGCGCGACCGGCAGGCGCAGCACGCGCTCGAAGGCCATCGCGCGCATGTCGTTGAGCACGCGCGACAGCACCCAGTTGTTGAAGTAAGCGGTGCCGAAGGTGCCGATCCCGCGCAGCACGAAGATCGACACCAGCACGGCAGGAATCAGCCACAGGCTGAACGAGACGCGCTCTTCGAAGCCGCGGTCGAACAGCAGCTGCATCGCCTTGGCCAGCAGCGGCTGCGTCGCGGCGGTGATCGCCATCGACAGCAGCGCCAGCGCCGCGCGCGATTTGTACGGTTTGACGAGCGCCAGCAGGCGCCGCACGATGACCTTAGTTTCCACGTTGTTCAACCTTCTTTTCAACCATTGCAGCTTTCGCCTGGCGCGTCTTCGCGACCAGGCACAGTCCCATCAGCAGGAACACCATCAGCGCATAGAACATGCTGCCCTTGAGCGACCAGAAAATCACCTCGGTCAGGCCGAAGCTGAAATAGCTCAGCACCACCAGCATGCCCGCCAGCGCCGGCGCGAACTGCGGCAGGCCGGCGCCGCGCGCATGCGCCTGGGCCTGCGCGCCGCGGCCGAGCTGGCGCGCGAAGAACACGAACGGCGCGACCAGGATGCCGGCCCAGGCCAGCAGCCCGAAGATGCCGCCCGTAGCGAGCGCCTGCAACCCGTCATTATGGAGGTGTTCCAGGGACAGGATCGCCGGATCGAGCGTGCCCTGCTCGACCATGTTGCGGATTTCGGTGCGCAGCGTGTTGCGGTCCAGGCCGAACAGCGGCCGCTGTTCGATCAGGATCGCCGCGCCCTTCCACAACTCGAGCCGGGTGCCGACATTGGTATGTACATTGCCGCCATCGACCCAGGTCTGGACATCGTCCACGCCCTGCAGCGCGCGCTCCTGCATGCCGGTGGCCGGCACCAGGAATGCAGCGGCAACCAGCGCGAAGCTGCCAGCCAGCAGCAGGCGCAGCTTGCGGCTGTGCAGCAACTGCGCGTAACTGAGAAACAGCACGGCGGCCAGCGCCAGCGCAACCCAGCTGCCGCGGGTACCGGTGAGCAGGCAGGCGGCCAGGCCGGCCAGCGCGCCCAGGCCCGCCAGCGCCGCCTTGCCGGCGTGATGCCGATAATCGATCGCCGCCGCCAGCGCCACCAGGCCCAGGCACAGCGCCAGGTCGCCGAAGGTAATCGCGTTGAGAAAGCCGCCCGGGCGCTCGACGCCCATGGCGATGCGCTGCCAGGCCACGAACGGCAGCGCCGCGATCGCGCCCGCTACCACGCCCCACCACAGCATCGCGGCGCGCGGCCTGGCCAGCACGACCAGCGCCATCGCGCTCATGGCCAGCAACAGGCGTGATGGTTTGTCGAGCGAATCCAGGTGCGCCTCGGGCCGCAGCACCACGGCGGCCACGGCCAGCGCAAACTGGAACACGAAGGCCGCGAGCACCCAGCGGATCTCTTTCCAGTACGGCGTCATCGCCGCCCAAGCCTTGCGCGGCACGAACAATGCGGTGAGCAGAAACAGGAGGCTGGAAAAACCGATGCCGGACGGCGTGGTCAGACTAATCAGGGGAAACAGGAACATCTGGAAGCCAACCAACAACTGCAGCGGCTCCCGGGCCATGATCGACGTATTGTTCATTCTTGTTCTTGTGGGCTATTCTTGCGGCCTAGAGAGCATTTGTATCGGACACCATGCAGCAAACACAGACATTGTCGGTCGTGATCACCACGTACAACCGGCCCGACGCACTGGCGGCGGTGTTGGCCGCCTGTTTCTTGCAGGACGACAAGAATTTTGAAATCATTATCGCTGATGATGGCTCGACTGCCAACACGCGGGACTGCGTCACGCGGCTGGCGGCAGGCGCCCCGGTGCCCGTCAAGCATGTGTGGCAACCGGACGACGGCTTTCGCGCCGCCATGGCCCGCAACCGCGGCACGCTGGCGGCAACAGGCGACTATATCATCTTCCTCGACGGCGACTGCGTGCCGCAGCGCGACTTCATCGCCCGCCACCGCGCGCTGGCCCAGCAGGGCTTCCTCGTGTCGGGCAGCCGCATCCTGCTCAGCCAGGCGCTGACCGAACGCGCGCTGCAGGGCGGCATCGACGTGGCCGGCCTGAGCGTTGCCGAGCGCCTGCGCCTGCGGCTGGCTGGCGACATGAACAAGGTGCTGCAGACGATCGTGCGCTGGCCCGACGTTGGCCGCGTGCGCCGCAAGTTCAGCTGGCGCCGCATCAAGAGCTGCAATCTCGGGGTATGGAAGGCCGACCTAATAGCAGTCAATGGCTTCGACGAAAGCTTTACCGGCTGGGGCCACGAAGATTCGGATCTCGTGGTGCGCCTGTTCCATGCCGGCGTATTGCGCAAGGATGGCGCCATGGCAACTGAAGTGCTGCATTTGTGGCACGCTGAAGCCGAGCGCGACCAGGCATCGAGCAACCGGCGCACCGTGCTCGAGCGCGCCGTCAACGGCACCACGCAGGCCAGTGTCGGGCTGCGTGAACACGCTGCCCCCAACTGACCTGACCTGACCTGACCTGACCAGGCCTTAGACGCCCACCGCCGGCAGTGTCTGCGCAAACTGCGAGACGCCGTCGAGATTGAACAGCTCGACCTTCATCGCCTTGGTGCGCGGGTCGATATTGACCTCACCAAAGAACTGGTAGCCAGAAAACGGCGAAGAATTCTGGATCACCGGACTTTTCGAGAAAACCGCCGTGGGGCCGAAGGTCTTGTCGAGCACGCCCGGACCGAAGGCGCCGGCATTCATCGGGCCGGCAACGAATTCCCAGAATGGCGAAAAATTCGTGAACCGGGCCTGGGCTGGATCGTAATAGTGGGCCGCGCAGTAGTGCACGTCGGTGGTGATCCAGACCACATTCGGGATCGCCTTGATACTGCTGAGCAGGCGCGCCATTTCGAGTTCGCGGCCGAGCGGCACGCCATCGTTGCCGTTGGCGATCGCTTCCCACACGTCTTCACCCCGGGCATTTTTGCCGTCGCCAACGTTCAGGCCAATGGGCATGTCGGCGGAAATGACTTTCCAGGTGGCGGTCGAGGCTTTCAGCCCGGCGATCAGCCATTCCAGCTGTTCACGGCCCATGAATGCCGAACTCGCGTCCTCCGCCGTTTGCAGATTCGTGCTGTTCGGGCCACGATAGGTGCGCATGTCCACGACGAAAACGTCCAGCAGCGGGCCATGCGAGATGATGCGATAAATGCGCTGCGGTTCGCTTTGCTTGTAGTAGCGCATCGGCGCATATTCGAGGAAAGCGCGGCGACCACGGGCCGTGAGGGTGGCGATGCTTTTTTCGGTATAACGTGCGTCGCCCGACAAATCCTTGGCGGCGCTGTAGTTGTTCGTGACTTCGTGATCGTCCCATTGCCAGATCTGCGGCACCTGGGCCGCAAACTTGCGAAAGTTCGTATCCAGCATATTGTAGGCGTGGCGGCCGCGGTATTCCTTCAGTGTTTCGGCGACCTTGCTCACTTCCTCCGTGACCACATTGCGCCAGACCTGGCCGTTTTCTGCCGTCACCTGGGCCAGGATCGGCCCATCGGCATAAATCGTGTCGCCGTTGTGGATGAAAAAGTCCGGGTCGCGCAAGCGCATCACTTCATAGATTTTCATGCCGCCAAAATCGGTGTTGATGCCCCAGCCCTGGCCGCACTGGTCGCCGCTCCAGTGAAACCTCACGGCCCGGGTGCTATCCGCAGCCGGCGTGGTCCTGAATTGGCCCGAGATGGTTTCGCTTTCGATCTTTGCATTATTGGGATCGACGTAGCGCACGCGCACGAAGACCGTCTGGCCGGCGGGCAGGCCGCTCAGGTCGATACGGCTCGTGAAATCGGTCGCGTCGCTGGCCGTGGGGCCGACGATGCGGCTGGCGTTGCTGAAACGCTCGCTGGTATCGTATTCGACGATCATCTGCGCGGTGCGGTCGCTGCGGCTCCAGATGATCGCCCGTTGATCGGTAATGTCGCCGAACTGGATCCCCGATGGCATCTTCGGGCGTTCGCTTTCACTGACACCGATGGCCGCATGGCTGCTGCCGCCGCAGCCCCCGAGCAGCAAGGTGCCGCCCAATGCCGAACTGCCCACCAATGCCCCGCCCTGGGCCAGGAAAGTGCGACGCGAATGCGATGAAGTCATGCCAGCTCCGTTCATGTAAGAGCCGACCAGCTTATTTTTTCAATATGACGTGGGCATGAATCGTCAACCGGATTGCGTTAGTCCTTGTGATCCAGCGCCGGGATGTCGGCGCGGGTGCGTGCGTTTGTGGATTTCCTGCGGCTGGCCGTGAGCGCTCAACGGGTTTGACTGTGGGACCAGTGAAAGTTTTCGTGTATTTTGCGCCGCGCCATATGTGTAAGCTGCATGCTATCGCCATATAACGAAGGACTTGTCATGCTCAATGCGCGCCATCTTGCGATGTTCTCGGCAGTACTCCTGACTGCATGCGGTGGCGGCAAGCATGACACCGCGCCGGTGTCATCGTCGCCACCACCGCCGACGATTGCACTGGCCGCTTCGACAACGTCGATGATGCTCAACGGCGCGGCGGCCGAGATTACCCCAACGCTGACGGGTGTCACGGGGCCGGTCACCTGGTCGGTGACGCCCAAGGCGAATATTGGCGAGACCTTGTACACGGATCCAGGCAAGGCGACCGCCGTCTACGCGACACCTTACGACCTGGCGACGGACAAGGTCACGATCACGGCCAGCGCAGGCGGCATCTCGAACTCGATTCAGCTGAACGTGAAGCCAGCGCCGGTGCTGGTGCCGTGGGTTACCCTGCCGGTCACGTGGGAGGTTCCGTTCGGCGATCCGCCCTATCTTTACGGACCGCGCCCGGTTGACCTGGCAGCCGATCAATCCGGCAATCTGTACATCGCGTATTCATCGCCCGTGTCGGACATCAAGAAGGTGGCAACGGACGGCAGCATCACGACCTATGCCAACGTGGGCGAACCGATCTCGCTGGCCTTCGGGCCGGACCGCCTGCTGTACGTCGTGGACCAGATTGGCACCGCCGCGTACGCGATCCGCCGGATCGCAGGCGACGGGACGGTGTCCACATTGACCCAAACCGCGCCGTATGATGCGGCAACAGGGACGATCGATGGCGCCTCCGGCGTCGCCACCGCCGCGACATTGAGGGTCGCGGTGGCGCCGGACGGCACCGTCTACGCAACCGACGGGTCGCGGGTTCGCAAGATCGCGCCAGACGGTTCGTTGTCGACGTTTGCTGGAGGCGGTTGCGAGGCCGGTGCCATTCCAGGATGGACCTGCGTACCCCAAGTCAATCCGGTGGACGGCTCTGGCACACAGGCACGATTCATGGGGCCAGCGCAGATCGTCACCGACAAAGCCGGGAACCTGTACGTCAGCGATATCATGCTGATCCGGAAGATCACCCCTGCAGGCGCAGTCACGACGCTTGCCGGTCGAACAAACCGGAACTTTGATTTCGTCGATGATGTGGATGGCACAGGTAGCGCCGCTCTCTTCAGGGGTAATGGCCCGATGGCCATCGATGCCGCAGGTAACCTCTACAAGCACAGCGTTACCGGAAACGTGAGAAAGATCACGCCTTCCGGCGTCGTTACCACGGTGGCAAAAGCGGTGAGTTTTGCTGGGTTCGCACCGCAAAACAGCACCGTATCGCTATATGCCGGGATTCCCGGCGTTCTGATCGTGCAGTCCTATGCGCGGTTAAGCAAGGTCCCGATCGACTGAGGTACCAATGAACCTCAGGCCACGCCGCGCTGTGCCCCACCCCAGGCCCGCACCCGCGCGGCAACGTCCTGCGGCGTGATCGACCGCATGCAGGAGCAGGTCGCCGAGTCCGCACAGCCGGCGCACGGCTGGCGGGCGACCGCTACCTCGGCCAGCGCGCCCAGCGGCGCCCAGCGGCCCGGATCCATCGGCTTGATCGGCGGGAACAGCCCCAGTGTCGGCCGCCCCAGCGCCGCCGACAGGTGCATCGGGCCGGTGCTGCACGCCACCAGGCCATCACAGGCGCCGATCAGCGCCAGCAGTTCATCGAGGTCGAGCCGGCCGCACAGATTGTCCACGTTCGGCAGCGCCAGCAAGGCCGGCGCCTGCGCGGCCAGCAGCACGCCCTCGGCCGCGCTGCCGGTGACGAACAGGCGCATGGCCGGGTCGCTTCCGAGGTCACGCGCCAGCGCCGTGAAATGGGCCAGCGGCCATTCACGGGCGCTGCCATTCGACTTGGGATGCAGGATGATGTGCCGCCGCCCCGGCGCCAGCAAGGCGTCGACGGCGGCGCGCCGTGGTGCATCCAGCCCGTACAACTGCGGGATCTCGGCCAAGGTCGGCACATGATCGATGCCCAGCGGGCGCAGCAGCAGAAAGTTCAGCTGGGCCTCGTGCAGGTCGGACTTGGCGCGGCTGAAACGCGCCAGGCGGTTGCAGGTGAACCAGTGATACACGCGGTGGCTGGTGCCCACCCGGTTAGGCACGCGCGCTGCCTGCGCCGCGCGCGCCAGGCGCCGGTCGGGAAACGCAAAGATCACGGTGTCGTAGTCGCCCTCGGCAAACAGGCGGGCCAGATCGTCCGACGCTTCGAGCGTGATCACGCGGTCGAGATGGCGGCTGTGGCGCATGGCCGGGGCCACGTAGGCACGGCACAGCAGGTCAATCTGCGCCTGCGGAAAGCGCTGCTTGAGGTAGCCGGCCAGCGGCAGCGTCAGGACGACGTCGCCGATATTGTCGGTACGGCAGATCAGGATGCGGCCAAAGGCCGATCTGCCGTCGGTCGAACGTGCGCTAGTACTCAACTGCGACGTCCTTCGCACCCAGCGACAACTCCAGCGCCGCCTTGAGCGTATCGGATGGCGCCACGCGCCAGTCGTCGCCCAGTTGCACGGTGAACGGAATATCCTGCGTCTGCAATCGCAGGCTTACCGGCATGCCGTCATGCACCCGGTGCGGCTGCAGGATCTCGGCCAGGCGGGCCGCGCTGACCGATTTGTCCAGGTCCATCTCCAGCTTGTGCCCGTACTGGATGCGCGCCGTGGCCAGGTCGAACACTTTCTCGGCCGTGATGCGCAGACCGCCGTTGAAGCGGTCTTCGGACACCTTGCCCACCACGAGCAAAAATTCGTCTTCCTTGAACGCGTTCTTGTTGGCTTCGAACACTTCGCTGTAGACCGTCACCTCATGCACGGCAGTCTTGTCGTCCAGCGCCACGATCAGGATCTTGCCGCGCTGCGTCATCTGCGTGCGGATGCCCGAGATCACGCCGCACATCATGCGCGGGTCGCGCGACGGCTCGAGGTCTTTCATGCGCGTCTTGGCAAAGCGGCGCACCTCTTGCGCGTACGAGTCGAACATATGGCCCGACAGGTAGTAGCCGAGTGCGATCTTTTCTTCGGACAGCTTCTGGCGATCGGTCCATGGCAAGGCCTTCACGTACTCGGGCGGGGCCACGAGATCCGCATCGTCGCCACCGAACAGGCTGACCTGGTTGATGGCCGCTGCAGCCTGGCCAGCCGCCTCCATCGCGAACGACACCGACGCCAGCAGCACCGAGCGATCCACGCCGAAGGCGTCCATCGCGCCGGCGCGGATCAGCGATTCGATCGTGCGGCGGTTGATCTGCTTGCGGTCGACCCGGTTGCAGAAGTCGAACAGGTCCTTGAACTTGCCGCCCGCCGTGCGCGCAGCAATGATGGCTTCGATTGCGCCCTGCCCCGCGCCCTTCACGCCGCCCAGGCCGTAGCGGATATTGGTGACCTGCTTGCCTGTTTTCGAGCGCGCTTCGCCTTCCGGCGTGAAGCGGAACTGCGATTCGTTGACATCCGGCGGCAGGATGGTGAGCTTGCAGACCTCTTTTGAATCTTCGACCAGGATCTTGATCTTCTCGGTGTCTTCCATCGCCAGCGACATGTTGGCTGCCATGAACGCGGCGGTGTGGTGCACCTTCAGGTACGCCGTGTGGTACGACAGCAGCGCGTAGGCGGCGGCGTGCGACTTGTTGAAGCCGTAGCCCGCGAACTTTTCCATCAAGTCGAAGATCTCGTCGGCCTTGGCCGTGGTGAGGCCATCCTTGGCCGCGCCGGCGCGGAAGATCTCGCGGTGCTCGGCCATTTCTTCGGCCTTCTTCTTGCCCATCGCGCGGCGCAGCATGTCGGCGCCGCCCAGCGAGTAGCCGCCGACGATCTGCGCCATCTGCATCACCTGCTCCTGGTAGACCATGATGCCGTAGGTCTCGGACAGGATCGACTCGGTGCGCGGATCGGGGTAGTCGAACTTTTCGCCGTGCTTGCGCTTGCAGAAGTCGGGGATCAGGTCCATCGGACCCGGGCGGTACAGCGCGACCAGCGCGATGATGTCCTCGAAGCGGTCGGGCCGCGCATCCTTGAGCATGCCCTGCATGCCGCGCGATTCCAGCTGGAAGATCGCGACGGTCTTGGCGTCGGACAGCAGCTTGTACGACGCGCGGTCGTCCAGCGCCAGCTTGGCCAGGTCGAATTCGCTCTCGGCCGGATCGAGCTGCTTGATGTACTTGACCGCGCGGTCGAGGATCGTCAGCGTGGTCAGGCCCAAAAAGTCGAACTTGACCAGGCCCACGGCCTCCACGTCGTCCTTGTCGTACTGCGAGACCACGCCGGTATCGCCGCCCTGCGTGTACAGCGGGCAGAAGTCGGTGAGTTTGCCCGGCGCGATCAGCACACCACCGGCGTGCATGCCGATGTTGCGGGTGATGCCCTCGACCTTCTGCGCCAGTTCAAGCAGCGTCTTGACCTCTTCTTCGTTCTCGAGGCGCTCCTTGAGCATCGGTTCTTCTTCGATCGCCTCGGCAATCGACACCTGCTTGCCCGGCTTGAACGGAATCAGCTTGGAGATGCCGTCGCAGAAGTTGTAGCCGAAATCGAGCACGCGGCCGACGTCGCGGATCGCGCCCTTGGCTGCCATCGTGCCGAAGGTGGCGATCTGCGACACCGCATCGCGCCCGTACAGGTCTTTCACGTGCTGGATCACCAGCTCGCGCTTTTCCTGGCAAAAGTCGATGTCGAAGTCGGGCATCGAGACGCGTTCGGGATTCAGGAAACGCTCGAACAGCAGGTTGTACTTGAGCGGATCCAGATCCGTGATCTTGAGCGCATACGCCACCAGCGACCCCGCACCCGAACCGCGGCCCGGGCCGATCGGCACGTCGTTGTTCTTGCCCCACTGGATGAACTCGGCCACGATCAGGAAGTAGCCGGGGAACTTCATGTTGATGATCGTCTGGTTCTCGAAGTCCAGGCGCGCCTCGTAGCGCGGGCGCTCGCGTTCGCGCTCCGCCTCGTTCGGGTACAGCTGCAGCAGGCGATCTTCCAGGCCTTTTTTGGTTTCGGCGATCAGGAATTCGTCGATCGTCATGCCGGGGGTCGGGAAGTTCGGCAGCTGCGGCTTGCCCAGTGTGAGCGTGACATTGCAGCGCTTGGCGATTTCAACGGAGTTGGCCAGCGCGCCCGGCAGGTCCCTGAACAGCTCGGCCATTTCGGCCTGCGACTTGAAGCACATGTTCTCGTTGAAGCGGCGCACGCGCTTGGCGTTGGCCAGCATCTCGCCCTCGGCGATACAGACGCGCGCTTCGTGGGCGATGTATTCGTCCTTGTCGAGGAACTGCACCGGATGCGTCGCCACGACCGGCAAGCCGAGGCGGCTGGCCAGCGCCACCGAATGGCGTACCTGCTGCTCTTGATTGAGCTGGCCGGCGCGCTGGATCTCGATATAAAAATGGCCCGGGAACACGCGCGCCCAGCGCGCGGCATTGGCCTCGGCGCGGGCGATGTCGCCGTTCTCGATGGCCTGGCCGATGTCGCCGAAATGCGCGCCCGACAGCACGATCAGGCCATTGGCCTGCGACTGCCCGGGATTGAGCGTGGACGTGGACGTGGCCAGCGCTTCGAGCCATTCGGCGCGCAGTTCGGCGCGGCCTTTGTGCTGGTTGGTGAGCCAGGCACGCGCCAGCAGGTCGCACAGCTGCAGGTAGCCGGTGTGGTTCTTGGCCAAAATGAGCAGGCGGTGCGGCTTGTCGCGGTTGTCGTCGTTGGTGATCCAGGCATCGACCCCGACGATCGGCTTGACGCCCTTGCCGCGCGCCTCTTTGTAGAAGCGCACCAGGCAAAACGTATTGGCCAGATCGGTCACGGCCAGCGCCGGCTGCCCATCCTTGACCGCCGCCTTGACCAGCTCGTCAATACGGACCAGGCCGTCGACGATGGAGTATTCGGAGTGGATGCGCAGATGGGTAAAAGTCGGGGAAGTCATCCCCGCATTTTACCGCGCTCGGGCTTCGCGCGGAGGGGCTGGCGGGGTTGGCGGTTCCGGGGGGCGGGTCAGCGTGGCGTTCTCGCCAACGGCAGGCAGTGCCCCATAGCTGCGGCGCCCGCGCAGGAATGGCTCTTCGACGATATTGAAGCTGAGGGTGGCCAGCGCCCAGGTGACGGCATAGGCGCACGCGGCCATGAAAGCGGCGTTCAGCCAGCCGATACCGGTCGGGCGCATCAGGCCGACCGCCTCGGCCAGCACGTGCAGCACCGCCATGTGCAGCAGGTAGAACGAAAAACTGATCTTGCCGCCGTGACTGAAGATGCGCCCGAACCGACCCTGCACACCGGGCTTGAAGGCGACCCAGGCCAGGATCAGCAGCGCCCAGCCGGCGCTTTCGAGCATCGTCCAGATGATCCAGAACGACGCATGCGGCGCGGTCAGGAAGCTGGCATTGATGTGCATGAGCCGCGTATTCAAGACCACCAGCGCGGCGCTGGCAAGCACCAGGAAAGGCGCCCAGCGGCGCAACGTGGCTTCATGGCGCGCGTAGGTCATCGCCGCGATCATGCCGATGATGAACTGGTCGAAGCGCCCGACGAAGGTGCTGAAATACATCAGCGTGCTGTTGGTATTGACGGTGAATGCCGCTGCCTTGAAGAACAGCAGCAGCACCAGCCAGCCGGCCAGGTAGCGCACGCCCCGCTCCATCGCAAAACGCGCCAGAAATGGAAACACCAGGTAAAACAAAAATTCAAGGGAGATCGTCCAGGCTGCGCCGGTAATCACGGTCTGCGACGTGGGCGGCATGCCGAGGTTGGATGCGAAGAAGAACAGCAGGTCTTGCGGCTGGAACTTGTCGCGCGAAATCGACGTGGCCACCAGGAAGATCACCACGTACAGCGGCGCAATGCGCAGCACGCGGTTACGCAGGAACTCGCCATACCGGATCTGGCGCTGGCGCAGCGCGATCTGCATGAACAAAAAGCCCGACAGCGTGAAGAACAGGCCCACGCCCGTATGGCCTTCGATGATCAGGGAGGTCCACGGATTGACCAGGCCATTACCGCCGAGGCGGCGATATTCCAGGTGAAAGTGGAACAGGAACACGAGCGTCGCCGCCAGCCAGCGTAGCTGATCGATACGTGGGTTGTACTGGATGTTCAGTGACCGCATGGCATGCCCTGGCGCTTTTGCACAATGCAATATAGTAACTGACAAGGTGCCATCGCCGTTGCCTGTATCGACCGGCAATCGTCTTTTTGGGACTGGGTTCTAGACAGCCACGCCCAATGCCTGAAAAACGGGCAAACGCGTTGTGTCGAACGCATGCGCCTGGCTGCGCAGCATCTCGGTCTGGCGGGCATCGTCCAGCACTGGCTGACCATCCTTCATGATGCGCTGGCCTTGCGCCTGCAGCGCGGCAGTCGCGAAATCGGCCAGCGCTTCGATGCTGGCCGCACCAACGCTGCGCGCCAGCAGAAACAGCTGGTCGATGCGGCGCACCGGGAAGCCGCCGCCCGTCACCGGCGAGGCCAGGCAACCGACATCTTCGGCATAACGCGCCATGGCGCACAGGCGGGTATTGAGCAGCAGTGCGCCGGCCCTGGCCGCGGCGATGGCCTCGTCGGCCTGGGCTGGGTGCAGGTTGCCGGCGCCGGTCAGGAGCATGACTGCCTCGACGATCCGGGTCAGCGTGGCGCCGTGCGGGGCCAGCGTGACTTCGAGTTCGCCCAGACTGTGCGGCCGGTGGTCGGCCAGCGCGTCGAGGATCGGGCGATAGACGTCCTCGTGCAGGTTCGCTTCGCCCAGCGCGCCACTGACCTTGAGCTTGACCTTGGCGGCCGGCGTGGCCAGCACCACCCGCATGGCGCGCAGGCGCTCGGTGCGGTCGGCTGGCGCCAGCCGGCGCGCGCCGCGCACCCAGTAATCGCGCCGGAACAGGCGGTTGACGATGAAGTCGCACGCCGTTTCGCGAAAGCCCGCATCCGGGATCGCGGCCAGCAGGTCCTGCTGCTGCGCGGTCAGATTCAGCATCGGCACGTGGTCGATGAACTGGGCCGACGTGGCGTAGCTCAGCCGCGCCCCTTCCATCCAGGTGCGCATCTGCGCAAACGGCATCGGCTGCCAGTCGCGGTTGAAATATTCGTGCGCCAGATAGCGCCGGTCCTGGCTGCGCAGGCGCTTGAGGTGCTCGGCCACCTGGGGATTGACCTTGCCGTACAGCGCCCCGCTCGCGACCAGCCCGTCGACAAAGTCGAGCGCCGCGTCGATGCGCGCCGCAGGACCGATACCGGGCGGATTGAGGGCCGCGTCGAAGCCGGCCATCAGCTCGGTCAGCGGTCCGGTCGCGGCCCAGCCGGGCTGGGTGTTGTAGCTGACATAGACAACGCCGCCCACCTTGAGCTTGCGCTCGATGAAGCTGGCAATCACGCGGCGGTTGGCGTCCGACACCCAGCTCCAGATGCCGTGCAGCGCGATGAAATCGAACTGCGGCAGATCGGCGCGCTGGCAATAGGCCTCGAAGGCCTCATCGGACAGATTGGCTGCCAGCGGCAAGTCTTGCGCCAGCTCGCGCGCAAAACCGACCTGGGCCGGATTGAAGTCGGTGCCATGCCAGGCCGCGCCGGCCGCGACTGCATGGATATTGATGCTCATGCCCTGACCAAAGCCCAGCTCACAAGCGGTCTGGACATCCGGTGGGACGATGCCTGCCTCGAGCAGGGCCAGCCGGGCACGCAATGGGTTGAGTTCGGGATAGTAGCCGTAGGTATAGGCTAACTCGGTCATGTAGCCTTCGGACCAGTCGTGCATGGCGTTCCTGTCGGTGATGGGGCAATGCGAGGCACTCTAGCACGGCGTATCCGGGACGCATATGGCGACCTTGCGCGGCCACCCGGTANTCTGCTGTCAGCAGCGCGCCGATATTTCTGGCGCGCCGTGCGGCAATCAGCCGCGCTTGTTGCGACGGGTGAATGCCAGGCCAGCCAGTGCCAGACCCATCAGGGCAACGCTGCTTGGCTCAGGCACTTCAGACTCGAGTCCGGTGACGCGCAGATTATTCACGTTCACGCTCAGGCCTTTGTCCAGACCCAGGGTACGAACGCCGATCGTGTTGAACGACGCCAGGTTCGTGTTGCCGGTTGCCTTCAGGTCGGCGCCGGTCAGCGACGCCTTTTCGGCAGCCGTTGCATTGAGCCACATGTCGAAGCGGTTGTAGGTCGTCGAGCCAGCGGCCTTGTACAGGTTCGCGAAGATGTTGTAGGTGGTGCCTGCAACCAGGTTGCTGTTGTTCATGAACGGGCCGCTTTCGCCGCCCAGGCGTGCGAACAGGTCATTGGTGCAGCGGCCAGTGCCGCAGTTTGCCTTGAAGCCGACGTTCGGGCCTTTGTAGGCTTGACCCAGGTTATTCGAGTTGCCAAACCACAGAGCCAGGAAATCGTTGTTGTCGACCGTTGCGCCCGTGTAGGTGAAGTTGAAGTCGATCAGCACGCTGCCGCTCTGGGCTGCCGGCATCACATTGGTGTAGGCAGTGTTGCTGTCCGAGTTGAAGGTCAGCGTTGCAGGAATGGTAGCGGCCGAAGCGGCACCGGCAGTCAGCGAAAGGGCCAGCAGAGCGATATTACGGATCATTGTTGTTTTCCTAGTTGATCAAAGTTTGTACAGCGCAGCCCTCCTATAAGCAAACTTGATGCCAGGCAGTTACCTACCATACAAATCAATGACTTATTTGATATTCATCAATGCTATGAAGCAATAGTGTAAATCTATTCGACAAGCATATGGCAGGCTCCTGACGGTTGGCGCGGCTGACTGACTTATAATATCGGCCTGTCCGTTCACCGCTTTTTCTTCTTTATCGCCATGTCTTCCGCTCAACAGTACGTCAACATCGCCGCCTACAAATTTGTCACGCTCGACGATCTGGAAACCTTGCGCCCGCAATACCAGGCGCTGTGCAATGAGCTTGCCCTGAAGGGCACGGTGCTGCTCACGCCGGAAGGCATCAACATGTTCTTGTCGGGTACGCGCGAGCACATCGACGCGTACCTGGACTGGGTGCGCAGCGATGCCCGCCTGGCCGACCTGACATGGAAAGAAAGCCTGTCGACCGAACAGTCGCACAAGCGCATGCTGGTCAAGATCAAGAAAGAGATCATCACGATGCGCATGCCGCTCATCAAGCCCGAACTGGGCCGGGCGCCGGCGGTCGATCCCGTCACGCTCAAGCGCTGGCTCGACCAGGGCCACGATGACGACGGCGTCGAGGTTGTGATGATGGAAACGCGCAATGCCTTCGAAGTCGACGTCGGCACGTTCGAAAACACGCTCGACTACCGCATCGACAAGTTCACCGAGTTCCCCGAGGTCGCGGCGCAGCACCGCGATGCACTGGCTGGCAAGACGGTCGTGACCTTCTGCACCGGCGGCATCCGCTGCGAAAAAGCGGCAATCCACATGAAAGAAATCGGCTACGAGCGCGTGTACCAGCTGGAGGGCGGCATCCTGAAGTACTTCGAGGACGTCGGCGGCGCGCACTACACGGGCGACTGCTTCGTGTTCGACTACCGCACCGCGCTCAATCCGAAGCTCGAGCCGACCGAAACCGTGCAGTGCTTCGCCTGCCGCGCCGTGGTGACGCCGCGCCAGCAACTTGCGCCGAGTTATGTGTATGGCGTGTCATGCCCGCACTGCATCGGCAGCAGCAACGCTGGCCAGGCTGCAGCCGGCGAGGCAGCAGCCGGCGAGGCAGCAGCCGGCGAGGCCGCGGCCTGATTCAAGCCAGCGGCACCACGCCGACCAGGCCCACATCCTCGATGGCGGTGCCGTCGGCGCCCACGATGCGCGCGATCCACGCATCGACCACGACCGGGTCGGCCGCGTCGAGCGCGCTTTTGGCATCCTTGACGGTGGCGAGAAATTCCATGGCCAGCGCCAATCCCGCATCGCGGCCGTAGGCTGCTACTTCGTTCGGCGTATCGAGGCGCAGCGTGAAGACGGTGGCCACAGCCGCCTTGCCGTTGAACACGATTGCATCGGCGCCAACCGCCGCTTCTGAAATTTCCCTGACCGCGTCGTCGATCGCGATGACGCCACGGTCGATCAGGTCAGCCCAATAGGTGATACCGACGGCTTCGGCGTCGCGCCCGAACAGGTGGTCGTAGATTTTGGTGACCACGGTGCGGCTGTCCATGTGGCTGTAGTTGTCGCGGTATTCCTTTGACTCGGCAAAGGAGCGCGAAATATCATCGGGTGTCACCACATTCCCGGCCAGTGTATCCATCCAGTAATCGAGCCCGACAGGATCGGCCGGGCGGCCAAAGTAGGCGACGTAGAGTTGCTGGACTTCGAGTGCATTGACGGCCATGGAAGCGTTCCTCGATTGGTAATAAATTGATATTAATCCAATCGAGGCAAGTGCAGTGCAAATCCGTCCGGCAGGATCAGCGGAAGAACGCCGCGATTTCGCGAATCGATTCCGGCTCGAGCGTGCCGGCGGCAGAGCGCAGGCGCATCAGGCCGACGAGGTAGGAATACCGGGCCTGGGCCAGGTCGCGCTGGCTGGTGAACAACTGCTGCTGTGCATTGAGCAGGTCGAGGTTGATGCGCACGCCACCCTTGATGCTCTGCTGGGTGGCGGTCATCAGGAGCTTGCCCGAATCGACGGCCTTGACCAGCGCATCGATCTTGCGCCCGCTGCTGAGCACGAGGTCGTGCGCGCGGCGCAGCTCAATCAGGATCTCGTTGCTGCGTGCATCGAGCTCGGCCTGGGCGCGGCCCAGATTGGCTGCGGCCTGGCGCGTGGTGGCATTGACCGAACCACCTGAATAGATCGGGAAGTTGACCTGGAAGCCCACCGCGCGGTTGGTCGATTCGGTGCCACGAAGATTCAGCGTTTCACTGTCGTTCTTGCTGTAGGCAGCCACCAGATCCACGCGTGGCAGGTGCCCGGCGCGGTTGCGGTTGATGTCCAGGCGCGCGTTTTCCACGCCCAGGCGCGTGGCGGCCAGCGTGTTGTTGCGCGCCAGCGCCAGGCTGCGCCATTCTTCGAAACTGCCCACATTGAGCGTGACCGGACGGAAGTTCTCGGCCAGCTGGTCGAGCGAGCCGGGGTCGGTGCCGATCACGCCGGCCAGCGTGTTGCGCACGGCGACCACATTGTCCTGCGCCTCGACCAGCTGGGCCTCGGCCAGGTCGAGCCGGGCCTGGATTTCGAGCATGTCGGTGCGGGTGCCCTCGCCCAGCTGAAACAGGCGGGTGTTTACTTTTTGATGCTCGACGTAGGCATCGCGCTGCACACGCGCCAGCGCCAGCTGGTCTTCGGCAAACAGTGCGTCCATATAGGCGCTGACGACGCGCACCGAGACTTCATCCAGGCCTGCTTCGTAGGCTTGTTCGGCCTGCTCGCTTTGCACCTTGCCCTGGCGGTAGCGCTGGATGCCATCCATATTGAACAACGGCTGGCGCAGCTGCACGACCGACGAGCGGCTCAGGTAACGCGGGTGGCTCAGGCTCTGGACGTTCGGAACGTTGGTAGGCTGCAGCAGGTCCGTGATGTTGCGGTTGAACGAATGGCTGGCCGAAATCTGCGGCAGCAACTGCGCGCGGCCGAGAATGCGGTTTTCCTTGCCGCTCTCGTTCTCGAAGTAGCGCATGCGAAACACCGGATCGTTCTTGAGCGCGGCCTGGTAGGCCTGCTCGAGCGTGATCGCGCCGGCGCTGCCCGCAGCAGCGGCCAGCAGCGCGCCGGCCACCAGGGTGCGCAGGCGGGAGGTACGAATGGACGTCATCGCTTACTCCTCGCTCAGGGCCGTGTGGGCACGGTCCATGATCGGCTTGAACAGGTAGCTCATCATCGTGCGCTCACCCGTCTTGACGAACAGTTCGACCGGCATGCCGGAACGGATATCCATATTGTTCGCGATGATTTTCTTTTCACCGGCCGGTGCCACCTTGACGTGCACCTTGTAATACGGGACACCGGTTTTTTCATCGACGGCGCTGTCGGCCGAAATATGGGTCAGCTCACCGTCGATGTGCGGGGTCTTGTTGGTGTTGAAAGCCGAGAAGATGAGCTCGACCGGCAAGCCTGCATGAACCTTGTCGACCAGATTGGTCGGCAGACGGCCGTCAATGATCAACGGTGCGTTGCTCGGGACGATGTCCATCATCTTGAAGCCAGACGGTACGACGCCGCCGTTGGTAAACACGGCCAGGCCGACCACGGTGCCGTCGGCAGGCGAGCGCACCGCGACGTTGGTCAGCTCGAAGCGCTGGGCCATCAGGCGGGCATGCTGCCCTTCGGCTTCGCGTTGCTGGTCGTTGAGCTGGCTGCGCACTTCCTTCTGGTATTCCTGCAGGCGCTGCGCGCGGCGCATGGTCAGTTCGACCACCTGGCGCTGCGAGCGGCCGATATTGCCGATGTCTTCCGAAATGGCGCCGCCGAGCTGGGCATAGGTACGCTCCAGATCAAGCAGGCGGTTGCGGGCGACGTAGCCTTCCTTGGCCAGGTCGCGCATGCCGCCGAGCTGCTCTTTCAGGAAACCGACCTGCTCCTTCTTGCTGTCGCGCGATTCCTGCAGACCGGTGATCTGCATCTTGAGGCCTTCGATACTGGCGTCGACACCCGACAATTCGTTTTGCAGCGCACCCTGGCGCGACATCAGCAATTGTTCTTGCGAGCTCATCAGCTCACTGATGCGCGGTTCGCTGCGGCGTGATTCCAGGTCGGCGGGCCACTTGATCGTGCGGGAACCATCGCGCTCGGCCAGCAGGCGCGAAACGCTCGCCAGAGCCGACAGGTATTGCGCTTCAGTGGCTTGCACTGCGGACTGGGCCACGATTGGATTCATGCGCACCAGCACCTGGCCCTTCTTGACAACATCGCCATCGCGCACCAGCAATTCCTGAACGGTACCGCCGCTCAGGTGCTGCACGGCCTGGCGATTCGATTCGCTGGCCACGGTGCCGGACAATGGCACGCCCTTGTCGAGCGGCGCCAGCAGGGCCCACAGCATGAAGCCGCCAAAGCCGAGCAGGACGACCAGCCAGCCGATGCGGGCAAATGCGCGCGCATCCGTCTTTACTTCGAGCGGGGTCACGTCATGGGTAATGACGTCCGCTGCATCTTTCTTAAGCAACTTCATCAGTTAGTTTCTCCAGGTGCTGGCGCTGCAGTCGCAACGGGGGCAGCAGGCGCTGCAGGGGCTGCCGGGGCAGCGGGTGCGGTTGGGGCTTGCGGTGGCGTGGCGGCGGCATCGGGGGCGAGGCGCTCGGGCACGGCATAGCGCGACCGGTGAGTTTTCTCGGCAGCCGGCTTCGCGCCACCCTGCTGTGCAACGCGCTGTTGGGCCGCTTCGACGGCTTTCTGGCTCGCTTCCTGCATCGCCGTCATTACCTGCTGGGTCGGGCCAAAGGCCTGAACCATGCCATCTTTCATGACCAGCAGTTTGGTGGTCACGCCCAGGATGCTTGGACGGTGCGTGATCAACACGATGGTCTTGCCGCGCTTGCGCAGTTCGAGCACGGCGGTGACGAGTGCCTGTTCGCCGACTTCATCGAGGTTCGAGTTCGGTTCGTCGAGCACGATCAGGGCCGGATCGTCGTACATGGCGCGTGCCAGGCCCAGGCGCTGCTTCTGGCCGCCGGACAGGCCGCCACCCGCGTCGCCCAGCGGCGTGTCGTAACCCTTCGGCAAGCGCAGAATCATCTCGTGCACACCGGCGCGCTGGGCGGCGGTGACGACTTTCTCGGCATCGACTTCGCCAAAACGGGCGATATTTTCGCTGACGGTACCGCTGAATAGTTCGATGTCCTGTGGCAAGTAGCCGATGTTCGGGCCCAGCTCCGCCTTGTTCCACTGATAGATGTCGGCGCCGTCGAGACGGACCTTGCCCATCATCGCCGGCCATACGCCCACCAGCAGGCGCGCCAGCGTCGACTTGCCCGAGCCGCTCGGGCCGATCACGCCCAGCACGTCGCCAGCCACGATGCCAAAGCTCAGATTGCGCACGATCGGCGTGGTGACGCCCGGTGGTGCTGCCGTGATGGCTTCGACCGTCAGCTTGCCTTCCGGTTTCGGCAGCGCCATGCCGGCAGCACGTGCCGGGTTGGTTTCCAGCAGCTTGGTCAGGCGCTCATGCGCGCTGCGGGTGCTGCTCCAGCTCTTCCAGACGCCAATCACTTGCTGCACCGGCGACAGCGTGCGGCCGACCAGAATCGATGCGGCAATCATCATGCCGGGGGTAATCTTGTTTTCCAGGACCAGCAGTGCGCCAAAGCCGAGCACGAGCGATTGCAACGCGGTCTGGACGAACTTGGTGATGGCGCCAATGGTGCCCGCCTTCTGGCTGGCATCGGCCTGCAGCGACAGGAACTTGCCATGGGTCTTGAACCAGCGGCCCATCAGGTTCGGCAGCATGCCCATCGATTCGATGACTTCGGCATTGCGCAGATTGTTGGTGGCCATCGCACTGGCAGCCACGGCCATCGAGTTCGCCTCGGACAGTGGCGCGCGCGTGACGCGTTCGTTGACGACGGCCAGGACGATCAGAATGATCGTGCCGCCCAGCGCAAACCAGCCAAGTGCCGGCTCGAACAGGAAGATGACGAACAAATAGATCGGGAACCATGGCGCATCGAAGAAGGCGAACAACGCATTGCCAGTCAAGAACTGGCGCAGGCTGGTCAGGTCGCTCAGCGCCTGGCCGGCATTGCCGCCGCTCTGCTTGAGGTTTTGCTCGAACGCAGCGGTGTAAATGCGCTTGTTGAGCATCATGTCGAACTTGGCGCCAACACGCACCAGCACGAACGAGCGCACGACCTCGAGGCAGCCAATGAACAGGAACGCGCCCAGCATCAGCAAGGTGAGCATCAGCAGCGTGATCTCATTGCGGCTGGCCAGCACCCGGTCGTACACCTGCAGCATGTACAGGGACGGCGTGAGCATCAGGACATTGATGATCGCGCTGAACACCCCGATGGTAATGAAGGTGCTCTTGAACGCGAGCAATGCGCGTTCGATTTCGTTATTAGCGTTTAGCAGTTTTTTCATGGACGATGGTCTGAAGGCAGAATCGGGCCAGGGCTGGTTGACCCTGCATGTTGCCGGAATACAAGCAACCACTTAGCGCGTTCATTATGCCGTATAACCTTCAAAATTTGTGACAGAGATCACAAATTATGAGCTTTCTGACTACATTCAGTCGCATCGCGTCCACAACAGACTCACACAAGACAGGCGTAAAAAAACCCGCCACCTTGCGGTGGCGGGTTTTGGCGTTACCAAGCCCGCCGAAGCGGGCTGGATAATTAGGCGCCTGCCTTCAGCGAGATGATGCCGTCGGTCAGTTGCAGGTCGGTTGCGTCGACACCGATCAGGGTGATGACGGTGACGTCGCCGCTAGCCGAGCCGAAGGCTTTGTCTTCGACGTGGACTTCGGTACGGGTACCGTTCTGGATGAAGAAGACTTCCAGGGCGGTGTCAACGCCGGTGCTCAGGGCGCCGGTGTTCACGGTGTAGCCGTTGCCGATGACCAGAGCGTCCGAACCCGAGCGGCCGAAGGCGCTGATGGTAACAGCAGCTTCATCGCCCAGCAGGAAGATGTCCGAACCCGAGGTTGCAGCTGCCGAAGCATTGTCCAGGGTCACTGGGGTAGCGTAGCCAGCGGTGGTGAATGCAGCGTCAGCATCGACGATTGCTTTGTTCAGAGCAGCCAGCTCGGTCTTCAGAGCGCGCGCTTCGGTCAGGTCAGCAATCGCATCAGCCAGTTCGGTGATGTTGGTGTTGGCAGCGGTGATTGCGGTGTAAGCAGCGGTGACAGCAGCGACTTCATCTGCATTGGCACCACCCAGGACTGGGTCAGCGTTTGCGTCGGCCAGGTCGTCAGCAGCGAAGACAGCATCAGCATCAGCGGTGAAGTCAGCAGCCAGTGCGTCACGCAGAGCGGTCACGCCTGGGTACTTGGCTTCGGTCGCGCCGGGTGCCAGGACGAAGTTACCAGCAGCGTTGATCGAAATCAGGTTGACGTCGGTACCAGCGTTGTCGAACATCACAACCACGGTCGAGCCGGTTGCAGGTGCGGTGATGGTTGGAGCGAATTCCAGGGTACCAACGCGCGCTTCCAGTGCAGCAGAAGCAACGTTCAGTTCAACCTGGGTCTCTTCAGCCAGTTCGATTGCAGCTGCGTTAGCAGCAACTGCAGCGCGCTGGTTAGCGATTGCAGCGCTCAGGCCGGTGATGGCAGCAGCGTTAGCATTGGCGGTGGTCAGTGCGGTGTTGGCATCGGCCAGTGCTTTGGTGTTGGCAGTGCGCTGATCAGCGATCAGAGCAGCTTGCACCGAGCTGGTTGCACCGGTGTAGGTGCCGGTGACTTCAGCGTCAACTGCAGCGATTGCGTTGGTTTCAGCAGTCGTGATTGCGGTCGAAGCAGCAGCTGCGGATGCGAACGAGTTGTCTTCCAGGAAAGTAGCCAGGTTGTCATCAGCAGCTTCGACAGCAGCCAGGCCGCCAGCCAGCGTGAATGGGGTGCCGGCTTTGACGACAGCAGCAACTTGTGCGGTCAGATTAGCTGGGGTGATTGCGGTCGTCAGGGTTGCGTCGGTGGTGACCGACTTGATGAACGCTTTAGCCAGGGTCAGTGCCGAGTTACCAGCGTAGCCTGCGTTTTCAGCGGCGGTGTCCAGCTGAGCGGTGAAGGCGGTCGAAGCAGCGACCTTGTTTTCGACGGCTTCTGCGTCGGTGGTCAGTGCTGCTTTTGCAACTTCAGCAACGATGGTGTCGACCTTGATGGTGCCGTTGGTCAGCAGGTTTGCCCAGTAGGTGCGGCCAGCTGCATCAGCGTCGCGACCGAACAGGTTTTGATAGATGTTGTTGACGATCTGGGTGTTGGTCTGACCGAAGTAGGTCACGATGTATTCTGGCGATGCGGCGAAAGCGGCCGACACTGCAGCGGTTGCGCCGGCGTTGGCTTCAACGACGTTGGTCCAGTAGTCCAGGCCTGCGGTGTCAGCAGGACGACCGAAGTAAGCGACGTACATTTGTTGAACTGCTGCAACGTGGGTGGTGACGATAGCCATGTGTAACTCCAAAAAAAATGAGATCGATCGATCGAATGTTGATTCTTTATTGCAAGAGCCGAGGACACTCTTGAAGTCCAACGAGCCGCATCATGACAGATACGTCGGCATGACTCGTGTGACGGCCATCACAGTAATGACCAAGTTTTCCTAAAAAATGACAATTTCCAGACAAAGTTGCGGGATCAAACCGATTCTCTCCGGAGATTCTCTTCAATTATCACAGGGTACACTCAGAATCTTGTACTTTGATAATCATTCTCGTCGTTACATCTTGAAACAAAAACCAGGTTAAATATACTCAGCCATTAATTCCCATTACATAAAAAAACCCGGAATCCCGGGTTTTTTTATTATCGGATAGACAAAGGTCAACGCCAGGTCGCACCGCCATTGACGGTGCGGCGATCATCGATGCGCCCGTCGAAGATCGTTGCCGCAGTCGACGACGAACCCCGTTCATTGGTCAGCAGTCCCTGAATGTTCAAATACCCCTGACGCCCGGCAGCATCACCTCGCAGGCGACCGTCGCTGCTGACCGTGCCGTCACCACGCAGCTTGACGATATCGCTGCGCGTGGTCAGATCCATATTGGTGTTGAAACTGCGTTTCGCGAAATCGACGTTCAGCGCACCATTCGACAAGGTCGCTGGCGCGGTCACGATAATGCCGTTGCCATATTCGGTCATGACATATGCCTCACTGCTGCGCAGGCTGAATCCGACGCTGCCGTTATTTGGCGCGACATACTCTTTACCTGGCGTACGGAACAGTGCGAAATAACCATTGAGCGCAATCCGTTCATTCTTTGCATCTTGTGCGGCAAAGTCGAACGGCGCCGCATCGCCGTTCACCGGTTGCCAGCGTCCCCAGATGGCAAAGCGCTCGGCCGGGTTCGGCACACCGACCGGCGGCAGCGGCGACACCGGCGTCTCGGGTACCGGCGTTGGCGCAGGCCCTGGCGTGACCGGGGTTTCAGGCACCGGGACCACCACGACCGGCGTTTCCACGTCAGGCAGGTCGACCGGCGGGTTCGCCGGCTCGGCAGGCCCAGGATTGACGACCTTGTCGATGGCGGTGTTCAGGCCGATGTTCTTGGCTACCTCGACATTGACCTTTGGCTGGTCGGCATCCTTCTTGGTCAGGGGTTCATCGGGACGCGGCGGGGCGGCCTGGTCCGGGCTCTGGCCGCCCGCTTCAAGCACCTGCGGCGCAGCCTGGCCACGCGTGACCTGCACGAGTTGCCCGCGCTGGGCCGCGCTCAGTTCACGGCTGGCACCGCCTTCGCACGGCCCTGCCCCGTCTGGCCGGCAACTGCCCACGAAGCCGCTCACGACGACGCCGCCCGAAAACACGGAGACGCGCGACGTGTCGTTGTCGGTCGTGACCGTGAAATCGGTGCCGCGCACGCCGATGGCCGCCACGGGCGTATTGAAGCGGAAGTTCTGGCGCGCCTGCTTGACGGCCTCGCCCGACTTGCTGCGCGCGGTACCACTGAGCAGCTCGAACTTGACGCGGGTGTTGGCGGGGTTCTGCTTGTCGATCTGGTACGTGACGATGCGGGCCCGGGTCTGTGGGCGCAGGATGAAGAGGCCATTGTCGGCTGTCTTCACATACATATAACCATCGGCGCCCGTGGACAGCATCTGCCCTTCTTCGACGCGCGCGCCTTCGACGGCCGCGCGCTCGCCGGCCGAGGCTGCGCCGGTTACGAAAATGATCTTGCCCGCCTCGGCGGCATGGGCAAACTGCGCGGCGCATGCAAGCGTGGCGGTAATGAATAATTTGTGCAAGATAGACCCCTTTCCTTCCCACTGTACCGCGTCGCCTTGACGCGCTGCTGTGACGGTTATCACATTCTATCGTAAAGGAACCGTGCCGATATGGGCATTTCAGTGTGCGATATTTCCAAATAAACAATGCAATCGGGCAATGCGACCAGTTATACTGCGTCACTACACTTCACCAACCAATTCTTTGACAAGAGCGCAGCGCGTGGCTGAACCGAGAACGCAAGCACGTACCCGTGGCCGCTGGATCATCGCTGCGCTGGCTTTGATGGTCACTCTCTGGACACAGTGGAGCACCACGGCGGGCGTGTCGCCATCTGACAACAGGTGGTCGCGGATTGGCCTCAACCAGGTGGCCTTCCTGCCCAATGAATGGCTGCGCGATGCGTTTCTGCGCCTGCAGGTCAGCACTGCGCCCGAAGCGCGCATCCTGGTCGTCGATATCGATGAAGCCTCGCTGCGCGAACTCGGTCCATGGCCCTGGCCGCGCGAGCGCCTGGCGCACCTTGTAGAAATCCTGCTCACCCGCTACGCCGCGCGCGGCGTCGCCCTCGACATCCTGCTGCCGGCCGCGAGCGGTACCGATGGCGACATGCGCCTGGCCCTGCTCGCCGCGCACGGTCCGCTGGTGCCGGCCCAGGCCTTCGATTTCGACTTTGCCGGCAACCGGCCGCAGCCGGTGCTCGACGGCCACCTGGGCGGCGCGATCGCCGGCCAGGCCGGCGGCGTGCCGGCCACCGGCTTCATCGGCAACTACCCGGGGCTGGCGCGGGCGCCGCATGTCGGCGCGATCGGTTTCATCCCCGATGCCGATGGCGCCCTGCGCCATGTGCCGCTGGTGACGCGCTTTGGCGGCAAGGCGTATCCGGCGCTTGGACTGGCCCTGGTCAACTGCTGCACCGGGCAGCCGGCGCTGGCCGTCGACAACGCCGGCCTGATGCGCATTCCCTATACACGGGACTGGCGCGCCTATACGGTGGTCAGTGCCGGCGACATCCTGGCCCAGCGCATTGCCCCCGAGGGCGCCAGCGAGCGCCTGGTGCTGATCGGCTCATCGTCGCTGGGCATGGGTGACCGGGTTTCGACGCCGCTCGCCGCCAACCGCCCGGGGCTCGGTGTACAAGCCACCATCCTGTCGGCCCTGCTTGACCGCCAGGAAGGCAAGCAACCGGCGCCGTGGCCGGGGCGCCTGATCGCCTGCCTGTTTGCGCTGGCGTCGTGCGTCGCCTGCACGCTCGCCTTCCCGCGCCTGTCGGCCGCCAATTGCGTATTGCTGCTGGGCGCCAGTTCGGCCTTGTGGCTGGGACTGGCTTACATCGTGGCGCCGCACGACCCGGTGTTCGCGCCAGTGGGGCCGCTGGGCACCAATCTGTTCCTGCTGGCGGTGGCGGTGCCCTACGGCTGGCAGCAGGCCCAGCGCCGCTCGCGCCACCTGCTGCAGACGCTGCGGCAATACGTGGCGCCAGCCGTTGTCGAGCAATTGCTGCGCAGCGAAGAAGAAGACCCGCTGCGCCCGCGCCGCTGCGACGTGACTACGCTCGTGGCCGACATGGAAGGGTACACGAGCCAGGTCGAGACGCTGCCGGTGGAAGCAGCGGCCACGCTCACGCGCGACTTCCTCGATTGCCTGACCGGCCCCGTGATCGATCACCAGGGCACGCTCGACAAATACACGGGCGACGGGATGATGGCGTTCTGGGGCGCACCGTTGCCGCAGGCCGAGCATGCCGACCTGGCGCTCGATGCGGCGCGCGCGATCCAGGTGCGCGTCGACGAACTCAGCGCAAGCCGGGTGCGTCAGGGTTACCAACCGCTGCGGGTGCGGATCGGGATCGAAAGCGGCGCCGCGATGGCGGGCGACTTTGGCACGATGTTTCGCAGCATCTATACTGCGGTCGGCGACGGCGTCAATACGGCCGCCCGCCTGGAGCAGGTCGCGCGTGATTTCACGCACAATGTCATTATCGGTCCGGGAACGGTCGAGCGCAGTGAGCGCCACCGTTTCCTCGCCCTGGGCGAGCGCCTGCTGCGCGGCAAAGAAAGAGCTACCCCTTTGTATACATTCGAACCCAGTCTGCAAGCCAGCAGCGCCGCGCCGGAGCAGGCATCGTGAACCAGACCCTCATCGTGCGCGCGATAGCGGGCCTCTGCCTGGCACTGGCCTGCAACGGTGCGCTCGCGCAATCGGGCAGCCCGTCGCCTGGCGCCAGCCCTGAAGACGCTGCCCTGCCCCGTCCATCCGGGCATACGGCGGAAGAACTACTGTATCAGGAAGCCCTGCAGTCGCTGGCCGAAGGCCGCAAGAGCGATGCGTCGGAGCAGATGACACGCCTGATCGGCATCGTGCCGCAGCACGCCGGCGCCTGGCTCGACCTGGCGCTGATCCAGTGCAGCCTGGGCCAGGGCGATGAAGCCGAGCGCCTGTTCGCCAATGTCGAAACCCGCTTCAATCCGCGCCGTGAAATCCTCGAACTGATCGCCGAGGCGCGCGACACCGGCTGCGTGCGCTGGACGCCGGCGAGCACTGCCGCCATCAGCGTCAGCCGCGGCGTCGACGATAACGTGAACCAGGGCGCAAGCAATTCGACGTTCATCGTCGAAGGTCCGGACGGTACGGTCGAACTGCCACTGCTGGCCGATTTTTTGCCCAAGCATGACGGCTACACGCAAGTGAGCGCCGACTACCTGCGTGACATCACGGCCAACGGCACACTCGGTTTTCTGCAATTCCAGGGCCGGCGCTACGACAGCCTGCACGACTACGACACCACGGCACTGTTCGGCGGCGTCGAATCGCCGTGGCGGCTGGGTACATGGCTGGTACGCGGCACCGCCTCGCTCGGACTCACGGGCATGGGCGGCCATCTGTACCAGCGCCAGGGCCAGGCCCAGGTGCGCGTGACGCCACCCGTGCCGCTGCCGCCACGCACCCAGTTGCACCTGATCGGCGCGGCCACTCGCACCGACTACGCCACTCTGAGCGCGTTCGACGCCAACCTGATCGAGGCACGCGCGCTGCTGAGCCACTACACGGGTGACCTCAGCGCCACCCTGACTGCGGGCGTACAGTCCGACCGCGCGCTGGCCGATCGCCCCGGCGGCAACCGGCATGGCGCCTATGTCAGCCTGAACCTGCGCCGCCCGCTCGGCTGGAGCACGACCGGCGAACTGGCCTATACCCGCCAGAGCTGGGACAGCGCCAGTCCCTATTCGCCCGAGCTCCTGATCGACCAGGTACGCGCCCAGCGCACGCAGGTGCTGCGCGCCTCGCTGACGTACCAGATCGGCAAGCAGCAGCGTATCGTTCTGGAGGCCCGCGCAGTGCGCAACCGCGAGAACATCTCGATCTTTCAGTACAATAATCGCCAACTGCAGTTGAGCTGGCAATGGCATACGCCATAGGCGGTACAATCGCGGTCCTGATTTGTAGAGGACCCTCTGGTGAGACTGGAAGCGATTTTGTTGGTCTGCGCGTCGCTCGGACTGTTGGCCGGGTGTCTGGTGCCCAACCGCTGGCTGCCGCCTCTGCCGAACGATAAACTGATGCATTTTGGCGCCTTCGCGCTGTTGACCGTGCTGGCCCTGCGCATTGCGCAGGACGGTGTCGAGGCAGCATGGTGGATGGCTGGCCTGCTGGTGTTCGGCTGGTTGATCGAATGCCTGCAAGCCCTGGTGCCGGATCGCCGCTTCTGCTGGCGCGATCTGGCTGCCAATGCGGCCGGCATCGGCTGCGCCGCCCTGGCCGTCTTCGTGGCCGGGCATTTTTGACGAGACCGACACATCCATGAGTACCAGCGCCAAGCTTTCCCTGAAATCCGCCGCTGCCGCCGCTGCCGCGCCTGCGCAAGAAGCGGCCGTTGGCGCTGCGCCGCAACTCCAGGAACACCAGGTCCAGGTCCACCTGCGCAAGATTCCGCTGTTTTCCGAGCTGAGTGACGAAGACATCGCGCGCGTCAAGAGCGAGATGCGTTACCGCCATTTCCCGAAACGCACGGTGGTCCTGCACAAGGGCGGCGTCGCCGATGCACTGCTGTTCCTGCTTTCGGGCCAGTTGCAAGTGGTCGACGTGACCGAAGACGGGCGCGCGGTCGGCCTGCGCATGCTGGCGGCCGGTGACTTCTTTGGCGAGATCGCCCTGATCAACGGCTCGACCCGCTCGGCGTCGGTGGTGGCCATGACCGAGGTGCTGGTCGCGTTCTTGCCAGCCTCGACCGCGATGCACCTGTTCTCGCACTCGCCGTCGGTGGCGCACAAGATGCTCGGCCACCTGGCCCAGAAGATCCAGCGCGATTCCGAATTCCGCGCGCTTCTCAGCATCAACAACACGACGCGCCGCATCTACACCTATATCGCGCTGATGCCGCAGACCGAGGACAAGGAAGGCCAGCGTGTGGTCGAGAACCTGCCAACGCACCAGGACATCGCCAACATGATCAACACCAGCCGCGAAACGGTCACCCGCGCCCTGCTGGTGCTGGCGCAGCAGGGGGTCGTGCTCAAGGACGCGCACCGCCTGGTGATCCTCGATCCGGACGCACTGCAGCGGCTGGCACAAGGTTCATCCTGAATCCTGTACAGACGCGCCCTCCCGCTTCGTGACGATCACCTCGGCAGGCACCGCGGGTACTCCCGGCGAAAACTGCTAGCGTATTCCTTTCAGCGCCCTGTCGCTGATATTGACGACATTCGTGTTTTTGATGACAGGTGCCCACTTGATCAGGTCACGCTGGTCGATCTTCGGACCAGGCGGGCACAGAATGTCGCAGCAACCGCTTGAACACGGCGGATCCTTGGGCGTTGGATCCTTGGGCGTTGGATCCTTGGGAGGTTTGGGCTCTCTTGGTTCGGGAATATTGGGCGTGTCAGGAACGCCGGGGTCTTCGGGTGTATCTCCGACAACAATCGTGGGCCGGAATTTCAGTTGTTTGACAGGCTGAAAATTTGTGGCCCTGCCGATAACGAGACCGTCGACCACGATGACAGTATTGCCGGACGGTGCGTAATAGATTGTCGTTTTCTCAGCCGCCTGAGCTTGCATGCAAAGTGGCAGCAAGAAACCCGCGCCAATCAGACTTTTTCGTAATGTCATAAGGTACTCCTCGTTGGTGAATTACTGCAGAAAGTGCATGTAATCGAGTCAGACCTGACAAAACCGGAAAGATTTTTATGCTGATCCAATGGTTTAACAGAGATCAAATAGCGGTGGCTGACAAGTGCCTTGGCGAAGCAAACCACCTGCCACAGTCGATGACACGTCGTTACAATTGAACAATTTGTAGGCAGGACCGTGCGGTATAATTCCGCTCTTATTGCAGCCTGCATTACTATGACGACAACACTTCCGCCCTCTTGCGAGGCGCTTCCGAACACCCTCATTCCATGATCCTGCCCCTGATGCTGCGCGGCCTGTGGGCCTATCGCGGTTTCGTCCTGGGCAGCGTGCAACGCGAATTCCAGTCGAAATACGCCAATGCGATCCTGGGCGCCGTCTGGTCGCTGCTCAGTCCGCTTGCGATGATCCTGGTGTACACCGTGATCTTCGCCGAGGTCATGCGCACCAAGATGCCGGGTTCGGATTCGACCTTCGCCTATTCCATCTACCTGTGCGCCGGCATCCTGACCTGGGGCCTGTTCGCCGAGATGGTCGGGCGCGGGCAGACGATGTTCCTGGAACAATCCAATCTGCTGAAAAAAGTCAGTTTCCCGCGCATCTGCCTGCCCGTGATCGTCACGCTCAATGCGCTGGTCAACTTCGGCATCATCTTTGGGCTGTTCGTCGTGTTCCTGATCGTCACCGGCAATTTCCCGGGCGCGGTGTTCGTGACCCTGCTGCCGGTGCTGGTGCTGCAGGTGATGCTGGCGCTGGGCATCGGCATGGTAGTCGGCATCCTGAACGTGTTTTTCCGCGACGTCGGCCAGTTCATGACGATCACGCTGCAGTTCTGGTTCTGGCTCACGCCGATCGTCTATCCGGCCAGCATCCTGCCCGAGCACGTGCGCCCGATCCTCGACTGGAATCCGATGGCCCCGATCATCGCGACCTGGCAGGGCGTGCTGGTCAAGGGCACGCCGCCGGACTGGGGCAGTCTGGTCTATCCGCTGGTTGTCGCACTGCTGCTGTGCACGCTCGGTCTGCGCATGTTCCGCAAGCGCGCCGGCGAAATCGTGGATGAACTGTAATGGGATCGATCGTCGCCAGTGGCCTGGGCAAGGCCTACAAACAATATAACAACCGCTGGGCGCGCCTGGCCGACTGGACCCTGCCGGGCCAGCGCCACACGCTCAAGTGGGTGCTCGAAGACATCGGCTTCACGATCAGGCCGGGCGAAGCCGTCGGCCTGATCGGTGTGAACGGCGCCGGCAAGAGCACGCTGCTCAAGCTCATCACGGGCACGACGCAGCCGACCACCGGTGCGGTGACCCTGGAAGGGCGCGTCGCCGCCCTGCTCGAACTGGGGCTGGGCTTTCATCCCGACTTCACCGGGCGCCAGAATGCGCTGATGGCTGGCCAGATGATCGGTCTGGACGCCGAGCGCGTCGAAGCGCTGATGCCCGAGATCCTGGCCTTTGCCGACATCGGCGAGTACATCGACCAGCCGGTGCGCGTGTACTCGAGCGGCATGCAGGTGCGCCTCGCGTTTGCCGTGGCCACCTGCGTGCGGCCCGACATCCTGATCGTCGACGAAGCCCTCGCCGTGGGCGACGTGTTCTTCCAGCAAAAGTGCTATGCCCGCATCGAAGGCTTCATCAAGGCCGGCACCACGCTGCTGTTCGTGTCGCACAGCGCCGGCACGGTACTGAATATCTGCAATCGCTGCATTTTCCTGCGCGGCGGCAAGGTCGCCTTCGATGGCTCGCCGGCCGATGCGCTCGATCTGTACCAGGCCGAATTGCTGGGCCGGCTCGACCAGGCGCCGGATGCGATCCAGATTCAGGGTGACGCGGCGCCGCTGGCCCCGATCGAGCGTGAGCACCTGACGGTCGTCGGCGGCAAGACCGGCAGCATCACCACGCCCGGCGCCGATTGCGTCGGCGTGCGCCTGCTCGACCGCCATGGCGCCGAGCGCGCCACGCTGATGGCCGACGAAATGGTCACGCTGCAGGTCGACTACCTGCTGCACGAAGACGTCGCCGATCCGCACATCGGCTTCAAGATCCGCAACCGCTACGGCGCCACGCTGTTCGAGACCAACAGCTACTGCATGCGCCACGCGCCCGGCCCGACCGCGCGCGGCGCGATCATCAGCGCCAGCTTCGCCCTGAACCTGTCGCTGTTCCCGGACGAGTACACGCTCACCGTCGGCCTGGGTGCCGGCGGCCATGGCGAAGGCGCATTCGAAAAAGTGCTGAACTACCTGCACGAGGCGCACAGCTTCGTGGTCGCGCCGAATCCGTCAGCGATCGTCTGGGGCGGCCTGGTCAACCTGCATCCGCAGCTCAAGTTCAGCATCCGCTGACCCGATTGGATACCACCATGCCTGAACACGATTCCACTTCATCCCGGCAGGACCACGCCGCCATCGTGCGCGGCCTGTACCGGGGCTTCCTGGGCCGCGAGCCCGATCCGGCCGGCCTGGCTTACTGGAGCGCGCGGCTGGCCGAAGGCGCCGCCGCCGACGAATTGCTGGCCGCCCTGATGGCGTCGAGCGAATACGGCCTCGGTCACGGCGCGCCCGGTGCGGCCGGCATCGATGCCGTCAAGGCGCAGGTCGCGGCCGCCGCTGCGCCGCTGCTGACACGCCCGCTCACCGTGGTCGACATCGGCGCCCAGGAATTGGAAAACGAAGACCACGTGTATGCGCCGCTGACGCGCCATGGCCTGCCGTATCGCATCATCGGCTTCGAGCCGCAGCAGGACAAGATCGACGCGAGCCGCCGCAACAACCCGGACAGCCACGTCACGCTGTACCCGACCTTCATCGGCGACGGCGGCCAGCACACCTTCCACATCAACAACGACGACGCCACGTCGTCGCTGCTGCCGTTCAACCGGACCCTGACCGCGCAACTGCGCGACCTCGATCACCTGGCGACGGTGCAGACCGAGAGCGTGGCTACCAGCCGCCTGGACGACGTGCTGGCGGATGCCGGCCCGATCGACTTCCTGAAACTCGACATCCAGGGGTTTGAGCTGCCGACGCTGCGCCACGCGACGGCGGTGCTGGCGCGGACCAACGTCGTGCACTGCGAAGTTTCGTTTGCGCCGATCTACGCAGGACAGGCGCTGTTCTCGGAGATCGAGACGCTGCTGCGCGCCGCGGGCTTTTACCTGCTCGACTTTTCATCGCTGTGCCGTTACCCGAGCGCCGGCAGCGCGGCGCGCTCGCGCGACCGCCTCGGCTGGGGCGACGCGGTGTTCGTGCGCGAAGCCACGGCGCAGCAGGATCTGCTGGCGCAGGCACTGGTGCTGCTGCTCGTGTATGACAAACCGTCGGCCGCGCATGCGCTGGCGCGCCAGGCCGATGCCGCCGGCGCCGGTACTGACGCCGGCAATACGCCACTGGCCCACCTGTTCGGGCAGGCGCAGGCATGAAAGACCGCATGAGCTATTTCATCTCGTATTCCCAGAACAATGAAGACGTGCTGCTGTGGCGCGCGCTCGGCCACATCAAGAATGGCTACTACATCGACGTCGGCGCCAACGACCCGGTCGAGCACTCGGTCACCAAGGCGTTCTACGACGCGGGCTGGAACGGCATCAGCATCGAGCCGCTGCCCTCGTTCCACCAGGCCTTCGAAGAGCAGCGCCCGCGCGACGTCAACCTGGCCGTTGCCGCCGGCGCCACGGATGGCGAACTGACGCTGTACGACGTACCGGCCGTGCGCGGCTGGGCCTCGCCCGAAGCATCGGTCGCCGAGATGCACCGCGCCGAAGGCCATGACGTGGCCGAGATCACGGTCCCCGTGCGCACGCTGGCCGGCATCTGCGCCGAACACGTCCGGGGCGAGATCCATTTTCTGAAGATCGACGTCGAAGGCTTCGAAGGCGAAGTGCTGCGCGGGATGGACTTCGGACGCTGGCGCCCATGGGTGCTGGTGATCGAGGCGACGCTGCCGAACAGCCGCGAAACCAACCACGCCAGCTGGGAGCACATGGTGCTGGGCCAGCGCTATCACTACGCCTGGTTCGATGGCCTGAACCGGTATTACGTGGCCGAGGAACATGCCGCGCTGATGACGCAGCTGGACATCCAGCCCAACGTCTTCGACGGCTTCGTCTCGCACCATCTCGAGAAAGCCTGGGCCAGCGAACATGCACTGAACAAGGCGCTGGGCGAATCCAACGAGCATGCACGTGAACTGACCGCCAGGATCAATCACGTCGAATCGCGCGAACAGGCCTTGCACGGCCACCTCGAGCGCGTCGATGCGCAGGCCAGGGGCCTGCTCGAGCAGCTCGACGGCGCCTACCGCCGGCTCGACGAAGCCAATGCGCGCGTCAATGACCTGGGCGAGCGGGCCGACCACGCCACGCGCCGCGCCAGCGAAGAAGCGCAGCGCGCCAACGACGCCGAACAACGCAATGCGGCACTGACCCACGACCTGGCCCAAGTCCATGCGCAGGCCGAACGCCTGACCAACTGGGCCAAGGGCATGGAAGCGCACATCGTCGCAATCCAGCACAGCACTTCGTGGCGCGTCACGCGTCCGCTGCGCCGCGCCGGGACGGCGCTGCACGGGCTGCGCCGCCCGCATCTGCTGCGCCGCGTCGTCACGCGCCTGACCCGCATCGAACTGCTGCGCCGCACGCTGATCCCGGTGCTGCTGCGCTTCCCGTGGCTGGCCCGCCGCGTGTCGGTGCAGCTGGCCACGATCAAGCAGACGGCCCCTGCGCCGCTGCCGGCGGACGTGCCGCCCGTGCCCGACGAACTGCGTGGCCTGCCAGAGTCGGTCCGCACCGTGCTGGCCGACCTGCAGCGCGCCCGCAATCTTCCTACAGGCAGTTGAACTCCATGCGTATCGTTATCGACCTTCTCGGCGCCGCCGACCGCGCCAGCGTGCCGGCGCCGGCCCTGGCCTTGTCCACTGCCCTGGCACGCCTCGCGGCCGCCGACAGCCTCCATCACACGCTGTGGATCGCGGCCCCGCTGCACGACACCGTCACCCTCGAACTGCTGCGCCTCGAACCGGCGCTGGCGGCCCGCGTGCGCGCATTCGACCTGCCGGCCGGCCCGGTGCATGCGCTGCTGCGCCGCCATGCCGTGGCAGGCCTGGCGCCCGACGCGGTACTGGCCATCGGCGCCGGCGCCAACGCCGCAGATGCTGATGCGCCGTATCCGGTGCTGGCGCACGACGCCGCCGACACCGCGCAGGATGCCGCCGGCCTGCTGGCGCGCTTGTCCGCGCTGGGAGAGGCACCGGCCCGGCCGCTCCCGACCGGGCGGCCGAAGCTGGCCTATGTGTCGCCGCTGCCGCCCGTTCATTCGGGCATCGCCGACTACAGCGCCGAACTGGTGCCCGAGCTGGCGAAATACTACGACGTCGAACTCGTGGTCGCGCAAGAGACGATGGTCGACGCGCGCCTGGACGGCATGCTGCTGCGCGATCCGGCCTGGCTGCGCGCCCACGCGCACCAGTTCGAACGCGTGGTCTACCACTTCGGCAATTCGCACGCCCACCAGCACATGTTCGAGCTGGTGCGCGACGTGCCAGGCGTCGTGGTGCTGCACGACTTCTTCTTCTCGGGCGTGCTCGACAACCTCGAACGCGAGCAATACCTGCCCAAGGGCTTCCTGCGCGCGCTGTATGCGTCGCATGGCTACTCGGGCCTGCTGTCGCACCGCAAGGAAGGCCGCAACCCGTCGATCTGGAAGTTCCCGCTCAATAAGGGCGTGCTCGATGCCGCCAATGGCGTGATCGTGCATTCCGACTTTTCGCGCCAGCTCGCCGCCGAATGGTATGGCGACGGCGCCGCCGACGACTGGCGCACGATCCCGCTGCTGCGTGGCCGGCCGGACGGCTGCGTCACCGACGAAGCCTGCCACAAGGCGCGGCGCGCCGCGCGCAAGCGCCTGAAACTGGCCGACGACGATTTCGTCGTCTGCACCTTCGGCATGCTGGGCAGTACCAAGCGCAATGCCGAACTGCTCGACGCCTTCCTGGCCTCGCCGCTGGCGGCCGATCCGCATTGCCACCTGGTGTTCGTCGGCGCCAACGATCCCGGCCCGTATGGCGAGGTGCTGGCGAAAACGATCAAGGCCAGCGCCGCGGCCGCGCGCATCCGCATCACCGGCTTCGTCGATGCCGGTGCCTACGCCGACTGGCTTGCTGCCTGCGACGGCGCCGTGCAGCTGCGCGGCGTCACGCGTGGCGAGACGTCGGCCTCGGTGCTCGACTGCCTGCTGTACGGCGCGCCGACGATCGTCAACGCCCACGGCTCGACCGCCGCACTGCCGGACGACGTGCTGATCAAGCTGGAAGACCGCTTTGCCACCGCCGACCTGGCTGCAAGCCTGGGCCGCCTGCGCCTGGACCGCGGCCTGCGCGAGCGCCTGTCGCAGCACGCCCTCGAATTCATGGCGGCCCACCATGCGCCGGCGCAAGTCGGGCGCCAGTACGCCGAAGCGATCGAAGCGTTTGCGCACAACGGCCGCGACGCCGTGTATCGCCGCCTGGTGACGCAGGCCGCGCCGCTGTGCAGCGCGGCCGACCTGCCGGCGCTGGCCGCCGCGATTGCCTTCAACCGCGCGCCGACGCCGCAGCGCCAGCTGCTGGTGGACGTCTCGGCGTTGATGCAGTCCGACCTGCGCACCGGCATCCAGCGCGTGGTGCGCAGCATCCTGCGCTCGATGATCGCCAATCCGCCGCCGGGCCTGCGCATCGAACCGGTGTATTCGCACGGCGGTAACCAGCCGTATATCTACGCGCGCAGCTTCGGCATGAAGGTCGTCGACGAAACCGACCTGGTGCTCGAGGACGCGCCGGCCGACATCCGCCCGGGCGACATCTTCTTTGGCCTGGACCTGTTCACCAACGGCACGTCGCAGAACGAAGAACGCCTGCTCGACATGCGCATGCGCGGCGTCGAGGTGTACTTCGTCATCTACGACGTGCTGCCGATGCTGCGTCCGGAAGTCTTCCCGTTCGGGACCGAGCAGTATTTCGGCGACTTCCTGCGCACCGTGCACAAGGTGGCCGACGGCGTGCTGTGCATCTCGCGCGCCGTGGCCGACGAATTCGCCGGCTGGATCGCCAGCCAGAATCTGACGCGCACCACGCCATTCAAGCTGGCCCACTTCCACCTCGGCGCCGACATCGACGCCAGCGCGCCGAGCTTCGGCCTGCCGCCGGAAGCGGACCACGTGCTGGCCGAACTGGCCGCGCGCCCGAGCTTCCTGATGGTCGGCACGGTCGAACCGCGCAAGGGCCACGCCCAGGCGCTGGCCGCATTCGAGCTGCTGTGGGAAGCCGGCGTGGACGTGAACCTGGTGGTGGTCGGCAAACAGGGCTGGATGGTCGAGAAGGTCTGCGAACGCATGGCGGCCCATCCCGAGAAATCGGTGCGCCTGTTCTGGCTGCCGGGCATCTCGGACGAGATGCTGCTCAAGCTGTACGCTGGCTCCGCCGCCCTCCTGGCGGCCTCCGAAGGCGAAGGCTTCGGCCTGCCGCTGATCGAAGCGGCCCAGCATGGCATCCCGATCCTGGCGCGCAGCCTGCCGGTGTTCCGCGAAGTGGCGGGCGAGTACGCGTCGTACTTCGATGGCCTGGCCCCGAGCGACCTGGCCGACGCCATCACGGCCTGGCTGGCGCTGCACCGCGAGGGCAAGGCACCGGCGTCGACCGGCATGCCGTGGCTGACCTGGGATGGCAGCGCGCAGCAGGCACTCGATGCGCTGGTGCGACAGCGCTGGTATACAACCCTGCCGGGAAGCAAACCAGTAGTCAACTCAACAATAAATACCCGATAATGCACTCCTTGACCGATTCCCCCGTGAACGATATGAACGTTACCGCCCCGGCAGCGCCACTGCCCGCCCTCGCGGCGGCGCAGATCGCAGTCGTGATCCCGAGCTACCGCGTCACGCGTCACATCATCGGCGTCATCGCCGGCATCGGCCCTGAAGTGTCGCGCGTCTACGTCGTCGACGACCGCTGCCCCGACGGCAGCGGCGCGTTCGTCACCGCAAACTGCCACGACCCGCGCGTGACCGTGCTGACCCACACCGAGAACCAGGGCGTGGGCGGCGCCGTCATGACCGGCTACCGCGCCGCGATTCTTGATGGCGCCACCGTCATCGTCAAGCTCGATGGCGACGGCCAGATGGACGCGTCGCTGATCCCGATGTTCGTCGCACCGATCCTGGCCGGCGAAGCCGACTACACCAAGGGCAACCGCTTCTTCGACCTGGAGCGCATCGGCGCGATGCCGCCGATCCGCCTGTTCGGCAACGCGATGCTCTCGTTCATGACCAAGCTCTCGTCGGGCTACTGGCATCTGTTCGACCCGACCAACGGCTACACCGCGATCCATGCCGATGCGGCGCGCTACCTGCCGTTCGAGAAAATCAGCAAGCGCTACTTCTTCGAAAGCGACATGCTGTTTCGCCTGAATACGCTGGGCGCGGTGGCGGTCGACGTGCCGATGGACGCGGTCTACGGCGACGAGGTGAGCAACCTGAAGGTCTCGCAAGTGATCACCGAGTTCGCGGCCAAGAACGTGCGCAACTTCTTCAAGCGCCTGTTCTACAACTACTACCTGCGCAACCTGTCGGTGGCGTCGCTCGAACTGCCGATCGGCGTGGCCCTGAGCATGTTCGGCACCGTCTTCGGCATCACCCACTGGATCGCCTCGGCCCAGAGCGACGTCGCCACGCCGGCCGGCACCGTGATGCTCGCTGCCCTGCCCGTGATCATGGGCGTGCAGTTCATCCTGGGCTTCCTGAACTACGACATCGCGTCGGTGCCGACGCGCCCCCTGCACAAGAAGACGCTGTTCCGGCGCCGCAGCAATGGTTGAATCGGCGCGCCTGCGCCAGTTCTTCATCTACGTCGCCGGGGGGCTGCTGTGCGCGGCCATCGACGTCGGCCTGATGCACCTGTTGATCACCAACGGCGTGCACCCGGCAGGCGCGGCCAGCGTCGGTTTTGTTGCGGGCCTGGTGGTGAACTACGCATTCCATAGCAAGGTCACGTTCTCACAGGCCGCCACGAAGGCGAGCTTTGCGCGCTATATGTGCGTGGTGGGCCTGAATTACTGCCTGACGCTCGGCTGCGTTGCGCTGGCCGTGGCCATGTTCGACAGCCCGATGGCCGGCAAGATCGTGTCGCTGCCGCTGGTGGCGGTCAATGGCTATCTGCTTGGCCGGTTCTGGATTTTTCGCTAATCGCGGCGCGCGGCGCCGCTTCACTCACCACGATGGATACCACGATGCTGCCTGCGTCCTCCCCCCTTGCCGCGCCTGTAACGACCAGGCGCGACTGGCTGATCCTGGTCGCGGTGCTGGGCGCGGTGTTCGCCTGGCTGCTGTACCGCAATCTCGGCCTGAACCCGGCCATCTTTGCCGACGAGTGGTACTACAGCAAGATGGCGCGACTGGTGCCGCTGAGCGAGTCGATCCTGCCGTCGTACCTGTACCTGTGGGTCTTCAGCGCCAGTTCGTCGTGCGGCACGGGCTTTCTTGACTGTGTCCGCATCGGCAATGCGATCCTGTTCGTTGGCGCCGGACCGTTCATTTACCTGATCACGCGCACGGTGGCGCGGCCGACGATGGCCGTGGCCGTGACGGTGTTCTCACTGCTGGGGCCGGTCAACCTGTACACCGCGTTCTTCATGCCGGAAGCGACCTATTACGCCGGCTTCATCGTCCTGAGCTGGGTGCTGCTCACGCGGTCAGGCTGGGGCTGGGCGCCGATGAGCGTGGCCGCCGGCCTCGTGCTTGGCATGATGAGCCTGGTGAAAGTGCACGCGATGTTCCTGCTGCCCGCTATTGCGCTGTTTCTGGTTTGCGCCGGCTGGCTGCAGGCACGCCAGCCGGGATCGCGCCATTGGCTCGTCACCGGCCTGGCCGGCGCCGTGCTGTGCGTGGCGGTCACGCTGGCGGTACGCTTCGGCCTGGGCTTCCTGCTCGCCGGCGCACCGGCGCTGAGCGTGTTCGGCGATTTTTATAACAACACCGCCAGCTCGAGCACCACGCGCTCGGTGTTCCACCTCGTCGCGCCCGGCTTCATCAACGGCCGCGGACATGTGATGGTGCTGGCCTTGCTGATGCCGCTGCCGATGGCCTTGCTGCTGCTGTCGGTCGTCAGCCGCAGCACGCGCCGCGAAGCCAGCGCGCCGTTCAACCGTCTGGCGCTGTACACGCTGCTGGTGCTCGGATCGACGGTCGGCATGACGGTGGCCTATACCGCCTCGATCGCCGGCGTCGGCCCGCTCGAAGTCATCCGCCTGCACCTGCGCTATTACAGCTTCACGTTCCCGCTGCTGCTGGCGCTGGCCGCGGCCATCGTCGGTGTCCCGGCAAGCATGACGGCCGGGCGCGCCCGCACCGTCGTGGCGCTGATGGTGGGCGCCGCCGTCCTGGCTGCCCTGGTGATGATTCCGCGCTACGCCGCCACCGATATCGACGGCCCTGAAATCGCCGCCATCCATCTGGCCAGCTGGACCGGCTGGGTCATCGTCGCCCTCGACCTGATCGTGCTGGCATTGTGGGCGCGCGGTTCGCGCTGGGCCGGCTCGGCCTTCCTGTTCGTGGCGCTGCCCGCCATGCTCGTGCTGGGTACGCACGCGACGGGGAACTACCTGCGCCAGCTCGCACCGCCAGGCTGGCCACCGGATAACGCCGGCAAGATGGCGCGCGACACCGTGCCGAAGAACGAGCACAAGCTGATCACCATCGCTGCAGACAGCGTGATGGACATCATGCGCGCGCAATTCCACATCGACGACAAGGACGCCGGCATGCTCGAGCTGGTCAAAGGCGCGCCGATCGAACACTACCAGCTGCCGGCGCGCCACAAGTGGCTGCTGGTCGTCGGTGACCACGCGCTGCCCGATGGCGTCGAGGTCGTCTCGAAAACGAACGAGTATGCGCTGGTGAAACTGGCGTCGGACTTCCAGCCGATCGGCTCCGTCGAACTGTCCAAAGCGTATGGCGCGGGCAGCATGCTGACGCAGGTCGACGGCCTGTCGGTTTCCGAACCGTGGGGCCGCTGGTCCGACGCCAAGCAGGTCGTGCTGCACTTCGACCGCCCATTGCCGGCGCAACTCGACGTCATCCTGAAAGGCCGCGCGTATGCCGACAACACCAATCTGCCGTTCACGATGCGTGTGGGCAGCGGCGACGCTGCGCCGAGCGCCACCTTCCGCCTGCCGGCCAGCTTCCAGGAAGTGCGTCTGCGCTTCGTCACCGACGGAACGCAGCGCACGCTGACGATCGACGTGCCGCGACCGATTGCGCCGAGCTCGCTGGGCGAGTGGCCGGACAACCGCGAACTCGGCATCGGTATCGCCGAAGTCAGCATCGGGTCCAGCGCCGCCAGGTAGGCGCGTCAGCGATACAAGCCACGGCATCGGCGGCAGCGTCGCCGATGCCGTCCGTGGTTCCACTGTCCCTTGCCGGGAGTGCCATGATCTCGTCCACCTTTGCGCGTGCGCGCGGCGCACTGTTCCTGGCGCTCGCCGCCACCCTCATCCTCGTCTACCTGCGCAACCACGGCCTGTATCCGGCCGTCTTCGCTGACGAGTGGTACTACAGCAAGATGTCGCGCCTGATGCCGCTGGCCGATTCGCTGCTGCCGTCCTATCTGTACCTGTGGCTGTTCAGCGCCACCAATGCCTGCGGCGCCGGCTTCCTCGAGTGCGCCCGGGCCGGCAACCTGCTCCTGTTTGCGGCCGGCCTTCCCTTCGTCTATCTGGTCGCGCGCCGCTTCACGACGCCGCCCTGGGCCGGCCTGATCACGCTGCTGGCGGCGGCCGCACCGCTCAATGTCTACACGATGTACTTCATGCCGGAAACCACCTACTGGTTCGGTTTCTGCCTGCTCGGCTGGATTGTGCTGACCCGCACCGCATGGCACCTCGTTCCGCTGGGACTGGCTGCCGGCATCGTGCTCGGCGCGATGAGCCTGGTGAAAGTGCATGCGCTATTTTTGATCCCGGCGCTGGGCCTGTACCTGCTGTATGCGAGCTGGTTGCAGGGCGGCGCCACGCTGCAGTGGCTGGCACGTGGCCTGGGTGCGGCGCTCACGGCAACTGTCATGACGGTGGCACTGAAATTCGGCCTTGGCTGGCTGCTGGCCGGTGACGCCGGGCTCAGCCTGCTTGGGCCGTTCTATCAGGGCAATGTCAGCTCGGGCAGCACGACGGTACGCGCATCACTGCTTGCGCCGGTCCTGACCAGCGCCCTTGGTCACCTGATGGCGCTGGCGGTGCTGCTGGCCGTGCCGCTGGGAATCCTGGTCCATGGCGTGGCCACCGGTTCGCTCGGCCGCAGCGCGCCTGGCGCCAACCGCCTGCACGCCTACGTCTTGCTGATGCTGGGCGCCGCGCTCGGCATGACGGTCGTCTACACGGCCACGCTGGCCGATCGCGATGCGGTCGAAGGCATGCGCCTGCACCTGCGCTACTACAACTTCGTGTTCCCACTGCTGTGGCTGGTGGTCGCCGCCAGCCTGCGCACGGATCCCGGCGCCGGCCCGCGGGCACGGTGGTTGCGCTGGGCGCTGGCGCTGGTCCTTGGCCTGCTGGTGCTGCTGGCCTTCAACAGCCTGCCGGCCTACGCGCCCTCGATTGTCGACGGTCCCGATATCGCCTCGATCAACATGCGCTCGACATCGGGCCACGTCACGGTGGTACTGCAACTGGCGCTGCTGGCAGCCTGGGCCAGCGGGCGCTTCAATGCGGCGCGGCTGTTCTTGCTGGTGCTGCTGCCGATCACGGTCCTGATTGGCCAGGACCGCATCGCCAAGTCGGCGTCGGCGCACCGCGCCAGCAGCCTGGGCGACCGCGCCGGCGCGCTGGTGCTCGCAACCGTGCCGGCGGCCGAACGCGGCCGCATCATTCTCGCCGGCGCCGATGCGATCGTGCCGCATATCATGCGTGCGCAATTTACCATCGACCGCGCCGACACCACGATGCTCGTGCTCCCCGAAGGTGCGCCGGTGCCGATGCAGCAGATCACCGCCGGGCAGCAATGGCTGCTGGTGCTGGGGCAACACGCGGCGCCGCTGGGCATCGTGATGGGGCAGACCGATGAAATGACACTGCTGCGCCTGCCGCAACAGCAGGCGCCGTTCGTGCACGCCAGCCTGGCCGCACCGCTCGACGGCGGGCCATTCACAAAGGTCGAGGGATTATCGGTGAGCGAGCCGTGGGGCCGCTGGTCGGATGCGAAACAGGTGGTGTTCCATTTCGAGCAGCCGCTGCCGCGCGGGCTGGTCGTGGTGCTCAAGGCGCGTGCCTTCGGCATCAATGCCACGCTGCCGTTCACGTTGCGGGTCGGCGATCAAGCCACGCAGTTCAGCGCCGGGCCGGGCTTCGAGCAGATCAATCTGTACCTGACGACCGATGGCGCCCAGCGCAGCCTGAGCATCGAGGTACCACAGCCGACATCGCCGGAAGACATCGGGACGCCCGGCGATCCGCGCAAGCTCGGCATCGGTATCAGCGAGCTGAGCCTGCGTGAGTCTCGCGTGCCGGCGCCGCTGCCTTGAGCCGTTGCTCTTCGGCGAACTTGGCACCGATGTACAGGTCGCCTTCATAGGTCAGATGGCTGATGTCGCGATACATCAGCTTGTCATCGATCATCGCCTTGCAGCGCGTCGCATCGCACAGGTACTTGACCGGGTCGAACACGGTGATCGACGGGAACTCCTTCAGAACGGAGGCCACGATGTCCCGGTGCGCGCCATAGGCTTTCTGGAAATCGCTGGCATCCATCGCGCACTCGCGGTTCGTGGTCGAGCTGGCGACGCCGGCGCGTTTGATGCACGCGCGCGGCTCAAAGTTCAGCAGCGGCACGTCGTAGAAATAGACGACGTGCTTGCCGGCATCCAGGAAGGTCTTCAATGTGTTGCGCAATTTATCGACGTACTGCTTGCCGTCTTCCCATTCGATATGGTGCTTCAGAGCCGTGGAAATGACGACGGTCTTGATGCTCGGCGTTGACAGCGCAAGGTCGAGCATCTGCGGCGTGGCTTCCTGGTAGTGGTCGTTGGGTTCGGGCTTGACGCCAAAGTACGGAATCCGTGTGCCCAAAAACAGCAGATTTTCGCCTTGCCCGGCATAGTATTTCGTCAGGCCGGCCACGACGTGATAGGCATGACTGTCGCCGATCAGCGCCACTGTCGGCGGGCGATCGACCTGCGCCAGCAGGCAGTATTTGTAGACCGTATCGAATCCAAACCGCTTCTTGCAGGCGGCAACGTTCGCGGTGTCTTCGACCAGAACCAGCGCACCCTGCAGATTCGCATTCTCGACGATGTGCGGTCGCGCCGGCATGCCTTTCTTGTTGTATACCCAGTTGCCGAAAGCACCCAGCAGGACGATCAGCAGCGCCAGCACGATCGCAACCGTGTTGCTGCGCTGGCCGCGACGGCGGATCGGTTGCTCGACCAGCTTGAAGGTCAGCCACGCCAGCAGCAAGGCCACCAGCACTGCCCCAATGCGAATCTTCAGTGCCGGTACGCCCGACTCGACGATCTGCGCGAATGACAGCAGTGGCCAGTGCCACAGATACAGCGGATAACTGATCAGACCGATCCACACGATGGCCCGGTTCGACAGGATGACGCGGTTGAACCAGGCCCGCGGGCCGGCAGCGATCAGGCATGCCGCGCCGAGGGTCGGCAGCAGCGCCCACCAGCCAGGAAAGCCCTTGCCCCCCCGCACCAGCGCGCATGCCAGGACGATCAGGGCCAGACCGGCAAGCGACAGCAGATTGCGGCCGATCGCACTGTCCGAATCGAACAGGGGCCGGCTGTCCACACCCGTTCCGCTCGCGGCGGGCCGGCGCACGCTGCCGAACGACACCGACACCTTTTGCAGGGACAGATGGGCGAGCAAGGCGCCGATCAGCAATTCCCACGCACGGCTGGCGATCGAATAGAACGTCGCGCTCGGATAATTTTCAATGAAGGCAACGTTGACCAGCATCGAGGTCGCCAGCAGCGTGACGGTCACCCAGAACAGGTTGAACCGGAACCGGAATGCCAGGGCCAGCAGGATCGGCCAGGCAATGTAGAACTGCTCTTCGATGCCCAGTGACCAGAGATGCAGCAGCGGCTTGGTTTCGGCAGCGGTGTCGAAGTAGCCGACCTCAAACCACAGGAACACATTCGACAGGAAGGTCGAGCCACCGACGATATGCTTGCCGAGCATCCTGAATTCATCGGGGAACAGCGCGATCCAACCAAAGGCCAGCGTTGCGGCCATCACCAGGATCAGGGCCGGGAAGATGCGCCTGGCGCGGCGGGCATAGAAATGGCCGTAGCTGAACGTTTTTGTTTCAAACTCGGCAATCAGGATCTTCGAGATCAGATAACCGGAAATCACGAAAAAGATATCGACGCCAATGAAGCCCCCAGGAATCAGCGTGGGGAAGGCATGAAACAGGACGACGATGGCCACTGCAATGCCGCGTATGCCATCAATGTCTGCGCGATATGGCAAATGTTGAGCAGCGACGATTGCCTGACGATCAGTATGCACGAGAACTCCGAAGAAAATAGCTTTAAGGCAAGATTATCGCATGGGGTGATTGTTACCGAAAGGTATTTGCCAGCATGGGACCGCAAGCTGTGTCTTTTTTGTGGGGCTGCTCGATTGCCTTCCCGTGCGCAGGGCGGCAGATCGGAACGGCGTACACCGCAGCGTCACCGCTTCCTGCACTGACTGCGCCTTTTTGTGCGCTCACGAACGGAATCCACCACGCTCGGACAGTTATATTCATTGCCATACCCCGAGATGCGTCTTCAGCGCATCCCGGCCTCCCACGCTCAAGGAAACGCATGGTACTCGGACCACCGAAGGACGACACGCTCAAGAAAGACCTCGATGTGCAAGGAGGCGGCCAGAGCCGCGGCGTACCGGCCGCCGGCCAGGTCGAGGGCAATGCCGTCAACCCGATGGGCCCTACCGAGGACAATCCCGGTGTGAATCACTGGCAAGCCAGCTATATCGAGCACGGCGGCCTGGACGAGCGCGGCAACATCTTCTTTGCCGCCGTGGAAATGACGCGCATGCCGATGCTGATCACCGACCCGCGCCAGCCCGACAACCCGATCGTGTTCGCCAACGGCGCGTTCGAAGACCTGACCGGCTACAAGCAGGAAGATATCCTCGGGCGCAACTGCCGCTTCCTGCAGGGCCCGGACACTGACCGCAACACCGTGGCCGAGCTGCGCCAGGCTGTCGCTGAAGCGCGCGCCGTGGCGGTCGACCTGCTGAACTACAAAGCCGACGGCACGCCGTTCTGGAATGCGCTGTTCTTCGGTCCGATCTTCGACAAGGAAGGGCAGCTGCTGTTTTTCTTCGCCTCGCAGATGGACATCACCGAGCGCCGCACGACGCAGGAATCGTTCCTGCAGGCGCAAAAGATGGAAGCGATCGGCCAATTGTCGGCCGGCATGGCGCACGATTTCAACAACCTGCTGCAAGTCATCAACGGCAACCTGGACGTGGCGCTGCTGGGCACCGAACGCCAGCACAAGGCGCTCGAGCCGATCCGCCGCGCCCAGCGCGCGACCATGCAGGCGGCCAAGCTCACCCAGCAACTGCTGACCTTTGCACGCAAGCAGCGGCTCGAGCCGAAGCGCCTGAGCCTGAACAGCCTCGTTGTCGAATTTTCCGACATGCTGGTGCGCACGCTGGGCGACAAGATCAACTTGCAGCTCGACCTCAAGCCAGGCTTGCCGGCCTGCACGATCGACCCGACCTATCTCGAAATGGCGCTGCTCAACGTGGTGCTCAATGCGCGCGATGCGATGCCTGGCGGTGGCGGCGTGAAGGTTGGCACGACGGTGCTGTCCGAAGAGCGGCGCCGCCAGCTGGGCCTGCGCGCCGGCGACTATGTCTGCATCTGCGTGGTCGACGAAGGCCAGGGCATGACGCCCGACGTACGGCGCCGCGCGACCGAGCCGTTCTTCACCACCAAGGGGCCGGGTACGGGCCTGGGCCTGGCGATGGTGCACGGTTTCGTGCAGCAGTCGCATGGCCGGCTGGACATCGACAGCGAACCGGGGCGCGGCACGCAGGTGCGCATGATTTTCCGGGTGGCCGATCAGGCTGACGCTGATGCGGACTCTGGCGCCACGGCGCAGGGTCCGAACGCCGATGGCAAGCGGCGCTGCCGCATCCTGGTGGTCGAAGACAATATCGACGTGCGCGAACTGGCCGAGGCGATGCTGCAGATGGCGGAGTACGACGTGGTGGCCGCGCCCAGCGGCGAGCGCGCGCTGGAGATCCTCGATGCCGACCAGGGGTTCGACCTGCTGTTTACCGATGTGATCATGCCTGGGGGAATGAACGGACTGGAGCTGATCGAGCGCGTACACGCCCGGCTGCCCGAGATGCCGGTGCTGGTCACGACCGGCTATATGGAACAGTTGCCGGGCGCCGACCTGCGCAGCGACGGCCTGAACGTGCTGGCCAAGCCGTACCAGCATCAGGACTTGCTGGACCGGATCAAGGCGGCGTTGAAGCGCGCGCCCTGAAGTCGGTTTGAACGCGTGGACGGGAAACCCGTCCGTGCGAACCAATGATTACTTCGGCCCGCCGCCCAGCAGGAATGCTAGCTTCTGCTTGCCCGGCTTGGCCGGTGCGTTGACCGGATCCGGATCCTTGCGCGGGCTGCTGGTTGGCTCGTAGGGCTTCAGGAACCACGGGTCGACGCGCTCGCGGCGCGAACCCGGGCCGGGTCCGGTGCGCGGCGTGCGTGGCGCGCCACGGCCGGCTTCGGCGTCGCGGCGCGGGCCGCGTTCGGTATCGCGTGGTGCTGCCGCGTCACGGCTGCCATCGCGCACGAATTCACGGCTGGCGTCGCGCGGTGGACGGGCAGACTCGCGGCCAAATTCACGACCCCCAACCGCATCACGCCCACGGCTGGCCGGCGCGACGAACCCGTCGAGCGTGCCGCGCGTGATCGTCTGCTTGATCAGCTTTTCGATGTCGAGCAGCAGGCGCTCGTCTTTTTCGGAATACACCGACAGCGCGTCGCCCGAGGCGCCGGCGCGGCCCGTGCGGCCGATCCGGTGCACGTAGTCTTCGGCGTTGTACGGCAGGTCGTAGTTGATCACGGCCGGCAGGTCGGTGATGTCCAGGCCGCGGGCGGCGACGTCGGTCGCGACCAGCACTTCGACACCGCCATCCTTGAACGCGTCCAGGGCCGCCATGCGCTCCTGCTGGGTCTTGTCGCCGTGGATCGCCGACGCCTTGATGCCGCGCTTTTCGAGGTGCGTCGACAGGCGCGAGGCGCCAATCTTGGTGTTCGAGAAGATGATCACCTGCTTGAGATTGCGCGAGCGGATCAGGTGCTCGACGACATCGCTCTTCTGGCCTTCCTCGACCTTGTAGACGATCTGCGTGACCTTGTCGGCGGTGGCATTGCTGCGCGCGACTTCGATGGTCAGCGGATTGTTCAGGAAGGTGTTGGCCAGCTTCTTGATCTCGGGCGAGAACGTGGCCGAGAACATCAGGTTCTGGCGCTGCTTCGGCAGCAGGTTGATAATGCGCTGCAGGTCGGGCAAAAAGCCCATGTCGAGCATGCGGTCGGCTTCGTCCATCACCAGCATCTGCACCTGGCCGAGGCTGACGTTCTTCTGCTCGATATGGTCCAGCAGGCGGCCCGGCGTGGCGATGACGATCTCGACGCCACCGCGCAGGATCTCGGTCTGCGGCTTCATGTCCATGCCGCCGAAGACGACGGTGGCGCGCAGCGGCGTGTGCTTGGCGTAAGCCTTGACGTTTTCGGCGACCTGCACCGCCAGTTCGCGGGTCGGCACGAGGATCAGCGCGCGCACCGGGTGGCGCGCCGGCGACATGCTCGGGTTGGCATGCTGCATCAGCAGCTGGATGATCGGCAGCGAGAAGCCGGCCGTCTTGCCGGTGCCGGTCTGGGCGGCGCCCATGACGTCGCGGCCCTGCAGCACGACAGGAATGGCCTCGGCCTGGATCGGCGTCGGGTGCACATAGCCCTGGTCCGTCAGCGCGCGCAGGATTTCCGGCGCCAGGCCGAAATCGGCAAAGCGCACGACCGGGACGGCGTCGGCAGCGACCAGCACGTCCACGTCTGGCGTGACAGCGACTTCGGTATTGTTCGGGGTATCAGACATAGTTTTTTCGGGAAATCATTCGTTCAGCTCTACGATCGGGCATGTTGACCCATCGCGATCGGCAGTACGCAGCGAGGGGTGACAACGGAAACCGGACGCCGGCGCAAGGCGGCGGGACCGGAAGATTGGCCTGCAAGCGGGCCGGAGAAAGCGGACGTAGAGACACTTTTAGCGGGTGACAAGATACCCGAAATCGGCAACCCTGTATATGCCCGCCACTTTTTTAAGCAGTTTATCAGAAGAAACACCAGGGAGCGTGCAGCGCGCGGCGGTGCCATCCTCACCGGATCCAGCCGCGTTGCTGGGCGGCGCGTTCGGCGGCCGGGTCAAGTGCATTGCTGGCGATGCGGGCCTCGATGGCGGCGCGCACGGCAGGCGGCGGAATGCTGCCGTCTAGCCAGGCGGCACCGGCCGTGCCCTGGGACAGGACCGGAATCGTCCAGCGCCCACGGCGCAGGCAAGCCAGGCCGGCCGTGGTATCGACCACGAAGCTGCGGCAATAGCCGCCATCCTTGGCCACGAACGTGATGCCGATGCGCACACCGCTGTCGGATGGGCCTGGCGTGGCCAGTTGCTCGGCCAGGGCCGTCACCAGTGCGCCGCGCGCGATCAGTACGCCGTTGTCGTGGTCGAGCACGGCCACGCCGGTGCCCTGCCCCAGGTGATGCCAGCCGACCGCGCCCAGTATGGCGCTGCCGAGCAACGCCGCAGCCAGCGTCACCCAGTGCAGGCCGACGACGCGGTTGGGCGCGGGCGCTTGCGGCATCGGCATCGGGCGCCCGGGGCGCAGGCTATTCAGGTGCACCACCTTGGCGCCATGCGGCACCGCGCGCTGTGTGCTGGGGCCGCCATCGTGGCCATTGGCCGAGACCCCGATGCTGCGCCCGTGCCCGCTACGCAGTTCGGCCCGGTGCTGGGCCACGCGCGCGGCCAGGACCGGATCGGCCCGCGCGGCCCGTTCGACCGCCGCACGCGCCGGCTCGGCAAGGTCGCCGTTGATGTACGCAATGAGCAAGTCGTCCGAGAATGTCATGCTGGCTGAACCCCGATGAGCGGCTAGGAAGTGATCAACCCATGTTCGTCGAGGACATCGTGCAGCAGTTCGAGCCGGATCACGGGATTATCAAGCATCAGCATATTGTGCTTTTGCTGGTTGGGCAATGGCAATAGCTCGCACCAGCGATTGGCGACCCAGCCACAGTCGTCCAGCCGGAACGGCGGCTGCACTGGCCAGCGGTGCTGCGGGACTTCGTGCAGCGAATTGAGCACGCGGTCGAGCGCATCGGCGGCGCCCTGCAGCTCGGACGGAATGCGCACGATCTGGTCGTCTTCGGCCAGTTCGGCTTCGGCCACCCACAGCCCGTTGACGCGCTGCTCGGCGGTGACGACGTTGAAACGCGCTCCGCCACGGCACAGCACCTGCAGCAGGCCCGGGGTTTCGGCGGTGGTTTCGGTGACCGAGGCGATAGTGCCGGCTGCCACGAAGCGTTCTTGCTGGGCGTCGGCTTTGCGGACCTCGTGGCCGCTGGTGAGCAGGACGACGCCGAACGGCGTGCCGTCGACGATGCAACGGCTGATCATGTCGAGGTAGCGCACCTCGAACACCTGCAGCGGCAGCACCCCGTCCGGAAACAGCACCGTACTGAGCGGGAACAGTGGCATGGAAATCGTCGACATGGGTTTATGATGACAGAATCGTCGCCAACACGGGACACGATTGCCCGGGCCCACGGCTGCTGCGAATTACCCTGCCTCAGAGCCCCCGCCGCAGCCCATCAGTCGTACGGCGAGCGCAGCGGCAGGTAGCGCACCCACTGGCGCAGGCTGCCCAGGCGCCAGACCAGGCGCGCCCAGCCGGGACCGGGTGCCGCCACCACGTGCACGCGCACTACCTTGCCCAGCACCGGTGGACACACGTACTCGAACATGCCTTCGTCACTGAATGGCAGGCGCACATCGCGCCCGGGCGCAATCTTGAGCGGACCGAACACGATCGGCACCCGGTCGCTGTTGCGTAGAAGCAGCACATCCTGCACGCCCCGCGTCAGGCGGATTTCGCCGGGCACGGCCATGCCACTGACCGTCACGCCGGGTGGAAACGCCAATAGCAACTGGTGACTGCCGCCCTTGATCGGCGCCAGCATGCTCCACAACACGGTCAAGCCGAGCGCTGCGGCCAGCACCGTCAATGGCAGATGGCGATGCAAGAATTGCCTCACATCGCACCTACGTACTTACAAGAAAGAAGATTCGGGCTAGAATGTTTCATAAAATAAATTAACAAGGGACGAGCCCGATCGGCAGCTCATTAACAAATTAGCAAAGTTGCGTGCGCCCCGTGAATGCGAGGGTGCGTATCCTGTGGAGACCTTACCGCTCCCACCTACTGCGCCACCACGGCTGCACTACACAAGGACATGCAGCAAACCCCTACCCGCCCCCCTGCCTCACCGCCGCCGCCCACCGCCGGCCACGCGCCCCTATTGATGGCGCTGCTGGTGCTCGTGATCACGCTGCTGGTGACCTGGGCGGCCTGGTCTAGCGCGCAACGCAACGCCGAGGCGCAGCTGCACGAAGCCTTCGATTATCGCACCCGCGCGATGACCTACAACATCAGCCGGCGCATGCTCGTCTACGAGCAGGTACTGCAAAGCGCACGCGGCTTCCTGCGCGGCTCGGTCGACCTGCCGCGCGCCGTGTTCGGCGAGTATTACCAGAGCCTGGACCTGGTCCAGAATTTCCCCGGCATCGGCGCGCTCGGCATCGCCACCCGGCTGGCGCCCGGCGACGTGGCGGCGCACGAGGCACAGGTGCGCGCCGACGGCTTTCCCGATTACCGCGTACAGCCGGTGCCAGCCGATCCGGCCGGCGGGACGGTGCTTGCGGTGATCTCGCACATCGAGCCGTTCAATGCGCGCAACCTGCGTGCATTCGGTTTCGACATGGCCAGCGAACCGGCGCGCCGCGCGGCGCTGCTGGCAGCGCGCGACAGCGGCCAGGCGACCCTGAGCGGCAAGGTGGTACTGGTGCAGGAAGACGATGGCAGCGCCGAGTCGGGCGTGCTGATGTACCTGCCCGTGTATCGCACGGGCCGTTTGATCGACGACGTCGCGCAGCGCCGCGCCGCGCTGACCGGCTGGATCTACGCGCCGTTTCGCGTGAATGACCTGATGCGCCGGGTGGGCGGCGTCAGTGCGCCCGAACTCGATGTCACCATCCACGATGGCGACACCCTCTCACCGGCCACGCTGCTGTACCAGTCGGCCAATGTGGCCACGCACACGGCGCCGCGCCTTTCCACGACCACGCGGATGATGATCGCGGGCCGTGTCTGGACCGTGCGGATGGGCTCCGGCGCCGCGCTGGACGCCACGCTCGACACCGCCCGCCCGCGCATGATCGCCATCGCCGGCATCGTGCTCGGCGCACTGGCCAGCCTGATCGTCTGGCTGCTGGCCAGCTCGCGCCGGCGCGCGCTGGAACTGGCGCACGCGATGACGCTCGAACTGCGCGAATCGCACGACCGCATCGCCGCCGACGGCCGCCGTACCCGCGTGATCCTCGAAACCGCCTACGACGGCTTCGTCGCGCTCGACCGCCAGGGGCGCGTGACCGACTGGAACGCGCAGGCGTCGCAGATCTTCGGCATGGAAGCCGAAGACGCCATCGGCCGTCCAGCCGAAGAATTGCTGCCCGCCGAGGGCCATGCGGCCTTCCGCAGCGCGTTCGACGCCTTCGCCAGGAGTGGCGTGGGCCCGCTGCCGGGCCAGCCGGCCGAGACCGAGGTGCTGCACACGAGCGGCCGGCGCGTGCCGGTCGAACTGGCGGTGGCGCTGTTGCCGCCGTCGGACGGCGCCGGCGCCACGGTGTTCGTGCGCGACATCACGTCGCGCCGGGCCGCCGAGGAACGCGAGCTGCAGCGCCAGGCGCGCCTGGTCGAAGCGCGGATGGCGCTGCACCGCGCGCAAAAGCTCGAAGCGGTCGGCAAGCTGACTGGCGGCGTGGCGCACGACTTCAACAACATCCTGCACATCATCAGCGCCAACGTGCAGCTGATGCTGCGCGCCGATGGTCCGCCCACGCGCAAGCGCCTGCACAACGTGCTCGATGCGGTCGATCGCGGCTCGAAGCTGGCCGGCCAGCTGCTCGCGTTCGCGCGGCGCCAGCCGCTGCACCCGAGCGTGGTCAACGTGGCCGAGCTGCTCGACCGCAGCGACAGCCTGCTGCAGCGCGCCGCCAGCGACGCCGTCACGCTCGAGCGCAGCAGCGCGCCCGACCTGTGGCCGACGCTGGTCGACCCGAACCAGCTCGAACACGTGCTGCTCAACCTCATCATCAATGCACGCGATGCGATGGACGGCGGTGGCCACATCGCGCTGCGGCTGGCAAACGTGACGATCGACGCTGCAGCCAGCCAGCTCGATCCCGAGCTGGCGCCGGGCGACTATGTGATGATCACGGTGGCCGACACGGGCCACGGCATGCCGCCCGAGGTCATGGAACACGCGTTCGAGCCGTTCTTCACGACCAAGCCGGAAGGCAAAGGGACGGGGCTGGGACTGTCGATGGCGCACGGCTTCGTGCGCCAAAGTGGCGGGCAGATCCGGCTGGCGAGCAAGCCGGACGCCGGCACCACGGTAACGATTTACCTGCCGCGCCATACGGCGCATGTGCTGCCGACGCTGGCTGCGCCGGACATTGGGGCGCTGCTGTGATGCCGGCGGGCGGCTGTCAGCCGACGCGGGTGCGGTAGCTGCCCGAGATCCGGTTGCGCCCATGTGCCTTGGCGTCGTACATCGCCAGGTCGGCGCAGTGCAGCAGCGCTTCGGCATCATCGCCGCAATCGGGATACAAGGCGTAACCGAGGCTGCCGGAGATATTCAGTTCGCGCGGGCCGTCGATGAACGGTTGCTCCAGGCAGGCCAGGATGGCGGCGGCCACGCGTTCGGTGTCCCCGGCCTGCGCGCAGCGCGGCAGCAGCACGGCGAATTCGTCGCCGCCCACCCGCGCCAGCGTGTCCGATTCACGCAGCACCCCGCGCACGCGCTCGGCCACCATGCGCAGCAGACGATCGCCCACCGCGTGGCCGTGCGTGTCGTTGACCGGCTTGAACTTGTCGAGATCAAAATAGATCAGGCCCGTCTTGTGGCCGTCGCGCGCCGCGCCCCGGATCGCCTGATGCATGCGGTCGTCGAGCAGCACGCGGTTGGGCAGCTTCGTCAGCGGGTCTTCATGCGCCATGCGCCGCATGCGCTCTTCTTCCTGCTTGCGCGCGTCGATGTTCGAGAACGTGCCGACCATGCGCAGCGGCTCATTGCGCTCGCCCCGCTCGGTGACGGTGCCACGCGCCTCGATCCAGCGCCAGCTGCCATCGCGCATGCGGATCCGGTGCACCATCGCGTAGTCGGGTGTCACGCCCTCGATATGGTCGCGCAAGGCCGCGCGCACGGCCCCGAATTCGTCCGGATGCAACAGCTCGGCCAGGCCATTGCTGCCGAACCACGAGACGGTCGCGTGTTCGCTGTCGAGGATGCGCTGCGCACTGGGCGAGAGCAGCGCCGTGCCTTGCGTGATGTCGCAATCCCAGACGCCGTCGCCGGCAGCGTTCAGCGCCAGTTTCCAGCGCGCCTCGGCTGCCGCCAGCGCCCTGAGCGCACGCCGGCGCCGGTCGGCAGCACCGATCGCCGCCCACCCCAGCACGCCCAGCACGAGCGAGACGACCACACCCACATTGCGCATCATCGCGCGTTGCTGGGTGAAGCGCGCTTCGGCGTCGTGCACGGCCTGGCCGACCGTGACCACCAGGCCGTAGTCCGGCAGCTTGTGCCAGGCATAGAAACGGTCGATGCCATCGAGGGAGCTGGTCTTGCGAAACATGCCGCTCGCATCGGCCGCTGCCGTTTGCGGCGGGTTGGCGAGCCTGGTTCCCATGTGGCGATTGCCATCCGTGCGCGAGCTGCGCGCGATGATCGTATTGTCCAGGCGCATGAGGCTCACGGTTGCATCCGGCCCGAGCTCGATGCTGTCATAAAAGCGCAGGAAGTAGGCTGGCGACATCGAGGCAGCAATCACGCCCGTCAGGCGGCCGCCGGCATCACGGATCGGGCGCGTAAACTGGACTGTCCACTGCCCGCCAGCGCGCTGCTTTTCCGGGCGACTGACATACAGCCGGTCACCATCCTGCGTGCGGTGGATGGCGAACTGGCGCACCTCACCCAGCATCATGCCCGGTGGCGCGGCGCCATCATCCGAATACAGCAGCCGCCCCGCAGCATCGGTGACGGTGAACCGGATCGGCATGCGCAGATGGCGCGCGTGTTCGGCCACATCTCGTGCGAAATCGGCCGGATCGCGCTGCCACGTACCGCGCAGCTGGACCAGCGACAAATCGATCAGCCCGACGGTGGCCTTGACCTCTTCCGAAAATGCGCGCGACAGGTTCTGGACATTGTTCTTGCCCCCGGCTTCGGCCAGCTCGGCAAAGCGCGCCTGCTCGACCGCGACCAGGCCCCAGACGACCAGCAGCATCAGCGCAAGGTACAGCAGCAGGTGGCGCAGTACGCGACGCTTGACGTAGCCGCCGAACACGGCCACGGAAGAATGGGACGACATGGGATAAGGCATGGAAGACGGCCGGATCGAGCCAGGCAGCAGGCGGACAACACATGGAATGGATAGCCGGGCGTCAAAACAATTCCTGGTGCTGCCAAATAAACGCGCCCGTCGTTGGACTGGACATTATACTGATTTATGCGTTAAAAGTTGCAAAGAGGAATTTAAAGTTGCGTAAAAATATACGGTTCAACTACGTTTCATGCGGGTGAGTTGCAGTCGATGCATGCTGGGTAGTCATTTCGACAAGTTTGTTCCGAGGGTGCTAGAGTAACGCCATGAAAGTTTTCTATAACGTCCTCGGCGTGCTGGCTGTACTGCTGGGCATCCTCGGTATCTTCCTGCCGCTACTGCCGACGACGCCCTTCCTGCTGCTCGCCTCGGCCTGTTTCGCGCGCGGTTCGGTGCGCCTGCACCGCTGGCTGATCGGGCACCGGGTGTTCGGCAAGTACATCGCCAATTTCGAGGCCGGCCATGGCATTCCGCTTAAGGGCAAGATCGTCGCGACCGTGATGCTGTGGGGCTCGATGGCATGGTCGTCACGCCACTTCGACAGCATCGCAATCCTGATCATGATGGGTGTAATCGGCGCCTGCGTGAGCACGTACATGTGGTGGTATCTGCCGACCCTCAAGCTGCCGTCCACTTCCGCCAAACCCGCCGAACCCATCGTTTCCCGTACCGAACTGCCATAAATCGCTGTTTTTCCAGCGCATCGTGATCTGATGCCCGTTTTTGTACTATCATTAGTTACATGAAACGCGACAGCAAACTCTCTTCCGTCCTCCACGTGCTGCTGCATCTGGCCCACAGCGACCGCCCGATGACGTCGGAGCAGATGGCCGGCATGCTCGGCACCAATCCGGTACTGGTACGGCGCGTGCTGGCCGGCCTGCGCGAGCGCGGCTACATCAGCTCCGAGCGCGGCCATGGCGGCGGCTGGACCGTGACGTGCGACCTGGCCCAGGTCACGCTGCGCGATGTCTACGATGCCGTCGGCGCGCCCACCGTGTTCGCGATGGGCAACCGCAACGAGCACAGCGAATGCCTCGTCGAGCGCGTCGTGAATGCCTCGCTCGAAAGTGCCTTCGCCGACGCCGAGGCGCTGCTGGTCGAGCGCCTCGGCCAGGTTAGCCTGGCCGACCTGTCGCGCGACTTCAACGGACGTTACGACAATCACCTTCATACGAGGCCAAAGCATGAGCACGACTGAACCGACACCTGCAGCGACAACGCACTATGACGCCATCATCATCGGCGGCAGCTACGCCGGCCTGTCGGCCGCGCTGCAACTGGCGCGCGCACGGCGCCGCATCCTGGTGGTCGACGCGGGCCAGCGCCGCAACCGCTACGCCGCCAACTCGCACGGCTTCCTGACACGCGACGGCCAGCCGGCCGCCGACATCGCCGCCGAGGGCCGCGCCAACGTCGCCGCCTATACCAACGTGGCCTGGCACGACGGCACGGCGACCTCGGCCCGCCAGGATGGTGATGCGTTCGTCGTCGACCTCGACGGTGCCGGCACCGTGCGCGCTGCGCGCCTCGTGCTGGCCACCGGCGTGCGCGACGACCTGCCACCCATCGACGGCCTGGCCGAGCGCTGGGGCAAGAGCGTGTTCCACTGCCCGTACTGCCACGGCTACGAACTGAACGAGGGCCGCATCGGCGTGCTGGCCAGCGGCCCGCTGTCGGTGCACCAGGCGCAGATGCTGCCGCACTGGGGCCAGGTGACGTTGTTCACCAACGGCGTGTGTCCGCTCGACGACGCGCAACGGGCCGACCTGCACGCACGCGGCGTGGAGGTCGACGAGACGCCGGTGCGCCGGCTGGTGAATGTCGCCACGGTCGTGCTGGAAGACGGGCGCCAGGAAATCATGAGCGGATTGTTCACCTACGGACGCGTGCACATGGCCAGCCCGATCGCGGAGCAACTCGGTTGCGCATTCGAACAAGGGCCGCTGGGGCCATTCATTCGCACGGACGACAGCCGACAGACCACGGTCCCAGCGGTGTTCGCCGCTGGCGACGCCATGCGCGCCGCCAGCACGGTGGCGCTGTCGGTGGCCGATGGTGCCATGGCCGGTGTCGGTGCGCATCGCTCGCTGCTGTTTGGCGTGACGCCGTTTGCGGCGCCGATGATGCCTGTCGCGGCATCGACACCGCCTGCTGGCACCCGCGAATGAGCTTCTGACCGTTTGCGTTGGCGTGACGGATAATGGCAACGTCACTTCACGGGAACCGCTTATGGAAATCATCGTCCTGGGTACGTCGGCCGGCACGCCGACCCGGCAACGCAATATGTCGGGCCTGGCGCTGCGCCTGCGCGGCGCCAGGCAGTGGGTCCTGATCGACTGCGCTGAAGGCACGCAGCACCGCATCCTGCGCACGCCCCTGTCCGTCATGAGCCTGCGCGCCGTGTTCATCACCCACCTGCACGGCGACCATTGCTACGGCCTGCCGGGGCTGCTCGCCAGCGCCGCGATGGCGGGCCGCAGCGACGCCCTGACGGTCGTCGGGCCGCCGCCGCTGCGCGGCATGATCGAAGCCATCATGGTGGCGAGCCAGCTGAGTCTACCCTTCCCGCTCGTCTGGCTGACACCTAGCGACCTGGCTGGTGACCTGGCGGATGCACCGCTCATGCCCGAGCTGGCGGTGGATGCAACGGCGTTGTCACACGGCCTTCCCTGCTGGGCCTATGGATTCACGGAGGCCGCAATGGCGCACCATCTGGACACGGAGAAATTACGTGCGGATGCCGTGCCGGCGTCGCCATTGTGGGGCGATCTCCAGAAAGGGCGCGACGTGACGCTGGCCGATGGACGCTTCATCAAGGCGACTGACTATCTGCTGCCGCCACGCAGGGCGCGACGTATCGTCGTCGCCGGCGACAACGATCGGCCAGAGCTGCTGGCCACCGCAGCGCATGGCGCGGACGTGCTGGTGCACGAGGCGACCTACACCGAAGACGTGCTGCAAAAGATCGGGCCGGGCCCGCAACATAGTTCAGCAATGCGGGTGGCGCGCTTTGCCGAAGATGCAGGCGTGCGCAACCTGGTGCTGACGCATTTCAGTCCGCGCTATCAGGACCGTGGCGCGCTGCCGATGTCGCTGCTGGAGGATGAGGCACGCGCGCAGTACAACGGCAATCTGATCCTGGCGCGCGATCTGGATCATTATGTGCTGGACCGCAGCGGCGCCCTGACGCGCACTGAGCAAGCGCCAGCCGGCGTCAGGGCGGCGCCGTCAACGTCCGACAGACAACCGCGTTGAATTGACGCCGTATTACGCTGCTTCGCCAAATTCGGTCCTGGCGACCTGCACCCGCTTCATTGCGGTATCCGGATCGATGCCCGCCATGATCAGGTTGACGATTTCCTGCTTGTCCTCCTGCCCGATCCACGCGCATTCCTTGCGGTGCGAGCAGAAATAGGCGTACCACGACACGTCGGCGGGCCGCTCCTTGCGCGGCTTCAGGCGTGCCGACACGGCAGCGCGTGTGGTCTTGGCATAGTCGACAAGCTGCGCGTCGATGGCAGACCAGTCGAACGCGGCGACGGCGTGGCGGTCAGCGTCCCAGTCGCCCTGATACTGAGCAGGCGGCCGCATCGTTGTTGGGCCGACGGCAAGGGCCGTGAGGTTGGGCAAGCCATGGGTCACGCAGAATGCCTCGACAAACCGGAGCTTTGCACCGATGCCGACAGCGACTGCGCGGTCGAGAATCAGGTCTTTGGGGTGCAGAAGCCGGGCCAGCCTGAGCAAATCCTTATAAGTGACGGGCGTGCCTTTGGTAGCGCCCGCGTGGTGCCGCAAAGCGTCGACCAGGCGCACGCCGACGTCGATATCATTGTGCGTAGGCTGTGTATCTGCGGCGGTATGAATAACCATGCGAATCTTGTCAGAAGAATCTGGCCGTGGGCCCAATCCGTCATTATGCATGGCTTTGCACGCCCGATGAATGGTGCTCGACCAGATTCCACGCCCCGTGTCCTGAGCCTCGCGGCAAGCGGATATGGCATGTGAATGTTTTGCAGAACGCTGTGCGCCATGATTTCGCCCTACAATGGGACGGATAACGTTCTGACAAACAGCACTCATGCCGATGAAGGCTGCAGGCGTCTTGCCTGGGAGGCCGACCATGATGTATGAATTCCTGTCCAACAATGCCGACGATCTGATCGAGCGTTGTATCGACAAGGTGAACAAGCGCCCTCAACGGAACGCATCCAGAGAGCAACTGCGCACTGGCATACCCATGTTTTTGGAGCAGCTGACAAAAACGCTGCATGCAGAAGAAAAGATCGACACAGCGGCTGCGATGGCCATCTCCGGCGCATCTGGCGGTGAGAGAAAGGACGCATCGGAAATGGGTGCGACGGCTGCCGCGCATGGCGCCGCATTGCTGGCGCTGGATTACACGGTGGACCAGGTAGTGCACGATTATGGTGACTTGTGCCAGGCGATCACGGACCTGGCCATCGAGCGCGACGCACCGTTTTCAGCGAATGAATTTCGGACCCTCAACCGCTGCCTGGACAACGCGATCGCCAGTGCAGTCACCGAATTCTCATTCCAACGCGACTGTGCCGTCTCTGATCGCCACGCTTCCGAAACCAACGAGCGCCTTGGTTTCCTGATGCACGAGCTGCGCAATTCACTGAGCGTGGCCACCATGGCGGTCGCGGCGATGGAAGCTGGCCAGCTGTCCATATCGGGCGCCACCGGTGCCTTGCTCAAACGTGGGCACGCGGCGATGCAGCGCCTGATCAACCTGTCCCTGGAAGATGTGCGAGCCGAGGGCGCCGCGGCGGGGCCGAAAAATATTTTTTCACTTGCCGATTTCATTCACGAAGCACGTGATTCGGCGCAACTTGACGCTGACAAGCGAGGCTCGGCGCTCGTTGTCGCTGACGTCGACAAGCTGCTGGCCATCCAGGGCGACCGGGATCTGTTGCTTGCCGCGCTGGCCAATCTGCTCAATAACGCACTGAAGTTTACGTGTGCGCATACCGCCGTCTCACTGACAGCGTATGCGGAAGGACAACGTGTTCTGATCGTTGTGCAGGACCACTGCGGTGGCTTGCCAGCGGGAAATGCAGAGAAAATGTTTTCACCGTTCACGCAACGTGGCGATGATCGCTCGGGGCTTGGCCTGGGCTTGTCGATTGCGCACCAGAGCATCTCGCGTAATGGTGGTCAGCTGTCAGTGAAGGATTTCCCGGGCGTGGGCTGTGCTTTTACAATGAATTTGCCTCGCTATCGCGCGCCTGACGGGTCTTCACCGGCTGACAATACGCATTGAACAGCGAGCCCTGCAACCTCGTGGCCACACCTTGGAGGACAGGAATCTTTGGTTATATGATACCGTTTCCGGGTTGATCGAAAGTAGCTGACCGTTCGCGCGAAATACGTCGTTGAGCGCACTTCATGATCAGCCTGTTATTCGTGCCGTTCATCTCGTTACAGGAGCATGCATTGATCACCAGCTCACTACCCTCGCTCGCAGCCGGCGTCCTCGCGGCCCTGCTTGCCGGACCAGTACTGGCGCAAGGAGAAAAAGTGTCATCCGCTGTCGAGCTGGCACGCCAGGCAGACCGGCTCAAGCCCGGCCAATGGGTATGGGCGCCGCAGATTTCGCCGCAGGGGCCGCTGCTGGTCTTCGTCGACCTGTCGAAACAGCTCGCCACTGTCTACCGCAACGGCGTGCGGATCGGCGTGAGCACCGTCTCCACCGGCAAACCCGGGCACGAGACGCCAACCGGCGTATTCACCATCCTGCAAAAGGATGCGAAGCACCGTTCCAGCAAGTACAACAACGCACCGATGCCGTTCCAGCAGCGCCTGACCTGGGACGGTGTCGCGCTGCATGCCGGTGGACTCCCGGGCTACCCGGAAAGCCATGGCTGCGTGCATCTTCCCTTCGCCTTTGCCAAGGCACTGTTCGAGACGACCGGCCATGCCACGACCGTCATCATCGCCGGCAATGCGGCCCATCCCGTCAGTACCGGGTCGGGTGACGTGCTGGCGCCGTCGGATGCCGACGTGCCGGACACCGGCTTCTGGAATCCGGAACGGTCCGCATCGGGGCCGGTGACCATCGTGATGTCGCGCAGCGACCAGGCGCTGATCGTGTTGCGCAACGGGGTCGAGATCGGCCGCTCGCCAATCTCGCTGGATCAGGGCAACGATGCCACCCATGTCCTGACGCTGACTGAAGATGCCGATGGCCAGCCGGCCTGGGTCTTTGCCGGCGTCTCGGGCCATGAGGACGAAGCCGGCCGCGTCGTCGACGAAGCCACCCGCAACCTGGTGCGCATTCCGCGCGAATTCCATGAACAGGTGGCGCCGATCCTGCGCCCTGGCACCACCTTGCTGGTGACCCAGGCGCCGCTCAGGAGCGGCAACCCGGGTACTGGTCTCACGGTGATGAGCAGCAGTCCCTAGCAGGTCAGAAGCGGCGGTGTCCGCTGTCCATTTCGCAGCGGCCGTTGAAGGCGATCATACCTTCGACGGTGATCGCGCCGCTGCGGCGATCGATGTTCAGGGTCGGCCGGTTCAATGCATTCAGGCGGAAGCGACCGCGAATCTCGTTGTGACCGACGATTAGCTCATCGATATCCCACCAGCCATCGCTGCCGCCTGAATTCATCGGTGGGATCAGCTGTTTCGGAATGCGGATACGGCCCCGATCGTCATGGATCGAAATATTCACGGTCGTGTCAAAGTCATGCTTGCCGGCGACCACTTCCGACTTCTGCTCATACTTGTGGGTGGACGAATTCCACTCCACCCCCGACCGGTTTTCGTACCGGGTGTTCTCGGCCTGGCCAAAGCACGACAGCTGGATGTCTTCGCCACCGTAACGGCGGTCATCGTTCTGACGCGTGTCGTCGGACCGTGGACGGTCAACACGTTCGTACTGCTGGGCACTGGCCGACATTGCGACCAACAGCATGGCAAGAGGAAGGATTTTCATGACTGGCTCCTGTGATTGTTGTTGAATAATAGACTTACATACCTACCGGTTCTGCAGCAGTGCCGTGCAGGTTCACATCGAACTTGCGGCGCGCAACGGCGATGCCTTCTGCCTGCAGCGCCGAATGGATCCGCGTCAGCAAGGCGTTACGGACGGTGCCCCAGCTACCGGGATCCTCGGTCCACACACTGACCACGAACCTGAGCCCGCCATCGCCGTATTCGGTCAGCATCACCCTGGGCGGTGGTTCGGTGGACAGGCCGGCGGTCGCATCCACCTGCGCGCTCAGGATCGTGAGCACGCGGTCCGGATCGGCGTCGTCGGCCACACCGATCGTGATCTCGAAGCGCCTGGTGCGGTCGTACATCGTCCAGTTCGTGAGACTCCCGTTCAGGAGCAGGCCATTGGGAATGACCGTATCGGCGCCGTCGGCCGTGCGGATGGTGGTCGAGCGCAGGCTGATCTCGCGCACGGTGCCAGAGACGCCGGCCGCATCGACCGTGTCACCGGGCTGGATCGGGCGCTCGAACATCAGCACGAGCCCGGAGACGAAGTTGTTGACGATATTTTGCAGACCGAACCCGATGCCCACGCCGAGGGCGCCGAACACGATGGCCAGTTGTCCGAGCGCCACGCCGGCGGCCGACAGCGCAATCAAAAAGCCCGCCAGCAAGACGGCGTAGTAGCTCAGCGTGGCGATACTGCTGCCCACCCCGCGCGCCAGATGACGATGGCCTGGCAATTCCTCGCGCAACACGCGGCGCACGGCGCGCGCGGTCCAGTAGGCCAGCCAGGATGACACGGCAAAGGTGAGCACTTCGCCCAGGTGCACCGAGATTTCCCCGACTTCGATGCCAAGGCCCAGGATGGTGCTCAGCGCGCTGCGCGAGGGGCGCAGCAGGCGGAAGCGGTCGAGGCTGTACAACAGCCATCCGCAGGCCGCCGCCAGCAGGAGCACGTTGACCAGCGATGTCCGCAGGTCGGCATAATTGCCGGCGCCCGTCTGACCGCGCCGCGCTGCACGGCCTGCCAGCGCCGCGCGCGCCATGTCGCGGCACACGATCGCGCAGGCATACAGCAGGATCGCCATATAGGCGCTGTCGATGATGCCGCTGGTGAGCATTTCGGCCAGCGTCACGTTGCCCACGATATTGCCGACGACGGCGATGGCCAGCAAGCCGGCAACCGTCCATGCGAGCGGCCGCACGAATGCCCGTGCACGCGACGCCAGAGCAGCCTGCGGCGCACGCTCCGGCATTGGCGTCGCCAGGCGGATCGCGTGCCAGGCCAGAACCAGCGCCAGACCATCCAGCACAAGCAGCAACGCGCGATACAGGCTGCTGTCGGCGCTTGCCAGCACACCGAGCCGGTCGACCGCATACAGCAATACCGCCGCGAACGGCCATACGGCCGAGGATCCCTGTCGCCGCTTCGGCAGCAGGCGCAACACCGGGATGAGCGCCGCCATCAGGGCGATCTCGTGCACAAGCATGGGGGCATCGGGCTCCAGCACCAGAACCCCGACCATCGACAGCAGGATCCACGTCGAAACAGGGCGGTGCAAGGCGTGGCGTGTGGTGACGGTGGTTGCGGTGACCGTGCGTCGGTTGCGCATGTTCAGCCAGACCAGCAGGATCAGCAACAGCACTTGCACCAGCAGCAGCGCATGCTGGTTGTCCGTGCCGGCAGCCTGATAGTCGATGGCGAATTGGCGTTCGATCAGCACGCCGCGCTCGATGGCGGCCCACATTTCGTGGCGCCCTCCGGCTGCGTCGAAAGCATGCCAGATCGGCGGCGAATCGATCCGGAGCAGACGCTCGTCGACCTCGGCAATGACGAGCGCCATGCGGTTGCGCTCGGCCTCGAGGCGCGTCCTGAGTTCTCCGCTACGCTGCATCAGCATCAGCTGGTCACGCAGCACGTCACCCAGCCGCGCCTCGGCATCCGCGATGCCCGACAGGATGACTTCGACCCGTTCGGACAGCACGACCGGCAACGCGCCGCTGGCCGCCGCAGCGCGTGTCGCCGTCCAGGCGGCGCGGCTGTGCGCCAGTTGCACGGCCAGCTCATCGTACGGTGTGAACACGCGGCGCGCTTGCTGGTCCCAGGCGGCCAGCCGCCGCGCATTGAAATCGAGATGGCGTGCGAGGCTCTCGAGCCGCATCACCGGCAAGCCGCGCAGCTGGACACCCATGATGTTATTGGTTCTGGCGTCCACCGCCGCCGCGATGGCGTCGAGCGCACGGGCCTGGCCGCGTGTCACCTCCGTATTCGCCGCCAGTTGCCTTGCCAGTTCGACCCTGCGCTGCTCGGCATCGGCCTGAAACAGCAGGTCCTGGACCGGGATGGCCGAGACGCTGGCCCCGGTTGGCGCCGGGTCAGGCTTGGGGGCGCCGGGAAACGCCTGGCTCGCGTTCCCGGTGCAATGCATGATTGCCATCACCAGAAAGCAAAACAGGGTACGGCTTAAGCTCGAGAAACAGGCAATCCGCATGCAGGTACCGGATTTCAAAAACGGGTATAGACGAAATGGGTAAAGAATATTATTCTCAAGACAACCTTATACGTAGTTCAATTGCCGCTAGCAACATTTTTTTCAAGCGAACGATAACGGGAGGAATACCATGCGCATGACTTCAGCGATCCTGACAACCTGTCTTGCTCTCACTGCATGCGCAGGTGCACCACCGCCGGCCACGCTGGACGGGACGGCGTGGCGCCTGGCGATGTTCCAGTCGAACGACGACGCGACCGGCACGCTGCGCCCGGCCAACGGCGACAGCTTCACGATGGCGTTCGGCAAGGACGGGCAGGTCGCGGCAAAACTCGACTGCAATCGCGGCACCGGACCATGGCGTGCCGAGCCAGCCGCCGGCAGCAGCAGCAGCAGCAGCAGCAGCAGCAGCAGCAGCAGCAGCGGCAGTATCACCATTGGCCCGCTGGCCACGACGCGCATGATGTGCCCTCCCGATCCGGTCGGTGACCGGCTGGCGCGCGATGTCGACACGCTGCGCTCCTACCGTCTGAAGGACGGCCGCCTGTACCTGATGTTGCCGGCCGACGCCGGCGTCTATGTCTGGGACCGCGTGGCGCCATGAGCGTTCCTGCCGCAGGCCCATCCGCAATGCGTGCACCATTGCAGCTGAACCCGGTACGCGCGTTGCTGATCATGGTGGTGTGGGTCGCGCTGACCATCGGCATCGGCTACGCCGTCGGCGACGGCGAGAAACACCCCCTCGCGTACGCGGCGTCCAATCAGATCGGCTGGCCCTGGCTGGCCGCGGCAGCCTTCGCAGGTATCGTGGCCTGGCTTGCCGGCGCCGACGCGATGGGCCTGCGTCGCCCCTCGCCTGCCTCATCCATCAAGCTCGTCTGGCTGCCGCTGGCCTACGTCGTCATCATGCTGACGGTCGATGCGCTGCTCGGCCTGCCGTCGCCGGGCGTGATCGCCATTCTCGCGCTGAACATGCTGTTCGTCGGCCTGTCCGAAGAACTCATGTTTCGCAGCATCGTGTTCCGGGGCCTTCTCGCACGATTCAGTATCTGGCCTGCCATCCTGCTCACGTCATTCCTGTTCGGCATCGTGCACTCGCTCAATGTCTTCACGACTGGGCAACTGGACCAGGCAGTGCTGCAATCGGCTGCCGCAGGCATGCAGGGGCTTGCCTATCTGGCCATCCGCATCCGTACCCGCTCGGTGTGGCCCATGGTGATCGTGCATGCGCTCTGGGATTTCTCGCTGATCCTTTCGGCCACGACGCACCCCGCCGAGGCCGGCGCCGATGCCGGCTGGACATGGACGCCCCTGCTCATCGCGCTGCCCGTGTTCCTGTATGGCCTGTTCTTGTTGCGTCATGTCGGCAAGAACGATGAGGGCTGGCGCGATGACGTCCCCAGTACCAAGGCAATGCCATGATGCTGCGAGCAACTCGACCCGACCGACTATTAGAAAATTTGGAGACATCCATGCCTGTATCGAATCGTTGCTGGCTCGTACCCGTGTTTCTGAGCACGGTTTTCTTCATCGCACCCGTGGCGGCGCAAGTGCAGCCCGAGGCGCCCCCTGTGCCACTGCGGTTCGCTCCCGGCCAGACTGAGGTGGAAGTGCGCGGGACCGTCACGGGTTACCAGACCCAGGCGTACACGTTCGACAGCGCCGCTGGCGGCAACGCCACCGTGCGCCTGGATCACAAGGGGCAAGCCTCGCTCTACTTCAATGTTGCGGCGCCTTCCGGTGCGACGATCTTCAACGGCAGCATGGACGGCCCACGGTTCCAGGCGATACTGCGCGAGCGCGGCCGCTACCAGGTCAGTGTCTATTTGATGCGCAATGACGCCCGCCGCGGCAAGCAAGTGCCATTCACGTTACGTATCAACCAGTCCGCATCCAACATGCAACAGCCATTGCCGCCACACGCAGATGGCCCGAGCTTCGACTGCAGCAGGGCCCGCGGCGTCATTGAAACTGCCATCTGTCGCAGCCCTGCCCTGTCCGAACTCGACGGGCGCCTCGATTTTGTGTATCGGGATGCTCTGGCAGGGGCTGGTCCCCGGCAGAGGGAAGATATCCGCAACGACCAGCGCCAGTGGCTGAACTCGCGTGCGTCATGTTCCCGGGAGTCTGCGCTGGAACGGTGCCTGACCCGACTTTACCTGGCGCGTATCAGCAGGCTCGAGCCGAAACGTTGAAGGCCGGTGGGCGGGGGGAAGCGGAGAGGGACGAACCGGTTGGCGCGCTCGCTAACCGTTTGGTTTGACTGGTAGGCCTCCCATGAGTCGAACACGGCACCCACGGATTATGAGATCCACTAGATAACGAAATACGTTTTAAATCAAAGAGTTAAAAATCCCTCAGAAATCGTAAGTCTTTGATTTTTATCTTTTACGCTGCGCAGTTGTAGCCTAGATTGCAGCCTAAAAAACCCCGTTAACAAAGGATGGAAAATCCTTTACTCTAGTGGAGCATGTATTAATCCAAACAACGCGATTTAAAATTAGCTTCCGTTGTCAGGGTAGTTCCCTCAACTACAGTTCGCGGTTAGTTTCATTGCCTTTTCAGACAACCTCAAATTTCATCGCGAGTCGAGATGGTTATTTCTCGAGCATAATTAATCTCTTCTGGCTGACAAAATACCCAATGACTTGCTACCGCGTTTTGAAAAATCGGCTAAAAGTTATTTAGCAGCATGTTTCACCACAAGGTTTTCTGCCAGCGTTGACTGTGGATTTCCATACAAAGTAGCAAGTACATCCCAGAAATTATCTGGAGATTTCGTATTTCCAAAAAAATCAAAGTGAACGTTAAAACCAAGTGCGTGAGCGAACTCGTGGTTAACAATCTCTTGAGTAACGTCGCAGCGATTGTTGCCAAGATTTACATATACAGGATTTGCAATGTTATTTTTAGAATCCGGATTAATAAGGCTACCAGATCCAGCCACATCGGATACATTAGCGCAGTAACTATTATAGTCAGTGCTACCTGGTGGAATCCAAGAATTATTGTAACCAACTCGGATCACATTTCCACTAGCAGGGATAACCGTAACTGCCTCAAGAACAAAGTAAGCACTCAGCTTGCTATTGTAGGTACTAATAGCGGCATTCACCTTTCTTACCATCTCTTGCTCGACCGAATTACTAGCAGCCGGAAGATACACAAAGATGCGCTGATCAGGGGTATTAGGCCACCGCCAAATGCCAGCAGGGCGACCATTGGAGAGGTGACCATTGGAGCCTTCCCAGTTACTATTCGTAGCTTTGATAGCAGAAATAATCTGTGCATCGGTGAGCACGCTAGCTTGACCGATTGCTGGAGGCGAGCTAGATCCGGAATTGCTGGTGCCACTATCTCCACCACCACCACCACCGCCGCACGCACTTAATGCTAAAAAGAGAATGCAAATTAATAATTTCTGGAATTTTTTCATTTTTTTATTTTAAATTGCCGCGTATGAACGAATTTCCTCAAGGATAGAATTTGCTAAAGATTCATCCGGGGTTTCTTGAGTGATCTGAATCGATTGACCTAAAGCATCAAATTCAACAATATAAGATTGTCCACCACTCCGGTATAGTGTCGTCAACATTGTTCTCTTAACATCCTTGAACGCAAGTTTTTTACCACCCCGGAATTCAATGCCATCTTTGTTTAGTAAAATAACATTTTCTTTCTTATCAAGCCAAAAAAAACAAAAAAATATCCATGCTAAAAGTAATATGATAGCAAGTAAGGGATGCTGGGAACTTTCGTTACCACCTGTAGGTCCTAATGCAAGCCGCACGACACCAACAAGTATGACAGGCAAGGTAACAATAGAAATTAAAGCCTGTGCTATAGAGCTTACCCGCCTACCAAAATATTTAAGCTCCAGAGACCCGTCTGGCTTATGGATCGCATGATATTTTCTTTTAAAGCTGCTTTTCATTTTTTCCCTCGATACGGCAATGCTTGCATTAGCACAGTTTCATAAAGTTCAGAGAGCGCAGCACTAAAATTATTTAGTACCATGCCACCGGAAATCAATACTTCGGAAAATAGAATTTTTCTTAAAGCTTGCGGCACGTCCGCCACCCATGCTGCAAATGGAGAGCGCGCTGACTGCAAAAAAATCTGGATTTACCGATTTCAAATATTTATTCTCCGTCGATGCTGCTGATATACTGGAATTTGGCTCCCATGCTTCCCTGCGTAGTGCAGAGTTCTTATTGCGCTAACGTTAGCCGGATGCTGTATCCCCGTTGGCATCACATAAAGGAGGAACGGTCGGATTAAAACCTCATATGCATACATCTAACGCCCTGCGGAATGTGAACTCGACAAAGGGGCGGCATTATTTTTCCGAAAACGCTTGGTGCTGATAATAAAGACAAGCAGCAGTTTCGCCTATAGAACAGATGATCTATGCGGTGGATACTATCGCCTGCATCGCAAGTACCAGCCCACCCCGACTGCCCACGTCAAGTTTACGATAGACAGCATGCAATTGATTGCGCACCGTCGCTGGCGACGTACCCAAAGAACGTGCGATTTCCTTATTCTGCATGCCTTGCACAGCCATTTGGGCTACGCGCAGCTCGGCGGCCGTGAGCGCGGCGGATAAAGGCCGCCGCAGGGAAATCAGGAGACAGAGCATATTTGCTTGATGCACCGCCCTCACTTGCACGGCAAATCCTGCATAGAGAGCGTGATTGCTCGATCCTAGTATGGTCGTCAACGTTTGTGGCAACACAGGCGGTCTCCAATCAGACCATTCGCGCTGGAGCATCTGCACGGCAGCAGGCTCGATGAATTGCAGGCAACCGTGAAAGTCGGACAGCGCGATCGTCGTGCTGGCTGGTTCGGCAAGTGTCGCAAGCGCCAGCTGTTTATTAATCTGGCGTGCCTGTAGAACGTGTGGAAACAGATTATCCGCGATAATTGTATGACCGTCGTCATAACTATGCCGCTGCGTGGCACGCCATAACGCGATCATCGTGGCCTTCGGGCTCGACGTCCGCGGCGAAAGGAAAGTTAGTGAATGGGCCGTATCAAAACGTCTTGTGTACATTGCAATGTCGGCTTTGAGCTGCAGCTTGCTCACGTCGGCGCGCACGCTCCTGCCACGATGTGCGCAGGCATTTTGTAGCACGACGTCGCGGCTTTGCAACCGCCCTTCTGCATCGAGTTTCTCCACGCCCATCACCTCCCGTCGCTGGAGGAATCTTTCGACTGGCGCTTTGTGCAAATGCAACGCCGAAATCATAAAACCTTGTTCTTCGGAGTACTCCAAATCACTAATTGCCGCAGAATCGAAGACAATCACCCGTTTGAGGCTGCTCAGCACATAGTCGTTGAGGTCGGCGGCACTGGCACCTGCGGCGCAATGGTAAATATCTAGCAGCAGCTTGGAATGCGGATCCATTAGTCGTCAGGGAAAGTCGGTATGCAATGCGCCGAACGTACGGCCTCGGTGGCTGGACTGGAATTGCCAAGCCTGTTCAATGGGTTTGTAGATAGTTGTGGTTTACATATTAACCCAAGCACAGAATTTTATGTTAAAAATGCAACATTCCGATTTTGCGTGTGTTGCTTGGAGTGTATGCAGGCTGCCGACCGCTAATGGACCGCTCGATCAAGCACCTCACATGTGGAAAATTATTTGCTTAAAAATTAATCCTGAGAGGATGGAGCAAAAGTAAGTCTAATAAAAAAGCCGCTGTGATTCACACAGCGGCTTTTCAATGGTTGGTAGGCCTCCCGTGAGTCGAACACGGCACCAACGGATTATGAGTCCGCTGCTCTAACCAAGCATGAGCTAGAGGCCCAGAAACTGGGATAGTGGCAAGCAAACGCCACCTGCTCATCGATCGGAACGTGATGAGCGAAGTGGCGAGAGCATATTGCCTTTAGTACAGGGCCGTCAAGCCCGCATCGACAATCAGCTGTTGTTCTCGAGGAAGCTCTTGAGCTTGTCCGAGCGCGACGGGTGACGCAGTTTGCGCAGCGCCTTCGCCTCGATCTGGCGAATCCGCTCACGGGTGACGTCGAACTGCTTGCCGACCTCTTCCAGCGTGTGGTCAGTCGACATCTCGATGCCGAAGCGCATGCGCAGCACCTTGGCTTCGCGTGGCGTCAGCGAGTCGAGCACATCCTTGACCACGCCGCGCATCGAGGCGTGCAGCGCAGCGTCCGATGGTGCCAGCGTGTTGTTGTCTTCGATAAAATCGCCCAGATGCGAATCGTCGTCGTCACCGATCGGCGTTTCCATGGAAATCGGCTCTTTCGCGATTTTCATGATCTTGCGGATTTTATCTTCTGGCATTTCCATCTTGATCGCGAGCGTGGCCGGGTCGGGCTCAGCGCCGGTCTCTTGCAGGATCTGGCGCGAGATCCGGTTCATCTTGTTGATCGTCTCGATCATGTGCACGGGAATACGGATCGTGCGCGCCTGGTCGGCGATCGAACGGGTGATCGCCTGGCGGATCCACCATGTTGCGTACGTCGAGAACTTGTAGCCGCGGCGGTACTCGAACTTGTCCACGGCCTTCATCAGGCCGATATTGCCTTCCTGGATCAGGTCGAGAAATTGCAGGCCGCGATTCGTATACTTCTTGGCGATCGAAATCACCAGGCGCAGGTTGGCCTCGGTCATTTCGCGCTTGGCCTTGCGCGCCTTCATTTCACCGGCCGCCATCTGGCGGTTGATGTTGCGCAGGTCAGGCAGTGGCAGCACGACACGCGCTTGCAGGTCGATCAGGCGTTGCTGCAGTTCCTTGATCGTCGGGATGTTGCGGCCCAGGATCGCGCTGTAGGCGTGACCGGCGTTGACTTCGCCATCCACCCATTCCAGGTTCGTCTCATTGCCCGGGAAGACCTTGATGAAGTGAGCGCGCGGCATGCCGCAGCGGTTCACGGCCACGTCGAGGATCTGCTTTTCGATGTGGCGCACTTCGTCGACCTGGCCGCGCAGCGTGTCGCACAGCTTTTCCACGACCTTGGCCGTGAAGCGGATGCCCAGCAGCTCGTTGGAGATCGCGTCCTGCGCCTTGACATAGGCTTTCGAGTTGTAGCCGTCCTTTTCGAACGCCTTGCGCATCTTGTCGAATTGCTGGGCGATCTCGGCAAACTTGGCCAGGGCCGTGACTTTCAGCGCTTCGAGCTGCTCAGCCGAATAACCAGCGGCGCCCGAGTTGCTTGGCGCCTCTTCTTCTTCCTCTTCGCCTTCGGCGTCTTCTTCGTCTTCGTCGTCCTCATCGGACTCGCTGGCGACGGGCGCGGCCACTTGCGGCGTGTTGTCTTCGCCTTCCTGGTCGACCAGGCCGTCAACGATTTCGTCGATCTTGATTTCGTCGCTGTCGATCTTGGCGGCGGTACCGATGATCTCGGCAATCGTTACTGGGCAGGCCGAGATGGCCTGGATCATGTCCTTCAGGCCGTCTTCGATGCGCTTGGCGATCTCGATTTCGCCTTCGCGCGTGAGTAGCTCGACCGAACCCATCTCGCGCATGTACATGCGGACCGGGTCGGTGGTGCGGCCGAAATCGGAGTCGACCGTCGACAGCGCAGCTTCGGCAGCCGCTTCGGCTTCATCGTCGCTGGTGGCATTCGGGACGTTATCGGACAGCAGCAGCGTCTCGGCATCGGGCGCGTGTTCGTAGACCGCGATGCCCATGTCGTTGAACGTGCCGATGATGCCTTCGATCGCTTCCGGATCGACGATGTTCTCGGGCAGGTGGTCGTTGATCTCGGCGTACGTGAGGAAGCCGCGCTCCTTGCCCGACTTGATCAGGGCCTTGAGCTTGCTGCGGCGCAGCTCGAGTTCTTCTTCGCTGGCCTCGGTATCGGACGAGAACGCATCCTTGAGCAGCGCCTTCTCTTTGGCCTTGCGGTCCTTGGCCTTGGCCTTGTCCGCAGCCTTGAGTTCGGCGCGCTCGACCGCGTTCAGCGCGGCGATCTCGTCGTTTTCAGGGGTGAATTCTTTTGGCTTGCGACCGCGCCGGCCCGGCACTTTGACGGACGGCAAGACATAGCCCGACGTGTCGATGGCGGCAAGCGTGGCCGCATCGGTCGTCTGGTTGACAGGCGCAGAGGTCGCCGTGCGCACCTCAGCCTTGTCTTGCGCGTTGTCGGCCTTGGCGGCGGACGTTCTCGTGGTCGTGGCAGCCACGTTGGTTTCGGGTTTCTTGGTTGGCACAGGCGCTTTCGATGTCACAACGACTAACTTTACGGTGGTTAAGAATAAAGTTTTGTTACCTTCATCATCCTGCAGGCACAAATCCATGCCCCGCTAACTAATACTCCACGCACGCAATTGAACCAAGAAGTGTTTCAACAGTTGCAATAGTTAGCGTTTTATTATAGCACGCACCCTTTCTTTTTCCAGTCGTGAACGCCTTGGCCCACGGGGAGAAAGCCAGTGTTCATCGGGGTGCCATCGCCGCGGTGGCTTCACGTTCCAGAAGGTCCAGCTGGGCAGTAATCTCGCGATAGCGAGTACTGACCTGATCTGGGGTCAAGCTGGCAGAAAACAACTGGTTCAATTCTTCTCGTAACGAATCCATCTTGATTTGGCGTACTGAACTGAGCAGAACGATGCGATCGCCATCGACCTCGTTTTCGGGTTCGGCGGCAATTTCAGCAATCATGCCATCATACTCGTTAGTGACTTCATGCAACTGTTGTGACAGTGCGGCAAACGTGCCGTGCGGACCCAGGGCCTGCGCGGTGTCGATCAGATGCCGCAGGCGATCCGCGCCCTCTTCGCCGAAATAGTCGAAGGCGCTCAGTGCGACTTCGTCGAGTTCCAGCGCCAGGTGCGGATGCGCAACCAGAATGCGCAGCATCTTGCGCTCCAGACCCACTGGCTCGGGCCGGCCCTGGCGCGGCGGCGCGCGGCGCGCGGTGGCCACTGGCTTGGACAACTCGAACAGGCTTTCGATCTCCGCCGGCGTCGATTGCGTCATGCTGGCCAGGCCGCGCACGATCTGCAGGCGCAGGCTCGACGGCGTCATCGATTGCAGCAGCGGCTTGGCGTCGAACTGCGACTTGGCGCGGCCTTCGGGCGTATCGAGATCGTGCTCTTGCGTGACTTCGCGCAGCAGGAATTGCGACAGCGGCATCGCATCGGCAATTTCTTGTTCGAAGGCTTCGGCGCCGCGCTCGCGCACGAAGCTGTCCGGGTCGTGCTCTTGCGGCAGGAACAGGAACTTGATGGTCTTGTTGTCGCTCACTTGCGGCAGGCACGCTTCGAGCGCGCGGCGCGCAGCCTTGCGACCGGCCTTGTCGCCGTCGAAGCTGAAGATCACGTCGTCGGTCTGGCGCAGCAGCTTTTGCACGTGGGTACTGGTACAAGCGGTGCCAAGCGTGGCCACCGCTTGCGGGAAGCCCAGCTGGGCCAGCGCGACGACGTCCATATAGCCTTCGGTCACCAAGACATAGCCGGCGTCGCGGATTGCCTGGCGCGCCTCGAACAGGCCGTAGAGCTCCAGGCCTTTCTGGAACAGCGGCGTTTCGGGCGAGTTCAGATACTTCGGTTCGCCGCTGTCGAGCACGCGGCCGCCAAAGCCGATGACCTGGCCTTTGGTGTTGCGAATCGGGAACATCACGCGTTCACGGAAGCGGTCGTAGCGTTTGTGGCGGTTGCCGTCTTCGTCGACCTTGTCGATCACCAGACCCGACTCGACCAGCACATGCGCCTCGTACTCGGGGAACACGGCGCGCAGGCTGTCCCAGCCGGCCGGGGCGTAGCCCATGCCGAAGCGGGCGGCCACTTCGCCGGTCAGGCCGCGGTTCTTCAGATACGCGATGGCGTCCGGCGCTTCGCGCAGCTGGGCGCGGTAAAACGCACACGCCTGCGTCAGCGCATCGGTCAGCGCCAGCGATTGTGCCTGCTGGGCGGCGCGCTGGGCCGGCGGAATCTTGTCATCGACGTCAGGCACGATCATGCCGACGTTCTGGGCCAGGTCCTTCACCGCATCGACGAAGCCCATGCCCGAGTATTCGATCAGAAAGCCGATCGACGTACCATGGGCACCACAACCGAAGCAGTGATAGAACTGCTTGGTCGGGCTGACGGTGAAGCTGGGCGACTTTTCGTTGTGAAATGGGCACAGGCCCATGAAGTTCGCCCCGCCCTTCTTGAGCTGGACGTAGCGGCCCACGATATCGACAATGTCGACCCGGTTGAGCAAATCGGTGATGAAAGTTTGCGGAATCACTTGAGCTTACACAGTGTTTGTCTAGGGCCAGACTATACCGCAGCGCCTGCTGCAAATTGATATGCAACAAGTTGTCGTCCCTGCCCGGGGGTGAGCAGAGACGACGCGTTGCAGATGGCGCTTATGCGCCAGCCAGGGCTTTCTTGACCAGGCCGGAGACCACGGTCATGTCGGCGCGGCCAGCCAGCTTTGGCTTGAGCACGCCCATCAGCTTGCCCATGTCTTGCGGACCGGTGGCGCCGGTTTCGGCAACGGCAGCAGCGACTTCGGCGGCGATTTCTTCGTCCGACAGGCCAGCCGGCATGTACGCCGACAGGATGACCATTTCGGCCTTCTCGATGTCGGCCAGGTCAGGACGGTTGCCGGCTTCAAACTGGCTGATCGAATCCTTGCGCTGCTTGATCATTTTTTCGATCACGGCCAGCACCTGGGTATCGTCCAGCTGGGTCTGCTCGTCGAGCTCCTTGCGCTTGACTTCGGAAATGATCAGGCGCACCGCTGCCAGGCGGCCGGTTTCCTTGGCGCGCATGGCGCTTTTCATGTCTTCGGTCAGTTGTTCTTTTAAGCTCATGGGATCTCCGTATTCAAAAGGGTAAAACGACAAAACCCGCTGCGGCGAAACCGAAGCGGGTTTGCGGACTTCAGCGACTCGCCGGGACTGGCAATGCCGTCACCGGGTCTTGGCCGTCTGAACTGTCTTAGTACAGTTTCTTCGGCAGTTGCTGGCTGCGGATGCGCTTGTAGTGACGCTTCACTGCTGCTGCCAGCTTGCGCTTGCGTTCTGCGGTCGGTTTTTCGTAGAACTCGCGTGCGCGCAGTTCCGTCAACAGACCGGTCTTTTCGATGGTGCGTTTGAAGCGACGCATGGCGACTTCGAACGGCTCGTTTTCTTTAAGGCGGATAGTGGTCATGTAAAAATCAAACCGTTGGATTTAGGGAAGAACGAAATTCTAGCATCGTTTGCAGTTCAGTGGAAGCTTTAATCACGAAGTGGTGTTTTCAAACGTCAACTATTTGCCACCGCCAGACCGGCCGCCACGCCCGATGCCCAGGCCCACTGGAAGTTGTAACCACCGAGCCAACCGGTCACGTCGACCGTCTCGCCGATGAAGTACAGGCCGGGAACATTATTGGCCATCATCGTCTGCTGCGACAGGCCCTTGGTATCGACGCCGCCCAGCGTGACCTCGGCCTTGCGGTAGCCTTCCGAGCCGGTCGGGACGATGGCCCAGCGGTTGATGGCGTCGCCCAGCGCGCGCAGTTTCGCGTCAGCCATGTCGGCCAGGCGCGCCGTGGCGTCAAAGCCATTGGCCGTGAGCAAGCCTTCGGCCAGACGCGCGGGCAGCCACTGCGTCAGCACATTGCCCAGCTGCTTTTTCTCGGTTTTCTTCAGGCCGATCAGCGTATCGGCCACGTCCATTTCAGGCAACAGGTTCAGTACGATCGGCGTGCCCGGCTGCCAGTAGCTGGAAATCTGCAGGATCGCCGGGCCGGACAGGCCGCGGTGTGTGAACAACAAGTCTTCACGGAAGTGGCCTCCCCGTGCGCCCTTGCCTTTGCTGCTGCCCGTGCTGACCTCGACCTCGAGCGCGATGCCCGCCAGCGGCACAAACGGTTCCCAGCTCGGGCCGTCGAACGTCAGCGGCACCAGACCCGGACGGGTCTCGATCAGTTTCAGGTCGAATTGCGTGGCGATGCGATAGCCGAGATCGGTTGCGCCGATTTTCGGGATCGACAGGCCGCCCGTGGCGACCACGACACTACCCACCAGCAACTCGCCGGCATCGGTGTCGATGGCAAAGCCATCATCGGCCTTGCGCACACCGGCCACCTTGCACGGCATGCGCCACTCGACGCCGCCCAGGTCGCACTCGGCGCGCAGCATCGCGATGATCTGCTCGGCCGAATCGTTGCAGAACAATTGGCCGCGGTGCTTTTCGTGGTGGGCGATCCGGTATTTCTTGACGAGCGCCAGGAAGTCCTGCGCCGTGTAACGCGACAGCGCGCTGCGGCAGAAATGGGGATTGTTCGACAAGTAGTGCTGCGGCCCGGCATTGACGTTGGTGAAGTTACAACGCCCACCGCCCGAGATGCGGATCTTTTCGGCCAGCTTGGCCGCGTGGTCGACCAGGACCACGCGCTTGCCGCCCTGCGCCGCCACGGCCGCGCACATCATCCCGGCCGCGCCCGCGCCGATTACCGCCACATCGAATTGATTTGCCATGCCTGCCACCACCTTTGCTCAACCCGCCATTGTAAGGCAGTGGCGGATTGGCGAACAGCGGCGCGGTGCGCCTTTACTCGGCCACAGGCAGGCTGCGCGCGCGGATCTTGCGCGAGACTTCGACGCAGTACGCCACCTGCGTGGCAATCGATGGCGGCACCGGCACCTCGCCGCGCAGCGCTGCGCCGATCCAGGCGGCGGTGGTGGCCGCATCGCGGCCGTCGGGCACGATGGCCAGGTCGTCGGTGGGCGCGTCGCGCTCGACCAGCAGGGCGCGCTGGCCGGCGTGGAACCAGTCGATGCGCTGGGCGCGGTGCGGGTGGGCGACGGTTTCGCCCTCGGTGCCGCGCATCAGGAATGCGTCGCCCCGGGTTTCGCTGTCGACGCCTTCGAAGTACTCGCCCAGCGTTACCAGGTATTCAGGGTGCGTGTACGAGACCAGGCGCAGCGCCGGACCATCGAATGGCTGCAGGATCTTGACGATGGTGTGCGTCGAATTGCGCACGCCCAGCACGCGGCGCAGCGCCAGCATGCGTGCCAGTTCCGGGGCCAGGTGCTCGATCGGCATGAAGGCCACGCGGCCATGGACGAATTCGTTGTGGACTTCGGCGCCGGTGGTCGCGTCGGTCACGCCCAGTTCGTGCAGGATTTCTGCCGTGGTGACGCGCCCCGGATCGTTGCTCACGCCATGCACCAGCACCGGCACGCCTTCGCGTGCCAGCAGCAGCGCCAGCAGCGGCGTCAGATTGGCCAGCTTGCGCGCGCCGTTGTAGGTAGGAATCGATACCGGCGCGAATTCGCCGCGCGGTGCGGGCAGCGGCGTGAACGCCGCGCTTGCTGCATCCATGAAGCCGGCCAGTTCATCGACCGACTCGCCCTTGATGCGCATGGCAAGCAAAATGGCGCCCAGTTCGAGGTCGGACACACGGCCCTCGAGGATGGCCGCGTAGAGCCGGTGCGCGTCGTCGCGCGTCATGCTGCGCCCCCCTTTTACGCCGCGGCCGATTTCCTTGATGAAGGGGGCAGCGACAAAGCGTTCGATATCGGTAGTCATGACAAAAGGATACACGGGAACGTCGCACTGCGGCAGCACGCACGGGTGTGAAGCGTCGCCCGGCGCCGCCATTTGGGGCCGCGCATGTGCACATACAGCAATTTCCGCTTACACTGATCCATCCCCAAAAGAAATATAGATCGCATCATGACCAGTACGCCACAAATCGAAAATACCAACGTCAGCTCGTTCGCCCGCATGCCAACGCCGGTCGAGCTGCATACCACCCTGCCGCTGAACGACCGCGCCTATGCCACCGTGATGCAGGGCCGCGAAACGCTGCGCAATATCCTCGACCGCAAGGACAAGCGTCTGTTTGTCGTCGTGGGCCCGTGCTCGATCCATGATCCCGAAGCTGGCCTCGACTATGCGCGCCGCCTCAAGGCGCTGCAGGATGAGGTCAGCGAGACGATGGTGCTGGTGATGCGGGTGTATTTCGAAAAGCCACGCACGACCACCGGCTGGAAGGGCTATATCAATGACCCGTTCATGGACGATTCGTTCCGCGTCGAGGTCGGCATGGAGCGCGCGCGCCAGTTCCTGCTGGACGTCTGTGAAATCGGCTTGCCGACCGCGACCGAAGCACTCGATCCGATCTCGCCGCAATACCTGGGCGACCTGATCGCCTGGACCGCCATCGGCGCGCGCACGACCGAATCGCAGACGCACCGCGAAATGTCGTCCGGCCTGTCCACGCCCGTGGGCTTCAAGAACGGCACCGATGGCGACGTGAGCATTGCGATCAATGCGGTGCTGTCGTCGTCGAACCCGCACGCGTTCCTGGGCATCAATGGCCAGGGTTCCGTGTCCATCGTGCGCACCAGCGGCAACGCCTATGGTCACGTGGTGCTGCGCGGCGGCGGCGGCCGGCCGAATTATGATTCGGTCTCGGTGGCCATTGCCGAACAGGCGCTGACCAAGGCCAAGCTGCCGGCCAACCTGGTGGTCGACTGCTCGCACGCCAACAGCTACAAGAAGCCGGAACTGCAACCGCTGGTCATGTCCGACGTCATCCAGCAAATCCGTCATGGCAACAAGTCGCTGGTGGGTGTAATGATCGAGTCGAACATCGTCAGCGGCAGCCAGTCGATTCCAAGTGACCTGTCGCAGCTGGTCTATGGCTGCTCGGTGACCGACGACTGCATCGGCTGGGACGAAACCGAAACCATGCTGCGCGAAGCGCACAAGGAATTGCTGCAGCGTCCGTAATAAACCGCGCAACATCCGCAGGGTGGGCGGCGGCGCCCTCTGCCCTGCGGTAGAATGCCCGGTTCCGCTCAATCCACCTGGCTTTCCACATGATCGTTCTCGGCGTCGAATCCTCCTGCGATGAAACCGGCTTTGCTCTGTATGACACCGAGCGCGGCCTGCTGTCCCACGCCCTGCACTCGCAGGTCGCGATGCACGAAGAATATGGTGGTGTGGTGCCCGAACTGGCCTCGCGCGACCATATCCGGCGCGCCATTCCGCTGCTGGACGAGGTGCTCAAGCGCGCCAATCTGCCGGCGTCGAACATCGACGCCATCGCTTACACGCAAGGCCCCGGCCTGGCTGGCGCGCTGCTGGTCGGCTCGTCGGTGGCATGCAGCCTGGCGCTCGCGCTCGACAAGCCTGTGCTGGGCGTACATCATCTCGAAGGCCACCTGCTCTCGCCGCTGCTTGCATCGGAACGGCCGGACTTTCCATTCATTGCCCTGCTCGTCTCGGGCGGTCACACGCAGCTGATGCGCGTCGATGGCGTGGGCAGTTACACGCTGCTGGGCGAAACGCTGGACGATGCCGCCGGCGAAGCCTTCGACAAGTCGGCCAAGCTGCTGGGCCTGGGCTATCCGGGTGGCCCGGCGATCTCGCAACTGGCCGAGCGCGGCGATCCGGCGGCCTACAAACTGCCGCGGCCAATGTTGCACAGCAAGGATTTCAACTTCAGCTTTTCGGGCCTGAAAACGGCGGTGCTTACCGTCGTCAAGAACCACGACGTCAAGGTGATTGCGGATATTCCCGAGCAGGACAAGGCCAATATTGCGCGCGGCTTTGTCGACGCGATTGTCGACGTGCTCACCGCCAAGTGCGTGAGCGCCATGAAGCACACGGGTTTGAACCGGCTGGTGATCGCCGGCGGCGTTGGCGCCAACAAGCAGTTGCGCGCGTCGCTCAATGCGGCGGCGGCCAAGCGCAAGTTCAAGGTCTATTATCCGGAGCTGGAATTTTGCACCGACAATGGCGCGATGATTGCGTTTGCCGGGGCGATGCGTCTTGAGCGCAACCCTGCGCTGGCGCAGCGCGATTACGCGTTCAATGTGCGTCCGCGCTGGCCGCTGGACGAGCTCGAAGCGGCCTGAACACCTCTCCAAAACCAGCCCTAGGCCACGAGAAACAGCCTGCCGCCAACATTGAACTTGCCTGTCTGACACCGATCCTACGGTGTGACCGTTGCCATTAAAACGGTGGCAATATCCGTCGATCAAGTTTTACGGAGGTGAGCAATGCGCGTAGTCAGCTGGAATATTCATTGGGGTTGTGGCAAGGACGGTCGGATCCGCATTCACGCGATGATCGACGTGCTGCGCCGCTTGAACCCCGATGTGATTTGCCTGCAAGAGGTGGCTGCGAATCACCCCGAGCTCGAAGGCAGCGCCAGCGCCAACCAGTTCAAGCAACTCGCCGGCGCCTTTGGCGGCTACCACGCGATGGAGCACGCGCCGAGCGAGATTTACCAGAACAATGTCCCGCGCCTGTTCGGTAACCTGATCCTGTCCAAGTACCGCATCTCGCAGGTGCACCGTCATCTGCTGCCGTGGCCGGCCGACCCGCACCATGCGGCCGGCATGCCGCGTGGCCTGCTCGAAACGGTGGTCGAAGCACCTGGCGGCAAGCTGCGCCTGCTCACGACGCATCTCGAATATTATTCGCCCGTCCAGCGCATGGCGCAGGTCAATCGGATCCGCGAACTGCATGCCGAGGCCAGTGCCCGCGCCCTGCTGTTCCAGCCCGATCCGAACCTGGACGCTCCATACCAGCTGGGCTTTCGGCCCGGCTCGGCGATCCTGTGCGGTGATTTCAATTTCGCGCCCGATGCGCCGGATTACGCGGCGCTGCTGGCCCCGCCGGAAGGCAGTGCCCTGGCGCTGGTCGATGCCTGGCGCGTCGTGCACGGCGACATGGCGCGCGCGCCGACCACCGGGCTGCACGGCTATCCGTGGCCCGAGCGGCCTGAATGCTACGATTATTTCTTCGTCACTGACGATCTGGCGCCACGCCTGACCGCACTTGACGTGCAGTCCGAGACGGCGGCGTCGGACCACCAGCCGGTGGTCCTCGATCTGACTTAAGCGACGGCGTCGGCCGGCGTTTCCAGGCCCGGAATCTCACGCAGCGCGCGCTCGAATACTTCAGGCAACTGACCGCCCGAAATCAGGTGTTTCTGGTTGATGATCACGGCCGGCACCGACTTGATGCCGGCATTGAGGAAGAACTGCTCCCGCTCGCGCACCTCGTCCTTGTATTCGTCCGACGCCAGGATGCGCGCGGCCGCCTCGCGCTCCAGGCCCACACTCTCGACCGCGCGCAGCAGCACGGCGTGGTTACTCGGGTCTTCGCAGCGGGTGAAATACGCTTCGAGCAGCGCGACCTTGAGCTGGCGTTGCTTGCCTTCTTCTTCGGCCCACGACAGCAGGCGGTGTGCGTCGAAGGTGTTGTAGATGCGGCCGCGCCGCTCCATGTCGAACGTGAAGCCGACCGCGGCGCCGCGCTCGCGGATCATGTCGCGGCTGGATGCCTGCTGCTCGAGGCTGGCACCATATTTTTCAGTGACGTGCTCGACGATGTCCTGGCCTTCCGGCGGCATGTTCGGGTTCAGTTCGAACGGCTGGAAATGCAGGTCGACGCGCACGTCGTCGCCCACGTTCAACAGTGCCTGTTCAAGGGATTTGAGACCGACTGCGCACCACGGGCACGAGACGTCCGACACGAAATCAATCCTGAGTTGCTTGGTCACGGCGTACCACCTTTCTGTCCGGCGCGGCACGAATGTGCCGCTATTGCCGACTATGGTAACGCCTCCGTAAAAACCCCGCGCACGCTGCTCATCCCGGCCAGTTGAACGCGTGGACGGCGGAGCCGCCTCGCCGGCCGCGCCCACCCTACTTCCGTGCCGCGCCCGACTTGCTGCCGAGCTTGGACTCCTTGCCCGCGATCAGGTTGCCGATATTGCCGCGGTGACGCCACACGAGCAGCGCGCTCATGACGATCACGGCCAGCAGAATGGCATCGACGCCGAACAGCAGGCCGTAGTACAAGGGCGCAAATACGGCGGCCACCAGCGCGGCCAGCGACGAGTAGCGAAACGCATAGGCAATGATGACCCAGGTGGCCAGCGTCGCCAGGCCCAGCCATGGATTGATGCCGAGCAGCACGCCCAGCGCGGTGGCCACGCCCTTGCCGCCGACAAAGCGGAAGAACACGGGCCACAAGTGGCCGATGAACACGGCGATGGCGACCAGCGCGATGCCCGTATCGTCCAGCCCGTAATCGTAGCCATAGCGCACCGCCAGCCAGACAGCCAGCCAGCCCTTGGCTGCGTCGCCGACCAGCGTGGCAATCGCGGCTTTCTTGCTGCCGCTGCGCAGCACATTGGTGGCGCCGGGGTTTTTCGAGCCATACGTGCGCGGGTCGGACAGGCCGAACGCGCGGCTCATCACGACCGCGAAGGAAATCGAACCGAGCAAATAGGCGGCAATGGTGGCAATCAGGGTGTTCATCGTGTCTCTTTCGTGGGCGCCGGTATCGGGCTCATTCTTCTACCGGAAATTGGTGCGTGAATATACACCATCGGATGGGTACGACGAAGCTACTCGGCGATGGCGCAGTTCACCGGCAGCGCCTGCAGCACATCGACCAGCACGCGCGGAGCGATGCCGACCAGATAGCCGCGGCGCCCGCCGTTGATATAGATCTTGTCGAGTTGAAGGATGCTTTCTTCGACATACACCGGCATCGCCTTGCGGATGCCGAACGGCGATGTTCCACCAACCAGATACCCTGAATGGCGCTGGGCCACATCCGGCTTGCATGGTTCGACCGACTTGCAGGGGATGGCGCGGGCCAGATTCTTGGTCGATACCTTGCAATCGCCGTGCATCAGGACGATCAATGGCCTGGCTGCTTCATCCTGCATGACCAGGGTCTTGACCACGTCATGTTCCGGCACGCCCAGCGCGCCGGACGAGACCGATGTACCGCCGTGCTCCTGGTACGCATACGGATGCTCGGAAAACGCCACGCCATGCTTGCGCAGGAATTGGGTGGCGGGGGTCTCGGAGACGTGCTCTTTCTTGGCCATGCGTGTTACGCTAAAGACGAACAATAGGGGTTTCTATTATGCAGGAAGAACTTCGGTTTGCCACCTTCAACACTTTCAATCTGGCACCGCCTGGTGCACGCTTGTACGACAATCTGGCACCCACGACGGCCGACGAATACGAAGCCAAACTGGACTGGACGGCGCACCAGCTCGACCTGATCAATGCCGACGTGATCGGCTTTCAAGAAATTTTCTCGCAGAGCGTGCTGGCGGAAGTCCTGCAGCGCACGCGGCGCTACCGCGACGCGCACCATATCGGCTTCGATCCCGACCCGGGCGCCGTGCGCCTGACGCCCAGCGTGGCTCTCGTCTCGCGCCTGCCACTGGCCGAGCCGGGCACCGAACTGGGCAAGTTTCCGGCCAATGTCACGATGCCACCGGGAAGCCGCGACCCCGATCGCTTCACGCGTGCGCCGCTGCATGCGGGTGTGATTGCGCCGTCGGGCGTGGTGATCGACGTGATCGTCGTGCATTTAAAATCGCGCCGCCCCGATTACCGCTCGAGCGACAGCGGGGCCGACCCGCACCTGTACGCGCTGGCATGCCTGCGCTCGCTGATCCGGCGCGGCACCGAGGCGACCGCGCTACGCGTGCTGCTGACGGATATGGCGCACACGCACCGCCGCCCGCGCATCGTGCTGGGCGACTTCAACGATGTGGCCGATTCGGTGACAACCGAGATCGTGCTGGGGGCAGGCACGCCGCAGGCCGAGCGGCTGTATGACGCGAGCCAGGTACAGCGCCGGCTCGATCACCAGCGCCATGTGGGGTTTTCGATCCTGCACGACACGCGCCACTCGACGATCGACCACATTTTGGTGTCGCCCGAATTCAATCCGGCACTGCCCGAGGCGATCGGCGAAGTCATCGATGTGGTGTACCTGAACGATCACCTGAACCTGGCGTTGCCCGAGTCGTCGGACCACGGGCAGGTTCTGGCCAGGATCCGGCTGTTCGACTAGACGCCGCACTAGGGTCTCATGTACCAGGACCGGTGCGGACTCAGGTTCGGCCGTGTACTGGCCGCGCTGGCATAGAACCCCTGGTAATCGTCGCACCCATGCCGGCGCAGAAAGTCGAGCTGCTCGGCGGTTTCCACGCCCTCTCCCACCACCCGCAGCTGCAGGCTGCGCGCCACCGCGATGATGGCCGGCACCATCGCGGCGTCCACCGGATCGTGCCCGACGTCGCCCACGTAGCTGCGGTCGATCTTGACCGTGGTGAGCGGAAAGCGCCGCAATGCTTCCAGGCTCGACAGGCCGGTGCCGAAGCGGTCGATGCTCAGCCGCACCCCGCGGGCACGTAGCGCCAGCGCCGTATCGGCAAACGCGGGCTCGCCCCGGATCAGCGCGTCTTCTGCGATCTCGAGTTCGAGCGCGGCGGGCGGCAGGCCGGCGCCCTCCAATGCGGCGTCGATTGCCGGCAGCAAGCCGTCGTGTTCCAGCTGGGCGTCGGACAGGTTGACCGCCACCGCGACCGCAGCACCGGCATGGCGCCACGCACGCGCCCGCTGGCACGCTGCGCGCAGCACCCATTCGCCGATCGGGACGATCAGCCCGGACTCCTCGGCCACCGGCAAAAATTCGTGCGGCAACAACAGCCCGCGTTGCGGATGACGCCAGCGCAGCAACGCTTCGACCGATGTCACGCGCCCGGTCGCCACTTCGATTGCAGGCTGGTATTGCAGCATGAATTCCTTGCCGTCGAGCGCCTGGCGCAGGCGGTTCTCAAGCTCGACGCGCTCGATCACGTGGGCGTTCATGGCGGGGCTGAAAAACTGGAAGCTGCCGCGGCCGTTCTGCTTGGCGTGGTACATCGCGACATCGGCGTGGTGCAGCAAGGTATCGACTTCGGCGCCATCGTCCGGGCACAGCGCGATGCCAATGGAGGCCGACAGCGTCACCTCCTGGCCGCCGATGTCGATCGGCAGCGCCACGGCCTGGGTCACGGCGACGGCCACGTGGGCGGCCTGGTCGGCGCCCTTGATGTCGGCCAGCAGCACGACGAACTCGTCGCCGCCCAGCCGGCTGATGGTGTCGACCTGGCGCACGCAGGCGCGTACGCGCAGCGCCACTTCGCGCAGCACGATGTCGCCGGCCTGGTGGCCGTGGGTGTCGTTGACGGCCTTGAACTTGTCGAGGTCGAGGAACATGACGGCGGAGCAGCTGCCCTGGCGGCGCCAGGTGGCCAGGGCCTGGTGCAAGCGGTCCAGGAACAGGATGCGGTTGGGCAGGCCCGTGAGGGCGTCGTGCTCGGCCTGGTGGCGCACCTGCTCTTCGATGCGCTTGCGCTCGCTTATGTCGGACAGCATCGCCATATAGCTCGACACGTCGCCGTGCGCATCGCGAATGGCCGTCAGCGTGACGCGCACCGGATAGCGCTGGCCGTTGCTGCGCGCGCTGGCCAGTTCGCCTTCCCAGTGGTCGGCGCCTTCGAGCCCGGTCCAGATGCGTTGATAGAAGTCGTCGTCCACGCCCCAGCCGAGGCTGGCCAGCGGCTGGCCGATGATCCGATCGGGGGCATGCCCGGTGATGGCGGTGAAGGCGCCATTGACGGCGCGCACGCGGTACTCGGCATCCATCATGATGATGGCGTCGCGTGCATTCTGGAACACTTGCGCAGCCTGCTCGAGATTGGTCTCGGCCTCCTTGCGCGCCGTGATGTCGATTTCCATGCAGAACACTTCGTGCATCACGTCGTCGTGCTTGACGGGATAGTGGCACGAATAGACCCAGTGGCGGCGGCCCGTCATCGATTGCACGAGCCAGTCGCTTGCCTGCGGCGCCTGGCCGGTGCGCCAGATGGTGGCGATGACATCTTCGAATTCGGGCTGGCGGTCGAGGTGGAACACCAGGTCGCGAAACGCGCGGCCCACGGCATCGCCCGACGGGATGCCGTACAGCTCTTCGCTGGCATGGTTCCAGAAGCGGATGATGCCGGCGCGGTCCATCGAGTGCACGGCAACGGCCGGCGCCAGCTCGAGGGCCGTAACGAAATGGTAGAGCCAGTCGAAGGCTTGTACGCCGGCCCCGGATGGGTCAGCCGCCGGACGACCCGGGGAATCTGGCAGTAGCTTGCTCACGGCAGCGCCTTTCGCTTGGGCGGTGACAGCAATCAGGGATACAAGCCTGTCAGTGGCATGCTGCGAGACACGCTTTGTGTGCGAAGCGGCAAATGGCGCGCTGGCGAAAAATTGGGGAGGTAAGAAGGCAATTGCACCCTGCCATCAACTCGGGCAGCCAGCTGGCAGCTTGTCGCATTCAGATGGCTCAGACCGCAATTGCCGCGGTTAGTTCAATGATGGGTTCAGGCCGGGCTGGCAGGCACGGCTGCCGGAGCGACCGCGTCGCTGTCGGCATTGTTGTCGCTGTCGCTGGTGCTGTCGCTGGTGCTGTCGCTGGTGCTGTCGCTGTCTTGCACGATGGCGTTGCCATCGGCATCGACGTCATTCTTTGGTTCGAGCTTGCGCTTGGCCTTGTCGTCGGCCTTGCGCTTCTTGTCGAGTTCCCGTTGCCGTTTTTCGTATTGAAAATTATTCCGTGCCATAGTCACCTCGATATGATGGAGCGGTAGGGCTACCGTCCTGACCGGCCATTATGGACTACCGCGCCGATCCCGGCTTGCCTTAACGCTAACCGCGGGGATGATGCTCGGTGTGCAGGCGCTTGAGGCGTTCGCGCGCCACGTGGGTATAAATCTGCGTGGTCGAGATATCGGCGTGGCCCAGCAGCAGTTGCACCACGCGCAGATCGGCGCCATGGTTGAGCAGGTGCGTGGCGAACGCGTGGCGCAGCGTGTGCGGCGACAGCGGCCCGGTGATGCCGGCCTTCTTGGCGTGCTTCTTGATCAGGATCCAGAACATCTGGCGCGTCATCGGACCGCCGCGGCTGGTGACGAACAGGGCGTCGTCCATCTGGCCATTGAGGATGATGCCGCGCGCATCCTTCAGGTAGCGCTCGATCCAGCGCCGCGCCTCTTCGCCGAACGGCACCAGGCGCGTCTTGCTGCCCTTGCCCGTCACCCGCAACACGCCGTCGTTCAGGCTCACTTCGACCAGCTTCAGGGCCACCAGTTCCGACACCCGTAAACCGCTGGCATACATCAGTTCGAGCATCGTGCGTTCGCGCAGGCCCAGTGGCGTGGCGACGTCGGGCGCAGCGAGCAGCGCCTCGACCTGGTGTTCGTTCACCGTGTGCACGAACCGGGTTGGCTGGCGCGCCGAGGCCATCTTCAGGCACGGGTCGACGTCGATGCGGTTGCGGCGCAGCGCCAGGCCATAGAAGCGCTTGAGCACCGACAGCCGGCGGTTGGCCGTGCTCGGGCGCGAGTCGGGATGGCGCTCGGCGAAATAGGCGGCCAGGTCGTCCGCGCCCACGCCCAGCAAGCCGCGCTCGGGCTGGCGCGCGTGCAGCCAGGTGGCGAACAGGCGCATGTCGCGCCGGTAGGCGTCGAGCGAGTTCTTGGCCAGGCCCTGTTCCAGCCAGAGCGTGTCGCAGAACTCGTCGATCAGGGAAAGATCGACTGTTGTTGCCATGGGCTTGCAGTAGCGCCTTCGTGGCGCAGCAACCAGCGTTTCACCGACAGGTGAAAGCCGTTTTCGTCATCCTGGTTGGCAAAGCCGCCCAGGCCGCCGGTGGCGGTGACGCGGTGGCACGGGATCACGAGCGGGAACCGGTTGGCGCCGCAGGCCTGGCCCACGGCGCGCGGGGCCGAGCCGATCACGCGCGCCACGTGCCCGTACGTGCGCACGGCGCCACGCGGGATCGCGTGGATGTGCTGCCAGACCTTGCGCTGGAATTCGGTGCCGACGTCCAGCAGCGGCAGGTCGAACATAAAATCGGGATCCTGCAGGTAGCGCGCGACCTGCAGCGCTGCCTGCCCGGCCAGCGCGCTGTCGGCGCTTTTCTCGGCAAACGATGGCGGCAGGTAGACCAGCTCGCAGACCTTGTCGTCGGCCGTGCGGATGCCCAGCGCGCCAAAGGGCGCCGGTACGATGGCGTTGAACAACAGGGAGGCACGATCTGGCTTCATGGCGACGGTTGGCAGTGCGCGGCAACGGGACCATCCCGCTGGCAGGCACCCCGGCATCTTACCCGCCGCAGCGCGTGCGCGGCCAGTCGTTTGGCATCGGGAAATAAAAAACAGGCAAAAAAAAGCGCACCATCAGGTGCGCTCCAATTCGGGTCACGTCTCCGGTCGTTTGGCAGTGCCAACGACTTCTGTAAAACGTGGTGTCTCCTCGAATATTCTCCGGTACGAATACCGTTCTTATAGCAATGCTCCCCCAAAACCTGTACTGCTTGTTACTGGCCCTGCACCGCACCACTTCAGTGCGTATGAGCGCCATGATAACGCAAATGCTTATAGAAAATGTATCTTTTAGGTCACAAAATTACAAAATTGTTTTACTTATAAACAAAATGCACTTACCAAGCAGCCCGCGGGCTCAGCGTGCAACTTCGCGCAGGATAGCATGTACGGTCTCCTTGCCGATCCTGTTTTCCATCTGGCCGTACACCGGCTGCAATGCGCGGCGCCATTCGGCCTGCTGGGCCGGGTTGAGCGTATGGATCACGGTCGTGCCTGCCCGACGGATTTTTTCCATCGACTCGTCGTTGGCGCGCTGGGCAATCTGCTTTTCGTACACGGTCGCTTCGCGCATCGCCCGCGCCAGAATCGTGCGGGTCGCCGCCGGCAAGCCATCCCAGAATTTCTTGTTGACGATCACGGCGTAACCCAGATAGCCGTGGTTCGACACAGTCAGGTGCTTCTGCGTTTCGTGCATGCGCTGTGTGTACATGTTCGACGGCGTGTTTTCGGTGCCTTCCACCACGCCATCGCGCAGCGCCGGCGCGGCTTCCGAAAACGCCAGCACCATCGGCTGCGCGCCCAGCGCACGCATCTGCGCATCGAGCACCATGGAGGCCTGGATACGCATGCGCACCCCGTCGAAATCCTTCAGCGCGACCAGTGGCTGGTTGGCCGACATGACCTTGAAACCATTGTCCCAGAACGCCAGGCCGGTGATGCCCTTCGGTTCGAGCTTGCGCAGCAGCTCGCGCCCGATGCGCCCTTCCGTCACCTTGTACAGCGCCGCCTTGTCCGGAAAAATATACGGCAAGTCGAACGCTTCGAATTCGCGCACGCCCAGCGGCGAAAACTTGGCCAGCGACGGCGCCAGCATCTGCACGGCGCCCAGTTGCAGCGCTTCGAGCTCTTCGCGGTCCTTGTACAACTGGCTGTTCGGATAGACTTCCACCCTGACCTGGCCGCGCGTCATTTGCTCGGCCAGCGCCTTGAAACGCTCGGCGGCGCGGCCCTTGGGCGTATCCGGCGCCACCACGTGACTGAACTTGATCACGATCGGCCCTTGTGCCCAGGCATTCATGCTGGCGGCTGCGGCCAATGCAGCGCACAGCGCGCGCACGGCCAGGAGATTGAGTTGCATGACGGTTCGATTCTTCCTGATGAAACGTTACACTGGCACATGTCGCATTGCCCGCCATCGCGACGGTGCCACGATGCGCCCGACAGTGTAACCAAAACAGGACCTTGCATGAAATTTCCGTTCATCCAGCCCGGGGAGACAGCCGACCTGGACGCCGAACCCGAGCCGCGTGCGCGCTCGCGCGGCTGGCGTTTCCTGCGCTGGATGGTGCCGATCCTGCTGGTGCTGCTGTTCCTCGCTGTGCTGATCTGGCTGCCCTGGCAGGCGCGCCAGATGGAAAGCAACGACCGGCAAGAGCAATTGATTGCCGATACGCTGTGGGTCGAGCAGACGCTGCGCTTCGAGCTGGCGCGCAGCGAAGAAGCGCTGGCTGCGCTGGGCGCCGATCTGGTCGTCGCGCCGCTGCCCCCGGCCAAGCTGACGGCGCGCTTCCGCCAGATGTTTACCAATGGCCCCGAACTGGTGCGCGTGGTCTGGAGCGATGCCGACGGCGTTCAACAAGCCATCCACGGCAGCGACCTGCCTGCCGCCGGCCTGCCCCCTGCCACCTTGCTGGCCGGCGAGATGGCGCGCTCGATCCGGCGCGGCCGCTACAGCGTGCCGTACGGCGCCACCGCGTCCACCCATGGCGTGATCGATTACTACCTGCCGCTGTTTCGCGGCGGCCAGTTTGCCGGCAGCCTGGTGGCGACCTACAGCCTGCAGGTGCTGCTGGATGAAACGGTGCCGTGGTGGTTCGCACAGGACAATGCGCTGACGCTGCTCGACCGCAATGAGCTGCCGGTGGCGCGCCGTGCGTCGGGCGGCCCGGGCCGTAACGTCTACACGCACCAGCGCGAGCTCGACCTGCCCGGTGCCCAACTGGTCTTGTCGACCAACAGCGTCAAGCGCGCGCCGCAACTGCTACCGAACCTGCTGGTGGGTTCGGTGATCGTGCTGGCGCTTGGCTTGTTGATGAGCCTGGCCGCGCTGTGGCGCCACATCTCGCGCACGCTGGCGGCCGAGGCTGCGCTGCGCCAGCAGATGGCGTTTCGCACGGCCATGGAAAACTCGCTGATCACGGGCCTGCGCGCGCGCGACCTCGAAGGCCGCGTGACCTATGTGAACCGGGCCTTTTGCCAGATCGTCGGCCTGTCGCAGGAAGAATTGATCGGCAAAAAACCGCCGATGGCGTACTGGGCACCGGAAGCGATGGCCGAATACGAAGACCGCTTCCAGGGCATCCTGTCGGGCAAGGTCACACCGCAGTTCGAGACCGTGTTCCAGCGGCCGGATGAAGTGCGTGTGCCGGTGCTGGTGTTCGAGTCGCCGCTGGTCGACGTCGACGGGCGCCATACCGGCTGGATGAGTTCGGTGCTCGACATCACGGACCGCAAGCGCGTCGAAGAGCTCAATCGCCAGCAGGAAGAAAAGCTGCAGGCCAGCGCGCGTCTGGCCACGATGGGCGAGCTGTCGTCGATGCTGGCGCACGAACTGAACCAGCCGCTGGCCGCCATCTCGAGCTACACGGTGGGCGCACTGAACATGCTCGACCGCGCTGCCGGCACCGGCCAGGAAGTCAAGCCCGGCATGCTGCGCCACGCGCTGGAACAGGCGCGCCAGCAAGCCCAGCGTGCCGGGCACATCATCCGCAGCGTGCACGAGTTCGTGAAGAAACGCGAACCGCTGCGCCAGGAACTGACGATCCGCAGCGTGATTGCCAGCGTGCATGCACTGATCGAGTTGCAGGCGCGCCAGGCCGGCGTGGTCTTGCGCGTGCACTTGCCACCGGGCTTGCCGCCGGTGCTGGCCGACCGTGTCCTGCTCGAGCAGGTGCTGCTGAACCTCACGCGCAACGGCATCCAGGCCATGCAGGACACCGTGCCGGACCAGCGCGTGCTGCGCATCGAGGCAGCGCACGTCGACGACCAGGTGGCCGTCTCGGTGATCGACCGCGGCCACGGCATCTCGCCCGAAGTGGCCGAGCGGCTGTTTTCGCCGTTCTATTCGACCAAGGCAGAGGGCATGGGCATGGGACTGTCGATCTGCCGCACGGCGATCGAATTCCACGGCGGCACCCTGAGCCACGCGCCGTATCCGCCCGGAGGCACCGTGTTCACGTTTTCGCTGCCCGCGCAGGCAGGGAGCCGGGCGGTCGGCTAGAATCGCGTGCGGCGCCCTGCCCGACTATTACGGAGACCCCCATGCTGCACATCGTCGACGACGAAGAAGTCATACGCGATTCGCTCGCCTGGCTGGCGCAATCGCGCGGCCTCAACGTGCGCAGCTATCCCGGCGGCCAGGAATTCCTCGACGTCATCAAGGACCTCGACGGCAGCGGCGACTGCGTGCTGCTCGACGTGCGCATGCCCGGTATGAACGGCATTGCCGTGTTCGACCAGTTGATCGGCCGCGGCCTGCTGCCGCGCCTGCCGGTGATTTTTCTGACCGGCCACGGCGAGGTGCCGATGGCGGTCGATTCCCTCAAGCGCGGCGCTTTTGATTTCTTCGAGAAACCGTTTAATGACAATGTCTTGATGGACCGCGTGGAAGAAGCGCTGGCCGCCTCGCGCAAGGCGGCCACATCCGCTGCGGTGCAGGCGCGGCTGGCGACGCTGTCCACGCGCGAACGCGAAGTGCTCGACCTGATCCTGGCCGGCATGATGAACAAGGTCGTGGCCGACAAGCTTGGCATCAGCATGCGCACGGTGGAGGTGCACCGGGCCCATATCTTCGACAAGATGCAGGTCAAGACGGCGGTCGAACTGGCCGGCCTGCTCAAGTAAATGCCGGCGGCGCGCTCGCGCTGCCTTCACACTGTCTTCATTTCCTGCGCGTAAAGGGTCTGAAGGGTGCGCAACAGCCTTGTAAAATAATGTCTGAACGCGCTGCGGCCAGGGCGCCGCGATGCACAGGCTCTTTCAGGAAACGCGCATGAACGAAAAGACAGTTGCAGACAAGATGTTTTTACGCACGGCGAAATCAATGCTCGTGCTCAATGGCCAAGCCAATCCGATCATGACGGCGCAGATGCCGGCCGACATCGTCAAACAAGGGGACGGCCCATTCGACGTCATCCTGATGTTTTGCCTGGGTCAGAACGACCTCGCGCACTACCTGCCGCTCGCCAGACAACAGCTGAGCGATACCGGCTCGCTCTGGATCGCGTACCTGAAGCAGACAGCGTCGAAGGCAACCGACATCAACCGTGACTCGATCAATGCCTATGCCAAAGAGCATGGGATTACCGGCGTGGCCATGATTTCCATCGATGGCGACTGGTCGGCGCTGCGCCTGAAACGCATCGCAGTCTAGGTGGCCGAGTCGGGCCAGGCGCCATGGCGCGCCAGTGCCCACGCCACATGCTCGCGCACCAGTTCCGATGGATGATCTGCCCGCGCTTGCAGCGCCGCCACGATGGCCGCATCGCCGCGCAACTGCTGCGCCGCATTGCCCAGCCCCACCGCCAGATTGCGCAACCAGCGCTCGTGCCCGATGCGGCGGATCGGACTGCCTTCCATACGCCGGTTGAATTCGGCGTCGTCCCACGCAAACAGGCCGATCAGGTCGCCCTCGCCCAGGCCGTTGCGCTCGTCGAAATCGGGCACCTGCGCCCGCTGCGCAAACTTGTTCCACGGGCAGGCCACCTGGCAATCGTCGCAGCCGTAGATGCGGTTGCCGATCAGCGGGCGCAACTCTTCGGGGATGCTGCTTTTGAGCTCGATCGTCAGGTACGAGATGCAGCGCCGCGCGTCGAGCTTGCCCGGGCCCAGGATCGCGCCGGTCGGGCACATGTCGATGCAGGCGGTGCAGCCGCCGCAATGCTTGCCGGTCGGCGGGTCGACCGGCAGCGGCAGGTCGATCAGGATTTCGCCGATGAAGAAGGTCGAGCCGGCCGCGCGCGACAGCAGCAGCGTGTGCTTGCCGCGCCAGCCCAGGCCGGCTTTTTCGGCCAGCGGCAATTCCATCACGGGCGCCGAGTCGGTGAACACGCGAAAGCCGAACGGTCCGATGTTCTCCTGGATTTTCTCGGCCAGCGCCTGCAGGCGGTTGCGCAGCACCTTGTGGTAGTCGCGGCCCCGCGCATACACCGACACGACGGCCGCGTTCGGGTCAGCCTGGCGCAGGCGTTCCCCGGCGCGCCAGTCGCCCTGACGTTCGGTCGGCAGATAGTCCATCCGCACCACGATTGCGCGCACGGTGCCGGGGACGAGTTCGGCCGGCCGCGCACGCTTCATGCCGTGGGTTGCCATATAATCCATCTCGCCGTGGTAGCCCGCATCCAGCCACGCTTGCAGGCCCGCTTCCAGGTGCCCCAGGTCGACATCGGCAATGCGCACGTCGGCAAAGCCCAGCCCCGCGCCCCATCCCTTGATGGCGCGCGCTAGCTGGGGCAGATCGACGGATGAGGTTGGGGAATCGGACATACCGGGGTGGGAACACCACAAGAAAAGAATGCAGTACAACACGCTATTTTATGCCATGCAGCCCATCAAAGCGCACTTGCACCACTATTTGCCGGACGAGTCGGCCACCGATGCACTGGGCGGCGCGCTAGCCCGCGCGCTGGCGCCGGGCCTCGTCATCTACCTGCACGGCGACCTGGGCGCCGGCAAGACCGCCCTCACCCGCGCCCTGCTGCGCGCGCTGGGTCACACGGGCACGGTCAAGAGCCCGACCTACACGCTGTCGGAGCCGTACAACGTGACGCTTGACCATCAACCGTTGAGCGTGATCCACTACGATCTGTATCGCATGTCGAGTCCGGAAGAATTCCTGGACGCCGGCTTTCGCGAAGATTTCGACGGCCACAACGTCTGCATTGTCGAATGGCCCGAAAAAGGCGAGCCCGTGTTACCGCCGCCGGACATCCGTTTACTGCTGAGCGTCAGCGGAAACGGCCGTGCTGTAGAATTGCAAGCGTTGTCTGAATTAGGCCTGCTATGCCTCGATCGTCTCGCTTTCCTCCCGCCGCCCCAGTAAATACTGCGTCCGCACGCCGCCGCGTCATGCTCAAGGCCGGCGGAACGCTGCTGCTGTCCGTCGTCGCGCCGCTGCCTGCCAGCGCCAACCAGATCCTGGCAGTGCGTGTCTGGCCCGCGCCCGAATACACCCGCGTCACGCTCGAAAACGACACCGACCTCAAGACCGAGCACTTCCTGATTCCCGATCCGCCGCGCCTGGTTGTCGACATCGACGGCCTGGGCTTGAACCCCACGCTCAAGAGCCTGGTGGCCAAGATCGAATCGAACGACCCGTACATCAAGCAGGTGCGCGTGGGCCAGAACCGGCCGAATGTCGTGCGCCTGGTGTTCGACCTCAAGGCCGAGGTCAAGCCGCAGGTGTTTACGCTTGCGCCAGTGGCCGGCTACCAGCACCGCCTGATCTTCGACCTGTATCCGGTCACGCCGGTCGACCCGATCGCGGCGATGATCGAAAGCGGCGAATGGAGCACCGGCCCGACCAAGACCGTGGCTGCCGGCACGCCGGCGCTGGGCGACCCGGTGTCCGGCCCGCCGGGCGCCACCATGCCGGCCACCGTGCTGCCACCATCCGGCGCGATCGGCCCGGGTACGGCCGCCGCAGCCGCGGGCGGCATCGTCGCCACCACGCCGCCGGTGCAGATCCCGACCCCGCCGCCAGTGGCGCCGCGCACCCAGCCGAACGCCGCACCGGACGCCATCGCCCGGCTCGAATCCGCGATCTCGGGTCTGCAAGGCACGCCGCCGGCGCAGGCAGTGCAGCCGCCGCCCGGCAGGGCCAGTGCCCGCCAGCCGCAGAAAGTGGCGCGCATGGTCACCATCGCGCTCGACCCGGGCCATGGCGGTGAAGACCCGGGCGCGATTGGCGCCAACGGCAGCCGTGAGAAAGACATCGTGCTCGAAGTGGCCAAGCGCCTCAAGACCAAGCTCGAACAATTGCCCAACACGCGCGTGATGCTCACCCGCGACGGCGACTTCTTCGTGCCGCTGAACACGCGCGTGCAAAAGGCGCGCAAGGTGCAGGCCGACCTGTTCGTCTCGATCCACGCCGATGCCTGGGTCTCGCCGACCGCGCGCGGCTCGTCGGTGTTCGTGCTGTCCGAAAAAGGCGCCAGTTCCAGCGCCGCGCGCTGGCTGGCCAACGACCAGAACCGGGCCGACCTCGTGGGTGGCGTGAACCTGGCCGGCGGCAGCGCCGACCGGCAGCTTGCCAGCGTGCTGTTCGACCTGTCGACGACGGCGCAGATCAACGACAGCCTCAAGCTCGGCAAGGCTGTGCTGCGCGAAATCGGCGGCATCAACCGGCTGCACAAGGCATCGGTCGAGCAGGCCGGCTTTGCCGTGCTCAAGGCGCCGGACATCCCGTCGATTCTTGTGGAGACCGCGTTCATCTCGAATCCGCAGGAAGAAGCGCGCCTGAACGACAACGGCTACCAGGACCAACTGGCCAACGCCATCACGAACGGCATCCGCCGTTATTTCGCCGACAACCCGCCGATGGCCAAGAGCCGCCAGACCTGACATGGACCACATCACTTTCGGGCAGCTGCCTGCAATTCGCATCACGGCGCCCGACGGCGCCACCGCCGTCGTCACGCTCTACGGCGCGCACCTGGTCTCGTGGCATGGGGCCGATGGCGGCGAGCGCATGTTCCTGAGCGCCCGCTCGGCGCTCGACGGCAGCCGCGCGATCCGTGGCGGCGTGCCGGTGATCTTTCCGCAATTCGCCGAGCAAGGCGACGGCATGCGCCATGGCTTTGCGCGCGTGTCCACCTGGCGCCTGGAAGACAGTGGCGTCGAGGATGGCGCGGCGTGGGCCGTGTTCGGCCTGAACGAGGCCGATCTGCCGCCAGCACTGGCAGGCGCGTGGCCGCACCGGTTCGCGCTGCAGCTGCGCGTGGCGGTGCGCGCCAACGAACTGACCATGGCCTTGAATGTGCGTAACACAGGCAACGCAGCGTTTCCGTTTGCGGCGGCGCTGCACAGCTACCACCTCGTGCCGCACCTGGCCGACGTGCGCATCGAAGGGCTCGAAGCAGGTACGCTGTCGATCGCCGACAAGCTTGACGTGGTGTACGAACAGGTCGACGACACCATCTTCCTGGGCACCTGGGCGCGCGTGCTGACGCTCGAGCAGGAAGGTTTTTCCGATGCGGTCGTGTGGAATCCGGGCGCGGCCGACACGGCAGCGCTGGCAGATATGGAAGACGAAGAGTATCAGCGCTTCGTCTGCATCGAACCGGCGCAGCTGACGCCGGTGCAGCTCGAACCCGGCGCGGCCTGGGAAGGCCGTTACCGGGTCAGCTGAGCGCCGTCACATAGACTCTTTGATCATCCGCCCATTGCTCGGCTGCACAGGCCGCGCATTGTACGGATAGAGGCGCGAGAACAGCGCCATCTGCTGCGGCGAGGCCGTCATCGGCTGCTTCATCACGATCCACAGCACGTTCTCGGTACACGGCGGCTCGCTGAGCGAGCCCATGTACGTGAAGTAGTCGCGCCGCGCCGGCAGGATCTCGTTCACATTCAGCACGATCGACGGCGTCACGGTCGTCAGCTTTTCCAGCGGCAGATTGTTCCACACGGTCTGGATCATCGGATTGGCATCGCCACGCTCGAGCTGCACCGCCAGCACGGCGATCTTGTTGTCGTAGCTCTTGTGCACCATGTGCACCACCATCTCGGTGCCGCGGCCATTGACGCGTTCTTCGCCCGGGCGGTGAAAGTGAAACTGCTGCAGCTCGTAGGTGGTGCCGCCCACGGTCAGAAAGTTCCCGCCCGCGACATTGACTTGCACCGTGTGGCCGTTGTCGATCTCGTTGAACGAGCTCGGCTGATAGTCGAAGGTGATCTGCTCGAGGTTGACCTTGATGCCATCGCGCAGGTCGATCGGCGACTGGCGATTGCCTGCATTGCAGGCCGCCCATGCGGTATTGATCTTGGACCAGTTCTCGGGCCCGAATTCACCGTCATAACTCCAGTGCGTGCCATTCTTCGGTTTGGCAGCTTCGACGGCCACGGCCGCCACCATTGCGGCTTCCCGCTTGCGGCGCGCGTCAGCCGCTTTGCGGGCACGCGCGGCGTCTTCGGCGCGCAGGGCCTGCTTGGCGCGCAGCTCGGCGAGCTTTTCGGCGATGCGCACCGACAGGTCGACCTCGGTATCCTCTTCGGATTTCGCAGGCGTAGCAGCGGCGGCAGGCGCAGGGGCGGCCGGCTTGAGGTTCGGCCGGATCGACGCGATCGCAGGCTTGGCCGGCTCGGCCACAGGCTTGGCGGTCTTCGGTGTCGGTTCGTTCGCCTGTGCCAGGGCGGTGACCAGGCCCAGGGTACATAGTGCGATCAGGTTACGCATGTGATTTTCGGATAGTTTGATTCTCTCCATCCTTTATCGGACCCGGCGCCTGTAACTTGAGTGCGCTCCGGCAACAAGGGACATTTAAAGTCCCGATTGGCCGGTTTGCTGGCCCGGGCAACAACACTTCGTACCTTCCTTGCATCACACGCTTTGCCCTCGATTACAATTGTTCGATAAACATGACAGCGGCGCCGCCGCGACAGGGAGAGCAGATGCAGGCAGCGTCATCAAAAAAGAACACGATCCACGCAACCGTCGGCGCGGCGCTCTGCGCGCTGCTGACCATGTCCAGCGCGCACGCCGCGCCGGCCAGGGCCGAGCAGGAATTGCCGCCCAGGCTGACGGTGGCCGATGTCGTCAAGGCATCCAAGGCAGCCGAATGGCGCGCGCTCGATCCCGAGAACACGATGTACATCGAGCTGCCAGCGGGCCGCGTGGTGATCGAACTGGCGCCGCGCTTCGCGCCGAACACAGTGGCCAATATCCGCGCGCTGGTGCGCGAGCGCTACTTCGACGGCTTGTGGGTGATGCGCGCGCAGGACGGCTTCGTCGTGCAATGGGGCGACCCGGACGAAGAAAAACCGCGCCCGTTCAAGGCCCCCAGGACCGTGGCCGCCGAATTCACCGTGCCGTACACCAGGAACGACGCCTTCACGCGCCTGAAGGAACGCGACGTCTACGCGCCGCAGGTGGGCCACATCGACGGCTTTCCCGTGGCGCGCAATCCGGCGACCAGGCAGACCTGGCTGCCGCACTGCTACGCGATGATTGGCGTGGCGCGCGACAACGGCGCCGATACCGGCAATGGCTCGCAGCTCTACACGGTGATCGGCCACGCGCCGCGCCACCTGGACCGCAACATCACGGTCGTGGGCCGCATCGTGGCCGGCATGCCGCTGCTCACCGTCATGCCGCGCGGGACTGGCGCCTCGGGCTTCTACGAGAAGGCCGAACAGCGCACGCCGATTGCCAGCGTGCGCATGGCGGCCGACGTGCCGCCCGCCGAACGCAGCAAGCTCGAAGTCATGCGCTCGGACAGCGCTGCTTTCCAGGCCGTGATCGACGCCCAGCGCAATCGCGGTGGACCGTGGAGCAAGGTCGCGGCCGGCGCGATCGACCTGTGCAACGTGCCGATTCCCGTGCGCGAGCAGCCCTGAAGCGACAGGGGCGGCGGCCCAATTTGCAGCCGGGGACGATCCGGGTCTTTTTCGACGGGCTATAATCTGCGGATGAACGCCCCTGCCCCGACCATCCGCCCCATCCAGCAGCTTCCCGACCAGCTCATCTCGCAGATCGCCGCCGGCGAAGTGGTCGAGCGGCCCTCGGCCGTCGTCAAGGAGTTGCTGGAAAACGCGCTCGATGCCGGTTCGACGACGATCACCATCCGCCTGGAAGAAGGCGGCGTCAAGCGCATCGCCATCACCGACAATGGCCGCGGCATCGCGCCCGATCAGCTGCCCCTCGCGCTGTCGCGCCACGCAACGTCGAAAATCGCCTCGCTGAGCGACCTCGAAAACGTCGGCACGCTGGGCTTTCGCGGCGAAGCGCTGGCCTCCATTGCGTCGGTCGCCTCGGTGCGCGTGACCTCGCGCACGGCCGACGCCGCGCATGCGTTCGAGATCGTCGGCTCGCACGAAGGCGTGGTGGCGCCATCCTCGGGCGCCTGTGGCACCACGATCGACGTGCAGGACCTGTATTTCAATACGCCGGCGCGGCGCAAATTCCTCAAGTCCGAACAGACCGAATACGCGCATTGCGCCGAGGTCGTGCGCCGCATCGCGCTGTCGCGCCCCGACGTCGCCTTCAGCCTGTCGCACAACGGCCGCACGATCGACCACTGGAACGTCAGCGAAGCAGCCAAGCGCAGCGCCCACATCCTGGGCAACGATTTTGCCGAAGCACGCTTGGCGCTCGACGAAGCGGCCGGCCCGCTGCACCTGCACGGTTACGTCGGCCTGCCGACTGCCTCCAAGGCGCGCGCCGACGGCCAGTTCTTCTACGTGAACGGGCGCTTCGTGCGCGACAAGGTGCTGGTACACGCGGTCAAGGCAGCCTACCAGGACGTGCTGCACGGCGACCGTTTCCCGGCCTATGTGCTCTCGCTCGACCTCGACCCGGCGCTGGTCGACGTCAACGTGCACCCGTCGAAAACCGAGGTGCGCTTTCGCGACAGCCGCGCGGTGCACCAGTTCGTGTTCCACGCGGTGCAGCGCACGCTCGCGCAGACCTCGGCCACCGCGCACGGCAGCGTGCCGGGGCCGATGACGGCAGCCGAGGTGCGCCCGAGCGGTACGCCGCTCTGGCAGTTGTCGCAATCGCCATCGCAGCTGCAACAGCGCCCGCACGAGCAGACCTCGTTCGGTGCGCAACTGACACAGACCTTCTCGCCATCGCCGTACGCAGCGGGCAGCCGCTGGGACGATGCGGCCACGGGTGGCGGTGTGCCCCAACGCCTTGAAGCCTACGGCGCGCTGTTTGCCTCCGATGCGACCAGCACCGCATCGAGCCCGGCGCCGATGCCGGTACCCATGATGGCCGCCGACAAGCCGCTGTCGAACGACGACTTCCCGCTTGGCTTCGCGCTGGCCCAGCTGCACGGCATCTACATCCTGGCGCAGAACACGCGCGGCCTGGTGCTGGTCGACATGCACGCGGCGCACGAGCGCATCCTGTACGAGCAGATCAAGAACGCGCTGGACGCCCAGGCGCAGGGCCAGGAAATGCAGGTGCAGGCGCTCTTGATCCCGGTGACGTTCTACGCCGACGCGATGGAGGTCGCCACCGTGCACGAGCACGCGGACACGCTGGCAACGCTGGGCTTTGACATCGCGGCCCTGTCGCCCACGACGCTGGCGGTGCGCAGCGTGCCGACGCTGCTCAAGAACGCCGACGCGCAAACGCTGGCGCGCGACGTGCTGCGCGACGTGCGCGAGTTCGGCGGCTCGCGCGTGCTGATCGAACGGCGCAACGAGCTGCTGGGCACCCTGGCCTGCCATACGGCGGTACGCGCCAACCGCATCCTGAGCCAGCCCGAAATGAACGCGCTGCTGCGCCAGATGGAAAGCACCGAACGCGCCGACCAGTGCAACCACGGCCGCCCGACCTGGGTGCAGCTCGAGATTTCTGCGCTCGACAAACTGTTCTTGCGCGGTCAGTGATGGTGGACATGAACACACCGCTGGCCGTGGCCATCATGGGCCCGACCGCCTCCGGCAAGACCGCCGCCGCCCTGCGCATCGCGCAAACGCGTCCTGTCGAAATCATCTCGGTCGACTCGGCCCTGGTCTATCGCGAGATGGACATCGGCACTGCCAAGCCGACGCCGGCCGAACTGGCCGCCGTGCCGCATCACCTGATCGACATCCTCGATCCGCTCGATGCGTATTCGGTCATGCAGTTCCGCAACGATGCGATCCGGCTGGTGGCCGAGATCACGGCGCGCGGCGCGCTGCCCCTGCTCGTGGGCGGCACGATGATGTATTTCAAGGGCCTGGTCGAGGGACTGGACGACTTGCCGACCGCCGACGTGGCGCTGCGCGCCGCGCTCGACGCCGAAGCGGCGCGCATCGGCTGGCCTGGCATGCACGACAAGCTGCGCGCGCTCGACCCCGTCACCGCCGACCGGCTCGCACCGAACGACGCCCAGCGCATCAACCGCGCGCTGGAAATCATCGAACTGACCGGCAAGCCGATGTCGGCGCTGCTGGCCCTGCGCACGAAGCCCGTGCTGCCGTTCAGGCTCGTCTCGTTTGGTCTCGAAACCGATGACCGCGCAGTGCTGCACAAACGCATCGCGCAGCGTTTCGACGCGATGCTGGGCACGCGCGACGACAGTGGGCTGGTGGCGGAGGTGGCGCGGCTGCGGGCGCGCGGTGACCTGTCGCCGCTGCTGCCATCGATCCGCTGCGTGGGCTACCGCCAAGCCTGGGATTATCTCGACGGACGCATCGACCGCGCCACGCTGCGCGAGACGGGCATCATCGCCACGCGCCAGCTGGCCAAGCGCCAGATCACGTGGCTGCGCGCAATGCCCGACCGGATCGTCATCGATTGCCTGGGGCCGGATCCGGCCGGCGCGATGCTGGCGCACCTTGCGCTGTTGGAAAAATGACATGCGCGCTGACTATTTGTGACCCGCACGCGCCCGCGATCTTGACAGGCAGCCACTCACGCCGGATAATACTTGCCGTTGCGGTGATATAGCTCAGTTGGTTAGAGCACAGCACTCATAATGCTGGGGTCGGTGGTTCAAGTCCACCTATCACCACCAAAGATTTCAGGCGATGGCCTGGCTCCAACGAGTCAGGCCATTTTGCTTTTGCCGGTTCCGGTGATATAGCTCAGTTGGTTAGAGCACAGCACTCATAATGCTGGGGTCGGTGGTTCAAGTCCACCTATCACCACCAAAGATTTCATGCGGATGGCCTGGCTCTTACGAGTCAGGCCATTTTGCTTTTGCCCGTTCCAGTGAGACAGCTTCGCTGGTTAGAGCACAGCGCTCATGATGCTGGGGTCGGTGGCTCAAGTCCATCTGTTCAAATTGCCCAAGCCGCTCTGCCTGCAATAGCGCCGGCTTCCGGTGCCTGCAAACGTCCCGCGCCTTTGGCCAAGCCATCTGATTATCCGGCCACGGCGCAGTGACCTCGGATGTCGTACCGGCGATAACACTGAACACTCGGTGCCGCTACCGCTGTTGTGCCTGACCAGTGCACTTGGCGGACACACCAACAATCAACGATGTTTCGGCCACGGCAGCAGTACTGTATTGGAACGATTGCGCATCGTTCACGGCATTCTGCTGCAATCCCGCGACGTCGCGTCGGACCAGGGCAACCCGCATCTGTCAGCAAAGTTTATTTCTCGCATGCCCCCCCTTCCTGATGATCCATGCACGCTGAATTGACGTATAGTTCTCTTGAGAAATATCTGTTTGAAAGCGGGCCAGCATCTTGAAAGGTGGTCGTCATGCAATTCGAAGAGTTTGATTTTTCCAGTACGCAGTCTGCGCGCGTCCTTCCCAATACGTCGGAGGAAGCGTCGCCACCTCAACGATTCCAGTACCTCGTCGACAATACGCCGGCGATCATCTACTGCACCGTTCCCAGCGGCGACTTCAAGATGACGTTCGTCAGCAACAACGCCGTCCATGTGCTCGGCTACCGCCCCGAGCAGATGCTGGCCGATCCGAATTTCTGGTTCGACCACATCCATCCCGACGACGCCCCGCATATTTTTTCCAGCCTGGCGCTCATCTTCACCCAGGGCCAGCGCAGCTATGATTACCGGTTCCGCGCCCACGATGGCAGCTACCTGTGGATGCACGATACGCTGCGCCTGATTCGCGACGAGAATGGGGTGCCGCTCGAAGTGATCGGATCGCTGACCGACATCACGCTGCGCAAGCAGATGGAAGAAGACCTGAAGATCAAGGGGCTCGAACAGCAGGCCTTGATCGCCGAGTTACGCAATGCTCACGAGCAGCTTCTGCAATCGGAAAAGATGGCGTCGATCGGCCAGCTGGCGGCAGGCATTGCGCACGAAATCAATAACCCGGTCGGCTTCGTCAATTCCAATATGGGGTCCCTGAAAACCTACGTCGAGACGCTGCTCGACGTGATCGACCGCTACGAACTGGCGGCGGCGGCGCATCCGCAGCTTGCCGCGCAGATGGCCGAGGTGCGCAATCAAGCGGACCTGGCGTTCTTGAAAGGCGATGTGGTCGACCTGGTGGGTGAATCCATGGACGGACTCAAGCGGGTCAAGGACATTGTGCAGGCGCTCAAGGATTTTTCGCACGTCGGCGAAGCGGTCTGGCAAGTGGCCGACCTTCATCAGGGCCTCGACAGCACCCTCAACATCGTCGCCAACGAAATCAAGTACAGGGCGCGGGTGGAAAAACATTATGGGGACATACCGCCCATCACGTGTCTGTCGTCCCAGCTCAACCAGGTGTTCATGAACCTGCTGGTCAACGCAGCGCAGGCGCTCACGGGCGATGGCGTCATCACGATCCGCACGGGCGGGTCCGGCGGCTGGGTCTGGGTCGAGGTGGCCGACAATGGCAGCGGGATCCCGCCGGACATCATGAAGCGGATTTTCGAACCTTTTTTCACAACCAAGCCGGTCGGCAGCGGTACTGGCCTGGGGTTGTCACTGTCGTATGGCATCGTCAGCCGGCATGGCGGCCGCATCGACGTTGCGTCCGAGCCAGGCGTCGGCACCCGCTTCACCGTGCACCTGCCGGTCACCCCGCCCCAGCAGAGCGCTACAGCAGGATAGCGCCGTCGGCGTTGCGCCGCACGTGCAACATGCCGGGTTCCTCCGCCTCCAGCCGCGCAGCCTCGAGCTCTTGAGCACTGGGCGCGGGGGCTTTTGCTGCCACCAGGCGGGCGCGCAACGCCAGCGCCAAGCGCACGTTTTCTTCGAGCTCGACCGGGTTCCATGGCTTGAGCATGAATCGGAACGCCTGCGCCTGATTGATCGTGTGCAGCATGGTGTCGAATTCCGCCGACGCCGACAACATGATGCGCACGGTATCCGGCGCCACCTCCTTGAGCGCCTCGAGCAACTCCGCACCGTTCAACTGTGGCATCCGGTAGTCCGATATCACCAGGTCAACGTCGCATGTGCAGATATGTTCCAGCGCCGCCATCGGATTGGTGAAGGCGTCGATGTGCAGCTGTTCGTGCTGGAACAGCAGCCGCAACGCGCGCTGCAAGGCATGCAGCACATGGGGATCGTCGTCGACCAGTAAAATCCTGCTCATGCTGCCCCCGTTGGATTGCGCACCCATATCGCGAGGCGGCAGCGCGCTTTTTGCTCGAAGTCGCGCACGTGCGCGATGATGCGCGCGTCGAGCACGTGGTCGGCCGACAACAGCATCAGGCCGTCGCGGCTGACCATGTCGCGCGCCAGCACCATGCCGGGCATCAGCTCGGTCGACAGCATCTCCACCCCGGCACCGATTCCCATCTCGCCGTTGTTCACAACCTGCCGGAACGCGGCCACCACTTGCGGATCGTAGCGCTTGCCGGCCGCATCGAGGATCAACGTGACTGCCTCGTCGGCGCGCAGATGGCGCTGCACCATGGCCCCCTGCTGCAGGTTGTAGTAGTCGACTGCGACGGCGAGGATGCGCGCCCCGATTGGAATGGCGAGCCCGGTCAGGCCATCCGGAAAGCCATTGCCGTCGAAACGCTCCAGCTGGCTGCGCAAGATGGCGGCGCTGCCGCGCAGGTCTTCCAGCGGCATCAAGAGTTCTTCGGCGCGCACCGGATGCCTGCGAAACAGGCCCAGCGTCTCGCCCTGCAATGCCGTGAATGGCGTTTGCAACATGGCGTCGCTCAGGCCGATCTTGCCGATGTCGTGCAGCAGTGCGGCAATTGCCAGATCCTGGCTGTCGCGCGTGTCGAGGCCCAGCACGGCGCCCATCTTGCGCGCGAGCTCGGCAATTTGACGCGTATGACCCGGCAGGTTGTGGGCCCGCTGCTCGATCATGCTCGAAAAAATCTTGATCGTGACGACAAAATTATGGCGCAGCTTGGCGTTGGCGGCGATGGTCGCGGTGTGCTCCAGCTTCAACAGCCGGGTGCGCTCTTCGACTTTCGCCTCGAGGCTCTGGTTGAGCGCGCGCAATTGGGCGTTTTGCTGCACCGTCAGTGCTTCAAGTCGCACTTTTTCCTGCTCCAGCTGGCGCCGCTCGAGTACATCGCGCAGCACCATCAACAGGTCGCCGTCGACCCACGGCTTGGTGATGTAGCGACAGATTTCGCCGGCGTTGACGGCGTCCTGGATGGACTGGACTTCCGAGTAACCGGTCAACAGCAGTCGCATGGTGGCGGGCCAGGCGGCCCGTGCGGCGGCAAGAAACTGCGCGCCGTTCATCTGCGGCATGCGCATGTCGGAAATGATCACGTCAACGGCTTCCTGCTGCAACACTGCCAGCCCGGCGGCGCCGCTGTCAGCAACCAGTACCTGGTAGCCGTTGGCGCGCAACAGCCGCCGCAGCGACGACAGGATGTTGGGCTCATCGTCGACGCACAGCACTTTGGGCTGCGACGCAGGTGATGGGGCGGACGCAAGGGCGTTCATGGCGTCAACACCTGGCACAGCTCCCCAAACAGGGTCACCATCTCGCCGCGCACACGGTCCCAGTCATCGTCTGGCACCGGGATCATGAACGGCAGCACGCAGGACAGCGGCGCCACCGATCCGCCGGGTGCATCGACAACATGGGCGAGCGCATTTGCCAGACCAATGAGCACCGTCAGCGCAGGCTGCGCAGCGTCGCCTGCACACTGGTGGTGACCGGCGACTGCGGCGCCGATCAGGGCGGGGAAATGCCAGTGCGCGGCCAGCGCACTGCCGATGCGTGCATGGTCGATGCCGAGGACGGCATTTTCCGCAAACAGCAGGCTGCAATCGTTGTCGCGGGCAAACCGTGCCACTTGCAGGTATTGTTCCTGGCACTGCGTGGCGATGACCAGCCTGCCGATATCGTGCAGCATGCCTGCGATGAACGCGTGCTCCGGATTGAGCTGCATATACGGCGCCAGCACGCGCGCGCACACTGCTGTTGCTGTGGCATGGCGCCAGAAGCCCACCAGGTCGAAAGCAGCATCGCGGTGCGGCGCGAAATTGCCGATGATCGAGCACGCCGTCACCAGGGTGCGGATGCTGGCGAAGCCAATGATGGACACTGCCTGCTGCACCGTCACCACTTTGCTCGACACGCCGTAGAACGATGAATTGGCAAGCCGCAAAATGCGCGCCGCCAGGGCGGCATCGAGCGTAATGCGCTCGGCCAGCGTATGGATATCGATGTCCTCCTGCTGCATCGCCGCCTGCAACTCCATCACCAGTTGCGGCAGTGACGGCAGTGCGCGCACGCGGTCGATATAGTCGCCCTCCAGCGCGGCGGCACAGCCAGGCGGGGTCGGGCCGGACGGTCCGGCATACGGTTCGGTTCGGATCAGGTCAGCGCTATTCATGTGTCTGCCTCGGGACGAAGGTAAGCAGCGTGCCGCGCGACGCCGGGCGTTCACCCATCGGATAGCGGATGATGTCGTAAGGGTTGTTGTGAATGTCCCGTGCCTCGCTGGCTGGCCTGGCCAGGTGCACATCTCCTGCGTCGCCCAGCACAGCGACCCGCGCACCGAACAGGCGCCGGGCGCACGCGTTGGCAAAGGCAATCATGCCACTGTCATCCACGCCGACCAGTGCCAGCGGCAAGTGCTCCATCAGATCGCGCGCCACCTCGAGGGCTGTTTCTTCAAGACGGATTTGCTCCTGCTTCTCGAGCAACAACTGCTCCAGCTTGCGATTGGCGCTGCATATTTCCAGATGCAGGCGCTGGTTATCGTCGGCAATTTCCTTGATTCTGAAGGCCTCGGCGATATGCCCGCGCAATTGCGTATCGTTCCAGGGTTTGGTGAGAAACTTGAAGATCGCCCCTTCATTGACCGCATCGGTCACGGACTGCAGCTCTGTGTAGCCAGAAAGCATGATGCGAATCGAGTCGGGACAGAGCGCACGCGCCCGGCGCAAAAAATCCACACCCAGCATGCCAGGCATGCGCTGGTCGGAAACGATGACATCGACACAGTGCTTCGACAACACCTCGAGCCCGGCGGCCCCGCTGTCGGCGCAGAACACTTCGTAACCATCGCGCCTGAGCAAGCGGTTCAGCGCCGCCAGGATATTCGGTTCGTCGTCGACCAGCAACAGGCGCCGGTGCGGAGCAGGCGAGCGCAACGCTTGGGGTGGAAGGATGACAGGCGCGATCATCGGCGTGCTCATCGGGATGCCCCGGTGGCGGACACGGGGGACGGCGCGGGTGCGCGAGATTGACCGCAGCCACTGGCCAAAGCCAGCGTGAAGGCTGGTCTGGTCGCAGTGTTGTACCTAGCTGGCATGGCCTGTCCGCCTGACAAAAAACGCTTGGGTGAATTCCGGGGTTGCCGTTGTCGCGACTTAATTATGCGCTCAGTTACATCAAAAAAACATTCTCAATAATAATTTTAATTACCTCAAGACACATGATTCCGATTGATCGTGATAGCGACTCGCCAGCCATACAAAGCGGGGGTCAGGTCTGACAAACGGACACAATCTCAGCCGTAGTACCCGAGCGTCGAGGCTTGCAGACAAGGCCGTGCCCATGCAACAAAAAGCCGCTACATCAAACGATGCAGCGGCTTTTTGTTGGGCCGGCACGGCTGTGGCTCGGCATCAATGCTGTTGCCCCCACCCGACACCTTGTTCTCGGTAGCCCGCGCGCGGCGCTCTGCTTCCTTCTTTCCGACGACCTTCTTCCCGTACCCTTCTTCAATCACCTCAGAGCGGCGTACGCCACTCGCCATCCGGCGCATCCTCATCCAGCGCAAAATCCCCGCGCGCCAGCGCCAGCAGCACCTCGTGCGCTGCCTGCACGTGCTCGGCCGGGACCAGGAGCCGCACGCCGCCCAGCGCGGGCGCGAGCAGCAGGTCGGTCTGCATCAGGTGCGCGTCGGCCAGCATCGCCGGGATGCCGGATGCTTCCAGGCAGCCCTGCGCCAGCGTGGCGTCCACGGGAATCATGTAGCGCGCCACGACATATAAATCGCGCTCGGGCACGGCTTCGACATCGGGGTGGGCGGCGAGCCAGTCGTTCAGGGAGAGCGTGTGCATCTGGGTTCCTTGGCTTAGCGCAGCAGTGCGGGAAGTTGCGACAACAGGTACAGGACCACACCAATCATCCCGCCCACGATGGTGCCGTTGATGCGGATGTATTGCAGGTCCTTGCCGATATTGAGTTCGATCTGGGCCGACATCTCACGGTCGTCCCATTGCTTGACGGTGTCGGCGATGTGGCGCGTGAGATAGCCTGCGAATTCGGGCGCCACGCCGCGCGCGGCGGCTTCGAGGTTCTCCTGCAGCGACTGGCGCAGTTGCGGGTCGTCGCCCAGCGCCTTGCCGATCCAGGCGCCCATGCCGATGATGCGGCGGCGCATGCTCGAATCGTCACTGGCCAGATCGCGCTTGAGCCACGCCTTCAGCTCGGCCCACAGCGAACCGACGTAGCCATTGAACGTGTCGTCTTCGAGCAGGTAGCGCTTGACGTCGTCGGCCTTGGCGATGAAGTCGGGGTCGGCCTTCATGCGCTCGATGAAATCGGCCACGTACTCGTCGAAGCGTTCACGCAGCGGGTGCGCGGGGTCGGCCGCGACCTTGTTGAGAATACCCGACGCCAGGCGCACGGCGATGTCGGCGCCCTTGCGGCCAATGAGTTCGGACGGCAGCATGCGTTCGACCAGCGCGTAGTCTTCCTTGAGCCAGTCGACGATGCCATTGGCGATGGCACCCTGGGTTTCGGTATTGTCCAGCAGATGGGCGAGCTGGCGGATGCCTTCGTCGAGCAGCTGCTGGTGGCGCCGGCCACGCGTCAGGCTCTCGAGAATGGCGCCACCGGACTTCGACAAATCGACGCTGCCCACCATCGTGTGCACCGCGCGCCGGATGACGTTCTGCACCGGCGCATCCTCGATGAAATCGAGCATGAAGGTGGCGGCGCGTACCAGGTGCGCGCCCATCAGTTCGGTGTTGGCGGGTTTCGCCAGCCAGTCGGCCAGCAGTTGCACCGGATCGTGCCGGCGGATCAGCTTGAGGATCGACTCGGTGTCGAGGAATTTTTCGCGCACGAACAGCGCCAGGTTGTCGGCGATCTTGTCCTTGTTGCCGGGGATGATGGCGGTGTGGCGCGAGATGATCGGGATCGGGATGCGCTTGAACAGCGCCACCACCGCAAACCAGTCGGCCAGTGCGCCGACCATCGCGGCTTCGGAAAACGCGCGCAACAGGCCCGTCCACCAGGTCTGCGGCAGCAGCAGGCTGACCACGAACAGCACGGCTGCGCCGACAAAGAAGCCAAGGGCGATCAGTTTGGACTTGCGCAGTTCGTCGTGCTTTTGCATGCGGGGCGGCCCGGCTGTGGCGATGCTGCCATGCTAGCCGACTTTGCCCGCGCGTGACGCGCCGGCTGCCTTCAGCGCATCAGCCCTGCCCCACCCGCACGCGCCTTACGCCGCCACTTCTTCCTCGCACAAGGTCAGCTTCGCGCAGCGCTGTCCATGCAGCTGCGGCAGCAGGAGTTCACTGCGTTCTTCCAGCAGTGCAAACACCTCGTCCTTCGACAGCACATACTGCTCCAGCAGCGTGTCCTTGAGCGACTCCATCATCAGCTTGTAGTCGCGGATCGCGTCCAGCGTGTAGCTGTACAGAGCATCGGCCTTTTCTTCCACCAGCCGCACCGTGTGCTCGCCGCCGATATCCTTCTGCAACTGGCTGTAGTCGATCTTCGAGCGCGAATACATCGACAGGCGACTCACCATCAGGTTGAGCATCTTGGTGATCTTCTCGATGTCGTTCTGGCTGCCCACCGAAATACCGCGCGGACCGTAGAACATTTCTTCGGCTGCGACGCCGCCGTACAGGCCCACTACGTCGCGCTCGAGCTCTTCCAGCGTGCGCAGCGACATGTCTTCGCCCGACTGCAGCACATAGCCCAGCGCACCGATCTTCGACACCGCTTCGGTGCTGATCTTGAGCAGGTGCGAGCGTTCCTTGACTTCGGCCAGCGTCAGGCCCTGGCGCAGGAACGGGTCGATCTGCATGAAGAAGTGGCCCAGCTCGTGCAGGGCGATCCGCTCGCGCTGCTTGTGCTTGTCGAGCGTCGTGGCGCGGTCGGTCAGGCCGATCGTGGCGCGCTCGTAGGCCCGGAACAGCAGGTTCGTGTTGATGATCGTCTTTTCCTGGATCGACAGCATGCTGGCGCGTTCGACCACAGTTTCCAGCAACGCCGGGCTCAGGTTCTGGGTGATCTCGGCGACTTGGTCCAGGTTCAGGTCGTTCCAGTCGACGAGGCCATCCTTCTTGCGCGACAAGAAGCTGCGCAGCAGTTCGCGGCGCTCGGCCTTGTTCGGCAGGCGGAAGTTGATCTTGACCGAGAAGCGGCGCAGCATCGCTTCGTCCATCTCGGTCGAGCTGTCATCGAAGTTCGAGGCGACGATCCAGATGACGCCCGCGCCTTTGTCTCTTTTCACGCCGTCCAGCAGACCGAGCATCGTGTTGGCCGTGTCGTCTTCCCATTTCTTTTCGCTGCGCCCGCGCGGCATGAACAGGCTCTGCGCTTCGTCGAGGAAGATGATGCACTTGCCCTTGGCGCAGGCTTTGCGGTGCAAGGCGTTCAGCGCCTTGGAGCCGCCGCCGACATAGCCCGATTCGAGCGCCGAGCCGGACGCCGAAATCATCGGCAGGCCCAGGCGCTTGGCCAGGTAGCCGACGAGCTTGGTCTTGCCGGTACCGGCCGGGCCGGTGAGCATCACGTTGAACGGCTTGTCGATATTGTGCGACTGGTACTCGGCGCGGTTGCGGATCATTTCTTCCAGATGCAGCACTTCCTGCTTGATGTCTTCCATGCCGATCAGGTCATCCATGCTGCCCTTGAGCTTGTCCGGGCTGATGACCGATGCGCTCATGCCCGTGCCCGGCATGCCGAATTTGATGAGGTACAGCACCAGCAGCACGATCGCGATATTGAACGCGTTCTGCTTGAAGAAGGCGCCGGTGCGCGCCAGCGCGCTTTCGCCTTCGTCCATGACGGCTTCGTGGGCCGCCAGGTAGTCGTCCTTGGCGATCGAATACGGAATCGCGTTCTTGAGCAGCACTTCGCGCTCGAGCGACAGGTGCGAGGTGCTCGGTACCTTGACCACGTTCAGCGCGGCCGAATCCTTGAACTTGTAGATATAACGCGGCGCTTCGGACAGCGGTTTGGCAATCAACAGGTATTCCAGCCGGGCTTTCTGGCTGGCCAGTGCGGTAATCTCGGCGATGTTCTGCGAATGGACCACCGGGCGCGCATCCTGCGGCACATTGGATTTGAAGATCGCCAGCGTCACCAGCATGCCCATCAGGATGACGGCGAGGATGCGGACGTAGACGTTCTTGAATGCAATCTGAAGACGGGAAAAATTGGGCATAAGGTGTACTCGTCGAAAATGCGTGAAGCAAAGAGAGACTGGGGTGCCATACCATCGGTAACGGTGGCCGGCGTCGGCAATGGGCCGACGAATTCGAGGTGTTGCAGCTTGCTTTTTGATGCTTGGCGGCAAGGGAGTAAGAAGACTATACCTTCAAAAAAAACCGCCGGAAATACCAAAAAGTCAAAAACGCACGCGATTTAAGGCGAATGAAAGTCTTGATAAGAGAATTGATTATCCGACTGACAGCATTCGTGATGAGTGTGTCAAATAAATCGGAAATACTTGCGAGAACGGCATGATGAAATGCCTGGAGAATGAATACTTATATTGCTGAGCGCTGCATATTTACCACAGTCAACTTTTTCAGACTGCATGCAATCTGGCGTTATCGGTATCGAAAGTGATGGCTATTTCTGCAACTGCTTCAGAAAAGGCATGCAGACTGGCGCCATTTGGAAAAACCAGCCGGGGAGACTCGGTCAATAAGATGTATTCCACCAAAGTCGACAAATACTCATTCAGACAGGCGTCGGTTAATGGGCACCAGCGCGGCACAGGCCATGCAATTTGATCATCGTATTCCAGTTGCGCGACGTGGCGCCATCACCCAGCCGTTTGCCGAGCGCTGCCGCAGCTGCGCTGTCAAGCAAGCCTTGCGGACACCAGACATAGACAGCGTGACGTCCGGGCGCCATGCTCTCGGGCGCCCAATCCTGGCCGCACAGGTCGGCCGCGAGCGCGCGTTGCGGCTCGCCTGCGAGCAGGAACACGAACAGGCGCGCGTGGTCGGTGGCAACGTGCAGCAAGGGGTTGTCATCGATGATCTCGGCCACTTCATCGCATGCAAACACGAACACCCGCGCACTGACACCCAACTGCAGGGCCATGGCCGCTTCGATCTCTTGCGCCGCATCGTCCGGCGGGACAACGGCGTCGAACACGATATTGCCGCTATTGAGCAGACTGCGCACGCCCGTATGGCCGAGGTCTTCGACCAGTTTGCGCAGGTCGGCCATCGCAATGCGCTTGGCGCGGCCGACGTTCACACCGCGCAGCAGGGCAATGTAGCGCAACCGCGGCGCAGTGTCGGCCCCCATGCTATTGCAACCCTTCCTGGCGCAACGCTTCCTGCACCGCAGGCAGCGTCTTGATGCGCGCATGATAGGCCTGCAACGCCGGCCAGTTATCCAGCGAGAAGCTGGTGAACCCGACCCAGTTCAGGACCGTGAACAGGTAGGCATCGGCCACGGTGAAACTGTTCCCGATCAGGTACCCATCGTCGCCGATCTGGCCCGCCACATACGTCAGTGGCGCCGCCAGCGCTGCCCAGGCCGACTCCTTGGCATCGCTCGACGCGCCCGGTGCGAAGATGGGCGAAAAGCGCTTGTGCAGCTCGGTGGATGTCCACGCCAGCCATTCCATCACTTCGTAGCGTTCGAAGGTGCCGGTGGCAGGCGCCAGCGCGCTTGCCGGTGCCTGGTCGGCCACGTATTGCAGGATGACCTGGCTCTCGGTGAGCAGGTGGCCATCTTCCAGCGCCAGCGCCGGCACATAGCCCTTGGGATTGATGGCCCGGAAATCGTCGCCGTCTGCGGTCAGCTTGGTGCGCAGGTTGACGCGCTCGCTGCCGAACGGCAGGCCGGAGGCGATCAGGGCGATACGGGGTGCAAGCGAGCAGGCGCCAGGGCTGAAATAGAGTTTCACGGGGTTCCTGAAAATAATGATGGATGGCAAAAGCCTACAGTATTTCGGCACCGCCCTCCAGCCACAAGTCGTGCGGCAGGAATGCGACATCTTGCGTCGCCGTCGTGATCGGCCTGCACACCGGTGATACCATCTCCAGAGTATTGAATGGAGGAAACTATGAGCGACGATCACGAGCTGGTCCCTGTGGCCAGCGCCCTGCCGGGGATGGTGCTGTCGGACGAATTGCTCGACAGCCACGGCCTGGTATTGCTGGCCAAAGGCACGGTCTTGAGCGAGGCGATCATCGCGTCGTTCACGCGCCATCAGATCGACATGGTACCGGTGGCGCGCGTCGAAGCCCACCGCGCGCCGGATGCGACCGCGGTGCAAGCGCGGCTCGACATCCTGTTCCGCCGCCACGACCGCGACGACGACAACGACTGGGCCGGCAACCTGCTGCGTCGCTACGTCGAGGATTACCGGCTCGAGCGGCAGGTGGCGCCATGACCCTCGATGAATTGACGGCCGGCCTGGACGACCTGCCCTCGCTGCCTGCTGTCGTGATGGAGCTGCTGGGCAGCATCGACCAGGAAGATGCCGACCTGGCCTTGCTGGCAAAAAAGGTCGCTCTGGATCAAGCGCTGACTGCCAAGACACTGCGCCTGGCCAATTCGTCGGCCTTCGGCCTGCAGGTCAAGGTCACGACGATCCAGCAGGCACTGACGTTCCTCGGCGTGCAAGCCACGCGCAACCTGATCATGGCGGCATCGATCACCGGCTGCTTTCCCAGCGGCCGCTGTCCGGCATTCAACGACAAGGCCTTCTGGCGCTTGTCGATCGCCACGGCTGCCTGCGCGCGGGTGCTGGCGCGGCACATGCATTTCAATCCGGACGTGGCGTTCACGGCCGGCCTGTTGCACGGCATCGGTCGCCTGGTGCTGGTGACGCGTTATCCCGAGCAATACGACGCCGTCCTGCGCGAACGCGAACGCGTCGATGGCGATCTGCTCGAGACGGAGCGGGCCATGCTGGGTGTTGACCACGTGCTGGCAGGCCGCGCGCTGGCCGAGCACTGGCAATTTTCGGATACGCTGCGCCAGGCCATCGCGTTCCATGGTCAACCGGAGATGCCGGGTGCTGGTTTCCTGGCCACCATCGTGCATGTGGCAAGCGCGGTCGCGCATGCGCTCGATCTGGCAGGCTATGCGCTCGAAGTGGTGCCGACCGTGTCGAGTGTCGCCTGGACGGCGCTGGGATTATCCGAGGAAGCGTGGTTGCAGGTGTTCCGCGAGACGGAGCTGCAATTTGAAGAGATGACCACCATCCTGTTGGCGTAGGCCGCAGGACGGAATCAGGTAGTACGGAGAAAACTGCGGTGCGGCGCCACTCAGGCGGCGCCGCGGCACGCCAACAACGAAGGCATGACAGAAACGTCTGCCATGCCCACGATTTCAGTGCGCATAATTACCGGTTTTTGGCGTCACGTCGCCCGACTGGTTTGCCTGACCCTGTGCTGGCTGACCTGCCTGCTGGGCTGCTGCGGCAGCGGCTGCTGCCGCTTTTTCTTCTGGCTTTGGACGGCCTTGTGCATCCGACAGACGGTACTTGGTGCGGCGATCGCCCATCAGGTCACGCAGGTCACGGATGCTCATGCCCGTCACTTCGTGCATGCGGATCAGCAGCGACGCGCCAACTGGCAGGCGGTGGTGACGAATCTTGCTGATCACGGGTGGCGCCACCTCGAGCATGCGCGACAGCGCAGCGTCGTTCTTCAGCTGCATCTTGCCCAGCAGGATGTCGAGCAGATGGTTCGGGTTGTAACTCTCTTGCGACGACAGAGCGTGATGTTGTTGTGCCATGATATTACCTCACGAGTTGGTTAAAATAGTTCCCTTGTGAACCTTAGTAGAAGACAACATGTCTTCGACTTAAGTTCCCGGAACGTGTTCAGGAATTAAACAGGGCGAATCTGAGTAGTTCCTTAAGAATTCCGGTCTTGCGGTGCACCACGTAGTTTCTGCAAGCGCACTTGTCTTTCAAACAAATTATGGCGGCGCGCGCCGGATCGAGGCCGACCCTGCGCACGTGACTCCTTGTCAGAAATCAAGCTAACGTATGGAAAGCTTGTCACGTTTGCATTTCAGCACATGGGGCCACATTGTGGCGCACGCAAGAGATTTCCCTGATAAATTTTTCCAATCAGAATGATCACGGAACTCTTTGATTTACATAGAGAAATAGTTGATGCACGCGATGCCATCTTGCCGAGAAAATAAAGTATGTTCGCTAGCGGACATTTAACATTGTAAATAAAACGATAATTACTTTAAGTAAAGGAACTTAACATTCCTTTTGGAATGATTCGTTCTTTCCTGCCCGTGTTTTTTCCGGGTCAATACCGAATTACGGTAAACTGATCCCCCAGCCTTGTCGGCACAGCAATTCGTCCCCAACTACCCTCTCCATGCAGAAAAAAGTCTTTATCAAAACCTTCGGTTGCCAGATGAACGAGTACGACTCGGACAAGATGGTCGATGTCCTTGGCGCCTCGGACGGGTTGGTACGCACCGACAAGCCGGAAGACGCGGACGTCATCCTGCTCAACACGTGCTCGATCCGTGAAAAAGCACAAGAGAAAGTGTTCTCCGATCTTGGCCGCCTGCGTGAACTCAAGCGCAACAAGCCGGACCTCGTCATTGGCGTGGGCGGCTGTGTCGCTTCGCAAGAAGGCCAGGCCATCATCAAGCGCGCGCCGTTCGTCGATGTCGTGTTCGGCCCGCAAACGCTGCACCGCCTGCCCAAGCTGATCAGCGACCGGCGCGCATCGGGCGTGGCCCAGGTCGATATCGCCTTCCCTGAAATCGAAAAGTTCGACCACCTGCCGCCGGCCAAGGTCGACGGCCCGGTGGCGTATGTGTCGATCATGGAAGGCTGCAGCAAGTACTGCAGCTACTGCGTCGTCCCGTACACCCGCGGCGAGGAAGTCTCGCGCCGCTTCGAGGACGTGCTGACCGAGGTCGCGGGCCTGGCCGCGCAAGGCGTCAAGGAAATCATGCTGCTGGGCCAGAACGTGAATGCGTTCCGCGGCACCATGGAAAACGGCGAGATCGCCGACTTTGCGCTACTGCTCGAATACATCGCCGAGATCCCCGGCGTCGAGCGCCTGCGCTTCGTGACGAGCCACCCGAAAGAATTCAGCCAGCGCCTGATCGACGCCTACGCCAAGATCCCGCAACTGGTGAACCACCTGTACCTGCCCGTGCAGCATGGCTCGGACCGGATCCTGTCGGCCATGAAGCGCGGCTACACGGGCCTCGAGTACAAATCGATCATCCGCCGCATCCGCGCGGTGCGTCCCGACATCACGTTCTCGTCCGACTTCATCGTGGGCTTTCCCGGCGAGACCGAGGCCGACTTCGAGGCGATGATGAAACTGGTGGCCGACGTCAATTTCGACAACAGCTTCAGCTTCATCTTCAGCAAGCGCCCCGGCACGCCGGCCGCGAACCTGGAAGACGACACGCCGCACGAGGTCAAGCTGGCGCGCCTGCAGCGCCTGCAAGCCCTGATCGACGCCAACACCCGCAAGCACAGCGCCGCCATGGTCGGCACCGTGCAGCGCGTGCTGGTTGAAGGATATGCCAAGAAAGATGCAACCCAGCTCCAGGGGCGCGCCGAGAACAACCGCGTCGTCCTGTTCCCCGTGGATGCGACCAATGTCCAGCTCATCGGCCAACTGGTCGATGTGCGCATCAGCGCCAGCCACGATTATTATTTGCGCGGCGAACTCGTCGCCAACCTTGATACGATTGCCATCGCCAGTTGAAAACACAGCCAACCCAGCCCTCGTACTTCATTCCTGAGCCGCTCGACAACACGCGGCTTGCCCACCTGTGCGGTCCACTCGATGAAAACCTGCGCCAGATCTCGGCCGCGCTCGACGTGACCGTATTTCGCCGTGGCGAAAAATTCATCGTCACTGGCGACAACGCCGAGCGCGCCGTCGAATTGCTGGAACGCTTCTACGCGGTCGCCAACAAGGTCGTGCCGATCGAAGAAGTGCAGCTGGCCCTGGTCGAGCAGCGCGCCGGCATCAAGCCGCGCAGCCTCGACGCACCGGGCGGCGAGCCGCGCGCCATCAAGGGCGTCAAGGCGGTCAAGGCCGTACCCGACATGGCGCAGGACGAAGTTGCGCCCAATGACACCGACAGCCCGGCCCTGAGAACCCGCCGCAGCGACCTGCGCGGGCGCACCCCGCACCAGATCCAGTACCTCAACGATGTGCTGAACCACGACATCGCCTTTGGTGTGGGCCCGGCCGGTACCGGCAAGACCTACCTGGCCGTGGCCTGCGCCGTGGACGCGCTCGAACGCGACGCCGTCAAGCGCATCATCCTGACCCGTCCGGCAGTCGAGGCCGGCGAGCGCCTGGGCTTCCTGCCGGGCGACCTGGCGCAAAAGGTCGACCCGTACCTGCGTCCGCTGTACGACGCGCTGTACGACCTGCTCGGCTTCGATCGCACGCAAAAGCTGTTCGAAAAGCAGGTCATCGAGATCGCCCCGCTGGCCTACATGCGCGGACGCACGCTGAACCACGCGTTCGTCATCCTCGATGAGGCGCAGAACACGACCGTCGAGCAGATGAAGATGTTCCTGACCCGTATCGGCTTTGGCAGCAAGGCCGTGATCACGGGCGACGTGACCCAGGTCGACCTGCACAAGAACCAGCGCAGCGGCCTGGTCGACGCCATGCACGTGCTCAGGGATGTGCGCGGCATTGCCTTTTCCCAGTTCTCGAGCGTGGACGTGGTGCGCCACCCGCTGGTCGGACGCATCATCGATGCCTACGAATCCGACAATTCGGTACAGGAACTGGCCGATCTCCCCAAACCGATCCCGGTGAAAAATGCAAGAAAAAAAACATCCGCTTGAACTCGAGGTGCAGTTCGCCGACCCGCGCCTGGAAAGCCTGCTGCCCGAAGCCACGCTGCGCACCTGGGTCGAGTCTGCCCTGCTCGGCCCGGCCGAACTGACGATCCGGTTTGTCGACGCGGCCGAAGGCCAGGCGCTGAACCTCGCGTATCGGGGCAAGGACTACGCGACCAACGTCCTCACCTTCGCCTACAACGAAGATGAAGACCTGGCCGAGGACGATCCGGTCAAGGCCGACATCGTCCTGTGCACCGACGTGCTGCAGCGCGAAGCCGACGAGCAAAAGAAAACCGTCGAGGAACACACGGCGCACCTGGTCGTGCACGGCGTACTGCACGCGCAGGGCTGGGACCACGACAACGATGACGATGCCGAAGAAATGGAACAGTTCGAGCGCGACATCATGGAAGTGCTGGGGTTCCCGGATCCGTATGCGGACTGAGTGAAGACAGCTTGAACGTCAGCCTGGCCTGAGCGGCGGCGCACCTGCCGCTCAGGCCGCACGCCTGCATCAAAAACAGGCAATGTGCCTTTTGGTGTATCCTACGCCCATCGCAACAACGGCTTCTCGCCAACTATGCCCGAGTATCCCAGTGACGTCCGTCCGGACGCCAAACCCCATCGGTCCCTGCTGGAAAGGTTGACCGCATTCATCTCCCCCGAGCCTGAAAACCGCGCAGAGCTGCTTGAAGTCCTGCACGACGCCCACGAACGCAACCTTCTCGATGCCGACGCCCTGTCGATGATCGAAGGCGTGTTCCAGGTGTCCGACCTGTCCGCGCGCGACATCATGGTGCCCCGTTCCCAGATGGACGTGATCGATATCACGAAGCCCATCGAAGAGTGGATGCCCTACGTGCTCGAGACCGCCCACTCCCGCTTCCCGGCCATTGAAGGCGAACGCGACAAGGTCGTGGGCATCCTGCTGGCCAAGGATTTGCTGCGCTATTACGCCGAAGAATCGTTCGACGTGCGCACCAAACTGCGTCCGGCTGTGTTCATCCCAGAATCGAAACGCCTGAACGTGTTGCTGCGCGACTTCCGCGCCAACCACAATCACATGGCGATCGTGGTCGACGAGTATTCCGGCGTGGCCGGCCTGATCACGATTGAAGACGTGCTCGAGCAGATCGTCGGCGACATCGAAGACGAATACGATTTCGACGAAGAAGAAGACAACGTGATCTCGATCCGCGAAGGCCAGCTCGGTCCGCGCTGGCGCGTCAAGGCGCTGACCGAGATCGAACAGTTCAACGACGAAGTCGGCACCAGCCTGCCGGACGACGACGTCGACACCGTCGGCGGTCTGGTCGCCAGCCACCTCGGCCACATGCCCCACAAGGGCGAAGTGGTCGATCTGCACGGTGTGCGCTTCGAAGTGCTGCGCGCCGACGCGCGCCAGATCCACGTCCTGCTGGTCGAAAAACTGCCATTGGCGGACGACGAACACGACTGATGCTGCGTCGCCGTACCTCTCCAGCCGCAGCGCCGGTTCCGGCGCTGCGCGCCAACAAGCCCTCGGCCCTGCTGCTGCTGGGTGCCGCACTTGCCGGCGCCTCGTCCCTGCTGTCATTCCAGCCGGTGGGCTGGTGGCCACTGCAATTCCTGTCCCTCGCCTGGCTGTTCTACCAGGTCGGCATGAGTCCGTCCGTCAAGCGCGCCACGCTGATCGGCTGGGCCTTCGGCTTTGGCTGGACGCTGGCCGGCGTGCACTGGCTGTATGTCTTCATGACCGATTTCGCCCACTTGCCGGCCGTGCTGGCGGTGGTGGGCTTGACGCTGCTGTGCCTGTACATGGGCCTGTGGGGCGCCTTCACGGCGGGCGTGGCGACCTGGCTGCGCCGCCGCTGGTCGTTGCCGGTGGCCGCCTTCCTGCTGCTGGTGCTGCCCGTGACCTGGGGCGTGTCGGAATGGCTGCGCGGCTGGGTGTTTACCGGTTTTCCGTGGGCCTCGTCGGGCTACGCGCATGATCTCGCCCCACTGGCTGGTTATGCGCCGCTGATCGGCGTGTACGGCATGGGCATCGTCGTGGGCATCATTGCCGGTTGTTTCGCCATGCTGACCCAGCGTTCGCGCTGGCCGGCAATGGGTTTGATGGCTGCCCTGCTGCTGGGCGGTGCAGGTCTGCGCACGGTCGAGTGGACGCAGGATGTCGGCCAGCCGATCAGCGTGCGCCTGCTGCAAGGCAATATCGCGCAAGACCGCAAGTTCGACGCCGAATTCCTGAACAGTATCCTGACGCGCTACCAGGGCCTGATCACGGCCGCACCGGCCGACCTGATCGCCACGCCCGAAACGGCGATCCCGACCTTCCCGCAACACCTGCCCGACGGTTACCTGGCCGGTCTGCAGCGTTACGCCACCACCAGCGGCAGCACGCTGGCCATCGGCATGCCGCTGCTGGACGGTCCGGGCAAGTACGGCAACAGCCTGGTCACGCTGACCCCGCAGCCCCAGGCCACCGTGTACCGCTACGACAAGGCGCACCTGGTGCCGTTCGGCGAATTCATCCCGCCGGGTTTCCGCTGGGTGACGGACATGCTCGACATTCCGCTGAACGACGCCACGCGTGGCGCCGCGCTGCAGGCGCCGTTCGCCGTCAAGGACCAGCTGGTGCTGCCGAATATCTGCTACGAAGACGTGTTCGGCGAAGAGATCGCCTACCAGCTGCGCAACGCGCCGCAACCGGCGACGCTGCTGCTGAACGTGTCGAACCTGTCGTGGTACGGCCAGTCAGTCGCCATCCCGCAGCACCTGCAGATTTCGCGCATGCGCACGCTGGAAACGGGCCGCCCGATGCTGCGCGCGACCAACGACGGTGCCACTGCCATCATCGACCGCCGCGGCAATCTCACGCACGCGCTGCCGTTCTACACCGACGGCGTGCTCGCCGCCACCGTGCGCGGCGCGACCGGCATGACGCCGTTCATTCGCCTGGGGAGCGCGTCGTTCCTGCTGCTGGGGGCATGCATGCTGCTTGGCGCGTGGTTTGCAGGGCGGCGTTATCTGCGCACAAAAGCGTAAGGTGGACGGCATCGCCGCCCACCCCGCCCAAATCCCTTCCCAGAGGGTACGAAAAATTCAGTAGAATTGGCCATTTGGCAAACATACCGCGTTCACGGCCCACGGGCCGCGTCCCACTCGACATGCTCACATTCCAGCAAATCATCCTCACCCTGCAGTCCTACTGGGACAAACAGGGTTGCGCACTGCTCCAGCCCTACGACATGGAAGTCGGCGCCGGCACCTTCCACACCGGTACCTTCCTGCGCGCGATCGGCCCGGAGCCATGGCGCGCCGCCTATGTGCAGCCATCGCGCCGCCCGAAGGATGGCCGCTACGGCGAGAACCCGAACCGCCTCCAGCACTATTACCAGTTCCAGGTTGCGCTGAAACCGGCGCCCGAGAATATCCTCGACCTGTATCTCGGTTCGCTCGAGGCATTGGGCCTGGACCTGAAAAAGAACGACGTGCGCTTCGTCGAGGATGACTGGGAAAGCCCGACGCTGGGCGCCTGGGGCCTGGGCTGGGAAGTCTGGCTCAACGGCATGGAAGTCACGCAGTTCACCTACTTCCAGCAAGTGGGCGGGCTCGATTGCAAGCCGGTGCTGGGCGAGATCACGTACGGCATCGAGCGCCTGGCGATGTACCTGCAGGGCGTCGAGAACGTGTACGACCTGGTCTGGACCGAGTGGCAGGAAGACGGCAAGACCAAGTCCCTGAGCTACGGCGACGTGTTCCACCAGAACGAGGTCGAGCAGTCGACCTACAACTTCGAACACTCCAATACCGAGATGCTGTTCCAGGCATTTGCGAACCACGAATCGGAAGCCAAGCGCCTGGTCGAACTGGCGCTGACGCTGCCGGCCTACGAGCAGATCATGAAGGCCTCGCACAGCTTCAACCTGCTGGACGCGCGCGGCGCGATTTCCGTGACCGAGCGCGCCGCCTACATCGGCCGCGTGCGCACGCTGTCGCGCCTGGTGGCGCAAGCCTATTTCGACTCGCGCGAAAAGCTGGGCTTCCCGATGGCGCCACAAGCCAAGCCAGCCGAACCAGCCGCTGACCAAGCCGCAGCCTGAAAAGAACAGAACAGACCATGAACCAAACACTCCTCGTCGAACTGCAGACCGAAGAACTGCCGCCGAAGGCGCTCGTCAAGCTGGGCGCCGCTTTTGCCGCCGGCATCGCGAATGGCCTCAAGGCGCGCGACTTCCTCGAAGCCGACAGCGTCGTCACCACCTACGCCACGCCGCGCCGCCTGGCCGTCTCGATCACGAACGTGCGCGATACGTCACCTGACAAAGCGATCCGCGAAAAAGTGCTGCCAGTGACGGTGGCGCTGGACAAGGAAGGCAACCCAAGTGCGCCGTTGGCCAAGAAGCTGGCCGCACTGGGCTTTCCTGACCTGACGATCGACCAGCTCGAACGCGCCCCGGACGGCAAGACCGAAAGCTTCTTCTACACCTACACCGCCGCTGGCAGTGCGCTCACCGGCGCGCTGCAGGACGTCTTGCAAGACGCCGTGAACAAGCTGCCGATCCCGAAGCTCATGAGCTACCAGCGCCCGAATGGCGATACCGTGCAGTTCGTGCGCCCGGTGCACCGCCTGCTCGCGCTGCACGGCGAACAGGTGCTGCCACTGACGCTGCTCGGCTTGACCGCTGGCCGCGAGACCGCCGGCCACCGCTTCCTGTCGCATGGAGGCGCGATCACGATTGCGCATGCCGATGCGTACGCGAACACACTGGAAACCGAGGGCAAGGTCATCACGTCGCCACAGGCGCGCAAGGACAGCATCCGCGCCCAGCTGCTGGAGCAGGCCGGCGCCGACCAGGTCCTGATGCCCGAGTCGCTGCTCGATGAAGTTGCGGCCCTGGTCGAATGGCCGGTCGTCTATGAATGCCGCTTCGAAGAAGAATTTCTGGCCGTGCCGCAGGAATGCCTGATCCTGACGATGCAGACGAACCAGAAGTACTTCGCGCTGACGGATGCCGACGGCAAGCTGCGCTCGCGCTTTCTGATCGTGTCGAACATCGCGACGGACGACCCGACCGCGATCGTCGGCGGCAACGAGCGCGTCGTGCGCCCGCGCCTGTCGGACGCCAAGTTCTTCTTCGAGCAGGACAAGAAGAAAACGCTCGAGTCGCGCCTGCCGGCGCTCAGCAACGTCGTGTACCACAACAAACTGGGCTCGCAGGCCGAACGCAGCGAGCGCGTGACCAAGCTGGCCATGTACATCGCCACGCGCCTGGGCTTTGACGCGTCGCTCGCCGAACGCGGTGCGCGCCTGTCGAAGGCCGACCTGTTGACCGACATGGTTGGCGAGTTCCCGGAACTGCAAGGCATCATGGGCACGTACTACGCGCGCCACGATGGCGAGCACGATGAAGTGGCGCGCGCGGCGTCCGAGCACTACCAGCCGCGCTTTGCCGGCGATGCCCTGCCGACCACCGACACCGGCCTGGCCGTCGCACTGGCCGACAAGCTCGAAACGCTGGTGGGCATCTGGGCCATCGGCCTGCAGCCAACGGGCGAAAAAGACCCGTTCGCGCTGCGCCGCCACGCGCTGGGCATCATGCGCATGCTGGTCGAAAAGCGCCTGCCGCTCGAACTGTCCGACATGCTGCGCGATGCAGTCACGACGTTTGCCGACCAGCCGGCGTTCAAGGATCCGAGCGCGGAGGTCACGGCCTTCATGCTCGACCGCCTGCGTGGCCTGTTGCGCGATCGCGGCTTCTCGCCGAACGAAGTCGAAGCCGTGCTGGCCCAGAACCCGGACCGCGTCGACGACGTCGTGCAGCGCCTGGAAGCCGTGCAGGCCTTCGCCGCGCTGCCCGAAGCCGCCTCGCTCGCCGCCGCCAACAAGCGCATCACCAATATCCTCAAGAAGAACGAGGAAGCGCTGGCGCAAGCCGGCGCGGTCGATCCGGCCCTGCTGCAGGACCAGGCCGAGAAAGACCTGGCCGCCGCCGTCACGCGCGTACAGCCGGCCGTCGATGCGGCGTTTGCTGCGGGTGACTTTGCCGGCACGCTGAAAACGCTGGCAGAGCTGCGCGAGCCGGTCGACGCGTTCTTCAACGACGTGATGGTGATGGCCGACGACATCGCGCTGCGCAACAACCGCCTGGCGTTGCTGGCGTCGTTGCACGGCATGATGAACCGCGTGGCCGACATCTCGAAGCTGGCAACGTAAGCACGGCATGCAGGCACCCCCGATGAAACTCATCATTCTCGACCGGGACGGCGTGATCAACCACGACTCGCCCGACTTCATCAAGTCGCCGGCCGAGTGGATCCCGATCCCCGGCTCGCTCGAGGCCATCGCCCGCCTGAACCAGGCGGGCTATCGGGTGGTGCTGGCAACGAACCAGTCGGGCATTGCGCGCGGCCTGTTCGACATCGCCACGCTCAACGCCATCCACGCCAAGATGCACGCGGCGGCGCAGCTGGTGGGCGCCGACATCGACGCCATCTTCTTTTGCCCGCACGCGGCGCTCGATGCCTGCGACTGCCGCAAGCCCAAGTCGGGCATGTTCGAAGAAATCGGCAAGCGCTTCAAGATCAACCTGAAAGGCGTGCCGACCGTGGGCGACTCGCTGCGCGACCTGCAGGCGGGCTTCAACCGTGGTTGCACGCCCTACCTGGTCCTGACCGGCAAGGGCGAGCGCACGCAGATGACCGGCGGCCTGCCGCCCGGCACCAGGGTCTACCAGGACCTGGCCGCGATGGTCAGCGCCCTGCTCAAGCCCACCAGCGCCACTGGTGCTGGCGCTGCCCACACGTCATAATCAATACAACACCACGATAAGAATAACCAGATCGTTTTGTCCGGAGCCCCTTTGCGTAATTTCAGTCTGTTTCTGCGTTCCCTGCTGTTCACGATCGTCATGATGGTGGCCACGATCATCTGGGCTTCACTGTGCTTCCTGGCCGCCCCCCTGCCTTACAACCAGCGCTTCTGGTTCACCTCGCGCTGGAACGTCTTCATCATCTGGTGCGCGCGCGTCATCTGCGGCATCCGCTACGAATTCAAGGGCTACGACAACCTGCCCGACGCGCCGGCCATCGTGCTCTCGAAGCACCAGTCGGCATGGGAAACGATCTTTTTGCTGCCGAACCTGACGCGTCCCCTGGTCTACGTCTTCAAGAAGGAAATCCTGTACATCCCGTTCTTCGGCTGGGCCATGGGTTTGCTGCGCATGATCCCGATCGACCGCAAGCAGGGCAAGAACGCGTTCTCGCACGTGGTGCGCCACGGTAAACGCCGCCTGGCCGACGGCCAGTGGATTATCATGTTCCCCGAAGGTACCCGCATCCCGGTGGGCCGCAAGGGCAAGTACAAGAGCGGCGGCGCGCGCCTGGCGGTCGAGACCCAGGCAGTGGTGGTGCCGATCGCGCATAATTCGGGCGAGTGCTGGCCCAAGAATTCGTTCATCAAACGGCCCGGAACGATCACGGTATCGGTCGGCAAACCGATATCGCCGCAAGGCCATACCCCTGACAGCTTGATGCAAGAGGTAGAAAATTGGATAGAATCGGAAATGCGCGTCATTTCGCCCCACGCCTACAAAGGTGGTTGAGCGACGTTAGCACCCAGATCAGGAATTCGCGTCCGCAGCAAACGGCGGCGTCGTCGAAGATCGACGGCGACCAGCTCGAACTGTTTGCACAAGAATTCTTTGCGGCGCTCAAGCCTTCCGACAGGCCGGCGCCGCCGTCCCAGCCATTGTTCAAGGCGCCGCCGGCGCCGCCCCGTACCAGGCTTCCTTCGCCGCCCGTCGGCCCGCAAGACCCTCCCCTCAAACGCATCGCGCTCGGCCAGCATTACGTCGACTACGCGCTGCGCCGTTCGTCGCGCCGCTCGATCGGCTTCATGATCGACGACGACGGCCTGCGCGTGACGGCGCCGCGCCGCGTGACGCAGGACGACATCGAAAACGCGCTGCGCGCCAAGAGCCGCTGGATCATCACCAAGCTGCTCGAACGGGGCGAGCGGCGCGAACTACGCCAGCAACGCGCGCCGGTCGTCTGGGTCGACGGCGCCCTGCTGCCGTTCATGGGCGGGGAGATCACGCTGCGGCTCGAACCGGCCACGCGCAGCCATTGCCGCTTCGACGAAACGACGCGTGAACTGGCGATCGGCGTGGTACCCGGGCTGGCCGAGTGGCAGCTCAAGGAACGGGTCAAGCTGTGGTTCCAGGCCGAGGCAAAACGCGTGTTCATCGAGCGCCTGGACCATTACGCGCCACGTCTGAACGTGCGCTACAAGACCTGCACGCTGTCGTCGGCCGGTTCGCGCTGGGGCTCGTGCACGGTGGGCGGGAGCATTCGCCTGAACTGGCGCCTGATCCACTATCCGCTGGCGCTGATCGATTACGTGGTGGCGCACGAGCTGGCGCACCTGCGCGAGATGAACCACAGCCCGGCGTTCTGGGCGACGGTGGCCGAGGTGTATCCGGATTACGATGGCGCGCGCCTGGCGCTGCGCAAGCAGTCGCACCAGATGCCGGTATTGTTTGAGGAGTAGCCAGGCGAGTCGGCAGGCCGCTGGCCTGCCGGCTGCATGCCGGTCAGTGCAGACTCAGTGCAAACTCAATGCATGGCGCGCCGCCGCCAGATCGCGCATGGTGGCGGTCTGTTGCTGCGACAGGCAGCGAAACGGGATCGGCAATGTACCGCGTTTGAGCACCATCATGAAGCCGCGCGAGTAGGTGCGCACGGCGGCCACGTCGGCCCATTCGATCAGCGTCACGCCGCCACTGGTGCGCACGATGCCGTGGGCGTCGATGGTGAATTCATAGGTGCGGCGCCCGCGACCGAGCAATACGAAGTTGAGCCCCGCGCTCAGCGTGCTGCGCAGGCGCAGCAAAAAGCTGGCAGGCCAGCGCACGCGCCGGCGACGAATCAAAAAGCCCCCGTGCTGCCACATGAAGCTGACGTATTCGCTCAGCGAATAGCGGACGAAAAAATGCAATGCATCGAGCGGTACGACACTTGCCGCTTGCTGCTTTGCCGGCGCGTGGTCGGCCAGGCCTGAGCCCAGGATCGTTCCCAGCGTGTCGACTGCCCCTTCCTGGACCCGAAGAGACACTGGCTCTCCATCACTGCCCGGTGTCGCGCGATTCAATGACAACATGGCGCATCCCCTATAGTTTTGTAGCGTGCAGATGGGAATGGTAACAAAACCTACCCAATAAGCCGTTGCACGAGTTCAACAGTGCGCAGGGTTGCCCCGCGGTGGCGCCCGGCGAAGGCCAGCGCCCTGGCGCCCATTGCCGCGCGCGCCGCATCGTCGTGCAGCAGCCGCGCGGCTTCCCTGACGAGCGCAGAGGCGTCCGGCACGCGCAAGGCAGCGCCGCCATCGACGGCGTCGATCGTGGCGTCGAGAAAGTTGAACGTGTGTTCGCCTACCAGCACCGGCTTGCCCAGTGCGCAGGCTTCGATCAGATTCTGGCCGCCCAGCGGCAGCAGGCTGCCGCCGATATAGGCGCAGTCGCAGGCGGCGTAATAGGCGAACATCTCGCCCATCGAATCGCCCAGCAGCACGTCGGCGTCGATGGCGGCGGTATTGTCACCATCCAGCCGCGAGCGGCGTGCAAGCGTCAAACCGCTGGCCTCGACCAGCTTCGCCACGTCGTCGAAACGCTGCGGATGGCGTGGCACCAGCAACAGCAACGCGTGCTGCGGCTTGTCGCGGTTCTGGCGCCACGCTTCCAGGATCAGCGTTTCTTCGCCTTCGCGCGTGCTCGCACACAGAAACACCGGGCGGCGCGCCGCCCCATCGATGCGCGTGCGCAGCCAGGCGCCCTTCTCCAGCGCGCTCGGTGGCGGCACGATGTCGAACTTGACGCTGCCGGTAACGACAACGTTCGGTGCCCCCAGCGACGCAATGCGCGCCGCATCGGCATCGGTCTGCGCCGCGACGAGCGTGAACGAGCGCGCGGCCTCCAGCATCACGGCGCCGGCCTTGCGGCCCCGCTTGAGCGAGCGCTCGGACAGGCGCGCATTGGCCAGCACGACCGGCACGCCTTGCTGCGTGCAGGCGTGGATCAGGTTTGGCCAGACCTCGGTTTCCATCAGGATGCAGGCGCGTGGGCGATAACGGCGCAGGAAGCGCGTCGTCATCCATCCCGTGTCGTAGGGCAGATAGGCCTGCACAACGCGCTCGCCGTGGCGCGCAAACAGGTCGCGCCCGGTGGCGCGGCCGGTCGGCGTCATGTGGGTCAGCAGGATCCGGCAATCGGGATACGCCAGCAGCAGCGCATCGACCAGCGGCTCGCTGGCGCGCGTCTCGCCCACCGACACCGCATGCACCATGATCATGGGCTGTTCGCCAGCCGCCGGGCCGCCCAGGGACAGGCGTTCATCCCAATGCGCGCGGTAGCCCGGCTCCTTGCGCCCGCGCCACCACAGCCGGCCCAGCACGGCCGGCATGGCCAGCCACCAGAGGCTTGAGTACAGCGTGCGGTTCATGTCATGCCGGTGCCAGCAGGCGCCGTGCGGCCGCGATGACGTCGCCGCTTGACGGCGGCGCGCCCAGGTCGCCCAGGTTGACGATGCGATCGGACCAGTTGCCTTCGGTCTTCCACTTGGGCGAATCGCAGTAGATTTCGATCGTCGGCCGCACAAAGGCGGCAGCGATATGGGTCAGGCCCGTGTCGACGCCCACCGCAAGGCGCGCATGCTGGGCCAGCAGAACAGCATCCATCATCGACAGTTTTGGCAGCACGCGGGCATTGGGCATGGCTGCCGCCAGCGCCTGGGCATCCTCGTGTTCGGCCTTCGAGCCCCATGGAAGCAGCACCGGCATCGGTGCGAGCGCCGCGCCCAGTGCGATCCAGTTGGCGTCGGCCCACTTCTTGGCTGCGCGCGCCGTGCCATGGAAAAAGACCGCGTAGTCGTCTTGCGGCAAAAACGCCGGCCGCGTGGCTTGCGTTGGCGCCGGCAACCCGAAATCGGGTGCCGAGTCGACGCTGTAGTCAAGCGCAGCGCCGGCAACCATGCGCCCGCGCGCCACGGCATGCGTGCGCGGATTCAGCGGGATGCTGTCGGTATGGAAGATGCGCGAGATGCCTTCATAGCCCGAGCCTTCGCTGCCATTGGCCAGGCCGACTTTTTTACCACCCTTGCGCACGCGCGCCGCGCCCATGATGATGCCGGTCTTGAGCAGACCCTGGGTGTCGAACACATAGTCGTATTCTTCTTCGCGCAGCGTGCGGAAGAATGCGCGGATTTCGGCCCGCGTTTCTTTCTTGCCCAGGCTCTTGCGCCAGCGGCGCAGCGACCACGGGATGATCTTGCGTACGTGGGGATTCAGGCGCACGAGACTCACATACCCTTCTTCGACCACCCAGTCGATGGTGGCGCCCGGATGCTCGCGCAGCAGGTCGGCCACCATCGGCAGGTTATGCAGCACGTCGCCCAGCGACGACACGCGCACGAGCAGGATCTTCAAGCGCCTGTCCTCAGAACGGCAGGTCGGCATCTGGCTTGGCGGCCAGGATCACGGTCTTGAACTCTGCCTGGATGCGCGCCAGTGCTTCCGGCGACTCGCCCTCAAAGCGCAGCACGACGACCGGCGTCGTGTTCGACGAACGGGCCAGACCGAAGCCATCGGCGTACTCGACGCGCAGGCCATCGATGTCGTTGATTTTTTCGGAGGTCGGGAACGTGGCGTTGGCGCGCAGATGGTCGATCAGCGTGAAGTTCTCGCCCTCTTGCAGCTGCAGGTGCAGTTCCGGGGTGCTGCTGGCCATTGGCAGGCTGTTGAGCAGCGCCGAAGGATCCTGCTGCTTGGTCAGGATTTCGAGCATGCGCGCGCCGGCATACATGCCGTCGTCGAAACCGTACCAGCGCTCCTTGAAGAAGATATGGCCGCTCATCTCGCCGCCCAGCGGCGCACCGGTTTCCTTCAGCTTGGCCTTGACCAGCGAATGGCCGGTCTTCCACATCAGTGGCTTGCCGCCATGCTGCTCGATGTACGGCGCCAGGTGGCGCGTGCACTTGACGTCATACAGGATCTCGCCGCCCGGGACGCGCGACAGCACGTCGGCCGCGAACAGCATCATCTGGCGGTCCGGGAAGATGATCTGGCCATCCTTGGTGACGATGCCGAGGCGGTCGCCATCGCCGTCGAAGGCCAGGCCGATTTCGGCGTCGGTCTCTTGCAGCGCGCGGATCAGGTCTTGCAGGTTTTCCGGGTGGGCCGGGTCAGGATGGTGGTTCGGGAAGTTGCCGTCGACTTCGCAGAACAGCTCGACCACTTCGGCGCCCATGCCGCGATACAGGTCGCCCGCGAACGCACCGGCCACGCCGTTGCCGCAGTCGACCGCGATCTTGATCGGGCGCGCCAGCTTGACGTCGCCGATGATGCGCTCGAGGTAAGCGGCGCGGATGTCATGGGTGCTGTAGCCGCCGCGCTGCGCTGCGATCGCGCCGTCATACGCTGCGATGCTGTCGTGCAGGCCGGTGATGGCGTCGCCATAGATGGCTTCGCCGGCCAGGACCATCTTGAAGCCGTTGTAGTCAGGCGGGTTGTGGCTGCCGGTGACCATGATGCCCGAGCGCGTGTCGAGGACGTTGGTGCCGAAATAGACCATCGGCGTGGCGACCATGCCCAGGTCGATCACGTCGACGCCGGCGTCACGCAAGCCTTCGCCCAGTGCGCTGGTCAGTTCAGGGCCGGACAGGCGGCCATCGCGGCCGATCACGACCTTGCTCTCTCCCTTGGCCAGCGCGGCAGCGCCGAATGCACGACCGATGTGACGCGCGATGCCGGCGTCCAGGGTCTTGTCGATGATGCCGCGAATATCGTAAGCCTTGAAAATCGTTTTGGAGAGAGCGACCATTTTGTTTCCCGGAATATTGGAGGATTGATAAGTAAGCACTATTGTAACGGCAAGCGTGGCTGGCGTGGGAATGGCGCGCGTGCGCAAGCCTGGCAAAAGCCGAGTGACAGAACAAGGGAATATCGGGAAATAGCCGGAGCCGCGAATGGGCGCCGGAGTCGATGGCAGCACGCCACCGGCGCCGGCGCTGGAGAAGCGCGCGGCGCATGCTCCGCATTGCGGAGCAATTAAGATTGCTTAGACGCGCAGGTCGTCGATCGACTTGCCGCCGTCGACCCATTCCTTGACCCACTTTGGCTGACGGCCACGGCCGGTCCACTGCTGGCTGGAATCCTGCGGGTGACGGTAACGCACGGCGACGGTCGCGCCTTTCGAACCGCGGCCGGTGGTGGCCATCAGTTCTTTCAGCGGCATGCCGACGCTTTGCGCGATTGCCAGAATTTGTTCACGTGCTTTCTGCACTTCCTGGGTTTCACGCGTTTTCATTTCCTGCTTGATTTGTTCTTGCAGGTTGCGCAAATCGCCTACCGACATATTCGACAGATCCATCATCGTTCCTCGTTCGTTAAAAAATTGAATGCATATTCAGCAATTGCTGACGCTCGGTGAATACTCACCAAATGTCGCAATATACTACAACAATAATATCCGGTCAGTCTTTCTTGCTTAAAAAGAGCCAGCGCGGCGACTTGAATCGAACGATACGCCCATACAACCAGAGGTAACTGATTATAAACAACAGACAGAACACCATCAATGCGCCAGTGCTTTCCCAGAACACGGTTGCCGGTATCACTGCCAGCAATGAAATCAGCCATAAATAAGGCGACGTGCGGGCATTGCGTTTCATCAGTGCGCGGGCCTCGCGCGGCCCCACTGTCCATTGCACGATGCGCCGAAAAATCAAACTATGCAAGTGAATACCATCGGGCAGCGTTGGTGATTTGCCGCGAACAAACATGCGGCGGTATGCAGAGAATATGGTTTCAAACGCCGGGTAAATCAGCAATAGCGCTGCATACCAGGTGGAGACAGCCGGATTGCGCATTACCAGCAGCAGGGCCAGCTCGCCCAGCAGGAAGCCAAGGAAATACGCTCCGCCATCGCCCAAAAAAATCAGCCCGACCGGATAATTCCAGATCAGGAAGCCGGCCGTCGCTCCGGCAACGATCAATGCCGCCACCAGCACGAACATATCGCCCACCTGCAAGGCGACGTAGGACAGCGACAGCAGCATGAAAATGCTGATCACGCCGGCCAGGCCATTAAAGCCGTCGATGATATTGATGGCATTGGCCACGCCGGCCACCGCCAGCATCGTCAACGGCAGCACGATCCAGATGGATTCGAGCGGCACGACCGTCCACGGCAAGTCGAGACGGCCAATACGCGCGTCGAGCAGCCAATAACCAAAGCCTGCCGCGAGCATCGTCAGGAACAGCCGACGGCTTGGCGAGACCTTTCCCGTATAGTCTTCGGCAATACCGCCGGCCAGGGCAATCGTGGCACAGGCAATCAGGGTTGCCAGCCACGCCGCCATTTGCGGCTGGCGCAGGATCGATAAACCGGACGCCACCACCACTGCCAGAAAGATGGGAATACCGCCGATGCGCGCGACTGCATGCGTATGGTTTTTCTGTACGCCGGTAAAATCACCATCGAGTCCCAGGCCATGTTTTCGCGCGGTCTTGATGACCAGCAGCGTGAGCAATGCGCAGGAAAGGAAACTGACAAAAAACGAGAACATTATTGTTTTCTTTCGGAGCGATTCTTGTGCAGCGCTCCGCAAAGGAAGCGAATTGGCGCAGCCACGATACGCTATTCATCAATGGAAAGCCGGCCTCATTGTACCGGACTGGACGTGGATGCCGGCGCGCGTATTTATGTTTTCATCCGCTTGCACGGCGACGCAAAAAACTTCCCTGGCGCGTAAAATCATTTAGTATCCGCCAGAGCATCATATGCTCCATTTTTCATAACGCCAGGCAGCAGGACGGCAATGTCCTGCCAGAACAAGAATATGACCACTTACGCCATTGGCGACCTCCAGGGCTGCGCACATGAAGCGCAGCTGCTGCTTGACCGCATTGCCCTCGTCGCGGGCGATGACGCGCGCATCCTGTTCGTGGGTGACCTCATCAACCGCGGCCCCGAATCGCTGATGGCGCTGCGGCGCATGAAAGCGCTCAATGAATCCAGCGGCGGGCGGGTCGATGCCCTGCTCGGCAACCACGACCTGCACCTGATCGCGGTGGCCGGCGGCGCTCAGCGCCTGAGCCGCTCCGACACGCTCGACGAGATCCTGGCCGCCCCCGACCGCGACGAACTCATCGCCTGGCTGCGCGCGCGGCCGCTGGCGATGTTCGTCGACAATCACCTGCTGGTGCACGCCGGCGTGGCCCCACAATGGGATGCGGCGCAGACGATGGCGCTGGCCGGCGAAGTCGAACGCATGCTGCAGGGCGACGGCTGGCTCGACTTCCTGAGCCAGATGTACGGCAATCAGCCCGACCGCTGGGACGACAGTCTGACGGGCATCGAGCGCCTGCGCTGCATCGTCAATGCGCTCACGCGCATGCGCCTGTGCGCGCCCGATGGCGCGATGGATTTCAAGCACAAGGAATCCGACACCGGCCCGGTCGGCAGCGACCTGCTGCCATGGTTCGACCTGCCGGCGCGCCGCACGCAGGACGTGACGGTGGTGTTTGGCCACTGGTCGGCGCTGGGCGTGGTGCAGCGGCCCAACCTGGTCGGGCTGGACAGCGGCTGCGTCTGGGGCGGCAAGCTGACGGCCGTGTGCCTGGATGACCGCACGCTGCTGCAGGTGGATTGCCCCGAATACCGCGAGCACGGCGGCAAGCAGCGCTGAACTAGTGTGAGACTGCGGTTGCTACCGCAGTGGCCACGGCCTCCTGCGATGCCTGCGCCAGTTCGCGCCGGTGTGCACCAAGGCTTTCCAGGGGCGCCAGGCAAGTCAGGCGCGCCGTGACCGGCGGCCCCTGCAAAATCCGGAACAGGCTGTCGACAAAGGTCGTCTCGCCGATGTACTCGATCGACGGATGGTGCGCGCCGTCGGCGCCGACATAGGCCAGCGCATACGGCTGCACGGGCACGCCGGCGTCGACCGCCGCCTCGAACAGGTTGGCGTGGAATGGCAGCACCTGGCCTTGCAGGCCGGTCGTCCCTTCCGGGAACAGCGCGACGCGCTCCCCCTTCTGCAACACGTCGACCAGCCCCTTGAACACGTGACGCAATTCGCGCCGGTTGCCGCGCGCAATGAACACGGTGCCGGCGCCGGCCGCCAGGCGGCCCATCACGGGCCAGGCGCGAATTTCGGCCTTGGCCACGAACCGGCACGGGCTCAAAGCATTGATGACGAAGATGTCGAGCCATGACACGTGGTTGGCCACCACCAGCGCATGCGCGAGCGCGGGTACGCCCAGTGCCGGCGCGACGTGCACGCGGCACAGGCGCAGCAGGCGCGCGGACCAGCCACGCGTCAGGCGCGCGCGCTGGCTGGGCGAGGCAAAGGGAAACACCAGCGCGCAGGTCGCCAATCCTTCGCACAGATGGACGGTAACGCGCGCAAGGCGCCAGGCAAGCCGGATATTCAAGGTGATGGGCGCAGTGAAGGCGCGTGCTTGAAGCGAAGCACGCGCCGTGGTTGGATCAACGCTGGTAGGCCACGCGGCCGCGCACGACGGTCGCGCGCACCTGCCCGGCCAGCTCGTAGCCGAGGAATGGCGTGTGCTTGCCCTGGCTGGCCAGCGCCTTGCCGTCGACCAGCCAGCGCGCGGCCGGGTCGAACAGCACGACATCGGCCGCGGCGCCCACGCCCAGCGTGCCCGCCGGCAGGCCGGCAATGCGCGCCGCTTCGCAGGTGATCTTGCCGATCGCCAGCGCCAGCGCGCCCTGGGCGTCCTGCGCGCCGTGCGGCTGGTCTTGCGCCCACTTGAGCGTGAGCGCCAGCAGCAACTCCAGGCCCGTGGCGCCCGGCGACGCTTCGCCGAACGGCAGCAGCTTTTCGTCGTCATCCACTGGCGTGTGGTCGGAGCAGATCGCATCGACCGTGCCATCGACGAGTGCAGCGCGGATCGCGTCGCGGTCGCGCTGTGAGCGCAGCGGCGGCGTGAGGCGCGCGTTGGAATCGAAGAAGCCGATGTCGGCGTCGGTCAGGTGCAGATGGTGCACGCCCACGTCGACTGTCAGGTTCAAACCTTCTTTCTTTGCGGCGCGAATCAGGTCCAGGCCCGCAGCGGACGAAATCCGGCACAGGTGCACGCGCGCGCCGGTGGAGCGCATCAGCTCGAAGATCGTGTGCAGCGCGATGGTCTCGGACATCACCGGCACGCCGGACAGGCCGAGGCGCGAGGCCAGCGGGCCGGCATGGGCCACGCCGCCGCGGCCGATGTGCGCGTCCTGCGGGCGCAGCCAGACGGTGTAGTCGAACGTCTTGGCGTACTGCATCGCGCGCAGCAGCACGTTGGTGTCGAGGATGGGTTCCTCGGCCTGCGCAAAGCCGATGCAGCCGGCTTCGGTCAGTTCGGCCATCTCGGTCAGCGCCTGGCCTTTCAGGCCCACGGTCAGTGCGCCCAGCGGGTGCACATTGGCCTGGTCGACGATGCGCGCGCGGTGCTTGAGCATTTCGACCAGACCTGGTTCGTCGAGCACCGGGTCGGTGTCGGGCGGGCAGACCAGCGTGGTCACGCCACCCTGCATCGCCGCCTGCAGCTCGGATTCGAGCGTGGCCTTGTATTCGTAGCCCGGCTCGCGCAGGCGCGCCGACAGGTCGACCAGGCCCGGGGCGACCACGAGGCCGCTCGCATCGATGCTCTGGTCGGCCGTGAAGCCTTCGGGGGCGACGCCAAGCGCCGCAATCTTGCCGTCGACGATGAACAGGTCTTGCACGGCGTCGACGCCGTTCGCCGGGTCGATCACGCGCCCGTTCTTGATATGGAGTTTCATGCGTGGGTTCCTGCCAAAATGCTCATGACTGCCATGCGTACCGCGATTCCGAACGTCACCTGCGGCAGGATCACTGCCTGGCTGCCGTCGGCCACCGCCGAGTCGATCTCGACGCCGCGGTTCATCGGCCCCGGGTGCATCACGATCGCATCGGGTTTCGCCAGCGCCAGACGCTCGGGCGTCAGGCCGTAGCTCTTGAAGTATTCTTGCGCCGACGGCAGCAGCGCGCCGCTCATGCGCTCGTTCTGCAGGCGCAGCATGATGATCACGTCGACGTCCTTCAACCCCTCATTGATGTTGGTGAAGGTGCGCACGCCCATCTGATCCAGGCCGCCCGGCAGCAGCGTGTGCGGGCCGATGGCGCGCACTTCGGGCACGCCCAGCGTGGTCAGTGCGTGGATGTCCGAACGGGCCACGCGGCTGTGCAGGATGTCGCCGACAATGGCCACGCGCAGGTTCGTGAAGTCTTTCTTGTAGTGCCGGATCGTGTACATGTCGAGCAGGCCCTGGGTCGGGTGCGCGTGGCGCCCGTCGCCGGCATTGACGACGTGGACATCCGAGCGCGTGCGGTTCAGGTGCTGCGCGATCATGTACGGCGCGCCCGACTGCGCGTGGCGCACCACGAACATGTCGGCATGCATCGCGGCCAGATTGTCGATCGTGTCGAGCAGCGACTCGCCCTTGGTGGTGGACGATGCCTGGATGTTCAGGTTGATGACGTCGGCCGACAGGCGCTTGGACGCGATCTCGAACGTGGTGCGGGTGCGCGTCGAATTTTCGAAGAACAGGTTGAACACGCTCTTGCCGCGCATGAGCGGGACCTTCTTGACTTCGCGGTCGGAGATCCCCACGAAGCTCGATGCGGTGTCGAGGATGTGGTCGATGTGCGACTTCTTGAGGCCCTCGATGGTGAGCAGGTGCTGCAGCTCGCCGTTTTTGTTCAGTTGCGGATTATTGTGCAGGATCGGCATTGTCTTGTTCGATGGTAAGCGAAAGTTGGCCTGTCTCATCGCGCTGCAGGCACAGCGACTCGTTGGCGTCGAGCACGGCGTGGGCGCCGACGAAATCGGCGGCCACCGGCAGCTCGCGCCCGCCCCGGTCGGCCAGCGCGGCCAGGCGGATGCAGGCCGGACGGCCGTAGTCGAACAGCACGTTGATCGCCGCGCGCGTGGTGCGGCCGGTCTGCAGCACGTCGTCGACCAGCACCACGGTGGCGCCGTCGACCGCAAAGCGGATATGCGTTGGTTTCACGTCCGGGTGCAGGCCCTTGCGCGCATAGTCGTCGCGGTAGAACGAGACGTCGATGGAGCCGAGACGGTGCGTCAGGTCGAGGTCGCGCGCAAGGCGCTCGGCCAGCCAGGCGCCGCCCGAATGGATGCCGACGATGGCCGGCTCGGCGACGCCGTCCAGGCCTGCGCGGACCTGGGCCAGCAGCTCGCGGTAGAGCGCTTCGGCATCGAATGCGTGTTTGTTGGTGGGCATAGGGTTAGCGTGATGCGTCAAAATACTGTTGCAAAATAATGGCGGCCGCCTTGTCGTCGATGACCTCGCCGCGCTTTGATGCGATCACGGCCGACGAATAGCGTTCATCGACCAGTTCGACGGGAAGGTTGAAGCGGCCATGCAGCTGGTTGGCAAAGCGGCGGCTGCGCAAGGTCATGTCGTGCTCGGCGCCATCGGGATGGCGCGGCTCGCCCACGATCAAGCGCGCCGGCTGCCATTGGGCGATCAGCTCGCCAATGATCTGGAAGCGGGTGGCGTTGTCGATCGCGCTGACGACTCTCAAAGGCTGGGCCTGCCCAGTCAGGGTGTTGCCCATGGCAATGCCAATCCGCTTGATGCCGAAGTCGAAGCCAAGAACGATATCAACCATGCACGCGTTTCTTGTACAGGAACACGTTACGCATGGCCGGCTTCGGTGGCGAGCATCAGGGGATCGATGCCCAGCAGCTTGATGGCGGCGTGGTAGCGCTCTTCGATCGGCAGGTCGAACAGCACGCGCGCGTCGGCGCCCACCGTCAGCCAGCCATTGCGCGAAATTTCTTCTTCGAGCTGGCCCGGGCTCCAGCCGGCATAGCCGATGGAGACGAGCATGCGCGCCGGGCCACCGCCGTTGGCGACGGCCTCGAGCACATCGATCGAGGTGGTAAACGAGACGTCGTCGGTGACGGTCAGCGACGACGAATAGCGCCCGCCCGGCGAATGCAGCACGAAGCCGCGGTCGTCCTGCACGGGGCCGCCGAACATGATCGGCTCGTCGACGACGGTGGCGCGCAAACCTTCGGCCAGCTTGAGGTCGACGCGGTCGAACAGGGTTTCCATCGTCATGTCGGTCGGCTTGTTGATGACCACGCCGAGCACGCCCTTGTCGTTGTGCTCGCAGACATAGACGACGGTGCCGCCGAAGACGGGGTCCTGGATCGACGGCATGGCGATCAGGAAGTGGTTCGCCAGGTTCAGGCCGGATGCTGCCGGGCCCGCCATACCAGGGGAGCCATCCTGCTCACGGGGCATGCCCGGCATGGGAAGAGTTTGGCCAACTTTGGTTTTTTTCATACGATTGCTCTCAAAAGGCGCACTCTCGCGTTGTTACTTCTGTTGAACGGCTGCCAGATATCTGCAGAACAACCTTACGCTTTTCGACAGTTTACACCCATTTGCCCCTGAGGCCATTGGAAGCATTCCTCGGGCGCCACACGTTTCGATGATGGGCAGTAAAATCTGGATCCGCCTTGACCTCGCACACGATGATGAATTTAAGCAAGTCTTTAGTCTGGTTTCGCCGCGACCTGCGCGCGTTCGACCACGCCCCCCTGCACCACGCCCTGCGTTCATCACAGCAGGTGTATTGCGTGTTCGTGTACGGCACCGACATCCTCGATGAGTTGCCAAAGGATGACCGGCGTCTGCGTTTCATCCATGCCAGCCTGGCCCAGCTCGACACGGAACTGCGTCGCCTTGGAGGCTACCTGATCGTGCGCCACGGCAGCGCGCGCGATGAAGTCGTTGCTTTGGCGGAAGAACTCGGGATCGATGCCGTGCATGTTGGCACCGACCATGAACCGTCGGCCATTGCGCGCGATCTCGCCGTGGCCGAACAACTGGCCGAGCGCGACTGCGCCTTCCATACCTACAAGGACCAGGTCATCTTCGAGAAGCAGGAAGTGCTCACTCTCGCCGGCGGCGTGTTCTCGGTGTTTACGCCGTACAAGAACGCCTGGCTCAAGCGTCTCGCGGCCCATCCCGAAACCCTGGCCACCTACCCGGTCGACGCCCATGCGCATGCGTTCGCGCCGCCCACTGGTGCGCCGGCCGCCCTGCCGGCCCTGGAAGACATCGGCTTCACGTCGGGCGAGCCGCCACTGCCTGCCGGGATGGATGGGGCCGAGGAGATGTTCGAGGCGTTTGTGACCGAGATGGCCGACTATGGTCGTGCGCGCGACTTCCCGGCCGAAGAAGGCACCTCACGGCTGTCGGCGCACCTGCGCTTTGGCACCACGTCGATCCGCCACCTGGTGCGCAGCGCGCGCGACATGGTGCAGTCGGGCGCGGGCGGCACGGGTGCGTCCGTGTGGCTGTCAGAACTGATCTGGCGTGACTTCTATGCGATGGTGCTGTCGCAGAACCCGCACGTGGTCGAACGTTCGTTCAAGCCGGCGTTCGATGCGGTCGAGTGGGAAACCGGGGACGAAGCCGACGCGCTGTTCGCGGCCTGGTGCGAGGGGCGCACCGGGTATCCGCTGGTCGATGCGGCGATGCTGCAGCTCAATCAAACGGGCTTCATGCACAACCGGCTGCGCATGGTCACGGCCAGTTTTTTGACCAAGGATCTGGGGATCGACTGGCGCCGCGGCGAGCGCTATTTCGCGCGCCAGCTCAATGATTATGAGCTGGCGTCGAACAACGGCGGCTGGCAGTGGGCGGCGTCGACCGGGTGCGACGCGCAGCCGTGGTTCCGGATCTTCAATCCGGTCACGCAATCGACGCGCTTCGATGCGCGCGGGGAGTTCATCCGGCGCTACCTGCCGCAACTGGCAAAGCTGGACGGCAAGCAGATTCACGCGCCGTGGCTGGTGAAGCCGGATGTGCTGGCAGAGCGCGGGGTGGTGCTGGGACGGGATTATCCGGCGCCGGTCGTGGAGCACGACGCGGCGCGGCAGCGCACACTGGAGCGCTTTGCGGTGGTGAAGAAAGTGGTGGCGAAGGCAGAGGACGAGAAGGACGACGCGAACGACGACTGAACGCCGTCGTTAAGGCGTTATGCTGATTCGCCGCCCAGCAAGCCCTCGATCGCCGCCAGCAGCACCGTCTCCTGGTACGGCTTGCCGAAGTAGGCATTCACGCCCAGTCCAAGCGCCACGTTGCGATGCTTGTCGGCCGTGCGCGACGTGATCATGATGATCGGGATCGCCTTCGTTGCGTCATTGCCCCGCACATTGCGGGTCAGGTCGAAGCCGTCCATGCGCGGCATCTCGATATCGACCAGCATCAGGTCCGGCGCGCCCTGCCCGATCAGCTCCAGCGCCTCGATGCCGTCCTTGGCCAGCACCACGCGGTAGCCTTCGCGTTCGAGCAGGCGCTGCGTCACGCGCCTCACCGTCAGCGAATCGTCGACCACCATCACGGTAGGACGCCGTATTTGCAGCGCGACGGCCTGCTTCACACGTGCCGCACCTTGTGGCTGCTGCGCCAGTGCCAGCGGATCGAGAATCAGGACGATCTCGCCCGAACCCAGTACCGTGGCGCCGTCGATGCCCGGCATGCGCGCCAGCTGGCGGCCGATGTTCTTGACCACCACCTCACGGTTGCCCAGCACTTCGTCGACGCGCAGCGCGATGCGACGGCTGCCGCCATTCAAGACCAGCACCGGCGTCGAACGCTGCGTCGTGATGCGCTCGTCGTCGTCCATGCCCAGCAAATCCGGCAAGCCATACAGCGCCAGTTCGTGGCCGGCCAACGCGATGCTGCCGGCGTCGATGGCGGCAGCCAGGTCGGCCTCGCGTACCTGCTGCACCGCTTCGACCAGCGTCGACGGCACCGCATGGGTGCGGCCACCGGCCACCACCAGCACGACCTGCGCCACGGCCAGCGTCAGCGGCAGCGTGATCGTGAAGCGCGCGCCCTGCCCGGCCTCGGACGCCACCGCAACACGTCCGCCCAGCGCCTGCGCTTCGGAGCGCACCACGTCCATGCCGACGCCACGCCCGGCCAGTTCGGTCAGCGTGTCCGCCGTCGAAAAGCCCGGTGCGAAAATCAGGTCGGTCACCTGTTCGTCCGGCGCCTCGTCGCCCTCGGCAATCAGGCCGCCGGCCAGCGCCTTGGCGCGGATGCGTTCCAGGTCCAGCCCCGCGCCGTCGTCGCTGAAGTTGATCAGGACTTCGTTGCCGTGCTGGCTGACCTGCACCAGCAGTTCGCCCGTCTCGGCCTTGCCGGCGCTCTGACGCGCCGCGCGCGGCTCGATGCCGTGCACGATCGCATTGCGCAGCAGGTGTTCGAACGGCGCGGCCATCTGTTCCAGCACGCCACGGTCGATTTCCACGGCGCCGCCCCGGATATCCAGGTTGACGCGCTTGTCGGTTTCTTTCGCGGTCTGGCGCGCGACGCGGAACAGGCGCTCGGACAGGCTGGCAAACGGCACCATCCGCACCCGCATCAGGTCGCGCTGCAGGTCGCGCGTCATGCGCGCCTGGGCCGACAGTTCTTCGTTGGCCGAATCGACCGTGCGCGCCAGGCTTTCCTGGAACGAGGCGACGTCGTCGACGCTTTCGGCCAGCATGCGCGTGAGTTCCTGCAGGCGCGTGAAGCGGTCGAATTCGAGCGGATCGAATTCGCGCTCGCCGGCAATCGACAGACGCGAGGCGATCTGCGATTCGGCCTGCATCTCGATCTCGCGCAACTGGCGCCGCAGGCGGCCCACGTTGTCCGAGAAGTCGCCGAGCGACGATTTGAGTGCGCCGATCTGGTTTTCCAGGCGCGAGCGCGTGATCGACACTTCGCCGGCCTGGTTCACGACGCGGTCGAGGATGTCGGCACGTACGCGCACCAGCGGCGCGCGGGCCGGCTCGGCCGGCGCGGCCGCGGGGGCTTCCACCGAAGCAGGCACCGCGCCCCCGGCCGGCTGCTGCAAGCCCTCGAACAGCAGCATCGCGCTGTCGTAGTTGGCCAGCAGCTCGTCGAACGCGGTCGGCGGCAGCGTCGAGGTGCCCGCATGGACCATGTTCTCGATCTGCGTTTCCAGTTCGTGCGCATGCTGACCGAGGCGCATTGCGCCGGCCATGCGCGCGCTGCCCTTGACCGTGTGCAGGTCGCGCTGCATGCGCTGCGCGACGCCGGCGTTGGACGGCTCCTGCTGCCACTGGCGCAGATCGTGCCCGATGCGCGGCAGCAGGTCGGTGGCTTCTTCGAGGAAGACCGGCAGCAGGTCGGCGTCGATCTCGTCAACGTACCCGCTGGCGCCGGCCAGCTCGGGTTCGTGCAGGTCCTCGAGCGCCAGATCGGGTTCCGGTGCAGGTTCTGGTTCAGCTTCCGGTTCAGCTTCCGGTTCCGACACCGGTTCTGGCGCCGGTTCGGCCAGCACCGCTTCATCGGGCGTCACCGCAACGAAGCCGGCCGCCCCTGGCTGCGGGGCGGCCTGTTCCAGCGCCGGCGCCGCGAACGGGTCGTCGCCGAATGCGCTGAAGATGTCGTCGATATCGTCCGGCTCTGCCGGTGCAGGCGCAGCCGCGCGTGGCGCTGGCGCCGTGAACGGTGGCGGCTCGGCCAGCAACTGCTTGTAGGCGTCGGCAAACAGCGTATCGAGCCGGCTGGCCAGCGCCGGTTCGAGCTTGTCGAACGGCGATGTGCCCAGGCGCGCGCGCAGCGCGGCCAGCTGTTCGATCAGGTCCGGCTGCGCCGGGGCCAGTTCGCCCAGCGTGAACACGTGCAGCATCGCGCGCATGCGCGCCAGCGTCGTGTCGAACAGGGCCAGCCCGTCCTCGTCGAGGGGCGCGCCCGGCACGGTGAGCTTCTCGAGCGTTCTTTCCAGCGCATGCGCCAGTTCGCACAGGGCGGTGTAGCCGACCGTGGCCGAGGTGCCGGCCAGCGTGTGCGCGGCCGTGATCGCATCGGCGGATGCACGCTGCGCCGGGTCCTGGCGCAGCGCGGCGAACGCGTCTTCCAGCGTGGCGCACAGTGATTCGGTTTCGAGCAGGTAGACGTCGTGCAGCGCCTGGCCAATGGTCAGGTCGCCCACGCGCCGCACGGCATCCTCGCCCGGCGGCGTGATCTGCACGTCGAGTACCGGGATATCGTCAAACTGCGCATCAAACTGCGCATCAAACTGCGCATCGAACTGCGCATCGAGCTGCGCATCCGGCTGTGCATCGGCCGGCAGCTCGAACGCGCCGCCCTCCTGCACCCGCGCCGCCGCCTCGATCAGCGCCGCGCCATCGCGCAGCGAAGCCTGGCCGGCGGCCAGTTCGGCCACCCAGGCATCCAGTTCGGCGTAGGCGTGCGCGAGCAGCGCCAGGAGGTCGGCGGTGGCCGCGCGGCCGTCGGCCAGCCAGATGTTCATGACCCGCTCGATGCTGGCGGCGGTCGCGCCGAAGGCTTCCAGGCCCACCATGCGGCTGCTGCCCTTGAGCGTGTGGAAGGCACGGCGCAGGCCCGTCAGGGTTTCCTGGTTGCCCGGCTCGTCGGCTGCGCGCGGCAGCGTCTCGACCACGACGCCAAGCACTTCCTGCGCTTCGGCGATGAAGATCCCGAGCAGTTCGGCATCGACGTCGTCCTGTGCGTCGGCTCCGGCGACAGGCGCCACCGGCGTCTCGACGGCGGCGGCGGCGGCGGCGGCGGCATCGGTGAACTCGAACGGCAATTCGCGCAGCAGCTGTTTATCAGTGTCGAACGTGAAGCGGCCGCGCGCCAGCGCGCTGTCCTGCGCCAGCAGGTCGGCGAAGAAGCCCAGGGCGCCGATGTTCTGCGCGATATTGTGCAGCGACGCGTGCTGCGCGGTGACATCGCTGGCGCTATCGGCCAGCGTGCGTACCGCGTCCTCGACGTGACGCACGGTCAGCACAGCCTGCTCCTGGTCGAGGATGGCAAACGCGCCCTGCAAGCCATGCAGCACCGGCCCGGCCTGTTCCAGCACCTGGCGTTTCGACGGGTCGTCGTAATAATCGTCGAGCAGTTTCTCGATCTGGCGCAGGCCGGCCTTGACCTCGCCTGCCAGCACGGCCACGGTCTGGCCCTGCTGGATCTGGCGCGCCAGTTCGCCCTGCCACTGCGGCGCATCGGGCGGGGTTTCGCCGGCAGCCAGCGCCAACAGGCGCGCGCCGACGGCTTCGGCGTTCTGCGAAAAATCGTCGGGCAACTGGCGCAGCTGGTCCAGGCTGTTCTCGACGAACAGCATGGCGGCGGCCATCTCCAGCCCGAACTGGTCATCGCGCCCCGACTGCACCGAGTCGCCCGCCGCGCGGCCCAGCTCTCGCAGCAGCTGCGCCAGCGCGGGCGCGCCCAGCCTGTCGCTGGCGCCGGCCAGGCGTGCCAGCGCATCGTTGAAATCGCTCTCGATGGCGGCGTCGGGCTTGCCGTCGCCGGCGATCAGGTCCCAGTCCGACTTGGTGCGGGCCAGCGCTTCGCGTGCATCCTTCAGCGCCTGCGGATCGAGTTTGCCGTAGCGCCGTTCGGCGTAATCGTGCGGCACCGCGCCGTCCAGGTCCAGGGCCTGGCGCAGCGCGCCTGCCTCGGGGCCCGGCACGCAGGCGGCGGCCACGAAGAACAGCGCATCGCGCAGCATCGTCTCGGGGGAATCCTGCTGGCCCTTGGCCAGGCGCCGCAATTGCAGGTTGATCTGGCCAAAGAGCTGTTTGACATACAGGTCGGTCGCAACCTGGCCGCCAGCCACCACGGTGGCAAACGCGTGCAGCGCCTGCCAGAACAGGCGCGCGCGCGCGCTTTCCTGCGCGCCTGCGATCGGCGCGATTGCCGCGGCCATGTCGTGCGCCTGCGCGCGGCGCGCGGCGTCGTCGTCGGCCTTCAGGTACGGCAGCAGGGCTTTTTCGAATTGCGCGCGGCAGGCCGCGATGTCGACCTCGCCCACGGCAGTGGCACTGGCAGGCAGTTCGGGCAGCACCGACAGATCCAGTGGCAGCAGGTCGGCCGGATGGACCTTGGTGTCACCCTGGCGTTCGACCATGTCGCGGTAATACGGGAACAGGCGCGCCGGCTGTTGCGGGGCGCCGCCCAGGAGTTCGTCGAGGTATTCGCCCAGCGCACCGAAGGCTTCCAGCACCACCTGCACGCTCTCGGCGTTGCAGGCCAACTGGCCATCCTTGAAACGATCGAGCACCGCTTCGGCGGCGGCGGTGAACACGCCAACGCCTTCGACATCGACCATCTGCAAGGCGCCGTGCGCTTGGTGCAGATGCGATTTGGCATGCAGCAGCAGCGTTGGCTGCGCCTCGGGCGAACGGCCCGCTGCGTCGCGCAGGGAGGTCGCGGCGCGTGTGAGGGCGTCGCGGATTTCGCCAATGACCCAGGACAGCGGGCCGGTATCAAAACTGCTGGAGCGGTTCAAGGTCGTCATCGCCCGGTCAGGATACCACGCGGAAGCGGGACACCGAATCCTTCAGTTCCTGCGCCAGCGTGGCCAGTTCCTGAATGGACAGCGCGGTCTGACGCGTACCCTGGCGGGTCTGTTCGGTCACGGCCAGGATCTGCTGCATCTTGTCGGCCACGCCGGTGGCCTTGGTGGCCTGACGTTCGGTGGCGGTCGACATGTCGCCGATCAGGTCACCGAGGCGGTTCGAGACGCGCGAAATGTCCGACAGCGCGGCGCCGGCGGCGTCCGACAGGCGCGCCCCCTCGACCACACCCTGGGTCGATTTTTCCATTGCCGCCACCGCGTCGTGGGTGTCGGTCTGAATGGTGCGCACCAGCGCGCCGATCTGCTTGGCCGCGTCGCCCGAACGTTCGGCCAGGCGCTGCACCTCTTCGGCAACCACCGAGAAGCCGCGCCCTGCTTCGCCGGCCGATGCAGCCTGGATTGCGGCGTTCAGCGCCAGCACGTTGGTCTGCTCGGTAATGTCCGAAATCAGCTCGGTGATCTCGCCGATCTCCTGCGACGATTCGCCCAGGCGCTTGATGCGCTTGGAGGTTTCCTGGATCTGCTCGCGGATCTCCTGCATGCCCTCGATCGCATTCTGCACCGCGGTCGAACCCTGCGCCGCCGCCGCCACCGACTGGCGCGCCACGTCGGCCGATTCGAGGGCCGAGCGCGACACGTCGGTAATCAGGCCGGCCAGGCGCAGCGTCGTCGCCGACGCATCCTGAATCTCGCGCGACTGCTGCTCGGCCGCGCCCAGCAGTTCGGTCGAGACGTCCTGCGCACCGTTCGATGCGCGCGCCACCTGCTCCGCCGTGCGGATGACCCGCACGACCAGCTCGCGCAGTTCCTCGACCGTGTAGTTGACCGAGTCGGCAATCGCGCCGGTGATGTCTTCCGACACCGTCGCCTGCACCGTCAGGTCACCGTCGGCGACGTCCTGCAGTTCGTTCATCAGGCGCAAAATGGCGGCCTGATTCTGTTCATTGGTGGCCTTGGCTTCTTCTTCCTTGGTCTGCGCCAGGTGGCGCATCGCTTCGGCTTCCTGGCGGCGCCCTTCGGCGCCGGCGGCGCGTTCACGCGATTCCTGCAACATGGCGCGGGTGGTGCCCAGGGTAGCCAGCAGCGTGAACACGCCGGCGCCGATGGCCAGCCAGAACCACGGGCTGATCCCGGCCTGGTCGCGCTGGTAATCCATGTGCAGCTTGGCGAGCATCACGCGCAGCGGTTCGCTGTCGCGCGAAATCAGGCGCTCGGCGGCGCGGGCGCCGGCGTAGCTGGTCAGGTTGCCGATCAGCGGGGTGACGGTCTTGACGTATTCGCGCAGGCTGTCACGGGTGCGCGACAGGCGCACGCGCATTTCGAGGTCCGTCAGTGGCGCCAGGCCAAAACGGCCGCCGCCATCGAGCAGGCCGTCGACGAGCGCTTCGAGCGAGGCGATGTCGCCCAGGATGTAGGTCACCGCGTTCTGGGTCGAACCCGGCGTGTTGAAGGTCTGGGCGCCGGCCGTCAGGCGCTGGGTCACCGACAGCAGGCTTAGTGCCGCCATCTGGCGCCGGGCGTCGGTGGCCTCGTCGCGCTGCAGGCGTTCGGCAATGGCGACCAGTTCCGGCCCCACTTCTTCGTACTGGGCCAGGCTCGCGCCGAAGGCGATCAGGTTGCGCCGGTTGCCGAGAATGTTGGCAGCGGCCTTGGACGAGCGGTTCCACAGCACGATGGCTTTTTGCAGGTCGTCGGCACGGGGACCGCTGGCGGCGGGAATGCGGCCGGTCGGCGATTGGCCTCCACGCGCCAGCAGATCGAGTTCGCGACCCAGTTCGGTGCGGCTCTCTTCCAGCTGGAAGAACGCTTGCGCATCGCCACGCAGCGCGATCGGCGCCGCCTTGGCGAAACGCTGCGAGTGCATCACGGCGTCACCGGCCACCTGGCTCTGCCCCGCCAGGCGGGCGTCGCTGGCGGCGTTCTGCCACATGGCCAGCACGGTCAGCACCGCGCCGGCGGCGACGGCGCCCAGCAACAGGCGCAGGCGATTCGGCTGGAAGCCGCTGCCCATGAGCGTGGCGCGCATGTCGCCACCGCCATCGGCGGCGCCGTCGTCACGGCCACGAAAGCCACCCAGGCGCCGCGCCGCGGCGGCGGCCGAACCGCTGGCAACCGCATCGGGCGCCGCAGCATCGGCGACGGGGACCGGTGTTACCGGCCGCATCGCGTCATCGGCTGCGCCACCCCTGGCGAAGACATTCATGGTCAATTTCGAGGCGAATCCCATTCCGGCTCCCTGTGCTGCAAGTTAGTGTGTTCGGTTAGCGTGCAATGTGCAGGAAGCGCTCTTCGCGCACCAGCGCCGCCAGCGACAGCGGCATCCATGTGTTGCCATCGGCATCGCGCAGGGCGTCACCGTCGCGCGTCATCGTCCCGGCATGGCGCAAGCCATACACCGCGGACGCGAGCAGCGCGCAATTCAAGCCCAGGCCAGGTGCAAACACCAGCAGGCGCGGGGTACTGCCAGGCGTGGCCGGCGTGGCGGCCACCTGCTCGTCATCGAGATAGCGGGCCAGGTCGATCACGCCCAGCAGGCTGCCGCGCACATTGGCCAGCCCCAGGTACCACGGGCGGGTCAGCGGCACGGGCGTGACCGGCACGGGTGCGACGATCTCGCCCACTTCGGCCAGGTCGACCAGATAACGCGCGCCGCCGATGGCCAGGCCCAGCTGCGCCACGCTGGCGCCGGCGCCGTTTTTCGCTGCCTGCATCCGTTCGAGCAGCTGTTCCTGGTACAGGCGCAGGCGGGTGCGCCGCGCCGCGGGATCGCGGCGGCCTGCACGTTCGTCCGCGCCGTCGGTGGTCATGCCTTCACGCTGCCGGTAGCAGCGCCCGGCACGGCCAGCGCCGCAATGGCCGCCAGCAGGCGCGCCGGATCGACCGGCTTGACCAGGTATTCCTTGGCGCCCTGGCGCATGCCCCAGATACGGTCGGTTTCCTGGTCCTTGCTGCTGCAGATGATGATCGGCAGTGCCGCCAGTTCCGGATCGCGCGAGATGGCGCGGGTCACCTGGAAGCCGTTGGTGCCCGGCATGACCACGTCCATCAGGATCAGTTGCGGGCGCTCGGCGCGAATGCGCTCGATCGCTTCGTCGCCACTGACGGCGGTGCACACGGTAAAGCCGTTCTTGACCAGGATGTCGGTCAGGTACAGTCGTTCGGTCGGCGAATCGTCGACGATGAGAATCTTTTGAATGGCCACGCAGGGCTCCAGCGTTGGTTGAATCGTCAGCCTGCTGCCGGCGCATGCTCGCGCACGGCCGCCAGCAGGCTGTCTTTGGTAAAGGGTTTGGTCAGGTAGGCGCTGGCGCCGACCATCGCGCCGCGCGCGCGGTCGAACAGGCCGTCCTTGGACGAGAGCATCAGCACCGGGGTCGCATGAAACCGCACGCTCTTCTTGATCAGCGCGCAGGTCTGGTAGCCGTCGAGACGCGGCATCAGGATGTCGCAGAACACGAGCGCAGGATGGTGGTCGTTGATCTTGGCGAGCGCGTCGAAGCCATCGTCGGCCAGCACCACGTGGTAGCCCGCCTGGGTCAGGAAAATCTCTGCTGACCGGCGGATCGTGCTGCTGTCATCGATCACCATGATGGTCAGGCTTGATGATTGCGGCGATGTCGTCATGGTCGTTTCACTTCGGCTTGAAGTGCCACGATAGCATAACGAATCTTTCTTGTGCGCAAAGTGTTGCAGGGAGTCAACTACACGTTTGCGATGGCATCAGTGGCTTACCAGGATGCCATGCAAGCACAACAACAGGTGTTATATCGCTGTCATTTCAAAGTCGTCCTTGCGTGCGCCGCACTCGGGACAGGTCCAGTTCATCGGTACGTCGGCCCAACGGGTGCCCGGCGCAATGCCGTCCTCCGGTGCGCCGGCAGCTTCATCGTATACCCAGCCGCAGATCAGGCACATCCAGGTCAGGAACGGGGCGGTGGATTCAGTACTCACGGTGTTGATCCTTGTATCTAGTAAAATGTGGAATCAGAATCCGGCATCTTAATCTACCCGTCGTGCAAAACCAACCGTTACCCCTCATCCTGAGTTTTGGCGTCTGCGATCCCGTCGGCGCGCTGGGCGTGCAATCGGACGTCGCCGCCTTTGCCGCCCTCGGGTGCCACGGGCTGTCGGCCATTGCGGGTCTGCTGGTGTCCGACAGCGCCCGCGTCGAGCACATGTATGAGCTCGATAGCGACTGGATGGCCGAACAGGCGCGCGCGCTGCTCGAAGACATGCCGATCGCCGCCTTCAAGGTTGGTGCCGTGGGCACTGCGCTGCACCTGGCCGCCATTGCCGAGATCGTGTCCGACTACCCGGACGCGCCGCTGATCCTCGACCCGTTCCTGTCGGCCCTGCCCGACGCCGGCATGGGCGACGAAGAAATGCTGATGGCCCTGCGTTCCATTCTGGCGCCGCAAGCCACCGCCCTGATCCTGTCGCAGGCCGAACTGGGCCGCATGGCCGAACTGTGGCGCGATGGCGGCGACGACGATCCCTGCAACCTCGCCGAAGACGTGGCCGAACTGACCTCGTCCGGCCTGCAGTACGTGCTCGTGACGGGCACGCGCGACACGGCCGGCGCCTGCTCGAACCGCCTGTTCGACGCCAGCGGCGAAGTCGCGCGGGTCGACTGGCAGCACCTGCCCGGCCCGTTCCTGGGCGCCGGCAACACCTACTCGGCCGCGTTCACGGCCCTGATGGCGCGCGGCATGGATGCACCGACCGCGCTGGCCGTGGCGCAGGAATACACCACTGGTGCGCTCGAGAACGCACAACGCTTCGGGATGGGCAAATTCATTCCCGCCAAATTCTTCCGTCCCTGAGTTTCAAGCGCGCTGCGCGGGACGGTCTTTCCTCTTCTTGAAACGTCAACATGACCACTGAACAAGCCACCTCGCGCAACGACACCCTGTTTGCCCGTGCCCAACTGACCACGCCCGGCGGCGTCAATTCGCCGGTGCGCGCCTTCCGTTCGGTCGGCGGTACCCCGCGCTTCATCACGCGCGCTCTCGGCCCGCACTTCTGGGACGCGGACGGCAAGCGCTATATCGACTACATCGGCTCCTGGGGCCCGGCCATCCTCGGCCACGCCCGTCCTGAAGTGGTGTCGGCCGTGCAGGCCGCCGCTGCCAACGGCCTGTCGTTCGGCGCGCCGACCGAAGGCGAAATCGAGATCGCCGAAGAAATCTGCCGCCTGCTGCCATCGATCGAGCAGGTGCGCCTGGTCTCGTCAGGCACCGAAGCGACGATGAGCGCACTGCGCCTGGCGCGTGGCGCCACGGGTCGCGACAAGATCGTCAAGTTCGAAGGCTGCTACCACGGCCACGCCGACTCGCTGCTGGTGAAAGCCGGCAGCGGCCTGCTCACCTTCGGCAATCCGACCTCGGCTGGCGTGCCGGAAGACTTCGTCAAGCACACTCTCGTGCTCGACTACAACGACGTGGCGCAACTGGAAGACGCGTTCGCGACGATGGGCGACGAGATCGCCTGCGTGATCGTCGAGCCGGTGGCCGGCAACATGAACCTGATCCGCGCCACACCCGAATTCCTGCAGGCCATGCGCGCCCTGTGCACGAAGCACGGCGCGGTGCTGATCTTCGACGAAGTGATGTGCGGCTTCCGCGTGGGCCTGCAAGGCGCACAGGGCATGTACGGCATCCAGCCCGATCTGACCGCGCTGGGCAAGGTCATCGGTGGCGGCATGCCGGTGGCGGCCTTCGGCGGGCGCGCCGAGCTGATGCAGAAGATGGCGCCGATCGGCCCGGTGTACCAGGCCGGCACGCTGTCGGGCAATCCGGTGGCGGTAGCGGCGGGCATGACGACGCTCAAGCTGATCCAGGAAGCCGGGTTCTACGAGCGCCTGAGCGCGACGGCGAACCGCCTGGTGGCCGGCTTGACCGACGCCGCGCGCGAAGCGGGCATCGACTTCTGCGGCGACGCCGTGGGCGGCATGTTCGGCATGTACTTCTCGAAGGAAGTCCCGGGCAGCTACAGCGAAATGATGGCCGGCGACAAGGAGCGCTTCAACCGCTTCTTCCACGGCATGCTGGACGAGGGCGTGTACTTTGCCCCGGCGATGTTCGAGGCAGGCTTCGTGTCGATCCAGCACGACGACGCGGCGATCGACGAGACGATCGAAGCGGCGCGGCGCGTGTTCAAGCGGATCGGGTGACCCGCAGGGCTGGCTGGATTACTTCAGCCAGCCACGCCGCCTGAAATACCACAGCGGCGCCACGCCGCAGGCAATCATCAACACAATGGCCAGCGGGTAGCCGAAACGCCATTGTAGTTCGGGCATCACGTCGAAGTTCATGCCGTAGACGCTGGCAATCAGCGTCGGCGGCAGGAACGCGACCGAGGCCACCGAGAAGATCTTGATGATCTTGTTCTGGTTGATGTTGATGAAGCCGACCGTGGCGTCCATCAGGAAGTTCACCTTGTCGAACAGGAACGAGGTGTGGCCGTCGAGCGACTCGATGTCGCGCAGGATCTGGCGCGCTTCCTCGAACTGGTCCGAGTTTAGCAGGCGCCCGCGCATCAGGAAGCTGACTGCGCGGCGCGTGTCCATCATGTTGCGGCGGATGCGGCCGTTCAAGTCTTCCTCGTGCGCGATCGCGTTCAGTGCCGCGGCCGCGTCCTGGTCGGTAAATTCTTTCTGCAGCACGCGGGTCGAGACTTCTTCGAGACTTTCGTAGATGCCCTCGAGCGAGTCGGCCGAATACTCGGCGTCGGTCGCGTACAGGTCGAGCAGCACGTCCATATAGTCTTCGATCGAACCGGGCCGCGAACGGGCGCGCATGCGCACCAGGCGGAACACCGGCAAGTCGTCGTTGTGCACCGAGAACAGGATCTTGCCCGACAAGATGAATGCCACCGTGATCACGCGCGACGGGCCGTCTTCTTCTTCCAGCAGGAAGTCGGTGCGCAGGTGCAGGTCGCCATTTTCGGCTTCGTAGTAACGCGCCGATGCTTCGATATCCTGGACTTCGTCTTCGCCCGGCAGGATCACGTTGTACTTGGCCTTGACCCAGACGCGCTCTTCTTCGCTCGGGTCGGTCAGGTCGACCCAGACCGGCGCCACGCTTTCGAGTTCCTCGCGGGATTCGATCGTGACCTGGTTCAGGCGGCCGTTCTGTAGGACGAATACATTGATCATGCGCTGGGTCTCGCTATTCTTGGCCGGTCGACAAAAGTAGCGCAAGTGTAACCGTTTGCCCGCCGCTGAGCCAACTCCAGCGCCATAAACGCGCGTTTATGGCCGCTCATCCGCACGTGGCACGTCGGCCGACGGGATCCGGCGCTGGATCGTGCTGGTGCGGCGCTCCAGGTAGCGGGTCGAGCGGTTCTTGTCGTAGAAGCGGGGATTGGGCAGCATCACGGCCAGGCGCGCGGCTTGCGCCGTGCTCAGTTTGGCGGCGGATGTCTTGAAGTAATAGCGCGCCGCCGCTTCGGCGCCGAACACGCCACGGCCGAACTCGGCCACATTCAGGTAAATTTCCAGGATGCGCTGCTTGCTCATGACCGCTTCGAGCATGAACGCGATGATCGTTTCCTGGCCCTTGCGCAGATAGCTGCGCGAGCCGGACAGGAACAGGTTCTTGGCCAGTTGCTGCGTGATGGTCGAGCCGCCGCCCACCAGCTTGCCCCGGCGCTCGTTGCGCTCGTAGGTACGCTCGATGGCTTTCAGGTCCACGCCGTAGTGCTCGTTGAAATTGGCGTCCTCGGACGCCACCACTGCCCGCTTCAGATTGTACGAAATCCGCTCGTACGGCACCCATTCGTGCTTGAGCGTCGCGTTGGGATTCGTTTCGCGCAGTACCGACAATTGCGCGCGCATGAAGCTGGTCGAGCCGGGATCGACCTGCGAATACCAGCACACCATCAGGAAGAAATACAGCTGGACCAGCAGCACGAGCAGCAGCGGCCCCAGAAAAATCCACTTGATCCAGCGGCGCTTGGCTGGCGCCTTCGCTGGTGCCTTCGATGATCCCTTCGTGCGCGATGTAGCCACGGGTTACCCCTGTTATTGTGATTGACGCATCGATGCCAGCACGTGCGCCGTGCCCGGCCGCTTGCCCCGCCACAGCGCGAACGCTTCGGCGGCCTGCTCCACCAGCATGCCCAGGCCGTCGCGCACGGCAGCGCCGTGGCCGGCAGCAAAGTCCATGAACACGGTTGGCTTGTTTCCGTACATCATATCCAACGCGAGCGTGTCCGGGCCGAATACCGTCGCCGGCACCGGCGGCACGGCGGCGTCCAGGCTGGCCGACGTCGCATTGATGATCACGTCGAACGGGCCATCGACATCGGCGAAGCCGCTGACCGCCAGGCGCGCCGCATGATCGGCAAACTCGGCCACCAGCGCTTCAGCGGTGGCCAGCGTACGGTTGGCAATCACGATCTGGCGCGGGCCGGCGTCCAGCAACGGCAGCAGCGCGCCACGGGCGGCGCCACCGGCGCCCAGCAGCAGCACGCGTTTACCGTCCAGTGACACGCCGGCATTGCGCACGATGTCGGCCACCAGGCCCACGCCGTCCGTGTTGTCGCCGACGATCTCGCCGCCATCGAACACCAGCGTATTGACGGCGCCGGCCGCCTGCGCGCGCGGGGTCAAACGTGTGGCCAGGCGCGCAGCGTCGAGCTTGAATGGCACGGTGACGTTGGCGCCCTTGTAGCCTTCGTCGACCAGGCGCGCCACCGTCGCGGCAAAGCCATCGACGGGCGCCAGGCATTGTTCATACTGGAGATCCTCGCCCAGCTCTGCGGCATATTGCGCGTGGATCCGGGGCGATTTGCTGTGGGCAATCGGGTTGCCGATAACGCAGTAACGGTCGGTCATGGCGATGCATTCCCCAGGGTTGCGCGCAGGCTCTCTTCGCGGGTGAACTGGAAGCGCGTAAACACTTCCCACAGATCGTCCTTGCCCTTGGTGCGCATATTGGCCGGGAACGCGCCGTACGGCGCCGAGCGGCGCACGATGTCGAGCGCCGCCTTGTCGAGCGCGGGATTGCCCGAGCTGCGCTCGACCTTCGGGCCGCCATCCTTCAGGTACAGCGTGCCATCCTGGTAGACGGGGATGTACACCACCAGTTCGCCATACAGCTTCTTGCCGGCCTGCTGCGGGAAGTTCAGCGTGCCGACTTCCTCGATCCGCTTCTGCATCGCCTTGTAGTACAGCGCGTACCCGGCCTCGCGCGTGCTCGGCGTGATCTTCGTGCGTTTCGGGCGGCGGTTTTCTTCTTCGATGCGCTCGAAGATTTCGGCAGCGCTGCGCGAGATGGCGCGCGACGTGTCGAGGTTGTCCTCGCCCGTACGCGACGGATCCGGCTTTTCCCGTTCGGTGACCGGTGGCGCGGTAAAGCTCGACGTGCGGGCGCGCGTGACGACGTCCTGCTGGATCTGCTCGAGCGCGGCGATGCGGCGCTGCAGGGCCTTGATGCTGTCGCCATCCTCGACCTTGCGCAGGTCGGGCAGCGGCGACTTGGCGCGGCCCGCTTCGGCGGTGCCGCCGCCGTCCAGGTTCGCCTGGGCCAGTGCATCGGCCTTGGCCGGCGCCCGGTCGTGCTTGGCGTTGACGAGGATGACTTCGAGCCCTGGGTCGGCCGGGGTCTGGCGGAACGTTTCAGGCGCAGCAAAACGCACCGCCAGCAGCGCCGCGTGGGCTGCCACCGATACGGCCAGGGCAATGATCAGGGGACGGTTGTGTAGGAGAGACTTCACGCGCTGCGGGTGAGAATTGAATCGGAGAATTGATTCATTCTAACCTGAGGCGAACCCATAGGGGGAGGTGGAATTGGCGTGCGGGATAACGTGGTGCGTTCGACAATAGTAGCCGGAGGGTTGAATGGCCTTGCCAATTCTTCCATGTCCGCTTGATCTCAGGCACCTACGACCCTGACTCGTGACAAGCCTACAGCGCCATACAGGGTGAATAATCGTCGACCTTATCCAACTCACAAGGCAGAGCGACATGGCGAACGATGCATACCTCAGGATCAAAGGCGTCACCGACGAACCCTCGGACGAAAAGCACCGCAATCAAATCCTGTCGCAGAATTGTGCAGCCAACAAGGAGTGCTGAAATGGGCCGTGCCACCAATAGCGCCATCCAGGCGAACGCCAACAAACCTCAGCCCGTACCCTACGACGGTGATGTCATGGTTCATAACGTCATCAGACCGTCGGACTTCAAGCACTGCTGCGCTGTCGTCGTCACGGGCACTTCTGCCAACTTCTGCGGTCATGCCCTGTTGCATACGGGCGGCGGCCTGTACTTCCACATAGCGGGGTTGAACAACAAACCGAAGATCATGACGCAGAACGGTTACCTGCGCTATTTGAAGGAGAACGGCAAAAGAGAGATTCGACGCTGGGTCGTGTCCATCCCCGACCCTGCAGGCGCACACAGGAAGCTGGAAGAGCTACTCGCAAAGCGATGGTTGTGGCTGATGCTTCCTCAAAACTGCGCGTCATTTGTCGAGGAAGTTGTACGGGCTGGGGGCAGCAAAGCGGGCCAATATTTCAATTGTCCATCAATGGAACCATTCAAACCATGAAAGCCATCCTCAGTACCTTGAAATACCTGCTGATCGCAATTGGCTCGACCCTTTCAGTTGCGGTACTTGTCTGGCTGGCGATCTTCCTCTTCGCTCAGACTATCAGCATTGACAAGGCGTTCGCGCTGATCTTCTACCCATCCGTCGTTGCGGGTGTCATTGCGCCGTTGGCGTGGTGGCTACGAGGGCGCAGGCTGGAAGCCTGAGAGGCGGGCGGCCTGCAAAATCCCGCACTCAGTCTCCTTGCCAACGGCCCACAGAGCCTGCGGCTTCAGATGCCGTTCATTCCTTCGGCTTCTTTCGCCAAATCCATTATGGTGCCGAGGTACTGGACGGCGTCGCTGATGACGCTGGCTCCGTCACGTCAGCCGTGTCCACCACGGCAACCGCGCCTTCCGCCTCCACCGCTTCGGCCGCTGCTGCTTCGCCGGTGTCGGCTTCCGTGTCCTCTTCATCGGCGATGGCCGCATCCGGCGCGGCGCTTGCCACTTCCAGCAAACGCGCCTCGAGGTTCAGTTCGATCTCGTCCCAGCGGACGATGTCGAGCTTGACCTGCGCGCCGCGCGCCACCTGCGACATGCCCGGCAGGCGCACCACCAGCGGCACGTCGGTCAGGCGCACAAGTTCGTCCTTGAGCACGACGGCGTCGACCATCTTGACGCCCTCCTGCCCCAGCCAGCGCAGGCACCAGTAGCGCTCCATGTTCTGCTGGAACTCGTTGTAGGCCGCGTACGCCGCGTCGAAGCTCGACACAATCGAGAACAGCGTCGCATCGCGGTGCTTGAATGGCGCGACGAGCGGCGCCGTGACGCCGTTTTCGGCCGCCGCGATGATCTGCCACTGGTTGACCAGGTCGGTATAGCGGCGCAGCGGCGACGTGCTCCATGCGTACTGGTCCACTCCCAGGCCCTGGTGCGGCGCGGCGTGCGTGACCATGCGCACCTGCATCTTGGCGGCCCAGCCGCCGGCGCCCGGCCCTTGCGAGCGGTAGATGCCCGGCACGCCCGAGTCGTGCAGCAGCTTGCCCCAGGTGCTGTTGGCAAAGATCATCAGTTCGGCGACGATCTTGTCCAGCGGCGCGCCCCGCTTGCGGCGCACGATCGAGACCACGTCGTCCTCGACGTAGAAATTGAAGTCCATGCGGTTGGCTTGCTCTGGCTTGAGGCCAAAGGCTTCGCGCTTTGCCATGCGGCCGGCTTCCAGCTGCAAGGCCCACTGCCATAACTGGCCCAGTTCTTCCTTGTGCGGATACTCACCCTCGCCGCTGGCCAGCGTTTCTTCATTGACCAGATCATCCAGGTCGTTGTGGCGCAGATTGCTCTTGATCGGCACCAGCTCGGCGCGTGTGGTCGTCGAGATGACGCTCCAGTCTTCGGGATTGAGTACGGCGTACAGCGACAGCGCCGGGCAATCATTGCCCTCGGCCAGCGTGAATGCGTTGACCACCTCGTCCGGCAGCATCGTGATTTTGTCGCCCGGCATGTACACGGTGGACATGCGCGCGCGGGCGATCTTGTCGATTGCATCGTCCGGACGCACGGCCAGACCCGGCGCGGCGATGTGGATACCCACGCGCACGGTGCCATCGTCCAGCTTGACGACGGAGAACGCATCGTCGATCTCGGTCGTGGTCACGTCATCGATCGAGAACGCGGCAACGTCGGCGCGTGGCAGGTCGGTCGGCGCTGTTGGCACGTCCACTGGCGCAAAGCCGGCGCCGCGCGGGAAGTTCTCGAACAGGAAGCGGCCCATGTGCAGGTCTTTGGGCGAGGCCAGCCCGCCGACGTCCAGCATCAGGCGTGCCGGGTTGGTCTGCAGCTCATTGGCCGCGGCCTCGAATGCCTTGTATTCGATCGTGTTCTTGTCCGGCTTGAACAGCAGCTGGTGCACGAGCGGCTGCATCGATTCGGGCAGCTTGCCGGCTTTCAGCTCATCGACATAGCCGGCCTGGATGATGGCCTGCTGTTTTTTCTTTTCGATGCCGGCCAGCGCGGCCTTGAGCGACGCTTCCGGCGCGGCCTTGTAGCGGCCACGGCCCTTCTTGTAGAAGTAGATGGGCGAGCCGTGCAGCGTCAGCACGAGGCCGGCCGCTTCGTGCGGCAGCGGCGCGTGGCCGAAGTATTCGGCGCCCAGCTCGGCAAAGCCGAATTCTTCTTCGCCCGCGACTTCCCACAGGAACTCGAGGTCGACGTCCGCCGCCACGGCCTTGGCCGCGTCCATCAGCTCTTGCGGGCTGGGCTTTTCAAATTGCAGCAGCACGTCGCGCGTCTTGACCTTGGTGCGCTTGCCGCTGGCCAGTTCGACCTGGTATGCCTCGCCGGCTTGCGACAGGATGGCGCCGACCTTGAAGTCGCCCGATTCCTCAAAAAATACATTCATGATTATTCTGTGTTGTTCGTGGTTGCGCCCACTCCCAGGCTGAGCACCGCCGGCAAGAATACCTCGGTGACCAGGAGCAGGCCTTGACGGCGGCGATAGACGCAGCGCCGCGCATGGTAAATCGGCTGTTGGGCGCCTGCGCCGCCAATGGCCGCGTGCGCACGGCGCACGAGCGGATGGTCGGCGCCCAGGCGCGCAAATTCAAGTGATCCGCGCCGCACGAGCGGATCGTAAAACAGGGTCGAGCCGAGCGAGCGTTCGCCCAGCGCCGAAAACAGCGGCCAGTCGCTCGCGTCGGCATCGGGCGGCACGACCGTGTGCGCAAAGACCACCGGCGTGCCGTCGCAGACGAGAAGCACTTCGCGTTCCCAGACGCGCTGTGGTCGCGCCAGGCCAATCGCCGCCGCTTCGTCGGCCAGGCACACGGCACTGTGCTGGTGCAGGCGGCGCACGCGGAACGCGTCGCTGCTGGCGACCAGGCGCGCGGTCAGCGAACCGGGCGTGACGAGCCAGTCGTGCATTGGTGGAGAAGCACGCACGGCGCGCGCATGCGGCTGCCAGGCGGCCAGGCGCAGCGAACGGTTCCTCACTGCGCCGGGTCTCCAGCTGCGGGGCCGTCGACGTCCATGCCGCAAAACGCCAGCACCTCATCGACATAGATGGGAAACTCCGACACCGCATGGTCGCTGCCGTAGATCACGTGCTGGCGCGCGCCGGCGTAGTGCGCCACCATGTCCCGGTAGTCGAGCACTTCGTCGCCCGTGGCCGCCAGCAAAAAATAGCGCTCGGGCTGCGTGATGGCCGCGACGCGCAGTGCCTTGAGTTCATCGATGTACTCGGGGCGAAACTCGAACGGTTCGTCCGAATGCCAGTTGGTCGTCACGCCCACGTGGTGTTCGAGGTTACGGGTCGGGTCGACCGACGGATTGATGACGACCGCCGGCACGCCCAGGCGCTCGGCCAGCGCACACGCATAGAAGCCGCCCAGCGACGAGCCGACGATCGCGAGATTGCCCGGTGCGTGCTGCGCGGCCAGGTCCAGCGCCAGCGCGAACGCGGCCTTGGGCGACGCCGGCAATTGCGGGCAGATCAGGCGATCCAGCAAGCCGCGCTCCTCGAGCGCCGCCTGCATGACGCGCGCCTTCATCGATTTGGGCGACGAGCGAAAGCCGTGCAAATACAGAAGGTACGGTGGCAAAGCCGGCGCCGACGTCATAGGGCCAGCGCGTCCAGCAGCTTCTGGTGCACACCGCCGAAGCCGCCATTGCTCATGACCAGGATATGGTCGCCCGGCTGCGCCTGCTGCACGATGGCCTGCACCATATAGTCGATCTGGTCGAAGCTGTGCGCGATCGTCCCCATCGGCTTGAACGCATCGGCCAGCGACCAGCCCAGCGCCTGCTGGCTGCCGAAGCCGAACACCAGGTCGGCATCCTTCAGGCTGCCCGGCAGCGCATCCTTCATCGCGCCCAGCTTCATCGTGTTCGAGCGCGGCTCGAGCACGGCCAGGATGCGGCCGGAACCTTGCGCGCCCAGCTTCTGGCGCAGGCCGCCGACCGTGGTGGCAATGGCCGTCGGGTGGTGGGCGAAGTCGTCGTAAACGGTAATGTTGTTGACCACGCCGCGCACTTCCATGCGGCGCTTGACGTTCTCGAAGCGGGCCAGCGATTCGATGGCCTGCGCGACCGGCACGCCGACGTGGCGCGCGGCGGCAATCGCGGCCAGCGCGTTCGAGCGGTTGTGCTTGCCGGTCAGGTCCCAGTGCACGGTGCCTTGCGGCGCGCCCTTGAAGATGACGTCGAAGCTCGCGCCACCCGGATGCTCGACCATCGTCCAGTCGACGCCATCGGCGCCGCCAAAGCTCTCCTTCTCACTCCAGCAACCGCGCTTGAGCACGCGCCCGATCGATGCTTCATCGCCATTGACCACCAGGCGCCCCACGCCCGGCACGGTACGCACCAGGTGGTGGAACTGGGTTTCGATGGCGCCGATGTCGGGGAAGATGTCGGCGTGGTCGTATTCCAGGTTGTTCAGCACGGCCGTCTTGGCGTGGTAGTGCACGAACTTGCTGCGCTTGTCGAAGAACGCCGTGTCGTATTCATCGGCTTCGATGACGAAGAAGTCCGATGGCTTGTCGCCATGCAAGCGCGCCGAGACGCCGAAGTTCATCGGCACGCCGCCGATCAGGAAACCCGGCGCATAGCCGGCATCTTCCAGGATCCAGGCCAGCATCGAGGTCGTGGTCGTCTTGCCGTGCGTACCGGCCACGGCCAGCACCCATTTTTCGCGCAGGATATGCTCGCCGATCCACTGCGGCCCCGACATATAGGGCAAGCCGCGGTTCAGGATTTCCTCAATCAGCGGATTGCCGCGCGTCATGACATTGCCGACCACATACAGATCGGGATTCAGCGACACCTGCTCCGGGCCGTAGCCCTGGATCAGCTCGATCCCCTGGGCTTGCAACTGCGTGCTCATCGGTGGATAGACGTTGACGTCACAACCGGTCACGCGGTGACCGGCTTCCTTGGCCAGGACCGCCAGGCCACCCATGAAGGTGCCGCAAATGCCGAGAATATGAATGTGCATGGGAAGGTGCGCTGGTGCGATGTAAATGGACGAAACCGGGATTCTACCCGAGGCGCTGCCAAATTAAGGTTCAGAGTATGATCTGGATCATGATGCCGAACTTGAACAACGATCTCATTCAATTGCGCGCCGAGATCGCCCTTGTGGCTGCGCGCATGGTTGCCCAGGATGGCGCCGACATCGATACCGCGCGCCGCAAGGCGGCCCGCCAGGTGCTCGGCGTGAACCAGCCTGTCCCGAATATGATGCCCGACGACATCCAGGTCGAAGATGAAGTGCGCAAGTACCTGGCACTGTTCGGCGGCCCGGACCACAGCGAGCGCCTGGCGCAATTGCGCGCCACGGCGCTGCAGGTGATGGAGGCGCTGGCCGACTTCAATCCCTATATCACCGGCCCGGTGCTGCAAGGCACGGCCGGCGAGCACGACGATATCCACCTGCAACTGTTCGCCGACAGCGCGAAAGAAGTGCAGATCTATCTGTTGAATCGCAATGTTAATATCGAGATCTCGGAAACCCCGCATTTCAAGGGGGGGCGCCATGCGCCCGTCGAGACTGTCAGTTTCCCGTGGATGAAGGAAACTGTGCATGCGCAATTGTTTGAATACCAAGACCTGCGCGGCGCGCTCAAGCCGCGCGCGGATGGCCGCCCGCAACGTCTCGACGCTGCCGGCCTGCGCGCGCTGATCGCTGCCGACTCAACACTGGAACAGAACGAATGAACAAGAAACATCTGGCCACCTATGTGGCAGTGGCCGCGCTGTTCGGCGTGATGGGCGCCGTTGTCGCGCTCTACAAGAAGGCGCCGGCACCGGCCTCCCCCCAGATCAGTACGGCTGCCGGCGCTGGCGCAGTGACCAATGCCGTCACCAATCTGTATGCGCAGTCGCTCAACAACCTGGCAGGCGAACCGCAGCCGCTGGCCCAGTGGAAGGGCAAGCCCCTCTTGGTGAATTTCTGGGCCACCTGGTGCGGTCCGTGCGTGCAGGAAATGCCGGAGCTGTCGCATCTGGCAGGCGAAGACAAGGGCAAGCATTTCAATGTGATCGGCATCGGCATCGATTCGCCAACCAATATGAGCGAATTCGCCGCCAAGCACCAGATTGCCTATCCACTCTACGTGGCCGGCATGGGCGGGACCGAGCTGTCGAAGGAATTGGGCAACACGATGGGCGGCTTGCCGTACACTGTGCTGATCGGCGCCGACGGACAAGTGCTCAAGACGTATATTGGCAAGCTCAAGTTCGACGAATTGCGCGCTGACCTGGCCAAATTGAAGGGTTGATCGCGCTTTTATCGAACGATCGTACGATTTGCAATTGCGGCCAATTTCGGCTAAACACCAGCAATTTTACCGCTTGCCAACAGCCGAGCTAGGCGGCACAATGCCTGACTTTCGGGCTACCAGACTCTCATTATGGCGAAAAAGCTACTGCTTCTCAACGGCCCCAACCTCAATTTATTGGGGACGCGCGAGCCTGCGGTGTACGGCACGACGACACTGGCCGACATCGAGAACGCAGCAGTTGCACAAGCCACGAACGCCGGCGCAGCACTGGAGCATTTCCAGAGCAACCATGAGGGCGCCCTGATCGATCGCATCCACGCCGCACGCACCGAAGGCGTGGATTTTATCGTGATCAATCCTGGTGGCTTGACCCATACCAGCGTAGCACTGCGCGATGCGTTCGCGTCGGTGGCCATTCCATTCGTCGAGGTGCACGTGTCGAACGTGCATGCCCGCGAATCGTTCCGGCAGCATTCCTATCTCTCCGGCATCGCGCGTGGCGTGATCTGCGGACTGGGGCCCGACGGATACAGGTTTGCCATCGACTTCGCACTTAAATAGCGTTAATCTACGTCAACTTCATGTATCAGCGGCTGCGCGGCCTGTTGGACGCGCCGGCCTGCTCTCTAAAACGAATAATTCCAAGGGGTTTCACATGGATCTACGAAAACTCAAGACCTTGATCGACCTGGTCGCTGAATCGGACATCGCCGAGCTCGAAGTCACCGAAGGCGAAAGCAAGGTCCGCATCGTCAAGTCGTCCGCTGTTGGCCAAGGCCAGATGATGATGATGCCGCAACAAGGCGTGCAACAGTTCGCGGCGCCAGCCCCGGCTGCTGCGCCTGTCGCTGCAGCACCGGTCGTGGCTCCCGAGCCAACCGGCCACGTCGTCAAGTCGCCGATGGTGGGTACCTTCTACCGTTCGTCCGCACCGGGCGCTGCGGCGTTCGTCGAAGTGGGCTCGAACATCAAGGAAGGCGAAACGCTGTGCATCATCGAAGCGATGAAGCTCCTGAATGAAATCGACGCCGATGTCTCGGGCGTTGTCACCAAGATCCTCGTGGAAAACGGCCAGCCGGTCGAATTCGGCCAGCCGCTGTTCGTGATTGGCTAAAGCCTCAAGCTGGGCGGCAGTCCTGCCACCAGCTCACCCATGACGTGTCCGGCGCCGCTTGTCTTTCAGCTGCGCCGGTTTTCACTGAACCACCGGACCAACCATGTTTGAAAAAATCCTCATCGCCAACCGTGGTGAAATCGCGCTGCGTATCCAGCGCGCCTGCCGCGAGCTGGGCATCAAGACGGTCGTCGTGCACTCCGAGGCCGACAAGGACGCCAAGTACGTGAAACTGGCGGACGAGTCGGTCTGCATCGGCCCGGCGCAATCGAGCCTCAGCTATCTGAACATGCCCGCGATCATCAGCGCGGCCGAAGTGACCGACGCCGAAGCGATCCACCCGGGCTACGGCTTCCTGTCCGAAAACGCCGACTTCGCCGAGCGCGTCGAGAAGTCGGGCTTCGTCTTCATCGGCCCGCGTTCCGAATCGATCCGCCTGATGGGCGACAAGGTCTCGGCCAAGCAGGCCATGATCCGCGCCGGCGTGCCGTGCGTGCCAGGCTCGGACGGCGCCTTGCCGGACGACCCGAAAGAAATCGTGCAGACGGCGCGCCGCGTCGGCTACCCGGTGATCATCAAGGCTGCCGGCGGTGGTGGCGGACGCGGCATGCGCGTGGTGCACACCGAAGCGGCCCTGATCAACGCCGTGGCGATGACCAAGACCGAAGCCGGCGCCGCGTTCGGCAATCCGGAAGTCTATATGGAGAAGTATCTGGAAAATCCGCGTCACGTGGAAATCCAGATCCTGGCCGACGAACACAAAAACGCCGTCTGGCTCGGCGAGCGCGATTGCTCGATGCAGCGCCGCCACCAGAAGGTCATCGAAGAAGCACCGGCGCCGGGCATCCCGCGCAAGCTGATCGAAAAGATCGGTGACCGCTGCGCCGAAGCCTGCCGCAAGATCGGCTACCGCGGCGCCGGCACCTTCGAATTCCTGTACGAGAATGGCGAGTTCTATTTCATCGAAATGAACACGCGTATCCAGGTCGAGCATCCGGTCACCGAGATGATCACCGGGATCGACATCGTCCAGGAACAGATCCGCATCGCCTGCGGCGAAAAGCTGCGCTTCCGCCAGCGCGACATCATGCTGTCGGGCCACTCGATCGAGTGCCGCATCAATGCCGAAGACCCGTTCAAGTTCACGCCGTCGCCGGGCCGCATCACCAGCTGGCATCCGCCGGGTGGCCCTGGCATCCGCGTCGACTCGCACTCGTACGCCGGCTACTACGTGCCGCCGCACTACGACTCGATGATCGGCAAGGTCATCGCGTATGGCGCCACGCGCGAGCAGGCGATTCGCCGCATGCAGATCGCGCTGTCCGAAATGGTGGTCGAGGGTATCCTGACCAATATTCCGCTGCACCGCGAACTGATGGTCGACGCCCGCTTCATCGAAGGCGGCACCAACATTCACTACCTGGAGCAGAAACTGGCCGCCAAGCCCGATCTGCCGAAGGAAACCGCGCTGTCGGCCAAATCGGAAGTCAAGGTGAACGAATGAGCTGGACTGAAGTCGTCATCGAACTGGCGCGTGAACACGCCGAAGCGCTGTCGGACGCCCTGATGGAAGCCGGCGCGCTGTCGGTGTCGGTGGAAGACGCCGACGAAGGCACTGAGGACGAAAAGCCGCTGTTCGGCGAGCCGGGCATGGAGCCGACCGAAGCGGCCTGGGACCACAGCCGCGTCGTCGCACTGACCGATGCGGATGCCGACCAGCTGGCGATCGTCACCGAGGCCGCGCAAGCGATCAACCTGCCCGTCGTGCCGGCGTTCACCACCCGCAAGGTGGAAGACGCCGACTGGGTGCGCCTGACGCAGTCGCAGTTCGAGCCGATCCACATCGGCACCAATATCTGGGTCGTGCCGAGCTGGCACGTGGCGCCAGACCCGAACGGCCTGATCCTCGAGCTGGACCCGGGCCTGGCCTTCGGCACCGGCAGCCATCCGACGACGCGCCTGTGCATGGAGTGGCTCGAAGCCCATCCTGCACCGGGCAAGTCGGTGCTGGACTACGGCTGCGGTTCGGGCATCCTGGCGATGGTGGCCAAGAAGCTGGGCGCGCAGGACGTGGCCGGTGTCGACATCGATCCGCAGGCGATCGAATCGGCGCGCGCCAACGCCGAGCGCAACAACGTCGCCATCGACTTCTACCTGCCTGACACGTTTGCTGCTTCCGGCAATGAACGCCATGCCGGCGGCAAGTTCGACATCGTCGTGGCCAACATCCTGTCGAGCCCATTGAAGCTGATGGCGCCGATGCTGGCTGGCCGCGTGGCCGATGGCGGTTCGCTCGTGCTGTCGGGCGTACTGGCACGCCAGGCCGACGAAGTGGCTGCAGCCTATGCGCCATTCATCAAGCTGGGCGTCTGGGCCGAGCAGGATGGCTGGGTTGCCCTGCACGGCACGCTGGGCCAGGACACACCGCCGGCACGCACTGCCACTGCCACTGCCGGATAAAGGCATGGCGCTCGCCACACAATGCCCCCACTGCGGCACGCAGTTCCGCGTCGCCGCGGACCAGCTCAAGCTGCGTGGGGGCATCGTGCGTTGTGGCGCATGCCAGCAGATTTTTGACGGGAACAGCGCGCTGATCGATCTGGCGGCCGGGCCTGCACCGGTTGTTGCGGTGCCTGCCGACGCGGCGGCCGACGAATCTCCCACTACTTCTTCCCCTCCCGTTGACGAGACGCCGGTCGAGACGCTAGCACCGGTAAGCGAACCGGTGAGCGAACCGGTCGCGCAGCAGGAACCAGAACCGGCGCCGGCATCAACGCCCGAACCGGCGCCGGTATCAACACCCGAACCGGACACCCTCCCCGCGCCCGAGCCAAGCCGCGAACACACGGCAGACTCGATCGGCCCGCCGACCCTGCTGCTGCGTGAATCGTCGGGCGGTTCGCCGCCGATCGCATCCAGCGTTCCTGCCTCGCCGCGCAACCGCGCCGCCGAAGCACGCGCGCGCCGCGTCAAGGCCGCACCGCCGCGCATCGACGACGCGCTCAAACCACCACCACCGCCGCCAAAGCCGAAGCCGGACATCGATGAACCCGAGTTCGTGCGCAGCACACGCCAGCGCGAAGCTTCCAGCAAGACGACGCGCATCGCGCTGGCCGTCGGCAGCGTGCTGCTGCTGATTGTGCTGGTCCTGCAGGCAGCGGTGAGCTTTCGCGACGTGCTGGCGGCGCGCCATCCGGGCCTGCGTCCGGCGCTGGTCTCGACCTGCGCCCTCCTCGGCTGCAGCGTCAACCTGCCGGCGCGGCCGGAGCAGCTGGTGATCGAGACCGGTGAACTCATCACGCTGGGCGGCAACGCCTATACCTTCAGCACCGTGCTGCGCAACCAGGGCGACATGGCGCTGGCCTGGCCCAGCCTCGAACTGACGCTGAACGACCTTGACGACAAGCCGCTGGTACGCCGCGTGTTCGCCCCGCGCGATTACGCCGGCGCCGCCGCTGCCGCGCCCACCGGGTTCGCCGCACGCGGCGAGCAGCAGGTGCGCATCCATTTCAGGCTGGAGGGCGCAGAGCCGTCCGGCTACCACATCGCAGTGTTCTATCCATGAAAGCCTCACCATGACCAAAACCGCCCTGATCTGCGGCTCGCTCGCGTTCGACAAAATCATGCAGTACCACGGCCGCTTCGGCGACACGCTGCTGGCCGACCAGCTGCACCGCGTGAACGTGTCGTTCCTGGTGCCGACGCTGCGCACCGAATACGGCGGCTGCGCGGCCAATATCGCCTACAACCTCAAGCAGCTGGGCGGCGAGCCCCTGATGATGGGCACCCTGGGCCAGGATGGCGGCGACTACCTCAAGCGCATGCAGGAACAGGGACTCGAGACGCGCGGCATCCGCACGATCCCCGAGGCCTACACCGCGCAATGCTTCGTGACGGCCGACCAGGACAACAACCAGATCAACGCCTTCCACCCGGGCGCGATGGAATACTCGAACCAGAACAACGTCGCCGACCAGGGCGCGATCCGCGTGGCGATCATCTCGCCCGACGGCCGCGACGGCATGATCAAGCACGCGCGCGACTGCGCCGAACAGAAGGTGCCGTTCATGTTCGATCCGGGCCAGCAACTGCCGATGTTCTCGGGCGAAGAACTGATCACGTTCATCGGCCAGGCCAGCTACCTGGCGTGCAATGACTACGAATTCGAGATGGTCATGGACCGCACGGGCCTGAGCCATGCCGACATCGCGGCGCGCCTGGAGGCGTTGATCATCACGCGCGGCGAGGCCGGTTCGGACATCTACGCAAACGGCGAGCACATCAAGATTCCAGCCGTGACGGCCACCAACGTGGTCGACCCGACCGGCTGCGGCGACGCCTACCGTGCGGGCCTGCTGTTCGGCATCACCAATGATCTGGACTGGGCCACGAGCGGGCGCATCGCCAGCCTGCTGGGCGCGATCAAGATCGCCTCGGCCGGTGGCCAGAACCACCACTTCACGCCGCAGGAATTCGACGCGCAGTTCGAGCAGGCGTTTGGCAGCAAGTTCCGCTAAAACGAAGGCGCCGCTGGCGCCGCTCGGGACATAAAAAAAGGCCTCTGCATGCAGAGGCCTTTTTTACGGTCGGGTGGTTCAAACGTAGCCGAACACCTGCCGCAGCACGAACAGCAGGATCTGGATCAGCACGAGCGCCACCAGCACGGACAGGTCCATGCCGCCGATCGGCTTGACGACGCGCCGGATCGGCTGCAGCAATGGCTGATTGAGCGCGTGCACGAACGGCGCCAGCGGCGCATTGGGATTGACCCAGCTGAAGACCGCTTCGATGATCAACAGCGCCATGAAGCCGTACAGGATCCACGTCAGGAAGCGATGCAGCGCGTACAGCAGCATCGTCTCGCCGCTGGCGCCGGCCAGCAGTAGCACCGTGCTGGCCAGAAGGACCACCAGGAAGGCGCCGATGAGGCTTGCCCAGTCGTAGCCGCGGGTACCGGGCACCACGCGCCGCAGCGGCATGACCAGCCAGTCGGTGATGGTATGGACGAACTGGCGAATCTGGTCGGGAAGACGCACGCGGATGGCATTCGTCCAGAAGCGCAGCAACAGCACCCCACCCAGCAGGCCTGCAACGATATCGACGATAAACTGAAGAATGGACAGCACGGACTCTCCTCAAAAAAAAACCGCTGTGCGAAGGATCACACAGCGGCATTGTGCCTGAAGCGCGCCCCACTTGCCATGCTGCGCAAGACGCGCGGCAGGCAGGGACGTTTGCGATTACGGACGGCTGCTGGTCGGGAATGGCCAGGCGGTTGGCGCGATCACGCTTTTTGCTGCAGTGGTCGCTGCCGGTGCGGCTGCAGGCGTGTCGCCCGCTTTCGCATCAGCCGCTGCCGGCTTGGTCGCTGCCTTCTTGGCGGCTGGCTTCTTCGCTTCTGGCTTGGCGTCGGCCTTGCTGTCCACTTTCGCGTCTGCTTTTGCATCGGCTTTGACGTCAGCCTTCGCGTCGGCTTTGACTTCCGGCTTGGTGTCAGCTTTGATGTCGGCCTTGATGTCGGCTTTCATGTCCGGCTTCGCGGCTGCTGGCTTGGTGGCGGCTGGCTTGGTGGCGACGGTCTTGGTCGCAGCAGTCTTGGTGACAGCTGGCTTGACGGCGGCCGTTTTGGTAGCAGCAGGCTTGGCAGCAGCGGTCGTGGTCGCGGCAGCTTTGGTCACGGCTGGTTTGGCCGCGGCGCTGGTGGTGGTCGCTTTTTTAGCGGCTGGCTTGGCAGCAGCGGTTTTGGTGACAGCCGGTTTGGCTGCGGTTTTGGTCACCGTTGCTTTTTGCGCTGCCGGCTTTGCCGTTGCTTTGGTCGTGGCCGCTTTTTTGGCGACTGGCTTGGCGGCTGCCTTGCTGGTGCCCGCTTTTGCGGTGACCGGCTTGGCCGCAGCTTTGGTCGTCGTTTTAGCGGCTGGCTTGGCGGCGGTTTTCTTTACTGCCGGCTTGGCTGCTGATTTAGCGGTCGACTTGGCCGGCGATTTCGCTGCCGACTTGGTGGTCGATTTGGTGGCCGATTTAGCAGTCGACTTGGTAGCCGATTTAGCGGTCGATTTGGTGGCCGATTTAGCCGGCGATTTGGTGCCTGCCTTGGCCGACGTTTTCGTGGCGGCAGGTTTGGCTGCTGGCTTGGCTGCTGCTTTCTTTGCAGCCGGCTTGGCTGCAGGTTTCGCTGCTGCTTTCTTTGCCGCTGGCTTGGCTGCAGGTTTCGCTGCTGCTTTCTTTGCCGCTGGTTTGGCTGCTGCTTTCTTCGCTGCCGGCTTGGTTGCTGCTTTAGCTGCTGGCTTGGTTGTTGCTTTAGTTGCCGACTTAGTTGCTGGCTTAGTTGCAGGCTTCACTGCGGACTTGGCAGCGACTTTCTTGGTTACCGGCTTCGCTGCAGTTTTAGCGGCGGTTTTGTTTACCGTTGGCTTTGCTGCAGTTTTGGTGACGGTTTTCTTTACTGCCGGCTTTGCGGACGACTTGGCGGTCGATTTAACTGCGGCTTTGGCTGCAGTGGTTTTGGTCGCCGTGGTTTTGGTCGCAGCGGTCTTGGTTGCAGTGGTTTTCTTTGCAACAGGTTTCGCCGTGGTTTTCGTCGCTGGCTTGCTCACTGCCCGGGCTGCCGGTTTGGCTGCTGCCTTGGTGGTGGTCTTGGCAGTGGTTGCCTTTGCCGTGGTGGTCTTGGCGGTGGTGGCCTTGGTCGCGGCTTTTTTCGCGACTGGTTTCTCTGCTGCAGCCTTTGCGGTCGACTTCGTCGTGGACGAAGGCGCGCTCTTCACTGCTGCCTTTACAACTGTTTTTTTAGCGGTTGCCATTTTAATTCTCCTTCATCTGCGATGAGAAATACGCTCAGGGTTTAAAACCCGCCAGGTCGTTGTTGACCGGCGAGTTATTCATCGACGCATGCCGAAGATCGATATGCGTCAATGAATCCGGCACCGGCTGAACTGCTGCAACTCCTCACAGTTGCAGCGCTTCAGCCAACGTCGACAGGCCACCGTTCCAGCGTCGTCACAGCGCTACCCTTGCGGGTGCGAAAAGAAAAAGCCGCCTTGCCTGAGCAATTGGTCAGGCAAGACGGCTTGTTCTTTTCGCTTCGCTTCCGTGCATACTGTTTGGTTCAGCGCCCTATTATTCGATCGATTTGCCCGATGCCCGCGACAATATCACATCTTCTCGATTTGACAAATTCAATCGCGTAAAGTACGTGCTTTCTTTGTGTGTGCGCAACCGAGAATCGGAAACAAGCCGCGCAATATGAGAGGCCAAATAAGCAAGCGCGCCTGAATTGACAGGGATTCTGCAAATGACGTCGAATTCACGCGCGCCTTTCAACCCGCAGTTGAATCGATTCACAGATCGAACGGTCCGAACCAATAGATACTGTCGATCACGCCGCCGCGTTTGGCAATATAGGCCAGTCGAGTCTGGCAATTGACGAATACCGAATGGAACGAGCCGTCCATTTGCCGTGCCATTCGCTCCACCGGGTGGCTGCCGAGCGGCACCAGGTAGACGGATCGCGGCGCCGCATCCGCCGGCGCGCCGGCCGTGGGCGCGACCACCATCTCCTTCGCCATCAGATCGAAACCGTGGTTGGTGACGCGGGCGCGCGCGCCATCATCCAGCGCCAGGCACGCCGCATCGCGCGGCGCGCCATCCACGTAGTCTTCGAGAACCAGTGTCGGCTTGACTGCTGTGGGCGGCGTGCCGGCGCAGCCGGCCAGCAAGGCCGCGCCACAAAGCGCCAGCCTGAAGGTATGCGGAATCATGAAAGCCCCTGCCAATAGGAGATGCCCATGCTAGCGCATGCGCGGTCGCTTGTGCACGCGCATGTCCACTCGCGTGCCAGGTCGCGTCAGCGCCCCGGCGCCACGCGCCACAGCGTGCCGCCGGCATCGTCGACCACCAGCAGCGCGCCATCGCGTGCGACTTCGACTGCTGCCGGCCGGCCCCACACATCGCGGTCGCTGACCACCATGCCGCTCATGAAGTCCTGGTACTGCCCGGTGGGCACCCCGTTCTTCATGAACACACGCACGACCTTGTAGCCGGTGCGCACGCCACGGTTCCACGAGCCGTGCAGCGCCACGAACACATCGCCCTCGTACTCCTTCGGGAACGCACTGGTCGCACCCTCCGGCGCGTGGTACGCCACCATGCCCAGTGGCGCCGAGTGCGCCTGCAGCAGCACATCCGGGGTGATCGTCTTGCCCTTCAGGTCGGGCCGGTGACCCGCCAGGCGCGGATCTTCGTTGTCGCCGATGTAGTACCACGGCCAGCCATAGAAACCGCCCTGTTTCACGCGCGTCAGGTAGTCGGGCGGCAGGTTGTCGCCCAGGGCATCGCGCTCGTTCACATTGCACATGACGTCGCCCGTGGTTGGCAGCACCAGCAAGCCCACGCAGTTGCGCAGACCGGTCGCGAAGGTGCGGCGGTTCTTGCCGTCCGGGTCGAACGCCATGACGGTGGCGCGGTCCGTCTCGACGCCCCAGGCGCCGCCCACGCCGTGCTGGCGCTCCCACTGCGCCAGCGGCACGGGCGGCGTGCGACCGATGTCGGCGGCGACGTTGGTGGCTGAACCGATCGACAGCAGCAGCGTCTTGCCGTCCTTCGAGAACGCCAGCGTGCGCGTCGTGTGACCGCCACTGGTCTCGGACAGTTCGGCAATCACGGTTTCGGGCGCGCCGCGCGCCGTCAGGTCGCCATTGCGGTACGGGATGCGCACGACCGAATTGACGCCGGCCACATACAGATACTGCGGATTGGCGCCGCTCGGCCAGAAGGCCATGCCGTACGGACGCGCCAGTCCAGTGGCGAACACGCCGGCGCTGTCGGCCTTCCTGCCATCGCGCGAGCGCAGCACCTTGATCGCGCCGGCACCGGTCGCGGCCAGGAACACGTCGCCATTCGGCGCGCGCAGTGCCACGCGCGGCTTGTCGGCGTCCTGCGCGAACACGCTGACCGTAAAGCCGGGCATCACGGTCGGCAGCGTGCCGTTGGGCCGTGCCTGCACGCGCGCGCTGTTGCCGGCGCTGTCCGTGGCGAATGGCGCGGCCAGGTCGGTCGGCTTGATGTGATAGACCTTGCCGGGCTGGTTTTCAGTCCAGGCGCCGGCGCGGGATGCAGCTTGTGCATCGGCTTTCGCAGGGGCTGGCGCGGCGGCGGCAGTCGCAGCACCCTGCAGGCTGGCCAGGTAGTCGATCAGCGCGCCGCGCTGTTGTGCGTCCGGCACGCCGACCGGCATGGTCGTGCCGGGCACGCGCTTGGCCGGGTCGAGCAGGAACACGTCGAGTTCTTCGCGCGTCCACACCGTGCCGCTCGCGCCGGCCTTAGCCAGCGCCGCCGAATAATTGAACCCGGCGACACCCGCCGCCTTGCGCCCGACAACGCCGAACAGGCCCGGGCCAGCCAGCTGCGCCATCCCGGTATCGACCGTGTGGCAGCTGGCGCAGTTGTTCTGGAAGATCGTGCGGCCCGTGGCCACCTGGGGCGCAGCGTGGGCGACTGAGACTGTCGCCAGGCCGGCGAGCATGAGGGCGTGCAGCAGTGTGGTGTGGGCGTTCAAGGGTGTCTCCTGGTCAGGCTTGAAAGATCGCCATCATAGGTCAACACCGACGGGCTGCGCGCAACAGGCGAAAAAAAGCCCGGCTTTACCAGCGCCGGGCTTTTTGTTCGTGGCTGACGCAGGGCGATGGACGCCCCCGCATCAATCCCAGCTCAGCGTGCCGCCAGTCTGATACTCGGTCACGCGCGTCTCGAAGAAGTTACGCTCTTTCTTCAGGTCGATCATTTCGCTCATCCATGGGAACGGATTTTCTTCGTTCGGGAACAGCGGCTCGAGGCCGATCTGCACCGCGCGGCGGTTGGCGATGAAGCGCAGGTAACCCTTGAACATCGGGGCGTTCAGGCCCAGGACGCCGCGTGGCATCGTGTCTTCGGCGTAGCGGTATTCGAGGTCGACTGCTTCGATGAACAGGGCCTTGATCTCTTCGCGGAATTCCGGGGTCCACAGCTGCGGATTTTCCATCTTGATCGTGTTGATCACGTCGATGCCGAAGTTCACGTGCATCGATTCGTCGCGCAGGATGTACTGGTACTGCTCGGCAGCGCCGGTCATCTTGTTCTGGCGGCCCAGCGCCAGGATCTGCGTGAAGCCCACGTAGAAGAACAGGCCTTCCATCAGGCAGGCGAAGACGATGATCGACTTGAGCAGCTTCTGGTCGTTTTCCGTGGTGCCGGTCTTGAATTCAGGGTCGGTCAGCGTGTCGATGAACGGGATCAGGAACTGGTCCTTGTCGTGGATCGACTTGACTTCGTTGTAGGCGTTGAAGATCTCGGCTTCGTCCAGGCCCAGCGACTCGACGATGTACTGGTAAGCGTGCGTGTGGATCGCTTCCTCGAACGCCTGGCGCAGCAGGTACTGGCGGCACTCGGGGGCCGTGATGTGGCGGTAGGTGCCCAGCACGATATTGTTCGCGGCGAGCGAGTCGGCCGTCACGAAGAAGCCCAGGTTGCGCTTGACCAGGCGGCGCTCGTCTTCCGACAGGCCGTTCGGGCTCTTCCACAGCTCGATATCGCGCTGCATGTTCACTTCTTGCGGCATCCAGTGGTTCGCGCAACCGGCCAGGTACTTGTCCCATGCCCATTTGTACTTGAATGGCACGAGCTGGTTCACGTCGGTCTGGCCGTTGATGATGCGCTTGTCGTCGGCGTTGACGCGTTTTGCCACTTCGGCGGCAGGCACGATGGCGAGGCCGGCGTCGGCTTGCGGAGCGCTTGGTGCGCTGGTTGGTTCGTCGTCCCAGTTAAGCATGGTGGTCCCTTCTGTGGTGCGCTGGCGCAGCGACTGCGGCCGGGGCACGTTGATGCGTTAGTTATTCGTGTTGTCGGCGACAGGCGCCGTTGTACTTGCCGGGGGGCGAGCCGGCCTTGCAGGCGGCTCGCCTCCTTTACTCAGTGACTGCGAGGGTTACTGGCAGGCTTCGCATTCCTCGAAACCATCGTCGCCCGGACGCAGATAGCAGGCGGCGCCATCTTCTTCGGTCGCTGCTGCCGTCGCCGTCGCCGTCGCCGTCGCCATATTCGCGGCCGGTGCCGGTGCCGGAGCAACCGGCGCTTTCTCGCCGGCCGACAGGCCACCGGACAGGCCGCCCGAGACCGACACGGCGTTCAGCGCGCCGGTACGGGTGGTCGACTTTTCCAGGTGCGTCGCAGCGATCGTGCGCAGGTAGTAGGTCGTTTTCAAACCACGGAGCCACGCCAGCTTGTAGGTTTCGTCCAGCTTCTTGCCCGATGCGCCGGCCATGTAGATGTTCAGCGACTGGGCCTGGTCGATCCACTTCTGGCGACGCGACGCAGCATCGACCAGCCACTTCGGCTCGACTTCGAATGCCGTTGCGTACAGGTCGCGCAGGTCTTGCGGTACGCGGTCGATTTTCGACAGCGAGCCGTCGAAGTACTTCAGGTCGGCGATCATGACTTCGTCCCACAGGTCACGTGCCTTCAGGTCACGCACCAGGTACGAATTGATTTCGGTGAATTCACCCGACAGGTTCGACTTCACGTACAGGTTCTGGAACGTCGGCTCGATACAGGCCGAGACGCCGATGATGTTCGAGATCGTCGCGGTCGGGGCAATCGCCACGCAGTTTGAATTGCGCATGCCGAACTGCTTGATGCGCTCGCGCACCGGGGTCCAGTCCATCTTCGACGACGTATCCTGCTCCAGGTACTGGCTGCCACGTTCGTCGGCCAGCAGCTGGATCGAATCCTGCGGCAGGATGCCGCGGTCCCACAGCGAACCGGTGTAGGTCTCGTAGCGGCCGCGCTCTTCGGCCAGTTCGGTCGAGGCCAGGTAGGCGTAGTAGCAGACCGCTTCCATCGACGTGTCGGCGAACTGCACCGCCCGGTCGGACGAGAACGGGATGCGCATCATGTGCAGGCAATCCTGGTGGCCCATCACGCCCATGCCGACCGGACGGTGGCGCAGGTTCGAGTTGCGCGCTTTTTCGACGGCGTAGTAGTTGATGTCGATGACGTTGTCGAGCATGCGCATCGCGGTGCGGATCGTCTTTTGCAGCTTGACGTGATCCAGGCCATCGCCCTTCATGTGCTGCGGCAGATTGACCGAGCCCAGGTTGCAGACGGCGATTTCATCGGCGCTCGTGTTCAGCGTGATCTCGGTGCACAGGTTCGACGAGTGCACGACGCCCACGTGCTGCTGTGGCGAGCGGATGTTGCACGGGTCCTTGAACGTGATCCATGGGTGGCCGGTTTCGAACAGCATCGACAGCATCTTGCGCCACAGGTCGAGCGACTCGATCTTTTTGAAGACGGCCATTTCGCCGCGCTCGGCCTTGGCTTCGTACGCCAGATAGGCTTGTTCGAAGGCCTTGCCGGTCAGGTCGTGCAGGTCGGGCGTCTCGGATGGCGAGAACAGCGTCCAGTGCGATTTTTCCATCACGCGCTTCATGAACAGGTCGGGAATCCAGTTCGCCGTGTTCATGTCGTGGGTGCGGCGGCGATCGTCGCCCGTGTTCTTGCGCAGGTCGAGGAACTCTTCGATGTCGAGGTGCCAGGTTTCCAGATAGGCGCAGACAGCGCCCTTGCGCTTGCCGCCCTGGTTGACCGCGACGGCCGTGTCGTTGACCACTTTCAGGAACGGGACCACGCCTTGCGAGCGGCCGTTGGTGCCCTTGATGCGCGAACCCAGTGCGCGCACTGGCGTCCAGTCATTGCCCAGGCCACCGGCGAACTTCGACAGCAGTGCGTTTTCCTTGATGGCGTCGTAGATGTCTTCCAGGTCGTCGCCGACGGTGGTCAGGTAGCACGACGACAGCTGCGAACGGCGGGTGCCCGAGTTGAACAGGGTCGGGGTCGAGCTCATGAAGTCGAACGACGACAGCAGGCTGTAGAACTCGATGGCGCGCGCTTCGCGGTCGTCTTCACGCAGGGCCAGGCCCATTGCCACGCGCATGTAGAACGCCTGTGGCATTTCGATGCGCACGTCGCGCACGTGCAGGAAGTAGCGGTCGTACAGGGTTTGCAGGCCGATGTAGCCGAACTGCAGGTCGCGGTCGGCGACGATGGCCTTGGCCAGGCGCTCGAGGTCGTACTTGCCCAGTTCTTCGTCGAGCAGCTCGTTGGCGATGCCCTTGGCGATGTACTGCGGGAAGTAGGTCAGGTATTCGGCGGCGGCGCCGGCTTGCGCCACTTCGCGGCCGAAGACTTCCTTGCGGATCGTGTGCAGCAGGATGCGGGCGGTGACCTGGCTGTAGGCCGGGTCTTTTTCCATCAGCGCGCGCGCAGCCAGGATGGCCGACTTGTGCAGCTCTTCGACCGGCACGCCGTCGTACAGGTTCTTCATGGTCTCGGCCAGGATCGCGTCGGCGTCGACGTGCTTTTCGAGGCCGGCGCAGGCCGCGCCGATCAGACCGATGACGGTGTTGATGTCCAGCAGGCGACGCTCGCCGCCATCGACGACGTGGATCTGCGGCGCGACGACGGCGCCACCGCCACCAGCGGCTTCTTTCGCGGCGCGGCGCTCTTCCATGCGCTTGGCGCGGTACAGCACGTATTCACGCGCGACATCGTGTTCGCCCGAACGCATCAGGGACAGCTCGACCTGGTCCTGCACGTCCTCGATATGGAACGTGCCGCCGTTTGGCTGGCGACGCACCAGGGCGGTGACGACGTTGTTGGTCATCTGCTCGACCAGCTCGCGGATGCGCGCCGACACGGCGCCCTGGCCGCCGGCGATTGCCAGGAAGGCCTTGGTCATCGCGACCGAGATCTTGTGCGGCTCGAACGCCACCACCGAACCGTTGCGGCGGATGACGCGATAGTCGCCGCGGGCGACGATGTCGGCCGGGGTGCTGCCGGCGGGCGCCGATCCTGGGGTGACATGTTGGTTAATCGAACTATTCTGTGCTGTTTGCATTGCGCCTCCAGGAGCGGTCGGACCGCCGTTGTCTACATGGCAACCGTCTTGCCGTATTGCGCAAACCCGGTCCGTCAACAAATTAAAAAACGATGCCCTGCCAGCCGGTGGCCTGTGGTGGCAAACCAGAGAAGCAGGGTAAGAACTAGTAAATATTTCGTGTCGACAAGTGCTTAATTAACCGATCGATGGATAAGTTTGTGTGCAACTTGTGGACAACGTATGAACAACTCGCCGCAGCCCGCAATCCTGGTGCCTTTTCAGTCACTACCACTATATCTAGTGCCGGGCGTTGATATCAGACTAATTGTAGTACCTCGTTTGCGGTACAGGCAAGCAAATAAATGTCCAAAATTTTTAGTTTTATCGCGTGCGAGCCTTGACTTTCGAGAGTCGCCATAAGCACGGGGAGTACGCGGTAAGCGACTACTAACCTTAAAAAAACCGTGGGGAAATGACCGGGCCGCGGGCTCGCCGCCCGGCTGCAGACCAGCCGTCAATCGTCCGGCGCGCTGATGTCCAGCTTCTGCATCTGGTAGCGCAACTGGCGGACACTGATGCCGAGCAGACTGGCGGCCTGGGTCCGGTTGAACTGGGTTTGCTGCAGGGCGCGGCCGATGATGTCGCGTTCGACCTGCTCCAGGTATTCGGGCAGGTTGCCGGGCAATTCGGCGGGACCGACGCCCGGCGGCGCCGATACCGTTGGCGCGACGGGTACGACCGGCGCGGCCGGAGCGACTGGCGCCGCGGCAGCGGGCGGCGTGACCGCCGGCGGTGCCAGTTCGGCCCGTGCCGGTTCGATCGGCCGCGCCGCCTTGAGCGACAGGTCGCCCACTTCGATCACGCCATCGTTGGCAAACGCCAGCGCCCGCTCCAGCACGTTTTCCAGCTCGCGCACATTGCCGGGGAATGAATACGCCCGCAGCGCGTCCAGCACCCCGGCCCCGAGCGTGGCCTGCCCTGCCCCGGCCAAACGCTGCAGGATGCCGCTCACCAGTGGCGCCAGGTCGTCCAGGCGCTCGCGCAGTGGCGGCAAGCCCAGCTCGATCACGTTCAGCCGGTAGAACAGGTCTTGCCTGAACTTGCCTGTTTCGACGCAGCGCGCCAGGTCCTGGTGCGTTGCGCTGATGATGCGCACGTCGACTGGCTCCTCGACCGTCGCGCCGATCTTGCGCACGCGCCGCTCCTGGATCGCGCGCAGCAGCTTCACTTGCATTGCCAGCGGCAGGTCGGCCACCTCGTCGAGCATCAGCGTGCCGCCGTTGGCCGCCTGGAAGAAGCCGTCGCGCTCATCGGACGCGCCCGTGAAGGCGCCCTTGCGATAGCCGAAGAACTCGGCCTCCATCAGCGTTTCGGGAATCGCGCCGCAGTTCACGGCGATGAACGGTTTGGCGGCGCGCGAACTCTGGGCGTGGATCTCGCGCGCGGCCAGCTCCTTGCCGCTGCCGGATTCGCCCGTGATCGAGATCGGCGCCATCGAGCGCGCCAGGCGGGCGATCTGGGCCCGCAATGCCGCCATCGCGGGCGAACTGCCGATCATGCGCGAGTCGGGCGCAGCGCCGTCACCGAGCGCCGCGCTTTCGGATTGCTTGAGCGCCGCGCGCACCATCACGCGCAGCGCGTCCAGCGCCACCGGCTTGGCGATATAGTCGAACGCACCGGCCTTCAGCGCCACCACGGCGTTTTCGGCGCTGCCGTAAGCGGTGATCACGGCCACCGGCGTGCCCTTGCCCGACGCGCCGATTTCGCGCACCAGTTCGAGGCCCAGGCCGTCCGGCAGGCGCATGTCGGTCAGTACCAGCGCGTAATCGCGCTCGTCGAACAGCGCGCGCGCCTCGCGCAGCGTGGCGGCGCTGTCGACGTCCAGGCCCATCTTGAGCAGCGTGATCTCGAGCAGCTCACGCAGGTCGGCCTCGTCGTCGAGTACCAAAACGCGCGGCGCGCTCATGACAGCTTCCCGGCCACGTCAGGCAAGGGCAAAGGTGATGACAAAGCGGCCACTGGCCTTGCGCGGGCCCAGCGCGGACGGGTCGAACCGGTATTCATAATCGAGTTTCGCATCGTTGTTGAGGCACAGTTCGCGCGCCAGGTAGAGTCCAAGGCCGGTGCCCTTGCTCGAGGTGGTATAGAACGGCTCGAACAGGTGGTCGCGCACTTCGGGCGTGATGCCGGGGCCGTCGTCCTGCACGTGCAGCTCGCGCCGCCCGGCGGCATCGCGCGCAGGAAAGATGCGGATGCTGGCCGGCTGGCGGCTGGCATAGCGCACCGCGTTGTTGAGCAGATTGAGCAGGACTTCATGCAGGTGCAGCGGATCGAAGCGCACGGCGCTGCCGCCCGGATCGCCGATATAGACTATATCACCGGCCAGACCGTGGATTTCGCAGAACTCGGCCTTGAGCTGTTCGAGAAACGCGCCCAGCGGCACCGGCTCGCCGTTGGGCTGGGCCTTGCGCGACAGCTGCAGGATGTCTTCGACCATGCGGTTCACGCGCGCCACATTGTCGCCGACGATTTTCAGCAGCCGCACTTCGGCCGGGCCATGCAGGTCTTCGGCCAGCAGCGCCGTCGCGTGGCCGATGGCCGACAACGGATTACGCACCTCGTGCGCGATGCTGGCGGTCAGGCGCCCCATCGATGCCAGCTTGAGTTGCTGCGCCTGGTTTTCGATGGCGCTCACGTCCTGCATGAAGATCACGCTGCGGCTACCGCCCTCCCCCACCGCATCGGCCGGCGCGGCGACACGGGCAAAGCGCAGCTTGACGTGCACCGGCTGGTCGCGCCGGCCGCGCACGTCACCGGCGCCGTCACCTTCGCGATACGGCTTGACGGTGACGAAGGCCGTATCGTTCTCGGGCGCGGCAAGCCAGGCATCGAACGCTTCGGCCAGCGGTTCGAAGGCCGGCGCCGCGTGCAGCAGGAAGCCCGACGTGTCGGCCTGCAGCCCGAGCATGCGGCGTGCCGCCGGATTCCCGGTAAACACCGCGCCGTCGGCGCCCACCACCAGGATGCCGTCGCCCACGTCGGCGATCACGATTTCATTGATCGCCTGCTGGATGCGCAGGTCGGCGCCGCGCTGGGCTGCCAGTTCTTCCTGCCCCAGCAGACGCGCGGCCATGCGGTTGGTTACCAGCACGGCGGCGAAGAAGGCTGCGCCAAACAGGCCCGCCTGCATCAGCGGCGGATCGAACCCTTCGACCAGTTGCCACACACTCAGGCCCAGCAAGAACAGCGTGGCCACCGCCGCCGCGAACAACGCCAGCAACAAGGGCGCAAGGATCGCCGCGCCGGCCAGCGGGAACAGATACAGGATGCCAAGGCCGCTGCGCAGGCCGCCGGCGGCCAGATACAGCAGCGAAATGACCAGGAGGTCGAGCGCAACCTGCACGCCGAGCTGCACCAGGAAGCGGCGCTGGCGGCGCGCGGCGAACGAGAACACCAGCGCCATGACGGCGTAGCCCAGGCAGATCTGGGCGACCTGCTGCGTGACGCGCAGCGTGCCGTTCTCGAAGTTAACACCGAAATACAGCAGCAGTACCAGCGCGATGACGATGCGCGTGAGCGTGAAGGTCTGCAGCGAACGCCACAGGGCGACGCGCGCTTCGGGCGACAGGATGCGGCGTTGCGTCAAGGCCGGCCTGCGCCTACGGCGGCGGCAGGCGCACGTGGCCTGGCGAACAGTAGTCGTGGCCGTCGGCGCGCACCGATTCGGACGCCGGGAAGTACATGCCGCAGTGGGTACATTGGGCCATCGCTTCGATCTGCACCGGCGCCTTGGCCGTGCCGGGGCGCGCCTGCGGCGGTACGGCCGCACGTTTGCTCATGGCGCGCAGCTTGTTGCGCACCGCAAAGACGACGAGTGCGATGAAGGCAATCCAGAATAATAGTCGCATCAGATGGTTCCCCGGTGCAGGATAACTTCGAGCACGAAACGGCTGCCGACATAGGCCAGCGCCAGCGTGGCAAACCCGGCCAGCGTGAAGCGCAGTGCGGTCTTGCCGCGCCAGCCTCGCCAGCGGCGCCCCGCCAGCAGCGCCGCGAACAGCGCCCACGACAGCAGCGCGAACACGCTCTTGTGGTCGAGCAGCAGCGGCCTGCCGAACACCTGTTCGGAGAACACGAAGCCCGACAGCACCGTCAGGCTGAGCAGGATGAAGCCGATCCAGATCACCCGGAACAGCAGTTTTTCCATGGTAAGAAGCGCCGGCAGCTGGTCGAGCGCGGCGTCAAACCGGCCGCCACCGGCGGTGCGGGTATGCAGCCGCGCTTCCTGCAATGCCATCAGCACGGCGTGGAAGGCGGCAATGGTCAGGGTGCTGTAGGCCAGCACCGCAACCGCGATATGCCAGCCAAACGCCGGCGACTTGCCGGCCAGCGGCGTCAGGGTGCCGGGGAACAGCAGCGGCAGCAGCGCGGCCACGGCGGCAAACGGCATCACCAGGCGACGCATGCCGTCGAGGGCGAAATTGCGGTTTTCGAGCCAGTAGGCGGCCACGGACACCCACAGCGCGGACGACAGCATGATGGCGAAACCGACACGCAGCCGGCCCGGCACCATCACGTCCATGCCGAGCGAGACGCCGTGCAGCGCCCATGCGCCGGCCGTCACGGCCGAGATGGCCGGCGCGCGGCGCGATGGCAGCAGGGCGCATACCGCGTACAGGAAAGCCGCGGCAAGGAAGAGGAAATTCTGCATGACGGGAGTCTACACCATTGCATGGTGCCGCCGTGGGGTAGGCGGATTTTTCGCCCACCTGGCATGCGGGCCGGCGCCGCCCACGCTTTCCTCCAGTGCAAAACGCCACGGTTTGCTGAAAAAATGTGCGCCTGCCGTCCGCCGGAAGAACCAGCAGCACCTGCGCAAGGTAAAATGCCGCTTTGGCGGCGCTCGCCCACCGGCATTTTGCTCGGGACCGCGCGTCCGATGTGCCCTTACTAATTAGGTTGAACATGCTAGATAACCTCACCCAACGCCTTGCCAAGGTCGTCAAGACCATGCGCGGCGAGGCGCGCCTCACCGAGGCAAACACTGCAGAGATGCTGCGCGAAGTGCGCATGGCCCTGCTCGAGGCCGACGTGGCGCTGCCGGCGGTGCGTGAATTCATCGCCAAGGTCAAGGAAAAAGCCCTCGGCGAAGAAGTCGTCGGCTCGCTCAGCCCGGGCCAGGCGCTCGTGGGCGTGGTGCAGAAGGAACTGGCGGCCCTGATGGGCGCCGACCTCGGCCCCGAGGCCAGCCAGTTGTCGTTCGCCCAGCAACCGCCGGCGATCATCCTGATGGCCGGTCTGCAGGGTGTTGGTAAAACCACCACCACCGGCAAGCTGGCCAAGTACCTGAAGGAACAGAAAAAGAAGAAGGTCCTGACCGTCTCGGCCGACGTCTACCGTCCGGCCGCAATCGCGCAGCTCGAATCGGTGACCAGGCAGGTCGGCGCCGACTTCTTCCCGTCGACCGCCAGCGACAAGCCGGTTGACATTGCACTGGCCGCACTCGACTGGGCCAAGAAGCATTACCACGACGTCCTGATCATCGATACCGCGGGTCGCCTCGGTATCGACGAAGCGATGATGCAAGAGATCGCGGCCGTGCACGCCGCCGTCAACCCGATCGAGACGCTGTTCGTCGTCGACGCCATGCTGGGCCAGGATGCGATCAACACCGCCAAGGCGTTCAACGACGCCCTGCCCCTGACCGGCATCGTGCTGACCAAGCTCGATGGCGACTCGCGCGGCGGTGCGGCGCTGTCGGTGCGGCACGTGACGGGCAAACCGATCAAGTTTGCCGGTGTCTCCGAAAAACTCGACGGCCTCGAAGCCTTCGATCCGGCCCGCATGGCCAACCGCGTGCTGGGCATGGGCGACATCCTGGCGCTGGTCGAAGAAGCGCGCAAGGGTGTCGACGCCGAAGCGGCAGCCGAACTGGCCAACAAGATCAAGGTCGGCGGCCGCTTCGACATGAACGACTTCAAGTCGCAGCTGACGCAAATGAAAAAGATGGGCGGCATGGCCGGCCTGATGGACAAGCTGCCGGCCCAGTTCCAGCAAGCCGCGGCAGGCGCGAACATGGGCCAGGCCGAGAAATCGGTCCAGCGCATGGTCGGCATCATCGATTCGATGACGCCGCTCGAGCGCGCGAAACCCGAACTGATCAAGGCCAACCGCAAGCGCCGCATTGCGGCCGGTGCCGGTGTCCAGGTGCAGGAAGTCAATCGCATGCTCAATCAGTATGACCAGATGCAGACGATGATGAAAAAGCTCAAAGGCGGCGGCCTGATGAAGATGATGCGCGGGATGAAGGGCATGATGCCCGGCATGCGCTAATCGGTTGTTTTCCGCTCGCAGAACCGCGCAGAGTATCGCTTTGCGCGGTTTTTTTACGCCCCTTGTCGGCGTTTTATCGTTCCCGTGCGTTGTTGTGTGCGATAGCGCCCATTTAGCCGCTTATCAGAGTGAAAAAGTTTGGAAAAAGACTTGCACGAACAGTAAAACGCTACCAATATAGGCGTGCGATAAATTACGCATTTTTCCATGTGTTCGTTTTAGGAGGCTCGAAGATGGCAACAGCCAAAAAAACCACTGCAGCACCAGCAAAAAAAGCAGCTGCCAAGCCTGCTGCAGCGGCCAAGCCCGCAGCAAAAAAGGCAGCAGCACCAGCAAAAGCAGCCGCTAAAACGGCTGACAAATCGGCCGACAAGCCAGCAGTTGCACGCAAGCCAAACGCCGCGTTCATGAAAGCCATGACCCCGTCGGCCACGCTCGCTGCAGTCGTTGGCGACAAGCCGCTGCCACGCACCGAAGTGACCAAAAAGGTCTGGGATTACATCAAGTCGAAAGACCTGCAAGATCCGGCAAACCGTCGCATGATCAATGGCGACGACAAGCTCAAAGCAGTCTTCGGCGGCAAAGAGCAAGTCTCGATGTTTGAAATGACCAAACTGATTTCGGATCATCTGAAATAAGTTCAGGTTATATTCAGTCGACGTCTCGCTGATTAAAAAAAGCCCCGGAATCAAATCCGGGGCTTTTTGTTATTCAGGTGTAAATAACCTGAATCTGAACTTACAGGCCGCCGGCAGCCTTCATCAGTTCGAACACGCGGGTATTCTCCATCGTGCCTTTGAATGACGCCGAGCCGGCGCCGGTCGCATACAGTTTCACATCGCCGCCGCCATGGGTTTCGGACGACTTGTGCACGCCTGTCTCCTGGTGGTAATCGTCGCCCTGTGCGGCCATGCCATCGACATCGGCGCGCATGTCCGGCCGGTTCGGACCATTGCCAAACACCAGCGTGGTGAACGTCTTGCCGTCCGCATCCTTCTTCGGCTCGCCCGTCGCGTAGTCGCGCACGATATCCAGGATCGGGTTGCCGCGTTTCGGGTAGCCGTTGATCTGCATCGTGTGGTCATGGTCGGCGGTGAGCACGATCAGCGTGTTCTGCAGGCCCGGATCGATCGCGCGCATGCGCTCGACCGCCAGCTGCAACGCGTCGTCGAACGCCACCGTCTCTTCCAGTGCGTGCTTCGCGCGGGTGTCGTGCAGCGCATGGTCGATCTTGCCCCCTTCGACCATCAGGAAGAAGCCGTTCGGGTTGGTCGACAGCAGATCGATCGCCTTGCCCGTCATCTCCGCCAGCGTCGGCTGCTCGGGGCGGCGCTGGTACGCGTAATCGAGGTGGCTGCTGTCACTGTAGATGCCGACGAACTTGCGCCCTGCCTTGGCCGACATCATGCCGGCGCGGGTGCCGGCCACGTAATAGCCGGCGCCGGCAAATTCGGCCATCAGGTCGCGTCCATCCGGCCGGCCCTTCGGATTGAGCGCCGCGTCGCGTGGCGTGAAGTGATTGCGCCCGCCGCCCATCAGCACATCGACGCCGTCGCCCAGCGCCGCGTTGTAGCCGGCGCCGCCCGGCACGAGCTGCTGCGCGATCGTGTAGGCCGCATCGCGGCTGCAGGTGTGTGCGAAGGTCGACGCGGGCGTGGCGTGCGTCAGTTCGGTCGTGGTGATAGCGCCGGTGGCGCGGCCCCGTGCCTTGGCCAGCTCCAGGATCGTCACGGCAGGCGTGCCGTTATTCGCGCCGCACTGGTCGACGCCGTCTTTGGTCGGGTTGATCGTGCGTGCGCCGGCCTGCGAGATGACGTCGTTATTGAGCTTCATGCCGGTCATGTACGACCCCATCGACGGCGCGCTGTCGGTGGTCTGGTAATCGAGCGAATAGGTCTTGATGCGCGCGGTGCGCTCCATCAGGCGCTCGAAGTGCAGCAGGCTGTCTTCGCCGCCGCGGTAGATGCGGGCGGCGGTGGTGACGGACGGGCCCATGCCGTCGCCAAGGAAGAAGATGATGTTCTTCGCCTTTTGCTGGGCCGAAGCCGTTGCCGGCAGCGCTGCGCCAAAGGCGGCGGCCAGCAGCAGCGGGAGAATGCGTCGTGAAGTCATGGTGGATTTCTCGTGCTTACAGACCGGCTGCGGTCTTGATCAGATTGAAGACGCGCGTGTTGTCGATGGTCCCGCGGAACAGCTCCGCGTTCGCGCCGGCTGCGCCCAGGTAGACGTCGCTGCCGCCATGCGTCTCGGCGCCCGCGCGCGTGCGCACGACCGCTTGCTGGTGGTAGTCGTCGGCCGCGACGACGGCGTCGGTCAGCGGCGTGGTGCGCCCGCCCTGGTGGCGATTCTCGCCCGTGCCGAAGCCGATGATCGTGTACGGCATGCCCTGGCTGTCGAGCGTCGGCTTGCCGTCGGCCGTGCGCACCAGGCCCAGTACACCCGGGTTGGCAGGCGTGGTCTTGCCGGTGCGCGCTGCATAGCCGTTCAGCAGCAGCGTGTGGTCATGGTCGGCGGTGGCGACGATCAGCGTGTTCTTCAGGCCCGGGTCGAGCGCTTCCATGCGTTCGAGCGCCGCCTGCAGCGCGGCGTTGTACGTCACCGTCTCCTGCAGCGCGCGTTTGCCGAGCGTGGCGTGCAGCGCATGGTCGATCAGGCCGCCCTCGACCATCAGGAAGAAACCTCCACGGTGCGGCGCCAGCAGCTCGATCGCCTTGGTCGTCATGGCCGGCAGCGCCGGTTGACGGGCGGGGTCGCGGGTCGCGTCGAAGTCCATGTGGTTGGCGGCGAACAGGCCCACGACCGGCGCGCCTGGCGTCAAGGCATTGAACCCGGCGGTGTCGCCCACGACCCGGAAACCCTTGGCCTTGAGCTCGGCCTGCAGATCGCGGTTGTCGGCGCGCTTGCCGCCACGCGCGAACGGCGTGAATTGCTGCGCGCCGCCGCCGAACAGGACGTCCAGGCCATTGGCGCCCAGCGCCCCGTTGTAGCCGGCCCCGCCGGGCACCAGGCTGGCGGCGATATCGGTTTCCAGCTTGCGATGGCAGGCGTGGGCATAGGTCGCGGCCGGGGTGGCGTCGGTGACGCTGGTATTGGTGACCACGCCCACGGCCATGCCGCGCTTGCGGGCCAGTTCGAGCAGCGTGACAGCCGCTTCGCCGTTCTCGCAGCGGCTCACCAGGCTGTTGCCGTTGGCATCCTTGGCGGGCGCAATCGAACGGGTGCCGGCCGACATCGAGATCACGCCGTTGTTCTGCTTCACGCCGGTCATGTAGGCGGCCATCGAGGCGGCGCTGTCGGTGACCTGCGCATCGTTGGAGAAGGTCTTCACGAAGGCCGATTCGGGCAGGCGGTCAATCGCCAGTTCGCCCTCTTCGCCGACGGCAAAGATGCGCGCCGCAGTGAGCGTGTTGACGCCCATGCCGTCGCCCAGGAAGAAGATGATGTTCTTTGCGCGCTGGTCGACCGGGTTGGCCGTCAGGGCCGGGGTCGCAGTCGCGGTCGAGACCGGCGGCGTGGCCGCGCAGCCGGTGAGCGCCGCCAGCAGTGCGCCAGCGGTGAAAAGAATGGGTCGCATGCAGTCCTCACTGGGGAAAGCGGGAAGTCTACACTGCGTCGATGACGGCGTGGTGGATTGCTATGTTAGGGTTTTGTACAAGGCAGGGACGCTTCACGCCCCCGGTTTGAATTCCCAGTTCTTCCATGCGGCCAGCACCGCGTTCGGGTACTTCGGCTTGCCCCGGCTGCCGTTGTAGCGGCCCAGCGCCAGGTACAGGTCGCCCCGCTCCATGTCGATATACATGCGCAGGATCGCGCACCCGTAGCGCAGATTGGTCTGCATGTGGAACAGGCGGCGGCGGTCGCCGTCGCCGATCGCCTTGGTCCAGAACGGCATCACCTGCATGTAGCCGCGCGCGCCGGCAATCGAGATCGCATACTTGCGGTAGGCCGATTCCACCTGGATCAGGCCCAGCACCAGTCCCGGATCCAGGCCCGCGCGGGTCGCTTCATACCACGCGGTCTCGAGGAACTCGGTGCGGGTCTGGACGTCGGGCAGGCGCTTGGCCAGGCGCGGCGACATCTGGTCGAACCACGCCTGGTAGCGCGCCCGTCCCGCCTCGGTGCGGAAAGTCGGGCGCGGCGGACGCGCGTCGGCGATGGCGTTGGCCAGCGCCAGACGCACCGAATCCGACAGCGCTTCTTCTTTCTGGTTGCCGGCATGCGCCGGCGCCGCCAGACCGAAGGCCAGCGCCAGCAGCACGCCTCCGGACCAGGAGGCCAGGCGCAATGCCATCACTTGCCCAGCTTGGCCTTGATGAAGCCGAGCATATCGCCGACAGCCACGCCACTCGCTTCTGCATCGCGACGGCCCTGGTATTCGAGGTTGCCTTCCTTCAGGCCACGCTCGCCGATCACGACGCGGTGCGGCACGCCGATCAGTTCCCAGTCGGCGAACATCGCGCCCGGCCGCAGGCCGCGGTCGTCGACGATGACGTCGATACCGATGGCCGACAGCGACGCATACAGCTGCTCGGTGGCGTCCTTGACCATCTCGCTGCGGTCCATGCCCATCGGGCACAGCACCACTTCGAATGGCGCCAGCGCGTCCGGCCAGACGATGCCCTTGTCGTCGAAGTTCTGCTCGATCGCCGCGCCCAGGATGCGGGTCACGCCGATGCCGTAGCAGCCCATCTGCAGCGGCGCAGGCCGGCCGCCGTCATCGAGGAAGGTCGCGCCCATCGCCTGCGAGTACGCGGTGCCGAGCTGGAACACGTGGCCCACTTCAATGCCGCGCTCGATCGCCAGCACGCCCTTGCCGTCCGGCGACGGGTCGCCTTCGACGACATTGCGCAGGTCGGCCACGATTGGCTCGGGCAGATCGCGCCCCCAGTTCACGCCGATGTGGTGGAAGTCTTGTTCGTTCGCGCCGCACACGAAGTCGGCCATGTTGGCGACCGTGCGGTCAGCCACGACGGTGACTGGCAGACGGGTAGCAACCGGACCGAGGTAACCCGGCACGGTGCCGAACACCTCGAGGATTTCAGCTTCGGTCGAGAAGCGGTGGCCGGCCAGGCCGTCCACTTTGCCGACCTTGATCTCGTTGAGTTCATGGTCGCCGCGCAGCAGCAGCACCCAGTAGCTCTTCTTGCCTTCGTTCTCGACCGTCAAAGCGATGGTCTTGACGGTCTGCGCCAGGTTCACACCCAGCAGCGCCGCGACGGTCTCGCACTTGGTCGTGCCCGGGGTTGGCGTCTTGGTCAGCGTTTGCGTGGGAGCGGCGCGCTCGCCGCTGGCGACGGCTTCGGCCGCTTCCATATTGGCCGCGAAATCGGACGTCGGGCAGTAGACCAGCGCATCTTCGCCAGTGCTGGCGATGACGTGGAATTCATGCGAACCGGTGCCGCCGATGGCGCCGTTGTCGGCCGCCACCGCGCGGAACTTCAGGCCGAAGCGCGTGAAGATGCGGGTATAGGCGTCGAACATGGTCTGGTACGACGTCTGCATGCCGGCGACGTCGCGGTCGAACGAATAGGCATCCTTCATCGTGAATTCGCGGCCGCGCATCAGGCCGAAGCGCGGACGGCGCTCGTCGCGGAACTTGGTCTGGATATGATAGAAGTTCACCGGCAGTTGGCGATACGACTTGATCTCGCTGCGCACGACGTCGGTGATGACTTCTTCGGACGTCGGCTGGATTGCAAAGTCGCGGCCATGGCGGTCTTTCACGCGCATCAGCTCGTCGCCCATTTTGTCCCAGCGACCTGTCTCTTGCCACAGTTCGGCCGGCTGCACGAGCGGCATCAAGAGTTCGATACCACCAGCGCGATTCATTTCTTCACGGACGATCGCTTCGACCTTGCGGATGACGCGCAGCCCGACCGGCATATACGTATAGATGCCGGAACCCAGGCGCTTGATCATCCCGGCGCGCATCATCAGCTTGTGGCTGACGATCTCGGCATCGGAAGGCGCTTCTTTCAGAGTTGAAATAAAAAATCGTGAGGCACGCATATCTGTGAATTCTTTTTAAAAAGAGAGGGTTATAATCGACCTAATTTTAAAGGATTAGCCGGCTGATGCGTCCAATCTTTCTACAAACAGGGTCCGGAACCAGCATCATCGACCGCGCAAGCGGTGCGGAAACCCCTTGGGCATGACAATACGTAAGTAAAAACACAAGGGTACCGAGTGCCCGCAAGAGGGAACGTCCGCCGGCAGAAAGTATCGAGGTGCACTTATGCTCGACCGTGAAGGGTTTCGGCCCAACGTCGGCATCATCCTGCTGAACGCTAACAACGAGGTCTGGTGGGGCAAGCGGGTGCGAGAGCACTCATGGCAATTTCCTCAAGGGGGAATCAAGTACGGCGAAACACCCGAGCAGGCAATGTACCGCGAGCTCGAGGAAGAAATCGGTTTGCGTCAGGAGCACGTCAAGATCGTGGGTCGCACCCGCGATTGGCTGCGCTATGAAGTGCCCGATCACTTCATCAAGCGTGAAATTCGCGGGCATTACCGTGGCCAGAAGCAGATCTGGTTCCTGCTGCGCATGGTCGCGCGCGACAACGAAGTCAATCTGCGCCTGACCGACCACCCCGAGTTCGACGCCTGGCGCTGGCACGATTACTGGGTGCCGCTCGACGTCGTGATCGAGTTCAAGCGCGACGTGTACCAGCGCGCGCTGCAGGAGCTGTCGCGCTTTCTGAGCTGGCCGGCCAAGGGCCAGCACGGCGAGCGGCGGCACAGCGCGCGCTACCTGCGCCAGCCGCATGGTCGCGCGCAGCCTGGCGCCAAGACGGGGCAGGACATGCTCGGGGCGGCCGGGCCGGGCAACCCGGCGGCGCCCGATGCGCTGGTGCTGGCGCCGAACAAGTAGGCGTCAACAACGCATCGATACCGGAGCTGGCGTACGACGCGCCATGCTCCGGCATCCAGCCTGCCCTCCGCAGACGCCCCTCCATTTCATGCTCAAAGCATTGTTTTCACGGCAACATTCGCCGGTACAATGCTTGCATGACTACGCCTGCCGCCCGCCTGCATCTGCTGCTGCCACTGCTCGCCCTGAGCGCCGTGCCCACTGCCCATGCCTGGCAGGCCGAGCCCAAGCGTTGTCAATTAACCCAGCTCGCGACGCTGCCCGTGCGCTATACCGGCCCTGACCTGAACCTGACGATCGAAGGGCGGATCGACGGCACGCCGGCCGACATGCTGGTCGACACCGGCGCCAGTGGCACGATACTCACGCGCACCGCAACCGAGCGGCGCGGTCTGTCACTGCGCCCTACCAACGGGCGTGCCTTCGGCATTGGCGGCGCGGCCCGCATCTACAGCACGCAGATCAAGGAATTCAAGGCCGGGCCGGCGGCGATCACCAACAGTCGCGTACGGGTGCTGGGTGACTTCGGCACTGCGCCATCGTTCGAGGCGATCCTGGGCGCGCCGTTCCTGCTCCAGTCCGACCTCGAGATTTCGCTGGCCACCAAGGAAATCAAGTTCTTCAAACCGACCAATTGCGATACTGCGCACCTGGCCTACTGGGACGAGAATGCCGTCGAAATTCCCTTCCGCTGGACCAACTCGCGTCAGGCCAATCCCGAATTCAAGGTGCTCCTGAACGGCAAGGAAGTCACGGCGGTGATCGACAGCGGCTCCTCCAGCACGCTGATGACGCGCCGGGCCGCGGAAAAAGCGGGTCTGAACATGAATGCGCCAGACGTCTCAAGGGCCGGCGAAGCGGGCGGCATCGGCACCGAACGCATCGCGCGCTGGAACGCGACGCTGGACAAGCTGCAGATCGGCCGCGAGACGATCAACAATGCCGACGTCGGCGTGATCGACACGAATGACCTCGACGTCGATTTACTGCTGGGCGCTGACTTCCTGCGCTCGCACCGCGTCATGTTCGCGATGAGCCAGAAGAAGCTGTACTTCACCTATGTCGGGGGCGACGCACTTGGCCAGCGGCGCCGCATCGAACCCTGGCTGCAGCAGGAGGCCGACGCCGGCAATGGCGACGCGCAGATGATGGTGGCCTCGATGCACCGAAACGGTCATGGCGCGCCGCCTGACATGGCCCAGGCACTGGTCTGGCTCGACAAGGCGGCCGCCAGCGGAAACCCGCGCGCCAACCTGGTGGTCGGCCAGCGCCTGATGAAAGAACGGCGCTATACCGAAGCGGTGATAAGGCTGCGCCAGGCGCTCGACCGCATGCCGGGCGAGCGCTCCGGCGCGCTGATGCTGTATACGGCGCGCATGCACAATCAAGACCCCGAGCTGGCGCGGCGCGAACTGGCCAGCGCCTTCACGCACGACCTCGATGAATGGCCTGGGCCGATCGCCGATTTCTATCTCGGCAAGCTCGATGAAAGCAAGCTGCTCAAGCTCGCGCGCGAGGAATCGGCGCATGCGCTGCGGCGCACCTGCCAGGCGCGCTTTGCGATCGCCGAGCGCCATCGGTTCACGGGCAATGACGAGCAGGCCAAGCGGGTTCTGGATGAGGCGCCCGAGTGCCGCCAGGGGCCGAAAGAGGCGTCCTGAGGCCGGCCCCGCGCCGGACCGGCGCCTGCGCTACAATGCCCGCTCTCCCCTTTTTTTGCCCCCTCCTGCCATGTTCACTCCGTCCTCGCACGACGTGCGCCGCTTTTTCTGCGACGCCTATCGCAAGCAACGCAATGGCGACATCCTGACGCCGATGGATGCCATCGCGGCCGACTGGATCGTGCAGCATCCCGAATACCACGACCAGTTCGAGGACATCGAGGCGGCGATCGCGCGCGACTATTCGGTCGAAGGCGGCAAGCCCAATCCGTTTTTGCACCTGTCGATGCACCTGTCGATCGCCGAGCAGATCTCGATCGACCAGCCGCGCGGCATCCGCGCCGCGCACGACATGCTGGTGGCCAAACGGGGCGAGCACGATGCCCACCACGAAATCATGGAATGCCTGGGCGAGATGATCTGGGCCTCGCAGCGGGGTGGCGTGCCGCCCGATACCGAGGCGTATATCGAGTGCGTGCGCCGTCGCGCATTCGCCTGATCAGGCGAGTTTGTCGTCTGCGACCCGGTAACGCGGGTCTTCCACCAGGTTCACCTCGATCATGTCCTGCGCCTTTTCCAGCAGCTCGCGGCAGTCGGGGCTCAGATGGCGCAGATGCAGGCGCTTGCCCAGCAGGCGGTAACGCTCGGCCAGCGCGTCGATCGCCTGGATCGCCGAATGGTCCACCACGCGCGCGTGCAAAAAGTCGATCACGACATCCTGCGGATCGTCCTTCGGCGTGAAGATGCCCTGAAACGCACTGACTGACGCGAAGAACAGCGTGCCGTCGAGCGCGTACACCTTCCAGCCCTGCGCATCGACCGCGACCGCCGCCTTCACCTGGCGCGCATGCTGCCACGCGAACACCAGCGCCGAGACGATCACGCCGGTCAGCACCGCCACCGCCAGATCGACCAGCAGCGTGATCGCCGCCACCAGCACGACCACGAACAGATCCGCACGCGGCACGCGGCCGGCCAGGCGGAACGTACCCCATTCAAACGTCTTTTCACAGACGACGAACATCACGCCGATCAGCGCCGCCAGCGGAATCGCCTCGATCCAGCTGGAGCCAAACAGGATGAAGCACAGCAGGATCACGGCCGCCGCGATGCCCGACAAGCGCCCTGTCGCGCCGCTGTTCACATTGATCATGCTCTGGCCGATCAGCGCGCAGCCGCCCATGCCGCCAAACACGCCGCTGACGACATTGGCCGCGCCCAGCGCCAGCGATTCGCGGTTCGGCTGGCCGCGCGTGTCGGTGATTTCGTCGATGAGCGTGAGCGTCAGGAGCGACTCGATCAGGCCCACACCCGCCATCACGAGCGCGTACGGGAACACGATGCGCAGCGTGTCCCACGTCATTGGCACGTCGGGCAGCGCGAAGCTGGGCAAGCCGCCGGCGATCGAACCGAGGTCGCCCACGGTGCGCGTCTCGATGCCCAGCAGCGCGCAACCGACGCTGGCCACCAGGATCCCCACCAGCGTGGACGGCACCGCTTTGGTAATGCGCGGCGTCAGGTAGATCACCGCCATCGTGATGGCGATGATGACGCCCATCGTGACCAGCTGCGCGGCGGGCATCCATTGCGGCGTGCCGTCAGGGCCCGCCACCTTGAAGTGCCCGAACTGGGCCAGAAAGATCACCAGCGCCAGCCCGTTGACGAAGCCGAGCATCACCGGATGCGGCACCATGCGGATGAATTTGCCGAGCCGCGCGGCGGCAAACAGCAGTTGCAGCACGCCCATGAGCACCACGGCCGCCAGCAGGTACTGCGCGCCATGCTGCACCACGAGTGCGATCATCACCACGGCCAGCGAACCGGCGGCGGCCGAGATCATCCCGGGCCGGCCGCCGAACGCGGACGTGATGAAGGCAACCAGCACGGCCGCGTACAGGCCAGTGAGCGGCGACAGATGGGCAACCAGGGCGAAGGCGATCGCCTCGGGCACGAGGGCCAGGGCGACCGTCAGGCCGCTGAGCAGGTTGGTTTTGAGGTAGGCAGGCGAAAGAGGTAACACGAAAAGCTCCGGCGGGTGACGCGGCAAGGGGCTCGCATGTTACCAGCAAGCGACTTGCGCGTCTGGCGCCGGGCTTATTTCTTGGTCACCAGCTGGCCCGGCAGACTGCCCAGGTACGCGCCCAGATCGGCCATGTCGCGGTTCGACAGCGGCTGCACCAGCGCCGCCATGATCGGGTTCACGCGCCCGTTCGGGCCGGCCCCGCGCTTGTAGGCGCGCAGCGCCGTCGTCAGGTAGTCGGCGTGCTGGCCGGCTAGCTTTGGGTAGCTCGGGTCGATCGGCTTGTTGAAGTCGGCGCCGTGGCACGAGGCGCAGTTGTGCGTCTTGGCCAGCGCCGCGCCGCGCGCAACGTCGGCGGCCGATGCGCTCGCGCCCAGCGCGCCCAGGACCAGTGAAAGGACAATCCGTTGCATGGCGTGGTTCATCGCGAGGCCACCGTCTGTTGGGAGTAATAGGCCGCCACGTCGGCGATGTCCTGGTCGCTCAGCGACTTGGCGATATTGACCATCGAAGGATGCTTGCGGTCGCCCTTGCGGTAGGCCTTGAGGGCCGCTTCGAGATACTTTCCCGACTGGCCGCCGATCATCGGCACCCGGTAGACTTCGGGGAAGGCCGTCTTGTAGCCGCCCTGGATGCCGTGGCAGCCGATGCACATCTCGATCTTGGCGACGGCCGCCTTGGGGTTGCCGACGACTTCCGCCGCCGTGGCGACGGCGCTGCCGGCGGTACAGGCGCATGCTGCCAGTACCAATGGTGCCAAACTTGTTTTCATGGGCGTCTCGTTAGTTGTAATTCGAAAACCGCAACCGCATAAAAAGTTAGCAAAGGTCTACCAACGGGCCGATTCTATCTGAAGACTTGTCACCAGTCTACAAACCGGACGGCGGCGGCGCGCCCGGGGTTATGGCGTATACTTCCTGCCACCGACCGACTCGACAAAGCACCCGCCATGCATGCTGCTCCCCGCTTCGAAGGCAGCGACAAGTACGTCGCCACCGCCGACCTGAAACTGGCCGTCAACGCGGCCCTGACACTGGGCCGCCCGCTCCTGATCAAAGGCGAGCCGGGCACCGGCAAGACCATGCTGGCCGAAGAAGTCGCGGCCAGCCTGGACATGCCGCTGCTGCAGTGGCACGTCAAATCGACCACCAAGGCCCAGCAGGGCCTGTACGAATACGACGCCGTCTCGCGCCTGCGCGACTCGCAGCTGGGCGACGAGCGCGTGCGCGACATCCAGAACTACATCGTCAAGGGCGTGCTGTGGCAAGCCTTCACGGCGCCCGAACCCGTCGTGCTCCTGATCGACGAAGTCGACAAGGCCGACATCGAATTCCCGAACGACCTGCTGCGCGAACTCGATCGCATGGAGTTCTACGTGTACGAGACGCGCGAGATGGTCGTGGCCACCCACCGCCCGCTCGTGATCATCACGTCGAACAACGAGAAGGAACTGCCGGACGCCTTCCTGCGCCGCTGCTTCTTCCACTACATTCAATTCCCGGACCGCGAGACGATGGCCGACATCGTCGGCGTGCACTTCCCGAACCTGCGCCAGGACTTGCTGACCGCGGCGCTGCAAAGCTTCTATGCCATGCGCGACGTCCCCGGCATCAAGAAGAAGCCATCGACGTCGGAATTTCTCGACTGGCTCAAATTGCTGCTGGCCGAGGACGTGCCGGCCGAAGCCCTGCGCGCCAGCGCCGAAGGCAAGGTGGGCATCCCGCCGCTGCACGGCGCCCTGCTCAAGAACGAGCAGGACGTGGGCCTGTTCGAGCGCCTGATGTTCATGGCGCGGAACAACCGGTGATGGTAGCGTCAGCCCCCTCGATGCGATGCTGATCGATTTTTTCCGCGCCCTGCGCGAGGCCCGCATCCCGGTCTCGATCCGCGAATTCCTGACGCTGCTCGACGCGCTGCAACGCGGCGTGATCGCCCCGTCGCTCGACGACTTCTACTACCTCGCGCGGCTGACGCTGGTGAAGGACGAAGCCCATTTCGACAAGTTCGATCGCGTCTTCGGCGCCTGGTTCCGCGGCGTCGATGCGGTATTCGACGCGAAGGCCGAGATTCCACTCGACTGGCTGATCAAGCGCTTCGAGCGCGAACTCACGCCCGAGCAAAAGGCGCAGCTTGAAAAATTCGGCTACGACAAGCTGCAGCAGCGCCTGCAGGAACTGCTGAAAGAGCAGAAGGAACGCCACGCCGGCGGCAGCAAATGGATCGGTACCGGCGGCACATCGCCGTTCGGGCACGGCGGCACCAACCCCGAAGGCATCCGCATCGGTGGCGAAAGTCGGAATCGCACCGCTGTGAAAGTGTGGGACCAGCGCACCTACCGCGACTACGACGGCGAGCGCGAACTGGGCACGCGCAACCTGAAGGTGGCGCTGCGCCGCCTGCGCCGCTTCGCGCGCCAGGGCGCGGCCGATGAACTGGCGCTGGACGACACGATTCGCGCCACCGCCAGCAACGCCGGCTGGCTCGACATCCGCATGCGGCCCGAGCGCAAGAACCGGATCAAGGTCGTGATGCTGTTCGACGTCGGCGGCTCGATGGACGACCATATCGAACGCACCGAAGAACTGTTCTCGGCCGCCAGCAGCGAATTCAAGAACATGGAGTTCTACTACTTCCACAACTGCGTCTACGACTACCTGTGGAAGAACAACGCACGCCGCCACAGCGAGCGCTTCGCCACCTGGGACGTGCTGCGTAAATACCCGGCCGATACGCGCGTGCTGTTCGTCGGCGATGCGACCATGAGTCCCTACGAAGTCATGGCGCCGGGCGGCTCGGTCGAATACAACAACGACGAAGCTGGCGCGGTCTGGCTGGCGCGCTTCATGACGGCGTTTCCGAAGTGCGCCTGGCTCAATCCGGAGCCCGAGCACCTGTGGCAGTACCGGCAATCGATCGCGCTGATCCGCCAGGTGATGAGCAACCGGATGTTCCCGATCACGCTGGAGGGCCTGGAACGGGCCATGCGCCTGTTGAGCAAGTAGTGTTAGCACGAACACGGACGCGAGGCGCCGGGCGCACTAGAATCGCGCAACGATAAGAAGAAGGAGACCGCATGCCTGACCTGTTGTCCGTATTGACGAGCCTTGCCTGGCCCCTGGCGATTGCGCTGGCGTGGCTGGCCGGTGAATTTGGCCAGCGCTGGACCGGCCTGCCCCGCATCAGCTTCTACGGCCTGGTTGGCTTCGCGCTGGGCAGCGCGCAGATCGGCGTGCTGCCTGCGGCCGATCTGGGCCCGGTCGCGCTGCTGGCCAATATCGCCTTCGGCCTGGTCCTGTTCGAACTGGGCAACCGCATCAATCTGCGCTGGCTGGTCAACAATCCGTGGATCGGCGTGGCGGGCCTGGTCGAGTCCAGCCTGACGTTCGTACTCGTCTACCTCGTCGCCATCGCGTTTGGCGCGGCGCAGATCACGGCGCTGCTGATGGCGGCACTCTCGATGGCCACCTCCCCCGCCACCGTCGTGCGGGTCATCAATGAACAGAAAAGCTCGGGCCAGATGACCGAGCGCGTGCTGCACCTGTCGGCCCAGAACTGCGTGCTGGCCGTGTTCGCATTCAATGCCATCATCGGCATCTGGCTGTTCCGCACGCAGGACGCCGTCAGCGAGGCACTGTGGCAAAGCCTGGTCATGCTCGCCGCGTCGATCGTGGCCGGCGCCGTGTTCGGCCTGCTGGTGCCGGCGCTGCTGCGCGCGATCGGCAATGCGCAGCAGGACACCACTGTCGCGTTTGCGCTGGCCGTGATCCTGCTGGTCTCGATATGCGATGTCGGCGGCCTGTCGCCGGTCGTCGCAGCGCTGGCCTTCGGCCTGACCGTGCGCTCGCGCCGCGTGACCTTTACCCAGACCCAGCGCAATTTCGGCGCGCTGGGCGAAGTGCTGACCGTGCTGTTGTTCGTCTACGCCGCCTCGACCCTCGACTGGCGCCTGGTGGCGGCCGGCGGCGTGATGGCGGTGGTCGTCGTGCTAGTGCGGCTGCTGGCCAAGACCGCCGGCGTGGCTGCGTTCTCGCACCTGTCGGGCGTCACCTGGCGCAAGGGCGCCCTCACGGGTTTGGGCCTGGCGCCGCTGGCCGTGTTCGTGATCCTGATGCTCGAACATGCGCGCTATGCCGGCCTCAAAGTAGTCGACGACCTGCACGCGATGGCCGCCGTGGCGATGCTGCTCGAAGTGTTCGGCCCGATCATCATCCAGCGCGCCCTGATCTGGGCGCACGAAGCAACGGAGTCCCATCATGCCGCTTGACGCGTTTACTCCGTCCACGCCGCTCACCTTCGGGGTCGAGCTCGAACTGCAACTGGTCAACCTGTCGGACTTCAACCTGACCGCCGCCAGCCCCGACCTGATGCACCTGCTGGAGCGCAAGCCGTTCCCGGGCAACGTCACGCCCGAGATCACCGAGAGCATGATCGAAATTAATTCGAGCGTGCACACGGCGTATGGTCCCTTGCTGGCCGAGCTGACCGAGATCCGCAACACGCTCGTCGCAGCCAGCGACACGCTCAATATCGGTATCGCCGGCGGTGGCACGCACCCGTTCCAGCACTGGTCGGATCAGCGCATTTCGGCCAAGCCGCGCTACGAATACCTGTCGCAGCTGTACGGCTATCTGGCCAAGCAGTTCACGGTGTTCGGCCAGCACGTGCACATCGGCTGCGCCAATGGCGACGATGCGATGTACCTGCTGCACGCGCTGAACCGCTACCTGCCGCACTTCATCGCGCTGTCGGCCTCGTCGCCGTTCGTGCAGGGCCATGACAGCCTGTTCGAATCGGCACGCCTGAATTCCGTATTTGCGTTTCCGATGAGCGGGCGTGCGCCCTTCACGCTCAGCTGGCAGGAGTTCACCGACGTGTACTTCGCCAAGATGGAACGCACGAACATCATCAAGAGCATGAAGGATTTTTACTGGGACCTGCGACCCAAGCCCGAATTCGGCACGATCGAACTGCGCGTCTGCGACACGCCGCTGACGGTGGAGCGGGCCGCCGCGCTGGCCGCCTACCTGCAGGCACTATGCCGCCATCTGCTTGAGAAAAAAGATGAAGCCCCGGTCGAAGACGACTACCTCGTCTACAACTACAACCGCTTCCAGGCCTGCCGCTTTGGCCTGGATGGCAGCATCACGCACCCGAAAACCTACGACAGCATCGTGATCCGCGACGATATCCTGGCCACGCTCGAACGGATGTTGCCGCATGCCGAAGCACTGGGCAGCGTCGAGGCGCTGCAGCACCTGGCGGCGGCCGCGCGCGGCGGCAGCGATGCAGCAATCCTGCGCCGGCATGCCGAGCGCGAAGGCTCGGTCGAAGGGATGGTCAATGCAGCGATCGGGCACTTCCGCGGCGACCGCGTGGCGTGAGCTGCGTCAGTCAGCCGTGCACTTCCCTGCTATCCGGCGGCGCCTGGTCGCGCTGCTGCATCCCGTAGTCGCGTACCACGTGCGCCACGCGCAAGCGGTAGTCGCAAAACATCCCGTCACGACCGGCAGCCTGCGCCGCCTGGTGCGCTTCCAGCATGCGCCAGCGCTGCACGGCGGCTTCATCGCGCCAGAATGACAACGACAGCAAGCGGCCGGGCTGCGTGAGCGATTCGAACCGTTCCACCGACACGAAGCCGTCGATCGCCTTGAGCGCAGCCCCCAGCGCCTGCGCCGTGGCGAGGTACTCGCGCTGGCGCAGCGGGGCTGGCTCGACTTCGAAAATGACCGCGATCATGCACGGCTCCCGAGCGTGCCCTCCACCGCTTCGGTGAACGTACGCGTTTCACGCACGATGAAACGCCCCTCGCGCGCCAGCGCGAAGTTGCCGCGCGCCTCATCATCCGTCTTCAAGCGCGTGCGGTACGCTTCGTAGTCGGCCAGACTGGCAAAGCCCACCAGCCCCCACGCCTCGTCGTTGGTCCCCTCATGGGGCAGGAAGTAGCCGATCAATGTGCCACCGAGCCGGGGAATGATGCGCCCCCAGTTGGCGGCATACTCACGAAACTGCTCGCGCTGAAACGGATCGATGCGGTAGCGGATGAAACAGGTAATGGTCATGGTGACTCCTGGGTTCTGGAGTGGTCACTGTAGTCCCGGTCCCTGGCCGGATGCTTCGGTTAAGATCGAAGCATGAGAGACGGTCCCAATATCACTACCATCGCCGCACTGATCGGCGACCAGGCGCGCGCGCAGGCCCTGACCTTGCTGATGGCCGGGCGGGCGCTCACCGCCACCGAACTGGCCGATGCGGCAGGCGTCACGCGCCAGACGATCAGCACTCATCTGGCCAAGCTGGTCGATGCCGGGCTGCTGGCCGTCCAGGCGCAGGGGCGGCACCGGTATTTCAGCATCACCGATGCCGACGTGGCGGCGCTGCTCGAAACGCTGATGGGCATGGCCTTCGGCGCCGGCACGCTGCCGCTGCACCTGAAGCTGGGCCCGTCCGCGCCAGCCCTGCGCAAGGCGCGCGTCTGCTATGACCACCTGGCCGGCGAGCTTGGCGTGGTGCTGCATGACCGGCTGGCTGCGCGAGGCGCGTTCGGCTTCGGCGCCAAAGGCATGGTGCTCACGACTCCAGGCGCGTCACTGATCGGCCAGCTGGGCGTCGACATCCCTGCACTGGCGCGCTCGCGGCGGCCCGTGTGCCGCACCTGCCTGGACTGGAGCGAGCGGCGTCACCATCTGGCCGGCGCACTGGGCAGCGCCCTGCTCGACCGGTTCGAACAACTCGGCTGGACGCGCCGCGTGGCGGGTTCGCGCGTCATGGCCTTCGATACACAGGGCGAGGCCGCCCTGCGTGGCTGGCTCGATCAGGTCAGCCCGCCACCGGCACGCCCTTGCCCGCCCAGCCCGTCTTCATGAAGCGCGCCAGCAGCGGCTGTTTGGCAGGCGCTGCTGGCGGCAGCCTGGCGTCGACCACGTTCGCCCATTGGTCGGCCAGCTGCTCGCAGGTGGCGCGCAGCACCGGGTCGATCGTCGGCAGGCGTGCCAGCGCGCACAGATGGCGCTCGATCACGGACGCCAGCTTGACGCACGGCGGCTCGCCGTCGCCTTTCGCGCTGTAATGCGACATCAGGTGCAGGAGCGAGGCGACCAGCAACGTGTCCTGGTTGCGCGGCTCGCCCGCTGTGGATGGCATGGTGGGTGTGGGGGAAATCGTCATGCGAAGCGCTCCATGGACCAGAACAAGACAATGAGATGAGAATGATTCTCATTCATTATTCCCGTGTCGCACGGCGAAAGCAAGCGATTTCGTGCTACAGGCGCGTCTCGCGCGCAGCACGCAGGAATTCATCCAGCACCGGCGTGCAATCGAGCAGGTCGACGCCGCCCGCGCGGTGAAATTCGGGGTGCCATTGCAAGCCCATGACGAAGTTGGCGCGCTGGTAGCGGATCGCCTCGATGATGCCGTCCGGCTCGGACATGGCTTCGATGCGCACATCGCGCCCCAGGTCCTTGACGGCCTGGTGGTGAATCGAATTGACCATCGCCTGCTGGATATTGGGGAACATGCGGCCGAGCGATGAGCCCTTGGGAAACACGATCGCGTGGCGATGGGCGTCGTACAGGTCGTGCACATGCGCCAGCGCGTCGGGACGGTCGGTGGCGACGTCCTGGTGCAGCGTGCCGCCAAAGGCGACGTTGATCAGCTGGCAGCCACGGCACACGCCCAGCACCGGTTTGCCGGCGTCGACGAATTCGTGCAGCAGTTCGAGCTCGTACACGTCGCGCGCGCGGTCGCCGCTCCATTCGGGACGCGTGGGCGTTTCGGAATAGGTTTGCGGGGCGACGTCGGCCCCACCCTGCAGCACCAGGCCATCCAGGTGACGCGCGTAGTGGCGCAGCGTGATGTTGCTGGGGTGGAGCAAACCGTTGGTATTGACCGTCGGGATCATGAACACCAGCACGTCGCGCGACATGACCCACTGGGCGATGGATTCCTCGAGATACTGCAGGTTCTTGCTCAGCAGCCCCTTGGCGCCCGCCTCGGGATGAAAGATGCGGGCCGAGACACCGATGTGCAGCGTGCGCTGCATGATGTCGCGACTGAAGCGTTCACGCAGCGAGCGAAAGCGCGAGGTGATGACCCGGCCGGCCAGGGCCACCGGGTTGTCGCCATCGCGCAGGTAGCGCGCCGGCCCGCGTGCGTGCTGGCCGCCGCTGGCGCGCCGGTCGGGCACGCGCACGCGCGTCTCGCGACGTTCATCGATATCCGCCTCTGGCGAGGGGTCGTCTGGATTGCGCTTGATGGGGTCGTCTTCGGTCATGTCAATAATATAACTTCGGCAATGCTGCGCACGATTCAAAGTTGTTACAAAAGGTCGCCATGCGCTCAGACCGGCACATCGAGCAGCTTCTGGAAGGTCAGCATCAGGTGGCGCCCCGCCACGGGCGTCTCGAGCAGGCCGCGCGCGCCGGCCAGCCGGGCGCGGGCGCTGTCGTACTGAAACGATGGCGCGACCATGAACACCACGGGCGTGCGCCCGGCGCCGGCCTGCGCCTTGATCGATGAGCACAGCGCATACGGTTCGATGCCCGGGGCGGCCGTGTTGATCAGGACCAGCGCCACCGGCGTCTCGTCGCACAGGCGCACGGCGGCGGCCCGGCTGTCGGTCCATTCGACGCCGATCCGGCGCGGCTCAAGCACCTGCGCCACCCGGTTGCGCAGGTTGCACCCCTGATCGACGATCAATACCAGGCCATCGACGGGGCCACGGCGCAGTCGCGTGTAGAATGCGGGCGTTTCGAGATCCGGCCCCAGGCGCGGACGGCGGCGGCGTTCGGCCAGCACGCGGCGCGCACGGGCACCCTGCTGGGCCAGCGCATGCACGCGCGTGTCGAGCAGTTCGGCCAGCCGCCCGTGCAGCGTCCGTTGGTCAAGCGAGCGGGTCAGGGTTGGCCAACGAGTGGCGTCACTGTCGCCGATGACCAGTGCCGGTTGCAGCGCATCGGGAGGCCGGCACGCCAGTTGTGCCAGCGCAAACGGGTTGTCGCCATTCGCAATCAGCAGGTCCGGCTCTTGCAAACTGTCGGCATGCAGGCAAGAATACGACGGCCCGGCGCCCGGCGCGTCTTCGAGCAGCGCCGCCAGCCGGGCGGTTTCAACCGGATCAAAGCCGATCGGACGCACGGTGAACAGACAATGGGATCGCTGCATCAGGCCCCACCCTTCTTGCATCGATTATGTATTTACAGCGTAATCTAGCACAAAGGTGCAAGGCGAAAAGCACGACATAAGCGCAAAATACTGTATATTTATACAGTTAAAAAGCATTTCCTTTTCCGCTCGACAAGATAGAATGCCAACGCATTCTACAAATACTCTTCAAGATGGCCTCCAAGAAACCCGCTCCAGACTACAGCGAATCATCCATCCGCGTCCTCAAGGGACTCGAACCTGTGAAACAGCGTCCGGGCATGTACACCCGCACGGAAAATCCGCTTCACATCATCCAGGAAGTGATCGACAACGCCTCCGATGAGGCGCTGGGTGGCTATTGCAAGAACATCAGCGTCACGATGAACCCGGACGGCTCGATCACGGTCGAAGATGACGGCCGCGGCATCCCGGTCGGCATCCACCCCGAAGAAGGTGTGTCCACGGTCGAGATCGTGTTCACGCGCCTGCACGCCGGCGGCAAATTCGACAAGGGCTCGGGCGGCGCGTATGCGTTCTCGGGCGGCCTGCACGGCGTCGGCGTGTCGGTTACCAATGCGCTGTCCAAGCGCCTCGAGATCGAGGTCTGGCGCAAGGACGATCAAGGCAACGGCCAGCACAAACTGGTGTTCGCTGCCGGCGACGTGATCGAACCCCTCACCTCCGCACCGTTCGAGCGCGGCGGCAAGAAGAACGGCACGCGCGTCACGGCCTGGCCGGATGGCAAGTATTTCGATTCGCCGACCATCCCGATGGGCGACCTGCAACGCCTGCTGCGCTCGAAAGCCGTGCTGCTGCCGGGCGTGACGGTCACGCTCACGAACGCCAAGGGCGAAGTGCAGACCTGGCGCTACGACGAGGGCCTGCGCGGCTACCTGACCGAGGCGCTGGCGCAAAGCTCCACCGGCGAAACCCTGATCCCGCTGTTCGAAGGCGCGCAGTACGCGGCCGCCGGCGACGACAGTTTTGCCGAAGGCGAAGGCGCGGCCTGGGTCGTGGCCTGGACCGAAGAAGGCGGCGTGGTGCGTGAATCCTACGTCAACCTGATCCCCACCGTCAGCGGCGGCACGCACGAAGCGGGCCTGCGCGACGGCCTGTATGGCGCCGTCAAGAACTTCGTCGAGCTGCATGGCCTGCTGCCGAAAGGCGTCAAGCTGCTGCCCGAGGACGTGTTCGCGCGCGTCTCGTTCGTGCTGTCGGCCAAGGTACTGGACCCGCAGTTCCAGGGCCAGACGAAAGAACGCCTGAATTCGCGCGACGCGCTCAAGCTGGTCTCGACCTTCACCAAGCCGCCGCTCGAACTGTGGCTGAACCAGCACGTCGAATACGGCAAGAAGCTGGCCGAACTCGTGATCCGCCAGGCGCAGTCGCGCCTGCGCTCGCTGCAGAAAGTCGAAAAGAAAAAATCGTCGGGCGTGGCCGTGTTGCCAGGCAAACTGACCGATTGCGAATCGAACGACATCACGCGCAACGAGCTGTTCCTGGTCGAGGGCGACTCGGCCGGCGGCTCGGCCAAGATGGGCCGCGACAAGGAATTCCAGGCCATCCTGCCGCTGCGCGGCAAGGTGCTCAACTCGTGGGAAACCGACCGCGACCGCCTGTTCGCCAACAATGAAATCCACGATATCTCGGTGGCGATCGGCGTCGATCCGCACAGCGCGGGCGACTCGCCCGACCTGACCGGTCTGCGCTACGGCAAGATCTGCATCCTGTCCGACGCCGACGTCGACGGCTCGCACATCCAGGTACTGCTGCTCACTTTGTTCTTCAAACATTTTCCGGCGCTGTTCGCGAACGGAAACATCTGCATCGCGCGCCCGCCGCTGTTCCGCGTCGACGTGCCGGCGCGCGGCAAGAAGCCGATCCAGAAGCTGTATGCGCTCGATTCCGGCGAGCTGCTGGCGATCGAAGACAAGCTGAAAAAAGAAGGCCTGAAGGAAGGCGTGTGGAGCATCTCGCGCTTCAAGGGCCTGGGCGAGATGAACGCCGAGCAGCTGTGGGAAACGACGATGAACCCGGACACGCGCCGCCTGCTGCCCGTGTTTTTGGGCGAGTACGACCACGCCGAATCGTCGGCACGCTTCAATATGCTGATGGGCAAAGGCGAAGCCGCCGCGCGCCGCGCCTGGATCGAAGAACACGGAAACGAGACCGAGGCCGATATCTAATATGCCGCACCGGCCATCCGCCCCGCGCGCAACAGAACAGACACCATGACGAACCAACCAAGTCTCTTTGAACAGCAACACGAGCCGTCCGACGTCGAGACGCTCACCCTCTCCACTTTCGCCGAGCGCGCCTACCTCGACTACGCCGTTTCGGTGGTCAAGGGCCGCGCGCTGCCGGACGTGTCGGACGGCCAGAAGCCGGTCCAGCGTCGCATCCTGTATGCGATGAATGAACTGGGCCTGGGCCCGACCGCCAAGCCGCGCAAGTCGGCGGCCGTGGTCGGCGACGTGCTCGGCAAACTGCACCCGCACGGCGACCAGTCGGTGTACGACGCACTGGTGCGCATGGCGCAGGACTTCTCGCTGCGCTACCCGCTGATCGATGGCCAGGGCAACTTCGGCTCGCGCGACGGCGACGGCGCCGCCGCGATGCGTTACACCGAAGCGCGCCTGACGCCGATTGCCCGCATCCTGATGGATGAAATCGACATGGGCACGGTCGACTCGCAGCCGAACTACGACGGCTCGACGACCGAGCCGCGCACACTGCCGGCGCGCCTGCCGATGGTGCTGCTTAACGGCGCCTCGGGCATCGCGGTCGGCCTGGCCACCGAGATCCCGTCGCACAATCTGCGCGAAGTGGCTGCCGCCGCTGTCGCCATGATCCGCAATCCGAAGATGTCGCACGCTGAGCTGATGACCATCGTGCCCGGCCCCGACTTCCCGGGCGGCGGCCAGATCATCACGCCAGCGTCCAGCATCGCCGACATGTACGCGGTGGGCCGCGGCTCGATGAAGGTGCGCGCGCGCTGGAAGATCGAAGAACTGGCGCGCGGCCAGTGGCAGGCGATCGTCTACGAACTGCCGCCGGGCTGCTCGTCGCAGCGCGTGCTCGAAGAAATCGAAGAACTGACCAACCCGAAGGTCAAGGCCGGCAAGAAGGCGCTGCTGCCCGAGCAGCTCGCGCTGAAGAACACGGTATTGGGCGCGCTCGACACGGTGCGCGACGAATCGGGCCGCGAAGCCGCGGTGCGCCTGGTGTTCGAGCCGAAGTCGAAGAACCAGGACCAGAACGAATTCATGCTGATGCTGCTCGCGCACACGTCGCTCGAGTCGTCCAGCCCGATCAATATGGTGATGATCGGCGGCGACGGCCGTCCGCGTCAAAAAGGCCTGGGCACGATCATCCAGGAGTGGATCGACTATCGCTTCACGACGATCCGCCGCCGCACCGATTTCAAGCTGGCCAAGGTCAACGACCGCATCCACATCCTGGAAGGCCGCGAGACGGTCCTGCTGAACATCGACAAGGTCATCGCCATCATCCGCAACTCGGACGAACCGAAGGCCGCGCTGATCGAGGAATTCCGCCTGAGCGAACGCCAGGCCGAAGACATCCTCGAGATCCGCCTGCGCCAGCTGGCGCGCCTGGAAGCGATCAAGATCCAGCAAGAGCTGGCCGACCTGCGCAGCGAGAAGGAAAAACTGCAGGACATCCTCGAGAACCCATCGTCGATGAAGCGCCTGATCATCCGCGAAATCGAAGCCGACGCCAAGCAGTTCGGCGACGAGCGCCGCACCGTGATCGAAGAAGCGCAGCGCGCGGTGGCCGAGCAGAAGGTCGTCGACGAGCCGGTGACCGTGATCGTGTCCGAAAAAGGCTGGGTACGTGCCCGCACCGGCATCGGCCACGACCCGGCGCAGTTCGCGTTCAAGGCCGGCGACTCGCTGTACAAGGCGTTCGAATGCCGCACCGTCGACCATCTGCTGGGCATTGGCGACAACGGCAAGGTGTACTCGGTGCCGGTGGCGGCGCTGCCTGGTTCGCGGGGTGACGGCGTGCCGATCACGACGCTGGTCGACCTGTCGGGCGGTATCCGCATCCTGCATTATTTCGCTGGCAATCCCGAGACCCGCCTGCTGCTGTCGACGTCGGACGCCTTTGGCTTCATCACCAAGGCGGGCGACATGGTCAGCCGTCTGAAAGGCGGCAAGTCATTCATCACGCTGAACGACGGCGCCACGCCGCTGCCGCCACGGATCGTGACCGACAGCTGCGGCGCGATCGCCTGCCTGTCCGAAAAGGGCCGCGTGCTGGTATTCGGCATCGACGAAATGAAGGTGCTGACCAATGGCGGCCGTGGCGTGACGCTGATGGAACTCGAGCCGAATGAAACCATGCTGGCAGCGCAGCCGATCAATCAGAAGGGCCTGAACGTGATTGGCACCTGGGCCGGCGACAAGGCGCGCACGGTAGAGCTGTTCGCCTCCGGCCTGGAGCCGCACTTCGGCAAGCGCTCGCGCAAGGGCAAGGCCTTGTCGGCACGCATGAAGGCGCATGATCTGGGTATGCGGGCAGCCGAAACCGACGCTGTGAAAACGTAACGCGACCACAATCCCATTCAGCAACACAGCCGGGGTCAGGTCTGACATTCGGACACGACCTCAGCTTAGCCTTTTCCACAGCCGGGGTCAGGTCTGACATTCGGACACGGCCTCAGCTTAGCCTTTTCCACAGCCGCACAGCCGGGGTCAGGTCTGACATTCGGACACGACCTCAGCTTAGCCTTTTCCACAGCCGGGGTCAGGTCTGACATTCGGACACGGCCTCAGCTTAGCCTTTTCCACAGCCGCGCAGCTGGGGTCAGGTCTGACATTCGGACACGACCTCAGCTTAGCCATTCTCAATGGTGTCCTGCCCAGTATTAGCATAGCAGCTGGGGGCAGGTCTGACATTCGGACACGGCCTCAGCTTAGCCTTTTCCACAGCCGGGGTCAGGTCTGACATTTGGACACGACCTCAGCTTAGCCATTCTCATTGGTATCCCGCCCAGTATTAGCATGGTCCAGCTCCAGCGAGCTCCCGCTTGCAGCTGGGGGCAGGTCTGACATTCGGACACGACCTCAGCTTAGCCATTCTCAATGGCGTCCTGCCCAGTATTAGCATGGTCCAGCTCCAGCGAGCTCCCGCTAGCTGGCTGTTGAGATCGTGTCCGAATGTCAGACCTGACCCCGATTTTTAGACCCAGCTAGCTGACTGTTGAGGTCGTGTCCGAATGTCAGACCTGACCCTGGCTCTTCTGTCTGATCCGGCTACCAAACTGATGAGATCGTGTCCGAATGTCAGACCTGACCCCGGCTTTGACCCCGGCTATTCCGGTACCCAGACAAAAAAAATGCCGGCTGAGCCGGCATTTTTCATTGGAGCTGTTTGCTTAGTTCTTTGCAGCAGCCTTGTGCACGTCAGCCTGGGCTTCGGCGCGGACCTGTTCGGTCTTGGCAGCAGCGGTTGCCTTGTCGGCAGCAGCATCGACCTGTGCTTTCAGCACTTTCTCGTCAGCCTTGATCATCTTCTTCTCGGCCTTCAGGTTGGCGTCAGCCACTTTGCCTTCGGCCTTGGCCATTGCCTTGGCGCGGTCTTCAGGATCGGCCTTGGCGACGTTCGCAGCAGCGTCGGTGTGGGTCTTGACCAGCTTGGCGTGTGCATCGCCCTTGGCTTCGGTGGCCTTGGCCACGGTCTTGTTCAGCTTCTGGTCAGCCTTGACGGCGGCCTTGATTTCTTTTTGTTCGGCCTTGATGACGTCTTTCTCGGCGCTGGCTTCCGCCTTCACGATGCGGTTGTCCGCAGCGGTGGTGGCTGGTGCGGTGGTCTGGGCGTGAGCAGCGGTAACCATCAGGCCGGCGATAAGGGTTGCGATCAGTTTGTTCATGATGAGTTTCCTTTTGGTGGTCGCTGTACAGAGCGGGTTGCCCGTGCAGTCGTTGTTGTTTTTCAGTGATTCCAGAATACGGCTTCACCACCGTCCGGTCTGTTAGCCAGCACACGCAGAAATTGTCAGAGTTGTAAGCAAAGATTACTGATGAACAGAGCCTGCGTACAAGTCGATGATGTCAGTGACGCCGTCGCGGCATACCGGGCAGAACGCATCGCTACGGTCAAACATCAGGCACTGCATCGCGGGCCGGTAATAACCGCTGGCCTCGTAGTTGGCGCCCTCGAAGGCGCCGATTGCATGCCGGTGTGGCTGCCGGTCGAACAGCGCATTGGTCTGCTTGAGGTCTTCATGGAACAAGGCGCTCATTTCCGACTCCGGCCGGTTGGCCTCGCGCAGCGCGGCGCGCTTCTTCTGGTAGGCGCGCGAGGCGGCTTCGTACTCGGCCTTCGGCCATGGCGTCGGCACGGGCGTGCCAACCGTCACATGGCGCTGCCATTTGAGCTTGGCCGGGTCACGCAGCGCGGTGACGTTCGGCTCCCACGGCTCCATCCGCCCGCTCGCTGCGGCATACGCCACCGGCGACGTGTAGTACTCATCGGCCAGGCCCGCGAAATGGTGGCCGAATTCGTGCACGAACAGGTAGTCGGCCCAGTCGTTGCTGGCTGCCGCGGTGCTGAACTGGCCGAAGATCCCGCCGCCGCCGTAGGTCTCGTTATTGACAAGGATTTCGATGAATTCGTACGGCGCATGCTGGGCGATATCGCGCAGCGCCCGGTTGTCGAGTGTGAGCACATAGCGCTCGCTCCCAAAAATGTCGTAGCGGGTGCCCAGCGCCGATGGATGGTGAACGCCGGTCGATGGCCTGCTGATGCCCGATTGCCCGGTCGGCACGGCCATCGCCCAGACATTGAAGTCCTTCGCGCGCTCCTTGAACGGCGACACCGAAAACAGGTGCGCCGACAGGCGCCGCGCATCCTGCTCGAACTTCGTCATTTCTGCCTGCGTGTAGCCATCACCCAGAATCAGCAGGTCGACCTTGTCGGGTGATGGGCCGCTGACCCGGATCGGAATCGGCTTTGCCGCTGGCGGGGGCTGGCGCTTGACCACGTCGGGCGCGTCCGGATCGACGTCGATGCTCCAGGCGACCGAAAACTGGTTGCGCTCGTCGCGCTTCAGGATGCGCACGCGCACCGGCTGCGCAAACTGGGGAAAACGCACCGACTCGCTGAAACTGCGGCTGATACGCCCTGCTTCCTCAGTCGTGCGCCACTCGCCGAACACGGTGGAGAAACCACGCGAGTACAGCACGTCGCCCGTTTTAGGATCGACCACTTCGACCCGGTTCTGGCCGCGGTTGGTGTCGTCCAGATTGCGCGCGGCGCTGCCCGGCCAGGGCAATGGCTCGATGACGACGCGTTCGATCGCGTAGCCGTCGGCCAGCGCATTGCCGCTGTGCGCGTAGTCCAGGCGGACCGTGGCCGGCTGCGCGGCATGGGCGAGTGAAGCGAGCGCGCCAAGCAGCAGCGCAGCAAAGGAGTGAAACAGGCGCATTGCGAATCCCTGACAAGTAGATCGCACTATTCTAAGCCTGCGGTGAGCTGTGGCGGCGTCGTCACCTGTCAGATGTGCCAGGCCAGGCCGATTGACCCGGCCGGACAGCCACGCCACAATCAGCCTGGTCACCTTGTCTATCCGGAGTTCCGATGTTCCGCCTGCGCGCCTGCCTTGTCATTCCGCTGTTCAGTGCCTGCCTGGCCCATGCCGCCCCGGCATGCAAGCCCGGCCAGCCAGTGGACGAAAGCGGCTTCGTGGAGATCGGCGGCATCGCGCAGTGGGTCACCGTCAGCGGCGACGACTGCGCCAATCCGGTGCTGCTGTACGTGCATGGCGGCCCTGGCAATCCGACCTCGGTGTTTGGCGCCGGCCCGTATGCCTCGTGGCGCAAGCACATCACGCTGGCGCAGTGGGATCAGCGCGGCAGCGGCATGACCTGGGGCCGTCACCGCCCCGGCGAAGACGTCCCCTTGCGCATCGAACAGCTGCGCGACGATGGCCTCGACGTGGCGCGCTATCTGACGCAGCGTTTCGGCAGAGACAAGGTGATCCTGCTGGGCAGCTCGTGGGGCTCGATGATCGGCGCCCACATGGCCAGGGAGAAGCCAGGGCTGTTCTGCGCCTATGTCGGTGTGGCCCAGCTGGTGGGTTACCGGGACAATGCCACGTCATGGAGCACGGTCATTGCCCGCGCAAGAGCGGCGAACGACACTGCCACCGTCACGCAACTGGAGGCGCTCGGCCCGCCGCCCTGGACCAATCCGCGCAACTTCGGCATCGTGCGGCGCGCCGTGCGCAAGTACGAGGCGCCCAACATCGATCCGACGCCGCCATCGTGGTTCGAAGTGCTGCCTTTGTATGCCTCGCCGCAGGCGAAGGCCGACTACACCGAGGGCGAGGATTATTCGTTCCTGAAGTTCGTCGGCTGGAAAGGCGATGGCATGGCGTCCACGATGGACCTGTACCGCCTGGGCACGCGCTACGCGCTGCCGGTCTATCTGGTGCAGGGCAAGGAAGACCTGCTGACCGAGCCGAAGGTTACGCGCCGCTTCTTCGAGGCCATCACGGCGCCCGACAAGGCACTGGTCGAGGTGCCGCGCGCCGGCCACGATCCGAACGGCCCGCTGATCGACGCACAGCGCCAGGTACTGGCCGAGCGGCTGCACTGGCGCTGCGACTGAGCGATCACCGGTACTGATACAGCGGCCGTTGCACCACGATCGGCCGGATATCGAGCCGCACGTTATAGACCGAATAAGCTTCGCTGTACGCCGACTGGTAGCCGACCGTCTCGTTCACCCGGCCGAGCTTGAACTCGAAGCCCAGGTCGGGCCGGTCGGCATTCGGGCTGTCGAGCGACAGCCCGATCGCATCCGGCTGGTCACTGTCGACCAGCTTGGACATCAGGTCGACCACCGTGCCGTTGCCAAGAATATCGGCCGAGAACAGCGGCCCGCGCCAGTAGGGCTTGTTCGCATCGAGCTTGCCGCGCACTTTCTCGGGCGCCGGCGTGAACACCTTGCTGTCCAGGTTGAAGCGGTCGCCGTTATCGAGATAGCTCAGGCGGCCATTGCTGAGGTTGAAAGTGCCGTCGCGCGTGGCGGCGTTGCTCAGGTCGACCAGCAGCGCGCCGCGATAGCCGAGCACCTCGACGTCGCGCTTCGGGCCCACGACCATCGCCGTGTTCTCGTCGATGCCCAGGCCGATGTTGTAGCCCTTGGCCAGCATCGCCGGCAGCATGCGCGCAAAGCGCCCGCGCACCAGGAGGTGCTGGTCGATGAAGACGTCGTCGCCGATGAAGCCCAGGCCGCGCGTGATCTGGCGGCCATCGGCCACGCCGTGCTGGAGCGTGCCCAGCACCGAGCGCGGATGGCCGAACATCGTGGCGCTCATGATGGCAGCGCCGGCGCTCGAGCCGGCGATGACGCCGCCGCGCCGGTACATGTCCCACAGCGCATCGAGCAATTGTGTGTTGCTGCCGTCGGGCCGGCGCAGGGCGTTCGTGATGCGCGCCTGGTCGCCGCCCGAGAAGTAGGCGCCGCCGGCCGAACGCACCGCCTCGACCAGCGCCGGATCTTCGGCTGCGGCGCGCACGTCAGAACCGTCGAGGTGTTCGGCAACAGGGACGAAGAAGGCGCTGGCGCCGTGCTGGTTCAGGCGTTCGATGAGATAGTTGCCGGCCCGTTCGGGGCTGGCCGAGGCCGAAGCGAACACCGCGATGCGGGCATTCTTGCCGCCGGCAAGCTGCACGATGCGCGTCCAGACGGCATCGTTGTCATCGCGCAGCGCGCCACCGATGATGACGAGCGAGCCCTTGGGCTGCATTGACGATGGCGATGGCGTGGACGGCAACTCAGCGGCGCGGCTACTGATGCTGGTGACGACGCCCAGTGCGAGCGTGGCATAGACAACAACACGGACGACAGATTGGAACATGCGGCTTCCCCCGATAAGTCATCAGCGTAAGCCTGATTCCAGTTTCACGTCGCCGTGTTGAGTGCGCTCAGGATAAGTAGATGTTGGGAAAGTAACGCTCCATCAATGTCTCTGGGCGCAACGGTGGCGTGAACCCGAAACGCTCGTACAGGCTGTGGCAATCCGACGTGGCCAGCGTAAAGCGGCGCAGTTGCTGCAGGCTGGGATGCCGCATCACAACACCGATCAATTGTTTTCCATAACCACAGCCACGCGATTCCGGCACGACGAACACATCCACCAGGTTGGCGAAGGTAGAAAAATCGGTGATCACGCGCGCGAACGCGATCTGGCGCCCATCGAGGTAGCCGCCAAAACACAACGAGTTCTCAATGGCGCGCTCGACGACGGGCCGCGAAATGCCCACGGCCCAGGTGGACTGCTCGCTGAGGAAGCGGTAGATCATTGGAATGTCGAGACGGGTCTGGTCGGTGCTGACCTCGAAGCTGGAATCGTTCGTCATCATGGCCTGGACAAGGTGACAAAAAGTCATTCTAGCGCCGATTGGTACCAACGCAAGCGGCGATGTGACGTGCCGCACCGGATTTCGCCAGCCCCCCGTCTGCAAGCCTGCCTGCGAGCCCGGCCAGCCATGCCGCATGGCACACAGGCAGCGCAGTTTATAATCAAGGGATCCCCAACCGGAATCCCACCATGACCGAACAATTCTCCAAAAAAGCCGAAGCCTGGTCTGCCCGCTTCTCCGAACCTGTATCGGATCTCGTCAAGCGCTACACCGCATCGGTCTTCTTCGACAAACGCCTGGCCCCGCACGATATCGAAGGCTCGCTCGCGCACGCCGAGATGCTGGCCGCACAAGGCATCATCAGCGAACACGACCGTGCTGAAATCGAACGTGGCATGACGCAGATCCGGGCCGAGATCGACGCCGGCAGCTTCGAATGGCTGCTCGACCTCGAGGACGTGCACCTGAACATCGAAAAACGCCTGACCGAACTGGTGGGCGACGCCGGCAAGCGCCTGCACACGGGCCGCTCGCGCAACGACCAGGTCGCAACCGACATCCGCCTGTACGTGCGCGCCGCGATCGACGACATCGTCACGCTGCTCGCCAGCCTGCGCGGCGCCCTGACCGACCTGGCCGAACGCCACGCCGACACGATCATGCCGGGCTTCACGCACCTGCAGGTGGCCCAACCGATCACCTTTGGCCACCACATGCTGGCCTACGTCGAAATGTTCGGCCGCGATGCCGAGCGCATGCTCGACGCGCGCCGCCGCGTGAACCGCCTGCCGCTGGGCGCCGCCGCACTGGCCGGCACCACCTTCCCGATCGACCGCCTGCGCGTGGCCAAAACGCTCGGCTTTGACGACGTGTGCCACAACTCCCTCGATGCAGTGTCAGACCGCGACTTCGCCATCGAGTTCACGGCCGCCGCATCGATTCTGATGATGCACATCTCGCGCATGTCCGAAGAACTCGTCATGTGGATCAGCCCGCGCATCGGCTTCATCGACATCGCCGACCGCTTCTGCACCGGCTCGTCGATCATGCCGCAAAAGAAGAATCCGGACGTGCCGGAGCTCGCCCGTGGCAAGACCGGCCGCGTGTATGGCCACCTGATTGGCCTCCTGACCCTGATGAAAGGCCAGCCGCTGGCCTACAACAAGGACAACCAGGAAGACAAGGAGCCGCTGTTCGACACGATCGACACCGTGATGGACACGCTGCGCATCTTCACCGACATGGCCTCGGGTATCACGGTCAAGGCCGACAACATGCGTTCGGCAGCGCTGCAGGGCTATGCCACGGCAACCGACCTGGCCGACTACCTGGTCAAGCGCGGCCTGCCGTTCCGCGACGCCCACGAAGCGGTGGCGCATGCCGTGCGCGCCTGCGACGTGGCCGGTTGCGACCTGTCCGAGATGTCGCTCGAGACGCTGCAGACGTTCTCGCCGCTGATCGAAGAGGACGTGTTCGCGGTGCTCACGCTCGAGGGTTCGGTGGCCGCGCGCGACCACGTGGGCGGCACCGCGCCGAACCAGGTGCGTATCGCCATCGAGCGCGTGCGCAAGCAGCTGGCCGAGTAATTTCACATCCCTGGAGCGGACCGGCGCTGATCCAGCGCCGGCCCGCTTTTCCATGCCTTTTTAGATTGATGACGCCATGACCGCATTGCCCGCACGCGACTACGCCGCCTTCCTGTTCGACATGGACGGCACCATCCTGACATCCATCATCGCCGCCGAGCGCGTCTGGGCCGACTGGGCCCGCAGCCACGGACTGGACGTCGACGTGTTCCTGCCGACGATCCACGGCAAGCGCAGCGTCGACACCGTGCGCGGCCTGGGCCTGCCCGACATCGACGCCGAAGAAGAAGCGCACCGCATCACGCTGGCCGAGATCGAGGACGTTGACGGCATCGAAGCGATTGCCGGCGTGGCTGCTTTCCTGGCCACGCTGCCAGCGGAGCGCTGGGCGATCGTGACGTCGGCGCCACGCGCGCTGGCGCAGGCGCGCATTGCTGCAGCCGGCCTGCCGCTGCCGCCGGTGCTGGTCGCAGCCGAAGACGTCAAGCACGGCAAGCCGGCGCCGGACCCGTTCCTGCTCGGCGCCGAAAAGCTGGGCATGCGCCCGGAAGAATGCCTCGTGTTCGAAGACACGCTGGCCGGCCTGCAATCGGCCGCCGCTGCCGGCATGGACAGTGTGATGGTCACCGCGACGCACAAGCATCCGGTCGAGACCGACGTGACGGGCGTGCCGGATTACGACGATTTGCGGGCGATCCGCACGGGTGAAGGCTTGCTGCGCCTGCAGCGCACGCGCTCGTAAAACGCCATCACGTGCGCTTCTGCACCAACGTCAAAATGTCATAACTGGCCACCAGCTCATCGCGCTGGTTGGTCACCTGCACATCCCACGCCACCACGCCCTGCCCCCGGCCCTGTTCGTCCGTCCGGTTGCGATCGACCTTGCGCTTGCACGTCAGGCGCGCGCGGATCGTGTCGCCGATCGCCACCGGTGCCACGAAGCGCAGGTTGTCCAGGCCATAATTGGCCAGCACCGGCCCCGGCGCAGGCGAGACAAACAGGCCCGCCGCCGCCGACAGCACGAAGTAACCGTGCGCGATGCGCTGCCCGAACTGCGTGTCCTTGGCCGCGATGGCGTCGAAGTGCATGTAGAAGTAGTCCCCCGAAACACCGCCGAAGTTGACGATGTCGGCTTCGCTCACCGTGCGCCGGTGCGTCAGCAGCGAGTGACCAACTTCCAGGTCCTCGAAATGCCGGCGGAACGGATGCAGGTCACTTTCCTTGACCGCGCCGCCGCGCACGTATTCGCCCGTGACGGCGCCGAGCATCGTGGGCGAGCCCTGCACCGCAGCGCGCTGCAGGAAATGCTTCACGGCCCGGATGCCGCCCAGCTCTTCGCCGCCACCGGCGCGCCCTGGCCCACCGTGCTTGAGTTGCGGCAGCGGCGAGCCGTGGCCGGTACTGTCCACGGCCGCTTCGCGGTCGAGGATCAGCACGCGGCCGTGCGATGCCGCCACGATCGGCACCGCGTACGCAGCCAGCGCCGGGTCTTTGGTCGCAAAGGTGGTCACCAGGCTGCCCTTGCCGCGTGCCGCCAGTTCGAGCGCTTCGTCGATGTCGGTGTAGGTCATCAAGGTGCTGACCGGGCCGAACGCTTCCACGTCGTGCACGGCATCGTTGTCCATCGCATTGCGGCATAACAGCAGCGTGGGCGAGAAGAACGCGCCGCTGGCGACGTTCTCGCCGACCGGCTTGAACCCGTCGCCTGCACCGAACAGCACCTCGTTGCCGCGCGCGAGCAGTTCGACCCGTGCGCTCACGTCGCGGTGCTGGTCCATCGACGCCAGTGCGCCCATGCGCACGCCCTCCACATTCGGATTGCCTACCGTGATCTTCGCCAGCCGCTCGCGCAGCCGCTCACCGACCGCGTCGACCAGCGCTTCCGGCACGATCACGCGCCGGATCGCCGTGCACTTCTGGCCCGCCTTGCCGCTCATCTCGCGCGCGACTTCCTTGACGAACAGGTCGAACTCGGGATCGGACGGTGTCACGTCGGGCGCCAGCACGGCGCAATTGAGCGAGTCGGCTTCGGCGGTGAACGGCACCGAGGCGCGAATCAGGTTCCCGTTCGCGCGCAGCATCGCGGCCGTGTCGGCCGACCCGGTGAACGTGACGGCGTCAAAGCCACCGAGGCGATCAAGCAGGTCACCCGTGCTGCCGATCACGAGCTGCAGCGCGCCGTCGGGCAGCAGGTCCGAGTCCACCATCATCTTGACCACTGCGTGGGTCAGATAGCTGGTGGCGGTGGCCGGTTTGGCGATGCACGGCATCGCAGCCAGGAAGCTTGGCGCAAATTTTTCGAGCAAGCCCCAGATCGGGAAGTTGAAGGCGTTGATGTGCACCGCCACGCCGCCGCGCGGCACCAGGATGTGGGTGCCGGCAAAGCCGCCCTGCTTGCCCAGCGCGATGGCCGGGCCTTCGTGCAGCACATTCGACGACGGCAGCTCGCGCGAGCCCATGCTGGCGTAGGCAAACAGCGTGCCGATGCCGCCTTCGACGTCGACCCAGCTGTCCTGGCGCGTCGCGCCGGTCAGGTGCGAGATCGCATACAGTTCTTCCTTGCGCTCCATCAGGTACAGCGCGAGCGCCTTCAGCACGGCGGCGCGCTCCTGGAACGTCTGGCGCATCAACGTCTTGACGCCCGTCTTGCGCGCGAAGGTGAGCGCTTCGTCGAAGTCGATCTTCTCGGCGTGCGTGTGATAGATCAGGGTGCTGTCGAGCGCGCTGTGCAGCGGCGTGTGCGATGCGGCGCCGTGCCAGCGGCCGGCGATCAGGCTTTGCAGTGTCGGGATGTGGCCCATGTAATCTCCAGTAGGTTCAGGACTTCGGCGTGTGCAGCGCGCTCGTGTCGAATGCAATGCGGCCCCGGTCCGGCGCCACGGCAGTGTCGGCATCGACTTCGCGCATCGTCTGCAGCGAGCGCACGGCCAGTTCGTGGTACTGGCGCGTGCCGAAACTCTTCCACGCGACGTCCTCGTCGCTCAAGGCGCGCACCACCTTGGCCGGCGTGCCCATGACCATCGAGCGCGGCGGGATCACCATCCCCGCTTTCACGAAACTCATCGCGGCGACGATCGACTCCGCGCCGACGACCGCCTTGTCCATCACCACCGCGTTCATGCCGACCATCGCATTGCGCCCCACGCGGCAGCCATGCAGCACGGCGCCGTGGCCGATGTGGCCATCGACTTCGACCACGGTGTCTTCCAGCGGAAAGCCGTGCATGACGCACGCATCCTGCAGGTTGGCGCCTTCTTCGAGGATCAGGCGCCCGAAGTCGCCGCGCAGGCTCGCGCACGGGCCGATATAGCAGCGCGGGCCGACGATCACGTCGCCGATCAGCACGGCAGAAGGATGCACGTAGGCGCTCGGATGCACGACGGGCCGCACGCCATCGATTTCGTAGACTTTGACCATCGTGCTAGACCCGCTCGACGATCAGGGCGATGCCCTGGCCGACGCCGATGCACATCGTGCACAGCGCGTAGCGTCCGCCCGTGCGGTGCAGCTGGTTCACTGCGGTCATGACGAGGCGCGCACCGGACGCGCCCAGCGGATGGCCCAGCGCGATCGCGCCGCCGTTCGGGTTCACGTGCGCCGCATCGTCCGGCAGGCCCAGGTCGCGCAGCACGGCCAGGCCCTGCGCGGCAAACGCTTCGTTCAATTCGATCACGTCCATCTGGTCCAGCCTCAAGCCCGTCTGCACCAGCAGCTTCCTGACAGCCGGCGCCGGGCCGAAGCCCATGATGCGCGGCGCCAGGCCGACGGTGGCCATGCCGATCACGCGGGCGCGTGGGGTCAAGCCGTGGCGCGCTGCAGCCTCGCCAGAGGCCAGCAGCAGCGCGCAGGCGCCGTCGTTCAGGCTCGATGCATTGCCGGCGGTGACCGAGCCGTCCGGGCTCACCACACCCTTCAGCTTCGCCAGCGCCTCGATGCTGGAATCGGCGCGCGGCTGTTCGTCGGTGTCGACGATGCGCGTTTCTTTCTTGCCCTGGAGCGTGACCGGCACGATCTCGTCCTTGAAGACGCCGGCGGCATGCGCCTGCGCCCAGCGTTGCTGGCTGCGCAGCGCGAACGCGTCCTGGTCGGCGCGGCTCACATTGAATTCGCGCGCCACGTTTTCGGCCGTCTCGGGCATCGAGTCGATGCCGTACTGCGCCTTCATGCGCGGATTGACAAAGCGCCAGCCGAGCGTCGTGTCCTCGATTTTCGCCGCGCGCGAAAACGCGCTGTCGGCCTTGCCCATGACGAACGGCGCGCGTGTCATGCTCTCGACGCCACCCGCGATCACCAGGTGCGCTTCACCGGCCTTGATCGCGCGCGCGGCGGTGCCGATGGCGTCCATGCCGGAGCCGCACAAGCGGTTGATCGTGTTGGCCGGCACGTCCTGCGGCAGTCCGGCCAGCAGCGCGGCCATGCGGCCGACGTTGCGGTTGTCTTCGCCCGCCTGGTTCGCGCAGCCGTAAAACAGGTCGTCGACCTGGGTCCAGTCCACGCCGGGATTGCGGGCCATCAGCGCGGCGATGGGCAGCGCGGCCAGGTCGTCGGCGCGCACGGTCGAGAGCAGCCCGCCATAGCGGCCGAAGGGTGTGCGGATGGCGTCGCAGATGAAAGCGTCAAGCATGCTGGTTTCCTTGTTCATTGTTTGGGACGGCCATCGACCACGCGCCGGGCCTTGCCCGTCAGCGTGCGCTCGATGCCTTGCGGCGGCAGCAGGCGCACGCGCGTGGTCACGCCGACATAGGTCTTGATGCAGTGCTGCAGTTCACGCGCCTGCGCCTCGATGGCGTCAGGCGCAAGCAGCGTATCGCGCAGTTCGCACAGCACCTCGAGCGTGTCGAGATGGCCGTCGCGCGCCACGACCAGCTGGTAGTGCGGCGCCAGTGCGGGCATGCGCAGCACCAGTTCTTCGATCTGGCTGGGGAACACGTTCACGCCGCGGATGATCAGCATGTCGTCCGAGCGCCCCGTGATGCGGCCCATGCGGCGCATCGCGCGCGAGGTCGGTGGCAGCAGGCGTGTCAGGTCACGCGTGCGGTAGCGGATGATCGGCAGCGCTTCCTTGGTCAGCGACGTGAATACCAGCTCGCCTTCCTCGCCGTCGGGCAGCACCTCGCCCGTATCGGGGTCGATGATCTCGGGGTAGAAATGGTCTTCCCAGATCACCGGGCCATCCTTGCTCTCGATGCATTCGCTCGCCACGCCGGGGCCCATCACCTCCGACAGGCCGTAGATGTCGACCGCATCGATGCCGGCGCGCGTCTCGATCTCTCGCCGCATCGCGTCGGTCCACGGTTCGGCGCCGAAGATGCCGACCTGTAGCGACGACGCTGCCGGGTCGAGCCCCTGGCGCGTGAATTCCTCGACGATGTTGAGCATGTATGACGGCGTGACCATGATGATCGATGGCTTGAAGTCGCAGATCAGCTGCACCTGTTTTTCGGTCTGCCCGCCCGACATCGGCACCACCGTGCAACCGAGACGCTCGGCGCCGTAGTGCGCACCCAGGCCGCCGGTGAACAGCCCGTAGCCGTAGGCGATGTGCACCAGGTCGCCCCGGCGCCCGCCGGCGGCGCGGATCGAACGCGCCACGATGTTGGCCCAGGTGTCGATATCGTTCTGCGTGTAGCCGACCACGGTGGGCTTGCCGGTGGTGCCGGACGAGGCATGCACGCGTACCACCTGCTCGCGCGGCACGGCGAACATGCCGAACGGGTAGTTGTCGCGCAGGGCTTTCTTTTCGGTGAACGGAAATTTCGCCAGGTCGGCCAAAGACTTGAGATCGGCCGGGTGCACGCCGGCCGCGTCGAACGCGGCACGGTAATGCGGCACGTTGTCATACGCGTGCTGCAGCGTCCATCGCAGGCGTTGCAGTTGCAGCGCCTGCAATTCGTCGCGGCTGGCGCGCTCGATCGGTTCCAGGTCGCCCGGTGCGGGAAGGTGTTGGACCATCTGTCGACTCCTTGTGGTTCAGGCGTCCACGGGCGCCACGGTGCCGCCGATGCGATGCGACTTGCCGCGAAACAGCGCGATGGTGCGCCCGTCCGCGGTCTTCACCGTGACGTCGTAGACGCCGGTTTTACCCTGCAACGCCTGCTCGGTGGCGTCGGCAACCAGCACGTCGCCCGCGCGCCCTGGCGCGAGATAGTCGATCGTGCAGCCGGCGCCCACCGTGCTGAGGTTGTGCGAGTTGCAGGCGAAAGCAAAGGCGCTGTCGGCCAGCATGAAGATATAGCCGCCGTGGCAGGTCGCGTGCCCGTTGAGCATGTCGGCGCGCACGGTCATCGTCATGCGCGCGTAGCCGGGCCGGATCTCGGCCAGCACCATGCCCAGCGCCTGGCTGGCCGGGTCGCGTTCGAACATCGTGCGTCCGGCCAGCTCGGCCAGCGCCTGAGGGTTTTCATGCATGAAAGCGCGCTCCCTGCGGATCGGCGGCCAGTTTGCGGCGCAACAGCGGCGAGACGCGATACCGGTCTTCGCCATACGTGGCGGCCAGATTCGACAGCACGGTCACGACCTGCCCCATGCCAATCGCATCCAACCAGGCCAGCGGCCCACGCGGATAACTCACGCCCTTCTGCATCGCGATGTCCACGGCGCGCGCGCTGCACACGCCCTGGTGGACAGCGTCGGCCGCTTCGTTGGCCAGCATCGCCACCGTGCGCATCACGGCCAGGCCCGGGACGTCGTCCAGGCGCGTGACGACGAAGCCGGCAGCCTGGAACAGGCCGACTGCCGCGCGCCAAGCGTCATCGCTGCACCCGTCAGCGCGTGCGAGCGCGATGCGCGGCGCCATGGCAGCGTCGAACAGCAGGTCGAACACGATCGTGTCACGCTGGTTATCCGCCTGCGCGCGCTCGGTGGCACTGCGCCCGTCAGTAAGATGGATCGCCGCGCCGCCGCAGTACAGGCCGGGTGCCGCTTCGATCTCGGTCAGCTCGATGCCGGAAGCCTGCAGCCGCGCGACGAGCGCATCGACGCTGCCGGGAGCACCCGCGTACTTGACCGCCGCCGGCCGGTCGCAGGCAGCTTCGGACGGCACGACTGGCATGTCCACCCCGTCGCCATAGCGATAGAACCCGCGCCCCGTCTTGCGGCCCAAATAACCCGCATTGACCAGCTCCTGCTGCAGCACGGATGGCGTGAAGCGCGGATCGCCAAAGTACGCCGCGAACACGGAATTCGTGACCGAGAAGTTGACGTCGTGACCGATCAGGTCCATCAATTCGAAGGGCCCCATGCGGAAACCGCCGCATTCGCGCATGACGGCATCGAGCGTGGCCACGTCGGCCGCCTGTTCGAGCAGCAGGCGCAGGGCTTCGCCATAGAACGGGCGCGCCACGCGGTTGACGATGAAACCGGGCGTCGATTTCGCATGCACGGGGCTCTTGCCCCATTTTTCGGCGGTGGCATACACGACCTGCGCGACCTCGCGTCCGGTCGCCAGGCCGCTGACCACTTCCACCAGCGCCATCAGCGGCGCCGGATTAAAGAAGTGCATGCCGACCAGGCGTTCGGGATGCGCCAGTTGCGCGCCGATGGCCGTGACCGAGATCGACGACGTGTTGGTCGCCAGGATGCAGTCACTGGCGACGACGGCTTCGAGTGCGGCAAACAGCGCGCGCTTGATTTGCAGGTCTTCGACAATGGCCTCGATGACGAGCACCGCACCGGACGCTTCGTGCAAGGCATCGATGCGGCGCAGACGCTCGCGCGCGAGATCGGATTCGACGGCGCCCATGCGGCCCTTCGCGACCAGGCGCGCATAGGTGGCGCCGATCTCCGCGATCGCCTTGTCGGCGGCGCCGGTCCGGGTATCGAACAGCAGCACCTGATGGCCGGCCGTGGCCGCGACCTGAGCGATGCCCGCGCCCATTGCGCCGCTGCCGATGACGGCAACCGTCGAATGCGGTGGCAGTGACTGCATCCTCACTCCCCCTTGAACTGCGGCGCGCGCTTTGCCAGGAATGCGGCGACGCCTTCGCGGTAGTCGTGGCTGTTACCGAGTTCGCGCATCATGTCGGCTTCGAGCTGCAATTGCTGCTCCAAGGTGTTGGCGTAGCTGGCCTGGAAGGCGCGCTTGGTGAATGCCAGGCCCTTGGTCGGCGCGGCGGCAAAGTGTTTCGCCATGGCCAGCGCTTCGTCCATCAGCACGTCGTCCGGCACGCAGCGCCAGATCAGGCCCCAGGCTTCGGCTTTTTCGGCGCTGAGCTTTTCGCCCAGCATGGCCAGGCCCATCGCGCGCGCAGGGCCGATCAGGCGCGGCAAATGCCAGGTGCCGCCGGTGTCGGGGATCAGGCCCAGTTTGCTGAACGCTTCGATGAAGCTGGCCGATTGCGCGGCCAGCACGATGTCGCAGGCCAGCGCCAGGTTGGCGCCTGCGCCGGCGGCCACGCCGTTGACGGCGCAGATGACGGGCATCGGCAGATTCTTCAGCGTCAGCACGAGCGGCGCATAGAACTCTTCGACCGACGCGCCCAGATCGACACCCGGCGCGCCCGGGTCGACCGCGCGGTCGGCCAGATCCTGGCCCGCGCAAAAGCCACGGCCGGCGCCGGTCAGCACCAGCACGCGCACGGACTGGTCGGCCTGCACGCACGTGAGCGCATCACGCACTTCGAGGTGCATGGCACGGGTGAAGCTGTTGAGGCGATCGGGGCGGTTCAGGGTCAGGACGGCGACGCCGCCATCTGCCTTGAACTGGATGCTGTCGTAGTTCATCGTGGTCTCCGTTTTTGTTCTGGTTGCGCGCGGTTATTCGGCGATATCGAAATCCACCACCACCTTGTCGGTCACCGGGAAACTCTGGCAGCTGAGCACGAACCCGCGCGCGACTTCATAGTCTTCCAGCGCGTAGTTCACGTCCATCTCCACTTCGCCATCAAGCACCTTGCAGCGGCAGGTCGAGCACACGCCGCCCTTGCACGAATAGCGCATGTCGATGCCGGCGCGCAGGCCCGCGTCCAGCAGCGATTCGGTGTCCCGGTCCATCGTGAAGCTGGCGGCGCTGCCGTCCATGATCACGGTCACTTCGGTGTGCTGGCGCGCGCTGGCGGCAACCGCGCGCGGCGTGCGCTCGCGGGTTGGCGCGCTCGCGGCAAACAGCTCGATGCGGATCTGCTCCTTGGCCAGCCCGGCCGCCTGCAGCGCGCGCGAGACGCCATGCATCATGTCTTCGGGGCCGCAGATGAAGGCGACGTCGATGGCCTTGATGTCGATCCACTGGCGCAGGAACTGCGTGCACTTGTCTTCGGTGATCCGGCCGTTGAAGAGTTCAATGTCCTGCTGCTCGCGGCTCATCACGTAGACCAGGCGCAGGCGGTCCATGTACTGGTCCTTGAGGTCCGTGAGTTCGTCGCGAAACAGCACGCTCGACGAGGCGCGGTTGCCGTAGACGATCGTGAAGCGGCTGCCCGGCTCGGCCAGCAGCGTGGTCTTGACGATCGACAGGATCGGCGTGATCCCGCTGCCGGCAGCAAACGCCAGGTAGTGGCGGGCGCTGGCCGCGTCGAGCGGCACGTTGAAGTTGCCACTCGGGGGCATGACGTCCAGCTGCGCGCCCGGTTGCAGGCTGTCGTTGGCCCAGCTGGAGAACTGGCCGCCGGGCGTGCGCTTGATCGCCACGCGCAGCTGGTCGTCCTGCACCGCCGAACAGATCGAGTACGAGCGGCGCACCTCGTCGCCATCGATCGTGGCGCGCAGCGTCAGGTACTGGCCCTGGCGGAAGGCGAAGGTCTCTTTCAATGCCGGCGGCACGTCGAATGTCACGCACACGGCGTCGCGCGTTTCGTGTTTCACCTTGCTGACGGTGAGTGGATGGAATTGGCTCATGCTGGGCTCTAATGACACTTGAAGTAATCGAACGGCTCGCGGCAATCGAGGCACTTGTAGAGCGCCTTGCACGGGGTCGAGCCGAATTCGCTGGTCAGCTGGGTGCTGGCCGAACCGCAGTGCGGGCAGCTCACGGCCGGCGCGGCGCGGCGGCGGATGCCGGCGTGCAGGCCGCTGATGTCGATCGCCTGCTGCACGGGCGGCGCAATGCCGTAGCCGGTGAGCGCGGCCTTGCCGGCAGCGCTCATCCAGTCGGTGGTCCAGGCGGGCGCCAGGCGCGTGGCGATGCGCACGCGCTCGAGGCCATGCGCGCGCAATGCGTCGCCCACGCTGTCGGCAATCACGGTCATGGCCGGACAGCCCGAATACGTGGGCGTGATCGTGACCACCCACGTGTCGTCGTCCAGGGCCACGTCACGCACGATGCCCAGGTCGACGATCGAGATGACGGGGATTTCCGGATCAGCGACTTCGCCCAGCCAGGCCCAGACCTGCTCGACCGACACGGCCAGCGCATTCATCACCAGGCCGCGCCTGGATAGGCGCGCTGCAGGAACTGCATCTCGGCCAGGATGAAGCCGAGGCGCTCGCTGTGCCGGCCCTGTTTGCCGCCGCGTTGCATCCAGGCGTCAGGCGATGGCATGGTCAAGGTGGCTTCGGCGAATATGTCGGCCAGGTGGCTCAGGTAGGCTTCGCGCAGCGGCCCGGCGGCTGGCGCGACGCCCTGCGCCACCATCGCCTCGTCGACCGCGTCGTACAGGAACATCTCGCCGCTGTACATCCACAGGTCGTCCAGCGCGGTCTGCATCATCGCGTGGCTGGTGGCCGTGCCGTCGCCCAGGCGCACCACCAGGTCGCCGCTGCGGCGCAGGTGGTACGTCACTTCCTTGAGCGACTTGGCCGCGATCTCGACGATGCGCGGGTCGCTCGAGCGGGTCAGGCCATCCATCAAAAAGTAATGCCACGCATCGAACAGGAACTGGCGCATGACGACATCGGCATAACTGCCATTGGGCTGTTCGAGCAGGATGCAGTTGCGATACTCGCCGCTGTCGCGCAAAAAAGCGAGGCGGTCTTCGTCGCGGCCCTGGCCTTCGAGTTCGGCGGCGTACGACAGCCACATCCGGGTCTGGCCCAACAGGTCGAGCGCCACGTTCGACAGCGCCATGTCTTCTTCGAGTGCCGGCCCCTTGCCGCACAACTGGCACAGTTGCTGCGACAGGATCAGGGCGTTGTCGCCCTGGCGCAGCAGGTAGTCGATTTTTGCATCCATGGGATTGGTCTCCGGCGCACTCACAGATTCTTGACTTCTTCCGGCATCGGGAAGAACGTCGGGTGGCGATACACCTTGCTGTTGGCCGGCTCGAACAGCGAGGCCTTGTCGTGCGGGCTGCTGGCGACGATGTCGGCGGCGCGCACGACCCAGATCGAGACGCCTTCGTTACGGCGCGTGTAGACGTCGCGCGCGTTGTTGACGGCCATCTCGGCGTCAGGGGCGTGCAGGCTGCCGACGTGTTTGTGGGCGAGGCCGTGCTGGCTGCGGATGAAGACTTCCCACAGGGGCCATTCTTTGCTCATTGTTGTCTCCGTATTGCCATCGCATCGTGTGAGTGTGCGAATGTGCGAATCTGCGTTGGAATCAGGCGGCCACTTTTTTTGCAGCCTGCTTGTCGGCGTGCGCCACCAGCGCGTCGCGGAACCATTCGCCGTCGTCCCAGGCTTTGACGCGCGTGCGCAGGCGCTCGCGGTTGCACGGGCCGTTGCCCTTCAAAACGTCGTAGAACTCGGCCCAGTCGATCGCGCCGAAATCGTACGAGCCGCGCTCGGCATTCCATTTGAGGTCGGGATCCGGCACCGTCAGGCCCAGGTACTCGGCTTGCGGCACGGTCTGGTCGACCATGCGCTGGCGCAGTTCGTCGTTGGAGAACAGCTTGATGCGCCAGGCGCTCGACTGTGCGCTGTTGACCGACTCGGCATCGGACGGGCCGAACATCATCAGCGACGGCCACCACCAGCGATTGAGTGCATCCTGCGCCATCGCCTTCTGCTCGGGCGTGCCCTTGGCCAGCGCCATCATGATGTCGTAGCCCTGGCGCGCATGGAACGATTCTTCCTTGCAGACGCGGACCATGGCGCGCGCATACGGCCCGTACGAGCAGCGGCACAGCGGGATCTGGTTGATGATCGCCGAGCCGTCGACCAGCCAGCCGATCGCGCCCATGTCGGCCCAGCTCAGGGTCGGGTAGTTGAAGATGCTCGAATACTTGGCCTTACCGGCATGCAGGGCCGCCAGCAGCTCGTCGCGCGAGACGCCCAGGGTCTCGGCGGCGCTGTACAGGTACAGGCCGTGGCCGGCCTCGTCCTGGATCTTGGCCAGCAGGACCGACTTGCGCTGCAGGGTCGGTGCGCGCGTGACCCAGTTGCCTTCCGGGAGCTGGCCGACGATCTCGGAATGGGCATGCTGCGAGATCTGCCGGATCAGCGTCTTGCGGTATGCTTCCGGCATCCAGTCCTTCGGTTCGATCTTGATCCCGGCGTCGATGCGCGCCTGGAATGCCTGCTCGTCGGCGCTCATGTCCTGTTCTGTGCGGACTTTATTGAGGCCTGTCTCCACCATTTGTGCGTACATGGATCTCTCCCGTTGCAAAATCTGTGCTAATCATAATACGATACAAAAAAACGGAAGTACACAATAATTTTGAATCATATCGAGCCCGATCGTGAATGACATGACCAGCACCCAGTGGATTGCACTCAGCCTGGCCACCGATCCGCCGCGCCACAAGTCGCTGGTGATGACGATCTGCGGCGACGCGATCGCGCCCCATGGCGGCGCCTTCTGGCTCGGCAGCATGATCGAGCTGCTCGCGCCCTTCGGCGTGAACGACCGGCTGGTGCGCACCAGCGTATTCCGGCTGGTGCAGGAAGGCTGGCTGACCGCCAGCCGCGAAGGCCGGCGCAGCCGCTATGCGCTGGCGCCGACGGCGCTGCCGCGCTTCGAGCGCGCCAACCGCCGCATCTACGCCGCGCCCGGACAGGACTGGGATGGCCGCTGGACGTTCGTGCTGGCCACCAACGGCAGCATCGACAGCGACCTGCGCGCGCTGGTGCGCAAGGAACTCGAATGGGAAGGCTTTGCGATGCTGGCCAGCGGCGTGATGGCGCATCCGGCGCCCGACCGCGACCTGTTGCGCGATATCCTCGCGCGCACGGGCGCTGAAGGCCGCGTGTTCGTGTGCCAGGCCGACGAGGTGCCGGATGCCGGTTCGCGCCCGCTGCCCGAACTGGTGGGCGACTGCTGGAACCTCGATGCGGTGGTGCTCGGGTACCGCGGCTTCATCGAGACGTTTGCCCCGCTGCCGGCCTTGCTGGCACGCGGCGACGTCAGCCCGGCCCACGCATTCGCGATCCGCACCTTGCTGATCCACGCTTACCGCCGCGTGCAGCTGCACGACCCGATGCTGCCGCTGCCGCTGCTGCCCGACCCGTGGCCGGGCGCCGACGCATATGCGCTGGCGCGCACCATTTATCAACTGAGCCACGAACGCGCCGAGGAACACGTGCTGGCCATGTTGCGTGTCGAGGATGCGGCCACGCTTGAAGCGGATGCGGCGTTTCGCGGCCGCTTCGGCGGGCTGGCGCCCGCTACCTTGTCGCGACCGTAAAACGCGCGCGCACATGGCGCGGCTGCTCGATTTCGTCGACGATGGCGAGCGCCAGGTCGGCCACGGCGATGCCGGCCGGCTGCGCGCCATCCATCAGCAGGTCGTCGCCGCCCAGACGATAGGCACCGGTCGGCTCGCCCTGCCCCAGCATCGCCGGCGGGCTCAGATAGGTCCAGTCGAGCACCGTGTTGGCGCGCAGTGCCGTCAAGGCGTCGCGCGCGGCGCGTGCGCCGGGCACCACGTTCGGCGGCACGTGATCCAGAAACTGCGGCGTGTCGATCAGTTGCACGCCAGGCGCGACGAACAGGCTGCCGGCGCCGCCCACCACCAGCAGGCGTCGCACGCTACTGGCCTCGACACCCCGCACGATCGCATCGAAGCCGCGCGTGAAGTTGTCGTACAGGGCGGGATCGTTCCAGCCAGGATTGAAGGCAGAGACGACGGCGTCCGCGCCTTCCACGGCACGAGCGACGGCGTGTGAGTCATAGGCGTCGGCCAACGCCACGGTCAGTCTAGGCTGCGCGGGCAGGCGCGCAGCGTCGCGCACCACGGCGGTGACCTGGTGGCCGCGTTGCAGCAGGGTGGAAAGGACGGCGGCGCCGACGAAGCCGGTTGCGCCAATGAGGGCGATGTGCATGGTGACTCCTGAATGCGTGAATGAGCTACTTACGATACCGGCTTCACGACGAGGCGATAAGATAGGCAGATTCACTATCACCTTGAAGCTGGATTAACAGATGAACGATCTCAGACCGTACGCCGTGTTTGCCGAAACCGTCGCCGCCGGCTCGATGAGCGGCGCCGCGCGCCGCCTCGGCATGAGTCCATCGGCCGTCAGCCAGACCATCCGCGCGCTCGAGGCGCAGGCCGGCGTGACGCTGCTGCACCGCTCGACCCGCAAGCTCACGCTGACCGAGGCGGGCGCGCGCTGCTACCCGCATTGCCTGCGCCTGCTGGAAGCGGCAAGTGCGGCCAACGATTCTCTGCTGCAGGCGCGCGATGCGCCCAGCGGCGAATTGCGGGTGGCCGCGCCGGTGGGCTTTGGCGCCCATATCGCGCCGGCGCTCGCGCCCGTGCTGGCGGCATGGCCGCAACTGCGGCTACGCCTGCTGGTGGACGACGCCATGATCGACCTGATTGGCGAGCGCATTGACCTGGCGATCCGCGCCGGCCGCCTGCCGGACTCGCGCTGGATCGCGCGGCCCCTGTGCCAGTTCGAGATGATCGTGTGCGCGGCGCCGGCCTACCTTGCGCGGCACGGCGTGCCCGAAACGCCGCAGGCGCTTGCAGATCACGCCTGGCTCACTTCCACGCGCGACGGCGTCGACACTGCCGATGGTCCCGCCACGATGGCGCTCGATCTGCACCGGGCCGACGCCGACGTGCAGCTGCAGGTCGAGGCGCGCATCGTCAGCAACAACCAGCTGTCGCTGCACCAGATGTGCGAACAGGGCATGGGCCTGGCGCGTCTTGGCCATGCTGACGCACACGCCGCGATCGAGCGCGGCGCGCTGGTGCGCGTGCTGCCGCAATGGCAGTCGGCACCGCTGCTGGTATCGGCCATGACGCCGCGGCGCGACGGCGATCCGGCCAAGGTGCGCGTGGCGCTGGAGGCGCTGCGACGCCACTTCACGGCCCTGCCGGGAACCCGGCCAGCCTAGCGAACGCTTGCTGAAAACGGGTATCATCATCGTTCTACGCACCTTCTCAACACAGGACAACACCATGTCTATCAAGATCAGCAGCCAATTCGACGCTGGCGCCATCGAGGTCGTGAACGCCACGAGCGCGAACGCCATCGACCTGAACATCCGCAAGGATTCGCACGCCGACATCATCCAGTGGTTCTACTTCCGCCTGCAGGGCGCGCAAGGGCAAGCCTGCACCATCCGCCTGCTCAATGCCGGCAAGGCCGCCTATCCGGCCGGCTGGGAAAACTACCAGGCGATGGCGAGCTACGACCGCGTGAACTGGTTCCGCGTGCCGACGTCGTTCGACGGCAGCGTGCTGGCCATCGAGCACACGCCCGGCATGGACAGCGTGTATTACGCCTACTTCGAGCCGTATTCGTTCGAACGCCACCTCGAGCTGCTCGACCGCGCGCAGATGGCCGAGAACGTGCGCATGCTCGACCTGGGTTCGACCGTCGATGGCCGCGACCTGAACATGCTGGTGATCGGCGAGCCGGCCGAGGGCAAGAAGAAGGTCTGGGTCATCGCGCGCCAGCACCCGGGCGAGACGATGGCCGAATGGTTCGTCGAAGGCATGCTCGACGCGCTGCTCGACCCAGCCAATCCGTTCGGCCGCCAGCTGCTGAAAGAGTCGGTGTTCTACGTGGTGCCGAACATGAACCCGGACGGCTCGGTGCGCGGCAACCTGCGCACCAATGCCGCCGGCGCCAACCTGAACCGCGAGTGGCTCAATCCGAGCATGGAGCGCAGCCCTGAAGTCTTCCTGGTGCGCCAGAAGATGCACGAGACGGGCGTGGACGTGTGCCTCGACGTGCACGGCGACGAAGGCTTGCCGTACGTGTTCGTGGCCGGCAGCGAGTCGCTCCCGAACTTCACCGCCGAGCAGGGCGCGGCGCAGGCCAGCTTCATCGCCGACTTCAAGGTCGCCAGCCCGGACTTCCAGGACGTACACGGCTACGGCAAGACGCCCTACACCGACCAGACCCTGACCATGGGCTCGCCGCACATCACGCACACCTTCGGCGCCCTGTCGCTGACACTGGAACTGCCGTTCAAGGACAACGCGAACGACCCGGATCCGCTCGTCGGCTGGGACGGCGCACGCAGCGCGCGCCTGGGCGCAGCGGTGCTGCAGCCAGTGCTCAAGGCGATCCGCGCGCGCAAATAAGCAAATAAGCCAGCGTCACCCATCCCAACACAGCTGGGGTCCACAGCTGGGACAGCTGGGGTCAGGTCTGACATTCGGACACGACCTCAGCCTTAGCCACGTCCAGTGGTGTCTTGTCCAGCACTAGCGTGGCCTGGTATCAGCTAGTTTCGACTGCCCGACTGTCGAGATCGTGTCCGAATGTCAGACCTGACCCCGGCTTTTCTGACCCCGGCTTTTCATTAGCCACGTCCAATGGTGTCTGCGCAGTATCAGCGTGGCCTGGTGCCAGCTAGTTTCGACTGCCCGACTGTCGAGATCGTGTCCGAATGTCAGACCTGACCCCGGCTTTTCGAATGTCAGACCTGACCCCGGCTTTTCATTTAGAGCGCGCGGGTAGCTGCAGGCTGTGCAATGCAAAGCGCCGTCGGGGCGACGGCGCTTTTTTGATGCCTGCTGCAGTAGAGCGTCAGCCGTACGGCACGTACTCGAAGCCGTTGGCGATGAGCGGCGCGACGGCCGCGATGTTTTCAGGGCTGTCGCTGATCGCGTCGAGCACCTGCGCGGTGGTTGCCTTGCCGCTGTCGAGCAACCCGGACCAGTAGGCCAGGCCGCCTGCGTCGGGCGTGCGCTCCAGGATGTTCGTGTAGTATTTCGTCACCAGGTCGGTATTGCTGGTCACGCCGCTGTACATTTTGGCGTATTCGGCGCTGCCGATGAAGCCGGCGGCGATGTCGACGATGTCCGCGCCATCGTCGAGGCGGTTCATCCAGTACCCGAGGCCGACCACGTCGGGCGCCCGGTCCAGCGCGGCCTCGTACAGGCGGTAGATGGTGCCGCCATTGTCGAAGGCGCCGACGTCGATGGCGATGTGCTTGTCGGTGAAGGCCAGGCGCTCGACATTGATCAGGGTGTCGCTGCCGGCGGCGCCGGTCACCGCGAACGAGCTGTCGCTGGCACGCAGCGCGTAGCTGGCGGCGGTGCCGCGATAGACGGCGGTGTCGATGCCACCATAGCCATTGAGGAAGTCATTGCCGGCGCTGCCGATGACCGTGTCGGCGCCCGAGAGCACATAGGCGTAGGTCAACTGCGTATCGAGTTCGTTGCGCGCGAACTGCGCGATCCGGGCGGCATCGAGCTGTGCATCCGAGACCCGGTAGACTTCGACATTGTTCTGGAAATAAGACGTGCCAGTGACCGTGCCGGCCACCCGGTCGATGCCGAGATACGAGAAAGCACCGCTGAAGGTCTGCTTGCTGCCCCCACCCTCAATCGTGATGCGATTCTGGATCGCCTCGGCGATGGTCCACTCCCAGTCCTGGGCAGTACGGAAGTCGAATGCTCGATACAGCTCGATAGTGGCCATGCGCGATCCTTTCGGTGGATTACAGATCGACGCCCAAATGTGCCTTTACCCAGGCGTTGGCGTCGCTGCTGCTGTCGAAATGCAGGGTGGCGATCGCGGTTTTATCCGGCGCCAGGAAAGTGGCATACACCTTGCGGCCGTCCCCGCTCGAGCTGAGCAGATCGGATTGGGGAGCGAGCTCCACGGTGGCTACCAGGTCGAGGTTCAGCAGCACCGTCTTGGGGCTGCTTTCCTTGTCGATGCGAACGAAGCGGGTCATGCGTTTTCCTTAGTTGCCGGCAATGACCATGTTCTCGATCAGAATCGAGCCCGTGGTCTTGTTGCCGCGAACCAGCGTGTCGGTGCCGACGGCAACGATCTGCTGGAACATATCGCGCATATTGCCGGCGATCGTGATTTCTTCGACCGGATACTGGATCACGCCCTGCTCGACCCAGTAACCGGAGGCACCGCGCGAATAGTCGCCGGTGACGTAGTTGACGCCCTGCCCCATCAGTTCGGTAACCAGGAGGCCCGTACCGAGTTTGCGCAGCATGCCTTCGAAGTCATCGGTGCGGCGCGTGGCCGTCGAGACGATCTCGAGGTTGTGTGCGCCGCCGGCGTTGCCGGTCGTCGGCATGCCCATCTTGCGCGCCGTATATGACGACAAGAAATAGCCTTGCAGCACGCCATCGCTGACTACCTTGCGGCGCACCGTCTTGACGCCTTCGTCATCGAACGGGGCCGAGCCGACGCCGCCGATCAGGTGCGGGTCTTCGACCACCTGGATATGCGATGGAAACACCGGCTTGCCAAGCATGTCGAGCAGGAACGTGGACTTGCGGTACAGCGCGCCACCGGAGACCGCTTGCACGAACGCGCCCAGGAGGCCGGCAGCGAGCGGCGCTTCGAACAGCACCGGGCAGGTGCGGGTGTTGAGCTTGCGGGCATTCAGACGCGCCAGCGCGCGCTCGGCGGCGTAGCGGCCGACTTGTTCAGGTGCGGCGAGTTGCTTGGGATCGCGCGACGACGTGTACCAGTCGTCGCGCTGCATCCCGTTGCCCTTGCCGGCAATGGGCGCAACCGAGATCGTGTGGCGCGAAAACGGATAGCCGCCGAGAAAACCACGCGAATTGGCGGCGACGAAGTGCGACTGCTGCACGTAGACGCTGGCGCCTTCGCTATTGGTGATGCGCTTGTCGACGGCGAACGCGGCGGCTTCGCAGCGCTGGCCCAGCTCGACGGCTTGTTCGGTGGAGATGGGCCACGGGTAGAACAGGCGCAGGTCGCGCGGCGCGGTTTCGATCAGGTCGGCGTCGGGCAGGCCGGCGCAGTCATCCTCGGCCGTGAAGCGCGCGATATTGGACGCGGCTTCGACCGTGGCCTTGAGCGAATCGGCGGAAAAGTCGGACGTGCTCGCGTTGCCGCGGCGCTGGCCGAAATACACGGTGATGCCCAGGCCCTTGTCCTTGTTCTGCTCGATTGTCTCGATATTGCCTTTACGCACAGAAACCGACAGCCCGCTCCCTTCACTGATTTCGACCGCTGCATCGGACGCACCCTGCTCGCGCGCAAGCGCCAGCATGTCGCGCGCCAGCTGTTTCAGCTGATCCTGGGTGTGGGTAAAAGGGGTGTCGTTCATGTGTGTTTTTCGTGGCCGTCCCTAAAACAGTTATCATAGCAGCCGTTTACTGTTTTCACTGATCGGCCCAGCGCCAATCAAATCATCCAAATCATGCCTAATCCAAATCGCGGCTCGGTGGGCTTCCAGTCCAACGAGTTCGAACCAGAGTACGACCGTCCTTCCAAATCTGAGCTCAAGCGCCAGTCGAACGAGTTGCAGAAGCTCGGCGAGCAGCTCGTCGAAGCGGCGCGCGACCGCGTCAAGCGCGTCGAGATGCCCGAGGACGTGCGCGATGCCATCCTCACGTGCCAGACGATTACCAACCACGAAGGCCGGCGCCGCGCGCTGCAATTCGTGGGCAAGAAAATGCGCACGCTGAACGAAGAAGAAGTCGCCGTCATCCAGCGCACGATCGACAGCTGGAAAGGCGCGTCGAAGGCCGAAACAGCATCCCTGCACGCGCTCGAACGCCGCCGCGACAAGCTGCTGTCGGACGACACGGCGCTGACCGTGCTGCTCGAAGAAAACCCCGAGCTCGACGTCCAGCACCTGCGTACCCTGATTCGCAACGCGCGCAAGGAAGTGGCCGAGTCCAAGCCGCCAAAAGCCTTCCGCGAAATCTTCCAGATCCTCAAGGACCTGCAAAAGAAGAAGAAAGCCGATGCGGCTGCCGCTGCCGACGACGAAGAAGCGAACGATGACGAGTCCGACGACGAGTAACGCTGTCGGTAACGATGCGCTGGTGATCGGCCTTGTCTCCGTTTCCGACCGCGCCAGCGGCGGGGTCTACGAAGACAAGGGCATCCCGGCGCTGACCGACTGGCTGGCCAGCGCGCTCACGACGCCGTATCGCATCGAGACGCGCCTGATCCCGGACGAGCGCGCGGCCATCGAGGCCACGCTGATCGAGCTGGTCGACACGGCGCGCTGCCACTTGGTGCTCACCACCGGCGGCACCGGCCCGTCGCGGCGCGACGTCACGCCCGAGGCCACGCTGGCGGTTGCCACCAAAGAGATGCCGGGCTTCGGCGAGCAGATGCGCCAGATCAGCCTGCGCTTCGTGCCGACCGCGATCCTGTCGCGCCAGACGGCCGTGATCCGTGAAACCGCAGACCACGCGGCCCTGATCATGAACCTGCCGGGCCAGCCCAAGTCGATCAAGGAAACGCTCGAAGGCCTCCGGGACGACGCCGGCGCCACGATCGTCGGCGGCATCTTCGCGGCCGTCCCCTACTGCGTCGACCTGATCGGTGGCCCGTACATGGAAACCAATCCGGCGGTCAGCCAGACCTTCCGCCCCAAATCGGCATTGCGAAAGACACCATGACCCAGCTGCTGGACAATATCGAAATCGAGACCGCCCCGAATCCGACCATCGCCGTCGTCTGGCTGCACGGCCTGGGCGCCGATGGCAATGACTTCGTGCCGCTCGTGCGCGAACTGGACCTGACCGGCCTGCCGGGCATCCGCTTTGTGTTCCCGCATGCGAACACGATGCCGGTGACGATCAACGGCGGCTACGTGATGCGCTCGTGGTACGACATCGTCGCCACCGACCTCACACGGCGCGAAGACGAAGGCGGCTTGCGCGCATCGCAGTTGCAGGTCGAAGCGCTGATCGCCCGCGAAAAAGCGCGCGGCATCCCGGCCTCGCGCATCATCCTGGCCGGCTTCTCGCAGGGCTGCGCGATGACGCTGCAGACGGGCTTGCGCCACCCCGAGAAACTGGCGGGCATGCTGTGCCTGTCGGGCTACCTGCCGCTGTCCAGCGTCGCCGGCACCGAGCGCAGCGAAGCGAGCCTGGGCACGCCGATCTTCATGGCGCATGGCGTGCAGGATCCGGTGGTGCCGTTTGCCCGCGCCGAAGAGTCGCGCAAGGTCGTCGAGGCGCTCGGCTACCAGGTCGAGTGGCATGCGTATCCGATGCAGCACACGCTGTGCCTCGAAGAGGTGCAGGACATTTCAAAGTGGATTCGCAAGGTCGTCGCGTAACATCGGCAACGGCGGCCCTCACCCCATGAGGGCCGTCGCCAACGCAGCCTTGACCGCCGCGTCCAGCCGCGACACGATCTCCGACAACTCCCCCGGCGTCACGATAAACGGCGGCGCCAGCAACACGTGGTCACCCAGCTGACCATCGATCGTCCCGCCCATCGGATACACCAGCAAGCCGCGCGCCATCGCCTCGGCCTTGATCGCCGCGTGCAGTTTGACCTCCGGCGCGAACGGCGCCTTGGTCTCGCGGTCCCGCACCAATTCCAGCGCCATGAACAGCCCGCGCCCGCGGATATCGCCCACGTGTTCGTGCGTGCCAAACGCATCCCCCAGCATCTGCCGCAGCAATGCGCCCCGGCGCTGCACCTGCGCCAGCAGATCGTCACGCTCGATCACCTGCTGCACCGCCAGCGCCGCCGCTGCCGCCACCGGGTGACCGATATACGTGTGCCCGTGCTGGAACATGCCGCTGCGCTGGCGCAGCGTGTCGACAATCGCCTCGTGCGCGAGCACCGCACCGATCGGCTGGTAGCCGGCGCCCAGCCCCTTGGCCACGGCCACGATGTCCGGCGCCACGCCCTCCTGCCCGATCGCATACATGCTGCCGGTGCGGCCCATGCCGCACATGACTTCATCGGCGATCAACAGGATGCGGTGCCGGTCGCAGATATCGCGCACGCCCTGGAAGTAGCCCGGCGTGGGCGGGATCGCGCCGCCGGTGGCGCCCACCACCGGCTCGGCGACGAAAGCGATGATGGTGTCCGGCCCGGCCTTGATGACGGCCGTTTCGAGTTCGTCGAGCAGGCCGGCCGTGTAGTCGTCGAGCGACATGCCGTCGGTGCAGCCCCGGTAGGCATAACAGGGCGCGACCCGCAGCGCCTCTTTCAGCAGCGGCGCAAAGGCGCGCTTGCGCCACTCGTTGCCACCCACGCCCAGCGCGCCCAGCGTGTTGCCATGGTAGCTCTGGCGGCGCGCGATGAATTGCGTGCGCTGCGGCTCGCCCGCCTCGACCCAGTACTGGCGCGCCAGCTTGAGCGCGGTCTCCATCGCTTCCGAGCCACCCGAGACGAAATACACGCCGCCCATGTCCTGCGGCCCGCCGGCGATCAGGCGGTCGGCCAGTTGCTCGGCCACTTCGGTGGTAAAGAACGCGGTATGGGCGTAGGCGCAGCGGTCGATCTGGCGGTGCATGGCCGCAATCACGTCCGGGTGGCCATGGCCGAGCGAGGACACGGCCGCGCCGCTGCTGGCGTCGAGGTAGGTCTTGCCGCTGCTGTCGCGCAGCACGATGCCTGCGCCGCCAACCGCCGTGGGCGGCATCTGGCGCAGGTTGCGGTGGATGATGTGGCTCATGGACGGCTCCCTCGGCGGTGACTGCAACGCTTGACGATAAGCGTGCTCCGAGGCACTTCTTTTGATTTTTAGCGCGGGCCGTGCGAATATTTTCCTGCCTTCAATTTCGATACAACAGGCGGGTATGCTCGATGAATGAACGTCTCGGCCCCATCCCCGATCACGCTTTGACCACGGCCCAGCGCGCCGCTGCGCAGGAGATCATCGACGGCCCGCGCGGCGCCGTCTACGGTCCGTTCGTGCCGCTGCTGCGCAGTCCCGAACTGATGCTGCATGCGCAGCGCATGGGCGAGTACCTGCGCTACCGCAGCGCGCTCGGTGTGCGCTTGTCGGAGCTGGCAATCCTGGTCACGGCGCGCCAGTGGGACCAGGCCGTCGAATGGGCAATCCATGCGCCGATCGCGGTGCAAGCAGGGATTCCGCCGGCCGTCATCGCGGCGGTTGCGGCGCGTGAGCGGCCCGCCGACATGCTGGTCGACGAGGCGGTGGTGCACGACTTCTGCATCGAGCTGCACGAGACAAAAGCGGTGTCGGACCGCGTGTATGCGGACGCGCTGGCGCTGTTCGGCGAACAGGGCGCGGTCGACTTGATGGGGATCTGCGGGTACTACACGCTGCTGGCGATGGTGATGAACACGGCGCGCACCGCCGTACCGGATACAGGCGAGCCGCGTGGCGGCCCGCCCTGACACAACTTACTTCGGATACGCCACGACATCGGCCTGCTGCTCGCCGAGACCGGCGATCCCCAGGCGCAGCTGGTCGCCCTTCTTGAGGAAGCGCTGTGGCTTGCGGCCCATGCCTACGCCCGGCGGTGTGCCGGTGGTGATGATGTCGCCCGGCTCGAGCGTCATGAAGCGCGACACGTAGCTGACGAGCTGCGCCACGCTGAAGATCATGCTGGCCGTATTCCCGGTCTGCATGCGCTTGCCGTTCAGTTCCAGGTACAGGTCGAGGTCCTGCACGTCGAGGATCTCGTCGCGCGTGACGAGGAACGGGCCGACCGGGCCGAAGGTATCGCAGCCCTTGCCCTTGTCCCACTGCGAGCCCATCTCGAACTGGAAGGCGCGCTCGGTCACGTCGTTGACGACGCAATACCCGGCCACGAACTTGAGCGCCTCTTCTTCGCTCACGTACTGCGCGCGCGTGCCGATGATCACCCCGAGTTCGACTTCCCAGTCGGTTTTCTTCGAGCCTTTCGGCAGCTGGATCGGATCGTCCGGGCCGTTCAGGGCGCTGATCGCCTTGGTGAAGAAGATCGGTTCGGCCGGCACCTCGGCGCCCGTTTCGCGCACGTGGTCCAGGTAGTTCATGCCGATGCCGATGAATTTTCCGATGCCCTTGACCGGCACGCCCAGGCGCGGATTGCCGCGCACGAGCGGCAGCGTTTTCTGGTCGAGTTTGGCGAGTTTGCGCAGCGCCTTGTCGGACAGCTGCGACGGATCGATGTCGTCGATGATCCCGGACAGGTCGCGCAGGCGGCCCTCTTCATCGAACAGGCCCGGCTTTTCCTTGCCCGGGCGGCCATAGCGGACCAGTCTCATGATGTCATTCCTGTAGAAAAACGCGAATGATACCAATGAATGGTGTCAACCAAGCCTTAGTGGCTCAGCAGGTACGCGCTGATGTCGATCGCATCGCGCTCGCTCACGCCCATGTTCGGCATCGCATTGCCCGGATCGATCGCCTGCGGATCGCGGATCCAGCGCACCAGGTTGGCCTGGGTGTTGGGCAGTTTGCCGGCGATGTAGCGCTGCTGCGCGAGCTCGTCGAGCGGCCGGCCCACGCGCACGTCCGAGCCAGGCACGCCCGGCACCACGTGGCAGGAATGGCAGGCGTATTGCGCGGCGGCGATCTTGCCGCGCATCGGGTCGCCGACCAGGCCAGGGGCCAGTTTCGGGCCGCAGCCGGCCAGCAGCGCGGACACGCCAAGTAGGATGGTGATCGTGGATTTCATGGCTGGCCTTCCTGACCCTGCTGTGCGCGGCCCGTTGCCGTCTGCTCGACATGCGGCGGAACGGCACCGCCTGCCGTCATGCGTTTGAAGTCCTGGCTCGTCATGCCCGGCATGGCGCCCACGAACGCCACCACCGCCCACATGTCCGGCTCACTCAGGTGGTATTCCCAGGCGGGCATGCCGCTCATCTTGATGCCGTTGCGGGTGATCCAGTACAGCTCGCGCGTCTTCCAGTTGACATCGGCATCGACCAGCGGGCCCGGGGCCGGCTGCATGCTCATGCCGATCGTGCTGGGCGCGACGCCCGGGCCGCCGTGGCATTGCACACAGTTGGCCTGGTAGACCAGCGCGCCGCGCTGCAGGCGTTCGGGCGTGTTCAGGTTGGGTGGAACCACGATCTCGCGCGCATGGTTCTGGACCGAGTACTGCATGCCCTCACCCAGCACGGTGTACACCAGCGCGTAGTGCTGCGTGATTGCACTCAGGTCATAGAAGCCGCCGCGCAGCACGATCAGGCCACCGACGGCGCCAATTGTGCCCGCCCCCAGCAGGGTCAGGACCATGGTCTTGACAATAAGTCGTGCGCGATTCGATAGCATAGCCTAGGGCGTCCAGTTGAAAGAATGACATCTACTTTCCTTGTATTATAAAAGCCATCGCTTTTTCACGAAAAATCAACCGTGCGCAACCCATCTCGTCAATATCAACGCCTGTCTTCTGTGCTGAGGGCATCCCGCACTACGCGTGCGACAACGAGCGCCCTGCTCGTCCTCGCAGCCCTGGCGAGCGGCTGCGCAAAAGAAGAACCCGTCTCGCGCGTCGCCGGTGGCGATCCCGAACGTGGGCGCCTGCTGGTGCAGCAGTACCAGTGCGCCGCCTGCCATTTCATTCCCGAAGTCCAGGGTCCGAATGGCGATGCAGGTCCTTCACTGCAGTCCATGGGCCGCCTGAGCTATATCGCCGGCAGCATCCCGAACCAGCCAGAGAACATGATCCGCTTCCTCCAGAATCCCCCCGCCGTGAAACCCGGTACCCTGATGCCTGCGCTCGGCATTACCGACGACGAGGCGCGCCACATGGCCGCCTTCATGTATTCGCTCAAATAATATGACGCCAATCAGCGACATCCAGTCCGTCATGCATCCGGCCGGCGCCGACGCGGCCATCATTTACCAGTTCACCTGGGTCCTGTTCGTCGGCGGCACGGTAATCTTTGCCATCGTCATGGGCCTGCTCGCGCTGGCCATGCGGCGCCAGGCGCGCCCGATCACGCCCGGCGTCTGGATCCTCGGTGCCGGCATCGCGTTTCCGGTCATCGTGCTCACCGCGCTGCTCACCTGGAGCACCTGGCGCACCGGGCAACTGGTGCCGCAAACCTCGCACAAGGCATTGAGCATCTCCGTGACCGGCAAGATGTGGTGGTGGGAAGTGCGCTACCGCGACCCGACCAGCAATCGCGAAATCATCAGCGCCAACGAGATTTATATTCCGGTCGGCGAATCGGTGTACCTGGGCCTGACCGCATCGGACGTGATCCACAGTCTGTGGGTGCCGTCGCTGGCGGGCAAGCGCGACATGATCCCGGGCCGCGTCACGGGCCTGAACCTGCGCGCCGACAAGCCGGGCACCTACCGCGGCCAGTGCGCCGAATACTGCGGCGAGCAGCACGCGCGCATGGCGTTCCACGTGATCGCCCTGCCGCGCCCCGAGTTCGACGCCTGGCTCGCGCGCCAGGCCCAGCCGGCCGTGCCGGCCGACACCACGGTGCTGCAGCGCGGCCGCGAGGCGTTCCTCGCGCAGCAGTGCCAGACCTGCCACACCATTCGCGGCGTGACCGATGTCGCGCCGCAGCTGGATGCCCGGATTGCCGATGCCCCGCGCCTCGGCCCTGACCTCACGCACATCGGCAGCCGCCGGCACATCGCCGCTGGCACGCTGCGCAACCACCGCGGTACGCTGGCCGGCTGGATCGCCGACCCGCAAGCCATCAAAACGGGCGTCTTCATGCCGCCCTCCCCGGACCTGGACGGCGAGACCCTGCGCGCACTGGCCACTTACCTTGAGCACCTGAAATGACGCGCGACGCAACCTTACCGAACTCCGCCCCACGCCCGCCAGAGGAGCTGGAAAAACTGGAGGCCGTGTGGAAGACGCCATCCGGCCTGGGCTTCTTCAAGTCGGTCAACAACACCAATATCGGCCTGCTGTACATCGGCACCGCGATCCTGTTCTTCATCCTGGCCGGCATCCTGGCCCTGATCATGCGGGTGCAGCTGTCGGTGCCGGACAACGACCTGGTCTCGGCCGGCACCTACAACCAGATCTTCACGATGCATGGCACCGTGATGATGTTCCTGTTTGCGATTCCGATCGTCGAGGCGATTGCCGTCTACCTGCTGCCGAATATGCTGGGCGCGCGCGATTTACCGTTCCCGCGCCTGTCGGCGTATGCGTTCTGGTGCTACGCCTTCGGTGGCCTGGCCTTCTTCTGCACGCTGTTCTGGGGCCTGGCGCCGGACGGCGGCTGGTTCATGTACCCGCCGCTGACGGGCATGAAGTATTCGCCCGGCCTGAACGCCGACTTCTGGCTGCTGGGGATCGGCTTCATCGAGATTTCCGCCATTGCCGGCGCCATCGAACTGATCGTCGGCATCCTGTTTACCCGCGCGCCGGGCATGACGCTGCGCCGCATGCCCGTCTATGCGTGGGCCATGCTGGTCGTGGGCGTGATGATCGTCATCGCCTTCCCGGCCGTGATTGCCGGCACGGCGCTGCTCGAACTCGAGCGCGCGCTGAACCTGCCGATCTTCGACCCAGAGCGCGGCGGCGACCCGATCATCTGGCAGCACCTGTTCTGGTTCTTCGGCCACCCCGAGGTCTACATCATCTTCCTGCCGGCAGCCGGCATGATCTCGACGATGATTCCGACCATCGCCGGCAACCGCCTGGTGGGCCGCCGCGCGATCGTCGTCGCACTGGTCGGCGTGGGTATCTTCAGCTTCGGCCTGTGGGCGCACCACATGTTCACGGCCGGCCTGGGCGTCATTGAAATGAGCCTGATCTCGGCGGCCAGCATGGCCGTGGCGATCCCCACCGGCATCCAGGTATTCGGCTGGATCGCCACGCTGTGGAGTGGCCGCATCAGGATGAATGCGCCGACGCTGTTCATGCTCGGCTTCATGTTCATCTTCGTGCTCGGCGGCCTGACCGGCGTGATGGTGGCCGTGATCCCGTTCGACTGGCAGGTACACGACACCTACTTCATCGTGGCCCACCTGCACTATGTGCTCATCGGCGGCATGGTGTTCCCGGTGTTTGCCGCGATCTACTACTGGATCCCGCTCATCAACGGCAACACGATGTCCGAGCGCCTGTCGAAGTGGACCTTCTGGCTGCTGTTCGGGGGCTTTAACATCAGCTTCTTCCCGATGCACATCACGGGCCTGTTCGGCATGCCGCGCCGCGTCTACACGTATTCGAGCGAAATGGGCTGGGACGCGCTGAACATGATCTCGACCCTGGGCTCGTTCCTGTTCGCGCTGGGCATCCTCTTGATGATCATCGACGCTACGCGCACGCTGCGCCGTCCGACCAAGGACGTGGGCAATCCGTGGAACGCGGCCACGCTCGAATGGCTGCCGTCGGAAGACTACGGCAACCGCAGCATCCCGATCATCACGTCGGACGACCCGCTGTGGGACCAGCCGACGCTGTCGAAGGAAGTCGCCGAAGGCCGTCACTACCTGCCGAACACCGTCACCGGTCGCCGCGAAACCATCGCCACCAGCCCGGTCAGCGCCAGGCCGACCTATCTGATGATTCTGCCGGGCGACAGCTGGCTGACCGTGCTGGGCGCCTTCGGCACCGCCGGCTTCTTCCTGCTGCTGACCGTCAAGGCCAACGTGCTGGCGACCATCTGCGGCCTGATCGCCATCGGTTCGATCATCGCCTGGCTGTGGCAGTCGGACCAGAAGGTGCCGATGCGCGAGGCCGACATCGGCGGCGGCGTCACGCTGCCGATCGGCGCGCGCGGCACGGCGTCGCACTCGTGGTGGGGCACGTTCATCATGCTGATCGTGCTGTTCCTGATCTACTGCTCGTTCGCCTACGTCTACATCCACACGTCGATGCGGCTCCAGATCTGCCCACCGCCTGGCGCATCGCTGCCAGCGTGGTCGTGGACGCTGCTGTCGGCTGCCCTGCTGCTGGGCGGCTCCGCGCTGGTGTGGCTGAGCGACCGGGTCTCGAACAAGCTCACGCCGTGGGTGCTGATCGTGGCACTGGCGTGCACCGCCGGCGCCTTCGGCATCGACGTCTACAGCTGGCGCCTCGTGAACCTGGACGGCACGCGCGACACATGGAGTGCATCGATCTCGATCCTGCTCGGCTTCCAGGGCATCATGCTGTTCGTGCTGCTGCTGGCCGCCCCGTACCTGTGCGTGCGCGCCTGGCGCGGCATGATCGTCCCCGAGAACCGTGCCACGCGCGACAATATCGCGCTGATCTGGCACTACGTGACGCTGCAGGGCTTCGCCGGATTCCTGGTGATCCGCGGGCTGCTGCTGGTGATGGAGTGATGCGATGAGCGACCATTTCTTTTCGCGTGCCACACGCGCTTCACTGCCCCTGCTGATCTGGGGCGCGCACTTTGCGTTCGCGTATATCGTCGCGGCGAGCCAGTGCACGCCGGGCGCGCTGCGCGCTGCAGGGCCCAATCCGTGGCTGCTGGGCGGTGCCACGCTGCTGTCAATGGCGGCGTGCGTGTGGGTCGGCGCCCTGGCCGGCAAGCGCCTGCGCCAGGGATCCGACGAGTTCGTGGATTATGTGGGTGCGGCCAGCTCGGTGCTGGCCGTGGTGGCGGTGGCGTGGACCGGGATTCCGGTGCTGCTGGTCACAGGCTGCGCCTGAAACACGTCGTTCCCACGGAGGCGGGAACGACGTGCAAGCGTTGTGGGTAGTTGCTATCCGGCGTCCGGCACCACCCGCCAGATCACGTTGCCGACATCGTCGGCCACCAGCACCGCGCCCTTCTTGTCCACGGCAACGCCCACCGGCCGGCCCTGCGCCTCGCCATCCTTGTTGACGAAGTCGCTGAGGATGTCCACCGGCTTCCCGTTCGGCATACCATCCCGGAACGGAATGAACACGACGTTGTAGCCCGAGCGCGGTTTGCGGTTCCATGAACCGTGGTTGCCGATGATCGCGCCGTTCCGGTACTGGGTCGGCAGCAACGCGCCTTCATAGAACGTCAGGCCCAGCGCGGCCACGTGCGCGCCCAGCGCGTAGTCGGGCACGATCGCCTTGTCCACCAAATCAGGCCGCTGCGGCTTGACGCGCGCATCGATGTTCTTGCCGTAGTAGCTGTACGGCCAGCCATAGAAACCGCCCTCTTTCACCGATGTCAGGTAATCGGGCACCAGGTCGCTGCCGATTTCGTCGCGCTCGTTCACGACCGTCCACAGCGCGCCCGTCTGCGGATTCCACGCCATGCCGTTCGGATTGCGCAGGCCCGACGCGAACACACGCGTGGCGCCGCTGGCCAGGTCCACCTCGAGGATCGCGGCGCGGTTCTTCTCGGCCTCCATGCCGTTTTCGGCGACGTTACTGTTCGAGCCGACCGTGGCATACAGCTTCTTGCCATCCTGGCTGGCGATGATGTTCTTGGTCCAGTGGTGGTTCAGCCCGGCCGGCAGCGGCGCGACCGGCTGCGCAGCTTCGGTGATTTCGGTGGCGCCTTCCTTGTAGTTGAAGCGCACGATGGCATCGGCATTGGCCACGTACAGCATGTCGCCCACCAGCGCCATGCCGAACGGCGAATGCAGGTTCTTCAGGAAGACCGTTTTCAGCTCGGCCACACCGTCGCCGTCGGCGTCGCGCAGCAGCGTGATGCGGTTCGCGCTCGGCACGCCGGCGCCGGCGCGGGCCATCACCTTGCTCTGTATCCAGTTGCGGATCCCGCCGGCGTCCGGCTTGGCCGGCGCATTCGATTCGGCTACCAGCACGTCGCCGTTGGGCAGCACATACAACCAGCGCGGATGGTCGAGCGCCGTGGCGAAGGCATTCACGTCCAGGCCCGCCGCCGCCGTGGGCATCACGCCCGCCGGCCAGCCAGTGGCCTTGGCGATGTTGACCGTCGGGATCAGGGTCTTGTTGGGCGCCTTGAGCTCGGGCTGCGGCCCGATGTCGGCGCCTTGCGGCAGTGTCGACTTGTCGCCGCAGGCGGCCAGCAACAGGAGGGTGGCGCCGGCGCACAGGCGCGGCAGATGATGTCGCATGGTGTTCCCCCAAAATACAGAATGGGGAAATCTTATATTGACAAAACATTACACCATGTACGTTACGGGGCAGCAATCTCAGGTCACCGGCAACGGTGCCCCCCGGCGGCGCCGCGCGTACTGCCACAACCCTGGCACCTGGATCAGCACCAGCAGCGCAAACGCGCAGCGGTAGGCGGCTGCGGGTGCGTGGCCCAGCAGGTCGGGCTGCCACAGCCCGATCACCACGCCAAAGCCAGCCTGCACCAGGAAGGCGCCGATGAAGATCAGGAGGTTCAGGAAGGTGGCGGCGCGCCCGGTCAACGCGCGCGGCATCGACTGGGCCACGATCGCGTAGTCGATGCCGGTGACCGTGCCCGCCAGCGTGAACATCACCGACAGCCACGGGAAGCTGGGCCGGTAGCCGATCACGAACGCGGCCTGGATCAGCACGAACATCGTGATGCCGGCGGCCGCCACATCGAGCGGCGGCATGCCGCGCCGCCCGGCCCATTCGGTGATCATGCCCACCGCGATGGCGCCGAACACCACCGCCGCCATGCCCAGGTACAGCAGGTAGGCGACGGCGTCTTCCGGGTACAGCGCCACGTCGGCCAGCCAGCGTCCGATCCACAGGCCCTGCACGCCGAAGAACACCGCGTGCGGCACCAGCACCAGCGCCACCACGGCGCGAAAGCCGGGCGCGCGCCAGACCTCGCGCAGCGCCGGCAAGAGCGGGGATAACGGGCTCCGGCCGGGCGCGGCGTCGCCCGTCTTCGGGTACAGCAGGGCGATCAGCAGGCCCGTACAGGCGACCAGGCCGGCCAGCAGCAGGAACAGGCCGCGCCAGTCGGTGTACTCGAGCATCGCGCGCACCGGCATCGTGGCGCTGGCCGCGCCCATGCCGCCGACGGCGATCAGGTAGCCGTGCACCGATGGCAGCCGGCTGGGTGCGATCCAGATCGACACGGCCTTGACCGCCGCCATGAAGCAGCCACCCAGGCCGCACCCCATGACGGCGCGCGCCGCGAGCAGGCTCCAGAAGCCGCCGCCACGCGCAAACAGCACCGCGCCGCAGGATGCCACCAGCAGCATCGCCACCTGCACGCGGCGCGGCCCATAGCGGTCCAGCGCCATCCCCACCGGCAGCTGGACCAGCGCGAACGCAAAGAAGAACGCGCTGGTGAGCAGCCCCAGTTGGCCCGGCGTGAGCGCGAGCGCGCTCGCCAGTTGCGACGCCAGCACCGCGTTCACGTTGCGCAGCAGCGAGGACAGGTAATGCCCCAGCGCGAACGGCACGAACACGTACACGAACACCGCCAGGCCGGACAGACGCGGGGGAGCGGGAGACACCAGCGTGGCAGCAGGTTGCATGGCGCAGGCTCTGGCTGAACGTCGACCGGTTATGCCGCGTCGGGCTGGGCATGGCCGCGCTGGCCAGCCGGCACCAGCGGGATCACGCGGCCGCCGGCGCCCCGCAGCGGGCCGCCGCTTTCCGTCTCGAAGAAGAAATGATCGCGCCCGAACGCGGGTTTCAGGTGATCGAGCCAGGTCGCCGTGGCGTCGTATTTGGCAAAGAACGGCCGCCGCACCCATTCCGGATTGCGGGCCTGCAGAAACTGCAGCGCGAACAGCTTTTCGCCATTGATCGTGACGACGCCGTCGATCACGACCTTGCCGGGGAAGGCGCTCATCGACGGTCCGCGCACGGTGCGCGACAGGCCCGAGACCATCGAATAGGCTTCCTGGAAGATCTCGTGGGCGCGCGCCAGCGGCAGTGCGAAGTAGTCGCGCGGGCCGGTATCGCGCTCGACGAACATATAGTAGGGAATCGCGCCCAGGCGCACGCCCGTGGTCCACAGCTCGGCCCAGCTTTTCGGGTCTTCGTTGATGTGGCGGATCAGCGGACCCTGCATGCGCAGCGTGGCACCGGTGCCGACGATGCGCTTGACCGCCTGCTGCGCGATCGGTGCGCGCAGTTCGACCGCGTGGTTGTAGTGGCCCATGATGGCCAGGTTCTTGCCGCTGGCGACCACCTTCTCGAACAGGCGCATCAGATCGTCGCTGTCCTTGTCCGACATGAAGCGCTGCGGCCAGTACGCGACCGACTTGGTGCCGATGCGGACGTTCTGGATGTGGGCCAGTTCGGGGATCAGGAGCGGCTCGAGGAATTCGGCCAGCGAGCGCGTATTCATGATCATCGGGTCGCCCCCGGTGATCAGGACGTCGGTGACCTCGGTGTGCATCTTCAGGTAGTCCACCAGTTCGCCGCACTCGCGCGCATCGAACTTCAGGTCATCCATGCCGACGAACTGCGGCCAGCGGAAGCAGAACGTGCAATAGGCGTGGCAGGTCTGGCCGGCGCTCGGGAAGAACAGCACCGTTTCCTTGTACTTGTGCTGCAGGCCCTTGAGCGGCGCATCGTTCACGCGCGGCACGTTGTGCGTCATCTGGCCGGCCGGGTGCGGATTCATGCGCATGCGGATCGCGTGCACCAGGCGCGCGATTGCGGCGTCATCTTTTTTGACCAGCACCAGGTCGCGCAGCTGCTCGTATTCGGCGCGCGGGAGCATGTCGCGGTGCGGGAACGTCAGCCGGTAGATCGGATCGTCCGGCACGCGCGACCAGTCGATCAGCGTCTCCATCACATACGCATTGGTGCGAAACGGCAGCACGTGCGAGACCACCTGCACGGCTTCCTGCAGGTCGGGCGTGAGCCACTCCCATTGGCGCGCGCTCATGATCGACTGGCGCGTGAAGGGCTTGAACTTGGTGGGCGTCGTTGCAGTCGTGTTCACGAAGATCTCCAGAAGAAGATGATGGGAAGGCGGCGGATTGCCGGAAAGAACCCATCTTAGGGAGGCCGAATGGACAGCAATTGCCATCAATCAATGAGAAGGTGTCTGACCGCGTGAATAGGACAATCACAGGCTGCTGTAGGAAAAAGTGCGGCATCGGCGCAACGGCGGCAGGACGATTTCCACGGCCTTGTGCGCGCGCAATCCGGCAAGGGCACGCGCCGCTAGAGTAGTGAATGCACTTAAGCAATATTTCTGATGCATTCAACGCGAAAGGACCGCCATGAAACTGATCGCCACCGCCGCCGCCCTGTGCCTGGGGCTGGCATCGACCGCCGCCCTGGCCAATGAACCGACCGAGAAGGACGCCATCGCCATGGCCGAGCGCGGCGCCGCCCTGATCAAGGCCAAGGGCAAGGATGAAATGATGAAGCGCATCAATGCCAAGGACCCGGATTTTGTCCAGGGCCAGCTGTACATCGACCTGCGCGACGTCAAGACCGGCATCGTGCTGGCCCACCCGTATAACCCGTCGATCGTCGGCAAGGACCTGACCGACGTGCCCGATGCAAACGGCAAGAAGTACCGGCGCGAAATCATCGAGCTGGCCGCCGCCAAGGGCAAGGGCTGGGTCGACTACCAGTACAAGAATCCCACCACCGGCAAGATCGAACCCAAGACGACCTACATCCTGCTGGTCGACGGCGTGGTACTCGAAGCGGGCATCTACAAGAAATAAGCCTGCGCTGCCGTCGCGCATCCCCTGCTGTCGCTGCCGTCGCCTGCCCGCGATGGCAGCTTTTTTTGTGGAGTGACCCATGCTGAACAAACTGCGGATCGGCCAGAAACTGCTGCTGGCCCCGGGCCTCGTGCTCGTGCTGCTGACCATGCTGTCGGGCGCCGCCTACTACGGCATGGTGCGCCAGAACGCCTCGCTGGAACACATGGTGCAGGTGCGCGCCGCGCGCCTGCAGGCGGTGGCCGATGTCGCCGGCGAGGCGCGCTTTGCCCACGCCAACGCCTACCAGTTGCTGGCCTGGACCAACGGCAGCTTCGCCCAGAACCGCTTGAGCGCGCTGACGGCCGACATCGGCCGCCGGCACGCCGCCATCGGCGACAAACTGGGCAAGTTCGCGCATGCCGCCGAGCGCGAAGAACGCGCGCCGGTCGAGGCGTCGCAGGCGGCGCTGACGCGCTATCGCAAGGCGATCGGCGAGACGATCGAGATGGCAGCGGTGGACCAGTCAATCGCCACCAATGCGATGCAGAAGGCCGAGCAGCAGTTCGGCGCGCTCGACACCGCGCTGACGCAGCTTGCGCACATCGAAAAGACCATGAACCAGGAAGCCTACGCCGCCGCCCGGGCCGAATTTCGCACGCTGGGCTGGACCATGGCCGGCCTGGTGCTGCTGTCGATCGCGCTGTCGCTGGCGGTGACGATGCTGGTGCGGCGCGCGATGCTGGCCGGGATCCATTCGATCGCGCACACGGTCGGCGAACTGGCCGAGGGCCGGCTCGACGCGCCGCCGGTGGACGCGCAGGGCCGCGACGAAATCGCCGACACGGGCCGCGCGCTGGATCACACGATCGCGCGCCTGAATGCCGCGCTGCGCAGTGTGATGACGGCGGTGCGCTCGATCGACACGGCATCGCAGGAAATCGCCACCGGCAATATGGACCTGTCGAGCCGCACCGAGATGCAGGCCAGCTCGCTCGAGCAGACGGCCAGCACGATGGAGACCTTGACCACGGCGGTCAAGGACAACGCCACCAATGCGCGCCAGGCGTCCGAGCTCGCGGCCGAAGCGGCGCAACTGGCCGCGCGCGGCGGCCAGGCGGTGCAAGGCGCCGTGACGACGATGGAATCGATCCAGGCCAGCTCGCGCAAGATCGTCGAGATCATCGGCGTCATCGACGGCATCTCGTTCCAGACCAATATCCTGGCCCTGAATGCGGCGGTGGAAGCAGCGCGCGCCGGCGAACAGGGGCGCGGCTTTGCCGTGGTGGCGTCCGAAGTGCGCACGCTGGCGCAGCGCTCTGCGGCAGCGGCCAAGGAAATCAAGGGCCTGATCGCGGACTCGGTCAGCATCATCGAACGGGGCAACGCGTCGGTCAGCGAAGCCGGCGCCAGCATGGGCGACATCGTCTCGTCGGTACGCCAGGTGAACGACATCATCGGGCGCATCAGCATCGCCAGCACCGAGCAGGCCGACGGTATCGCCGACGTCAATCGCGCGGTCGGGCAGATGGACAGCATGACGCAGCAGAATGCGGCGCTGGTCGAACAGGCCGCAGCGGCGGCCGAGAGCCTGCACGAGCAGACCGTCAATCTGGCCAGGGCCGTGGCGATCTTCCGCATCGCGCCGGGCGACGGCGACGTCGAAGAAGCAGAGGAGATGGAAGACGCACACGACGACGCGCTTGCGGTGGGCTTCCAGGGCGTGGCCGACCGCCGCAGCCGCACCAGCACGATGCGCGCAAAGCCCGTGCCGGCCCTGCCGCCGGCGACAGCGCGCCGGCGTGGATCGGCTTAGTTGCGCGCTTCGCCGCGGATTGGCCGGCTCAGGAAGCGCGAGCCGGCCAGCCCGAAGCGCCACGGCACGTCGACCGCCTTCGAGATGCCGATGCGGATGCCTTCCACGACGACCAGGCCCGGCTCTGCCGGCAGCAAGGCAAACGACGCCCCCGCCAGCGCCATCCCATCGTGCGCACGCGTGACGCCCAGCGCCTGGCACAACTTGCCCGGCCCCGAACACAGCGCGCGCTCATCGAGCGCATCGCGCCGGGCGCGCATGACGTCCAGCCCCGCCACCGGCTCCAGCGCGCGGATCAGGACCCCGGCGCCATGCCCCGCCTCGCGGCACACGAAGTTCAGGCACCAGTGGATGCCGTACGAGCGGTAGACGTAGGCATGCGCGGGCGGCCCGAACATCGAGGCATTGCGCTCGGTCTCGCCGGCAAACGCGTGCGAGGCCGCATCGTCGCGGTCATAGGCTTCGGTCTCGACGATGCGCCCGCCCACCCCGTCGAGCAGCACCGTCACCCCGATCAGCTGGCGCGCCACGGTGGCCGCGTCGGCTGAAAAATCAATCCCTGCAATTGTCGAAATAACCATGCCGGGATTCTAGCGCGCACGCCAGTGCCCTGGCGCTATGGTGGAATTGCCACATTAACCAGTTGATTTACACATTGCCATGCTGCAATATTTTATCGGCTCGGGTATAGTGACACGTTCCCCGCAACGTCCGAGATGCCCTCTCGCGCCCCGCCATTTCATGAATACCGTCGTCGAGTCCGCCCCCCAAACCGACCAGGTCGATGCCCTGATCAAGTCGATCCGCATTCCGCCGCGGCCGAGCCTGCTCGCCGATCTGCAGCGCGAACTGGGCGCCGACGATCCATCGCCCGACGCCATCGGCAGGATCGTGGCGAGCGACGTCGGCATGTCCGGCGCCCTGCTCAAGCTGGCCAATTCGGCCGTCTACGGCGGCCGGCGCAAGGCCAAGTCGATCGAGCAGGCCATCCTGTTCCTGGGCATTAACCAGGTTGCGGCCCTGATGACCGGGCTGCTGGCGCGCCAGGCGATTCCTGTCAACAGCGCCGCGCTGGCCAACTTCTGGGACCTCTCGACCCGCCGTGCGCACGCGATGGTGTTCCTGACGCGCCGCCTGCGCATGGGCGAGCCCGACGTGGCGCATACGTTCGGCCTGTTCTGCGACACCGGCGTGCCGCTCCTGATGGACCGCTTCAAGGATTACGAAGCCACCTATGGCGCGGCGTCGATGGAAGCCCATCGGCCGTTCACCGACCTCGAGAATGAACGCCACTCCACCAGCCACGCCGCCATGGGCTGCCTGCTGGCCCGCAACTGGGGACTGTCCGACCACGTCGCCTGGGCCATCCTGCACCATCACGACTTTGCCGTGATCGACGATGCCGCCACCGCGGGGCCGGTGCGCTCGCTGATCGCCCTGTCGCTGCTGGCCGAGAACGCGATCTGCCGCTACCAGGGCCACGCCGAGTCGAACGAATGGAACAAGGGCGGCGTCGCGGCCTGCGCGTATCTGGGCCTGTCGGACGAAGAAACCGCCGAGATCATGGACGAACTCCTGGAAGCGTTTCACGAAGACTGAGTTTTGACTTCGCCCGCAAGGGAGCGGATACTGCCTTGTCAGTACGCTTGTTTGCAGGAGGCGCCATGCGCTGGGTCTTGTTCAATTGGTTGTTTTTGTCCATGCTGCTGGCCGGCTGCGCCAGCCTCGCTCCTCCCCCTGCCCCGCCAGCGGCCCTGTTTGCCGATGCGCGCTTTGGGCCACCCTCCGAGCCCATCGGCGCGCACGACCTGTTCGCGCTCAGCCCCGCGATGCGTACTTACCTGAACAGCAGCGCATTCACGTCGCGCCTGCGCACCAAGGGCATGCAGCACGGTCTGGTCGATGCGCTCTACAGCAAGTCCGACCTCAAGCTCGAGTACGAATCCACCATCACGCGCACCGCCAGCCAGACCTACGCCGCGCGCACGGGCAACTGCCTGTCGCTGGTCATCATGACGGCAGCCTTCGCGAAAGAGCTGGGCATGCCGGTCCGGTTCCAGAGCGTGGACGTCGACAATGCCTGGAGCCGCACTGCGGGCCTGTACCTGTCCAGTTCCCACATCAACGTCAGCTTGGGCGAACGCCCGGCCGACGCGCCGCGCGGCTACCACCCGCAGCGCGTGCTGGTCGTCGATTTCATCCCGCGCGACGAGGCCGCGCGCCTGCGCACGCGCGAGCTCGAAGAAGACGACATCGTCGCCCTGTTCCTGAACAACCGCGCCGCCGAAGCTCTGGTGCAGGGCCGGCGCGACGACGCCTACTGGTGGGCACGCGCGGCGGTCCTGGCGCGGCCCGGCATGGCGAGCACGCTCAACACGCTGGGCGTGATCTACCAGCGGCATGGCGAACCGGCACTGGCCGAGCGCGCGTTCCAGGCGGCGCTGGTGCGCGAGCCAGAGAACCTGGCGGTGCTGCACAACCTGCAACCGGTGCTGGCGGCGCTGGGCCGGCCGCTGGAAGCAGCGGCGCTGGCCGCGCGCATCGCGGCAGTCGACCCGACGCCGCCGTACCACTATTTTGATCTGGGCACCGCCGCACTCAAGGCCGGCCGGTATGACGATGCGGTAACCCACTTCGCGCGCGAGGTGCGGCGTGCGCCGTACAACGACGAGTTCCGGTTCTGGCTGGGCGTCGCCCATCTGCAGCTTGGGCACGTGCGCGATGCGCGGGAACAGATCGCACTGGCGGTCGATCACAGCACGCGGCAGGACATGCGCGAGGTGTATGCGGCGAAGCTGGCGTATCTGCGGAAGATGGCGGCGGGGACCGGGACGCATATTCGGTAAGACAGCGCGCACAAACGAGGCACAATCCCATGTCAACGATCTCACTGAAACTTCCCGATGAACTCAAGCAGCGCGCAATCGGTGCTGCCCACGTGCTTGGCATCAGCCCGCATGCGTTCATGGTCGAGGCAATCCGGCAAGCCGTCCATGCGGTTGAGAAACGTGCAGCCTTCGTTGCGCAAGCTCGTGACGCCAGAGCAGAGATGTTGGCGCAGGGCCAAGGCTACGCGCCCGACGACGTGCGCGCATATCTGCATAGCCGCCTGACAGATCGGTCGGTGGTCAGACCTGCCAAGACACCCTGGCGCAAATAGGCTGCGCGAGTCGCATGCCCTGCGACCTGGAACGACTCAGCGCCGTCATTCCGCCAGCAAGCGCTGCCAGGCCAGCAGCTTTTGCGCAAACGGCATCGCCGCATACGCCGGCGAAGTCGATGGCAGCAGCACCGTCCGATAGCCGGCGTCGGCAAATTGCGGTGCAAATTTGCCCGCCGTCTTGCCGTTGAAGCCGACGGTTTCAAGCAGCGGACAACGCTCACGCAGCCGCGCGAAGTCGTTCGCAGCCGGCGCACGGATGGCTGAATCGAGACTGCCTTCGCGCTCGCACGCACCCAGCACATCCCACAAACCGATGCCGTGCGCCAGCAGGCGCGGCAGGCGCTCGTCGTAGGGCAAGCCGGCCAGGTCTTCGCCCGTCAGGTGCGACAGGATCGGCCACAGCAGATTGCGCGGGTGCGCATAATACTGCCCGGCCGCCAGCGACGCGCCGCCCGGAAAACTGCCCAGCACGAGAATACGGGTAGTGGCGTCGATGACGGGCGCGAGGCCGGTGAGCGATGGAACAGGAACACAAGCAGATGCGATGGACATGGCGCCATTGTAGCGGTGCGCAGCCCGTATCAGGCTGACGACCGGCCGCCGTCGCCGGCAGCCGGTACGTCACACACAGCGGGTCCTTACTTCATCCACACCGCGTAATTGCTGCCCGACGTCTGCAGCACCCAGCCCGTGCCAGCCGGGCTCCAGGCGTTCGGCCCGATCTTCATCGCGAGCTGGCGCGTATTACCCGTGACAACTGCCGCATACAGTCCCTGCGCCGCCTGCTGGATCGCGACCGGCGACGTCGACGTCACCCCGGCCGCCCGGCGTGCGGCCATCAGCGCAGCAATCGGGGTTTTCAGGCCCCAGTTGTAGATGTGCGGGTAGTACACGGTCGGAATGCCCGGGTGGCTCAGCACATAGGCGTAGCCCTGCATCACCGAGCCGCACGGCACCGCCCAGTGGTTCTGGCCGTTGCCGCAGCTTTCCGATGGACCGGTGTCGTGGTTGTCGACAAAGGTCACTGCCATCGCCGGCCACCAGCCGATCGCGCCCTGCGGCTTGCCGGCGGCATCCTTCAGGCGCCAGTAATTGCCGTTGGCCAGCGCGTCATTGAGCAGGCCCTTGGTGGTGAAGTCGAACGCGCCGCAGCTGTTGCTGGTGCCGTTAATCCAGTTCATGATTTCCTGGCGGTGCGCATCGACGTTGTTGAGGTTCAGGTCGTTCCACAGCTCGCCGACGCAGAACTCGGCGTTGAAGGCATTCGCATACTGCCCGACGTAGCTGGGGCTGAAGCCGCGCACATAGTCCACCCGCATGCCGGTGAAGCCCACGGGTTTGAGCGTGTAGTTCAGCCACGTGGTGATGCCGTTCTGGACTTCGCCGACGTTGCGGTGGTCCAGGTCGCGCCCACCGTTGAAGCCGAGCGCCGTATCGGCGCTGCCCAGGCCGCAGTTGCACTCGTCGTTGTTGACGATCGAATACGTGGTCCAGTTGGGATTGGTGAAGTCCGACCAGCCGGTGGTGCCGACGCGGTGGTTGACGACGACGTCGGCCACCGCCTTGATGCCACTGTTCGTGAAGGCGCGCACGACGTTGGTGAGTTCGGCCGAGCTGCCGTAGGCGGAATTCAGGTTGTTCAGCTGGCGCGGCAGATAGCCCTGCGAGGCAGCCGAGTCGGATGGCGGCGGAAACCAGACATGGGAAAAGCCCATGGTCTTCAGCTCCCCCACATTGCCCTGCAGGGTGTTGTACCAGTTCGGGCTCCTGGCGCTCGACGAGTTCCAGTGGAAGCCCTGCAGCAGCACCGCAGAACTGTTGCCCGCCTGGGCAGGCGGGGTGGCGGCCAGGGCCGGGTTACTCAATGCCACAACGCTGGTGGCAAGCATGGCGATGATGCTTTTCTTCATTTTGTCTCCTCCGGTGTAATTGATGTGTTTCAGTCCTTCAGGACGTCGACGGACGTACTGTTGGTCGCGTAGATAAACTACGTAACTAGTTGCCGCGGTCTCTGAGCGGACACTTTCGGCCCACAGATTCTGTTCTTGTCGTCTAACCGAGTCAATTGAATCAGAATATTTTTGTAGTTTTGCTACACCGACGAAAAAAAGCGGCGGTGCGTTCACACGCACCGCCGCAAAGGGCAAACAACTTTTATACGGGAATCAACGTTGCGCCACCGCCGTATTCACCGGCTGCGTCGCATCCCAACCTCCGCCAAGTGCGCGAATCAGCGCCACCGTCGTCAACGCGCGCTCACCGCGCAACTGCACCGCCGTGCGTTCCACCACGGCCAGGTTGCGCTGGGCGTCGAGCAGTTCGAGATAGCTCGAGCGGCCCGCGTCGTACAGCTTCTGCGCCAGGTCGGTCGAGCGGCGCGCCGAGACCACGGCCGCGTCGATTTCACCGGCCTGCCCTGCCAGGATGCGCAGGCCAGCCAGGTTGTCCTCGACCTCGGCAAACGCCACCAGTACGCTCTGGCGATAGGTGCCCACCGATTCTTCGAGCACCGCTTCGCTGCGCACGATGTTGTTGCGATTGCGGCCACCGTCGATGATCGGCATCGAGGCAAGGGCCCCGAGCACCCACGAACGGCTGCTCCACTTGAACACTTCCGAGAACACGCCGCCCACGCCGCCGCCATCGGCATTGATGGTCAGGGCCGGGAACATCGCCGCGCGCGCCACGCCGATGCGGGCGTTCGACGCCTCCATCGCACGCTGGGCAGCGACGATGTCGGGCCGGCGCTCGAGCAGCGACGATGGCAGGCCGGCAGGAATTGCCGGCATCAGGCTCGCATCGAGCAACGGGCTCGGACCGGCCACATAGTTGGCTGCCGGCTTGCCCAGCAGGACCGCCAGTGCATGCTCTGTCGTGGCGCGCTGGCGCTGCACGCCGATGGCTTCGGCGCGCGCCGTGGACAGCTCGGTGCGGGCGCGCGACAGGTCGAATTCGCCGATGTCGCCCAGGTCGAAACGGCGTTGCGTGACCTTGATGCTTTCTTCACGCAGGCGCACCGTGTCGGCCAGCGTCACCAGTTCGGCATCGAGCGCGCGCAGCCTGAAATAGGTCTGCGCGACGTCGGCCTGCAACGCCAGCAGCACCGAGCGGAAGTTAGCTTCTGAAGTCGCCGCATCGCCCCGCGCTGCCGACACGCCGGCTGCCACGCGGCCGAACAGGTCGACTTCGTAGCTGGCCGACAGGCGCGCGCTGTAGCTGGTGTACGCGTCGGTCCCCACACCTTGCGGCAGGTTCGATTCGCGTGGCGACAGGCGCGCACGCTGGGCGCCGATTCCCACGCCGACTTGCGGGATACGATCCGCTTCGGCGATGCCGGCAATCGCGCGCGCCTGCTTGACGCGGCTGGCTGCGACCGACAGGTTGGCGTTGTTGGCGGCGGCTTCCTCGATCAGCGCGGTCAGCGCCGGGTCGTTGAAGGCCAGCCACCACTGGCCGCGCGGCTGCTGCTCGGCCGGCTGCGCCGGCTTCCAGCGCGCGCCGTCAATCCCTGCCACTTCGGCCGCCGGCACTGGTGCCTGCGACTCGCGGAAGGCGTCCGGCGTGACCATGTGCGGCTGCACGAAGTCGGGCGTGGCGCAGGCCGTCAGCAGCAACGCCGCCAGCAGGAGCGCGACACCCTTTGCAATCATCGTATTCATCAGTGCACTCCTTCTGCGCTGTGCGCCACCGCAGGCGCGGTGTGCACGGGTTTTTCAAAACGCTTGGCCAGTGAGCGCAACAACACATAGAACAGCGGCGTGAGGAACAGACCGAAGAAGGTCACGCCCAGCATGCCCCAGAACACGGCGACACCGATGGCGTGGCGCATTTCGGAACCCGCGCCGCTCGAGAACACCAGCGGCACCACGCCGGCGATGAACGCGATCGACGTCATTAGGATCGGCCGCAGACGCAGGCGGCTCGCTTCCAGCGCAGCTTCGACGACGCTGCGACCATGGTCTTCCAGTTCGCGGGCAAATTCGACGATCAGGATCGCGTTCTTCGACGCCAGGCCGACCAGCACGAACAGCGCGATCTGCGTGAACACATTGTTGTCGCCGCCGGTGAGCTTAACGCCGATGAGCGCGCACAGGATCGACATCGGCACGATCAGGATCACCGACAGCGGCAGCGTCCAGCTTTCGTACTGGGCCGCCAGCACCAGGAACACCAGCAGCACGCACAGCGGGAACACATAGATCATCGTGTTACCCGACAGGACGTCCTGGTAGGTCAGCTCGGTCCATTCGTACGACACACCCTTCGGCAGCACTTCTTTTGCGATGCGTTCCATCGCCGCCTGTGCCTGGCCGGACGACACACCGGGCGCTGCGCCGCCATTCATCTCGGCCGAGACATAGCCGTTGTAGCGCGTGACGCGGTCCGGACCATACGTGTCCTTCACGCGCATCATCGACGACAGCGGAATCATTTCGCCCGTATTGCTGCGCACCTTGAACTGCTCGATCTGCTCGCGCTGCGAACGGAACGGCGCATCAGCCTGCACCCGTACCTGGTAGGTGCGACCAAACTGGTTGAAGTCGTTCACGTACAGCGAGCCAAGGTTGACCTGCAAGGTCTGGTTGATGCTCGCCAGCGGCACGCCCAGCTGCTTGGCCTTCACCCGATCGATGTCCGCGTACAGCTGCGGCACGTTGATCTGGAAGCCCGAGAACACGCCGGCCAGTTCTGGCGTCTGCGCGGCTTTGGCCGTCAGTGCCTGCACTGCCTTGTTCAGCTCTTCGTAGCCCACGTTGCCGCGGTCTTCGATCATCATCTTGAAGCCGCCCGTCGTGCCCAGGCCATTGACCGGCGGCGGCGACAGCACCATCACGAATGCATCTTCGACAGCGCCCATGCGCTTGTTGATCTCGGCGGCGATGGCTTCGGCGCTTTTCGCCTTGTCCTTGCGCTGATCGAACGACTTCAGGCCGACGAACACGATGCCGGCGTTCGGCGCATTGGTAAAGCCGTTGATCGACAGGCCCGGGAAGGCGATCGACGATTCGACGCCGGGAATCTCCTGGGCGATCTTCGACATCTGGCGGATCACGGCGTCGGTGCGGTCGAGCGATGCAGCGTCCGGCAGTTGTGCGAAGCCGATGAGGTAGGCCTTGTCCTGCGGTGGCACGAAGCCCGGCGGCACTGCCTTGAACATGAACACCGCAGCCACGGCCAGCGCCAGGTAGACAGCAACCGAAGCGCTCTTGCGACGCAGGACACCCTTCACACCGTGCTCATAGCGCACCGACGAGCGGCCAAAGAAGCGGTTGAACGCGCCGAAGAAGCGACCCAGCACGGCGTCGATCATGCGCGTCAGGCGGTCTTTCGGTGCATTGTGCGGTTTCAGCAAGGCAGCCGACAGGGCCGGTGCCAGCGTCAGCGAGGCAAACGCCGAGATCACGGTCGAAATCGCGATCGTCAGTGCGAACTGGCGATAGAACTGGCCGGTCAGGCCCGACACGAACGCGATCGGCACGAACACGGCGCACAGCACCAGCGCGATGGCGATGATCGGCCCGCTGACTTCCTTCATGGCCTGGATGGTTGCGTCGCGCGGATTCAAGCCATCGGCGATATTGCGCTCGACGTTTTCCACCACCACGATCGCATCGTCGACCACGATACCGATGGCCAGCACGAGGCCGAACAGCGACAGCGTATTGATCGAGAAGCCAAAGGCCAGCATCACGGCAAAGGTACCGACCACCGACACCGGCACGGCCAGCAGCGGAATGATCGAGGCGCGCCAGGTCTGCAGGAAGATGATCACCACCAGCGCGACCAGCACGACCGCTTCGAACAGCGTCACGATGACCGAGTTGATCGACTCGCGCACGAACTGGGTCGGGTCATACACGATCGAATACTTCACGCCTTCCGGGAATTCCTGCGACAGCGCTTCCATCGTGGTGCGCACATCGGCGGACAGCTGCAGGTCGTTCGCGCCTGGGGCAGCGAAGATCGGGATCGCGACGGCCGACTTGTTGTTCAGCAGCGAGCGCAGTGCATACGAGCTCGAACCGAGTTCCATGCGCGCGACATCCTTGAGCAGCGTGGTGCCGCCTTCGGCATTGGTCTTCAGGACGATGTCGCCGAATTCGTCAGTGCTTTGCAGGCGCCCTTGCGTGTTCACGGTCAGCTGGAAGTCAGCGTCCTTGGCCGGCCCCTGGCCAATCACGCCGGCCGCGACCTGCACGTTCTGTTCGCGGATCGCATCGATGACGTCGCCGGCAGTCAGGCCACGCGCGGCGACCTTCTGCGGATCGAGCCAGATACGCATCGCGTAGTCGCCCGAGCCGAACAGCTGGACTTCGCCCATGCCCTTGATCCGGGCCAGCTGATCCTTCACGTTCAGCACCGCGTAGTTGCGCAGATACAGATCGTCGTAGCGGCCGTCCGGGGAATTCAGGTGGACCACCATCGTCAGGTTCGGCGACGACTTCACGGTCGTCACGCCGATCTGGCGCACTTCCTCAGGCAGCCGTGGCAGCGCGCGCTGGACCCGGTTCTGCACCGCAGTCTCGGCCTGCTCGACATCGGTGCCGATTTTAAACGTGACGGTCAGCGCCAGCGCGCCGTCGGACGTGTTTTGCGACGACATGTACAGCATGTCTTCGACGCCGTTGATCTGCTCTTCCAGCGGCGTGGCCACCGTTTCGGCGATGACCTTCGGGTTCGCGCCCGGATACTGGGCGCGTACCACCACCGATGGCGGCGTGACTTCGGGGTACTCGGAAATCGGCAGCATGAAGATCGAGATCAGGCCGGCGACAAAGATGATCACCGACAGCACGACCGCGAAGATCGGTTTGTCGACAAAGAATTTAGGAAAGTTCATGGTGACTTATGCTCCCGTTGCAGCCGCTGGGGTGGCCGCTGCCGCTGCCGGTGCTGCGGTGGCCACCATCGGCACAACCTGCGCTGCGATCGGGGCGCCCGGGCGCACGCGCTGCAGACCGTTCACGACGATCTTTTCGCCTGGTTTCAGGCCTTCGCGCACGATGCGTAAACCGTCATCCAGCGGGCCCAGTTTGACGCTGCGGTATTCGGCCTTGCCGTCCTTGTCGACGACGTAGACGAACTTGCGGTCCTGGTCGGTGTTGATGGCGCGGTCGACGATCAGGATCTGCGGGGTCGGCGCACCGCCGGCGATCTGCACGCGGGCAAAGAGGCCCGGCGCCAGCGCGCGGTCGGCGTTGGCCAGCGTGGCGCGCATGCGCACGCTGCCGCTGCGGCTGTCGAGCTGGTTGTCGACGAATTCGAGCTTGCCGCTGTGCGGGAAGCCTTCTTCGCCGGCCAGGCCCACCTTCACCTCCACCGGCTGGCCGGCGTTGGTGCGGCGCGACACGCGCAGGTAGGTGGATTCATCGCCATCGAAGCTGGCGTAGATGCGTTCGAGCGAGACCACCGAGGTCAGGACTGCGGTGGCGTCCACCAGGTTGCCCAGGGTGATCTCGGCCTTCGAGACGCGTCCATCGATCGGCGACGTGACGCGGGTGTAGGCCAGGTTCAGGCGCGCCGTTTCGTGCTCGGCCTGGGCGGCGCGCACGCTCGCATCCAGTTCTTTCTGGCCAGCGGCGCGTTCGTCGAACTCGCGCTGGGCGATGGCCTTGTCGGCCAACAGAAGTTCGGCGCGCTGCAGTTCAAGGCGGGCCAGGCCGGCGCGTGCCTGCGCGGCAGCGGCGACGGCCTTCGTGCGGTCCGCTTCGGCCTGGTAAGGCCGTGGGTCGATCACGAACAGGACCTCGCCCTTTTTCACTTCGGCGCCCGGCTTGAAGTTCACCGCAGTGATGTAGCCCGACACGCGGGGGCGGATTGCAACGACTTCGATCGCTTCCAGGCGACCGGAGAATTCCTGCGTTTCGGTCACGGCGCGCTGGATGACGACCGCGCTCGTGACTGGCGGCGCACTCGGTGCTGCCGCTGCCGGTGCGTCGTCGCTGGTGGCGTCCGCGCAGCCGGTGATACCGGCGCCCGCGAGACCTGCGATTGACAGCGCGGCGATGATGACGCGCAGTTTGCCCATCCCTGATTGGTTATTCATGATTAACCCTTTTATTAGAAACGATGAAGTACGACGATGAAAAAAAAGACAATAGAACCCCGTCCCGCGTTGCTGGCATGTCGGCCAGACGAAACGCAGGCAAAACGAATCCCCTTCCGCGCCAAGGCGTGGAAAAAATTCTGTTATCTGATGTAGAGCCGGTGGCTTAGTCCGGCGGGTGGTTGTGCGTTATCTGCGAGGCAGATGCTGCGATTGGGCACTGTGATTCATTCGCACTCTCTTATTGTGATGAACTCTTACTTACCCGAAAACCCGTATTGATCCGTAGGGTGGACGGCTACGCCGTCCACGCGTCCAACGAACGATGGCGTACGGTCGGAACAGCCCGACAGAGTCAAGCCCCCTGCCGCCCCTCCAGCCGTGCCAGGAAATTCGCAATCTCCCCCATCGCCTGCCATTTGCAGGCGCATTCATTGCGGCCGTTCGGGTCTTGCAGATCAGCGGGCGCCATGCGCCGCACCGTGGTGCAGATGCCCGCATTGATCAGTTTTGCGCCATACAGCTCGGCTTCGTCGCGCAGCGGATCGTCTTCGGCCGACAGGATCAGCGCCGGCGCCAGGTTCTTCAGACGGCTGGAATGCAGCGGCGCCGCGTACGGATGCGAGCGGTCGGCTGCGTGGGGCAAATAGCCGCGATAGGCTTCGGCGCAGATCGTGGCGGCCTTTTCGCGGTCGGAGCATTGCGTGAGCTGGCGCATCGAACCGGTACTCAGGGCCGGGTCGAGCATCGGCATGACGAGGATCTGGCCAGCGAGTGCCGGACCACCACGATCACGCGACATCAGCGCGCAGACAGCCGCCAGGTTGGCGCCGGCTTCGATGCCGGCCGTCACCAGGAGCTTGCCGTTCCAGCCAAGCTTGGTCTTGTTCTTCTTGGCCCACTGCAGAACCGCGTGGGCATCCTCGACGGCCGCCGGGAACGGGCTGACAGTGGCCAGCGTGTAGCTCGGCGCCAGCACCAGCGGCAGGTGATCGCATTCGGCCAGCGAGCGCAGGAAATCGTCCGCTTCGTCGAGGTCGCCGCTGTCAAAGCCGCCGCCGTGGTAGAACACGACCAGCATGTCGCGCTTGGCGGCCGGGCCAGCGGCGTACAGGCGCGCCGGCAGCGGGCCGGTAGCGCCCGTGACCTCGAGGTCGCGTACTTTCAGCGCGCGGTCCGGCATGTCGCCCACGGTGTTCATCGCGCGGCCTGCCCGAGCTCGAGTTCGACGATGCGCTCGTCGACGACGGCGCAATCGCCCACGCAGGTCATCTGCATCTGCATCGACAACGCCCGCACACCGCGTGCTTCGGCGCCGGCGGCGCGGGAATAAGCATCCGTGCAAAGCAATCCCGCCAGCGCGACGCCGCTAAGCGTGACTGCAACCGTGGTAAAAATGCCATCTCGAATACTCATGTCCTGCTCCGTCTTCTCAAGTAAATACTTTGTTGCGATGCACACATAATAGTCTTGATCCTCAATCGGATAAAGATGACAATACCGAATTGATTGTTCAGATTCCTGAACAATGGCGCTATTTTTGAGTCAGAATCCAGATGAACAAGCTGCAAGCCATGGAAGTGTTCGTCCAAGTCGTCGATGCGGGCAGCTTCACGCGCGCTGCCGACACGCTGCAAATGCCCAAGGCGACGGTATCGACACTGATCCAGGCGCTCGAAACGTCGCTCGCCTCACGCCTGTTGCATCGCACGACCCGCCACGTGTCCGTGACATCCGACGGCGCCGCCTATTACGAGCGCTGCGTGCGGATCCTGTCGGACGTGCGCGACGCCGAAGAATCGCTCACGCGCCACCGCTTCAGCCCCAGTGGCCGGCTGCGGGTGGATGCGCCCACGGGTCTCACCTGCGAGATCCTGATTCCCGCCCTGCCCGATTTTTTCGCGCGCTATCCCGATATCACGCTGGAGATGGGCAGCACCGATCGTCCGGTCGACCTGGTCGAGGAAGGCGTCGACTGTGCCGTGCGCGGTGGCGACCTGATCGACAACAACCTGATTGCGCGGCGCGTTGGCGTGATCAATTTCGTCACCTGCGCGGCGCCCTCATATATCGAGCGCTTCGGCATGCCGCTGCATCCGAACGATCTGGAGCGCCATCGCTGCGTCAACTATTTCTCGTCCAAGTCGGGCAAGGTCAGCGGCTGGGATTTCACCCGCGACGGCGAGCGCATCGAGGTCATGCTGCCCGGCGCCATCGCACTCAACGATTCGAACGCCTATATCAAGGCGGGCCTGGCCGGCCTGGGTGTGATCAATATGACCGACTATCTTTTGTCCGAGCAGCTCGCGACCGGCAAGATGGTGCGGCTGCTGCCGGATTGGCGCTGCGATCCGATTCCCGTCCACGTCGTCTATCCGCAGAATCGCCATTTGTCCGCCAAGGTGCGGGTATTCGTCGAATGGATCGCCGAGCTGTTCGCGAACCATGCCCATCTGCGCGTGCAGCCGGCCGACACCACGGCGCCCACGCCGGCGCTGCCGCCACGATAGGCCGCCGCACGGGGAACAGCGGCGGTAGAATCGTCGTTACAACAATACAGGGAGACGCCGCCATGTACACCGCATCCACGCCCCGCGCCATCGATGTCCTGCTGGCGCGCTATGGCGAAAGCCACCGCAATCCCGTCAATGAACTGATCCACATCGTCTGCATCCCGGCAATCGTGTTCAGCCTGCTGGGCATGCTGTGGGCGCTCCATCCCGCGGTAGCACTGCTGGTGGCGGCAGCGGCGCTGGCGTATTACGTCACGCTATCGCGCGCCTTCGCGTTGGGGATGGGCGTGATGGTCGGCGCGATGCTGCTGGTACTGGCGATGCTGCCGGACGGGACCGTGTTGCCGACGGCGATCGGCGTGTTCGTGGCGGCCTGGCTCGGCCAGTTCATCGGCCACCATATCGAGGGCAAGAAGCCTTCGTTTTTCGACGATCTGCGCTTCTTGCTGATCGGGCCGCTGTTCGTGCTGAGCATTCTGTACCGGCGTATCCGGCTCGCATGGTGATGTTGCATTTCTACTACATCGGGGATGCTGGTCGATGAGGTGATGCCGACAGGAACCTGGCAGGCCATCTATACTCCCGCGATGTCTTCCCCCATCCTGTTTACCATCGCGTCCCTGATCTGGGGCTCGACCTTCTGGGCCATCACCCTGCAACTGGGACACACCGCACCGGCGGTGTCGGTGGCCTATCGCTTCTTCCTCGCTGCCGCTGCCTTGTTCGCCGTATGCATCGCACGCCGCGAACGCCTGAGCCTGCCTTGGCGCACGCACCGCTGGATGGCGCTGCAGGGCGGCCTGACCTTCGGCATCTCGTATATCTGCACCTACCACGCGGAGCAGCACGTCGTCTCAGGCCTGGTGGCCGTGATGTTTGCGCTGATGGTGTTCTGGACGCCCATCTGGAGCCGCCTCTTCTTTGGCACAGCGATCAACCGCCGCACCTGGACCTGCGGCGCGGCCGCCATGGTGGGCGTCGCGCTGCTGTTCTGGCACGCCATTGGCGATGCCTGGCAGGCGATCCAGGCCGGCGGCAACGGTCACTTCATCGCCGGCGTCGTGCTGGCGCTGGCCGCGACCATGGCCAGCGCGGGCGGCAGCGTCGTCGTCACCAAGGTCAAGCAGCAGTGCGCGAACCTGCCGCTGACGATGGCGTGGTCGATGCTGTGGGGCGCGTCGATGGTCACGCTGTGGTCGCTCGCGAACGGCGACGCCTTCACGCTGCCCGACAGCGGCACCTACTGGGCCGGCCTGTTCTACCTGTCGATCTTCGGCTCGGTCGTCGCCTTCTTTGCCTACTTCACGCTGATCGCCCGCATCGGCGCCAACAAGGCCGTGTACGTTACCGTCGTCACGCCCGTGCTGTCGGTGCTGCTGTCGGTGCTGCTCGAAGATTACCGCCCCGGCGCGCTTGAATTTCTCGGCATGATCGTGTGCCTGGCGAGCGTGGCCTGGGCCGTGCGTGCGCCCGCACCAAAAATCGTGCAATCCGCTAACCTGAACAATCCCATCGAATCGCCATGACCGCTGCCCCATTTTCCATCCGCCCTGCCCGTCCGGACGACGTCACCCACATCCACGCCATGATCGTGGAACTGGCCGTCTTTGAAAAACTCGAACACATGGTGGTGGCCACCGAAGCCCTGCTGCACGAAGGCCTGTTCGGCACACACCCGTCGTGTGAAGCCATCGTTGGCGAAGAGAACGGCGAGGTCGTCACCTTCGCGCTGTTCTTCCATAACTTCTCGACCTTCCTGACCAAGAAAGGTTTGTACCTTGAAGACCTGTATGTGAAGCAAGCGCATCGCGGCAAGAACATCGGCACGCGCATGCTGCAACGGCTGGCGCAGCTGGCGGTCGAGCGCGGCTGCGGGCGTTTCGAATGGTCGGTATTGGACTGGAACGAGCCTGCAATCAATTTCTACAAGGCGATGGGTGCGGACGTGATGCCCGAGTGGCGCATCTGCCGCGTGACTGGCGAAAGCCTGACGGCGCTGGCCGAACGCAGCTGATTTCGGCTGATGTCGGCGGACGATAAACCCGACCGACAAAGAAAAACCCACGACGCGTTGGCGCCGTGGGCAAACCCATTTTGGCAAATGGGGAGGGGAGAAGTTGAATCACGAGAAGGACTATAGCCAGCGATCCTTAACGATTGATTAAGCCTTACATTTGCTTACGGCGGTCACCGTTTTTTTTACATGTCGCGAAATTCATCTTCTCCGAAACGCAGATGACGGCCTTGCGGGCGATCAAAAGCTCAGCCAATGGTGCGCAAGATGCCGCCATGAATGACGGCCTGGCAGGGATTCAAACCGATCGCGTAGGCAAGATCGGCAGGTCGCGCAATGTTCCATAAGGCCAGGTCGGCGCGCTTGCCAACCGTGAGCTTGCCGATCTCGTCCTGCAGACCAAGCGCGCGCGCCGCGTGCGCGGTCACGCCCAGCAGCGCCTCTTGCGGCGTGAGGCGCCATAGCGTGCAGGCCATGTTCAGTGCCAGCAGCAATGACGTCAGTGGCGAGGTGCCGGGATTGCAGTCGGTGGCCACGGCCATCGGCACGCCGGCAGCGCGCAAGGCGGCGATTGGCGGCATGGTCGTTTCGCGCAGATAGTAATAAGCGCCCGGCAGCAGCACGGCCACCGTGCCGGCCTGCGCCATTGCAGCGATGCCCTGTTCGCTCAGGTGTTCCAGATGATCGGCCGACAAGCCGCCATGGTGCGCCACGAGTTCTGCGCCGCCCTGGTCGGACAACTGCTCGGCATGCAGCTTGACGGGCAAGCCCAGCGCGCCAGCCTTGTCGAACACGCGCGCGGTCTGCGCATTGGTAAAGCCGATGCGCTCGCAGAACGCATCGACTGCGTCGACCAGGCCCTGCTCCGCCAGTGCCGGCAGCATGACGTCGCACACGTCGCTGATGTAGTCGTCCGGGCGCCTCGCGAATTCAGGTGGCAGCGCGTGCGCGCCCAGAAAGGTGGTGACGACGCGTACCGGCAGCAGTTCGCCGATGCGGCGCGCCGCGCGCAGCATGCGTTCTTCGGCGTCCAGCGCGAGACCGTAGCCCGACTTGATCTCGAGCGTTGTCACGCCTTCGGCCAGCAAGGCCTTCACACGCGGCAGGCTGGCCGCGACCAGCGCATCGATGTCGAGCGCGCGCGTGGCGCGCACGGTGGCCATGATGCCGCCGCCCTGACGCGCGATGTCTTCATAGGTGGCGCCGTTCAGGCGTGCTTCCCATTCGTCGCTGCGGTTGCCGCCATGGACGATATGGGTGTGGCAATCGATCAGGCCGGGCGTGAGCCAGGCGCCGCCACAGTCGTGTTCGCGCGCGGCCGGCGGCGCATCGCACCGCGCGCCGATCCAGGCGATGCGGCCATCCTTGATCGCCAGCGCGGCGTCGTGCAGCACGCCGTAGCCGTTGTCCATCGTGGCAAGGTGCACGTTGGACAGCAGCAGGTCAGTCATACATCCCCGCGTCGTCGTCATCATCCTCGTCGGAATAATAGTGGACGTCGACGATATAGATGGTGGCCTGCCCCGCCTCGAGCGTCCACACGGTGCCCTGATCGAGCACCACAGCGTCGTAGCGCACGAGGCCAATGCGCTCGCTGTCGCTGGCCAGCTGCAGGCTGTCGCCTTCGGCCAAAAACAGCACCGTGATTTCGGCGCGCGCAATGAAGGTCGAATCGCCGCTCAGGCGCCGCCGGCCGAACTGGTGATAACAGCGCTCGCTGCGCGACATGACATTGAAGTCGGTCGTCGGCCCGCGATTGAGCTTGGCCCGCACTTCAGAGCTGCCGTCGAACGCGACGACCGGCTCGGCATGCGTGATCAGGGTCGGCTCGCCATCGATCTGCAAGGTCATGCCGTGGCCGTCGACCAGCGCCAGCGTGCGGTCGACACCCTCGAACTGCGAGAACGCGCCGTCTTCGGCGATGGTGGCGAGGCTGACGCGCCAGTCGAAATCGTCGAAGCCGGCGTCGAGCGGGCCGATCGCGATCTCGGTCGTGTTGCCGCCGCCGTTCTTCCACGGTACCGGGGCCAGGCCTGCAAACGGAATCAAGACAGTCATGTGGTCACCTTTCTAAGAACGCAAATCCCGGAGCGCCTGGCGGTAGCGCGAAGCAATCGCCTCCTGCGCCCGATGGCGGCCGGCCTGCACGACCCAGCGGCCGCCGCACAGCACGTCGCGCACGAGGTTATCGTTACCGCAAAATACCATGCGACCAAGGACCTCGGCGTGGTCAACGCCGTCGAGGTTCGGATGCTGCGCATCCAGCACCAGCAGATCGGCGCGCCGCCCTGCTTCCAGTGCACCGACGCGCCGGCCAGTGGCCTGCGCGCCACCAATCAACGCAGCTTGCCACAAAAAGTCGCCGACGCTGCGCTGCGCTGGCACGTGCGCCACATTGCGCTGCCGGTGCTGCAGGCGCTGGCCGTATTCGAGCCAGCGCAATTCTTCGACGGGACTCTGCGAGACATGGCTGTCGCTGCCGATGCCGAAGCGCCCGCCGGCGGCGATGTACGGCGCCAGCGGAAACAGGCCGTCGCCCAGATTCGCCTCGGTGGTCGGACACAGGCCGGCGACGGCGCCGCTGGCTGCCAGCCCTGTGATTTCCACCGCGTCCAGGTGCGTGGCATGCACGAGGCACCAGCGCTCATCAGGCGCGAGCTGGTCGAGCAGGTAGGCAACGGGCCGCCGGCCTGTGTGCGCGATGCACTGGGCCACCTCGGCCTCTTGCTCGGCGATGTGGATGTGCAGTGGCCGCGCGGGAGGCAAGCCGGCCGCCAGCGCGCGGATCGCATCGATGCCGGCCGCGCGCAGCGAGTGCGGCGCCGCGCCCACTTCGAGCTGGCCACCCCGCAGCGGCGCCAGTGATTCGACGATGCCCAGCACATCGTCGACGTCGGTGCGAAAGCGCGCCTGGCCCGGTGTAAGCGGCTGCGCGCCAAACCCGGCGTGGCTGTACAGCACCGGCAGCAGCGTCACGCCCATGCCGGCCAGTTGCGCGGCCGCGGCCACACGCTCGGCGGTTTCGGCGGGCCGCGCATAGCTGGCGCCATCGACCGCGCGCTGCAGGTAGTGAAATTCGCAGACCGACGTGTAGCCATGGCGCAGGCACTCGGCGAACAGCTGCGCGGCAATGGCTTCGATCCCCTCCGGCGTGATGCGCGCGGCGAAGCGGTACATCAGGTCGCGCCAGGTCCAGAAGCTGTCCGGCCCTTCACTGCCCGTTTCGGTCAGGCCGCCCAGCGCGCGCTGGAACGCGTGCGAGTGCAGGTTGACCATCCCCGGCAGCACGTACTCGGCACGCGCCACGTTCAGTGGTGGGCGCGCGCCGGGGGCAACCTGCGTCAGGTCACCCGCGCTGTCCCATTCGAGCAGCACGTCACGCTGCCAGCCCTGCGACAGCAGCGCGTGGCGCGCGAACAGCGCTGTCATGGGCGCACCCAGTCGACGGCGGCCTTGACCATGTCGCGCAGCAGCGGCTGCAGCGTCGCGGCGACCGCTGGCCGGTACGCGAACGGCGGTGCTTCGTTCATGTACAGGTACTGGCATTTCTCGAGCTGGATTGCATGCACGCCCGATGCCGGCTGGCCGTAGTGGCGCGTGATGTGGCCGCCCTTGAAGCGGCCATTGAGCGCGATCGAGAAGCGCTCCTGCGCGCGCGCCACGCCCAGCACCGCGGCTTCGAGGCCCGGGGCGCAGGACGTGCCTTCGGCCGTGCCGAAGTTCAGGTCGGGCAGCGTGCCCTCGAAAAAGCGCGGCACGACGGAGGCGATGGAATGCGCATCCCACAGCACCACGCGCCCGTGCGCCATCTTCAGGCGGTCGAGCTCCGCGCGCAACTGCGCGTGGTACGGCTGCCAGTAGCGCGCCAGGCGCCGCTGCACCTCGGCCCCGTCGGGCTCCATCCCATCGCGGTACAGGCGCTCGCGTCCGAACGTGTCGAGCGGGCACAGGCCAGTGGTGTCCAGGCCCGGATACAGGTTGGTGTTTTCGGGCGGCCGATTCAGGTCGATCAGGTAACGCGACCAGCGCGCCGAGATGGTCGAGATACCCATCTCTTCCAGAAAACCGTACAGCTCGGGCAAATGCCAGTCGGTGTCGGCGCGCGCCGCGGCGCACGGCGCCAGCGTGTGCGCTACCTCGTCGGGAATATCGGTGCCCGCATGCGGCATCGATACCAGCATGGGAAGCCTGCCTGCCTTGAAGCGGAATTCCATTGCAACTCCCTGGTCGATTTATGGATGCAGCGCCGAGAACAGCGTCTTGCACGAGGCCGACAACGCGCCCTGCCACACCATCGTGCGCGCCGCCTCGATGTCCGGCGCGAAGAAGCGGTCGGCATCGTACGGCGCGACCTGCTCGCGCAACTGCGCATGGACCGATTCCAGCGTCTGCGAACTGCGCAGCGGCCGGTGGAACTCGATGCCCTGGCACGCGGCCAGCAGTTCGATGCCGACGATCACGCAGGTATTGTGCGCCATCTGGTGAAGACGGCGCGCCGCGAAGGTGGCCATGCTGACGTGGTCTTCCTGGTTGGCTGACGTCGGCAGACTGTCGACGCTGGCGGGATGGGCCAGCGACTTGTTTTCGGACGCCAGCGCTGCTGCCGTCACGTGGGCGATCATGAAGCCGGAATTCAGGCCTGGCTCGCGCACGAGGAACGCCGGCAGGCCGGACAGGTTGGCGTCGATCAGCAGCGCGATACGGCGTTCGGCCAGGGCGCCGATCTCCGCGATGGCCAGCGCCAGCGAATCGGCGGCAAACGCCACCGGCTCGGCGTGGAAATTCCCGCCCGACAGGATGACGCTGCCCGCCTCGCCGTCGGTGAACAGCAGCGGATTGTCGGTGACGGCATTCGCCTCGATCAGCAGCGTGCGGCCGGCATTGCCGATCAGGTCCATCACGGCGCCCATCACCTGCGGCTGGCAACGCAGGCTGTACGGATCCTGCACGCGTTCGTCGCCCACCAGGTGCGAGGCGCGGATCGCGCTGCCGGCCACCAGCTCGCGGTAGATGGCCGCTGCCGCGATCTGGCCCGGCTGCCCGCGCACGGCGTGGATGCGGGCGTCGAACGGCGCGTCGCTGCCACGCGCGGCGTCGACCGACAGTGCGCCGGTGACCAGCGCCGCTTCGAGCAGGCGCTCGGCCAGGAACAGGCCGTGCAGCGCCAGTGCGGTCGAGACCTGCGTGCCGTTGATCAGCGCCAGGCCTTCTTTTGCGCCCAGCACGACCGGCTCGATGCCGGCTGCCGCCAGCGCATCGACCGCGTCGACCAGCACACCGTTGTGGCGCACCTGGCCCACGCCCAGCATGGCCAGCGTCATGTGCGCCAGCGGCGCCAGGTCGCCCGACGCGCCGACCGAACCCTGCGCGGGAATGGCCGGCATGATGTTGGCGTTGTACAGCGCAATCAGCGTCTCGACGATCAGCGGGCGCACGCCCGAGTAGCCGCGCGCCAGGCTGCCGATCTTGGTCAGCAGGATCAGGCGGACAATATGGTCGTCGATCAGCGGCCCCGTACCCACCGCATGCGACAGGATCAGGTTGCGCTGCAGCGTGGCCAGTTGCTCGACCGGGATATGGGCCTTGGCCAGGATACCGAAGCCCGTGTTGATGCCGTAGGCCGGATCACCCTTGGCGACGATGGCGGCGACGGCCGCGCTGGATGCGGCGATGTCGCGCCAGGCCGCGCTGGCCAGGGTCAATGGTGCGTGCGCGCTCCAGGCGGCGCGCAGGTCGCCCAGGGTCAGCTGGCCGGGTTGCAGAGTGAATTCGTTCATGGGTTTATTTGATCATCGGAAGATTGAGGCCATTGCGCCGGGCGCAGTCGATGGCGGTGTCGTAGCCGGCGTCGGCGTGGCGCATGACGCCCGAGCCGCAGTCGTTGACCAGCACGCGCGCCAGGCGCTTGGCGGCGGCGTCGGTGCCGTCGGCCACGATGACGACGCCGGAGTGCTGCGAATAGCCCATGCCGACGCCGCCGCCATGGTGCAGCGAGACCCAGGTGGCGCCGCCGGCCGTATTCAGTAACGCGTTCAGCAGCGGCCAGTCAGACACCGCATCGGTCCCGTCGCGCATCGCTTCGGTTTCGCGATTCGGGCTGGCGACCGAGCCGGTGTCGAGGTGATCGCGCCCGATGACGATCGGCGCCTTTAGTTCGCCCGTGCGCACCATCTCGTTGAACGCGAGGCCCGCCAGATGGCGTTCGCCCAGGCCCAGCCAGCAGATGCGCGCCGGCAGGCCCTGGAACGCGATGCGGTCGCGCGCCATGTCGAGCCAGCGGTGCACGCGCGTGTCGTGCGGGAACAGCTCCTTGATCTTGGCGTCCGTCTTGTAGATGTCTTCGGGGTCGCCCGACAGCGCCACCCAGCGAAATGGCCCGCGCCCTTCGCAGAACTGCGGCCGGATATACGCCGGCACAAAGCCAGGAAAGTCGAACGCATCCTGTACGCCTTCGTCCCTGGCCACCTGACGGATGTTGTTGCCATAGTCGACCGCGTGGCAGCCCATGGCCTTGAAGTCGAGGATGGCGCGCACGTGCTGCGCGCAGGATGCCGCCGCGTCGCGCGTCAGGCGCGCGTGCTGGCGGGGATCGCGCTGCGCGGCCTGCCATTCGGCCACGCTCCAGCCGCTTGGCAGGTAGCCGTTGATCAGGTCATGGGCCGAGGTCTGGTCGGTCACCAGGTCGGGCTTGATGCCGCTGGCACGGGCGCGGCGCACCAGTTCCGGCAGCACGTCGGCCGCGTTGCCGAGCAGACCAATGGAGACCGCCTCGCGCTGCGCCGTGTGCTGCTGCACCATCGCCAGCGCCTCGTCGATGTCGCGTGCCTGCTTGTCGAGGTAGCGCGTGCGCAGCCGGAAATCGATGCTGCTTTGCTGGCATTCGATGGTGAGCGACACGGCGCCGGCGAAGCTCGCCGCCAGCGGCTGCGCGCCGCCCATGCCGCCCAGGCCCGCCGTCAGGATCCAGCGCCCCAGCATGTCGCCGCCAAAGTGCTGGCGCCCTGCTTCGGCAAAGGTTTCGTAGGTGCCCTGCACGATGCCCTGCGTGCCGATGTAGATCCAGCTGCCGGCCGTCATCTGGCCGTACATGAACAGGCCGCGGCGATCGAGCTCGTTGAAGTGGGCCCAGTCGGCCCATTTCGGCACCAGGTTGGAATTCGCCAGCAGCACGCGCGGGCCGTCCGGGTGGGTCTGGAATACGCCGACCGGCTTGCCGGACTGGATCAACAGGGTCTGGTCGTCATCGAGCTCGCGCAGGCTGGCCAGGATCTGGTCGTAGCAGGCCCAGTTGCGGGCTGCGCGGCCGATGCCGCCGTAGACGACGAGGCGCTGCGGGTTTTCCGCGACCTCGGCGTCCAGGTTATTTTGAATCATGCGGTAGGCCGCTTCGGTCAGCCAGCTCTTGCAACTGAGCGTCGTGCCGCGCGGGGCCTGGATCACGCGCGAGGGGTCGAAGCGGGGATCGTCGATGAGACTGGCATCTTGGGACATGGCGGCTCCTTCGGGTCAGGGATGGGGCTCCGCGTGCTTGCCGGATGACTTGGCTGCCAACCATCACCGCGTGGACGGAGAATCCGTCCACCCTACGAATGGGTTGGCGCCAACCGTCCCCGCGTGAACGCAGAATGCGTCCACGGTACCTTATTCAGGTTGTCTATACAACCCTATCAATTCACTTTTTGAAGACCTGTTTGCCTGCCACCCAGGTTTCGAGCACGCCGGTCTTGTGGATGTCGTATGTCGGCATCTTGAACAAGTCCTGGTCGATCACGATGAAGTCGGCCAGCTTGCCGGCTTCGAGCGAGCCGAGGCTGTCTTCGCGGTGCCCGGCGTAGGCGGCGTCGAGCGTGAAGCAGCGGAATGCCTCTTTCAGCGACATCGCCTGGTTCGGGTACCAGCCAGCCACCGGTTGGCCCTGCGCATCCTGGCGCGTGACGGCGGCGTGCAGGCCGAAGAACGGGTTCGGCGCTTCGACCGGGAAGTCCGAACCGCAGGCGATGCGCGAACCCTGGTGCAGGAAGGTGCGCCAGGCATACGCGCCCTTGATGCGCTCGGGGCCGACGCGGGTCTCGGCCATGTTCTTGTCGGACGTCGCGTGGGTTGGCTGCATCGACGGGATGATGCCGATCGATTTGAAGCGCGGGATGTCGCCCGGCTGCACGACTTGCGCGTGTTCGATGCGGTGACGCTGCGCACTGCTCTTGGTTGCCGACACCTCTTTCTGGTAGATGTCGAGGATCTGCTTGTTACCGGCGTCGCCGATCGCATGCACGTTGACCTGGTAACCGCGGCGCATCGCCTTCGTCATCATGGTATCCATCTGCCCGCTCTTGAAGAACAGCAGGCCGTGCGAATGCGCGTCATCGCTGTATGGCTTGATCAGCGCTGCGCCGCGGCTACCCAGCGCGCCGTCCGAATACAGCTTCACGGCCCGCAGTGCGTACATGCCGTTGCCATAGTCGTTCAGCGGGCCGTTCTTGGCCAGCACATCGAAATCCGCACCGGCGCCGCCGATCATGCCGTACACGCGCGTCGTCAGCTTGCCCGCATCGGCGTAGGCGCGGTACAGGCGGTCCTGGGTCACGTCCACGCCCGCGTCGTGCACGCTGGTGAGACCCACGCGCGCCAGTTCGCTCAGGGCGCGGTCGAGGATCGTGCGCGATTCGGCTTCGGTCTGCGGCGGCAGCACCTTGGTCAGCAAGTCTTGCGCCGTATCGACCAGGACGCCGGTCGCTTCGCCATTTGCGTCGCGCACGATCTTGCCGCCGACCGGATCCGGCGTGGCCTTCGTGATGCCGGCCAGCGCCAGCGCGCGGCTATTGGCCCAGCCGGCGTGGCCGTCGACGCGTTCGAGCCACACCGGCCGGTCGCTGACGACGGCGTCGAGTTCGGCCGCGGTGGGGAAGCGCCCCAGCTTCCAGTTTTCCTGGTTCCAGCCGCGCCCGCGCAGCCATGCGTGTCCCGGATTGGCACCTGCGTACTCGCCGATCGACTTGAGCGCGCCGGCCAGCGAGGTGCTGTTGAACAGGTCGAGCTGCGTCAGTTGCTGGCCCAGGCCGAACACGTGGCCGTGGGCGTCGATCAGGCCAGGCAGCAGCGTGCGGCCACCCATGTCGATGCGTTTGGCTTGCGGGGCCTTGGCCGCGACATCCGCGCTGGCGCCCACGGCGATGATGCGACCGGCATCGTCAAACGCGAGCGCGGTGAATTGCACCAGGTCACCCTTGGTATTGAGGGTATAGCCGTTGGCGTTGTCGATCAGGGTCGCGGCGTGGGCTGGCAGGCTGCCGGCAATGGCCAGGACGATCAGGGAACAAAGGGGGGTCAAGCGGGCGCGCATGCGTGGTTTTCTCCGTCGGTTGGGATCCCGCGCCTCGTGGGCGCAGCTCGGCAGAGTGTATCGAAATTTGCATGCCCGGCATAGCACCGGCGCCCGTTCAATCCGGGTTGGATGCTACCTGCTCCTGTTCCCGTTCGAGCAGCGTGCGCTTGCGCTCGATCCCCCAGCGATAACCCGACAGTGCCCCGCCCGTGCGCACCACGCGGTGGCAGGGAATCGCGACCGCCACCGGATTGGCGGCGCAGGCCCCGGCCACGGCGCGCGCGCCGCCGGCCACACCGACGATGACAGCCAGCTCGGCGTAGCTGACCGTGCGGCCGGCGGGGATGCTGCGCAGCGCCTGCCACACACGTTGCTGGAATGCGGTGCCGCGCACGTCCAGTGGCAGTTCGAAACCGATGCGCGGCGCTTCGACCAGCGCGATGACCTGCGCCACGGTCTGCCCGAACGCAGCGTCGGCGCCTTCCAGCGCGGCCTGCGGAAAGCGCGCCTGCAGATCGTCCAGCAGCGGCGCCGGTGCGTCGCCGATCAGGATCGCGCAGATCCCGCGCTCGGTCGCCGCCACCAGGATCGCGCCCAGCGAGCACTGCCCGATGGCGAAGCGGATCGTCTCGCCGCGCCCGCCGGCCCGGTAGTGCGCCGGCGCCATGCCCAGCACCGCCTGCGCGCCCGCATAAAAGCGCGTGCTCGAGCCGTAGCCGGCATCGAACAGCGCATCGAGCACCGGCGCGCCCTGCGCCAGCCCGCGCCGTACGCGCTCGCCGCGCCGCGCGGCCGCATACGCTTTTGGCGTGATCCCCGTCTGCGCCTTGAACACACGGTGAAAGTGAAAGCGGCTCATGCCGGCGGCCTGCGCCAGGCTGTCGAGATCCGGCGCTTCGTCGGCGGCATCGATCAGGCGGCAGACCCGCGCGACGGCCTCGCGCTGGCGCTCGGCGAGCGGCGGCAAATGCGGCGCGCAGCGCAGGCAGGGCCGAAAGCCGGCCGCTTCGGCGGCATTTGGGTCCGCATGAAAGGCCACGTTGGCGCGCCGCGCCGCGCGCGATGGACACGACGGCCGGCAATACACGCCGGTGGTGCGCACCGAGTACACGAAGCGGCCGTCGAAGGCCGGGTCGCGCTGCTGCACAGCGGCCCAGCGCAGATCGGCGCTGTCGGCGCCGGCATCGGCATTGGCATCGGTGGGAATGGTCATGTTCATCTCCATGGGTCAGGCGGCAAGCCTATCGTAGCCCTATGCCTGGTGCTATGCACGCCGGGTCTTGCTTTCGAATCGAATGCTAGAATCTCGGCTGGTCAGACAGGCCGTCACTTCGGAGAACCGCTTGGACCCAAGGACCACACACGATCCCCTGCAAGACAGCCCCCCGGACAAAGCACCCATTTTCCGGCAAATCAAGGATTACCTGGTCGGCGAAATCGCGACCGGGCGCTGGAAGGAAGGCGACCTGGTGCCGTCCGAACAGGCACTGGTGCGCCTGTTCGGCGTCTCGCGCATGACGGTCAACCGCGCCGTGCGCGAACTCACCGCCGAGCACGTCCTGGTGCGACGCCAGGGCTCGGGCACGTATGTCGCGCCGCAGAAGTACCAGGCCACGCTGGTGGAGATCCGCAACATCGCCGACGAGATCCGCGAACGCGGCAAGCAGCACACCAGCCGCGTGCTGGTGCTGGCGGCCGGCGTGGCGGACGATGGACTGGCGGCCGAATTCGCGCTCGAAGCGGGCAGCACGTTGTACCACTCGCTGATCGTCCACTTCGAGAATGACGTGCCGATCCAGTTTGAAGACCGCTGGGTGAATCCAACCTGTGCCCCGGCCTACCTGGAACAGGATTTTTCCAGCATCACGCCCAATGAACACCTGATGGTGAGCGCGCCGCTACAGGGCGCGACGTATACGATCGAGGCCCTGCCGGCATCGGGTGACACGGCCAGGCATCTTGGCATCGCGCCCGGCGCGCCGTGCCTGGTGCTGCATCGGCGCACGACATCGGCCGGCCGTATTGCCTCGGTGGCCACGATGTGGCATCCGGGCCACCTGACGCGCTTCACGGGCAGCGTGTAGCAATTAATTATTCGAACAGACAATAAACCATGCCACACTCTGGCCATCTGGCGGACCAGCCATCACCTTCCCCGTCGGGTATGACCATGCCATCGCCAGCCGCCAACGCGCCAGCCCCGGAAGCGCCCTTGCATGTGCTGGTGCTCGACGACGATCCGCTGCTGCTGGAAATGATGCGGGAAATGCTGGCCGCATGCGGGCCGAATACGGTCGTGCTCGAGACCGAGGCGCGCAACGCACTGCAGCACCTCGCCCAATCCATGCCCGATGTCCTGATCTGCGACCTGATGATGCCGGAAATGGACGGTATCGAATTCCTCCAAGCCGCTGCGGCGCAAGGGTATCAGGGCAAGGTGATCCTGATTTCGGCGCTTGAAGACGGCGTGCGCGAAGCGGCTGGCGAACTGGCGCGTGCACTGGGGCTGCAAGTCGTCGGTTCATTTCGCAAGCCGCTCGAACAAAACCAGTTGCGCGCAGCGCTGGCCTGTTGAATTTTTGTACAACCGGCTAAACACTTTTCAAAAAAATGCGGTATTATTCGGCTCATTCCCCGCCTGACACCCTCTAGCCGTTCTTCCAATATTGAAATTCGCACACAGTGCCTCCACCATTGTGTAGTAACAATATTAAGCAACACAGGAAGATACCCGGTAGCCGGTCGAGACGTTCCGCATGTCCTGTCTCAAGGCGTTAATCACAGTTACTACCTCTTATCGAGGAAACCATGAGCGAAAACATCAAACACATCAGCGATGCATCCTTTGAATCCGACGTGCTCAAATCCGAGCTGCCGGTGCTGGTCGATTTCTGGGCCGAGTGGTGCGGTCCTTGCAAGATGATTGCCCCGATCCTCGAAGAAGTCGCCAAGGAATACGGCGGCAAGATCACGATCGCCAAGATGGACGTCGACGCGAACCAGGCTGTCCCAGCCCAGTTCGGCATCCGCGGCATCCCGACCCTGATCCTGTTCAAGAATGGCGAAGTCGCTGCGCAGAAAGTCGGCGCACTGGCAAAAGGCCAACTTACCGCGTTCATCGACAGCAACATCTGATTCAGCTGATACAATAAGCGGCGACGACGCGCCCGCGTCATCGCCTCCCGGCCGGGAGGGCCCACGGCCCATCGCCACCTTCCCGCCTTGATTAACCCACGCAGTTCCCTCCCCTACCTTTTTTACCCGTCACGGGTTACCCAAACACATGCATTTATCTGAACTGAAGGCGATGCACGTTTCCGCGCTGCTGGAAATGGCAATCGGCCTCGATATCGACAACGCAGCCCGCCTGCGCAAACAGGAATTGATGTTTGCAATCCTGAAAAAGCGCGCAAAAGGCGGTGAGCAGATCTTCGGCGACGGCGCTCTCGAAGTGCTGCCGGACGGTTTCGGTTTCCTGCGCTCGCCTGATGCGAGCTATATGGCCTCGACCGACGACATTTATATCTCCCCGTCGCAGATCCGTCGTTTCAATTTGCATACGGGTGACTCGATCGAAGGCGAAGTGCGTACGCCAAAAGACGGCGAACGCTATTTCGCGCTGGTCAAGGTCGACAAGGTCAATGGCGAATCACCGGAAGCCTCGAAGCACCGCATCCTGTTCGAGAACCTGACGCCGCTGCACCCGAACGAGCCGCTGCGTCTCGAGCGCGACATGAACGGCGCCGAAAACATCACCGGCCGCATCGTCGATTTGATTTCGCCGATCGGCAAGGGCCAGCGCGGCCTGCTGGTGGCGTCGCCGAAGTCCGGCAAATCGGTCATGCTGCAGCACATCGCGCATGCGATCACGGCCAATCACCCCGACGTCACGCTGATCGTTCTGCTGATCGACGAACGTCCGGAAGAAGTGACCGAGATGCAGCGTTCGGTGCGCGGCGAAGTCGTCGCCTCGACCTTCGACGAACCAGCAACCCGCCACGTGCAGGTTGCCGAGATGGTGCTGGAAAAAGCCAAGCGCCTGGTCGAAATGAAGAAGGACGTCGTGATCCTGCTGGACTCGATCACCCGTCTGGCGCGCGCCTACAACACCGTGATCCCTGCCTCGGGCAAGGTCCTGACCGGTGGTGTCGACGCCAACGCGCTGCAGCGTCCGAAGCGTTTCTTCGGCGCGGCCCGCAATATCGAAGAAGGCGGCTCGCTGACCATCATCGCGACTGCGCTGATCGAAACCGGCTCGCGCATGGATGACGTGATCTTTGAAGAATTCAAGGGTACCGGCAATATGGAAGTGCACCTCGAGCGCCGTCTGGCCGAAAAGCGCGTCTACCCGTCGATCAACCTGAACAAATCGGGCACCCGTCGCGAAGAACTGCTGATCAAGCCGGACCAGCTCCAGAAAATCTGGATCCTGCGCAAGCTGCTGTACTCGATGGACGAAATCGAAGCGATGGAATTCATCCTCGACAAGATGCGCGCAACGAAGAACAACGTGGAGTTCTTCGACATGATGCGCCGCGGCGGCTAAGCCACCGCAACGCAGTACGCGCAAAGGCAGCCTTCGGGCTGCCTTTTTTGTTGGGCATTGCCGGAAGCAGAAAACCTATTTATAATCGCCGGTTCTGCCCAACCCTGGCAAGTGATCGGCAATCGGGTCAAGAAGCGAGACGACCGACGAAGTGCTGTTTGGCTACCAACTCTATAGAAAGCAAGACCATGAAGACCGAAACTCACCCAGAATACCGCGACGTCGTGTTCCATGACGTGTCGTGCGACTTCAAGTTCATCACGCGCTCGACCATCAACACCCGCGACAAGATCGAACACGAAGGCAAAGAATACCCACTGGTCAAGATCGAGGTGTCGGCTGAATCGCACCCGTTCTTCACCGGCAAGCACAAGATCGTCGACACCGCCGGTCGCGTCGAGAAGTTCCGCCAGAAATTCGGCGCAGTTGGTTCGAAGACTTCGGTCGCCAACGGCTAATTGCCGACGTAATACCGTCAAAGCCTTCACCGGCTTTGGCCAGACAGCCGGCTTTGCCGGCTTCAAAAAAGAAGCCGCTTACCCGGCTTCTTTTTTTTCGCGGCTATACTACGCGCTCATTTCCGCCATCAGACTTATCGATGAAACCAGTCCGTCTTCCCGCCGCCGCCACCCTGGCACTGCCCCGCTGGGCCCTGCTTGCGCTGGGCCTGCTCTACATCCTGCCAGGCCTGATCGGCCGCGACCTGTGGAAGGAAGACGCCGCCAGCTTCGGCATCATGTGGACGATGGCGCATGGCACGCTGGCCGACTGGCTGTATCCGAACATCGCGGGCCTTGCCAGCGTCGACGAAGGGCCACTCGCATTCTGGCTCGGCGCCGTGTGCATCAAGCTGTTCGGCTGGCTGCTGGGCGACGTACTGGCCGCGCGCGTCTCGACCGTCGGCATCTTCGTGCTGGGCACGATGTCGCTCTGGTACACCGCCTTTCACCTGGGCCGGCGCGCTGAAGCGCAGCCGCTGCGCCTGGCCTTCGGCGGCCAGCCCGAACCGGACGACTACGGCCGCACGCTGGGCGATACCGCCGTCCTGATCTACCTCGGCAGCCTGGGCCTGCTGCTGCAAAGCCACCTGACGCTCGCAGCGACGCTCCAGGGCGCCCTGCTCGCCTTCTTCCTGTACCGCGCCGTGCGCTACGTCGAACTCGCCGGCACGCGCAACGCGGTGCTGGTGGGCATCGCCCTTGGCGCGCTGACGCTCACGCAAGGCTTCCTGCCACCGCTGGTGCTGCTCGTGGCACTGTTTGCCTGCACCCGCTACCTCGAGCTGCCCACACCACGCGCGCTGCGCGACCTGGCCGTTGCCGCCGGTGTGGGCTTCGGCATTACGCTGATCTGGATCGTGCCGGCTACGGTATTGCAACCCTATGGCCTGTCGCCGGTCGCCGACTGGCTCAATTGGAACGCGCACCAGATCGGCCTGCCCGGCTGGCCAGCACTGAAAGCCTTCTTCCGGATCGGCATCTGGTTCTTCTGGCCAGCCTGGCCATTCGCCCTGTGGGCAGTCTGGGCCTGGCGTCGCCAGCAGATGCTGCACATCGTGCTGCCCGTATTCTTCTTCCTGGCGCTGGTGCTGCAACTGCTGGCCGACCCAGCGCCCGAAAACAGCGACTTCCTGAAAATGCTGCCACCGCTGGCACTGATGGCCGCTTTTGGCCTGCCGACAATGAAGCGCGGCGCGATCAACGCCATCGACTGGTTCTCGGTGATGGTGCTGACGATGCTGAGCGCGATCATCTGGCTGTTCTGGATTGCCAAACTGACCGGCTGGCCGGCACAGCTGGCCAAGAACGCGCTCAAGCTGGTGCCGGGCTTCACACCCGAAATCGGCGTGGTCACCTTCATCGTTGCGGCCGGCGCCAGCGTCGGCTGGATCATGCTGGTGCACTGGCGCCTGTCGCGCCAGCCGGCGGTGCTGTGGCGCGCCGTGGTGCTGTCCTCTGGCGGCCTGATCCTGCTGTGGGTGCTGTTGATGACACTGTTCCTGCCCGACCTGAACTACGGCAAGAGCTACGCCGGCGTCGCCCAGCAAATCGCCGCCCGCCTGCCGGCGGACGCCAACTGCATCGCCACCAACGTCGGCGCCGCCCAGCGCGCCTCGCTGGCCTTCTACGGCCGCCTGCCATTCGTCACGCTGGCCGGTGGCAAGTGCGACTACGTGCTGCTGCAGGACAGCCTGCGCAACCGCCGCGACGCCACCCTGCTGCCTAATTGGAACGTGCGCGACGCAGTGCCGCTGTGGGAAGGCCGGCGTGCATCGGACCGTGACGAACGCTTCCGGTTATTCCGCCAGAAGCCCTGAGCACTTCCCCGACAAGCCGCACTTCTGTGCGGCTTGTTCGTTCTGGGCTAATGACTGGCCGAAATCCACCTGTGCGCGGCAAGTGTTGTCTTTATGAGAAGCTGGCTTCAACGAATGCGTGTTTGCGCGCAGTCAAACGTCAGCCACTAAGTGCTTGTCACAATGATCAAGTCAATGACGATTCAAATAATAGTTGGCTGGATATTGCACCAGTTTTCTTGATCGGCGCGAACACGGACTGATGCAGGCCCCAGGGAGAGCAGCATGAACAGCGTGACATTTTCTGAAATCGAGCGTATCAGGAAACGCCCTGGCTTCCTGCAGCGCATCGACACCTGGCGCCAGTCGCTGCCATGGGCGCTCACGCTGCTGGCCGGGTTGCCGCTACTGGTACTGGCCCTGCACCTGATCGATCCCGGCACCCCGATGCCGTTCCTCGTCGTGCCTGCCGTGGTCGGCGGCTTGCTCCCCATCTGCATGCTGGGCCCGGGCCGCTTTGAAATGCGTAGCCGCGCCGATGACTGCCAGATGATTGCCAGACTCGACGAAGCGCTTGGCGCGCTTGGCTACCGCCGCACGGCCGCCGACAGCACCAGCATCCGCTACTTCCGTCCACGCCCCTGGCTGCGCGGGCAGGAAGGCGCGATCGATGTCGCAGTGCGCGAGCATGTGCTGGAGATCGTCGGGCCGATGGGGAGCTTGCGGTTGTTGCAGCATCGGATGACGTGTTAGCCAGAGTGAAGTTCGCCGCTGGAGTGTCCATCAGGCAGCCCGTACAGCGAATTTCGCGGCGCACTGGCCAGCTGAGCAATCGATGTGCTAAGATGCCCGCCTGCGATTGGGCCTCTGTGGCGGAATTGGTAGACGCACTTGACTCAAAATCAAGCGCCGTAAGGCGTGCCGGTTCGATTCCGGCCGGAGGCACCACCTACTCGCAGCGCAATACCCCGCTTTATGCAGTTTCCTTAGTAATTTCAAGCACTTAAGGCCTACGCGCCTTGATGCTCACACCGACTAAATCCCACCTTGCACCGCCTTTTATTGTGTTGAGTTACGCACGATTTACGCACACAATTACGCATTCACTCCACGTAGGCGCATATGGCATCCATAGCCAGGCTAAGCAAGGGATGGCGCGCTCAGATCGCCATCAAGGGTACACGCGACTCAAAGGTCTTCTCCACCAAGGCCGAGGCAGTTAGCTGGGCGAGCAAACGCGAGACAGAAATTCGCGAGGGCGATACGACTGGAATACAAAAGGGCCGCACGCTTGATGATGCATTTCGACGATATGAGAAAGAGGTCTCAGCTCACAAGCGCGGCACACGCCATGAGATCCTGCGCATGGGTGCGATCGGTCGTTACGAGATCGCCGGCACACCGCTCGGCGCCATGAAGCTGGCAGAGATCACGTCGGACATTCTAGGCCGCTGGCGCGACCAGCGCCTTACCGTCGACAAGGTCAAAGGCTCATCCGTAAATCGCGACCTCAACCTACTGTCCCACGTATTTGCGTCCGCCACAAAAGAATGGAAGTGGATGGCCAAGTCCCCCACGACCGACGTGAGGCGCCCTGCCGATCCACCTGCACGCGATCGCGTGTATTCGGACGACGAGATCGAACGGATCTGCTTTGCACTCGGCTTCGACCAGGCAGAGACCGAGCTGGCCACCACTGGGTATCAGCGCGTAGCCGTCGCTTTCCTGTTCGCGATCGAGACTGCAATGCGAGCTGGCGAGATTTGCGGCCTGGTGGCCAGCGATATCGTGGGCCGGACCGCCACGCTCCGGCAGACCAAGAACGGAACGAAGCGAGGTGTTCCGCTGTCGCGTCGCGCGACTCAGCTTCTGCGCTTGTTGCCAGAGGTGCCTGACAAGGAGCCACTGTTCGGCATGACCTCCGGATCACTCGACGCACTATTCCGTAAAGCGAAGAAGCGGGCACTGATCGAAGACGGCACGTTCCATGACACGCGGCACTTGGCGATTACCCGCCTCGCAAAAAAGCTGAACGTCCTCGACCTGGCGCGCATGGTCGGGCATAAAGACTTGCGTCAGTTGCAGGTCTACTACAATGAGAGTGCAGAGGATATGGCTACAAGGCTAGACGCCAATTTCACCTAGAAATTGAGTAAGACTTCCAGAAATTTGCCAAATAATTTCTAGCAACAAATCATGTAAGCTATTGATTTTTAAAGATAATTCAAAATTATTTTTTTTTGCAGCAGTTTAACCTATGTGTTAAGATCATACTCAATATGAAAGTTCAAAAACTTACACAAGAGCAGGCTTACACTGCCGTGGCAAAAGCTATTCCACCGGGAACAAAGCTGATATCAGCAGCGGCCCAACGGTGGGATGTTGTCGTTGTAGTAAGAGATTGTGAAAGTGTTAGCAACTTTCACAAAAGTATTACAAAGCATCTAGATGACTTAAAGAAAAAGGGTGCCATCTTGAGAGCCCTTAGTGATCTCTATGATGCAATTTGCTCTGAAGACTATCAAGAGGAATTGGAGAGTGCTGGCTTATCTTGCAAGGTAGCGCATTCTTTTTTGTTCTCAGGCGCAACTTACAAAGTTTGGGAGCTGAAACCAGACAACAAGAACCGCTTATATTTTTTTCCTTTAAAGGACGGCCTACCAAACAATAAAAAAGCAGTTTTTATGCTAATGGCTTATCATAAGAAGGACAACAAAACTCCTTCTGAAGTTTCCGATTATTGTGAAAAAACTATAAAATTAATTTTGCAAGCCCGTGGGGAAATTGAATATTGTGAGGAAAAAAATGTCGCGAAAAAATGAGATCGTTGCCAGTGAAGTTTCGGAAAGGAATGCTCTGTGGGCCCCTGTTCGCCGAGCTCAGCCGATCCAGCAAGTTCGCAAAATGATGAAGAAGAAAAATTTGCTCAGTAAAGATATGGCTGAGCGGATGAATATTTCTGAACAGAGCTTGTCGCGTTTGCTCCGCGGAAATCAAAACGTTCAAATCGACACACTGTATCTCTTGGCTGATGCGTTGGAAGAATCACTTGAAGTTTGTATTGGTTGCGACGATTCTTCTCATACATATAAATTCGAGACTGAAATCACCGTCAGTAAATTCGAAGAAAACAGTAGTGTTGGCATCAACGTCGGGAAGTTCTGCCACATTATTGATATGGAGCAGCATAGAAGAAAATTTGTGACCGATGCCGGAAATGATCCAAGCATGAAAAGCTTTGGTCATTACGCTGCTGCTATGTGCTAAGGCTATATTATGAAGCCAAGTGTTTTCAATCTTTTGCGTCTCGAATTCACCCACTTTGAAGTCGAAAGAAACCGTGAATTTTCCGCAGGCAAAGCAGAAGAATCTTTTCCGCAAATTGACTTCGAATTCAATAATGTAAATTTTGAATTCGGAGCGCAGTTGCTTTATCCAGACAATGAGCTGGATGACCCTAGGCATTTCACAGTGGCCGCCAGCTTTGCAGTCCGACAATCAATGCAGGACGATGTCGTTCTTCCATACTCAGTTACTTTGCAAGGATCGGCATTCTTGTATTTTAAGGGTGAACATACTGGAATTGAGAGATTTCGGGCGGTTCGTGCAACTGCTTACATGATGTTGTATGGAGCATTCAGAGAGCAAGTTGCAAACTTTACTTCACGAAGTTCTCACGGCCTTTGGTTTCTTCCAGCTCCAACTTTCAATGAAAAAGCGGATCTTGATGCAGCGGAAGATGTAAGAAAGTGGGAGCTTGCACTTGAGTCTTTTAAAATTGAAAAGATCAAGCCGAGTAAAAAACCTGCGACTAAAAGAGCAAAAAAAATTGTCACCGAAGGTTGATTTTAAATCAGTCGTCAATTATTAATTGGGTCGGTATTGCAGATAACCGCTCTATTTGAAGAGAAGGCCGCCAATTAGTTTGGCGGCCTTTTCACATAGGACAAAAAGGACTGTTGATGCATGGGGGTGTGTTCCTATGGGGAAAAGCGGAGTATTGAGAAAGTTACGCTGAAAGCTACGCCTAGTGAACCACGGTCAGTCGCTGATCCGTACGGACCATTCCTGCACGTAGGCCGAGCCTGCATTGCCCTGCGGTCGCTCCTCGCCTTTGAGCAGCAGCCCAGGGCCGTGCATGGCCGTCAGGCGCGCTTCATATAGTATCGGCAGTAGTGGATCGCCGACCTGGCGGTTCGGGTCGGTGACGCTGGCCCAGATCGTTGTGCCGACCCCGTAGACCTTCACTTCGCCTTCGACAGCTGGTGCCGCGCCGATCTCTCGATCCGACAATCTCTTACCTTGGTGGCGCAGTCGTTTGACTTTTCCAATCATGGCCAAAGTGTAGCACCGTTGATTTCGGTCAAACTCCGGTAATGATTGGGGCGGTACCATCTAGAGATGAACAAACGAATCAACCGTCTGACCGCGACACACGTCGACCTGGCAGTGAACGTTGCAGCCGCGTTTAACTTAGCTGCTGGGGTACGAGCGCTGCATGAGCAAGGCGTCTCTCCTGCGGTTGTACAGCGCGTCCTTATCGAGCGCGGTCCGCGTCGAGGGGCTCGCCCATCATCCGTTCCATCATTGCCTCAATCTCCTCCAGGCGGGCCAGCTTCCCCGCGCTGATCAGTTGCAGTGGCCCTTCGTCTTTCCGATCCTGATGCACGGTAAAGAGATGGCCGCCTCCAGTAGGCGTGATGATGTGGATATCGAACGTCGCCCCTACTTCGAGTTCACTGCGCGACATGCTTCGAACCGCTCCACAACGCGGTCGTACTGCCGCACGAGTCGCTCAACGTCTGAGGCGATGCCGACAAGATCAGCAGCAGCCTCTGGCACAAGCTCCGGTCCATCGTCGTCAGCTGCAGGTCCGCTGGCAACGGATCGATCAACGGCCGTGGTGGTGGTTGATACTGGCCTTGCGGGGCAGCGCAGGCTGTCAGTGCCAGTAAGATGGCGGCGCTGAGCGGCCGCGAGAGATTGCGCATGGTCCTTCTCCTTTTTAAAAGCGGCGGCGTCTTTGATGCCGAGCTGCGCGCGTAAGTTCATTTCGGTTTGCCGGTTGATTTCGGCATCAGCATCGCGCCGCTGCTTGCCAATATTTATTGCGGCCTCGAAACCCTCGTCGTAGCGCTCAGCGCCGTAGTCGAGCAGACTGAGCCAGCCAAACAACGCCAGGCCGATGAGGACGATGGCGCCAATCAAAAGCTTTTCGATGCTGGTCATGCGATTACCTTCCTCGTTTCGTCAGTGAGGAACCGCCGCTCTTGGTAGCCGATCGCGTCACCAATGGCGGAGGTCTTGCGGCCGATGTTCACGCAGTCGGAAACGCCATCGACGTCATCCAAGTCGGCAAACCGATTCAGATTGTTGAGGTGCCAGAACCAGGCCGCTGAAAGCGCCGCGCCTATATCGGTGGCCAGCCAGTCACCGATCTCGTTACGAGCGATGCCGAAGAAGTCAGCACAGGCATTGTGGTTTGTCGTACCGGTCAGCTGCATCCAGCCACCACCACGCGTACGCCAGCCATCACCGCTCTTTGCATCACCATTGCCCATACGGTTTGCGTAAGCGATGTTCGCAATGGCCTGCTGGTCGGCGGCGTGCGCCGCGGTGCGCCCATACTGCTCCGCTTGGGCAGGTGTGAAACGCTTTACCTTTGGCGTGTTGAAGGTGGACAGGATAGCTTCAGGCTTATAGTTCAGATTCTCTCGCTTGCGCACGAAGCCACCACTTTCATGAGCGGCTTGCGGAAGAAAGTGAATCAGACGCAGCCGAGTGTTGATGCCGAAGCGCTCAACTGCTGGGGCTAGTGCAGCAGCGACTGCAGCCGCGTTGGCCCCGCATTGGGGGGCGATGCGGCGGATGACCTCTGCCGAGATCCGCATCACAGCACCTCTTTCACGTCGCGCACCAGTTCGGCCAGGTCAGCGTCCTTGCGCTTCTCAAGGAACTTGAACAGCGCTCGGATCAGTGCCCAGGCCGGCAGGCCACAGGTGAACATGAGCGCACCCTGTGCTGTCAGGCCCAGGACGTCGTGGGACCAGTGTTCGACTGCCAGGTATTTGATCAGCACCGCACCGCCGCCGATCGATCCAGCAAAGGTGCAGGCCAACGCCACGCGCCACTCCTGTTCAGAAGTGGGCTTCGTCATTGCCATGACGACGAAGGCCGCCAGACCGAGGCCGATGGCCCCCATGCCAGCGAGCCCGCCGAGGATTTTCCAGCCTGCTACGCCGGCGGCAGTGCCGGAAATTGGTTCGCTCATGTGTCTCTTTCAGGGAGGTATTCAACCCGGCAAGAAACTCATTTGCTATGTTGCAGATCGAGCCACCGGGAAACACCAGTGTCTCGATATCACCGTCTCATTTCTCGGAAGACTGAGACAATCTGACAGAGCTATGTCACTTTTGTGAATGACAGCAACATGGTGCTGATCACAACCGAACCGCAGCGATAAACAGATCGTCGAGGGCACTGCCGTCCAAGCCCAGCGCGGTGCCCATCATCACGACGAGCGGGCTGTTGCGAGCAACGACGCTCGAATAGTCCCACTCGATGCGCGCAGCCTCGCGGTCCGGGCTTGGTAGTGAATCGATGGCGGTGTCGACCTGGCTGAGCACGCCGCGTGCGAGCAAGGCCAGGCGGGCTTGGCGCATGCTCACCTCTTGCGGCACTGCGGGTTGCAGCGCCTCGGCCTCGCGCGCTTCAATCTCGGCGAGTTCTTCGACGGTGGCTTCGCGGTATTCGCCGCTATCAAAAATCAATGCTGTCATCATGCGACCCCTACTTGATTGCGGTATCCATAGACCCGGAGTTTGCCGGCTGCAATAACTCCGGTAGACGCATAGAGCTGGAATCCCGTAATTATCGAATTTACATTCACCATCATCAGGCCGTCTTTCGTATCAAAAGCGCTCGGGCCCCGATGGATACCCGAAACCCGGGCAAGAGTCGGCGAGTTATTGGACGACGTATTCAGAAGATCGACGCTCACGCCGGGCGAGTACGCCGAACCTGAAAGGGCGCCAGATAATGCCCAAGCGGGTATAACGCCTACGGGATCAGACGAGCTACCGACAGGGTTGGTGGTATGTGTGGAGCCAGTGTATGCAGCGCCCGCAATAGCCAGCCGCATATAAAGGATGGCAGACCCACCCGAAAGCAGGTACTCCGAAAAGTCGATCAGGTAATGGTCGTACTCGCTGGTAAAAAGATTCAGGTAGTTGATCGCCGAGACGTTTGAAATCGTCGCGCTCGCAAGGCAGACCATTGCACCGCCGAGCGGCTTGTCGCCTTTGTCGCCCGTGCGCTGGAACGAGAGCATCAGCGCATCACCATTCGCGAATGGACTGGTCGTGCTGCTATCGGTGCACACTACCGTGAGGTTGCGGTAACCGCTCGGCGTGGCCAGCGCGGTGAGGTTGAACGTCATCCACTTCGTGATATCGCCCTGCTTCACCAGCCGGATCGAGCCCTTCACCGCGCTGCTCGAGTCGTCGAAAGTATCGATCAGCGTGGTGTAGTCTTGGCCGGCCGACGTCAGATCCAGGCGCATGACCGTTGCGGCACTCTGCGTCGTACTCGACAAACGCAGCTTGCCGGCGCCTGGGTCAGCGTCCGTGGTGGTGGCATCAAACATATACGGGATGGCGAAGGCGCCGCCGGCGGCAATGACGGCCATCTGCGCCACCATGTCCATCATTTCGCCGGCCAGCGCATTCTCTTGCCGCGCGCGCTCGGGATACATATCAATCATGTACGCATTGTTGGCGTCGAACGTCTGCTGGTCCTGCAACTGATTGGGCAGGCGGGCAGGATCAGTAAGTGCTGTAATCGGGGTCATTGAGACAATACTCCATCAATTTGTAGGGCCATCTTTGAGCGCGGGAACGAGTCGATCACCTTGCGCAGGCTGCTGAACCGGCCGACTAACATTGTGTCGCCGCGCAAGGTCGAGCCTAAGAACACCAGCGTCTTCTGCCGGCGCTTGATCAGATCATCTTCGATCGACTCGACGCGATCGCTTTCCACCGAAATATCCACGCTCATTTTTTTCGAGAAGCCGCGCTCGACCGTCGAGCTGGATCCGTCGGTAAAGAACGTAGTGGTCGAGTAATCCTTCAACTCGGTCGACAGGCCCATCATCGACAGGCCGACATCAATCGTTGGACCGAGCAGACACATGCCGCACTTCGGCACGCCACCGGGCTTCTTGATCGTGACAGTGACCAGGGCGTTCGCGAATACCGGCAGCTTCAGGGTCAGGAACCAGGTGCGCAGCCGTAGCCGGTTGAAGCACCAGCCATAGAAGCTGCTGCCGGAGCGCGGCAGCACCAGGCTTTTAGCTTCGCTGAACACCAGGCCACGCGTCGGGTGCGTCATCGAAACCCGAACCTCGCTCGCATCCATAGCGCCAGCGAACAGGCCTTGCGTGATTGCCTGTGCCGAAAACACGGACACGATCTCTTCCGGGTTACTGGTCTGCGTGCTGTTGCGGTCGTCGAACATGGCCCAGCGGTTGATCGCCGTGCGCTTGTTCCAAAACGCCGGGTCGCTCAGCGACTTGCCGACATTGCCGGCAACCATTGACCAGTAGACGATCTTCGTCGCCGGATCGTAGACCGCCGCGTCCTTTGCATAGGTCGCTGCCGCGTTGTAGGGCGGCTCGGCCATCGGCACATTCGAATAGACCAGGCCAGCGCCGGCGCCCACCACGTCAGCAGCGCGGGTAGCAGCTCCGCTTATGGTTGGAATATAGGAACCGAGATCGGTCCCCTTCGTAAAGCTCACTCCCCACAGATATACTCCTGGCTCGTTAGTCCCAATATAAGATCCCTGCCCAGTCAAATTGAGCAGAACAACGCGGCACAAAACCCGCTGGTGTTCGGCTGCATAAGTGACGGTTCCAGTGATAGAGCATCGAAACCAGCCGTTTGGCAGCGCTTGAATTTTTGCCCCAGTCGCGGCAATGTGAGCGGCGCCACCATCGATGGTGCCGGTCGCAAGATTGAACCCAACGGCAAAACCACCGGTGTTTCCGATCGCGTAATAGAGCTCAAGCTTTATTCGATTAAATGTTTCTGCGCGCGCGAACACGCTGAATGTATAAGTTTCGCCATCAACGTACGCGCCTACAACCGACTGATCGATGTAGTGGTAACCAGGATCAGTTGTGGCGACCACGCGGTCAGCATTGATAGCTCCGGAAGGTGCGACCGCTGTGTTTGGCTGCACGATCCGCGCAGATCCACCCCATGCGTCTGCATAATTCAACTGCTCAGAGTACCGCAACAGGTTCGTCGCCGCCGTCTCGAGCAGCGCCCACGGCGCTGTGCTTAGGTCGGCGGGATCGTACGTCACGCCCAGGGTATTGGCTGGCACCTCGACCAGCGTGCCGGTCCGGTCGTACACCCACTTGGAGGATAGCCGCGTGAACGGCACGTCCCCCAGCACTACTGGATCAACGACGATCACTGTGTTGCCTCCTCTTTGACAATTTTTGTAGCCAGCGGTTTATCGCCGTTGAGCGCGTCATCAAGCGCGCTGGCAGTGTTCATCGCGTGCCTTGCGATCGAGTAGTTCTCATCGCTATTGACTCGCCGCAGCGTGATAACTTCCTCACGTAGCGCTCTGATTTCGCTGACTAGTGCAGCACTGTTGTCGACCGGACTGCTGAACCGCGACATCAGGTCGCGCGTTTGGCTGGCATTGAAGATGCGGGCCGCGCCAGTAGCTTCCAGCTCCGGGCCGTTCTCGCCAACGATGCGCCAGCCGCCGCCATGATCGCCGCCGGCAGCGTAGCCAGGCACCTTTGTCTTCGCCTTGTACTCGTTGCTTTCCTTCAGGCCCTGCTCGATCGTGCCGTATGACGTACCGGCTGCGACACGTTCCATCCAGTACTTCAGTCCAGCCGCATCAGCAGGTCGCCCGAACGTCGACTGGTACAGCGCCTTGATCTTTGCTTCCGGCGAATTGCTGATGGCGCCCACGATGTCCGAGATCGAGCTACCGGCCGCAGCGCGGTCATTCCAGTACTGCATCCCAGCAGCGTCGGGCGCGCGACCCAACGTGCTTTGATAGGCATTGCTGATCGCGCTCGCCGATGCGTTGATCGGGTTCGACGCTGCGCCCTGCACAGCCGAGTGCAGTGCCAAAATGGCCTGATGAATTGACAGCGCGGTCGTGCTGATACCGTTTAGTTGGTCGATCTGCTCCTGCTCACGTTCGAGCATCTGCTCGTATGAATTCAGCTGGCTCTCCAGCGATTTGAGCGTGCGTTCCTCGACCGACAGCGCCGCGTCCGAGATAGACGCCAGGTCGGCCATCGTGTTCTTGGTCGAGTAGAAGTCAGCCTGGTAATCGGCGAAGCTGGCGAACTGCGCACTGGCATCCTGCGTCAGCACGCTCAGGACGGCCTGCAGCTTGTCCGAGTCCGGCAGCATGCCGCCGGCGCGGGCGATCGCCAGGAAGCCCTGCAGATCGCTCTGGGCGCGCGTGCGCTCCATCACCTCGGCACCGGGGCCACGCATGCCGTTGATCGTGCTACGCAGGCTGTCCGATACCGTACGGATCTTGTTGGCCGCTTCGGTATGGGTAGCCACCTGCTTTTGAATGGCGGTACGCTCACGGTCGACGGCGCGCTCCAGCACGGCGAACGCACTGTCGACGTCGCTCATCAAGCCGGCCGCAACATCCTTTGCCGACAGCGTCGCGTCCTTCTCGGCCTGCAGTGCCTGGATGCGATCCCACAGCGGACGGTTGCCCTCGCCAAGAGCGGCGCGCTCCCGGGCCAGCAGTTGCTCGCGCGTCATCGTGAGCTGGTCGAGCTGCTCTTGCAGCGTGGTGCGCTCCTGCGCGATCTTCTCCTGCGCCGCGGCCTCTGCCTGCAGCGACTGGATCCGATCCCACAGTGGACGATTGGTGTCATGCAGGGTATCGCGCTCTTTTGCCAGCAGCTGCTCGCGCGTCATTGTCAATTCGTCGAGCCGGTCTTGCAGCGTGGCACGCTGGTCCGCGATTTCCTCGAGTGACATGCTGAGGTCTTTCACGGCCGGGTACACCTTGGCGAACGCGTCGGCCAAGCTCATCATGGCCGTGAACTGCTTGGCACCCGCCTCGGTTGTCTTGTCGATGCCAAGTGCCGCATTCTTGAACTCGGCGCTGGTATCAACCCAGGCCAGGCCCATGCCGGCGAGCTGCTCGGTTACGTACTTTTGGATCGGCGCCAGGCGCTCGGCCTCGGTCAGGAAGTTGTCCGCGAACGAACTGACCTGGCTGGCCAGCGCGCTGATGCCGCCCGACATATCGATCAGCCGCTCACGCGCCGGCACGCTGGCGATACCCGCCGCGCCGACAGTTGTGCCGATCGAGGCCATGATGGCGTCAAGGCTCTGGTAGTTCGACGCCACCCGGGCCAACGTCTCGAGGTAGCCCTCGCCCACTTTCTGGAACGACTCAAGGCCGGCCACGCCGGATGCCGCCAGGCTATCGCCGACTTTCGAGAAGACCGCCTGCAGCTCTTCCTGGATCTCGTCGTCCGACAAACCCTTGAGGCTGACCTTGCCGATGTCGACAACGAAGCTGCTCAGTTGCGCATTGAAGCTGTCCGCGCCCAGCCCAAGGATGGTGCCGGCTTTGAATACCGTGTCGTACAGCGAGGTCAGCACGCTCGCGATCTGGCGGTTACCTTCGTCGCCCAGCCCTTCCATCTTCACGCTGGTCTTGTCGCTGCCGAACCAGCCGCCATCTTTCTTGATGTCGGCGTACTGCGACGCCTTGACGCCACCACCCAAGATGCTGCCGAAGCTCGACTTGTCCATGGTGAAGCCGGTGTCTTCAACCGTCTGCTTGCCGCCGAAGACGCTACCCAGTGCCTTGCCAATGAAGGTCTTGCCGATCACCGCCCCCAGCACCGCACCGAGTGCCATGCCAATCGGACCGCCGAGCAGCAGACCGATCTGGCTCGCGCCCATGCCGACGTAGGCGCCAGCCATTGCGCCGCCTACAGCTCCGGCTGCGGCACCGCCAATACCGATCGCCTTCGAATCGAACACGTTTTTGTTCATGTCCTTGCCGAAGTCACCGGTCACGCCGGTTGTACGCACGAGCAGGGAGGCGAAGCGGTCGATCCCCGATTCGATGTTACGCAGTGAGATCAGCATGTCGTTATTCACGCCGAGCGTGTCTTGCGACGACTGTTCGATCTCGGCGAGCGCGCGGGCGATCGATCCGGACTTCGCGTCCGAACCCAGCACGGTGCCGGTGCCCTGCTCTTTCTGGCGGGACTCGGACAGGCTGACGCTGCTGCCGCCCGACACGCTACCGATGGCCACGCCCAGGCCAGCGACGACTGCTGCCATTGCTGCCATGCGTACGGGTGCAGAGTACGGATCACCTGCGCCCTGCCCCAGTACCGCACCGATACCCTTTGGCACCAGTTCGGCCATCGTCATCGCCAGCTCGGCGGCGTGGAAGACTTTGGATACCGTCATCAGCGCCTGGTACCCACGACTCTGTTCGCCGAAGAAGCCAGCTGCTGCACCTGCCATGTCGCCGTAGCCGGACAGACGGTTCTTGGTTTCCATCTCGTTCAGACGCGCGAGGTCCTCCATGTGCTGCATTTCGGTGCGCTGCCCGGTGGAGAATGCGATCGCCGCATTCTGCCGCTGCTCATCAATCGCTGCTTGCCGCTTGCCGAAGCCGTCAAGCGTCGAGGTCAATGCGGACAGCGCGGTGCCAGCACCGCCAAGCGATTCGCGCAAGGCTTCACCGAACGACTGTGCCTTGGCAGGGTCGAGGAACTCGTCGAGACTCTCAGCGGCCTTCTGGCCAGCAGTGAACATATCGACTTTGCCCGTCGCAGCTGTACTGCGTTTCTTCGCCGCAATCAGCTTTTCGAGATTCTCGATCTCATCCAGAGTCAGACCGAGCGAAGATCGCTGCGCCAGTTGCTCTTCGAGACGAGCCAGCTCTAGCGCTTCAATCTGGCCTTTTGTCTTACCGAATGTGAGGGCAAGCTCTTCATTACGGTCTGCCTCAGTAATCGCGTTCTCAATCGCCTTGGCGACGTTGGTTTCATACGCAGCCCTCATCTTGCTGTATGACTCGAAACCTGCCGCCGCGCGCTTGTTTGACTCGATCACTTCCAGTTTAGTAACGAGCTCTTTGGCCTGGCTTTCCAAGTAGGCATACTGAATCGAGGTAAGCTTCCCTTTCATCTCGGCCAATTGTTCGGTCAATCCAAGCTGCTCCTGCTGGCTCGCAATTAAGGGAGCCCCTGCACTGAGTTCGAGATTGGCTTGGACGATCTTTGCTTGGATGGCTTTCGTCAGATTTTGATAGGCGTTGGCCTGCTTGTCTGCATCCTTATCTGCAGCGTCGCTACCTGGCTTGTAGCCATTGAGATCTTTATCTTTCGGCTTTTCGTCCGCCGGCGGCTTTACATCAACAACTTTCGCAGACAGCCTTTTCTTGACTGCCTGTTCGAACATATTGCCGTCAGCGTTGTAGAACGCTGACCACTTCGCGTTTGCAGCTTCCAAAACTTGATTTCGCTCGGCAACCACCTTTTTCAGGTCAGCAAGAGGCGACCCACCTTTGGCTAAGGTAAGACCCATGTTCGCAGGCGAGGCCGTCCATAGCACCTCAAGATCGGCAGTAATCACTTCGACGCTACTTGCGAGAGCTGAAAATCCACGGACTGCCAGCACTGCTACGTCAGCTACCCGGGCAATCCCCATCGCGGCCATCCCAGCCCACTCGGCAATTTCACCGTTGTCGATCAGGCCGTTCTCGGCTTCGAGTACATCGGTGAATCCTTCAGACAAACCAGTCAGTGCCGGCAACGCTGCCGTTACGATCGACGTGAAGGCTTGATCCGTGCGCTGGCTCAGCATCCCAAACTTGTCTTGCAAGTCAGTTGCTTGCTTCACCGCCTCTGGGGTAGCACCAGTAAATTTATCGACGTTGTCTGCCAAGTCATTCAAGAATGGCAAAAGGTCCGCCCCCGACTTACCGAACAAGTCCGTTACTACGGCTGCCTTCCCGGCACCGTCCTCGTACTGCGCGAGGCTTTTGGCAACCTCGATCATGACCTGGCCAGGGTCACGCAGCTTACCGGCGCTGTCTTTAGCGGACACGCCAATGGCCGCCAGCGCTTTGGAAGTCCTGCTCGACTTGTCGTCAACGGTCGTGAGGTTGCGCGCCAATTTCACCATGGCGGGATCAACAGTCCCGGCAAAATCCACTCCGAACGTTTTCGCCACCCTCTGGATGCGCGACAGACTTTCCACACTGGTACCGATCTTTTGCGACAGATCGTCCAGTTCGCCCATTGAATCAAGGACACCGACCACTTTGCTACCGAGCGTAGCCAACGACACGCCGGCGATGGCGAACGATGTGACATTCCCGATGGTCGATTGCAAACCGCTGAACCGGTCGTTCAGCGAATTCATCTGATTCGAGATGTTCTGGAGCGACTGACCGTTCATCTGGCGCAGCGCATCAGCGACACTCTCCACACGCCGCCGGCTCTCGGCAGCGCCGTCGACAACCATTTCAATAAGTGCGCGTGGGGAGGTCATTCCGTTCCTAGCTTTTTCGCTTCCGCGCCCACTCTTCCAAGCAAGCGCGCTCCATCATTTGAATCAGCAGAAAGAGCTTCTGCTGCGCCTTCTTCCTTAGCCCCCGTAGACGGAGACATGTTTCTACGCCGGGGTAATTGAGACCTGTCGCCCCACCCATTCCGGCGTTCCACTGGGTTTGAACAGAAAGCCACATCGAGAATGCCTCGTCGTTCTCTGGCCAAAGCCAGTACTCATCCTCTTGCAGCGTTATGCCACCCTCTGCAGAGAGGCCCATTGCGGCTGCTGCATCGTTGACATGATCGTGTTCAGCTGGCGCATCGTTGCCAAACTCGATTTGGCCGCGCGCCAAAAGGCGCACGACCTCGGTCAGTTTTTTGCGATGGCCGACACCTGTTCAAGATAAGCGTGCATGATCAACATTGGCAGGCCGGCGTTGTCGATCATTTCTTCCAGATGCTCGCCGGCAAATGGGACTGGATCACCACTGGCATCCAGCACACCGTCCCATCCTTCGACAACGTTTTGAACGAAGCCTTTGACCTCGCCCTGCTTGTTGTTCATGACAGCATCGATTTCAGCCTGGCTCAGACGCTTACAGTGGAGGGTGAAATCAAAGGCAGCCCGCTTGCCGTCTTCGCCTGGCAGTGCGCCTTTGACACGGACAGGGAGCTTATTCAGTCGTACAAGTTTGAACGCCATGGCGTTTCCTTTCTGTTATGGATGGGTTGTTTGTTACAGGCAGACGAAGCGCCACTCGTCGTTGCCATTGACGGGGACCAGGCGCAGATCGAAGCCGATCAGGCGGTTACCGTTGAGCTCGGACTTGCGAGGGTTGGTCAGTTGGACTGACGGCGCGAAGACGATGACCTTGTTGCCGGTAGCCGTGCCGATGGTGAAGGCGAGGCTTCGCGTGACGTTGGCCTTGACGTCGTCCATCAACGCCGCCTCTTGCGCCGCGGTCAGTTCGATTTCCATCGTCGCGGTCGATTGACGATCGGAAATATCGACAACTTCGGAGCTGAGCATCGCGCTGAAATTTACGACGTTGCCGAAATTCAGTTCCAAGCCGGTGCTGTTGTAGATGGTTCCGCCGGTCAGGGCGCCCGCTGCATACGTCGCGCCAAGCGTGATGTCGATGACGTTTGCCTTCGTCATCGATACTGGCTTCTTCCACGGGGTGAAGGTGCCCGTTGGATTCGGGGTAACCACGATGCCACCGTCCAGGCCAGTCCACTCGAAGCGCAACATTGGGCGCTCGCCGACCTTTGCGGACAGCGTGCAGTTGCCCATGGAACTGGTGAGCTTGTGTACCAGGCCGTCGTCGTAGTAGTACTGGGTGATCGTTTTCAGGCCAGTCGATACCGGGGTGTACTCGACGCGGGCTGGCGTAGTCAAGACGCCCTCGGCAGCAGCGCAGCCCAGGAGGAGTTGGCCCCAAGCCGGTGGCGTGGCTGCAGCGCCCGAGCCAGCCAGCTCAACCGAGTACGACAGCTTGACACTGCCCGGGCCGACCAGCTGCTCGCTGCCACCGAAGTAGCCACGAATGAGCGCGCGGTCAATCGACTGCGCGTCAAGCGGGGTAACGCTCACTTCCGATACCAGCACGGCATTGGCAGCGCCCGTAGGCAGGGCATCGAGGCCCGGCGTCGTTTCCACCTTCGCGGTCACGACAGTGTTTTTGATACGACGAGGCATTGCTTACTCCTGGTTGGCCGCGATGTCGTAATCGACGACCGCGGCTGGGGTTTCATTGGCAGGGACTGGCACTGGGTCATTCGAGACCCACTCCCAGTTGTCCGGGTCGAACGTCCACGAACCACCGCCAGGTGGCGGCGGGATTTCGCGCTCGTGCGGCGCGGCTTGCGTCTTGTCGATATTCATGTCAGCTCAATGTGAAGTTGCTGGTGCGGTGATCTGCGGTATAGGTAAGTCGGACCCACCCGGTTTTCTTTCCATCCGTCGTGTTCTCAGCTTCGACGCCGATCACTTGCAGATCGGAGACGACGCCGTCCAGTGTCGAGTTGGCGGCAAGGCGTTCGAACACAGCCTTGAGCAGCGGGTCGACCGCGAGGTCGCCGCTCTCGTTGATGCCGGCTGCGTAGCATTCAACGGTGAGGCGGGTCGCCCAGTCAATCGGGGCCCCGCTGATCGTGCTGCCGGCTGGTACCGAGTTCTCCCACTGCACGCTGATCGCAAGCTTGTCCTGGTCGGGCACGGCCATGGCGCGGGCGCGATAGATCGCCTTGCACACCGGCGGCTGCGCCTCGAGCACCGCGATGACTGCGCTCACGATGTTTGCGAACGCGGTCCTCATGCGGCCACTGTCAGCGTGAGGATGGTCAGGCCGGTGTTATCCGGGTCGGCGGTGAGGATCTCGTAACGCACAGCGTCGATCGTGATCTGCTGCCCAACCGGCTCAGCCATGACCGCGCTGTCCGCGACGGTGACGACAGGGCTGCTGGACGCCACCCCCATACCCATCTGCGCTTCGCTGGCCAGGTTGCGGAAGATCCCAGGCACAACCGCGCCGCCAATCGTCACCTGCTTATTAGCCAGGTGATTCAGAACCGCGCTGTTCACGGCCAGCTGGAGGTGGGCGAAGAGCATGGGCGTGGGTTAACGGATGACGCCGTCGAGCAGCACGGTAGCGCTGGCCTCGGTGCCGCCCTTCGGGATAGCAAGTGCGCCGACCAAGGTGTTGTTGGTAGCGGTCGTAGTCAGGCGCTTGGCGGTGTTGTCCCAGTAGATCTTGGCGCCGGTCGCGCCGGTATCGGCGGTTGTAGCCGCGAGGGAATACACGCCGGTGCGCTTGATCTCGACCGGCGTGCCCTGCAGGGCGTCGTTGCAGGCGACGCCAAAGAACGCGCCGACCAGCAACGCCTGGCCGCTGAGCACATTGGCTGGCGCGATGACGGTGAGCGTGTCGCCGTTCTGGATGAAATTCTTCATGTTCGATTCCTGTGATGGATGGATGGACCGGCAGCGGAGGCTTACTTGCCGACGCCCTGGTACAGGCCGCGGTGATCCACGACCTTGGCGGCGAAGTCCAGACGGCACTTCCAGGTCACGCCGTCAGTCTCGAAGCCGGTTTGGCTTTCGATGACCGGGCCTTCCGCGCCGTCCAGGTAGCAGTACTCGACGGTGTCGACCTGACTGTTGTTGCTGGCGAGGTACCACGCCGAGTCGCTCATTGCGTCGAGGATCGGTTCCACGATCGGTTCGACCGCCGTGCGGCCACCGGTACGGAATTCGTTGATGTCGCTCTGCTTGGCCGGCACGTAGTTCGCGCTGGTCAGGGCGTAAGCATCCTGTTCCAGCGAAGCCGGGACGATCAGAAAGTTTGGCGCCAGATTCAGCTCTTCGTTCTGCAAGCCCTTCTGCAGGCGCATTGCGGTGCGGCCGACTTTGAGCGCAGCCAGCGACAGCGCCGAGCCAGCGCCCGTGCCGATGTTCTTGTGATCCGTATCGAACAGCTGCTCGCCGTCGCCCATCGTCGGGTTGCTGGTGAGCTGGCTGTACACCAGACGGTTTTCCAGGCGGCTCGAGCTCGCACCGAACGACGAGACCAGGCGCTCGAATGCACGCAGGTCGTCGTTGATGATGGCCTGGCGGGTGAGCGATACCATGCGGCCATAGGTCACCAGCGAGTAGGACACGCCCGCGTCTTTCATGGTGCCGTACTTGAATTCGCCATGCTCATTCGTCTGCAACAGCTCGGGCGCGCCGGACAGCTGCACGATGCTGATGTTCTTGAAGTCTGGCGCGTTCGGCGCGCGGCGCGCCCACTGGGTATAGGTGCCAGCGTTCTCGGCATAGGCATCGCGCATTCGCTTGTTCGCGACGTTACCGAACAGAGCTGCGAAGTCGCTGGTGCCGTGCATGCCTGCCGAACGGAAATTCAACATATTCGTGGCCAGCTGCATGCGATCCATGCCACGTGTCGAAACACCACGCGCTTCCAGGAAGTCACGACCCAGTTCGAGCAAGCTCATGCCGCGGAATTGGGCACCGTTCTCGGTCATCTTCGTGCGGGCGTACACGCGGTGCATGATCGCTTCTTCCATACCGGCCATGCGCGTTTGCTCGACATCGCCGACCAAAACTATGCGGGTATTCTGGTGCCCACCGCTCGCGGTCGAGTTACGGGCCATCTCGTCCAGCACGGCAGCGCGTGCTTGGTCGACCGAGTTGCCACCACGGATCAGGCCGGGGGCCAGGTTGGTAACGCCGTGACGTGCGCACAGCTCGATGATGTCAGCCGAGCGGGTGACGGCTTCCTGTGCTGCGCGAGAGGCGGCGTCGTCGGTGACGGCGGGCGCAGCTGGTGCTGGCGCCGACACTGGTGCCGGGGCTGGTGCAGGCGCAGGTGCGGCGCGGGTTGGATCGATAGGCGCTGGATTCTGGGCGCCCGGCTGGGTAGCAATGGTCATGTTGTCTTCCTGGTTGGGTGAAGCGGAAAGGGCGGGCGCCCGGGTGATGAATTCGCATGGGTGACCGTTCTGCGGCGCGCTGCGCGAACTTGCGCCAGCGTCGAACGGGACGGTCACGAAACTGATTTCGTACGGCTCCCACGCCACAGCGCGGTACAGCGGTACGTTGACGCCATCGGTGCGGTCAATGGCGCGAGTGATTTCGTACTTCGCGACGCGGTACGTGAAGCTGATCGAGCGGATGATGCCGGCCTTGATGTCGGCGACGATGCCGGCCAGCTCGGGCCGGTTCGACAGCCGCAACGTTGCACTGCCTTCTCCGTTCTGGATGCTGCCACGCGTGGCAATGCCGATGATGGACTTGAGGCCACCCTGAATATCGTGGTTGTCAATGACCTGCACAACGCCCTTGTCGAAGCGCGTCATGTCGACAGCTTCCGGCGTGACGACCAACTCTTCGTCGTACGGGGTGTCGTTGTACCAGTCGTAGCGTCGCCCCATCGAACCAGTCGTCCAGATGACGTCGATCGTGTTGTCGATCTCGTTATAGGTCGATGGGACAAGCTCCGCGCCACGCGAAAGAGGTGGCATGATCCGGGGATCGGTAGCGGAGCGGGCTGCGATCTGCTGAGTGGTTGGCGTCGTCATATCCGCATGATGCGGATTTCCCTGTCTCAATTCTCGGAAAACTGAGACAACTTTTCAGACAGCTATTTTTGTTCGCTGACGACGTAGTAGCGGCCTCCCCGCAAGGCCATCGTCTTCAAATCGGACGGCAGGTTTGACAGACCGCCCGCCGGTAGCTGTGTCGCTACCCCGACCAAGTTGGATGGGCCGCGCGCCTGGCCAATCCCGGCCTCGGGCACGTCACGCTTGAACTGGGCGCGTACGCCTGGTAGATCGGCGATGTTGATGGTCATGTGTCCCTCCGCTTGAAATGGGTTGTCTTGTCGAACTGCTCACGGTTCTTGCAACTAACGCGCGCTTCCCACCGCCAATCCTCTGGCGGTTCGTCGCCGGTGCCGCCCAGGAATGCAACGACGTAGGTGCGCACGACACCGTCGATGTCCACGCTTTGAATCTCTGGCGGCTCGATCGAAACAACGCCGACCAGAATCAACTCGATTGCGTTGCTGCTGTCGTCGAGCGGCGTCGTGGCCCGGTCGATCAGTTCCTGCGTGATGTCGGCCAGGTAGCGGCTCTTCTCATCAGGGTCGCGATAGACGTACCAGTCATCGCCCTCTTTCCACGGCATATCAGCCATTATTCGAACCTCACTTTTCTAGTGCCAGTACTGTCAAACGGCGTGACCCGGCTACCACTTCCCTCGAATGGGGTGACGCGGCTGCCACTGCCTTCGAAGATCACGATCCGAGACGGATGGATTTTTGTAATATCAAACGGCTCACCCTTCGCCGAGAAGCGCAGCGTCACCGGGCCGCCGGCCAGCTGCAGGCCAGCGGGCGACACCATCAAGCGCCGACCGACCAATGTGCGCACCGCGCCCGCCGCCAGCGTCAAGCTCGCGGGAGCGACGCGCAGCCGCCGCGCTACGCGCATGCCGACGTTGCCGCCGACAAGCGTCATGGCCGCAGCGGACACCGAGATCGTGTAAGAGCCAGGTTCTGGCTTCGGGCTATACAGCATCTCTACCGTGCTGCTCGTCATGCCCATTGATGCAGGTGCCACGCTCAAGCGCCGTCCTGCGCGCACCGCAATGTCGCCACCCGCAATTGCCAGCATGGCTGGTGCAATTCTCAGTTGCCGGGCCGCGCGTACCGCAACAGCCCCAGGCGAAAGCGTGAGGCTTGCGGGAGCTGCACGCAGGAGTCGTGACACCTTCATGCCGACCTGGCCACCGCTGGCGGCCATGCTCGCTGAACTCACACTCAGCATGTAGTTCACTGCTGCGGTGGCGGCGAGTTCTTCTTCCTCGGGTTCCGCGAACAGCTGCCAGGGATTGGCCGACAGCTCCCTCAGTTCGACAGAGGTGGGCAGCCTATCGCCTTGCCATGCAAAGACTGCCAGGACGGTCCACTGCGATCCGACTTCCGTGCCGCGCGCATCGCCGCCGATCGCAAACGCGTTCGATGTAGATACGACTGTCGTCCCGCCGCCTGTGAAGGTATTGAAGTTTCCGCCATTGAACATGATCCCTTTTTCAGAGGGGCCGACAAGTCCAGCAAACACGCACATCTTGTTGCGCATGCTGGCGGCAGAACCATAGGAGATATTAGCCGCCAAGCCCGGGGTCCACATGATCGACCGTACGTCGCCGCTCCACTCCTGTACGGCAATTACCGTGCCATCCTTTTTGACCAGCGAATTGCTCTGGTTCCCGCTGCCGTCCCGGTATGCGACAACCAACCAGGCTATCGACTGGCCGTTGAACAGCGCGGTCGAGTACTTCCGAGGCACGCTCGTGAGGTTGTACCCGACGCCTTCGGGCGTGACTTTGTTCGACCCAACCGACCTGGTATCGCTGTCGTAGCCAGTGAGTAGGCCGAACGAGGTTGCATGCGGCACCCATACGTCCACCAGCCCCGCAGCCAGCGGGTGCGACATGTTCACCTTCGACTGGCCCTGCGGCTGATAGCGCATGCCCGACATATCAGCTCACCCGGGCTTGAAGCTTCGACGAGATCGTCACTGCGTTGGTCGTGTTGCCGTAGCCGCCCACGCGCGCCCACATGACGCCATGGGACATGGTGACGGAGCGAGCAATGCCGCCATTGGCTTGGGTGTCACCGGTGATGGTGTAGTAATCGGTCCAGTCGTTGACGCCGTCAGGTGATGTCTGCAGCACGATGGTGCAGCCCACCGGTGGGCCCGATGTGCCGTTCTTGACGATGTAGCCCCACTCGCCGCCCATGAAGCCGGTAACGTCGACAGCCGGCCCCCACACTGGGTTCGCAACGGTGCGTCCGGCCGGCACCTCAGTCGGTGCCAGAATAGTTACGGCCTGCTTTGCTGTTGGCATTTATTTCTCACTTCCGTCTGGGTGGAACAAGGCCTCGGCCACTTGCTGCGCGGTGTATGGGTCAGGCTCAAGGCCAAGCGCGCACAACGCCTCAGCGTCAGCCGGCGAGATCGCCTCAGGCCCGAACGAGCGGAGCGCGCCCTGGGCCAGCGGCGAGCCGATGCTGAGCCAGCCATTGGCCAGCAGTTGCACCACATGACGCAACGCCGGCTGCGCCTGGATGAAATCGATCAGCTGGTTACCAGCGTCGATGCCGATGGTTTCCAAGATCACGCCGTACCCGATCTCGCGCCCGTTGGCACGCATGCGCCCGGGCGACAGCAGCGCAGCGATCGCGTCGCAGTCGCGTGCGACTAGCGCGTTGGCACAGGCCGGGTTCGAGCGCGCCGCCTGGCGGAGCGCTGCTTGTTGTTCTGGCGTCATGATCAGGTCAGCGTCAGTACACCAGCGCTCGCGTCGAAGTCGAGCGTCAGTGTTTCACCATCGGCCAGGGTGATCGTCGAGCCATAGTCGATGTAGCCGATCAACGGCTTGCTAGTGGCCGTGTCGTTGTAGACCACCGCGTAGCGGAATGGCCCGATCGCGCTGCCGGATGCAGTGATCACTTCGTCGGCGATCGTCACCTTGGCCAGGCCGGCGGTTTCGGCCAGCACGACTGAGTCCAGCTGGAAGCCGCCTGCCGGATAGGCGCCACCGCTGATCTGCGTGAGGTCGGCCAGCAAGGCGGCAGACGCGGCCGGCACGGTGTTCGTCAGCGCCGCCTTGAGCGTATGGACCCCGAAGTTGTGCACGCCGCGCAGCACCTGCTCGGCGAAGTCGGGGATCTTTTGTAAGGTTGGCATTATCTGTCCTTGAAAGTCTGTTGTAAAAATATCGATGGCCTACGCTGCTGCGTTCGGATCCGTACCAGCCGGCGGCGTCGGCATGTTCCCGCGCTGCATAAACAGCATCGTGTCGAGAATCCCCAGCTCTTTGAGCCTGGCGATATCTTTCGCGAGTTCGGTGTACACCACCTCCGGGTCGTAACCCCGCTGCCGCAGCTTCTCGCTGAAGCTGGACAGGCCACCGCTGATCTCGGCCAGGTCGGCCTGCACATCCTGCTGTGGGTTCACGTAGTCCCACTTCGGCGGGCTGAAATCCACAGCCTTGTCACGCGACTTGATCTGGCCAGCCAGGTAAGCGTGCTCGATGAATGCATCATGGATGGGCACTAGCAGCTTCGGGATCAGGGTCAGCCACTGCATCTGCGTCACCGAGCGCCGGAAGTCCAGCAGCCGCACGCGGGCGCTGCTGAAGTTCACCGAGCTCATGTCTCCGGTCAGCAGGTGGTATGGCACGCCGATACCCGCCGCGATCAGGTGAAGCTGGAACTTGACGTACTCGACGTAGCCCGGTGCCGCCTTCGGTTCGATGACCGTGAAGTTCATCCCCGGCGGCATGCCGACGATGCTCCCGCCCCCCAGCTCGCCCAGGTCGTGGTGACCGCTGGGCTGGCCGTCGCCTGCGTTGCCCATGCTGGCCGGGTTCTCCGCGCCGCTGATGTCGCCACTGGCCAGCACCGACAGGCGGGCTTCCAGATTCTTGCGCGACATCTCCGCGTCCTCATACAGCTGCAGGTCGCGCACGCGCGCGATCACTGGCGCCAGCCGCGTAAAGCCACGGCCCTGCCCTGGGCGGCCCGGGTTGTACAGGTGGATGATCTGGTTCGCTGACACGCGCTGGCTTTGCGACCGACCGCGCACTGCGGCGACATCCCCTGGGTGCTGGTCCCACAGGTAGTAAGCGGCGACCGCACCGAGCACGTCGTACTCGATGCCGTTGACAATTGAGTTGCCGTTTAGCGTGCCCGAGCGTGCGCTGTCGAGCCAGTCAATTTCGAGCAGCTGCAACTGGAGTGGCACCGCCATACCCGAACTGGCGCTGCGGGTGCGCTTGCGCACCAGGACTTCGCCATCCTGCTCCATCGCCATATAGGCGGCTTTCACGAATCCGAAGAAGTCGAAGCGACCATCGGCATCGCATACCTTGAACCAGGCAGTGAGCAGCTCGTTGATCTTGTCCTTGTCCTTGCCGGTGGCGCGCGGGATGATGCCCGCGCCGACCGTCGCCACCGCCAGGCCATCCATGCCGGCCCAGATGTACGGGACGTTCTGCACTAGGGCGCGCGCCTTGGAGCGCAGCGCCTTGGCATCTGCCTGGTGATCAGCGTTCGCGCTGGCGCCAGCGCGGCGGGGGCGCCACGTGTCGCGCCGGCTGGCCGCTTCGTACGCACGCTGCAACTGGCGACGCGCGAAGTGGCGCGCGATCCCTGCTTGCGGGCTAACGAAGCCGATGACGCGATCGATGATGTTGGCCATCAGTCGCCCCGACTCGTGGTGAAGCGGAAGCCGAAGATGTAAGGAACGGTGCGCTGGGCGTTACCGCTGATGACCTGCACCGCGTGCGCCCGGGCAGCGATCAGCTGTGCCGTGTTCTGGTAGGTGATACGCCGTCCGTCGAATTCGACCGAGAGTGCGCCGGATACAATCGCGGCGTCGAGTGCGTCAATGTCTGCTTGGGAGATAGCCATACCGCCCACGGTAGCGATAAGGCTGTCTCAATTCTCGGAAAACTGAGACTAATTTCCACTTACAAAAACCCGTGTATTTCCTCCGCTTACCAGCTTACTTTGTAGGCGTCGCCGACGTAGTCTCCTCCGTCCGGCGTTGCCGTTCCATTGAGGTTGGTTACGGTATAGCCGAGCGATGTTAAGCCTGCGGTAAGAAGTGGAATATTAACAAGTGCTCCTGGTGCATCCTGGATATACTCGCTCTTCCCCTTCGACGCAGCTTCTTGGACCTTCTCTAGGCATTGCGCAATGTGGGGATAGTTATATGCATTAGCAAATGCGGCCAGTGCGGCTGCGTCTGTCGCTTTCAATAAATTCATGGTCTCTCGATTCGATTTGGATTTCAACTTTGCTTTTTGGCCTTCAACGATATGCTCCACGTTGTCGAATTATAGTAACTCGTTGACAACAATATTGCCAATGTGCCGAGGGTATATTTAAACGTAGCAGCAAAGCCACGTTACTTTCTCGAGCCGGGCGTCTTGATGATGCGGTAGACCGATGCCCTACTGATGTTGAGCCGACGGCCAACCTCTGTGGCATTGCGTCCATTGAACAACACCATGACTTCAGCCACGATTCGATCGCGCTCGGCCTGGGATCGCCGTGGGATGTACGTCTCGATACCGGCGAACTCGCGGCGCGCCAGCTCCTTGAGCGCGAAGGCTTTGTCACGCATTTCGGGAAACTCGATTTGAATGAACTCGAAGATCTTGTCGATCAGGTCAACGTTGTCGAGTAGTGCGGCGGTCACCACTGCCTCCCGACTGGCCGGCGCAGGTGGGATGATGGGGTCGATGGCGGTTTCGGTTTCCATGGTTCGTGTGCTGGTTGCGCTGTTGTAGTTGGTAGTGGCGTGATTGCAGTAGCGGGCTGATCCCCATCCGGGACTGGCTGGTCGACCGGGTCGGCATCGTGGAACAGGTCGGACGTGGCAGGGTTGACCTTCTCGCGCACCAGCTGCCACTGGTGGGGAGTCTTCTTGTGCAGGCCGAGGTACTGCGCCGCGGCCAAGTTGTAGACCATCAAGTCGCCAGCCTCGTTGCGGGCGCTCTTCTTCTTTTCCCACACGGTGACTTTGCGGCCGCGCTTGTAGACAGTGATGCTGTACTCGGCAGTGAGCTGGTCGTAGTAGTCGTCCGGCAGGCCCTCCGGGAAGTGGGTGGCGCCCGGGCCTTCGACCACCTTGTAGCGGCCGGCGAGATAATCCTTGGCCGTGTCGGTACCGATAAGCCACAGCTTTGCGCCGTGCGGCATGACCTTGCCCATCCAGTTCACGTCTACCAGCGTTGGCTTGGCAGAGAGGATCGGCTTGTTGTAGGTCGAATGCCCCTTGATCGCGTAGATATGGCGGTGCTGGCGCGTACGTGTGAAGTTGTAGACGTCATGCGTATTGGCACCGCCTGAGTCAACGAACGTGGCGGCGATGCCGAGCATGCGTCCACCGGCGTGCTGGTACCGGCCCAGCAACAACGTATCGAGCGCGTCCCACGTCGCCTGCTCTGTTGGCGATCCCGACACCACCTGGTAGTCGACGATCCAATCTTCCATGCCCTCGCCCCAGGCCACGACCTTGAGCTCGAGGCGGTCAGGCTGCGTGTCGACAGCGGCGGTCAGGATCAGGCCCTTCATCGGCACCGTGCCCAGCTTATAGCCGCCGGCCCGGGCCTTGAGTTCTGTGGCCTTGGTCTGTTCCTTTTTGCGCTCCCAGCACCGCGCCAGGCGCGTGTTGTAGAACACGATCATCAGCTCTTCGCTGCCCTCGTCCAGCTTGGCCCGGGCTGCACGGTACTCGCGCAGTAGGGCAATCCAGGTGAGCCACCCGTACGGTGCGAACATCGCGCTGATCGTAAAGCTGACCGTCTCGCCATCACCAGGCACGCCAGCCGACCACGCGCCGCGCGCGAACATGCGGTTCTTGTCAGTCTCATACATGACGGCGCCACACGCGCTGCATGGGTAGATCGCCTGGCCGGCGTCGTCCTCATCCAGACGCTCGAACACCAGCGGCTGCTCATGGCCGCAGTGCACGCAGTCGGCCAGCGCTTCTTGGCGCGTACCCTGCAGGTAAAGGTTCTCGATGATCGACTGGCCGGTGATGGTCGGCGAGCTGGGGAAGTAGCTTTTGCGATTGCGCTCGAACGACGTCTGGCGCGCCTTCGCCAACTGCACCGGGTCACCCTCGCCGTTCACGTTGGTGTTGGCGCGGTCGACCTCATCGAACAGCACGCGGCGCGCCGGGATCTCGGACAGGTTGGCGGCCGCGCCGGCGGTGACGATGTGCAGCGAACCGCCAATATATTCCTTGGTGTCGAGCGTGTTGACCGAATCGCGCGAACGCGGCGCAGCGACGCGATCGCGCACCTCGGGCACCGCGGCGATGGTCTTGCTCACGCGCGCGCTGGTACGCTTGGCCAGCTTGCCGGTTGGCAGGATCCACAGGAAGTTGGCCGGAGACTGGTGCACCGTCGAGCAGAACCAGTTCAGGCCCACCTGCGTCTTAAGCATCTGCGATGCACCCATTAGGGCGACGGTCTTGCACCAGTGTTTGTCGGACAGCGCGCGCATCACCTCGCGCGCGTGCGGCGTGCGGTCGGTCCGGTACTTGCCAGCCTCGTTGGCGCCCGACTCTTTCGGGATCACCATGTGCAGGTCCGACCATTCGTCGACCGTCATGTTCGGATCGGGCTGCAGCCCGCGCGCGATTGCCGGGCGCAGGATGGTCGCAGCTGCGGTCAGCCCGATCATCCCGCGTGCTCCTCGAGCTGCACGTCCAGGCGCTCGTTGAACGTGTGCGCCATGCTCTCGAGCAGGATCCGGTGCTCGCGCTCGATCACTTCCTCGCACTCCTCGGCGGTACGCAACGGCGCCACGTCGGCAGCGATGCGGCGGGCGCAGTTCAGCAGCCCGTCGCGCAGCGAGCGCGCCGCGTCGAACACGGCCGAGTCGACATCGTCCTTGAGCAGGAATTGGCCCGACATCTCGGCCAGCTTGATCTCGGCGGCTGCTGCCTCCGCTGCCTCCCGGCGTGCGCGGCTCGTGTCGTAGCCCGGCACCTTGGCTACAGACTCCGGGCCTCCCGTACCCGCCGGAGTGCTGGGCTGCGCCCCACTTGCCAGGGGGTCAGGGCGTTGGCCGTTCGCGCGCGGGCGGGTATGTTTTTTGTAGAGGTGCGTCGCGTACTCCGGGTCGACCTTACCATCGGTGACCGGGATGCCGCACCTGGTCACCGCGTCGTATGCGGACTGGCGCGCGATGCCCACGGTCTTTGCCCACTCGGCGACGGTTGTCAGGTTTTGCGTCATATTTCTTCGTTGTCAGGTCAGTTGTCAGGAAATGTTTTTGGGTTCTGCTAGTGCGATGACGTGGCCTGAATTACCCTTGCTAGCCCTGCTCCAGGAAGAACCTAACCCCCGGGGGGGTGTCAGGTTGAGTCCGGCCGCGGGCGATTAAATTCAGCATCAAAGTGCCCGACGAACTTGGCATCGATGGTGGTCTGGCCGATCTCGTGGAAGCGCAGGCGCGTCTTGTATTGCGCCTGCTGCACGAACACGAACATCGGCTTGATGGCCGTGCCGTGCGCAAAGCGGCGCTTGATGTACACGCCTGGTGGCAGGCCGCGGTTACCATTCGGCAGGACGAAGTACGTCACGCCCTGACGCGCGATGGTGCGGTTCGACCGTGTGCTGCCTGATGCACGCGACTCGTGGCCAGCTCCACGCTGCACCTTCAGCTGCGACAGCATCTGGGTGATCTGGGCGCGGCGCACGTTGCCGTTCGCGTCGAGCGTGGCGCCGTCGCCAGGCATGGCGAACCAGCCCTGCGGCATCATGCCGTTGGCCTGCAGCAGGCGTTCCATGCCCTTGAGGCCACGGTTGCCGCCGAAGATTTGTGGGCCGAGGAAGCGGTCAGCCGGCGTGCCCTTGCCCCATGGGTCATCCTTGACCCAGACGCGCGCCTCGAGGCTGATCTTGGTGGCAGGCTTGAGGAACGTGCCGTTCACCGCGTATGGCGTCGGACGATCGAACACTGAGCGCATCTCGGCCTTGATCGCGGCCTGGACGTCCTTGGCCGTGCGGGTCAGCGCAATGGCAGCCACGATCGGACCGCGTCGGCCCAGCCCCTCGATCCGTGCGGCAACAGCCGGGAAGTCGGTTCGCAGATTCATTCGCATCGTTTCACTCCTTTTTCCGGCTTTGCAGCCTGTTATTCAAACCCTGCAAGTCTGGAACCCGCATGGATACTTACTCTTGGCAGGGTATGTAGGGTTGCAGGGCTGTTTTAGATGTGAGTGTCAAAAAAAACACATCGGAATACCAACAAACGTTTCGCGCCTACGTGCGCTAAACCCCGCAAACCCTGCATACCCTGCTGAAACCCGCATGGAGACTGGCTCTCCGGCTTGCAGGGTTCATTCCCTACCCTGCTCAACCCTGCAATGCCCGGTCCGCACGAACGTCGCCGAGCTTTCTAAACTTGGCGATCTGCTCATCTAATGGGTCCGGGAAATCGGGGTTGTCCACTACGAACACCATTCGGGTTTTCTTGTGCTTGCTGTCGACCGCGACGCTCTTCTTCGACTTCGTCTCGCGACTACCGATCAGGCCGGCGAACTTGCACAGCGTCAGGGGCTTCTCACCGCTCTTGTCGCACCACCGCTTGTAAATGATGTACAGATCCTCAGACAGACACGACGTGTACGGCGCGTCCAGGTAGCCGTCCTTCCAGGCACGGTGGAACGACATCCATCCGGCCAAGCCGAACTCGATCACGCGCTCCTTGGCCAGCGTCATCGGCGGCTTGGTGTGCTCGTTGAAGCCGTCGAGCGGCAGGTTCAGCAGGAAGTGATAGAACGCCTGGATGCCACCTGCCGCGATGGAACGCTGCACGTCGGCATAGAACGCTGGGTCCTGCTTGCGCCGCGCCTCGATGACCATGAAGCGCCGGTCTTCCAGCTCGATCGGGATCGGCTGCGGCTCGTTCGAGAGGAACGTCGCATTCATGTGGTTGCGCTCATCGCGCAGCGGCAGGTTCTTCTCGTTGATCGACGTGGTCTTGCCGGTGATCATGTACTTGAGCGTGCCGTTGTGGGAGTACTTGTCGTCGCGCGACAGTACCTCCTCGAACAGCACGAACAACTTGCGGCTGCGCCAAGCAGTGAAGCTCGACTCCAACTGGTGCTGACTGGCCACCGTGCCGTAGTCGCCATAGATCGGCTGCATCACGTCTTGGAAGAACAGCGACTTGCCGGTGCCTTGCTTCTCGCCGAACATCAGCAGCGCGGTCTGCATCTTGGCGCCCGGGTGCTGCAGCGGGTACGCGAGCCAGCGCAGGATCCACTCCATGGCTTCGTCGGCCTTGTCTTCTGTATCGCACAACGAGGCCAGGAGCGCGAGGATCGGGCCGACGAGTGTGTCGTCGTGCTTGGGCGTGAGCGGCCAGCCGAGGAAGATGTTGACGTGGCTGACCGGGTCGGCCTGCTGCGTCGGATCGAACACCAGGTTGCGCGCCTCGATCGTTTTGCGCAGGGCATGCTCCTGCCATTTGCCGGTGAGCTCGGCGGTATAGTCGGCGCGCACGGCGCCCAGCGACATAACCTGTTGGCCGATGCCATCCCACACCGTCTCGGTGCCGCGCAGGAGCGTGAGGTTATCGAGCATCTCGCCAAGCTTGCCGCCGCCTGCGCCTGCGCCTTCGACTGCCTTGCCACCAACGAGGGTGGGGAGGGATTCGCGAAGGATGGTGCGGCGCGTTACATCTTTCTCCCACGCGCTGGCGAGGTCCTTGCCGACCCATGCGGCGAATGCTGACTTTTTGAGACGCTGCTTGCGCAGGCCATCCCAGATGTCCGTCGTCGGGTAGATCAGCTGCATGTGCGCGAGCAGCACTTCAAGCGTTGGCACACGGATGGAGGTGGCCACGTCAATGGGCGTCTCGACAGCGGGCGCGTCGGGCATTGGCACGTCGTCCAAGTACGCCGGCGGCTCATCGTCCGTGGGGCTCGTCGTCGGTGCCTGCTCCATCGTGAGGGCAAGGGAGCGCGCGGCCCGCACTTGGTCGCGCACGACGTCGAGCGATTCGGCCAGGTACAGGTCGTTGAAGTCCGAATCCTTGCTATCGACCGCACGTGCCGCGAACGTTGGCACGACCACCGAGGCATTGCCGACGACGCGGGCTGCAGCGCGCGATCGCGACACGCCAGCGTTCTCGAACTTGAGCAGGCGCACCATGCGCCCTGCGCGAACGTCGGCTTCGATGTATGGCGTGCCTGCCGCATCATTGCGCCAAGTTGCACGCACGCTGACGGCTTCGTCCTTGGCCGACGTGAGCTGGTGGTCAGCACCGTCGATGACGGGCGTCCATTCAACGCCGAAGTCTTCCCGCAGGCACTCGGCAAGGCGAGCGATCACGCGCATGTCGTCATCGGCCAGGAACAATAAGTGGGCACCGGGGAAAAGTGCACGCAGTTGCTTTGCAACCGGCAGCAAATTACCTGCATTAAATGCGACCATGGTCGGCGTGTCGAAATCCGTCGCCATGCGCACGGTCTCACAGGTCGCATATCCTTCGCCGATCTCGATGAGCTTGGCTTCGGGTGCAAGCCGGCCGAGTAGGCAAGCGCCGCCAACCATATCGATGCCGCTACTGAACCGCTTTTCGCCGTCCGCCTGAATACGCTGCAAGCCGGCCAGCGTCGCGCCGACTTCGCTGTACTTCATCACCGGCACCAGTAGAACGCCATCACTATCGACACGGGTCTTCTCGCTCTGGACGCGCTTGCGCGCCAAGTACGGTGAAGGCTGGTCGCTGTCGGCAGCGGCGGTCCATGCTTGGCGCGCACGGTTGGCAGCCATCTCGGCCTTGCGTTGCTTACGCTCGGCTTCGGCCTTCTCATATGCTTCTTGCTTGCGTTGGACCTCAGCACGCTCCTCGTCCGATACGCCTGACCAGTCCATCCTGAGCTTGACCGAATTCGAGTCTTGACCTTGCCAGACACCGAACGAACCATTCCGCACCTCGCGTCCCGAATCGAGCTTTACCTGGCGGAAGAGATACCACGCTTTTTTCTTCGGGCCAAAGCGATGTGCTTTTCCGTCATAAACAGGGTGTCCATCCGGCAGCGCCGGGAGACCGGCTTCCGCCATCTGCGCGATGATCTGCTCACGCGTCAGCATGTTTTGCTTTCTTTGCCGCGCAGGCCTCGGCCAGCATGCATTGCAGGTGCGCGAGGATGCGCGCCTTTTCTTCCTGGGTGCGCTCGACCGGACGGTCGTCGCACAGGCCCCACTGAGCCGGGACAATTGGTCCAGGCAAGTGCTTATCAGCTGTCATTGGATTGATTCGGTGGAGCGCCGGCCACGGTCGGGCGGCAATAAACTTGGAACATCAAGCCCATCAGCTCTTTCATGGTCTTGTGCATCTGCTGCGAGATGTCGTCGAGTTCAACACGCTCACGGGGGTCGATCTCGTTGTCCTCGATTGCTTTGGTATAGGTGCCCGACAAGAGACCCAGCTCGGTGTACAGCTCGTGGAACTTGCCTTGCAGGGACTCGCCATTGACGCCCTCACCCGATGGCAGCTCGACGAAGACGCCACCGCTCGCAACCGCAATTGCCTGCGCGAAGTGTGTAGTGCCGGCATGCGCCTGGATCAGCAACGCGGTGTCAACACGCATGCCGGAGCCTTTGACCTCGTACACGCGCGCTTCCAGCTGCGACCGCGTCATACCGAGTGTCGCTGCCGTGCCATTCCAGCCATGCACCTTGATCATTTCTTGATAAGACGACAAAAGTTCCATAGTGTTTCCCTCTGATTCTTGGGTATTGCTTTTCGAGCAAGGCGCTTAGTATTCAGAATCATTCCTAAAAACTATTTCCTATGTGCAACTTAGAGAGCGCAGTAAAATCCACTTGCTCCAAGAGCCAACGGTCTAACGATGTGGTTATTCGGTTGACGGTTCGCGTCCAATCTGGCGACCTAGTGTCTCTATCGGCCACCAGGGACGGGGGAAAGTTGAAATGGTCCTATGAACTCGGGCCTGGGGCGCTCGCTGCTGGCTCCACAGGTTCGGTAGAAACCTGATGATCTGCGGCCAGCTTCTGGAGCGCGCTTACGACAGCGTAGGACGGTCGCTTAATGCCCGCCTTGCCAGCCTCCATATCGCTGATTGACGTTTGCTTAAGCCCAACGGCACAACCGATCTGCGTTTGGGTAAGCCCAGCCTTCCGAAGGCTCGAAATTGTATGAGGGATGTCCATGACCACCATTATGGGAACTCCGGTATTTTCTGTCAACCGGAAAACCGGTTTAATGCTGCGCGATAATACCGGTATGTCGATAAGCGCACGTTTAAAGCAAGCCCGGAAAGATGCCGGCATGACTCAAGGTGAGTTGGCCGCACGCAGTGGGCTAAAGCAGAGTACGATTTCCGACCTTGAGACCGGCAAGTCGCAGGGGACAACTTATGTTGCGTCTCTTGCACTCGCTATGGGTGTGAGCCCCCTATGGCTCGAGGCCGGCAAAGGTACAAGGAACGTAGACCTGCCTGATCCTCCAGCAGCGCTCAATGAGGGCAGCCCATTTCTAAAAAACAAGGTCCCTATCCGTGTTGGAGATGAGCCAGAGACTGTTCCTATACGCAAAGTGAAACTTAAGCTGCACGCTGGGGTGGCAGGGTATGAAACTGAACCAATCGCTGACGATGGTGGCGTGCTCCATATGCCGCTCCACCTCATCGAAAGTGCTAACTTGGTGCCACATCAGCTACTAGCGATCCCCATTAAAGGCTGTAGCATGGAGCCGATGCTATTTGAAGATGACCTTGTAGTGATCAATACTGCTGATAGGGACCCACGAAGCCGCGAGCTGTATGCCGTGAACTTCAATGGCGAGGCATGCATTAAGCAACTGATACACAAGGCTGGCCAGTGGTACCTCCACTCATTAAATCCAGACTACGGTCCGTTGAGTGTTCGTAGCGGCCAGTGCGATATCGTTGGACGGGTTGTCTACCAACCTGGACGCATGGTCACAGGCAGGCTATAGCATGAGCAACCGGAGGAACCAATGGCGTTGAGACCATGTGCAGAGTGCGGTGCGCGGATTAGCACCGAAGCGGAAGCCTGCCCTCGTTGCGGCGCCAAGCCACGCGCGACCATGGGGCCCATTGGGCGAGTCGTTCTGGGAGTTATTGCCTTGAGCGTCGGAATCTCAGTGTTCTCGTCAAGAGGTGAGGACAAACCTGTCGAGAAGCCCGCTCCGATTGCCAAAACACCAGAGCAAATTGAGGCAGAAGAAGCGGAGAAGTCACGCGCTCAGCGGGCGATTTTTGTGGTAACTGCACTTAGGCACGGCCTACGCGATCCTGACTCAGTAAGATGGAGTTCTGTTTCCGTGAGTGACGACGCAAGCTTAGTGTGTGTCGAGTACAGGGCAAAAAACGGCTTCGGTGGCGTCAACTTCGAACAGACCCTTTATACAAAGGGGAAGTTCAGCACTTCCGCCAAGCTATGGAACCGTTACTGCGCAGGCAAGCAGCTAAACGATTTAAAGCCAATAGTTGAGTATGTCTTAAAACGATCTAGCTAATCTTAGGCATCGGTACCACCACGGGCCCCGCTATCGCGGGGTTTTTTTTCGCCAGTAATATGGGAAAACCGGTTGACTTAAAATACCGGAATCCCCATAATTATTCTATCAACTTCGATGGAGCCCACATGAACACCTACCAAGTCACCGTCCGTACCGCCGGCACCGCACACGTGTTCAGTGCGATTGCTGCATCGTCAGCTGACGCCTTCGACGACGCTGCAACTAAGTTTGCGGACGTCCCTTGCGGCATCACTGTCATGACCAAGGCAGGCTGATGATTACCGTCGCCGCCATCCGCACGGCCATTGCTAACTGCGTCGCCCAGGCAAGTGCAGATGCGCCAACCGACGCCGAGCTGCGCGTCACTGCATTCGTCGCGCGCCTGTCCGGCAGCATGGAATCGCTCGGCGACCATGAGCTCGACGCGATGATCTGGGGCCTGTTCGACATGCCTCCCCCTACCCGGCTGTGCGCCGCACCGCTACTCAATCCGATTCCGATGCCCGCTCCAGCGCGGTTTTGGGGGTAGTCATGGGCTTCCTGTGCCTCTACCGCTATTACCGCTTCCTAGGCATGCCGCTCGTTCAGTCGATCCGCTTGGCGCGCAATCACCGGATGCACGTGAGCTGACCATGCAACGCATCTCGCCCGACCGAGCGTCTCTTGAAATTGCGCACCGCGCGCTTCACACAGACACCCGGCTGGACGAGATGCTCGAACACTCGGCCCTCAAGATCATCTTGGAGGCTATCGCCCGCCGGCACATGCAGCGCCGCGCGCGGATCGATGTGAAGAAGCTGCAGGCCAACGACAGAGACAACTAGAAATGAACGAACAAGTGCGTGTAATTGCCAAGGACGGCTTGGCCGAAATGATCAAGCCCAGCAGCGAAATGTTCGTCTGCGCCCAATCAGAGGCTGCGTCATTGCGGGAGATCGCCGCTGTCGATTTGCAAGTCGGCGAGTGGGTTTGGATGGCCGGCGGGGGTGTTTGCAACCAAGAAGTCGCGGAGCGTGCAGGCCTGGCCGATGTCCAAGGCAATGGACAGCCAGCCGAGCCCGAGATCACGGATAAGTAATTGAATGTATTCGTCTGACAACGTGCGCACGGCAAAGCCCTCTGCCCTCTCGGCAGTGTCGAGATCATCAGAAATCGGAGCATTTGGTACAGCTGGAAGCATGCGCGCTCGGACTCTTGCGAGTTCCGCGATCAGGTCTTGCAGAGCATCGGCCGTTAGATCGCCATCGATCGATAGATGCACAGTTCGCTTGTCGTCACTCAGATTCATAGGTTCTCACAGTTTGGCAAATACCGATTCTCACACAACTTATTGTCAACAATCTAAACATATGAGCAAGCTCGATAATTTCGTTTCCCTCAAGGTCGCAGCCGAGAAGAAGATTCACGGCGACGACGTATCGAAGGTGACTTCGTTTGCTGTCGCCCCACACCTGTTGCAGATCGAGGAAGGCTTCAACGCCCGCCCGCTGAACCCGGACCACGTGGCCGAAATGTCGCTGGCCATGCGCAATGGCGCTACGTTTCCCGCGCTTGAGGTACGCGTTGACGACGGTCATATCCTGATCGTTGACGGGCACCACCGCCACGCCGCTGCGCTTAAAGCTATGGCCGAGGGCTTCGAGATCAAGGCACTGGACTGTCGCCACTTTCGTGGCAACGATGCAGACCGCGTCGCGCACATGCTCAACAGCGCATCCGGCCTCGCGCTCACGCCGCTACAGCTCGGCGTCCAGTACCGCAAGCTGCTTGCCTTCGGCTGGACCGAACCGCAGATCGCGAACCGTCGCGGCAAGTCGGTCCAGCACGTCAAGGACATGGTCCAGCTGGCCGAGGCCAACAGCGACGTGCACCAGGCGGTGAACGCTGGCCTGATCTCCGGCACCGCCGCACTCAAGATGGTTAAGCAGCACGGCAGCAAGGCCGGCGCAGTCATCCAGGAAGGCCTGGAGCAGGCCAAGGCCGAGGGCAAGGAGAAAGTCACTCCTCGCGCACTGGCACGCCGCTCCAGCCCCAAGGTGACAGACAAGCAGATCGTCGACTGGATGGTTGAGAACATCAAGTTTAGCCAGGCATACATCAGCGACAAGGCGCGCTACTACGAGCTCGACCTGTCCGTGCCCCACGGAGCAGCAGACAGTGACGATCTCCGCACCCTGATCGCCAACGCAATTTCCCACAGCACTACCACCTGAAGGAGCACCATGAATCTCAAGACTATTGGCCCCGGCTCGACCGTCAAGTTTGACAGCGAAGCCGGCCCACAGCAAGGCACCGTCGCCGAAATCCTCACCGACATCGGTAACGGCGCCCGCGTCGCGTTCGTACGCGTCAATGGCACTCTGGACGGCGCACCGTGGCGAGTCCCGGTGAACGAGCTGCAACACGAGGAGGTCGCGTAACCATGATTACGACTGCCATTTCCGCAACGCTGGCTCGCCTTGGACATGCCCACCTCGACGCGGTGGAGACGGCAGAACGTCCTTCCAGCAAATCACATCGCGACGCTAAGCGATCGTTCCGCAAGCACATCGACATGGTCACCAGTGCAGTGGCTCTTCTTGAGCAAGAGCGCGAGAAAGCCTGGACGCCGATCAACGAACGACTGCCCGACAACGACCTCCTGGTGCTTATTGCAGTTAACGACGACGATACGTGGACCGGTTACCACATCAACGGCGCGTGGCGATATTCGGACGGATTCCCGATCGAAAAAGAACGTGTGACGCACTGGATGCCGATGCCAACGCCACCCGTGGCGAGCCCGACGTGAGCAGCTGGGGAACCCCGAGCCGGATCAGCTCCGATCTTTACCGCGAACGCACGGCAGCGACACCGCCTGTCTCGCTGCGTCGTCGCCGGTGCGCGTGTGGCAAGGTCGTCACGGCCAAGCAGCTGACGCAATACGGCGCGTGCGCCGCGTGCGTGCTATGCACGCCAAACCAGGTGAAGGAAGCACGGTGACAGGGCCCGTACCGAACAACCAGGACGAGCCGAACGATGTCGAGTCGTACAGGCACCACTTGCTGCTGCTCAAGTCGATGCACTGCTGCCGGCCAGTGGTCTACCAGGGCTTGAACCAATACATCACCTGCCTGACAGCGAACCGCGACGGCGGGCGCATCTCGATGTCCGTCTACTTGGCCGGCAAGTCGGGGGCCATCGACAGCAGCCAGATTCAAATTAAACACACAGCCCAAGAAGGGAAAACGGTATGACGAAACCATCAACAACTGCTACGCAGAGGTCATTGCGCGAAGTGATCGCAGACGACTCCCACGCATTGACGTTTCAGACATCAGGCCAGTACCGCGCCGCGCTGCTGAAGCATCAACCGATGGAACATACCCATCATGCCGAGGCGTTCGCGTGGGCGGTCTTTGCCAAAGATGACAACGTCATCATCTGGTCCAAGAATCGCGCTCAAGTCGAATCGGCCTCGAAAGAATACGGACGACCCATCGTGCCGGTCATCGCGCTATTCGCCGCCGAACAAGGCGCACCGCCCGTCCCACCAACACACTGTGATCCGGCTGAAGGATTTTGCGCCAAGTGCCAGGAACAAGCTCGCGCTGCCCTCGCCAACCAGCCAGCGTCGACAGTGCCAGCAGGGGATTCTTATAATCGAAAACTTGAGAAAGCGCTGCGCCCCTTTGCCAAACTGGCCAAGCCGTTTGAAGGCAACTTCGACACGGACCACATCATGCAGGATTACCGGGGAACCTTGACCGTTCGCCATATCCGCGCCGCTGCAAAAGCACTCGCGCATCAATCAGCGCAGGAGCAGGCCGAGCCGACGACACTCGAACTGGTGCATGCGCTCCTGCAGGCTGAGCGTTTGCTGCGTGCGGCTGGTTTCTCCATGACTGGGACAGCATCCTCGCAGATCGTCGCCGCTATTGCTAAACATGCTGTCACCGCACAGCAGGAGCCAGTAGCCACGCCCCAGCAAGCCGCAGCGCCGAAGGTAGGTGCGTGATGACATACCCAATCCCAGCCAAGGACGTTGACACCGCAATGACCGCAAAGTCCAATCTGAACATCTTTGGGGCAGTCGTCGCACTCCTTGAAGGCGGGACTGTATCGGGCGGCGACAATGCCGCGAAGAGAAAGATCATAGAAATTTGCCACAAGGAGCAGCAGCGTCAATTGAAGATCATGGACAAAGCAGTAGCGGCGGTGAACAAACGCGCCACCCAGCTCGACGGCCGCTAGGGAGAGAATGCATGAATACCGCTATCGACGCAGCAGGCTCACCTATGTACAACGACAGCGACCTGATCGCCCGACTTGCCGCCGAGCTGGCAAAGCAACTCAGGCCGGCACTGCCAATCGAAATCGACTTGTGGGATATCGCAACCATCGCGACGTACCTCAAGCGCAGCGAGTCAGTTGTACGCGAGCGCATGGCCTGTCTACCAGACTTCCCGAAAGCGATCCGGTTACCCTCGACTCGTTCAGCACGCGGCCAAGCACTGTATAAGGCTAAGGAAGTCATCCAATGGGTGGCGCGATACCAAGACAAGAATTAGATTTTCATATATATTTAGTGAATTGCAAATATTTCCAATAGGAATATTTTGGCTGAGGCAAACACATGCCTTTGCCACTGATTTTTTCAATAGGGTGAGTGGCTATGACTGATTCGGAACAGACTGGGTTAGCTCTGATTCAAGACTCTCTGAGCATGGTGCCAGAGCCGATACAGAACACCTTTATTAAGTCACTAAGCCGACTACTTGGTGGCGCAATGTCCATCCCTGCTGCCAAACTAAAGCAGATTGCTCAAGGAATCGAAGATACGACAACAGCCAGATCGAACCTCTCTAACGCGCTGGCGAAGGTGGTGGCCAATACAAGTAGTAACGATCCTTTAGTCATGCAAGCTGCAACACAAGTTCTTCTACCGGATTCGATTCGCAAGGTAACAAACAAGTTGGCAGTTGCTCAAAAAGCTGCTGAGCACGTCGCTGATGAGGCAGCAGCTGGAACCGCAGATGACGGGGCTTCTCCACCAGATGATGACTGGATGAACCAGTTCATGCGGGGCGCTGAAGATGCCTCGTCACAGCGTCTTCAAGATCTTTTTGGAAGAATTCTTGCTGGACAGATACTGCACCCTGGCGCGTTTGGAGTCGCCACATTGAGGGCCGTTAGTGAGCTAGACCAAGGCATCGCAAGTGATTTCGTACAGGCTTGGTCAAAGAGCGTTGGTGGTGGCGTCGATTACACACTCGAGTGGAAACGGGGTGATGGATATATGCGATGGAGGCGACTAATCGAGGCAGGCTTACTTGCGGACTCGGAGACTGACAGAATGCTTCCTGACTTTGAAGCGGTCGTAGGAGAACTTGCAGCTTGGCAACCAATGTACGCCGAGAATCAATCTATCATCGTTCTCCACCATGAGGGATTCCCTGGCCACTGGACTTTCATCGCATTTACTCGCATAGGCCGAGAGATAGGCGCCCTACTTGAAAAACCAAATTACCGAGAGAACATGATGCAGGCTGCACTATCATTGCCAAAAGAAAAAGTTAAAGAAATTCGCTACCATGTTAGCGGGAAGGCGCCAGAAATTGTCTGGTCTGCTCCTACTCCGAATCCTTAGGATTGTTGTCTCTGGCTAAATCGCTGCTTAGTGGGTCAGACTACTTGGCATAATCTTATTACTCAAAATTTACGCACAATCTTCGCAACACTTTGATTTTAATGGATTTCTGATTCCGGCCGGAGGCACCACCTACTCGCATCACGCATTCGTATCACGCTAAAAACCCGCAATCTTCCCAGGAAGTGCGGGTTTTTTGCCACCTGGCGTCAGGATCATCAAGCACGGATGGCGCTATTCTCCAACGGTTGACCGAATTCCAAACGTCACTACCTGCCCCACTCCGCACTACTAACACTGAGCAAGCCGTTATACCGCTTTGCGATCCAGTTAAAACTCTGAGGTCAAAAACTCTCTTTTAAGAGGAGGTAGTCCGTGTTTCATGGACGTACAGATAGGAGACAATGCGCATCGGAGAGATTTCGTAACCGACAAGAATCCATCACCGAAAAGCGAGATCGTTTCCGCTTCGTCGAAGTCAGCTCAGCAAGCTCAAACGCCTGCGTTGCCCAGTTCGTTGACATCAACTAATTTCACCGGCATGCTGATGTCTACTTGGGTTCGAAAATTTAACTAATTCTCGGCGTTACCACACTGACTCCGTGCTTCTTGAAATGGAAAAATATGAGTGACGCGCGTAATCAGTTCGGCCATTACGTAGACGGGCAGTCGCTCGCTGATACGCAACAGGCTAACGTTCTTCTCGTAGATGATCAAAATACGGTCAACTGGAAGATAGAGCAAAAGAAAAGCGTGGATCTTGCTGAGTACTTGGTGAAGTATGGCTCTGGCCCTGCACGTTCAAGGACCCAGCGAAAAGGTCGGTGGGGTATATTTTTTTGGGTATGCTGTCGCTTGTTCCGATCGGATATTACACTTGGCGTGTCTTTTCCTATTCCCTCGAAAACTATGCTTTGTTCAGCGTTAATATATATAGCAAGATGCCAGAGGGTTTTTTGTGGAAAATTTCTCTTTTAGTTCTAGTGCTTGGTGGAATTGCACTCAAACTCTGGCTCCTCTCTCTCTCAGGTTTTTCATGTGGCTGTGTTATGAAGACAGCAAAACCTAATCCGAAATTTCTAAAAGAAACTAGGAAGCAGATCTTTTCAATATTCTACTGATCCGCAGATCACTATCCGTCGGCTTGACTGACGCAAGCAGCAATCGGACTTGGGGCCGAATCGGATCTTGCGGTTAGGTTTGATACTTGGACACGAACTCTGGTTCAGTCAAACTCGTTCGCCTATTAACTTCATCGCTACAGAAGCATTGGCTTTCGAAATGAAGTTGCTTATCGTTGAAGGTGGTAAAAAACACTGAATCCCTGTAGTTGAATAGGGTGAATCTAAGTTGCGCCCAAATGTCAGACCTGACCCCGCCTGCACCTGGTCTTCTAGGGCACCCACTCCGGATCAGGTCTGACATCTGGACACCAATCTGATGTAGTCAAACTCACTTGCTTTTCAAGAGTGTAGCTGAGGAAATCTCAGCTTTTCAAAATGCCGTGACCTAGCACTGGAGCCGGGGCAAAAAATAAACCCGTACGCTGCATTTGACTCGTGCACAGCTGAGGCTGTGTCCAAATGTCAGACCTGACACTAGCTACAGGCATGATCGAACCTTGAGTAACTGGCATAGCATCGTCGATAGCTATCGCAACGGCCCCATATCACGCCAATCAAAAAATAAGCGTTGTCCTTTGATCAACAACGCCACAATCTTTATTCCGCCTTCATTGGGAAGGAGTGTGCGGTTGAAGTAGGTTTCCCTTTTCAATGATTTTATTATCTTTACTCAATTCCTCAACACCAACGGCTCTTTCTGGCGACCATTTGGAACGTCGTGTAGAAACAAAACTAATTACAACATCGATTATGTGGGAAAAGGAATCTTTATATTTCTCACATTTGATTGCAAAAAGCGCCGAAAGCATAAACGGCACAATGAAGATTGAAGAGATGAACACTATCCCACTCTCGAATCCAAGTACCATTAAGACTGCTTTTGTAAAATACATTAAGGGGTAGTGAAATAAATAAAGACCAAAGCTGATATTTGCACCGAAACGTATGAAAGTGGAAATTTTTTCTAACGATTCACTGACGCTGTTGCCCATTAAAGCAAACCCGTAAATGTTAGTTGCAATTATTGCGCCAATCAAATAACTCGCGGGCCAGAAATTTACTGCCCAACGCGTCTCTGCTGCCACTCCCGGAAACACGCCTGTAAGTATGCTGTGGAGGTTGAAATACGAGAAAGCAAACGCTGCAGCAAACGAACCTAACCACAGCACCCAGCCTTTTCGGTACTGTGCAACAGGGCTGCGGCCCAATGCTAAATATACGGCAGTCCCTAAAAGCCAAACCGGAAATGCACCGAGAATTAACGGTCCAGCGATTAGCATGGTTATTGCCAATATCACAATTCGTCTACTGCCTCTCAGATACACAAACGCAGCGAAAAACATGTAGTACCAAAACTCGTATGAGAGTGACCAGAATGGGCCATTCGTACCAGGCCAAACACTAAGATACCAGACCTGATTTAAAAATAGTGCATTAATGCCAATAGATGATATCCATTTGACGATTGAATAAGGCTGCATTGGATCATATGAAACAATGGAAAGATATTGGCCTGCTATGTCAGCCAATAGCGTCAGCATAAGCGCTGGAATGGTAACTGACCATAGCCTAGACAGTCGAGCTCGGACGAAGGCGCCTACTTTTGGTTGATTTCTGGTTGCAGTCGCAATTAATAAGCCTGACAATACGAAGAAGACGATAACAGCTTCGCTTCCCAAGTTTCCTACAAATGGAATTTTGACCTTCGCAAAATGTTTTGCATGGAAGATATAAACGGCAAATGCCGCGAGAAAGCGCAGGAGGTCTAGGTACAGGGAAAATGAACGGTTCATCCCCAAATAGTAACAGTCAGTAACATGTAGGTAAAGTCCTACGCTATGTTATTTTTTAGTAAATAGGGCTATGAATTAGTCTGTAGTTGTGCAAGAGCGGTGCTAACGAGGCCGCGATCAGTATGATTGACGCCGGTCGTAATGAACTGATCCATGTGCGCCAGTCAGGTACCTCAACAATACCGTCGAGCAGGACCATTGCGCCATCAAGCTGATGACTAGGCCGATGCTCAACTTCAAACTGCTCCACTCTGTGCTCTCTTTATTTTCCGGCATCGAGCTGATGAACATGATCCGCAAGTGCCAGTTCGCGGTTGACGGCGATGAGCAACGTCGTTTGCTGAACAATTTTGCGCTGGTAGGCATGATTCGTCGGGTTTGAGCAGTACAGTGTCGTTCTAAGAAAATTCTGTCGTTTGATCAACAACGCGATAGAACCGCCATGCCACATTTGCCCACACTCCTCAGCGGTAGCGCCTCGCGCACGGGATATTGGCGGAGTTTTTAATATCACCTTTTTAATCTCGAGCACGCTGCCGCGTCCCGTGAGCGCGCGAGGCTCCAGCGTGCGTTACCTGGACTAGGTGCACGAAGTCTAGCAATGCCGGGATATGGCGGTAGCCTCCACGCCAATAGGTATGATCGAGGGCAGATCGTGTCCCGCCGAAGCTCTGCTTCGGGTGAAGGCTGTTTAAAGACGCAACTTTGTTGTCGGCTTAGCGACACTCGACCTATTAGATCGCTCGCTACGGTGTTTTCTTGAGGGCGAGAGTGGTAAAGGACCGCTGAAAAGGCGATCGGGCGTTTTTACACAATCCTGGTTCGAAAGCAGCCGATCGCAGTTCTAGATTTAGCATGACGTACTAGATTTGTACCGCTTTTATGTTTCGAGACAACGCATGATTAAGCGTCCGATGTGCAAATTATTGATTATCAAGAGGCTTTGATTCCAGCCCGGGGCACCACTTACTCGCATCACACATTCGACTGATGCTAAAAACCCGCACTCCTACCAGGAAACGCGGTTTTGTTTGCTATTTAACCTCAGCATCGCCAAGTGCCACTACCCCAGTGCTTATCACCGGTAACCGAATCGCAAACGTCGCCCCCCTTCCCCGTCCTTCACTGCTGACATTGAGCGTCCCCTCATGCAGCTCCACAATCCGCCGCGCGATATACAACCCCAGTCCCAGTCCGGTCGCATTGTCATGCTGCTGCAGCTTGAACGCGCCAAACACGTGCGGTAAATCGTCCGCCTCGATCCCCTGCCCTGAATCGGCGATATCGATCTCTACCCATCCGGCACTGCGCCGGATACCAATGCGAATCACCCCACCCACCGGCGTAAACTTGACCGCATTGAACAGCAGATTCCAGCACACCTGCTGCAGCCGCTGCCCATCGGCCTCGAAGCGGATGTCTGCGCCATAATCCGCAGGCGTCACCTGCATCAGGATCTGCTTGGCATGCGCGTGCGGCTCCACCGTGGCGATGGCTTCGCGCAGCACCTGCCCCAGCACGATCGGCTTGCGCACGATGGACATCTGCCCGGTCAGCGTGCGCGCCGCGTCGATCAGGTCGTCGACCATGCCGGCCTCCTGGCGCACGTGCACGCGCATCGACTCCAGGCCGCTGACGGCCTTCTCCGGCAGGTCGGGAATCGTGCGCAGCATCAGTTCGATGCGCATCGACAGCGCCGACAGTGGCGTGCGCATCTCGTGCGAGACGGTTGCCAAAAACAGCTCGCGCGTGCGGTTCACGCGCGTCAGGTCATCGATGGTTTCGCGCTGCCGGTCGAGCGTGCTTGAGAGCGTGAGCAGCAGGGTTTCGTAGGTGGCCATGCGCTGCGCCGAGACCGGCGCGTCAAGCCGCACTTCACTCCACAACAGATGGCCCGACACGCCGATCTGCCGGCCGATACGCTCGCAGGCCAGCGGTGAGCTGAAATCGGCAAAGCGCCAGCCGAACACGAGCACGCCATACACGTTGCCGTGCAAGAGCAGCGGCAACGCGCGCACGCAGAAGCCTTCGCTGAAGTCGCTGGCTCTAGGTGCACCCTGCTGGCAAACGTCGCGCGCCAGGCTGCGCTCGAGCGCCGTGCCGGGGCCGTCCTCGGCCCACAGCGTCGACTGCTCGGCGAGGAAGGTCGACATGCGCGAACCGGTCAGCGGCCCGATGCGGCGCACGCCGGTCGCGTCGTAGACGGACGTCACCAGCCCGGTCGCCTCGGTGTACTGGCGCAGCGGAGCGCGCCAGTCGTCCCAATCGATGGACGGCTTGTCAGGCAGGTCGACGGCGATCACCGATTCGTTTCGACCGGCTGGTGTGTCGACTCAGGCAAGGGCTCGCCATTGGCGACGGCTTCTTCGATCATCGGACTCTGGCGCGATGGCGACCGCGACAGCAGGCCGTAATACGACGAGAACGGCAGTTGCGGGACGGCCTGGTTATTGTTGTCGCTTTCGTCCAACAGACTCAAACCGCCCACGCCGATCGTGTATTCGCGCGTCACTTGCAGGTTGCGGCTGCCGCGCACTTTCGGCACGGCCAACGCACGGCGCAGCACGGTGGAAATTTCGACGTAATTGAGCAGGATGATGTTGTCGACCAGGTGCGAGCCCTTGAGCTCTTCGCTGATCTGCGATACGCCCAGCAGTTCCGGGCTTTCGTAGTTGAACAGCGTCGTGGCCAGCCGGTTCTTGAAGAAGCTCGCCAGCGCGTACAGGTAATCGGCCACTTCGCTGCGGCTGGTCATCTCATACACGGCGATCGAATCGAACACCACGCAGTCGATGCCTTCCTTTTCCACCAGCTTGATGATGCGGTCGAAGTGCACGTCCAGCTCGAGTTCGAGCGGCGACTCGTAATGGATGAACAGGTCGCCCGCATCGACCAGCGCCTGCAGATCGAAGCCGAGGGGCCTGGCGTTGCGCATCAGCTGGCGAGCATGTTCGTCCAGGCTCACCAGCAGCGCCTTGTGGCCATTCTTGATCGCGTCGCTCAGGAACTGCACGCTGAGCACCGTCTTGCCGGTGCCGGAAATGCCGCTGACCAGCGTCACCGAGCCCTTGTAGATGCCACCGTCCATCATCTTGTCGATCGCGGCCGAGCCGGTCGACAGGCGTTCTTCCGACGTCGGCTGATCGGGCGACATGACCGGGCGCGACTGGGCGCGGCGGTACACGTGCACGCCCTGATGCGCTTCGATGCGCATGGTGTGGCTGCCGCCGATGAAATCCTGGCCGCGCGACTTGGCCACCGTCAGGCGGCGATGCACGCGGCGGCGCGATTCTTCGAACGTCAGCGAGATGATGGTGTCGAACACGAAGCGCTCGTGCGCCAGCACGCCGCCGAGCGACGCGTCCTTCTCGGCCGTGACCATCGTCGTCACGCCCAGGCGCGTGAGCCCCTCGATCAGCAGATGCACGTCTTCGCGGAACGGGATGTCGTTGCCTTCGGCGTACAGGCGCAATGGCGTCAGGCCGTCGATCAGCAGGCGCTTGGCGCCCATCGCCAGCAGCGCGGCCGAGAATGCGCCGTCACTGCTGCGAAATTCGCTCATCAACACGGCGGGACTGGTCTGGATGATCTTGACACGGCCCTGGTCGATCATGCCCTGCAGGTCCCAGTCGAAGCCAGCAGCGTCGCGCAGCAGCTTGGCCGGGTCGAGCTCGAACGAGACGATGGCCCCCGGCTCATCGAAGTCGACGGCGCCGCGGTAGATGAAGCCCAGGCCCAGCGTCGTCTTGCCCGCGCCGGGCGGCCCTTCGACGAGCAGGTTGTTATTGCGTGGGATGCCGCCGTGCAGGATCTCGTCCAGCCCCACAATCCCTGTCCTCACCAACGTGCTCATGAACTCACCTTTTTTGCAGAATGAATCAGCTTATCATGTGTGCATGTTACGCTCCAGAGACAGCCGCATGCGGCCAGTTCTTGACCGTGGCAAATGCATGATCTATCGTGTTCAATGATTCTATAGAACAATCCTGCCGGTGCTCTTCATTGCCCCGCGCCGGTCGTCAGCGCCGTGTTTCTTGTACGTTCTCTTGCTATGCAAAGGCCACCGCCCGCATCCATGGAACCACAGCACACTCCCCCCAGCGAAGCGATCCGGCACATCGTCGATGAAGCATTACAGGCCGCCGCGCACGAAACAGCGGCCGGCCAGCCGGCGCAGGCCGAGGCGCTGTACCGCGCCGTACTCGACCTCGCTCCCGGCCATGCCGAAGCCCATTTTGGCCTGGGCCTGCTGGCGCGCCAGGCCGGCGATCTGGCTGCCGCCATCCCGCACCTGACCGAGGCCCTACAGGGCGCGACGAGCGAACAGCGCTACTGGCTCGCCTATATCGAGGCGCTGATCGCCGCGCGCCAGTTCGCCACGGCGACCGACTTGATCGCACTCGGTCGCAGCCACGGTCTGGCCGGGCCGGAAGTCGACGCGTTCGAGCAACAACTGGCCACGACCGGGGCCCCGGATCCCGAAACCATCGCCGCCGCTACTGCGTTGTTCGCATCCGGGCGCCTGGACGAAGCCGGTTATGCGGCGCAGTTTTTAACCGGGCAGTTTCCGCAGCATTCGTTCGGCTACAAGCTGTTGGGCGGCATCCATCATCTGCAGGGCAATCTGCAGCAGGCGCTCGAGTCGATGCAGGTGGCCGTGCAGTACGCGCCGGACGACGCCGAGGCGCTGAGCAACCTGGGCTTGCTGCTGCGAAGCGCAGGCCGGCTGGCCGATGCGCAGGCCGTACTCGAACGCGCCGTTGCGCTGCGGGCCGACGATGCCCACACCCACAACCACATGGCGCTCACGCTGCTCGACGCCGGCCGCCTGAACGAAGCGCATGCCAGCGCCAGCGCCGCGCTCGCGCTCGATCCGGCGCACGCGCAGGCCGGCAATACGCTCGCGACGATCCTGCAGCACCAGAGCCGCGCGCTCGAAGCGGTCGCCGCTTACCGCAGCGTGCTGGCGCGCGATCCGCACAACACCGATGCGCACAGCAATATGCTGTTCTGCATGAGCCAGGTGAGCAGCATCGGTCCCGATGCGCTGTTTGCCGCGCATCGGGCTTTCGGGCAGCAGCTCGAAGCACGCACCGGGGCGCCGCGCACCGCCTGGGACAACACGCCGGACCCCGAACGCCCCCTGCGCGTCGGCCTCGTCTCGGGCGACCTGCGCAACCACGCGTTGGCCGCGTTCATCGAACCGCTGCTGGCGCGGCTGGCGGGCCGACCCGGCCTGGCGTTGCACGCGTATTACACGCACCAGGTGCACGATGCGGTCACCGCGCGCCTGCGCGGTCACATGGCGCAGTGGCGCGACGTTGCTGGCCTGGACGACAGGGCGCTGGACGCGCAGATCGTCGCCGATGGCATCGACATCCTGATCGACCTGGCCGGCCACACCGCCCACAACCGGCTGCCCGTGTTTGCGCGCAAGCCGGCGCCGCTGCAGGCCACCTGGATCGGTTACCCGGGCACCACGGGCCTGGCAGCGATGGATTACTACCTGACCGACCGCTTCATCCTGCCGGCCGGCCAGTACGACCACCTGTTCACCGAAAAACTCCTTCGCTTGCCGGTCTCGGCGCCGTTCCAGCCGGCCGCCGACGCGCCCGATGTCGTCGCGCCCCCGGCGCTGGTCAATGGCTACGTCACGTTCGGCAGCTTCAATCGCCTCAGCAAGATCAGCCGCGATGTGGTCGCCGCCTGGGCCGGCCTGCTGCGCACCGTACCCACTGCGCAGCTGCTCGTGGCCGGCCTGCCCGATCATGGCCACGACAGCCTGCTGCCGTGGTTCGGCGCAGAAGGCATCGCGCCGGAGCGCCTGCGCTTTCATGGCCGCACCGGCATGCACGACTATCTGGCCCTGCACAACGAGGTCGACATCTGCCTCGACACCTTCCCGTACTCGGGCGGCACGACGACGCTGCACGCGATGTGGATGGGCGTGCCGACGCTGACGCTCGCGGGGGAGACCGCCGCCGGCCGCCAGACGGCCTGCATCCTCGAACACAATGCGCTGCCGCAGTTCATCGCACACGACGCCGCCGACTTTGCCGCAAGGGGCGTGGCCGCGTGCAGCGACCTGCCCGCACTGGCCACGCTGCGCGCCGGCATGCGCGGCCGCTTCCCGCCCACCACGTCCGGCCCCATGAACCGGATCGCCGACAGCGTCGAGCACGCGCTGCGGCTGATATGGCGGCGCTGGTGCGCAGGCGAGCCGGCCATCAGCTTCGATGTGCCGATGCCGCCGAAGCGCAAGCCGCCTCAGACGCTGAATGCGCAATCGGAGAATGTGCCGGTGCCGACCGCAACCCTGATCCGCGTCACCCAGCCGCACCTGCCGCCGCTGCACGATTTCATTCCCTACCTCGAGCAGATCTGGGAGAGCAAATTTCTGACCAACGGCGGCCAGTTCCACCAGCAGCTCGAAGCAGCGCTGTGCGATTACCTGGGCGTCTCACATATCTCGCTGTTCGCCAATGGCACGCTGGCGCTGATGACGGCTTTGCAGGCGCTGGGCATCGAGGGCGAGGTGATCACCACGCCGTATTCGTTCGTCGCCACCAGCCACGCGCTGCTGTGGAACGGCCTGCAGCCGATCTTCGCCGACATCGACCCGATCACGTTCAACCTCGATCCGGCCCGCATCGAAGCGGCGATCACGCCGCGCACCACGGCCATCATGCCGGTGCACTGCTACGGCATCCCGTGCGACGTGGCGGCCATCGGGCGCATCGCCCGCAAGCACGGCCTGAAGGTCATCTACGACGCGGCCCATGCCTTCGGTGTGCGCCAGGACGGCGCCAGCATCCTGCGCCACGGCGACCTGTCGGTGCTGAGTTTTCATGCGACCAAGGTATTCAATACCTTCGAAGGCGGCGCGATCATCTGCGACGACGCGGCCACCAAGCGCCACATCGACCTGCTCAGAAACTTCGGCATCCACGACGAACAAACGGTCGTCGCGGCCGGCATCAACGGCAAGATGAACGAGGTCAGCGCCGCCTTCGGCCTGCTGCAGCTGCGCGGCATCGACGCCGTGCTCGCGCAGCGCCGCCAGATTGCCGCGCACTACCGGTGCCTGCTGGCGGACATTCCCGGTATCGATCCGATGCCGGACCTCGGCGACGACGCCAACAACAGCTACTTCGCGGTGCTGGTGCGCGACACCTATCCCCTCAGCCGCGATGCGCTGCACCAGAAGCTGCACGATGCGGGCATCCACGCGCGCCGGTATTTCTATCCCCTGATCAGCCACTTCCCGATGTACAGCGCGATGCCGTCGGCAGCGTCCGCGAACCTGCCCCACGCCAACGTGATCGCGAATCAGGTCATCTGCCTTCCCATTTATCCGGCACTGAGTGCGCAGGACGTCGAGCGCATCGTCGGTCTGCTCGCGTCATCCTGACGAACCACAGGACACACCATGACCATCCAGCCGTTTCGCCATGCGACGCTTGCCGATTTCAACGCGCTCGCCAGCCACGCCGATACCGCCTTCGACGACCTGCATGCGTTCGACGAGGTCTACTTCCTGGGCGACCATACCGGCAGCTTTGCGCTGCGCGCCAACACCATCGCCAGGTCGCTGCCCAACTTTGCCGGCATCGCCGTGTTCTCGGTCTCGCCCGAAAAGCGCACCCGCATCGCGCAGCAGTTGCCGCTGCGGGTCAACTGGAGTTTCATCGAGATCGCCGACCTGGTGGCGCGCGCGGCCAGCAAACGCATCGTCGTCATCGATTTCAACGACAACCTCGCCGGCAAGCAGGTCCCCGCGAAGGTCGCGGCGCAGGGCGTGCCGGTGCGCGACTGCCTGTACGCGATGCACCAGCTGGAAAACGTCCACACCTACCAGACCGTGCGCGAGGAGCGCGAGCACGTGGTGGCCAACCTGGCCCAGTTCATCGCGCTGGCCGGGCGTTTCAGCGATGACTGGTCGCGCACCACGCTGCTGGCGCGTCTGCGCGCGTTCCTGACGCTCGATCGCCGCCCGCTGATCGAAGTGGCCTTCCCGCTCGGTGAATTCATGAACAGCTTTTCCACCCGGGCTGGCCTGAAGGTCGGCACGAACGACATCTTCATCGATGCCGGGGCGGCGCACGGCGACACGGTGGCCCACTTCTTCCACATCGCGCGCGGCCAGTACCGCGCAGTGCATGCGTTCGAGCCCGATGCGACCAACTTCGCGGCGCTGCACAACCTGGCTGCGCACCTGCCCGATGTGCACCCGTATTTCGCCGGCCTTGGCGCAGAAGATGGCGAGGTCGATTTCTACGAAAACCCGGACAACCGTTTCGGCAGCAACTTCGCTGGTGGCGGCATCAAGACCACAATGAAGATCATGACCGTCGACAGCGTCGTCGATGAAGCCACGGTCATGAAGATCGATGTCGAAGGCTGGGAAGCGCAGGTGCTCAAGGGCGGCGCGCGCACGATAGCGGCCTGCAAGCCGGACATGACCATCTCGGCCTACCACTATGCGAAGGATATCCCGGCGCTGCTGGCCACGATGGACGACATCAACCGCTACCAGCACGTGGCGCTGCGCCACTACTCATCGAGCCTGTACGACACGCAGCTGCTGTTCTCGGACCGCCAGGATTTCAGCTAGGCGCCAACGATCACGATCGGCTGGGCGTGGGTCGCATGGATGAACGTCCTGGCGGCGACGTCCTGCTCGATGCGCCCCGCCTTGTCGACGATGCACAGCTTGCCGATCTGGCGGCCATGACCGACGATCACGCCCAGGCCGAGCGTGACCTGGGCGCCAATGCGTGCACCGCGCCCGATCACCACGCCCTCGTCGATCCAGGCCGAGTGGCCGACCGTGACGCCACTTCCGACGATGGCACCGGCGCCGATCACGGTGTTGAAGCCGATCCGGCTGCCATGCTGGATGATCGCGCCGGCGCCGATCCAGCAGTTGTCGTCCATGCGCACGCCAGCGGCCACCAGGGCGCCGGGTTCGACCAGCGCCGGCATGGCGATGCCGCGCAACCGCAGGCTTGCCATCAGGTCCAGGCGCATGCCATTCAGGAAGCGCGCGTCGAGTGCGACAAAAGCGCTGGCGCCCTCGTCGCCGAGGCCATCAAGGCCGTCCAGCATCGTCTGGCCAGCTGCCGGGTCGAGTTCCAGCGGCCGCAACTCCAGCGCCGACGGCGACGCAACCGAACGCCACGCCGCCAGCGCGCGCGCCAGTTCCGGCCCATGACCGATCACGTGCTTACAAGGCAAAGTTCCCCTCCATCAGGTCCAGATACCAGAATTCCAGGCTGGCGTTGATGCATTCGTAATCGCCCAGATGGGGCGAGCGCGCGCCGGGGTGCAGCGTGCGCTGGATCTGTTCCATCACCGCGATGTCTTCGCGCATGACGACATCGGCGCCCATCATGTGCGCATGTAAAACCGCGGCCGACGATGCGTACGGCTGCTTCTTCTTTGCTGTCAGGTAGTACACCACCAGGTCGGTACGCCCGGCCGCGACGGGGATATGGTGCTCGATGATGAACGCATGGCCGCCATTGGCCGACGCGATGTGCAGGTTCGGGAACGCCAGCCAGTTGTAGTACCAGTCCTGGTCGCGGTAGCGCTCGACGTGGGCGTGGTACGGCTCGTCCGGGGGCGCCGCCATTGGCGCATCGCGCCCGCCGCCACTGAAACTGCGCATCAGGCCCAGTGCGCGATTACGGTCGGCGATGCCGGCTTCCTGCAGGCGACGCAGGCCCGCCACGCCCTCTTCGCTGATGCTGGCCTCGAACTTGACGTCCTGGTACAGCGAGCGCGCATGCAGGTAGCGCGGGTGGTGGCCGTCGCGCAGGTTTTCGTAGGCCAGCTTCCAGTTGAAGTGGCCCTCGTACGTCGTCATGATCACTTCGCTGTCGTAGGCCAGCGACGACGCCGTGAGCGAGGCAAGCATCGCCGCGCCAAACTGCTGCCTGATCGGCAGGGGCGTTTCGGCCAGGCACACGAACACCAGGTTGCCAACCACTTCCAGCGCAAAGCGGCGCAGGTGGATGCAGGCCCGCTCTTCTTGCGGGAAGCGGTACAGCGCGTCCTCGTGCGGGATGCGCGGGGCGCCCTCGCGGTCGAAGCTCCAGCCGTGGTAGCCGCAAAACAGCGGCCGCACGCCATGTGGCGCGACCTGGATGGGATTTTGCCGGTGCGGGCAGATGTTTTCGAATGCGCGCAACTCGCCATGAAAGTTCTGGACCACGACCGGAATGCCAAACAGCGTGCGCGTGATAAACGCGTTGTGCTTCTCGAGCATGATCTTCAGGCCGATGAACTGCCATAACGGCTTGAACAGCAGTTCGCGTTCGCGCGCGAACCAGGCCTCGTCGATGTACGCCTGCGGCGGCATCCGCGAGCGCATTATCTGAACCTGAAGATCTTGGCCGGGTTGCCGATCATCGTCACCCCCGGCGGCACGTCGGTCATGACGGCGGCGCCGGCGCCAATGACGGCGCCATCGCCCACCGTCACGCGCGGCAGGATGGTCGCGTGCGGGTGGATGATCACGTCGCTGCCGATCCGCGCGCCGCCGCCAACGAACACGAAACTGCCGATCGTGGTGTAGTCGCCGATCTGCACGTCGTAGCCGATCACGCTGGTGGACTGGACGAACACGAAGTCGCCCAGGCGCGTGTTCACGCCCATGCGCACCTCGGGTTCGAACAGGCAGCCGGCGCCCATCTCGACACCGATCGCCTTGTGCAGGCCGGTACGCAGGCTCATGAAGGTCGCGCCCTGCGCCACCAGCGGCGCAGCGAAACGGCGGCGCTGGGCCGGCTGGCCCAGCGCGCACAGGAATTCTTCATGCGGACTCGCCTGCCAGGTCAGCGGGTCGCCCAGCACCGGCAGCGGCGTGTCGGCCGCCAGGTCGGTGCGGTTGTCGAGAAAGCCGATGACCTTCCAGTCGACGCCATTGGCGACGTCGTTTTGCATGATGTTGTAGACGCTGCGGCCAAAGCCGCCGGCGCTGATGATCAATGCGTCCTTCAGGCGGGGCGTCACGTCCATGGAATGCCTCCGTCCAGGTGCAGCTGCGTGCCCGTCACCTTGCGGCTGATATCGGCCAGCAGGTAGATGGCTGCGTAGGCAACGTCTTCGGGCCTGCCCAGGCCCAGTGGATACATGTTGGCCTTGTCGTCGAGCCAGGCGCGGTCGTTGTTCACGAGCGGCGTATCGACCAGGCCCGGTGCAATGGCGTTGGCGCGCATGGCACGCGACGCGATTTCCAGCGCCAGCGGCCGGATCATGCCTTCGAGCGCGGCCTTGGACGCCGAATACGGGCCCACACCGACGGTGCCGGTATGCGCCGCAATCGACGACATGAACACCAGCGAGGCGCCGTTGCGCAGCATCTTTTTGGCCAGCAGCTGCTGGGTGAGCATCAGCGGGGCCAGAAAGTTCGCATCGAGCACTGTCTGCATGAAGCTCTGGCGCAGCATGCGCAGCGGCGTCACGCCATGCACACCGGCCGCGTGCACCACGCCATCGAGCTCGCCGCACGCGGCCACCAGCCGCGCCATCTGCGGCGGATCGGTCAGGTCGGCTACGCAGGCCACGTGCTCGAGCCCGGCGTCGAGCAAGGCAAGCGTATCGGCCAGGCGCACCGCATCGCGGCCGTTGATGACAACGCGCGCGCCGGCGCGGGCGCATTCGACGGCGACGGCGCGCCCGATGCCGCTCGACGCGCCGGTGACCAGCACGGTCTTGCCGCGCAGGTGGAACGGATGCTGGAATTTGGATTCGTTGTTCATCGCACGTGCAGGGTCAAGCCCGAATCGATGACCAGGGACGTCCGGGATACCCAGCGGCTGGCCGGCGCCAGCAGCCAGGCGATGGCGCCGGCCACGTCGTCCGGTTCGATCATGCCCAGAGGCGCCAGGGCTGCCTTGTCGCCCGTACTCATGACGTTTTGCAGGCCGTCGAGCATCGGCGTGGCGACGTAGCCAGGCGAGACGCAGTTGGCGCGCACGCCCTGCTTTGCGTGTTCGACCGCGATCGTGCGCACGGTGGCGGTCAGCGCCGCCTTGGCGCCGGAATAGATGCCGGTGGCGTGTGGCGCGACGTGTTCGGCCACCGCCGTCACGTACACGAGCGACGCATTGGCCGCGATCCTGCGCCTGGCCAGCAAGGCTTGCGTGAGCAGCACGGGCGCGTCGTAGTTCACGGCAAACAGCTGATCGAGGTGGCGCTGGGTCACCATGCGCATCGGCGCGAGCTGCGCGGCGCCGGCGCTGAACACGCAGCCATCCAGGCTGGGCGCGGCATCGACGAGCGCCTGGCGCGCGGCCGGATCGGTCAGGTCGCCAATGATGGCCTGGTGGCCCGCGCCGGCCAGGCTGGCAACCGCGCGCGCCAGGCGCTCGTGATCGCGGCCGCAGGCGAGGATGCGCGCGCCCATGCCAGCGCACAGGCGCGCCGTGGCATCGCCGATGCCCGACGACGCGCCGGTGATCAGGATCGTCCGGCCCGCGAGGCTGAACGGCGATGCATTCATGATCTGCTCATGATTCGGCTCATGATTCGACCAGCGCCGGGAACACCGCGCGGTCGATGTCGACGATGCAGCTGCCCCACGACAGGCCGATGCCGAAGCCCGACATCAACACCTTGTGCTTGCCGCCCTGCAGGGCCTCGCGCAGGCGCGCCGTCATCGTCACGGGGATCGAGGCCCCGCTGGTATTGCCAAAGTCGTGCAGCGTCGACGGCACCTTCTCGACCGGCAGGCCAAGCTTCTTGCGGATGGTGTCGTTGATCATCCGGTTCGCCTGGTGGAAGACGAAGTAGTCGACAGCCTCGATCGGGCAATCGGCACACGCCAGCAGAGCGCGCACGGCGGGCGGCACGCGCTGGGTCGAGAAGCTCAGCACCGCCGGGCCGTCGAGCACCAGCGCGGCCGGACTGCGAAGGATTCCGTCTTCATCCTTGTAGGGCAGCAGGTGCTGCGGGCCGATCGGTTCGCGATGCCCGCCCGCCGGCAGCATGATGGCGCGATAGCCGCTGCCGTCGCTGTTGAGGTCGAAGTACATCGGTGGCGCCGCCGGATCGTATTCGAGCGCAGTGGCGGTGCCCGCATCCGAGAACAGCGGCTCGACCACGGTGGCAGCCTTGTCGCCCACCAGCAGCAGCGCTTTGTTGATGCCACCAGAAGCCATCATCGCGCCCAGCACGTGCAGGCCAAAGGCATAGGCCGAACAACCCAGGTTGATGTCGAAGGCAATCGTGCCAGGCTTGAGGCCCAGGCGGTCCTGCAGGATGATCGCGGTGGCCGGGATCAGGTAATCGGGCGACTGGGTGATGACGATCAGCGCGTCGATCTCGTTCTTGTTCCATTGCAGCTCGGCCAGCAGGCGCTCGCTGGCGTCGAACGCCAGGTCGGAAAAGGTTTGCCATTCGGGGCAGATGCGGCGCGTCTCGATGCCGATATTGCGCACCACGCGTTCGCGCGCGCTCTTTATCTGCGGCGGGCAGTCGTGCAGGTTGGACAGAATACGCCGTGGCACGCAGGACGCCATGCCGGCGTAACGGACATTGCGGATGGTCGCCTGGGCCATGGTGTCAGGCGATCAGTTTGTAGACGTCGCTCACGAGCTGGCACCCGACCAGATCCTTGCCGGTGATCGCCTTATCGTACTCCATGTCGAACATGATGATCACGCCCAGCGCCGCCAGCGAGTCCCATTCGGCCAGTGCCTTGAGATTGGTGTCCCCGGTCAGGTGCACAACGTCCTGGAAGTCGACCGCGTTCCTGAATTTTTCGACGAATTGCTCGAGTGTGTCCATTGCATCCTCGTGAAATCGTGTACTTGCGAAAGTAACATCAACCGTGTTGCAAAGGACAGGCTCGCTTGATTGGCGATAATCGTGAATAACTATAAGTCAAACCAACGGCCCTGTCACCGTGTAGTAGCACGCCACTCGTAGCGCCGCTCGATGGCACGTGCCGTGCCGTCGCGCTCGATCGCTTCAAACCCGGCATTCAGGCGCTTGACCAGTGCATCGGGCACGGCCCGGTTGCAGGCCAGGTAGACGGCGACCCGGTTGAACACGTGTACCGGCACGATCTGCTTGTCCCAGCCATTCTGGGCCAGCACGTCGCTGCCCGCGCGCCAGCTGGCGGCCCACAGATCGATGCGGCCCTGCAGGAGCTTGGGCGGATTGAGCATGTCATGGGGCGATGTATCGACGACATGGCCCCGGCTACGCAGATAGGTGTCACGTGCGTCGCCGGCATAGGTGCCAATGCGCAGGCCGCGTGCGTCTTCCAGGCTCGTGATACGCCAGGCGCGGTCGGTGCGCCCCATCAGGACCCACTGCGCCACGTCGGTTGGCCCGATCCATTTGAACAAGGCTTCGCGTTCCGGCGTGCGGGTGGCGGAGTACACGCAGCCGTTGGTCTGTTGCAGTGCGGCCGCGTACGCGCGCTTCCAGGGCAGCAGCGTGATGTCGTGGGTGACGCCGGCGCGTTCCATCACAACCCGGATCTTGTCGGTAGCGATACCCACCACGCGCCCGTCCTCCAGCATGCTCGACGGCGCCGAGCTCTCGGTGGTGATCGACAGGTAAGGTACGGGCAGCGGCGCCGCCCGTGCCGTCGCCGACAGGATGACAAGGCCAATGCAGAGTTGCCGAAATCGCATTTAATTCTCTTGGGATGACCGCCATGGGCGCGGTGCGCAAGGGCGACGGGATGTCGTTGACTGCGCCCTCAGCATACCAGCGAGCATGATTTTTACGCAATGAACAGCCTGAGATGGTCGTTCGGGCGCTACAAAACACAACAATTCGTCCAGCATTCTCACGTGCACCCACACAGCAAATTCGGAAAATGCGATACTTTGAATTAATGCCACATGGAAGTTTTTTTTACCTCAGCACAACCCTGCCTTCACTATGCTGCCATCGTTCGCCGTTCCTGAAGATCCATCCCTGCTGACGTACGGGATGTACGACCCCACCCTGGTGGTGCTGTCGCTGCTGGTGGCGATCTTCTCGTCGTGGATGGGGTTGCAGGTGACGGGCCAGGCCAACGCCCATCCGTCGCAACGCGCCATTGCGCTCGGCACAGGCAGTCTGGCACTCGGCGCCGGGGTCTGGGCGATGCACTTCATCGGCATGCTTGCCTTCGACCTGTGCACGCCGGTGCATTACGACCACTGGACGACGGTGCTGTCGGCGCTGCCCAGCATCGGCGCGTCGTGGGTGGCGCTGAGCCTGATCTCGCGTCCCGAACTGCGCCTGTCCCACTTGCTGGTCGGCGGCGTGCTGGTCGGCGCCGGCATCGGCGCGATGCACTACGCCGGCATGGACGGCATGCGCATGCGGCTGTCGCTGCACTACGACCCGTTCACGTTCGCGGTCTCGATCCTGGTGGCCGTGATCCTGGCCACGCTGGCCCTGAGCGTGCGCCACGGCCTGTCGCGCTTCCAGTCGGTGTCCGAATCGCGCCGCCTGCTGCTGTCGGCGTGCGTGATGGGCTGCGCGATCGCCGGCATGCATTACACCGGCATGGCGGCTGCGCGCTTCTCGGGCACGATCGATCCGGGCGACGCGGGCAGTGCCAACAGCGGCTTTCTGGCGCTGTCGATCACGGTGACCACGGTGGCGCTGTCGGTGGCCGTGCTGGGGGTGAACGGCCTGCTGCGCTATCGCCAGATGTTCCAGGACCTCTCGCGCAGCGAAGCCTGGATGCGCGCCCTGCTCACCACAACGGTCGACGGCGTGATCACGGTCGGGCGTGACGGCATCATCACCGAATTCAATGCCTCGGCCGAGCGCATCTTCGGCTGGCGCCGCGAAGAGATCGTCGGGCGCAGCATCAGACTGCTGCTCACCGAGCGCGGTCGCGCCGCCAACTTCAACGTACTGACCGTGCTGGCGCGTGGCAGCCTTGAAGGCATCAACACCAGTACCGAAACCTGGTGCCTGCACAAGGATGGCCACGAAGTCCCGGTACGGGGTGCGATCGGCCATGCGCGGCTGCGCGAGCAGGACCTGTTCGTCTGCTTCGTCACCGACATCAGCGAGCGGCGCGCAATGGAGAGCGCGCTGCAGGCCAGCGAGCAGCAGTTCCGCTCCCTCATCGGCAATATTCCCGGCATCTCGTATCGCAGTGCGCTCAATGAAGACTGGCCGCTGATTTTCATCAGCGATGCGGTCGAACGCGTCACCGGTTACCCCGCGCGCGACTTCCTGGGCAGCCCGCCGCGCCGCGTGTTCGGCGCGATGATCCACGCCGAAGACCGCCTGCGGGTGGGCAAGGAAACCAGCGCCGCGATGCGCGAGCACCGGCCGTACCTGGTCGAATACCGCCTGCTGCACGCCGATGGCAGCGTGCGCTGGTTGTGGGAAAACGGCACCGGCGTGCACGATGAGGCAGGCAACCTCCAGTACCTCGACGGCGTCATCCTCGACATCACCGAGCGGCGCGAGATGGAAGAAGCGCTGCGCTGCGCCAAGGAGAAGGCCGAGCAGGCCGCGGCCGCCCGCGCTACCTTCGTGGCAAATATGAGCCACGAAATCCGCACGCCGATGAATTCGATCCTTGGCTTCACCGACGTGCTGCTCGACGGCGAACTCAATCTCGAGCAGCGCCGCCACCTGGACACCGTGCGCAGCGCCGGCCGCGCCCTGCTGCGGCTGCTCAATGAAATCCTCGACACGGCCAAGCTCGAAAAAGGCGCGGTCGAACTCGAACAGAACGACTACAACCTGCTGTCGCTGATCGATGAACTGTCATCGACGCTGGCGGCCAATGCCCGCGCCAAGGGCCTGCACCTGGACATCCAGTACGACCCGGCGCTGCCGACCGGCCTGCGCGGCGACGAACTGCGCATGCGCCAGGTGCTCACCAACCTGCTCGACAACGCGATCAAGTTCACCGCCACCGGCGGCGTGACGCTGACCGTGAGCGCCGATGTCGACCAGCTGTGCATCGCCGTGATCGACACCGGCATCGGCATCGCGCCCGACCGCCTGGCCGCGATCTTCGATCCGTTCACCCAGGCCGACGCGTCGATGACGCGCCGCTTCGGCGGCACCGGGTTGGGCACCACGATCAGCAAGCAGCTCGTCGAGCTGATGGGCGGACGGATCTGGGCCGAGAGCGAGCCGGGCCAGGGCGCGACCTTTCACGTGCGTGTGCCGCTGATCCTGGCGCGCTTCTGCAATCACGCGCCGCGGGTGCGCAGCGCCGCCGTACTGCCGCCGCTGCGCGTGCTGGTGGCCGACGACGTGCCGCAGAATCTCGAACTGATGCAGCTCCTGATGACGCGCCGCGGGCACACGATGACGGCCGCGCGCGACGGCGGCGCGATCGTCGAACTGGCCACCAGCGGCGAGTACGACGTGGCGCTGATGGACTTCCAGATGCCGGTGATGGATGGCCTGGACGCGACCCGCGCCATTCGCGAGCACGAGGCGCGCCATGGAACGGCGCGCCTGCCGGTGATCGCGATGACCGCCAGCGTGCTGGCCGAGCACCGCCAGGCCAGCGTCGATGCAGGCATGGACGGCTTTGCCAGCAAGCCGGTCGACTGGTTCGCCCTGTCGCATGAGATCGCGCGCGTGCTCGGCCTCGAAGGTGGCGTGCCGGTCGAAGCGGCCGCCGTCCCGACGGCGCCACGCGAAGTGCTCAACCGGCGCGCCGGCCTGCACCGCTGGAGCAACCGCGAAGACGCTTACGCCGAAGCCCTCGACCACTTCGGCCGCCAGTACGCGCAGCTGGACGGCGCGATGCGCCTGCATGCCGCCGGCGGCGAGCACGTGCAACTGCGCATGCTGGCGCACAAGGTGCGCGGCGCCGCCGCCAACGTCGGCCTGGAGCGCTTGTCCGACGCGCTGGCCACGCTGGAGCAGGCGACCAATGCGGTGCCGACCGACGAGCGGCACGCGGCCGAGGCGCTCGGCGTGGCGGGACAGGCGCTCGAGGCCGCGCTGGCCGCGATCGGCAACGTGGCCGCCACGCCAGTGCCGGCCACGCCAGGCGCCACCGTCGACCTGACACGCGCGCGGCGCGCCGGCGGCGTGCTGCTCGAAGCGCTGCGCCGCGGCGCCCTGAACGACGGCGCCATGACCAGCCTCGCTGTGGCGCTGGCCGCCCATCCGGCCATCACCCGCGTGGTCCAGGTGCAGTCGGCCATCGCCGATTTCGATTTCGATCTCGCCCTCGATCACCTGGAGGCCGTGATGGCGATCCTGGGGGCCGAGTCCTCTGACGGCGCGCCTGGCGACGCCACCAACGATCCTTCCGCATGAACCAACCGAATACCCGGCCGCTGATCCTGGCCGTCGACGATGAAGCGAGCAACCTGCAGCTGCTGCGCCAGATCCTGCAGGACCACTACCGCCTGCTGTTCGCCAAGGATGGCGCGCGTGCGCTCGAACTGGCGCGCCAGGAGCAGCCCGACCTGGTCCTGCTGGACGTGATGATGCCGGGGATGTCCGGCTACGAAGTGTGCGCGGCGCTGAAGGCCCATCCGGCCACGGCGTCGGTGCCGGTGATTTTCGTGACCGCCCTGACCGAGACGGCCGACGAAGTGGAAGGGTTCGAGGCCGGCGCGGTCGACTACATCACCAAGCCGGTCAGCCCGCCAGTCGTGCGCGCGCGCGTGCGCACCCACCTGTCGCTGGTGCGCATGGAAGCGCTGCGCGCGAGCCGCCTGGAAATCGTCCAGCGCCTGGGCCTGGCGGCCGAGTACAAGGACAACGAGACCGGCCTGCACGTGATCCGCATGAGCCATTTTTCGCACGTCCTGGGTATCGCGGCCGGCCTGAACGAGGCGGAAGCGGACGACCTGCTGCATGCGGCGCCAATGCACGACGTGGGCAAGATCGGCATCCCGGACCGCATCCTGCAAAAACCGGGACCGCTCGACCCCGACGAGTGGAAGATCATGCAGAGCCACGTGACGATCGGCGCCGAGATCATCGGCGAACACGCCAGCGGCATGCTCGCACTGGCGCGCAAGATCGCGCTCACGCACCACGAAAAATACGATGGCAGCGGCTACCCGAACGGCCTGGCCGGCGAAGCAATCCCGCTGGTCGGCCGCATCGTGGCCATCGCCGACGTCTTCGACGCACTGACCTCGTTGCGCCCCTACAAGAAAGCCTGGACCGAAGAAGACGCAGTCGCCTTCCTGCACGACCAGAAAGGCCGCCACTTCGACCCCCAGCTAGTCGACCTCTTCACCACCCGCCTCCCCGCCATCCGCGAAATCCGCACCCGCTGGGCCGAAAAACCCTAACCCCCCTCTAAAAATTAATTAGGGTCAGAGTAGAATTGTTGGGCAATTACCCAAAGTTGCCAAACAATTCGACTCTGACCCTAATTGTTTTCAGGGCTTTTTCGACGGTGCGCGGCGTTTCCGATGCCGGCTGTAATTGAATTTTTTTGAAGCATCAAATTACACGCCAAACTGGCAAAAATTAATTAGGGTCAGAGTCGATTTATTGGGCAATTCCTCAAAGTTGTCAAACAATTCGACTCTGACCCTAATTGTTTTTCAAGGGTTTTTGGGCATGGATTTATTGGTGACAGCGACGCAGGCGGGGATTGGGGATGCGATCGGCGTTGCCGATCGCGGGGTGATGCGGTGTCTCAGACTTTCGTCTGCGATGCGTCGTCTCAGACTTTCGTCTGCGATGCGTCGTCTCAGACTTTCGTCTGCGACAAACCTGCTTCCGTTTGATCAAGCGTAGCGGTGCTTGAACCGGTGGCGCGGCGGGCGATCAGGTCGTGGTAGAGCGCGGTGTAGTTGGCGGCCATTTGCTCGGAGGTGAACAGCTCTTCGAAGCGTGCGGCGGCGCGCCGGCCCATCGTGCGTGCCAGTTCGGGGTTGTCCCACAGCGTGCGCATTGCGGCGCGCAATGCCAGTGCGTCCGATGGCGGGACCACCAGGCCCGTGTCGCCATCGATGTTGATGTACGTGGTGCCGGTGCCGATCTCGCTCGAGATCATGGGCTTGCCGTACATCGCGCCTTCGAGCAGCGAGATGCCGAAAGCTTCCGAGCGCAGGTGCGATGGGAACGAGACCGCGTAGCACAGCGTCAGCAGCGCGGCTTTATCGGGTTCGTCGATCGCGCCGACAAACAGGACGTTCTTCAGGCCGAGGCGCGCGGCTTGTTCCTTCAGTTCTTGCTCGATGGGCCCCGCGCCGACGATGACGACCGGGTAATCGGTGCCAGCCGCCGCCTCGAGCAGGATGTGCAGGCCCTTGTAATAGCGCAGCACGCCCACGAACAGGAAGAACTTGGGGCCGACCCGCTCGCGCCAGTGCGCCAGGCGATCGGGATCGGGCTGTGGGTAGGTGGTGCGGTCCAGGCCAAACGGGATCACGCTGGTCTTGTCCGGATAACGCGCCAGCACCGTCGACGAGCCCAGGTAATTGGGCGAGGTCGCGACGATGGCGTCGACGCTGCGCAGGAAGCGGTGCTTGAGCGGCTGGTACAGGCGCAGCAAGTGGCGCTGGCGCACGATGTCGGAGTGGTAGGTGACCACCGTCGGCTTGTTCACGCGCGCCATGAAGTGCGCCAGGTCCATGAACGGCCACGGGAAGTGGTAGTGCACGACGTCGGCTTCACGCGCCAGGCGCGCCAGCGCGCCGATCGATTGGACCGAGATGGCGTTGGACGCGATCTCGGCATTGAGCGGGACCCGGTGCACCATATGGCCTTCGAACTCGAACGGTGCGAGGTTCTGGTGGCGCGACAGCGACAGCACGGTATTGGTCACGCCAAGGCGCCCGGTGCCCACGGCCATCTGGCGGATCACCTGTTCGACGCCGCCGACCGAATCCGGGTGGTAGGTCTTGTAAAAATGAAGGACGCGCATAATCAACTCAGCTTACTGCGAAAGTACGGCTCGGTACACATTTGCCGTCAGGCGTGCGGTGTTTTGCCATGTCAGTTGTTCGGCACGTGCACGCCCGGCGGCGATACAGCGCGTGCGCGCAACGCTGTCTTGTGCCAGCGTACGCATGGCCTCGGCCAGTTCGCCCGCCGACAGCGGGTCGACCAGCAAGGCCGCATCGCCCGCCACTTCGGGCAGCGAGGTCGTATTGGACGCCACCACCGGCACGTTCGACGCAAACGCTTCGAGCACCGGGATCCCATAGCCCTCGTACAGCGAGGGAAAGACGAATACACCGGCGCCGACATACAGGTGGCGCAATTGTTCCTGGTCGGTCAGGCGATCGAGCCAGACGAGGTTCTCGCCCGCCGCGCGCGCCGCTCCCATGCTGGCCACCAGAGCGTCGCTGCGGCTGCCGGGCGCGCCGACGATCACCAGCGCGCGTTCGGCGCGCACGGCCGCCGGCAGCATCAGCCAGGCGGCCAGCAAGCGCTCGACGTTCTTGCGCGGCTGCAGCGTGCCCACGAACAGAAAATAGCCCGCCTGCAGTTCGTAGGCTGCCAGCGTGGCGCGCGTGGCCTCTGGCGCGGGCGGTGTCAGCCAGCTTTCGTCGACGCCGCACGGCACCACCGTTACGCGCCGTTCGTCGATGCCGAAGCACTCGACCAGTTCGGGGATGGCAAAGTGCGACAGCGCGATCACGTGGTCGGCCTTGCGCGCGGCCTTGGCCTGCAACTGGTTTTTCAGCCCGCGCAAGCGCGGATTGCACCACTCCGGGTGCTTGATCGGCAGCGCGTCGTGCAGGCTGGCCACGACCGGACAGTCCATGCGCACCACGCGGTAATCGGTGACGTGGAACACGTCGAGCGGCATGTGGACGCGGTGCGCCGCCGGCGTCACCAGGTCGAGCAGCGTGGCGGCTTCAAATGAATACGGAAAAGCCTGGCCGACACTGATGCCGCCAGCCCTACCGCGCGCACGCGGCCAGGACCACGGCGTGACGGTGCAGCCGGTGGCCGGAAGGTGGCGCAGCAGTGCATTGGTGTAGACACCGATGCCATCGAGGCGTCCGCCCGTCAGCCCCGGTTCGATCATGGTCGTCCCGAGGCCGACGTTGATCGCTGCGGCGTTCACGCCAGGTACATCCAGCGCAAGGTCTCGTACAGCGGCGTCGGGGCCAGGTCGCCCACCACGGCAGTCAGCTTGCGATTGCTGCCAGTCAGTTGCAGCACGTCGTTGGCACGCACGAAGGCCGGATTGACCTGCACGTCGATGCGGTAGCCGGCGATCTCGCCCATCATCTCGATGACGTTCGACAGCGAATGCGGCGTCCCCGAGCAGACGTTGAAGGCTTCGCCGGCCGGCGCTGCCGCCAGGATGCGGCGGTAAGCACGCGCCACCATGCGCACATCCGAGAAATCGCGCGCGATGGCGAGATTGCCCAGTTCGATGCGCGCTTCGTGGCGGCGGAAATGCGAAACGATTTTCGGCAGCAGGAAATTGTCCGCCTGCCCCACGCCGGTGTAGTTGAACGGCCGCACGATCGTGATCGGCAACTTGTCCATCCACAGGCGCGCCATGTATTCCATGGCCAGCTTGCTCACCGCGTAATCGTTGGCCGGCGAAGGCAGCACGTCTTCATCGATGACAGGCACGCTGGCATTACCATAGATGTTGGCCGACGACGCCAGCAGCACGCTGGTTGGCCGGTGACTGCCCGACGCAAGCGCTTCGAGCAGGTTGCGCGTGCCCACCACGTTGACGCGGTAAATCGCTTCGACGTTGGCGTGGCCGACAAACGCGATACCGGCCAGGTGCGCCACGACATCGGGCTGCACCTCGGCCACCATGGCAGCGACCGCATCGCGGTCGCACAGATCCACTGCGACCATGTCGGGGCCGACCTCTTCGCCCGGCATCACGGTGCCGAACACGCGGTAGCCGGCAGCCGCCAGCTCTTGCGCCAGGTAGTACCCGGTAAAGCCGCGCAGGCCCGTGATCAGGGCGCGCTGCCCTTCCCCTTCACGCAGCGGGGCGCGCCCCGAAGATGCGCTGGTGTCGTCCGTGGCCAGGCGCGTCATATCAGAACGAGAAGCCCAGTTCGTTGCGACGCAGATCGGCATCGACCATCATCTGGCACAGCTCTTCGAGCGTGGTCTTCGGTTCCCAGCCCAGCTCGCGCCTGGCCTTGGCCGGATCGCCAATGAGCAGCTCGACTTCGGCCGGACGATAGAACTTCGGCGAGACGCGCACCAGTTGCTTGCCGCTGGCGGTGCAGTGGGCCACTTCGTTGTCGCCGCTGCCGCTCCAGTCGAGTGTCACGTCGACGGCCTTGAAGGCCATGTTGACGAAATCGCGCACAGTCTCGGTGCGGTTGGTCGCCAGCACATAGGTGTCAGGCTTGTCGGCCTGCAGCATGCGCCACATGCCTTCGACGTATTCCTTGGCAAAACCCCAGTCGCGCTTGGCGTCCATATTGCCCAGCTCGAGCACGTCCTGCTTGCCCAGCTTGATCTTGGCGACGGTATCGGTGATCTTGCGCGTGACGAACTCACGGCCGCGCAGTGGCGACTCGTGGTTAAACAGGATGCCCGACGAACCGAAGATGTCATACGACTCGCGGTAGTTGATCGTCATCCAGTGCGCGTACAGCTTGGCCACGCCATACGGGCTGCGCGGGTAGAACGGGGTTTCTTCGATTTGCGGGATCGCCTGCACCTTGCCGAACATTTCCGACGTCGACGCCTGGTAGAAGCGGATCTTCGGGTTGACGATGCGGATCGCCTCGAGCAGGTGGACGGCGCCCAGACCGGTAATCGATGCGGTAGCCAGTGGCTGGTCGAACGACACGCCAACAAAACTTTGCGCTGCCAGGTTATAGACCTCGCCCGGCTGCGCCGTTTCCAGCAGGCGGATGCTCGAGGCCAGGTCGGTCAGATCGTATTCGACGAGCGACAGGTTCGGATGCGTGGTAACGCCGAGCTCATCCATGCGCCAGAAATTGACTGAGCTCGAACGGCGATAGGTGCCGGTGACGTGGTAGCCTTTTTCGAGAAGCAGTTGCGCCAGATAGGCGCCGTCCTGGCCGGTGATGCCGGTGATGAGGGCTCGTTTGTTATGCATATGATGGATGATTTGAAGTTGGTCTTGCAGGCGCAATGTGATGAAAAACGCGCCCGGCCAAACGAAGATTGTAACAGAGGAGGTCGCCAGACTGGCTCGCGCTCCGGAGTTTGGTGCAATTCAGACAACGCTTACCCGGTCAATTATGACGCGGAAATGACGCGATAAACCGCGTGCTTACGGTTTGTTACGAGTGTCCCGGGACCGCGACAAAGGGCGACAGCCCGAGACAAAGCATGGCGGCGGCGCGTGGACGGCACTGCCATCCACGCGTTCATTGCGCTGCTTAGCGTGGCGAAACCGCCTCGACGACGGCCAGCGCCGTCATGTTGACGATCCGGCGCACGGTCGCTGACGGCGTCAGGATATGCACCGGTCGCGCGCAACCCAGCAGGACCGGACCGATGGCAATGCCGTTGCCGGCTGCCGTCTTGACCAGGTTATAAGCGATGTTTGCGGCGTCGATATTCGGCATCACGAGCAGGTTCGCATCGCCCTTGAGCGTCGAGTTCGGCATGATCTTGGCGCGCATCTTGGCGTCGAGCGCCGTGTCGCCATGCATCTCGCCATCGATTTCCAGGTCGGGCTTCTTCTGCTGCACGAGTGCCAGCGCGGCGCGCATCTTTTGCGCCGATTCCGTATTGGCGCTGCCGAAGTTCGAGTGCGACAGCAACGCTGCGCGCGGGACGATGCCGAAGCGTTCCATCTCTTCGGCCGCCATCACCGTGATCTCGGCCAGTTGCTCGGCGTTCGGATTTTCGTTGACGTGGGTATCGACCATCGCCAGCTGACGCTCTGGCGTGATGACGAAGTTCATCGCCGCATACACCTTGGCGCCGGCGCGCTTGCCCAGCACCTGGTCGACGAATTCCAGGTGCATCTGGGTGGTACCGTAGGTGCCGCAGATCATGCCGTCGGCTTCGCCCTTGTGGATCATCATCGCGCCGATCAGCGTGTGGCGGCGGCGCATGGCCAGCTTGGCCAGGTCTTGCGTGACGCCCTTGCGCATCACCATCTGGTGATAGCTCTGCCAGTAATCGCGGTAACGCTCGTCGAAATCGGGGTTGATGACATCGAAGTGCACGCCGAGTTTCAGGCGCAGGCCGAATTTCTCGATGCGCTGCTCCAGCACGGCCGGGCGACCGACCAGGATCGGGCGCGCCAGTTTCTCGTCGACCACTACCTGCACGGCGCGCAGCACGCGCTCTTCTTCGCCTTCGGCGTAGACGATGCGCTTGAGCTCATCCGGCGCGCTCTTGGCGATCGTAAACAGCGGCTTCATGAAGGTGCCGCTGCGGTACACGAACTGCTGCAGGCTCTCGGCGTAGGCGCCCAGGTCCTCGATCGGGCGGGCCGCAACGCCGCCGTCCATCGCAGCCTTGGCCACGGCCGGCGCGATATGGGTCAACAGGCGCGGATCGAACGGCATCGGGATCAGGTATTCCGGACCGAACGACAGGTTCGAGATGCCATACGCCGAGGCCACGATGTCCGACTGCTCGGCGTGCGCCAGGTCGGCAATCGCGTGGACCACGGCGATTTCCATTTCGCGCGTGATCGTCGTCGCGCCACAATCGAGCGCGCCGCGGAACATGTAAGGGAAGCACAGCACGTTGTTGACCTGGTTCGGGTAATCCGAACGGCCGGTGGCGATGATCGCATCGCTGCGTACGGCCTTCACGTCTTCGGGCAGGATCTCGGGGTTCGGGTTGGCCAGCGCCAGGATCAGCGGGCTCGGGCCCATCGACGCGACCATTTCCTTCTTGAGCACGCCACCAGCGGACAGGCCCAGGAAGATGTCGGCGCCCGGGATGACTTCGGCCAGGCTGCGGTGCGGCGTGTCCTGGGCAAAGCGTTCCTTGTCCGGGTCCATCAGTTCGACGCGGCCCTTGTAGACCACACCGGCCAGGTCGGTGACATAGATGTTTTCGATCGGGAAGCCCAGATCGACGATCAGGTCGAGGCAGGCCAGCGCGGCCGCGCCAGCGCCGGACACCACCAGTTTGCACGACGTGATGTCCTTGCCCACGACTTTCAGGCCATTCATGATCGCGGCGCCGACGATAATCGCCGTGCCGTGCTGGTCATCGTGGAAGACCGGGATCTTCATGCGCTCGCGCAGCTTGCGCTCGATGTAGAAGCACTCGGGCGCCTTGATGTCTTCGAGGTTCACGCCGCCAAAGGTCGGCTCGAGCGAAGCGATGATGTCGACCAGTTTGTCGGGATCGGTTTCGTTGATCTCGATGTCGAACACGTCGATGGCGGCGAATTTCTTGAACAGCACGCCCTTGCCTTCCATCACCGGCTTGGAGGCCAGTGGGCCGATATTGCCCAGGCCCAGCACGGCGGTGCCGTTGGTGATGACTGCTACCAGGTTACCGCGCGCCGTGTACTTGTAGGCGTTGGCGGGATCCTTGACGATTTCTTCGCATGGCGCCGCGACGCCCGGCGAGTACGCCAGCGCCAGGTCGCGCTGGTTCAGCAAGCCCTTGGTGGGCGTGACGCTGATCTTGCCGGGACGTGGGAACTGGTGATATTCGAGCGCTGCTTGGCGCAATTGCTGACGCAATTCTTCTTTTTTGTCAGATGACGAATCCATGCTGAGAGGCCTTCCTGGTGCGAAACGGGGCTTTCGATTCTATCAGAGAGGGTCTTGGCAACGACTACGTATTTTCAACATGATTATGTGCGGTTGCAGCAAAATCGTCCGGGCTGGCTGGCGGTAGGCGCCACGGTACAATCGCCGCCATGCTCTCCGAATTCGACCTCATCAAGCGCTACTTCAAGCGCGACCAGCCTGGCCGCGCGCCTCTGGGCATCGGCGACGACTGCGCCCTGCTCGCCATCACGCCGGGGCGCCAGCTTGCCATCTCGTCCGACATGCTGGTGGAAGACCGCCACTTCTTTGCCGGCGCCGACCCACGCATGCTGGGCCACAAGGCGCTGGCCGTGAATCTGTCCGATCTGGCCGCCATGGGCGCGCGCCCCGTCGCTTTTACCCTGGCGCTCGCCCTGCCCGAGGCCAACCCGGACTGGCTCGCCGGCTTCTCGCAAGGCCTGTTCGCCCTGGCCGACGCGCATGGGTGCGAGCTGATCGGGGGCGACACGACCAGAGGGCCGCTGAACATTTGCATCACCGTGTTCGGCGAACTGTTGCCCGGCCACGCGCTGCGGCGCGATGCGGCGCAGGCGGGTGACGACATCTGGATCTCGGGCACGCTGGGCGATGCGCGCTTGGCGCTGGCGGGCTACTGGAACGAACTCGAACTCGACCCGGCATTGCATGCAGAGGCGGCCACACGCATGCACCTGCCGACGCCGCGCGTGGCCCTCGGCCTGGCGCTGGCCAGCCTGCCGGTTGCCCATGCAGCGCTGGATATCTCGGACGGCCTGGTGGGCGACCTTGGCCACATCCTGCAAGCCTCGCGGGTGGGCGCGACGCTCGACGTCGATGCGCTGCCGGCCGGCCCGGTGCTGGCGCAGCAGGCGCCGGCATTGCGGCGGCGCTTCACGGCGGCCGGCGGCGACGATTACGAGTTGTGCTTTACCGCGCCGCGCGCCGCGCGCGAGGCCGTGCTGGCGGCAGGGGCACAGGCCGGCACGCCGGTCACGCGGGTGGGCACGATCGACGCCGCACCCGGACTGCGCCTGGTCGATGCGCACGGCGTGGCGCTCGATCTGGCGCTGTCAGGCTGGGATCACTTCAGCGGCGCCTGATGCGCGGTGTCCCCGTGCGTGGGAGCATCGCCTTCGCGCGGCGCCTTGCGGTCGTCATACGGCCCATGCGTCATCCAGTAATGGCGAAACGCCAGCCTAATATTGTCGCGCAGTTCCATGTCGTCCCACGGCTTGGTATAGAAGCGGTAGATCGCGCCGCGGTTGATCGAATCGAGCACCGCCTCCACGCCCGTATCGCCCGACAGGATGATGCGGATCGTTTCCGGATACATCTCCTTGACCTTGCTGAGAAACTCGGTCCCGCTCATCACCGGCATGCGCTGGTCGCACAGGATCACGTGCACGTGGTACAGGGCCAGCAGTTCGAAGCCTTCGCTCGATGACGATGCCGTCAGCACGCGGTAGCCGTCGCGCCGGAACAGCCGGTGCAGCGCAGCCAGCACGTTCACATCGTCGTCGACGATGAGCAGCGTCTGCACGTTGTCGATGACTTCCGGCGGCTCGTTCGGATTGGCGCGGTTCGACACCACGAGCTTGGCTAGCTGTGCCGCCGGCAGCGCGCGCGAAAAGTAGAAGCCCTGGATTTCATCGCAGCGGTTGCGCCGCAGGTAGGCCATCTGGGCGCGAGTCTCGACGCCTTCGGCAACCACCTGCATGTGCAGGCTGTGCGCCATGCTGATGATGGCCAGCGCAATCGCCGCATCGTCCGGATTGGTGATGATGTCGCGCACGAATGCGATGTCGATCTTGAGCTTGTCGATCGGGAAGCGCTTCAGGTAGGCCAGGCTCGAATAGCCGGTGCCGAAGTCGTCGATCGCGATGCGGATTCCCAGCGCCTTCAGGCGCGTGAGTACCGCCGTCGTGCGCTCGACATTTTGCATCAGCGCGCTTTCGGTCAGCTCCAGTTCAAGCAGGCCCGCCTCGATCCCATGGCGTTCGAGGGCGCTGCGCACCACGTCTTCCAGGTCGCCCTCGACGAACTGGCGGCTTGAGACGTTCACCGCCACCCGCACGTCGCGCACACCCTCCGCGTTCCAGGCAGCGATCTGGCGGCAGGCTTCGTTGATGATCCAGTCGCCCACGCGCACGACCAGGCCCGTCTCTTCCATCACCGGCACGAATTCGGCCGGATACACGAGGCCATAGCCGGGCCGGTTCCAGCGCAAGAGCGCTTCGCTGCCGGCAATGCGGCCCGTATTGAGTTCCAGCTTGGGCTGGTAGTGCAGCACAAACTGGTTGTCCGCCAGCGCGCCGCGCAGCGCCAGTTCGAGGTCCAGGCGCGCCAGCACCTGCACGTTCATGCCGGCGGTGAAGAAGCGGTAGCCGTCGCGCCCCGCTTCCTTGGCCCGCACCATGGCCGTGTCGGCGTACTTGACCAGCGTGCCGGGGTCGATCGTGTCGTCCGGGTACATCGCGATGCCGATGCTGGCCGTGAGCGCGGCCTGCTGGCCGTGCAGGTCGAACGGCAGGCGCAGCGATTCGCGTACTTCGTTGGCCATGTTCACGGCATCCTGCTGCTCGCGCGGCATCGTCAGGATCAACGCGAATTCATCGCCGCCCAGGCGCCCGACCGAATCGCGCACCTTCACGCAGCGCACCAGGCGCGTGCTGAACTGGCGCAGCAGCTCGTCGCCCGGCGCAGTGCCGAGCGAATCGTTGATCACCTTGAAGCGGTCGAGCGTGATGCACAGCACCGCCACGCGCCAGTTCTTGTCCTGGGCCAGCTCGATCGTGCCACGCAGGTTTTCAAAGAACAGCGTGCGGTTCGGCAGGCCGGTCAGCGCGTCGTAGCTGGCCGCGTGGCGCAGCCGTTCCTGGGCTTGCAGGCGTTCGCTGATGTCGCGCGCCACGGCAATGAGCATGCGCTGGGCGTTTCGCTGCCCTTCCGGGTCTTGCAGCTTCCAGCTGATTTCTACCGGCACCGAGCCTTCGCCGCCGGCGCGCAGCAGGTCGGTCTCGACGATGTCGGGTTCGGGCCGCCCACCCTGCGCCGCCGCACCCATGTGGCGCTCGAGCTGCGTGCGCGAGGCCAGGCCCAGCGCCACCGGATCGATGCGCAGCAGCGCGTCGCGCGAAAAACCCAGCATGCGGCAGGCGCCTTCGGAGACGTCGACCATCGCCATGCTGGCCGTGTCGATCAGGAACAGCGCATCGGGCGTGGCGTCCATGGCGCCCCGAAAGCGCGCCAGTTCGGCAGTGCGCTCGCGCACCTGGCGTTCGAGTTCGCTGCCGTAGTCAAGGGATTCGCGGTGCAGCAGGCGCACCTCGAGCAGGTTGCGGATCCGCGTCATGACCTCGACCGTGTCGAACGGCTTGCCGATGAAGTCGCGCGCGCCGGCTTCGAGCGCCGCCAGTTTCTTGTCCGGTTCGGCCGTCACCACCAGCACCGGCAGCCACGAATCGCTCTCCAGGGGTTTCAGCGCTTCCATCACGTCGAAGCCGTCCATGCCGGGCATGTGCAGGTCGAGGATGATCAGGTCGAAACGGTGCTTCAGGTGCAGCGCGACGACCTGGCGCGGATCGAATGTCGAGGTGACGTTTTCATAGCCCGTGGTCTTCAGGAGATATTCGAGCAGCTGGACGTTGACCGGTTCGTCATCGACGACCAGAATGCGGGCCCGTCTGATGTCGGACAGGGAAATCATGGGTGGTTCCTTTCGCCTGACGCGGCCAGGTCAGGGCCCTCCGCCAGGGTGCTGTTGATCGCTTCAGTGAATTTCTCGATGTCGATCGGCTTGGTCAGGTAGCGGTGAAAGCCCGCTGCCACGCCGCGCTCGATATCGCGCGGCATGGCATTGGCGGTCAGCGCAATCACCGGGATGTCCGCGGTTTCCGGGTCCGCCCCCAGCTGGCGCAGCACCTCGAAGCCGCTCATGCCGGGCAGGTTCAGGTCCATCAGGATGATGTCGGGGCGGTGCGCCCGCGCCAGTTGCAGGCCCAGATGGCCGTCGTGCGCCGACAGCAGGCGCAGCTCGCGCCGGAACGCCACGATCTCTTCGACCAGGCGCAGGTTGGCCGGGTTGTCCTCGACATACAGCAGCAGGCGCGGCGCGGTGTCGGATGTGGAAGCGGGCGAGGTCGCCCCGCCGCCGCCGGGGGCGGCGCGTTCGGCCAGGCTGGACGTGCGCGGCGCGGTGCTGGCCAGCTCGATCCAGAACACGCTGCCCACGCCCGGGCTGCTGGTCACGCCGATCTCGCCGCCCATCAGCTCCACCAGGCGCTTGGTCACCACCAGGCCGATACCGGTGCCTTCCTGCGTGCCCGACTCCTGGCCCAGCCGGTTGAACGGCTGGAACAGGCTCGCGACCTGCTCGGGATTGAGCCCGTTGCCGGTGTCCTGAATCGACAGGCGCATGCGCGTGGGCGTGGTCTGGTCGCACGTGAGCACCACGGCGCCCTCGTCGCGGTTGTACTTGACGGCATTTGACAGCAGATTGAGCATCACTTGCTTGAGGCGCGTGCGGTCGGCCATCACCACGGCGCCGTCAACGTCCGGGAACAGCACCCGCACCTTGCGCGTGGCGGCGATCGGCTCGATCATCGTGCGGCACTCGAGCAGGATGTCGGCCAGCGCAACCGGTTCCATCGACAGCGTGATGGTGCCCGATTCGACCTTGGCCAGGTCGAGGATTTCGTTGATCAGCGTGAGCAGGTGCCGGCCCGACTTGAGGATGTGGTTGGCAAATTCCTTCTTTTGCTCGAGCGTCGACGGCAGCGTGTCGGAGGTCAGGATCTGGGCAAAGCCCAGGATCGCATTGAGCGGCGTGCGCAGCTCGTGGCTCATCGACGACAAAAACGCCGACTTGGCCTGGTTGGCGCTGCGCGCTTCTTCGTTGGCGTTGGCCAGTTCGGCGTTGGCCAGCGCCAGCTGCAGCGTGCGCTCATCGACGCGCTGCTCGAGCTGCTCGTTCAGGCGCATCACCTCTTGCTGGGCGTGCGAGCGCTCGGTGGCGGTGCGCAGGGTGGCGTTGTGCGAATCTTCGAGCTCGCGCGTGCGGCCTTCGATCTCCGTCAGCATGGCGTTGAACGAGTCGGCCAGCTCGGCCGCCTCGTCGTCGCCGATACGCGGCGCGCGGCGCGAATAGTCGCGCGTGGCCACCACGTCGCGCGCCACTTCGGTGATCGCGATGATCGGCGACGTGAGCACGCGCCCGAAGCGGCGCATGAGCAGGTAGGCGATCGCCATTGCGATCAGGGTCACGCCAACGGCGATGGCAAGGTAATCGATGAAGCGCGCCAGCATGCGGTTCTCGGCGCGCATCACGACCGTGCCGACCGTCTCGCCATTTTCGACGATCGGCTGGCTGACCACCATGATGCCGTTGCCGCTTTCGTCGATCTGTTCGAGCCGCTGCGGCGCGGGCCGCTGTTCACCGGCAGCCGAATAGGACGCGAACAGCTGGCCGCGCGCATCGTAGATCGCGGCGCCGCGCACCAGGGGACTGGCCCGCAGCAGCAGCAGGTCTTCGTTGGCAAGGCGCGGGTCGTCGAACGTGAGTGCGGCAGACGTCATGTGGCCGACCAGTTCGGCGTCGGTCGACAGGTCATTGACGAGCGTGTGGTGATAGCTGCGCAGGTCATAGGCCACCACCAGGGCGATCGAGACCAGCAGTGCGACGAGTGTGGTCGTCATCACCATTGCTACCAGCTTCTTGCGAATCGAGCGCTGGCGGCTCATGCTTCCTCCACGAACCGTTTCACGAAACGGCTACGCGTGTGCGCGGGGCGCTGACCCGTTTGGGCTGGCGACTTCACGATCGGGCCAACCCTGGCTGGCCACATGCGATGCGTCCGTACGGCATTGTAAGATCTACGTAAAACAAAAAAGAGGCATCCAGTTACAGGGCCAGCTGCGTTCCAGCATAGCAGTCCGGCCAAGCCGCATGTCGCACGGAACATCTGTCAGGGTTCGACAACAACTTTGCCTTCGATGCGTCCATGCCGAGAGCATAGCATCTTTGCGTATGGCAATATCCAACGCGGCTGCTCTGCTGCCAGCATGCCGTACCGGGACACTGCGCGCTAGAATGGAATCACACGGACAGCCCGTCCGCCGACTGCACAAGGAGACGCACGTGACGCATGAACTTACCGATCTTGCAAATCAGGTCAGCCAGACGCTTGGCGCCAAAAAAATGATGCTGGCCACGGCCGAATCCTGTACCGGCGGCGGCATCGCCCAGGCGCTCACCGACATTGCCGGCTCGAGCGACTGGTTCGATCGCGGCTTCGTCACCTATTCGAACACGGCCAAGAACGACATGCTCGATGTCTCCGACGCCGTCATCGCCCAGTTCGGCGCCGTCAGCGAAGAAGTGGCCGCAGCCATGGCCGCGGGCGCCGTCGCCAACAGCAGCGCCGACGTGGCGGTCTCGACCACCGGCATCGCCGGTCCGAGCGGCGGCGTGCCCGGCAAGCCGATTGGCACCGTGTGCTTCGGCTGGGCGCAGGGCGACCGCGTGCAGACCGAGCGTCTGGTGTTCCAGGGCGACCGCCAGGCCGTGCGCGCGCAGGCTGTGGCGCATGCGCTGCGCGGGCTGCTGCGCTTTGTCGAATAGGCGGGTAAAGGCGGCGCCGGCCCACGCCTTTCGCGCGTATCCGCGATAATAGCGTGTTGTGCGAGGCCGGTTCGACGGTGTCCTGCAGCCCCCCACCCTGCCGGCTGGCCAGGGCGTCGCCTGGCCGACGCCGGCGTCGTTGCCAATGAATTATCTGGAGAATGCTTGAATATTCCTACCCTGATGGTCCCGCTGATGCTGGCCGCTGCGCCGGCCTCCGGCCCGGCCCAGGCGCAGCCCCCCGCCCCTGCGTCGTCACCGGCAGCCGCGCCGGTGCCGTCGATCGCTTTTGACAAGCTGGTGCTGCCCAACGGGCTGCAAGTCATCCTGGTCGAAGACAAGCGCCTGCCGATCGTGGCCGTGAACCTGTGGTACCACGTCGGCCCGGCCAACGAAGCGCCCGGCCTGACGGGCTTTGCCCACTTGTTCGAGCACATGATGTTCGCGGCCACCGCGCACATCCCGCGCGGCATGGCCGACCGCCTGCTCGAAGGCGCCGGCGCGACCGACAGCAATGGCGGCACGGGGTACGACAGCACCAGCTATTACGATACCGTGCCGTCGAACCAGCTTGAACTGGCGCTGTGGGTACACGCCGACCGCATGGGCTACCTGCTCGACGTGCTCGACCAGCAGGCGCTGACCAACCAGCAGGACGTGGTGCGCAACGAGCGGCGCCAGACCGTCGAGGGCGAGCCGTACGGCATCGTCGAGGAAGCGCTGGCGCGCACGCTGTTCCCGCAGGGGCACCCGTACGCGGCCTCGATCATCGGTTCGCACGCCGACATCCAGAGCGCACGCCTGGAAGACGTGCGCGCCTTCTTCACCCAGTACTACGGTCCCAACAACGCCAGCCTGGTGATCGCCGGCGACATCGACAAGCAGAGCGTGCGTGAGCTGGTCACGCGCTACTTCGGCGGCCTGCGCCGTGGGCCGGACGTGGTGCGCCCGCACGTGGTCACGCCCCCGATCACGGCCGAACGCCGCGTCGTTGTGCGCGACCGCGTCGAGCTGCCGCGCGTGTTCATGGGCTGGCTCACGCCGCCGGCCTATCAACCGGGCGACGCCGAACTGATGGTGGCGGCCACGATCCTGGGCGGCGGCAAGTCGAGCCGCCTGTACAAGTCACTTGTCTACGAACGCCAGATCGCGCAGGACGTCTCGGCCTCGCAAGGCTCACTGGGCCTGGCGTCGACCTTCGTCATCGACGTGACGGCGCGCGCCGACCACACGCCGCAAGAGATCGAAGCGGCGATCGACGCCGAACTGGCCCTGCTCCGCACCGAAGGCCCGACGGCGCGCGAGGTCGAACGCGCGCGCAACAGCCTGGAAACGTCGCTGCTGGCGTCGCTCGAAAAGCTGGGCGGCGATGGCCTGGCCGAGCAGCTCAATCACTACAACCTGTACACGGGCGACCCGGGCTACCTGGACAAGGACCTGGCGCGCCTGCGCCGCATCGACGCCGCCGCCGTCCAGCGCGCAGTGCAGACCTGGCTGCCGCAGCAGGCGCGCGCCGTCGTCACGGGCGTGCCGGGCAAGCCGAAGGTGGACGATCCGCGCGCCGGCAAGCCTGCCCGCGCCGCTGCCGTGCCAAAGCCGGTAGCCCCGGTCAACGTGGCCGAAGCGTGGCGCGCGACGCCGCCAACAGCCGGCCCGGCGCCGCGCTTCAGGCAGCCGCTTGGCGAGACCTTCACGCTGGCCAATGGCCTGACCGTCATCCACTACCGCAATCCGGCGCTGCCGCTCGTGTCGAGCCAGCTCGTGGTGCGCAGCGGCGGCGCCGCCAATCCATCCGACCTGCCCGGCCTGGCCGGTTTTACCGCCCAGATGCTGGAAGAAGGCACGGCCACGCGCAGTGCACCCGCCATCGCCGACGACATCGCCCAGCTGGGCGCGTTCATGGACACGGGCAGCAGCGACGACGTCTCCACCGTCTCGCTGCTGGCCCTGACGTCCACCTTTGCGCGCGCGCTGGAAATCGTCGCCGACATCGTCCAGCGCCCGGCATTCCCGGCCGCCGAGATCGAGCGCCAGCGCCAGGACCGCCTCGGCGCGCTCACGCAGCAGCGCGACGACCCGGAAACCGTCGCCGCGCTGGCGGCGGCGGGCGCACTGTTCGGCGCTGGCCATCCGAAAGGCTATGGCCAGCTTGGCCTGGAGCCGGCCATCCGGCGCACGACGCGGGATGACATCGTGGGCTTCTGGCGTCGCCACTACGTGCCGTCGAACGCGGCGCTGGTGGTCACGGGCGACATCACGCGCGCCGAACTGGAAGCGCTGGCGCAGGCGCAGTTCGGCGGCTGGACGGCGTTTGATGCCCCAGCGGCTGCGGTTGGCCCGGCCAAACCGACCGCTGCGCGCCTGGTCGTGATCGATCAGCCGGACGCCGGCCAGACGGCGCTGCAGGTGGCGACGATGGGCCCGGCGCGCGACACGCCCGACTTCCCGGCGCTGCAAATCATGAACGGGGTGCTGGGCGGGATGTTCTCGAGCCGGCTCAACAACAATCTGCGCGAAACGCGCGGGCTGACGTATGGCATCCATTCACACTTCGACTACGACCGCCAGCCGGCGCCGTTTTCGGTGGAAGCGAGCGTGCAGCAGGATGCGACCGGCGAAGCGGTGCGCGAAATCCTGCGCGAAGTCGCGCTGCTGCGCGAGCAGCCGATCTCCAGCGACGAATTGACAGCGGCGCGCAATGCGCAGCTGTTGTCGCTGCCGGGGCAGTTCGAGACCAATGCCGACATCGGCGCGAGCCTGACGGAGTTGTTCGTCTACGGGTTACCGCCGGATTACTACGACAACCTGGCCACGCACCTGGCCAATGTCGGCGTCGACGACGTGCAGGCGGTGGCGCGCCGCTGGCTCGATCCGGACCGGATGATCGTGGTGGCGGTGGGCGAACGGCGCAAGATCCTGCCGCAGTTGCAGAAGCTGGGGCTGGGGCAGCCAGAGATTCGGGATGACGATGGGCAGGTGAGCGACAAGCCACGCCACTGAACCGGTAACCCACTACGCCGTGCTTGCCCGGCGCGGCTCGTTGCACTAACATGTGAACACCTATTCACATGTTAGAGTCGCATGCACGAACACACCCACACGCACCCGGCCGCCCAGCCGATCGCCCCGCCGCCCGAGGAAGCGATCGGCCAGTTGGCCGACCTGTTCCACCTGCTGGGTGATGCAACGCGTCTGCGCATCGTGCTGGCCTGCCTGACGCAGCCGACCGCCGTGGGCGACATCGCCAATACGCTGTCGCTGTCGAGTTCGCTGGTCAGCCACCACCTGCGCCTGCTGCGCGCGGCCCGCATCGTCAAGGCCGAGCGCCAGGGCAAGCAAGTCTTCTACGCAGCTGCTGACGCCCACATCAGCAGCCTGCTTTCCACTATGTTCGAGCACATCGCCGAACCCGCCACCGGAATGGACGCATGAGCCAACATCACCAGCACGATCACGATCACGATCACGACCATGATCACAAGCACGAGCACAAGCACAAGCACGACGATCACAAGCACGACGATCACGGTCATGGCTTTGGCCACCATCACCACCACATGCCCTCTCCCGAATGCAACGGCCGCGCTTTCGCGCTGGCGATCGGGCTCAACATGACCTTTGTCATCATCGAATTCGCCTACGGCTTCATCGCGCACTCGACGGCGCTGATGGCCGATGCCGGTCACAACCTGTCCGACGTGCTGGGCCTGGTGCTGGCCTGGGGCGCGGCGGTGCTGGCCAAAAGCGTGCCCACCGGCCGCTACACCTACGGCCTGCGCGGCTCGTCGATCCTGGCGGCAATGGGCAACGGCCTGCTGCTGATGGTCGCCTGCGGCGCCATCGCCTGGGAAGCGGTGCAGCGCTTCGCCGAACCGGCGCCCGTAGCCGGGGCCACGGTGTCGATCGTTGCCGCCATCGGCGTGCTGATCAACGGCTTCTCGGCCTGGCTGTTCCTGGCTGGCAGCAAGGGCGATCTGAACATCCGCGGCGCCTACCTGCACATGGCGGCCGATGCGGCGCTGTCGCTGGGCGTGGCGATCTCGGGCCTGATCATCATGTTCTGGGGCTGGACCTGGATCGACCCGGCGGTGAGCCTGGTGATCGTGGTGGTCATCGTGCTGGGCACGTGGTCGCTGCTGCGCGAATCGGTGCAGCTGTCGATGGCGGCCGTGCCGCCTGGCGTGGATGCCGACAAGGTGCGCGGCTTCCTGCTCGCGCAGCCCGGCGTGGCGGATCTGCACGACCTGCACATCTGGGCGCTGAGCACGACCGAGACGGCGCTGACGGCGCACGTCGTGATGCCCGCCGGGTATCCGGGCGATGCCGCGATTGATGCGATGGTGGACGGGTTAAGCGCGCAGTTCGCGATTCATCACTGCACGCTGCAGGTCGAGGAAGGCACGACCCATCATCACTGCACGCTGCACGGGCACGCGCACTGAAGGACCGGCGCGGCCCGAAAGCGGGCCGCGCTGTTAAAGCATTACTTCACGTTGAGGAGTTCAACGTCGAAGATCAGATCCGAATCCGGCGGAATCATCCCGCCGCCCGCGCCACGCTTGCCGTAGGCCAGCGCGCTCGGGATGATCAGGGTGCGCTTGCCGCCGACCTTCATGCCGGCCACGCCCTGCTCCCAGCCCTTGATCACGCGACCTGCGCCCAGCTGGAATTCCAGCGGATCGCGGCCGTTGTCGAGCGACGAATCGAACTTGCGACCGCGCTGCTGCTTGGCCAGCGGTTTGTGGAACCAGCCCGTGTAGTTGACAACGACATTGCTGCCCAGCGACGCTTCCTTGCCGGTGCCAACCACGCGATCGACGATCTCGACCTGCGGCGCCTGGGTTTCGGCGGCGACCGGCGGCGTGACCGGGGTAGCAGCAGGCGCAGTCGCTGGCTGCTGCGCTTCCGGTGGCGGCTGGGTTGCGGGCTTGCTGGCGTCCTGTGCGCCTTCCTGGGCCTGGGCGCTGCCCGCCACCAGGAGCAGGGCGATGACTGCGGATCGACGAATCATGTGTGCTCTTCCATCAAAAGGTCGCAACCGGGCGGTTGCATCGGGACCTATGATAGCAAGGCAGCCTCAGCTTGCACAGTTTGCCCGTCAGCGGCATTGGCAGCCGCTGCAGCCTGGGCATTGGCCGCCTCGGCCAGCCGGCGCAGCACCTGCCCCGCTGTCACCATGCCGAAGGTGGCGGTCACCACCATGCACGAACCGAATCCGGCGCAGTTCAGGCCCGTGATCCCGTTGTCGTCGATCTCGCAGGCGTCGCCTGTCTCTGGATACCGCAACGGCTCCATCGAAAACACGGCATCGATGTGGTACTTCTGCTTTTCGCCGCGCGAAAAACCGTATTGCGCGCGCAGCAGCTTGCGCACTTTTTTCAGCAGCGGTTCCTGCTCGGTGCGGGCCAGGTCGCGGATCTCGACCTTGGTCGGATCGATCTGGCCACCGGCGCCGCCCACGACCACGAGCGGCATCTTGTTGGCGCTGCACCAGGCGATCAGCGCGGCTTTCGGCTTGACGCTGTCAATGGCATCGACCACGTAGTCGAAGCCCTGATTGGCCACCAGCGTTTCGATGTTCTCCAGGTCGATGAAGTCCTCAACCAGGGTCACCTGGCAAAATGGATTGATCTCGGCGATGCGCTGGCGCAGCGCTTCGATCTTCGGCATGCCGATGGTCGATGACAATGCCTGGATCTGGCGGTTGATGTTCGATTCGGCCACGTTGTCGAGGTCGATCAGGGTCAGGTGGCCAATGGCGCTGCGCGCCAGCGCCTCGACCACCCACGAACCGACGCCGCCGACGCCGATCACGCAAACGTGCGCCGCGCGGAAACGTTCCAGCGCAGGCTCACCATACAGGCGCCCGATGCCGCCGAAGCGGCGCGCAAAGTCGACATCCTCCGTGGGCGCTGCGGCCGCCCCTTGCTCAAGTAATTGATTCATCCCGATATTGTAGCGGACAGGTCTTTCGCGACTACACTAGAATAATCGTTCGTCAACCAAATAACCTGCGTGTCTCCCACAGAACAATGACCTCTCTCCTGCCCGACACCGCCCCCGATTTCTCCCAGCCGATCGCCGTGCTCAAGCATTGCCATGGCCGCATCCGCAAACAACTGTCCACCCTCGAAAAGCTGCTGCCGCACCTGGCCGAACATGGCGTCGACAAGCAGGCACGCGACGCCGCCGGCGCCGTGCTGCGCTACTTCGACAAGGCGGCGCACCTGCACCACGACGACGAAGAGCAGGACCTGATCCCGATGCTGCGCGCTACCGCGCAGGGCGACGACGCCGCGACGCTGCAGGCGCTGGCGCCGACGATCGTGCAGGACCACAACGACATGGACGCCCTGTGGCAAGACCTGCACGAGCAACTGACCGCGATCGAAACCGGCACCGGCACCATGCTCTCCAGCACGGCCGTCGAGCGCTTCGTCGCCCGCTATACGGCGCACATGGAACGCGAGGAAAGCACGCTGGCGCCGATGGCGATGCGCCTGTTCTCGCCCGAGCAGATGGCGCAGCTGGGCCAGGCGATGCAGCGCCGCCGCGGCCTGCTGGCACCCGAGGCGTTTGACCAGCCGGTGGCATCGGCCACGGCGGCAGCCAAGACAGCCGGCGTCGGCCAGGCAGTGGCCGACCTGCGCCAGGATTACGGCCAGGCCAGCCTGAATGAAGACGATGTGCTGGACGACCCGATCGCGCAGTTCACAGCATGGTTCGAGCAGGCACTGGCCGCGCAAGTGAATGAGCCGAATGCGATGACGCTGGCAACTGTCGGCCCGGGCAACCGGCCGAGCTCGCGCATCGTGCTGATCAAGCAATTCGATCCGCGCGGTTTTACCTGGTACACCAATTACGACAGCCAGAAGGCGCAGGAACTGCGCGGCAACAACCAGGCCGCCCTGCTGTTCTTCTGGAGCGAGCTCGAGCGCCAGATCCGCATCGAAGGCCGCGTCGAGATGACGTCGAGCGAAGAAAGCGACCATTATTTCCGCAGCCGGCCGCTCAAGAGCCGGGTGGCGGCCATCGCTTCGCAGCAGAGCAGCCCGATTGCCAGTCGCGCCGCGCTGGAAGCGAATTACGACGCCGTGGCGCAGGCCGCCGGTGACGATCCGGCGCGCCCGGACAACTGGGGCGGCTTCCGCCTGGTGCCGGAACGCATCGAGTTCTGGCAAGGCCGGCGCTCGCGCTTTCATGACCGGATCGTCTACCAGCGCCAGCCGGACGGCAGCTGGACGCGTAGCCGCCTGCAACCGTAATCGTTATGCCTTGAGGCGGTCGCTGAAGGTCGCGCGGAACTTGCCGACCTTCGGCGCCACCACGAACGCGCAATACCCCTGCAACGGGTGTTGCGCGAAGTAATTCTGGTGGTAATCCTCGGCCTTGTACCAGGTTTCCTGCGGCAATACCTGCGTGACCAGCGGCGCATCCCACACCATGGCCATCTCGGCCATCACGGTGCGCGCGACGGCTTCCTGCGCCGGCGACGTGGTGAAGATCACCGACCGGTATTGCGTGCCGACATCGTTACCCTGACGATTGAGCGTGGTTGGATCGTGGATCGTGAAGAAAATCTCGAGAATGTCGTGGTAGCTGATCACCGACGGATCGAATTCCAGGCGCACGACTTCGGCGTGGCCGGTGGTGCCGTTGCAGACGGCCTCGTAGGTGGGTTGGTCGGCATGGCCACCCATATAGCCTGACTCCACGCGCGTGACGCCACGTGCTTCGAGAAACACCGCCTCGAGGCACCAGAAGCAGCCGCCCCCGAGGATGGCAACGTCGCCCGTTGTTTGCTCACTCATGATGAACCTTGTTTCGTAAAATTTCGATAAGCTTAATGTAGCGCAAAGCTCGGCTGCCCGCTGTATTGACCCGCTGCCGATGCTGCTAGAGAGCAAGGCGCGGCAAGCTTGCGCAGGACGGTGGCATAATGAGCGTCACAGTTCCAGGAACACCATGAATACACTTTCTGCCCGCGCGACCACGCGCGGCTTCGATACCACGCATTTCCGCCAGGCGCTGTCGCAGTTTGCGACCGGCGTTACCGTCATTACGACGCGCCTGGCCGACGGCACCTTCCGCGGCCTGACGGCCAGCTCGTTCAACTCGGTCTCGCTCGACCCGCCGCTGGTGCTGTGGAGCCTGGGCGCCGGCGCGAACAGCATGCCGATCTTCAGCGGCAACTCGCACTACGTGATCAATGTGCTGTCCGCCGGCCAGGAAGACCTGGCGATGCGCTTTGCGCGCCGCGGCGAAAACCCGTTCGAGGGTGTCGACTACGAACTGTCGCGCACCGGCCTGCCGATCCTCAAGGGCGTGTCGGCCTGGTTCGAATGCCACAACCGCAGCCGCTACCCAGAGGGTGATCACGTCATCTTCGTCGGTGAGGTCGAAGAATGCCAGTTGCAACCACAGCCGGCGCTGATCTTCCACGGCGGCAAGTTCGGCAGCACCGCCAGTCAAAAATGAAAATGCCTGTCGCAGTTTGAAAAGATCGGGCTGCGGCACGTTTCTATAATGGTCAGGTAACTTCTAACCAGAATTCAGAGACAGGATTTCCGATGACCCGTACCGACTCGCCCAAGAAAGCCGCTTTTCACTGGGATGACCCGCTGCTGCTGAACAGCCAGCTGACCGATGAAGAGCGCATGGTGCGCGACGCCACCGCCGCCTATTGCCAGGACAAGCTGCGCCCGCGCGTGCTCGAGGCGTTCCGTCACGAGTCGATGGATGTCTCGATCTTCCGCGAGATGGGCGAACTGGGCTTGCTCGGCCCGACCATTCCCGAAGAATACGGCGGCCCGGCAATGGGGTATGTTGCCTACGGCCTGATCGCACGCGAAGTCGAGCGTGTCGATTCCGGCTACCGCTCGATGATGAGCGTGCAGTCGTCGCTCGTCATGGTGCCGATCTTCGAATTCGGCAATGAAGCCACCAAACAGAAATACCTGCCGAAACTGGCCACCGGCGAATGGATCGGCTGCTTCGGCTTGACCGAGCCGAACCACGGCTCCGATCCCGGCTCGATGATTTCGCGCGCCCGCAAGGTCGAGGGCGGCTACAGCTTGAGTGGCGCCAAGATGTGGATCACCAATTCGCCCGTGGCCGATGTGTTCGTCGTCTGGGCGAAGGACGATGAAGGCGCGATCCGCGGCTTCGTGCTCGAAAAAGGCTGGAAAGGCTTGTCGGCCCCGGCCATCCACGGCAAGTTCGGCCTGCGCGCCTCTGTTACCGGCGAAATCGTCATGGACAACGTGTTCTGCCCGGAAGAAAACGCGTTCCCCGACGTGCGCGGCCTGAAAGGCCCGTTCACCTGCCTGAACTCGGCCCGCTACGGCATCGCCTGGGGCGCGCTGGGCGCGGCCGAGGATTGCTGGCACACGGCGCGCCAGTACACGATGGATCGTCAGCAGTTCGGCAAGCCGCTGGCGGCAAACCAGCTGGTGCAAAAGAAGCTGGCCGACATGCAGACCGAAATCACGCTTGGCCTGCAGGGCTGCCTGCGCCTGGGCCGCATGAAGGACGAAGGCACGGCGGCGCCCGAAATCACCTCGATCATGAAGCGCAATTCGTGCGGCAAGTCGCTCGACATCGCGCGCATGGCGCGCGACATGCTGGGCGGTAACGGCATCTCGGACGAGTTCGGCATCATCCGCCATATGGTCAATCTCGAGGTGGTCAACACCTACGAGGGCACGCACGACATCCACGCGCTGATCCTCGGCCGCGCGCAGACCGGCATCGCCGCGTTCTGATCAGGTAGCCCCCACGGCGCGGCCATCGCCGCGCCGTTCAAGAACCATCAGCAATCTGCTCCTGCAACAGCGCCAGCATCGCCTGCGCCGCTGGCGTCAGCGCGCCTTCGCTGCGCCGGACCACGCCGATCGAACGCCGGATCACGGGATCGACCAGCTCGCGCCGCACCAGCCCGGCGCTGGCAATCACATCGGCTGCCAGGCTCGGCAAGGCCGCCACTCCCAGCTCTTCAACCACCATGGCACCAATCGTGGCCAGGTGGTCGACTTCAAACGCCGGATAAAAATTGATCCCCGCCTGCAGCGCGGCGGCGTCCACGTATTGCCGCACGCTGGTGTGGCGCGACATCGAAATATGCGGATACGGCAGCGTCTCGGGCAGGCGGATCGGGCTACTGTCGCGGCCCAGCGGATGCCCAGGGGCCGCCAGCAGCACGAAATCGTCCGTCGTCAACGGGATGTATTCCAGATCCTGGTAGGCCGGATTGGCGGCGGTGATGGCGAAGTCGACGCGTCCCTGGCGCACCAGCTCGAATGCCGGTTCCGACAGCGTGTCGGCCAGCGACAGCGCAATGTCGGGATGGCGTTGGTGAAAGACACGGAACAGGCGTGGCACGAGCCGCGCCGCCAGCGAGGGCATCGCCGCCAATGCCACCCGGCCCCGGTGCAGCGCCGTCACGTCGCGTACCGCTGCGGCCGAGCGCTCGATATCGGCCAGCAATTGCCGGGCGTGCAGGACCAGCACTTCACCGGCGGCACTCAGGGCGACCGAGCGCGTGGTGCGCGAGAACAGGCGACTCCCGAAGCCCTCCTCCAGACGACTGATCAGAGTCGAGAGCGCCGACTGCGACAGGCAGACCTGCTGCGCCGCCTTGCTGAAGCTGAGCGTGTCGGCCAGGGCGAGAAACGCACGCAACTCACGTGCGGATAGATTTATTTCCATAATCGATAAGTTTATAGAAAAAATGCGTTTCTCAGATAATTTGATGAAGCGCAAACTAAGTTCATTCTCTTTTCGAAAATGATCATGGAAAACTTGATGCTTCCCAAGCCTGCGCACGCGCTGGCCCTCGTCGCAGGTGGCGGCACGATGGGCGCCGACGTGGCGATCGTGCTGGCACGCGCCGGCTGCCGCGCGATCGTGCTCGAACCTGGCGCCACGCGCCGCGCCGCGCTCGACACCTATTTTGGCGACACGCTGCGCAAGCTCGGGCTGGAACACAAGCGCGAGCGCATCACGACCTGCGCCAGCCTCGATGAACTCGACTGGCAGGCCATCGACCTGGTCATCGAATGCATTCCAGAGAAGCTGGCGCTCAAGCAGGCACTGTTTGCCGAGCTGGTCCAGCGCGCGCGCCCCGATACTCTGCTGTGCAGCAATAGCTCGAGCTTTCCCATTTCGGCCATCGGCGAACACCTGGAAACAACCGGGCGGATGCTGGGCCTGCACTTCTTCATGCCGGCGCATCTGGTGCCGCTGGTCGAGGTGGTGCTTGGTGCGAACTCGTCGGGCGAACTGGCCGAGTCGTTGATGACCTTCATGCGTGCCTGCGGCATGGTGCCGGTGCTGGTCCGCAAGGACCTGCCCGGCTTCCTGGCCAACCGCCTGCAGCATGCCCTGGCGCGCGAAGCGTTTGCGCTGATCGATGCCGGCATTGCCACGGCCGAGGATGTCGACGCTGCGGTGCGCTTCGGCTTCGGCTTCCGCTTTCTTGCGGCCGGCCCCGTGCTGCAGCGCGACCATGCCGGCATTGACGTGCACTGCCCGGCCGCCGCCACCATGTACCCGTCGCTGGCGGCCAATACCACGCCAGCCCGGGTGCTGGCGCAGCGCTATGACGCCGGCCATTACGGGATGAAGACGGGCGAAGGCTTTTATCGCTGGACGCCAGACACCATTGCCGCCGAGCGCGCACGTTACGATGGCCTGTTGATGGCCGGGTTGCGCCTGCTGGCGCCTGAACTGCCAAAGATCGAGGACCAATGATCATGTCTGCCTCCCCTTCAGCGGCGACCCGCCCGGCGCCGCGCATTGCCCTGATCCACGCCCTGAGCCATTCGGTCGAGCCGATCAATGCCTTCATGGCCGAGCAATGGCCTGAAGCCACACGCATGAATCTGCTGGACGATTCGCTGTCGGCCGACCTGGCCCGATCCGGCCGTGGCCTCGACGCTGCGATGCACAAGCGCTTCGCCGATTTGGCGGATTACGCGCTTGGCAGCGGGGCCGAAGCCATCTTGTTTACCTGCTCGGCCTTTGGCCCGTGCATCGAAGCGGTGGCGCAGCGCTATCCGCACATCCCCGTGCTCAAGCCGAACCAGGCCATGATTGCCGATGCCGAGGCCAGTCAGGCGGCCGGCCCGGTGGGGCTGATCGCGACGTTCGGCCCCACCCTGGCCTCGATGCCGCCCGAATTTCCGGCGCGCGTGGCACTGCGCTGCGCGCTGGCCGAAGGCGCGCTCGATGCGCTCAACCGGGGCGACGTCGACCTGCATGACGAGATCATCGCCGACAGCGCACGGCGGCTGATCGATGATGGCTGCGCGACGATCGCACTGGCGCAATTCAGCATGGCGCGCGCGCATGATGCCTGTGTCCGTGCCGCGGGCGCGCCCGTGCTGACCACGGTGCACAGCGCCGTGCATGAACTGAAACGGCGCCTGGCGCAGCAGGCACCCTGAACGACAACGTACCACCCCACCAAAACAAAACAAGACAAACCGGAGACAAAGCATGCTCAAGAAAGTACTTCTCGCAACGCTGTTCATGACCCAGGCGCTCGTTGCCGGCGCCGCCGACGTGTATCCGTCGAAGCCGATCCGCTTCGTCGTGCCCTACCCGCCAGGCGGGCCGACCGACGCCATGGCGCGCCTGATCCAGGGACCGCTGCAGGCAAAGTTCAAGGTTCCCGTCATCATCGACAACCGGGGCGGCGCCGGCGGCAATATCGGGACCGGCATGGTGGCCAAGTCGACGCCGGACGGCTACACGATCCTGCTGGCGGCCAGCGGGCCGATGGCGGTGAACAAGACGCTGTACAAATCGATCCCGTTCGACCCGGAAAAGGATTTTGCACCCGTGATCCAGATCTCGGCCTTCCCTCTGGTGCTCGAGGTGCACCCTTCGGTGACGGTCAAGAACGTCAAGCAGTTCATTGCCATGGCAAAGGAGCATCCCGAGATGCTGAGCTTTGCCTCGGCCGGCAACGGCACCCCGCAGCACCTGGCGGGCGAACTGTTCAACACTGCGGTGGGCACCAGGCTGCAGCACGTTCCCTACAAGGGCGCCGGCCCGGCGCTGAACGATGTCCTCGGCGGGCACGTCAATGTCATGTTCGATATCCTCGGCAGCTCGGTCCAGTACATCAAGACGGGCAAGCTGCATCCGATCGCCGTGACGACAGCCACGCGCGTCCCGAGCTTGCCGGACGTGCCGACCCTGGCCGAGTCGGGCCTCACCGGCTACAACTTCACGGGCTGGCACGGCATCGTGGCGCCTGCCGCCACGCCCAAGCCGGTGGTGATGCGCCTGAATCAGGCGCTCAACGAGATCTTCGCCGATCCGGCCTTCCGCAAGAAGTGGGAAGAACTGGGCACGCCGGTCGTCGGCGGCACGCCCGAAGCGTTTGGCACCCTGATGCGCACCGAATCGGTCAAGCTGGGCAAGGTGGTCAAGGACGCCGGTGTGACGGTCGACTGACGCAGGGCGGCGCCCGATCACCGCTACCTACCGCCGGTGATCGGGCGCAACCGACCGCGCGTCATCATGACGTCACACGCACTTCTTATCATCCCTTCAATTTTTCGCCTCACTACCATTGAAGGGTTCACATGCATCAGGTCGTTCTCCGCCGTCTTCCGCTTGCCGTCGCCATCGGCGCCGCACTTGCCCTGTCCGCCTGCGGTGGTTCCGATCACCATGACGACGCACCCGCCGATGTCGCGATCGTCATCCCGGCCGCGCCAGCGGACCAGGGCGCGGCCGACACGGCGCCGGTGCCGGCAGTGCTTGCTTTTGTCGACACCGCCGCCACCAACCAGCGCGGCGATGCCCGCTACGCGACCTTGGCCACGAATGCCGGCGTGCGCGTCCTGGGCGGCATGCTCGCCATCTGGAAGCCGGTAACCGAACTCGTCGATGCAGGCCAGACGGCCCCGGCCGTTGACGGCTTCCCCGCAGTTGCCGCATCGACCTGGACCGGCGTGCCGAACGACGGCACCAATGGCGGCACGATCGTCAACGCCGCCGTGCACAATGCCAACATCGATTACGTGGTCAAGGCCACTGCCAGCCGCACCTCGGAGCAGGCTCTGCTGGCGTATCTGGACGACCGGCGCGGCAAGGGCTACAGCGTCACCGGCGGCATGGGCCCGCTGACCGATGCGTGGCGCAGCGCTTCGCGCGCGACCACCACCATCAACGACATGCCGGCGGATGCCATCAAGGTCAAGTACGAAGATGGCGGCAACAACAACGGTGTCGGCGGCGCCGCCAACGCCGAGTTCGGCAAGGTCATCGACCTGGTCAATGCGATGGGCGGCAACGGTTCGACCGAGCCGGCCAAGCGCTTCTACAAATACGCACGCCCTTACCGCTGGAGCAGCGCGGTGCAGGTCGTGCCGCAGCTCGAGCCAGCCAAAAGCACGACGCCAAGCACCGACGGCGGCTTCACCAGCGGCCACTCGGCCGAAGCCGTGCGCAACGCGATCGCCATGGCCTATGTGCTGCCGGAGCGTTATCAGGAACTGGTCGGCCGTGGTCTCGAACTGGGCGAGAGCCGGATTTACGCCGGCATGCACTCGCCGCTGGACGTGATCAGCGGCCGCGTGCAGGCGCAAGCCGTCGCCGCCGCCAACCTGATCGCCGCCGGCGCCACCACGCGCGCTGCCGCCCGCGAACAGGCCCAGAGCACGCTGATGAAGCTGACCGGCACCACCGCCAGCACCTTCCCGAGCTACGCCATCTCGGGTACGCCGGCGAACGACCGTTTTGCCGACTACGCGACCAGCAAAGCCAACTACCTGCGCCGCATGACCTACGGCCTGCCGCTGATCGGTTCGACCACCGCGCCGGCCGTCGTGCCGAAAGGCGCCGAAGTACTGCTGGAAACGCGCCTGCCGTACCTGACCGACGCGCAGCGCCGCGTGGTGCTGAAAACGACCGCAATCGGTTCGGGCTATCCGACGCTGGACGATGCTGAAGGCTGGGGCCGCCTGAACCTGTTTGCTGCTGCCGAAGGCTATGCGGTCTTCACCGGCAACGTCGTGCTGAACATGGATGCGAGCAAGGGTGGCTTTAATGCAGCAGACCGCTGGCGCAACGACATCACCGGCAGCGGCAAGCTGGTCAAGCAAGGTTCGGGCGCGTTGAAGCTGGGCGGCAAGAATGCCTGGACAGGCGGCACGCAAGTCGACGCCGGCGTGCTCGAAGCGCTGTCGACGACGGCCTTCGGCACGGGTGACGTGTATGTCGCGGGCGGCGGTACCGTGATCAGCAACGCACCGGCCACCCTGGTCGTGGGCGGCAAGTACACGCAGCTGACCGGCGCGACGCTGGAACTGCGCCTGGGCGCGGCCCAGGGCGGCCGCATGAGCGTGACGGGTGCGGCCACCATCGGCGGCGGCACACTGCGCATCAAGTTCCAGGACGGCGTCAAGCCGGCCGTGGGCGACACGCTCACCGTCATCAGCGCGGCAAGCCTGAAGGGCAAGTTCGAGACCATCACGGTCGACGGCTTTACCGTGACGCCGACCTACACCGACACGGGCCTGCAACTGCGCCTGGGTTCGTAAGCGCAGGTAGTACAAAAATGGGGCCGGGTTCGATGACGAACCCGGCCCCATTGTTTTGCCACGTTGCCGCAGCTTACTCGTCGAACTCTTCCGCCAGATTCTTCCAGCCACGGCTCTTGGCGAACGCCGAAAATTCTTCCGGCGCCTCGAGCACGATCAGACGGCTTTCCTGCAGGCCCGGGTCGCTGTGGCCGAAGTCAGGCCCCACATACCCAAGCGTACGCAGGCGCTCGACGAGTTGACGGACCAGGACAGTATCCTTATAGGCATCAGGATCGAGCTTGGCAGCAAACTCCACGTACACATCGATGATCCCGTAACCCTCGTCGAAAATGCGGATCTCTTTGACGTCGAGGGTACGGCCGTTGCTGTCCTTGGCCTGAAAGGCGCCGGACAGTTCAATATCGGTATCAGTAGTCATGGCACAAGCATAGCACCGAGCCACAGGTTGCGTAGCGCACGCCAGCATCGCAAAACAAAAGCGGGGGTCAGGTCTGACATTCGGACACGGCCTCTACGCTGGCATCAGTTTTTTGATTTCCTGAAAGCGATAATTCCGGGCGGATCGTTTGATACTGAAAACAAAAGCGGCAAAAGCGGGGTCAGGTCTGACATTCGGACACGGCCTCTGCACTAGCATCCGTTTTTTGATTTCCTGAAAGCGATAATTCCGGGCGGATCGATTAAAACGGTGTCGGAATCTCAATGCCCCGCTCAGTCAAGCGACTAGGGCTGAGGTCGTGTCTGAATGTCAGACCTGACCCCGGCTTTTGAGCGACTAGGGCTGAGGTCGTGTCCGAATGTCAGACCTGACCCCGGCTTTTGATGGCGGTTACACTTCCCATTGCAGCTTGAAGGTCAGCGACCGGCTCCGTTCATCCACCAGCGGCAGCTTGTCGTCGACGATCCCCAGCGACACGGTGCGGCCGTGGCGCCACTGGTAGCGGTACAGCAGCGAACGGTGCACCTGGCGGTCGTTCCATGCCTCGAGCTGCGTGACGCCATCGTCGCGCCGTGCGGCCCACGTGTTCTGCGCCAGCAGCCGCACGGAATCGCGCGGGCTGAAATGGACGATGGCCAGCGCGCGCCAGGCCGTGTCGGAGAATGCCGGCTGGCCCAGCGTGCCCTGGACCCAGGCACGGTTCACATGTTGATCAAGCTCGAGGGACCAGCCGCGCGGCAAGGGAAAGCGCAGGCCCACGTCGAGGATCACGTTCCCGCCCGGCCCCACGCGGTCGGCATCGGCGTCCAGCTGGCGGCCCAGCGCCGCTTCCAGTGCGATCTTCGAGACCCACGGCGCGGGCGTCGTTTCGATGCCGACATTGATGACGCGCGTATCGTGCAGGCGTCCCAGCGGCCGCGCGCGCTGGCGGTCGAAGCCCAGCTCGGCCCACACGCCCGTGCGCCGGGTCGCGGCCAGCCAGACGCCGGGGCGCAGCTTGCGCTCGACTGTTTCGCCGCCGGCCTGCCCCGTCACCCGATCGGCCAGCGTGCGCATCTCGTGCAGGACCAGGTAAGTCTCGAACTCGTACAGCTCGAGCCCTCCCAGGGATTGCGGCCCCAGGATGCGGTTGATCGAGCCGGTGGCGCGGGCGATCCCCGCTTGTGGCACGAAGCCGTTGTCGTTGACGAAGCCGGGCGCGATCGCTTCGACCTCGGCCTCGTACCACCAGCGTTCGGTCTTGTGCAGGGATTTCCCCCACAGGTAGCCGCCCGAGCGCCCCGCCACCCGCGCCGGTACATCATCGTCGACAAAGCCCGCGGTCGTGCGCGACACCATCGCCACGCCGGACAGTTGCTGCTGCTCGCCATCCGCCCCTTCGCCGCGCCACTGGGCATCGACGCCGACGACATCGTTGCCGCCGAAACGGTGGTAGTCGCGCTGCGACGCAAACGCGCCCAGCAGCAAGCCTTCCCCGTGCCAGCGCGCACGCACGAGGCTCGCGACCGTCCGTTTGGTCTGCCCGTATTCCAGCGTTTCGTACGGCTTGCCACGCAGGATCAGGCCACCCGGCTCATCGCGCAGGCTCATCGCCGTGGCGTCGGCATGCGGCCCGCGCCAGGTCGCGCGCAGGCCGTATTCGGGATCGTTCACGGTCCGCGAATAAAAGGCCGGCAGTGGCAAGCCCAGCACGTCCGCACTCTCCAGGAAGAAGCCGCGCTTCTCGGGCAGCGACAGCGCGATATTACCGGCGCCCTGCGACACCGGCTCGTCGATCTCGACCTGCGAGTAATCGGGATTGATGGTGGCGTTGAACACCCAGTCGGCGCGTGGCCGGGCATTGATTTCCAGGCCCAGTTCGGCCTGGCTGCCTCGCGTGCGCGTGCCCGGCATGGCGGCGCGTTCGCTGCGCACCGTCAGTTCGGGGCGCAGCTCGAGGAAGCGGCGGTCGCGCACCGCTGCCACGGTGGTCTCCATGCCGTCGATCTCCTGCAGGAAGCTCAGGTGGCTGAGCGCATCGATCCGCCACGGCGCCGTTACCAGGAGCATGCCGTCGGCATGCGGGATGCTGCGCTCGACCATCAGGCGCCAGTTGCGGCCATCGGCGTATGGAAAGCGCAGGCTCGACAGCGGCCAGCGCACTTCCATGCTGTAGCCGTCGGGCAGGATGGTCACGGCTGTCTCGACCGGGAAATCCGGCCCCAGATCGGATTCGTCATCCTCGGCGCGGTGGATGCCGTCGCTGACCACGCCAGTGGTGTTGATGCGCACGAACTGGGCATTGCGGCCATGGCCGGCCGGGTCGATCCAGATGCCGATGAAATCCTGGTCGACGCCGACCTTGTCGCGCCGCGCCAGCAGGCCCCGGCGCAGGTGCGGCGCGTCATCCCAGGCGCGGATACCGAACACCAGCGCGCCGTCGTCGACCAGCACTTGCACGCTGGTCTTCAAGGCGCCAGGCGCAGGCTCGCCGTCGCGTGGCTGGTGCTTGTGGAAGTCCTGGTAGACGGGCGCGCGGCGCCATGCGGGGTCATCCAGGGCGCCGTCGATCACGGGTGTGTCGCCCGCCGTGATGCGCAGCGCGCGCAGACCGCTGCCATGCGCATCGAACGCATGCAGGGCAGCACAGAGCAACAAGCCGAGGCAGGCAAACGAGGCGGGAGACATGCGCGTCACCATGAAAATGAGCCGCACAGTCTAGCATGCGACTTGCCAAAGAGAACACTTTTATACGCCGCCGACGTCGCGCCCCCGATACCTCTGATGCTGTTCAATTGTGACAACTTGACCAGGCCGCGTCACCTTGCGTGGCATACCGAATGCATCTGATGACGATTCGTCTTGTCACTCGCACTCGGGACTTGCCAGCGGCCCGATTTGCGCTACCATCGAATGCATGTTGCATGGCCTGCACAGGCCGGCGCGATTCACGGCAGAGGCATGATGAGCTTGACGCAACCAGTATCCGATCCGTCCGCAGCCAGTCGCAGCGATGCCTTGTCGCTCGACCTGCTGCTGAGTAACTTGCCGGGCGCGGCCTACCGCTGTCGCAACGACAGCGAGTGGAGCATGGTGTTCGTCAGCGACGGCATCGAAAAAGTGACCGGCTACTCGGCCGCGGCGTTTACCACCCAGCCGGGGCTGTCGTTTGCCAGCATCATCCTGCCGGAAGACCGCGACCAGATGCATGCGTCGGTCGCGATCGCCCTCGCCCAGAACCAGCCATTCCAGGTCACGTACCGGATCCGCACTGCCGATGGCCGCATCCGGTGGATCTGGGAACAAGGCGCCCTGAACCGGCAGGCGGGCATGCTCGAAGGGTTCCTGGCCGATTTCACGCGGATCAAGCATGCCGATCTCGTGATGCTCGAACAGGCGTCGTTCCTGCAGCAGGCGCGTGACGCGATCATTGCGATGGACATGACCTCGCGCATCAGCTACTGGAACCATGGCGCCGAGCGCCTGTACGGCTGGAGCGCGCAGGAGGCGATGGGCAAGCGCTTTGGCGAGCTGCTGTGCGATGAACAGGCTCACTACGAAACCGCCTTTGCACACACGCTGGCCGATGGCGAATGGTCGGGCGAACTGGCCCATGTACGGCGCGATGGCTCGAAGGTCGACACCGATACCCGCTGGACCTTGCTGGTGCCCGATGCCGTGCCGGGCGCATGCCAGAAGATCCTGGTGATCGGCACCGACATCAGCGAGCGCAAATCCAGCGAAGCAAAGATCTTCCGCTTGGCGTTCTTCGACCATCTCACCGACCTGCCCAACCGCGCCAACCTGCTCGACCAGTTGCGCCGCGCGCTCGTTGGCAGCGCCCGCAGCGGCAAGTGCGGCGCGCTGATGTTCTGCGACCTCGATAACTTCAAGTACCTCAACGACAGCCAGGGCCACGCGGCCGGCGACCTGCTGCTGCAGGCCGTGGCGCGCCGCCTCGAAGGCTGTGTGCGCGAAACCGACATGGTGGCGCGCCTGGGCGGCGACGAGTTCGTGGTGCTGATCCGGCCCGTCGACGAATCACGCGCGGTGGCCGCGGCGCAAGCCGAGACCGTTGCCAGGAAGGTGGTCGCAGCGCTGGCAGCGCCGTTCCAGCTGGGCGACCTGCATTACGCGTTGTCGGTCAGCGTCGGCGTGGTCACGCTGTGCGGCCAGCAAGACACGGTCGAATCGACCTTGCGCCAGGCCGACGCCGCGATGTACCAGGCCAAGGCGGCCGGGCGCAACACGTTCCGCTTCCATGACCCGACAGCGCAGGCCGCATGGCTCGCGCGCGCCGAACTCGAAAACCGCTTGCGCCGCGCGCTGCAGCGCCACGAATTCATGCTGCACTACCAGCCGCAGCTCGACCGCTTCGGGCGCGTGACCGGCGCCGAGGCGCTGCTGCGCTGGCGCCAGCCCGATGGCAAGGTCCTGCTGCCGGCCGAGTTCATCCGCATCGCCGAAGAAAGCGGGCTCATCATCGAGATCGGCGCCTGGGTCATGCGCTCTGCCTGCCGCGAACTGGCGCGCTGGCAGCGCCAGCCGGCAACAGCCGCCCTGACGCTGTCGGTCAACGTCAGCGCGCGCCAGTTCACCGAACCGGATTTCGTCGCGCTGCTGGAGACCATTTTTGCCGAAACCGGCGTGCAGCCGTCGGGGCTCAGACTCGAGCTGACCGAAAGCCTGGTGGTCACCGATTTCACGCTGGCGGCGCAGACGATGGGCGCGCTCAAACGGCAGGGTCTGTCATTTTCGCTGGACGACTTCGGCACCGGCTACTCGTCGCTGGCCTACCTGCGCAAGCTGCCGCTGGACCAGCTCAAGATCGACCGCTCGTTCATGCGCGACGTGCTCACCGACCAGAACGACGCCTCGATCGTGCGTTCGATCATCGCGCTGGGCGACAGCCTGGGCCTGGAGGTCATGGCCGAAGGCGTGGAAACGGCGGGCCAGCGCCAGTTCCTGGCCGATGCGGGGTGCCATCTCTACCAGGGCTTCCTGTACCAGCAGGCCATGAGCGGCGAGACATTCACGCAGTACGTGACCGGCATGCACTGAGGGCGCCGTGCCTGTCCCCGTGCGTTCCCACTTTCACGAAAGTCGCCCGTGATTACGGTACGCGCCTGAAACGTACGTCGAACGGCCCGGCGACGATCTGGCCCGTATCGCCAGGCAGCGCATCGAAGCGCAATTCAAGCTGTTGCGACAGCACGAAAAAACGCGTTGCCGATTGCCGGTACAGGCGCTCCCCCTGGCCTGCCTTGATCCAGAATATCGGCTGTCCGTCCTGCACGGTGATGTCAAAGTCACCCAACCCGGGAATCGCATATTTCCCGGTCATCTGTTGCGCCATCACGGCGTCGATCGGCACTGCTGCGCGCAGTGTGGTCTGATAGCTGGGCCAGCCGTACTCGGCGGCGATGGCACGCATGGTCGCGCGCGCCACTTCATCGCCAGCGTCGCCGTTTGTCATCACCACCGCGCCACGGCCGCCATCGACGTAGCCAAACAGATAGTTCTGGTACCCGCGGTTGCTGCCACCATGGGCAAACGATGCGGCGGCGCCGCTGCCGGCGGTCTCGAAGCCGAGGGCGTAATCGTTACGGACCGCGGCGAGCATCCTGCGCGCGTTCTCTTGCGTCAGCACCTTGCTGCGCCCCGCCGCAGATGCCTGAACGCCGATGACGAAGCGGGCCAGATCGCTTGGCGTCGTCCACATGCCGGCCGCAGCGAGCTCCGGATAGGTGGACGGGCCACCGGCATATGGTGTGCCGGCGCTGTCATGCGGCAATGCTGCCTTCCCGAGGATGGCGGCGCTGGCTGGCTGACTGAAAGTGCTGGATGGCATTCCCAACGGGGTCAGCACGCGCGTTTGCATGATCGTCTCGAAAGGTTGGCCAGCCACGTCGGTCATCAGCTGCTGCAACACCGTATAGCCGCCGCCCGAATACTGCCACGCGCCGCCCGGTGGTGACGTCATGCGTACCGGCGCCGTGTTGGCAGGCGCCGCGCCGTCCAGAACCTGCAGCACGGTCGGGACCGGTATTCCCGGCGCATACCCGGGAAACCCACTGACATTCAGGCCGCCGGTGTGCGACAGCAGTTGCAAGGGACTCACTGGCGCGCCGCCAAATGCCGCAGGCAATTTCCAGCTGCGCAGCTGCGTGTTGATATCGGCGTGCAGGTCCAGCTTTCCCGACTGAACCAGCGTCATGGCGCCAAACGCTGCAACAGGCTTGCTGATCGATGCGGCCTGGAACAACGTTTCCCGCGTTACCGGCCCGCCGCCCGGACCAACCACGCCATAGCCCTTGGCCCAGGCCAGGCGACCTTCGTCGATGACGGCGATGCTCAAGCCAGGTACGTGAAGACGACGCATCTCCCCCTCGAGCGTGCTCAGCGGCACCGGCGCGCCGGCCAGTGCCTGAGCAGGCCGCAGGCCCCGCTCGATGCTGGCGATGCGGTGGGCGTTGTCAGTCGCTGCAGCGGCAAGCGGAAACGTCAGCGCGGCCAATACCGGCCAGGTAGCGATACGGTGGAATCGTGTCATCGGGGGCTTCGGGATCGGCGATGAGCAAGTATAAGGGAAGGAAAGCGACGGGCAGCACGCCCCCGTTCTACAGAAGCGATATGGACTCACGCTTCTCGACCAGAAAGTCGATCAGCGCGCGGACCTTCGGTGCCATGTGCTCACGCGAAGGCGCGTACAGGTAGAAGGCCGCGTGTTGGTAGCTCCAGTCGCGCAGCACCCTGACCAGACGGCCTTCGGCCACGAGTTCGTGTACCGCGAGGTCGACAATCTGAATCACGCCAAGGCCCTGCAGCGCCATGCGCGTCATGCTCTGATCATCGTTGGTTGTCAGCCATCCGCTCACCGCCTGGGTGAAGTGGCGACCGCTCCCCCCAACGTCGGTGAAATCCCATTCGTGCATGGCACCTGTGCCCGGAAACCGGTAGTTGATGCAGTCGTGTCCGACCAAATCTGCGGGGACGCCTGGCACACCATTACGCTCCAGATACGCAGGTGACGCCACCACTGCCATCGACAGGGCCGGCGTCAGGGGAATGGCAACAACGTGCTCTGCCAGGCTTTTCCCCAGACGGATGCCCACATCCACCCCATCGGCGATGATGTTCGACAGTGAATCTGCCATGACCAATTCGACCGTGATCTTCGGATAACGCGCACGAAATTCAGCAAGATGCGGCTCGATCAGCGCCTTCGCGGCCAGACGCGATGTATTGATCCGGACCAGGCCGGAAGGTGCATTGCGCGTCTCGCCCATCGTCATGACGGCATGTTCGATATCACCTAACGCAGGGCCGAGGGTATCGAACAGCTTCTGGCCGTCTTCGGTCAGGGACATGTGACGGGTGGTGCGATACAGCAGCCGCATGCCCAGCTGGCGCTCCAACGACTTGAGGCTTTGTGACAAGGCAGCGCGCGACACGCCCATCTCTTCTGCCGCGCGCGTGAAACTGCCGTGGCGGGCAATGTGGGCAAACCAGGCGAGTGACGGGAGCAGTGACGGGTCCATCAGCCGATTGTAAACCACAGCTTACTTCTCATGCATCGATTACCTCCTTTTTCCCACCCCAATCCTGCCAGTACGCTTCGTCACCGACCATCGATCAAGAGGAACACCTGATATGTACTTACGTAAATTTCGAGTTGGCATCATCGGCGCTGATACAAAAGCTAGTTGGGCAGGTGCCTCCCACGTACCCGCCATCCGATCGCAGCCCGGACTGGTTCTTGCTGCGGTTGCCACACGCCGGGAAGACAGCGCAAAAGCCGCCGCCGAGGCGTTTGGCGCGGAGCGCTGGTATGCAGATCCGTACGCGCTGATCAACGACAACAGCATTGATATCGTCACGGTCGCCGTCAAAGTGCCCGAGCACAGGCAACTCGTGCTGGCTGCCCTCCAGTCTGGCAAAGCGGTGTATTGCGAGTCCCCGCTGGGTGCGACGCTTGCCGAGACCGAGGAAATGGCAGCCGCAGCCGGCTCGTTGCATACCGCGATCGGTTTGCAGGGAAGGCACAGTCCGGCGGTGCGCCGCGCGGCAGAACTGGTCGCCGCCGGAAAGCTCGGTCGTCTGCTGTCGGCGCGCGTCAACGCGACGACATTCGGTTATGGGCCGCAGTCACCAAGCAGCTATGACTATTTCAACAAGGCGGCGTCCGGTGCGAGCTTCCTGACGATCACGACCGGGCATGTTCTGGACGTCATCGAAGCAGTGCTCGGCCACATCACCGAACTCGATGCACGGACCGAGCTGCTCTGGCCGGCTATCGAGATTGTCGATACTGGCGCTATCTCCGTCCGGGAAATTCCCGATCATGTCGATCTCATCGCCAAGACCGCCAGCGGCGCGCCAGTGTCTGTACAGATTCTGGCAAATGTCCCGGCGCAGGACGCCAGCTTCACTCTTGAGGTTCGCGGCGCCGGGGGCTGGCTGAAGATCACCGGCAACCATCTTGCAGGTGTCCAGGTCGGTGAACTGACCCTGTCGGCCAATGTCACGTTCGAGGCGCCCGACGCCCCGGTCGCGTCCGGTGTCGGCCCGACAGCGGCCGACTTCTGGGCCGGCGCCGCGATCAACGTCGGGGAGGTGTATGCCTCACTTGCGCGCGATATGGCGCATGGCACCTATCTCACACCCGGCTTCGCCCACGCCGTACACAACAGCCGGCTCATTGCGGCGCTCGAGCGGGCAGCCCGGACCGGCGAGCGGCAGAGAAACCTGGATTGACCGACGTCGTTTCGGCGGCGCAGACCAAGCAAACCTGTGGAGATGTCGTATGCGAATGCAAAAACTGGGCAACAGCGGTCTGTCTGTTTCGGCACTGTCTTTCGGTGCCATGACGTTTGGCGGGTCGGCAGGCATATGGGGGCACGTTGGACAGCTCGGTCAGGGCGAGGCAGACGCCTTGGTAAAAGCCGCTCTCGACGCTGGCATCAATCTGTTCGATACAGCCAATATCTACGCCGATGGACGCAGCGAGGAAATCCTGGGACGCTCGCTGAACAACCTCGGCGTGACGCGTGATGATGTCGTGATTGCCACCAAGGTCTATGGCGCCATGGGAGAGGGCCGAACCGGCGGGGTGCATCGCGGCGCCACATCCTGGCCGAGTGTCGGGCAAGCATGAAGCGGCTGGGCGTGGACCATATCGACCTCTATCAACTACATGGCTTCGATGTCTCGACACCAATCGAGGAGACGCTGGAGGCCCTCGACACCCTCGTGCGTACAGGCGACGTGCGCTATGTCGGGGTTTCAAACTGGGCCGCCTGGCAGATCATGAAGGCGATCGGCATCGCCAGGGCACGCCACCTGGCGCCGATCACGTCGCTTCAGGCTTACTACTCCCTCGTGGGACGCGACCTCGAACGCGAAATCGTGCCACTCCTCACGTCGGAACGCGTTGGCCTCATGGTGTGGAGCCCGCTCGCGGGCGGCTACCTGACCGGCAAATACTCGGGCAGCGGCAAGCACGAAGCCGGTCGGCAGACCGGGCTGGATTTTCCGCCAATCGATCGCGTTCGCGGCGAACCGCTCATCGACGTTCTGCGATCGGTGGCACACAAGCACGGCCGGCAGCCGGCGCAGATTGCGATTGCCTGGCTGTTGAGGCAGCAGGCCGTCTCGACGGTGATCATCGGTGCGCGGCGCGTCGGGCAACTGGAAGAGAATATCGCCGCGACCAGCATCATCCTCGATGATGCCGATCTCGCGGCGCTGGATGGCGTCAGCCGACTGCCGGTCGAATATCCCGGCTGGCTGCTGGAGCGCGCCGATGCGCCATGAAAAAAGCCCGCACGCGGCGGGCTCTCGTCATGCGGCTTGCGCCGTGCTTAAAACTTGTAACCCACCGCCAGCACGATCGCCACCGGATCCAGCTTCATGAACTGGGTCTGGCCGGTCGAGAAGTGCACGTCGGTGCGCAGGCGCGTCTTGATGACCGTCGCGTCGGCGAACCAGCGCTCGTCGAAGTTCATCGCGATACCCACTTGCGCGCTGTAGGTCAGCTTGTTATCGATCTTGAACGTGGTCGGCACGTCGCTGCCCGGATTGGTGATCGAGGTCAGCTTGCCATTACCGCGTTCCTTCATGAAGTACGCGTAGGTCGGGCCCACACCGATGAACGGACGGAAGGCCGCGGTCGGCGCGAAGAAACGGTACTGGAAGAATGCCGTCGGCGGCAGCGCCTCGACCGTGCCCACCGAACCCACGCCAGTGATCGCACCCGCACCGTAGATCTGGTGCTTGTATGGCGTACCAAGCGCACCCTCGACCGACAGGTTGTCGGTGAAGCTGTACGACAGGATGAGCACTGGCTGCATGTCGTTGCCGACGTCGGCCTTGGTACCTGGCAGTGCCGGCGCGCTGATGTCGCCGCTTTCCACTTTTGGCATCAGGCGGTTGAAACCGACCTTGGCGGTGATCTGGCCAGCCGATTGCGCCGATGCGCCGGTGGCGAACGCCAGTGCGGCAGCGACACCCGCGACCTTGGCGATACTGCTAAAACGAACTTTCATGACTTCTCCTGATAGATGTGTGAGGGCCCGCCGCCAGGGCAGGCCCGCCGCTCGTTGCTGAGAACCTGCTTACAGCCAGCCCTTGATAGCCATGTCCTTGAAGACGTAGCGGGCGATAAGGTCGTTCTCGAACGGGGTCGGATGGATCCCGTCGGCGAACATGTAGCGGCTCACATCACCGGCCACCGTGTTGTTGGCGGTGCAGATCAGCGAGGTCCCACCCAGCGCGTTGTTGGCGCATGCCGGGGTGCTGGTGTTGGTCAAGCCATACGGGCCAGGATTTTTCACCTGGTCGTTGCTGACCGAGTACAGATCGGAGTACAGCACGCGCGCATCGTCGGCGCCCAGGCCGGCTTTGAGCTGCGTGTTGAAGGCATTGACCATCGCGGCGACCAGCGACTGGATCGCAGCCGGACGCGATTTCGCGGTTGGCGTGCTCGCCACGTCAGGCAGGTTGGCGACGATGACGTACTTCGCGCCCTTGGCCAGCAGTTCGTTCTTGACCAGGCCAGCCATCTGCGCACCGGCGGTACCCAGCGCCGTCACCATCGCGGTGGCGTTGGTGTTGGCGTAGGCGGTCGCGGCGGTGTTGCCGGCAGCAGTGCCATCCGCTTGCGCGGCGGTCACGAGCGGACCATACACGGCAGGTGCGGCAACAGCCGAGTTGCCGGGCTGGGTGGCGGCAGCGCGCACGGCAGCAGCGACCAGCGTCGCATCGGTCTTGCCTGGACGGGCATTCTCGGTGGCGATCGCGGCCAGGATTGCCTGGGTGGCGGTTTGCGGGTTGGTCGCGGTTGCGCCCAGGCGGGTAGCCAGGGCACCGGCGAAGGCCTGCGCACCGGCAGCGGTACCGGCGCTGGTCACGGCGGCCAGTTGCATCAGCACGTCATTGCCGCCCGACAGAACCGTCACCAGCTCGGTGCCGGTAAATTTGTTGCCGGTCTTGGCCAGGTGGTTGGCGATCTGGGTGACCATCGGGGTGGTCATTTCGCCGATCGGCGAGCCGGTCGCGGCATTGCCCGGGCCAATCGGATTGACCACGCGCGAGCCGCCCTGGGCGTAGTTGAAGCAATTCGGATGGTTGACGATCGGAACCGAGAAGCCAAGGGATGCGTCACCCTGCAGACCGGTCTGCGCAGCGCATGGCGCCGGCAGTTTGAGCTGGGCAGCCATGAAGTCAAGCCAGATCTTGCCGTTCAGATCTTCGCTCTTGGCGGTGCTGTCACCGTTGATGGTGAACTTGCCGCCACCGGCCGCCGCCACGGCGCCGACACGGTAGGTGCCGACGTCCGACAGGCTGTCGCCGAAGGAGACCTGGTTGGTGAACGTGACCTTGGTCGCCTGGTCGCCGCCCGCCGGGCTCGTGCCGCCGCCGCACGCGGTCAGCAGCGCTGCCGTCAGCACGGCCAGCGCAAAATTGGTTTGACGCATTGTGTCTCCTGAGTTGAATTTTTTCTAAACGAACGCTCGTGCTATTCGTCGCTTCATTACTATGCCAGCGTTCATTACCCCTGTATAGCAAAATCCATTGCTTCAACAGTTGTTGCGACAGGCACCTATCAGAGTGGATGGGTCTGGCTATAGGGGTCGGATTATAACCAGCATGTTCCCGACAGAAAGTGGGGAATTTGTAACGGGGGGCAGTAAGTTGCGGTGTACTTACGCCCCATCAATCGATTCGTTGATTTGGATTAAACGTTTGGTCGACTGTTGAGCAATCCGTGGACGATGCCCGTCGAACCATGCGCAGCCCGGCGCAGGCGATCATTGACGCCCAGCCACTCGCCCTGCTGCGGCGGTGATTCGACCAGGATGACGTCGGCGCCCTGCCCGTCCATCGCGCGCAGCGCGGCGTACAGCGCGTGGGCGAACCCCGCCGGCTGGGGCGGCAGGCGCTGCGCGGCGTGGGTTTCCGGCATGGTGCTGACGTGGATCAGCGCGACCTTGCGCCCGGCAGCGTGCAGTTGCTCGATGGTCTCGAGCAACACCGCGCGCGCCTGCATCGCCACCGGCGTGTGTGGCGCGTAATGCGATTCGAGCGTGCCCGAGGCGCGCGGTGCCGCTGCATCGGCTGCGGCCGGCAGGCGGTCGATCACGGCCGCAATTGCCTCGGCGCTGATGTGGCCAGGGCGCAGCAGCACCGGGCCGAGCGTGTCCAGGCGCGACAGGTCGACGATGGTCGACTCGATGCCGACCTGCGACGCTCCGCCATCGAGCACCATCGCCACCGTGTCGTCCATGGCGAATTCGTCGATGACGTGATCGGCCAGCGTCGGGCTCACGTGCCCGAACTTGTTGGCCGACGGCGCGGCGATGCCGCCCTTGCCACCCTTGAACGCGCGCAGCAGCGCCAGCGCGACCGGGTGCGACGGGCAGCGCAGCCCGACCGTGTCCTGGCCGCCGCTGACGGCATCGGGGATATTCGGCGCGCGTTTCAGGATCATCGTCAGCGGGCCGGGCCAGAAGGCCGCGGCCAGCGCGCCCGCCTCGGCCGGGATGTCGCAGGCCCAGTAATCGAGCGGGGCTTCCGGCGCCAGGTGCACGATCACGGGATGGTCTTGCGGCCGGCCCTTGGCCGCGTAGATGGCGGCCACCGCAGCCGGATTCTCGGCATCGGCGCCCAGGCCGTACACGGTCTCGGTCGGAAACGCGACCAGCTCGCCCGCTTCGAGCAGGCGGGCAGCGGTGTCGATGACCGACTGGTCGATCTGCAGGTCGGTCATGGTTACGCTTCGATGCCGAGGATGGCGCAGGCGGCGCGCAGACTGGTCTGCGCTTCGCCGAGCGTCGGCGCAACGAAGGTCACGTGGCCCATCTTGCGGGCGCGGCGCGGGTCGTCCTTGCCGTACAGGTGCAGGTTGGCGCCCGGCAGCGCCAGCACGCGGTCCCAGGCCGGTTCGCGCGTGTTGTCAGTGTCACCGTCAAACCACACGTCGCCCAGGATGTTGAGCATGACGCTCGGCGAATGCTGGCGCACGTCGCCCAGCGGCAGGCGGGCCATCGCGCGCACCTGCTGCGCGAACTGGCTCGTGATGCAGGCGTCGATCGTGTAGTGGCCGCTGTTGTGCGGGCGCGGTGCCATCTCGTTGACGACCAGCGTGCCGTCGTCGAGCACGAAGAACTCGATGCACAGCACGCCGACGTAACCCAGCTGGTCAACGATGGCGCGCGCCGCATCCTGCGCCTGACGCGCGCATTGCGGCGACACGTTCGGGCCCGGCACGGTGGTGGTAAACAGGATGCCGTCGCGATGCACGTTTTCGGCGATCGGGTACACGACCGAGGCGCCGTCATGGCCGCGCGCGGTCAGTACCGACACTTCATAGGCCAGCGGCAGCATCTTTTCGAGCATGCAGGTCACGCCGTCCATATCGTCAAACGCCGCGCGCACGTCGTCGCGCGTGCGCACGCGCACCTGGCCCTTGCCGTCGTACCCCATGCGCACGGTTTTCAAAATACCTGGCAGCAGATCGTCACCGATGGCGTCGATGTCGGCGTGCGAGGCGATCGTCTTGTGCGGCGCCGGCATCACCTTCGAGGCTGGCGCGCACTCGACAAAGAAACGCTTTTCGGCGATGCGGTCCTGGGCGATCGACACGCACGATGCGCCCGGTGCGACAAAGCTGCCTTCGGCCAGCAATTGCAGGCTGTCGGCCGGGACGTTCTCGAACTCGGTCGTCACGGCGGCGCACAGCGCGCGCAGTTCGGCCAGCGCCGCCGCATCGTCGTAGTTGCCTTCGATGGTGCGATCGGCAACCTGCCCGGCCGGGCAATCGGCGCTCGGTTCGAGCACGGCGACCTGGTAGCCCATGCTTTGCGCGGCATGCGCAAACATGCGGCCAAGCTGGCCGCCGCCCATCACGCCGAGCCAGGTGGATGGGTCGGCCGATGGAAGAATTGGAGAAGTCTGCTGCGCTTGGGTCATCGGATCAAACAGGTAAGGTCATGGCCTGGGCGGCGGCGGTCTGGTCGCGGCGGAACTGCTCCAGCTTGTCGGCCAGCGCCTCGTCATTGGCAGCCAGGATCGCCACGGCGGTCAGGGCCGCATTGGCGGCGCCCGCTTCACCGATGGCGAACGTCGCCACCGGCACGCCTTTGGGCATCTGCACGATCGACAGCAGCGAGTCTTCGCCACGCAGGTACTTCGATGGCACGGGCACGCCCAGCACCGGCACGATGGTCTTGGCGGCCACCATGCCAGGCAGGTGCGCCGCGCCGCCGGCGCCAGCGATGATCGCGCGCAGGCCGCGCGCGCGGGCTGTCTCGGCGTAGGTGAACATTTCATCGGGCATGCGGTGCGCCGAAATCACCGAGGCTTCGAACGGCACGCCGAACTGCTTCAGGATCGCGACCGCGTTCTGCATCACGTCCCAGTCGGACGACGAGCCCATGATGACGCCGACGAGCGGCTTGGATTGCTCGGTCATCACTTATGCCTTCAGCTTTTCGCCGGTCAGGCGTTCGATGGCCTCGAAATACTTGGCCTGGGTTTTGTCGATGACGTCCTGCGGCAGGCTTGGCGCCGGTGCGGTCTTTGGCCACTCGGTCAGCGTTTCGAGATAGTCACGCACGAACTGCTTGTCGAACGATGGCGGCGACATGCCCGGCGCGTACGAATCGGCTGGCCAGAAGCGCGACGAATCGGCGGTCAGCACTTCGTCCATCAGGTGCAGCACGTTGTTGTCGTCCAGGCCGAATTCGAATTTGGTGTCGGCGATGATGATGCCGCGTGTGGCCGCGTATTCGGCAGCGGTCGTGTAGAGCTTGATGCTGATGTCGCGCATCTTGGCGGCCAGTTCGGCGCCGATTTTTTCTTCCATCTGGGCGAACGAGATGTTTTCGTCGTGCTCGCCCAGGTCGGCCTTGGCGGCTGGCGTGAAGATCGGTTCCGGCAGCTTTTCAGCTTGCTGAAGACCGGCTGGCAGCGCGATGCCGCAGATGGCGCCGCTTTGCTGATAATCCTTCCAGCCCGAACCGATGATGTAGCCGCGCACGACGGCTTCGACCATGATCGGTTTCAGGCGCTTGGCCACGACCGCGCGGCCGGTCACCTGCCCGACTTCATCCGGCGCGACCACGCTTTCCGGCGCAACGCCGGTCAGGTGGTTCGGCACGATGTGGCCGAGCTTCTCGAACCAGAAATCGCTCATCTGGTTCAGTACCTTGCCTTTGCCGGGAATCGGCTCGTTCATGACCACGTCGAAGGCCGACAGGCGGTCGGTGGTGACGATCAGGATCTTGTCGTCGCCAACGGCATAGTTATCGCGCACCTTGCCGTGACCGAGCAGTGGCAGGGACTGAATGGAGGATTGGTAGAGGCTGTTCATAGATGGGGTATCAGGAAAGCGGAACCGGCGGAACGGGCCGCCGGTTGTGAAAGTCAGGCGGTAAAGCCTGGTCAATGCGATATTTTACGTCAATTTGCGACGCGGGCGATCGAACCCGGGGATGGCGGCGTTGCCGCCATCCCTACGATTTATTGAACGATCTGCGACAGCTCGCCGGCCTTGTAGCGCTCGGCCATCTTGTCCAGCGGGATTGGCTTGATCTTGTCAGCCTGGCCTTCGCAGCCGAACGACAGGAAGCGCGCCTTGCACACGTCCATTGCCGCTTCGCGCGCCGGCTTCAGGTAATCGCGTGGATCAAACTTCGACGGATTCTGGAACATGTACTTGCGAATCGCTGCCGTCATTGCCAGGCGAATGTCGGTGTCAATGTTGATCTTGCGAACACCGTGCTTGATGCCCTCTTGAATCTCTTCGACCGGCACGCCGTAGGTCTCTTTCATGTCACCGCCGAATTCGCGGATGATTGCCAGCAGCTCTTGCGGCACCGACGACGAACCGTGCATCACCAGGTGGGTGTTCGGGATGCGCGCGTGGATTTCCTTGATGCGGTCGATTGCCAGGATGTCGCCGGTTGGCTTGCGCGTGAACTTGTACGCGCCGTGCGAGGTACCGATGGCGATTGCCAGCGCGTCGCACTGGGTGCGCTTGACGAAGTCGGCGGCCTGGTCGACGTCGGTCAGCAGCTGCTCGCGGGTCATGGCACCGTCGGCGCCGTGGCCGTCTTCCTTGTCGCCCATCATGGTTTCGAGCGAACCGAGCACGCCCAGTTCGGCTTCGACGGTCACACCGATCGAGTGCGCGAACTTGACGACCTCTTGCGAGACAGCGACGTTGTATTCATAGCTGGCGACGCTCTTGCCATCGGCTTCGAGCGAACCGTCCATCATCACCGACGAGAAACCCGAACGGATCGCAGCCATGCAGACTGCCGGCGACTGGCCGTGATCCTGGTGCATGACGACCGGAATGTGCGGATAGGCTTCGACAGCAGCGTCGATCAGGTGACGCAGGAAGGCTTCGCCCGCGTACTTGCGCGCGCCGGCCGATGCCTGCATGATCACCGGGCTGTTGACAGCGTCGGCGGCAGCCATGATGGCCTGCACCTGTTCGAGGTTGTTGACGTTAAATGCTGGCAGGCCGTAGCCGTTTTCGGCGGCGTGGTCCAGCAACTGACGCAGTGATACGAGTGCCATGGTAGTACTCCAAAACAATAAAGAAACTTGTCGGGAAGTGGCGCGTGCCGAGCGCGGCATGCCCAACTGCCGGCATGCCGTGAACGCATCAGGCGCGGCGCCCCATCCCGTTAATCATATTCGCCCACACGCACGATCTTGAGCGCATTGGTGCCGCCGGCTTCGCCCATTGGCGAGCCCCACGTCACGACGATCAGGTCACCCTTGCGCACATAGCCTTCGTTCATCAACAGCTCTTCGGCCTTGCGCAGCACGGCGTGGCTGCCGCCTTCCTGCTCGAGGTGGAAGGCGCGCACGTTGCGGTACAGCGAAGCCTTGCGCTCGGTCGTCTTGAGCGGGGTCAGCGCCAGGATTGGCGTGTCGATGCTGTGACGGCTCATCCACAACGCGGTCGAGCCCGATTCGGTCAGCGCCACGATCGCCTTCACGCGCAAGTGGTGCGCGGTAAACAGCGTACCGTACGCGATGGTCTGGTCGATGCGGGTGAACTGTTTATTGAGGAAATCGACGTCGATCTTGTTGTATTCGGACATCTCGGCTTCGAGGCAGACCGCCGCCATCATTTCGACGGTTTCGATCGGGTACTTGCCCGATGCGGTCTCGGCCGAGGTCATGACGGCGTCGGTGCCATCGAGCACGGCGTTGGCGACGTCCGACACTTCGGCGCGGGTCGGCACGGCGTTGACGATCATCGACTCCATCATCTGGGTCGCCGTGATGGCCAGCTTGTTCGAATCGCGCGCCATGCGGATCATGCGCTTTTGCAGCGCCGGCACGGCGGCATTGCCCACTTCGACGGCCAGGTCGCCACGGGCAACCATGATGCCGTCCGACGCATCCAGGATCTCCTGCAGCAGCGGAATCGCTTCGGCGCGCTCGATCTTGGCGATCATCATCGGCTTGTGGCCGTACGGCTCGCCGGCGATATTGGCCAGCTGGCGCGCCATTTCCATGTCGGTCGCGCTCTTCGGGAACGAAATCGCCAGGTAGTCGGCCTGGAAGCTCATCGCGGTCTTGATGTCTTCCATGTCCTTCGAGGTCAGGGCCGGCGCGGTCAGGCCGCCGCCCTGGCGGTTGATGCCCTTGTTGTTCGACAGCTCGCCGCCCACTTTGACGGTGGTGCAGATTTCGTGGCCGGCGACGCGGTCGACGATCAGCACGATCAGGCCGTCGTTGAGCAGCAGCCTGTCGCCCGGCTTGACGTCGCGCGGCAGTGCCTTGTAGTCGAGGCCCACGCGCTCCTGGTTGCCCAGTTCGCCGTTCTCGCCCCACTTGGCGTCCAGAATGAACCGGTCGCCATTGGTCAGGAAGATTTTGCCTTCTTCAAACTTGCCGACGCGGATCTTCGGACCCTGCATGTCGGCCATGATGGCCACTTCACGGCCGCATTCGGCGGCAGCACGGCGTACCAAGGTGGCCCGATCGATGTGATCCTGGGCCTTCCCGTGCGAAAAATTCAGGCGTACGACGTCGACGCCGGCGCGGATCATTTTGACGAGAATATCGAAGTCGGTCGATGCTGGGCCGATGGTTGCGACGATCTTGGTGCCACGGTACATGAAGTGTCCTTGTAAAAAACAAAGCGCAGCCACGGGCTGCGCTAGGGTCTCATTTATGCTGCAGACTGCGCGCTGCGTTGCAGCAGGATATCCACCGCCGGCAGCGTTTTTCCTTCCAGGAATTCCAGGAAGGCGCCACCGCCGGTCGAAATGTAGCCGATCTGGTCGGCGATCTTGTATTTTGCAATCGCGGCCAGGGTGTCGCCGCCACCAGCGATCGAGAAGCCCTTGGAACTTGCGATGGCCAGCGCCAGGGTCTTGGTGCCCTCGGCAAACTGGTCGAATTCGAACACGCCGACCGGACCGTTCCAGACGATCGTGCCAGCCGTGGCGACCTGCTCTGCCAGCATGGCGGCGGTCTGCGGGCCGATATCGAGGATCATGTCGTCGTCTTGTACGTCAGCCACCAGCTTGACGGTGGCGGCAGCCGTTGGCGCAAATTCCTTGGCGCACACGACGTCGACAGGAATCGGCACTTGCGCGCCGCGCGCGGCCATCTTGTCGATGATCGCCTTGGCTTCGTTCACCAGATCGTTTTCAACGAGCGACTTGCCGATGTTCAGGCCGACGGCCTTCATGAACGTGTTGGCAATGCCGCCGCCGACGATCAGGTTGTCGACCTTGTCGGCCAGGCTTTGCAGGATGGTCAGCTTGCTCGAGACTTTCGAGCCGGCGACGATTGCCAGCAGCGGACGCTGCGGCTGGCCGAGGGCCTTGCCCAGTGCGTCGAGTTCAGCGGCCAGCAGCGGGCCTGCGGCGACGACCGGTGCAAACTTGGCGATGCCGTGCGTGGTGGCTTCGGCGCGGTGCGCAGTGCCGAACGCATCATTAACGTACACATCGCACAGCTTGGCCATTTTCTGGGCCAGCTCGTCGTTGTTTTTCTTTTCGCCCGCATTCACGCGGCAGTTTTCAAGCAGCACGACCGAACCCGGCGCGACATCGACACCGTCGACCCAGTTTTGCTTGAGTTCGACCGGCTGGCCGAGCAGCTCGGACAGGCGCGCGGCGACCGGCGCCAGGCTGTCTTCCGGCTTGAACGCGCCTTCGGTCGGCCGACCGAGGTGCGACGTCACCATCACTGCCGCGCCCGCCTTAATGGCGGCCTGGATCGCCGGCACCGAAGCGCGAATGCGCGTGTCTTCGGTGATATTGCCAGCGTCATCTTGTGGCACATTCAGGTCGGCGCGAATGAAGACGCGCTTGCCCTGCAGGGCGTTCTGATCGATCAGGTCTTGCAAACGGGTGAAACGGCGGGAAGCGTCCATTGGTCAGCGTGGCAATAGTGAAAAAACGTCATTGTACATCAGGGGGTCGCGCCAAAAACGTGCAGAACGCGCAGGAGGGTGAACACAATCATGCCGAATAAAATCGTCAGCAGCATGTTACGGCGCCACACATAGAACGCAAACGCGGCCAGCCCTGCCAGCAGCTTTGGATTGGCCAGCGTGAACTGCAGCCCGCCCTGCGGATCGATTAGAAAATCGGGCCCGATGATGGCCGCCAGCGCGCAGGCTGGCGCATAGCGCAGCATTTCCTGCACCCGTGGCGGAATCGATACGCGGTGGCCGATCAGCCAGAACGAACTGCGCGTGGCGGCCGTGGCCACGCACAGCACGCCAATCACGACCCAGATTTCCCAATCAGCCACGGCGTGCCTTTATTTTGTCCATTGTTTCTTCGATGACCATCGCCGTCACCATCCCGACCAGCACTGCCAACAGCAAGCCCAACTTGTAGGGCAACTCATAGGCCAGCACCGAGACCGTGCCCGCCACCAGCACGCCGCACAAGGCCGCGCGGTTGATCATCAACGGCACCATGATGCAGAGGATGGCGAGCGTGCCGGCAAAGCCCAGGCCCCATTCGGCTGGCACGGTGCTGCCCAGGAATACCCCGATGACTGAGCCAATCTGCCAGGCGCCCCAGTTCGGGAACATCAAGCCCTTCAGGTACGACAGCTTGCCCACCGCCGGCGTCGGGCTCGGATATTTCTGCAAGAACAAGGCGACAGAAATATCGCCCGAGATATAGCCGAGATACAGGCGCTGGCGCCACGGCAAGTGGGCAAAGTGCGGCGCGAGCAGCGCCGAAAAGATCACGAAGCGCAGATTGACGACCAGCGCCGTGGCGAAGATGACCCAGATCGGCGCCTGCGCCGCGATCAGCGGCAGCGACGCCAGTTGCGCCGAGCCGGCGAACACCAGCAGTGTCATGCCCAGCGCCTGAGGCACGGACAGGCCACTCTTGACCATGGCGATGCCCACCACCAGGCCCCAGGCAGCGATGCCGAACAGCGTCGGCAGGCCAGTCTTGAATCCGTCGCGAAACGCGTCGCGGTCGGGCGCGTCGCCGATCGTGACCGGCGGCTGGCCAGCCGGCTCGCCCGCGCTCACGGGCATGGTGGTGTGGCGTTCGTGCAACTTCCCAGCGGCGAAATGACGGCTGGGACGACAGCGGCGGTCTGGAAACAGAGGGGCATGAAACGCATGGAATGGGTCGTGGCCTCTTGAGAAAGGGCACTTGGGCTCAATATGTTGAGCGCATTATTTTACGGTCATTTCGACAATAGAGCGAATCCGTTAGAATCCTGTCTTTGCCCACCTGCCAGACGGAGACACCAGATGACCCAAAAGACGATGCCAATCGTGGAACTCACGGCGAAAGACCTGCCGGCGCACTGCCCGAACCCGGCCATGCCGCTGTGGTCGTCGCACCCGCGCGTCTTCCTCGATTTCGACCACCATGGCGAGGCGAAATGCCCGTACTGCGGTACTGGCTACCGCCTGGCGCCGGGCACAGTGCTCAAGAACCACTGATCTTTCGGGGCGTACGCGACTGCGCGCGCCCCTATCCTCACTTCTTCATGCCCTACCGCGCACCACGCTGGCTGCCTGGCGGCCATCTCCAGACCATCTACCCGGCGACCTGCATCGCCAAGCCGCCCGTTGCCTACCGCCGCGAGCGCTGGACGAGTGCGGACGGCGATTTCGTCGATCTCGATTTTGTCGACGGCCAGCCGGGCCAGCCGCTGGTGGTGCTGTTTCATGGCCTGGAAGGCTCGTCGGACAGCCATTACGCACGTGCATTGATGGCGGCGCTGGCCGCACGCGCCTGGTCGGGCGTGGTGCCGCATTTTCGCGGCTGCTCGGGCGAGCCGAACCTGGCGCCCCGCTTCTATCACTCGGGCGACGCCGCGGAAGTCGAGTGGATCGTGCGCTCATTGCGCGCGCGCCATGACGGCGTGTTCTACGCGGCCGGCGTGTCGCTGGGCGGCAACGCGCTGCTGCGCTGGCTGGGCGAATCGGGCCATGGCGCATCGATCGTCGATGCGGCGTGCGCGGTCTCGGCCCCACTCGACCTGGCGCGCGGCGGCGCGGCGCTGTCGTCGGGCTTCAACATGATTTACACCCGGATGTTCCTGCAGACGCTCAAGCCCAAGTGCCTGGCCAAGCTCGACCAGTTTCCGGGCCTGTTCGACCGCGCAGCGCTGCTCGCCGCGCGCGACCTGTACGCCTTCGACAATGTGGTGACCGCACCGCTGCACGGCTACCGCGACACCGACGACTACTGGCACCGCGCCAGCGCGCGCCACGTGCTGGACGCGATCACCGTGCCGACGCTCGTGCTCAATGCACGCAACGATCCGTTCCTGCCAGGGATGTATTTGCCGACGACGGCATCGGCTGCGGTGACGCTCGAGTATCCGGCCACGGGCGGGCACGTGGGCTTTCCGACCGGGCCGTTTCCGGGGCGGATCGACTGGCTGGCGCAGCGCATCCTGCAGCATTTCGATGGCGTGTCGGGCACCCGCGCGCTGACCGGCGCCGAACTGTGCGATGCTGGCTGACACTATGGACGATATCGTAAAACAGGCAATGGCCAAGTGGCCAAACGTACCGCACTGCTACGGCTGGCTCGCACTCGATGCGCGCGGCCACTGGCGCATGCGCGACGAAGCGACCCAGCAGGCCGGCTTGCCCGGCGACCGGCTCGAGAACGAGAAACTGGTGGGGTTCATCAACCGCAACTACCTGCACGACGAGCGGGGCAACTGGTATTTCCAGAATGGCCCGCAGCGCGTGTACGTGAATCTGGAGGCCGCGCCGTTCATCGCACGCACCGATCCGCAGCAGGGTTTGCTATTGCAAACCGGGCAGGCGCTGACGGCTGTCGAGCACGTGTTCCTGAGCGATGCCGGCGCCGTGCTGTTTGCGGCCGGCGAAGTCGTGGCGCAGCTCGATGACCGCGATGTGGCGCAGGTGCTGGGCCAGTTCACACTGGATGGCCGCAGCGCTTCGGACGAGGCCGTGATGGCGTGGCTGGGCGGAGGCGCTGGCACGCTGGCGTTGCCGTGGCAGGGCAAGGTGTTCACTGTGGAACGGGTAGCGGACGCCGACTTGGCGCAGCGGTTCGGGTTCAACAGGATGCCGGCGCCCTGACCCTGACCCTGACCGTCAATCGTCCTTCTCTTCCTTGTCCTTCTTTTGCTGCGCCTCGAGTTCGCGGGCGCGCGCATCGATCACGGCCTGGTCATAGAACGATGCGTCGCGCGCCTTGCGCGCCAGCTCCAGCTGCGCCATCGCGGCCGGCGTGGCGCCGGCCAGCACGTACGATTCGGCCAGCGCCATATGCTGCAAAGCGATCTTGCCCTGCTTTGCATAGGCCTTGGCCAACAGATCCTGCAGCTTGTATTCCTCGCGGTATTGCTGCGACTGGTCACGCAGAAAGCGCGTGGCCTCGTCGAGTTTGCCCGTGGCGATCATGGCGTCGGCATACTGGTGCGCCAGCGAGCGCGATAGCGGAAAACGCGCGTGCATCGTCTCGGCTTCTTTCACGGCCTCGGCCAGCACCGCCGCCGGCTGGCCCGGCGCCATCTTGATCTCGATCGCCAGACCGGCATACATCGTCGCGCCATCGCCGACGTTTGACGCCACCGACAGCACGCCTTCGCGTGGCTTCATCGTCTCGCGCGACTTGTCGAGCCAGCTCTGCGCATCGGCCAGGTTGCCCTGCTTGAGCGCCAGGTAGGCCAGGCCATACTGCGCGCCGGCCTGTTGATGGCGGTGCGTTTCCCTGAGCTGCGTGTTGAACGCGCTGCGCGTATTGCGCTGGCCCTGCTCGCTTGGCTCCTGCAGCACCCGGATGCGCGCGCGCACCAGGTGAAAGTCGAGACTGTCGACGCGCTGCTTCTTGGGCATCTCGCGGATGCGCGCCTGCATGTCGCTGATGCGCTCCTGGGTCAGCGGGTGGCTGCTCAGGTTACTCAAACCTGTCGGCAGTTCGCCATACAACTTCGACGCATTTTGCAGGCGCCGGAAAAACGCGACGATGCCGGTAGTGTCGTAGCCGCCTGCCTCCATGATCTGGAAGCCCACGCGGTCGGCCTCGCGCTCGGCGTCGCGGCTGAAGTTGAGCTGGCGCTGGACCACCAGGCCCTGGCCGCCCATCAGCACGCCCATCGCCGCATCCGAGCCGGCCTTGGCGGCCAGCGCCGCCAGGATCATCGACGCCAGCGGCAGCAGGATATCCTGGCGCTGCTGGCCCAGCATGCGCGCGATGTGGCGCTGCGTGACGTGGCCGATCTCGTGCGCCACGACGCCGGCCAGTTCGGATTCGGTCTGGGCTGCGATGACCAGGCCCGAGTGCGCACCGATGAAACCGCCCGGCAGCGCGAACGCGTTCAGCGCCGCATCGCGCACGGCAAAGAAGTGAAAATCGGCATTGGTTTCGCCGCGCGCGCCGGGCGCTGCAGCCACGAGGCCATTGCCAAAGTTGTTCAGGTATTCGGAGATCGGTTCGTCGTCGAGGTAATCGCGGTCGCGCCGGATGTCGCGCATGATCTCTTCGCCAAGCTTGCGCTCAACGACCGGCGACAGGTCGACGCGCGCGGTGTCGCCCAGCGTCGGCAAGTGGATATGGTCGGGGCGCTGGAGCGGATCGGACTGGGCGGCCACGGCAAACGCTGCCGTCGTGCACAGGGCAACGGCGGTCAGGACGGGGCGCCAGCGGCGCACGGATGCTGGTCGGACGACAGATTTCACGGTGCTATCATAACCGTATCCGCATGCACCCTGCTGCTCCCAGAACACTTTGTTACCCAACGATACCAAGCCATTCATGACGCCCTCCACCCCGACCGCAGACCATCTGACCCACTTCGACGCCACCGGCCAGGCCCATATGGTCGATGTCGGCGCCAAACAGGACACGCACCGCATCGCAGTGGCCGCCGGCACCATCCGCATGCAGCCGGCCACGCTGGCCCTGATCACGTCGGGCAGCGCGAAAAAAGGCGATGTGATCGGCATCGCGCGCATCGCCGCGATCATGGCCTCCAAGCGCACGAGCGACCTGGTGCCGCTGTGTCACCCATTGCCGATCACGCGCGTGGCGGTCGATTTCGAGATCGATGCGGCGGCCAACAGCGTCCATTGCCGGGCGCAGGTGGACACCATCGGCAAGACCGGCGTCGAGATGGAAGCGCTGACTGCCGTGCAGGTGGGCCTGCTGACCGTGTACGACATGTGCAAGGCAGTCGACCGCGGCATGGTGATGACCAATGTGCGGGTGCTGGAAAAGCACGGCGGCAAGAGCGGAGACTGGACTGCCGCCATCGACGCTTGACTCAGTTAAGGGCTTTCGGCAACGGCAACCCTTCCGTGATGGCCAGATGCTCCAGCGCATCTTCCATCACGACGCGCGCGCGGCCTGCCGCCATCTTCAGCCGCGCATGCAGCGCCTCATCACCCGGATTGCGGTGGGCACACTGGTCGCTGTAGCGCTCGAAGCTGGAAATCATCATCAGGATCTCGGACAAGTGCCGGGGACATTCGCAATCGAGGCGAATGCCAGCCGCCGTCATGATGTTGCCCAACGATTCCTCATCGAAGCGGGGCGGCGCCACGGGCGGCAGCGGCTGCTCCTGCAGCGGCGGACGGTGGCCGGTCAGCGCCGACTGGCACAGCAGCGCCAGTTCGGACAAGTCTGCCGGAATGCGCGCCACCAGGCAGCCTTGGGCGCGCAGGGCACGAATCGTGGCACTGGAACAAAAGCGGTACAGCACCACGACGGCTGCAACGCCGCTGGCCTCGCGCGCGGCGGCAATCGGCGCCAGGCCGGTATCGTCGAGTTCGGACTGTTCGATTACCAGCACATCAGCCCCGACATCGCGCGGCAACCCCGGCGCCTGTGCCAGGGTGGCGCAATGACCGCGCACGTCCAGCCCCAGTGCAGCCTGGCCGGTGGCAGCGATCCGGCGCGACAGCATGGCGCCGACCAGCAGTACGCGCGCCGGAGAGGTGGCAATCGCCCTCGCCTGGCCATCCAGGCCCAGCATCGATTGCAGCTGTTCACGGTTCAAGCCGGCCAGCACCCCGATCGAATGGCCCTGGTCGACCAGTTGCTTGAGCAGGCCAAGGCGCGCGACCTGTTCGGCGGAATACAGACGCTGGCCGCGCTCAGAACGCTGCGCATCCGATAAACTGTAACGGCGCTCCCACACCCGCAGGGTTTCTACAGGCAATCCGGCCAGGCGCGCAGCAGCACCGGTCCGGTACATGATCGGTTCATGATGGGTTCTTAATGAGTTTTCCATGATTTTCGTCCCTTGATTGAACCTTTATTATGCTACAGAAACGGTGCACACGTTAGACAAGTTGTAAAAAGAGGATTACATTGGAATCAACGCGGTTCACAACGAACTGCAATAACCACATGGAGTCATACGATGAAAAAATTTCTGATCGCACTGCCACTCGCCTTCGCCTTCGGCGCCGCCAACGCAGCAGATATCGTTGATACCGCCAAATCGGCTGGCACGTTCAATACGCTGGTCACGGCTGTCCAGGCTGCCGGCCTGACCGACACCCTGAAAGGTCCGGGCCCGTTCACCGTGTTCGCACCAACCGATGCCGCATTTGCCAAGATTCCAAAAGCCAAACTCGACGCACTGCTGAAAGACAAGGCCGCGCTGACCAAGGTGCTGACGTACCACGTGGTGCCAGGCACCGTGAAGGCAGCCGACGTCAAGCCAGGTGACGTCAAGACCGTCGAAGGCAGCGCCTTCAAGGTCAAGGTCGCCGGCGGCAAAGTCATGGTCGACAAGGCCACTGTCACCAAGACCGACATCGTCGCCGACAACGGCGTGATCCACGTCATCGACACGGTCATCATGCCAAAATAATCACAAACTTCCTGTGCGCTAAGGAACGTTAAAGCGCCCCCGCTGCCCGGCATTGCCGGATAGCGGGGGCGTTGTCGTATCGGCTGGCGTGGCGCGCGTGGTACATTCCCGGCTTGCCTGCGGCACCCGGCCGCGGGACTGATCGACGAGGATGGCATGAAATTTCGTTTGATGACGGTGGCAGCGGCGACCCTGGCCGCCACCACCGCAATGGCCGCGCCGCGCGGCTTCACCGTGGAAGACCTGGTCAATATGGAACGGGTCGGTAGCCCGGCCGTATCGCCCGACGCCACGCGCGTGATTTACACTGTGCGCAGCACCGACATGGAAAAGAACCGCGGCAACACCCAACTCTGGATGATCGACCTGCGCGCCGCCAAGCCGACGCCGCAGCGCCTGACCGACCATGCGTCGAGCAGCGCCGATCCGGAATGGTCGCCGTCGGGCGACGCTGTGTATTTCCTGTCCGCGCGTTCGGGCTCGTCGCAGGTATGGCGCCAGCCGGTAGCCGGCGGCGCGCCTGTCAAGGTGACCGATCTGCCGCTGGACGTCGACAACTTCCGCGTCGCACCCACGGGCGACCGCCTGGCGTTCAGCCTGGCGGTATTCCGCGACTGTGCCGACCTGGCCTGCACCAAGGCCCGGCTCGACGCGAAAGAAAAAGAAAAGGCCACCGGCAAGGTGTATGACCGCCTGTTCGCGCGCCACTGGGATACCTGGAACGACCACCGCAATGCAGTGCTGTTCTCGGCGCCGATCGGCGCAGCAGGCGCGATTACCGGCGAGCCGGTCAGCCTCTCGGGCTCGCTCGACGGCGACGTGCCCTCCAAACCGTTCGGTGACCGCGAAGAATACCGCTTCAGCCCGGACGGCAAGACGGTCGTGTTCTCGGCCCGCATCGCCGGCAAGACCGAAGCCTGGTCGACCAACTTCGACCTGTACAGCGTGCCCGCGGCAGGCGGCACCGCGCCGCGCAACCTGACAGCGGACAATCCGGCCTGGGACACCAAGGGCACGTTCTCACCCGATGGCCGCACCCTGGCTTACCTGGCGATGGCGCGCCCTGGCTTCGAGGCCGACCGCTACCAGATCATGCTGATGGATGTGGCAACCGGCACCAAGCGCCCGCTTGCAGCCAACTGGGACCGTTCGGCTGGCAGCCTGGTCTGGCGCGCCGATGGCAAGGCGCTGATCGTCGATGCAGAAGACATCGGCCAGCACCGCCTCTTCTCCATCGACGTGGCCGGCGGCAAGGTCACCCCGCTGACCGACACGGGCGCCGTGGGCGCGTTCGATCTGCGTCGCGATACGCTGGTCTATACCCATGCGAACCTGTCCGCTGGTGCGCAGTTGTTCTCGATGAAGCTGGGCGCAAAGCCAAAGCAGCTGACCACGTTGAATACCGAGCTGTTGAAGGATGTACGCTGGGGCGAGGCCGAACAGTTCTCGTTCGCCGGCGCCAATGGCGACACTGTCTACGGTTACGTGATGAAGCCGTGGAATGCGCAGCCGGGCCAGAAATATCCAGTCGCGTTCATCGTCCACGGCGGGCCGCAAGGCAGCTTCGGCAACAGCTGGAGCTACCGCTGGAATCCGCAGACCTATGCCGGCGCAGGTTACGCGGCCGTGTTCATCGACTTCCACGGTTCGACCGGCTACGGCCAGAAGTTCACCGACTCGATCAGCAACGACTGGGGCGGCAAGCCACTGGTCGACCTGCAAAAAGGCTACGACGCCGCGGTGAAGAAGTTCCCATGGCTGGACCGCTCACGCGACTGCGCACTGGGCGCGTCGTACGGCGGCTACATGATGAACTGGATCGCCGGTAACTGGTCGGATGAGTTCAAGTGCATCGTCAATCACGACGGCGTGTTCGACACACGCGGCATGGCGTACTCGACCGAGGAGCAGTGGTTCACGGATTGGGAAAACGGCGGGCCGTACTACAAGGTGCCGGAGAACCATGAGCGCTTCAATCCGGTTCATCACGTGAATAAGTGGAAGACGCCGATGCTAGTGATCCAGGGTGATCTGGACTTCCGGATTCCGACGGCGCAGGCACTGGGGACGTTCACGGCGCTGCAGCGTCAGGGGGTCGAGAGCAAGCTGCTGGTGTTCCCGGATGAGAATCACTGGGTGCTCAAGCCGGCCAATTCGGTGCAGTGGCATCACACCGTGAATGGGTGGTTGGATCGGTTCTTGAAGGCGCAGCCAGCGAAGTAAAGCTGCAATAAAAAAAGCCCGCTGGGAAGCGGGCTTTTTGATGCTCTACCGGGAATTACGGGTTAGGAGTCGGGGTGGTGGTGGATGCTGCTACTGGATTATTTTTCGTGATGGCTTCTTCAGCAACGTCATTGTCGAAATCGGTCGGGGTATTCGTCCAGACGAGATTTGCTGCGTTCGCGCCAGTCGATGGCGCCATCGTGATAACACCACCATCGACGCCGGTACCGATGCCGGTACCCAGAGTCACAACGATCTGTCCGGCAGTCGTCTCTACACTAGCGATTTCCTTGGTCGTGAAGGTCGCTGGGATGCCATTTTCGTCGCTATTGCAGTTGTCCAGAACACCGCCGTTTTCTTGCGCGCATACGCCGACTGCGGTCTTGACAGCCGAAACCGAAGAGAGCACCGAAGCGATTTTTGCTTTGATGGTGTAGTTGCTGTACTGTGGAATTGCAACAGCAGCCAGAATACCGATAATTGCCACGACAATCATCAGTTCGATCAGGGTAAAGCCGCCTTCGGCTTTTTTGCTTGGCATTTGCTTGAAGTTCATTTTAAATCTCCAGGTGGGTATTTCAAAAAAGTGGACCTACGTATCTTGTGCTGCTCACTGCTACGCTTTCTTATATGCAAGCGCTGTGCCAGCCCAAAAATGGCGTAAAACGGTCGATTTTATGAACAACAAACCAACAAAATCCTGTTCCAGCACAAAAAACGGCACCTCGGATGACAAAATTTGTCAGTACCCTACAGCAATTTTTGTCACACGCGACGCGTATCAACAAAAAGTGGCGCACCAAATGGAAAACGGGGAGCTCGCGCTCCCCGTTTTAGCTTTCGATCACTAGATCGTCAGAATTACAGCATTGCCTTCAGCAGACGCGCCATTTCCGACGGGTTCTTGGTGACGGTGATGCCGCAGGCTTCCATGATTTCCAGCTTGGCTTGCGCGGTATCCGCACCGCCCGAGATCAGCGCGCCGGCGTGGCCCATGCGCTTGCCTGGTGGCGCGGTGACGCCAGCGATGAAGCCGACGACTGGCTTCTTCATGTTGTCCTTGATCCAGTAAGCCGCGTTGGCTTCGTCAGGACCACCGATTTCGCCGATCATGATGACCGCGTCGGTATCAGGATCGTCGTTGAACATCTGCATGACGTCGATGTGCTTCAGACCGTTGATCGGGTCACCACCGATGCCGACTGCCGACGACTGGCCCAGGCCCAGTGCGGTCAGCTGTGCAACTGCTTCATACGTCAGGGTACCCGAACGCGAGACGACGCCGATGCGGCCCTTGCGGTGGATGTGACCTGGCATGATGCCGATCTTGATTTCGTCAGGGGTAATCAGGCCTGGGCAGTTAGGGCCCAGCAGCAGGGTCTTGGAACCTGCTTTAGCCATACGGTCCTTGATTTCCATCATGTCACGGACTGGAATGCCTTCGGTGATGCAAATTGCCAGATCCAGCTCGGCTTCGACGGCTTCCCAGATTGCAGCGGCTGCGCCTGCTGGTGGGACATAGATGACCGACACGTTGGCGCCGGTTTCTTTTTTCGCTTCAGCAACGGTTGCGAAAATCGGGATGCCTTCGAAATCTTCGCCGGCTTTCTTCGGGTTCACGCCAGCAACGAACGCTTCCTTGCCGTTTGCGTACTCGCGGCACATGCGGGTGTGGAACTGACCGGTCTTGCCGGTGATGCCCTGGGTGACTACTTTGGTATCTTTGTTGATCAGAATCGACATTTTTTTATTTCCTTAGCAATTAGGCTTGACCGGCAGCAGCGGCGACGACCGACTTGGCTGCGTCTTCCATCGTGTCTGCGGCGATGATTGGCAGGCCCGATTCGGCCAGCATCTTCTTGCCCAAGTCTTCGTTGGTGCCCTTCATGCGCACGACCAGCGGCACTTGCAGCGAAACGGCTTTCGATGCAGCGATCACGCCTTCGGCGATGACGTCGCAACGCATGATGCCGCCGAAGATGTTGACCAGGATGGCTTTCAGGTCAGGGTTCTTCAGCATGATCTTGAACGCTTCGGTCACTTTCTCAGCCGTGGCGCCACCGCCGACGTCGAGGAAGTTGGCTGGCTCGCCGCCGAACAGCTTGATGGTATCCATGGTTGCCATGGCCAGGCCGGCGCCGTTCACCAGGCAGCCGATGTTGCCGTCGAGCGAGATGTAGGCCAGGTCGAATTTCGATGCTTCGACTTCCGCTGGATCTTCTTCGTCCAGATCGCGGTAAGCGACGATTTCAGGACGGCGATACAGTGCGTTCGCGTCGAAGTTGAATTTGGCGTCCAGGGCGATGATCTTGCCGCTGCCGGTAACGATCAGCGGGTTGATTTCGGCCAGCGATGCATCGGTTTCCCAGTAGGCTTTGTACAGGCCCTGCAGGTTCGCGCGTGCGTCGGCGATCGAGCCGGCTGGCACACCGATCTTGGCGGCGACGTCGTCAGCCTGCTCATCGGTCAGGCCGACTTTTGGGTCGATCACGACGTTGTGGATTTTTTCCGGGTTGCTGTGCGCGACTTCTTCGATGTCCATGCCGCCTTCCGACGAGGCCATCAGCACGACTTTCTGGCTGACGCGGTCGGTGACGAGCGAGACATACAGTTCTTGTTTGATGTCGGCGCCTTCTTCGACCATCAGGCGACGGACTTTCTGGCCTTCCGGGCTGGTCTGGTGCGTGATCAGCTGCATGCCCATGATCTGGTCAGCGTATTCCTTGACCTGCTCGAGCGATTTGGCGACCTTGACGCCGCCGCCCTTGCCGCGGCCACCAGCGTGGATCTGTGCCTTGACGACCCAGACCGGACCACCCAGTTCTTCAGCAGCTTTGACAGCCTCTTCGACCGACATGCACGGAATGCCGCGCGGAACGGTCACCCCGAATTTTCGGAGGATTTCTTTGCCCTGATACTCATGGATCTTCATGCTGGCTTCCCTTCTATCTATTACTGAATTAGAAACGGTTGAACTACAAAAAAAACAAACGACGACTTAACCCGCCACGGCCTTGATGGACCAGCGCGGGTAATATTTGGCCACGGCGGGGCCGTCGCTGCGCAGGGCATGGCAACGGTCGAGCTCAAATGGACGGTCGGATGACGTGACGCCTTGCCCGCCTGGGGCATCGACGGTGTCGTCAGCAAAGGCTTGCAGCGCTGCAGTGGGCAGCACCTGGGCCAGTTCGGTCAGATGGGTGCAGCCGAGCACGCCGGACAGGCGGTCTTTCAGATGCAACCGGAAATGGTTCACGAGCGAGAGCCCGATCAACTTCTTGTAGGCAGGGCCGATGGTATCGCAAAAGCCCGGATACGGGACGGCATCGGATGCGGCTTCGGCATCGACGATGTTCAGGTCGCGGTCGATCGTGACGCGCAGCTTCAGGTCGTGCACTGGCGTGCCGCCGGGCCGTTCGCCGGAAGCAAGTTCAACAGTACGCGCTTTCACATCGCGGATGCTGGCATCAAGATCCCACATGCCATCGTCGCGCGCATAGGCATCGACTGTGATGGCGCGCGTATGCCGGAGCGAGCGCGATACGGGAAGAGACAAAGGCATAAATACCAGTGCCGTCGAGACGGCGGTTAGTGATGCAGCCGGTGTGCTAGTGCACGTCACCGCAGCTTCTGCGGCAACAACCGCTCATGCGGCGCTGCTTAAACCCGTAAAGTTTATCACAGCGTCCCGCCCGGTGCATCGCTAAAAGGGGACATCACGGCCAGCGTCGACGGAGATACCCGGACTTGGCAGGCGCTTGACAGCGTGTTTGACGCATATGGTATGCGCATGAAGAACAGCCGGTAGTAGTTGCCATTCATGCCATGAATGGGAGATATGGGATTTTTTTCTGATTACTCCCGACGTAGAAAAGCGCCAGCGTGCAGCGCCATCGCCCGTTGAGGAATATGCGTTCGCATATCGGGGATGACGCTCCACGCTGACGCCTGAGGCAGCATCGAGTTGTACCTTGTGACTGCAAGCCATCACGAGAGCATTAATTAGTCGGGAAACTCGTCGTCGTCGGGCGCGCCCTGCATCGCTGCACGCGCCGCGCGCTGGGAAAACCCCCGCTGCAGCAGGAACCGCATCTGCTTGGCGCGCGCCGCTGCATCCTCAGCGACCGTGCCAAATTTGCGTTGCCAGACTTCGACCGCACGCGCGGTCTCGCTGTCGGACAGCCCGGCCTTGATGTCGACCAGGGCCTCGCCCGTTAATCCATGACTTTGCAATTCGGCCATCACACGACTGTCGCCATAACGGCTCGCTTTACGGTTGACCAGGGATTCGGCAAAGCGCTCCTGTGACAACCAATTGTTTTTTTCAAGGAAATCGAGCAGGGCATCGACGTCATCGCCCTCTTCCGCATACTTGGACAGCTTGCGGCGCAATTCGAAGCGGCTGTGTTCGCGCTGCGACAGATAGCGCAGCGCGCGGCCCTTGAGACTGAGTACGGGTGCTCGCATGGGTAACGTCAGCCCATCAGCATGGCGCCGGGCGGCGGTGGCAAGCTGCTGCCACCGCGCCCTGCGCCGGCTGATTATTCACCAACCGCCTGCAGCTTCGGTTTGTCGTCACCACCGATCGTCGGTGGCAGCTCACGCACACCCAAGGCGGTACGGACCTTGTTTTCGATCTCACGCGCCAGGGCTGGACGGTCACGCAGGAACTGACGCGCGTTGTCTTTACCCTGACCGATACGCTCGCCGTTGTAGCTGTACCACGAGCCCGACTTCTCGACGATTTTGTTATCTGCGCCGAGATCCAGAATTTCGCCTTCACGGGATGTGCCTTCTCCATAAAGAATGTCGAAGTGCGCTTCCTTGAATGGCGGGGCGATCTTGTTCTTGACGACCTTGACCTTGGTTTCGTTACCGATCACCTCGTCACCCGACTTGATCGAGCCGGTACGACGGATGTCCAGGCGCACCGACGCGTAGAACTTCAGCGCGTTACCACCGGTGGTGGTCTCAGGGCTGCCGAACATGACGCCGATCTTCATGCGGATCTGGTTGATGAAAATGACCAGCGTATTGGTGCGGTTGATCGAGCCGGTGAGCTTGCGCAGCGCTTGCGACATCAGACGTGCCTGCAGACCGGGCAGCGAGTCACCCATGTCGCCTTCGATTTCGGCGCGTGGCGTCAGGGCCGCGACCGAGTCGATGACGACCAGGTCGACACTGCCCGAGCGCACCAGCGCGTCGGTGATTTCAAGCGCCTGCTCGCCGGTATCCGGCTGCGAGATCAGCAGCTCGCTCAGGTTGATGCCCAGCTTTTGCGCGTAGGTGACGTCGAGTGCGTGCTCGGCGTCGATGAACGCGCAGGTGCCCCCCAGCTTTTGCATCTGGGCGATGGTTTGCAGCGTCAGGGTGGTTTTACCCGACGATTCAGGACCGTAGATCTCGACGATACGGCCGCGCGGCAGGCCGCCAACGCCCAGCGCGATGTCCAGGCCCAGCGAGCCGGTGGAAACCGTTTGTACTTCTTCGACCGGCGTGTTCGCATCCATGCGCATCACCGAGCCCTTGCCGAACTGCTTTTCAATCTGCGCCAGGGCGGCAGCCAGCGCCTTGCCCTTATCAGCGGCGTTCAATGCGGTTTTTTTGTCGTCCATGGTGTACTTTCTGTCGTGGAGTAGGCAAGGTGTGGGCGGTCACGCGCACTTCAAGAGCCAGTACTGTATAAAAATCCAGTGGTTTTTGCAAGCGAAAAGACGTGGTTATCTTACCAACAATCGCTCGGGACTCGCATTGTGGCGGTAAATCCAACACAATGAGAACCGGTTCGATCACGCGTGTTCGATGAACAAGCGACAACGTCAATAAGAGGTGCCCCATGCGAATTCTGCTCGCCGAAGATGATAGCGTACTTGCCGATGGCCTGACGCGCTCCCTGCGCCAGTCCGGCTATGCCATCGATTGTGTCAAGAACGGCCAGGATGCCGATACCGCCCTGTCCACGCAGGAGTTCGATCTGCTCATTCTCGACCTGGGCCTGCCGAAGATGTCCGGGCTCGAAGTGCTGCGCCGCCTGCGCGCCCGCGCCTCGCTGCTGCCTGTATTGATCCTGACTGCGGCCGACTCGGTCGAGCAGCGCGTCGAGGGTCTCGACCTGGGCGCCGACGACTACATGGCCAAGCCGTTCGCGCTGTCCGAGCTCGAAGCGCGCGTGCGGGCACTGACCCGGCGCGGCGCCGGCGGCGGCGCAGCGGTCGTGCGCCATGGCCCGCTGGTCTATGACCAGGTCGGCCGCAGCGCCTACATCAACGACCAGATGCTCGATCTGTCGGCGCGCGAGCTGGGCCTGCTCGAAGTGCTGCTGGCGCGCACCGGGCGCCTCGTCTCCAAGGAGCAACTGGTCGACCACCTGTGCGAATGGGGCGAAGAAGTCTCCAACAACGCCATCGAGGTGTATGTGCACCGCCTGCGCAAGAAGATCGAGGTCGGCGGCGTGCGCATTGCCACCGTGCGCGGCCTGGGCTATTGCCTCGAGAAATTCTCCGAGGCCAGCGCAGCCGCAGCAGCCGCTGCGGCTGCGAACGACGCCCGTATCGCCACCTCCGCTGCCGACAAGTGAACGCCGGCTTCACGCCCGAGCCCACGCAGCAGCAGCAGCAGCAGTTCGAGCCGCTCTACGTTCCACCCAACCCCGAGCCGGACGAAAACATCCGTCACTCGCTGTTCGGGGAAATCCTCGACTGGATGCTCGCGCCGCTGCTGCTGCTGTGGCCGATGAGCATCGCGATCACCTATCTGGTGGCGAAATCGATCGCCAACCAGCCGTTCGACGATGCGCTCGAGGACCGGGTCACGGTGCTGGGCCAGCAGATCCGCACCGTGGACGGCAAGACGGTTGGCCAGCTGCGCACGGCCGGACGCGACATCCTGCGCGCCGACGACGTCGACAGCGTGTATTACCTGCTGGCCGGGCCGGCTGGCGAACACCTCGATGGCGACCGCGACCTGCCGCGTCCACGCGCCAACCGCGCCGGCGAGCCGGCCCGCAGCGGCACGGTCGAGTTTCGCAACGACACCATCCACGGCACACCGATCCGCGTGGCCTATGCCTACGTAAATCTCGATCCGCTGCACGAACGCACGGCATCACCGGCGCCGTCGCTGGCACTGGTGCAGGTGGCCGAAACGCTCGACAAGCGCGCGCACCTGGCCAATGAAATCATCAAGGGCGTGATCCTGCCCCAGTTCATCATCCTGCCGGTGATCCTGGCGCTGGTCTGGTTCGCTCTCTCGCGCGGCCTGAGCCCGTTGGCCGAGCTGCAGCAGCGCATCCGCGCGCGGCCGCAGGACGATCTGTCGCCGATCGATCCGCGCCAGGTGCCCGAAGAAATCTCGCCGCTGGTCGGCTCGTTCAACGACATGCTCGAGCGCCTGGGCAAGACGGTAGAGATGCAGAAACGCTTCATCGCCGACGCCGCGCACCAGATGAAGACGCCGCTGGCCGGCATGCGCATGCAATCCGAACTGGCCCTGCGCGAAGTCGATCCGGCCGAGATCCACCGCTCGCTCGAGCAGCTGGCCAAGAGCTCCGAATCGGCCACGCGCCTGATCAACCAGTTGCTGGCCCTGGCGCGCGCCGAGAACCAGCCGCAGGCGGGCCTGGCGTTCGACGAGATCGACCTGGCTGCGGTGGCGCGCGAGACCGTGCAGGACTGGGTGCAGGCGTCGTTCGCCCACCAGATCGACCTGGGATTCGAGCCGCCCGCCAATGATGACGAGCGGGTGATGATCGCCGGCCAGCCGCTGATGCTGCGCGAGATGCTGTCGAACCTGATCGACAATGCGCTGCGCTATACGCCCGCTGGCGGCAGCGTGACGGTGCGCGTGCGCAGCAGCGGCGAACACGCGCTGCTCGAAGTCGAGGACACCGGCCCCGGCATCGCGCCGACCGAGCGCCTGCACGTATTCGAACGCTTCTACCGCATCCTGGGCAGCAATACCCAGGGTAGCGGCCTGGGGCTGGCGATCGTGCGCGAAATCGTGCAGCAGCACGGCGCCGACATCGACATCTTCAACAATCCACGCAGCGTGTCCCCGCGCTTTCCGGGCAGCCTGTTTCGCCTGACCTTCCCACCGCCTGTGGGCGAACCCGACCATGCCGACTGATTCCATGCCCGAACCAATCTCCGACACGATGGCGCGTGCGCGCCTGGAACAGGCCCGCGCGATCCACTGGCACCGCACGCGGCGCATGTCGCTGCTGCTGCTCGCCGTCTGGCTCATCACGGGTTTCGGCACCGTGTTCTTCGCGCGCGAGCTGGCGCGCTTCGAGGTGTTCGGCTGGCCGCTGTCGTTCTACATGGCCGCGCAAGGCGCCGCGCTCGTGTCGCTGACGATCATCGCCATCTACGCCTGGCGCATGCGCCGGCTCGACCGCGATTACCACGCCGCGCTGGCGCCGCGCCCATGAGCACGAACCCCACGCCTGGTGTGAAGCACGGCTATTTCAAGAAGCTCTCGCGCTACTACCTGTCGTACACCGGCGCCTTCGCGGTGTTCCTGGCGGCCCTCGCCCTGCTCGAGCAGGAAGGCATGCCGCGCCTGTGGATCGGCTACCTGTTCATGTTCGCCACGATCGCCCTGTACGCGATCATCGGCGTGATCTGCCGCACCTCGAACGTTACCGAATACTACGTCGCCGGCCGGCGCGTGCCGGCCATGTTCAACGGCATGGCGACGGCGGCTGACTGGATCTCGGCGGCCAGCTTCATCAGCCTGGCCGGGGGCCTGTATCTGCAGGGCTTCGACGGCCTGGCCTTCATCATGGGCTGGACCGGCGGCTTCGTGCTGGTCGCGCTGCTGATCGCGCCCTACCTGCGCAAATTTGCGCAGTACACGGTGCCCGACTTCCTGGCGGCGCGCTATGGCGGCGGCGCGGGCGGCCGTGGCGGCCCGGTGCGGGCGCTGGCCGTGAGCGCGACCATCCTGGTGTCGTTCACGTATGTGGTGGCGCAGATCTATGCGGTCGGCCTGATCGCGTCGCGCTTTACCGGCGTCGATTTTTCGGTCGGGATTTTCCTGGGCCTGGCCAGCATCCTGGTCTGCTCGTTCCTGGGCGGGATGCGCGCCATCACCTGGACCCAGGTGGCGCAGTACATCATCCTGCTGGTCGCGTTTTTGATTCCCACCATGTGGCTGTCGGTGAAGCACGCCGACAATCCGATCCCGCAGGTAGCGTACGGATCGCTCCTGCCCAAGCTCACCGCACGCGAAGCCGAACTGGCAAAGGACCCGCGCGAAGCCCAGGTGCGCGCCGAGTTCCTGCGCCGCGCCGACGGCTATGCGGCGCGCGTGGCGGCCCTGCCCGAATCGTGGGAAGCCGGCAAGCTCGATGCCCAGCGCCAGCTGGCCGCAGCCCGTGCACGCAACGCCTCACTGACCGAAGTGCGCCAGGCCGAACGCGCACTGACCACGTACCCCAACTCGGTCGACGATGCGCGAGCACTGTGGCTCGAACGGCGTGACGCTAACCTGGCACGGGCCCGCCCGCCCGAGCCGCATGCGCAGCCGTTCCCCGGCGCGACGCCGGAAGAATCCGACGCGCGCCGCAACAATTTTCTGGCCGTGGTGTTCTGCCTGATGTTCGGCACCGCCGCCCTGCCCCACATCCTGATGCGCGCCTACACGACGCCCTCGGTGCACGAGACGCGCGTGTCGGTGTTCTGGACGCTGTTCTTCATCCTGCTGGTGTACCTGACGATTCCGGCGCTGGCCGTGCTGGCCAAGTACGACATCTATACGTCGCTCGTGGGCAGCGATTTCTCGGCGCTGCCGACCTGGATTTCATACTGGGCCAATGTCGACAAGGCCAATCCCCTGATCAGCGTGGCGGATATCAACGGTGACGGCATCGTACAGCTGGCCGAATTTGCCATTGACGCCGACGTGCTGGTGCTGGCCACGCCCGAAATCGGCGGCCTGCCCTACGTGATCTCGGGCCTGGTCGCGGCCGGCGGGCTGGCGGCGGCGCTGTCCACGGCCGACGGCCTGCTGCTGGCCATTTCCAACGCGCTGTCGCACGACGTGTATTACAAGATGGTGGAACCGGGCGCGTCGACCCAGAAGCGGGTAACGATCTCCAAGCTGCTGCTGCTGGCGGTGGCCTTCATCGCGGCGTACGCGGCGTCGCAAAAGCCGGCCGACATCCTGTCGCTGGTGGCGGCGGCGTTCTCGCTGGCCGGCTCCACACTGTTCCCGGTGCTGGTGCTGGGGGTGTTCTGGAAGCGCGCCAACCACATCGGCGCCATCACTGGCATGATCACGGGATTTGCCGTGTGCCTGTATTACATGCTGCGCGCCAGCCCCGTCCTGGGCGGCAATGCGCTGGAGACCTGGTTCGGCATCCTGCCAATGGCGGCCGGCGTGTTCGGCGTGCCGGCAGGCCTGTTGACGGTGGTCGTGGTGAGCCTGCTCACACCCCGCCCGAGCCGCACCAGCGCGGGTATGGTCGACTATATCCGGGCGCCCGAATGACACAGGCAGGTAGAAACTGAGGTGGGAATTGAAGAGATTTTCCCGGTGATGCAAATGCTATTCTGGGCCGCGCCAACATAGGCCGAACCATACCAACACCAAGCATTTCACGGAAAACTTCATGTCTGCATTTACCCGCGTGCTGGGGAGGGCCACCTTCGCGGCGCTCGTCCTCGTCGCTTCGCCACTGACCCTCGCACAAACCCCGCCAGCCCCGCCGCCCGTCTCGGCCTTCTTCGGCAACGCGCCATTCGGCGACGCAAGGCTCTCGCCGAGCGGCCGCCATCTGGCCGTGCGCGCCAGCGCGCCAAGCAAGCGCGACTTTTTGACGGTCATCGACCTGGACACCAACAGCGCCAAGATCGTCGCCCATTACAACGACGCCGATGTCCGCAATTTCTACTGGATCAACGACCGGCGCCTGGTGTTCGACACGCATGACAAAGGCGTCGGTCCGGGCGACCAGCGTTTCATGCCCGGCATGTACGCGGTCGACTTCGACGGCGGCCGGTTCCTTGAACTGGCCAGCCGTAATCTCGTCAACAAGAGCACCGGCACGCGCATCGTGCGCCGGCTGCTGCCACCCTCGAGCGAAATGGCCGGCAACACCCCGTGGGTCGACTCGGATGACACCTACGCGCTGGCGCCGGTTGGCGACACCCGCAATGAACTGAGCCATGTCGACCTGCTCCAGGTGAACACCGTGTCGGGCCAGTACAAGACGGTGCCGCGCCCCGGCGCCACGCGCGGCTGGCTGCTCGACCACAAGGGCGAACCGCGCCTGGCGATCACCTACAAGGACCTGACCACGACGCTGCAGTATCTCGACCCGGCCACCGGCAAGTGGCGCGAACTGACCAGTTTCCCGGCATTCAAGGAAACCGCCGCGACGATCGAACCGGTGGCCTTCGGGCCGACCGGCACGCTGTTCGTGACGGCGCGCGGCAAGGCCGGAACGACCGCCATGCACACGTTCGATGTGAACACCGGCAAGCTCGATCCGCAACCGCTGCTGTCGGCGCCCGGCTACGATATCGACGGTGAGCTGGTGATCAACCGCGACAAGGTGCTGGGCATGCAGTTCCGTACCGATGCGGTATCGAATGAATGGTTCGACGCCGGCATGAAGGCAATCCAGCAGGACGTCGACAAGCTGCTCCCGACGACGGTCAACCTGATGTCGGTGCCGGCCCGGGGCGACTCGCCACTGCTCGTGGTCACCGCCTATTCGGACGTGGTCGCACCGGTGTTTTTCTTGTACAACAGCAAAACCAAGTCGCTGAACAAGGTCGGCGAAGCGCGGCCAGGCATCGATCCGACGCAGATGGGGCGCCAGCAGTTCTTGCGCTACAAGGCGCGCGATGGCCTGGACATTCCTGCCCTGCTCACCCTGCCACCGGGCGCCAAGCGCACCGGCCTGCCGCTGGTGGTGATGGTCCACGGCGGCCCCTGGGTGCGTGGCAAATCCTGGGGCTGGGCCCCCGACTCGCAATTTCTGGCCACGCGCGGGTACGCCGTGCTTGAACCCGAATTTCGCGGCAGCCTGGGCTTCGGATCCAACCATGAACGTGCCGGCTACAAGCAATGGGGCCTGGCCATGCAGAACGACATCGCCGACGGTGTACGCTGGGCTGTCGACAAGGGGCTGGTCGACCCCAAGCGCGTCTGCATCGCTGGCGCCAGTTACGGCGGCTATTCGACGCTGATGGGACTCGTCAACGATCCGGACATGTTCCGCTGCGGTATCAGCTTTGTCGGCGTGACCGACATTGGCCTGTTGTTTGACAATGGCGCGCATTTCAGCAGCGACACGTCACGCGACGTCAAGCAGCACAGCCTGCCGGAACGGATCGGCGACCCGGTCAAGGATGCCGACCAGTTCAAGGCCACGTCACCGCTGCAGCAGGCGGCGCGCATCACCCAGCCGCTGCTGCTGGCCTACGGCGGCGTCGACCGGCGCGTGCCGATCAACCATGGCACCGCGCTGCGCAACGCCGTCATGCGCACCAACAAGCAGGTGGAATGGATCGAGTACCCGGAAGAAGGCCACGGCTGGGCGCTGGAAAAGAACCGCATCGATTTCTGGGGGCGGGTCGAGAAGTTCCTCGACAAGAATATCGGTAGCGGGGCGGTGCGCTGACATCGCGGTGGTTGACTAGAGCACCACGACCAGGTCGATTTTCAGTCCCGGGATCCCGTCCGGCGCATACACCGCCAGCACGCCTGCCTCCAGCGCCTTGTCGTACAGGGGATGTTTGGTGGACAGCGAAAAATAGTAGGTGTTGGGCCGCACCGGGATCGCCGGGGGCACTTGCGGCATGTGCGCGATCGGTATGCCTGGCAATGCTGACCCGATAATACTTTCCATATTCTCGGGCGCAGCGACCTTGAGCCGGATCGGCACCGTCGCCACCAGATCAAGGCCCGCCATATCGGCAGTGATCGCCAGATAAAGCTGGCTTTGTTTCGTGACCTTGGCCGGATCCAGGATCGCCTGCGAGAACGTGCGCCGGCTCTTGTCGGCCACGAACGGAATGATGAGATAGTTGGTGCCGATCGCCGTATCGACCAGATCGCGCAGCAACGCGTCGAGCTCGGCGAATGCCTCGCCCATCGCCTCGTGGCGGTAGGCGGGCAGGTCGGCCGTCTTGTAGCGATCTGAAAACGTCATCAGTCCACCCGCGGCGGCGAGCATTTGCCGGAACATCACCTCGGGATGAAACCCGGGCGACCTGGCGCAGTGCATCAGCAGCGCATTGGCCGTGCTCAGGATGTTGAGCATCCACCACGACGAGATATCGCCCGCACCGGCTTCGTACATGCTGTTGTTCGTCATGCGGTGCGTGCGCTGGAGCGATTCGATCTTCGTCGTGATCACACTGCTCAAGCCATCGAGCATGCGCACCAGGCCTGGGGCTGCGCCCACCGTGACGCTCGGCGGAATGAACTCCGGTACCAGCTCGAAACCCCCTTCCGCTACCCGCCGCAGCCGCACCACCGGGATGCTGGCACGCGCCCCATGCGGCTCGGCCTGCAGCAACAGCCGCACCTGTTTTTTAAGGAAAGGCACCTCGATCGCCAGCGCATCACTGAACAGGTCAGTGGTATCCAGGTCGCAGCGCACGTAGCGGCTGTTGTCGTCGGCATTGCCCCCATGTGGCTTGACCAGGGCCAGGGCTGCGTAGAACGTGAATGATTCGTCCTCTGGCGGCAGGCACGTGAGATCGACCGGCTCGGGCAGCAGGTCGGCGCCGGGCGCCTCGACGATGTCTCCGTCGGGATAGATCAGCGACATCGTGGTCGCGCTCAGCCGATTGTGTCCCAATCCTTCCACATTCCACGTCACCTTGCACACACCCCAACAGTACGGATTGAGGGCCGAGGCGATGCGCTGGAGCCGGGTTTCATGATAGAGATCCTGACGCTGAAAGTGCTGCGGCCCCAGCGTCAAACCTTCCGACCACAGGACCTTCGATGTTGCGCTCATGGTTCCTCCCATTGAAGTTTCGCTGGACACATTCTGGGAAGGATGGCGTTGCGCCTGAAGCGCGATATTGATTTCGCGCAGCGAGGCATCGTATCGATCAGCCGGTGCATTCCCTTGTGACGGCGCAACATTGCTGGGATTCACGATCCGACAATGGCTGCCGTGGGTGTTGTCCCGCCTTGACGAGAGGAACGCGATGCGCGGCTTTACTTCCGGTCTGTTCGACCGCCTGGACGACACCACCGAAACGCCATCCGGTAACCGGCGCGACGCCCGTGTGCGCGCTGTCGAGCATGCACTGCGCAGCATCACGCGTGACCTGCAGGCGCTGCTCAACACCCGCTGCGGCGTGCACCAGGCGTCGTTCAGCCCGCTCCCGGCGGTATCGGGCTCCATCCTGAACTATGGCCTGATCGACTTCGCCGGCATGTGCATGAACAGCGATACGGACCAGCAGGAAATCTGCAAGGCCGTCCAGTTGGCCATCCAGCGCCATGAACCCCGGCTGCACAAGGTCCTCGTGTCACTGCGGGGCGCCAAGAGCGCCAGGGGCACCATCAACCGCGTGGAATTCGTGATCACTGCGCAGCTGAAACATGCGTCGATGCCCGAGGCGATGTCGTTCAATGCGGTATTTCGCCCCTCGCTCCAGCAGTATTCGATCGAAGGTGCCAACTAGAGGGCGCAAGCGCTGATCCCATGGACGAATTGTTGACAAAGTACGAGCGCGAGCTCGTCATTCTCAGGTCGCTGTGCAGGGAATATGCGCAGCGCTATCCCAAGGTTGCCGCCAGGCTGCAAATGGGTGGCGATACCTGCGACGATCCGCATGTCGAACGCCTGATACAAAGCACGGCCCTGCTCAGCGCGCGCGTGTCGAAGCGACTGGACGATTCGTACCCCGAATTCACTGAGGCCCTGCTCAACCTGCTCTATCCCCACTATCTGCGCCCGTTTCCGTCCTGCGCAATCGTGCGCGTTTCCAGCGCACTCGATCGCCCGGATGCGATCCCTGCCATGCCGCGCGGGACGTTGCTGGAATCGAAGCCAATACATGGTGTGGCATGCCGCTTCAAGACCATCCACGACGTCAAGCCGTCGCCTGTCGCACTGCGCGCCGCACGTTTCGAGACCGTCATCCAGGCGCCGGTCGCAACACGCCTGCCGGACGACGTCACATCGTCGCTGACGCTGACATTCGGCGCCGCCGGATGGGGGCCGCTGCCGGCGCCGGACACGGCGACCGTGCTGCGCGTGTATGCCGATGGCGATGCCTCGTTCTGCGCCACGCTGCGCGATGCGCTCTTCATGCACACGGTGGCAGCGTACGTCCAGATTGACGATGACGGCCCGTGGGAACGGTTACCTTGCATACCGATCGCACCGGCTGGATTTGCTCCTGACGACGCCCTGATCCCGTTCGACGCCCGCTCGCATGGGGCTTACCGCATTCTTGCCGAATATTTCGCCTTCCCCGAGAAGTTCAATTTTTTCGACATCGATATTGCCATGCTGCTGGCACGAGTACCTGCCGGCTGCGCCAGTGTCACGTTACGTCTGGGCCTTGCCGGCATCCGGCCCGACGCCGACAAGGCGCGCATGCTCGCCGGCCTGTCGACACAGCATCTGGTGCAGGGTTGCACGCCCGTCGTCAATCTGTTCCAGCAGCCTGGCGTACCGATCACGTACGACCAGCGCGCGGCCGACTACACCCTTCTGGCGCACGCCAATTTTCCGCAGGCATATGAGGTGTATTCGGTCGATGCGGTGCACCTGGTGCGCCAGAACGGCAATGACACGTCGATCACGGCATTCCAGCCGTTCTATGCGCTTCGGCACGGCGCACAACACGCCAGCGAGCAAGGACGTTACTGGTTCATGCGGCACGACGAGACGCTCGCCTTGTGCAGTCCGGGCCATGAAAAATCGATCACGCTCGTCGGTGCCGATTGCGACCCGTTTGAGATCGAAAGAAATATCCTGTCGGTTGAACTGAGCTGCACGAACCGCGATCTACCCTGCTCACTGGCCATCGGCGCGCCTGAAGGCGACCTGTTCATTCCCGGCGCAACACGCAACGCAGCGATCCGCATGGTGCGCAGGCCAACCCGCCCTGCCCGCCTGACGAATGACGCAGGCATGCACTGGCGACTGATCTCGCACCTGGCGCTGAACCATCACTCCCTGATGGACGACGGCGTGCACGGCCTGCGCGAAATGCTGTCCCTGTACGACCTGGCCTCGTCGTCCGTCTCGCGGCGGCAAATCCGCGGCATCATCGCGCTCGACCAGCAGGACACCACGGCCTGGATCAGGCACAGGAGCGGCACATCGCTGGTACACGGCCTTGAAGTGCGCGTCACGCTCGACGAAGAAGCGTATGCCGGCGCCGGCCTGCATCTGTTCGTCCAGGTGCTGCACCAGTTCTTTGCGCTGTACGTGCAGCTGAACAGCTTCGTCGAACTCGTCGCCCTCTCGCATCAAAGCGGAAAGGAGCTGATCCGATGCGCCCCACGAAGCGGAAGCATGAGCCTGCTGTAATGGCCCTGCTCCTGGCCGAGCCGTACCGGTTCGGCTTCACCCAGCTGGTCAACATCCTGCTACGCGCGCTGCAATGCCATGGCATCGGCCGCGAACGCGCGTTGCGCACCGTGCTGTCGTTTCGCAACAGCCTGTCGCTGTCGTTTCCTGCCAGCGAAGTCGAAGCGCTCGACGTCGAGCCGGCAACACAAGATCCACTTGGCACGCTGCGTTCGGGCACGCTACGGCGCGTCCGGATCACGCCCGCGTTCATCGGCCTGCTCGGCGCCAGTGGCACCCTGCCGGTGCACGATACCGAACGGATCGCAGCGCGCAAGTCGCTTGGGGACGATGCCAGCCAGCGCGAACTGCTCGATGTCATGTCGACGCGGTTGATCGGCCTGTTCTATGAGGCGTCGGTCAAGTACCGGGTCGAACACGACCTGGCCATCGGCGACGGGGACCGGTTGCTGCCGATGATGACTGCCTTGGCAGGCACGTGCGCGCCAAGGGCCGCAAGCGCCGGGCAACCCGTCAGGCACGTCAGACCGGATACTGCAGCCTGTTTCGCCGGGCTGCTGCGCACCCGCCCGGTGGCGGCCGGCACAGTCGAACAGGTGTTGAGCAACTATTTCGACGTGCCGGTCAGACTCGAACAATTCGTTGGCTGCTGGGATCCGGTTCCCGAACACCGGCGCAGCACACTGGGCGTCACCAGGCCCGTGCTCGGCATCAGTACGGCGCTGGGCACGCGCCTGTGGCGGCATGACATCTGTGCGCGTCTGCATGTCGGGCCACTGGACGAAGCGCAAGCACGCAGTTTTCTTCCCGGTGGCACGGCGCTGGCGGCACTGCGGGAAATGACGAGGATGTTTGCGGTGCCGACCTTGCACTATGAACTACGGTTACTGCTTGCACCGCCTGTCATCAAGCCGCTCACGCTGAGCACGAAGACGCCGTCGCGTCAGCTCGGATGGAACACGTTTCTCACCGCAACACCAGGCATCACGGATCGTCCCGACGTCCGGTTGATGCTGCAGACTCCGATGACTCGAAAAAGAGACAGACAGAAAAACGGTGTCGTGGCTTAAAAAACGGCGTTGATGCCGGTCAATTGAGGCTGCGTGACGGCGGGCTAACGTGGTCGCTGACCATGTCGATTATTTCAACTGCGGCCGTGCAGCGGCCATCGGGAGCAACGCAATGGGCGAGAGCCAGACCATCGCAGCCGGCGCCGCACTATCGGCATTTCGCGGCAACTCGCAGCACAACCGGCTGATGCGACTGGACTTTCCTTTCGAGGATGGCCCGCCCGCCATTTTGCTACCAAACAAGCTGGTCGCGCGCGAGGAGATCTCGCGCGGATTTCGGTTCGAGGTCGACGTCCTGTCGGACGACCCGCGCATTCCGCTCAAGATGCTGATGGGCCGGCTGGTCACGATTTCGCTGGTACGCCAGGACGGCTCGCTGCGTTACTTCAACGGGTACATCACGCAGCTGTCGTTCTTGCGTGCCGATGGCGGCTTTGCCTTTTACCGGATGGTGCTCGAGCCCTGGCTTGCCTTCGCGCGACTGCGCAAGGACAACGTGTCGTTTCATGGCAAGAGCGTGCAGCAGATCACCGAAGCAACGCTCAAGCACTACCGCCAGGCCGACTGGCACATGCATGTGTTTGAAGAAGATCCGCCACTGACCGTTGCCAATCAATATAACGAGACCGACTACAACCACCTGCACCGCCGTTGGGAAGCGCGGGGCATGCATTACTGGTACGAGCACCGCTTTGATGGTCACAAGCTCATGCTCTCCGACAAGAGCTTCCATAACGAGCCGATCGACGCCACCAGCTACGACGACGTGGACGTCATCGCGTTTCACGACAAGAGCGGTTCGCTCGAAGATGACGGCATTCATCAATGGAGCGCGAGCCGGCGCCTCGGCTCCGGCACGACCACGCTGGCCAGCGTCGACTACAAGAATCCCGGCGCACAGCACGCCGCCGGTTACTCCGCCAACCGGCAAGGCGACATATTCGCTTACGAAGTGTACGAAGACAGCGGCGCCTACGGCTTTCGCATGCGCAGCGATGGCGAACGGCTCGCAACGCAGCGCATGGTGGAGCAGGACAAGGATACGCAAACGTTCGATGCCACCAGCAATGCCCGCAGCGTCCAGCCGGGGCGCACCTTCAAACTCGGCGGGCATTTCAGTGCCGAGCCGCGCTCAATGGACTACGACCCCGAACCGCGCCGCGGCATCGGTGATCGCAGTTACCTGATCCTGTCTGTCGAGCACGAAGCCACCAACAACTACCAGGCTGGCGCGGGCGCCCCGTCGCACTACGAAAACCGGTTCACCTGCATCAACAGGGACATCCGCTGGCGGCCGGGTCGCGACTTCAACAGCGAGCCAGGCGCCTACATGGGCTTGCACACGGCGACGGTCGTCGGTCCGGCTGGCGCCGACATCCACACCGATGGCTTCGGCCGGGTCAAGCTGCAATTTCACTGGGACCGGCTGGGCCAGCACGACGAAAACAGCTCGCCATGGATTCGCGTGCTGAGCCCGGCTGCAGGCAAAGAGTTCGGCCACATCCGCCTGCCGCGCGTTGGCGAAGAAGTCGCCGTTGTCTATCCGAACGGGAACATCGACCATCCGCTGATACTGGGCGCGCTCTACAACGGCACACACATGCCGCCATGGGCGCTGCCGGCGCAATCGGCCCTGGCAGGCTTGCGCAGCCGCGAGCTCGGCGGTGGTGCACGCGGCAATCACCTGGTTCTGGATGACACGAAAGAGATGATTCAGGCGCAGCTGAAAAGCGACCACCAGTGCAGTCAGCTGTCACTCGGGCATATCACGCGGATCGAGGACAACGCCGGGCGCAAGGATACGCGCGGGGAAGGCTGGGAACTGCGTACGGACGGGCATGGCGTCGCACGGGCAGCCAAGGGGCTGTTGATCACGACCGAGGCTAGGCAGGCGGCGCGTGGGGCGATCAAGGATATGGATGAGACAGCGCGCCGGCTCACGCTCGCTACCGAACAGCATCAATTACTGGCGGAAATCGCGCAAAAGAACGGTACCCAAGAGCCTGTAGACAATCAGAACGACGTTGCCGCACTCCTGCAAGTGCAAACCGATGCGGTGCAGGGGGCAGGATCAAAGGCTGGCAGCTTCCCGGAACTGGGTAAACCGCATCTGGTTCTGGCAAGCCCCGCTGGCATCGCCACGACGACAGCCGGCGACACGCACATCGCCAGTGACCGCCATACCGCCTTCACATCCGGAAAAAGTCTGTCGCTGGCTACCGGTACGCACTTCTTTGCCAGCATCCGCCAAAGCTTCCGGCTGTTTGTCCAGAAGGCCGGCATGAAAATGGTCGCTGCCGCTGGCGACATCGATCTGCAGGCGCTGACGGACAACATCAAGCTTCTGGCAAAACTGGACATCACGCAGACGGCCAACCGGATCACGATCACCGCCAAGGAAGAAGTCGTCATCAACGGCGGCGGCAGCTACGTCAAATTCACTGCTGGCGGCATTGAGCATGGCACCAATGGGACATTCGTCGCGCACGCTGCGAATCACAGTCTGCTCAGCGCAAAGAACATGGCGATGGCGGTCAATATGCCGCCGGTGGCCGATGTCTTGCGCAATGGGAGCGGCACCCTGAACATCGGTAGCCATGCCGAGACCGCCGGGCGCATCAGTGCCGGGCTGCCCTTCAAGCTGTTCAAGGACGGCGCATTGGTCGAGCAGGGACAGTTCGATGCCAAGGGAAATATCGGGTTCGCACACGAACTCGATGCCATGGCGAACTACAAGGTTGAGCTTCCAACTGGCCCGTCCTTTGACATCGCGCCCGGTGATCCCGCCGAGCAGCACGAAATCAATGCGGGCGTGGGATACCACGGCTACGAGAATCCTGGCGGACTTCTGCCCGAAGACGTCGTGTCTTCAGAACAGGATCGCATCGATGCCAGTCCCTTGACACGCGAGAAGCCTTGATGCGGTCTTTCATAGCAGCTCTAGCCAAAGAGGATCCCAATGGGAATGGACGAGAATGCAGGACTGTACACGCAGAAGCTCACCTACAACAAGACAATGGGGCCGTACCAATGCCTTTCCAAACCCTGGTGGATACGGACTGGCAAACACGCAATATACCCGCCGCGCCACGCATGCTGCCTTGAGGCGCTCGTCTGTGGCGAAGAGGTATTTCGCAGCATACAGACCGACCTTCTGGCAGCACAGCACAGCGTAGATATCATCACGTGGGGATTTGATCCGGGCATGGTGCTGGTTCGCACTGGCGCAGGCGAAACCGGCCTACGCTACGGAGACCTGCTCAAGCGGATTGCGACACGCAAGGACAACCCGGTCATGGTTCGTCTTCTTTTATGGAACGACGACGTCGCCTCGCACTTAATGGCCAAGAACAACCCCGGCTACTACGGGGGCCGTATCCCGACTATCAAAGGCTATGCGGGTTTTTTCGGCGAACTGCACGAACGCTATAACTGCGAGTGGTTCGAGGACATCATCGGGGGTAAGGTAGCGAATATTGTGCTGCAGGGGCGTGAAGTCGCATTGAAATGTCGCGGCCCTGCGCTCGAAGGAGAAAACTACAAAAGCAGCGCCAAGGGCATGCTCGGATCAGCCTATCCGACACATCACCAGAAGTCGCTGCTGATCGACTACGAAACGCCGGCGCGGGCCGTTGGTTACGTGATGGGTCATAACTCGACGACCGACTTTTGGGACACGATCGAGCATCGCTTCCACGACCCGAATCGTGAAGTACTCTTCAATAAAAATCCGGCCGAAGCGATCAGCCAGTATACGGCCACGATCGATGAAGCCCACGATCGTTACGAACAAATGGCTTATTCCGCCACCCCTTTTCAACCGGGACTCAGGCGGGCCGGGCGCATGGCTAAATTCGCGGAACAGCACGCCTTTGTCGCCAAACCCTACCAAGATGTATCGCTGCGCGTGTGCGGTCCCGTCCTCTACGACCTGAATCACAATTTCTGCACTGGCTGGGCCGAAACCGGGTCGGTGAAATCGACCTTCAGCACGGCCTTGGGCCTGACCCCAATTGGCCTTGCAGTCAAGGCGACACAGGCCATTGTCGGGGCGATCGCCACCGCAGCGCCGCGCCTGCCCGATCCGGCGCAGAGCAGGAAGCACATCAAGGCAGCCGAATTCATCGTGCGCGGCGCTCGCCACAGTGCGCAGCTTCTGCGCACCTACCCGGCCACGAAAGAAAAAGCGATCAAGGAATGCTATGCAAATCTGAATCGGCTCACCGAGCACTACCTTTTCATCCAGAACCAGTACGTCCAATATGAAGACTGGGCCACCCATCTGACCGAGTGCGCCGACAAGCTACGTAACGCCGGCTATCTCAAGCCGATCTACGTGTTTATCGTGACCTCGACGCCAGAGTCGGATGGCATGGATCTGGCGACCTACGACATCGCCTTGCGGCTTGGGAGCAGTGAGAAGATGAAGGTGGAGCATGCGGAGACGGTCGCGCAGGCTGAACAAGGCAAGGCCAAGATGCCGATTACGCCCGAAGCGCTGGAAAAGCGAGGAATCAAGGCACTCATGGCGTCAATGTGGAGTGGCGCTGCCAAGCCAACATCCGCAGCTGATTATGAGGAAACTTATATCCACGCAAAGGTGGCGATCGTCGATGACGCGGCCTTCACGGTCGGGTCGGCCAATCTGAACGTGCGCAGCATGGCATTGGACAGCGAATTGAATTTGCTCAGTCAGGCTATGGATGTTGCTTTCGAATTACGCAGGAAATTGTTCAAACAGTGCACGAATGATGAAGGGCCGGCGCAGTTCGGAGATATGAATAAAACGTTTGGAAAATGGCTGGACTTGATGAGTAAAAACACTGAAGCGATGGCGAATTGCTCACCGCTATCTGGCCAGATCGCTACTTTTCACGTCAACCGACAACCCGGCTGGCCAGTGATCTGATATGCGAGTACTACTTCGTCAATCTATTTATATCGCCACCGCATTCGTCGCTATTTTGACCGGGGCCTATTTCCTGCAAAGACATTTGGAGTACGTGAAGATGCATACCATTCCTACCGGCTTGCGCACGTTCGATGTCAACAACCCGATCCCGGCCTGCGGCCGCTGGAAGGACACGATGCCGAAGACCCGTGACGCTAACGCCTATCGGCTCTATATCAATGCCCGCAATCTGTGGCGCAGCAAGATCGAATGGCAGCTAACGCGCCAAGAAGCAATTTCCATTCTAAGCGACGTACAGACCGCCGCCAACCTGGGTGACTGGGGTGCTCGCGCATTAATGGCCTACTTCTACCGGTCCGGCCTCGGCCCTCTCAAGTCCAATCACGTACTTGAGCCCGACGGTGACAAGGTCGTCGAGATCGTGCGCACTGCTGTCGCTGCAGGCCAAGCTTGGGGCTACTACGATCTCGGTGTCGCTCACGAGCATGGCTACGGTGGAGCCGCATACGATAAAAATATCGCGTGGGCGTATTACCTAAAAGCGGCAGAGCTTGGCAGTCCGGAAGCACAAATGGCCTTGGCAGGCGCTTATTTGAAAGCTGGGCGTCGCGATGCCGATGCCGCTATGGTGATGTGCTCTTATAAACAGGGCCATGGCCCTGCTGCCTACAAACTTGGAATCAGGGCGGAAATCCTAAAAGATTTCGCTGCTGCGGTGAGGTACCACCAGGCGGGAACAAGATTCGGTAGCAAGAATTCCGCAGTATCACTGCGGATGATGTTTGACATCAGGGAGTGGGATCTACGCGAAAAACAGGATCAGGCTGCCTTTAAAGAGTTGCAAATTCTGCCCGATCCGGAACGCGAGCATCGGTACGATCAGCTCGCCGACGCGCTCGACCTCAACCCAGATCTGAAACTTTCCCGATTGGATCAGGTACTGCCATTGCCCCCTGCCGAACTGCCCGCATGGCAGAGCATCAATGACGCGATCGAGCCGGAGCCGGACGGCCCCCCGACCTACTGACATCAACGACTTCAAGGAGAACGACGTGTCCCTGAAAATCATCACCGTCGGCGACAAGACCGATCACGGCGGAACCGTCATCAGCGGCGCGCCCAACCAGAATATTCATGGCCGCGCGGTCGCAAGGCTTGGAGATAAAGTCGACTGTCCACAGTTCTACCCTGGAGGAAAACCACATGGCATCAACAAAATCGTTACCGCCTGTAATACCGTCACCATTAACGGCGTACCTGTTGCTGTCGAAGGGTGCACAACAGAATGCGGCTGCAAGCTGATCGGCAGCCAGCCCGCCAGCGTCGGTTAGCGATCCTGCATCGATGTTTGAAATGCCTGCGACGGAATTACGCGCCGTCGGCGTTTGAGGTATTGATAATCCCATGCTGCCGCAGCCTGGCCAACACCTTCCCCACCCCATCATCAACCGAAGCCGCAGCACTATCAACAACCACCTCAGCCGCCTCCGGCGCCTCATACGGCGATGAAATCCCCGTAAACTCCGCCAACTGCCCTGCCCGCGCCCGCCGGTACAACCCTTTCGGATCGCGCGCCTCGCACACCGCCAGCGGGCAGCGGCAATACACCTCGATGAACTGCGGCGCCGGCACCAGCGCGCGCACGCGGGCGCGGTCGGCGCGCAGCGGCGAAATGGCCGAGACGATCACCATCTGGCCGGCCTGACAGAACAGGTGCGCCACTTCGCCGATACGGCGAATGTTTTCAGAACGTTCAGGGAGGGAAAAACCGAGATCGGCGCACAGGCCATTGCGGACCTTGTCGCCATCGAGTGCGAATACCTGGCAGCCCAGGTCGAACAGCGTGCGTTGGAGTGCGTCGGCCAGCGTGGTCTTGCCGGCGCCGGACAGGCCGGTGATCCAGACCACGGCGCCGCCGTGGCCGGCCCGCTGGCGCCGTTCCTCGTCGCGAATGGACAGGGACGGTGCCAGGGATGTCATCGCGGTTTAGACGACGATGGTTTGCGCTTCGCCGTCGGCGCGGGCGCGGATTTCGCCGATGCGGTAGACGGTCTCGCCAGCTGCTTCGAGCTGGGCGAAGGCGGCGTCGGCGTTCTCTTTCGAGACGATGACGGTCATGCCGATGCCGCAGTTGAACACGCGGTGCATTTCGGCGTCAGCCACGCCGCCGTGCTGCTGCAGCCACTGGAACAGCGGCGGCATCGTCCACGACGAAGCATCCAGCACGGCCGTCAGGTGATCCTGCAGCACGCGCGGGATATTCTCGACCAGGCCGCCGCCGGTGATGTGGACCAGGCCCTTGACTTCCATCGATGCCATCAGCGCCAGCAGCGGCTTGACGTACAGGCGGGTTGGCGCCATCAGCACGTCAGCCAGCTTGCGGCCGTGGAAGTCGCCGTCGAGGTCAGGCTTGGCCACTTCGATGATCTTGCGCACCAGCGAGTAACCGTTGGAGTGGATGCCCGACGAGGCCAGGCCCAGCACCACGTCGCCCGGCACGATCTTGCTGCCGTCGATGATCTGCGATTTTTCGACCGCGCCGACGGCGAAGCCGGCCAGGTCGTATTCGCCGTCCGGGTACATGCCCGGCATTTCGGCGGTTTCGCCGCCCAGCAGGGCGCAGCCCGACTGTTCGCAGCCCAAGGCGATGCCCTTGACCACAGCGGTGGCGGTGGCCACGTCCAGCTTGCCGCAGGCGAAGTAGTCGAGGAAGAACAGCGGCTCGGCGCCCTGGACCAGGATGTCGTTGACGCTCATGGCCACCAGGTCGATGCCGACCGTGTCGTGGCGGTTCAGCTCGAACGCCAGGCGCAGCTTGGTGCCCACGCCGTCGGTGCCCGAGACCAGGACCGGCTCCTTGAACTTCTTGCTGATTTCGAACAGACCGCCGAAGCCGCCGATGCCGCCCAGTACGCCCTCACGCATGGTGCGCTTGGCAAGTGGCTTGATCGCTTCGACCAGCGCGTCGCCGGCATCGATATCAACACCCGCATCGCGGTAGGAGAGAGAAACATTAGATGGTTGGTTCATGGTATTTGGCAGCGGAGGCGGTAAAATAGGAGGCGACCGGCGAAACTGGTCAATCCACTATTTTAGCAAAACGGCTTCCCCTGTATTCCTTTTATGGGCCGACCGCCGCCGTTTAACGTACATAACAACGAAAACTTATCCTTACTGGCATGCCCATTCCTCCATCTTCCGGCATGAATCGGCCCTCGCGATGAAACAGCTGGTGCTCGATTTAGGCGCCGAACCGGCCCAGAGCCTCGACACCTTCCAGGTCGGGGCCAATGCCGAGCTGACGCACCTGATGCACCTGTTCGCCGAGCGCAGCTCGCGCGAGCATTTCGCCTATCTGTGGGGCGACACCGGCGCCGGCAAGACCCACCTGCTGCACGGCCTGGCCGCCAGCCCGGGCGCGCGCTACATCCCGTTCGATGCGCCGGCCAGCCAGTTCGTGCATGCCGCCGGCACCACGCTGTACCTGCTCGACGACTGCCATCGCCTCAGTGCCCGGCGCCAGATCGATGCGTTTGCACTGTTCAACCAGATCCGCGAACACGGCGCCTACATGGTCTGCACCGGCCCCGTGCCGCCGGCAGTGCTGCAGGTGCGCGAAGACCTGCGTACGCGCATGGGCTGGGGCCTGGTGTACCAGATCCACGGCCTGTCCGACGACCAGAAGATCGAAGCGCTGACGCACGCCGCCGAGGCGCGCGGTTTGACGCTGTCGGCCAGCGTGTTACCCTATTTGTTGTCTCATTTCAAACGCGACATGCGTTCCCTGTCGACGATGCTCGATGCGCTTGACCAGTATTCGCTTGAAACCCAGCGGCCGGTCACGCTGCCGCTGCTGCGCGACCTGCTGTTGCAAGAAAACCTGCCGCTCGAATCCAAAGAATGAAAAACCTCGCCCTGTTTGACCTCGACCACACGCTGCTGCCGATCGACTCCGATCACGAATGGGGCGAATTTCTGGCGCGGGTCGGCGCGGTCGATGGCGACGCCTACCGCGCCCGCAACGACGCCTTCTTCGCCCAGTACAATGCCGGCGTGCTAGATCCGGTCGAGTACCTCGAATTCGCGCTCGGCACGCTGGCGGCGTTCCCGCGCGCGGAACTCGATGCACTGTATGCGCGCTATATGCGCGAAGTGATCGAGCCGGCCATCACGCCGCAGGCCCTTCAGCTCGTGCGCGATCACCAGGAAGCCGGCGATCTGGTGGCGATCATCACCGCCACCAACCACTTCATCACGGCGCCGATCGCGGCAGCCTTCGGCGTCGAGCACCACATCGCCGCCATGCCCGAATTCGACGCGGCCGGCATGCTCACCGGGCGCCTGGCCGGCACGCCGACATCGGGCCCTGGCAAGGTCGTTCACATGCACGCCTGGCTCGAACGCCTGGGGCAGCCGTTCGACAGCTTCGGGCGCAGCTACTTCTACAGCGATTCGCACAACGACATCCCGCTGCTGTCGATCGTGTCTCACCCGGTCGCCACCAATCCCGGCAAGGCGCTCGCAAGCCACGCGCGCGAACAGGGCTGGCCAACCATCCAACTATTCAATGATTAAAACCTTCATCCGTAAAATCCTGGGTGTGAAAGACCAGCGCGACCCGACCGAGCCGGTCATCCTTGGCCCCGACGAACACGGGATCGACCCGCGCAGCGTGTCGTCCAACGCGATCCGCGTGACACAGGCGTTGCAGGAAGCCGGCTACCAGGCCTTCGTCGTCGGCGGCGCCGTGCGCGACATGCTGCTGGGCGTCAAACCCAAGGACTTCGACATCGCCACCGACGCCACGCCCGAACAGGTGAAAAAACTGTTCCGGCGCGCCTTCATCATCGGCCGGCGCTTCCAGATCGTGCACGTGATGTTCGGCCAGGACCTGCTCGAGGTGACCACCTTCCGCGGCAACGGCAGCGACAACGCGCCGAAGGACGAACATGGCCGCGTCCTGCGCGACAACAGCTTCGGTCCGCAGCACGAAGACGCGGCGCGCCGCGACTTCACCATCAACGCCCTGTACTACGACCCGGCCAGCCAGCAGGTGCTCGATTACCACGGCGGCATGGAAGACATCCGCAACAAGCTGCTGCGCATCATCGGCGTGCCCGAGGAACGCTACCGCGAAGACCCGGTGCGCATGCTGCGCGTGGTGCGCTTCGCGGCCAAGCTGGGCTTCTCGATCGAGCAGGCCACGCTGGCGCCGATCCCCGTCATGGCCCCGTTGATCGACAACGTGCCGGCCGCGCGCGTGTTCGACGAGATGCTCAAGCTGCTCATGTCCGGCCACGCGCTGGCCTGCCTGCAGCAATTGCGTTCGGCCGGCCTGCACCATGGCCTGCTGCCGCTGCTGGATGTCGTGCTCGAGCAGCCGATCGGCATGAAGTTCGTCACGCTGGCGCTCGAGTCCACCGACAACCGCATCAAGGCCGGCAAGGGCGTCTCGCCAGGCTTCCTGTTTGCGTCACTGCTGTGGCACCAGGTACTCGAAAAATGGACGGCCTATGTTGCCGGCGGCGAGTCGCCGATCCCTGCCCTGCACTTGGCGGCCGACGACGTGCTCGAAACGCAGACCGAGAACCTGGCCCTGCAACGCCGCATCGCCACCGACATGCGCGACATCTGGGCCATGCAGCCGCGCTTCGAACGCCGCGCCGGCCGCGCGCCGTACAAGCTCCTCGAACATCCGCGCTTCCGCGCCGGCTACGACTTCCTGCTGCTGCGCTGCGAATCGGGTGAACTCGACATGGAAATCGGCGACTGGTGGACCGATTTCTATGCCGCCGAAGGAGGCGATCGCGAGCGCCTGGTTGAAGTGGCCGTCTCGCGCGAGCGCGAAGGCGGCCCGGCCAAGAAGCGCCGTCCGCGGCGCGCGCCACGCAAGGCCGGCGGCGAAGGCGAGGTCGGCGGCGCCGTGCATGCGCCGGACCCTGACGATGGCCTGACCGCCGAAGACCGGGCCCGCGATGCTGCCTATGCAGCGCACGAAGAAGCCAAGTACCGGGCCATGCGCGGCAAATGATCGCCTATATCGGCATCGGTGCGAACCTGGGCGACGCGCGTGGCAATGTGCTCGATGCGCTCGCGCGCCTGGCGCGCATGGACGGCGGCATGCTGCTGCACACGTCCAGCATGTACCGCACCGCCCCGATCGACTCGAGCGGCGACGATTACATCAACGCCGTGGCCTGCCTGGATACGTCACTTGGCGCGCACGAACTGCTGGCGGCGCTGCAAGCCATCGAACAGGCCCATGGCCGCGAGCGCCCGTACCACAACGCCCCGCGCACACTCGACCTCGACCTGCTGCTGTACGGCGACGAGACGATCGCCACCGATACCTTGACCGTGCCGCATCCGCGCATGCACGAACGCGCGTTCGTGATCGCGCCGCTGCTGGAAATCGCGCCGGACATCGTCATTCCCGGCCACGGCGCTGCGCGCGACTTCGCGCAACTGGTGGCCGGCCAGACGATCGCCAAACTCGACTGATACCCGGGCGTCAGTCGCAGCGCGCCAGTTGTGACCTTGATGCCACGGCGCCCACTTTGATGAAGTACCAGGAGTTCTTGTGACGCTGCTGCATACACTGACCCATCCTGGCGTCTCGCTCGAAGGTACCATCTTCGAACGGCAGGCCGTGCGCGCCATCATCCTGCGCGGCCGCGACATTTTGCTGCTGTATACCCGTCGGTACGATGACTACAGCTTCCCGGGTGGCGGGCTGGATGCGGGCGAAGACCCAATCGACGGCCTGCGCCGCGAACTGCGGGAAGAAACGGGCGCCGCCAATGTTACCGTCGAGGGTTATGTCGGCTATCTCGACGAGCATCGCCCGCCGCTGAAAAGTGGCTACGACGTGCTGTTAATGCGCTCGCACTTCTATCGCTGCCGCGTTGACGGCGAATTGGGCGCGACCTCGCCCGAAGCGTACGAGGTGGCCAACGGCATGGTGCCGCGCTGGATCGATATCGACGCCGCCATCGAACACAACGAGCGGATACTGGGTACCAAGCCGGCGCACATGGGGTTGTCGATTGCGCGTGAAACGTGGATGCTCAGGTATGCGCTGGCCATGCTGGCGGCAGGCGCTGCTGTGGGCGAACAATAAAGTTCGACGCAAGCCCTGCTATGAGGCGAAAGATGTCGACATGCTGGGTATGCGGATAAAGTTTGACACGGCCTGTTGGTTACTTCGCCCTATTCGACCGGTTGAATCCAAGGCCGATGGCGGCCGTTCAGTTCAGGCATCGCAGGTCGCTAGGAGCGGAAAATCGCAGACTGTCATGGAGGACCGGATCCGACCCGAAGCGGAGATGCCAAGCTCCATGAGCACTATGCTTTGACGAGCTTCTCAAGCTTGATTTCTTCCGCCCGGAATCCCTGCAACCATTCGGTCGTACCGTCCTTGTCGCTGCATTCCAGCTCGTACCCCGGTGGATTTTCGTAAATCTCGATGACCCATGCGACGTCACCAACCTGTGGCTTGCGAATGTCACCGGCGCCCAAGTCAGAACGGACGGGCTGCCGTAACTCCGTGATCCTGACAGCGTCATAGAGCTTGATTGTCGGATCTAGCATCCATTCTCCCGGCAAATCTTTGTCTCGACACGAACGATTGCGTTTGGCCGGTTTCTGCCCTCCAGGTGTACGGCAGCTCCCGACCCAAAGCAGACGGCATCACACACGATCAATCTGGTTGCGCAGGACCGTAAAGGTTGTATCGCCAGTTGTCGATTCGACACCCCATGGATTGGTAGTGCTGACGCGGGCCAGTGGCCGCCCTCGCTCATCAATCCATTCGTCTTCAACCACGCAAGCGATACAACCTGGCTGAGGATAGGCGCTGTCGAGCGACAGGTTTGCAGTAGTTACGACAGGAACTTTCTCAACGAAACGATGTGAGCAGTCTTCAGAGTCAAGCAAGATGCACTCCACGAAACCAGGAAAGTGGTCGTCAACGAATCGCTCAATCGTCACTGTAAGTACGTCCATTACATCCCTTTAGAGTCGTTATGCATGTCCGCTTCTGGCCGAATTCGGTCGGTCGAGCCAGCATAGCAGGTTGCCCGTTGAAAATTCGGCGGTGGCCGCGACAGGCCGGTACCGACCCACTGCGGACGTTCGCGGACTGTAACGAAAAGCCGGACCCGACCCGAGGCAGACCTTGACCCATCCGTAATCGGAGCTGGCCTAATTCCCAAGAGCGTCTGACCAGGCGTGGAACGCGGAGAGCAGGATCTCCTCTTCAGTTTCATATATGTTGCCGGTGTGAGAAATCGTTGCACGCTTCGCAAGTGCTTTTAAATCCCGCATGATCTCAAATAGCCCAAGTATTGCAGGGTCATCCCAATCCGGTCCCCCTCTATAGTCCAAGGTGATAGAAGTTTCCCAAACGAAGACACCTAAGTCGGAAATTGGTGCGCCACTCGCTGACCGTAGCCCGCCAAACACGACGTGGAACGGCTCGGCCTCGCCCGTAAGAACGGCAAGTGCAGGATTTTCACCAAAACTAATCACACATTCTTCGCTTCTACTGCGTGACCAGTAATAAGCGGACCTTGACACCAAATGAGTAGCACGGCCTTGAATAATGGCGTATGCATCACCGACAACCGGCTTCTGCCCGAAATCGAAATCGATGTCAGGAAGGTCGCCGTCACGGATACAAAGAATTTGACGTACGGTTTCGAAACTCATCTGTGATTCCATCGAATGATGACCGATTCAACGATGCTGCCAACGCCAAGTGCCTGACGTATTCACGTTTTCTTGAACGACTGCTTCTGGCCGATCTCGGCCCTTCAGACCAGCATAGCAGCCCATCAAGGCCGCAAATTGCAGACTGGCATAAAGGACCGGTTCCGACCGATTGTGGACCTTCGCTATCTTAGTTTTGAACCGTCTGGATTGATTGCCTGCTCATCGCGACGCGTAGGATAGTAGATCTTCTTGTGCTCACGCTCGTAAAAGAGGATGCCGTGAATGCCCATTGCTTCGCGCTTGGGGACACGGCGTTTCCAGATCGCTGTGAAGGCTGCATTTAAGGCTTCCGGTGGCTGGTTTTGATAGACCTCATCGATAAAGGCTACGTCTGTGCCGTCTGGGAAGATAAGGGCGAATTCTTCATCAGCTGCAGCAAAGATGTCATAGACTGCGTTATCGGCGCCATCAAAAATCTGAATATTCTTCACGTTCCATCCTTTCCGCTTTTGGCCGAAGGCGGAAGTTCGCCAAAGCATGTCCGCCCTCGCCTCTTGTGTTGAACTTTATTGTTCGTACACAACTGCGTCCGACGAAGATCGATGTCGTTCAAATTTTCCCAATCTGCCGGTCAATCGCCTTGAGCGCACGCTCATTACGCTCGCTGTACCGATCGGTCAGATAGTCGCTCCGGCCCCTGGTCAGCAGCGTGAACTTGACCAGCTCCTCCATCACGTCGACCACGCGGTCGTAATACGCCGAGGGCCGCATTCGGCCTTCGTCATCGAATTCCTTGTACGCCATCGGCACCGACGACTGGTTCGGAATCGTGATCATGCGCATCCAGCGCCCCAGGAGGCGCAGCGTGTTGACGACGTTGAACGATTGCGACCCGCCGCAGACCTGCATCACGGCCAGCGTCCGGCCCTGGCTCGGGCGTACGGCGCCCTGTTCCAGCGGGATCCAGTCGATCTGGTTCTTCATCACGCCGGTTACCGTGCCGTGGCGCTCGGGGCTGCACCAGACCTGGCCTTCCGACCACAGGCACAACGCGCGCAGTTCGACGACTTTCGGGTGCGTCTCCGGCACGCTGCCCACCATCGGCAAGGTCATCGGATCGAAAATTTTCACCTCAGCGCCGAAGTGCTCGAGGATGCGCGCGGCCTCGAAGGTGAGAAAGCGGCTGAACGAGCGTTCGCGCAGCGAACCGTACAGCAGCAGGATGCGTGGCGGGTGATTCATGTCGCCCACTGGCTCGAGCTTGTCGACGGTCGGCATGTCCAGCAGCTCGGGCCGGATATTCGGCAGGTTCGGGATGGTGTCATTCATGGCGATAGCTTTCTTAGCTCAGGCGCAGCGCAAGCGCGCACAGGGTAACGAACAGGACCGGAAGCGTCAGCACGATACCCACCCGGAAATAGTAGCCCCACGAGATCCGGATATCCTTCGCCGCCAGCACATGCAGCCATAGCAGGGTGGCCAGGCTGCCGATCGGGGTGATTTTCGGGCCGAGGTCGGCGCCGATGACGTTCGCATACACCATCGTCTCGCGCACCACGCCGCTGGTCGTGGTGGCGTCGATGGCCAGGAGGCCCACCAGCACCGACGGCAGATTGTTCATGATCGAGGACAGGATCGCCGTGATGAAGCCGGTGCCGAGCGCGGCACCCCAGACACCGTATTGCGCGCACCAGTTCAACAGCTCGGTCAGATACACCGTCAGCCCGGCATTCCTCAGGCCATACACGACCAGGTACATGCCGAGCGAAAAGATCACGATCTGCCACGGCGCATCGCGCAGCACGGCGCGCGTCGAGATGCGGTGCCCGCGCGCGGCCACCGCCAGCAGGAGTGCTGCGCCGGCCGCCGCCACGGCGCTGATTGGTACGCCCATGTCGTCAAGCCAGAAGAACCCGACCAGCAGGATCCCCAGTACCCACCAGCCAGTGATGAAGGTTGCCCGGTCATGGATGGCATCGCCTGGATGCTTCAATTGCGCCATGTCGTAGTTCGCCGGGATGTCCTTGCGGAAGAACCAGATGAGTGCGCCAAGCGTTGCCGCCACCGCGACCAGATTGACCGGCACCATCACCGACGCATAGCGGGCGAAGCTGATGCCGAAATAGTCGGCCGAGACGATGTTGACGAGGTTTGACACGACCAGCGGCAGGCTGGCCGTATCGGCGATGAAGCCGGCCGCCATGACGAAGGCCAGCGTCGCCTTGGGCGTGAAGCGCAGCGCCAGCAGCATGGCGATCACGATGGGCGTCAGGATCAGCGCTGCGCCATCGTTGGCAAACAGGGCCGACACTGCAGCGCCGAGCAGCACGAGCAGGATGAACAGGCGCAGGCCATTGCCCTTGCCCCAGCGCGCAACGTGCAGGGCCGCCCATTCAAAAAAGCCCGCCTTGTCCAGCAGCAGGCTGATGATGATGATGGTGACGAATGCCCCCGTCGCATTCCAGACGATGCCCCACACCACTGGGATGTCGGCAACGTGGATGACACCGGTCAGCAGCGCGACCGCAGCGCCGGCAGTGGCGCTCCAGCCGATGCCCAGCCCACGGGGCTGCCAGATGACCAGAATGAGTGTTGCGAGAAAAATCAGCGATGCGATCAGCACGAAGGGTCCTAGTGAACAGTTCAATCAAATACAGCATCGGCAGTGCCGGATGCCGTTCAGGGCAACAGGGTGCCGATGCGGTCGAGCTCTGCCTTGAACCGGTTGCGGTCAGCTTGCAGTTCTTCCAGCGGCAGGGCCAGGAAGGCCTGCGTGCGGGCCAGGATGATGGCATAAGTACGCTCGAACGCCGCTTCGATTTGTTCGTCGGTACCAACGACGTGGCTCGGGTCGTCCAGGCCCCAGTGCGTCCGCAGCACCGGGCCCAGATAGGCAGGACAGGTCTCGCCGGCCGCGCTGCCGCAGACGGTCACGACGATATCCGGCGTGACCGGCAAGTCGTCCCACGACTTGCTGTAATAGCCCTCGGTCGAGATGCCCTTGCGGTGCAGGAGCGCGACAGCGCGCGGATGCAGCGTGCCCGTTGGCTGGCTGCCGGCGCTGATTGCCTTGAACCCCTCGGGGGCCAAATGGTTGAAGGTGCCCTCGCTGAGGACGGAGCGGCACGAATTGCCGGTGCAGAGAAAGAGAATGTTCATGGGATGGTTGGTCTGGTGAGGGGTTATGTGCAGCGTCAGTTTGGTTTGCATGGCTCGCCAGCGGCCGCGTCGCACGGCACGCCACCGCAGCAGTTCTCGGTCAAAAAGCCGACCAGGCCATTCATCGTCGCGATGTTGGCCGAATAGATCACGAAGCGCCCGTCCTGCCGTGACGACAGCAAATCTGCGTGCGACAGCTCTTTCAGGTGAAACGACAGCGCCGAAGGCTGCACATCGAGGTGTTCGGCAATCCGGCTGGCCGCCAGCCCCGCCGGTCCCACCTGAACCAGCAGCCGGAAAATCGCAAGGCGGCTCCCCTGCGACAACGCTGACAGGGCGGCAAGTGTGGCTTTGGTATCCATGGTGTTCCCGATTGATGCATTACAAGATATAAGAATGATAGCCGAACGGTACAACAATTCAAAGAATATTGAAGTATTTTGACGGCTTGATGACATGGGGGTGGCCGTGTCAGGAAAGGCAGGCTGCAGTAGAATGCGCGCTGACCGCAGCTTCACAGGCGCCGCATTACACTAGGCGCCAGGACGTATTGTTTTAAAGGATTTCTCATGAGTGGATATTTGCAGGGTAACGAGATGACGGCTGGCGCAGGTGCACCCACGCCCGCCGCTGTGCCCGCGCCCGCGGCCCCCGTACTGGCAACCCCGAAAGCCGTCACCGTGCCATCGCTGCTGGCCATGCGCGCAGCCGGCAACAAGATCGCGATGCTGACCTGCTACGACGCCAGCTTCGCGTCGCTGATGGACCGCTGCGGCGTCGAGATCCTGCTGATCGGCGATTCGCTGGGCATGGTCTGCGCCGGTCACGATTCGACGCTGCCGGTGACGGTGGCCGACATGGTCTATCACACGGCCTCGGTCGCACGCGGCAACAAGCACGCACTGGTGCTGGCCGACATGCCGTTCGGCGCCTACGGCAACCCGCAACAAGCCTATGACAGCGCCGTGCAGCTGATGCGCGCCGGCGCGCAGATGATCAAGATCGAAGGCGGTGCCTGGCTGGCCGACACTGTGCGCCTGCTGGTGGAACGGGGCATTCCGGTGTGCGCGCACATTGGCCTGACGCCGCAGTTCGTGCACCAGCTGGGTGGTTTCCGGGTGCAGGGCAAGACCGACGCCGGCGCCGACAGCCTCAAGAACGATGCGCTGGCGCTCCAGGCGGCCGGCGCGGCGCTGATCCTGATCGAGGCGGTGCCCGCGGCGCTGGGCAAGGAAGTTACCGAGCTGCTGTCGGTGCCGACGATCGGCATCGGCGCCGGCCCCGATTGCTCGGGCCAGGTGCTGGTGATGCACGACCTGCTCGGCGTATTCCCGGGCCGCAAGGCACGCTTCGTGAAGAACTTCATGGACGGCCAGACCAGCATCGACGCAGCCGTCACGAGCTACGTCGCAGCCGTGAAGGATGGCAGTTTCCCGGCCGTCGAGCACTGCTTCTGATCTACGCGACGCCCTAGCGCCTGATAATACGGGCGCTCAGGGCGATCACGAGGCCCGACAACGACAGTCCGCCCAGCGCCACCATGATGCTCGAGTGCATGGCGACCCAGCCCAGCACCGGCGGCGCCAGCAGCAAGCCGCCGTAGCCGAGCGTGGCCACCGCTGCCACGCCGTTCCCGGCGCTCATGCCGGGAATGCGCGCGGCGGCCCCGAACAGCAGCGGCACCACGTTCGCCGCGCCCAGACCCACCAGCGCAAAACCGACTGCTGACAGCACGAAGTGCGTGCTGGCCACTGCCAGCGCCAGCCCGGCAAACATCGCCAGGCCGCCGATGACCATGATGCGCAGCGCGCCGAAGCGCACGATCAGCCGGTCGCCGGCGAAGCGGCACGCCGCCATCGCAATCGAAAACGCCGAGAAGCCCAGCGCCGCCGATGCCGGCGTGGCGCCGGTGCGTTCTTCCATCAGCAAGGCGCTCCAGTCGACCAGCGCGCCTTCGACCGCAAAGCACAGCAGCGCCAACAGGCCCAGACTCAATGCCGCGCCGCGCGGCAGCGAGAAGTGACTGCCCGCGCCGTGCGTGGCGGCAAAGCCCATCACGCGCGGCGCGGACAGCGCCAGCACGACCGCCGTGACCACGCCGACCATCAGCGCGCCCTGCCCATGGCCCAGGCCCTGCCCGACCAGCAACCCGCCGATGCCGGCGCCGAACAGGCCGCCGAGGCTGAAGAAGCCGTGGAACGACGACATCGTCGGCAGGCCGCGCGCGCTTTCGACTTCGCTCGCGTTGGCATTCATCGCCACGTCCAGCGCGCCGTTGCTGACGCCGAACAGGAACGCGGCGATGAACAGCAGCGGCAGACTCGGCGCGCCCATGATCAGGGGCGTCATCGCCGCAAACGCGAAGCCCGAGAGCAGCACCATGCGGCGCGTGCCCCAGCGCCCGGTCAGACCGCCCATCAGCGGCATCGCCAGCAGCGCGCCAGCGGCGACGGTCAGCAGCACCATGCTCAGCATGCCGGTATCGATCCCCATGCGCGCCTGCACGGTCGGCACGTGCGCGGCCCACAGGCCGATGCCGGCGCCGTTAAGCAGGAACACGGTGGAGATGGCCCAGCGCGCCGCGTCGATGCTGCGTGGATTGGCGGTAGTGACAGGATTCATGCGGCAGCCTTTGTGGTCATGGTGATGTCGAGCGCCGGATGATGCTGGCGCAGCAGGGCAATGCTGGCGGCGGGTGCGTCGTGCTCCAGCACCAGATGGTCGATCTCTGACAGCGCGCCGAACAGGAACGCCGCGCTGTCGTCGAAACGTTCGTTGAGCGCCGCGACCGCGTGGCGCGTGCTGGCGGCGAACATCGCGCGTTTGAGCGCTGTTTCTTCAGGGTCGGAGGCACTCACGCCACGGGCCGGATCGAGGCCGCAGACGCCGACGAGCGCCAGATCGAGCCGCAGGCGCGCCACTTCGGCCAGCGTGGCTGCGCCGACCGTCGCGCCGAGCGCCGGATGGTAAGTGCCGCCCAGCAGCACGATGCGGGTACGCTGGAACGCGCCCAGTGCCAGCGCGATCTGCGGGCTGTTGGTGACGATCGTCGCGGCGCAGCCATCGTCGAGCAGGCGCGCCAGCGCCAGGTGCGTCGAGCCGGCGTCGATCAGGACGGTGTCGCCAGGCCGGATACAGGCGCGCAGACCATGCGCCAGTGCGGTCTTGCGCGGCAGGTCGGTGGTCGCACGCTCGCTGAAGCTGGGCTCCGGTTGACGCCGGATCGCGCCGCCATGCACGCGGCGCAGCAGGCCGGCTGCATCGAGTTCGCGCAGGTCGCGCCGGATCGTATCTTCCGAGGTTGCCAGGCGTGTGGCCAGTTCTGCCGCCAGTACCCTGCCCTCGCGCTCGACCGCATCGAGGATGGCATCGCGCCGTTCTTCGGCTAATTGCATGGCGTTCTCCTTGTTCTAGACACGTCACTGTACACAAACATGCAAGTCCGTGCAATAACGTGCATAAAAACGCAAGGACGTGATCCGTGTCCTGATGACGTAATCCTGCAGTTCGCACCGGATTCCCGCATTTCGGCGCAAGACCCGCCGCAGCGGGGTTTTTCTGCGCGATACTCGACAGATGACCACGACCAAGTCTTACGTCCTCTCGCCAATGTGGCGCCTGTACATCGCCGCCTGGCTGAGCTACATGCTGGTGATTGCGCTGGTGATGCAGGCTGACACCCTGCTGGCGGGTCGGCTCGATCCATCCCTGTTCTGGCGAGCATTTGTGAGCATTGCGCCATCGGCTGCGATGCTGGCCCTGCTCTGGCCGCTCAGTGGCCGCTTCGAACGGCGCGCCGTCCCCGGCGTGCAACGCTTCGTCATCCATGTCTTGGCGGCAGTGGCGTTTGCCACCTATGCGCACACGGTGCTGGTGGTAACGCAGAACCCGCCACCCCATCCGCTGTCCTGGCACCTGTGGCCCTTCCTGTACAACATGATGAGCTACGCCGTGGTGGCCGGCGTGTTTCACCTGGTGCGCGCCAACGCCGCGACCCAGCGCCAGGCGCTCGCCACGCAGCAGGCGCAGACGCTGCTGGTGGCGAGCGAACTGGGCGCGCTGCGCAGCAAGCTCAATCCGCACTTCCTGTTCAACACGCTGCACTCGATCATCGCCCTTACCGGCCGCAATCCGCAGGCGGCCGAAACAGCGCTGTTCCAGTTCTCGAACATGCTGCGCTACGTGCTCGACACCGAACGCGCCGGCATCGACCGCGTGACGCTGGACGCCGAACTCGATTTCGTGCGCGACTACCTGGAGCTGGAAAGCCTGCGCCTGGGCGAGCGCCTGCGGGTCGAGTGGGATCTTGACCCCGACCTGGGCGATTGCCTGGTGCCGGCCCTGAGCCTGCAGCCGCTGGTCGAGAACAGCATCAAGCACGCCTTCAATCCGTTCACCCGCCATGGCATCCTGCGCATCGAGAGCCGACATGAACCCGTCACCGGCCTGCTGCGCGTGACCGTGCGCGACGATGGCCCCGGCGCCGCAGCGGCGACGATCGATGCCTCGCCCGGCCTGGGCATCCGCACCATCGGCCGGCGCCTGGACCTCGACTACGCCGGCCGCGCCGCACTGCGCATCGACTCCCAACCCGGCGCCGGCTTTGCCGCCTGCGTCACCGTGCCCATCACGCCATGACCATGAAGACCGTATTTTTCGCCGAAGACGAACCGCTCGCGCGCGACGTGCTGCGCGATGCCATCTACGCCCATCCGGGCCTGCGGCTGGTGGGCGAAGCGGCCGATGGCGCGAGCGCACTGGCCTGCATCGTGACGCTGCGCCCTGACGTCGTGTTCATGGATATCCAGATGCCGGAGATGACGGGCCTGGAGGTGCTGCGCCAGCTCGACTACCTGCCGCAGATCGTCTTCACGACCGCTTATGATCAATATGCGGTGGCCGCGTTCGAGCTGCACGCCGTCGACTACCTGCTCAAGCCGTTTACGCGGGCACGCTTTGCCGACAGCGTGGCGCGCCTGCTCGATGGCGCGCAGCCGGAACGCGCCGCCGTCGAAGGCGCGCTGGTCCGCGCCAGCGCAGGACCGGCGCGGCTCGACCGCATCCTCGTGCGCGACCGTGGCCGCATCTTCCCGCTCGCAGCGCATGAGATCGAGTACATGAAGGCCGATTCGAAGTACACCGTGATCGCGGCGCGGGGCCAGCATTTCCTGGTACGGATCGGGATTTCGGAGCTCGAGGCGCAGCTCGACCCGCAACGCTTCATCCGCGTACACCGCTCGGCGCTGGTGAACCTGGACTTCGTCGAATCGATGCGCGCGGACGACCAGTCGCAACTGCAGATCTTCATGCGCGACGGGACCTGCATCGGCGCCAACCGCGAGGCATCCCGACTGCTGCGCGAGATGGCAATTTAGGCCGCCGGCCAGGTTTCGGATTTATAATCGCGGAATTTTCCGCTCATAAATTTCCTGGCCTCGGAGCACCTACTGCATGAACCTCACTTTGATCACCTTCGTCGTGCTCTATCTGCTCGGCACGCTGGCTCTCGGCATGTGGGCGGGCACGCGGATCAAGAACACCAGCGACTTTGCCGTCGCCGGGCGCAGCCTGCCACTGGTCATGGTGATCACCACCACGTTTGCGACCTGGTTCGGCGCCGAAACCGTGATGGGCATTCCGGCCAAGTTCGTTCAGGGCGGCCTGAACGCCGTGATCGAAGACCCGTTCGGGGCCGGCATGTGCCTGGTGCTGGTGGGCCTGTTTTTTGCAACCAAGCTGTATAAACTCAACCTGCTCACGATCGGCGACTACTACCGCCAGCGCTACGGCAAGGGCATCGAGATTTTCTGCTCGGTCGCGATCATCATGAGTTATCTCGGCTGGGTCGCCGCGCAGATCACGGCGCTGGGCCTAGTGTTCAGCGTCCTGACGGCGGGAGCGATGTCGCCGGCCGCCGGCATGATCGTCGGCACGCTGACGGTGCTGATCTACGTGGTGGTGGGCGGCTTCCTGGCGGTGGCGATCACGGACTTCATCCAGATGATCGTGCTGGTCGTGGGCATGAGCGTGATCGCCTGGTTCGCGGCCGACCTGGCCGGCGGCGCCGGCAACGTGATGGCGATGGCGCAGAACGCCGACCTGTGGCGCGTGTGGCCCGAGCCGAGTTTTACCGACATCATGTTCTTCATCGCCGCCGCCGTGACGATGATGTTCGGCTCGATCCCGCAGCAGGACGTGTTCCAGCGCGTGATGTCGGCCAAGGACGCCCCGACTGCGCGCACCGGCGCCGTGATCGGCGGCGTGAGCTACATCCTGTTCGCGTTTGTCCCGATGTTCATCGTGGCCGCTGCCGTGGTGGTGATGGGCAGCCAGGCACTCGAGATTGCGCAGAACGACTACCAGCGCCTGCTGCCCACGTTCGTGATGACCAAGATGCCGCTGGTGATGCAGATCCTGTTCTTCGGCGCCCTGCTCTCGGCGATCAAGAGCACGTCGTCAGCCACGCTGCTGGCGCCGTCGACCAGCTTCGTCGAAAACATCCTCAAGAATATCCGGCCCGGCATGACCGACCGCCAGCAGCTGCTGGCGATGCGCGTCACGATCGTGATCTTTGCGACGCTGGTGCTGCTGTATGCGATTGCGATGGAAGGCACGTCGATTTACGAGCTGGTGTCGAGCGCGTATCAGGTGCCGCTGGTGGGGGCCTTCGTGCCGCTGGTGATGGGCCTGTACTGGAAGTGTGCGACCACCCAGGGTGCGATCCTGTCGATCGCGGGTGGTTTGCTGACATGGGTGCTGTTCTTCGAGCAGATCACCGGGTGGGGCGTGCATTTCCCGGGGCAGCTGGCCGGGTTGATCATGGCGTTTGTCGGCATGGTCGTCGGGTCGCTGGCGCCGCAGGTGCTGGTCAATCGCCGCGAAGTGGCGGCGTAAGCATTAGTTGGACGTCGATCATCGTGGCAATCGGTGGAACGATTTCATCACCACGCAAACCCGCGTAGGGTGGACGGGTCGCCCGTCCACGCGTTCAACGATCGTCCGATCAAACGTGCAGCAACAAATGCTCACGCTCCCACGGGCTGATCACCCGCATGAACTCCTGGTGTTCCAGGTCCTTGACTGCCGTGTAGACGTCGATGAAGCGCTCGCCCAGCACGTCGCGCAGGCGGTCTTCGCGGCGCAGCACCGTGATCGCTTCGGACAGCCCTTGTGGCAGTTCCACCGGCAGATCATAGGCGCTACCCTCCACCATCGCTGACGGCTCGATCGCTTCGACCATCCCCAGGTAGCCGCAGGCCAGCGTGATCGCCAGCGCCAGGTACGGGTTGGCGTCGGCGCCGATCACGCGGTTTTCCACGCGGCGGTCCTGCGAACCCGAGACCGGCACGCGGAAGCCCACCGTGCGGTTGTCGATCCCCCACTGCAGATTGATCGGCGCAGCCGTGTGGCGCACGATGCGGCGGTACGAGTTCACGTACGGCGCGACGATCGCCATCGCCGACGGCATATAGCGCTGCAGGCCGCCGATGTAGTGATGGAACAGGTCGGACGGCGCGCCGTCTTCGGTGCTGAAGATGTTCTTGCCGGTGCCGGCATCGACCACGCTCTGGTGCACGTGCATCGCCGAGCCCGGCTCGTCGACCATCGGCTTGGCCATGAAGGTCGCGTACATGTCGTGCTTGAGCGCTGCTTCGCGCAGCGTGCGCTTGAAGTAGAACACCTTGTCGGCCAGTCCCAGCGGCTCGCCATGCTGGAAGTTGATTTCCATCTGGCCGGCGCCGATCTCGTGGATCAGCGTGTCGACGTCCAGGTTCATCAGCTCGCAGTAATCGTAGATGTCTTCGAACAGCGGATCGAACTCGTTGACCGCATCGATGCTGTAGACCTGGCGGCTTGTTTCGGCGCGGCCACTGCGGCCGATCGGCGGCACCAGCGGCAGGTTCGGGTCGATGTTCTTCGCGGTCAGATAAAACTCGAGTTCGGGCGCCACCAGCGGTTTCCAGCCGCGCTGCTCATACAGCTTGAGCACGCGGCGCAGCACACTGCGCGGCGCGAAGTCGACCAGGCGGCCGTCGGCGTAATAGCAGTCGTGGATCACTTGCGCGGTCGGGTCGACCGCCCACGGCACCATCGTGATGGTGGTGGGGTCGGCCTTGAGGATCATGTCGCGGTCGATGCTCGAGATGGCGCGCTCGTAGGCATCGTCGCGTTCCGGCGTGTTGCCGGTCACGGTCATGCCCAGCACGACTTCGGGCAGGCGCATGCCGCGATCGTCCGTAAACTTCACGCGCGGCAGGATCTTGCCGCGCGCAACGCCGGTCAGATCGGGTACCAAACATTCGATTTCGGTGACCCGCTTTGCGTCGAGCCACTCTTCCATATCGGTGTAACTGAAATTTTCACGTATTGCCATCATTGCCTCATGTCGGTAGTCGATTGCGCGCCCGCTTCATGCGGGGCGCGCCGGGTCATTTCAACAGCGAGCCGCCACTCAGGCGCTGCTCGCGGTAAGCGCGGCAGGCGTCGCCAAAGGCGCGGAACATCTTCATCGAGTACGGGTTGTGCTGGATGCGCCATTCGGGATGCCACTGGACGGCCAGCGTGAAGCCGGGCGAGGTCGACACGGTGAATGCTTCCACCAGGCCGTCTTCGGCCACGGCTTCGACCGACAGGCCCGGCGCCAGTTCATTGACGCCCTGCCCGTGCAGCGAGTTCACGGGGATCTCGGCCGCGCCGAGAATGGCTTCCAGCATGCCGCCGGGGGTGACGGTGACGTTGTGCGCGTCGCCGTATTGCTCATCCATGCCGAGCTCGGCTTTTTCGCGGTGATCGAACTTGCCGACGACCGTCTGCACCGCCTGGTGCAGGCTGCCGCCGAGCGCCACGTTCATCTCCTGGAAGCCGCGGCAGATGGCGATGATCGGCACGCCGCGGCGCACCGCTTCGCGGATCAGGGGCAAGGTGGTCTGGTCGCGCGCCGGGTCTTGTGGCAGCGTTGGATCCAGCACTTCTTCCGAGTAGTAGCTGGGATGCACATTGGATGCCGAGCCGGTCAGCATGATGCCGTCGATGGTGCCGAAGATGGTTTCCAAATCCAGCGATTCGCCGGACGATGGCAGGATCAGCGAGGCGCAATCGGCGCCCAGGGTGACGGCGTCGACATACTTGTGCTGGGCGGCGTGATACGGATGTTCGCCGAAATCACGCGTGCATGCGGGGACGATTACGATAGGGCGCATGGTGTTGTCCTTCTCTTTGAGGCGCGCGACCACAAGGCAGTCAACGGGTCGGGCGCGGGGGAAATTTCATGTCAAAAGCTTAACTTCATTCGGCTGAGGCAGCCCACACGTTTCCAAAAGTCATGACAATTTCGAGAATTTCAGTATGCAGTAATCGGGCGCGGCGGCACGTTCGTTTGTAAATGGGTCTACCATGACGGCTTGCATCCGCGCCCTGCAGCCGATGCTCGACATGAATTGACGAGGACACTATGCCGAATTTGAAAGACCCTTCCCTGCTGCGCCAGCAAGCCTTTGTTGGCGGCGCCTGGTGCGACGCCGATGACGGCCAGACCATTGCCGTGATCAATCCCGCCAACGGCGAAACCGTGGCCAGCGTGCCGCACATGGGCGCTGCTGAAACCAAGCGCGCCATCGATGCCGCCAACACCGCCTGGCCGGCCTGGCGCAAACTCCCCGCGAAAGAACGCGCCGCGATCCTGCGCAAGTGGAACGATTTGATGCTGGAAAACGCCGACGACCTGGCATTGCTGATGACGCTGGAACAAGGCAAACCGCTGGCTGAGGCCAAAGGCGAAGTGGCCTACGCCGCGTCGTATTTCGAGTGGTTTGGCGAAGAAGCCAAGCGCGTGGCCGGCGAGACGCTGGCCTCGCCGTGGCCGGACAAACGCATTGTCGTGACCAAGGAGCCGATCGGCGTGTGCGCCGCGATCACGCCATGGAACTTCCCGGCCGCGATGATCACCCGCAAGGTCGCGCCGGCGCTGGCCGCCGGTTGCCCGATCGTGCTCAAACCGGCCGAACTCACGCCGCTGTCGGCACTGGCGCTGGCCGTGCTGGCCGAGCGCGCCGGTGTACCGCAAGGCGTGTTCAGCGTCGTGATTGGCGACTCGAAAGCCATCGGTGGCGAAATGACGGGCAATCCGCTCGTGCGCAAGCTGAGCTTTACCGGCTCGACCGCCGTGGGGCGTCTGCTGATGAAACAGTGCGCGCCGACGGTCAAAAAGATTTCGCTCGAACTGGGCGGCAACGCGCCGTTCATCGTGTTTGACGATGCCGATCTGGACGCGGCGGTTGAGGGCGCGATCGCCTCGAAATTCCGCAATGCCGGGCAGACCTGCGTGTGCGCCAACCGCCTGTACGTGCAGGATGGCGTGTATGACGAATTCGCGCGCAAGCTCGCCGTCGCGGTGGGCAAACTGAAGGTGGGTGATGGCCGCGAAGAAGGCATCACGCAAGGCCCGCTGATCGAAGAGAAAGCCGTGCGCAAGATCGAGCAGCACATCGAGGATGCGCAGGCCAAGGGCGCCAAGCTGCTGCTGGGTGGCAAACGCCACGCGCTGGGGCACAGCTTCTTCGAACCGACGGTGCTGACCGACGTGACGTCCGACATGCTGGTGGCGCACGAGGAAACCTTTGGGCCGCTGGCGCCGCTGTTCCGCTTCAAGACCGAAGACGACGTGATTGCCATGGCCAACGACACCGAGTTCGGGCTGGCATCGTACTTCTATGCGCGCGACATCGGCCGCGTCTGGCGCGTGGCCGAGGCGATCGAAAGCGGGATGGTGGGGGTCAATACCGGCATCATCTCGACCGAGGTCGCGCCGTTCGGCGGGGTCAAGCAGTCAGGCCTGGGCCGTGAAGGTTCGACCTACGGGATGGATGATTATTTGGTCGTGAAGTACATCTGCATGGGCGGCATGTAAGCGGCGCCAGCGATCACGTTTTTTTGTACTCTTTGTACTCGTAGTACTTGCGTGCATCGCCGCGCACCAGCTCGGCCGGGTACTTCGCCCGGTTGAGCACCATCTTTTCTTCGACCGCCGCGACCAGATCCACGTCGAGCTTGTCGGCCAGCCGCACGAGATACACCAGCACATCGGCCATCTCGTGCCGCACCTTGACCAGTTTATCCGCGCCGAGTTCATCGGCGCGGCCCGATTGCAGCCACTGGAAATGCTCCAGCAGCTCGGCCGCCTCGACCGTCAAGGCCGCCGCGAGGTTCTTCGGCGTGTGGAACTGATCCCAGTCACGCTCGTCGACGAACGCGCGCACCAGCGCGCGCAGTCGCATCAGATCACTGTCCACGCCGCTCTTCACGCACGACGCCGCCATCGACGTAGCCATCGAGCACCCGGCGCAGCTTCGGCTCGATCTCGTCGAAGCTGCTGACGGTGATGCCCAGGTCGCGCAGCAGGCCGTCGTGCACGCCGTACACCCAGCTGTGGATGGTCAATGGCTGGCCGCGTTCCCACGCATCGCGCACGATGGTGGTGTGGGCCGTGTTCATGACCTGTTCGGCCACGTTCAGCTCGACCAGGCGGTTGGTGGCGGCGCGGCCGCTCACATGGCCCAGGTACTTGCCGTGCTTGTCGCGCACGTCGCGCACGTGGCCGAGCCAGTTGTCAGCCAGGCCCACGCGCGCATCGGTCAGCGCCGCGTGCACGCCCGAGCAGCCGTAGTGGCCGCAGATGATGATGTGCTTGACCTTCAGCACGTCAATGGCGAACTGCAGCACACTCAGACAATTCAGATCCGAATGCACGACGACGTTGGCGATATTGCGGTGAACGAACAGTTCGCCCGGCGCCATGCCCAGCAATTCGTTGGCAGGAACACGGCTGTCCGAGCAGCCGATCCACAGGTATTCCGGCGCCTGCTGTTCCGACAGCGCCTTGAAGAAGTTCGGGTCCTCGGCCACCATCGTGGCGGCCCACGTGCGGTTGCGTTCGAACAGCTCTGCCGCGGTCAATCCCTTGGTCTTGTATTTGTCCATCATGGTTCCTTGTGCTTGTTACCGTCCCAGAAGGGGCGTTGCCAGGCCTGTTCTGGAGCAGGCTTCAAAGGCGGGTAGGTCTCGAAACAGGGGGAGTATAACCGTGTTGGCGGGCCAACCGGACAGGCAAAAAAAACCGCTGAAGGCATATGCCGTTCAGCGGTAAGTAGACTTACTCGAAGAAGTCCTTGACCTTGTCCATCCAGCCCTTGCTCTGCGGGCTGTGCTTGGCACCGCCCTCGATCGTCAGGCGTTCGAACTCGCGCAGCATGTCCTTCTGCTTGTCAGTCAGCTTGACCGGCGTCTCGACGATCACGTGGCAGAACAGGTCGCCCGTGTAACCCGAACGCACGTTCTTGATGCCCTTGCCCTTGAGGCGGAAGGTCTTGCCGGTCTGGGTGCCTTCAGGCACCGTGAACGACACCTTGCCGGTCAGGGTTGGCACTTCGATTTCGCCGCCCAGGGCCGCTTTCGAGAACGAGATCGGCATTTCGCAGTGCAGGTCGTCGCCTTCGCGCTGGAACACGGTGTGCGGCTTGATGTGGATCTCCACATACAGGTCGCCCGCCGGCCCGCCATTGGTACCCGGTTCGCCATTGCCCGACGAGCGGATGCGCATGCCGTTGTCGATACCGGCCGGGATCTTCACTTCCAGCGTCTTGTTGCGCTTGATGCGTCCGGCGCCGCCGCAGGCCGCGCACGGCTCAGGGATGATCTTGCCGCTGCCATGGCATTTCGGGCAGGTCTGCTGGACGCTGAAGAAGCCCTGCTGCATGCGCACCTGGCCATGACCGGCGCAGGTGGTGCAAGTCACAGGCTGGGTACCCGGCTTGGCGCCGCTGCCATGGCAGGTGTCGCACTTGTCCCAGCTTGGCACGCGGATCGTCGTGTCGAAGCCGTGAGCGGCCTGTTCCAGCGTGATCTCGAGGTTGTAGCGCAGGTCGGCGCCGCGGTACACCTGCGGGCCAGCACTGCGCCCGCCTCGGCCACCGCCAAAGATGTCGCCGAAGATGTCGCCGAACGCATCGCCGAAACCACCGGCGCCGCCGCCCATGCCGCCCATGCCGCTGTTCGGATCGACGCCCGCGTGACCGTAACGGTCATACGCTTCGCGCTTCTCCGGGTTGGTCAGCATCTCGTAGGCCTCTTTGACCTCCTTGAACTTCTCTTCCGCTTCCTTGTTATCCGGATTGCGGTCAGGGTGGAACTTCATCGCAAGCTTGCGATAAGACTTCTTGATCTCGTCTTCCGACGCACCCTTCGCGACCCCAAGGATCTCGTAAAAATCACGCTTCGCCATGGTCGGCACCTAAAGTTATCTGAAAACTGAATTCTTTAAACCAAAAAAACCGAGCCGAGTACCTGGAAGGTGTCGGCTCGGCCTGTACGCGAAGGCACAAGGCCTTCGCGCCGGAGACGCTTACTTCGCGTCTTTGACTTCCTTGAAGTCGGCGTCGACAACGTCGTCGTCCTGCTTGCCCGACTGCTCGCCACCGGCTGCACCGGCGCCTGGGCCACCGGCCGCGCCAGCGCCACCAGCCTGCTGCGCCTGCATGTCGGCGTACATCTTTTCGCCCAACTTCTGCGACGCGCTCGACAGGGCTGCCGTCTTGGCATCGATGTCCGCCTTGTCGCCGCTCTTGATCGCGCCTTCGAGGTCGGTGATCGCTGCTTCGATCTGCTCTTTCTCACCGGCTTCCAGCTTGTCGCCGTATTCGGTCAGCGATTTGCGGGTCGAGTGCACCAGGGCGTCGCCCTGGTTGCGCGCTTCCGCCATTTCCTTGACCTTCTTGTCTTCTTCGGCGTTCAGCTCGGCGTCCTTGACCATCTTCTGGATCTCTTCTTCCGTCAGACCCGAGTTCGCCTTGACGGTGATCTTGTTCTCTTTGCCGGTGGCTTTGTCTTTCGCGCCGACGTGCAGAATGCCGTTGGCGTCGATGTCGAAGGTCACTTCGATCTGTGGCGTGCCACGCGATGCTGGCGGGATGCCTTCCAGGTTGAACTCGCCCAGGCCCTTGTTACCGGCCGCGATTTCACGCTCGCCCTGGAACACCTTGATGGTCACGGCCGGCTGGTTGTCGTCGGCAGTCGAGAACACCTGCGAGAACTTGGTCGGGATCGTGGTGTTCTTGTGGATCATCTTGGTCATCACGCCGCCCAGGGTTTCGATACCCAGCGACAGTGGCGTCACGTCCAGCAGCAGCAGATCCTTGCGCTCGCCCGACAGGACCGAACCTTGGATCGCAGCGCCGACAGCGACGGCTTCATCCGGGTTGACGTCCTTGCGTGCTTCCTTGCCGAAGAACTCCTTGACCTTCTCCTGCACCTTCGGCATACGGGTCATACCGCCGACCAGGATGATGTCGTCGATGTCCGAGACCTTGACGCCGGCATCCTTGATGGCCATGCGGCATGGCTCGATCGTCTTGATGATCAGCTCTTCCACCAGCGACTCGAGCTTGGCACGGGTCATCTTCAGGTTCAGGTGGACCGGCGCGCCGTTCGCCATGGCGATGTACGGCTCGTTGATTTCGGTCTGCTGCGACGACGACAATTCGATCTTTGCGCGCTCGGCCGAAGCCTTGATGCGCTGCAGGGCGATCGCGTCTTTCGACAGGTCCAGGCCGTTGATCTTCTTGAACTCGTCGATGATGTAATCGATGATGCGCTGGTCGAAGTCTTCGCCGCCCAGGAACGTGTCGCCGTTGGTCGACAGCACTTCGAACTGCTTTTCGCCATCGACGTCAGCGATTTCGATGATCGAGACGTCGAACGTGCCGCCGCCCAGGTCATACACGGCGATCTTGCGGTCGCCCTTGTCGGTCTTGTCCAGGCCAAATGCCAGTGCAGCAGCGGTCGGCTCGTTGATGATGCGCTTGACGTCCAGGCCCGCGATACGGCCGGCATCCTTGGTTGCCTGGCGCTGCGAGTCGTTGAAGTACGCCGGCACGGTGATGACCGCTTCGGTGACTTCTTCGCCCAGGTAGTCCTCGGCGGTCTTCTTCATCTTGCGCAGCACTTCAGCAGAGATCTGCTGGGCAGCCAGTTTCTTGTCGCGCACGCCAACCCATGCGTCGCCGTTGTCGGCCTTGACGATGGCATATGGCATCAGCGAAATGTCTTTTTGCACTTCTTTTTCATCGAACTTGCGGCCGATGAGACGCTTGACTGCGAACAGCGTGTTCTTCGGGTTGGTCACGGCCTGGCGCTTGGCCGGCGCGCCGACGAGGATCTCGCCGTCTTCCTGGTAAGCGATGATCGATGGCGTGGTACGCGCGCCTTCGGCGTTCTCGATCACTTTTGGCTGACCGTTTTCCATGATGGCCACGCACGAGTTCGTGGTGCCAAGGTCGATACCGATAATTCTGCCCATGATGTATTCCTTTTTATATGCTGAGTTTCTGATGGATTCAATATTGGGAAAAACGGCGTGCTTTCAAGAGCATTACGCGGCACGCGGCCATTCTTATTTTGGTGCTGCTGCCGTCACGATGGCCGGACGCAGCAGGCGGTCGGCAATCATGTAACCCTTTTGCAGCACGGTGACCACGGTATTGGCTTCCTGCTCCGCCGGCACCACGGCAACGGCCTGGTGCTTGTTCGGATCCAGCTTGTCGCCTACCTGCGGCAGCACCTCGACCAGGCGGTTCTTTTCGAACGCGCTGGTGAGCTGCTTGAGCGTCATCTCGACGCCTTCCTTGATCGACTCGACCGTCGGCGCTTCGACCTTCAGTGCCATCTCCAGGCTGTCGCGCACCGGCACCATGGCCTCGGCAAAGCTTTCGATGGCAAATTTATGGGCCTTGCTGACGTCTTCCTGGGCGCGGCGGCGGATGTTTTCCGCGTCGGCCTTGGCGCGCATGAAGGCATCGTGCATCTCGGCCAGCTTGGCTTCGGTGGCGCTCAGTTGTTCTTCGAGGCCCGGCGTACCCGCCTGCGCGGCGCCAGCGGTAGCACCATCATTGATGTCAGCGCCAGGCGCCTGTACATCCTGTTCGTTGCTCATCTCTTTGTTGTCTTGGTCTTGCATCGGAAAAACTCCTGGAATCAAGGACTTGGCTGATTTAAAAACGTATCCTGATTGATACACAGCGCACCAGATGGGGCGATCTCCTACAATTACAAGGGGAATTGCAGGAAAGCCATCTGAAATTCAGGCAAATGCGGCCCTGCAGCGCCAACAACCCGCTATTTTAGCAGGTTGTCAACAGGCAAGTCGGTATGGACTAGTTGGGAGCGCCGAGGCTCTTGGCGCGCGCAGCGCCACGTTCGGTATCGATGCGGCGCGCTTCGCGCTGCGCCGGCGTGAGGATCGTCGGCCAGCCGATCAGGTGCTGCTCGGCGATTTCTGCCAGGCCGCGGATCCAGGCGGGCGACGCGTTCAGGCACGGGATGTAATGGAACTCCTTGCCGCCAGCCGCTTCGAAATCGTGGCGCACTTCCATCGAGATTTCTTCCAGCGTTTCCAGGCAGTCGCTGGTAAAGCCCGGACAGATCATGTCGATGCGTTCGAGGCCATCGCGCGCCAGCTGCGCGACGGTCGGCGCCGTGTACGGCTGCAGCCACTCGGCCTTGCCGAAGCGCGACTGGAACGTGACCATGTACTCGTCCTGCGACAGGTCGAGCGCGGTAGCCAAGAGGCGCGCGGTTTTATAGCACTCGCAGTGGTACTGGTCGCCCAGCAGCAGGGTGCGCTTGGGCACGCCGTGAAAGCTCATCACCAGCTTCTGACCGCGGCCATGATTGTCCCAGTGCGCCAGCACGTTATCGCGCAGCGCGTGGATATAGCCTTCGTGGTCGTGGTAGTGCTTCACCAGGCGCAGCTCGGGAATGTTGCGCACCTTCGCGTAGTGCTGGAACACGGCATCCCAGATCGAGGCCGTGGTGGTGCCGGAATATTGCGGGTAGGCGGGCAGCACGACGATGCGGTCGACGCCCTCTTCTTTCAAGCGATCGAGCACCTCGGGCATCGATGGCGAGCCGTAGCGCATTGCCATCGCCACGCTCACGTCTTCGTGGCCGCGTTCGGTCAGCATCGCCTGCAGGCGCGTGGCCTGCAGGGCCGTGTTCACGCGCAGGGGCGAACCGTCGCGGGTCCAGATCGTGCGGTATTTCGCGGCCGACTGACCCGAGCGGAACGGCAGGATGATCAGGTGCAGGATGCACCACCAGACCAGGCGCGGCACCTCGACCACGCGCGGATCGGACAGGAACTGCTTCAGGTAGCTGCGCACCTTGCCGCGTGTGGGCTCGTCCGGCGTGCCGAGGTTGACCAGCAAGACCGCGCTGCGCGGGATGGTACCGTGGGTATAAGGCGGTTCAGGGCGAAATGACATGGGGGCGTAGTGAAGACAGGATCTGGCCATTATAAGTCTGGCATGTCCTGCCCGCAGGACCCAACAGCGGGTCAGCGCGCTTTGGGTTGCCGGTCCGTGGTGTTCGAGCCACGGACCGGCAAGGCTAGCGCGAGGTCAGAATCAGAATCAGGTGCTCACGTGCAGGCGCACGTCGATGTTGTTGCGGGTGGCGTTCGAGTACGGGCACACGATGTGGGCCTTGTCGACCAGCTCCTGCAACTGGGCCTGGTCCATGCCCGGCCCCTTGATCGTCAGGTCGACTTCGATGCCGAAGCCGGTCGGGATCTGGCCGATGCCGACGTCGCCGGTAATGGTCAGGTCGGCCGGCAGCGTGACCTTGGCCTGGCCCGCGACAAATTTCAGCGCGCCCAGGAAGCAGGCCGAGTAACCGGCAGCAAACAGCTGCTCGGGATTGGTGCCCGCGCCGCCACCGCCGCCCAGTTCCTTCGGCGTGGACAGCGTCACGTCCAGGGCGCCGTCCGAACTTTTCGACGTGCCTTCACGGCCGCCTTGCGACGTGGCTTGTGCGCGATACAGGACTTTTTCGATGCTCATGCGAGTTCCTTCCGGAGTGGTTGATGGGGATGTTTACTGTGCCACAAAAACACCCGGGGCCCGCGCATGCAAGCCATCACGACGCCAGCAATTCCCTTGCATGCTTGCGCGTCGTCTCCGTGATCTCGATGCCGCCCAGCATGCGCGCCACTTCCTCGACCCGCGCGCGCTTGTCGAGCACGTCGATGCGCGAGACCGTGCGGCCGGCGTCGGTCGTGCCCTTGGCCACCTGGAAGTGCTGGTTTGCCTGGCTGGCCACCTGCGGCAAGTGCGTCACGCACAGCACCTGGCGTTGCTGGCCCAGGCGCTTGAGCAGGCGTCCCACCACCTCGGCCACGCCGCCGCCGATACCGGTGTCGACTTCGTCAAAAATCAGCGTCGGCACCGTCGTTGCATTCGACGTGATGACCGAGATCGCCAGCGAGATGCGCGCCAGCTCGCCGCCCGACGCGACCTTGGCCAGCGCGCGCGGCACGACGCCCGCGTGACCGGCCACCAGAAATTCAATGTGCTCCAGGCCATGCGCGCCTGGCTCGCCGCGGTTCAGGCCGATGGCGAAGCTGCCGCCGCTCATGCTCAGCTCCTGCATTGCCGCTGTCACCTGCGTGCCCAGCTCGTGCGCCGCGGCCGCGCGGCGCACCGACAGGCGCCCGGCCACGTCCATGTACGCCGCCTCGGCTTTTTCTTCCTGCTTGCGCAGGCCGTCAATGTCGGTGGCGTCGGCCAGCTGGCGCAGCTTGGTGGCCAGCAGCGCGTGTTCGTCCGGCAGTTCTTCGGGCGTGACGCGGTACTTGCGCGCCGCCGTGTGCAGCGCTTCCATGCGGGCGTCGACTTCGCGCAGACGCGCCGGGTCGAGCTCGACCTTGTCGATATACGTGTTGAGTTCGGACACGGCTTCTTGCAGCTGGATGCGCGCCGGCTCCATGCAGTCGAGCACTGATTGCAGCTGCGTATCGACGTCGACCAGCTTGCCCAGCTTGGCGTTCAGCGTCGACAGTTGCGACAGGATCGGATGGTCGGATTCCGAGATGGCCGCCAGCGCTTCCTGCGCGCCTTCGAGCAGCGTCGCGGCATGCGACAGGCGGCTGTGCTCGTTGCCGATGTCGAGCCACTCGCCGGCCTTCGGGGCCAGCTTGTCGAGTTCGGCCACTTGCCACTCGAGACGCTCGCGCTCGATCAGCACGTTCTTGGCATCGGCTTCGTATTCTTCGCGCTGGCGTACCAGCGCGCGCCAGGTGCGCCAGGCTTGCGAGACTTCTTGCGCTTCGATGCGCGCGGCGGGATCGCGCACGCCGATCTGGTTATCGAGCAGCGCGCGCTGGGCGTCGGGCTTGAGCAGGCTCTGGTGCGCGTGCTGGCCGTGGATGTCGACCAGCAGGTCGCCCAGCTCGCGCAGTTGCGCCGCCGTGGCCGCGACACCGTTGATATAACCCTTGGAGCGGCCGGCGTTATCGATCACGCGGCGTAGCAGCGCCCCACCCTCGTCGGCGCTGAAGTCGTGTTCGGCCAGCCAGACACGCGCCACTTCGGTCGGTGCAAAATCAGCGGTGATGTCGGCTTTGGCGGCGCCTTCGCGCACCATGCTGGCGTCGCCGCGGCCGCCCAGCGCCAGCTGCAGCGCATCGATCAGGATCGACTTGCCGGCGCCGGTTTCGCCGGTGAACACCGAGAAGCCGTTCGAGAATTCCAGTTCGATGGCGTCGACGATGACGAAGTCGCGGATGGTAAGTGTGCGCAGCATGAAAAATCGGGTCTCCGGCGGTTAGGGCGATTCTTTGACGACTCTGTAGCAAATGCGGGCGGCTGCGATGGCTAGCTTACTTGAGCCTGCCGTCGTTGGTGGGGTACTCGTTCCAGTGCAGTTTCTGGCGCAGCGTGTGGTAATAGCTCCAGTCGAGTGGATGCAGGAACGTGATCGTGTGCGGCGAGCGCGAAATCACGATCTGGTCGCCCAGCTGCAGGCTCGTGAAGGTCTGCATGTCGAAATTCACGCTGATGTCGCGCCCGCTGACCAGTTCAACCACGATCTCACTCGTGTCGGGCACCACGATCGGCCGGTTCGACAGCGCGTGCGGCGCGATCGGCACCAGCACCGTGCCGCCCAGGCTCGGATGCAGCAATGGCCCGCCGGCCGACAGCGCATATGCCGTCGAGCCGGTGGGCGTGGAGACGATCAGGCCATCCGAGCGCTGGTTGTACATGAATTGACCGTCGACGCTCAGTTTGAGTTCGACCATGCCGGCGCCCGTGCCGCGTGCCACGACCACGTCGTTGACGGCCACGCTGGAAAAGATCAGCACGCCATCGCGCATGACGCGCGCCTCGAGCAGCGTGCGCTCTTCGCGCCGCGCGCGGCCTTCCAGGATGTTGCTCAGTTGGGGCAGCATGTCGTCCAGCGCGATGTCGGTGATGAAGCCCAGGCGCCCCAGGTTGATGCCGATGAGGGCGATATCGTATTCGGCCAGCTGGCGTGCGATGCCGAGCATGGTGCCGTCGCCGCCGAGGACGATGCCGATCTGCGCTTGCACGCCGATCTCGGCCACGGTCATCGATTCGAGATTGTCGAGCGCGAGATTGGCGGCGGTATCGGCCTCGAACACGACGCGGTAGCCGGCCCCGGCCAGAAAATCGCGGATGCGGCTGACCGGCTCTTCGACGCCTGGCGTGTTATGCCGCACCACGAGCGCGATGATCTGTTGCGGTTGGGGTGATGCGGGCATAGCGATCTCGGCAGTAGTAGGTTAACAACACGCTGGAGATTAACCGATAATTCCTGCGGCTGCCATAGCAGCGCTCGGCAAACACTGTACAGATGCACAGTATACCGGTCGCCGCCCCGGTCCCGCAAGTTCAGGCCACCAGTGCCGCTCCCATGGCAACCACGACCGCCAGGACCAGGCTCAGCACATGAAGCAGGCTCAGCACGATCCAGCGCAGGCCGGTGGCCAGGCGCGCCCCGCCATACACCCTGTGCATCGCCAGCGGCAGATACAGCAGCAGCCACAGCGCCAGCGGCAGCTCCAGGAAATCCAGCATCGGCGGCAGCGTCAGCAGCACGCTGAACATCAGAAAGGCAAACGCATTGGTGTGCAGCGCGAACAGGAAATGCTCGCCATAGCGCCGCCCCGTGCGCACATACAGAATGCGCAGGTAGAAGGCGAACACCGGCATCAGCGCGAATACCGCATACGGCGTATAGCTGAAGAACGCCCCCTTGAGCGCTACTTCCTGATCGCGCCGCGGCAGGTCGAGGAAGTGCTGGACTTTCTGGCCCAGGGTGGCGTTGAAGGATCCGGCGCCAGTCACGAGGGGCGCGACGGCGCGGTTGAATTCCGTGGCAGGCTCAGGGGCTTTCCTGTCCCCGGACACGACGACGGCCGACGGCGGTATCTCTTCGCCGAGATTGATCACTTCCATCCCGCTGAACTTGAACAGCGCAAAAAAGATGATGCTGAACGTCAGATACAGGCGCAGCGGCTGCAGGTAGCGCGCGCGCCGGCCTTCAATATATTCGCAGGTGAGAAAGCCCGGCTTGAAGATCAGCCCGCCAAGCGATTTCCACAGCGCGCCTTCCAGCGCCACGTAGTGCGCAATGAATTCGTGCAGGAACTCGCGCGCGCTCGGCACGTGCAGGTGCGTGGCCTGGCCGCACTGATGGCAATAGTTTCCATCAGTGGCGGCGCAGCAGTTCTTGCAGACTGAGGTGGCGTGCTGCGGCAGGGTGTCAGGCGTCACGGTGCATATTCCGTCAAGACGTTCAAAATCCTATCTTAGCCAAGTAATTGCAAAAAAGCATCATATTTACAAAGTTCAATTGAGCGACCGTTTTGGGCGTGGGCAGTTAGGATGAGGATGACGAAAATACAAAAGGAGATCGCGATGGCGACCAACGCAAAAGACCGCGCCGTGAATACGGACGAACCGATGGGCAACGATGGCGTCAAACGCCAGCCGCACGAACGCGATGAAACGCCGGATGGCCAGGATACCGAGCCACGCGGCATCATGAAGCAGGCAGCAAGCGACCTCGAACAAGGCCTGATCGATACCGAAGCACGCGGCACGCCGGGCATTTCCGAGGCGGTCAACGCCGCACCCGGCGCGAGTGGCCAGGCCACCCCGCTGCCGGACCGCCATCGCGACATGCGCGACCACGAGGCCGAACCGGCACCCGAGGCAAGCGAAGACGACGATACTGACAACACCAACGAAAGGAAATAAAACATGACAATCAAACGCGACGGCAGCGCAGTATGGAGTGGTGGCATCAAGGATGGCAAGGGCCAGGTGTCGACCGGTAGCGGCGCACTGAAGGACCAGCCATATGGCTTCAACACCCGCTTTGAAGATGCACCAGGCACCAACCCCGAAGAACTGATCGGTGCGGCGCACGCGGGCTGCTTCACGATGGCACTGTCGGGCCAGCTCGGCCAGGCCGGCCTGACCGCCGACGAACTGCGCACCAAGGCCACCGTGTCGATGGAAAAAGTCGAAGGCGGCTTCTCGATCACGGCAATTCACCTGGAACTGCGCGCGAAGATCCCGGGCGCGAGCCAGGAAGCCTTCGACAAGGCAGCGACCACGGCAAAGGAAAACTGCCCGGTGTCGAAGCTGCTGAACGCCACCATCACGCTCGACGCCAAGCTCGAGAGCTGATAGCGGGACTGGATGCGCATCGGGCCCTGTCCGGCAAGGAAACCGTCAAAGGCATAAAATGACGGTCTTTCCGAACCACATAAGGCACACACGATGCGCATCCTGCATACCATGTTGAGGGTCGGCGACCTGCAACGCTCCATCGACTTCTACACCACCGTGCTGGGCATGAAACTGCTGCGCACGAGCGAGAACGCCGAGTACAAATACAGCCTGGCCTTCCTCGGCTACGGCAGCAATCCCGATCACGCCGAACTCGAGCTGACCTATAACTGGGGCACCGACAGCTACGACATGGGCACGGCCTACGGCCACATCGCCATCTCCACCGCTGACATCTACGCCACGTGCGATCAGGTGCGTGCGGCCGGCGGCAACATCTCGCGCGAGCCAGGCCCGGTCAAGGGCGGCAGCACCGTCATCGCGTTCATTACCGATCCGGATGGCTACAAGGTCGAGCTGATCGAACGCGCCGACAACGCCAGCGGTGGCGGCCTGAGCAAGTAAGCCTGCCGCCTGCAGCGATCGCGCGGCGCTGCTACAATCGCCGCGCCTGCATCCTGCAGGCACACAACATTACGTCTTCGGGGCGGGGTGCAATTCCCCACCGGCGGTATGACCGGCAACGGTCGAGCCCGCGAGCGCCTGCCCGGCATCATGCCGGGCAGGGTCAGCAGATCTGGTGCGATGCCAGAGCCGACGGTATAGTCCGGATGAAAGAAGATGTGCGCGTTCACGCGCCCGGCCTGCCCTGCCTTGCGTGGGGCAGACGGGCGCGCGGCTGCGCTTTGCCCTGATGCGTTTTTCGCCCACTTTGCGAGGAGCGTTTCACATGCTGGTTTCTACCCATACCCTTTTCAGCCACGACCTGGAAGGCCGCATCGCCGCGGCGCTGGACGCCATGCGCGCCGGCATTCCGGTCATCCTGCTCGACGATTTCGATCGCGAGAACGAGGCCGACCTGATCGTCGCCGCCGAACACATCACCAGTGACACCATGGCCCTGATGATCCGCGAATGCAGCGGCATCGTCTGCCTGTGCCTGCCTGACGACAAGGTGCGCGCACTTGAACTGCCGCCGATGGCGCCGGACAACGGCAGCCGCTTCGGCACGCCGTTCACGGTGTCGATCGAGGCGCGTCATGGCGTGACTACCGGTGTCTCGGCCGCCGACCGCGTGACCACGATCCGGGCCGCCATCGCGCATGACGCCCGGCCGGACGACGTCGTGCGCCCGGGCCATGTATTCCCGCTGCGCGCCACGCCAGGCGGCGTGCTGGCCCGCGCCGGGCACACCGAAGGTTCGGTCGATCTGGCCCGGCTGGCCGGTCTGCAGCCGGCAGCCGTGCTGTGCGAATTGATGAACCCCGATGGCACGATGATGCGCGGCGAGCAGATCGAGCAGTTCGCCGCGGAACGCGACTTTCCGATCCTGACGATTGCTGAACTGATTCAGTGGCGCAAGGCGCGGGCGCTGTAAAACAAAAAACCCGGTCGCCACTTGCATGGTCGACCGGGCTTGCGTGATGCAGCAGAAATTACTCTACCAGCAAACTGTTCACTGGCGTCAGGTCGGTCTCGCGCAGCGAACCTGCCGCCGCTTTCAGGCGCAAGCCATTGACGATCACGTCATAGCGCGCACGCGACAGGTCGGTGCGGGTCTGGTACAGCTGGCGCTGCGCATTGAGCACGTCGATATTGATTCGCACGCCCACCTGGTAACCGAGCTTGTTCGATTCGAGCGCCGACTGGCTCGACACTTCCGCCGCTTCCAGTGCTTTCACTTGCGCCAGGCCGCTGTTCACGCCCAGGAACGACTGGCGCGCCTGCAGCGCTGCATTGCGGCGCGTTGCTTCGAGCTCGTTGCGGGCGCGGTCTTCCAGTGCGATCGATTCGCGCACGCGGCTGGTGACGGCATAGCCGCTGAAGATCGGCACGCTCCATTGCAGGCCGATCGCATTGTTCTTGGTGTCGCCCGAATTGCCCGTGCGGCCGTTGACGTCGCGGCGCGTCGAGCTGGCCACGAGGTCGAGCGTCGGCATGTGGCCGGCGCGGTTGCGCGAGATGTCGCGCGTGGCGATTTCCACTTGGAGCTGGCTGACCGTCACGCCATAGTTCTGGTTCTCGGCCGACGACACCCATGGATCAACCGTGGCCGGCTGCGGCACGGCCAGCGTCGTGCCGGGCTTCAGGGCCGCCAGGTTGCCCGGCGCAGTGCCGATGATGGCTTGCAGCGCATTGCGCTTGTTGTCCAGGTCGTTGACGGCGGCGAATTCCTGCGCCAGCACCAGGTCGTACGCGGCTTGCGCCTCGTGCGTGTCGGTGATGGTCTGGGTGCCGACTTCAAAATTGCGCTTGGCCGATGCCAATTGCTCCGTGGTTGCTTCCTTCTGGGCGCGGGTTGATTCCAGCTTGTCCTGTGCTGCCAGCACGTCGAAGTAGGCTTGCGCCACGCGCGTGATCAGGTCTTGCTGGGCCTGGGCAAACTGGGCTTCGCCAATGGCTTGCTGCAGCTTGCTCTGCTGGTACGTTTCCCAGCGATCCCAGCGATACAGCGGCTGCTGCAACGCCAGCGTGTATTCGTTGGTGCGCAGATTCGAGCCACTGCTGCCGACGATGCCCGGCTGGCCGTTCGGCAAGGTGCCGAGCTGACCCACATTCCATGGGTCGAAGTCACTGTCGTTCTTGCTCAGTGCACCGCTGATGCCAACGGTCGGGAGTAGCCCTGCACGCCCCTGGATGATGCGCTCGCGGCTCGCCGACAGCGAAGCACGCGCACTCGCGTACGTCGCGTCATTGGCCAGTGCTTGCTGATACACCTGGATCAGGTCGGCAGCACCGGCGTTGAGCGAGAAGCACGCGCTCGCAAGCAGCACGGCGATAAGGGGTTTCTGCATTGCTATCTCCACAGGGGTCATCAAGTTTTTGGAATCAGGTCAATACGTCGGCATCGACGGATCGACTTGCACAGCCCAGGCGTGTATCCCGCCCGTCAAGTTGGTTACATTGTCAAAACCATTGCGCTCAAGGAAGGCAGCAACCTGCATGCTGCGCGCCCCGTGGTGGCAAATGCAGACGACCTCGCGGTCGTCGTCGATCTCGGTCACGCGCACCGGAATCAGGTTCATCGGAATCTGGGTCGAGCCGGCGATGCGGCACGTCTCGAATTCCCAGTTTTCGCGCACGTCGAGCAGCAGCGGCTGCTCGCGCGCCGGATCGGCCAGCAAGGCGGCCAGTTCGGGAGCAGTAATCTGTTGCATCACAGCGTCCTCAGAACGTGAAACCGGACGGCTTCGTTGCGCCCGTCAGCGGCTTGGCGACGGTTTCGAACACGGTGACCGCCTCATGCGCGGTGGCCGAGGTGCGGGTGATCCGCTGGCACGTCATGGCCGGCGCAGTGCCGACGATCGCGATCATGCGGCCACCGATTTTCAGTTGCTTGATCAGCGACTCCGGCAGCAGCGGCAGTGCGCCCGACACGACGATCACGTCGTAATCGGTGCCGGTCGCCCAGCCCTGCGCGCCATTGCCCACTTCGACCGCCACATTGGTGATGCCGGCAGCGTCGAGGTTCTGCTTGGCCTGGGCGGCGGTTTCCGGCAGGATTTCAACGCTCGTCACGTGACGCGCCTTGCTTGCCAGCAGCGCTGCCAGGTAGCCCGAACCGGTGCCGATCTGCAGCACGTTGTCGCCCTGCTTGACGCCAGCCTCTTGCGCCATGCGCGCTTCGACCTTCGGATTGAGCATGGCTTCACCGCCCGGCAGCGGGATTTCGGTATCGGCAAATGCCAGGTTCTGGTAGGCCTGTGGCACGAATTGTTCACGCTTGACCACGTGCAGCAGGTCGAGGATGTCCTGGTCCAGCACATTCCAAGGACGGATCTGCTGTTCGATCATATTGAAGCGGGCTTGTTCGATATTCATTTCAGTTCTCGGTGGAAAAATAAACAATCCGATATTCTAATCCGTGAACGGTGCTGGAACCTACCTGAATAGGTATCTCGAGGCACATCTTATCGACGCACGCCTTCCCCAGAGGAAAATTGCGACAGTCTGCAGTTTGGAGGGGATGAACGCCAGAAAACCGTCCCTGGCGTGAACGGGCGTTCAGCGGGCCGGTTGGCCAGCCGGCACGAGGCCATTGAGGGTGATGTCGAGGAAGGCGTCGAGGAAGGCTTCGGGATGCAGGTCGCAGCGCTCGCACGGGGCGATGGTGTGTTTCCAGGTGGACAGCATCAGCATCGGCGCGATCAAAACCTGGGTGGTCTGGGGAATATCGATCGCGCGAAACTCGCCGCGCTGCACGCCGCGCTCGAGCATGCTGGAGATCATGCGCATGCCGCGGCTCATGACTTCTGTCTGGTAAAAGCGCGCCAGTTCAGGGAAATTATCGGCTTCAGCAAAGATCAGCTTGCTAATGCCGGACGCCTTGGTCGCACCCACCCGATGCCACCACGACAGGATCACGCTGCGCAGCAGGTCGGCGCTATGGCCTTCAAATTCAGCGACCGAGATTTCGGCCTGCCCCAGCATCGGCACGATACTCTGGCGTACGACGGCCTTGAACAGATCTTCCTTGTTGGTGTAATACAGATACAAGGTGCCCTTGGAGACACCGGCGCGCTTGGCCACGTCTTCCAGGCGGGTGGAGGCAAAGCCGCGCTCGACGAACAGCTCGACGGCAGCCGAGAGCAGCTCTTGCGGCCGCGCTTCCTTGCGACGTTCCCAACGTGGCTTGCTGTCTGTTTGGCAGTCCATTTTCCCACTCAGAAATTATCTAAGGAACAACCAATATAGACCCGTCATGTTGCTGCCGTCAAGCGACCGCTGCGTAACTAAAAATATATTATATTTAGCCACAATAAGTAGTCAATGCATCATCTGATGCTGGCGTCGCGGTCCGTTGTATACTCGCGGTCTGCTACTTTTCAAACGCCATGCTGTCCACTCCCGCCCCCTTCCAGTGCCGGCCGCAATGCGGCGCCTGCTGCACCGCCCCGTCGATCACCAGTCCGATCCCCGGCATGCCCAATGGCAAGCCGGCAGGCGTACGTTGCGTGCAATTGGGAGAGGACGAGCGCTGCCGCATCTTCGGGCAACCCGAGCGGCCGGCCTTTTGCGGCGGGCTGCAACCGTCACACGAGATGTGTGGCGATACCCGCGCGCAGGCGATGATCTGGTTGAGTGAACTGGAACGGCTGACGGCGCCGGAGTCCGTGTAAACGCGGTGACTTAGACCGCTGGCTTGCCGCGGGCCTGTTGCACGCGCTGGAACAACCCGCCGAGCGTCAGGCCGTCGTGCCAGATGTCGCTCAGCAAGACACCATAGCGTTCGCGCACTGCGCGTGCCAGCGGTTCGATGTCGGTGGCGTCGGGCATCCAGCGCGTTGGCCTGGCGGCGCGCACGACATTGAGTACCGGGTCGTCAGGGCGCAAATGCAACCGGTCGCAAGCGCCAAAGGCGCAGGCCGAGCCACACACGGCGAGGAAATCGCGGATGTCCTTGCGGGATGCGGAAGGGAAAGAACTACGCCACGCCCGGCCCTGGAAAGGCCGGTAACGCAGGGCGTTGGGCAACTGCCAATCATGAAATGCTACCCAGGCCAGCGCAGCAAGAATGAGGACAAGAAAAAGACTCATGGCTTTGAGTGTAGCACGCGTTTTTACGCATGACACATCTTTACAGCGAGATTAAAACAGCCCCGATGCCATCCGCGGCAGCTCGTACGGTTCAGTTAGCCCAACGGCAGCCCCCGCGCTCATGGTAAGCTTTGCCCCCTCGCATGTACCTCCCACAGTTCACTTCCACAGCACAAAAACACCATGGATATCGTTCTAGCCATTAAGGCAATCATCATGGGCCTGGTCGAGGGTTTCACTGAATTCCTTCCGATTTCGTCGACCGGCCACCTGATCCTGATGGGCAGCTTGCTCGATTTCACGGGTACCAAGGCAACTGTTTTCAAGATTGTCATCCAGGCCGGCGCCATGCTGGCCGTGGTCTGGGAATACCGTGCGCGCATCGCGAAGGTGTTCGCCGGACTGGGTGCCGATCCCGTCCAGCAGCGCTTTGCGCGCAATGTCGTGATTGCATTCTTCCCTGCCGCGATTGCTGGCGTGCTGTTCAGCGCGGCCATTACCGAAGTGCTGTTCCACCCGATTCCCGTGGCCGTTGCTCTGGTGCTCGGCGGTATCGTCATCCTGTGGGTCGAACACCGCAACCGCCAGAATCCGAAGGCCGCGCGGGTCGAGACGGTCGACGACATGAGCATGCTCGATGCGCTCAAGGTCGGCTTCGCGCAAGCCTTCGCGCTGATCCCCGGCACCAGCCGTTCGGGTTCGACGATCATTGGCGGCATGCTGTTCGGCCTGTCGCGCAAGGCGGCCACCGAATTCTCGTTCTTCCTGGCCATGCCGACGATGCTGGGCGCCACGGTCTACTCGATCGCCAAGGAGCGCGACCTGCTGTCGATGGCCGATGTGCCGCTGTTTAGCCTGGGCTTTTTCTCAGCGTTTATTTCCGCATTCCTGTGCGTGCGCTGGCTCCTGCGCTACATCAGTACGCACGACTTCACGATCTTCGCCTGGTACCGTATCGTATTCGGTATCCTGATTCTCGTGACCGCCCAATTCGATCTGCTTACCTGGGCGGACTAAACTTGCAGCATCAGCCGGTCCAACACACAGCTTGAACACTCTGTCCGACATTGAACGTATGAATTCAGACACCGGCGCCGACACGGGCGCCGACCTCAGCGCACGTGCGCTTCACGTGCTCGAGACCGTCTTCGGCTACCCCGCCTTCCGCGGCCAGCAGGGCGAAATCGTCGAGCACGTGGCCAGTGGCGGCGACGCGCTGGTCCTGATGCCCACCGGCGGCGGCAAGTCGCTGTGCTATCAGATTCCCGCGCTGCTGCGCGACGGCGTCGGCGTGGTCATCTCGCCGCTCATCGCGCTGATGCAGGATCAGGTCGATGCGCTCGAAGAAGTCGGCGTGCGCGCCGCGTTCCTCAATTCGACCCAGACGTTCGAAGAAGCGATGCGCATCGAGCGCCTCGTGCGCACCGGCGAAATCGACCTGGTCTACGTGGCGCCCGAGCGCCTGATGACGCAGCGCTGCCTCGAGCTGTTCGATGCATCCAAAATCTCGCTGTTCGCGATCGACGAAGCGCACTGCGTATCGCAATGGGGCCACGACTTCCGCCCCGAGTACATCCGCCTGTCGATCTTGCACGAGCGCTTCCCGAACGTGCCGCGCATCGCGCTCACGGCGACGGCCGACCAGCAAACCCGCGCCGAAATCGCGCTGCGCCTGCAACTGGGTGAAGCGCGCCAGTTCGTCTCGTCGTTCGACCGCCCGAACATCCGCTACTCGATCGTCGAGAAAGCCAACGGCCGCAAGCAGCTGCTCGACTTCATCGCCGGCGAGCATTCAGGCGACTCGGGCATCGTCTACTGCCTGTCGCGCAAGAAGGTCGAAGAAACCGCCGACTTCCTCAACGAAAACGGCATCCGCGCCATGGCCTACCACGCCGGCATGGAATACGCGGTGCGTGCCAAGAACCAGGCGCGCTTCCTGCGCGAAGAAAACATCGTCATGGTCGCCACCATCGCCTTCGGCATGGGCATCGACAAACCCGATGTACGCTTCGTGTGCCACCTCGATCTGCCAAAAAGCATCGAAGGCTATTATCAGGAGACCGGCCGCGCCGGCCGTGACGGCGGCCCCGCCAGCGCCTGGATGGCCTACGGCCTGCAAGACGTGGTGCTGCAGCGCCGGATGATCGACGAGTCCGAGGCCGACGAAACGTTCAAGCGCGTGCTGTCGATGAAGCTCGACGCCATGCTGGGCCTGTGCGAAACCCTGTCGTGCCGGCGCATGCGCCTGCTCGACTACTTCGGCGAACGCTCCGGCCCGTGCGGCAACTGCGACACCTGCCTGATCCCGCCGGTGAGCTTCGACGGCTCGGTGCCGGTGCAAAAACTGCTGTCCACCATCTACCGGGTCGACCAGCGCTTTGCTGGAGGCCACGTGATCGACGTGCTGCGCGGCGCGACCACCGAGCGCATCACCCAGTGGCACCACGACAAGCTCACCGTGTATGGCGTGGGCGCCGACCGTAGCGAACAGGAGTGGCGCGCCATCCTGCGTCAGGCCATTGCGCTGGGCCTCGTCACGGTCGACCACGACGCCTTCAGTTCGCTCAAGCTCACCGACGCCGCGCGCCCGGTGCTCAAGGGCGAGCAGACGGTGCAGCTGCGTCAGTACCAGAAACCGGTCAAGGCCAAGCGCCCTTCCACGTCACGCTCGACGTTCGAGGAAGTGGAGCTGTCGCGCTCCGAGCAAGGCATCTTCGAGCGCCTGCGCTCGTGGCGCATGGGCACCGCGCGCGAGCACGGCGTGCCGGCCTACGTCGTGTTCCAGGATGCGACGCTGCGCGAGATCGCCAAGGTCAAGCCAACGTCAATCGACCAGCTGCGTGGCGTGACCGGCGTGGGCGAGAAAAAGCTCGTGTCGTATGGCGACGCGATCGTCGCCATCATCAACGAGATGCTGTAACGCTATTCGCGAAACAGATGCGTGAAACTGCGGCTGACGGGCAGCACTTCGCTGCTGCCGCGCAGCAGCACCTGCATGCGCTCGGCGTCGATGCGCTCGGCGGCGCGGATCGCCGTCACCTTCACGACCGTGCCGCGATGGATCTGCCAGAAACGGTCGGCATCGAGTCCGCCCAATAAATCCTTCAGCGGGATGCGCACCAGCGCCTCCGACCCTTCCAGCACCACGCGCGTGTACTTGGTATCGGCCTGGAAGAACAGCACCTCCTCGACGTCGATCAGGCGGATCTGCTTGCCCACGCTGGCTTTCAGCCATTTCAATTTTTCGCGTGCTGGCGCGGGCGACGCCGCCTTGACCTGCCGGACGACTGCGCTCACATCCATCGGCTGGCTGTCGAGTTTTTCGCGCAGCCGCGCCAGCGCTTTATCCAGGCGCCCCGGCTGGATGGGCTTGAGCAGATAATCGACCGCGCCCGCGTCGAACGCATCGACGGCGTACTGGTCATAGGCGGTGACGAACACCACGTGCGCCTGACGGCCGATACGCTCGGCCACTTCCAGGCCCGACAGGCCGGGCATGCGGATATCCAGAAATACCACGCGCGGCGCGTGCTCCAGATAGGCGTCCCAGGCATCGAGGCCATTGTCGACCGCCGCGATCACCTGCGCGTCGGGCCAGGCCAGCGCCAGCATGCCGAGCAGGCGCTCGCGCATCAGCGGTTCGTCTTCGGCGACCAGAATCGTGACTGTCATTGCGCGTCCTTGCGGGGGATGAAGAGTTCGGCCAGCAGGCCCGGTTCGGCTTCGCTCAGCACCAGGCTGGCGCTCTCGCCATAGGCCAGGCGCAGACGACTGCGCACATTCTCCAGGCCCGTGCCGTTGCCGGGCGTGTCGCTCATGCCCACGCCGCTGTCGTGCACCGCGATGCGGATCCGGTCGGCGTCTTCGTGGGCGGTGACGGTGATGGCGCCGCCGCGCAGCGACGGCTCGATGCCGTGCTTGATCGCGTTCTCGGCCAGGGTCAGTACCAGCATGCTGGGGACCTGGGTGGCGGCCAGGCTGGTAGGGAGGTCGATCCGGAACCGCAGGCGCTCGCCCATCCGGATCTGCATCACGGCCAGGTACGATTCGACCAGACCGAATTCGGTGGCAAGGCTCACCTGCTCGCAGCGCATGTCGCTCATGCTGGCGCGCAGGAAATCGATCAGGTGCGCCGTGAGTTCGGCGGCGCGCGGCGCTTTCTCTTGTGCCAGTTGCTGCACGGCGCCGAGGGTATTGAACAGGAAGTGCGGTTCGATCTGGGCGCGCAACAGGCGCAGCTGGGTTTCGCTCAGTTCGCGGGCCAGGCGCGCCTGTTCGGCATCGCGCTGGAGTTGGGCATTCGCAGTTTCGTAGTGCCGGTTGCGCAGTACAGCGAGCACGATCGACGGTGCTGCGATCAGCACCGTTGCGGCACCCGTCACCAGCATCAACGTGCGTGGCAGATCATCGATCAGTTCCTGCCATGGCTTGCCACGGCTTACCGTAACGATGAGGGTCCCGAACAGGCCACCGATCGCTCCGAGGCCAACCATTGAGGCCAGCGCCCTGAGCTTGGCGCGCGCGATCTTCCGGTAGTTGAACCAGACCCCCGCGAATGATGCCGACAGTGCCAGCCCGATCGTATTGGCCGCAACAACCGTCTTCCACCATGGGGCGGCAGGCATGAAGGCCAGATGGAGCAGCAATCCGAGCACGGACAGCACGAGGCACAGCGAGGCTAGTGCCAGCCATACCCGGGGTCCACGCCAATAGACGGAAAACCGGTACAACTCCTGGCGCTCGCGGAGCGGCAGCGCTGCCAGCTTGCAGGCGACATAGCGGCGGTAACCAAAGGGCGCCTGGCGCGCCAGCGCCGGGTCCTGCAGCACTGCCAGTTGTTCCTGCTCCCACTGCCGGTACCACTTCGCGATCCCTGCCCACATGGTGTCCTCCGTTCTCGTCAATGTATAGCAACGAGATCAGTCTAGGAAACTACTGCGCCTGCGCACAGCAACGGGCGACGAACGACGAGAAGACAGGCACGAGCGACGATGTGGCTTATTTGCGGGTGAAGACCAGATCCCAGACGCCGTGACCGAGCTTGATGCCGCGGTTCTCGAACTTGGTCAGCGGACGGTAAGCCGGCTGCGGCGCGTAGCCGTCGGCGGTATTGGTCAGTTCGGGCTCGGCGCTCAAGACTTCCAGCATCTGCACCGCGTAGTCTTCCCAGTCGGTTGCCAGGTGCAGGTAGCCGCCAGGGGCCAGCTTCTGGCACAGCAGCTTGACGAATGCCGGCTGGATCAGGCGGCGCTTGTTGTGGCGCGCCTTGTGCCATGGGTCGGGGAAGAACACGTGCACGCCGTCGAGCGAGCCATCGGCGATCATGTGATTCAGCACCTCGAACACGTCGTGCTGGATCAGGCGCAGGTTGGCGATGTCCTGCTCGCCGATCTGCTTGAGCAGGCTGCCGACGCCAGGCGTGTGTACTTCGACGCCGATGAAGTCCTTCTCGGGCATCAGCTTGGCGATATGTGCAGTGGTGTCGCCCATGCCGAAGCCGATTTCCAGGATCACCGGCGCGGTGCGGCCGAAGGCCTGCGCGACGTCGAGCGGTTCTTTCTTGTACCCGATCAGGAACTTGGGGCCCAGTTCATCGAAGGCCCGCGCCTGCGCGGTCGACAGCCGGCCCGCACGCGTGACAAAACTGCGGATGCGGTGTTCGGTGGGATCGTACAGCATGGACCGCGCCGGGCCATTGTTGGGCTTATCAAGAGACATGGGATGTGGGGACGAAGAAAGTGAAGAGGAAAATGCGGCTGTCATTATAGCCGACGCGCTGCGCCGTCCGGATCGGCCATAATCGCGTCTTCACCCAGCTTGCCGGAGTCTGTCCATGCATTCCACGAAACACCCGATCGCCACCGACGAGCATATCGCCGCCGTCAACCTGACCTCGTTCCATTACGGCGCGCCGGGCAGCGGCAAGAAGGTCTATATCCAGGCCTCGCTGCACGCGGACGAAGTGCCGGCCATGCTGGTCGCGCACGTGCTGCGCCAGGAACTCGAGCGGCTGGATGCCGAAGGCCGCATCAAGGGCGAGGTGATCCTGGTGCCGGTGGCCAATCCGATCGGGCTGGCGCAGGTGATTCACGGCGCGCCGTTCGGGCGCTACGACCTGGCGACCGGCACCAACTTCAATCGCGCCTACCGCCACGTGGCGCAGGATGTGATGGCGGCAGTCGATGGCCAGCTCGGGCAGGACGCCGCCGCCAACGTCGCGCTGATCCGCGAGCATGCACGGCGCTCGGTGGCCAGCTGGGAGCCTGGCAATGCAACCTCCGCGCTCAAGAAGACGCTGCTCACGATGGCGATCGACGCCGACATCATGCTCGACCTGCACTGCGACACCGAGGCGGTGCTGCACATGTACGCGGGCACGCCGCTGGTCGAGGCAGTGCTGCCGCTGGCCGCGCTGATGGAAGCGCGCGTGCTGCTGGTGGCGACCGAATCGGGCGGCGAGCCGTTCGACGAAGCGTGCGGCCGCCTGTGGTGGGACCTCGCGCGTCACTATCCGGATGCTGCGATTCCGCCGGCCTGCGTGGCCGTCACCGTCGAACTGCGAGGCGAGAACGACGTCAGTTACGACTACGCGCGCAAGGATGCCGACGCGCTGCTGCGCTATCTGGCACACCAGGGCGTGCTGGACATCCCGGTTGGCAACATGCCCGCCTACGCCTGCGCGCCGACACCGCTCGACGCCGTCGAACCGCTGACCGCGCCGCATGCGGGCGTGCTCGTGCTGCGCAAGACGCTGGGGGACCGGGTCGAGGCGGGCGAGCCGATTGCGGACATCGTCAATCCGGTCAGCGGGCAGGTCACGCCGGTGGCGGCGAGCCGGCCGGGGTTGCTGTTTGCCTGCACGGCGCACCGGCATCTGCTGCGCGGGATGCACGTCTGTAAAGTGGCCGGGACGGACTCGTTCAGGATCGGAGATTTGCTGTCGAGTTAAGGTCGTGCGGTGTTTTGCTGCGCATGACTCGGGCAAGTACGGCTGTCAATGCGAGCGCCGGTAGCAGCCATGCATGGTTGATCTTCAACTCCATCAGTGTCGCGCCGCTGACCAGGCACCAGCTCACCGGGATCAGCCAGAAGATTGCAGGGGCACGCCATGCGAGCAGCACGCCCAGGGTGGCGGCGACCGTGGGATCGGGGACGATGCCGAAGACTTCTGCCTGGCGCCATGTGCCGTTGTCACGAGCTAGTGCCAGCAAGGGATAGGCGCAGATGGCCAGGCCAGAAAGACCGAGTGTTAGAGGTTGCGGTGCTGGCGCTGCGTTAGCTACGTTAGCTGGCCTGTACGCGAGCCAGCACAGTAACAGCGCCTGCACGGCAAACGCCGCAGCAAAATACGGCGCTGCGGTGTTGATCTCGGCATAGCGCTCCAGATGATACGCCCAGGCGACCCAGCCCCAGGCGGCGGCCAGCACCAGCGCCGCTGATCGTTGAAGGTGCTGGCGTGGCCGCACGATGGCGCCGATCACGATGACGCCCACCACCAGCGCCAGCAGATGCGCAGGCCAGATGGCGGTGTTGTAGCTCTCGATAAGCCGGTAGTAGCTGCGGCTTGAAAACATCAAAAAATCGGACAGCGAATACGTCCACCACTCGCTCATGCCAGCCTTTCGACATCCTGCGCGATGCGCTTGCGCAGCGCCTCGTCCGGCATGCGACCGGTGCCGGCCAGCAGATTTTCGCGCACATGCGCGACGCTGGACGTGGCCGGAATCGCGCACGTGACGGCCGGATGCGAAACAATAAACTTGAGCAGCGCCTGCGCCCACGTCGTGCAGCCGATATCGGCCGCCCACCCCGGCAACGGCTTGCCGGCCAGCGCCTGCGTCAGGTCGCCCTGGCGAAATGGCCGGTTGACGATCACGCCGATCCTGCGCTCGCGCGCCAGCGGCAGGATGCGCTGCTCGACGTCGCGATCGAGCGCGTTGTACGAGATCTGCACGAAGTCGATCGGCTGCGACGCCATGATTTTCTCGATCTCGGCGTGGCGGCGGCCTTCGGACGTGGTGATGCCAACGTAGCGCAGCCGCCCGTCCCGCTTCATCGCCAGCAGGATTGGCAAATGCTCTTCCCACGACAGCAGGTTATGCACCTGCAGCAGATCGAAGCGCGGCACGCGCCACAACTTGCGCGACGCCTCGACCTGCGCCACGCCACGCGCGCCGCCGCTGACCCAGACCTTGTCGGCTGCAAACAGCCGCGCGGGTTTGAGAGTTTGCACGGCCTCGCCGATCACATCCTGGGCCGAGCCGTACATGGGTGAGGAGTCGACCAGCCTGCCGCCACCGGCGAAGAACTGGCGCATTACGTCGACCGATTCGCGGCGGCCTTGCGGGTCGCGGCCGACATTGAAGGTGATCCAGCTGCCAAGGCCAATGACGGGGAGTTGTTCACCGGTCGAGGCGATCGGGCGGGTGAGCAAGGACACGGGTGGGGTTGCTGCGCGAACCGATGACAGGGCCAGACCGCCCATAGCGGCCATCAGCGATTCCAGCAGACGTCGGCGTGAAGGAGAAATCGGAGACATATGACGCGCTCCTTGCTTTGAAGGGGAAATGCAAGGATACGTCGTCTGAGCAGAACATGGCGCGGCGCGGTGCTGCGGCGCCTGGAGCGGGTGAAGGGAATCGAACCCTCGTCGTAAGCTTGGGAAGCTTCTGCTCTACCATTGAGCTACACCCGCGTCAGCCGCATTCTACGCGGGTTCCAGCGTGTTTGACAAATTTCCACTGCGGCAGCTGTGATGGAAAATGGAATGGCCGCTTCGTCCGAGGTGTGATGGCTGACCAAAAACTCCCCATATTCGCCACTGTCCAAGGACGTCTCCCGAATACTCTACCGAGCGTAGTAAGCCACCAGTCCGCTGCCGCGCGGCGCCGCGACTCCTGAAGCCCCGGCCCCGGCTTGCTCGACCGCTTGGGCCGGGATGCCCAGGATGCCTGAATCAGTGACCGCTCGGACGCAGCGGCAACGACGCGTCGGCGGTATCCATGCTGGCCGCCTGGCCGGTGTCGGCGTGCCTGATCCTGACGAAGCAAACTGCGGCAGCGGCGCACAGCATCAGCGCCCCCGCGAGCCGGATCACGTTCTCGGGCCGTCCTCCCAGCCAGGCGTGGTAGTACAGCGGCAGCGTGAAGATCTGAATGATCATTGGAATCACGATGAACATATTGAAGATCCCCATATACACGCCTGTGCGCCGCGGCGGAATGCAGCCGGCCAGCATGATGTAGGGGTTGCCCATGATGCTGGCCCAAGCCAGCCCGATTCCGATCATCGCCACGAATAACAGGCCTGGCGCCTGGATCATCGGGATATACAGCATGCTGGCGCCCGCCAGCGCCAGGCAGACGCTGTGCACGGCCTTTGGCCCGAAGCGGCGCGTGAACGGCACCAGTGCAAAGGCGGCGATGAAGGCGACGAAATTATAGAATGCCCCGATCTGGCCGTTGAGCAGGCCGGCGTCGCGAAACTCCGCGCTGGCCGGGTTGGAGGTTCCGAAGACGGTGCTTGCCAGCGACAGCATGATGTATTGCCAGTAGCAGAACATCGCGTACCACTGGAACAATTTGACCAAAGCCAGCTGCTTCATGGTCGGCGGCATCTCGCGGATGGCCAGCACGATATCCGCAGTGATTGCCTTCACTCCCGGACGCGTTGCGCGCAGCCTGGCCAGTTCGTCTGCGTCGAGCGGTATCTCCTTGGTGGTCTTCAAGGTCCACAACACGCTGGAAATCGAAAACACAGCACCGATCATGAAGGCCGCGATCACGATATGCGGGATGTTACTGGAATTGGTAGCGTCCTTGTTCATGCCTAACAGCACCAGCAATGTCGGCGTCAGGTAAGCCAGCGTCTGGCCCAGCCCGGTGAATGCGCTCTGGGTCAGGAAGCCGAGCGAGTGCTGCTTCGGCGCCAGCTTGTCGCTGACGAAGGCCCGGTAGGGCTCCATCGTCACGTTATTGGCGGCATCGAGAATCCACAGCAGGCTGGCCGCCATCCACAGGGTCGGGCTGAACGGCATCGCCAGCAGCCCCAAGCTGCACAGGATCGCGCCGATCAGGAAGTAAGGGGTCCTGCGGCCCCAGCGGGTGACGGTACGGTCGCTCATCGCGCCGATGATCGGTTGCACGACCAGGCCGGTCACCGGACCTGCCAGCCACAGCAAGGGCAGCGTTGCCTCGTCCGCGCCCAGGTATTTGTAGATCGGGCTCATGCTGCTTTGCTGCAGCCCGAAGCTGAACTGGATGCCGAAGAAGCCAACGTTCATGTTGACGATCTGCCAGAACGACAAGTGCGGTTTATGCGTCATCGCGGTTTCCCTCTGTAGGTTCAGTCAGCGAGCCAGCGAGTATGCCACTGCTCGTAAAACGCAATGTCGGCGGGTACTGCGCCGGCAAGCGCACAAATGGCCGCAGCAAAATCGTTGGCGCGCTGCAGCGTTGTCGCCAGCGGCCAGGCAAGCGTCGATCCCAGCAGGAAGATCGCCGAAAAGGCGTCGCCCGCCCCCACCGTGTCCACCAGCGCGCCCGTATCCGCCTGCGGGCTGGCGCCGTGCCGGATCCCATCGGGGCCGAAATAGACCACGCCGCGCGGTCCCAGTGTCACGATCAGGCCGCGCACTCCGAACACCTGCATCAGCCGCGAGCAGGCAAGCTGCACTTCGGAGGCGGCCATGTCCGTCGTCGGCGGCTGCGTGTCGGTGTACCAACGAAACAGTTCGCTCAGCTCCTGTTCATTGACCTTGACGACGTCGGCCTCGTGCAGCGACTCGAACACGCAGCGTTCGGTCACCTGCCCTTCGCGCAGATTCAGGTCCAGGAAGCGCATCGCCGGCGTGGCCGCCAGCAGCGCCCTGAGCGCCCCGCGCGAGGTGGCTTCGCGCTGTGCCAGCGTGCCGAAACAGATCACGCCTGGCGTGCAGCGCGCCATCGCGGCCAGCGCCGCGTCCACATCGATCAGGTCGTAGGCCTGCCGCGGCAGGATCTCGAAACGGTGATTGCCGGCGCTGCGCTCGACGATCACGCGCCCGGTCGGCGCCTGCGGATCGATCTGCAGCCCGTCGATACGCATGCCGAAGCGCTCGAATTCGGCTGCCACCATGGCGCCGTTGTTGTCGCTGCCAATCCGCGTGATCATCAGGGACGCGATACCAAACGCGGCGAGGTGGCGCGCCACGTTGAACGGCGCTCCCCCGACTACTTGCTCGGTAAGGAAATCATCGACCAGCGCTTCGCCAAAGACCGCGATGCCAGTGCTCTCGGTTTGCATGTCGTGCTCCTTCAAAAGTCGTGCTAGCGCTCGAGCCACAGCATGGCCCAGGGACCGAGCACCACGCGGCCGCCATCGACCGCCCACTGGCCGGCGCCAATTGCCGCCAGGTCAAGTTCGATGCTGCGGGCTGAAAAATTCGACAGGTTCAGGAAACGCTCGCCGCGGGCCAGAGCCAGCACCGCCGGATCGACCGCGTGCAACAGGGTGCGCGGCTGTCCGGCAGCCAGGTCGGGCTGGCTTTGGCGGCGCGCGGCCAGCGTGCGCAAGGCGCCGAACACAGCGCCGGCAGCGCCGTTCGCGTCATGGCGCTGCGCCAGGCGTGCCGGGTCCAGCGCCGCCCGCTGCACCCAGCGCGTGTCATGCGCGCGCCCTGGATCGGCCAGGTAGCCATGCTCGTTCAGCGTGCCCAGCTCGTCGCCCATATAGAGCAAGGGCAGGCCGCCGAATGAGAACGCCAGGCCGTGCAGCAGCACCAGCCGGCGCAGGCAGTCGGCCGCCTGCTCGGGGGTAGAGGCCGTCTCAAAACCGGCCAGCGACGCGGCAGTGCCATTGGTCGCCCGACCCGACTGGAACGCCACCCCGCGCGCGAAGCTGCCATGGCGGCCATGGAAGAAATCGGCGATGCCGTCCAGGCGCTCCTGCGAGCGTGCTTCCTCGGCGAGGATCTTCCAGCCGATATCATCGTGGCAGCGGATATAGGTGACCCAGCTTGCTGCCGGCGGCAAGGGCGGCGTGTTGGCGATGACCTCGCGCAGCAGCGAGGTGTCTTGTTCGGCCAGCGCAGCCCAGCCGGCCGCCATCAGCGTGCTGTGGTAGGCCAGATGGCATTCGGCGGTGTCGGCGCTGCCCAGGTAGGCCGGCAGGTCGCGGGTGGGAACGATCGCCTCGGCCTTGAGCAGCACGCCGGGCGCGACGATGCTGACCAGCGCGCGCAGCGCCTGCAGGATGGCGTGCGCCTCCGGCAGGTTCATGCAGCTGCTTCCCTCACGCTTCCACAGGAAAGCGGTGGAGTCGAGCCGGAATGCTTCCACGCCGCGGTTGGCCAGGCGCAGCAGCGCTGCCGCCACCTCGGCGAACACCGCGCGATTGGCGTAGTTCAAGTCCCACTGGAATGGGTAGAAAGTGGTCCATACCCAGCCGTCCAGCGCCTCGACATAGGTGAAATTCCCAGGCGCGGCCTGGGGAAACACTTGTCCCAGGGTCGGCTCGTAGCGGTCTGGCATGCTGCGGTCAGGAAAAACGTGGAAGAATTCGCGCAGCCGGGCATCGCCTTGGACGGCACCGACGGCCCACGGATGGTCGTCCGCCACGTGGTTCAGTACCAGGTCGGCGCACAGGCTGATGCCGGCCTCGCGCAGCGCCGTGCATAGCGCGTCGAGATCCTCGTTGGTGCCCAGCGCAGCGTCGACGTCATCGAAACTGGCCAGGGCGAACCCGCCGTCGTTCTCGCCGGCGCGCGGGCGCAGGAAAGGCAGCAGGTGCAGGTAGCTGACGCCGGCTTCCTGCAGGTGGCCGATGCGCTCGGCCACGCCCTTGAAGCTGCTTCCGAACTGCGCCACGTAGGCGCTGTACCCGAGCATATGCTCGCTGGCGAACCAGTCCGGCTGCGCGGCGCGCTGCGCGTCGATCGCCAGCAGGGACGCCGGACGCGCACCAAGGAGCTGGCCGGCCAAGGCGAGCAGGTCCTCATACCATGCATCGAAACCGGCACTCCCCCCGTAAAGCTGCGCCAGGCGCCGGTACAAGGTGGCGCCGTGTTCGGCGTAGCGGCTGCGCGCGTCGGCGTGCAAGTGCGAGGGAAGAACGGCGAGTAGCCGGTCTGGTGCGGGAATCTGCATCGTATTGTTCAGAAAGTGGGGTGGACCGGCGCACGCGCACGCGCGCCGGACAGAGCGTGCTCTAGAACGTGTATTTCAGGCCGAGCTTGACCGAGCGCCCGGTGATCGCGCGCGCAGCGTGACCGTCGCCCTCGACCTCGGTGTAGCCAAGCTTGTCGAACACATTATTGAAGGTGAGCGACACCGACAGCGGCGCGCTGACCTGGTAGTTCAGGAAGCCGTTGACGACATGGTAGGCAGGCATCAGGATGGTGTGCGCGTCGTCGGCCCACGACTTGCCGGTGCCGATCACGCTCACGCCAAACATGGCATTTCCGACCGTGTAGGTCGGCGCTACCTGGTAGACCACGCGCGCCTGGCGCCGCGGCGTGTTGCCGATCACCGCTTCGCCCCCCGGCGCAGTAGCCGTGATCTCGGCATCGGTCAAGGTAAGGCCGGCGGCCACCCGCAGCGCTCCCAGCCGGTAAGCCGCTTCGACTTCGAGACCCTTGGCGTCATAGCTGTTGGCGGTGCTCTTTTGCGTGGTGGCTTCGTAGTTGGTTTCCTTGGTCTTGGCGCGGAAGGCCGTGATAAAGGTGCTCAGGCCGCCGCTGCGCCATTTGACGCCGCCTTCGACCTGCTCGACCGTATTGAGGTTGATGGGGGCACTGCCGTCGAGCGGCGTGCCAAACAGGATGCGGTCGGCATTGAACGCGACACCATCGCTGACGCGGGCGAACAGCGCCAGCGACGAGGTCAGCTGGTAATTGCCGCCGACGGAAAATGAATTGTGGCTCAACGCGTAATCGACGAACTGGCGCGTGGCCGGGTCGTAGCGGGTCGCCGCGGTGGCGATGTTGGCGACCCCGGTCACGTCCTGCCGGTCATGGCGTACGCTGGCGTCGATATTGAGAGCGCCACGCTCCAGGCCCAGGTTGATGTAGGGCGACAGGTAATCGTATTGCATGTCGAGTGCGCGCGAGCAGCAGCTGCCGAATGCCGGCCCGATCAGCCCGGGCGTGCTGCTGGCGGTCCTGAGCAGGGCCGGCTTGTCGCCGCTGGCCTGCATCAGGTACTCATTGAAGTTCCAGGTCAGGCCGAGCTGCTGGCGCGACGCATACAGGCCCGCAGTGGCCGTGAGCTTCGACTGATCGGCCAGCGTGAAGCTCTTTGCCAGCCGGGTGTCGCTCATGGTCGATCCGGCGTCGTCGATCGAGGTATTGAACACCACGGCCGAGAATGCGCGGCCATTGTAGGGCTTGCCGGCGGCCGGGCCGGTGGCAAAGACGTAGTTGCCGACCGTGCCGTTATTGGCCGGGAACACGCCGATGAAGCGGCCGCTGTTGTGCGACTTGCGGAAGTTTTCGCTGAGCGTCCAGCCGTTGCCGATCCGCCATTGCGCTTCGAGCCCCACGGTGTTGCTCTTGACGGTCAAGCCGTCGTTGACATCGCTGGCGATGCGCCGGTTGCCCTTGTCGAGCGTCACATCGGGTACCCAGTATGGCGAGTAGAACGTGGCCGTGCGCGGATCGATCCCGTCGATGGTGGAGATGCGCTGATTGCTCACGCTGACCGGCACTGGCAGCGTGGTCGGGGTCTGGTCGTCCAGGTGCTTGAACGACAGGCGCACGAATCCGTTGTCGAACTCGTGGGTCAGGTTGCCGCGGATCTGGCCGCCCTTCTCGCTGGTGCCCCCGCTGTTGCGTATGCCTTCGCCATTGCGATAGAAGCCGCCGACAAAAAATCGCGTCTTGTCGGAGATCGGCGCGCCATAGTCGAAGTCGACCCGCGTGCTGTCGTAGTCGAGTCCGCTGGTCAGGCCGATGCTGCCGCCTTGTTCGGTACCGGTCTTGCTGATGAAGTTGATGATACCGCCCGGCGAATTGGTCGCCAGGGTCGAAGCCGAACCGCCGCGCACTACTTCCAGGTGCGATAGCGCGCCGTCGATACGCACGTAGGCGTCCGGCGTGATGAAGTTGAAGTCGCCCGATTGCAGCACTGGCAAGCCATCTTCCTGGATCTGCACGTAACGCGCGCCGCCGGCGGAAATCGGTACCCCGCGCACCGTCATGTTGGCATTGCCTTCGCCACCCGATGACTCGGAGCGCACGCCGGGGATCGAGCGCAATACCTCGGCCGCGCTGGTCGGTGCGGCCTGCAAAATCACGTCCTTGTCCATGGTGCTGATCGAGACGCTCGACTTCATCTTGGACGATGCGCTGCTGGTACCCGTGACGACGATGCGCTCCATGTTCAGGCTGTCGGCCGCCGGCGTGGCGGCCGGTGCTGGCGCCTCCTGCTGAGCGTACGCAACATTCATCTGCAGTACTGCCACGGACACGGCAGCAGCCATCCGTGAAATATTCGCTTTCATGACTTGTCTCCGGAATTGTAATTATTGGCCGTTGGGGTGGTATCGATCTCGTCTGCAGACGTCGACATATTCCAGGCGGTATGTACATTATGCGCACCAAGTGAGAGTTAGTGCAATCGATTGCAAAGATGCGGCGCAGCATGTTGTTTTCGGCGCAAACCCTCTCTGGAGCTCTACCGATTTCTCGTCTTAATCCGTAGGAATTGACGGGCAATTGCTGCGCCGCAGCACGGAATTTTGTGGGAGAGGATCAAAAAAACCGGCGAAAATACAATCGATTGCATTTTCTCAGCCTTGTATGGGGACAGATCAGGTGCTGGCGCGGACGACCAGTTCGGTCGGCAATTGGAGTGAGACCGGGGCGTGGCCTTGAACCAGCGACAGCAGTGCTTCAACCAATGCCTTGCCGGCGACGTCGATCGGCTGGCGTATCGTCGTCAGCCGGGGGTGCGACAGCGCGGCCAGGGCGATGTCGTCATAGCCCACGATCGCCACCTCGTCCGGCACGCCGATCCCGCGGGAACGCAGGGCGTCGACCGCGCTCATGGCCAGCAAGTCGCTGCACGCAAACACCGCATCGTAAGCGACGCCACGCTCGGCCAGCGCCTGTACGCCTTCGATGCCGCCCTGCGAGAGAAAGGGCACGTTCACTTGCAGCTGGGGGTCGAACCCGATGCCGTGGGCGGCCAAGGCTTCGCAATAACCGAGGTAGCGCTGCTGCGGCTCCGGCAGCGCAATGTCGCCGAGAAAAGCAATGCGGCGGCGCCCCTTGCCAATCAGGTGTTCAGTGGCTATCCGGCCGCCGCTGACATTGTCGCTGCCGATACAGCAATACAGCTGGTTGGGGAGTTGGGCGCCCCACACGACAATGGGTAGCTTGCGGGCCGCCATCTCGTTGAGCTGTTGATGCCGCCCCCACTGTCCGACCATGATGATGCCGATCGCGCGGCCGGTATCGAAGGGCGCTGCGGCAGCGCCGAATTCATCGGTGCCTATGCGCGACAGCAGCATCTCGTAGCCCTGCTCGGTCAGCGCGTCTGCCAGGCTGCCCAGCATGGCCAGCAGGAATGGGTCGGACAGCGGCTGGCGCGTCGCGTGGTCGAACGGAATCAGCACGCTCACCGTGCGGTTCTGCTTCATGCGCAGATTTTGCGCCGCCACGTTCACGGAATAGCGCAGCGATCCGGCCAGCTCCTGGATCCGGGTGCGCGTTTCCTCGCTCACCAGCGGGCTATGGCTCAGGGCACGCGACACCGTTGCCGTGGACACCCCTGCCAGGCGCGCGATGTCTGCCATCTGCAGGCGGCGCTGGACGCGCTCGGGGTCGTCCTGGCCCGGCCCGGCTTTGGTCATGGTCCTCTTCCTCATCTCTGTGTACGGGCAAATCGGGACTCATTGTATGCCAGCGCAGCTGCCCGGCAAAGGCGCCGCGCTCGCGCCCGGCCGCTCAACCTTGTAGCCCTTTGCTGCCAGCGCCGCTACCAGCCCTTTCGGGTTGAGGATGTCCCTCATCGACAGCACGGCGAAGCTCGACGTGTTCCTGGCCCGCGCCGCCTCGGCGTTGGCGACCCACAGCGCCTTCAGTCGTGATTCGGCCATCTGGAAGGCCGGGTTGTCGCGCATTGCGGCGCTGTTGCGGATGACGTCGATGTCGCCCCTGGCCCAGGCGTTGGCGCGCCGGCGCGTGGCGTCGAGCGAGGGTTTATTGAAGTCCTTGACGATGCTGCGCGGATCGTCCACCGTCAAGGCGAGGGACCGCCCGGGTTTGCGGCTTGAAGTCACCGATGCACCACAACAGCTTTTCGACACGGAAGTGGGGTCGAAAATGCGATGGCAACTAACCCCTGGATTTTGCTGGTTTTTTAATCAAAGAATTCCCAACTGAAGTGCGCGCATGCCGCTTTCCAGCCATGCGCGCGGTATCACTTCATTCAGGTGCCACGACCTCATACCCCTTCGCCGCCAGCGCCGCAATCACGCCTTTCGGATCGAAAATATCATCCATCGACAACAGCGCAAAGGTCGATGCATTGGCAGCAAGTGCTTTCTCGGCCGACGCAATCCACTTCGCATGCGAGCGCGCCTTCACGTTCTTCCATTCAGGCTCCGTATCGAGCGCGGCGCTGTTCATCAGCGCGCCGAAACACGCCTCCTCGCGTTCGGCGTAGTTCAGCTTGCGCATTTCATCCACGTCACCCTTGGCCCATGCATTGGCGCGCGCTGTTGCGCCGTCGAGATCCTGCTTCAGTGTGGCCATCGTTGTCCTCAGGCAGGCGGCGTCAGCCAGATTCGACTTCTTGAAGTTCTTGATCAACGCGCGCGCATTGTCCGTCGGTAGTTCAACCTCCGTCGACGTCTGTTTCAGCTCACTCTTCTTGATCAGCGCGAGCAGCTGCTTGCGCACCGCATAGCCGTTCACCAGGCCCGCTTCCTTGCGCGCCGCTTCCGTCAACGCCTGCGCGGCAAAGATCGGCCGCTCGCGTTCGACGTCGCTGTTCTCGGGCAGGTAGGTTGCCTTGAGCGTGCTCCACTGTGCGTAGTCTTCCCGCGGCAGAACATCACGCAGCTGCGCGCCATCCGGATTCTTGCGCACGCCGATCAGGCTTGGCAGCAGCGTGACCATTTTGAAAAAGCCCGGCTTGGCTGTGGCGCCTGGTGGTGCCAGGTACTCCTGCGAATGCTTGATGACGTTTTCCACCTGCTGCGAGCGCCACGTCATGTTCTTCGGCAGCGGCGCGTAGGTGCCAAACACCCACAGCACATGATCGCCCTTCTTTACCTTCCACATGCCCGGGCCAGGGCGCTGGGCGACGACGTGAATCTGTTCCGGCGCAGGTTCGACCGCGTCCGTGGTGACAACAGCGGCAGGCGGGGCATCGGCCCCGTCAAGCGACTGTGCCCATCCAGGGGCAGCCAGCAACGACAAGCACAGTGCGGGAACGACGAGTGGGCGCATGAAGATATCCTGTTGTGAAAGTGGCCAGAAGCGTGCGCCGATTATGCGGCGGCCTTCGCGGCGATCACAAGGACTTTCGAATGCATACGCAAGACGCAGTGTGCGGACAAGGATGGCCTGGGAGGGGTGCCAGCCCGCCTCCGCACGCGTCACGATATCGCGACGTGGATCAGTTCTCGCCAGACTGCTCAAGCAGCGACTGCGCCACTCGCAAGCCCTCGACCATCACGGCAAACGCTTCGTGCTTGGTCGCTTCGTCCGGCACGCGCAGCACGTACGACGGGTGGTAGATCGTCACCACCCACGCGTCGCCATGGCGCACCGGCTGGCCGAGACTGTCCCTGAGCGTCACGTTCCCCTTCTGCAGCACCGATTTCAGCGCAGTAGCGCCCATCGCCACGATCACCTTCGGCTTGCGGGTAGCGATTTCTTTTTCGAGCCAGTAGTGGCAGGCCTCGATTTCTTTCTGCGCCGGCGTCTTGTGCAGGCGCCGCTTGCCGCGCGGCTCCCACTTGAAATGCTTGACGGCGTTGGTGATGTACACGCCCTTGCGGTCCACCTGCGCCTGCGCAAACACGCGATCGAGCAACTGGCCCGCTGGACCGATGAACGGCTGGCCGGACAGATCCTCCTGGTCGCCCGGCTGCTCGCCGACGAGCATGATCTGCGCATGGTCCGGCCCGATGCCGCCGACGGCCTGCGTCGCGTGCTGCCACAGTTCGCAGCGCCGGCATTCGTCGAGCTTCGATGGCTGCTCGCGGTCGGGCTGCGCTTTCTCGGCCGCGATCGGGATCGTCGTGCCGCGGCGCTGGCCCACCTCGGCAACCTGGCCGATGCGGCGCGCGCCCAGGCCGGCCTGGCTGACCATCGACGGCACCAGCGCGCCCTCGGGCAGGTTCTTCCAGAAGCGCGACGGCACATGGCTTTGCATGACCTTCGTGTTCAGGCGCGCTGGGTTGAAGATGCTGCGGTAGTAGGTCAGCCAGAGCGCCTCGCCGTCGTCTTCGAGGTCGGCGGGGCCGGACATCAACGGCCCGGCATCGTGCAGCGTGGCGCCGTCCCACAGCACGCTGGCCTCGGGCGTGGCGATCATCCAGGTCATCTTGCCCATGCGGGCGACGAAATGTTCGGCCACCTGCGGCAGCACATCGTGCGCGGGTTCGAACCAGGCGACGAACTGTGGTGGCCCGGCCTCGATCGGCCGTTCGCGAAAGCGGATATACGCAAACATGTCGTGCACCTCGCGCCGCACGGCCTTGACCATCGACGTCAGCCGCGCGCCATCGGGATCGGCGGGCGACTGCACATCGTGCTCGCCCTGCTGCCAGCGCCAGACCACGCGGTACAGGAAGGCCCAGCGGTCGTGGTCGCGGTAGCAGGCGGCGGTTTGCAGCATCTCCATCAGGGAGCGCGGGACTTGCGGCCTGGGCGTGGCTTGTGCCACCCGTTCGGCAGGCGGCGCAGCCAGCAGGTCGCCAGTCGGCTGCACCGTCTCCAGGGCCGATGCCGGCGCTGCCGGCGCGCTCGAGAACAAATCGGCGCCTGGCTCGCCCCACGTCACCGCCTCGGGCGGCACGCCAGCGCGCAGCAGGGCGCGGGCCGTGGCGCGCCACTCGACGAACGAGGCCACCAGCAGCGGCTGGCCCGCGCGGACCGCAGCAACGGCTTCGCTGGCGACGACGGCTGCGCTGGCCGCGGGGGTCATGCCGCCTGCAGCTCCGGCCACAGATTCATCTGCTGCGGCGCGTCGGCCATGTGCTTGCGCAGCAGGTCGGAGCTGGTCGCGCCCTGCGCCGGCTTGTAGTCGGCGGTGACGACGAACGGCGCCAGTTTTTTCAGGCTGCAGCGCAGCCGCGATAAATCTTCCCAGCGGATGCGGCGAATGCGGCGCAGATCCGCGATGCGCTTGGCGTTGCGCAGGCCGATGCCGGGGATGCGCGCGATCAGCGTCGCATCGACGCGGTTCAGGTCCATTGGAAACTGGTCGCGGTTCGACAGCGCCCAGGCCAGCTTGGGATCGATATCCAGCGCTAGGTTGCCCGTCTGCGGCATGATCTCGCCGGCCGTGAAGCCGTAACTGCGCAGCAGGAAATCGGCCTGGTACAGACGGTGCTCGCGCAGCAGCGGCGGTGGCGCGAGCGGCACGCTCTTGGGGCTTTGCGGGATGGGGCTGAACGCGGAGTAGTACACGCGCTTGAGTTTATAGCTGCCGTACAGCGTCTCGGCGGTGTTGAGGATCGTGTGGTCGTCGCTGGCATCGGCCCCGACGATCATCTGCGTGCTCTGGCCGGCCGGCGCGAATGCGGGTGACCTTGGCTCTTCGGCTTTTTCATCGAGCTTGCGCCGGATGGAGCCCATTGCCAGCTTGATCGTGTGCACGCTCTTTTCGGGCGCCAGCTTGGTCACGCTGTCGTGCGTCGGCAGCTCGATGTTGACCGACAGGCGATCGGCCCAGCGTCCCGCTTCGGTAATCAGGAGCGGGTCGGCATCGGGAATCGTCTTGAGGTGGATATAGCCGCGGAAGTTGTGCACCTCGCGCAGGGTGCGCGCCACGGCCACCAGCTGCTCCATCGTGTAGTCGGCCGACTGGATGATGCCGGAACTGAGGAACAGGCCGTCGATGTAGTTGCGCAGGTAAAAATCCTGCGTCAGCTTGACCACCTCGTCGACCGCAAAGCGCGCGCGCGGCACGTTCGACGTGCGCCGGTTGATGCAGTACTGGCAGTCGTAAATGCAGAAGTTCGTGAGCAGGATCTTGAGCAGCGAGACGCAGCGGCCATCGGGCGTGTAGCTGTGGCAGATGCCCATGCCGGTGGTAGCGCCCAGGCCGTCCTTGCCCTCGGAGCCGCGCTTGGGCGCACCGCTGCTGGCGCAGGATGCGTCGTACTTGGCCGCGTCGGCCAGGATTTCGAGCTTGTCGTTGAGTTCCATCGGACGCCCGTGGCTGTATGGGCATACAGTATAGCGTGGCGTGTCATGACAGAGGGTGCGGCAGCGCACCCGTGCGCGGGTGGCGCCGGTTCAAAGCCGGGACGCTAGTTAAGCATGCAGCAAGCTTTCGGCCAGTGACAGCTGCTGCGCATCCATGCGGCGCGCGGTGCGGGCCAGGTAGTCGCGTGCCGGCCGGATCCCGGCGCCGCCCGCCCGATGCAGCCACGCATACGCTTCCACCAGATCGCGCGGCGCGCCCTGCCCCGCCGCATACATCACGCCCAGGTTGAACTGGGCCCGCGCGTGGCCCTGGCGCGCTGCGCACAGGTACCAGAAATGGGCGGCTTCGTAATCCTTGTCCGCGCCCTTGGCGCAGTCGTAGCGCAGCCCCAGTTCGAACTGCGCCAGCGCGTGCTTCTGGTCGGCCGCCTTGTGCAGCCAGTCGGTAGCTTCGGCCGGATCGCCCAGATCGAGCCGGTCGAGCAGCGTGGCCACCATGTACTGGGCCGCCGCGTAACCCTGCGCTGCAGCGCGCCGGTACCACCCGAGTGCCTGCACGCTGTCCTGCGCCGCACCGATGCCGTTTTCGTGGCGCAGGCCCAGGTCGAACTGCGCGCCCAGGTGGCCCTGCTCGGCCGCCTTGCGGTACCAGGCGGTGGCCTCCACCGCATCGCGCTCGACGCCGTTGCCGGTGTCGAGCAGCTGCCCGAGGTGGTACTGCGCCACCGGCAAGCCCTGCTCGGCCGCACGGCGGTACCAGATGGCCGCCTGCGCCGCATCCTGCACCACGCCCTGGCCGTGCTCGTGGCGCATGCCCAGGCTGTCCTGCGCACCCGCATGGCCCTGCTGCGCGGCGCGCCGGTACCAGATGGCGGCCAGCGCATCGTCCTGCGGCACGCCGTGGCCCGTGTCGTACATCAGCGCCAGATTGAACTGCGAGCTGGCATGGCCCTGGATGCCCGCGCGGCCGTACCACAGCATCGCCTGTTCGCCGTCCGCTTCCACGTCCTGGCCCTTGTCGTAGCGCAGGCCCAGATTGAACTGGGCCGGCGCGTAGCCCTGCAGCGCGGCCTTGCGCAACCACTCGAGCGCCTGCGCCGGATCGCGTGCCACGCCCTGGCCGCTGTCGTAGCGCAGGCCGAGGCTGTGCTGCGAACGCGCGTAGCCCTGGGTGGCCGCGCGCCGGTACCAGTCCAGGGCCGCATCCTGGTCCTGCGCCACGCCCTTGCCGGTGTCGTACATCATCCCGAGATTGTGCTGGGCGCCCGGTTCGCCCTGCTCTGCGGCGAGGCGGAACCAGTGCAGCGCGCGGCCCACGTCCTGCGCCACGCCCTGCCCCTTGGCGTACAGCCAGCCCAGGTTGTACTGGGCCAGCGCGTAGCCCTGGCTGGCGGCGCGCTCGTACCAGTGGGCGGCCAGCATGAAGTCCTGCGTTACGCCCTGGCCCTTCTGCAGCATCACGCCGAGGTTGTACTGGGCCTGCGCCAGGTTGGCCGTGGCCGCAAGCCGGTACCAGCGCACTGCCAGTTCATCGCTTTGCGCCACGCCCTGGCCGTTCACGTACATGAAGCCCAGGCTGTGCTGGGCTTCAGCGACGCCACGCTCGGCCAGTCCTTTCACACGCAGGAATTCGGCGCTGTACAACGACGTGTCGGGCATGCCCACTCAGGCCAGCACGGCGCGCAGGTTCGATCCGGGCCGGGTGCGCAGCGCCACCATGAAGTCGCCCAGCGAAATCGGGCGGTAGAACAGGTAGCCCTGCATCGTCATGCAGCCGTTGGCACGCAGGTAGCGCGCCTGTTCCTCGGTCTCGACGCCTTCGGCGATCAGGTTCAGGCCCAGGCCGCGCGCGATCGAGATGATCGCCAGGATGACTGGATAGTGGCCGTCTTCCTCGTGGATCTCTTTCACAAACGACTGGTCGATCTTGATCGTGTGGATCGGGAAGCGGTGCAGATACGACAGCGACGAGTAGCCGGTGCCGAAGTCGTCGATCGCGATCGACACGCCCAGCTCGCACAGTTTGTTGAGCTGCTCGATCGCATACTGCGGGTTGCGGATGCAGATGTTCTCGGTGATCTCGACTTCGATCTGCTGCGGCGAGATCGCGTAACGCGCCAGGGCGCCGCGCATCTTTTCAAAGAAGTCGCCGCGGTCGAGGTATTGCGGCGACAGGTTCAGCGAGAGCCGGATGTCGCTGCCGCCGACGGCATTCCAGCGCAGCATGTCGCGGCACAGCGCGCCGATCATCCAGTCCGAGATCGGCAGCATCAGGCCGTTTTCTTCGGCGAACGGCAAAAATTCACCGGCCGACAAGCGTCCGCGCGTTGGATGGTTCCAGCGCATCAGCGCTTCGGCGCCCGTGATGTTGCCGGTCATGGCGTCGATCTGCGGCTGGTAGAACATCTCCAGCTCGTCGTGCTCGAGCGCGCGGCGCAGCGCCTGCTCCAGCGCGATCTTCTGGTGCGACACTTCGAGCATCGAGTCGTGATAGAAGCTGTGGCCGTTCTTGCCCAGCGCTTTCACCTGGTACATCGCGATGTCGGCGTGGCGCAGCAGTTCGTCGATCGATTCGCCGTCTTTCGGATAGATCGCGATGCCGATCGAGGCTGAGATGTGCACTTCGTGGCCATCGAGATCGAACGGCAGTTGCAGGCAGGTGAGGAATTTATCGGCGACCATGCGCGCGTCGTCGTGGCTGACCAGTTCGGGCAGCACGATGGTGAATTCGTCGCCGCCCTGGCGCGCCAGCGTGTCGCCCTTGCGCAGGCATTCCTTCAGCCGGCTGGCCGCCTGCTGCAGCAGTTCGTCGCCCTTGACGTGGCCGAGCGTGTCGTTCACGAGCTTGAAGCGATCGAGGTCGATGAACATCACCGCGAGTTCGGTCTGCTTGCGCTTGGCCTGGATCACGGCCAGCCCCAGGCGGTCCTTGAACAGGATGCGGTTCGGCAGGTCGGTCAGGATGTCGTGGTAGGCCTGGTAGGCGATGACTTCCTCGGCGCGCTTCCTGTCCGTGATATCGCGCGCCACGCCGTAGGTGCCGAAGAACTCGAGCTTTTTCACTTCCTGGTCCGGCACGTGCATGCCGATCGCGTTCAGCGAGATCGTCATCAGCGTCGTGTTGAACGTGCGGTCGTTGCTGGTGTTGCCATTCCCGCCCCGGCACTTCAGGCGCAATTCGACGTTGCGCGATGCGCGTTCATCGATGCGGCGTTCGTTGAACACGTAGCGCGCGCGTTCCAGGTCTTCTTCGTGCACGACGATCGAGTAATGCTTGCCGATCAGCTCTTCGCGGGTGTAGCCGAGCAGCTGGTAGGCGCGGTCGTTGACGAACGTGAAGCGGCCTTCGTGGTTGAGCGTATAGATGATGTCCGGCGACGAGTCGACCAGGTAGCGGTACATCTTCTCGGAGTTCTCGAGCTGGTTCGCGATGCGCGCGTTTTCCAGCGCCAGGCGCCGGCGCCCCAGTGCGTTGCTGACGGTCGAGAGCAGCTCTTCGCGGCTGTACGGCTTGCGCAGGTAGCTGTAGGCGCCGCGCTTGAGCGCGCCGATTGCGGCATCGATGCCCACCTCGCCGCTCATCACGATCACGTCGGCGTCGATCCCCTTGTCGTTGATGAAGTCCATGATCTCGTGACCGCCGATATCGGGCAGGCGCAGGTCGAGCAGGACCAGGTCGAAGCGCTGGCGCGACAGCTGCGCCAGCGCCTCCGTGCCGGATGCCGCGGTCGTGAGACGGTAGCCGCGCCCCTGCAGCAATTCGTGCAGTGACGCCAGCAGGCGGGGTTCATCGTCGACCAGCAGCAGGCGTGGCTGACTGTCGGCGTCGAGTGTCGGGGAAAATGGGGAGGGTTCACCAGGGAGCATGGTGGCAGGGTGCGCGTGCATGGTGAGGGTCAGGCGGAACCGAGCGCGCGCGCCGGCAGCGCGAGCGCCTTGCCAGCGCCGGTGTACGCCGGCAGGAGTATTTCAAACGAGGTACCGGAACTGGCGCTGCGGCAGGCGATATGGCCGCCCATCTTCTTGACCAGGCCATGAACGATCGACAGGCCCAGGCCGCGCTTGCCGCCATCGAGCGCGCCTTCCTTGCTGCTTTTTACGGGCATGAACAGGTTGGCCAGCACCTCGCGCGACAGGCCCGGGCCATTGTCGTTCACGCCCAGTTCGACGTACAGGTGGCGCTCACGGTTGACGTGGCCGCGGTTGACGACCTCGATCCGGCCGCTGTTCTTGTGCTGCGGCCCGAATGCTTCGACCGCATTCTTGATCAGGTTCACCAGGATCTGCTTGAGGACATCGGGGTCGCCCTCGATCGCGCTGTCGCCATCCATGTGCGCCACGATCTGCACGCCGCCCGGCACGAAGCCGCTGGTGCGGAACAGGCGCAGCACATCGTCGACGACGCGGGCGGCGTCGACCGGCCGCGGGCCGGCATCCGGCACCTGCGGTTCGGCCAGCGAGCCGATCAACTGGCCCACGCGGTCGATTTCTTCGTTCAGGATCGACAGCTCGCCGCCCACCGGTTCCTGGCGCGCCAGCTTGCCATCCAGGATGCTCAGGTAATTCTTGATGATCGCCAGCGGGTTGTTCACTTCGTGCACCACGCGGCGCGACGCGTCGCGGAATTCTTCGGCCACGTTGGCCAGCTGGCGGCGTGCGTGACCGCGTTCGAGCAGCAGGTTCTCGAGGGCGCCGGCGGCCTGCGCCCCGAAGGCCTGCATGAACCGCTCGCGGCGCTGGCAATGCGGCAGCTGCCAGGCCGGCACGCCGCCAATCAGCACGCCCAGGCAGCGCGCGCCGGCCACCAGCGGCACCACCACCAGGCTGTCGGTGCCAAGGATGCGCAGCAGCTGCTCTTCGGCCAGGCCAAGCTGCTGGCGGTTGCCCCCCACGAACGCGGGGCGGCGCTCCAGCGCGCTGCGCGCCACCGGGCCGCCCTTGGCCAGCGACACCGAAAAATCGGCAATGCGCGCCACGCCCGGCGCCGGGGCGCCCGACAACAGGTGGCCGGTGGGGTTCTCGAGCAGCACGACGGCGCTTTCGAAATCGAACAGGATGCGGGCAGTGCGCGTCATCGCGTCAAGCAGGCCAGACTCGCCCTGCTGGCGCGCCAGGGTCTGGCCGACCTCGGACACCAGCACCATATTGCGCACTTCTTCGTTCAGGCGCTTTTGCACCGGGTCGACCGGCGGCGGCGGCGCATAGGCCGATGGCTGCGGGATGTCGTCGGCGCCCGTCAGATCGATGCCCAGATGCGCGGCGGCCTGCTCGACCTGGCGCGCGGCGCCGTCGATCAGGTGCGCCGTGCGCACGGCGTCGATCCCGCAAAGCGCGCAGGCGTCCAGCACCATCGTCTCGTCGTGCGCGTGGCAGGTCAGCACATGCGCCAGGCGCACGATGCGGATCAGGAGGTGACTGCCTTCCAGGCGGTCGCCCGGCTCGTGGTGGTACAGCACTGCATCGGCCAGGAACGAATCGAGCTGCCAGCGCTCGATCAGCCAGGCGCCTGCTTCGGCGTGGGTGATCTGGAGCGTGCGCTGCTCGACCGCGCACAGGTCTTCGTCATCGAGCGCGGTAAAGTTGAATGCGTACTCCTTGGGCGCGGCGGCCAGCAGCGCCAGGCGGCCGACATTGTGCAGCAGGCCCGCCAGATAGGCTTCTTCGGGATGCACGTAGTCGAGCATGCGCGCCGCATCGCGCGCGATCACGGCGGCCGTCAGGGAGTTTTTCCAGAACGCGCGCAGGTCGATGCTGCCGGCATGCGGGAAGCTGTTGAAGGTCTGGAACACCGAATCGCTGATCACGAGCGTCTTGATCATGTCGGTACCCAGTGCCACCAGCGACTGTTCGAGGTTGGCGCTGCGCGTGCTGCGGTGGTACGCCGAGCTGTTGGCGACCGCCAGCAGTTTGGCCGTCATGCCGGCATCCTTCGCAATCAGCGCGGCGAGTTCCGGCATGCCGAGATCGTCGGCCTGCAGGTGCTCGATCAGCTTGACCAGGATCTGCGGCATGGCCGGCAGCCGGGCGATCAGCAAGCGATTGCGAATATCCTGATCGGATAGGAGCGTATTATCAAGCACGGCCGCCACTTGTCGAAGGGTTCTATTAGGTGGCGATCGCGCCCGAACAGGCATGCCACGTCGCCCTGCACTTCAGTGCATGGAACAGGCGAGAGGTCTGCCAACTGCTCCAGATGATAAAAACGTATCGTAACATATATACATTTCTGATCAGGAACAATAGTTACGGGAATACCCGTTGCAACGGGCTTCCTCAGGCTGTAAACACAGCCACACTCCAAAACTTGTTGTAACGATACGACTGTTTCCCCAATTCACGCTCATTCACTGCAAGGTCAGGGTGTCAGTTCGCCCCGCGCGCGCAGCTTGCGTCGATGGCGCCGCGCGGTATCCCAGCATGCCAGCGACAACAGTACGAAGAATGCCTGGCCGAGCGCCAGCGCCAGCACCGAATGCGACAGCGCCGGCGCGACGGCGCCAGCCACGACCGCGCCCAGCAGCGTCAGGATGAACGACTGGCACGACGCGACCGTGCCGCGGATGCGCGGGAACAGGTCGAGCGCCAGCAGCGTCGCGCCAGGCGCGATCAGCGAACTGCCAAAGGTGAAGAAGAACATCGGCGCCACGGTCCACGGCAGGGCCGGCGGCAGGAACGCGTGGTAGACCACGTTGAAGGTCACGGCGCCCAGCATGAAGAAAAAGCCCATGCGGATCTGGCGCGCGAAGTCCATCTTGCCGGCCAGCCGGTTGGCAACGAGCGAACCGAAGAAAATGCCGCTCACGGTCGGCACGAACAGCCACGCGAATTCGGACGGGCCCAGGCCCAGGCTTTCGGGCAGCATGACGGGCGCCGCGGCGATGTACAAAAACAGGCCGGCGAAGTTCAGCGCCGTCACGCCGGCCATCGTCAGAAACAGGAACGAGCTGAAGATGGCGCCGTAGCTCTGCGCCAGAAAACGGGGATTGAACGGCTGGCGCTCGGTCGGCGGCACCGTCTCGGGCAGGTGCTTCCAGCAGAACCAGAACAGCAGCACCGTATAGACCGACAGCGCCAGGAAGATCGCGCGCCAGTCGAGCAGCGTGACGATCCAGCCGCCCACCACCGGCGCGATGGCCGGGGCGATCGAGAAGATCATCGTGACCATCGACAGCAGGCGCGCCGCCGCCGTATCCGAATACAGGTCGCGGATGATCGCGCGCCCCACCACCACGCCGGCCCCGGCCGACACACCCTGAAGGATGCGAAACACCCACAGGTATTCCACCGAGGACGCCGAGGCGCAGCCGAAGCTGCCGATCGCGAACACCACCAGCGCCACCAGGATCACGTTGCGCCGCCCGAATGCATCGGACAGCGCGCCATGCCACAGCACCATGACGGCAAAGGCCAGCATGTAGGCGGTGAGCGTTTGCTGGACCTGCAGCGGCGTGGCGGCAAGCTGGGCCTGGATCTGCGGGAACGCCGGCAGGTAGGCGTCGATCGAGAATGGCCCCAGCATCGACAGCGCTGCCAGCAGCGTTGCCAGTCCGCCTGCCGAGAGCATCGCGATCTTGTGGGGCGGCGGTGCCGGCACGGGTGTGACGGGGTCCTTGGGCAGATCGGATGGTTCTGGCAGCATGGGGCGGTTCCGGGTCAGTCCTGCTTTGGTTTGGCTTCCTCGCGGCGGTTGAAGCCCGCCACCATGTCGAAACGGAACAGGCGGCATTCGAGCGCGCCATTGAAGAACGGGGTCTTGCGCGACTCTTTCAGGCGCAGCATTTTCGGCAGGCCCAGGTCGGCCGTGAACAGATAGGCGGTCCAGCCGGCAAAGCGCTGCTTGAGCGTCGTGGAAAACGCGGCGTAGAAGCCGGCCGCCATGTCGTCCTGCGGCACCGTGCTGTCGCCACGCACGCCGATCCGCTCGCCGTACGGCGGGTTGGTGAGCAGGATGCCCGGCTCGGTCGTCGGCGCCGACACGTGCTGCGCTTCGATCTGCTTGAGCGGCACGTCGAACAGGATGCCGGCGATCTTCAGGTTATGGCGCGTCATTTCGACCATGTCGCCCGAGATGTCCGAGCCGAAGATGGTCGGCTCCTGCGGCAGCACGTTCGGCTTGACCGCCGCTTTCATCGCGGCCCAGGCCTGGCGGTCGTGGTCGGCGAATTTTTCGAAGGCGAAGCTGCGGCGCGCGCCGGATGGAATCCCTTGCAGCATCTGGGCCGCTTCGACCAGAATCGTGCCCGAGCCGCACATCGGGTCGAACAACGGCACGCCCGGCTTCCAGCCCGACACGCGCAGCAGACCCGCGGCGAGGTTCTCGCGCAGCGGCGCGTCGCCCGTCTCTTCACGCCAGCCGCGCTTGAACAGCGCTTCGCCCGAGGTGTCGAGGTAGACGATGAAGTTGCGGGCGTCCAGAAAACCGACGATGCGCATGTCCGGTTCGCGCGTGTTGACCGACGGGCGCTTGTCGTACTGGTCACGGAAGCGGTCGCAGATCGCGTCCTTGATCTTGAGCGTGGTGAATTCAAGGCTGCGCAGCGGCGACTTGACGGCCGTGACGTCGACGCGGATCGTGTGATCGGGGCCGAACCAGTCTTCCCAGGTCTGCTCGAGCACCAGGTCGTAGATGTCGTTTTCGGTGGTGTAGCTGCGCTGCGCCATGCGCATCAGCACACGCGAGGCGATGCGCGAGTGCAGGTTGAGCAGCCAGGCATCCTGCATCGTGCCCGAGCAGTGCACGCCGCCGGGCACCTGGTTGTGCACTTTCAGCGTGGTGCTTTGTGCGGCGATTTCGCCGATTTCTTCGGCCAGTGCCGCTTCCATGCCGCGCGGGCATGGGCAAAAATAGGAAGCCATGAGGGGTACCCTTTGTCCGTTGATGAAACGATGAAACGATGAAAAATTAAACGCGCCACCGGCCCGGGCCGATGACGCAGGCATACAAAAAATGCAGGTTTAGAACGGCTTGACGGTCACCAGGATGACAATCGCCAGCATCAGCACGACCGGCACTTCATTGAACCAGCGATACCATTTGTGGCTGCGCGTATTGACGCCGCGCTCGAATTTCTTGAGGATGCCGCCGCACATATGATGGTAGCCGATGGTCAGGAACACCAGCAGCAGCTTGGCATGCAGCCAGCCGCCCTGGATGCCGTAACCCATCCACAGCCACGCGCCCAGCAGCACCGCTGGCACCGACAGGATCATCGAGAAGCGGTATAGCCGGCGCGCCATGCCCAGCAGGCGGTCACGCGCTGCGGGGTTGGTTTCCTCGGCCAGGTTGACGAACAGGCGCGGCAGGTAGAACAGGCCGGCGAACCAGGACGCAATGAAGACGATGTGCAGTGCTTTGATCCAGAGGTACATGCTTTCCTTGTGGTGAACGTTGAATTCAGTTGCGGACTTCGCCGTGCCCGAACACGACGTACTTGAGCGACGTTAGGCCTTCGAGGCCCACCGGGCCGCGTGCGTGCAGCTTGTCGTTCGAGATGCCGATCTCGGCGCCCAGGCCGTATTCGAAGCCATCGGCAAAGCGCGTCGATGCATTGATCATCACCGATGCCGAGTCGACTTCGCGCAAGAAACGCATGGCACCGCTGTGGTCTTCGGTAACGATCGATTCGGTGTGCTTCGACGAATACGCATCGATGTGGTCCATCGCCTCGTCGATGCCCGCCACCACCTTCACGGCCAGAATCGGGGCCAGGTATTCGGTCGACCAGTCTTCTTCCGTTGCCGCGACCAGGTGCGGATAGCCGGCCAGGATCGCGAACGCTTCCGGATCGGCGCGCAATTCGACGTCCTTGGTCGCATACAGTTCGGCCAGGCGCGGCAGCACGGCCGGCGCGATGCCGCGCGCAACCAGCAGCGTTTCCATCGTGTTGCAGGTGCCGTAGCGGTGGCATTTGGCGTTGAATGCGATGGCCAGTGCCTTGTCGATATCGGCCTTGTCGTCGATGTAGACGTGGCAGATGCCATCGAGGTGCTTGATCATCGGGACCGTGGCTTCGGCCATCAGGCGCGCGATCAGGCCTTTGCCGCCGCGCGGGACGATCACGTCCACGTACTGCGGCATCGTGATCAGCGCGCCGACGGCGGCGCGGTCGACCGTGTCGACCACCTGCACTGCGGCCTGTGGCAGGCCGGCGCCAGCCAGGCCTTCGGCGACCAGTTTGGCCAGCGCGCGGTTGCAGTGGATCGCTTCCGAGCCGCCGCGCAGGATCGCCGCGTTGCCGCTCTTGATGCACAGGCCCGCCGCATCGACCGTCACGTTCGGGCGCGCCTCATAAATGATGCCGATCACGCCCAGCGGCACGCGCATCTGGCCGACCTGGATGCCGCTCGGACGCACCTTCATGTTCGAGATTTCGCCGACCGGGTCGGGCAAGGTGGCGATCTGGCGCAGGCCGGCGACCATCGTCGAAATCGCCGCGTCGGACAATGCCAGGCGATCCATCAGTGCCGGGGCGAGGCCTGCCGCCTGGGCGGCCTCGAGGTCACGGGCATTGGCGGCGCGCAGAGCATCGGCATCGCGCTCGATCGCATCGGCAATCAGGTGCAGGGCGCGGTTGCGGGTGGCGGTGTCGGCGCGTGCCATGGCGCGCGCGGCGGCGCGGGCCTGCTGGCCCAGCGTGTGCATGTGTGCGGTGATGTCCATCGAGTTTCCCATTGCATTAACCTGGCTCGCGCAAGGCGGCGCTGTACAGCGGCGTCGAGCCAAGGCTCTACTGCGAGCGGCTTACCGCGCCACCCGCAACGCCAGCTGCAACATCGCATCCCACGCGTCGCCCGCGAATTGTTTGGCACGCAAGCCCTTGACCATACGGTCAACCTGCGCTGCCTCTTGCAGCGCCGCTTCGAGTGTCGCGAGCGACACGCGGCGCAGCGCCGGCTCCATCATCCGCTCGCGCGGTCCCCAGATCCGGTATTCCTTGAGCAGCGCATTCAGCGGCCTGCCCTGACTCATCCCGCTCTTCAATTTTAGCAGCGTGCGGATTTCTTCGGCCACTGCCCACAACACCAGCGGCAGCGCTTCGCCTTCGCCCTTCAGGCCTTCGAGCATGCGCACCAGGCGCGCCGTGTCGCCCGTGAGCATCGCTTCGGACAGCTTGAACACGTCGTAGCGCGCCACGTTCAGCACGGCGTCGTGCACCTGCTCGAACGTGAGTTTGCCCGGCTCGTGGAGCAGGCCGAGCTTTTGAATCTCCTGGTGCGCCGCCAGCAGATTGCCTTCGACGCGGTCGGCGATGAAGTCCAGGCTCTGGCGCTCGGCGCTCTGGCCCTGCGCTGCCAGACGGTTGCCGATCCAGGCCGGCAACTGCGCGCGCTCGATGTTCGGGATGTCGATGTAGACCGCGGCCTGCTGCAGCGCCGTCACCCATGACGCCTTGGCCGTCTGCCAGTCGAGCTTGGGCAGCGTGATCAGGGTCAGATTGTCGGGGCTGAGGTCTTTTGCATACGCCTGCAGTGCGGCGCTGCCATCCTTGCCCGGTTTGCCGGTCGGGATGCGCAGCTCGATCAGCTTCTTGTCGCCAAACAGCGACAGCGCCTGATTCGCCGCCAGCAGCTCACCCCACTTGAAGGTGCGCTCCACGCTCAGCACATCGCGCTCGGTATAACCTTGCGCGCGCGCGGCCTTGCGGATGCGGTCGGCCGCTTCCAGCGCCAGCAGATGCTCATCGCTGGCGATCACGTACAGCTGCGCCAGGTTCTTGGCCAGGTGACCGTCGAGCGCTTCGAGCCGCAGTTGCATCGCTTACGGCGTCGGCAAGGCGGCTGCCGGCGTCGCTGGCGCCGTCACGGGTGCCAACGGCTTGATCGCCACCAGGCGGCGCAGGATCTGCTGCACCAGGTCGGACTGCATGTCGCGGTACAGCAGCGCTTCTTCGGATTCCTTGGCCAGCACCTGCGATTCATCGAACGCGATATTGCGGCGCAGGGTGATCTCGGTCGGCGCCAGCAGCTGGCGGTTGTTGGCGTCGCGCACCTGGAACACCAGCGTGTAGCTCAGCGAGTATTCACGCACGCGCCCCAGGCTGTTGAGCGACAGGATCGACTTGCCGCGCGACTCGCTGATCACATCGAACAACGCCTCGGCCTTGGACGCATCGGACTCGATGCGCAGGTTATCGCCCGCGCGCAGGTTGCGCTTGAGCTCCGTGCCCAGCGGCGAGGCTTCGTTGAACGACAGCCAGAGACTCTGGAACGGCACGTTGTACTGGCCGTCGCTGCCGCGCAGCTTGAAGCCGCAGCCTGCCAGCATCGCGACCAGCAGGACGGCACCCAGGGCGCGCACGAGGTAGTTGTTGTTCGAGGTGTTCATCATCAGACCACGATATTGACAAGTTTGCCCGGCACGACGATGACCTTCTTCGGCGTGCCTTCGATGAACTTCTGCACCGCTTCACTGGCCAGCGCAGCCGCTTCGATGGTCGCCTTGTCGGCATCCTTTGCGACCTTGACCGAACCACGCAGCTTGCCGTTCACCTGGATCATCATGTCGATCTCGGACTGTTCGAGCGCCTGTGGATCGACTTCCGGCCATGGGGCGTTGAGCAGGTCGCCATGGAGACCGGCAAAGCCAAGTTCTTGCCACAGCGCGTGCGTGATGTGCGGGGCGACCGGGTTCAGCAAACGCAGGAAGATCGAGAAGCCTTCGGCGATGATGGCGTTGGACGCTGCGCTGTCATCGAGCTTGCCCGATTCGAGCGTGTTGAGCATCTTCATGCACGCCGAGACCACCGTGTTGTACTGGATGCGCTTCAGGTCGTAGTCGGCCTGCTGCAGGATCTTGTGCACTTCGCGGCGCAGCGTTTTCTGCGCGTCGGTGTGCGTGCCCTGCACTTCACCGGTCAGCGCGGCGGCAATGCGCGCGCGCTGCGCATAGCCGAAGGCCCACACGCGGCGCAGGAAGCGGCTGGCGCCTTCGACGCCGCTGTTCGACCACTCGAGCGTCTGCTCCGGTGGCGATGCGAACATCGTAAACAGGCGCGCGGTATCGGCGCCGTACTGCTCGATCTGCGCTTGCGGATCGATGCCGTTGTTTTTGGACTTCGACATCTTTTCGGTGCCGCCGATTTCCACCGGCTGGCCGTCGGCCTTCAACACGGCGCTTTGCGGGCGCCCCTTGTCGTCGAAGGTCAGCTCGACATCGGCCGGATTGAACCAGGTCTTCTTGGTCGATGCGTCTTCGCGGTAGTAGGTTTCGTTGAGCACCATGCCCTGCGTGAGCAGGTTCACGAACGGCTCGTCGAATTTGACCAGGCCGAAGTCGCGCATCACCTTGGTCCAGAAGCGCGCGTACAGCAGGTGCATGACGGCGTGTTCGATGCCGCCGATGTACTGGTCCATCGGCATCCAGTAATCGTTGCGCTCGTCGACCATCGCGTCGTTCGAACCCGGCGACGTATAGCGCATGTAGTACCACGACGAATCGATGAACGTGTCCATCGTGTCGGTTTCGCGGCGCGCAGGCTTGCCGCAAGTCGGGCAGTCGCACTTGAGGAACGCTTCGTCCTTGTTCAGCGGGTTGCCGGTGCCGTCCGGGACCAGGTGCTCGGGCAGCACGACCGGCAGGTCGGCTTCGGGCACCGGCACGATGCCGCACTCGGCGCAGTGGATCATCGGGATCGGCGTGCCCCAGTAGCGCTGGCGCGAGATGCCCCAGTCGCGCAGGCGGAACGTGACCTTCTTGGCGCCCAGGTCCTGGCTTGCCAATTCACCCGAGACCGCGTTGACGGCCGAGGTGTAATCGAGACCGTCGTACTTGCCCGAGTTGATCGTGCGGCCGTTGTCCTTGTCGCCGTACCACTCCTGCCAGGCGTCGAGCGAGAATTCCTGGCCTTCGACGGCCACGACCTGCTTGATCGGCAGATTGTATTTTTTGGCGAAGCCGAAATCGCGTTCGTCATGCGCCGGCACGCCCATCACGGCGCCATCGCCGTAGGTGATCAGGACGTAGTTGCCGACCCAGACCGGAATCTGTTCCTGCGTGACCGGATGGGTGACGAACAGGCCGGTCGGCATGCCTTTCTTTTCCATCGTCGCCATGTCGGCTTCGATCACGGAACCGAGCTTGCACTCGGCGATGAACTGCTGCAGCGCCGGGTTGTTCTTTGCCGCGTGCTGGGCCAGCGCGTGCTCCGGCGCCACGGCGCAGAAGGTCACGCCCATGATCGTGTCGGCGCGCGTGGTGAACACGTACAGCTTGCCATCGTCGATCGGTGCGCCGGTGTCATCGGCGATCGTGTGCGGGAACGCGAAGCGCACGCCGGTCGACTTGCCGATCCAGTTGGCCTGCATCGTGCGCACGCGTTCGGGCCAGCCCGGCAGCTTGTTGTCGACATGGTCGAGCAACTCGTCGGCGTATTCGGTGATGCGCACGTAGTACATCGGGATTTCGCGCTTTTCAATCAGCGCGCCCGAACGCCAGCCGCGGCCGTCGACGACCTGCTCGTTGGCCAGCACGGTCTGGTCGACCGGGTCCCAGTTCACGGTACCGGTCTTCTGATAGATGATGCCCTTCTCGAGCATCTTGAGGAACATCCACTGGTTCCACTTGTAGTAGTCCGGCTTGCAGGCGGTCATCTCGCGCGACCAGTCGATCGCCAGGCCCATCGACTCCATCTGGCCACGCATGTGGGCGATGTTCGAATAGGTCCATTCGGCGGGCGGCACGTTGTTGGCCATGGCCGCGTTTTCCGCCGGCATGCCGAATGCATCCCAGCCCATCGGCATCAACACGTTGTAGCCGTTCATCCGCAGGTAGCGGTACATCACGTCATTGATCGTATAGTTGCGCACGTGGCCCATGTGCAGCTTGCCCGATGGGTAAGGCAGCATCGAGCAGGCGTAATACTTGCCCTTAGGGAAACGCGGATCGTGTTCGACGGCTTTATAGGCGTCGATCGATTTCCAGTAGGCCTGGGCGGCCTGTTCGACTTCGGCTGGACTATATTTTTCTTGCATGATTTCTGCAGACGTAATGTGGGAGATGGAACCGGTCATTATAACCTGTTGATTTTGCACTACGGCGTGGCGTGGTGCAGGAAGGATGGTGCAATGAGACAGCGTCCGCTAGACGCTGCCCCGGGTAATTCAGCGCAGCACGAGTTTCAGTGCCGGCGTTTCGCCATAATCTTCATACCGCTCGTTGATGCCGCCGATACAAAAGGCCAGCTCCTCGAACAGATCCGGCGCGGCGGCCTTCATGGCTGCGGCGTCGCGGAGTACGATCTCGAGCACTTCGTCCGGCGCCAGCTGGAAGCTGGTCATGTTTTCGTCGTCGCGCAGGTAGCTCAGGCAGTCCACCCAGGCGTCGATACTGTTCGCATACGACGCTGGGAAGCCAAAGGCGGCCCGGCTTTGCGCATGAAACGACGCTTCGTCGACGATCGCGGCGCCGTTCAGTTCTGCAACGGCCATATCAGGCTTTCAGGCCCAGCACGTCCTGCATGTCGTACAGGCCGTTGGATTTGTCTGCCAGGAAGCGCGCGGCGCGCAGCGCGCCGTGTGCGTAGGTCACGCGGCTGCTGGATTTGTGGCTGATCTCGATGCGCTCGCCCGTGCCCAGGAACATGACGGTGTGGTCGCCCACGACGTCGCCGCCGCGCACGGTGGCAAAGCCGATCGTCGACGGATCGCGCTCGCCGGTGACGCCTTCGCGGCCGTACACGGCGCATTCCTTGAGGTCGCGCCCGATGGCGTCGGCGATCACTTCGCCCATCTTGAGCGCGGTGCCCGATGGTGCATCGACCTTGTGCCGGTGGTGCGCTTCGACGATTTCGATGTCGTAGCCTTCGGCAAAACTTTTGGCCGCCATTTCGAGCAGCTTGAGCGTGACGTTCACGCCCACGCTCATGTTCGGTGCGACCACGAGCCCGATCTTCTCGGCGGCGGCGGCGATCTCGGCCTTGCCCGCGTCATCGAAACCGGTGGTGCCGATCACCATCTGCTTGCCGTTGGCGGCGCAGTACGCGAGGTGCGCGAGCGTGCCTTCCGGGCGGGTGAAGTCGATCAGCACGTCGGCGTTGTGCAGGCCGTGCTTGATGCTGTCTTCGATCATCACGCCAGTGAGGAAGCCCCCGAAGGCGCCGGCATCCTGGCCGATGAACGGCGAACCGGGCATGTCGAGGGCGCCGGCCAGGCGGGCGTCAGGTGCGTACTGGATGGCTTCGATCAGCATGCGGCCCATGCGGCCGCTGGCGCCGGCTACGGCGATATTCAACATCGTCATGGCAATCCTTACTGCTGGGTTGCCGGGGCAGTCACCGTGATCGGTGCGACCGGACGGCTTTCCGGCTTTTCTTTCTTGCTCGGCACCTTCGCGGGGCCGGCGATACGGTCAATGTAATCGCGCTCGCTTGGCAGGTTGCCGCCTTCGAAGCGCTCGACCACGTCATCCTTGAAGAACACGGTGACGCGGCTGGTGGTCAGCTCGCCATTGCCACGGGCCAGGTAGAACGGGTAATCCCAGCGGTCGGCGTGGAACGCATCGAGCAGCAAAGGCGAACCGAGCAGGAAACGCACCTGATCGCGCGTCTGGCCGGCTTTCAGCTGGTTCAGCATCTCTTGCGAGACGAAGTTGCCCTGCTGGATGTCCGGGCGATAAGGCGAGAAGATCCACAGGAACTTTTGCAGACGCGAAGCCTGCACGGTCTGCGCGCCGGCATTGGCGATGGCGGCCGATTTGTCGGCGTCGGCCGCGGTGGCCGCCGAGTCCGTTGCCACCGGTGGCGCCGGACGGGTCTGGTTGCGCCAGGACGCGCAGCCGGACAGCGTCAGCGTGCAGACGAGACCTGCCGCCAGCACCGCCTTGGCGGAAAATCGATGGGATACGGCTTGTTTGACGCGCATAGGTAACCTCAAATCGAGCGGGAGCTTTCAAAACGCTATATCATAAAGCACTCCGCCAATATGCGAGTAACAAACATGAGTAACAATCCGACCGACCTGAAGGCAAGCGGCCTGAAGGCCACGCTCCCGCGCCTGAAAATCCTGGAAATTTTCCAGAACAGCGCCGTGCGTCACCTCACCGCCGAAGATGTCTACAAGATCCTGTTGGCTGAAAACATGGACGTCGGCCTGGCTACCGTCTACCGCGTCCTGACGCAATTCGAGCAGGCCGGCCTGCTCAACCGCAACCATTTCGAAACCGGCAAGGCCATCTACGAACTCAACGCCGGCTCGCACCACGATCACCTCGTCTGCGTCACCTGCGGCCGGGTCGAAGAATTCTATGACGACGAAATCGAGCAGCGCCAGAAAATGATCGCCGAAACCCACGGCTACACGATCGTCGACCACGCGCTGGCGATCTACGGTAGCTGCCCGCAGTGCCAGGCGGCGCGCAAGGCAAGCTGAGTTATTCGCAGCCGGCAAGGCTGCACAGCAAAAGGGCGCATCGGATTTTCCGTGCGCCCTTTTTGCGTCTTGGCAAGAGTAAAAAACTGTTAAGGCTGGCTGAGTGCGTTCGACAGCAGCTTGGCGGTGATGTCGACGATGGGAATCACCCGCTCGTACGCCATCCGCGTGGGGCCAATGACGCCCAGGGTGCCGACGATCCGGCCATCGACGGCGTACGGTGCAGTGACCACGCTCATCTCGTCCATCGGCACCAGGTTCGATTCGCCGCCGATGAAGATCTGCACACCGCCGGCCTTGCTCGACATGTCGAGCAACTGCATCAGGCCGGTCTTTTGCTCGAACATCTCGAACATCTGGCGCAGCGAACTCATATTCGACGACAGGTCGGTCACCGACAGCAGGTTGCGCTCGCCGGAAATGACCACGTCGTCGCTCTCGGCCATGGCCTCGCTGCCGGCCTCGACCGCCGCATGCATCAGGCGCCCCATGTCGTCGCTCAGCTGGCGCAGTTCGCCACTGAGGCGTTGGCGCACGCCGTCGAACGACTGGCCGGCAAAGTTCTGGTTCAGGTAATTGGCCGACTGCGACAACTGGCTTGGCGTGTAGTCGACATCGGTCAGGAGCAGGCGGTTCTGAACGTCGCCACGGGGATCGACGATCACGAGCAGGATGCGCTTTTCAGACAGGCGCAAGAATTCGATCTGCTGGAACACCGATTCGCGGCGCGGACTTTGCACGACGCCGGCAAACTGCGACAGCGACGAAAGCATCTGGGCTGCGTTGGCGATCAGCTTTTGCGGATGCTGCAGCGGCAGGCGCATGCGCTCGGCGCCAACCGTCGTTTCATCGAGTTGCTTGACGGTCAATAAGGTATCGACAAACACGCGGTAGCCGCGCGGTGTTGGAATCCGGCCGGCCGAAGTGTGGGGACTGGCAACGAACCCCATGTCCTCGAGGTCGGCCATGATGTTGCGGATCGTCGCGGGCGACAATTCCAGGCCCGACAGCTTGGACAGCGCGCGCGAGCCGACCGGCTGGCCGTCGGCGATATAGCGTTCGACAAGCGCTTTGAGCAGGGTTTGGGCACGGTGATCGAGTTGCATGGTTCCGGGAAGCGTCTTTTTCTGTGGTGCTGGGATAAGAATCAAATTGGGGCGCGGTACGGCAGCGCAAGGCCTGCGGTCCGTCCCAGTGTTATACGCGCATCGGCGCGGATCCGCGTGGCAACTCGTGTGACGGCTCCTGCGGCAGCTCATGCGCCGCATCGAGCCAGTCGAGCAGCGCATCGATGCTGTCCACCTCGACATCGGGCTGCACCTGGTCGGCCAGCTCGTTGATCTTGCCGCTGCGGTTCATCCAGGCGGCGCGCAGGCCCGCCTGCTGGGCGCCCTGGACGTCGAGCAGCAGATCATCGCCCACATACAGGGTATCGGCCGGCAGCACGCCCAGCGCAGCGCAGCCTGCCAGGAAAATCTCCGGATCCGGCTTGGCGGCGCCAAAGTCGCGCGCCGCCACGGATGCCTGGAACTGGTCGGCCAGGCCGATGGTGACCAGGTCGGCCACGCCGTTCGTGACCGAGCCCAGCAGCGCGCGCTGCCGGAGCCGCGCGAGGCCCGGCGCTACATCGTCATACAGCGTCACGGCATTGCGCGCGGCAACGAAGACGACCATGGCCTCGTCCACCCGGGCCACGTCTTCGCCCGCCTGCTCGAACGCGGCGACCAGGCCGGCGTGGCGCAGCGCGCTCAGGTCGATCCCGTACCGGGGCTCGCGGGCCAGCAATTCCAGGCGCGCCTGGCGCAGGCTGTCGATCGTGAACCGCCCGGCCACGCGCGGCGCATGTTGCTGCAACCACGTATACAGAATGGTTTCGGCAGCCCGGATCACGGGCACGATCGGCCACAGGGTATCGTCGAGGTCAAACAGTACGGCTTTGGGCCAGGGATGGCGGGTCATCGGCTTCCAGGGAACGGGCATGAAAAAACGCTACGCCAGCATAGCGATGCATACGGCCAAAAGCAAACCGCACGGCCTGCGCGTTGCTTATATGACATTGTGCTTACAACCTGATACACATGGAAATGGGACGCAAATGGACCGGTTGCCTAATAAATGAACTAAAATGTTGAGCGATTTTTTGATTCCAACCGCGCAGCCTGCGCTTTCCCGCTAGATTATTTGGAGAATATATGAAGAGTTCCTACCTGTGCGCAAGCGCAGCGCTGGCATGCGCGGTCCTGCTGACGGCGTGCGGTGGTAGCGATGGTCAACTACTGCTGGCTGGTACGATTACCGGCGTGACCAAGCCGGGCATGGTCCTGATGAATAACGGCGGCTCGGAGTTCGAGGTGCCGGTTCCGTCGAACGGCACCGGTTCGACCACGTTCCGCTTTCCTGAGCTGATTTCGTCGGATGACAAGTACGATGTGCAGGTCAAGAGCGTGCCGTCGAATGTGGACATCACTACTTGCCAATACCTTTACAACAAAGGTCGCGCCGGCTTCGATGTCACCAACATTCAGATCTCTTGCGCCTTCAGGACGCAAGCCCTCGGCGGCACAGTCAGCAATCTCAAGGGCGAACTGGTCCTGATCAACGGCGCCGACCGCGTCATCGTTCCCGCCGGCGCGACCACGTTCACCATGGCACGTGTTGCACAAGACGCCCCATATGGTGTGTCGATCCTGACGAATCCTGCCAACCAGAGCTGCACCATCGCCAACGGCGTCGGCACCATGGGCGCAGCCGATGTGAACAACGTGACCGTCACGTGCGCACCTTAATTTTCCTGGAGTCAAACGCATGAAGTCTTCCCTGATCCGCCCGGCGCTTGCGCTGGCGCTGGCTGCAAGCCTGGCCGCCTGTGGTGGCAGCGACAAAGCCGAGTTCACCGTTGCCGGTTCGGTGACCAGACTCGTTTATGATGGCCTGGTCCTGAGCAATGCCGGCGTTCCATTAAAGGTTGCACCGCCAACGACTGCCGGCGCAGCGGTACGCTTTGCCTTCCCCGACAAGCTGGAATATGGCGACACCTATGCCGTCACCGTGACCACGCAGCCGGCACACCAGACCTGCGTGCCGAGCGCTCCGGAAGGCGGCCTTTACGCCAATAACGCCGACACGGCGGGCCGCCTTGTATCGATCGATATCGCGATTGATTGCGAGATCAACGAATTCACCGTCGGTGGCACGATCACTGGCCTGACCGGCGCCGGCCTGGTGCTGGCCAACGGCAGCACGGGTGGCACCTACACGGCTGCGACGCCGGCAACGCCACCTGCCACGACGCCGATTACCTACGCGCTGCCTGCGGTGAAATTCGGCACGACCTACGGCGTCACGGTCAGCAAGCAGCCGGCTGGCCAGGTCTGCACTATCGTGAACCCGACCGGCACCATGGGTGACGCTGCGGTGAACAACGTCAACGTGACGTGCGTCGCTGCATAGACTTAACGAGTTATACGAAATTCTTATGTCGAGTATGCGAAAGGAAAATTGGACTTATATGCTGTAACGCAGCATACTGATCCTGTCTCCTCCAACTCTCCTCAGAAAAGAATTGGATTTCGGCCCGCTCTTGTAGCGGGCCTTTTTTTTGCCCGTTGCCAGCAGCATGCCCATGAAAAAAGCGCCCTGAAGGCGCTTTGATCTGGGACATGCTGGCCGGATGGCTGCGAAAACTATGCCTGGCTAGGGAGATTGGCCAGCGCCACATACTGCGCCAGGCTCACCGCTTCGGGCCGCACGCTCGGGTCGATGCCCGCTTCCACCAGCTGCGCCTCGGTGAACATCCCTGCCACGCAATTGCGAATGACCTTGCGCCGCTGCGAGAACGCCTTGGCGACCACCGCTTCAAGGCGCTTGCCGTCGCACGGCAATTGCTGCTTGACGGGCACCATGCGCACGATGGCCGATTCGACCTGCGGTGGTGGATCGAACGCGGTCGGCGGCACGATGAACATCAGCGACATGTCGTAGCGCCATTGCAGCATCACCGACAGGCGGCCGTAGGTCTTGCTGCCCGGCTCGGCCACCATGCGCTCGACCACTTCCTTTTGCAGCATGAAGTGCTGGTCTTCGATCAGGTGGGCGAAGTCCGCCAGGTGAAACAGCAGCGGGCTGGAAATGTTGTACGGCAAATTGCCCACCACGCGCAGCTTCTGGCCCTCGGCCACCGGGATCGCACCGAAGTCGAACTTCAGGGCGTCGCCCGAATGCACGGTCAGGCGCTCGCGCGGATAAGCTTTTTCCAGACGCGTGACCAGATCGCGGTCGAGCTCGACGACGTGCATGTGGTCGAGCTGCTTGAGCAGCAGCGCCGTCATCGCGGCCAGGCCCGGTCCGATTTCGACCATGGTCTCGCCCTTGCGTGGTGCGATGGCGTCGATGATGTCGGAGAGGACTTGCTTGTCGGTCAGGAAGTTCTGGCCGAAGCGCTTGCGTGCTACGTGTTTCATGAATGCTTTCTTTGTTATTTGATACCGGCCGCGCGCTGCGCCAGCACCATGTGCATGGCGGCGCCGATCGCTTCGATCATGCTGCCGCAATCGGCCAGGCCCAGGCCCTGCGCGGCCAGGTCGAGCGCGGTGCCATGGTCGACCGAGGTGCGGATCAGCGGCAGGCCAAGCGTGACATTGATGCCGCGCCCGAAGGTCGCGTGCTTGAGCACCGGCAAACCCTGGTCGTGGTACATCGCCAGCACGCAGTCGGCGTCCTTCAGGTACTTCGGCTGAAACAGCGTGTCGGCCGGATACGGGCCGCGCGCGTCGATGCCGCGCGCACGCGCTGCCTCGAGCACCGGCGTGATGACGTCGATTTCCTCGCGGCCCAGGTAACCGTTCTCACCCGCGTGCGGGTTCAGGCCGGTGACCAGGATGACAGGCGCGGCGATGCCGAACTTGGTGGTCAGATCGGCGTGCAGGATGTCGAGAACCTGGGTCAGGTTCTCGCGCGTGAGCGCGCCCGGAACCTCCTTCAGCGGCAGATGGGTGGTGGCGAGCGCAACGCGCAGGTACGGTTGATCCCCGCCCGGCGCGCCGGCCAGCATCATCACCACTTTCGGCGTGCCGGTCTTTTCGGCCAGATATTCGGTGTGGCCGGAAAACGCGACACCGGCATCGTTGATCGTGCTTTTTTGCAGCGGCGCGGTGACGATGCCGTCGAACCAGCCTCGCTCGCAGCCTTCAATCGCCAGGTCGAGCGTGGCCAGCACGGCGCGGCCATTCTCGGGGTCGAGCCGGCCCGGCACTACGTGGGCGTCGAGCGGCACGTCGATGACGGCCAGTCGCGCGGCGCCAAAGTGCGGCAGGCCACCGTTGCGCAGCGCCTGTGTTGACAGGGCGGCCAGGCGGATGGCGGGATCGATCAGGCTGGCCGTGAGCGCCAGGAAGGCAGCGTCGCCCACCAGCACGCAGTTGGCGTCATGGCGCATGGCCCAGGCGGCGCGGATCGCGATCTCGGGGCCGATGCCGGCCGGCTCACCGACCGTGATCGCCAGCGTGGGACGTTGGTGCGCCAGCGGCGCACTCATGGCTTACTGCTCCTCGCGGAACTCGACGTAGGCGCGGTCGCGCACCTGGCGCATCCAGTCTTCCATCGCTTCCTGCATCTTGCGGTCGCGCAGGACCTGGCGCGCCACGTTGCGCTCTTTCTGCTGCGTCACGTCTTCGCTCTTGCGCTCGACGACCTGGATCAGGTGGAAGCCGAACGGCGACTGCACGATGTCGGATGTATCCCCCGGCTTCAGGGCATTCATCGCGGTCTCGAATTCTGGCACGGTGTCGCCCGGATACAGCCAGCCCAGGTCACCGCCCTTGCTGGCCGAACCATCCTGCGAGTACTGGCGCGCCAGATCTTCGAAGGTGCCGGCGTTGTTGGCCATCTTCTCCTTGATTTCGAGCAGCTTGCGCTTGACCTCAGCCTCGGTCATGGTCGGCGTGACCTTGAGCAGGATGTGGCGTGCGCGGGTCTGCTCGACGACGGCCTTGTCGGTCTCGCTGGCCAGCGAACGCTTGCCGGCCAGTTTCAGGATGTGGAAGCCGACGTTGGTCTTGAGGATCGGCGTGACCTGGCCAGCTTCAAGCTTGCGCAGCTCGGTCGAGAAATTCGGCGGCAGGCGGTCGGCATCGCGCCAGCCGATGTCGCCGCCCTTGAGCGCGTCGGGTGCGTCGGAATAGGTCGAGGCCATGCGCGCGAAGTCGGCGCCGGTGCGCAGCTGGCGCATCACTTCTTCGGCGCGCGCGGCGCGGGCAGCGATCTGCTCGGGCGACGCGTTCTCGGGCACGCGCACCAGGATCTGGGCGATGTTGACTTCGATGCGGTCGGCGGCGGCGGCCTTGGCGGCGGCCATATAGGTGTCGATCTCGGCTTCCGAGACTTGCACCTTGCTGTCGACTTCGTGCTCGCGCAGGCGCTGCATCATGATTTCGTTGCGGATGTCTTCGCGGAAGCGCGAGAAGGGCATGCCTTCTTTTTCCATCTGGTTGCGCATGTCCTGCACCGACAGCTTCTGGTTCTCGGCGATGCGGCCGATCGTGGCGTCCAGCGTGCGGTCGTCGACCTTGACGCCCATCTCCTTGGCCAGCTGCAGCTGGGCGCGTTCGACGATCATCGCCTCGAGCACCTGGCGTTCCATCGTGGCGGTGTCGGGCATCTGGGCGTTACGCGCCTTCATGTTTGCCGTCACCTGGACCATGCGGCCAGCCACTTCGTTGCGCGTGATGACTTCATCGTTGACGACGACCTGGATCGAGTCGACCACCTTGGCGTTGGCCGAGGCAGGCGGCAGGAAGCCCGAGCTGGCGGCCGGCGTGGCAGCGGCTGGCGTCGTGGCGGCCGGCGTACCGGCGGCAGGTGCCGCGGCCTGGGCCAGGACCTGGCCGGCGCTCATTGCGCACAGCAGCGCGGCTGCCAACTGGAGAGACTGCAAACGGGTAGTACGCATCATCTGGAAAGCACTCATTTGAGGATTGTTCACGTCAGGTTGGACGACGAAGTATGGACACCGAGTCTGAAATTTGACTTAGGGCCGGCCGAGGCCAGCGTTCAGTCGCGTATAACCCGGGACGCTCTTGTTGAACGACTCGAGCGGATTGCCCAGGCCCAGGCGCGACAAGCCATTGAGCTCGAGCTGGAAGAAGATCGGCGTCGACGTGGTCTGGGCTGCGGTCACGAAACGCTGCGCCCCCATCCGGAACACCCAGCAATCGGCCTGGTATTCGAGACCGATCAGGCTCTCGATCAGCTTGCTGCCAGTGGACGGATTGACCGCCTGCCCCACGCCATACGAACGCAGCGCATAGCTGACACGCCCGACGCCATACCAGCGCCGCGAGATCGGATATTGCGCCGACAGGTCGATGTTGCGGAAGCTGTCACGCTGATAACGATACTCGGCATTCACGGCCTTCATCTTCCCCGGACGCCACTGCACGCTCACGTTCGAGCTGTACAGACTGCTTCCGGCCGCATCGTATTGTACGCCGCTATCGAAAGTCCAGGACTCGGAAATGGTGCCGCCGGCGGCCAGCAGCAGGTCGTACCGGCTTTGCTGCGCCGCTTCGCCCGCGATGCGCACGCGCGGCTCTTCGAAGTACAGGCGCTGGCCGATGGCCAGGCGCAGGCGCTCGGCGCCGTCTTCCTGGATGAAGCGCGAGACCAGCGCCGCAGTCAGCTGGTTGGCGTCGGACACGCGGTCCAGGCCCACGTAGCGGTTCTCGGAAAACAGCTGGGCATAATTGAAGCCCGAGCGGCCCGTGTCGAACAGCGGGACATCGTCCTGGTTTTCGTACGGCGTGTACACATAGAACAGGCGCGGTTCGAGCGTCTGCGTGGTGGACTTGCCGAACAGCGAAGCATCGCGCTCGAACACCATGCCGCTGTCGAACGACACCGTCGGAATCGAGCGCGTGAGCTTGGTCGGCTTGCCCGGGCGCGTCGCGTGGTCGTCCAGATCGTACTGGGCCGCGTTGTACATCAGCTTGGGCGTGACGAACCAGCCCGGGCGCACGATCGGATAGCTGACCTGGCCCTGGACCACGGCGCGCGAGCCGCCCACGTCGGTGGGATGGGCGAAGCGGGTCGCCTCGGCGTCGACCGCCCAGTCGAAGCCCGCCACGTCGTAGCGCGCCGAACGGAAGTTAATCTGCGGCAGGCGGTCGTACGGGCGCGGCACCGTCAGGCTTGGATTGGCGGCGGCCGCGGGGTCCTGCAGCACCTGGTAATTCTGGGCGCGCGCAGACAGGCTCCAGTACTGGCCCGAGTAATCGGTGCGCAGTTCGCGCAGCAGCTGGCGCTCGGCGCTGGCGGCGACGGTGCGCGAAAAGTCGGACGGGTATTCATCGTCCGATGCGCCATGCAGGTTCCAGCCGTATGACCAGTTCGGTTTGATCGCGCCGTTGTGCAGCGAGTCGGCGCGCCAGCGCGTGGTGCCAGTCTGGCGGTCGTCCGGCAGCACTTCGACGTGGGTTTCACCGTTGTAGGTGCTACCCAGGTAACGTCCGGTCGCACCCAGCTGGAACCCGCGGTCGAACATCATGCGCGGGTACAGTGTCAGGTCGCGGTTCGGTGCGATGTTGACGTAGTACGGCACCATCACCTCGGCCTTGCCCTGCGAGCCAAAGCCCACGGTCGGCGGCAGCCAGCCCGAACGGCGCTGGCCCGACAGCGAGAACGACATTGCCGGCGTGCCCAGGATCGGCACGTCCTTGAAATAGATGACCGTCTTGCCGGCAGTGCCGACGTCACGGCCCTTGTCCAGGCGCAGCGTGCTCGACTTCAGGTACCAGTCGGGATCCGGTCCTTCGCAGGTGCTGTAGGTACCGTCGCGCACGACGGCCTGCTGTTCACCCAGAAAGTCGATCCGGCTCGCCTGGCCCTGGGCATTGTTCGCCGCCATGAAATACGTCGGGTTGAGCAGGTAGCCCTTGCCCGTTTCGAGGTTCAGCTGCAGCTCGTCGCCCTTGTAGCGGTCGCCAAAGCGCCACATGTCGACGTTGCCGGTGGCCGTGACCTGGTCTTCGACGATCAGGTAGCAGGCCGTATCGGCGGTCATGCCTGTCTGGCCGCGCGTGATCTCGACGTTACGGGAGAGGTCGAGCCGGCGGTCGGGCCGGCCGGCGATATCCTCGGCCTTGACGGTGACGGGAAGTTCGTCCTCGGCCTGGGCCGTTGGTGCAGGGGCGGTGACGTTGACGGTGGCGGGCGTCTGGGCGAACGCAGGCATCGCAGTGACCGAAGCCATTGCATACAGTGCGAGCACGTGTCGTGGTGGGAATGGTTGGGCCGAGGACCAGCTCATGGAAAATCGCAGCTCATGGAGAATCGACGTGCGCCATAAAGGGCGGTTTTTTTGGGATGAATCCCTTATTATAGGGGAATTAGTTCAACCAACCGGATTCATCAGGCCGCTTCATGTCATCTTTGTCTCAAAACCTTTCCGCCTCCGCCGACGCAGTGCCAGATACCCGGCTGTCGCAACTGAACGAATGGCTGGCCACGACCGGCCTGGTCGACGTCGCGTCCGGCCGCCGCGCCTCCGTCGACGCCAGCTTCCGGCGCTACTTCCGCTACGACGTCGTGGCCGACATGCAGGCCAAGCTGGGCGCAACGCTGGTCGCGATGGATGCCCCGCCCGAGCGCGAGAACGTGCCGGCCTTCATCCACGTCCAGGGCTTGCTGCTCGAGGCCGGCGTGAGCGTGCCGGCGATCGCCGCGCGCAACGTCGAACAGGGCTTCCTGCTGCTGTCCGATCTGGGCAACACCACCTACCTGTCGCGCCTGTCCATCGACAATGCCGCCTTCATGTATTCGGACGCCGTCGACGCGCTGCTCAAGTTCCAGATGGCCAGCCAGCCGGACGTGCTGCCCGAGTTCGACCGCGCCTTCGTCATGCGCGAGCTGGGCATCTTCCCCGAGTGGTACCTGGGCAAGCACCTGGGCGTGACGCTCGACGACAAGCAGCAGGCGCAGCTCAATGGCGTATTCGAAGCCATTGCCGCCAACGTGCTGGCGCAGCAGCAGGTGTTCATGCACCGCGATTTCCATTCGCGCAACCTGATGTTCCTCGACCAGCACAACCCGGGCGTGATCGACTTCCAGGATGCCGTGTATGGCCCGGTCACGTATGACCTGGCCTCGCTGCTGCGCGACGCCTACATCCAGTGGGACGAAGACATGGTGCTCGACTGGGTGGTGCGCTACTGGCAAAGCGCCAAAAGCGTCGGCCTGCCGGTCAATCCGGACATCGACGCGTTCTACCGCGACTTCGAATACATGGCCCTGCAGCGCCACCTGAAAATCCTCGGCATCTTCTGCCGCCTGAACTACCGCGACAGCAAGGCCCACTACATGGGCGACCTGCCGACGGTGCTCGACTACGTGCGCAAGACCGCCAACCGCTACAACGAACTCAAGCCGCTGCTGCGCCTGCTCGACGCAATCGATGACAAGCCGCAGCAGTTCGGCTACACCTTCTAAGGCAACCATCATGAAAGCGATGATTTTTGCCGCCGGCCGCGGCGAGCGCATGCGGCCACTCACCGATACCTGCCCGAAGCCCCTGCTCAAGGTGCGCGGCCGGCCCCTGATCACCTGGCACGTGCTGAACCTGGTGCGCGCCGGGATTGTCGACATCGTCATCAACCACTCGCACCTGGGCCACATGATCGAGGCCGAGCTGGGTGACGGCAGCCGCTACGGCGCGCGCATCGTCTACTCGCACGAACCGAGCCCGCTCGAGACGGCCGGCGGCGTGGCCAATGCGCTGCACCTGCTGGGCGACGAACCGTTCCTGGCGGTGTCGGGCGACATCTACGCGCCCTACTTCGACTTCACCGAGGCGCTCGACGCGCTCAAGGACAAGGATGCGGTGGGCCAGGTCTACCCGGTCGACCAGCGCGACATCGCCTGGCTGTGGCTCACGCCTAACCCGTGGCACAACCCGGAAGGCGACTTTGCAGTCGACATGTACACGCTGCGTAACGAGGGCGACGTCAAGTTCAATTTCGCCGGCATCGGCGTGTACCGGCCCGAGATGTTCGACGGCATCCGCGCGGGCGAATTCGTCAAGTTCGGTCCCCTGATGCGCCAGTATATCGAGCAGGGTCGCATCGGCGGCGAGGTGTATCACGGCCAGTGGGTCAATGTCGGCACCGTCGGCCAGCTGGAAGAACTGAACGCGCCGCTGCGGCCGGCCAAGTCGGCGCCATGATGCCGGCCGGCGCCGTGCATGCGGATCGGCGCGCGCGCGTGCTGGCGCAGATGCAGCCAGGCGCGGTGGCGGTGCTGGGCACGGCGCCCGAAGTCATGCGCAATGGCGACAGCCCGTATCCGTACCGGCACGACAGCTATTTTTACTACCTGAGCGGCTTCGCCGAGCCTGACAGCGTCATCGTGCTGGTGGCGGCGCTCGATGCGCGCCCTGCCCGCGCGATCCTGTTCTGCCGCGCAAAAGACCCCGACCATGAAATCTGGGACGGCTTTCGCTATGGGCCCGATGCGGCGCGCACGACGTTCGGGTTCGACGAGGCGTATCCGGTCGACGAACTCGATCACCGCATGGTGGGCATGCTGTCGAATGCGCCGGCGCTGTACTACGCGCCGGGGCACAGCGCAGCGCTCGATGCGCAGGTGACCGGCTGGCTGAAGGGCGTGCGCGCGCTGGGCCGCACGGGCGTGACGGCGCCGGCGACGACGCACAACTTGCTGGTACTGCTGGACGAGATGCGGCTGCTGAAGGACGCGCACGAAGTGGACCTGATGGCGCGCGCCGGCGCCATCTCGGCTGCGGCGCATGCACGCGCGATGCGCGCCACGCGCCCCGGCATGATCGAGTACGAGATCGAGGCCGAGCTGCTGCACGAGTTTCGCCGCAACGGCGCGCAGGCGCCGGCGTATTCGTCGATTGTCGCATCGGGGCCGAATGCCTGCGTGCTGCACTATATTGCCAACGACCGCCGCATCCTCGATGGCGAGCTGGTACTGATCGACGCCGGCTGCGAAATCGATGGCTACGCGGCCGACATCACGCGCACCTATCCGGCCAATGGCCGCTTCACGGCGCCGCAGCGCACGCTGTACGAACTGGTGCTGCGCGCGCAGGCCGCGGCGCTGGCGGCCGTCCGGCCCGGGCAACCGTACAGCGGCATCCACGAGGCGGCGGTGCGGGTACTGACCGAAGGGATGCTCGACCTGGGCCTGCTCGACCAACGCAAGGTCGGCTCGGTCGACGACGCGATCGACACACGCGCATTCGCCCAGTTCTACATGCACGGCACCGGCCACTGGCTGGGGATGGACGTGCACGATGTGGGCGTGTACCGCGACCTGGCGCTGCCCGACAAGCCATCGCGCGCGCTGCAGCCGGGCATGGCGCTGACCGTGGAGCCGGGCATCTACGTACGGCCGGCCGACGGCGTGCCCGAACAATACTGGAACATCGGCATCCGGATCGAGGACGACGTCGTCGTCACCGATACGGGCGCGCGCATCCTGACGGACGGCGTACCGAAAGACGTGGCGGAGATTGAAGCATGGATGAAGGCAGCACGATGACCAACCAAACACACGACGTCGATGTGGCGATCTGCGGCGCGGGGCCGGTGGGCCTGGCGCTGGCAGGCTTTTTGGTCCGGCGTGGCATCGCCGGGACGCGCATCGCGCTCATCGACGGCAAGTCGCTGGGCCAGGCGATTTCGGATCCGCGTTCGATCGCGCTGTCGTGGGGCAGCGCGCAACTGCTGCAAGAGGTAGGCGCCTGGCCGCTGGCCGCCACGCCGATCCACGAGATCCACGTCTCGCGCCGCGGCCAGCTGGGTCGCAGCCTGATGAAGCGCGAAGACCACGATGTCCCGGCGCTGGGCTATGTGACGCGCTACGGCGCCGTGGTCGATGCGCTGGCAAAGGTCGGCGAGCAGGCGGGTGTAACGATGCTGCGCCCGGCGCGCGTGACGTCGCTCGATGAACAGCCCGATGCAGCGCTGCTGCATCTGGACGACGGCAGCACAGTGCGTGCCCGGGTCGCGGTGCAGGCCGAAGGCGGCCTGTTTGGCGCGCAGGACCAGCGCGCCCGCAGCCGCGACTACGAACAGAGTGCCGTCATCGCGCGCGTGACGACGGCGCTGCCGATCCCGCACCGCGCGTTCGAACGCTTCACCGATGAAGGCCCGCTGGCGCTGCTACCCGAAGACGGCGCCGATGGCCACCAGTACGCGCTGGTCTGGTGCATGCGCCCGGAGCGCGCACAGGCGATCCTGGCGCTGGACGACACGCGTTTCCTGACGCAGCTGGGCGAGGCGTTCGGCGCCCGCCTGGGCGCGTTCACGAAAGTATCGCCACGCAGCGCGTTCCCGCTCGGCCTGAACGCCGAAGCACGGGCCACGGCCCGCACGGTCGCCATCGGCAATGCCGCGCAAACGCTGCACCCGGTGGCCGGCCAGGGCCTGAACCTGGGCCTGCGCGACGCCGCCGTGCTGGCACGCCAGCTCGCGCGTGGGACGAATGCCGAAGCAATCGCCTGCTTCACACAAGACCGCGCAGGCGACCGCGGCACGACCATCGGCCTGACCGACACGATGGCCCGCGCCTTCACGATCCCCGGCCCGCTGCAACCGCTGCTCGGCCTGGGCCTGGCCGCCCTCGACCTGACCCGCCCCGCCCGCACACTGCTGGCCGACCTGATGATGTTCGGCCGCCGCTAACCCCAAGCAATTACCCAACAATTGGGGTCAGAGTCGAATTGTTTGACAACGTTTTGTTAAATGGCCGCCAATACATTGCCAACGGCGATGTATTGGCGGCCGCCGCATCTGTCAGGCAGCGCGCGACAGCGCTTCCAGCAGCTTGGTGGCAGTGGCCGCCGACGAACCCGGATTCTGGCCGGTGATCAGCAAGCCATCGGTGACCACATACGAACCCCAGTCGTCGGTGCGCGAATAGTTGCCGCCTTTTGCCTTGAGCTCGTCTTCCACCAGGAACGGCACGATGTCCGTCAGTTCGACAGCCGCTTCTTCGGTATTGGTAAAGCCCGTGACGCGCTTGCCCTGCACGAGTGGCGTGCCATCGGCATTCTTCACGTGACGCAGCACGCCCGGTGCGTGGCAGACCAGCGCCACCGGCTTGTTCGCAGCGATGAACGACTCGATCAGCGCGATCGAGTTGCGGTCTTCGGCCAGGTCCCACAGCGGGCCGTGGCCACCCGGGTAGAACACGGCATCGAAATCAGCCTGCGAGACGGTGTCAAGACGCACGGTCGCGGCCAGTTGCGCGTTCGCAGCGGCATCGGCCTTGAAGCGGCGGGTGTCATCGGTCTGGGCCGATGCGTCATCACTCTTCGGGTCGAGCGGCGGCTGGCCACCGGCAGGCGAAGCCAGCACGATATTGGCGCCGGCTTCTTTCAGCGCGTAGTATGGGGCGGCCAGCTCTTCGAGCCAGAAGCCGGTCTTGCGGCCAGTGTTGCCCAGGGTGTCATGCGAAGTCAGTACGATCAGGATGTTCATGGTGTGGCTCCTTGCTGTTGAGTTTAATAGACCAGTCGTCTAGCTTACGTGTCAAAAAAACGCTTCATGTGAAGCGTTTGGTATTCATGTTATTCGGGCAATTGCAACAGGCGCCGTGTGGTCGCCAGCGCCGCATCGAACGCCACCGCATCCCGCGCGATCTTGGCCATGAGGCTGGCGCCCAGCCAGAGCTGGTACAGGCTCTGCGCCACCTGCCCTGCCTCGCCCTCTACCTTCAGCGAACCGTCGGTGGTGCCGCCTTCGATGGCCTCGGCCAGACGGGCGACGATGCCGGCGGTGCCTTGCTTGAGCGTCAGGCGCATCGGCTCGGACAAATCGACCACTTCCGCGCCCAGCTTGACGGCCAGGCACTTGCCCTGGCAATCGTCAAATGACTGGTTCGTGCGCCATTGCCCGAAGTAGGTCAGCAATTTGCCGGCCATCGGTGCCGTTGGCTCGCGCAGCGTGACGTCCATCTCTGCCAGATACGCGTCGAAATACCGTGCCAGCAGCGCTTCTCCGAACGCATCTTTTGAGCCGAAGTAATGGTAGAACGAGCCCTTCGGCACGCCCGCCGAGACCAGGATCTCGTTCAGCCCCACCGCCGAAAACCCTTTGCCGGCCATGATGCGCTGCCCGACGTCGAGGATGTTGTCGCGAACGCCGGACGATTCAGAGGTCAATGCTTTTGCCATGGACCCACTATACATCAAATTAGACCAGTCGTCTAGAACTGCATGCAAGCGGGTCGCGAGGCTGGATGGCCGGCGTTCCTGAAGGCTATTAGCCAATAATTCGACTCTGACCCTAATTGTTGGGCTATTGCTTAGTCGACGGCTTTGACCATCGCTTCGATGACTTTTTTGGCGTCGCCGAAGACCATCATCGTGTTGGGCTGGTAGAACAGGTCGTTGTCCAGGCCCGCGTAGCCGGAGGCCATCGAGCGTTTGTTGACGATGATGCTCTTGGCCCGGTAGGCTTCCAGGATCGGCATGCCGGCGATCGCCGACTTCGGGTCTTTTGCGGCCGGGTTCACGACGTCGTTGGCGCCCAGGACCAGCACCACGTCGGTCTGGCCGAATTCCCCGTTGATGTCTTCCATCTCGGCCACTTGGTCGTAGGGTACTTCGGCTTCCGCCAGCAGCACGTTCATGTGGCCCGGCATGCGCCCGGCCACCGGGTGGATCGCGTAGCGCACCGTCACGCCGTGCGCGGTCAGCTTGTCGACCAGTTCCTTGACCGTGTGCTGCGCGCGCGCCACGGCCAGGCCGTAGCCGGGGACGATGATCACCGACTCGGCATTCTGCAGGATGAACGCGGCGTCTTCGGCCGAGCCGGATTTGACGGGTCGCTGCTCCTTGGTACCGCCAGCGTCGGCCACCGCTTCGCCGCCAAAGCCGCCCAGCAGTACATTGAAGAACGAGCGGTTCATCGCCTTGCACATGATGTACGACAGGATCGCGCCGCTCGAGCCCACCAGCGAGCCGGCGATGATCAGCATGGCATTGTTCAGCGAAAAGCCGATCCCCGCCGCCGCCCAGCCCGAGTACGAGTTGAGCATCGAGACCACTACCGGCATGTCGGCCCCGCCGATCGGGATGATGATCAACACGCCCAGCACGAACGCCAGCGCCGCCATCACGATGAACGCGCCCCATGCGGGTTCAAGGCCGTCGGCGAAGCAGAAGACCAGCCCCAGCGCGACAATGGCGATGGCGACCAGCAGGTTCAGGATGTGCTGGCCCGCGAAGCGCACCGGCGCGCCCTGGAACAGGCGGAACTTGTACTTGCCCGACAGCTTGCCGAACGCGATCACCGAGCCCGAAAACGTCACCGCGCCGACGAACGTGCCGATGAACAGTTCGAGCCGGTTCCCGAACGGCAGCGGTTCGCCCCGTGTCGTGATGTTGAAGGCCCACGGCTCGGAAACCGCTGCGATCGCGATGCAGACGGCGGCCAGCCCGATCAGCGAGTGCATCGCCGCGACCAGCTCCGGCATCTTGGTCATCTCGACTTTTTTCGCGGCGGTCGCGCCGATCGCGCCGCCCACGACCACGCCCAGCAGCACCAGGCCGAATCCCAGCCCCCCACCCTGCTGCAGCCGCTCCTGCAGCTTGAGCATCAGCGCGATGGTGGTGAGCACCGCGATCGCCATGCCGGCCATGCCGAACGCATTGCCCAGGCGCGCCGTCGATGGCGACGACAGACCCTTGAGCGCCTGGATGAAGCACACCGAGGCCACCAGATAGAACAGCGTGACCAGGTTCATGCTGATGGCGTTCATGCCGCGTCCTCCTGCTTGGACGCTGCTTTGGGCGCCTTCTTGCGGAACATCTCCAGCATGCGCTGCGTGACCAGGAAGCCACCGAACACGTTCACGGCCGCCAGGGCCACGGCCAGCGTGCCGGCCACGCGCCCCGTCAAGCCTTCAGTCAGACCGGCGGCCAGCATGGCGCCGACGATGACGATCGCCGAGATCGCGTTGGTGACCGCCATCAGGGGCGTGTGCAGCGCCGGGGTGACGGTCCAGACCACGTGGTAGCCGACGTAGATCGCCAGCACGAAGATGATCAGGTTGATGACGGTGTGGCTGATGTCCATGGTGTCTCCAGTCCGTTCTTGTCAACGATGCCAACGTCTTATGTGCGCAGCAGCTCTCCGGCGCTGCACATCAGGGTCGCGCGCACGATCTCGTCGTCGCGGTCGATATGGAACCGGTCGTCGGCGTCGATCACCAGCTTGAGAAAATCGAGCACGTTGCGCGCATACAGGGCCGACGCATCGGCCGGCACCAGCGTGGCCAGATCGGGTTCGCCGATGATGTGCACGCCGTGCCGGACGACCGTCGTGCCGATCTCGCTCAGCACGCAGTTGCCGCCCTGCGCCACGGCCATGTCGACGATCACGGAACCCGGCTTCATGGCGCGCACTGTGTCTTCGCCGATCAGTACCGGCGCGCGCCGACCCGGAATCAGGGCCGTGGTAATGATGATGTCGGCCAGCTTCGCGCGCTCGTGCACGAGCTGCGCCTGGCGCCGCATCCAGTCAGCGGGCATTGCGCGCGCATAGCCGCCGCTGCCGGCCGCGATCTCGCGCTCTTCGTCGGTTTCATACGGTACGTCGATGAATTTTGCGCCCAGCGACTCCACCTGTTCTTTCACTGGCGGGCGCACGTCGGACGCTTCGATCACGGCGCCCAGCCGCTTGGCGGTGGCGATTGCCTGCAGCCCGGCCACCCCGACACCCATGATCAGCACGCGCGCGGCCTTGACGGTGCCGGCGGCCGTCATCAGCATCGGCATGAAGCGCCCGTAGGTATTCGCGGCCAGCAGGATGGCCTTGTAGCCGGCGATGTTCGCCTGCGACGACAGCACGTCGAGCGATTGCGCGCGCGTGATGCGTGGCGCGGCTTCCAGGGCAAAGGCGGTGATGCCGGCCGTGGCCAGCGCAGCGAGATTCTCACCATCGAAGGGATCGAGCATGCCGACCAGGACTGCGTCGCGGCGCATCATGGCCAGTTCGCCAGCGGCGGGACTGCGTACCTTGAGCACCATGTCAGCGCCGAACGCACCAGCGGCATCGACGATGACGGCGCCGGCGGCCTCGAACGCCGCATCTGGCGCCGCCGCATGCAGGCCGGCGCCGGCCTGCACCATGACCTCGTGGCGCGCGGCCAGCTTTTTCACGGTCTCGGGGGTGGCTGCAACACGGGTCTCGCCCGGCCGGGTTTCGGCCGGAATACCAATTCTCATGGATCCCTCCATTCGTTGAACTGCCGCGTCAGCAAATCTATCACGTCTTTACAGTGATTGTTCAAATATTAAATTTGCGTGGCCGATTTGATCATCCGTAGAGACCGCGCACGGCGCACCGGGCCACGACGGTTGTTTTTGCGACAGATCAAGCCCGATTAACCACATGCCAACGTCGAACGGAGGGGGCAGCTGAGCAAACACAGGCCTTGTCAAGGTAGAATACCGGCTCATTTTCAAGGACAGGCATGAGCGATATCTTCAAACCATCGGTTACCGTGGCAGCGATCATCGAGCACGAGGGCCGGTTCCTGCTGATCGAAGAAGAGACGAGCGAAGGTATCAAGCTGAACCAGCCCGCCGGCCATCTCGACCCGCACGAATCGCTGGAACAGGCGGTGGTGCGCGAAGCGCTCGAAGAAACGGCGCACGAGTTCATCCCGCACTCGCTGGTGGGCATGTACATGTCGCGCTACCACTCGAAGTCGCGCAATGCCGACGTTACCTACCTGCGCTTTACCTTTGCCGGCAGCGTCGGGCGCCAGTTCGACCAGCCGCTCGACGAGGGCATCCTGCGCACCATGTGGATGACGCGCGACGAAATCGCCGCCACCGTCGACCGCCACCGCAGCCCGATCGTGCTGCGCTGCGTGGACGACTACCTGGCCGGCCAGAGCACACCGCTCTCCCTGCTGCACACCCACCCTTCGGTGTTCGAAGGCGGGATCTGAAGAATTCACTACGGACGTAACATGCGCAAGAAAAAAGTCGTGATCGGGATGTCGGGCGGAGTCGACTCCTCGGTCGCGGCCTGGATGCTCAAGGAACAAGGCTACGACGTGGTCGGCCTGTTCATGAAAAACTGGGAAGACGACGACGATTCCGAATACTGCTCGACGCGCCAGGACTGGATCGACGCGGCCAGCGTGGCCGACGTGGTCGGTGTGGACATCGAGGCGGTCAACTTCGCCGCCGAATACAAGGACCGCGTGTTCGCCGAGTTCCTGCGCGAATACCAGGCCGGCCGCACCCCGAACCCGGACGTGCTGTGCAACGCCGAAATCAAGTTCAAGGCCTTTCTCGACCATGCGATGAAGCTGGGCGCCGACCTGATCGCCACCGGCCACTACGCGCGCGTGCGCGAGAACACGGCCAGCGGCAGCTTCGAGCTGCTCAAGGCCTTCGACGCCACCAAGGACCAGAGTTATTTTCTGCATCGCCTGAGCCAGGCGCAGTTGTCCAAATCGCTGTTCCCGCTGGGCGAGATCCCGAAAACCGAGGTGCGCAAGATCGCCGAAAAACTCCAGCTGCCCAACGCGGCCAAGAAGGATTCGACGGGCATCTGCTTCATCGGCGAGCGGCCGTTCCGCGACTTTCTGAACCGCTACCTGGCCTACAAGCCGGGCCCGATCCGGCTCGACGACGGCACGCAGGTGGGCGAGCACGTCGGCCTGTCGTTCTACACGCTGGGCCAGCGCAAGGGGATCGGTATCGGGGGCCTGAAGTCACGCAAGACCGCTGACGGCATCAGCGAGCCATGGTTCGTGGCGCGCAAGGACACCGAGGCCAACACGCTCTACATCGTGCAGGGCCACGACCATCCCTGGCTGCTGTCGGATCGTCTGGAAGCCGGCCAGGCCAGCTGGATCGCCGGCCACGCCCCGGCGGCCGGCACGCTGTCGGCCAAGACCCGCTACCGCCAGGCCGATATGGCCTGCCGCGTGCTGGCCGATGGCGACGCGCGCTTCGCGCTCGACTTCGATGAAGCCCAATGGGCAGTCACGCCGGGCCAGTCGGCCGTGCTGTACGACGGCGACGTGTGCCTGGGCGGCGGCATCATCGACGTGCGCTCAAGCGCCGCCTGACGACACATCAAGGCTGGCGCGCCGCCAGCCATTCCACCAGCACGGCGGGCGCCAGCGGCCGCGCGTGCAGATAGCCCTGGATCTCGTCGCAGCCGGCCAGGCGCAGGAAATCTTCCACTTCCACCGTTTCGACGCCTTCGGCCACGACCTTGTGACCGAGGTCGTGCGACAGCTTGATCATCGTGCCCACCAGCGCGCGGCAACGTTCGTCCTGGACCAGGTTGCGCATGAAGCTCTGGTCGATCTTGACCACGTTCGCCGGCAGGCTTTGCAGGTACGACAGGCTGCTGTAGCCGGTGCCGAAGTCGTCGATCGCCAGTTGCACGCCGGCGCGCCCGAGGCGCTCGAGCGTGGCCTGCGCGACCTTTGGATTGCGCATCAGCGCGCTCTCGGTCAGCTCGATCACCAGGCACGACGGCGCCAGGCCATGGTGCTGCAACTCCATCAGCACGCGATCGCAGAAATCCGGCTCTTCCAGATTCACGGCCGAGACATTCACCGCCACCTGCAACGCCAGGCCATCCAGGCGCCACGCGACCATCTGGCGCAGCGCCGCGCGCAGCACCCACTCGGTGGTGGCGCGCGCCAGTGACGTCGTCTCGATCACCGGCATGAATTCACCGGGCGAGATCGCGCCGGCGGTCGGATGGTTCCAGCGCAGCAGCGCTTCGACGCCGACGCAGGCGCCGTCGAGAAGGCTGACCTTGGGCTGGAACACCAGATGCAGTTCGTCGTCGCTCGCGAGCGCGGCGCCGAATTCGGTCACCAGCCAGAAGCGGCGCTGCAGGATCGCGTCGTGCTGTGACGAGAACACGCGCACGCAGCGTTCGGCCGCCAGCGCATCGTGCGCGGCGCTGTGCATATTGCGCAGCAGGTCCAGGCCCTCGGTCTGGCCGACCGTGAACGGCGCGATGCCCACCGTCGTCGTCGTGATCAGGCGCGCCTGGCCATAACTGGCGCGCGCGTCGAGCCACGACTGCATCTGCTCGCAGAATGGCTCGATCGACAGGCCGCGCGGCGCGAAGAACGCAAACTGCGTGCTGCCCACATGGTAGATCTTGCCGGCGCCGCCCAGGCGCAGCTGCGGCACCGTTTCACGCACCATGTCGTCGAGATAGCTCGAACCCATGACGCGCTGGGCGTCGCTCAGCTCCTGCGGACTGGCCAGACTGATCAGGGCTGCAGTGCGCACTTCGCCATTCGGCTCATACAGTTCGAGGTCGTTGAAGTCGATGATGAACTGGTTCCGGTTCGGCAGGCCGCTGACCGGATCGACGCGGCCGAACGCATGCTGCAGTTCGATCTGCGCCATCACCATGGTTGCCAGGTCCGTCAGCGCCTGGCGCTCGGCCATGCTGACCTGGCGTGGTTCGGTACCGAGCACGCACATCGCGCCCAGGCAAAAGCCTTCGCTGGTCGTGAGCGGCGCGCCGGCATAGAAGCGGATCCCGCCGTCCGCCAGCGGGCTGTCGCGGAAATATGGATCCTCCAGCAGATCCGGCACGATCAGCACTTCGCGCTCATCGGCCACCATGGCGCATGGCGCTTTCATCCGCGGGATCGTGTCGTGGGTAATGCCAACCTTTGACTTGAACCATTGACGGTTGGCGTCGGTCAGCGACACCGCTGCAATCGGCAACCCGAACAGCTGCGCCGCCATGCGCGTGATGCGATCGAATGCTTCGCTTGGCGGCGTATCGAGCAGTTCCAGGCGACGCAAGGCATCGAGACGGGCAGTCTCGTACTGGGGCGACGCACAGTGCGGTTGAAAGAGCGGAGGATTCATGAAAAGACGACGCGCCGATGCGCGTAAATATGACGGATATGACGGACAGAATCTATTGTTGCTAATAAAAAACTTAAGGTCAATCATTATTTTCAAGCGAATCGTTGTATTCGTCATTTTTAGTTGCTTCGTGTAAAATAAAAGCAGCAAATCACACGAACGATCTCATGAAAACACATGAATTTAACGATCCGATACTGACTACCCGCGAAGCAGCGCAGTTGCTTGGTGTTGCTGTCAGTACGGCCCAGGTATGGATGGAGAGCGGTGATCTGCCGGCCTGGAAGACACCGGGCGGGCATCGCCGTGTGCGCTACAGCGCCGTCATGCGCCTGGTGCGCGAGCGCGTGGCGTCAAAGGATGAGGTCAAGGCAGTCGGGCAGCCGGGTGGTGCTGAACTGGCGACCGAGTTCTTGCCGGCGGCGGCGCCGGACTACCCGGTCCCGGCCAATGAGGCGCAGCGGCTGGCGGCACTCGCGCAAAGCGGCCTGATGAATTCGGAAGATGACGCCGCCTTCGATCGCCTGACGTGGCTCGCCGGCCACGCCACGGCCTGCCCGATGGCGCTGATCACCTTGTTGTCAGCGGAGCGCCAGTGGTGCAAGTCGCGCGTCGGGGTGGAAAACCGCGAGACCACGCGTTCACTGGCCTTCTGCAGCCACGCGCTGATGCAGGATGAGCCCTTCGTGGTCGAGGATGCCAGTGCCGACCCGCGCTTTGCCGACAACCCGATGGTCACCGGCGCACCGTTCATCCGTTTTTATGCCGGCTACCCGGTACGCACCGCCGACGGTCTCGCGCTGGGCTCGCTATGCGTGCTCGATACCGAGCCACGCCGCCTGCGCGAGCGCGAGATGCGCGCGCTGCGCGAACTGGCCGTGCTCGCGTCGGACGAAGTGCAGCGCCGCGCATAGCCTGTTTCAGCCCGGCTTGCCCGGCGCCTGCTGCTGCTTGACGAAGGCGATGACGGTATTGCGGATCGTCTTGAGCACGGTGTCGGCCTTGAACGGCTTGACGATGAAGCCATGCACGCCCCGTCCCAGCGCGCTCTGGACTGCGGCGGCGTCGAGCGTGCCCGACACCAGAAACACGAGCGTCTTGGGCAGCGTCGCGCGCAACTGCTCGACCACGTCGCTGCCATCCTCGACCTGTTCGCGCGCGATGCAGATCACGTGCGGGTGGTGCTTGACTGCCAGCGCCAACCCCAGCGCGCTGGTGTGCGTGGCGCCGACCACGTTGTAGCTGCCGTCGGCCAGCACGGTGCCGAGCGTCGAGCGCGAGACGGCGTTTGCATCCACGATGACCGCCTTGAGCATAGCTTTACATTCCTTGTCAGTGCGCTGAAGAAATCAGCTTTCGTACGCCAGTGTCTTCCATGTCACGCCCAGGCGCACGTCCAGTTTCAGCGACACCAGGCAGCGTGACATCTCCAGTATCTCACGCTCGGCGCGCAATCTCTCGCCGAGTGGCGTCTTGAGGATGCCGGCGCCGGCCATCACGGCCTCGAGATTGCCATACGCACCCAGCAGGCGCGCCGCCGTTTTCATGCCGACTTTCGACACGCCCGGCACGCCATCGGTCGGGTCGCCCATCAGCGCCAGCAGGTCGTGCAATTGCTCGGGCGCCACGCCAAAGCGTGCGCGGACCCAGGCGTCGTCGTGCCACTCGTTCTTGAAATGGTCCCACACCAGCGCGCCGTGCGCGATCAGTGGATGCAGATCCTTGTCGGTGGTGGCCACGACCGCCGTGCCGCGGCCTTCGGACAGCCAGCGCATCACGCCGGTGGCGATCACATCGTCGGCTTCGACCTCGGGCACCATCAGCACATGCAGGCCAGCCGCGCGCAGGCGGTCGTGAAATTCGGGCAGCGCTGCGCGCAGTTCGGACGGCATCGCCGCCCTGCCCTCGCGGTAGCGCGGATACAGCGCATGGCGCCAGGTCGGGCCGCCATAATCAAAAGCGGCCAGCACGTGGGTCGGCGCATGCGCCTCGAGCACGTGGCGAAACGACGAGAACGCATGGCGCAGCGCGATGCTGGCCTTCAGGTCGGAATCGGGCTCGGGGCTGGCTTCGTAGACGCGGCGCACGATGTTCAGGCCGTCGATCGCGAGCAGCTTTCCCGGGTTAGACATGTGATGTGGTCATGAAGAGACGTGGAAGGCGCCCATCATAAACCGGTTGCACGGTCGCGGGAAGATGCGCGACCGTGGTGGGGGCTGGCCCTACTTCGCGTACGCGTACTCGCCACCGCGCTCGAGCGCGCGGCGATACGCCGGCCGCGCATGGATACGGGCCAGGAAATCGGTCAGGTTCGGGTACTTGGCGTCGAGCCCGCCGCGCGAGGCAGCCGCTTCCAGCGGGAAGCTCAGCTGGATGTCGGCGGCGCTGAATTCTTCGCCGGCGAACCACGGGTGCTTGCCCAGTTCGGCTTCAAGATAAGACAGTTGCTGCGCGATCTGCGGCAGCACGAAGCTGCCCTTGACCTTTTGCGCGATGCCACGCGCGATCGGCTTGGCAAAGAACGGCATCGGCGTGCTTTCGATCTTGTCGAACACGAGCTTGAGCAGCAGCGGCGACATCATCGAGCCTTCGGCGAAGTGCAAAAAGTGCGTGTAGCGCAGGCGCGCCGGCGTGCGGGCGGCCGGCACCAGGCGCGGGGCGTCCGTATCGGAGGCGCGCGCCGTGAGGTATTCGACGATGGCGCCCGATTCGGCCACCACGAGGTCGCCATCGGTGATCACAGGCGATTTGCCCAGCGGGTGCACGGCCTTCAGTTCGGGCGGGGCCAGCATCGTCTTGGGATCGCGCTCGTAGCGCTTGATCTCGTACTCGAGTCCGAGTTCTTCGAGCAGCCAGAGGATGCGCTGCGAGCGCGAATTGTTCAGGTGGTGGACGACAATCATGGCGTGGACGGGAAAGTGGAGATGACGGCCAGCTTAGCACCGTTGGCCACGCACCTGCAGCCCGCTAGCGCTAGCGCTGGTGCAGCTTGATGACGCGGTGCTTGCCCGCGCCCTGTGGCGCCGGCGCCGCGGCTTTCGGCGCGCAGCTGCCGCAGCTGCCGCCACCGCAGGCGCCGCCGCTGCTGGTGTCCAGCCAGCGCGCCAGCGCCGACTGGCGGCCACCCTTCGTCAGCGCCAGCACCACGCGTGCGCGCAGCGGGGCCGGCAGGTACTTCGCGCCCAGGTACAGCGCGGCGATGGCAACGATGACGATGACGGTCAGTTCTTGCATGGTTATGCTCCGGTGAAGGCCAGCGTGACGCGGTAGACGATGAACGCCGCCACGTAGGCCAGCGCGAACATGTAGCCGGCCATGATCCAGGCATATTTGCGGCTGCCCGTTTCGCGCGCCACGGTGGCCAGCGTTGGCAGGCAGTGCGGCGCATAGACATACCAGGCCAGCAGCGACAGGCCGGTGGCCAGCGACCACGACTGGGCGATCAGCGGCGCCAGCGTGTTGCCCACTTCATCGCCGCCCGACAGCGCGTACACGGTGCCCAGCGCGCCGACCGCCACTTCACGCGCGGCCATGCCCGGCACCAGCGCGATGGCGATCTGCCAGTTGAAGCCGATCGGGGCCAGCACGACTTCGAGTGCGCGGCCGATCATGCCCGCCACGCTGTAGTAGATCGGCGGGTTGGTCGCGCCTTCCGGTGCGCCCGGGAAGCTGGAGAACAGCCAGAGCAGGATCATCATGGCCAGGATCAGGGTACCGACGCGCATCAGGAAGATCTTGGCGCGTTCGAGCAGGCCCGAGGCCAGGCCGCGCGGATGCGGCCAGTGATAGGCTGGCAGTTCGAGCATCAGCGCGTGCTGCTTGTAGCCGTTGCGGCGCTTCATGAACCAGGCCACGGCCATCGCCGACAGGATGCCGGCCAGGTACAGCACGAACAGCACGATGCCCTGCAGGTTCATGAAGCCGCCCACGACGCGGTCGGGAATGAACGCGGCGATCAGGAGCGCATACACCGGCAGGCGCGCCGAGCACGTCATCAATGGCGCGATCATGATCGTCACCAGGCGGTCGCGCGGATTCTGGATCGTGCGCGCGGCCATCACGCCTGGAATGGCACAGGCAAACGACGACAGCAGCGGCAGGAACGAGCGGCCCGACAGGCCCACGCTGCCCATGATGCGGTCGAGCAGGAACGCCGCGCGCGGCAGGTAGCCGACGTCTTCCAGCAGCAGGATGAAGAAGAACAGGATCAGAATCTGCGGCAGGAACACGAGCACGCTGCCCACGCCGGCGATGATGCCGTCCACGATGAGGCTATGCAGCATGCCTTCGCCGATCCACGAGCCGACCATTTCACCAAAGGCGCCCATGCCCGCCTCGATCAGTTCGATCGGTGCGTCGCCCCAGCTGAACACGGCCTGGAAAATCACGAACATCAAGAGTGCCAGGATGATCGGACCGGCAACCGGGTGCAGCACGACGCCGTCGATCTTTTCGCTCAGGTTGCCGGTGTCCTTCGCCGTCGAGACGGCAGCGGCCAGGATGCGGCGCACTTCGCGCTGGGTGTCTTCGACCGAGACTTCGTCGATGGCCGACAGCGGCTTGGGCGTTACCGGTACGCCGAACGGCATCGCGTCGAGCTGGGCCAGCAAGGCTTTTTCGCCGCCGGACTGGATGGCGACGGTCTCGACGACCGGCATGCCCAGTTCTTGCGAGAGTTTGGCGGTATCGATTTCGATGCCGCGCTTTTTCGCGACGTCGACCATGTTCAGCGCCAGCACCATCGGCAGGCCGAGACGGCGCAGCTCGAGCACAAGGCGCAGGTTCAGGCGCAGGTTGGTGGCGTTGACGACGCACAGGATGGCGTCGGGCGGGACTTCACCGGCGCGCAGGCCTGCGACCACGTCGCGCGTGATGCCTTCGTCGGGCGTCTGCGCATTCAGGCTGTAGGCGCCCGGCAGGTCGAGCACGCGAAACGCGCGTCCGGCGGGCGACGTGAAGCTGCCCTCCTTGCGTTCGATCGTGACGCCGGCATAGTTGGCGACCTTCTGGCGCGCGCCAGTCAGGCGGTTGAAGAGTGCGGTCTTGCCGCAGTTGGGGTTACCCAGCAGTGCGACCAGCGGCGTGCGTGACGCGACTTGCGATTCCATGACTCCCATGCGACTAGTCCGCCTGGATCGAGACGAGGGCGGCTTCGAAACGGCGCAGCGCAAAGGTGGATTCACCGACCTTGACCGCCAGCGGACCGCCCATCACGCGCTTGAGCACACGAATGCGCTCGCCCGGCACGAAGCCCAGCTCCATCAGGCGGCGCTGGACATCGATGCCGCCCTCCTGCGCACCGCGCGCAAGATGGACAACGGTGGCGCTCTGGCCCGTCTTGAGCGAGTCGAGGGTTGGCAATGCGGCGTGGGTCATGGCGGCTTCCGAAAAATTGTTGCGCGTATGAGACAGCGACTGGAACGATCCCAGTATCATAAACCTAAATAGGAATTATTTCTATTTGCAGCTTGTCATTGACAGACGGTCAAGTCCAAAAAAAGTACAGTTGAACCGAAAATTTCGCTTGCGTTCACGGTCGAGTTTACAGAAAATAGCAACGCAAATGAGAATGATTCGCATTTTATAGACTAAACTGCAATGGTTGTTTCAAAAGGGTTGCTCCAATGATCGTCTGTGTCTGCAATAACATCTCCGACCGTGAAATCCGCCAGGCTGCCGAACTGGGCATCTCGTCGATCGCCGAACTCCGCAAGGAACTGGGCGTGGGCACCATGTGCGGCACCTGTGTCAGCTATGCACGCGAAGTGCTGCACGAGCACATCGACAGCAAGACCACCGTCACCGAAGTGCGCCGCCTGCCGCAGGCTGCCTGATCCTTCCTGCATTCCAGTGCTGCCGGCCTCGCAATATGCGGGGCTTTTTTTTCGTCGGTAGGGACCGCCTGACCGGGGAGTGAGAACCGTTCGCACAGTGAACTGAGAACGGTTGCTATTACGCGCAGAAATAGCGCATTTAGTGTCATTTAATGCGCTTTTTTACCTGTTTTCGCGCAATTTCTAGCGTTTTAATGGCGTGCTGTTTGCTATCATGGAGGTCATTCAAATCATTACCGAGGGCACCCCATGAAAGGCGATCCAAACGTCATCCGTCTGCTGAACGCACAGCTGACCAACGAGCTGACCGCGATCAACCAGTACTTCCTGCACGCGCGCATGTATCGCCACTGGGGCCTGGACAAGCTGGCGAAGAAGGAATACGACGAGTCGATTGGCGAAATGAAGCACGCCGACAAGCTGATCGAACGCATCCTGATGCTCGACGCGCTGCCAAACCTGCAGGCGCTGCACAAGCTGATGATCGGTGAGTCGACGCAGGAAACGCTCGAATGCGACCTGAAACTCGAACGTGCCGCGCACGTGACGGTCAAGGAAGGCATCGGCGCCTGCGAAGCGGCGGCCGATTACGTGTCGCGCGATCTGCTGTTGATGATCCTCGAAGACACCGAAGAGCACATCGAGTGGCTCGAAACGCAGCTGGACCTGATCGTCAAGATCGGTATCCAGAACTACCTGCAAACCCAGATCGGCGAATAAGCCACCAGCCGGATTCCCCGCGGGAGTCCGGCGTCTCAGCCGCCAGCGCCCACCATCAGCGCCAGCGCGTCATCCACTTGTCGTAGAACCCCATATCCCTTGGCACCGCACCCGGTATCGCGCAGATCGCACCGGCGAATTCGTTCGCGCGCGCGAGCGTGACGTCCAGCGGCCAGCCGCGCGCCCTACCGAGCAGGAAAATGGCCGAGAAGGCGTCGCCCGCCCCCACGGTGTCGATGACGAATGGCGGCGCCGGCGTGTCGTGGTTCTTGAGCGCGCTGCCATCGCTGCCGAAGTACACCGAACCGCGGTGGCCCAGCGTCACGATCAGCGCGTCGAGCGAAAACATCGTCAGCAAGGCCTGGCATGACGCACGCACTTCGTCGGCGGACAGCGCCGGGGCATCGGGTTGGATCTGGCAATACCAGCCGAACAGCGCCTGCAATTCTTCTTCATTGACCTTGACGATGTTGGCCGCGTCCAGCGAGCAGGCCACGCCGCGCTCGTCGTACTGGCCATCGCGCAGGTTCAGGTCGAGAAAGCGTGGCGCGCTGCTGGCCGCCAGCACCGCCGTCAACGCGGCGCGCGACTGCGCATTGCGCTGGGCCAGCATGCCGAAATAGACCATGGCCGGCTGTACGCCCGCCAGCGCGGCGCCGGCAGTGGCGGCGTCGATGAAGTCGTAGGCCTGGTGCGGCAGGATCGTGAAGCGGTGGCCGCGCGGGCCGCGCTCGACCAGCACGCGGCCGGTCTCTTCGATCGGATCGACCTGCAGCCCGGCGTCGCTCATCGCGAAGCGTTCAAATTCGGCACGTACCAGCTGGCCGCTGCGGTCGTCGCCAATGCGCGTGATCGCCAGGCATGGCGCCATGAAGGCGGACAGGTGGCGCGCCACATTGAACGGCGCACCGCCGACGATCTGCTCGTTGTTGAAATCGTCGACGAGCGCTTCGCCGAAGATGACTGTCGTGGACAGGTTGTTGTCCATCATGCGGCGACGACAGGCACGGTGTCCTTGAACGACTGGCGCTCGGCCAGTTTGTCGAACAGGCGCGCCAGGTTCGGGTAGTCGCCGCGCCAGTCGATCTCGGGGAAGCGGAAGGCGAGCCAGCCCAGCGCGCAGCCCACGGCGACGTCGGCCAGCGTGTACTGGTTGCTGCGGCAGAAGGCGCCCTCGCCCAGGCGCTCGGACATCACGCGCAGGCCGGCATTTACTTTGCCCATCTGGCGGGCGATCCACTCGGGACTTTGCTGCGCTTCGGGCCGCAGCGTTTTTTCAAGGCGCACCAGCACGGCCGCATCGAGCACGCCGTCGGCCAGCGCTTCCCAGACCTTGACCTCGGCCCGTTCGCGCCCGTTTGGCGGCAGCAGCTTGCACACCGGCGTGAGCGTGTCGAGGTATTCGGCGATCACGCGCGAATCGTACAGGGCGCTGCCGTCATCCATCAGCAGGCATGGCACCTTGCCCAGCGGGTTGGTCTGCGCGATGGTGGTGTTGGCCGACCAGACGTCTTCGAGGATGAAGGCGCAGTCGAGCTTTTTCTCGGCCAGCACGACACGCACCTTGCGCACGTATGGGCTGGCAATGGAACCGATGAGTTTCATGGATGTACGCAAGTGGAAATCGACCTTCAGTATAGCATCGGGCCCAGCCGCAAAACCTGCACCACCGCCGCTGCGGTGCGCTGCAACATCGCAGCATCAGCAAGAGGTGGATGGCCGGCCAGTGGTAAAATCCGCGTTTTTGACCGACACGCCCGCCATGACCTCTACTGCTCTGTCGCCGACCCTGTCGGCCCTGTCCCCGCTCGATGGCCGTTACGCCACCAAAACCGACAAGCTGCGTCCCATCCTGTCGGAAACGGGTTTCATGCACCACCGCGTGAAGGTGGAAATCGCGTGGCTGCAGGCGCTGTCGCAGGCCGGCTTCGCCGAGATCAAGCCATTCTCGAGCGAAGCGATCGCCCACCTCGACGGCATGGCGGCCAACTTCGGCGAGAAGGACGCGGCCCGCATCAAGGAAATCGAAGCGGTCACCAACCATGACGTCAAGGCGGTCGAGTACTGGCTCAAGGAGCAGGTCAAGGACGTGCCGGAACTGGTCGCGGCCAGTGAGTTCATCCACTTCGCCTGCACCTCGGAAGACATCAACAACACGTCGCACGGCATGATGCTCAAAGCGGCGCGCGATGGCGTGATGCTGCCGGCGCTGCAGGCGATCATCGCCAGGCTGACCGAGATCGCGCACACCAATGCGGCGCTGCCGATGCTGTCGCGCACGCACGGCCAGACGGCCAGCCCGACCACGCTGGGCAAGGAGATGGCCAATGTCGTCGCCCGCCTGCAGCGCGCCATGAAGCGCATCGCCGACGTCGAAATCCTGGGCAAGATGAACGGCGCGGTCGGCAATTACAACGCGCACCTGTCGGCCTATCCGGGTTTCGACTGGCCGGCGTTCTCGAAGGACGTCATCGAGACGCGCCTGGGTTTGACCTTCAACCCGTACACGATCCAGATCGAACCGCACGACTACATGGCCGAGATGTTCGACGCGTTCGCGCGCGCCAACACGATCCTGCTCGACCTGAACCGCGACATCTGGACCTACGTTTCGCTGGGCTACTTCAAGCAAAAGCTGAAGGCCGGCGAAATCGGTTCGTCGACCATGCCGCACAAGGTCAATCCGATCGACTTCGAAAACTCGGAGGGCAATCTGGGCCTGGCCAACGCGCTGCTGCGCCACATGGCCGACAAGCTGCCGGTCTCGCGCATGCAGCGCGACCTGACCGATTCGACGGTGCTGCGCAATATCGGCGTGGGCTTCGGCTACACGCTGCTGGCCTACGACAGCTGCCTGCGCGGCCTGAACAAGCTGGAAGTGAACGCGGCGCGCCTCGAGCAGGACTTGGACGCGAACTGGGAAGTGCTGGCCGAGCCGGTGCAGACCGTGATGCGCCGCTACGGCATCGAGAACCCGTACGAGCAGCTCAAGGAACTCACGCGCGGCAAGGGCATCACCCGCGACGCGCTGCGTGAATTCATCGGGACGCTGGCCGTGCCGCAGGAAGCAAAAGACCTGATGCTGGCGATGACGCCGGCGAACTACATCGGACTGGCCGCCAAGCTGGCGGCAGAGATCTGATGTTGCGCACGATGCCGCCACACGGCGGCATCGTGCATGCATCTGCATTCATGATGCGCCGGCCCCGGCGCGTCAGTAATCCCACCGGACCTTCACCCCCACACGCCGCTCGAACTCTGCCCAATACGTGGTCGAGCCGAATTCGGCGTGCCCGCTATTCAGGTTCTCGCCATACACCGACAGGACCAGGCCCGGCCGCAAGCGCCAGCCGAAGCGTGCATCGAGCGCCGTTGACGACGCAATGCGCGACGCCGGCATCTCGCCGGTTCGGCGCAGCGTGACGTCGATTTCGCGCGCATCGTCGATGTTGTAGTGCGACCGCAGTTGCAGCGTATGGGACGGGTCGCGCCGCGCCGCGCTCAGGCCCATCACGTCGTTGCCACCGGGTTTGAGGGCCAGGCGCTGGTGCAGCGCCGTCCAGCCGGCTGACAGGCGCCAGCGCGGCAGTGCCTGCCAGCTGCCCCAGGTTTCGATGCCGCTGGCGCTGCCTTTGAGCAGACTGGCAAACTCGGCATAACTGAAAGTGGGATCGATCTGCTGTCCGCGCAGGTGGTCGTAATCGTGGTGGTACAGCACGACCGTGTACGACAGCCCCGCCGCCGGCTGGCCACGGTAGCCCAGCTCGAGCACGCGTGCCACTTCGCTGCGCACCTGCGGCCCGCCGCGCAGGATGAACGGCGGCTGGCCGGGGACCCAGGCATCGACGTCCAGCCGCGCGGGCGAGCGCACCGTGCGCGCGGCCGATGCCCATAGTGCGTGCTGCGGCGAGAGGCGCCACGACAGGCGAGCGCTCGGCAGCCATTCGATGCCGGTGTAATGGTTGTATTCGACGCGCCCGCCCAGCGTCAGGCGCCAGTCGTCGTTCAGCAGGATTTCATCCTGCACGAACAGGCTGCCCCAGCGCAGCAGTGCGCGCGCCGGCAGAAACGCGACCCAGGGGCTGTTGGTGGCCCGGTCACGCGTGCTGCGGTAGTTGGCGCCCCACACGAGATCGTGGCGGCCCTTCGTGGCCAGCGTGTGCTGGAACTGCACGTCAGCGGTCGTGAGGCGCTCGGCAAACAGCGGCGGCGATTCGCGCACCGTATGGTCGAGAAAGGCTTGCAGCGACACGCTGGCGCCCGCGTCGAGCGTGCGCTGCCAGCGCGCCAGCAGGTTGGCACCGTCCGAGCGCACGCGGCCAAATGTGGACGGGCCGAACGGCGTGGCCAGTTCACCGGGCGCCGGCTGGTCGAGGCGCCCGCGATTGACGTTGCCGATGACCGAGAAGGCATCGGCCCCTTGCTCCCAGTCGGCGCGCACGCCCACCAGCGCGCGCCGGTGGCCGTCGTCGATGCGCCCGTCACCAATGCGTTCGCTATCGCTGCGCCGCGTGACCTTGCCATAGGCGCGCCAGGCCACGCCGCCATCGCTCGTGCCACCCTGGCGAAACGCGGCGCCGGCCGCGCCATCGCTGGCGCCGTGCAGCGCCAGCATGCTGCCCTGCGTATCGCGGGCCGAGCGCGTGCTGATGTTGATGACGCCACTGACGGCGTTCAGGCCCCACATCACGCCACCCGGTCCGCTGACTACCTCGATGCGCGCGATGTCTTCGAGCAGCACGTCCTGCGCATCCCAGAACACGCCCGAAAACAGCGGCGTATACACCGAGCGGCCATCGATCAGCACCAGGATCTTGTTGGACAAGACGCTTGGCCCACTGTTCATGCCGCGCGCGCTGATCGAGTAGGCATAGCCATTGATGCGCGCTACATGCAGGTTGGGCGCCAGACGCAATACCTCGGGCAGCGAATCGGCGCCGGAGCTGCGGATGTCGTCAGCGGTGATGACGAAGACTGCCGCCGATGCGTCCTGCAAACGCTCGGGCCGCTTCGAGACCGACGTCACCTGGATATTGGCCAGTTCCTCGATCGACAGGTCGGCCAGATCGGCCAGATCGACAGGGTTGGCCTGACGATGCGCGAGCGCCAGAACCGGCGCGGCGCAGACAAGAGCAACCCAGACAGCAGCAACACGAGGGCTGGCAGCAAACGGCATGCAGGGTATGAATGCGCTCATTACCAGATATTACATTCGGCAGAACGTGGTGGTGTATCTTTTGCAATCCCGTGTGGTTTGTCGGACGTGAAAAAGCGTGTCAACACCACGACGGCCTTTTTTGCTATAGTGAGTTAGTTCTAGCCCGTACTAATTACTTATAAGAAAAATGCGCCGCTATTCGATTCCAGCGATCGTGCTGCACTGGCTGATGGCCATCGCGATCATCGGTACCTTTACCCTTGGCCTCGTGATGACCGACATCCAGGGCATCAGCATGGCCAAGCTGCGCTACACGAGCTGGCACAAGTGGGCCGGCGTGACGATCCTGGCGCTGGCCGCGCTGCGCCTGTTATGGCGCCTGTTCAACAAGCCACCTGCGTATCCTGCCGGGTTGCCGCGCTGGCAGCATGGCGCCGCCCACGGCCTGCATCTGGCGCTGTATGTGCTGATGTTCGCCGTGCCGCTGTCCGGTTATTTCTTCAGCCTGGCGGCCGGCTACCCGGTCGTCTATTTCAGCAAGTTCCCGCTGCCGGTGCTGATCGGCCCCGACCCGGTGCTGCGCGAGACGCTGCGCGGCCTGCACTACTGGCTCAATATGCTGCTGGCCGGCCTGGTGGCGCTGCACGTGCTTGCCGCGCTCAAGCACCTGCTCATCGACCGCGACGGCATCATGCAGCGCATGCTCCCCATCCCTACCCCGAAGGAAAAATCATGAATTCCATCAAGGCCCTGCTGCTGGCGAGCCTGGTTGCCGGCAGCGTCGCTGCCGTGCAGGCCGCGCCACTCAAGACCGACCTGGCAGCCAGCGGCGTCTCGGCTGTCTTCAAGCAGATGAACGTGCCGGTGGAAGCACCGTTTCGCACGTTCGCGGCGCAGATCGATTACGACGCCGCCAAGCCGGCGGCGGCGAGCGCCAGCGTCGAGATCACGACGGCCAGCTTCGATATCGGCGACGCCATGTACAACAAGGAAGTGGCCAAGAAAGAATGGTTCAATTCGGTGCAATTTCCGAAGGCCACCTTCGTCTCGACCAGCATCGCACCGGCCGGCGCCGGCAAGCTGACGGTGTCGGGCAAGCTGACCCTGAAAGGCAAGAGCGCCAATGTCACGTTCCCGCTGACGGTCAAGGCGGCCGGTGCGAAAACCGTGTTCGAAGGCCAGTTGCCAATCAAGCGTCTGGCGTTCAATATCGGCGAAGGCGAGTGGAAAGACACGAGCATGGTCGCCGATGAAGTTGTCATCAAGTTTCGCGTTACCGCAGCACCAGCTACTGCAGCAAAATAAACTGTTTCACCACCACGTAGGGTGGACGGGTTTCCCGTCCACGCGTTCAACGAAGCTTGATCAGTTTGAACGCGTGGGCGGCACAAACGCCCACCCTACGCAGAAAAACAAACCGTCCTTTTAACTTTTTTACAGGAATTGCAGCCATGAACATCAAGCACCTGATCGCAGCCGCCGCCGCCTTTGCCGCCACGTCGGCCTTCGCCGCGCCAGTCACGTACGACATCGAGCCGAACCACACCTACCCAAGCTTCGAAGCCGACCACATGGGCCTGTCGGTATGGCGCGGCAAGTTCAACAAGTCGAGCGGCAGCGTCACCATCGACCGCGAAGCCAAGACCGGCTCGCTGGACATCACTGTCGACATCAACAGCATCGATTTCGGCCACGAAAAGATGAACGAGCACGCGAAAAAGCCGGACATCTTTGATGCTGCCAAATACCCGACCGCCACCTTCAAGTCGAAGGCGATCAAGTTCACGGGCGACGTGCCGACCTCGGTCGACGGCGAACTGACCCTGCACGGCGTGACCAAGCCACTGACCCTGCAGATCAACAAGTTCAAATGCATCATGCACCCGATGCTCAAGAAAGAAGCATGCGGCGCGGACGTGACCGGCACCTTCAAGCGCGACGACTTCGGCATCAGCTTCGGCCTGCCGAACTTCTCGCCGGAAGTGAAGCTGGCAATCCAGGTTGAAGCAGTGAAAAAGTAATCTGGTTCGACCATGAAAAATCCCCGCCGGTTCGCACCGGCGGGGATTTTTTTTGATCAGCGCGCTGACGAATCAGTGCAGCTCAGTGCTGCTCAGTGCAAATTAACGGCCATCACGGTCGAAGTCGCCCGGGATCGCGCGCTCGACACGGTGCCAGCCGGCGCGGGTGGCCGACTTGGCCTGGTCCCAGCTCAGGCGCGAATTGCCTTTCGAGCGGTCCCACTCGGTCGACAGACGACCTTCGTTGGCATCGTAGCCGCCGTCGTACTTGTCGTAGTTGTTGTAGCCCAGTGCATAGGCTGGCTCGTAGTCGTCATACGTGTAGCCTGGCGTGTAGTAAGGCTGGGTCTGGTACTCGTTGCGCCAGTAGTCATTCTCGGCCTTTGGATTGACCACGTGGCCCACGCCCTTGCCTGCTGCGCCGCCGACCATGCCGCCGATCGCTGCGCCTGCCGCCACGCCCAGTGGGCCGGCTGCTGCACCGATCACGGCGCCTACCGTCGCGCCGCCACCAGCACCGACGCCTTGCGCCAGGTTATGGTCGCTCAGTTCATCGGTCGCTTTTGGATTGACCACTTCGCCCGCGCCACGGCCGGCTGCACCGCCTGCCAGGCCGCCGACGACAGCGCCTGCTGCCATGCCGATCGGACCACCGACAGCACCCACCAGTGCGCCCGCTGCTGCGCCCGAACCTGCGCCCACGCCCTTGGCCAGATGGTGCTCGGACAGGTCGTCGTTGGCTTTTGGATTGACGACTTCAGCTGCGCCCTGGCCAGCAATGCCGCCAGCGATGCCGCCGACAACCGCGCCTGCTGCCATGCCGATCGGACCGGCGACGGTGCCGACGGTCGCGCCCAGTGCTGCGCCGCCTGCCACGCCCAGGCCAGCGCCCAGAACGTGCGAGCCGCCCTGTTCGGTCCACGATTTGTGGATGTGCGCTGCATCTTCATCCGAGCGTGCATTCACGCCCAGCAGGATGCCGCCGCCCTTGATGCCGTCTTCATAGTGCTGTGCGCGTTCTTCAGGGATGCCGGCACCGATCAGCGCGCCGATCAGGCCACCGGTGATACCACCCGCACCGGCGCCGGCCAGCGCCGCTGCCAGAGGACCTGCGACGACCAGGCCCAGGCCTGGCAGCACCAGCGTGGTGCCCACTGCTGCGATACCGGCCAGCACGGCGCCGATGGTGCCGCCGATACCGGCGCCAATGCCCGCGCCTTCAGCCGCCTTGGTGCCCAGTTCGGTGTCCGTGTCGGCGAAGTGGGTTTGACGGGTGGAATCGGACATCATCAGGTTGACGTCATCGCGGTTATAGCCGCGCTCGGACACGGTGCCATACGCACGCTCGGCGCTGGCGCGGTCAGGGAACAGGCCAGTGACCATGCGCTGGTTATCCGTGGTGCGGGTGGTATCGAAGCTGCTCATGATGAATCCTTTGCTGGTTGGTTTCGGCAGCCGGCTACGGATGAGCTGTTGCTGCCAAGGACCTTCACCTTAGGCCTGGGCGTGTTCCGGCTCTGTTCGATGACGCACGCTCGGATGACTGACAGCATCTTGCCGCAAAGAATTTTCATCATGATGCAAATTCGTCATCGAAGGTACGCTGCCGCACCGACCCGCCTTTGTAGCGTCTTTAAAATTTTTCACATGGTCACGGCATTCGTTGGCCCTGGGGATCTGTCTTTTTACTTGAGGAGGAAGCACCATGTTATTCATTATCTGGATCGTCGTTGGCGGTATTCTGGGTTGGCTGGCCAGCATGGTCATGAAAACCGATGCCGAGCAAGGCATCATCCTGAACGTTGTGGTCGGTATCATCGGCGCCTTCCTGGGCGGCTGGTTGCTCTCGCCACTGTTCGGTACCGGCACCATCAATTCCGACGACTTCAGTGTTGCTTCGCTCCTGGTGTCGTTCCTGGGTGCAGTCATCCTGCTGGCAATCGTGAATCTGCTGCGTCGCGGTCGCGTTCGCTAATATGGTGGTTCGCCACCCATAAAAAACCAACGCCTTGTGCGTTGGTTTTTTTTCCTCTGCGATTTTACTGATGAGCTCAAAAAAGTTCTGGACGCTGTTGCTGACAGTGGCCGCCACCCTCGTGCTGGGGGTGCTCGCATTGAATTTCATGCCGGGCGAAAAACAGATCGAACGGCAACTGACACGGCAGTACGACACGGCCGATCCGCAGTTCCGCCGCTCGCTTGGCGTCTTGCTGGGTCCGCCGATCATCGAAGGCAACCAGGTCGACGCGCTGCTCAATGGCGACCAGATTTTCCCGGCGATGCTCGAGGCCATTCGCGGGGCGAAAAAGACCATCACGCTGGAAACCTATATCTACTGGTCCGAATCGATCGGCACCGAGTTTTCTGAAGCCCTGGCCGAGCGCGCGCGCGCTGGCGTGAAAGTGCACGTGATGCTCGACTTCATGGGCAGCATGAAGATGGACAATGCCCAGGTCGACAAGATGAAGGCGGCCGGCGTGCAGGTACAGCGCTATCACAAGCCCGTCTGGTGGAAGCTGGCGCGCATGAACAACCGCACCCACCGCAAGCTGCTGATCGTCGACGGTTTGGTCGGTTTCACGGGCGGCGTGGGCATTGCCGACCAATGGCGCGGCAACGCGCAGGACGAAGACCACTGGCGCGACAGCCACTTCCGCGTCGAAGGCCCGGTCGTCGGGCAGATGCAGGCCGTGTTCAATGACAACTGGACCAAGGCCACGGGCGTCGTGCTCGATGGCCCGGCATACTTCCCGCCGCTGCAGGCGAAGGGCACGATGCCGGCGCAGATGTTCTCCAGCTCGCCCACGGGCGGCAGCGAGAGCATGCACCTGATGTACCTGATGGCGATCACGTCGGCGCGCGAGACGATCGATTTGTCGGCCTCGTATTTCGTGCCGGATGAACTGACGGTACGCACACTGATCGCCGCTGCCAAGCGCGGCGTGAAGGTACGCCTGATCACGCCGGGCCACATCATCGATTCGGATCTCGTGCGGGCCGCCTCGCGCGATCGCTGGCCCGAGTTGCTGGCGGCCGGGGTGCATATCTCGGAATACCAGCCGACGATGTACCACGTCAAAACGCTGATCGTCGACAAGCTGCTGGTGTCGGTGGGCTCGACCAACTTCGACAACCGCTCGTTCAGTATCAATGACGAGGCCAACCTGAACGTGCTCGATGCCGGGTTTGCGACGCAGATGACGGACGTCTTTGACGCCGACTGGAAGCTGGCCAAGCCGGTAACACCGCATGCCCTCGCCAAGCGGCCATGGTGGGAACACGTGAGCACCTGGTTCGCGTCGTTGTTCGAGGCGCAGTTGTAAGCGCCGTTGCAGGCACCGTTGCAAAGGAGCCCGCGCCGGGACAGGCGCGGGCTTTTTCATTGGTGTGGCTGAAATACAGGTTGACGATCCGATAGCGGATTAACCATACTCACGGACACTCTCCGGAGTCCATGAATATCCCTTCCCAACCAGACCAAAGCGCATGAAAAAGACCCTTCTCTCGCTCGCCATCCTGACCAGCTTCGCCGCCCAAGCGGACGAAGGCATGTGGATGCCGCAACAGCTGCCACAAGTAGCCAAGCAACTGAAAGCCGCCGGCCTCAAGCTGGATCCGGCAAATCTGACCAAGCTGACTGAATTCCCGATGGGCGCGATCGTGAGCCTGGGTGGCTGCTCGGCGTCGTTCGTCTCGCCGCAAGGTCTGGTCGTGACCAACCACCACTGCGTCTACAACAGCATCGCCGTCAACTCGACGCCTGAACGCGACCTGCTGGCCAACGGCTTCCTGGCCAAGACCATGGCCGACGAGCTGCCAGCATCGCCCGGCAGCCGCGTGTATGTCACCGACGAAGTGGCCAATGTCAGTGCTCAGGTCATCACCCCTGAAGTCGCCAAACTGACCGGCAAGGCCCGCATCGACGCCATCGAAAAGAACCAGAAAACCCTGGTGGCGGCCTGCGAAAAAGATGCCGGCTACCGCTGCACCGTGGCCAGCTTCTACGGCGGCCTGGAATTCTATCGCCTGAAGCAGCTCGAGATCCGCGACGTGCGCCTGGTGCATGCGCCGGCGTCGGGCGTAGGTAAATTCGGCGGCGACACCGACAACTGGATGTGGCCACGCCATACGGGCGACTACGGTTTCTACCGTGCGTATGTCAGCAAGGATGGCAAGTCGGCCGAGTTCTCGAAGGACAACGTGCCGTACCAGCCGAAGCACATCATCAAGATTGCCAAGGACAATCCGAAAGAAGGCGACTTCGTGATGGTGCTGGGCTACCCGGGCCGCACCAACCGTCACCGCCTGCCGTCCGAAGTGGCGTTCACGTTCGACTGGAACTACCCGGCCTTCATCCAGGCCTCGAGCGAGACGCTGGCCATTATCGACCGCGAAACCAAGACCGATCCGGCTGCCCGCCTGAAATACGCGGGCCAGATCGCGGGCGTGAATAACTACTACAAGAATCGCAAGGGCATGCTGGTCTCGTACCAGGGCAGCGACTTCCTGCAGCGTAAAACGGCCGAGCACAATGCGCTCAAGGCCTGGGTCAATGGCGACGCCGCGCGCAAGGCGCAGTACGCAGCCGACATCGACATGGCCGAAAAGCTGATCGCCGAACGCGATGCGGGCACCAAGAAGAGCTTCTTCCAGACCTATGCGCAACCGAAGTTCCTGTCGTCGGCACGCACGCTGTACCGCCTGGCCAACGAGCGCACCAAGCCGGACGCCGAGCGCAAGACCGGCTACCAGGAACGCGACCTGCCACGCCTGACGTCCGTCGTCGAAGGCCAGGACCGCACCTACGACGAAAAAGTCGACAAGGCGCTGGTGCTGAACTTCCTGACCAAGTACAACGCGCAACCGGCCGCCGAGCACGACGCCGCGTTCGACGCTGCACTGGGCATCCGCGCCGGCATGAGCGAGGCCGAACTGAAGGCCGCGCTGGACCGCATCTATGCAGGCTCGAAACTGGCCGACAAGGCAGCGCGCACCGCGTGGCTGAAAAAGACGCCAGCCGAGTTCAAGGCATCGAACGACAGCTTCATCAAGGCAGCGGTCGCGATGTATGACGCCGACATGAAGGATGAAGAAAAGCAGGAAGAGTCGGCCGGCAAGATCCAGCAAGCCTACGGCAACTACATGAAGGCCAAGATTGCCTACATGAACAGCCGCGGCCAGGCCGTCTACCCGGATGCCAACAGCACGCTGCGCGTCACCTTCGGCAAGATCGCCGGCCGCCCGCAAGGCGCCGACGGCACCACCGGCTGGACCGCATTCACCACCATTGCCGGCGTCACCGCCAAGCACACGGGCGAAGGCGAGTTCGACGCACCGGACAACCAGCTGGCCGCCATCCAGACGAAGAACTTCGGCAAGTACGTCGACCCGAAACTGAAAACGCTGCCAGTGAACTTCCTGGCGACGCTGGACATCACGGGCGGCAACTCGGGTTCGGCCGCACTGAACGCCAAGGGCGAGCTGATCGGCCTTGCATTCGACGGCACGCTCGACTCGATCATTTCGGATTGGGACTTCAACAAAGCCATGACCCGCTCGATCCAGGTCGATACCCGTTACATGCTGTGGAATATGCAGTACGTCGACAAGGCAGATAACCTGCTGAAAGAAATGAACGCGCTGTAAATCGCGTATCAATCCTGCCAAAGGCCGCGCTACCGAAAGGAGCGCGGCCTTTTTAATATCCCAAAGAAATTCCCAACAATTAGGGTCAGAGTCGAATTGTTTGACAACTTTTGTGGATGAGCCGTTAATGCGACTCTGACCCTAGTTATCTCTGGGGCAATTGGCCAATAATTCGACTCTGACCCTAATTAATTTTTTAGTCAAATTCAGCGGTATCGGTAGCTGCGAGAAATTAATGTCGGGAGTATTTAGACGTGCCGTAACTTCTACCAAACTCAAGCAGAAAAACACCCCAAAAACAATGAGGGTCAGAGTCGGATTGTTTGACAACTTTTGCGGATGAGCCGTTAATGCGACTCCGACCCTAGTTATCTCTGGGGCAATTGGCCAATAATTCTACTCTGACCCTAATTGGAGGATGGTAGTGAGTTCGGCGGTGATTTGTTCCGCGAGGCGGTGGATGTGGAGACCGTCGACGAAGCCGTGATGGGCCTGGACCGAGAATGGCAGTGTCAATTCTCCGTTCGGCGCATCGCGGAAGCGCCCCCAGGCCAGTGACGGGATGTCGGGCTGCGCCAGCGTTGCGGTCGGATGCTGGATCGAGGTGAAGTCGAGCCAGGGGATGCAGGTGACGAAGACTTGCTCTTTCGCCTGGCGCGGTGACAAGGCGGCGTACTGCGTGTTCAACGCAGTCATGCCTGCCGCTTCGGCGCCGGCGGCGCGGCTGCGGGCGACAAACGTGTGCAGGTCGTCGGACCATGCGAACATCGCGAAATTCAGGTCGTCGTTGACGTTCGTGACGGTGAACGACGGGCGCAGGCGTTCGATGCGAATGACCTCGCCGTCCACGATGCGGTAGCAGAAATTCTCGATCTTCAGCACCGCGCGCAGCGTGGCGCACAGCAGCACGTGGAATGGCGCCAGGCCCTGCGCGCGGCACCAGGGACGAAAGTCCGGCAGTGTCAGCGTGAAGCACAGGTTCAGCGCCGGGCTGTCCATACTGTCGAACAGCGCGAAGCGGTCGCGCCGTCGTTCGAACTTGTCCATCGTGATCGCCAGCCGCTTACGCCTGCTGTTTGTTGAGGCGACTGTTGCGCATGCTGTAGACGAAGTAGGTCACGACCGCCACGCCCATCCAGATGAAGAACACGCGGAACGTCGTGCTCGACAAATCCTTCATGATGTACAGGCAGGCCAGGACCGACAGGCCCGGCACTACATACGGACCAAACGGCACGCGGAAGCCCGGTGGCGCGTCAGGGCCCTGCTTGTGGCGGATCACCGGCACCGCGATCGACACCACCATGAACGCCGTCAGCGTTCCCATGCTGACCATGTCCCACAAGAAGGTCGAGTCGACCGTACCGGCCACCAGGCCCACGACGGTGCACACGATGATCGTATTGCCCACCGGCGCCTGCGTGCGCGGGCTGACTTTCTGGAACACCTTCGGGATCAGGCCATCGCGGCTGATCGCGTACAGGATGCGGGTCTGGCCGTAGATCGTCACCAGCGTCACCGAGAACACCGACACCACGGCGCCAGCCGACAGGATCAGCGCCGGCCAGGCCTGGCCCGTCACGTTTTGCAGGATCACCGACAAGCCGGCTTCCTGGCCTTCGAACAGGTGCGCCGGCTGCGCGCCCATCGCGGCAACCGCCACCAGCATGTAGAACACGGTGACGATGACCAGCGCCGACAGGATCCCGATCGGCACGTTGCGGCGCGGGTCCTTGACCTCTTCGCCGGCGGTGGCGATGGTGTCCAGGCCAATAAACGAGAAGAACACGGTGCCGGCAGCGGCGGTCACGCCGGCCATGCCCGCATAACCCTTGCTCTCGTCCATATTGAAGAATGGCTGGAAGTTGTTGGCGTCAAAGCCGGTGAACGCGATCGCGGCAAAGAACACCAGGATCGCCAGCTTGATCATCACCATGATGGCGTTGGTCGTGGCCGATTCCTTCGTCCCGCGCACCAGCATGATGCCGCACATGATCACGAGCAGGATCGGCGGCAGGTTGATGTGGCCCGGATTGAACGAGACATTATGGTGGTCCGACACGAACATCGGCGAGCGCAACTCGATGGGTATCTGCCAGTGAAACGCGTTGAGCAGGAAGTTGTTCAGGTAATCGGACCAGCCGATCGATGTCGCACTGGCCGCCAGCCCGTATTCGAGCAGCAGGCAGCCGGCAACGATGAACGCCGCGAATTCGCCCAGCGTCGCGTAGGCGAACGAGTACGAGGAGCCCGATGCCGGCACGCGCCCGGCCAGTTCGGCGTAGCACAGCGCGGTCAGGCCGGCGGTGATCGCCGCAAGCAGAAACGAGAGGACCACGGCCGGACCGGCTTTCGGCACCGCTTCGACCATCGTGAAAAAGATGCCGGTACCGATGGTGGCGCCCACGCCGATCATCGTCAGCGGAAACAGCCCGAGCGATCGGTGCAGGCCGGGCAAGGCGCCGGCAACGCCAACGGATGTGCCCTCGTCGTGATGGCGTCCCGCCGGTTTGGTACGTAGCAGCTTTTGGCCCAGAGTCTGATTCACGGCGAGTCCTTCAGTACGCGGTTGCAATCGCGTTCGATGCCGCCGGTAAGCAGTCCCCAAACGCAGTCTCAAAACGAAGCTGCGATTATAGGGGACTCTGCTGTCGCTGAAGACATTTTGTTTGCACGCGCGACAAGACCTCAATCGAGCAGGTGGATGCGCTCGCCCGTCATGCTGCGCTGGGCCGGCTGGCCATACACGCGGATGCCGCCCGAGCCCGAGGTACGGGCAAACAGTGACTGCCTGACCGTGGCCCGGATGCTGCTGCCGCCGCTCGCGCCCAGGTCGGCGTCCTGCGTCGTCAGGCCCGCCAGGTCGGCGCTGGCCGAGCCGCTCACGCGGGCGTTGAGCGAGCGCACCGCGCCACTGGCCTCGAGCGAACTCGATCCACTCAGCTCCATGCGCGCGACCTCGCCGCTGACCGGTCCGAGGCGCATCCGGCTCGACCCGGACAGCGTGACATCGATGCTGTTGCTGGTGAGCCGGGCCGCATCCAGTAGACCGGAGCCGCTCGCCCGCGCATGCAGGTTGCCGGCGGTGCCGGCCAGCGTCACGCTGGCCGAACCGCTCTTGCGCACGTCCAGCGGCGCGCCATTCAGGCCGCTCACGTCGACGCGGGTCGCGCCCGACGCGCGCACCTCGGTCAGGCGCGGCGTCGTGTAGATGATGCGCAGCGGCGTCTTGCTGCGCAGGTTCTGCTCGGACCAGATGCGCAGCGTGTCGCCCTGCGTTTCGGTGCGAATCAGCGGCAGCAGGTTGCTGTCGGCTTCCACCACCAGCGACGCCACCGGCCCCACGCGCACATCGACCGGCAGCGCGCCGCTCACGTCCAGCGCCGGCAGCGCCGCGATGGCGCGGGCATCACGCGCCGCGACACCGTTCCCCTCCGTCGTACCGCTGCTCCACGACGTATGAAAGCGCATGTCGCTGCCATCCTGCGGCGCAACGATGATGGCGCAGCCGGCAAGGGCAGCAAGAGCGGCAAGGGCGATGAGGGTACGCATGGCAGTCCTGACAGGTTGTTGTTCGGGTGATGGCACTCTACCAACCGCCCTGCCCTGCAACGTGCTGCATGCGACGAACTGCAAAAACGGCGCCGTGGACTGCATGCCCCCGGCGCGAACCGTGTCAGCCCTTGCCAGGCTGCGTGGTGTCGAACAGCGTCTTGAATTCGTGCGGCTGCGAGCGCCAGTACTGCGGCGGCGCGCTCACCTGCGCCCCCAGTTCAGCCGCCGCGTGCCATGGCCAGCGCGGGTCATACAGCATCGCGCGCGCCAGGGCGATGACGTCCGCCTGGCCCGCCTGCAAAATGGCTTCAGCATGGCGCGCCTCGGTAATCAGGCCCACGCCGATCGTTGGCAGGCCCGTGTCATGCTTGATCCGTTCAGCGAAGCCGATCTGGTAGCCCGGCTCCACCGGAATCTTCTGGGCAGGCGACACGCCACCGCTCGAGACGTGGATGAAGTCGCACCCGATGCGCTCCAGTTCCTGCGCAAAGCGCACGCTCTGTTCGAGGTCCCAGCCGCCGTCGACCCAGTCGGTGGCCGAGATGCGCATCCCGAGCGTCATCGACGGCACGGCAGCGCGCACGGCCGCAAAGACTTCCAGCGGATAGCGCATGCGGTTCTCGAGCGAGCCGCCGTATGCGTCGGTGCGGTGGTTGGCCAGCGGCGAGAGGAACTGGTGCAGCAGGTAGCCGTGGGCGCCGTGCAGCTCGATCGCATCAAAACCCAGCGCGTGCGCGCGGCGTGCAGCGGCAACGAAGCTGTCACGCACCCGTTCCAGGCCGGCGGCATCGAGCGCCAGCGGCGCGGCGTCGCCCCCGGTATGCGGCACGGCGGACGGGCCTTCGGTCTGCCAGCCATTGGCGGCTTCGGGGGCGATCTGCGTGCCACCTTCCCACGGCACGTTCGTCGACGCCTTGCGGCCTGCATGACTCAGCTGGATGCCGATCTTGATCGGCGAATGACGACGCATCGCTGCCAGAATCGGCGCGAGCGCGGCGGCATGCGCATCGGACCACAGGCCCAGGTCATTCGGCGAGATGCGGCCTTCCGGTACGACGGCCGTGGCCTCTAACGTGATCAGCGCGGCGCCGGACAGCGCCAGGCTGCCGAGATGGATCATGTGCCAATCGGTGGCCAGGCCATCGACAGCCGAATACTGGCACATCGGGGCGATGGTAATACGGTTGGACAGCTCGAGGGGGCCGAGCGAGTACGGTGAAAACAGCATGGTCATGGTGGCTCCTGCATATCAAGAGCACCAGTCTAGCCCGCCATGAAAATTCGTGTCGTCGACCCAAAAAAGCGGGGGTCAGGTCTGACATTCGGACACGATCTCGACAATCGCGTAGTGCGAACCAGCTGGCACCAGGCCATGCTAATACGGGAAAGACACTGTTGGAAGTGGCTAAGGCTGAGGCCGTGTCCGAATGTCAGACCTGACCCCGGCTGTAAGGCTGAGGTCGTGTCCGAATGTCAGACCTGACCCCGGCTGTGTTATGAAAATACGTGTCGTCGACCGAAAAAAGCGGGCCGTGGCCCGCTTGGTGTTACCGGATGCGCACTACCATGATTCCGGCGCGTAGTCCCACCCGGACATCCGGGTTCGGGAACACGACCAGTTCTTCGTCGTGCTGCACCGTGTAGGTCGTTGCACCATCCTGCGCGATGACGTCACCTTTTTGCATCGGCGTGAAGTTCCAGGTCTCGCGCCCTACCCGCATGCTGAACGCGTCGGACAGCTTGATGATCGACTGCGCTGTTGCGAACACGCGCGGTGGCGCCGTTGCTGGCTGCGCCGGTTGGCCGCGCAGCAGGCGATCCAGCGCGCTTGAGGCGGCGGCAAACTGCGACAGGTCATTCTGCCCCAGCGTGCCAACACGACCCAGTTCGACCGTGCTGCTGGCCGCGCCGAGATGCTCGGCGGTGAAGTAACTGTAGGTGCCGGCCGATTCGGGGTTCATGATGATCGCTTCGATCCCTGCCTCGCCCAGCCACCCCATCAATCCCTCGCGCGCTGCGTCGGCAATCAGTTCCGGCACGATCGCGAACATCGGATAGTGCGACGGCCTGATCGCCGTGTGCAGGTCGAGGTGCCAGCGCGCCGGGCCACTGCCCTCGAAAAACGCGCGGGTCGCCTCGATCAGCACATCGGCGCGCCCTGCCTCGAATGTCCCGGCGAGGGAGCCGCGTTCGGCGCGGAACATCCGGTTCAGGTCTGCGTCGATGAAACGCTTGCCGGCGCGAATGGCGTCGATATGCCCGACACAAAGCATCAGGTCCACCGCCAGCGCACTGGCGGAACGCGACAGCGCGTCGACCAGATACGCCACCATCTCGATCGGCCCCGTCTCGTCACCATGCACGCCGACCGACACCAGCACGCTGGGGCGGTTGGCGTCCGGCGTTGCGGCGCGCACCGTCAGGATGCCCGACGCTGGCAACGCGACGACAAAGCCGGCGTCACGAAAACGCTGCGCGACCGCGCCGAAGTCGGCTTCGGCCAGCGCGCGCACCGCTTCCGGCAACCCTGCTGCAGCTGCGGTGCTCATCTCAGTGCTCACCTTATGCAGCCAGACGTTCTGGCGAGAGGCCTTCCGACAGCGCCCACACGTCCAGCATCGCCTGCTCCAATTCGGTCGGCGGGGCAAAGCCCGTCAACCCGCGCGCGGCGGTCACTTCGTCCACCGCTGCCTGCATGTCGTTGCCGTTGTGGCCCGCATGCTCGATCACCTGCAGCAGCAGGCGCTGTTGCGCGCGGCGCAGCGACTGCAGCGCGTAGTTGCGCAGCTGTTCCTGCGACTTGCTCTGCGCCGGCAGCTTCAGGCCCAGTTCCAGCGTGTCGATGCCGACCTGCTGGCGCAGCAAGGTGCCGACCTGCAGGAACTGCAGCAGCGACATGCCCTCTGGCCGTGGCACCGAGACCGCCGCGAACAGGAACGAGGCTTGCGACTCGATGATCTCGACCGCCTTCCAGGCCGCTGCAAACTGCGGCGGCAGGCCCGTGTGGCCATCGGCCTCGGAGCGGAACTTGGCGGCCGCACTCTCGTCGGCTTCGGCGAACAGCGTCGAGAGCTCGTCCAGGCCTTGCGAGCCAGGTGGCAGCGACAGCACGCCTTCGATCGTGGCGCGTTGCAGCGCGCGTGTGCGGTTGTCGACCGAGACCGACACGTCGCGCGGCACCACCAGGGCGTCGGCGTCGAGCGCATCGAACACCGGCGCCAGGTGCAGCGCAGCCCAGGCCTTGGCCCACGCCTTGACGACTTCGGTGTCGTCGATGCGGTGTTCCAGCGCCAGGTCGCGCAGCATCAGCGGACCGCAGCGGTTGACGGCTTCGTTGGCCAGCACGGTGGCCAGGATGGCGTTGGCCAGCGGATGGTCCAGCGGATCGCGGGTGGCGACCAGTTGCGCCGGGAAGTAAGGCCGCAGCAGCGAATCGGCCCAGACTTCGTCGGTCAGCGGCAGTGCAGCCAGCGTACGCTTGAAGCGGTTCTTGACGTTGGCAATGACCACGGCCAGTTCCGGCGCGGTCAGGCCCAGGCCCAGCGCCTTGCGGCGCAGCAGTTCGGCGTCGCTCGGGAGCTGTTCGAGCTCGCGCGAGACGGCGCCTTCGGCTTCCAGGTTGGCGATCAGGGCGATGTAGCCATCGACCACCGCGCCTGTGGCTTGCGCCTGCACTTCGCGCGTCAGCAAATGCGTCTGCAGCGTGTTGTCGCGCAGGACCAGGCGCTCGATTTCACCCGTCATTTCGTTCAGCGTGCGGTTACGGTCCGTTTCCGACAACTGACCGGCATTGACTTCGGTGTCGAGCCAGATCTTGACGTTGACTTCATGGTCCGAGCAATCCACGCCGGCCGAGTTGTCGATCGCATCGGTGAAGATGCGGCCACCGGCGAGCGCGAACTCGATGCGGCCGGCCTGGGTCGCGCCCAGATTGCCGCCTTCGCTCACCACCTTGCAGCGCAGCTCATTGCCGTTGACGCGGATCTGGTCGTTGGCGCGGTCCTTCACCTGTGCATGCGTCTCGGTCGAGGCCTTGATATAGGTACCGATGCCGCCGTTGTAGAACAGGTCGACCGGCGCCTTGACGATGCGGTGCATCAGTTCCTGTGGCGGCAGCGATGTCTCTTCGATCTGCAGCGCCTCGCGGATCTGCGGCGAGAGTTCGATCGAGCGGGCATTGCGCGGGTACACGCCGCCGCCGGCCGAGATCAGGCTCTTGTCATAGTCTTCCCACGACGAGCGTGGCAGCGCGAACATGCGCTCGCGTTCCTTGAACGAGACTTCGACGTCCGGCGTCGGGTCCAGGAAGATGTGGCGGTGGTCGAACGCCGCCACCAGTTTCAGCTGGCGCGACAGCAGCACGCCGTTGCCGAACACGTCGCCCGACATGTCGCCCACACCGGTCATCGTGATCGGGTTGTTGGCCAGGTCATGGCCCAGTTCATAGAAGTGGCGCTTGACCGCTTCGAACGCGCCCTTGGCGGTGATGCCCATCTTCTTGTGGTCGTAACCGTTCGAGCCGCCCGACGCGAACGCGTCGCCCAGCCAGAAGCCGCGCTGCACGGCGATGCTGTTGGCGATGTCCGAGAACGTCGCGGTGCCCTTGTCGGCGGCCACCACCAGGTACGGATCGTCCTGGTCGTGACGCACGGTCGCCTCTGGCGGCACGATCTCGCCGCGCACGCGGTTGTCGGTCACTTCCAGCAGGCTGGCAATGAACAGGCGGTAGACGGCTTCGCCCTCGGCGGCGACCACGTCGCGCGCCGCATCCTTCGGCATCTGCTTGCAGACAAAGCCGCCTTTCGAGCCGGCCGGCACGATGACGGCGTTCTTGACCATCTGCGCCTTCACCAGGCCCAGCACCTCAGTGCGGTAGTCTTCCATGCGGTCCGACCAGCGCAGACCGCCGCGGGCGACCGGGCCGCCGCGCAGGTGCACGCCTTCGAAGCGGCGCGAGAACACATAGATTTCGCGGAACGGCCGCGGCTCCGGCGCCAGCGCCAGGTCGCTCGTGTCGACCTTGAAGATGATCTTTTCGCCGCTGTTCTGGAAGTAGTTGGTACGCACGGTGGCCAGCGCCAGGTCGATCAGCGCGGCCATGATTTCTTCGGTGTCGGCGTGGTTCACGCCCGGCAGGCTGGTTTTCAGCAGGTACAGCGCGCTGCTGCCTTCGTTGCGTTGTTCGTCGGTCAGGGCCGGATCGAAGCGCTGCATGAAGCCATTGACGAATTCCTTGACCAGGCCAGGCTGGGCGCGCAGCGTTTCGGCCATGTAGCGCACCGAAAACTTCGAGCCGAGCTGACGCCAGTAGCTGATGTAGGCGCGCACCAGCTGCACTTCGCGCAGCGACAGGCCGCCTTCGATGGTCAGGCCGTTCATGCGGCCATCTTCGGCTTCGTCATTGAACAGGGCCGAGAACAATTCTTCGGCCACTTTGCCGATCCCCGGCTTGGTGAGTTTGGCGGCGCTTTCGGCGTCGACCGACAGCGCGGTCACGTAGCGGCGCACGCCATCCAGGCCGGTGTGGCGGAAGGTCTGCTCGCGGTCGACCGCGATGCCGGCGTTCTGCAGCGCCGGCAGGATGCGCGACAGCGACGGCACGGTCTCGCTCGAATACAGGCGGATCGAGGTACCGGCAGCGTCATCCTGCTCGATGCGGGCGGTCACGCGATCCGGACGGCAGCGCGTCAACAGCGCGTGCACGTCGCGGAATGCCGTTTCGGGCGCAGTGGCGGAGACAAAACTCACCGGCAGCGTCGGCACCACCTTGCGCATCAGGCTGCGCAGGCGGCTTTCATCGACGCTGTTGGTCAGCTGGGCAAAGCGGTCATGCCAGCCATCGAGCACGCCCAGCAGCGGGGCCTGCAGGTCGGTTTCCAGGTCGAGCGGATAGCGGGCCGCGTGCGCGATCAGGTACACGCGTGCCAGCGGGCCATCGGCCACCAGGGTCTGGACGTCGACGTCGCGCGCGCCCGAGCTTTCCTTCAGGGCGGCTGCCAGGCTCGCGGCCACGGCAGCGCTGAAGCGCTCGCGCGGCAGGTACACCAGCACGTTCAGGTGACGGCGATACACGTCGCGGCGGGCAAACACCTTGGCGCGCGGCTGCTTGTACAGCGACACCACGGCGCTGCAGACTTCGGCCAGCCATTCCGGCTCGGCTTCCAGCGCTTCGTTGCGCGGCAGCGATTCGAGGATCTCAATGAATTTCTCGGCGCGGAAACCTTCCTGGCGCACGCCGGCGATGCCGAGCACCTTGGCCACGCGGCCACGGGCGAACGGCAGGCGCGCCAGCGGGGTCGAGGTGGCGGCGCGGGTGAACAGGCCAATGAAGCAATGCTCGCCCAGGATGCGGCCCTGCGCGTCGGTGTCGCGCACGCCGATGAAGTCCAGCGGCTGGTCGCGGTGCAGCGTGCCGCCCACGTCGGCCTTGACGATCGAGAGCGTGTCAGCGCGGCGCGAGAGCGTATCGAGGTCACCCGGGATACTGGCCAGGCAATCGCCATACACCGGATGCGCGGTGTCTTTCAGCACGCCGATGCGGCTGCCCAGATCGCGTTCGAGTTCGCGCTCGCCCGCCTTGACGACGTAGTAGGCGTAGCCGAACGGCTCGAAGCCTTCGTTCTTGGCCCATTCGAGGAACGCGGCGGCTTCCTGGCCGTCCGGCGTGCCGGCGGCGGCAGCGGCTGCGGCCACGGCGGTCATGCGGTCGCCCATGGCGACGGCGTCGCGCTGCACGGTGGCAGCGTCGCTGGCGACCATGCGGATGCGCGCGGTCAGCTTGTCGAGTTCTTCGACCTGCAGTTCGTCGTTCAGCAGGCACAGGACGATGGATTCGAGCGGGCTGCCCGCTTCGCCGATGGCGGCCAATGCGCCGGTGGCGTCGCGGCGTACCGGCAGCACGGCGTTCATGACGCCGGCGGCGACGATGCGCTCCTTGCGCAGTGCCATGACGAACGAGTCGACCAGGTACGGGCGGTCATCGTTGAGAATCAAGAGTGCGGTGGCCTTGCCGCCGCGACCGTCCGAATAACCCATCGTGGCGATCTGCGCGCCAGGGCCGGTGCGCTGGGCCAGTTGCGAGAAACCGTCGACCAGCACGGGCGCCAGGCTTTGCGGCGCGGTGCCGGCCAGGTCTTCGTCGTCGAGCGACTCGAGCCAGGCGGCGATCAAGGCATTGACCTGCGCGCTGCCGGCCGATTGATTGGCCGAACCATTCTCGTTGATCAGCGCCAGCGTCTGGCCGCGCAAATCGTTGGGCATATCTTTCATCTTGCTTCTCCAAAGTTGTGTGCCTGGCGCGCAACCGGCTCGTGGCGTGGCGCTGCCCTGCTTTATATGGACAGGGATTACCCGTCCGAATCCTGCTGTTACAAGTCGTACAGCCCCGGCAAGCCGAGGATGCGTGTGAGTTCTTCCAGCGCGGCGGCGCATTCGAGCGCCAGCTGCGGGTCCATCAGATCCTGCGTTTCGATGCGGTCGCGATAATGGCGTTCGACCCACGCGACCAGTTGCGCGTACACCGCCTCGGTCATGATCACGCCCTGGTGCATTGCGGCCGCCTCGGCATCGGTCAGCGCCACGCGCAGGCGCAGGCACGCCGGCCCGCCGCCATTGCGCATGCTCTGGCGCAGATCGAATTCGATCAATTCGTCGATCGGCCCGCGCCCCGCCAGCAAGCCTGCCAGATAATCGGCAACTGCGGCGTTCTCGCGGCATTCGTGCGGCACCACCAGCGCCATGCGGCCATCGGCCTTGGACAGCAGCTGGCTGTTGAACAGGTAGCTGGCGACAGCGTCGCCCACCGCCACCTGGCTGCTCGCCACGCGCACCGGGTGCAGCTCGGTGCCGGCCACGGCCAGCGCGCGCCGCAGCGCGTCGAGCGTGCCCGCTTCATCGGCGAATGCCTGCTCGTGATAGAACAGCACATTGCCATTGCCGACCGCGATGACGTCGTTGTGGAAGACGCCCTGGTCGATCACGTCCGGGTTCTGCGATGCGAACACGGTGCGCGCCGGGTCCAGGCCGTGCAGGCGCGCGATGGCTTGCGACGCTTCGAGTGTCTGGCGCGCCGGGTATTTTTTGGGTGCCGGTGCGGACGGATCGAACTCGACGCGGCCATACACGAAGAACTCGACGCCGGCCGCGCCGTGGCTCGCGGCAAAGCGCGTGTGGTTGGCCGCGCCTTCGTCGGCAAAGGCCGGCACCGATGGCAGCGGGTCGTGCACCATGAAATGTTCGCTGTTGCCGAAGATCGCGCGCAGCGTGCGCGTGGCCTGCACGTGTTCTTCGGAGCGGTGCAGCTTGTTGTTCAGGTTCGCGGCCGTGAAGTGCACGCGGCCATCGAGCGAATCGGCCGACGGGCTGACAGTGGCCGCGTTGGCGGTCCACATCGGCGCGGCCGACCAGGCGCAGGCCAGGATCACCGGCGCTTCGCGATAGGCGCGGGCCAGCACATCGGCATCGGTGCCCGAAAAACCCAGGCTGCGCAGCAACCTGAAATTCGGGCGGCCCTGCGGCGGCATCACCGCCTGCGCAAAGCCGCGCGCGGCCAGCTCACGCATCTTGGCCAGGCCCTGCAAGGCGGCCTGGCGCGGATTGGAGCTGCTGCGCACATTGCTGAACGAGGCCACGTTACCGAACGACAGACCAGCATAGTTGTGCGACGGGCCAACCAGCCCGTCGAAATTGAATTCGCGTGCGTCGCGCATGCTCAAGCTCCTTCAGCCGGAAAGCGCAAGCCGGGCGAGAGCTTGGCCGGCATGTCCAGCACCGGGTTCTCGATCGAGGCGACCGGATAGGCGCAATAATCGGCGGCGTAATACGCGCTCGGACGGTGATTGCCCGACTTGCCCACGCCGCCAAACGGCGCCGAGCTGGCCGCGCCGGTGGTTGGCCGGTTCCAGTTGACGATGCCGGCGCGGGCGCGCACGGCAAAGCGCTGCCACTGGTCTTCGGATGGCGACAGCAGGCTTGCGGCCAGGCCGTAGTCGGTGGCGTTGGCCACGCGCAGCGCCTCGTCGAAACTCGCCACGCGGATCACTTGGAGCAAGGGGCCGAACCATTCTTCGTCCGGGATGCCCTGTGCATCGGTCGTGTCGACGATGCCGGCAGTGACGAAGCCGGTGTTCGGGTCGAGCTGGCGCATCGCCAGCAGCAGCTTGCCGCCTTTCGCGACCATGTCTTCCTGCGCCTGCACCAGGCGCGCAGCGACGGCGCTCGAGACGACGGGGCCCATGAACGGCTGCGGTTCGGCGTTCGACGGGCCAACCTGCAACTGTGCAGCCACGGCCACCAGGCGCGCCAGGAACGCGTCGCCGGCAGCGCCGTTTTCGATCACGAGACGGCGCGCGCAAGTGCAGCGCTGGCCCGCTGAGATGAACGCCGACATCACTGTGTGGTGCACAGCCGCGTCGATGTCTTCTACGCCCCACACGACAAGCGGATTGTTGCCGCCCATTTCCAGCGCCAGCATCTTGCCCGGCTGGCCACCGAACTGTTTATGCAGCGCGGCGCCGGTCTGGCTGCTGCCGGTAAACAGCACGCCGTCAATCAGCGCTTGCTGGCCCAGCGCGATGCCGGTGTCGCGGCCGCCGTTGACCAGGTTCAGCACGCCCTTGGGCAAACCGGCCTGCTCCCACAGCTGCACTGTCTTGACCGCCGTACGCGGTGCGTATTCACTCGGCTTGAACAGCAGCGTGTTCCCCGCGATCAGCGCCGGCACGATGTGGCCGTTCGGCAGGTGGCCGGGGAAGTTGTACGGCCCGTAGACGGCGAACACGCCGTGCGGACGGTGGCGCAGCACGGCGTTGCCGTCGGCGACCTTGGTTGCGCTCTCGCCGGTGCGCGCGGCGTGCGCCTGGACCGAGATGTCGATCTTGTTGGCCATCGTGGCCACTTCGGTGCGCGCTTCCCACAAAGGCTTGCCGACTTCTTCGGCGATCGTCGCGGCGAGCGACTCGGCGTTGTCCTTCAGCAGATCGCGAAAACGCGTGGCGATGGCGATGCGTTCGGCCAGCGGCATCAAGGCCCAGGCTTCGAAGCTGTCGTGCGCGGCTTGCGCGGCGCGCGCGATGTCATCCGGGCTCGAGGCATTGCTGGTCCAGGTCTGGCGGCCGGTCGACGGGTCGATCGTCGCGAGTTCGGCGCCGCTGCCGGCGAGCCATTCGCCGTTGATGTAATTCGAGAGATTAGCCATGGGTGTTTTTCCTGGTATTGAGTGTCAGGGTACGCACATTGTCGCCGGCGGCGATGCGCAGCAGCGCCAGCTCGTCGGGACTCAGGACCACGCTGCCCGCGCCGGGCACGGCGCGCGTGAGGATCATCCGGAAGTCGTCCAGGCGCGTGTTCGACACCAGCATGTGTTCGGTGTCGTGGGCGACGTCCTTGGGTGCGCCTTCCAGCACCTCGCCGGCGTCGATCGCCGGCAAGCCTTGCGCCGCCACGGCCAGCACGCTGTCGCGCACCGCGCGCAGTTCGGACACGCGGCCCTGCAGCACGGGGCCGGCGTCGAAGATGTCGACATAGCCTTCGTAGTACATGCCCTCCTGCTCCAGCAGGCGGCGCGCCGGCTGGGTCGAGGTGTGCACCTTGCCGATGACGTCGATGGCCGATTGCGGCAGGTAGTCGACATACAGCGGCTGGCGCGGCATCAGTTCGGCGATGAAGGATTTCTTGCCGATCGCGGTCAGGCCATCGACATGGTTGAAATCCATCTTGAAGAAGTGCCGGCCCAGGCCTTCGTAGAACGGCGAATCGCCGCCCTCGTCCTGGTAGCCGCGCATCTCGGCGATGATCTTTTCGGTAAACAGCTGCTGGAACTGGGCGATGAACAGGAAGCGGCTCTTGGAGAGCCACTTGCCATTGAAGCCCACGCGGTATTCGGGCAGCAGAAACAGCGAGCACAGTTCGGTCGAACCGGTGAGATCGTTCGACAGGTACAGCGTCTCCATGCGCGTGAAGACATTCAGCTCACGGCTGCAGTGCACCAGCGTGCCGATGCGGTAGTTGTAGAACGGTTCGGTCAGGCCCACCGCGCCCTTGATCGCGCAGACACCGGCGATGCTGCCGTCCTGCGGCTCTTCGAGCACGAACATGTAGTCGCGCTGTTCGGGGCGGATGGTTTCGGCAAACGACGCCTCGGACGTGGCCAGGCGCTGGCCCAGCATCTCGGGATCGGGCTTCAGCGTGGTCATGCCACTGCCGGCCTGGTGCGCCATATTGATCAGGGCGTCCAGGTCGGACGTTTTGGCGGCGCGGATCACGAGCATGATGCTTCTCCTTCGATGCGCAGGCAGACAACCTCGTCGCCCGCTGCGACGCCAAGCGCTTGCTGGACGTCGCGCGGCAGTGCGATCGTCGAGCCTTGTTCGAGCGGCGAAGAGTGCAGCGTCACGGCCCGGAAGCCGTTGTCGACGCTGGCGACGGCGTACGCCACCGGCGCGCCGTGATTCGGCGACTCCTGCCCGGCAGCGGCCACGCGCAGGCGCTGCGACGCGCCGAACGAACGCAGCGCGTTCTTGTGCGCCTGCAGGATCGGGCCGCCGTCGAAGATGTCGATGTACTCGTCGGCTTCGAAGCCTTCCTGCGCCAGCAGGTCGAACGCCATCTGGCCACCCGGATGGATCTGGCCCAGCGCCGCCTGGGCGTCGCCCGGCAGCAGCGGCACGTAGACGGGATAATGCGGCATCAGTTCGACGATCAGCGTGCGGTTGCGGGCGCCTTCGATCAGGCGCTCGGCTTCGAGAAAATCCATCTTGAAGAACTTGCGGCCCAGCGCATTCCAGAACGGCGACTGGCCATCGGCATCGACGCGCCCGGCCAGCGGCACGAAGAAACGGTCGCCAAAGCGGTGTGGCGCGAGCATCGCGTACAGCAGGCGCGCGCGCGACAACAGCGCCGCCTCGACGCCCGCGCTCTCGCGGTTGCGCACGAAAAAACCCGACAGGTGCGAGTAGGCAGTCAGCTCGGAGCACAGCGTCAGTGCGTGCACGTTGTGGCTGATGTTCAGGTCACGCGAGACCTGCTGGATGACATCGTTGCGAAACGCGAAATAGGTGCCGTTCGAGCCGGCCGATGCGTGGATGGCGGCGGTGCCGACGACCTCGCGCGAGCGCAGGTCTTCGAGCACGAACAGATACGATTCTTCGCTTGGAATATCGACTTGCGCGGCGAACGAGGCGAGCGAGCGCTCGACGGCGGCATTGATGCCTTCGCGCGTGCGCGGGAGCGTATGCACCCCCGGCATCGAAATAGCGGCCATCGCTTCGAGCGCGCCGATATCCGCGCGATCTACCGGACGGACAACATACATGTGGTCTCCCTGTGGGTCAGTGCGTGCAGCCGGCCGCCTTGGTCAAGGCGGCCGGCGGGTCCGATGCGTCAGGCGGCGTCGGGTGCCGGCACGGGTGCCTCTTTGCGTGGCGCCGCAGGTTCGTCGATGGCGTCGGCCAGGAATTCGGCCACGGCGGCGCGCATGATGCGGTTCGCTTCGGCGATCTGCGCGTCCGAGACGATCAGCGCCGGCGCCAGGCGCACGACGTCCGGACCGGCGATCAGCAGCATCAGGCCCATCTTCTCGGCGATCTTGGTGAAGTCCTTCGAGCGGCCCTTCGACGTTTCCGCCATCGGCAGGCCCAGGAGCAGGCCCATGCCGCGTGGCTGGCCGAACACCTGCGGGAAGTCCGCCGCCAGTTGCAGCAGGTTCGTCATGATCGCCACGTTGGCTTCTTTCACGCGCGCGAGGAAAGCCGGCTGGTTGATGATCTCCAGGACCTTCAGGGCGACGGTGGTGGCCAGCGGATTGCCGCCGTAGGTCGTGCCGTGGCTGCCCACGCCCAGGTGCTTGGCGATCTCGGTGGTCGTGAGCATCGCGCCGATCGGGTAGCCGTTGCCCAGCGCCTTGGCCGACGTCAGGACGTCCGGCTTGACGTTCATCTGCTCGTAGGCGAACAGCGTGCCGGTGCGGCCCATGCCCGACTGGACTTCGTCGAAGATCAGCAGTGCGCCGGTCTGGTCGCACAGCTCGCGCAGCGCTTTCAGGTAGTCCGGGTTGCCCGGAATGACGCCGCCCTCGCCCTGGATCGGCTCGACGATCACGGCCGCGACATCGTCGGTAATCGCGGCGCGCGCGGCCTCGATGTCGTTGTACGGGATGTGGCTCAGTTCCGGTGGCAGCGGCTCGAAGCCTTCGGTGTATTTCGACTGGCCGCCGACCGACACGGTAAACAACGTGCGGCCGTGGAACGAAGCCAGGCACGAGACGATGCGCGACTTGTGCGGACCGAACTTGGTGTGCGCGTATTTACGGGCGAGCTTGAGGGCCGCTTCGTTGGCTTCGGCGCCCGAGTTGCAGAAGAACGCGCGCTCGGCGAACGTCGCTTCGGTCAGGGCGCTGGCCAGGCGCAGCACCGGCTCGTTGGTGTAGCCATTGCCGAGGTGCCAGAGGGTGTTGAGCTGCTTGGTCAGCGCTTCGTTCACTTCAGGGTGGGCGTGGCCCAGCGAGGTGACGGCGATGCCCGAGGTGAAGTCCAGATACTGCTTGCCTTCCTGGTCCCACAGGTCCAGGCCCGATGCGCGCACCGGCACCATGGCGGCCGGGGCGTAGGTCGGGACCAGGACGTCGTCGAAGGTCTGGCGGGTGACAGACCGCGTGGCGATACCCGAATCAAGCTGAGCGTTCATGGCTTTTTCCTCATCCAATCAATGTAAATGGCGCGGGATGCTTCTCCCGCATGATCAATTCATTATAGAAACGCTGGCCGACAACTTCTTTTAGAAGTGCGACAGGCATTTTCATTTTTGACGCTACCGGACGGCGCTATTGCGCCAGCTTCCTCTGCCGCTCTTCGCGCGGCGTATTGCCGAACAAGGCCCCGAACGCCGTCGAAAAATGCGAGCCGGACGAAAATCCGCACATCAGCCCCACCTGCACGATCGAGTGATTGGTGTCGAGCAAGAGCTGGCGCGAGCGGCGCAGGCGCAGTTCGAGGTAGTAGCGCGATGGCAGGCTGCCCAGGTATTGCTTGAACAGGCGTTCGAGCTGGCGCCGCGAAATGCCGGACAGCTGCGCAATTTCGTCGGTGGACAGCGGCTCTTCGATATTGGCTTCCATCAGCGCCACCGCCTCGGACAGTTTCGGTTGCAGCGCGCCGAAGCGGGCCTGCAGCGCCACGCGCTGGCGCTCGTCCGGGCCGCGCACGCGGTCGATGCACAGCGTCTCTTTCACTTGCGCCTGGACGGTCGCGCCAAACAGCAGGTCGACCAGCGTCAGCGCGAAGTCGATACTGGCCGCGCCGCCGCAGCAGGTCAGGCGGTTGGCGTCGAATTCGTACAGGTTGGGGGTGAGCAGGGCCTGTTCGGCCTGGGCATTGACGTCCGGGTACAGCGCCCACGGCAGCGCCGTGCGCACGCCATGCAGGACGCCGGCGTCGGCCAGCCACAGCACGCCGGCGCCGACGCCGCCCCAGAACGGCGCGGCGCGGCAGCGCTCGACCAAGGCGCGCAGATTGGCCGGACGCAGCGCCGCTTCGGCTTCGTCGGCCACCAGCAGCACCAGGTGCCAGTGACGCTGGGCGTCGCCCATGAATTTGTCGGGACTGCGCACGTCGACGTGCAGGCGCTCGGGCCCCAGTACCTTGGCGGCCAGCCGCAGCGGCTGGTACAGCCCGGACCAGGTCAGCGCGTCCGGCTCGCCGGCATTGACCAGTAGCACGCGCAACAGCCGCTCCTGGGTCAGCAGGGACAGGTCAGGCTGCATCGCGGCGGATGGTCAGGGTCACGAATAGGAAATGGCCACAGGCCTGTGCAAACGACATGGGCGTACATCATACCGGAGAACATTCGCGCAACAAGCCTGTGCGGTCCACCCCGTCATATTGCGTACCGATGGACGCGCGGTGCAGCGGTCAGTGCAGCGGGCGGCTATAATCCCGGCCCATGGGGGAACGATATCTAAAAAGCGTCCGACTGCTGGCCGAGTGCATGCAGAGCTTCGAGCGCGTCTCGGGCGACGCCGTGCGCCAGAACGGTTTGACACACGCGCAGTTCGATATCATCGCCACGCTCGGCAACACGAGCGGCATGAGCTACAAGGAGCTGGGCGAGCGCACGCTGATCACCAAGGGCACGCTCACCGGCGTCATCGAACGCCTGGAGCACAAGGGCCTGGTGCTGCGCGAGCGCAGCTGCGACGACAAGCGCTCGTTCTTCGTGCGCCTCACGCCGGCCGGGGAACAGGTATTCTGCAACGTATTCCCGATCGTGATCGCACGCGGCAAGGAACTGTTCCACGCTTACAGCGACACCGACTTCGCCACGCTCGAAACCGCCCTGACGCTGCTGCGCACCCGCATCGCCAGCCACGGCAACGGTCCCCTGCCATCATCACCCCACCTGAAGGAAACGCCTTGAAAACCGCCCTCATCGACGACAAGAAGCCCGCCCATTTCGACAAGCACATCATCGGCAACATCCTGCTCGACGTCGCCCCACTGGACGAAGTCCAGCAAGAACCGATGCTGATCGGCGTGCGCAACGAAGCCGGCGACATTTACCGCCTCATCGGCGCAACCAAGCTCAACAGCTACATGAACGCGGTCGAAGAACTGTTCGATCTGGGCCTGGCCGACGAGCTGGAAAACACTGAAGAGCCAAAAGAAGGCTGCGACGCCATCTTCAGCGAAGCGTAATCCGGTCGCTGGGATGCCACAGGCCAAGGCCCGTGGTTCTCTAGAGCAATATAGTTGGTCGCGTTCTGGTGGGTTGGGGGTATAATTTTTTGATGGACCAACTCTCTTCCCTCGACAGCATCGCTGCTGAAGCCAGCAGGGGCGAACTCACGTTTCCCACCAGCGTTCACGCATCGCTCAAGTTGCAGCGGGCGTTGAGTGAACCCGATTGCCACATCGACGCCGCTGCCCGCCTCGTGCAGGCCGAGCCGCTGCTGGCCGCGCGCACCGTGGCGATCGCCAACTCGGTCGCCTACAACCGCTCCGGCAACGACGTCACGAGCGTGCCCGCCGCCGTGCAGCGGGTGGGCTTTCGCACGCTGGGCGCGCTGGCCGCGTCCGTCATCGTGCGCCAGCTGGCCAGCGAAATCCGCGACCCCGGCCTGCGCAAGAAGGCCGACCAGCTGTGGACACACTCGGCCCACGTGGCCGCACTGGCCCAGGTGATCGCGCGCCGCGTCTCGTTCGTCGACCCTGAAACCGCCCTGTTCGCCGGCATCGTGCATGAAGTCGGCGGCTTTTATCTGCTGTCGCGCGCCGAAGCGATGCCGGGGCTGCTTGACGATCATCTCGATGCCTGGCTCGACCATGGCGAAGCGGCCATCGGTCGCGGCGTGCTGCACCAGCTCGCCGTGCCGGCGCCCGTGATGAGCGCCATCGAAGCCTTGTGGGACGGCATGCGCGCGCTGCCACCCGAAACCCTCGGCGACACGCTGCTGCTGGCCAATGATCTGGCGCCGTTCCCGTCGCCGCTGTTCGCGCCCGTGGGCGCCACGACTTATGCGGCCGCGGCCACCATCGACTTCGTGTTCGGCCACGGCACGCTCAAGGGCGTGCTGGAAGAGTCGGGCGAAGAGGTCAAGAGCCTGGCCTCGGCGCTGCTCTAGGCAAAAAAATGCCCGCTCGGTGACGAGCGGGCCAAAGTCCAAAACTAGGGATGTCCTGAAAGAGACAGCCTGATCTTATGTCTCGCGGGGTGCTCACTCGGTGCGGTGACTCACACTCACACCATCTTTTCGCACGGATTCAGTTCCCGTTTTTCCACACGCCATTGCCACCCATGGCGTGCCGGTCGCATCCCCGCTTTCTGCTAAGGTCACGCCAATCACTGGCGTACGCAACAGTGCGTCCCGACCTTCTGGAGAATCCCATGAAAATCAGCTTGCAGGACCAGGTGGTGCTCGTCACCGGCGGCGATTCCGGCATTGGCCGCGGCATCAGCCTCGCGTTCGCCGAGGCCGGCGCCCAGGTCGTCGTCAATTACAACAGCAGCCGCGACAAGGCCGAAGAGGTCGTCGCGCAGATCACGGGCGCCGGAGGCCGCGCCGTGGCGGTCCAGGCCAATGTCGGGAAGGAAGACGATGTCGGGCGCCTGTTCGACGAGACGGTCAAGGCTTTCGGCGGTATCGACATCCTGGTGGCCAACTCGGGCATCCAGAAAGACGCCCCGATCGCCGAGATGACGCTGCAAGACTGGCAAGCCGTCATCGACGTCAACCTCACCGGCCAGTTCCTGTGCACGCGCGCAGCCATCCGGCAATTTCGCGAGCAGGGCAACCGCGGCCGCATGCGCGCCAATGGCGCCATCCTGTGCATGAGTTCCGTGCACGAGATCATTCCCTGGGCCGGCCACGTCAACTACGCGGCCTCCAAAGGCGGCATCGGCATGCTGATGCGCTCCCTGGCGCAGGAAGTGGCGCCGGACCGCATCCGCGTCAACGCCATCGCGCCGGGCGCGATCCGCACGCCGATCAATGCCGAGGCCACCGAAGGCGCAGCAGCCGACAAGCTGCTCAAGCTGATCCCGTATGGCCGCATCGGCGATGTCGACGACGTCGCGGCGCTGGCGCTGTTCATGGCGTCCGACCTGGCCGACTACATGACCGGCACCACGGTGTACGTCGATGGCGGCATGGCACTGTATCCGGGCTTCGAAGACAATGGTTGAACGTTCAGATAATTCGGCCGGCACCCCGCCGCCAAGACCGATTGCCAACCACGGCGCCATCGGCAACCTGGCCACGATGGCGCTCGTCGCTACCGACGGCACGATCGACTTTCTGTGCTGGCCCGACTTCGACAGCCCCAGCATCTTCGCCGCCTTGCTCGACCCGGACAAGGGCGGCCACTTCACGCTCGCGCCACAGATGCCCGATGCGCGCGTCGTGCAGACCTACCTGCCCGACACCAACGTCCTGCTCACGCAGTGGCTGAGTGACGAGGCCAGCGTCCAGATCACCGACCTGATGGCCGGCCCCGAGGAAATCGGTCACGGCGCGGCATGCGTGCTGCGGCGCGTGGAAGTCACGAAGGGCGAAGTACGGATGCGGCTCGATTGCCAGCCGCGCTTTGACTATGCGCGCCTGCAGCCCGAGGTCAGCATCACGCAGGACCAGGTGGTGTTTTCCGCCGCCGGCGCGCCGTCGCTGCGCCTGTGCGCGCCGGTCGACTTCACCGCTGTCGACGGCGGCGCCGGCGCCAGCTTCGTGCTGAAGGCCGGCGAGTCGATCGACATCGTCATGGACGAAGAAGGCGACCCGCCCCTTGACCAGGCTGCGCGCGACACGCTGGTCGTCGACGTCGTCGCGCACTGGCGCAACTGGGCCAGGCGCTCGACCTACAAGGGCCGCTGGCGCGAGGACGTCACGCGTTCGGCGCTGGTGCTCAAGCTGATGACCTCGCGCCGTCATGGCTCGATGGTCGCTGCCGCCACCTTCGGCCTGCCCGAGGTACTGGGCGGCTCGCGCAACTGGGATTACCGCTCGACCTGGATCCGCGACGCCTCGTTCACCGTGTATGCGCTGATGCGCCTTGGTTACACCGAGGAAGCCAAGGCGTTCACGCGCTGGTCGGCCGAGCGGCCCAGCCATGGGCCCGATGACGGCCAGCTGCGCATCATGTACGCGCTTGACGGCGGCGAGGTGCAGGCCGAAGTCGATCTCGATCACCTGGCCGGTTATGCCGGCTCGCAGCCGGTCAGGATCGGCAACGATGCGGCGACCCAGCTGCAGCTCGATATCTTCGGCGCCCTGCTCGATGCGGTTTACCTGAGCAACAAGTATGGGGAAGCGATCTCGCACGCCGGCTGGCTGGGCGTGTGCCACGTGGTCGGCTTCGTGTGCGACAACTGGCGCCGGCCCGACGCCGGTATCTGGGAAGGCCGTGAAGCGCCGCGCGAGCACCTGCACTCGCAACTCATGTGCTGGGTGGCGGTCGACCGGGCGATCCGCCTGGCCAGCAAGCGCTCGCTGACTGCCCCGTTCGACCAGTGGATCGCGGCGCGCAACGACATCTCCAACTACATCTGGGCCACCTTCTGGAACAAGGAACTGGGCCACTTCGTGCGCAGCAAGGGCTCCACCGACCTCGATGGCGCGATGCTGATGATGCCGCTGGTGCGCTTCATCGGCTCGACCGACCCGCAGTGGCTGGCCACGCTCGACGCCATCGGCGACCAGCTGGGCGACGACGCGCTGGTGCTGCGCTACGACCGCGACGATGGTCTCGAAGGCGAAGAAGGCGCGTTCGCGGCCTGCTCGTTCTGGTACGTGGAATGCCTGGCGCGCGCCGGCCGCCTGGAGCAGGCGCACAACAATATGGAAAAGTTGCTCGCCTACGGTAACCACGTCGGGCTGTACGCCGAGGAGTTCACCGGCAAGGCTGAGCTGCTCGGTAACTTCCCGCAGGCGTTCACGCACCTGGCCCTGATCAGCGCCGCGACGTATCTCGACAGCGCGCTCGATGGCAGGAACAACCATCCGTGGCAGTTGTAGCGCAAGCACCTTGCACGCCACCTTTCCAGGGCGGCGGCAAGATCATCGACCTGGCCGCGGCGTTGATTCAGGCCGGCGTGCGTAGCGCGGCAGCGCCGAACAGGTTCCCGATCGGCTCGGGTTTGTGCAGCAAGTACCCTTGTGCGTAGTCGATGCCGATCTCACGCACGCGTTCCAGCACTTTGGGCTGGTCGACGAACTCGGCAACCGTCTTGACCCCCACCACGCGGGCCACATCAACGAAACAGCGTACAGCGGCGGCGTCCAGCGGATCGTCGATCACGTCGCGGATGAAGCTGCCATCGATCTTCAGCAGGTCGACCTTGAGCGTCTTCAGGTAGCCGAACGACGACGCTCCGGCCCCGAAGTCATCGAGTGCGACCCTGACCCCCAGAGCGCGTACCTGTTCGATGAAGATCGCGGCATCGGCCATATTGGTGACGGCAGCGGTCTCCGTGATCTCCAGGCAGATGCAGCGGCAGACGGCACTCCCCGCTTCGGTCAATACGTCGATGGCATATCGGTGAAACGCGCGGTCGCCCACCGACTGGCCTGACAGGTTGATGCACAAGGTTTGCAGCGTACACAAATCGGCCATGTCCTGAATCTGCTGGACGGCGTGCGTCAGCACCCAGCGGTCGATGCGCGTGGCCATGTGGAAGCGCTCTGCAGCCGGCAGGAAGGCCCCCGGCAGAATCAGGCTGCCATCGTTGTCCAGCAGCCGGATCAGCACTTCCGCGTGAAGCCCCGTGGCACCCTCGCCAAGCGGGTCGATGCGCTGCACATAAAGCACAAACCGGCCTTCATCCAGCGCCTGCTCCAGCCGCGCGGCCCACTGCATTTCGCCATGACGGGTACGCATGGCCTGGTCGGTGTCGAACCAGACATGCACACGGTTGCGGCCCGCCTCCTTGGCGGCGTAGCACGACGTGTCTGCCGCCTGCATGGCGGCGGCCGTGCTGGTCCAGCGGTTGTCCATCGGCACCAGCCCGATACTGGTGCCGATACGGAAGCGGCGGTCGTCGTGCACGAACCGGAACGCCTCCATGCGGTCGCAGATCTGCTGCGCCACGCGCAGTGCCTGGTCGGCCATGCAGTGTTCGAGGATGACCGCGAATTCGTCGCCGCCCAGGCGGGCCAGCGTGTCACGCGCACGCACGGCTTCGCGCAGCAGCTTGGCCACCTGCTGCAGGAGCTGGTCGCCCACCGAGTGGCCGCAGGCATCGTTCACAAGTTTGAACTGGTCGAGATCGATATACAGCAGGGCATGCTCGCTACGGTCCTCGTGCGCCTTGTCCAGGGTGCGGCGCAACCGGGTCTCGAACTCGGCCCGGTTGACCAGGCCCGTGAGGGCGTCGTGCGTGGCGCGGTAGCTCATCTCACCGGACAGTCGACGTTGTTCAGTCACATCGTGAAAGACCAGCACGACGCCGAGCACATCGCCACTCGGGTTGCGGATCGGTGCAGCGGAATCCTCAATGCCGAACTCGTCGCCATTGCGCGAGATCAGCACGGTGTCCTTGGCCAGGCCCACGATCTTGCCCTGTGCCAAGCAGTTGGCCACAGGGCTCTCGGTGAGATTCCGGGTCTCTGCGTTGACGATATGAAAGACTTGGGTCAGTGGGCGCCCGAGTGCTTCACTGGACAGCCAGCCGGTCATGCGCTCGGCTACCGGGTTCAACCAGGTCACCCGGCTTTCGGCGTCGGTGGTGATCACGGCGTCGCCAATCGACTGCAGCGTCACGCGCAGGAGCTCATGCTGCTCGGCCAGCTGGTTGGCGAGCTCGCGCAGTGGGGTCACATCCCAACTCACGCCCACCATGTGCAGAGCCTGGCCCTCGGCATCACGCCTCACACTGCCAGCGGCACGAAGAAAATGCACGGAGCCGTCGTGCCAGATCACACGAAACTCGGAGCGCAAATCGGTACCGTTTTCCAGGGCCGACTTGAACTCCTGCCTGGCGCGGCTCTGATCGGCGGGGTGAAGGTGGCGAGCCCAGTGTTCGTAGCCGTCCGTACCCGATCCCTCCGGCAGGCCGTACAGCGCGTACATCAGGGCATCGCAAGTGAATACGCCTGTCTGTACGTTCAGCTCCCAGACCCCGATGCCACCGGTTTCGGTCGCCAGCACAATGCGTTGTTGAGCGGCATCGAGGGCCTGGCGGCTTTCCACGCGCTGGGTAATATCCTGAAACACCCCGAACAGCTGCACCGGTTTTCCGCCCTCGAACGTCGCATGGCCCACCACGCGCACCCAGATCCTGCGGCCGCTCTTCTGGATGAAAGGCAGTTCCAGGTCCCAGTCCGTGCCGTCGGCCATGGCCTGCGCTACCGCGGCCTCGATGAGGGGGCGGGCTTGCGGCGCATAGAAGTCGATTGCCTCGGCCAGTTGGGGCTGGTAATCGAGCTCCACGCCGTGGATGCGACAGGTCTGCTCGGACCAGTGAACGGTGCCGCTGGTGATGTCTACCTCCCAGCCCCCGACCTGTGCCAGGGCGCCGGTGCGGTTCAGCAGTTCCTCGCTCTTGCGCAACCGATCTTCCTGCGCCTTGCGCGCCGTGATATCCAGATGCGTGCCGAACATCCACTCGGGCTGGCCGTCTGCGGTGCTGGTCAGCACCTTGCCGCGGTCGAGCACCCAGACCCAGTGGCCGTCGCGGTGACGCATGCGCGCCTCGCATTCGTAAGTCGCCGTCTCACCCGCAAAGTGGGCTTGCAGCAGCGCAGCGGATCGCGCCTTGTCCTCGGGGTGGGCCAGATCGGCCCAGGTCTGGATCGTGGTCGGGGAAAGCTCGTCCAGGGTGGCGCCCACAATCTCGGCCCAGCGCTCATTGAAGCGCGTCTCGCCCGTCTGGACGTTCCATTCCCAGGTGCCCGCCCCGGTGCCCTGAATGATCGCTGCCAGGCGCACGCGCTCGTCGTCGAGTGTCCGGCGCGACTGCAAGCGCTCGGTGATGTCTTCCACCGAACCCACGTAGCCCGTGACCTCGTCATCGCCATCCAGCAAGGCCCGCGCAACAGCGCGCACATGACGCACCGCGCCGTCGTGGTGGCGAACCCGGAACTCCATGTCGAATTCGTGCTTCAGCGGCGCCGCGCGCTCCCATTGGGCGAAAACGGCGGCCTTGTCGTCGGGGTGCAGCGCATGGCTCCAGCCGTGGCCCAGCGCCTCGGCCTCGCTCAAACCGTAAATGGCTTGCCAGCGAGCATTGGTGTAGGTGCAGGCGCCAGCCGCATCGGCGGCGAACATGCCTAACGGAGATGCCTCGCTGAGCGTGCGAAAGCGGGTTTCACTGGCCAGGAAACCCCGTGCCATGCGACGCGATTCCAGTGCCTGGACGACAGCGATCGACAACAGGCGCAGCGTTTCGCGCTGCGTCTCGCTCAGTCGGCGGGGCACACGGTCGATCACGCATAGCGTGCCGACGTGGGCACCGTCGCTCAGGCGCAGCGTGGCGCCGGCGTAGAAGCGAATGTCTGGCGCGGTTGCGACCAGCGGATTATCGGCGAAGCGAGGGTCGGCCAGGGCATCAGGCACCTCGAAAATGCCGTCATCCAGAATCGCGTGAGCACAGAACGCCGCATCGCGGGGCAGCTCTGTCACCCCGGGCAAGCCAACATTGGCCTTGAACCATTGCCGGTCGTGGTCGATCAGGCTGACCAGCGAGATCGGAACGCCACACACCAGGGCAGCGATTGCCACCAGGGCATCGAACTCACGTTCGGGCGCGGTGTCGAGGACGCCGAGCCGTTCGAGCGCCCGCAGGCGCTCAGGTTCGTCCAATGGCATCGGTGCAGTCAGCATAAGCGGGCTCGTTCAATGAAATCTCGCCGATTGTCTCACAGCGGCACATCGTCAAATGCCCGAGCTGGGCTGGAACTCCGTCCCATATCGGTGATTCGTCTCTTGAGCGCGTTTCGGTGCCCGGTAGCACAGCCGGGGTCAGGTCTGACATTCGGACACGATCTCAGCCGTGGCCACGTTCAATGGCGTCTCGCCCACGATTAGCATGGCCAAGTGTCAGCGCGTTCAGGCTGCCTGACTGTCGAGATCGCGTCCGAATGTCAGACCTGACCCCCGCTTTTCTGTCGAGATCGTGTCCGAATGTCAGACCTGACCCCCGCTTTTTTGTAAGGAATGCGGGACAAAAAAAACCCGCGCCGTTGCCGGGGCGGGTGAAGTCCAAAACTAGGGATGTCCTGAAAGAGACAGTTCCACTATAAATACGGGCACATCGCGGCTCCGTGCGTTGACACACACAAAGCCGCAATCGTGCAATCGGTCAGACGACCGCGCCGTCGGTGTCGTCTTTCTCTTTGACCGGCTTGATCAGGTCTTCACGCTTGACGCCCAGCCACATCGCCACAGCCGCCGCCACGAACACCGACGAGTAGATACCGAAGCAGATGCCGATGGCCAGCGCGATCGCGAAGTAGTGCAGCGCGTAGCCGCCGAAGAACAGCATCGACAGGACCATCATCAGCGTCGAGCCGTGCGTGATGATCGTGCGCGAGATCGTGCTGGTGATCGCGTGATCGATCACTTCCGGCACGCTCATGCGGCGCTGCTTGCGGAACATCTCGCGGATCCGGTCGAAGATGACGACCGATTCGTTGACCGAGTAACCCAGCACCGCCAGTGTTGCGGCCAGCACCGTCAGCGAGAATTCCCACTGGAAGAACGCGAAGAAGCCCAGGATGATGACCACGTCGTGCAGGTTGGCGACCACGGCGGCGACAGCGAATTTCCATTCGAAGCGGATTGCCAGGTAGACCACGATGCCCAGGATGACCATCAGCAGCGCGTTCAGGCCGTTCTGGGCCAGCTCCTCGCCGACCGACGGGCCGACGAACTGCACTTGCTGCAGGCTGATCAGCTCTTGCCCGCCTGGTGCGACGCAGCTGGTGCGGTTGAGCACTTCACCCTTGTCGGTCGTCGTTTGCGTCTGCTTGGTCGTGCCCTGCTCGTCGCGGCAAATGGCATTGAACACGGCCGTCGAGCTGCTCGCCGCTGGCGCGCCCGCGACGATCGGCAGGCGCAGCATGATGTCCTGCGCGGTGCCGAAGCTGGCCACCTCAGGGTGCGAATAGCCCATCCCGCGCAGCGTGTTGCGGATCTTTTCCTGGTCCGCCGCCTTTGGATAGAGCAGCTCCATCACCGTGCCGCCCGTGAACTCCACCGAGAAGTTCAGGGGCTTGGTGATCAGGAAGAACACCGCCGCCACGAATGTGATCACCGAGATCGCATTGAGGACCAGCGCGTGGCGCATGAACGGGATGTCCCGTTTGATCTTGAAAAATTCCATTGTCGTATCCCGGTGCTTACTTCTTGTTAGGCGTCATGCCAGGCTGCCAGACCGTGCCGATCGAAATCTTCGTCAGCTTTTTCTGGCGGCCGTACCACAGGTTGGCGAAACCGCGGGCCACGACCACGGCCGAGAACATCGAGGTCAGGATGCCCAGGCAGTGGACCACGGCAAAGCCGCGCACTGGACCGGAACCGAAGATCAGCAGCGCCAGGCCGACGATCAGCGTGGTGACGTTGGAGTCGACGATGGTGTCCCAGGCATGCTTGGAACCGGCTGAAATCGCCGCCTGCGGCGTCGCGCCGGCCCGCAGCTCTTCGCGGATACGTTCGTTCACCAGCACGTTCGAATCAATTGCCACGCCCAGTGCCAGCGCGATTGCCGCGATACCCGGCAGCGTCAGCGTGATCTGCAGGATCGACAGCAGCGCCAGCAGGAACAGCACGTTGGCCGCGAGCGCCAGCGCCGAGAACACGCCGAACAGGTGGTAGTAGATGATCATGAAGATCGCGATCGCCACGAAGCCCCAGATGGTGGAATGCAGGCCGCGCTCGATGTTCTCGGCGCCCAGTTGCGGGCCGATCACGCGTTCCTCGACGAATTCCATCGGCGCCGACAGCGCGCCCGAGCGCAGCAGCAGTGCCAGCTCGTTGGCGTCCTGCGAGCTGCCCATATTGGTGATCTGGAAGCTCGAACCCAGTTCGCTCTGGATGGTCGGGGCCGACAGCACGTTGTAGACGCCCTTTTCTTTCAGCAGGATCGCCATGCGCTTGCCGACGTTTTCACGCGTGGCCAGGCGGATACGGCGGCCGCCGTCGCCGTTCAGGTCGAGCGAAACGGCAGGCTGCTGGTTCTGGTCGAAGCTGGCGGTGGCGCTCGAAATCGATTCGCCGGTCAGGATGATGTCGCGCGAGACAACGATCGGTGCGCCGCGGCCTTCGGTGAACAGTTCGGAGTTCAGCGGAATCGCTGCCGACAGCTCGGTGCCCGGGGTCACGGTGGTGTCGACCATGCGCAGTTCGAGCGTGGCGGTGCGGCCGATGATGTCCTTGGCGCGGGCAACGTCCTGCACGCCTGGCAGCTGGACCACGATGCGGTCGGCCCCCTGCTGCTGGATGATCGGCTCGGTGGTGCCCAGTTCATTGATACGCTTGGACAGCGTCATGATGTTCTGCTTGATGCCGTCTTCGACCGAGCGCTTGATGGCTTCGGGCTTCAGGCTCACGACCAGCTTCATGTCGGCGCCATCGGCGGCGTCGGCAAAGGCCAGCTCGCTCGACTGCGCGGCCAGCACGTTGCGCGCGTTGCTGCGGGTGGCAGCATCGCGGAAGCGCACTTCGATGGTGTCACGCACGCGCTCGATGCCGCTATGGCGCACGTTCTTGTCACGCAGGTTGCTGCGCACGCTCGACTGCAGGGCCTTGACCTTGTTGTCGAGGACCGCCTTGGTGTCGACCTGCAGCAGGAAGTGCACGCCGCCGCGCAAGTCCAGGCCCAGGCTCATCGGCGCTGCGCCAATGGCCGTCATCCAGGCCGGGGTGTTCTTCACCAGGTTGACGGTGACGATGTAATCGGGATTGGCAGGGTCGCGGTTCAGTTCGCGCTCAAGAGCCAGCTTGGCCTTGAACTGCTCTTCGGTACCGGCGAAGCGCGCGCGCACCGAGGTGGTGTGGCCCGTGCCTTCGAGGGTGATACCGGTGGAAGGAATGCCGGCACGCTTGAGCGCATCCTCGACCACGGTGGTGGAGGCACTCGTGATATTCAGGGTAGAACGGCCTGATGTGACCTGCAACGCCGGCGTTTCGCCGAAGTAGTTCGGTGCCGTGTACAAGGCGCCCAGCAGCAGCGCAATGACGATCAGTAAGTATTTCCAGACGGGATAGCGATTCATAGTGTTCCGGCGTTCAGGTTAGGCAGTGCGGGTTGCCCCGCACGGCGCACAGCAGGGCTTACAGGGCTTTCAGCGTGCCTTTTGGCAGCAGCGTGGTCACCGAATTCTTTTGCACGGTGATTTCGGTGCCGACGGCAACCTCCAGCGTCACATAGGCTTCGGCCACTTTCGAAACACGGCCGACGATACCGCCGGCGGTCACGACTTCGTCGCCCTTGGCCAGTGCGTCCATCATGGCTTTCGCCTCTTTCTGGCGTTTCTGCTGAGGACGGATCATCAGGAAATACATGACCACGAACATCAGGATCAGCGGCAGGAAGGTCGTCAGGCTACCCATGATGCCGGCATCGGCGACAGGGGCAGTTTGCGCGTACGCGTTGGAAATGAACACAAGAGCTCCGATGGTGAAGTTAAAAAAATAAGCGGTGTATTCTAGCATCGGCCAGAAGCCGCAAACCATATCCGGCAGTATGTCGTCTTGCTTTCAGGTATTGCAAGACAAACCGGTCGATATTGCATGCAGCCCCAACCGTCAATACGGCAAGATCGGGGCTGCAGGGTAAGCAAGTGCTTACACGCCGCGTGCGCGGTCGGCCGCGAACTTGACGCGGAAGGCCTGGAAACCGTCGGCGTCGATCGCGTCGCGCATTTCCTGCATCAGATTCAGGTAGTAATGCAGGTTGTGGATCGTGTTCAGGCGCGCGCCCAGGATCTCGTTCGAGCGGTGCAGGTGGTGCAGATAGGCGCGCGAGAAATTCTGGCAGCAGTAGCAGGTGCAGCTCTCGTCGAGCGGCGCCATCTCTTCTTTATAGCGCGCATTCTTGATCTTGACGTCGCCAAAGCGCGTAAACAGCCAGCCGTTGCGGGCGTTCCGGGTCGGCATCACGCAGTCGAACATGTCGACGCCATTGGCCACGCCATCGACCAGGTCTTCCGGCGTACCCACGCCCATCAGGTAGTGCGGCTTGTTCTCGGGCAGGCGCGGGCCGACGTGGGCCAGGATGCGCTTCATGTCTTCCTTTGGCTCGCCAACCGACAGGCCGCCAATGGCCAGCCCCGGGAAGTTGATGTCTTCCAGGCCTGCGAGCGATTCGTCGCGCAGGTGCTCGTACATGCCGCCCTGGACGATGCCGAACAGCGCGTTCGGGTTGCCGCCACTGGTGAATTCGTTCATCGAGCGCTGGGCCCAGCGCAGCGACATGCGCATCGATTTCGCCGCTTCGTCGGCGGTGGCCGGGCGGCCGTCGATTTCGTACGGCGTGCATTCGTCGAACTGCATCACGATGTCCGAATTGAGCGCACGCTGGATCTGCATCGAGATTTCCGGCGACAGGAACAGTTTCGAGCCGTCGATCGGCGAGGCGAACTTGACGCCCTCTTCCGTGATCTTGCGCATCGCGCCCAGCGAAAACACCTGGAAGCCGCCCGAGTCGGTCAGGATCGGGCCATCCCAGCCCATGAACTTGTGCAGGCCGCCGAACTTGTTCATCACGTCCACGCCCGGGCGCAGCCACAGGTGGAAGGTATTGCCCAGGATGATCTGCGAGCCGACGTCTTTCAGCTCGATCGGGTCCATCGCCTTGACCGAGCCGTAGGTACCGACCGGCATGAAGATCGGGGTTTCGATGGTGCCGTGGTTCAGCTTCAGGCGGCCGCGGCGGGCGTGCGACAGGCCGCTGGTGTCTTTTTTGAGCAGGGTAAATTCGAGCATGTGTTCTCTGACTTATCGTGAGGTGGTGCTCAAGAGCATGGCGTCGCCATAGCTGAAGAAGCGGTATTCGTTGGCAATCGCGTGCGCGTAGGCAGCGCGGATCGGCGCGTAGCCGGCAAAGGCCGACACCAGCATCAGGAGCGTCGACTTGGGCAGGTGGAAGTTGGTCACCAGGCGCGTGACCGTTTTAAAGGTGTAGCCGGGCGTGATGAACAGGGCCGTGTCGGCGCTACCGGCAACCAGCTCGCCGCTTTGCGAGGCCGACTCCAGCGCGCGCAGGCTGGTCGTGCCGACGGCAATCACATCGCGGCCTGCGGCCCGGGTGGCGCGCACCGCGTCCACCGTGTCTTGCGCGATCGTGTACCACTCGGTGTGCATCTTGTGTTCGCTGAGGTCTTCGACCCGCACCGGCTGGAAGGTGCCGGCGCCCACGTGCAGTGTGACATACGCGAAGTTCACGCCTTTCGCGGCCAGGCGGTCCAGCAGCGGCTGGTCGAAGTGCAGGCCGGCCGTGGGCGCGGCCACGGCGCCCGGCTCTTTCGAGTACACGGTCTGATAACGCTGTTCGTCGAATTCGTCGGCGGTGTGCTCGATGTACGGCGGCAGCGGCAGGCGGCCGTGCGCTTCGATCAGGTCGAACACATCGCCTTCAAAGTGCAGCGTGAAGAATTCGCCGGCGCGCTCGCCTGCCGTCACAGTGAAGGCGTCGGCCAGGCGGATGCGATTACCCGGCTTGGGCGACTTCGACGCGCGGACCTGGGCCAGTACCGTGCGGTTGTCGAGCACGCGCTCGACCAGCACCTCGACCTGGCCGCCGGATTCCTTGACGCCGAAGAAGCGCGCCTTGAGCACGCGGGTGTTGTTCATCACGAGCAGGTCGCCCGCCTGCAATTGGTCGACGATGTCGGCGAACTGGCGGTCGATGATCTGGTCGCCATCGAGGTGCAGCAGGCGCGACGCGCTGCGGTCCGGCAGCGGCAATTGCGCGATGCGCTCGGGGGGCAGGTCGAAGTCGAAATCGGATAGCGAATACATGATGTTCAATTGGTTGGGCAAATCTCGGCAAATCAATGCTGCCAGCTTTACAATAGAGGCTTGAAGCGCATACGGCGAACCTTCTATTTTACGTCAGCAAGCGCCACTTTGCCGCAATATGCCCGCCCCTAAAACCACAACGCCCCCAAAAACGCTCGAAAGCAAGCTCGCCCGCCTTGGCCTGCGCACCGACATGGACCTGGTGCTGCACCTGCCGCTGCGCTACGAGGACGAGACCCAGATCATCACGATCCGGGATGCCTGCATGCGCGGCGGCCAGACCTGGCAGGTAGAAGGCATCGTGACCAAGAACGAGATCTCGTTCAAGCCGCGCCGCCAACTTCTCGTGACGATCGCCGATGCCTCGGGCGACCTGCTGCTGCGTTTCATGAATTTCTACGGCAGCCAGGTCAAGCAGATGGCCGAAGGCGTGCGCATCCGCGCGCGGGGCGAACTCAAACACGGCTTCTTCGGTGCCGAGATGGTCCACCCGGGCTACAAGGTCGTCAACGAAGGCGCGCCCCTGCCCGCCTCGCTCACGCCCGTGTACCCGGCCGGCGAAGGCCTGTCGCAAATGGTGCTGCGGCGCGCGATCGCCGACGCGATGAAGCGCATCGACTGGGCCGACACCGTGCCGCCCGCGATCCGCAAGCGCATGGACCTGATGGACTTCGAGCCGGCCGTCAAGCTCCTGCACTACCCGCCGGCGGACGTCGACGAGCATGCGCTGATCGAGCGCTCGCACCCGGCCTGGGACCGCATGAAGTTCGACGAACTGCTGGCGCAGCAGTTGTCGCTGAAACGCGCGCAGCGTGCGCGCCGCGAAAAAGGCGCGCCGCCACTGCGCGCGGTGGGCAAGCTGTCCGAAGGCTTCCTGGCCGGGCTGCCGTTCGCGCTGACCGGTGCGCAGCAGCGCGTGGTCGAAGAAATCCGCGCCGATCTGCGCGCAGGCTACCCGATGCAGCGCCTGCTGCAGGGTGACGTTGGCAGCGGCAAGACCGTGGTCTCGGCGCTGGCCGCCGCGCAGGCGATCGACAGCGGCTACCAGGCGGCCCTGATGGCGCCGACCGAGATCCTGGCCGAGCAGCACTTCCGCAAGATCGCCGCGTGGATGGAGCCCCTTGGCGTGAAGGTCGCGTGGCTGACCGGCAGCCTGAAGAAAAAGGACAAGGTCGCGTCGAACGCGTTGATCGAATCGGGCGAGGCGCACCTGGTGATCGGCACGCACGCGCTGATCCAGGACTCGGTGCAGTTTGCCAAACTGGGCCTGGTGATCGTCGACGAACAGCACCGCTTCGGCGTCGGCCAGCGCCTCACGCTGCGCAACAAGGGCAGCGACGGCCTGGTGCCGCACCAGCTGATGATGTCGGCCACGCCGATCCCGCGCACGCTGGCAATGACGTACTACGCCGACCTCGAAGTCTCGGTGATCGACGAACTGCCGCCGGGACGCAGCCCGATTGTCACGCGCGCCATCGACCAGAACCGCCGCGACGAAGTGGTCGAGCGCGTGTACGCCGCGGCGCTCGAAGGCCGGCAGGTGTACTGGGTTTGCCCGCTGATCGAGGAATCCGAAGCGCTGCAATTGCAGACCGCCACCGAGACCTACGAAACGCTGGCCGAGTCGCTGCCCGACCTGCAGGTGGGGCTGGTGCATGGCCGCATGAAGCCGGCCGAGAAGCAGGAAGTGATGGACGCGTTCACGGCGGGACAGGTGCATGTGCTGGTGGCGACGACCGTCATCGAAGTGGGCGTGGACGTGCCCAATGCGTCGCTGATGGTGATCGAGCATGCAGAGCGGTTTGGCCTGTCGCAGCTGCACCAGTTGCGCGGGCGCGTGGGCCGCGGTTCGGCGGCGTCGGTGTGCCTGCTGCTGTACCAGTCGCCGCTGGGCCAGGTGGCCAAGCAGCGCCTGTTGACGATGCGCGAAACGACGGACGGCTTCGAGATTGCGCGGCGCGATCTGGAGATTCGCGGGCCTGGTGAATTTCTGGGCGCGCGCCAGTCGGGACAGGCGATGCTGCGCTTTGCCGACCTGGAGATCGACCAGTGGATGGTCGACCGGGCGCGCGACGTGGCGCAATGGCTGCTCGAGGGCGAGACGCCGGAAAAGATGGCGGTCGTCGATGCGCACCTGGCGCGCTGGCTGGGTGGGCGTGAGGAGTTCTTGAAGGTCTAGACGGCGCGCAGGGCGGTCGGCGGCGATGCTGGCGCCATGCTGACGGTGCAATGGCCACCCTCCGTCTGGTGCAATCGCAACTGGCTGCAAGCTTCGATCATCGTCCGCAGCTTGGCATGACCATGCGCTGCCGGAGAAAACCCGGGACTGGCCTGCTTCAGTTGGTTTCCCAGTTCACTCAGGTTGACCAATCCATTGGGCGACGCTTTTGTGACTTTGCGGACCGTCTTGACCAGTAGATTCCGCCAGTCGACGACGGTCTTCACGGCGTCCGCCGCAGCCGGTGGCGCTTCGACGACCGGTGCGGTCAGTACCGCCTCATGAAATGCGTCACAGGCACATCGCAAGGCCGCAGGCGTTTTCGCTTCACCACATACATGCACGCCGGCCCCGCGCTCCTGAAGCTTGCGGCACAAGCCGACAAAATCCGAGTCGCTCGTGACGATCACGAACTGGTTGGCGCGCCCGTCCAGCAGCATCTCGAGTGCGTCCAGCGCCAGCGCGATATCGGCCGTGTTCTTCCCGCCCACATACTGGAATTGCAGACACGGCGCAAAGCCGTGGCGGATCAGCGCTTCCTGCCACTTGTTGGTCAGCGAAGCCGCGTTGCCGTAACCGCGCCGCAGCACCACACGCCCGAGGTTTGATGCGTGCTGCATCGCCTGATCGAGCACGGCGCTCTGCGCATTTTCGCAATCGACCAGTACTGCGACATTCCGTTCTGCAGGCATGAGAATTCCTGTTAGGCAACAACTTAACTCTAGCAGGATATTGACGACGGGCGGGTGGGATTTCCCGTCTGGCCGCTTACCGTGTTGTACAAACGCACTGTGACAATCCGTTAGAAATTTGCTCCCTGTTTGCGGCTATCTTGGCTGAGTTGCAACGCCCTGCCCGGGGCAGATGCGCTTCTCATTTACCATTCAACACGGAACCTGGCATGCCTATCGTCGGACTCGGACTGCACTTTTTGATCGCGCTGTTCTTCGCGGTCCATGCGCTGCGCAACGGGCGCCAGATGTACTGGCTGCTGATCCTGTTTTCGTTCCCGGTCCTTGGCAGCCTGGCCTACTTCGTGGCCGAGTACCTGCCCGCGTCGCGCCTTCAGCGCCAGGGCCGCATCGCCACCCGCGCGCTGCAGAAAACCATCGATCCGGGTCGCGACGTGCGCGAAGCGCGGCGCGCGTTCGACCTGACCCCGACCGCCCACAACCAGATGCGCCTGGCCGCCGCGCTGCTGGGTGCGGGCCAGTCCGACGAAGCCGTGCAGCATTACGATGCGTGCCTGCGCGGGCCGTTCGCGGGCGATCCGGAAGTGGTGCTGGGCGCCGCGCGCGCCAATGCGGCGCATCGCCAGCCAGCGGCAGCGATTGCGCTGCTCGCGTCGCTGCAAGATCGGCAGCCGGGCTTTCGCGCCGATGAAGTCGGGCTGGCACTGGGCTGCGCATATGCCGCGAACAATCAGCAGCTCGAAGCCGGCGTGCAGTTCGAGTCAGTGGTGGAGCGCTTCGGCAGTATCGATGCGCGCGTCGAACTGGCGCTGTGGGCCATTACCAACGGCAAGAACGATGTGGCGCAGCGTGAGCTGCAAGAGATCGCGCACGCGCGCAAGCACATGGAAAAGCACACGCGGGACCTGCATCGCGACTTGTTCAGGCGGCTGGATGGGGCGATCGCGTCGAAGCCACCAGCTGCCTGACTCGGAACATACCTTTATTGGGTACGATCATGCCCATATTGGGTTCCGCCGTGCCATCCATCGACCAATGCATGAACACGGACATCGGCTACCTCTGGCCGGGCCCGTAACCACCGCTCGACGGCCTCGCGATCGTCTTCGCCCGGTGAGCCGCGTTCCAACGTCGTGATGACGCCAGAGATTGCTGTCAGAGGGAAGCGTCCGCCGAAACCGCCACCGAGCAAACTACGTCCCTCGAGAAATCCGAACAGGCCATCGGTAAAGCCGTAGTAGGACTCGACATCGATCGGCTCACTGAACGTCAGCTCGACATCGAAGACATACTCCGTAAATTCGCCAAGGCGCAGCTTCTTGCGTTGACGTTGATTGAGGCGCCGTACACGGGCGGTCGAGCGGGCATCGCGTTTCATGGTGTCCTTGTTGTTCTCGGTGTTATCCGAACCGCCGGTGGCGGTTCGATCGTGTCGTCAGCATGCGAACGTGAGCCGGTTCCCGAACGGATCCTTGATGCTCAATTCACGTGAGCCCCATGGCGTATCCTCGATCTCCGGCCTTGCGTAGCCATATTGTCTGGCCGTCAGCCCGGCATGCAGCGCATCGATATCGTCAACGGCGATCCGCAGCGCCGCACCAGGACAGCAATCGCCATGATGTTCGCTCAGGTGCAGCACGCACCCGTCACGCGCGATCTGCAGATACAGCGGCAGATCGGGCGCGAAGCGATGCTCCCAGTCGACCTTGAAGCCGAGGTAGTCGACGTAGAACTGCCTGGCCTTGGCTTCATCGAAGATACGCAGGATCGGCGTGACGGCGCCAAGCATCATGCTGGCGGGCGTACGCGGTCTGCCTCGTAACGTAAGCCGATCTGTCGGCGGATCTCGTCCATCACGCCCATCAGCGCCAGCGTTTCGCGCTGCGTCATCACCGGGCTTTCCAGCAAACCGGCTTGCCAGCAGCGCTGCGCCTCGATCGCTTCGTGCACGTAGCCGTTGCCGAGATACGGCGTGTCGATCGTGCGCGAGGTGCCGTCGTCTAGCGTGACCGTGACCGAGGTCGCGCAGTGGAAGCGCGTGTTCATGCGCACGTGGCCACGCTCGCCCGCCACCGTCAGTTCGGCCGGCGTGCGCGCCAGCAGCGAGCAGCTGCAGACCGACATGCCGCCGCCTTCGTGCTTGAGCGTGAAGCCCGTCTGCACGTCGACGCCCGTCGGGCCCATCTCGGCCTGGGCGCGGATTTCCGTCACCGGGCCAAGCAGGCCCGCGGCGATCGACAAGGGATAGATGCCCAGGTCGAGCAGCGCGCCGCCGCCCAGCTCGGGATTGAACACACGGTGCTCGGGGCCGAACGTGGCGGCGAACCCGAAGTCGGCCACCACCTGGCGCGGCGTGCCGATTTCGCCGGACGCCAGGATGCGCTGGACTTCCTGGTAGGCCGGCAGGTAGCGCGTCCACATCGCCTCCATCAGGAACAGGCGCTTCGTGCGTGCCAGCGTGACAACCTGCTCGGCTTCGCGCAGGTTCATCGTAAACGGCTTTTCGCAAAGGACGCCCTTGCCGGCGCGCAGGGCCATCAACGCATTCTCGACGTGCTGCGGGTGCGGCGTGCCGATGTAGACCAGGTCGATGTCCGGGTTCGCGGCCAGGGCCTCATACGAGCCGTAGCTGGCCAGCGCGCCGAATTCACGGCCGAACGCATCGGCCGTTTCCTGGCTGCGTGACGCCACGCCGGCCAGCACCGCGCCCGGCACATCCTTGAGTGCAGTGGCAAAGGCATGGGCAATCTTGCCCGTGCCGAGGATTCCCCAACGTACCGCTTCAGCCATGCACATTCTCCTTGGTTAGTCCGTCCGGCGTGGACGGAACACGGTGGTATCACGATAAAAATCGGCGTCCTGCCCCGGCCACCAGCCCGGTACACCCAGCACCTGCAGCGGTGTGAAGCCCGCTGTGGCCCCGTTGCTCGCCAGGCCTTCGCCAGCCAGCGCATTCGCCACCTCGCCGTCGATCCAGGCGCGGCGCGCAGCCGGCGCCAGCGCAAAGTACGCGTCATCCACGAACACGACGCGCGTGTGCGCCGTGATTGCCTTGCGCGGCGTAACCAGCTTTTCCATCAGCGCGTGGCCGAACAGCCAGACCTCGGCGTCGCGGCCGAACAGGGCGCGCCCGTCGTACAGCGCTTGAAGCCAGCGGTGCGCGCGCAGGTCGTCGACCAGTGCGCGCCCGGCAGCCGTGTCGCGCACCACCAGCAACGCCGCGTTCTCGTCGAAGATCGTGGCGGCGTCGCGCGCGGGTCCACGCGACTTGCCCACGCCGGCCTGTGCGATCTGCGCCGCCTGCAGCGTGTTCAGGGCGCGTTTGATACCCGGGAACGTCTGCCACACCAGCGCATTGAAAAAGTCGTGCAGATTGTCGCGCGTGGGCACCTGCCCCGTCGCGCCAATGAATGCCTCGTACGCCATGCCGTCGGGCAGGCTCGCTTGCAGCACGAAGCACAGCGGCTGGCCGGCGCCGTTGCGCAGGTCCAGCGCGCGCGCCGCGACATTGAAGGCGTCGATGAAGCCGTCGGGCGGCGGCGCGGCGCGCTCGAAGGCCGGACGCACCGTGTCGTACCACGGCTGCGCCCAGTCGATCGGCGGCAGCATCGGTGTTACAGCATCTTCCAGTTGATGGTCTCGCCCGCGTTGAGCGGCACCAGCTGGTGTTCGGCCATCGGCACCGATGCGGGCAGCGTCCAGGCTTCGCGCTTGAGCGTGATCGTGCCTTCGTTGCGCGGCAGGTTGTAGAACGCCGGGCCGTTGAAGCTGGCGAACGCCTCCAGCTGGTCGAGCGCGCCGGCCTGGGCGAAGGCTTCGGTATACATCTCCATCGCGTGCAGCGCCGTGTAGCAGCCCGCGCAGCCGCAGGCCGCGTACTTGGTGTGCACCGCGTGCGGGGCCGAGTCGGTACCCAGGAAGAAGCGCTCGTCGCCGCTGGTGGCGGCAGTGACCAGCGCCAGGCGGTGTTCTTCGCGCTTGAGCACCGGCAGGCAGTAGAAGTCCGGGCGGATGCCACCCTTGAACAGTTCATTGCGGTTGTACAGCAGGTGGTGCGCGGTGATGGTGGCGGCGATCGGGCCTTCGGCTTCGGCCACGTACTGGGCCGCATCCTTGGTGGTGATGTGCTCGAACACGACCGGCAGGGCCGGCATGTCGCGGCGCAGCGGGCGCATGACGCGCTCGATGAACACGGCTTCGCGGTCGAACAGGTCGATGTCGCTGTTGGTGACTTCGCCGTGTACCAGCAGCGGCATGCCGATTTCCTGCATCACTTCAAGCGTCTTGTAGCACTTGGTCAGGTCGGTGACGCCGGCATCGGAATTGGTCGTGGCGCCGGCCGGGTACAGCTTGACGGCGTGGATGAAGCCCGTGTCTTGCGCGCGGCGGATCTCGTCCGGGTTGGTGTTGTCAGTCAGGTACAGCGTCATCAGGGGCTCGAACTGCACGCCCTCGGGCAGCGCAGCCAGGATCCGGGCGCGGTAGTCCAGCGCCATCGCGGTGGTGGTGACGGGCGGGCGCAGGTTCGGCATCACGATCGCACGCGCGAACTGGCGCGCGCTGTGCGGCAGCACGCTGGCCATGGCCGCGCCGTCGCGCAGGTGCAGGTGCCAGTCGTCGGGACGGGTGATGGTGATGGTGTCGGGGATTTCGATGGTGGACATGGCGGCTCTCGGAAAACGGATGGCGTATTTTACCTGTGCCGGGGCGCCGTGGATCACCGCGCAACGCGGGCAATGACGCACGCGACGGCATGCTTGACAGCACCAACAGCGGCTAGGATACTGCGGAACTTGCCATAATCTTCAGAATCAACTGGTCTTTCGGTCCTCGACAGCCAGCCACTGCCCGAACAATTCACCAGCGACAGCGCCGTTGCCGCGGGTGTCGCACAGGTCCCAAAGACAGGAAGCTTTATGAACAATCGAAACCGCCTGACCACTTATATTCTGATCGCGCTGGTGATCGGTATTCTGGTGGGCTATCTGGTCAACAGCAATTCAGATACGGCCGGGGCACAAAGCTTCTCCGACACGATGTCGCTGATCACGACGCTGTTCCTTCGCCTGATCAAGATGATCATCGCGCCGCTGGTGTTTGCCACCCTGGTGGTGGGCATCGCCAAGATGGGCGACGCCAAGGAAGTCGGCCGCATCGGCGTCAAGGCGCTGGGCTGGTTCTTCATCGCCTCGCTCATCTCGCTGTCGCTGGGCCTGATCCTGGTGAACCTGTTCCGTCCCGGTGACGCGCTGTTCGCCGCCGGCATGATGCCGCCAGTGGACGCCACTTCGGGCATTACCACCAGCGGCCTGACGATGAAGGACTTCATCACCCACCTGGTGCCAACCTCGATCGTCGACGGCATGGCCCGCAATGAAATCCTGCAGATCGTCGTGTTCTCGGTGTTCTTCGGCACCGCTGCCGCTGCCGTCGGTGCGCGCGCCACGCCAATGATCGACGCCATCGACGGCGTCGCCCACGTGATGCTCAAGCTGACCGGCTACGTGATGAACTTCGCACCGATCGCGGTGCTGGCCGCCGTCTCGGGCATCATCGCCAAGAGCGGCCTGGGCGTGCTGTCGACCTACGGCGTCTTCATGGCCCAGTTCTACTTCGGCATTGCGCTCTTGTGGGTGGTGTTGATCGGTATCGGCATGATCTTCATCGGCCCGCGCATCCTGCGCCTGATCGCCGAACTGCGCGGCCCGACCCTGCTGGCCTTCTCGACTGCCTCGTCCGAAGCGGCGTTCCCGAAAACCCTGGAAGGCCTGGAGCGCTTCGGCGTCAAGAACCGTCTGGCCTCGTTCGTGCTGCCGATCGGCTACTCGTTCAACCTCGATGGCTCGATGATGTACTGCACCTTCGCCGCCGTCTTCATCGCCCAGGCCTACGGCATCGAACTGTCGATGAGCACCCAGATCACGATGATGCTGGTGCTGATGCTGACCTCCAAGGGCATGGCCGGCGTGCCGCGCGCGTCGCTGGTCGTGATCGCCGCCACGCTGAACCAGTTCGACATCCCGGAAGCCGGCCTGCTGCTGCTGCTGGCGATCGACCACTTCCTGGACATGGCCCGCTCGGCCACCAACGTCATCGGCAACGGCATCGCCACCGCCGTCGTGGCCAAGTGGGAGGGCGAGCTCGGGGAACCGAACGCCGAACCCGCCATTTCACCACTGCGCTAGGCGCGGCGGGCATTGCCTGACACCGGAAGGCCTTCCAGCGATGGAGGGCCTTTTTTTTCATGAAAATAACGAGGGACAAACGATGAAAACCATACTGGCCGCCGGCATGCTGCTGGCCTTGAACAGCGCGCACGCCGCCACCCAGACAGTCGATTGCGGCCGCCTGCTGGACGTGCAGCAAGGCACCTGGCGCGAACGCGTCAGCATCGTCATCGAGAATGGCAGCATCGTCTCGGTCGGCCCCATGACCGGCGCCGCTGGCAACATCGACCTGTCACGCCACGCCTGCCTGCCCGGCCTGATCGACATGCACGTGCACCTGACCAGCGAAACCCAGCCGGCGGTCGACGCCTACCGCGACCGCCTCACCGCCAACCCGGCCGACATGGCCTACCGCTCGATCAGGTTTGCCGAGCGCACGCTGATGGCGGGCTTCACGACGGTGCGCGACCTGGGCGCGGCCGATGACCTGAACATTGCGCTCAAGCGCGCGATCGCCGCCGGCGACGTACCGGGCCCGCGCATGTTCACGGCCGGTAAATCGCTGGCCACCACGGGCGGCCATGCCGATCCGACCAACAATCTGTCGCACTTTTTGAACGAGAAGATCGGCACGCCCGGCCCGGTCGAGGGTGTGCTCAACAGCCCTGAGGAGGCGCGCCAGGCCGTGCGCCAGCGCTACAAGGATGGTGCGGACCTGATCAAGGTGACGGCCACCGGCGGTGTGCTGAGCCAAGCCGCCAGCGGCCAGAACTCGCAGTACACCGAGGACGAACTGCGCGCCGTGGTCACGACCGCGAAGGATTACGGCTTTCGCGTGGCGGCCCACGCCCACGGCGCGGAAGGCATGAAGCGCGCGCTGCGCGCCGGCGTCGACTCGATCGAGCATGGCACGCTGATGGACGACGAAGTCATCACGCTCTTCAAGAAGACCGGCGGCTGGTACGTGCCGACCATCTCGGCCGGCCGCTACGTGGCGGACAAGGCCAAGGTGCCGAACTACTACTCGGCGCTGGTGCAGCCCAAGGCAGCGGCGATCGGGCCGCAGCTGCAGGCCACGTTCGCCCGCGCCCACAAGGCCGGCGTGAAGATCGCGTTCGGCACCGATGCCGGCGTGTTCCCGCATGGCGAGAATGCGAAGGAATTCGGCTACATGGTCGAAGCCGGCATGACACCGATCGACGCAATCCGCGCCGCGACCGTCAATGCGGCCGTGCTGCTGGATCAACCCAAGCGCCTGGGCGCGATCGCGCCGGGGTTCGCGGCCGACATCATCGCGGTCGAGGGCGACCCGCTCAAGGACGTCAAACTACTCGAGCAGGTCAAGTTCGTGATGAAGGATGGCGTCGTCTTTAAAAAGCTGTAAGCTGCCGGGTTTATAAAACCCGGAGACCTTCATGCTGTTCCCGCGCTCTGCCCACGCCGCCCTGTGCGGCGTTCTTTTTCTGTTTGCGGCCGCCGTCCAGGCCCAGACCGCCAAGCTGCCGAATGTGACGATCCTCGCCACCGGCGGCACCATCGCCGGAACGGGCGCCAGCAGCACGACCACGATCGGCTACACTGCTGCCACCGTCGGCGTGCAATCGCTGATCGCGGCCGTGCCCGAGATCGCGAAGGTGGCCAACGTCACCGGCGAACAGGTATTCCAGATCGCCAGTGAAAACATCAGCGATGCGCAGTGGCTGCAACTGGCCAAGCGCGTCAACGTGCTGCTGGCGCAAAGCAGCGTCGATGGCATCGTCATCACGCACGGCACCGACACGCTGGAAGAGACGGCATACTTTTTGAACCTGGTCGTCAAGAGCAGGAAGCCGGTGGTGGTGGTCGGCTCGATGCGGCCGTCAACGGCGCTGTCGGCCGACGGCCCGATCAACCTGTACAACGCGGTGCGCCTGGCGGGCACGCCTGACGCGGCGGGACGCGGCGTGCTGGTGGCGATGAATGACCAGATCCATGCGGCGCGTGACGTCACCAAGGCCAATACGACGACGGCGGACACCTTCCGCACGACGGAGCTGGGCATGGTCGGCTACATCCAGGGCGGCAAGCCGTTCTTTTATCGCGACGTGACGCGCAAGCACACGGTCGACACCGAATTCGATCTGGCCAAACTCGATGCGCTGCCGCAGGTGGACGTGGCGTACGCGTATGCGAACGTGGGCGATGTGGCGGTCAATGCGCTGGTGGCAGCCGGCGCCAAGGGGCTGGTGCATGCGGGTGTCGGCAACGGCAGCCTGCCTGCCAAAACCAAACCGGCGCTGGTGGCTGCACGTGCCAAGGGCGTCATCGTGGTGCGCGCGAGCCGCGTGGGACAGGGCATCGTGGCGCGCAATGGCGAAGCCAATGATGATCAGCTGGACTTCGTGGTGGCCGATACGCTCAGTCCCCAAAAGGCACGTATCCTGCTGATGCTGGCGCTGACCAGAACGACCAGCACCAGCGAAATCCAGCGGATGTTCTACACGTATTGATTACGCGCCGGATACCGTAGGGTGGACGGTTGCGCCGTCCACGCGTTCAAACGCTTCCGGCACCAGCGGCGGCGAGGCCACATCCTCGTCAGGCCGCGCCAGCTGCCGGTCCCACATCTGCGCATACAGGCCGCGCGCCGCCAGCAGCGAACCATGTGTGCCGCGCTCGACGATCTTGCCGTGATCGAGCACGATGATCTGCTGCGCATCGGCGATCGTCGAGAGGCGGTGCGCAATCACCAGCGTCGTGCGGTTCTTCGCGATCTCTTTCAACTGCGCCTGGATTGCCTGCTCGGCGCGTGAGTCGAGCGCCGACGTCGCTTCATCGAAGATCAGCAGCGCCGGGTCTTTCAGCAGCGTGCGCGCGATCGCCACGCGCTGCTTCTCGCCACCGGACAGTTTCAGGCCCCGCTCACCCACCATGCTCTGATAGCCATCCGGCAGGCTTTCGATGAAGTCGTGGATCGACGCCGCACGCGCGGCTGCCACGATGTCATCGCGGCTCGCACCCGGGCGGCCATACGCGATGTTGTATTCGATCGTGTCGTTGAACAGCACCGTGTCCTGCGGGACGATGCCGATCGCCGCGCGCAGCGACGACTGGGTGATGTTGCGCAGATCCTGGCCATCGATCCTGATCGCACCGCCGTTCACGTCATAGAAGCGAAACAGCAGGCGTGACAGCGTGGACTTGCCCGAGCCGCTGTGGCCCACCACCGCCGTCGTGGTGCCGGCGGCGATGGTGAAGTCGACATCGAACAGGATCTGGCGCTTGGTCTCGTAGCTGAATTCCACGTGCGAGAACTCGACCTGCGCACCCTTGATATCCAGCGGCAGCGCCTTGGGACCGTCGGCCACTTCGCGGTTCTGGTCGAGCAGTCCAAACAGGCGCTCCATGTCGGCCAGGCTTTGCTTGATCTCGCGGTAGATCACGCCCAGGAAGTTCAGCGGCATGTACAGCTGGATCATGAAGGTATTGACCAGCACCAGGTCGCCCAGGCTCATGGTGCCGTTGATGACGCCCTGCGTGGCGCGCCACAGGATCAGCGTGACGGCAGTCGCGATGATCAGCGACTGGCCCGTGTTCAGGACCGACAACGAAGTCTGCGAGCGCACGCCGGCGTTCTCGTAGTTCTTCAGGCCCTCGTCATAGCGCTTGGCTTCGTAGTCTTCGTTGCCGAAGTATTTCACCGTTTCGTAATTGAGCAGCGAGTCGATCGCCTTGGTACTGGCTTTCGATTCGAGATCGTTCATCGTGCGCCGGAAGTGCGTGCGCCATTCGGTGACCACCACGGTAAAGGTGATGTACGAGGCCAGCGCCACGGCGGTGATGATGCTGAACCAGATGTCGTAGTTCAGTATCAGGTAACCCAGTACCAGCGTGATCTCGACCAGCGTCGGCAGGATGTTGAAGAGCGAGTACGAGATCAGCGAGTTCACGCCGCGCGTGCCGCGCTCGATGTCGCGCGTCATGCCACCCGTCTGCCGGTTCAGGTGAAAGCGCAGCGACAGCGCATGCAGGTGACGGAACACGCGCAGCGCGATCGTGCGCACGGCGCGCTGCGTCACGCGCGCGAACAGAAATTCACGCAGCTCGGTGAAGACAGTCATCGACAGCCGCAGCAGACCGTAGGCGATCAGCACGCCAACGGGCAGCACCATCAGTGCGTGCGGGTGCGCGGGATCGATGGCCAGGCCGTCGATCAGCCGCTTGAGCACCAACGGCACGCCGACGTTGGCCATCTTGGCCGCGACCAGTGCGCCCATGGCGGCCAGCACGCGCCACTTGTAGACCCACAGGTACGGGAACAAGGTCTTGAGCGTTGCCCAGTCGTTGCGGGGAATGCCGGTAGGGTCCGGCGGAAGTGAGGTATTGCGGCGCATGGGGAGACTTTTGTGGTTCAATTCGGGTCGATTGTAGCTTTTACCGAGAATTCACGATGACCACGCCCGAAAATACCGTTACCACGCCCAGTACCATTCGCCTCCCCGCCGGCAAGATGCCCGAACTGCGGGTCATGCCCGCACCGTCCGACGCCAATGTGTATGGCGATGTATTCGGCGGCTGGATCATGGCCCAGGTCGACCTGGCCGGTTCGCTGCCGGCCACGCGCCGCGCCAATGGCCGCGTGGCGACCATCGCCGTAAACTCGTTTTTGTTCAAGAATCCGGTGTTCGTCGGCGACCTGCTGTCGTTCTATGCCGATATCACCAAGGTGGGCAACACGTCGATCACGGTGTTCGTCGAGGTGTACGCCGAGCGCAACCGGCTGGCGGCCGAGGTGGTCAAGGTGACCGAGGCGACGCTGACCTACGTGGCCACCGGCCCGGATCGCAAGCCGCGCCAGTTACCGCCACTCGAATCGCTGATCGCAAACCGGTGATCCGGTCGTGAAAAAGGCCGCCATCATGGCGGCCTTCAGAACGTCACGCCGGCATCAGCCCGGCTTTTTTTCGTCGCGCAGTTCGCGCCGCAGGATCTTGCCGACGTTCGTCTTCGGCAGCGTCTCGCGGAACTCGACGAACTTCGGCCGCTTGTAACCGGTCAGCTGCTCCTTGCAGAACGCGGTGACCTGGTCGACGGTGAGGCTGGCATCCTTCTTGACCACGTACAGCTTGACCGCCTCGCCCGAATGCTGATCAGGCACGCCCACGCACGCCACTTCGAGCACGCCCGGCATCGACGCGACCACGCCTTCGACTTCGTTCGGGTACACATTGAAGCCCGAAACCAGGATCATGTCCTTCTTGCGATCGACGATGCGCGTGTAGCCCTTGTCGTCCATGATGCCGATGTCACCGGTCTTGAAGAAGCCGTCGGGCGTCATGACCTTGGCCGTTTCGTCATCGCGCTGCCAGTAGCCGGCCATGACCTGCGGCCCGCGCACGGCGATTTCGCCGGGGGTGCCGAACGGGACGGCGTTGCCGGCATCGTCCAGGATGCGCAGTTCGGTCGAGGGCAGCGGCAGGCCGATGGTGCCGGTGAACTCGCTGATATCGCAGCGGTTGGCGGTGACCACGGGCGACGTCTCGGACAAGCCGTAGCCTTCGACGATCGGGATGCCCGTCGTCTTGAGCCACTTGTCGGCCACCGCTTTTTGCACGGCCATGCCGCCGCCCGGGCACACCATCAGGCCCGAAAAATCGAGCTTGGCGAAATCGTCGTTGTTCAGCAGGCCGTTGTACAACGTGTTCACGGCCGGGAAGATGTTGATGCGGTAGCCACCCAGTTCCTTGATGAAGCCCTTGATGTCGCGCGGGTTCGGGATCAACAGGTTCATGCCGCCCACGCGCAGGCCGAGCAGCGCGCAGACCGTCAGCGCATAGATATGGTACAGCGGCAGCGCGCAGGCAAACTGCGCCTGCTGGCCCGCCAGCTGGCGCCCCAGGGTCGGCGCGAACCAGGCCTCGTTCTGCAGCACGTTGGCGATCACGTGGCGGTGCAGCAGCACCGCGCCTTTCGACACGCCCGTGGTGCCGCCCGTGTACTGCAGGAAGGCGATGTCGTCATGGCCGATCGCAACCTGCCCCAGCGTTTCGCGCGCGCCGTCGGCCAGCACCTTGTTGAAGGCGACCGCACCTGGCAGCGAATAGGCCGGCACCATCTTCTTGACCTTGCGCACCACCAGATTGACCAGCGTGCCTTTCAGGCCGCCCAGCAGGTCGCCCATGGTGGCCAGGATGACGTGTTTGACCTGTGTCTTTCCGACTACCTGTTCCAGCGTGTGGGCGAAGTTTTCCAGCACCACGATCGCCTCGGCGCCCGAATCGGTCAGCTGGTGCTGCAGCTCGCGCGGGGTGTAGAGCGGGTTGACGTTGACGACGACATAGCCGGCGCGCAGCACGGCGGCCAGCGCCACCGGATACTGCAGCACGTTGGGCATCATCAGCGCCACGCGCGCGCCCGGTTTCAGGCCTTTCGCCTGCAGCCAGGCGGCCATGCGCTGCGACATCGTATCGAGTTCGGAAAACGTGATGGACTTGCCCATGCAGGCATAGGCCTTGCGGTCGGCGTACTTGCGGAACGCCTCCTCGAGCAAATGCGCCAGCGAGCGATATTGCGTCGCATCGATCTCTGCCGGTACACCGGTTTCGTACGACGTGAGCCAGAATTTGTCCATGTATTCCACTGCCTTCCTTGTTGTTCCAATAAAACGCCGAAGCCGCCTCGCGGGCGGCTTCGGCTGGTTGCCCATCATCCGCCGTGACTTACGCCACCGTGTCCGCCTGCTTTTCGTCCCGCAGCGCGCGGCGGAGAATCTTGCCGACGTTGGTCTTGGGAAGCTCATCGCGGAACTCGATGTACTTGGGGCGCTTGTAGCCGGTGAATTCCTGCTTGCAGTAGGCCAGCAAGTCGTCCGTCGTGAGGCCCGGGTCTTTTTTTACCACGAATACCTTGACCGCCTCGCCCGAATGGGCGTCCGGCACACCGACCACGGCGCACTCGAGCACCCCTGGATGGCCGGCGATCACGCCTTCGAGCTCGTTCGGGTAGACGTTGAAACCCGAGACCAGGATCATGTCCTTCTTGCGATCGACGATCCTGACGTAGCCGTTCGCGTCCATGATGCCGATGTCGCCCGAGCGGAAGAAGCCGTCGGCCGTCATGACCTTGGCGGTTTCGGCCGGCTGTTTCCAGTATCCCTGCATGACTTGCGGACCGCGGATCGCGATCTCGCCGCTTTCGCCCAGCGCCACCGGATTGCCGGCATCGTCGATGATGGCGATGTCGGTCGATGGCACCGGCAAGCCGATGGTGCCGGTGAAGTCCAGCACGTCGGCGCGGTTGCAGGTGGCCACCGGCGACGTCTCGGACAAGCCGTAGCCTTCGATGATGGCCACGCCGGTGATATCGCGCCATTTGTCGGCCACGGCCTTTTGCACCGCCATGCCACCGCCATTGCAGATGCGCAGACCGGAGAAATCGAGGTGGGCGAAATCGGGGTTGTTCACCAGCGCGTTGTACAGCGTGTTCACGGCCGGCAGCATGTTGAAGCGGTACTTGGCCAGTTCTTTGACGAAGCCGGGGATGTCGCGCGGGTTCACGATCAGCACGTTCAGGGCGCCCATGCGCATGCCCCACATGGCGCACGCGGTCAGCGCAAAGATGTGATACAGCGGCAGCGCGCACACGATTGTCAAAGGCTCGCCGCCCGCCTCGCCCAGCGCCGGCGCCGACCAGGCTTCGCTTTGCAGCACGTTGGCGATCACGTTGCGGTGCGTGAGCGTGGCGCCTTTTGAGGGCCCGGTGGTACCACCCGTGTACTGCAGAAAGGCGACGTCGCCGGCCTTGAGCGTGGCCGGCTTGAAGGTCATGCGGGCGCCCTGCGCCAGCGCATCCTTGAAGGTCACCATGTTCGGCAGCGAGAACTCGGGCACCATCTTCTTGACGTGACGGACCACGAGGTTGACCACCATGCCCTTGACGCCACCAAGCAGCTCGCCCATGTTCGCCACCACCACGTGGCGCAGCGGCGTCTTGCCCATTACCTTCTGCACGGTGTGGGCAAAGTTTTCCAGCACGATGATGGCTTCGGCGCCCGAGTCAGTGATCTGGTGTTCGAGTTCGCGCGCGGTGTAGAGGGGATTGACGTTGACGACGACGTAGCCGGCGCGCAGCACGGCGGCCAGCGCGATCGGGTACTGCAGCACATTGGGCATCATGATGGCCACGCGCGCGCCCGGCGTCAGGCCGCGGCTTTGCAGCCAGGCGGCGAGCTTTTGCGAACAGGCGTCAAGTTCGCGGTAGGTGAGGAACTTGTCCATGCAGACAAAGGCGTTGCGGTCTGCGAATTTGCTGAACGATTCTTCCAGCAATTGCACCAGCGAAGAGTACTGGTCCGGATTGATCTCTGCCGGCATGCCTGGTGGATACGACTGCAGCCAAATCTTGTCCATGGGTTGCCTCTGTCTCGGGATCTTTTTCAAGATCATGATCGTTCTTGTCGACGGCCGTGCTATGTTGCCGGCTCGCGTGCGCACGAAGCTTATGCCTTTGCTATCGCTGGTTGTGATGCTATCGGGCAGCGCCCTTGTGCGCAAGCGCTTTTACGCCGATTGGAACCGGTCCTCTACGGCAGAGCACTCATGGTGCGCTGCACCACCTGCAGGCCCGTGGAACCCGTCGCCGCCAACCCCGTCAACACACGGGTGCGCTCTTTCTTGTCGAGGGCGGCAAGACGGTTGACGGCCTTGTAGAAACCCGCCCACGTTTTCTCGCGGCGTAGCAGGGCGCGAAACGCTGGTACCAGATCATTGTAGGTCGCCACCGAGGCAAGATGGGCATTGGACAGCGGCTCGGCAAAGAAGCGGTCATAGCCGGCGTAACCGCCCCAGTTTGCCTTGAGCACCTGGTAGTCGTTCTGCAGCGCGATGAACAGGCGGCCCTTGGTGGCACGCTTGGTGGCGTCCGGTTCGATGCTCTTGTAGGTGCGCTCGAGCTCACCGCGATAGCGCAGCAGCAGCGCCAGGAAGTCGCGCTTGCGGGCTTTATAGCGATCGTAGGCCGCGCTCATGGCCGGGTTGCCGAAGCGTTCGAGCCAGGCTTCCACGCCGGCCTGCTCCACGGCGCTGGCAAACGATTCATTGAATTGCGAGTCGCCCGCGACGTAGACGACCTGGTGCGCCAGCTCATGGAAGATCAGGCGCGCCAGTTCGGCGTCGGGGTAGTTGATGAAGGTCGACACCAGCGGGTCCCTGAACCAGCCGAGCGTCGAATAGGCGCTCACGCCGCCCACTTCCACGTCATGGCCTTCTGCGCGCAGTTGCCGGGCATAGGCCTGGGCGTCGGTCTTGCTGTAGTAGCCGCGGTAGTTCACGCAGCCGGCTACCGGAAAGCACCACTGGATCGGTTTGAGGGACAGTTCGGGCGTGGCCACCACGTTCCACAGCACGTAGGGGCGTTTGAGACTGGCGTAATTGGTGTAGCTGCCGTTATCGGGCAGCTGCATTTCCTGGATGGCGAAGCGGCGGATCTGGCGCGCTGCCTCGAGCCGGTGCCGCAATTTGGCGCTGGTGCTGGTGTCGGCGATCCAGTCGTCGATCGGGCGCGCATCGGACAGCAGTTGCAACTGGCCTTGCGCGGCCTGGGTGTAGTACGAGAGCGATGAGCAGCTTGTCAACATCAGGGCCGCAGCTGCCACGGCCATGAGCGGCCGGAAGGCCTGTGAGAATCTAGAGGGCGTCATCTCGTGTCGGGGGCGCAGCTTTTTCAACCTGCACCAGGGTGTCGTAGAAAGTGGGCGCCCGGCCCATGTCGGTCAAACGCTGGCTGGTGACTTCGTTGGCGTTCTTGCCGTCGGTAGCCAGTTTTTTCCACCAGATCGACAAGCCCACCACCAGTCCGGCGCGCGCCTTGTCGGTCACGCGTGCACGGGCGAGGAACGAACCGCGGTCGTTATAAATGCGCGCCATGTCACCGTGCGCGATGCCGCGTGCGGCGGCATCGCGCGGGTGGATGTCGAGGTGCGGTTCGCCCTCAGTTGCGCGCAGGCTCTGTACATTGACAAACGTCGAGTTGAGGAAGTTCCGTGCCGGCGGAGAAATCATGGCCAGCGGATAGGTTTTTGCCAGCTCCGGGTTCGAGGCGACCGACTCGTACGGCGGGATGTACGTCGGCACCGGATCGAGGCCGTCGGCCAGCATGCTCTCGGAAAAGAACTCGCACTTGCCCGATGGCGTCGTGAAGCCGCCGTCGGCAAACGGTGCGTCCGGCATGTTGAGCTTGCTCCAGCCTGTGCGCTTGAGCGACTCCCAGTCGAAGTGCACTGCGCGCGTATCCTTGCTGTTGAAGGCTTGCGCTGCAATGGCGTCATCGCTCTCGCGGAAGCAGGGATCGGTAAAGCCCATGCGCGCGGCAAGCAGGCGGAAGAATTCGGTATTCGGCTTGGATTCGCCCACCGGCTCGACGGCGGCGTTATTGGCCATCATGTACAGGTGGCCGTAGGCCAGGTGCGCATCGACGTGTTCGAGCTGGGTGGTGGCCGGCAGCAGGATGTCGGCGTAGTCGGCGCTGTCGGTATGAAAGTGCTCGAGCACCACGGTGAACAGGTCTTCGCGCTCGAAGCCCTGCTGCACCTTGCGCGAATCGGGCGCGATCGCCAGCGGATTCGCGTTGTAGACGATCACGGCCTCGATCTTCGGGCCGAAATCGGGGGCGCTCTCGCGCAGCAGGTCGTCGCCGATCGTGGTCATGTTGATCGTGCGCGGGGTGCGGCCCGCCAGCAGATCCGGGCGCTGCAGCGCCGGACGGTTGGTCGGGAACGAGGCTGAGCTCGACAACTGGATGCCCCCTGCGGGCAGGCGCCAGGCGCCCACCAGGGCCGGCAGGCAGGCGATATTGCGCACGGCCATGCCGCCGCCACGCACGCGCTGGATGCCGTAGTTGACGCGGATCGCGGCCGCCTCGCCGTTCTTTGCGGTCTGGCCATACAGGCGCGCCAGATTGACCACTTCATCGACAGTGATGCCGCAGATCTCGGCCGTGCGTTCCGGCGGCCATTCGAGCGCGCGCGCCTTGAGCGGCTCGAAACCCAGTGTGTGCTTGTCGATGTAGGCGTGATCGAGCAGGTCTTCCTTGATCAGCACATGCATCATGCCCAGTGCCAGCGCGGCATCCGTGCCGGGCAGCAGCGCAATGTGTTGATGGCATTTTTCGGCAGTGAGCGAGCGATACGGATCGATGGCAATCAAGGTAGCGCCATTGCGCTTGGCTTCTTGCGCACGCATCCAGAAATGCAGGTTCGACGCGATCGGATTACCGCCCCAGATCAGGATCAATTTGGCGTTCTGGAACTGTTCGAGGTCGGTGCCGATCGAACTACCGATGGAATACCGGTAGCCGGTTGCGCCGGCCGTGGCGCAGATGGTGCGATCGAGCAGCGACGCGCCCAGTTGATTGAAAAAGCGCAGCGACATCGATTCGCCCTGCACCAGGCCCATCGTGCCGCAATAGCTGTACGGCAGGATCGCTTCGGGATCGCGCGCGGCAATGCCGGTCAGGCGCGTGGCGATCTCGTCCAGGGCGGCGTCCCACGTGATGCGCTCGAACTTGCCTTCGCCCTTGCGGCCGACGCGCCGCATCGGGTACAGCACGCGATCCGGGTGATAGGTGCGCTCGACGTAGCGCGCGACTTTGGTGCACAGCACGCCGGCCGTGGTGGGATGGTCCGGGTCGCCCTTGACCTCCGTGGCGACGCCGTTCTCGACTTTGATCAGCAGCGCGCAGGTATCGGGGCAATCATGGGGACAGGTCGCACGGACGGTGGTGGTGGTCATATTGTTATTTGGGCGTTGAATGCAGGCTGCACTGAAAAAACTGCGCTAAACCAATACTTTATACGATTCGGACGGGGTCCGTGACCTCCCCTGACAAGTCTGTTTAAGGCACGCTACAATAGTTAAAACCATGCCATGCAAGGGTGGCAAGACAACCGAGGGGCCTCCAGCAAACCCCTACGTGCAGCGCCTGACGCGCTGCAGCGCGCGGCAGCGCCACCGAGGTCCCCATCGCGGAGAACATCATGAAACTGGTTGAACCTATCCTGGCGTCACTCGCCGAAATCCAGGCAATCCGGCGCGACCTGCACGCGCATCCCGAATTGGGCTACGAAGAACACCGTACCGCGCAGATCGTGGCCGACCGGCTCGAAGCGTGGGGCATTCCCGTCGTGCGCGGCCTTGGCGTGACGGGCGTCGTCGGCATCATCAAGAACGGCACGTCCGACCGCGCGATCGGCCTGCGCGCCGACATGGACGCGCTGCCCATGCAGGAAATCAATGGCTTCGCCCACGCGTCGACCAATGCGGGCAAGATGCACGCCTGTGGCCACGACGGCCACACGGCGATGCTGCTCGGCGCCGCGCACTATCTGGCGCAGCACCGCAATTTCGATGGCACCGTGTATCTGATTTTCCAGCCGGCCGAAGAAGGCGGCGGCGGCGGGGAGCGCATGATCGAAGATGGTCTGTTCGAACGCTTCCCGATGGACGCCGTGTACGGCATGCACAACTGGCCAGGCATTGCCGAAGGCACGTTTGCCGTCGTCGACGGGCCGATGATGGCGTCGAGTAACGAGTTTCGCGTGACCGTGCGCGGCAAGGGCGCCCACGCGGCGCAGCCGCACCGCGGCATCGATCCGATCATGGTGGCGGTGCAGATCGCGCAGGCGTGGCAAACGATCATCTCACGTGAAAAGAATCCGCTGCTCACGGCGGTGTTGTCGATCACCCAGATCCACGCAGGCAGTGCCACCAACATCATTCCGGATGAAGCGCAGCTGGTGGGCACGGTGCGCACGTTCACGACCGAGGTGCTCGACCTAATTGAGCGCCGCATGCAGGAAATGGCTGACGGGATTGCTGCGGGCTTTGGCGCGACGGTCGACTTTGGCTTCAAGCGCAAGTATCCGCCGCTGGTAAACCACACCGAGCAGACCGCGTTTGCGATCGAGGCAATGCGCGCGGTGGTGGGCCCGGACGCGGTCAACGCAAATGTCGAGCCGACCATGGGCGCCGAGGATTTCGCCTTCATGCTGCAGGCCAAACCAGGGTGCTATGTCTTCCTGGGCAATGGCGACGGCGACCATCGCGCTGGTGGCCACGGTCTTGGACCATGCCAGTTGCACAATGCCAGTTACGATTTCAACGACAATCTGCTGCCGATTGGCGCGAGTTATTGGGTACGCCTGGCGGAGATGCGTCTTTCAGTTGCCTGACAAGCTAGCGGGCCGGGCACCGTGCCCGGTCCTGCTTGAGGGCGCCTAGAACAGGCCGAGGAATTTTTTCTTGACCGTGTTCTTGCGTGCCGGGTCGACGACATCGGTCACGTCCTTGTCGTTGAACTTGTCGATCAGGGCGGCAAACCCCTGGTGCCGCGCCAGATCCAGTTCTTCCTTGAACAGTGGCACGACGCAGTGGAAGTAGATGTCCTTGCCTTCGACCGTCACCGAATGAAATGGTTCCGGCGCCGATACCGGCGGCAGCAGAATGGCGCCGCAGAAGCCCACGCCATCGACGTAGGGCTTGGGCGGGGCGCCGTTGGGCAGCGCATGGCCCAGGCCGATCCAGGTGCCCTGGTGGTGCGGATAGTGCGCCAGGTGGCGCATCAGGGCCACCGGCCAGTACCAGCGCTCTTCCTTGATCGACGCTTCGTCGAGCTGCCAGTTTGCCGGCAAGGTCATCATGAGTTCAGCGAACGGCGGCGCGCCCTCTGGCGTTGTCATCGGACGCTTGCTCATTCCCGAGGTTACCAGGCGCACGTAGGGGAAGTCGGCGGTTGGTCCGATCACGTGGATGTCAACCTGGACGGCGCCGCCATCGGTCTCGTGGAAGAACATCGCGGGGGCGCCCAGGTGCGCGGCAATGTGCTCGCCGACCGGGTCATGCGGCAGCACGACGGATTCGGGTTGGCGCTGCATCGGCGCGGTCAACGGATACAGCGGGGTGATGGTTGGTTCGGCCATGGTGATTGATCGATATTGTTGCGGCGGGCGCCTATGATACCTGCGCCGCCCGCTTGCGTGGCTGCCAGCACGCTATTGTTCTCGCTAGTACAATACCGCATTATTCCAAAATGTCATCCCCCACCCTTTCCAGGTAGACCATGTTCACTCTCAAAAAAATCAGCATGCTGGCGCTGGCCAGCGCCGCGCTGTGCGCGCCTGCCGCGTTCGCCCAGTCCACCGTGGGCAACGGCTACATCGATTCCGTATCGTTCGAATACGGCACCAATCCGCAGCAGCGCATGGGCCGTGTCGCGATCCAGTCGGACTGGGACAAGCAATGGTTCGCAGGCAATGGCCGTCATCTGTCAGGTTACTTTGAAACGAACCTGGCCTTGTGGCGCCTGAACTCGTACGAGAACGTCCGCGGTCGCAACAAGAACATCGGCGTGCTGGGCTTTACCCCGGTGTTCCGCTACCAGAACGACAACAAGCTGGGCCTGTATGGCGAAATCGGCATCGGCCTGAACCTGCTGTCGACGCTGTACAAGAATGAAGACAAGGAACTGTCGACCGCGTTCCAGTTCGGCGACCATATCGGCGTGGGCTACACCACCGCCAAGTGGGACTTCGGCCTGAAATACCAGCACTACTCGAACGGCAGCATCAAGAGCCCGAACGCCGGCGCCAACTGGCTTGTCGCCAAGGCAGCCTACCGCTTCTGATGGGTTTTGTTACCCACGTAACACCCGCTTCGGCTGCGGGTACACGGCGCGGGTAAATAGCATTTCATGACACAATCGGGCCTTTCGCGGCGCAGTCCGCGCGCTGTTGTCGAGGCCCGATTGACTCCTTCGCCCACCCTCAAACGCTACCTCCCCTGGCTCGTCGCCATCGCCCTGTTCATGGAACAGCTGGACGCGACCATCGTCAACACTGCCATCCCCAGCATCGCCGCCAGTCTCGGCGTCACACCGCTCAGTCTCAAATCCGTTGTCACCAGCTATATCCTGGGCCTGGCTGTCGGTATTCCACTCAGTGGCTGGATGGCCGATCGCTTCGGTACGCGGCGCGTATTTTTTACGGCGATCGCGATCTTCACCTTTGCATCCGTGTTGTGCGGCTTGTCGGTCGATGCGCGGATGATGACGGGCGCGCGCCTGCTGCAGGGCTTGGGTGGCGCGATGATGATTCCGATCGGGCGCCTGGCAATCGTGCGCACGTTCCCCAAGAATGAGTTGCTGGGTGCGATGAACTTCGTGATCATCCCGGCGCTGATCGGGCCGTTGCTGGGCCCAACGATCGGCGGGCTGATCGTGCACTGGACGTCATGGCGCGTGATCTTCTTCGTCAATATCCCGGTGGGCCTGATCGCGCTGTACTTTGTGTGGCGGCATATGCCGGATTACCGTTCGGAGCAGCGGCGCCCGCTCGACGTGGCCGGTCTGTTGCTGTTCAGTAGCGGCACGGCCTTGTTGTCGTGGGTGCTGGAAGTGTTTGGCGAACACACGCTCGACGGCATCACGGCCGGTCTGCTGTTCTTGCTGGCACTGGGTTTGCTCGGCGCCTACGCCTGGCACGCATGCCGCACGAAGTTTCCGTTGCTGCGCCTGACGCTGCTCAAGGTGCGTACCTTCCGCATTGCCGTGCTGGGCGGCTTCGTCACACGCCTGGGGGTGGGCGGCTTGCCGTTCCTGCTGCCGCTACTGTACCAGCTGGGCCTGGGGATGCCGGCGTGGCAGTCGGGGCTCATGATGATGCCATCGGCGCTGGCGGCAATGGGAATGAAGCTGTTCGCGCCGCGCCTGCTGGCGCGCTTCGGTTATCGCCAGGTGCTGCTGGCCAACACGATCATGATTGGCGTCACCATCGCCATGTTCACGCTGGTCGATGCCGGTTCGCCATTGATCATGATCGTGTGCATCAGCCTGATGCTGGGGTTCTTCAACTCACTGCAGTTTTCGAGCATGAACACGCTGGCCTACGCCGATATCGAACCGGCGGACTCAAGCATGGCGAGCACGATCTCGAGTTCGCTGCAGCAATTGTCGATGAGCTTTGGCCTGGCCGCTGGATCGATTGTCACCGCCTGGTTCCTTGGTGACGTGTCCCAGACCAATGGGGGTCAGGTGACGCAAGCAATACACCACGGGTTCATGGCGCTGGCGATACTGACGCTGTTCTCTTCCCTGGTGTTCTGGCGCCTGCGCCGCGATGATGGCGACAGCATCAGCCAGAGCCGCGGCGTGGCCAAGACGGTCGAACCGGTAACGGTGACGGGGCAGTGAGTCTGAATGGCCTTGATCAAACCCATGCCAGGGGTGCCTGACAGATCGTTCTGCCGCATCAAGGCTAGTTGACGTGATGGCTCCTAGAATGTTTCACGACTTTCTATGGAGAAAATCATGTTAAGCATGCGCTTGGCTGTTCTAGAACTCGCCAGACGACACCATTTTCCGGCGAATACCTACGCTTCATTGCTCCACAGCGCGTCACGTGAAGGCATTGGTATCGCAGCCAAAGTGTCACTACAACAGGCGGTGTATCTTGTCGCGCTTCTGTTTGCCGGACTGGGCGTCATTTTTTTTGTCGCGGCCAACTGGATAACCGAAAACCCGTTTCCCATGTTCTTCGGGCTGGAGTTGGCCCTCGTCACCGCAGCCGTGTGGGCAGCTCGCAGTATCCGACGTCGAACGCCCCTGACGCTACTTGGATTTCTGGTCATCGGCGCGTTGCTGGCGTTCTTTGGCCAGCACTATCAGTCCGGGGCCGACTTGTGGCAAATGTTTGCAGGGTGGGCAGCACTGGGGGTACCGCTTGCTTTGGCCGCGCGTTCTGATGCCATATGGTGCGCTTGGCTCATCGTTGCGATGACGGGCGTGACAGTATGGTGGCGACACCTGGGCCTCTGGCAGCATGATAACCATCTGACCGGCACCAATCTTCTGACGTTTGTGCTCATGTTCAGCATGTCATATGCGCTGTTCAAGCCATCACAGCGTTATACCGGTGCCGGGATTTGGTCTTTCAACCTGGCGATTCTGTGTTCCACGGTATTCGTCACGACAGCTGGCATTGCCAGTCTTTTTCATGATGCCAGCGACATTTATATAGCTGCGCTACTCGCCGTCGCCTACGCGACTGGTCTTGGCATATTGCATCAGTTATTCGACATTCGCGCACTCAGTATTTGCGCGCTTGGCATGGGTTTGCTGATCGTTGGCGGATTCACCAAGATGGGTTTTGAATTCAACTCACTCCTCGTTGTTTTCTGCATCAGTGCGCTTGCAGCACTCGTCGTATTGGGAATTACCGTGTCGCTGATCCTCGAGCTACATCGCGCCCGTTTGGTGGAGGATAAATCATGAGTCAGGATTTGGCACGTGCGCTTCAGGACGCCATCGCCTCAGGACTGATCGAGGCACCACCCAAGGACACTGGAGAAGCATCCCGACCTTGGCCTGTTGTCATCATGACTGCGCTGATGACTGCGCTCGCAGCCATCCCGCTGTGCGGCGTGTTAGTGATGCTGTTTCTTGAAGATGCACAGGGTTGGCAGCCGGTTGTCGTTGGTAGCATCACGCTTGCATGCGCCATCGGCATTCTGGCTGCCCGCCCCACTGCGCTTTTTCTCGAGTATGCGGCGGCGGCCTTTATGGCAAGCAGTCTGATTCTTCTTTATTTCAATCCGCTTCACAGAGGTCCAGAGCTGTTACCAGGCCTCGTAGCCGTTGCATCCAGTTGCCTTGTTCCGCAACGATGGATACGCGCCTTATTGGCAGCTGCAGCAGTATGGCTATTAGGCGCAAGGTTTGACGGCAACATGCAGTACATCACGTCTTTCATACCTTTGCCTGCCTGGTATGGGTCCTGTTTTGCGTGGCTGACTGCACACGTCTTGTTGCAACAGACCGAGCGTGCTGGCAGCTATCTGGCGGCAGAGATCATCGAATCCATCCTGATCGGATCTGGCTTGATGATCATTGTGATGCTGACCTACTCTTCTGGCCCCACGTTTCTGCTTAGTGGTTCTGTGTTCTTTCATGCATGGATGGACGGAGGAACTGGTTTGGGAAATTTTCTCATCCTTCCTCCAGTAATCTCGGTCTGCACTGCAGCAGGGTCCTGTCTGTGGTTAGCGGGAAAAGCAAACACGTCCTACCGCCCCTGGTTGCTATTTGCCACGATACCGGTTTCAGTACTCAGCTATTTCGCCTTGCCGCTGGGAGCCATCATCCTTATGGGAATCGTCAACTTTCTGTTCTATCGAAAGCACCTTGCGCTTGTGTCCTGTGTTGCCGGGTTGTGGACGGCAGGATCGCTGTATTACAGGCTCGACTGGCCCCTGCTCTACAAAGCTTTTCTTCTATTTGGTATCGGTGTGACCTTAGTTTTTAGCAATCGGCTATTGAACCGGGAGAGTCAGGGGAACCCTATTTCACCAGTCGATATACCTGCGGCCCGGTGGAAGCAATGGGCGCTTGTGGTCCCAGTCAGTGTGATCGTCATCGCAATCAATGTCAAAATCTGGGATAACGAACTGCTAATCCGCCAAGGCACGACGATCTTTGTGGCATTAGAACCGGTGGATCCTCGCTCATTGATGCAGGGTGACTATATGAGGCTCAGATTCATTCTGCCTGCGGAAGTCGAAGACTCAACACAAGCCTCCGGCCTGGCGGTTGCAAAACGCGGTGCAAACGGCGTGGCAGTCGTCACGCATTGGCGTGTTGGGATCGACAAACCGAAGCCGGATGAGGTATTGATTAAGGTAGTGCGGCGAGGTAACAGGAATGTCCTTGTTACGGACGCCTGGTATTTCAAAGAAGGCGATGGGAGTCGTTGGAGCAGTGCGAAATATGGAGAGTTTCACATTGATGAACAAGGAGAGGCAATCCTAGTAGGACTTCGTGGACCGGCATTGGAAACCATATCGGAGGACGAACCTGGCACGGGACAGCGNTTTTGTGAACATTTGATAATTTAAGTAATCAAGAACCGAGGTTCTTGGCACCTTCATCAAACGCCCACACTTATCGACTGTTAATTTTTAAAGAACTTTATTCGGTGCTGCTTCCTCTGCCGTATTCTTCGAAGCGTTGTGTTCGTCGCAGCAGGAGGAAAGAGAGTATGCGATGTTTCATGATGATTGTCAACGGCTTTTTTACGATATCGCAGAGCCTGCTATCGACGTTGGTTGGAGGAAATCGAACGAGACAGTACCAAACGCTGCGCCGCGAAACGGTATGAGCGACCGCTCACCATCATCGGCGCAGAGAGAGTCCACCCTACCGTTCGGCAAGCTTGCAGCCCAGCTGCCCTATTCGAGTATTGGCGCAGCGGTCGGCTAGCCTGGTCTGGTCTACTGGGTGCGGCGGTGACTCTGCCTCAACAAGAAAGCGATCGATTGAGGTCAACACGGATAGAACCAGCTTTCCAAAACAGCGTCTGAGCCTACTCAGCGTTGTATGCGTCGCGCACGCCTACGACGAACAACGGCAAAAAACTGACGCCGGCGGGCAGTCAGGCAGCCGCTGCTCGGCTCGTAGTGACCATCTCAGACCGGAAGATCGCCCGGTCGAAGACCATGGGCCGCAAGAAGATCGCCCAGGTTCGCGAGTCGACAACGTAGCTGAGGTGCCGCTGCGCCTGGAGTTCAAGCCGGGCGAGGCGGTGCAAGTCGACTACGGCGCTGGTCCGCCCATCACCGATGTGCATACAGGCGAAATCTTCAAGACCTGGTTCTTCGTGATGACGCTGGCGTGGTCGCGCCACCAGTACGCCGAATTCGTGTGCGACCAGACCGTCGCCACCTGGGTCGGCTTCCATCGCCGTGCGTTCGAGTGGTTCGGCGGCGCGCCCGTTCGCGTGACGATCGACAACGCCAGGTGCGCGATCACGCGGAACTGCGTGTACGAGCCGGAAGTACAGCGCTCGCATGGCGAGTGCGCGGAGGGCTATGGATTCAAGATCGATGCCTGTCCGTCCAGGGATCCGCAAAAGAAGGGCATCGTGGAAGCGGGCGTCAAATACATCAAGGGCGGCTTCCTGCCACTGCGTGAATTCCGCGACCTGGCAGACGCCAATCGGCAACTGCAGGAATGGGTGCTGGGACAGGCCGGCAATCGCATCCACGGCACGACCCGCAAAGCGCCCCTCAAGCGCTTCGCCGCCGTGGAAAAGAGTCTGCTCAAGCCCTTGCCCGACGTGCCGCCCCAACTGGCCACGTGACTCAAGGTCAAGGTCCATCGCGATACCCATGTGCAGTTCGAGTACATCTATTACTCCGTGCCGTTCCGCCTGGTCGGCCGGGCACTCTGGCTCCAGGCGAGCGACACCGTGGTGACGATGTACCTCGAACACGAGCCGGTCGCCACCCACGTACGGCTCAAGCACCGGGGCGAGCGCAAGACCGTGCCCGACCACATGCCGCCTGAGGCACAGGCATGGCTCCTGAAGGACACCAAATGGTGCATGGCGGAGGCCGAACGAGTGGGCCCGGCATGCGCGGCCATGGTTCGCGCCATGTTCGGCGACAAGGTACTGATCCGCATGCGCGCCGTGCCGGGCGTACTGGGGCTGCAGAAGAAATACGGCGCCGTCAGGTTGGAGGCGGCCTTTTCGCGTGCCAACCACTACGGCACGCCCGGTCTCAACGTCGTCAAACGCATCCTCGAGAAAGGACTCGACCAACAAGACTTGCTGGCGGCGTTCGACGCCCTGGCCAGCACCTACACCGAGAGCGGTCGCCTCTACCGCGCCACCAATACTCTCTTTCAATGAGAACGACCATGCACTCAATTCCAGAACTGACTTCCCTGCTCAAACAATTGCGCCTGTCCGGCATCCTCGACTCGCTGGAAGCACGCAACCGCGAAGCCATCGACCGCAAACTGGCCTTTACCGAGTTTCTGAGCCTGCTAATTCATGACGACGTCGCCCGCCGCGACCAGAAGAAGCTGGCGCAGCGCATGCGCGGCGCGAACTTCCGCAACCAGAAGACGCTCGACGGGTTCGACTTCAACCGATTGCCCGGAGTGAACCGCGCCGCCGTCCCTGACTTGGCAACCTGCCGATTCATCGACGAGAAGGTGGCCGTGCTCATCGCCGGCCCCTGTGGAACAGGCAAGAGCCATCTGGCGCAGTCCCTGGGGCACGCAGCCGCGCGCCAGGGCTATGACGTGCTGTTCATCACCCAGACCCAGCTCATGGCAAGCTTGCGCACCGCGCCGGCCATGGGCACGTACGAACGGCGCCTGCAGTACCTCAGCAAGGTGTCGCTGCTCATCATCGGTGACTTTGGGCTGAAACCGCTCCGACCGCCCGAGGACGAGGATTTCCACGACCTGATTGCTGAGCGCTACGAGAGAACGGCCACGATCCTGACGTCGAACTTGCACTTCGACGAGTGAGGCGCCGCCTTCACGGCTAACAAGATGATTGGCGCGGCCACCTTAGACCGCTTACGCCATGGCGCATACAAACTAGTGCTTAATGGAGAGAGCTATCGTGCCCTGCCGCCTGAGTCGGAAGGGTCCAAACCACCACTAGAAAAGAGGAGGAAGGCCGCGATAAATGAGGTCTGACTAATCGCACGAACGCCGCGCATCCATCAGATCATATCGGGATCGAAACTGAGTTCGTCAATAAAAACTTCAAAGGAAGGCGCGACCTCAATTAACCGCATTCCTTCATCGTGTCGGCATAGCTTTACACTCGGAGGATTATTTGACAGGTCGATAAAAAATTGGTCGCCACCGCCAGTGTTGGCGAATGGAACAGCATGATCGCCCAAAATCGGGCGCCAATGTGTCATTGCATACCATATGCTTTTCGTTCCTTTGTCACTCGCGATGAGATGGTAAAAGCAATTGATTGCATAATGTCCATCCGGGCCGCCAACGGCGTCGAATTCAGGATGACCTCCGTTCGAAGCTTGCAAAAGAAAAGACAGTCCGGGCGGCAGCGACACTCCAAAAGCTTGTTCAAATTCAACAATGTCTTCTCTTGAGGGTGCCGGGCGCTCCACGGCCTTTCCCCCCTCATTATGTTCAGTTCAGCCAGGTTTCTCATAATTTTTTTCGGTCGCGATTTTTTGGAAAGAGAACCGGGTGACTGCTCCTAGGCCGGTTGCTGTCGATTGTACTCGACCGCAGGCGCCTACCCATCGACGGCGTCCTCCCACAACGGATGGCCTCGGCAGAGCCTTACGGTCTCCGGCTAGAAGGTCAGGCACAGCATTTGGGTCGACAATAAATAGTCTAAAAACCCCATTTACATCGGAAAACCTCGTTGCCAGGCCACTCGAAATCGAGCATTCTTGCAACCTCAGTTTGAGCCCCTGAAATCAGTGGTCAAAGTGGTGCCATTACGCCGAAAATCGGTGGCGTCTTACTGCCGGAAATTGACAACGGGTGCGGGCCCGTCCTCAACCGGTTGGGTGCGGTCAATAATATGCGCCGCCGTAAGCATATCCGTAGCCGCTCTGACGTTGCCTCGATGGGTATTCACAATCAGACCAACCCAGATTTCAATGACGCCGCGTCCACGGCTTCTGCCACATCACACGCAAGCGCGCGCACGCGCTTTGCCCTTATACCAGCCATCCACCAAAACCTGGATTTCTCAACGCAGGGGTGCAGACTCGTACCATCGGTGCGTCGATCGGATCCTCGAGCTGGGCGTTAGCATTGCGGCTGCCTGCTTGACGGCATAACGGCGTAGTACTGCTGGCAAGTGGGCCCGACGGTCAAGGCACTGAGAGAAGCAAGGGAGAGCTGATTTGAAGGCACCGCGATCTCGGTACAGAGCAAGCAATCTTATTGGCTACCTCGATAGCCGGGAATTATCGTGTGACAGCGATGATGGCGAGATGGACTTTGCACCAATGTAGGCGATCGTCGGTACCATGCTTCCTGGTATTCATTCTTCTGATGCGTAACGTCTTGGATGAGCGCCGGCACAAGTGGAGTTGGTCTGATCATACATATGCTGAGTTCCGTCGAAGTGAGGAGTTAGCCACGGATCATTCAGGCATTTGAGTTTCTGCGCTCCAAAGCGAAAAGCCCCACTCAGGTCACTGAGTGGTGCTTTTCTATATAACTAGCCTGACGATAACCTACTTTCACACTGGTTGCAGCACTATCATCGGCGC